>BPGX01000031.1 GCA_026003255.1 Bacteroidia bacterium | reverse complement strand
CCGCACCCGGATGGATAAATTGAATGATTCTTGGCATATTATTATTTTATTAAAGGTAATGCTGTATTTGTTGGGTTAGAATGTCGGGGCAAGACCGCTGCACATACAGATTCCAAGCCACCACTTTGCGACCCAAAAATGTAGATTCGTATATTGTAAGATTCCTTTTACTCCCGCTCTTAGTTAAGTATTCAAAGTTTTTTTCTTGAATGTTTTCTGGTGTTATTTTGCATAATTCACGGAATACATCAAATGTAGTTTTTCCATTAATAAATAAGTATCTTATATTACTTAATTCAATGACTTTCTTTATGATGGGAGAGTCCGATGAATCTATAATGCTTTCTCTCTGATCTTTGCTCAACTTGTTCCATTTATCTGATGTAGCCCACGGCGAGATGTCTAAATGAACTATTTTGTCGTTGTAGTACTCATACCCTTTATTTTGAAATAATTTATTCAGATGATTGAACCAACCTTTATATGGATTTTTCTTGAAATAACATAAAAGAGATTGATATACCATTTCTGCTTGTTGAGAGTTCAACTTTTCATTATCCTTTACTCCCAATACTTCCCTATCTACCAAACGCTTGATACCCTTTTTTACAAATTCTTTATTGCTGGGATTCAAACTTAAAGTAGCAATCTCTGCTTTTTCAATGTTTCCAAAAAAAACTATGGGAACAGATTTTTCTACAATTCTCACGACTGACGGCAAGGGTTGAGAAATTTTGCACAACAAGAAACTCTTCAGTTCACTTAGTTCTTGATTGGCTTTCATTTTGATGATGTTATGAGAATATAGGGTTAAGAAAGTTCTTTTTCAGGATTTTTTTCTGAATCATTTAAAGTTGCAAGTATAATTCAAAATACAATTTGCGACTTATTCTATTTTGAACCTAACAAAGTATAATAAAGATTGAATCATTAGATGTCAAGTTTCACCAGGTTGTTGATGGGGGATACCTCAATTAAGAGATAGTTCTCCTGCACAAGAGAAAATATAATTAACTCTATACAGGAGAACTAATCCCCCATAACTTGCTTATATTTGCATTTTGATGAAACATAAAATTCATACAAATATGAAGCAAGTATATCATACTAATGCGACCACAAATATACGCATTCGTTCTCAAATACACCAAAGCCATCAGACAAACAGAGAACTGGCAGACATTTACAACATTTCAACAACAACAGTGAGTAAATGGCGTCATCGTACTTGTTTTCAAGACAAAAGTTCAAGACCCCATACCATTCATTATGCTCTTACTTCTTTGGAGCAAACGCTGATTAAATCTATTAGAACCTCTACCTGGTGGTCATTAGATGAAGTTTGTGATATTATGCAGTCCATCCGTCCAAGTATATCAAAAAGTTCTGTTTACAGAACCTTTGTTAGAGAAGGCATCAATAAAATTCCTGAAAAGGAAAAAGAAAAAGCCAAAAAGTTCAAAGCATACGAACCTGGTTATTTACATATAGATGTTACCTATCTGCCCCAATTGGATGGTAAAAAATGGTATTTGTTTGTGGCTATTGATAGGGCAACACGAGTATTATTTTATGATATTTATCCTGCCAAAACCGCTGATAATGCTGTAGATTTCATCAATAAATGCAAGGCATTTTTCCCCTTCAAAATCACACACATACTTACAGATAATGGATTAGAATTTACCAATGCCCTGTTAATGTCCAAAAAGGGAGAAGTTTGCACAAAACCTTCCAAAGTAGACGAACTCTGTAAAAAAGAAAACATTGAACATCGTCTTACAAAACCCAATACTCCGAAAACCAATGGGATGGTTGAAAGGGTCAATGGAATTATTAAATCCAATACTATTCTCAAAGAAACATATTCATCTAAACAAGAAATGACAATAAATTTGTTCAAATTTCTTGTCTTTTACTTGCTTTATAGAAAACACGGCAGTTTAAGGCGAGAGTTAGGAGTAAGGACACCATTTGGAGCAGTAGAAAAATGGTTTGAATTAAGACCTGAAATTTTTAGAGAAAATCCTTGTCAATTTAAGTATAAAATACTAAGTTTGCAGCAGAACTTTAAGCCAAGTTTTCATCAACAACCTGGTGAAACTTGACACCTACATTTGAACCGCTCCATTAAAAATAATTTGTTGCACTTCCAAGTGGAATCTGCATTATACAAAAATATTTCACTCATGTTATTTGATATTATTGGAAGAAAGATCAGACCTGTTGAGTTAAGACTATTTTTAAAATGGCTTTTTAGAATTAAAAGACAAAGAATTTCATTATTAGATGGTCGAATTTATGAGATTGATCCCATTTCTAATTTAGGTTTACACCTTATTAAACATGGATATTATGAAGCTGAAATGACAGAACAAATAAAAAAGTTATTAGGCAAAGGCGACACATTTATTGATATAGGAGCAAATGAAGGATACTTTTCGATTCTTGCAAGCAAGTTGGTTTCTGAAAGTGGGAAGGTATACTCCATAGAACCGCAAGAACGATTATGGAAAATAATACTGAAAAATGCTATGATAAACCAGTTAAGCAATATACACCTATTACCCTTTGGAATAGGTTCTACAAATGAAGAACTCAAACTTCAACTATACCCAAGCATAAACTCAGGTGCGACTACATTTTCTAAATCATATGGCTTTAAAGTAGCTTTTGTAGAAATAAGAAATAAAATGTATGGATATCAGTACTCTAAGGTTATTACGCTTGATTCAATTGCAGACATTTTTCCAGCAGAAATCAAACTTGTAAAAATTGATATAGAAGGTTTTGAGTTTGAAGCATTAAAAGGGGCTCAACGACTTTTGGAAAAAAAACGCATAAATCACTTATTGGTTGAGATTCACCATTCAGTATTACAAAAGATAAACCAGAGCGAAGAATTGATTGATACATTCATGCAGAATTTTGGCTATATTAAGACAAAAGTTTGCTCCAATCTTAATCTTTATTCAAATATTCAAAAATAACAACGAAATATGAAAACCTATGTGATTAGCCTAGAAAGATCAAGAGAAAGACGAAAATACATTATTGACCATTGTAAAAGTTTAAATATTGATTATCAAATCATCGATGCAATTGATGGCAATCTTCTAACACAACAAGATTTAGAAAACATCTGCGATATTGAGACCGTCACTAAATTTAGATATTGGCTAACAAACGGAGCAATCGGCTGCGCCTTATCACATCTAAAAGCGTATCAAGAATTTTTAAAGTCAAGTGAAAAATTTGCTTTTATAATAGAAGACGATGCAGTGCTCCCTAAAGACATTAAAACGATTTTGACAGATATATCTTCAAAAATTGACTCAAACGAAATTGTGTTACTTTACTATGTTTCTTTTAAGCCTGCAAAACTTAGCAACATAAATAAGATTGCATTGTCCAACAGCTATTTATGTTTTCCAATGAACGTACATCAACCGATTACTGCAACTGCATATATAATTGGCCGGCAAGCTGCAATCAATTTGTCGAACAACATCATTCCTATAAGAGCCGCAGCAGATAGTTGGGGATATTATTACGACAATGGTTATTTTGACTCTCTTCGTGTTCAATTTCCAATGTCTGTTAAGACAATGAATTTTAAGTCAACAATAGATTATTTAGATAAAAATAGTTGGAAAGCAAAAATTTCATCACTAGTGGATAAATATAAACTACCACCGCTTTATCAGATATTTGCTTTTAGACGAAAACAAATTAAAAATAAAATGCTTAATCATTTTGAACTCATAAATGAAAAATCTCCTATTGACAAGAAATAAATTAATAAAGCATGCAGATTAGTGGGGTAGAAACCCAGACAGCCAACCCCTATACGCAACTTATTATTACCCACAAATATTTGGGAATATTAAAATATAGATAGATTTGTTATAAGTTCATTAAATTTGCGCAAAAAAATATGGAACACATTACTTGTAAAAAATGCGGAAGTGCGAATTATGTCAAAAATGGTATTGTTCGTAATAAACAACGTTATCGTTGCAAAGATTGTAAATGTAATTTTACACAAGGAGATAACCGTGGAAAAATAAGTGTTCAGGCAAAAGCATTAGCGGTATTATTGTATGGAAGTGCTAAGGCAAGTTATGGTATGATTGCTAGAATATTTAATGTAAGTCGTCCTACTGTGTTATATTGGATAAAATCCATAGGTGCCAAACTTCCTGAACCAAATATTGATAATTGTCAAGTTTCACCAGGTTGTTGATGAAAACTTGGCTTAAAGTTCTGCTGCAAAGTTAGTATTTTATATTTAAATTGACAAGGATTTTCTCTAAAAATTTCAGGTCTTAATTCAAACCATTTTTCTACTGCTCCAAATGGTGTCCTTACTCCTAACTCTCGCCTTAAACTGCCGTGTTTTCTATAAAGCAAGTAAAAGACAAGAAATTTGAACAAATTTATTGTCATTTCTTGTTTAGATGAATATGTTTCTTTGAGAATAGTATTGGATTTAATAATTCCATTGACCCTTTCAACCATCCCATTGGTTTTCGGAGTATTGGGTTTTGTAAGACGATGTTCAATGTTTTCTTTTTTACAGAGTTCGTCTACTTTGGAAGGTTTTGTGCAAACTTCTCCCTTTTTGGACATTAACAGGGCATTGGTAAATTCTAATCCATTATCTGTAAGTATGTGTGTGATTTTGAAGGGGAAAAATGCCTTGCATTTATTGATGAAATCTACAGCATTATCAGCGGTTTTGGCAGGATAAATATCATAAAATAATACTCGTGTTGCCCTATCAATAGCCACAAACAAATACCATTTTTTACCATCCAATTGGGGCAGATAGGTAACATCTATATGTAAATAACCAGGTTCGTATGCTTTGAACTTTTTGGCTTTTTCTTTTTCCTTTTCAGGAATTTTATTGATGCCTTCTCTAACAAAGGTTCTGTAAACAGAACTTTTTGATATACTTGGACGGATGGACTGCATAATATCACAAACTTCATCTAATGACCACCAGGTAGAGGTTCTAATAGATTTAATCAGCGTTTGCTCCAAAGAAGTAAGAGCATAATGAATGGTATGGGGTCTTGAACTTTTGTCTTGAAAACAAGTACGATGACGCCATTTACTCACTGTTGTTGTTGAAATGTTGTAAATGTCTGCCAGTTCTCTGTTTGTCTGATGGCTTTGGTGTATTTGAGAACGAATGCGTATATTTGTGGTCGCATTAGTATGATATACTTGCTTCATATTTGTATGAATTTTATGTTTCATCAAAATGCAAATATAAGCAAGTTATGGGGGATTAGTTCTCCTGTATAGAGTTAATTATATTTTCTCTTGTGCAGGAGAACTATCTCTTAATTGAGGTATCCCCCATCAACAACCTGGTGAAACTTGACA
>BPGX01000030.1 GCA_026003255.1 Bacteroidia bacterium | reverse complement strand
ATTCTGTACACTGCCATCACTTTATAAAGAGGAATTTATATGAACATATCGCCTAATCTTGAATATCGTATCATTCTTATAGATGTTGTAACGAAGCAATGTGCCGGATTGTGAGTACATTTTCCATATGCCATGCTTTTTCCCATTCACATACTTACCCTTAACAATTGACTGATCAATAGTGTTTATGCTTTTATAATTCCCATTTCTAACGCCGTTTTTGTATTTTACAATCTCAATAATATGCATTAATGTGTCGTTTTGTTCTATCCAGAGACCGTTTTTTTTGCTTATCATCATTTATTTGATTGACCTTTCCAAGAATATAAAAATGATGACCACACGAGGAAAAAAGTGTGATAAAACATATTACAATTATAGCTTGTTTAATTTGTTTCATTTTGTTCTTTCTCAATACCAAGTAATGCAGGTTTGGGATTTCCTGCAGGGTCTTTCTTTTCTTCACTTGGTGTTTCGTAAATCTTTTTAATTGGTTCAATCTCTCCTCCATATTTTTCTCGATATTGTTTCCATGTACTATACTCCGCATTGAGTGGTTTGCTTTCCTGCTCCCACGTCCATTTTACATCAAAAGGTAAAGCTTGATCTCTTTTGATCTGATCCTTATCTGTAGCATGAACACTTTCATGTACTCCAACAACATTTATTAGTTCATCTTCAGATTTAGTTAAATCAAATCTATCTCCAGTTTTTGCGGTTGATATTGTAATCGTAGCCTTTTTATAATAACCATCTTTTAATCCTTTACCTACAGTTTGCCCATGTGCGTTATCCTCTAAAACTTGTGTAGTCAATTTGAGTTTTATTTTTGTTTTAGATGTAATCAAGCTTTTAAAAGCCTCCATTCCTATATCTGTTTTTGACATAGCTTGGTAAATCCTGATTGCATCTGCTGATGCTTTTTTCGATATTTGAACTTCTCCTGTTTTTTGATTTATAGTAAATCCTTTTACTTCTCTTCCGTCGGGATCTATATAGAAAATAGGATTATTAACCGCATATGTATAAGGACTAATTCTTGGATATTCATTATCTTTTCTGTCCTGCTTATATGTTCTACCAATTCTTGTGTCCAGCCACCTATCGCCCATATCTATCGTATTTCCTGAACCTGTAACTTCGTCTATCGTTTCGTGTCCACCATAACCAAATCGGTAATTGATGATTTCAAGATTCCTCCCCTCCATCACCGCTCCAAACGGATAATAATCCTGCGAACTGCTCACATTCAGAGCAAACTTGCCATTCGCTGCCAGGACTCTTTTTGTCGGTGTAAGTCACCCTCACGTTGCCGAGCCAGTCGGTGGTTTCGTAGTGCTTCTTGCCGAGGGGGTAGATGTTTGTTTTGGCGGGTGGTTTGCCTTCCGTAACAATCACCGGTGTGACGATGCTGTTTTGTGTGGGTTTTTTCATTAAAAAGCGGTTTTCATTGATTACGCCCAATCGTTTCTCTCCATACATCAGTAACTCTGTCAAAAATAAGGAATCTTTTTGCGTTTTTGCCCGATGTTCAAAAATTGTCCATAACACATTTATGAGGCACTATTTTCTAATTTAAATTTTAATTATTCATCATATTCTTCTTGATTTTTTTCCCCGCTTCTTAAAAAATGTTGATGAACTTCTTCCCACTTTTTTTCCCAACCATCATACCATCCATTCACATATTCATCATTGATGGTACATCTCCATCGCTTATAGTACCCACTCTTTATTAAACGCTTCGTGACATATCTTGACATCTGTTCAAATGTATAATGAATATATGTGCCCGGATTGTTCGGGTCCTCTCTGACAGGCGTGCCTATGTTCGGCATGCTGCTGAAATAAAAATGCCAGCCATCTGTTTTCTTTACACCTAATATCATTTTAGCATAATCCAAAGAGGAACTATAAATACTAATTTCACGCTTTAAAATCAATAACAAACACTTATCCATCGTAGTATTAAAATAAACCACACTATCTATCTTTAACTCCGTTCCTTCCGTTGGGGGAACATACTGTAAACGCATCTCTATCCAACGAGACAACGTATCTGCAAATGCTTGCATAACTTCTTTGTATTCCTTCGTTTCTCTTATCTGTTTTTGATAATCTTCAAAACATTTCATTTGTTCTTCTATATTCTTACATGAACCTATGAAAGTGAATAGAAAAAACACCATCAATGATTGTAAAAGATACTTCATTTTATTCTATTCTTGGTTTGGATTTTGGTTTTTCAGGTTTGTCTTTTCGAGGTGCAACATAACCTTCTGCACCTCTTTTTGTCTCAAAAATTTTCTCATACGCCGGCAACGAGTGCCCGCCGAATGTTCTCAATGTTCTATACTGCTCGGGTAATTCCCAATGTTCAGAATTTTTCATTGGTTCTTGAGGCGCTACAAAGTCATCGGGACTATAATAATGCACCCTTCGCTGTGCTTTCGTTTGTGGAATGTCCTCAGGCTGCTTCGGTGCTATGTAATATTCAACTTCTACCGTATAACCCGCCGCTGTTAGTACATCTGAAATCCCCGCCGCATAAGCCCCTCCCTGGCTATGACTTACTATCTTGATGGTCTCTATCACATTTCCATTTGCATCTGTCTCCAACTTGAGCTCACCCGACTTTATCATCTTGAGTATGGTTTCGCCTGCTTCCATCCCCCGCCAATACCGATACATCGCTGTAGATAATCCATGACTACTTGCATCCGCATATAAAACATTGTAATCCCCTATTCTCTTCATAAAATTATTGTCCACTTTGCCCCAGTATTCATATACATCCTTTTTAAATACCTGCTCCTCTGTAATAAATCTATATAATGTCCTCAATATTACCAACTTGGGATAAGGATCAAAAAACAAATAAGGGTTTGGTCTATATCCATTTACAAAAATAACAAGTTGTCCATCCGGATCTATTGCTTGTAAGGGTGTGTTTAATGCATATGTGTATGGGCTTATGCTCGAAAACAAATGTGCTTTCCTGTCAACCTTTGACGTTCTCACTATCCGAACATCCAACCACCTATCGCCCATATCTACCAGATTACTAAAACCGTAAACTTCGTCGATCTTTTCGTGCCCACCATAACCAAAACGGTAGTTGGTGTTTTCAAGACTTCTCCCCTCCATCACCGCTCCAAACGGATAATAATCCTGCGAACTGCTCACGTTCAAGGCAAACTTGATTTGCTGCCAGCTCTTTTTATCCGTATAAGTCACTCTCACGTTGCCGAGCCAGTCGGTGCTTTCGTAGTGTTTCTTGCCGAGGGGGTAAATACTTTGCTTGGTGCGTTTTTGCTCATGGCAATGTTGACAGGGATTGGCAATGACATTACGCCGTTTTTATTTTGCGTGAGTTGGGTCATTCATAATCTGTTTCAAATCTTCAATTAAAGATTAATCTCTATCGTTCATGCTTGGGGATATTCATAAATCAGTTTTAATTTGCCTTCTTCAATAACTTTATATACTTCTTTATAAAGAAATTCATCATCCTCACGCTCTATTATAAAAAATTCTTCATCATTTATTCTGAATGCTTCTATTTTATTTATCGGATATGATTTACCATTTTTGCATTTCCATTTCATTGAATTAAAATCGTATTCAATATTATCAGTCGATTTATACTGCTTTCTTTTTAATTCGTGATTACTTAAATAATTAAATTTATTATCTTTTTTATATTTAAAAACCATATCAATGATTGTATCCGAAATTAACACAATTGAATCATTCTGATATAAAAATTTACATCGACCTGCATAATATCCAAAATCACAATTTAACTCTCCTCCATATATAGCAAAAACATCCTTATTTATTGAGTCACAATAATCAAGATTATCAACAATTAATTTTATAACTTTATTATTTTTAGTATAAATTGCTAATGTATCGCCTATGTTTGGTAAATAAATATTTTGATTCAACATAAAATCTTCAATATTTACATTAAAAAAAACAACTGGCAATGTTCCAATCTCAGAAACAACAAGATTCTGACTAAATTTATCTTTATACTTCTCTAAAATTTCTAAGTATTCTTTTGGTGGTACATTTTTATTGTATTTTAAAATAAACTCATTCTTCTTATATTCTTTATTTTCTTTAACATTTTTATTTTCAATAATTGATGAATGAATGAGAGCTTTCTTTTCTTTCTTTTTAATATTTTTATCTACTTTGTTGCTATCAAAAAATAACATATTAAGTCCTATAAATAAAATCACTCCTAAAAATAAAATTTTTATTGTTGTTCTTATCTTTTCCATAATCCTGTATGTCCATGGTTATTATGCGCATTATTAAAGCTAAATCGTGCATCTCCTGCTGGAACATGATATGGCTTTGGTTTTCCTGCACCTTTGGGGTATAAATTAACAGGGAATTGCTTATTTCCCGGACTTAAAATACATCCATTTAAAGAGCTTGGTAAATAAAATGTCCTAAACCCATTTTTATATGCAATATCTGTAAATTTCTGTACTCTTATTTCTAATTCTTCAACCGGATATGAGCTTGAAAAAATATTTTTCCCCTTCACATCAAATATCACCCAATCAAACTGACTACCTTCTTTGTGTGATAAGTGTGGCTTAAATGTTTGTCCGTATCGATTTGAAAAATCCCCAAAACTGACATACTCCCCCGGATTATTTAATGAATATTCTATTGCACTATTAATCGCAGCTGCTATAACAAACGGATCTCCATACTGGTCGTTCCCTTCATAATTATATATTTTATAACCAACCTGACCTACCATAAATTCTCCTGAAGACCCTATTCTCTTTGTTACAGGTAATTCTACCATTCCATATTCATTAGCCTCCTTAAGTTCAATACTTCCGGATTGATTCTCAGGATTAGATAAATATATTCTTAAATATTTTTTACCATTGCTTTCAAACGCATGAGCTGCGGCAGGCACTGTTCCGGCTTTTGGTGTTCCATCTTCATTGAAACCCTCCCAACGATAGCCGCCATTTTCTCCTTGAACAGGATTTCCATTTTGATCTTCTATTCTTTTCCACTCCAACCCCTCCAACTCCACCCCATCAATCACTCTATTCTCACTAAAAGCATACACACTATTGTAAGGATACTTCCCGGCCAACGGATCCACACTGAAAAACCTTCCCAACTTTGCATCGTGTAGGCGGTATTTGTATGCCCACAGGTTGTTTTTGCCATACACTTCATCATCTCCTTCCTGCCCCTGGAAGCCAAAACGGTAGTTGGTGATTTCAAGATTCCTCCCCTCTATCACACTCCCAAACGGATAATAATCCTGCGAACTGCTCACGTTCAGGGCAAACTTATTCTGCTGCCAAGATTTTTTGTCTGTGTAAGTGACTCTCACGTTGCCGAGCCAGTCGGTGGTTTCGTAGTATTTTTTGCCGAGGGGGTAGAT
>BPGX01000029.1 GCA_026003255.1 Bacteroidia bacterium | reverse complement strand
GATGAAAAATCCCACGCAAAATAACACTAACGTAATGTCATTGCCAATCCCTGTCAATATAGTCCAAAGCAAGAACACAACCAAGCCAAGCGTTTATACGATGGGCAAAAAACACTACGAAACCACCGATTGGCTCGGCAATGCGAGAGTGACTTATACGGACAAAAAGAGTTGGCAGCAGAATAAATTTGCCCTGAACGTGAGCAGTTCGCAGGATTATTATCCGTTTGGGAGTGTGATGGAGGGGAGGAATCTTGAAACCATCAATTACCGTTTTGGTTATGGTGGGCACGAAAAGATTGATGAAGTGCAAGGCTCTGGAAACGTGGCAGATATGGGCGATAGGTGGCTGGATGTGAGATTAGGCAGAACTTATACAACTGACATACTTTTAAAAGAAACTCCTACACAATCACCTTATGTTTATGCTGGAAACAATCCTTTACTTTTCATTGATAAGAATGGAAATTTTAAGTTAAAGTATGATGAACAGATGTTAAAGAATAATGGATTAACTAAGCTTGATATTGCAAGATTTGAGAAAATAGTTAAAAATATTTCTAATCTGATAAAAGACAATCCTCAAGCTCTTGAAGCTATATCAAATACAACAGGTTTTACAAAAGAAGAAATATTAAAACACACAGAATTTGGAGAGGGGCCTATCATTGAGATTCTTGATTATCCTGGGGCAAGAGGAGGTGAAGACGGAATAGTTTTTGGTGTGGAAATAATTAAGCAACTTGCTAAAATTGACCCTTCAAACAAAGAAGAACTAGCTACACAAACATTAGGTGTGGCATTAACAATTCTTCATGAATATGGACATTACGGCGATCAGGTTACTAACGAAGGGAAAAATACTGGTCAATATGTATATGATAAAAATGGTTTCAGAATTCCTGAATCAGGAGATAATATTATTTTAGGCAAACAAAAGTGGAAAGTTACCGGAACAGGTCATAGGGGAACTGATATAGAAGTTTTTGGGTTTGGTGTGCAAGTAAGTTTAGATTATAACTATAAATTCAAAATTGAATCAGGAAAAAACACAATTCCAAAAAATGTAAATATTATAGGAGCAAGTATTCCTGATAAGTTGCCATACAATTTACAAGGAACAAATATTTTGAAAACTTTGGAAGTTGAATGATGAAAAATAAAAATACAATCAAATTAGGATTAGTTTTATTAAAATTATATTTCTTACCTGTTTTAGCTCAAACAGACGATTGTTTAATTTATGAAAAAATATTAATAAATTTGAATGTAAAAAAAGGTGAGATTAAATATCATTATGTACATCCTTTTGATTCTGTTACAAATTATATGGGAATAAAAGAAAGTGTACAAGGAAAATATGCTTGGAACTTTCTTTTAGTTAAAAATACATTCCTATTTACTCCTCATATGATTAAACAATGGTTTGCTAACGATGTTAAAGATTCATCTCTTAAAAGCATGAAGTTTTATAAGGTAAAAGATGATACAATAGTAAATTGCCAATTTGATAGTACTATTAAATATCAATATTGCGATTATTGTCAATCAGCGGATTTATGGATAGATAAAACAGAAATAAAAGGAGAAGATACAATACATTACAATCCATTGCTAATACAATTTTCGGATGTACTTTATTCAAAAAAAGGTTTTGCCTTGGTTTTTGTTTTATACACTGCACGTGACATAAGGGGACGATTTGAATGGCAGCACTGTTTTGTATTTCAACTAATTAATAACGAATGGATTGTGATTAAGGAAAAAAAACTAGTATTATAAATACCATCAATGACCAAACCCACGCAAAATAACATCGGCGTAATGTCATTGCCAATCCCTGTCAATATAGCCCAAAGCAAGAACACAACCAAGCCTAGCGTTTATACGATGGGCAAAAAACACTACGAAACCACCGACCGGCTCGGCAACGTGAGAGTCACTTACACAGACAAAAAATCCTGGCAGCAGAATAAGTTTGCCTTGAACGTGAGCAGTTCGCAGGATTATTATCCGTTTGGGAGTGTGATGGAGGGCAGAAAATATAACCTCTCTGCTTACAGATATGCTTTCAACACGCAAGAACGCATGCCGGAATTAAACGAGAGCCACTACACGGCTTTGTATTGGGAGTATGACGGCAGGTTGGCAAGGAGGTGGAACAGGGATCCGAAGCCGATGGTTTATATTTCTGATTATTCTGTTCTTTCAAATAATCCATTAAAAAATATAGATTATTTAGGGGATAGATTGGAAGGGGCCACTCAAGAAGACGCTCAAAAAGCAAAGCAAGAGATTTTCAATTCACTGAATCCTACAAAAGATATTAGTATAGAGGCCATGTTGGAGAAGTTTTTTACATTAGATGAAAGTGGTAAATCATTCAAAAATATTAGCCAATTAGAGTTTAATCAATGGCTTTATGGAAAAGGTAAATACAGAGGTAAGGGATCCGGATTTAGCAAAGAACAAATTGCATTGGCAAATGGTTATATGAAAGTAATAAATGCCAGTAAAAAAATAATTGTGAAATTTGATGATACGTTTACTGGTGGACAATTAGAAGTCTCTGATGATGAACAAAGTGCTATTGCAACAATAG
Organism: Bacteroidia bacterium; assembly: GCA_026003255.1. GTDB lineage: Bacteria > Bacteroidota > Bacteroidia > B-17B0 > Aurantibacillaceae > BPGX01. The sequence continues at coordinate 3,181 of BPGX01000029.1, read as the reverse complement.
GTGGCAAAATGGTGGTTTTTGCCGGAACAAATGGACCTTTAAAAAGTACCCCAACATCAATTTTTGTTCATGAAGTAGTTGGTGAAGGAATAGCATTTTTACAGAATGGAGATTTACGAAAATACCAAGCTGAATATAAAGAAAATTTATTTAGAAATAATAACAATTATAATACAACTCCAATGTTTCCTGAATATAGACAAGCTCTATTACAAATTATACAAACTGAGAACTTGTACTGGAAAATAATAGGTTCTACTAATTTACGATTAGGAATAGGAGGTGAACATTACGTTCATCCTGATGATGCAAGTAAGGTTGGATTACTTCCAATAAATTTGATGTCTAGTTTTAGTGAGCAACCCTATATAATAAGACGTTCGAGCCATGAATAAATTAGTTTTTTTTATTTTTATCTGTTTTTATTTAATGATACAATCATGTAGTCAGGTAAATTTAGCTTGGGGGAAATATGATATTAAAAAGGTAAGAAAAGAACCAAAGCGATTAATAGTTTACGCCGAGTTAAATGTTGATACCATTGATATGAGTGATTCAGCTTCTTTTTTTAAAAGAGATTTTTGTTTAACAATACATATAGATACTATTGATTTGAGCAATACTTTATTTGAGATATATAGTTCCTCTTGAAAAACCCGGAAACTTTCGCTTTATTTACTGTTTATCAATAACATATTGTTGAAAAAAAGGCGGGATATTAACTGCAAAATTGCAAGGAAATTGCTACTTTCGGTCAAAAATCTTGCAAATTATGTTGAAAAAAACACCAAAAGAAATTCAAGGAGATTTATTCAGAGTAAGATTGGTTGATTTCATTGACATGAACCATGAGTTGGTACTGTTGGCCAATAACATCGATTGGGCATATTTTGAGAAGGCCTTTGAAAAGTACTATTCCGACCAGGGGCGGCCGGCCATGCCCATAAGGTTTATGGTGGGCTGTTTGCTGCTCAAGCAGATGTTTAATCTTGGAGATGAGACCTTGCCGCAAATGTGGATACAAAATCCTTACATGCAATATTTCTGTGGGATGATTTATTTTGAGCATCGTTTTCCGTGTAATCCGAGTGATTTTTCGCATTTTCGCAAGCGCATAGGCAAGGAGGGCGTGGAAATGATATTTGCCTACACGGTGAAACTACACGGAAAAGAGGCCGAATCAACGCAAATGTTGAGCGACACGACGGTACAAGAAGAGAACATCAGTTTTCCGACCGATGCCAAATTAGCCAAGCAGATAATAGACCGTTGTCGGAAGATAGCGGCGAAAGAAGGTATCGAACAGCGGCAGAGCTACAGCCGAGTGTCGAAGCAATTGTTGAGAGAGGCGTATTTTGGTAATCATCCCCGGCGGAGAAAGAAAGCGGCACGGGCGGTCAGGCGTTTAAGGACATTAGGTGGGCGAGTTGTAAGGGAGTTGCTCAGGAACATGACTGAAGAACAGAAAGAACGTTACCGGGAAGAATTGGAGATTATGCAACAGGTATTGACGCAGCAGAAGAACGATAAGGATAAAATTTACAGTTTACACCGCCCTGAGACCTCATGTATTGCGAAAGGCAAATCGCACAAGCCATATGAATTTGGGCATAAGATAGGTTTGATGATACATCCGAAGAGTTTGGTCATAACAGCAGTAAAAGCATTTAAAGGGAATCCGCATGACAGCAGGACCATCGCACCGTTGTTGGAACAGATGAAGTTGAACGGAATTAGATTACCCGAAGAGGTGGTGTATGACAGAGGCGGAAGGGGAGTAAAACAAATTGAGGGAACAAGCGTGAGTGTTCCGGACAGTGGAAGGAAGAACCAGAGCCGCTACCTGCAAGAAAAGAAAAGGAAGAAATTCCGTCGGAGAGCAGCCATTGAAGCCGTAATATCGCATCTGAAAAGGCAGTTCAGAATGGGAATCAATTATCTTTTCGGAAAAGGGAAAGCACAGATAAATGCCTTTTTATCGGCAGCGGCGTGGAATTTGAAGAAATTTATGGAGAGGTTAAAGAAAAGCCTTTCTTTTTTGTTTCATTTTTTCACAGGATTATTAGAGTATTTTTTGGAAAAAAATTTCCGATATTCTTTGTATTAAAAAATATGCATCTTTTTAAAAAGGCTTTTTAAGGATTAACTATATAGATTAAATTGTTTTAAAAAAGTATATAAGTTTAGATATAAAAATGCATATTTTAATTTAAATAGTTTATTTTCATTAAATGATTTTGAGCGACTCAAAAAATATGAAATTAAGAGTTTTTGGGTATCAACTAACTTAAACATGGTAATTTATGGTGTCGAATCTAAAAGTAATTGTATAACTGAAGAACAAAAATTATTTATGTATAATATTTATAAATACAATGTAATGAATACAAACAAAGTATTTTCTTATTTATATATTGAAAATATTAAAATAGGTCAAGATAATAAAGAAGAAAATTACATTAACATACAATTTTCATTTCCGAACTATAAAATTGATGGATGGAGAAATCAACTAATTGTGAAATGAAATTTAAATTTTAATTAAATTCTTATATTGAGTTGTATCTGCAAATTTTTAACTGAACAAAATTAGAAAAAGTTTCTAATAATTTGCCCCGGCAACTACGCCTACGACAAGGTAGGCAACCTGATACAGGACAAGCAGGCGAAGATGCAGATCCAATGGACCGACTACGGCAAAGTGAAAGAGATCGACACACTCATCCAAAGCAACCCATCGGCTATCTTACCAAAGCTCATATTTAAATACGACGCCACCGGCAACCGAATGGAGAAGGAGTATGCCGGACATTACAAAGACATCTACCTAAGAGACCCGCAGGGAAATGTCATGGCGGTGTACAGAATAGCGAAAGATTCGTTATATTTGTATGAAATTCCCCTCTACGGCAGCAGCCGTTTGGGGGTAGTGAAGGAAAACAAACTTTTAATGATCCAACCCACGCAAAATAACACCGGCGTAATGTCATTGCCAAAAACTGTCAATATAACCCAAAGCAAGAACACAACCAAGCCAAGCGTTTATACGATGGGTAAAAAGCATTATGAAAGCACCGATTGGTTAGGAAACGTAAGAGTCACCTATACAGACAAAAAATCCTGGCAGCAGAATAAGTTTGCTTTGAACGTGAGCAGTTCTCAGGATTATTATCCTTTCGGG
>BPGX01000028.1 GCA_026003255.1 Bacteroidia bacterium | reverse complement strand
AGAATTCGCAGCATTTTTAATATTGATTCTTGTTGGTCCGGTCCAAGTAGTACCACCGTCTACAGTTTTCCAAACAACCAAATATGTTGAAGAATCAGGAGCAAATGTCAGATCATCATTTGCAATGGCAGTAACATATCCGGTTAAGCCATTTGGAGCAAATGCTATGTTGGTTGTTACAAAATATTTGCCGTTTGTAGCATCATAAGTTACCGGGAAATATAGTTTGGTAGTTGTAAAGTCATGACGACCTAATACAGCGTTAAATACACCTTTTTTAATCAAGATTGTATCGGTGTAATCATTTCCATCATAAGTCCAGTCAACAACCCAGAAAGTTCCTTCATTAGTGACGCAACCTGCATCCGGAATCAATCCATTGAATCCAGATGAACCGAAAAGTTCTACGTTTTGTTGATATGAAACGGGTGTAGTTAGTTGTGATGCGCCATTTAAATGAGCGACCCATCCGCTACCATTGGTAGAAGCAGCATGATAAGAAATGTATGCGTTGCTTGGATTAGTATTTCCTACCGGATTGTAAACAACTGCCATAGGATAACGTGCTAATTCAGAACCGGGTACGTAAATAGGGCCAACATTGGTCATCCATGTGTTACCACCATCTTTCGAAACATCATAGAATAAATTACCGGTATTGGAAGAACCATCTACGGCTGGATGGGAGCGATGAATCAAAGTAATGGTGTTTAACGTGGGATTGTAATCAATCACCGGTCTGCCTGGACGAGTAAATCCACCATAGGCATTACCGGCACTCCCCAGTGTTTTAGTAGTAACACAGTTATTAACCACCTTGTTGTTTAAATTGGGTTTTTTCCAAGGTTCTCCTTGGCTTGTTTGAGGTTCAACAAACCCTTTAAAGTCAGGCTTTTTGGCCAAGTACTTCGGATTGTGAACATTGTTTTGTGCATTTAAAGCAAATGTGCTTAAAAACACACAACATAATCACTGTTGTCCAAAATAATTTCTAAAAAAATACCATCATACACCGCAGAAAATAAAAAATAAAAAAGACAGGAATAAATTTCCTGCCTTTTTGTTTTGCTTTTTAATTTTGCTACAAAAAAGCAAAACTTATGAGAAGTCTATCAAAACGCAAAAATAAACAAAAATTCTTTGCCCCTGTACCGGTTTTTGGACAGCTTGTATCCCTTATCCAGCAAGCCAATATAGACCACATCATTGCGCATTCCTTATCTGACAAGCATTCCAAAAAGATGAAAACCAAAAATCATCTCTACCTAATGCTCATTGCTGTTATTACTCGTCTTTCCTCTATTCGGGAACTCTGTGCCCTTATCCTTGCTCACAAAAAATCTCTCCACCAAATGGGTTTAAGCCATATTCCTAAAAGAAGCACTATCAGTTATGTCAACAAACACAGAGATAGTGAGGTGTTTGAGCGTATCTATCAACATTTATACAAACGGTATCGTTCAGTTATTTTGGACAGCATGCAAAGCCCGATATTAAAGCGATTGGGGAAGAGGGTAGTGACAGATAGCACGATAGTAGGTCTATTCAGCAGTGTGATGAGAACAACCGGGCGGAAAGCGGTGAATGGAAAACAAAAAGGTGGGATTAAATTGCATTGTACCATAGAAAATGGGATGCATGTCCCAAAAATCCATTATATCAGTGAAGCAACAGTTAATGACCAGAAAGGAATAGAAAAGATGGAATTAGAAAGAGGAGTGATATACATTATGGATAGAGGATATTTGAACTATGAATTTTTTGACAAATTAGATGAGAAAGGTGTGTATTATGTGTGTCGGATGAAAGAGAATGCTGTATATGAGAGCATAGAAGAAAAAGAAATACCTGATAGTAGCGATGCTGGGATAATAAAAGACGAGATAATAGAAAAGGCACTAAAAGATGGTAAGAAGATACGAATAAGGCGGGTAGCATATTGGGATGATGTGAGTAAAAAGACGTATGAATATGCGACAAATTTAATGGATATAGAAGTAGATGCTATACCATTGTTATACAAAAGTCGTTGGCAGATAGAGATCACCTTTCGTCAATTGAAACAGAATTTTGGTATAAAGTATTTTTTAGGAGACAATGAGAATGCGATAAAGATACAGATATGGTGCTGTCTGATAGCGAATTTATTGATGACGATGATACACAAGAGAGTAAGGGAGCGTAGGAAGGATATAGCATTTAGTAATGTAGCGAGTTTTGTGAGATTGAATATACATAGTTATGTAGATGTTGTAAAGTTTTTGATAGAGAAGATAGAGGATATAGAGAAGATATTAGGGGAAAAGATAAATAATAGAGAATTGCAATTAAGTTTATTTGAGAGTGGTTGAAAGGGGGGGGAGTATGTTTTAAAAATCAGAAAAATAAAAATTTAAGTTATTGATAATCAATAGCTTAAATTTTTATTGAAAAATATTTTGGACAATAGTGCAACATAATAATAAATTTTTCTTCATAATTGTAATTTTTAGATTGTGTTGCAATGATAGTAAATTTTATGTAAAGATTATATTGTTTTAACAAATAATTATAAGTAAATTTATTTAATAATTGAATTCCAAAAAAAGATTTGTTTAAACGTCGGTTGATTTTGAAATTTTATAGAATAGGAATTTAATTTTTTTTTCAAATTATAAAAACACAATTCATTCATACTTATTTTTTTTATGCAAAAGAATAGAATATAGTGGTTTAATCTTTGGTTGTAATTGCAGAGATAATTTTTCTGTATTTTGATTCTACAGAAACGTCGGTAAATTTATATGCATCCTTGCTAATAGTGTTTTTATCATAGATAGAATGATTGTGTATCATCCATTCCATTTTGTTGACTAATTCATCAATATTATCAGGTTCAATCAATATGCCGTTAAAATTGTGTATGACTTCCGGTATTCCCCCTACTTTGGTAGCAATCACAGGAATTCCACAACAAAGTGCTTCTTCGATGACACATGGCATATTTTCGTAATTGCTAAACATAACCAAACAATCATGTTCATTATAAATTTCAGATAATTTTTTTTGTTCGACTTCTCCAATTACTTTGATATTACTTTTATCTATTACAAATTTTTCAATTTTTTGCATTAGTGTTTGAATATCCCCATCAGAAACAAAGGTGAATATAAAACTGTTTCCTCTCCGATTTAACTTATCAATTGCTTTGAGGATACCGGTTATATTTTTTGATTTTTCATCAAGGGTCGAGACATGCAAAAATTTGAATGGATTTTTAGGCCGGTGATTATTTATGGGCTTAAATATAATTGGGTTAACGGCATTGTATATTACTTCAATTGGTTTTATTATATTTAGTTCTTGCAAATTCTTTTTTAAGTTTTCGGAAACAGTAATGATAGTGTTACATTGACGATTTAGTATCTTTAACAAAATTTTATCAGTTCTGGTGAGTTGATGTTTGTTTTGGGCGAGAAATTTCGACCAATGTTCGGTATGTATCCAAATGGAGCCATGAATTTTTTTGTATAAATAAGCTAAAATGGTTTTTATTGTTAATACATGAGAATGGACGATTGAGTATTTGGGTCGTTTTAAGATTTTGAAAAACAGTTTGCACATGGCAATCAAATGCCAAAATGATTGCCTTATATTTACGAATGGACCATTTGACAATTTAGGATAATATAAAATGTATTCACTTAGGTTATTGTTTACTTGATGAATTTCCCAAAAAGTATATCTGTAGTTTTCAATGGGTTTTGAAAAGAAAACTTCTATTTCGAAATTTTTACTGAAAGCTATTGCGTGACGTTTAATAAAAATGCCTTCTGTTTTATACTTTCTATTGGGATACCACGAAGGTAAAAAAAGAATTCTCATGATTGAGTATCTTTAATTCTTCCAATTAAGAGAGAGTTTCCTACAACAATTACATCTGAAAATGCCATGGCCAAAGAGGCAATAATCGGATGTAGCATACCGGCTGCAGCTATGGGAATAGCCAAAATATTGTAAAAAAATGCCCAGAAATAATTTTGTTTTATTTTTTTTATTGTTATGTTGCTGATTGTCATTAAATAGATAAAGGCATTATAAATATTTTGCTCCGAAATCACTACAGTGGCAGCATCCATAGCAATATCTGAAGCATGTCCAAAAGAAATGGATACATCGGCTGCAGTAAGAGAGGGAGCATCATTAATTCCATCGCCAATCATGCATAGGATGTTTTTTTCTTTCAATTGCTTGATAATTTGCAGTTTTTCATCGGGTTTTTTTTCAAAGAAAACGTGCTCGGGATTAATACCAACTTTATTTGCAATTTCAAGACATTTTTCTTTTTTATCACCACTTAAGAGATATACGTTTTTATTTCTGTCAAGGAGCCATTTTACAATTTTTTTCATATCTTGATGAAGTTCGTCTTGAAGGCGGAAAGCCGCCACAAGCGTTTGATTGCACGTTAAAAAAAAGTCATAATTATTTTTAAGATTTGTGTCATGAATATCTGTAAATGAAAAAGATCCGCCTTTAAAAAAGTTATTATCATTGTCAATGAATTCGATGCCTTGCCCTTTGATTTCTTCAAAATTTTTAATTTCTATCGGTTTGATGGATTGCTGTGTAATCCAATGCACGATTGCTTTTGAGACCGGGTGATTTGAACGCTGCTCGGCCGAAAGCAGTTTCCCAAGAATTTCATGTATATTTTCGTTATTTGCAGAATAAAAATCTATTACTTCCGGATGGCTTTTGGTTAACGTACCGGTTTTGTCAAATACAAATGTTTGCGATTTGGCTAACCATTCAAATGCCCTTGAATTTTTCACCAAAATAGCCCTGCGTGCTGTTTGGCCAATTGCCATGGCTATGGCTGTCGGTGCAGCCAATCCCATGGCGCAAGGACAAGAAATTACAATGACGGCTATGCTTCTTAACAATGAATCTTGTAAACTTAGGTTTAAGACAAACACACTAACGACAAATGTAATGATCGAGAGAAATAAAACAATAGGGACAAAGTATTCGGATATTTTATCTCCGAGTTGTTGAATGGGGGCTTTTTCTTGTTGGGCTTTTCTTACCATTTCCACAATTTTAGCGGCAACCGATGCGGATTTAGGTTTTTTTACTTTTACGATTATATTGCCATTGACTATCAAGGTTCCTCCAAAAACCTCATCTCCGGCTATTTTTCTGACAGGCATCGCTTCTCCGGTTAGAATGGATTCGTTGATGAGAGCTTCGTTATCAATGATTATTCCGTCTACCGGGATGATTTCTCCCGATTTTACCAATATGATGTCGTTTGGTTGTAATAATCCGGAATCTATATTGGTTATTGATTGGTTTTCAGGGTAATTTTTCAGCAGATGGGCTATGGTTTGTTGCAAGCTTTGTAGCGATCTTACTGCATCTGTAGTTTTGGCAACAGCACGATGTTCTACGTAATTTCCTAATAATATGAATGTAATGATAGATGAAGCGGTTTCGAAAAATAAATATTGGTGGGACTGATCTATACCATAGATGATCATACCAAGGCAACTATATAAAAATGCTGCCGATGATCCTATTACTACAAGAACATCCATGTTGGGCGATTTGTTTTTTAAAGAAGCAATGGCGCCGGGACCAAAATATAACATTCCCATGATCCAAACAGGTGCTGAGAGGGTTAAATGGATAATCGAATTATGCAAAAAATCCAAACCGGGTATCATTGATATGATTTGGGGAAGTGTGAGAATAATTGAGGCTGCCAAAAAGTATTTCAATTTTTTCTCTTTTTTGCTTTCGGTAAAATTATCTGCTCCAATCACTTGATATCCGGACGACTCGATGGCTTTCAGGTACTTGTCGATATTTTCACTGCTTGATTTAGTAAAATGGGCTTCGCCCATTGTGAAATCAACCGAAACATTTTCGGCACCGGCTTTTTCCAACGCCTTTTTAATGGAGATGGCACAATTGGTGCAATCCATACCTCCTACTTTCACCGATATTTCTTCCCGGTTGTCTTTCGGCATAATTTTTTTCCGTAAAATTACTTATTCATAAAATGATTTGAGCATTATTAAAGTTAAAATAATTGAACGACAATAC
>BPGX01000027.1 GCA_026003255.1 Bacteroidia bacterium | reverse complement strand
ATTCTGCAAGAAATTACTGAAATAAATGGCTTACATAGAAAGACGAAATAATATTGATAATTGATTTTAAAAAAATAAGTCGCGTTTAAATGATATTTTCCAAATATAAAACGAGCATTGTCATTGAGAACAGAAGTGAGAGATTATTTTATAGAATAGTACAAATATGAGGAGGAAGAAATAATGGTATTACAATTTTTTACAGTATTTTTTACAGCAATGTTTGAGTTATGGGTAGCAATTCCAATTGGTATTGGATTTAAATTAGAACCAATAATTATAATAATGGCAACATCTTTGGGAGCAACCACCGGTTCAATATTTGTAATTTTGTTGGGAAATGGAATACAAAAATTAATTCTTAGAGGACATAAGCAAAAGGTAGAAAAGGAAACAACTATAAAGAAAATATGGAACAAGTATGGAGTAATTGGATTAGGGTTATTGTCACCTTTATTAACTGGAGCACCATTAGGAGTTGCATTAGGTCTTATGTTTAATGCAGAAAAAAAGAAATTGCTGATATTTGTAGTGTTAGGAATTATTATATGGAGTACAGTTTTGACACTAATAGGAGTTTATAGTGTTGATACATTTAAATATTTTATAAAGCATTGAAAACAAAATGAAATAATTGGAAATTTTAAATATTTAATTTGTTGGAATAAAAGCTAAGTAAACATATAAACCGATTGAAAAACTGAAAATAGAAACACAAAAACTGTTGAGACATAATGAAAGCGAGCAGAACCTCGTACAACAGCCGATATATGATATGCCATCGCCGAGACCCTTCGGGTACAGGGTTTGCTTCGACAGTCCTTCGGACGCAAGTGAGCAAGGATATGGGGTATGTCTCAGACTGCACCCTTCTAACGGCTCAGGCACATCACATATCGGCAACACGTTATGGGCAAGTTTGAAAAAAGACACCGACACAGCAGACAGAGAACAAGAGAGCCAACGACTTTCTTCGACACTTCTTGACAGTCATTACCGACAGACAAGAAATTTTATTTACAATAAAGTGGAGACTAGCGACCACTAAAAAAACGGGGCGACACCGAAAAGCCTTACGAGTAGGAAATTTTAAAATTCAAAAAAATGACAAAGAAAAATTCGATTTTAATCATTACAGTCTTAGCTTGTGGGTTATTTATGCAGTCTTGCACAATCGCCAAAATAAGTGGAAAAGGTGCAGTTCCTGTTTTACTTAATCAGCCATCTCAGCAGATGCAATTAGTAGAACATATTACTGTAAAGAAGAATAGCAACTTTGACTGGACATCATCATTTGATGTTTCAGAAGTAATTGCAAAGAAGGTTGCAGAAAAACAACCTGATGCAGTAATCAACATTACCGTAACAATTAAAACAAGTATTGACAATTTCTTTATTAATCTATTTACATTAGGGCTTGCTCAATCAAGAAAAATTGTTGTTGATGCTGACTTAATGAAAGAGAAGAAATGAAACCAGCCCATAACAGCACATTGGCGGATATGGCGGGTGCAGTAGTAAATTGAGCATTTGTGCTACTAAAAAACTTTAGTGGTAAATTGACAGTTCTGTGCTTCTAATCCCGCCACATCGCCAATCTGCCAACCGTTAGCGGACGTTGTATGAAACAGATTATAACCATATTAATTTTGACAATTTGTTCATTGACAACCAACGGACAGTGTTTCTCATTGATTATTGACTCGTTGACATTAAAGCATATCAAACTACTACCTACTGACCAACAACATTATTTTGACAGCATTCTGAAAAACAGGAAGAATGTTGGATGGTTGACACGAATTGTCACCTTAAATTTTGACTATGCCTTTATAGAAGAAACATTTTGTTATTTTGACACGACTTCAAAAATTACTGAAAGATATTTCATTAAATCTGACAGTATCCCTAAAAGCGTTTATGTGAACGGACTTTATAAAGACCCGAAAACAATTTATGACGGATTTTTAATTTGGTATTCAAAAAACGTAACATATTTTACAACACTAAATCCACTTATTGCCAATTATTCAAAACTTAAAGCAACTCAAGAACTACCTTACGACAAAAGACAAATATGGTCACACGGTTGTGTAGTTCAGGAGAATGGGAAGAAAAAATTTGAAGAAAGACGTAAAGAACAACTCAAAACAACTTATCAAATCCAGACAATGGTTGATAGACTAAATAATAAGATTGTGGTATCAATTCAATTTGCACCAAAACGACCAAAATTTGAAACGTATAACTACAATGGAGTATGGGATTGGTAGGACAAAAGAAGAACAACTACCCGCCAACAAGAGCTTTACGAATAATGCCGGCAGGCAAATAATTTTGGAATGTTTGCAAGTAATTATCTCTATGGTGGTTTGACAATTTAGCGAACCAATCCACAGACTAAACTTAAAATATCATTGTTGTGCGAACTACACCATTCACTTCAAAAAGATTTTGCTATGCTCTATAAAAATTTACTAAAAACTGCTTGATATTTCTAAGAACACTGCCTTCTGTAACCAATATGCAAGAGTCATCAGATATGCATATCGTCCAGTGGAATAGGTAGTTTTTGAATAATAGAGCGACTTACCTGTGTATAAATTTGTGTGGTTTTTAAATTCTTATGTCCCAGCATTACCTGAATAATGCGTATATCTGTACCGCTTTCTAACAAATGAGTGGCATAAGAATGCCTCAATGAATGCACTGTGGCATTTTTCTGAATACCTGATTTTTTCAAAGCATTTTTAAAAATATTCTGAACACTTCTTGATGAGTATTTATCCCCGATCTGCCCTTCAAACAAATAATGTTTCGTCTTGTAAACCTTCCAATAATCTCTCAACAATTGCAACAGATTTTTTGATAAAGGGACATACCTGTCTTTATTCCCCTTTGATTGTGTAATTTTTATGAGCATTCTTTGTGAATCAATATCCTTGATAGTAAGATGTAAGCACTCGGATAATCTTAATCCTCCACCGTAAATAGTGGCCAATATGGCTTTGTGTTTAATGTTATTACAGGATTGGATGATTTTTTGAACTTCTTCTTTGGATAAAACAACGGGTAATTTGTATTCTCTGCGATCAGGGTAAAGATGTTTCAGTTGGAAATTTTTACGCCACATATTGTTGTAAAGAAACTGAATGGCGCCCACCAAAGTTTTTGGTAAGATGCAGATATGTTGTCCTGTTTGATTTTGCGGTATAAAAACTCTTCAATTTCACGAATGGAGATATTTTCCGGATTTTTGTCGGGGAAAGCATCTAAGAATAGAGATATGGCATTTTTGTAGGAACGAATGGAAGAGGGGGCATAACGCTTAATTTTCATAAGTTTCGTAAAATCTTCCAATACATTCTGTTTCCCGCCATGTTGCATAATGTTGGAATTTTTTGGAGTTTTCCCGCTATAAAGATACAAAAAAAGAATTTATTGCGTATATTTGTACGCCAGCCAATTATAAATGTTGACAACTTGAAATGATTGAAAGTTTTTTAGAAATATTATCAGAAAGAAAAAGGAGTGAGAATGACTTAGCGGACATTACATGGGCATTGTGTTTATCATCACGTTCATTTCAATCGCTATTTTTAAATTTCTTCTTTCCAGACACTGATTTTTCGAATATAACTAGGTTTGAAAGAGAAACGCCGGTAGGCAATAGCAGACCCGATTTCTTAATTGAAAATGATGGAAAAACCTATCTTATAGAGTGTAAACTTTATGACAGAAACCATCATTTCGAACAATACACATCCGATTGCAAAATACCTAATCAGCAACTTGGGTATATTACAAACTACAAAATGACACAAAACGGCTTTTCCGTAAAAACATGGGAAGAGTTGTATGACCATATAACAAATAACCTACCTGAAACTGAAAATGAAAAAGCTTTGTGGACGGGTTATCTTAAGTATTTGAAGAGCGTTTGTGGAATAATCAAAATAACTAAAAAAATGAACTTAAAAGGAATGTATTCTTTATACTCATTTATAATTTTGTTAAAGAAACTTGTAGATAGAAAAGAGACAGATTTTGAATTGCGATACTATTCAAATAAGAATATTCAAGGTGGAAATGGAATAAGTGGTTGTTACTTTGTAATAAAATATTCAAATGACTTAATAAAGGAAACAAAGGCTTGGATTGGAGTATACTACGAACGTGAAAATCCTCTTATATGTTTAGGTTTTGAAAACAAAGAAGGTTGGGGTAAGCCCGTTTGTGACATAATTGACAAGCAACTTGACAAAATTGAAAAAGATGAATACTGCACAAAACCATATCGTGAAGACGGAGCCATTTGGTTTGAATTGACAGATGAAAAACACAAGGAATTTGACACGGCTAGTTTGGAAGAGCAAATACAAATAATAAAAGAATTTATGGACAGAGTGATAATGAAGCCACTTAAAATGATACAAATGAATAACTTGAAGTAACAGAACCTTGCCAAAAGTAGCGGTTTCGTGCTGCATAGGACAGTTTTGTGGTTATATAAACTTTAGTGCTTTGTATGATAGTTTTGTGCTTATAAATTGCCACCTCCGGAAAGCTGCGTAACGTCAAGTGAGATGCCCGGACTGCCGATTAATTGGAGGTAAAAATAATTATCAAAAATTGAAAATTTTGAATTCAACCAAAAACCCGATATTTAAGAACGGTCTATTTAGTTAATCCTTAAAAAGCCTTTTTAAAAAGATGTATATTTTTTAATGCAAAGAATATCGGAAATTTTTTTCCTAAAAAATACTCTAATAATCCTGTGAAAAAATGAAGCAAAAAAGAAAGGCTTTTCTTTAACCTCTCCATAAATTTCTTCAAATTCCACGCCGCTGCCGATAAAAAGGCATTGATCTGTGCTTTCCCTTTTCCGAAAAGATAATTGATTCCCATTCTGAACTGCCTTTTCAGATGCGATATTACGGCTTCTATGGCTGCTCTCCGACGGAATTTCTTCCTTTTCTTTTCTTGCAGGTAGCGGCTCTGGTTCTTCCTTCCACTGTCCGGAACACTCACGCTTGTTCCCTCAATTTGTTTTACTCCCCTTCCGCCTCTGTCATACACCACCTCTTCGGGTAATCTAATTCCGTTCAACTTCATCTGTTCCAACAACGGTGCGATGGTCCGACTGTCATGCGGATTCCCTTTAAATGCTTTTACTGCTGTTATGACCAAACTCTTTGGATGTATCATCAAACCTATCTTATGCCCAAATTCATATGGCTTGTGCGATTTGCCTTTCGCAATACATGAGGTCTCAGGGCGGTGTAAACTGTAAATTTTATCCTTATCGTTCTTCTGCTGCGTCAATACCTGTTGCATAATCTCCAACTCCTCCCGGTAACGTTCTTTCTGTTCTTCAGTCATGTTCCTGAGCAACTCCCTTACAACTCGCCCACCTAATGTCCTTAAACGCCTGACCGCCCGTGCCGCTTTCTTTCTACGCCGGGGATGAGTTCCAAAATAGGCCTCTCTCAACAATTGTTTAGACACTCGGCTGTAGCTCTGCCGCTGTTCGATACCTTCTTTCGCCGCTATCTTCCGGCAACGGTCTATCACCTGCTTGGCTAATTTGGCATCGGTCGGAAAACTGATGTTCTCTTCTTGTACCGTCGTGTCGCTCAACATTTGCGTTGATTCGGCCTCTTTTCCGTGTAGTTTCACCGTGTAAGCAAATATCATTTCCACGCCCTCCTTGCCTATGCGCTTGCGAAAATGCGAAAAATCACTCGGATTACACGGAAAACGATGCTCAAAATAAATCATCCCGCAGAAATATTGCATGTAAGGGTCTCTTATCCAATTACCGGGCAAGGTCTCATCTCCAAGATTAAACATCTGCTTGAGCAGCAAACAGCCCACCATAAACCTTATGGGCATGGCCGGCCGCCCCTGGTCGGAATAGTACCTTTCAAAGGCCTTCTCAAAATATGCCCAATCGATTTTATTGGCCAACAGTACCAACTCATGGTTCATGTCAATGAAATCAACCAATCTTACTCTGAATAAATCTCCTTGAATTTCTTTAGGTGTTTTTTTCAACATAATTTGCAAGATTTTTGTCCGAAAGTAGCAATTTCCTTGCAATTTTGCAGTTAATATCCCGCCTGTTTTTCAACAATATGTTATTGATAAACAGTAAATAAAGTGAAAGTTTCCGGGTTTTTCAAGAGGAACTATTTATCAAATGAATTTTAAAACCTTATAATC
>BPGX01000026.1 GCA_026003255.1 Bacteroidia bacterium | reverse complement strand
TTTTTTTTGTGCGCACTTTCACCGGAATTATTTATTATAAATATTAACATTAGTGCCAACTAAATGAATTACCTTGAGATACTCTCACTCATTTCTGCTTCAGCTGCTGTAAAGAACTTAGATAAATTCGATTACTTCGTCCGACTTGCTCTGCAAAAAAGAATTTCAAAAATCAAAATATATGAAGCGCTGCTTCAAAATTATTTGTTCTGTGGTTTCCCGAATGCATTGTTTTTTCTGAAAAGGTTTCATCATCTGTCGGGATATAAACCCAAAAAAATCTCCTCTGTGAATACCAATCGTTTAAAGGAAAAGGGAATTAAAACAAGTAAAAAGATTTATGGAGATAAACTGGAGAAGCTTATTTCCAATGTGAAAAAATTCTCACCCGAACTATCTGAATGGCTGATCATTGAAGGATACGGAAAAGTTATAAGTCGTTCTGCTCTAAAAATTAAGGAAAGGGAAGCTTGTATAATATCAGTTCTTACGACACAAATGTTTGAAGAGCAGCTTATATCTCATTTATATGGTGGATTAAGAAATGGATTAAAGATTACACAGATTAGAAAAATAATCTCAAACCTTTCTGAAATCAGTTGTGAAAAAGAAAAAGAATTCGGTTTGAATGTTCTAAATAAAATCAAACAAAAATAGCCCACCAACATACTTTTTTAATTCTCTGATATCATCAAATGGTAACTTCATTTCTTAGGTAAATAAGATTGAAAGGATTTTGTCATTCCTATTTTACGATTTATCGGATGAGAAATGTAAAACAAAATTGTTGAATTCCTACCTTCGATAGGTAAACTTGAATGCCTGCCTTGGATTAACAAAAATTAAAATAAATTTAATTGCCACGCTCTTCAGAGCGTGGACAAAATGTTAACTCAAATAATTTGGACTTTAGTCCAAATACTTTGATTGTTTATTGGTCTAAAGCCAGGAGTATTTTCTGGGATTTATTCTCACCGGCATAAATGCCGGCGCAATGAAAACAAATAACAAATGATTCAATTTGTTATTCTACCTTTCTAATTCATCGGAATGTAAAATTAAACTACTCAACTTTACTTGCCTTTAGACAAATAACAATTTTGAAAGAGGATATTGACTTAACACAATTCTTTTTTTAAGTTCAATCAGATAAAAAAAGAATTCCTTTGCACGGAATAAAACAAAATATTTTTCCTGCTGCTGTAAATCCTCCCCAACAACAAGTTAAACCAAAATTGCTTGATCAGGTAAGGAATGTAATGAGGGTAAATCACTACAGCAAAAAGACAGAAGAAGCATATATAAGCTGGATAAAAAGATTTATTTTATTCCATAATAAGCGTCATCCAATAGATATGGGCGCTGAAGAAATTAAGTCATTCATTAATAACCTCGTAACTAATTATCATGTCTCATCCGCTACGCAAAATCAGGCATTGCAGGGAATATTGTTTCTTTACAAAAACATTTTAAATAAAGATGTTGGCTGGATTGAAAATATTAAACACTCAACAAGAGTAAAACACCTGCCTGTTGTTTTATCCAAAAGAGAGGTTGCTAGAGTATTTGATAATCTTGAAGGAACTAATAAACTAATTGTTTCATTACTTTATGGCAGTGGTTTAAGATTATCCGAAGCCTTAAAGCTAAGAATAAAG
Organism: Bacteroidia bacterium; assembly: GCA_026003255.1. Classification (GTDB taxonomy): domain Bacteria; phylum Bacteroidota; class Bacteroidia; order B-17B0; family Aurantibacillaceae; genus BPGX01. The sequence goes on along the minus strand of BPGX01000026.1, from coordinate 4,916 downwards.
GATATTGATTTCGACTATAAGCAAATATTAGTCAGGGATGGTAAAGGTGAGAAAGACAGACACACAATTCTTCCCGATTCTGTAATTTCGGAATTAAAGAAACATTTAAATAAAGTTTACTTAAAACACAAAGATGATTTAAAGAATGGAAAAGGCGAAACAATCCTTCCTTATGCATTAAAGAAAAAATATCCGAATGCAGGCAAGGAGTTTGGATGGCAGTATGCATTTCCTGCGGATAAATTCATAAAAGATAATGATAGTGGTTTAATAACCAGATGGCACATTCACGAAAGTACCGTACAGCGTGCTGTAAAAGATGCTGTTAGAAAAGCTGGACTGACGAAGTCGGCAAGTCCACACACTTTCAGGCATTCTTTTGCAACTCATTTACTAGAAAATGGATATGATATAAGAACAATACAAGAATTACTCGGGCATAATTCAATTAAGACGACGATGATTTATACACATGTTCTCAATCGAGGCTTGGGAGTTAAGAGTCCATTAGACTGAATAGGATTAGGATGATAGATATGCGAAGGATATTTTTAAATAGTTACTTTACGAACAAAAAACAAAGATATTGGAACGTAGACCTGCAGCTGCACGCATATCTACGTTCCCTAACTAATAATTCTGTGCAGTATAAGTAATAGTTATACTTACTCAGAAAGAGGAAGGGTAACGGTGATGGAACAACAAAAAAACTTTTATTCAACTGGTTTCGTTTAATAAACGCATTTACAAAATTTAACCTATTAAAAATTAAGAGGTCTTTATGAAAAAATTTCAAATTATATTTTCTTTAATCTTATCTATTCTTTTCACAAGCTGTGTTGACAATACTATTCCAATCGACGATGATATTTGGATTAGTAATGTTTTACCAAACCCTGCTAATATCAACGACACAGTAACAGTAGTCATTGATGCTTTGGGAACTGGTAGAAGCATTGGCCCGATTGATTCATTGAGTCAAATTTCGTTAATTCTAACTGCTGGTAAGATTTTCCAAGAACAAAAAGTGACTGGTTATAGAATTGGCAATCGTATTCTCTGTGATTTTCGTTACTATAATTTTTTGGACACGCTTCGCGGCACTCAATTTATCCAATTCGCAGTTACAGATAGTACACTGACAAGCAGTAAAGTGAATGTGGGGTTGAAAGACTATCTTATTAAAAGTGATATCGTTCTTACGATAAATAAATAATCTACTTGGGAGTAAAAAATGAAAAAACTTATCTTATTCATAATAATAATTGCCACATATTCTTCGTTAGCACAGAACAATAAATATATACTCAGAACAAACAACATCATTGATTTAACAGAATATAAACAGTCAGATTATTTCTTTGATATAACAAAATTAGTTAACGAGGATTCTTCAAAATTATTGACTAATTCAATTCATCTTTTTGAATTAAATAAATTCTTAAAAGAATATAGAATTAAATCACTTCGAAAATTTATAAGGAGACTGCCAGACGACCTTCAAACTCTTAAAACAGATAATGGAACAGAGCTACCGCTTACTGAACTGCAAAGAACATTTATAATCGAGACTGAATCAGTTCTAAATGAAACTGAGCTACAAGCACTTAAGGAAAATAGTACAATAATTCAAAATATTGACAAATTAGTTCCAATTGAAGTTGATGCCTGGCCTCCAAATGATCCACGCTATATTTATCAACCACAATTTTATAACTCAACTTACAATATAGATTTACCTCGCGCCTGGAATTATTCTTCTGGTAATTCTGGAGTTAAAATAGGCATTGTTGATCACGGTATAGATTATTATCACGAAGATTTAGGCAATGGCTTTGGTCAAGGTTATCGCATTCGAGGCGGATACGATTTTAAGGATAACGATGGTAATCCAAAACCTGAATATTCTGATGAAACACACGGAACACCTATCGCTGGAATTGTTGGAGCAGTAAATTGGAATGGCACTGGTGTGATTGGTATTGCCGGCGGGTCTTCATCAGATATAAATTCCGGTTGTCAAATATTTTCGTTCAGAGTAACATCAAGTGAAACAAGCAATGGTAAGAGACTTTTAGATCGTGAATTAATTGCAGAAGCAGTTTTTGAAGCAGCTACTGTACCAGAAATCAATAATGGTTTTGGCTATGGTGTTCATGTTATAAATTGTAGTTTTGGTGGTGACAGTCCAACATATTGGTCTTGGGGTTCACTTTCTGCACAGAGCTATTACTATTCATTTTGGTGGGCTTGGGCTAATAATGTTACAGTAGTTGCTGCGAGAGGTAATACTCCTAATCCAACTGAGATACGCTATCCAGCCGACTTTTCTAATGGTAATGCATTAATATGTGTATCTGGTGTCGACTATGCTGGTAATTTAGATCCTGGGAGCAAATATGGTAATAATGTTACGATTGCTTCACCCTATTATTTGCAAGAAACTACTCATAATAATAATTCATATAATTATTTTAACGGCACTTCAAATGCAACCCCCATAGTAGCTGGTGTAGCCGCTTTAGTTCGTTCTAAGTTACGTGAAAAAGGCGTGTTATATCCTTATAGTGATGATATACGCGAAATAATTAAAATTAGTGCAATACCTAAGAACGATCCAGAAAAATACGGTGCTGGTTTAGTAGACGCTGGTCAAGCGCTATATCTTACAGATAAATTTTTACTTACACATACAGTAGCTTCAAAAAATAGAAGTGTTGTGAATGTGTCAAATCCACCGACTGATAAAATTGCTTTTTATTATCCCTATGGACTATACATTGTTCAAGAAACAAAAAAAATAACCGGAACAATTGAAGTTCCAACTACTTATAATATAGATAGCACTTGGGTTTGGGCAAACAGCGGCACAAATGGATTTATTTGGCAAAATCCTTCATATGGTACAACGAATGCAACTTTTGTAAACAAATCCGGGCGTGATTGGATATTTGAAACTTATTGCTATAAGTTGGTTAGTTTATCTGGTTATAGTACTTTCTGGTATCCATATGATCCAAATCAAGCTCAAATAAGAGTTTCCATTTTTGGTAAATACACACCTGTCGTTGCACCAATCATTTCCAATTTCACGCAATCTCCAAATCCATTATATCGCGGTAATAGCGGTTCCGTAACTTGTAATCTTTCACAAGGTAATGGCAACTTAAATTATAATTGGTCAATCGTTTCAGGTAACACTGGGTTTTCAATTTCAAATACAAATTCTCAAACTGTTTCAATTCATTATAGTAATACAGATGCAATTGAGAAAACAATTACAGAAAATATTTCTTCCCCTAAAGAGACCCCAATTGAAGGGCCAACCGGCGCAGTACTCAAATGTAAAGTGTGGAATAGTGCTGGGACTGATTCGGCAAATGTGTTTATAAATCTTGCAACAACACCACACGGCTGTCCGTTTGTTTATACGTGGAACGGAGAAACCTGGGTTGAGGACAATAACATCTTACCTCAAAGTCAAGCCCCGGATTTACTTGGACAAGATGTAACTGACTTTTATCAACTCTATACAAAACCACTTCTTGAGGATGATAAATACTACCTTGCAATTGGAGAATTTGAAGAAGAAATTTCTTACTTAGACCAATTAAAACTGCTTGTAGTTGACCATCCTCAAGAAACATTTATCACAGTGGATGACGAAGGCGAAATAATTCAGTTTGCAAAACCAGCATATTTTGCAAACGCACAACTTGATTCGATTGATGTTTACAAAAAACTTATTGGATTAGACAGCATAAAAGCAGAAGTAAGCATAGACGACACATTAAGTCTATCGTTTGAAGATGTCAGCGTAGGAACAGAGAAATGGTTACTGGTAATAGGTCAACAACAACCGATTTACAAAGACAAAATATCTGGAAGTATTCTGGGCGGCGTTAAGGAAAACACAGCAGAATTTTCATCATTCCGGTTAAGGAAGAATCCAACCTATCAATGGATTTTAGTGCCTGATGGAAATTCAAGTTCTTTGCAAGTAGATATAGCATTCCAGAGCGAAGCAGAAATAGATTATACAGAACTAAGTCATAAACTTGAATTGCTCTTTACGGTTTATACTCCACAACTTTTATATGCAGAGCATTCAACATTTGGAGATGTAACAAGTCTATTGAATCAGATAGACGAACAATATTCAGTACTCAATACAGATGAGATGATAACCTTAGAGTACTCAGCACCACCAATAAATGAAGGAATGGAAAGAACATTTATATTCGTATCAAGAGGAAGATACGAGCGATTAGAAAATAAAATGTTAGCCAAAGGTAAACCACAAATCGAAAATAAAAATCAACAAACAACTTCAACTGAAAATACAAATATTGTTTATGAGTATGGATTAAGTCAGAACTATCCGAATCCGTTTAATCCGGTAACTACAATTAATTATCAAATAAAAGAACAAGGTTTAGTTCAATTGAAAGTATATAATTTATTAGGTCAAGAAATAGTAACACTTGTAAATGAATTTCAAAGTTCTGGTATTTATGAGACATTATTCGATGCAAGTAATTTGCCAAGTGGCGTTTACATCTACTCATTAAGAGTGAATGATTTTATTCAGAATAACAAAATGACATTGTTGAAATAAAACCGTTACAAAAAATTAGGGCAAGTAATTTTTTTACTTGCCCTTAAATAGTAGAAGTAAGTATAACCCGCCAATCAAGCGGACGCCGTTTTCGCATTCGGCATTAGCTTAATTGTAGGCAGTGTTACTTCCGTGTTTAGTTTCTTGTTCAAGTTTGTTCAGCAAAGAAATTTTATCTGTATATAAAAAGTTGCTGGTATTGTTCCGCGTTCCTGTTCTGGGGCGCCGCTTATCGGCAACGCCGTTATACTTACTCAAAAAGAGGAAAGGTAACGGTGATGGAACAACAAAAATATTT
>BPGX01000025.1 GCA_026003255.1 Bacteroidia bacterium | reverse complement strand
GGAGCCATTTCCCAAAACAAGGCTGTATAGTGATTTTCTGAGCCACTTACTTCGTTAACTTTCTCTTGTCCCTGCACTCCATACCTATAAGCCATTAAATTATACCCTCTCCCCTCCATCACACTCCCAAAGGGATAATAATCCAACGAACTGCTCACGTTCAGGGCAAACTTGCCATTCAGCTGCCAGGACTCTTTTTGTCGGTGTAAGTCACCCTCACATTGCCCAGCCAGTCGGTGGTTTCGTAGTGTTTCTTGCCGAGGGGGTAAATGGTCTGCGTACCGGTGAAAGCGTTTAATTGTGGTATAGGCAATACCAGCAAACTGGAAATGCTTGTACTATTTTGAGTATGTTTTTTCGTCAAATACATCTTTTCTTTAATAACACCTAACCGATTACTTCCATACATCGGAATTTCATACAAATATAACGAATCTTTCGCAATCCTGTACACCGCCATCACATTTCCTTGCGGGTCTCTTAGGTAGATGTCTTTGTAATGTCCTGTATATTCCTTCTCCAAACGGTTGCCGGTAAAATTTTATTTGAATGCAAATATATTTACTGAATGACAAAAAATGAAAAAAGTGAAAACCATGCAGAAAGAATTAGCAGAGATTATAAGAAATTGTTAATAAATTTTTTCAATTGCAGGGGCAGGAGAGAGAAAAACGAACGATAAAAGAATAAAAAACATAATTTCCCGATAAATGTGTTCAATAAATTTTTTCCAATTTAATTAGAATTACCAACTTTCATTAATTAAACCTCTATTCCATTTTATTACGCTATCTGTTTTTCCATATTGAATTACTCGATAGCATTCAAGGGTATCTCGATACTTTTTATAAAAAAACCAAATTCCATTTTTTTTATTATTTTTGATTTTCCCTACTGCAAATAATTCTTTGTTTTTAAATATGCATATCTGATTTTTATTCAGATAAACAGTATCTCCCCCTAAATATTCCTTCATGCAACTCTCACAATATTTTTTACCTTTATTATAATAGTTTTTTTCCATTCTAAATACTCCACCACAGTCATAAAAAATTAAACAGAAAACAATAACTACACTATTTTTCTTCAATACCCTCATAACCATATTTTTCATAGTATTGTTTCCATGTTTTTTCATTTGGTAACCCTGGATTGTTCTTGTGATATTCTTCTCTAAAGTTAATTTCTGAGTTAATTGGTAAATTCTTAGATGGTTTCTGTTGCATTTCATTAGGTTGCTTTCTATCTAACTTTACTTGTTCAGGTTCATTGTGATATACTTCATGCGTTCCCACTGCTCCTAAAGTTTCTTCATAACTTGCTCCTTCAAAACGCTTACCAGACCCTTCCGCTCTATCTTCATCAATTTTCTTTTTGTAAATGATTATTTCAGCTTCTTCATATTGTCCATCTTCATTAACTTTGTATTTTCCGTTGGCATCAACAGTAGGTTTGGTTTCTCCGAGTATATCTGACGAAGAATTTTTGTCTATTGTTATCGTTATTTTTGTAGAAGCATTTTGCCATTTATTAAATGCTTTTTCTCCAAATTCAGTAGAGAGCATTGCATTTCCAACTTCTATAATATCAGCAGTTGCATTTTCACTCCACTTAATTATTCCATTCTCCCCTCTTTCGTATGTTACCGGCTTACCATCCGAACCTACGATAATATTACCATCTTGATCAGTTAACATGACAGGATTATTTAAAGAAAAAACATAAGATGAAATTGGTACATAAAGTATTTCAAATGGGTCAATCCGCCAACGCCTCGAAATTCTTGGATCATAACCCATATCTCCAAATGATAAATGATTGCCACATCCTTTAACTTCATTATCTTTCTCATGTCCTCCAAACCCAAAACGATAATTAGTGATTTCAAGATTTCTCCCCTCCATCACACTCCCAAACGGATAATAATCCTGCGAACTGCTCACGTTCAAAGCAAACTTGCCATTGTTCCAGCTCTTTTTATCCGTATAGGTCACCCTCACATTGCCGAGCCAGTCGGTGGTTTCGTAGTGTTTCTTGCCCATCGTATAAACGCTTGGCTTGGTTGTGTTCTTGCTTTGAGCTATATTGACAGGAATTGGCAATGACATTACGCCGGTGTTATTTGCGTGGGTTTGGTCATTAAAAGTTTGTTTTCCTTCACTACCCCCAAACGGCTGCTGCCGTAGAGCGGAAGTTCATACAAATATAAAGAATCTTTCCGAATCCTGTACACTGCCATCACATTTCCCTGCGGGTCTCTTAGGTAGATGTCTTTGTAATGGCAGGTCATACTCCTTCTCCAAGCGGTTGCCGGTGGCGTCATAGCGGAAGGAAAAAATTAAACGATAATTTTGTCAAATAATATAGGTGCTAAACACCGCAACACAAAAATCTTTTCGTAGCATAAACTATCATTTCACCCTTTCTTTCATGTCCATTAAATATCCTTAAGCTATTCACACATTATTGATAAAAGCTTACTTTTACAAAAATCATTATCTATAAATTTTAAAATATAAAGAATTATTTCCTTAATTTGAACATTGTCGCATAAAAAAACATATAAAGACTTTTCCTTTATTTTCATACTTTCTTTATTGTTTACGGATATTCGGTATATGTAAATTTTAATCCCTGTTGAATATAATTTGTTGAACCGATCAATGTATTCATCAATATTTTCCTTATATGTTATATTAATTTCAGCGATTTTATTAGTGTTTTCAATCTGTGAAAGCGTTCTATAAAACACATGTGACGGAACAACTTCTTTTTCCATAATATATTCTTCATAGCCCTCTTCATTCCTTCTATTCATACATGTATAACGAATTGTGCCATTGGAAGATAATTGAATTATATCCATACCTAATTGACCGCCTTTAATTTCTATGATGATTAATGTGTCATTTGAAAAACTGCTATTAGAAAATAAAAGAAATAAACTTAAATAAATCATTAGTTTAACAATGTTCCTCATATATTTATTTAATATCTATTTATTCTAATTAATTTACCCTTTTCGTAATATTCTTCCTTTATTAATTTACCTTTTTCATCATAGTATCTCCATATACCTGTTTTAAAATATAAATTGTAAGGATAAAAAACATTGGAACGATTCAAATGAAAACTACGTAATAATGAATCTTCACTCGATTCTATCAAGGGTATTGAGTCTATTTTTTGGAACTTTCTATTAGCTATAAAAATTCTTCTAACATCATAGTCAGGAAAAAGTATTAATATACTATCTTCATATTCACCAACAGATTTTAATTGTCCATTAGAAAAATACTCCTTCCATTCTCCAGTTTTCATTCCTTTGTTGTACATTCCAATACACATTAGTTGTCCATTTGGATAATATGATTTGTATATGCCGTGAAGACAAACTGAAGAGTCATTGTCATTTATTGTTGTATATTTTTCAAGATCATAATTATATGAACCTATGCCGATTGGCTTTCCATTTTGGTAATGTAAAACAGAAGTAATAATTCCTTGTTGATTATACTTAATTTCAGGCCCATGCTTTATCCATTGACGGTTATCTTTTTTTAAAAAATATTCGTGAAAAAGAATTTCTCTTTTTTGCTCAGGATGTCTAAAAAACACTTGTATGTATATCATTGAATCACATAAATGGGTCTTCACGGTATCAAAATTTTTCTGAGAAAAAGTAGATAAAGAAACTTTTAAAAAAAACAATATCAACACTATTTTTTCTAAATTATTTATTTTCATTTTCATTTTCATTGTTATATATGGACGAAAAATCGTATTCTAAAAATTCTATTTCCAAAATGTTAGATTCATTTTTTAACTCTTCATATTGGACCTGAATTTTTTCTAAATCAAACCCCATATCTTCCAATAAATTTGTAAATTTTTCTTTAAATTCCTCTTGTATCCTAATTTTTATTACGTGAATATTTTGTGGAAGAAAAAAACCTTCATCAGCAAATTTTTTTGCTTTTTGATAAAAGTTTTCTTTTTCAAAAAATTCTTCAATATTTTCAATTCCTTCTCTACCAAATGAAAAAGATGCGACGTTTTTTAATGGTAAATTACCTTCAATAGGTGTAAATTTATAATAGTGTTTAACGAAAGAAAAAGTATTATTATCTTTTCCACCAATATTTGCATAATTTTTAAATTCTTGATTTGAATGAGGAAATATTAGTCCATCATCTGTTTTTTGCACACCTCCTAACTCTTTTTGTATTTCAATATATTTAAAATGACTTAATCTTCTATTATTCTCATCAATTACCTCAAAATCTCTATTGATATCTAGCAATTGAACTATTTTATGTTTATTTCCATAAGCATCATATGCATCTGAAATTTTAAAAACCTCCAACCCCTCCAACTCCACCCCATCAATCACCCTATTCTCACTAAAGGCATACACACTGTTATATGGATATTTATCCGCCAACGGATCCACACTGAAAAACCTTCCCAGCCTTGCATCGTGCAGGCGGTATTTGTATGCCCACAGGTTGTTTTTGCCAAAAATTTCATCATCTCCCTCCTGCCCCTGGAAGCCAAAACGGTAATTAGTGATTTCAAGATTCCTCCCCTCCATCACACTCCCAAACGGATAATAATCCTGCGAACTGCTCACGTTCAAAGCAAATTTATTCTGCTGCCAGCTCTTTTTATCCGTGTAGGTCACTCTCACGTTGCCGAGCCAGTCGGTGGTTTCGTAGTGTTTCTTGCCGAGGGGATAGATGCTTGTCTTGGTGGTGTTTTGCTTGGCGTAATATTGACAGGGATTGGCAATGACATAGCCGTGTATTTTGCGCGGTTTTAACTTTAAAAGTTTGTTTTCCTTTATCACCCCCAAACGGCTGCTGCCGTACATGGGAAGTTCTGTCAAATATAAGGAATCTTTCGCGAATTCTGTACACTGCCATCACATTTCCCTGCGGGTCTCTTAGGTAGATGTCTTTGTAGTGGCCGGTATACTCCTTCTCCAAGCGGTTGCCGGTGGCGTCGTATTTAAATGTGAGCTTCGGTAAGATCGCCGATGGGTTGCCCTGAATGAGCGTATCAATCTCCTTCACCTTGCCGTAGTCGGTCCACCGGATCTGCATCTTCGCCTGCTTGTCCGTTATCAGGTTGCCTACCTTGTCGTAGGCGTAGTTGCCGGGCGCCTGGTCGTCGATGTCGTTGGCATACATGCCTGCGGCTACGCCGTCATCCACGTACTGCAGTTGGTCCTTGCCGGGCAGATAATGGTAGGTCAGACTGTCCATCAGCCCGTTGGGTCCCATCCGCATCAATCGCAATATGTTGCCGTCTTTGTCGTAACGGTACGAGGTGTTCCAATCGCTCTTGAGGTTGCCGCTGCCGTCCAGCCCTTCAAATGCCTGCAGGCGGTTCAACACATCGTAGCGGTAACGCCGTTGCAGGTGATCCTGTCCCCACTGGTCTATGCTGTTCCCGGTTTTAAGCCAAAAGAACTTTCAGAAAATAAAAAGCCCTTGACGTTTTTTCATAGGCTCTCTATAAGCTTTTAATGCTTGATTGATTTCATTACTGTATGATTCTTTCTTTTTGAGGAAAGAAATGGATTTGATCTGAGCTTTCGTTTCTTGGAAAAAAAACACAGTAGATATAAGGATACCCGGTATGCCAATGAAATGCACTTTTATCTTCAAAAATAAATAGCATATCCTTTTCTAAAATTTCTAATTTAATATGTACTAAGTCCCTTACAATTTCCTTTGGCACACAAAACTCGACTTCTTTGTTGAATTTGCCGGAGTAAACAACATGGCTATTAAAAAATATGGTGAGTATTGCATTATCTGTAAAATTATGAGGATTGTTTACCAATATTAAAGTAGATGTACAACTATCCAAGGCTGCAATTGCCTTTAGACTGCCCACCCTACTAAAATAGATTGATGTATCAACTCGTTGGCCTTTAATCCTGGAAGAGTCTTTTCGATTTATACATGAAAGAACTAACACAATCGACCACAGCATAATAAGATATTTCAATTCTGCTTTCACTATGGTGTCTTTGTTGTTTTATCAAATGACCACCTTTTTGATGGCTTACCATTAGATTGTGTTCCTCCCTTAGGTAAATTTTGGCTACCCCTTGTATTATACCCATTCAACATCCTGTTCAATTTATCTCCATAACCTTCTCCCTTATTGATCTCTGTATAATCGGTTCTTCCCTGGTAACCCGTTACTTTTGTCTTAGTCTGCTTAGCTAATTGACCAGCCAATGATGACCATAAATTTTTCCCTTCCGAATCAGTGGGGGTTGCTGCATTACATGTAAAAATATCAATTGTACAAGTTTCATTATTGAAAGCATCTGAATTTAGATTGGAAACGTCATCTGCATCAAAAGAAAAGTTTTCGCTCCCTTCTTGATGATAACCAAACTCCATTGATCCTACAAAGCCGTGCGCAAAGACAGATAAATCTGTAACCAAATCATTGCTTCGTTCTTCAGAAACAGTAGTTACCAGTTCATCAGGACTCATAGGTGTACCCCTTAGGCCACCTTCAAGTTTTGTGGTCTTTTTATTGAGATAAATGGTCAACTCATTAGCTGAGTTTAACAAGACAAAATTTACTCCAAGCTCATCTGCGGTACTTTTAAAACTTGCAATTTGCTCTTCAGTATATCCAATATTCATCACCGCCCACGTAACCTGCTCAGTACCTGCTTTAACCTTATATACTTTAAGCTGTTTTATTGCTGGTTCAACAAAATTGAATTTATATCTGTCGCTATCATATTCGCCACCTGTTACTACTATTTTTTCTCTACCGTCTGGATCAATGCAAATAATAGGTGAATTACCAACAAATACATAAGGAGATTCATATGAATATTTGCTCGCCAAAGGATCAATACTTGACCATCTCCCTACACGGCTGTCATAAATTCTGGCCCCAAAATCATAGCTATTACCATTTCCATTCACTTCATCATCCTTCTCTTGTCCATTAAACCCAAAACGGTAATTGAAGTTTTCAATATCCCTCCCCTCCATCACACTCCCAAACGGATAATAATCCTGCGAACTGCTCACGTTCAAAGCAAACTTTCCATTGCTCCAGCTCTTTTTATCCGTATAAGTCACTCTCACGTTGCCGAGCCGGTCGGTGCTTTCGTAGTGTTTTTTGCCGAGGGGGTAGATGCTTGTGCTTGGTGGTGTTCTTGCTCTGGCTAATATTGACAGGGATTGGCAATGACATTACGCCGTTTTTTGTGGGTTTCTTCATTAAAAGTTTGTTTTCCTTCATACGACGCCCCAAACGG
>BPGX01000024.1 GCA_026003255.1 Bacteroidia bacterium | reverse complement strand
CTTTTTAAAAACAGACCATATAATCGGATTGGATAGAGAATTTATATCCAATGGATTATGAGTAATTCTTTTGAAGAATTGTTTATAAGGGTCGAAATAATTAATCCCATTGTCAGTGGCAATCCAATAGATGCCAAATTTATCTCTGTAAATTTTGTTGATATGATTGCTGTTGATCGTATAATTGACAAAAGGATTGTGCTTGTAATGATCAACCTTATTTTCTTGCAAGTGAAACAGACCTCTATCGTCGGTTCCAATCCATAAGGCATTTTTGGAATCAGGGTATATATAAGTTAAAAAAGTATTTTTTAAAAATTGGAATTTTTCAGGGATATTAAGCAACATGAATGATTTAGTTTCAAAAATTCTCAGTCCTTTGTTGGTAGCAACATAGGTATCACCCTGATGATGCATTATGTGATTTACGGTTAAATCAGACAAAATTCTTTGCGGAATAGAAGTATTTTTTTTCAAAATATAAAGTCCAGAGTTTTCACAACCAATCCAAAGGTTTCCATGCGCATCCAATGACAAGCAATGAATCAAGGTATTTTCAGGAATATTGAAAATATATTTTTTACCGTTTTTAATATTGTACCGCAAAATAATATTCTCTGAAGCCAACCATATAAACGGATATTCGTTTTCAACAGCAGTAAATGAATTGTGAGTAAATCCCTCTAACTTTAATAGTTCAAAACGATCTCCAAAAGGTTGATAGATATTTACTCCGGCCTGGGTAGCGATCAACAAAACAGAATCATTTATCAAAGCCAGCTTTTGTATGTGGTTATGCGCAATAGATCCACTGTCTTTTATTGTATGGAAATATGTTTTAAAAGAAATGCCATTAAAACGATTTAAACCATCTTGTGTAGCAATCCAAACATTTCCATAACGATCAGAAATAATATCATTGATTGTACTTTGAGATAACCCTTCATTTAAATTGATCGATTTAAAATAAATATCATTTGCAGAAAATGCAGTATTGACATTCTGAGCATTAAGAAATATTTGAAAAAAAACAAGAAGCAATCCCAATGGGATCCACTTACTTAATTGTTTCGATGATAATTTCAGTTCTTCTGTTTTTTGCATGTTCTTCTTCGCTGCATTCAACACCATTAACGCAATGATTCACCGGTTGTGATTCACCATATCCAATTCCTTTGATTCTTGACGGATCCACACCCTTACTGATCAAATATTTTACTGCTGCATCGGCTCTCTTTTTAGAAAGATCCAAATTATATTTATCACTTGCTCTTGAGTCGGTATGGGAACCCAAAGTTACCTTAATGTTTTCATTCTTTTTAAGAATTTCGGCCAATTTATCCAATATTTGGGCAGATTCCGGGGTAATTTCCCAACTATCATATTCATAGTAAATTTTCGACATGACAAATTTTTCCTTAAATTTTATTTTTATAACCTCATCATTTTCATTTAACAATGTTATGAAACTTTGATCGGGGTCTAACCTAACATATTCAAATGTTCCATCTTTAAGCATTTTTAACCTATCTAAAATATTTCCCTTTTCATCGGTAATAATAACTTTTAAATCTTCTCCTTCATTCATCAATTTAATTTTATATTTTATATCGGGAGGAAGATTCTCAAACACAAATTTCCCTTTTTCGTCAGTTTTTATTTTACCTAAAATATTTCCTTTTTGATCTTCTATTAAAACATCAACTTTTTTATTGTAATCTCCCGGAAGTATTTTATAAACCTGTCCATAAACTGATACTGTCAATAAATCCTCGTCTTTTTCTATCAATAATGGCAATTTATCTGCCTGGTTAGGGCTTAGTGCTTTAAATCTAAAATATCCTGATTTATACTCATCCCCTTTGGCAATTTTTTCTTTTTTGGTGTTTAAGAGATAAATATTCTTATCTTTCTTATTTTTAGGTAATTTGCCTTCATCGATGTTTATTTTTATCAAATAGTCCACATCCGGTTTAACATGAGGAAAAGAAAAGAAACCTTCGGGGTTGGTTGTGGTTGAGTCCAATAAGTTCTCATTGACATCCAACAATTGTAATTTTAAACCGGACACAGGAAGTTTATAGAATTCCACAATACCTTGAATATCTGTGTAAGGAGTATATTGAATTCCATGGAAAGTAAACTTGTAAATGTCATCGAAACCAAGACCTCCGGGTCTGGAACTACTAAAATATCCGGTGGAGTCATTGATAAAACAAATGCCAAAATCATCGAATTTACTGTTTAGCGGGGTCCGCATATTTATAGGAGTTGACCAACTTTTATTATTGACAATTGTTGATCTAAAAATATCCAGACCTCCGGCACCGGGCCAACCGTTAGACGAAAAGTACAAAAAATTTTCAAACAAATAAGGGAAGACCTCATCTCCTTGGGTGTTAACACTATCCCCCAAATTTACCGGTTGTGACCATTGACCATTTTCAAATACAGAATACCAGAGATCCATACCTCCTTTACCTCCGGGCATATCAGAAGAAAACACAAGCATTTTACCATCTTTGCTAAGAGCAGGATGTGTAAATGAATACTCTCCATTGATGAAAGGCAATCGACGAATATTTACAATTTTGCCTTTTGACCATTCTCCTTCATAGAGTTGTGGCTTATAAACCCTTTGTTGGTTTTTAATATCCAGTGAAATTTTACTAAAAATTATCTTTTTTGTCGCCGGAGCATAGGTCATTGGACCGGTATGCCATAATCCATTAATCTCTCCTTTTAAAGGTTTTATCTTTTTTTTTGATTTAACCTGACGAAATATATGGCTATAATAAAATTTTCCGTTTGGATCTTTCAAATATTCTATCAGATCAAACGGACGATTGCTAACAAAAAAAATCGAATTGTCAATCATTACCGGAGCATAATCATGATAAATACTATTGATCCATTCATCATAATGAATGGTAAACCATTGAGGGTCAATATCCCATTTTTCCATTTCGTTCAATCTCCGGAGAAACAATTCGGTCATCAAATCCCCCGGATATTTCTGTAATATCAGATTCAACTGATTTTTGGCTTCGGAATGATTTCCGGTGATTTTCAATATTTGGGCATATCTAAACTTCCATTCCTTATCATCCGTCAACTTTGTCAGGGTTTGTAATTTAGGTAATGCTTCAAGATAATTACCTGTTTTTATGTAACATAAAATTAAACCTTTTAATGCATCGATATTTTCCGGTTGTTTTTTCAGAATTTTTTGATAAATGGCGGCTGCTCTAAAATATTGATGTTGTTGTTGGAGATGAAGTGCCTTTTCAATATTTTTATCATCATTGAATGAATACAAATTATATTGATTCAAAAGAAAATGTATAAAAATAAATATCAAATAAGTTTTTAACTTCATATCAAAAAAATCTTGGATTTACAGTTTTTTGTTTAACTAAATCCCAACCAATAAAAATCTCATGAGTCAACCCAGAATAACCTTTTAAGTTATTAGAAGGTCTGTCAACCGAATACCCAACCCGTAGGCCATTGGAGAATTGATATTCGGTCAGCAGGGCTAAGCCATATCCACTTCTTAACGAAAAACCAAACCAAATTTGGTTGAAAAACAAAAAACTTATATTCAAATCGGCTGTTCCGGTAATTTGCTCAACCGAACGAATCAAAAGTGAAGGGCGAAAAATCACTTCTTCATCCAATTTGAATGCTTTACCTATTAAAAGGTTGGAATGACGATATAAACGATTTTCTTTTGAGGAAGAATCAGTAAAGTTTAATTTGGCAGGAAATAACTGATCAAAAGCCAAGCCGGTGAAAAAGGAATTTGTATTGTAAAATATACCAAATGAAAAATCCGGGTTTATATCATATGTTTTACCCACACTTGCCGTTGGTTCCATGGGGTCTTTATATGAAATCTTATTCCAATCAAATTGTATATACTGAATTCCGGCTCTGAGTCCCAACCCCAAATGTCCTTTTCCCGCTTTGATTTTGTAAGCATAGATACCTCCCATTTTAAAGCTGTTGGTAGGTCCGATGGCATCATGGGTAATCAACCCACCAAGAGCCATATTTTCTTTTTTAAATGGCGAATGAATGGCTAAATTTTGAGTTCTTGGTGCACCGTCAATGGCTGTCCATTGACTACGGTGAATCAACACCGCACTTAATGTGTTACGGGCCCCTGCATAAGCAGGGTTTATTTCCAATGGGTTGAAAATGTATTGGTTGTATAAAGGGACCTGCTGCGCTTTTAAAATAACGCTAAAAGCAAAAAATATAAGGACTAAAACATATTTGTCCTTAATTTTTATTATTTTGTTAGTTGCACCCATCCTTTTAAAGTTTGATTTGATATTTCTATTAGATAAAAATAGGTTCCCGGGGGTAAAATTTTTCCATTTTCAATATTTTCTCCTCTCCATACCACGGTATTATTATCATAATTTTGACCTTGCCAAACTTTCACTCCCCAACGATTATAGATTTCTACCTTATTAGGCAAATATAAATTAATGTTTTCAATAATCCATGCGTCATTCACTCCGTCGGAATTTGGTGAGAATCCACTATAAACTATAATGTTACAATGTCTTTCAAATTGAGGACTTAGACGAATGGTATCCTGCCATTGACCGGCATTTCCGTAAACCATTACCACATATTCCCCCGGAGGCAAGTTCTGCCGGTATTTTGTTGTGTCATTATTGTCTACCCACACAACATAACACGAGTTACAACCGAAAATCTCCATAAGTATGCTTCCGTCGGTTGCGTCAAGGCATGTAGGTTGTTGGATGATTACATTCACTTGCAAAGAATCTCCAATTTTGGGTTGTTGAAATCCTTGCGTCAGTATGACATTATTCACAGACCCCGTAAAAACAACTGCTTCCCCCACACTGTAAGTGTACAAGCGATTATTTACAGTTTGGGTTTTTCCAAATGTTGACAACAAGCTTTGGGAAAACAAGTTGACAAACGGGAATCCTGACATTAAAGCATAGAATATTATTTTATATGTGAGAACTATCTGTTTTTTCATGCTCACAAAATTTTATTCGATGACAAAATAATGTACTCTAATTAATCCACTAATAGATATATTGATAAGAGTTGCGTTTCGATATATAATGGAATATTTAAAATAACCGGGCTGCACATCGGTTAATTGTATTGAATAATTCAAAATGTCACTTGCAGAAATTGTTGAAAATTCCGGTGTCAGGATGACTGTTGGAGATGTATTGTATGTTTTGGAAAATTTAATTTCACCTTCATATACTGCAGTGGATGAAGAGGAAACATTTGTTGAAAATGAATGATTGATTACCCCTTTCACGTCATTTGCATTCATGAGGTTCACAGCCGGTGGTGTTAAAAAAGAATTAAAGGACTGTGAAAAAATTACAGAAGGACCTGTGGCTTTAAAGTGACCGCTGTCAATTTGCAGGGCATTGGATGAACTTTTTGCATTTATTCTAACACGCGATTCATTCAAAGCTGCGGGCGGACTGTATAAACCCATATTAAAATGTGGAGAAGAAGCAACGTTCATAACACCAAAAGGACTTCCATTGTTTTCATTATTTAAAGAAAAATTGCCCGAGTTATCAACATCAAAAACCCATTCATAATTTGGTTGATTGATATTCCCCAATTGAAAAACACTATTGGGAACTGAATTATTTCTTCTCACATGCAATTGTGCCTCCGGTGTAAAACTATAGCCCATAGATATCAATCCGGAAGGTGAGATTATTTTCATTTTTTCAGTTCCGTTTACTTTCAATATCAAAGGATTATTGTCAGTGGTCCCAAGAAAATTTGTTGCGGGGTTTATGTTGGCATTACCCAACGTAGACCATACCTTTAGCAAAGTGGCTTCTGTAGAATTAGAAGGAGCCGGACCTGTTGGACCCGTCGGACCGGTCGGTCCCTGAATACCCTGCGCTCCGGTTGGACCTGTCGGACCGGTCGGTCCCTGGATACCTTGCGCTCCGGTTGGACCTGTAGGGCCGGTCGGTCCCTGAATACCTTGTGCTCCGGTTGGACCTGTAGGGCCGGTCGGTCCCACAACGGTATTAGAAGTATTCTCGCAATAAAATGCATATGGAACACTGATGAGCCGGTCTGACCCTATGCTTTGATAACCATTTCCGTCATCGACTTCTATTTTCAGCCAGATGTTTGCGCTAGACCAATTGATACCATTCAATGAGGTCGCACTACCACCTAAATACGTACCGGAACCAATTTTCACATTGATCAAACCCAAATTGCCGGTATTTAATCCTGTGTGCTCTTCTTGGTATTCCAAAATACCAAGATTAGGGTCTCCTTGATAGAACGAAAAACGCAAATTTACCGTTTGATTCACAAGCGGGTATCCGTTAAGATCCCTCACTACTACCTGATAATTGATATTTCCCGGCACATTTTGTGCAAACAATGGAAATAACGCCCCCCAAAATAATAAAATCCCCAAAAAGTGTAACTTAGTTTTCATAGTTGTAGATATTTTTATTAAAGTGATATTTAATTAGTTAATCCTTAAAAAGCCTTTTTAAAAAGATGCATATTTTTTAATACAAAGAATATCGGAAATTTTTTTCCAAAAAATACTCTAATAATCCTGTGAAAAAATGAAACAAAAAAGAAAGGCTTTTCTTTAACCTCTCCATAAATTTCTTCAAATTCCACGCCGCTGCCGATAAAAAGGCATTTATCTGTGCTTTCCCTTTTCCGAAAAGATAATTGATTCCCATTCTGAACTGCCTTTTCAGATGCGATATTACGGCTTCAATGGCTGCTCTCCGCCGGAATTTCTTCCTTTTCTTTTCTTGCAGGTAACGGGTCTGTTTCTTCCTTCCACTATCCGGAACACTCACGCTTGTTCCCTCAATTTGTTTTACTCCCCTTCCGCCTCTGTCATACACCACCTCTTTGGGTAATCTAATTCCGTTCAACTTCATCTGTTCCAACAACGGTGCGATGGTCCTGCTGTCATGCGGATTCCCTTTAAATGCTTTTACTGCTGTTATGACCAAACTCTTCGGATGTATCATCAAACCTATCTTATGCCCAAATTCATATGGCTTGTGCGATTTGCCTTTCGCAATACATGAGGTCTCAGGGCGGTGTAAACTGTAAATTTTATCCTTATCGTTCTTCTGCTGCGTCAATACCTGTTGCATAATCTCCAATTCTTCCCGGTAACGTTCTTTCTGTTCTTCAGTCATGTTCCTGAGCAACTCCCTTACAACTCGCCCACCTAATGTCCTTAAACGCCTGACCGCCCGTGCCGCTTTCTTTCTCCGCCGGGGATGATTTCCAAAATAGGCCTCTCTCAACAATTGCTTCGACACTCGGCTGTAGCTCTGCCGCTGTTCGATACCTTCTTTCGCCGCTATCTTCCGGCAACGATCTATCACCTGCTTGGCTAATTTGGCATCGGTCGGAAAACTGATGTTCTCTTCTTGTACCGTCGTGTCGCTCAACATTTGTGTTGATTCGGCCTCTTTTCCGTGTAGTTTCACCGTGTAGGCAAATATCATTTCCACGCCCTCCTTGCCTATGCGCTTGCGAAAATGCGAAAAATCACTCGGATTGCACGGAAAACGATGCTCGAAATAAATCATCCCGCAGAAATATTGCATGTAAGGGTCTCTTATCCAATTACCGGGCAAGGTCTCATCGCCAAGATTAAACATCTGCTTGAGCAGCAAACAGCCCACCATAAACCTTATGGGCATGGCCGGCCGCCCCTGGTCGGAATAGTACTTTTCAAAGGCCTTCTCAAAATATGTCCAATCGATGTTATTGGCCAACAGTACCAACTCATGGTTCATGTCAATGAAATCAACCAATCTTACTCTGAATAAATCTCCTTGAATTTCTTTAGGTATTTTTTTCAACATAATTTGCAAGATTTTTGACCGAAAGTAGCAATTTCTTTGCAATTTCGCAGTTAATATCCCGCCTATTTTTCAACAATAAGTTATTGATAAACAGTGAATAAAGTGAAAGTTTCCGGGTTTTTCAGGAGGAACTAA
>BPGX01000023.1 GCA_026003255.1 Bacteroidia bacterium | reverse complement strand
AAAAGACTATGGCTTAATTGATAAAATTTTAACTAAGCGGGCGTAGTTCAGCCAGGTTAGAACGCTGCCCTGTCACGGCAGAGGTCGCCGGTTCAAATCCGGTCGCCCGCGCTAAATAATTCTTTTTGATTGTTTTTTCCTCCACTCATCAATTAATTTATGATTTCCGGAAAGCAAAACCTTCGGTACTTTTAATATTATTTCTTTTTTCTTTAATTTTGAATCATGAATCTTAATTCTTATCTTTTCTGGTCTTGTATAAACAGGATAAGAATATAACCCCTTATTCCATCTTTTTTCTTCTAATGATAGTGGGTGATGCAATACTCCCGGTAGATGGCGGGAAACAGCATCAACAATGACCATTGCTGGCAATTCACCTCCAGTTAAAACATATTTGCCAATTGAAATTTTTAAATCAACAAATTTTTCAATTCGAGCATCAATGCCTTCATAATGACCGCAAATAATAATCAATTGTTTTTCTTGGGCTAATTTCCGAGCTAAGTTTTGATTAAAAATTTTTCCGGCCGGATGAGTTAGAATAATTTTTCTTTTCTTAGTATTAGTTTCTTTTTTAGCTGCTTCCAAAGCTTTATAAACAGGTTCAAATTTAATCACCATTCCTGGTCCACCACCATAGGGCTTATCATCCAGTCCATGAGGTTGGGAAAATTTTTTTAAATCAAAAAAGCTTATCTTGATAAGCTTTTTTTCTTGTGCCTTTTTTAAAATTGATGTTTCTAAATAAGAGAAAGCTTCAGGAAAAAGAGTAATAATATCAAAAAACATCTTCTGCCGGGAGTGGGATTCGAATACGGTAAACTCCACGCTTGTGGTAAGACATCGTTCTCTCGCTCTCGTTAATATTAAGTGCTATTTGTTCGCTGGTTTGTAGTGGGTTCTCATCCCACTCCACTTGCCGGGAGTGGGATTCGAACCCACGACCTGGCGCTTATGAGACGCCCGCTCTAACCCCTGAGCTATCCCGGCTATTATATCTAATTATAACTTAAAAGTTTTTTAGTTAAATATTTTCAAGTTAAAGAGCTCACAAGAACATAAAGTAAGACATACGATGTCTTACTATTAATAGATTAGTAAATTATAAATTATATTTTATAATAATAATAATTTTATAATAATAATAAATTAAATAATAATGAATCAGGAAAAGTCGAGGTTAATAAATTTAATAAATATTTCGAACATAAGATGTCCGAATATTAAAAGATGAAACTTCATAATTTTTACTTCCTACTTATTACTTCTTTTTTCGTCGCTATTCTTTTTTCTTCTTACTTTATAATTTTTCAACCATCTTATGCTTGGATAAATCCATCCCAAAATCCACCCTTAGGAGGCGGAGTATTACAAACAGACACTTCTGGTTTAAAAATTGTCACCACAACTCAGATCACTTCAGGAAATTTTACAGTCAACACCGGCAACGTCGGCATCGGGACGACAGCACCAAGCGCTAAACTCCATGTAGCTGGTGCAATTACTTCACAATACACGGCTTATGATGTACTTAAAGTAGGACCACTAAACACTAGTCCTCAATATTTCTATGTGAATACAAAAATACAATTTTATCCGGCAGCATATAGAGCCGTGTCAATTATGATTAGGGGTTATGGCTACGGCCGTTTAGATATGAATTGTGTGGTTTCATTTTATACCTATGTGGGAACTGGGTGGATAGGTCCAAAATTCCATTGTGAACCAGGGAAAAGAGTACCGTCAAGTATTAGATTGGGAACTTGGGATGACGCTGGTGTTAAAAGAGTAACTATAGAAGTAGCTAACGATGGCATCTATTGGAGTTCTTATGTTTTCTCTGTTTATATGCACAATGCAGATCCAGCTGAGCTTACTGGTTGGACATGGGCTGAAGGACAATTTCCAGTAGGCACTGCGAACATTATTACACTGTCGCAACAAGGCAATCTTATTGTTAATTCAGCAGGCAACGTCGGCATCGGGACGACGAACCCTGGTGGGAAATTACATGTAAATCAAAATGTTCGTATTAGTCCGTTTACTAGTGGAGAAAGCGGCGGATATCTATCAGGAACCGATGCCAGGTTGTATATAATCGATGGAGATATCTATGATACAACATACGGAGGTATCACTTTTGGAGGAATGTATAATCCTGCGGGAACCCGTTATGATGCTACTTATGTGTCTATTGATTTTGGGCAGGGACAACTTCGCATCAGAAATAATCAACAAGAGAAAATCCTTATTGGTGCAGGAGATGAGTGGGGACAACAAAATGTAATTATCAATCCAACAGGTGGCAACGTCGGCATCGGGACGACAGCACCGGGTGCGAAATTGGAGGTTCAAGGTCAGGTGAAGATAGTAGATGGCACACAGGGCGCGGGCAAAGTGTTGACAAGTGATGCAAATGGTTTAGCAAGCTGGCAAACTCCTCCTGCTGCTGGCGGGGTTCCATCTGGATACTCGATTCTGGGTGACACACCAACACCACCGCCTGGCTATACATACACCGGGGACTATATACAATCATGGAAGCACACTTGGACAACAAAAGTATCAATGCCAACTCCTCGGCGAGGTCTTGCAGCAGTATCACCTGGCAATGGAAAGATTTATGCGATTGGAGGATACGGCGGCGGTGGGTATTTATCAACAAACGAGGAATACGACCCTGCAACAAACACTTGGACAACGAAAGCACCAATGCCAACTGCTCGGGCCTATCTTGCAGCAGCATCACCTGGTAATGGAAAGATTTATGCGATTGGAGGACTCAGATTCGACGTTGATTATTTGTATTTATCAACAAACGAGGAATACGACCCTGCAACAAATACTTGGACAACGAAAGCACCAATGCCAACTGCTCGGGCCTATCTTGCAGCAGCATCACCTGGTAATGGAAAGATTTATGCGATTGGAGGACACAGATTCGACGTTGCTAATTTGTATTTATTAACAAACGAGGAATACGATCCTGCAACAAATACTTGGACAACGAAAGCACCAATGCCAACTCCTCGGCGAGGTCTTGCAGCAGTATCACCTGGCAATGGAAAGATTTATGCGATTGGAGGATACAGATTCGACTCTTATTACGGTTTTCATTATTTTTTATCAACAAACGAGGAATACGACCCTGCATCAAATACTTGGACAACGAAAGCACCAATGCCAACTGCTCGGGCCGATCTTGCAGCAGCATCATCTGGTGATGGAAAGATTTATGCGATTGGAGGATGGAACGGTTCTTATTATTTATCAACAAACGAGGAATACGATCCTGCAACAAATACTTGGACAACGAAAGCATCAATGCCAACTGCTCGGGCCGATCTTGCAGCAGCATCACATGGTAATGGAAAGATTTATGCAATTGGAGGATGGAACGGTACTAATGTTTTCGCAACAAACGAGGAATACTTTCCTAATGTCATATACTACATTCATAAGAAGAATTAACCCAGATGCGTGACGAGGAAATAAATTAGAAATGGGAAATAAGAAATTGGGAGGGATAATTATCTTTTTACTGATGGCTTTTGCATTCTTGATGTTGTATGAACAATATTTGGGTCGTTTCGTTTGGCGAAACGAAAAAAGCAAGGCAACGATGCGAATAGTTGCCCGTGTTGGCAATTTAGAAATAACGGATAAAGATGTTGAGAGCAAAATTCGCATCGAGGAAGCATATTCAGGCAAACGGATTGAGCCCGCTATTGCCCTTATTCAATTACTCAATGATGCCGTGGAGATGGAAGTTGTTGCAAAATACGGAGTTGCGCCAACCGTCGAGGAGATTAAGACGTTGGAAGAACACGCGGACAAAACATCTAAGGCGCCGAAAATTTTGGTTAAGGTCAAGGCAATTTTTGGTAATGATATTTCAGCATACCGACGACTCTACATTGCGCCGAAGATTGTGAACTGGAAGTTGCGCGGATTTTTTTCACGCAACAGTGAACTACACAGGGATGAACGCAGGGCGATTGAGGAAGTATATTTGCTTGTTAGTCGCGGTGTTTCATTTTCTGAAGCAGTTTCAAGATACAACCGCTTGTCTGCTTTTGCAATAAATGAAAACAAGCCCAAGATGGAGTATCTTCAAACAACAATTGCCTGGCCCCCAGATGCTGAAAGTTATGGGGCTGAAGCACTGAAGAAATTCGGATTAGATGTTCGACCTGCGGAGGATCCTCTGGTTTCAATTTTAAAAACCCTTTCGAAAAATGAGATATACAGTAATATAGTTGAGGATGATTACTCTTACAAGATAATCAGATTACTGGAGAGGCATTCTGGTAAATCGGGGGATGAGTGGAAGGTAGAGATGATAGAGGTGCGCAAGAGACCTTTTGAAGAGTGGCTTGAAAAGGAAGCTGAAAGATTAAACATTGTTATTACAGACGAATCATTGAAGAAGGAGATAATTTCGCGCGGTTTTAAATACGTTGTCGACAATTAGTATATAGTGTATCGACTATTGCTTCTAGCTTCAAAGTATCAAATCTATTACATGCGATTTTTTATGATGTTAATATGATTAATATTTAAGACGTTATAAGTATTAAATTAAAAATGGGAAGTGGGGAAAAGTGAGGTTGCCAAAATAAAAGATGTGGATTATAATTTAAGTAATTTTGATTATAATATAATCAATAATGAATAAAAAAATAATCATTTCATTATTTATTTCAGTATTAATATTTTTTACCTATTTATTTTTCCTTAAAAACACCTCAGCCCAAGTTTGTCTTCCTATGCAAGGTTATCTTGTTTGGCCAGGAAATTGGAGGTCTGGTAATGTTCCTATGGCTTCATCTTCTCAATATTTTTTAACTAATTCTCCAATTTATGTTTCTGGTTCTAATGTTGGTATTGGTTATGTTTCTCCTGTATACACTTTACAGGTTAATGGTGATATTTCAGGAACAAGACTTTGTATTGGTAGTGATTGTCGTAATAGTTGGCCTGGTGGAGGAATTGCTGGTAATGGTTTGGCTGGACAAATAACTTTTTGGACAGGACCAATAAATGTTTCAGGTGATAATAATCTTTTTTGGGACAATACTAATAAAAGATTAGGCATAGGGATAACAACACCCCAAACATCTTTACATGTTATTGGCAATGTAACTGCTAATAATTTTTTAGGAACAATCAATGCTTCAAATGTTTCCTCAGGACAATTTGGAGCCAATACAGGAGGAGGAAATTATTATTTTATGGGCAACGTCGGCATCGGGACGACGACACCGGCATATAAATTAGATGTTAATGGTCAAATCAGAACTACTTCCGGTATTGTTTTTCCTGATGGTACAATACAAGTTACAGCTGCAACAACATTATCTCCACGTTTTCAGATTTTTACTTCTAATGGTATATGGATACGACCGCCTGGAGTTAATATGGTTTGGGTAACAATATGTGGCGGTGGCGGTGGCGGTGGCGGTGGTTCTTTTCTTGTTTATGATGGTGGTCGCCACTTTGCTAGTGGTGGTGGCGGTGGTGGAGCAAATTGTCTAATTCGTTATCCGGTAAGCGTATCGGAGAATGTTTCAGTTACAGTAGGTGCTGGCGGTGTCGGCGGCGCAACCGGATACTCTGGTTCCGATGGAGGGAGTTCAGCGTTTGGTTCTTTAATAGTGGCCGGTGGTGGTGGTGGTGGTTTGGCTGGTTATTCTGGCGGCAACGGCGGCGACGGCGGTAAAGGGGGTGGCGGCACTGGCGGTGGCTTTTTTAATTATAGTAGTTTTGTTGAATGTATGCATGGTGACAGTGGTAATAGCGCTGGTGGAGCACCGGGAGGCAGTGGGGGTTCTAGCCGCATCTATTACGGCGACACATTATATTGCTTGGCCGGTGGTGGTGGTGGTGCTGGTGGTTATGGTGGTGCTGGTGGTGCTGGTGGTTCTATAGGTGGCTTATCCCTTAATGGTGGGCATGGTAGTGGCTATGGTAGTGGTGGTGGCGGGGGGGCTGGAACTGGATCAGGCGGCAACGGCGCTCCTGGAATTGTCATTGTTGAATGGTGGCAATAGATTAATTCCATTTCATGTTTCTTATTTTTAATTTATATTTATCGTTGTTATGAAATTAAAAAGAAAATTGTTAATTATTCTTGTTATTTGTTTTGTTAGTATAATTTTTGATTCCAACTATATTTTGATTTCATCTTCTCCAAGTATTAATTTTCCAAATATTAATAATTTTTTATTAAATTTGAATCAAGCTTCGCGGTCCGATTTAAATAAAAAATGCCAAATTCAAATTAAGAATGTAAAAATACAAGGTAATTCTTTAACTGGTTTATTTTTCCCAGGACAAATAGTTCCAGCTTATTTTAATTATTATAATTGTTATAATCCAAAAAGAGAAGATATTATAATTTATAAATATGGAAACGAGTTTTTAATTAAAATTATCAAAGGTCTTCCCGGAGATAAAATTTCTTTTCGTCAGGTTGAAGGCGGAGCTTGGAACGTTTTAATTAATAACCAAGTTTTAAAAACAACGACTAATATTCCTTATGTAATTATTGGTGGAATATTTAATCAGTTTTTACAATATGTTAATGAAGCAGGCGGGATAATTCCTGAAAATAAATATTTAATTTTAGGAAATATCCCATCTGGAGGAATAGATAGTTTTAAATTTGGATTTGTTGATAAAAAAGATTTAATAGCTAAAGTCATTATCAATTTTAAAAACAGCCCATCATATTTTAGAAATTTTGGTGAATAGATCAAAAAATCCTAAAGTTTAGAAAGATTTATAAAGTAAGACGTACGATTTTGGATGTACGACGTTAGAAAAATTAAATTATGTATTTGTGATATAATTGAAGCGATGAGGGAAGTAGAAAAAAAGTTGAAAAAGGATATTTTGAAGATAATTGGTAAGTATTTAGATTTGAAAAAATATAAAGTTTTCTTTTTTAGTTCAAGGGTGACTGGTACGGCAGATGAAAGAGCAGATATTGATGTTGCGATTGAAGGTCCTAAGGCTGTTCCTTTAGAAATTATTTTAGCTATTAAAGAAGAAATTGATAATTTGCCAACTCTTTATAAAATTGATATTGTTGATTTTAAGAGTGTGAGCAAAGATTTTTATAGAGTTGCCAAGCAAAAGATTGAAATTATTAATAAATAAAAATACTTCCTTTATTTATGAATTAACGAGTTAATGTGTTAAATCTAAGACGTGCGATGTCCCGATATTAATAACATAGGTTTATAAAATTATGACTGATATTACAATTTCAAAAGAGAAAATAAAAAAAGAAAAGGGTATTGTAATTTTGTCAATTGAAGAATATCAAAGGCTCTTAAAAAGAGCAGTGCCTATTTATTATTTAAAAGGAAAAGAGGCGAAAGAATTAGATAAATTGGTCAAGAAAGGATTAAAAGACCATGCTCAAGGGAAAACTAGGAAAATTAAATCTTTGAAAGAGTTAGAATAATTTATGCAAGTAAAGAACATTTTTATCCATCCCAATTTTGATAAAAGTTATAGAAAATTACCAAAAGAAGTAAAAGAAAAAGCTAAGCTAAAAGAAAAAATATTTCGTAAAGATCCTTTTGACCCACGATTAAAAACTCATAAACTTTTTGGCAAAGAGAAAGAATGCTGGGCATTTTGGATAGACTATCGTTATAGAATTAAATTCATTTTTCTTGACGACAATGAAGTTTTATTTTTAGATATTGGCACCCATGAAATTTATAAATAATATCTTTTTAAATAATTATTTATTTATCAGTTAACGAGTTAACGAGTTAACGGGTTAATATGTTAGATTTAAGACGTGCGATATCCCGATATTAATTATAGCTAATATTTAGGATATCGCTTGTCATATTTTTAATAAAGTTTTGATAAAATTAAAAAAGTTATTTAATCATTTAATTTATGAGTTAACGGGTTAAAAGATATGAAGGTCGAGGTTAGGTTGAAAATAAGAAATGAATCAGATAAATTGGAAAAAGGTTGGGGTAATGGTCGCAGTAGCTGGTGGAATATTAATTATTGGATTTTTGGTTTGGTATTTATTCTTCAAGCCTGTTTCAAATACCAACAAAAAAGAGCCAGTATTACCCGGAGGATTAAATGTTGAAGATTTAAAAAAAATTTCCATACCTGAACCGGGAGAAAAAATTGAAGAAAATGTTGCTGTTCCCAAAGAAGCA
>BPGX01000022.1 GCA_026003255.1 Bacteroidia bacterium | reverse complement strand
ATTAGACCCAAACTTTTCCATTTTTAGACAATACATATTTCCAATTTCTCTAATATCTCTTTATATTTCTTTGGATATTCGGCTTTTTTCCACTCCTCTCCTATCTGTATACTCTGTATCCTACTCAACATCTCTATTATGTCCTTCGGACTGTGTTGGCTTTCCATCTTCTTTTCCTTCAACTTCCTCTGTATCCGGTACCAATACACCATCGCCAAATAATGCACAAACATCCATCCTTCCAATGTCTCTTTGTCCCGAACATACATCCTGTCTGCTTCCAATACATTCTTAAACACATCATACATCTGCTCTATAGCATGCCGGCTCTTATACATCTCATATATCTTCTTCCCTTCATCTTCCTCTACATTGGTAATAATAGCCAACGTCCCAAAACGATGCTGGATAGAATGATAATTTTCTATGTTGTATCCTTCGTATTGTTTCTCTATCCGTAGCAAATAATCCCGTTCCTCTTCTGCCTGCAGATGTCCATCAAAAAACACATATATCCATCGGTTATCTTTTTTATACCGGTAATACCATATGGGTCGATCCTGATAAATAAAAAAACCTGTCCATTCCCGTTTGTCGGATTGTCTTAACCGATCTTCTTCTATCAGCGACGAGTCCCGCTTCAATGGCATCACATAATGCAATCCCTCCTCTTCCAGATACTTCCGGTTCTCTTCTGAATTAAATCCTTTGTCGCCTATCACCACACATTGTTTTACGCCGCTTTCTGCAATGGCATTTTTCAGTGTCTTTACATCGCTGATGTCTCCGCTTAACACCCGGTAATACAATGGCATCTGCTGCTCATACCCATACAAACATAGAAAGTTGACTTGCGGACGAAATTCCCATTGGGCGTTGTATCCTTTCTGATTCAGTCCTAATTGTTGGGATTGAGAAAAAACATGTGTAATGTCTATCAAAAGATGTTTAGAGGTATCGGTCATTAGTTTCTGAAAGAATGCTACGATTTTTTTTCGTTGTATGCCCACCTGTTCAAGCATCTGACTGCATTTTTGCGGAGTGATGGTGGGCATGGAAAGAAGGTGTTGGAGGTAAGTAAACGCATAGTGAAGGGGATAGTTTTTCATAGGCGCCTGGTGAAGCAAACGCATATAGGTGCAGAGCAAAAGATATTTCCACTCGTTGGGGAAAGTGGATTGCAGGGCTTGAAGCAGGTCGGTGTTTTGGTGGAAAATCCAATGAGACAATCCATATTCATAGATGGAGATGTGTTGGAGGGCTTCCTGCAGTTTTCTGCGTTTGCTTTTGATGATACCGTTTTTTGTAACGCGGCCGATACAACCGAGGGTGATTTTAACGGGTCTTCCGCCTTTTTCTTTGGAGCGTTTGCTGGTGATTTGGTAGAGGTAGAGGTAACCGTTGATGTTACGGATTTCGGTTCCTTTTGTTTTGAATTTGAGGGCCCATTTAGGGATTTTGGAGGATTTTTTGGTTTTGGGTTTTTGTGGAGTTTTGGAACGGGAGGAGGATGGGGTTGATTTTTTTTGTTTTTTCATAGTATTGTTTATTTAGACAATACGCAAAAATAAGGACAAAATAAAGGAAACGGGATAATTTTAAGAAAAAAATATCAACAGTATGATGTGGAAAACAGGTGGGATAAGGATAAGAGAAGGTATTTACAAAAAATGAAGGGTAAAGTAGATAGAAATCAGGCAGAACAATACTTGCATAGGTTGTATGGCTTAAAATCGTAATAGTTTGGGATTAGAGGGGATGATTTTCCCAATCAAGAAAGTTTTATATATGATTCAGAAGGGAACACGCTTTGGTTGGGAAATTTTGAAACGAAGGGTGATAGAAACTGGGGGCCAATTAAAAATTTACCGGATGATAATGAAAATGATATTAGTATAAAAATAGATGTAAAGATATTGGTAGATTCAAAAGGCATATTTCAAGGAGTAATGGTTAATGATGGTGGTAAAGATCGAGTAATTTCAGTAGAAGAATGGAATAAAAGATTCGAAAAGAATGAAGAGAATTAGAAAATTTTCCTTGTGTTTTATTGTTTCTATGGTGTTGTACACTACTGTTGAGTTTTTTTTTGATGATGCAATGCTTTATTATACAGGAGGTATTTTAGCCAGTTTTGAAGAGGTTTTAAAACTCATAGGAGTTAAAAAACATCTTTTTAATCCTTTTTTTAGTTGGATAATAATTGTTTTGTTTTTATCATTTATGTCAATTAAAGTTTCAAATAAATTTATTTTGTTTTTTACTTACCTAATGTTATGGGTTTTGTTGTCATGGATAGACTTAATAATTTATGATATCATACATGATGATATTCAAAATACATTATTTTTGAATTATCATTTATTGATTTCATCATTAATAAAAAGTTTTATACTTTCATTTATATACATGAATAGTAAATAAGATAAAAATTGTTTTAGAGTTTCTTGCACAATCGGAAAAAATATTGTTTAACTTTCCTTTTCCCGCCACGACGCCACCGGCAACCGACTGGAGAAGGAGTATGTACTGCATTACAAAGACATCTACCTAAGAGATCCGCAGGGAAATGTGATGGCGGTGTACAGAATTCGGAAAGATTCGTTATATTTGTATGAAATTCCCCTCTACGGCAGCAGCCGTTTGGGGGTGATCAAGGAAAACAAACTTTTAATGACCCAACCCACGCATAATAACACCGGTGTAATGTCATTGCCAATTTCTGTCAATATAGCTCAAAGCAAGAACACAACCAAGCTAAGCGTTTATACGATGGGTAAGAAGCACTATGAAAGCACCGACCGGCTCGGCAACGTGAGGGTGACTTATACAGACAAAAAGAGTTGGAACAATGGCAAGTTTGCTTTGAACATGAGCAGTACGCTGGATTATTATCCGTTTGGAGCAATAATGGAAGGCAGAAAGCACAACCTCACGGCATACCACTATGCCTTCAACATGCAAGAACGCGTACCGGAATTAAACGAAAGCCACTACACGGCTTTGTATTGGGAGTATGACGGCAGGTTGGCAAGGAGGTGGAATGTGGATCCATCGACTTATTCCATGTGGAGTTTTTATGTTGTTAATAATGATTGCCCATTTGTATTTATTGACCCGGAGGGTAACTTTCCAAGAATATTTGGAAGAAAAAAGAAACATAAGTTAAAACTTGGTCCTAAAATAAAAAAAGAAAAATCGGGTTATGTTGCAAAAGGCGGTTTTGTAAGTGAATCCTACTTAGAAAATTTAAGATTAAAAGCTCAAGAGCAGGCGTGGGCAAACCGTTTGCTACAAAAGGTGGAGAACAGGATAACATGGACATTTAAAGTAACGGATGAAATACCGCAAATCAATCGTTATCACATTATACCGGATTATGGTAAGGTAAAAAGAGCTTTTTTTAATTTGCTTACATCTACAGATGATAACGTATTTTTAAGAGTGTGGCATGAAAAGAATGTGATTTTGGAGGGAGTGAATATACAAGCTAGAACCTTTCCACTTCGTTCAGCCAAATCTAATGACAGGATAAGATTATTTGCCAGCTTATCGGCAGCTTATCTTCAAAGAAAACGTCAAGAAGAAATGGAGTTGCAAAGAATCATAGAGGAAAACAAAAAGATGGGAATAAATATTCCGATTGTGACAATTTTTGTACCGGCCGAGATTTATAAATATAGAATATATGTCAAATATGAATAAAACAGCCGGGATTTTGATGGCAGTAATGGTTGGATTGATCTATGGAGATTTGCTTTTTTCTCAGAATACAGACGAAAATTTGGTATTAAACGGGGGCTTTGAAGCATATGACAGTTGTTTTACGGGGACATTTGATAAATATATGGGTTTTCCGTTAAAACATTGGATAAATGTAGGCATGTCTTTGCCTGAATATTTCAATGATCAATACAAAGGATGCCATTCAAAAACTAGATTTGCATACGGAAGATATGTGGATGCTTTTTATGCAGAAGCATACAAAGGACACGGTTATATAGGGCAAGCTCCATTATGTTTATACTACAAAGCCAACGAAGCCCGGTATGGAAACAATAGTTTGCCCGGATATATGGAGCCGGTTTTAGGCGTATTGAAAGCACCTTTACAGAAAGACAGTTTGTACAGGGTAAGCATAGCCATACTTTCGCCGAAAACAAATTCATACAATGTAAAAAGCATAAGCATCATTTTTTTGCGAGACAGTCTTATTTCACCCATCGGATCGAGAAGTTTTTCTGAATTTAGAAATTTGTTTATGTATTTTCAAGAGCATCCGCCGGTAAGTATTCTGTCGTTTTCTCTATTAGAGGTGATACAAAAAAGACAGGAATGGATCGTGTATGATACTATTTATAAAGCCAAAGGAGGAGAGAAATATATTTTTTTAGGGTTTTATCCGAAGTTTAAAGCGGAAGAGATAGAAAAATTTAAAAAAATAGCAGAAAGGGAAAACAAACGAGGAATCGTAGCTGAGCGGTCTAAAATACTTAAGATATTATTAAAGAGATACACATTTTATAAGCATCCGGCAGATAAAACCGAATACCCTTATAAAACTCCATATTTATATTATGATGAAGTATCCGTAGTTTCTTACAGAAAAAAGAAAGAGAAAGAATAAATGAAATTCCCCTTTACGGCAGCAGCCGTTTGGGGGTGATCAAGGAAAACAAACTTTTAAAAGTTAAAACTGCGCAAAATACCACCGGTATAATGTCATTGTCAATCCCTGTCAATATAGTCCAAAGCAAGAACACAACCAAGCCAAGCGTTTATACGCTCGGCAAAAAGCACTACGAAACCACCGACCGGCTCGGCAACGTGAGAGTGACCTACACCGATAAAAAATCCTGGCAGCAGAATAAATTTGCATTGAACGTGAGCAGTTCGCAGGATTATTATCCGTTTGGGAGTGTGATGGAGGGGAGGAATCTTGAAATTTCTAACTACCGTTTTGGTTTCCAGGGGCAGGAAGGGGATGATGAAGTGTTTGGCACAAACAACTTGTGGGCATACAAATACCGCCTGCACGATGCAAGGTTGGGAAGGTTTTTCAGTGTGGACCCGTTGGCCGGGAAATATCCATATAACAGTGTGTATGCCTTTAGTGAGAATAGGGTGATTGATGGAGTGGAGTTGGAGGGGTTGGAGGTTTTTAAAATTTCAGATGCATATGATGCTTATGGAAATAAACATAAAATAGTTCAATTGCTAGATATCAATAGAGATTTTGAGGTAATTGATGAGAATAATAGAAGATTAAGTCATTTTAAATATATTGAAATACAAAAAGAGTTAGGAGGTGTGCAAAAAACAGATGATGGACTAATATTTCCTCATTCAAATCAAGAATTTAAAAATTATGCAAATATTGGTGGAAAAGATAATAATACTTTTTCTTTCGTTAAACACTATTATAAATTTACACCTATTGAAGGTAATTTACCATTAAAAAACGTCGCATCTTTTTCATTTGGTAGAGAAGGAATTGAAAATATTGAAGAATTTTTTGAAAAAGAAAACTTTTATCAAAAAGCAAAAAAATTTGCTGATGAAGGTTTTTTTCTTCCACAAAATATTCACGTAATAAAAATTAGGATACAAGAGGAATTTAAAGAAAAATTTACAAATTTATTGGAAGATATGGGGTTTGATTTAGAAAAAATTCAGGTCCAATATGAAGAGTTAAAAAATGAATCTAACATTTTGGAAATAGAATTTTTAGAATACGATTTTTCGTCCATATATAACAATGAAAATGAAAATGAAAATAAATAATTTAGAAAAAATAGTGTTGATATTGTTTTTTTTAAAAGTTTCTTTATCTACTTTTTCTCAGAAAAATTTTGATACCGTGAAGACCCATTTATGTGATTCAATGATATACATACAAGTGTTTTTTAGACATCCTGAGCAAAAAAGAGAAATTCTTTTTCACGAATATTTTTTAAAAAAAGATAACCGTCAATGGATAAAGCATGGGCCTGAAATTAAGTATAATCAACAAGGAATTATTACTTCTGTTTTACATTACCAAAATGGAAAGCCAATCGGCATAGGTTCATATAATTATGATCTTGAAAAATATACAACAATAAATGACAATGACTCTTCAGTTTGTCTTCACGGCATATACAAATCATATTATCCAAATGGACAACTAATGTGTATTGGAATGTACAACAAAGGAATGAAAACTGGAGAATGGAAGGAGTATTTTTCTAATGGACAATTAAAATCTGTTGGTGAATATGAAGATAGTATATTAATACTTTTTCCTGACTATGATGTTAGAAGAATTTTTATAGCTAATAGAAAGTTCCAAAAAATAGACTCAATACCCTTGATAGAATCGAGTGAAGATTCATTATTACGTAGTTTTCATTTGAATCGTTCCAATGTTTTTTATCCTTACAATTTATATTTTAAAACAGGTATATGGAGATACTATGATGAAAAAGGTAAATTAATAAAGGAAGAATATTACGAAAAGGGTAAATTAATTAGAATAAATAGATATTAAATAAATATATGAGGAACATTGTTAAACTAATGATTTATTTAAGTTTATTTCTTTTATTTTCTAATAGCAGTTTTTCAAATGACACATTAATCATCATAGAAATTAAAGGCGGTCAATTAGGTATGGATATAATTCAATTATCTTCCAATGGCACAATTCGTTATACATGTATGAATAGAAGGAATGAAGAGGGCTATGAAGAATATATTATGGAAAAAGAAGTTGTTCCGTCACATGTGTTTTATAGAACGCTTTCACAGATTGAAAACACTAATAAAATCGCTGAAATTAATATAACATATAAGGAAAATATTGATGAATACATTGATCGGTTCAACAAATTATATTCAACAGGGATTAAAATTTACATATACCGAATATCCGTAAACAATAAAGAAAGTATGAAAATAAAGGAAAAGTCTTTATATGTTTTTTTATGCGACAATGTTCAAATTAAGGAAATAATTCTTTATATTTTAAAATTTATAGATAATGATTTTTGTAAAAGTAAGCTTTTATCAATAATGTGTGAATAGCTTAAGGATATTTAATGGACATGAAAGAAAGGGTGAAATGATAGTTTATGCTACGAAAAGATTTTTGTGTTGCGGTGTTTAGCACCTATATTATTTGACAAAATTATCGTTTAATTTTTTCCTTCCGCTATGACGCCACCGGCAACCGATTGGAGAAGGAGTATACCGACCATTACAAAGACATCTACCTAAGAGACCCGCAGGGAAATGTTATGGCGGTGTATAGGATTCGGAAAGATTCGTTATATTTGTATGAACTTCCCCTCTATGGCAGCAGCCGTTTGGGGGTGATTAAGGAAAACAAACTTTTAATGACCCAACCCACGCAAAATAACAACGGCGTAATGTTATTGCCAATCCCTGTCAATATAGCCCAAAGCAAGAACACAACCAAGCCAAGCGTTTATACGATGGGTAAGAAGCATTATGAGAGCGTAGACTGGCTCGGCAATGTGAGATTGACTTATACCGATAAAAAGAGTTGGCAGCAGAATAAATTTGCTTTGAACGTGAGCAGTTCGCAGGATTATTATCCGTTTGGAGCAATAATGGAAGGCAGAAAGCACAACCTCACGGCATACCACTATGCCTTCAACATGCAAGAACGCGTACCGGAATTAAACGAAAGCCACTACACGGCTTTGTATTGGGAGTATGACGGCAGATTGGCAAGGAGGTGGAATGTGGATCCGAAGCCGGTTGTGGGTGTGAGTGATTATGCTATCAATGGAAATAGTCCCTTACAATTGAATGATCCGAATGGGGATTGTCCACCAGGCATTGATTGTGAAAATCCATTACCGATTATGCAAGTAAGATTAAATCGTGCCAGTAATTTAATGGGTAATGTAAGAAATAACAGTAAAAAATTTCATGCTGGTCATGATTTATATGCTCCGGTAGGTACACCTGTATTTTCTGTTATGACCGGAAAAGTAATAGCTACTGGTTATAGTTCAACTTATGGAAATTATGTAACTATTGCACATTTTAAACCGCTTACAGAGCAACAAATTAGAGATTTAGAGGACCCAAACAAAGCAGATAAAGTTAAACTCGAAGTTGCTTACTACAGTTTCTATGCCCACCTTGATAAAGTTAATGTTGAAAGTGGTCAATATTTAAATAAAGGTCAAAAAATTGGTGAGGTTGGAACAACTGGAAATGCTAATAATTTAGAAGGGGATAATGTACATTTACATTTTGAGTTTGGAACAAAATTAAGAAGTGAAACAAGTCCTTTTTTAGATAAAAAATACTTATTAGATCCTAACATTGCATATAAAAACACTTCATTTGTAAGTCAGAATCCGCAGCAGAGCAATCAAAACATTGGTGTATTTAAAACAGTGTTTGTCGATGGTTTATCGTACACAAAAATTTTTACATTCAAACAAGAATTTAAAAATTCAAATAAAGCTGGAAAAACATCCTTTTATGGTAGTTCGGTCATGTTGAAATAAAGTAGTTCGATCATGTTAAAATAAAATCGTTATGAAAAATGAAATTAAATTTAATTTATTTTTTTTTATCTTAATTTTAGTATTTAGTCATTGTATCAATAATACTAACAGTGAAATGAATAAGAAAAATGTAAGATCTGATACTATAGAGTTATTAAATGAAGAAATAAAAGGTGATAGCTCAAATGAAATTATTTCCACAAGCCAAAATAATAATATATCCAGTGAGAATTTTGTATTAGAATTTTTATTAGGTGAAAACAAATATAAAATTGAACAAAGAGAAGCCGATGAAGAAGATACAATAGGACCTGTTGTTAATGTAATTAATAGAGTTAATAATTCAAATCAAGAAACTGAAATAGTTAGGATCGGAACAGCGTATAAAGAGGATTTGACAATATATAGTAAAAAGCATAATTATGTAATTTTAGAAAATTATTTTTCAACCACAGGAAATAAAATCTATTATATTTTCGCATTAAATGGTGAAATATATTTTACTGAAAAATTAGATGAAAGTATTGAAATCGATACAATTAATTTTAATTTAGAAAATATGGAATTGTTTGGTATGGATTATAAAAATGATACAATTTTTATAAAACTTTATAAATTAAATTTTTAAAATGGATAATCAAGTTTTATGTTCTATCCCCCAATCTTTGGAACATAAATAAACTCATAACATATAAAATTATTATATCATTTACAAGGAAATGTGATGGCAGTGTACAGAATTGCGAAAGATTCCTTATTTTTGACAGAGCTTCCGATGTATGGGGAGAAACGATTGGGCGTGATAAAAGAAAACAAGTTTTTAATGAAGAAACCCACACAAAACGGCATGGGCACACCGGTGATTGTTACGGAAGGCAAACCACCCGCCAAAACAAACATCTACCCCCTCGGCAAAAAACACTACGAAACCACCGACCGGCTCGGCAATGTGAGGGTGACCTACACTGACAAAAAGAGCTGGAGCAATGGCAAGTTTGCTTTGAAAGTGAGCAGTTCGCAGGATTATTATCCATTCGGGAGTGTGATGGAGGGGAGGGATTTTGAAATTTCTAATTACCGTTTTGGGTGGCAAAATCAAGAACGAACAGACGAGATATCTGGAGCAGGAAACCACTATACAGCCAAGTTTTGGGAATACAACCCAAGAGTTGTAACAAGGTGGAATACTGACCCTGTTGTAAAGCCTTGGCAAGGTCCGTATGTGATTTTAAGTAACAGTCCAATTTGGAGAATTGACCCAAATGGGGATGATGATTACAAAGTGGATAAAAAAGGAAATATCTCTTTGGTTAAAGAAACTGATGATGAAAAAGACAACTTATTTGCAGTTGATGATGACGGAAATATGGTTAAAGATAATTTTATAACCGTTGATAAGGGGATTTTAGATAAGAAGTATTCTCAATATACAGAGGATGATGAAGGAAATTGGCATAAGTATGACATTTTGAAAGTTAGAGGAGATGATAAAGCTACGGAATTGTTCAAATTTTTAGCCAATAATACAGATGTGGAGTGGAGCCAAATCCTACTTGGAGAGGAAGGCGAAAAGGGGTTGAATTATCTGACAACTTCACACGAAAAAACCACCGAACGAGGAGCGGCAGATATGTTTTACACGCAATTTAGGTATGGTTATACCGTTCGGGGACATAATCATAACCACCCCAGTGGAAACCCTAATCCGTCAGGAGAGGATGGGGATATAGGGTTTTTAAAATGGGTTAAAAAATACACTACTACGAATAAACCAATATTTCAAATCACTGTTGTCCGACAAAAAAATTTTTTTAAAAAAAAGTGAGGCAATTTTGCCTCACTTTTTAACTTAGTTTTGTATAAAACAAAACTTAAACACCATGAGCAAAAGTAGTTATTTTTTTGGACAATCTGTTTTCGGACAGCTGATTTCTTTTGTTGATTTCCAAAAAGTCAAATCTATTGCCCGGAAACACAAAGCCGATCATTATGTAAAAAAGTTTGATACTTGCGACCATCTTATCAGTATGCTATTTGCCACATTTGCTCACTGTAGTTCATTGAGGGAAATTGCCGCATCAATGTTGGGATTAAAGGGAAAAACCCATCATTTTCACTTGAAACACATTCCTTTTAGAAGCACCTTGAGCGATGCAAACAAGCGTAGAAGCCACTTGGTATTTAGAGACATCTATTATGCATTGTTAAAAAAGTATCGTACACTTATTTCGGACAGCCGGAATACCTACGGTTGGGAGAACAAGGTAGAGATTATCGACTCTACCACTATATCACTCTTCAAGGACATATTAAAAAGTGTGGGCAGAAGACCTCAAAACGGCAGACGCAAAGGCGGTATCAAGGTGCATACTCAAATTAACCTGCAAGAGAAGGTGCCCAAGCTTGTGTGGTTTTCATCGGCCAATGTTCATGACAAGCAATCCTTCAAGCATATGCAATTGGAAAAAGATAAAATATTTGTGTTTGACAGAGGGTATAATGATTACAAAGTTTTTGACCGGCTTAACATGCAGGGGATATATTTTGTGACAAGATTAAAGTCCAATGCCGTATATCGTGCGATAGAAGAAAATGAAATTCCTGAGCATACGGATGCCGGGGTGATAAAAGACGAAATGATTAGCATGGATATAATCGAGAAAGGGGTGCGACAAAAAAGTATTCAATTGCGCCGAATCGCCTATTGGGATGAAGAAAATCAACGTTGCTTTGAATTTATCACCAATCTGATGGAAATGGATGCGGGACATGTGGCTTTGATTTACAAAAAACGATGGCAGATAGAACTATTGTTTAAACAACTGAAGCATAACTTTCCACTGAAGTTTTTTCTTGGAGATAACGAAAATGCGATTAAAATACAAATATGGTGCATACTCATCGTCAATTTATTGATGACCATCATAAAAAAAGTGGTCAAAAGAAGATGGGCATTTTCCAATCTTGTAAGTTTCTGCAGATTACATTTGTTCAACTACATACATTTAATAAAATTTCTTGAGAATCCTGAGAAAGATTGGATAAAAGAAAACCAACCACCCAACTGTCAACTTCATTTAAAATTTGACAATACATAGAATAAAAAAGGGGGGCTTACATTTCAAATAAAAAAAAACAATCTCAATAAAATCAATACTTTCGATAAATAAAATTACTACTTTTGATTTTTATCGGACAATA
>BPGX01000021.1 GCA_026003255.1 Bacteroidia bacterium | reverse complement strand
TTATTATCCGTTTGGGAGTGTGATGGAGGGGAGGGCTCTTGAAATCACCAACTACCGTTTTGGCTTCCAGGGGCAGGAGGGAGATGATGAAATTTTTGGCAAAAACAACCTGTGGGCATACAAATACCGCCTGCACGATGCAAGGCTGGGAAGGTTTTTCAGTGTGGATCCGTTGGCGGATAAATATCCATATAACAGTGTGTATGCCTTTAGTGAGAATAGGGTGATTGATGGGGTGGAGTTGGAGGGGTTGGAGGTTTTTAAAATTTCAGATGCATATGATGCTTATGGAAATAAACATAAAATAGTTCAATTGCTAGATATCAATAGAGATTTTGAGGTAATTGATGAGAATAATAGAAGATTAAGTCATTTTAAATATATTGAAATACAAAAAGAGTTAGGAGGTGTGCAAAAAACAGATGATGGACTAATATTTCCTCATTCAAATCAAGAATTTAAAAATTATGCAAATATTGGTGGAAAAGATAATAATACTTTTTCTTTCGTTAAACACTATTATAAATTTACACCTATTGAAGGTAATTTACCATTAAAAAACGTCGCATCTTTTTCATTTGGTAGAGAAGGAATTGAAAATATTGAAGAATTTTTTGAAAAAGAAAACTTTTATCAAAAAGCAAAAAAATTTGCTGATGAAGGTTTTTTTCTTCCACAAAATATTCACGTAATAAAAATTAGGATACAAGAGGAATTTAAAGAAAAATTTACAAATTTATTGGAAGATATGGGGTTTGATTTAGAAAAAATTCAGGTCCAATATGAAGAGTTAAAAAATGAATCTAACATTTTGGAAATAGAATTTTTAGAATACGATTTTTCGTCCATATATAACAATGAAAATGAAAATGAAAATAAATAATTTAGAAAAAATAGTGTTGATATTGTTTTTTTTAAAAGTTTCTTTATCTACTTTTTCTCAGAAAAATTTTGATACCGTGAAGACCCATTTATGTGATTCAATGATATACATACAAGTGTTTTTTAGACATCCTGAGCAAAAAAGAGAAATTCTTTTTCACGAATATTTTTTAAAAAAAGATAACCGTCAATGGATAAAGCATGGGCCTGAAATTAAGTATAATCAACAAGGAATTATTACTTCTGTTTTACATTACCAAAATGGAAAGCCAATCGGCATAGGTTCATATAATTATGATCTTGAAAAATATACAACAATAAATGACAATGACTCTTCAGTTTGTCTTCACGGCATATACAAATCATATTATCCAAATGGACAACTAATGTGTATTGGAATGTACAACAAAGGAATGAAAACTGGAGAATGGAAGGAGTATTTTTCTAATGGACAATTAAAATCTGTTGGTGAATATGAAGATAGTATATTAATACTTTTTCCTGACTATGATGTTAGAAGAATTTTTATAGCTAATAGAAAGTTCCAAAAAATAGACTCAATACCCTTGATAGAATCGAGTGAAGATTCATTATTACGTAGTTTTCATTTGAATCGTTCCAATGTTTTTTATCCTTACAATTTATATTTTAAAACAGGTATATGGAGATACTATGATGAAAAAGGTAAATTAATAAAGGAAGAATATTACGAAAAGGGTAAATTAATTAGAATAAATAGATATTAAATAAATATATGAGGAACATTGTTAAACTAATGATTTATTTAAGTTTATTTCTTTTATTTTCTAATAGCAGTTTTTCAAATGACACATTAATCATCATAGAAATTAAAGGCGGTCAATTAGGTATGGATATAATTCAATTATCTTCCAATGGCACAATTCGTTATACATGTATGAATAGAAGGAATGAAGAGGGCTATGAAGAATATATTATGGAAAAAGAAGTTGTTCCGTCACATGTGTTTTATAGAACGCTTTCACAGATTGAAAACACTAATAAAATCGCTGAAATTAATATAACATATAAGGAAAATATTGATGAATACATTGATCGGTTCAACAAATTATATTCAACAGGGATTAAAATTTACATATACCGAATATCCGTAAACAATAAAGAAAGTATGAAAATAAAGGAAAAGTCTTTATATGTTTTTTTATGCGACAATGTTCAAATTAAGGAAATAATTCTTTATATTTTAAAATTTATAGATAATGATTTTTGTAAAAGTAAGCTTTTATCAATAATGTGTGAATAGCTTAAGGATATTTAATGGACATGAAAGAAAGGGTGAAATGATAGTTTATGCTACGAAAAGATTTTTGTGTTGCGGTGTTTAGCACCTATATTATTTGACAAAATTATCGTTTAATTTTTTCCTTCCGCTATGACGCCACCGGCAACCGCTTGGAGAAGGAGTATACCGGCCACTACAAAGACATCTACCTAAGAGACCCGCAAGGAAATGTGATGGCAGTGTACAGGATTCGGAAAGATTCGTTATATTTGTATGAAATTCCCCTCTACGGCAGCAGCCGTTTGGGGGTAGTGAAGGAAAACAAACTTTTAAAAGTTAAAACTGCGCAAAATAACATCGCCGTAATGTCATTGCCAATCCCTGTCAATATAGCCCAAAGCAAGAACACAACCAAGCCAAGCGTTTATACGATGGGCAAAAAACACTACGAAACCACCGATTGGCTCGGCAATGTGAGAGTGACTTATACGGATAAAAAGAGCTGGAGCAATGGAAAGTTTGCTTTGAACGTGAGCAGTTCGCAGGATTATTATCCGTTTGGGAGTGTGATGGAGGGGAGGAATCTTGAAACCATCAATTACCGTTTTGGTTATGGTGGGCACGAAAAGATTGATGAAGTGCAAGGCTCTGGAAACGTGGCAGATATGGGCGATAGGTGGCTGGATGTGAGATTAGGCAGAACTTATACAACTGACATACTTTTAAAAGAAACTCCTACACAATCACCTTATGTTTATGCTGGAAACAATCCTTTACTTTTCATTGATAAGAATGGAAATTTTAAGTTAAAGTATGATGAACAGATGTTAAAGAATAATGGATTAACTAAGCTTGATATTGCAAGATTTGAGAAAATAGTTAAAAATATTTCTAATCTGATAAAAGACAATCCTCAAGCTCTTGAAGCTATATCAAATACAACAGGTTTTACAAAAGAAGAAATATTAAAACACACAGAATTTGGAGAGGGGCCTATCATTGAGATTCTTGATTATCCTGGGGCAAGAGGAGGTGAAGACGGAATAGTTTTTGGTGTGGAAATAATTAAGCAACTTGCTAAAATTGACCCTTCAAACAAAGAAGAACTAGCTACACAAACATTAGGTGTGGCATTAACAATTCTTCATGAATATGGACATTACGGCGATCAGGTTACTAACGAAGGGAAAAATACTGGTCAATATGTATATGATAAAAATGGTTT
The DNA here is from genome assembly GCA_026003255.1 of Bacteroidia bacterium. GTDB lineage: Bacteria > Bacteroidota > Bacteroidia > B-17B0 > Aurantibacillaceae > BPGX01. The sequence continues at coordinate 8,610 of BPGX01000021.1, read as the reverse complement.
CAGAATTCCTGAATCAGGAGATAATATTATTTTAGGCAAACAAAAGTGGAAAGTTACCGGAACAGGTCATAGGGGAACTGATATAGAAGTTTTTGGGTTTGGTGTGCAAGTAAGTTTAGATTATAACTATAAATTCAAAATTGAATCAGGAAAAAACACAATTCCAAAAAATGTAAATATTATAGGAGCAAGTATTCCTGATAAGTTGCCATACAATTTACAAGGAACAAATATTTTGAAAACTTTGGAAGTTGAATGATGAAAAATAAAAATACAATCAAATTAGGATTAGTTTTATTAAAATTATATTTCTTACCTGTTTTAGCTCAAACAGACGATTGTTTAATTTATGAAAAAATATTAATAAATTTGAATGTAAAAAAAGGTGAGATTAAATATCATTATGTACATCCTTTTGATTCTGTTACAAATTATATGGGAATAAAAGAAAGTGTACAAGGAAAATATGCTTGGAACTTTCTTTTAGTTAAAAATACATTCCTATTTACTCCTCATATGATTAAACAATGGTTTGCTAACGATGTTAAAGATTCATCTCTTAAAAGCATGAAGTTTTATAAGGTAAAAGATGATACAATAGTAAATTGCCAATTTGATAGTACTATTAAATATCAATATTGCGATTATTGTCAATCAGCGGATTTATGGATAGATAAAACAGAAATAAAAGGAGAAGATACAATACATTACAATCCATTGCTAATACAATTTTCGGATGTACTTTATTCAAAAAAAGGTTTTGCCTTGGTTTTTGTTTTATACACTGCACGTGACATAAGGGGACGATTTGAATGGCAGCACTGTTTTGTATTTCAACTAATTAATAACGAATGGATTGTGATTAAGGAAAAAAAACTAGTATTATAAATACCATCAATGACCAAACCCACGCAAAATAACATCGGCGTAATGTCATTGCCAATCCCTGTCAATATAGCCCAAAGCAAGAACACAACCAAGCCAGGCGTTTATACGATGGGCAAGAAGCACTACGAAACCACCGACCGGCTCGGCAACGTGAGGGTGACTTATACGGACAAAAAGAGCTGGCAGCAGAATAAGTTTGCTCTTGAACGTGAGCAGTTCGCAGGATTATTATCCGTTTGGGAGTGTGATGGAAGGGAGAAGTATTGAAAACACCAACTACCGTTTTGGCTTCCAGGGGCAGGAGGGAGATGATGAAGTGTTTGGCAAAGACAACCTGTGGGCATACAAATACCGCCTGCACGATGCAAGGCTGGGAAGGTTTTTCAGTGTGGATCCGTTGGCGGATAAATATCCGTATAACAGTGTGTATGCGTTTAGTGAGAATAGGGTGATTGATGGGGTGGAGTTGGAGGGGTTGGAGTGGAAAAGAATAGAAGATCAAAATGGAAATCCTGTTCAAGGAGAAAATGGCGGCTATCGTTGGGAGGGTTTCAATGAAGATGGAACACCAAAAGCCGGAACAGTGCCTGCCGCAGCTCATGCGTTTGAAAGCAATGGTAAAAAATATTTAAGAATATATTTATCTAATCCTGAGAATCAATCCGGAAGTATTGAACTTAAGGAGGCTAATGAATATGGAATGGTAGAATTACCTGTAACAAAGAGAATAGGGACTTCAGGAGAATTTATGGTAGGTCAGGTTGGTTATAAAATATATAATTATGAAGGGAACGACCAGTATGGAGATCCGTTTGTTATAGCAGGAGCGATGAATAGTGCAATAGAATATTCAATAAATAATCCGGGGGAGTATGTCAGTTTTGGGGATTTTTCAAATCGATACGGACAAACATTTAAGCCACACTTATCACACAAAGCAGGTAGTCAGTTTGATTGGGTGATATTTGATGCGAAGGGGAAAAATATTTTTTCAAGCTCATATCCGGTTGAAGAATTAGAAATAAGAGTACAGAAATTTACAGATATTGCATATAAAAATGGGTTTAGGACATTTTATTTACCAAGCTCTTTAAATGGATGTATTTTAAGTCCGGGAAATAAGCAATTCCCTGTTAATTTATACCCCAAAGGTGCAGGAAAACCAAAGCCATATCATGTTCCAGCAGGAGATGCACGATTTAGCTTTAATAATGCGCATAATAACCATGGACATACAGGATTATGGAAAAGATAAGAACAACAATAAAAATTTTATTTTTAGGAGTGATTTTATTTATAGGACTTAATATGTTATTTTTTGATAGCAACAAAGTAGATAAAAATATTAAAAAGAAAGAAAAGAAAGCTCTCATTCATTCATCAATTATTGAAAATAAAATGTTAAAGAAAATAAAGAATATAAGAAGAATGAGTTTATTTTAAAATACAATAAAAATGTACCACCAAAAGAATACTTAGAAATTTTAGAGAAGTATAAAGATAAATTTAGTCAGAATCTTGTTGTTTCTGAGATTGGAACATTGCCAGTTGTTTTTTTTAATGTAAATATTGAAGATTTTATGTTGAATCAAAATATTTATTTACCAAACATAGGCGATACATTAGCAATTTATACTAAAAATAATAAAGTTATAAAATTAATTGTTGATAATCTTGATTATTGTGACTCAATAAATAAGGATGTTTTTGCTATATATGGAGGAGAGTTAAATTGTGATTTTGGATATTATGCAGGTCGATGTAAATTTTTATATCAGAATGATTCAATTGTGTTAATTTCGGATACAATCATTGATATGGTTTTTAAATATAAAAAAGATAATAAATTTAATTATTTAAGTAATCACGAATTAAAAAGAAAGCAGTATAAATCGACTGATAATATTGAATACGATTTTAATTCAATGAAATGGAAATGCAAAAATGGTAAATCATATCCGATAAATAAAATAGAAGCATTCAGAATAAATGATGAAGAATTTTTTATAATAGAGCGTGAGGATGATGAATTTCTTTATAAAGAAGTATATAAAGTTATTGAAGAAGGCAAATTAAAACTGATTTATGAATATCCCCAAGCATGAACGATAGAGATTAATCTTTAATTGAAGATTTGAAACAGATTATGAATGACCCAACTCACGCAAAATAAAAACGGCGTAATGTCATTGCCAATCCCTGTCAACATTGCCATGAGCAAAAACGCACTCAAGCAAAGTATTTACCCTCTCGGCAAAAAACACTACGAAAGCACCGACTGGCTCGGCAACGTGAGAGTGACTTATACGGATAAAAAGAGTCTGGAGCAATGGCAAGTTTGCTTTGAACGTGAGCAGTTCGCAGGATTATTATCCGTTTGGGAGTGTGATGGAGGGGAGGAGAAAAGGTTCTGTAAATTATCGTTACGGCTTTAATGACAAAGAAAAGGTTAATGAAATATACGGTGCAGGAAATGCTTATGATTTCGGAGCTAGGCTTTATGATGGAAGGGTGGGAAGATGGATGAGTGTTGATAAATATTTAGCTAAATATCCTGATTTAAGTCCTTATGTTTTTGAACTTAATAATCCATTAGTTTTTTCAGACCCATCAGGAGATACTGTGATTGTGAAAGTGACAATAAATAAAGTTGGAACAACGAAAATAAACTTATTCTCATCAAGTGAAATTAAGTCTAACCCAGAGCTTAAAGGCTACACAAAAATAGTGCCAGTTTACGAAGTAATTGTTACAAATCAATATGGGTGTAGTGCGACATTTTATTTTACACGAATAGCATATCGTGGAAATAAAGATCAACCGGATCAGGAACCTACAGAAGTTACATTTGATGTTATAAATGATGGAGATAGATTTTTGGGGAAAATAAAAGATAGATGGGGACAAAAAGACTATGTTCTTGAATTACGTAATTTAGAAAACATTAATGATCAGACTATAGAAGGCATGAAAGGAAGATCAAAAATAAAACGAACTGCAATACAATTTCATGTTAAAGGTGCATCTGATGGGTGCCTGTTATGTGTTGGATCATCACAGTTTGAATCTATTGAAGAAGGAGTAACTATTGATGAAACTAATTTAAAAAGTAATTCATCAGATACTCAAAAAAATTTTATCTCTATTATCAAAGATTATGTTGAATGGGATAAACTTATAGGAAAAGGAGAAGTAATAATTGTAGAGTTTGAAAAATTGTATAATGAATCAAATGAAGAGAGCACAGCAAGTGGAAATTCAAAGAACAATTAAATATAATCATAAAATGACGCTGAAAATTGGATTATTTCTTATATATTTGATTGCACACTTAAATTCATGCAATTCTCAGAATCGTTATTTGATAATAATTAATACTGATTCATGTTCAAGCTGTTCAAATTGTGTTCAGATAGATTATTCTATAGAAAGCAATTTAAAGATTAATATTCTTTTAAGAGAATATATCTATTCCTCATTAATAGGTGGATATGAATGTATTTCTCAATATCCTGACTCATTCTTTCAAAAACAGTCTTTTAAAAAATGTATAATGTTAATCTATCTTGACTCATTAGTTTATTACAAAAATTACTATGAAACAAAGGAAAGATACAATGAGATGAAAAAAGAACTTTTATATAAATGTAAAGATAAAGAAGTGTTGTATGAATTATCCGATACATTATTGAAATATGACATTTTTGATGGAGTAGAAGTCCTTTGGGACGATACAGTGAATATTGATAGATTAAAATATTCAAAAAAATATTTAGAAGCTCACGAAAATAATTTTTTTATAAAAGCTTCATATGCTACAATATATCATAATTTAGGCCAATTAAAAAAGAGGGATCATTTGCTGGAGGAGTTAAAAAATATGAAAAAATTTAATAAAGAGTTTATAAATTTAAATAATCTAATGAAAAAGAATGGTTTCATAAATTTAGACACCTTCAATGAACAAATTATTTATTGAAATTTATAAAAACACCTTACTGTTTTAGAACACCAGATAAGTCGTAAATTTTATGTTACAACTAAAATTTTGAACAATAAAGTAAAACAGACAATTATCATAAGCAGCAAGGAAACGTCATAGCAGTGTACAGAATTGCAAAAGATTCCTTATTTTTGACAGAGCTTCCGATGTATGGAGAGAAGCGATTGGGCGTTATGAAAGAAAACCGCTTATTGATGAAGAAACCCACGAAAAACGGCATCGCCACACCGGTGATTGTTACGGCAAGTAAACCACCCGCCAAAACAAGCATCTACCCCCTCGGCAAGAAGCACTACGAAACCACCGACTGGCTCGGCAATGTGAGAGTGACCTACACAGACAAAAAGAGCTGGCAGCAGAATAAGTTTGCCCTGAACGTGAGCAGTTCGCAGGATTATTATCCGTTTGGGAGTGTGATGGAGGGGAGGAATCTTGAAATCACCAACTACCGTTTTGGCTTCCAGGGGCAGGAGGGAGATGATGAAATTTTTGGCAAAAACAACCTGTGGGCATACAAATATCGCCTGCACGATGCAAGGTTGGGACGGTTTTTCAGTGTGGATCCGTTGGCGGATAAATATCCGTTTTATAGTTTTTATCAATTTAGCGGCAATCGTTTAATCGATAAGGTAGAGTTAGAAGGACTGGAGCCGGGAGAACCGGGTACGGAGGAAAATCAACTTGAAACTGCACCCGTTGAAGGAAATGAAGAAGGACCGGAACATGTATGGTTATGGCAAAACAACAAGTGGGTGGATTATGGACAAAAGATGCCGGAGGTAGTTGTGGAAGAAAAAAAAGAGCATAAAGAAAAATTTACATTTTGGAAAGCAAAAATGCACTATATGTTCGGTGGCGGTAAACCTGTTACCGTTCATCTGGAGACAATTGATTTAAGCAAGTTGAAATTAAGTGATTTTAATGAAAAAGGTATAGCTAAAGTAAAACTAGATTCCCGTGATCATTTCAGTAATATAGACGATGCACTTGTGCATGGAACAATCACTTTACAAAGGATCGGTAAAACTAATGAAGCAGAAATTGCATTAAATTCCGGTATTGATAATCCTGCTTTATTAAATAAATCTGCAGGGATGTTTAATTTTGAGATGCATGATTGGAAAGATCCAAAAAATTGGAGTAGAAACATTGCTACTATTATAGGAGAATATGTATATGGATCTTTTGTAATATGTCAACCACCTGGATCTGGTATAGGATTTAAGATAGTATATTATGGAGGGGATTCTTATCCAATTTATTATGAAGGAAAGGTTAAAATACTGGAAGATTAAGAAAAAAATATTGATTTTCATATTGTTTTACTTTCTTTTCAAGGTGGTAGGGTGGTTTATACCCAGAAGTGAAGAGACGATGAAAGAATTGGCATATGAAGAAATCGAAGATTATATTAAGTATGATGTAAAAGACGAGACGATATTAAAGAAATTACGTGGTCCATTGAAAAATGTTAAAGAAAATAAAATTACTTTTTGCTGGTATTATGTGACGGAGTGGGGAGATACAGCAGAAATTTGTGCAAGAGTATATAAAACAATCTTATCGGCTCGAGAAGATTACAAGGATTGGTTAAAAATTTCAGGGACATATTCCCACCCTCAAATTTCAATGAATTATGAATGGTATTATTTATTATTTGAGGATAGAGGTACAAGTGCCCCCCTAAATTTAAATAAAAACATGAAATTAATTCTAATTAGAGACTCTTTAGAATGTATAGGAAAAATAGAAACGTTAGAATTGTTAAAAGATACGAATATTATTTATCATATATTGAATAAAGGATATTACATAACAATTAAGGACTATAAAAATTATATAAGTACAAAAACAAAGCTATATAAGGATATAAAATTTTATGACTTAGTATTTAAAGTAAAATACAAAAGCGAAAAACAAAAAGAGTTGAGTTTTTCTACTGCAAAAATTTTTTTAAAAAATGATACTGTATATTTAGCTCCTTATGATTATTATGATATTTGCAAATAAGTATAAATTTACAAATTAAACATTTGCATTATAAATACCTTTTTACGGCAGCAGCCGTTTGGGGGTGATCAAGGAAAAGATGCATTTGGCTAACAAACATACCACCCAAAGCCCAACTCCGGCACTTTCGGTTACCCTGCCTTTATCGAATCTTTCCCCATTCACCGGTACACAAACCATTTACTCTTACGGCAAGAAGCACTACGAAACCACCGACTGGCTCGGCAACGTGAGAGTGACTTACACGGACAAAAAGAGTTGGAAGAATGGAAGTTTGCCTTGAACGTGAGCAGTTCGCAGGATTATTATCCGTTTGGGAGTGTGATGGAGGGGAGAAATCTTGAAATCACCAATTACCGTTTTGGCTTCCAAGGGCAGGAAGGGGATGATGAAGTGTTTGGCAAAGACAACCTGTGGGCATACAAATACCGCCTACACGATGCAAGATTGGGGAGGTTTTTCAGTGTGGATCCGTTGGCCGGGAAGTATCCGTTTTATAGTATGTATCAATTTAGTGGCAATAGGGTTATAGATATGGTAGAATTGGAAGGCTTGGAGCCAGGTATACCATTTAATTCAGCAACAGAAGCTGCTTTAAATTTCGGGAAATACTATGGAGTTTTTTCAATTATAGAGAATAGAGAATATTCAGCAACAATTTACGTATATATGGATAAAGATGGAAAGACAAAATATACATATAATAATCCTAAAAGAGGAACAAAGTCTGGTGCTCCACCAAACCGTGTTAAAAAAAGAGAAGGAAAGGCTGTAGCTGGTATACATTCGCATGGAGCATATGATTACCGCTATGACAACAATAATTTTTCCCCAGATGATATAAATTTCTCAGAGAATGAAGGCGTTCCTGAATATATTACTACCCCAAGTGGTTTGTTAAAAAAATATGATCCAGTAACCGAAGAAGTAAGTGTAATTTCAGAAGATTTACCAAGTGACCCAAGTGACCCAGAAAAGAGAAATACAAACCATGCCATGGAAGAAGAAATTTCTAAAAAAGAAAGGAATCAAAAAATAAAAGAATATAGAAAAATAAGAAAGGAATTTAAAAAGGAATATAGAAAAATATTAAAGGAACGGGAATAAAAAACATTTTATGAAAAGAATTGTTTTTTTAATAGCTACATTTATTTATTTAATTAAGTCAAATGGTCAAAGTATTATGAAATCCCAGGATAGTATCAGAGCATATGAAATTCTTCATAAAGCCCAAATCAAGGAACCTAGCAATAATGAATCATTAAATAAGATTTTAAATTTAGAAAAGAAAGAGATTATAAAAATAATAAAAGTTGTACTATATTTTACTTATGGGAAAAAAGAGATAAGAAAACAAACGCCTTTTAAAATGATGAAAATAGATGATTATCTTATCGTTTGGGGGCAAGCTAAAAGGAAGAAAGGAGGAGTTTTTGAAATAGTAATTAATACCAAAAACTTATGTGTTGAATATCTTTATCATGGAAAATAAAAACATATAGATTAAAGATACATTTTATATTTGTATTTCTTAGTTGCATATAATGCGGTTTATTTTTTTATGAACTTCCCCTCTACGGCAGCAACCGTTTGGGGGTGATTAAGGAAAACAAACTTTTAATGACCAAACCCACGCAAAATAACACCAACGTAATGTCATTGCCAATCCCTGTCAATATAGCCCAAAGCAAGAACGCACTAAAGCAAAG
>BPGX01000020.1 GCA_026003255.1 Bacteroidia bacterium | reverse complement strand
GGCGATGTTATTTTGCGCAGTTTTAACTTTTAAAAGTTTGTTTTCCTTCACTACCCCCAAACGGCTGCTGCCCTATATTCAGAGGTTAATTATTCAAACACTAATACTATTATTAATTATTCTTCATCCTCTTTTTTATTTTTCATCAACTTTCTTTCTCTTAATAATCTTTTTTTTACTCTAATAAAATTGTATCTCTCCTGATATTTTTCTCTCATTGCATTATACAATTGTTCTATACAAAGTTCTGAATAATCTGAGTTGGGATCCATTTTTTCGTAATTTTTAGTACATTGCTCACAAAGATCCTGCCTAATAGAATAAAATACTTTTGGCTCGTTCTCAGGATTCCATCTATTATATGGCTCTTTTAACAACGCCCAGGATTTTAAAACGCCTCCCTCATACATTGAAATTTCACTTAGTTTCAATTTTTTATTACTTTTTCTTGTAGAATTTACATACCTAAGGATAATTCCATCTAATTTATCTCCTTTGAAATAACCCTCTTCATACACAGATAATACTCTCCAATTAAAAATTAACCAATCATATATTTCATATTCGTAATAATAAAACGGGCCTTCCTTAAAGCCTTTATTAAAATGTAATATAAGCTTTTGATTTATTTTTCTTGTTTTTTTATCTCGATAGAATAGTTCAAATCTTCCTTGGGCCAATGAATCTTTAAATGTACCTTTAAAAATTAAATATTTTTTATCCAATTTTCTTTTTGTACTGTCTTTCGTATCGTAATAATAATAAGTTCCATCAGGTAAATTTATTTTATATTCTTTTACTGAAAACCGATAAGGAGAACTTAAATTTTCACTCTTATTATCCGGGATAATTTTGGTATAGATATATTTAATATTTAGTCCTGTATAACCACATCTTATCATATAAAAGAAAAAATAACAATCTACCACCTTGCTTGCTTCCCCATAAATTTTATACACACTTTGGGCCAAGACAATTGAATGACTAAAATTATTCACCATAAGCAATAATAAAAGAATTATTCTTATCATTTGAAATATTCGTTTATAGATTGCATCAACATTTGTCCAAGTTGATTGTTGGTTCTTCCGGTTCCATCTAATATTATAGTCCCTATCTGGCCATAATTATGTGACTCTTTTTCTTCTGGATTATTCCTAAATTTCAAGAAACCATATCCAGTTCCTCGTGTATACTTGTCAATTGTTCCCTCAGGATCTTTTTTGTATTCTGCAACAAATATATCATAGTTATAATTATAGGATGGTCTCCTGTTTACACCTACAACCTTGGAAGGAAGTGAACTGCCTCCTCCATCAATCCTAGATGCTGATGATCTACCTTTCTGAACTACCAAAACTTCTATGGTTTCTTTTCTCATAATGGCATTATATAATGTATAAGCATCATTTATTTGTTCTTTTGTCAAATTAAATTCCTTTACATTCCTTTTAAATTGATTAAATGTTAATAATTCCGCTCTATTACCATCTCTATCCGTAATGGCTTCATAAAATGCTCCTTTAATCAGTTCTCCTTTATCATTTTCAAAATTTATATCATTAGTAAAAATCCCCAGTTTTTTCATAAACCTTTCTCCTCCAAAACTTTCAATTTTTTGGTCTATCACCTCAACTGCTTTTTCATTTATAGCTTTTACGGTATTACCTTTTTTGTCTTGAAAAATAAATGGATTATCAGCAAAAGCACTAAACAAAGAGATACTTTTAAATTTATTGAATTCCGGATCCACATTCCACCTCCTTGCCAATCTGCCGTCATACTCCCAATACAAAGCCGTGTAGTGGCTTTCGTTTAATTCCGGTACTCTTTCTTGCGTGTTGAAGGCATAGCGGTATGCCGTGAGGTTGTACTTTCTCCCTTCCATTACCGCTCCAAACGGATAATAATCCTGCGAACTGCTCACGTTCAAAGCAAATTTATTCTGCTGCCAGCTCTTTTTATCCGTATAGGTCACCCTCACGTTGCCGAGCCGGTCGGTGGATTCGTAGTGTTTTTTGCCAAGGGTGTAATACTTGGGATTTAGATTTTGTGCAATAGTATTATGCATTATTAACATAGTTGAGTAAAGTGGTATGGGACAGTTTCGATAAACGAGTTTTGCCAATAAGCAATTTTGCGTCTGCATCCCCAACCGGGCAGTGTTTTGGTTATTATGTTTGGGGCATAAGGACATAAAGCCGATTTAAAAAGTTTACTTTTTTCTTCTGTTTAAAGTTAAAATTTTACTACTTTAATTTGTGTCTAATTTTATAGAGTATTACAATATTTCTCGTTTAAACATTTTTTAAATACTTTCATTAATATTGTTTTTAAGGATATATTTTATCAAATTCTTTTTCATTTTATACCAACCTGAAGAATTAGAAGGCGTAAAATATTTCCCATTAATAGCTATGGAAATCTCATCTCCATTTTTAAAATAAATTGTTAAAGCATATTTCTTTCTTATTTTAAGGATGTAAACACTCTTATTTTTATTTATATATTTTGTAATTATACTGTTTTTTATTTTTTGATCTTTTATTATTGTTTTTAATATCCATATTCTTTTATGATATTCATATTCTTTTAGAATTATCGAATCAATTTCTAAATTCTCAATTTTATATTTATTTTGTCCGATTATTGGAGTGTACAATAAAATCATTGTAATAAGGATTATAAGTTTTTTTGACTTCATAACCTATTCTCCTTTTCTGGCTTGTCTGTATGATTTATTTTGTTCTCCTTTTGGATCTTTCACGACTGTTGCGTTTTTAGATTTTACCGCTGCTTTGTATAAAGCATTTGGAGTAGTTACTTTTTTTGTGCCAAGTATCGGTATGTCTATATTTTCCTTTGAATCCGAAGAAATATTTTCTTCTGTTGCTTCTTCAACTGGCTCCATAGCAAAATCGGAGCAATTATTTTTCAGGGCTTTATACTTTTCTTTACTTGCTATTTTTCTTTCAATCTTTTCTTTTATTTTCAAATCTGTTTCTGGGGTAGTTGTAAATTTAATTACACCATTAGGTCCATTTGGTTTATTTTCATCTGATTCATAAGTAGATAAATTTTTGTTTATAATTTCATCTATCGTAACGTTTTCAATTTTACCATAAAATCCTTTTACTGGTAAAACTAATGATTTAATAGGTTTTTTAACATCGGGTCCAAATTCATAAAAGGTAAAGGTTCCGGTTTTTTCATAAATAGTCTTTTTTATTTCTATACCATTTTCTATAACAGTTATTTCAATCGCTTTATAATTTTCAACGGCAATAGCCGCATGGCCAGATTCACCTTCAGCAGTTGTGTAAATGATTAAGTATACATCTTTACCATCATGGTCTATTGCAATAATTGGCATATTTGCCACAAAAACATAAGAACTATTATTTGGATATTTATCAGCCAACGGATCCACACTGAAAAACCTTCCCAGCCTTGCATCGTGCAGGCGGTATTTGTATGCCCACAGGTTGTTTTTGCCATATACTTCATCATCTCCCTCCTGCCCCTGGAAGCCAAAACGATAATTAGTGATTTCAAGATTTCTCCCCTCCATCACCGCTCCAAACGGATAATAATCCTGCGAACTGCTCACATTCAAGGCAAATTTATTTTGCTGCCAGGATTTTTTGTCGGTGTAGGTCACCCTCACGTTGCCGAGCCAGTCGGTGGTTTCGTAGTGCTTCTTACCGAGGGGGTAGATGCTTTGCTTTAGTGCGTTTTTGCTCATGGCTATATTGACAGGAATTGGCAATGACATTACGCCGATGTTATTTTGCGCAGTTTTAACCTTTAAAAGTTTGTTTTCCTTGATCACCCCCAAACGGCTGCTGCCGTAGAGGGGAAGTTCTGTCAAATATAACTCTTTAATTCAATCAGCATATTTTACCTTTAAAAAAATATTATTTATTTAACAAGAGCCATTCTATTGGCCCACCGCAATCTGCTTGTAAAATTTTACTTTCCATGTCTTTAAATTCTATTATTAAAGATTTTTTTAAGAAATTCCATAAATCTAAATCTTTTGATATGCAATGAGTAGTTGCAATTGTTATACTATTCTTATTTATTATAACTAACGATGGAATGGTTTTAGTAGATTGTATATTTTTCCCTTCTTCTAGCTTTAAACATTCTGTAGGAAAGCAATCTATTAATGACTGATATGCATTGTAACATTTTTTTATTGAATTATATTCGTAAAAAAATATGTAAATGTGGTGATTTTGTTCTGTTTGAATTATTATCTTTTTTTTCCAAGTATAAGAACTATCAATTTTTTCTAATCTCCATTCAAACATAGAAAGATTATCTTTTTTTAAAGTATAGTTACTCACATATTTTCTTAAAAAATATGATACTTTTTGTTGATATGCTGATTTGTCCTGCCTACTACTAAAGAAAAAAACAAAAATCAATATTATTATTAATATCGTTTTGTTTTTATTACTAAACAAAAATGTACTTGTAGCATTTGTTCTATTCTTCAGGATTATTTTCATTTTCTCTGACATTATTTTCTTGTGATTGACTCTCTAAATTGTCATTATCTTTATTACTCTCTTGATATTCTTTCATAATTCCTTTTTCATCTATTCTTCCAAATCCAATTAAAAGTTGTCCAGATGCCTTTTCAACCCACTCACCATCTTCGCTTTGAATAAAAGTATATTTTTTGACACCAAATATATTATCTTCACCTACATTGGTTGATAATACTTCTAGAGTAAACTCTTTACCATCATTCGAAAAAATTGGGTCAGAATTAACAATAGCTGCATGTCCTGCCCACGCTGCAAAACCTCCTTTAAATAAAATATCCCCTTTTTTAACTTTATAAGCTTCTGTTGGTTTAATAAATTTATGATATTTTCCTCCCTTTTTAAACCAATTTACTGCATCTACCCGTGATAATGGTATATTATTTCTTTGTAAATATTCAGCAACAATTTTATTGCCTTGTGCCATAGAAAGCAAAACACTTTCATAGCAATATATTTCATTATTAAGTTTTTCAATTATATTCTTCTTCCTATAATTGCTAAAGGAATAATACCAACCTCGAGTACCAAAGTGCCAACCAATAAGGTTACTATTAGCCCAATTTGCAGCAGATACATATTCCAACCCCTCCAACTCCACCCCATCAATCACCCTATTCTCACTAAACGCATAAACACTGTTATATGGATATTTATCCGCCAACGGATCCACACTGAAAAAGCGTCCTAACCTAGCATCGTGCAGGCGGTATTTGTATGCCCACAGGTTGTTTTTGCCATACACTTCATCATCCCCTTCCTGCCCCTGGAAGCCAAAACGGTAGTTGGTGATTTCAAGATCCCTACCCTCCATCACACTCCCAAACGGATAATAATCCTGCGAACTGCTCACGTTCAGAGCAAATTTATTCTGTTGCCAACTCTTTTTATCTGTATAAGTCACTCTCACGTTGCCGAGCCAGTCGGTGGTTTCGTAATGTTTTTTGCCAAGGGGGTAGATGCTTTGCTTGAGTGCGTTTTTGCTCAGGGCTATATTGACAGGGATTGGCAATGACATAAAGCCGGTGTTATTTTGCGCAGTTTTAACTTTTAATAGTTTGTTTTCCTTAATCACCCCCAAACGGCTGATGCCGTAGAGGGGAATTTCATACAAATATAAAGAATCTTTCCGAATCCTGTACACTGCCATTACGTTTCCCTGCGGGTCTCTTAGGTAGATGTCTTTGTAGTGGCCGGTATATTCCTTCTCCATTCGGTTGCCGGTAAAATTTTATTTGAATGCAAACATATTTACTGAATGACAAAAAATGAAAAAGTGAAAACCATGCAGAAGGAATTAGCAGAGATTATAAGAAATTGTTATTAACTTTTTTGGTTTGCAATATTTACAGTTCATTTGGCAGGTGCCATTTTGAAACACCTACAACGTAATTACTCATCTTAAGCTTCTCTATTAAGCAATTTTACCTTTTATTACCATGAATACCCAAAACTATTTTATATAACCTGTACACCAATCTCCTGTTTTTCAGCCAAATAAACCCCTTTAAACCTTAAAAGTGCTATTTCGGTACATTACCCATTACCTACCCCCTAACGGTAAGACTGCTTACCATCTTTTCAAAAACAGGAAGGTACTTTTCAAAATCAATCTGCGTAGATGAACAGGTCAGATTATATGCTTTTCCATTCTGAAGCAAGATATAATAAGCCACTTGTAGAGAAAGGTTGTTTATGCTGTGCTGGTAGATGATCCGGGTATATTGCTTACCTCCCAATTCAACTGTTTCGGTTGATAGCTCTTTGTAGCCCTGTAATTGCTTTCTTAGCTGCATCTTGGCAACTCCGGTATATTCCTGCAATGTTAAGTCCTGATCGTCATTGATTATCAGGTTTACGTTTTCTCTAAAAACCTGCCCTTCCTTTTCTAAGGGACGGATTAAGATAAATACTGTGCGGGGGTTCTCCCGGTATTCCCAGGTGGAAGGATAATTGATTGATACGCCTGTTTCATTATCCGTGTAGGTTTTCATTTCTTGGGTTTGAGCAAAAAAGGTTATTGCAAACAAAAACAAACTCAGCAAAACTTTCATTTTCCTTGTGGTTTATCTAAATAAATAATAGCTCTCTGAGGATTTTTAACCCAATAACGTACTAAATACTTATTTCCTTCCTTTAAGTTGGGATAATATTCTTTGTAATTCGGAGCTAAATGTTGTCCTCGCTTAAAAAACTTTCCATCTACCTGATAAGTAAAAAGGATTTTACCCTTTGACCACCACGTATGATCATTTACTTTTGTTATTTCACCAGTAACCTCGATAGTTTCTTCATCTTCCAGAAAAACAGGTTCCCAACTTTTCGTCTTAAATTTTTCAGGATTAAAAGGGTCATATAGTATCTTAAACTTATCGCCTATTACCATACCATAAAAATGCGTTCCATCAAAGGCCTGATATTTTTTTCCATCCACAAAATGCCATATAAATGCTCCACCACCCCTACCAAGACTTATCTTATAAACCGTGCCAACATTTTCAACTCCAATTTGATCCCAGTCTGGTTCCTCTTGCAAAACATATTCGTTGATAAGTCCATACACTATATATCCAATAAAAATAAAATAACCAGCAAGAACAATTAGTAAGACAAACCTTTTCATTACTCCTCCTTTTTATTTCTTACGAACAACCCTTTTAAAAATCCGGGGTTTTTCTTTTCCATCTCACTCTTAAACTGCTTATCGACATTGGAATACGTCCCTGTCTTCTTATCGCCAACAATTTCAACTTCATTTAATAAAATTCCCTCCCTTAAAGCTTTCCTAAAATCAGCTTCACTTTTCAACATCATTAAACCGCCTGATATTCCACCAGTTATGACCCCTTCTGTAAGCTCTCCAACTATTTCACCAACCAACAACTTTCCAAAAATATTACTCGTTCCTGGACTACCTTTAGATAAGCCCCTTATGACATTTTTAGAAATAGCATCTCCTAATCCAAACCGACCAATGGTATTACCAATTAAATTGCTGGCTAAATCTATTCCTGCTTCACCTAAATCCTTGTCACCTCCAACTACCTCTAAGTTATCTTCAGAAGTAAAATCAACAGCAGCTTTTGCGAATGCTCCCACGGTTTGACCAACAACGACCGTAGCTAATCCCACACCTGAGCCTACTAATGCTCCTTCTCCTGCAGAAATAACTACATCGGCCCAATCAATATTTTTGAAAGCGGGTTTACCTTGAGCCACATTTGATACAACTTGTGAACCTACTTCCACAACTGCACCTACAACCGCCCCAATAGCAGCACCAATAATTCCAATCTCTCCGTCTGGATCAGTATACTGTATCGGGTTATTGTTGTTTACAGAATAAGGACTTTGTTCGGGAATTCTTTGCCATTGAGGATCCACATTCCACCTCCTTGCCAATCTGCCGTCGTACTCCCAATACAAAGCCGTGTAATGGCTTTCATTTAATTCCGGTACGCGTTCTTGCGTGTTGAAGGCATAGCGGTATGCCGTGAGGTTGTACTTTCTGCCTTCCATCACCGCTCCAAACGGATAATAATCCTGCGTACTGCTCACATTCAAGGCAAACTTATTCTGCTGCCAGCTTTTTTTGTCTGTGTAAGTGACTCTCACGTTGCCGAGCCAATCGGTACTTTCGAAGTGCTTCTTGCCGAGGGGGTAAATACTTTGCTTGAGTGCGTTTTTGCTCAGGGCTATATTGACAGGGATTGGCAATGACATTATGCCGATGTTATTTTGCGTGGGTTTGGTCATTAAAAGCATGTTTTCCTTCACTACCCCCAAACGACTGATGCCGTAGAGGGGTATTTCATACAAACTTACATAAAAACTTCATTTAAACATAAACGGGATAAAAATCTAATACAATGCCGGATTTTTAGAAGAAACATTATAAATATTTTCTAATTTTTAAAGAAAATTGTAACCTTAGAATTTTTCTTGACTTTGACACTTTCTAATGTTAAGTAATTGATAATCAGCAATCATTATTTTTTGCTGTGCACTACATTTCTATTCCTGTATGTATTTTTCCATCTCTTTTATCTCAATAACATCTTTCTCTATCTCTTTTATTCCAAGTGTTTTCAGTATTTTTTTGCCTGTATCGTTGATATTCCCTTTCAAGTAATACATCCCTCCGTTTTTCTTATCTTTTATCTCTGATACTTCCATGCTCCTTATCCCTTCTTTTATCGCTCCGTAACTCTCGCCTGTCTTTATCCTGATGTAATTCAAAAATAAATAACTCACAAAACACATCGCTACATGACCTCTTATTCTCTTCGGCGTCCAATGATATATCGGGCGTATCATCATCTCGCTCTTCATCGCCCTGAAAAAATGCTCCACTTCAAATAATTCATGATATCGCTTTATCGCTTCTTCCGCAGGTATTTCGCTGTTCGTGGCTATTGCTTTCCATCCGTCATACCTGGCCATCTTTTCTGCTTTCTCTTTATCTATCGCATAATTTATCTCTTCGCTGCCTTCTGACTTTATCCATTTCAATCCTTTGCCCCGCTTCATTTTTTGCTTTAATTGGGCAATGTTTTCTACCAATGCCTGTGCTTCTCTCATCTCTTCTTCCCGTTTCTTTTTGTCTCGTGCCGCACGACGCTCGCTGTATGTCGCTATGATTCGCTTGCCGCCTTCTTCTATTTCTTTCCACAACACCTTTTCTTCAATTTCTCCATCCTCTCTTTTCTCTTTTATTTCCAACGCTTTGTAATCTTCTTGATGGCTTTCTATTAGCTTTTCAACCACTTTTTCCGTCAAGCGTTTGAGCGGCTCACCAATGATGTATTCCACACCTTCAAATTTTTTCAACATCTCAATGTTCTGCTTGCTCATCATTCCGCTGTCTGCCACTACTACCATCCGGCTCACGCCATACTTGTTTTTCATATCTTCTATTGCCTTCTCCATCGTGTGTCCTTCAAATTGATTGCCTTCATAAATGTGATATGTTAAAGGATTCCGCAAACCATCCACCAACACGCCCAATACAATTTGCGTTTTGTGCGGACGATGATCCTTGCTATACCCCTTCTTGCGAAGTTCGTCTTCTTGCTCGCTCTCAAAATACAAGGTCGTTACATCATAAAACACCACTTCCAATTCGTCGCTGAATAAGTTTCTTTGCACCTTAAACAAATGCTCTTTCAACGACTCTTCATTGTCTGCCAAGACATCCAATGTCCTGTAAAAATGTTGTAAGGCGTGTGTTTGTTTTTGAGTATGCGGAATGTGTTGTAAATACTCGGTTTGACGATGATATGAAGCCAATTTGCTGCAGGGCATCAGCATGCGGTCGGCTACCATCAGTTCCAAAATGTCAGTAATAGAGAATTGTGTTTTAGAAGATGTTTGGATAGAAGCGAGAAATTTATCTAATTGAAAAACTTTGAACAGAGAGCGAATAATGGCGATGATGCCGTATTGAAGCCGTGCTGTCTCTTGGATGTGATGAATAGAGACGTTTTCAAGTTCGGCAGGCATTGGAATGCCTTTGATTTGGCAGATGCGGGCGATGAGGGCAACAAATTTTTGGACATCAATGTCCTCTACTTTGCCAAGTGTAAGAAGGGTTTTGTGTCGAGGTGTAGAGTTTTTGTTGGGGCGATAGCTTTCAACGATACGGATGTAAGTGCCTTGGGGTTTTTTATCGAACTTGAAGAATGCCATAATTGTTTCGGACTAAGTTATTTTATTTACAAAGATGATAAAAATTTTTTAAGTTTTGCATAACAATTAATTGTTAAAAATTATTTTTAATATTTTTTAACATAATTCGCACTACAAATAATTTGAAAAAGGAATTAATAAAAACTTAAAACGCCAAAAAATCAAGGAATTAAGAAATTGAACGGTTTAAAAAACCATCTGAAAGTGTCAAAGTCAAGAGGGGTATTTCATACAAACTTACATAAAAACTTCATTTAAACATAAACGGGATAAAAATCTAATACAATGCCGGATTTTTTGAAGAAACATTATAAATATTTTCTAATTTTTAAAGAAAATTGTAACCTTAGAATTTTTGTATCTTTCTAATAATTTAAGTTGTTTAGCTATTTTGGCATTCCATTCTTTTTGTTTTTCATAATTTCTTGAATGATCAGTTTCTTTATCATACTGAAGCTGATATGCCAGCATCTTCTCTCTTGTATCATTTAGTATTTTGTTAAGGTTTTTTAGAAATTTTGAACTATTATTTATTCTTTTTCCATTTAATTTACTTCTAAGCTTACGGGCATATATTTCAGCTATATCAAAATGTATTTGCTCATGTATCAATACTTTATTAGATCTTGCAAATTGTCCAATCCAAGATTCATTACAATAAAATTCTGCGAAAATTCGAAAACTAAAAGAGTTTCTATTCCAATCTAGTCTCCCAATATTTATATCAATAGTCGATACAGCTTTAAAAATATTTTCAACTCCTTCAGGCGGAACTCCTTTAAAATCATTAAATGTGAGTTTTCTATATTCACTCCATTCAATTTTTTCACTATTTGTTTGAAATGATATTGAAACAATCCATATTTTGAATAAAACGAATAGTAGTATTACATTATTCATTTTCATCACTTTCTGAATTGTTTGGTTGCACTGGAGCCTCTACGCTTGTTTGTGTATTTCCTCCTTTTGAACGAATAAATAAATTTTCTCCTTCATTTAAATAAAACGAGACCGAAATACTTCCGGGTTGATTTGTATTTATCTCCTCTAAAATTATTTCATTTCCTTCGTTGTCTACTTTACCTATTTGGTATGTAGCATACAAATTTTTACCATTTTCATCCTTATTAGGTATATACGACATCTTAATTGTACCTAGTCTTACTTTGTCTCCAATAATTATATCAATTCTTCCATTAGTTCGATTATCAAACCTTGTTATAGGAGGAGAATAAGTATTTCCATAAGCACCTAATTGCAACTGAGAATTCGATGAATGGAAGTATTGTTCAAAAACCCACCCCGTCGCTCCGCTTTTATTTCCTTTACCCATTGGAGAATATTTGATTACAGGATTATAAATATTTATTTTCCCGAATTTTTCCTCATAAATTTGTAGTGCTGTCTTGCCTTCATTTGTTTTTGGTTTTGATTTTTCCAACCCCTCCAACTCCACCCCGTCAATCACTCTATTCTCACTAAAAGCATACACACTATTGTAAGGATACTTCCCGGCCAACGGATCCACACTGAAAAACCTTCCCAGCCTTGCATCGTGCAGGCGGTATTTGTATGCCCACAGGTTGTCTTTGCCAAACACTTCATCATCCCCTTCCTGCCCCTGGAAGCCAAAACGGTAGTTGGTGATTTCAAGCCCCCTCCCCTCCATCACACTCCCAAACGGATAATAATCCAACGAACTACTCACGTTCAGGGCAAATTTATTCTGCTGCCAGCTCTTTTTATCTGTATAAGTTACCCTCACATTTCCGAGCCAGTCGGTGCTTTCGTAGTGCTTCTTGCCGAGGGTGTAAATGGTTTGTTTTCCTGTAAAGGCAGTTAATTGTGGTATAGGCAATACCGGCAAACTCGTAATGCTTGTACTATTTTGAGTATGTTTTTTCACCAAATACATCTTTTCTTTAATAACACCTAACCGATTACTTCCATACATTGGAATTTCATACAAATATAACGAATTTTTCCGAATCCTGTACACCGCCATTGCGTTTCCTTGCGGGTCTCTTACATATACATCTTTGTAATGTCCCGTATACTCCTTTTCCAAACGGTTGCCGGCAAAATTCTATTTGAATGCAAACATATTTACGTAATGACAAAAAATAAAAAAAGTGAAAGCCATCCAGAAGGAGTTAGCAGAGATTCTAAGAGATTGTTGATAACTTTTTTGGATTGCAGGGGCAGGAAGCAGGTTTTGAGTAAAAAAGAAAGACCAGGCGGTGAACTTGGGCTTTGAATTATTTTATTAAAATAGTTATTGGTTCTGTCTTATACTGTATAAATTCATTTGCTTTCTCTGAGGTGATTTTTTTTACCTTTAGTAATGGTAGATACCTAAACCATAATGAAAAAGTTAATTC
Organism: Bacteroidia bacterium; assembly: GCA_026003255.1. Classification (GTDB taxonomy): domain Bacteria; phylum Bacteroidota; class Bacteroidia; order B-17B0; family Aurantibacillaceae; genus BPGX01. The sequence continues at coordinate 308 of BPGX01000020.1, read as the reverse complement.
TTCTTTCGATTTATTTTCTAAAATAGGATTGTAAATAAAGGCTCCAATGGATAATGATTCTTGCGGATTCAGATACACGTATTGCGGAGAGCGAATAAAATTATTTGCAGTATCTTTTTTATTGGGATAGAATAATTCAACGTAGTAGGTTTCGGTAACTTTATGATTGAATTTAAAATATATGGTGTCTCGAATAAATTCCTTATGCCAGTTAAATGGAAATTCAATTACAATGCTACTATCAGTAGGGTTTTTGAACGTTATTTCTATCCACGGTAATTCATTAGGAACATTTTCGCCTTTAAGAG
>BPGX01000019.1 GCA_026003255.1 Bacteroidia bacterium | reverse complement strand
GGTATAATGATTACAAAGTTTTTGACCGGTTTAACATGCAGGGGATATATTTTGTGACAAGATTAAAGTCCAATGCCGTATATCGTGCGATAGAAGAAAATGAAATTCCTGATCATACGGATGCCGGGGTGATAAAAGACGAAATGATAAGCATTGATATAATAGAGAAAGGCGTGCGACAAAAAAGCATTCAATTGCGCCGAATCGCCTATTGGGATGAAGAAAATCAACGTTGCTTTGAATTTGTCACCAATCTGATGGAAATGGATGCAGGACATGTGGCTTTGATTTACAAAAAACGATGGCAGATAGAACTATTGTTTAAACAACTGAAGCATAACTTTCCACTGAAGTTTTTTCTTGGAGATAACGAAAATGCGATTAAAATACAAATATGGTGCATACTCATCGTCAATTTATTGATGACCATCATAAAAAAAGTGGTCAAAAGAAGATGGGCATTTTCCAATCTTGTAAGTTTCTGCAGATTACATTTGTTCAACTACATACATTTAATAAAGTTTCTTGAGAATCCTGAGAAAGATTGGATAAAAGAAAACCAACCACCTAACTGTCAACTTCATTTAAAATTTGACAATACATAGAATAAAAAAGGGGGGGCTTATATTTCAAATTAAAAAAACAACCTCAATAAAATCAATATTTTTGATAAATAAAATTACTACTTTTGATTTTTATCGGACAATAGTGATATGAAATAATTTTTATCATAAAATATATTTTTTGGGCGATTCTAATGTTAAAACAGAAGGGATGTTATTATTAATAAATATTTTTAATAAAGCATAACCAATTCCTGATGTGCCAAGGAATAGACCATTTAAGCTAAATTTGCCATTAGTAAATCCTGTTTTCCATTGATGATTTATACTATATCTATTTACTTCTGTAATTAGTTGATTATTTGCTTTGTTAATTATTTCTGTGAGAGTATCTTTTAAATTTATTTCATTTAATATCAAGGCATTTCCAAATAGACCATGGCAAAGGCAATGAGAAGTATTAGTATAATTATTTTTTATCAGATCAGAAGATTCAATTAAATAAGGAATACGAAGATCGACACCAGTTTTTTTTAAAAATGTATAGGAATTTACATAAGAGAGTAAAATGCCTGAAGAACCATGACACCAAGAAGGTGGGGCAATAGTCTTCTTTTTATATCTTAAATCTAACCAAGATTTATTTGTACTATCATAGTTGTTCTGAATTTTATTTATCACTTTATGTATAAAATCTATGTCATTTTTATTATAGCCAAAAGTTTCATGAAATTTACTTAATGCAAATAAAAAGCCTGCATTTCCATGTGCAAATCCAATAAGGCCTTTAAATTTATATGAATTCCAATATATTTCATTTTGCTCTTTTATGGAGATATCAATAAGATAATTTTTTATTAAATGAACGCATTCTTCTATATAAGTCGCATTGGTGTAAGTGTAATAATTTAATAAAAAAACTAATAAACCAGCAGAGCCATTAACAACATCAAGATTAACATCTTCGTAAATGTTTTTTTTGACGAATGGTATTACTTTATTTTTAAAAATCTCATCAATATCAATAATATGAACATTAAGTAATTCCTGAAAATGCCATATAAAATACAATGATGAGAATGGATAATTATAAGGAGAAAATAAATAAAAAGATTTTTCAGGATTAAAATTACTAAATGATTTAAGAGATATCTTTAGTAAGTACTCAGATATTTGCTTATACTTTTCGTTTCCGGTAGAGATGTATAAATATAAATAAAATAAACCGATACCATCAAAACCATCATAAATTCCAGGTTTTTTTATAACAACCTCCCACTGCCCTGATCTGCCGATAGAAATATCTATCCATTGAAACCCATCAATTATTTCTAATGAATCATCAATAATTTTGTCGCCGATTAATTTAGAACAATTTATTATATTTTCATTAGTATAATAATATTTAGATAAATATTTATTGTTATTAACTTCATTGAGTGCATTGTTATCTATCTTATCTATACAAGCAATGGATTTTTCAATTAAAGATATCTGAAAATTTAGTATACTAGAATCAAAACTATTAATTCTTCTTGTTGTTGCTTCCGTACCAGTTTCTTTAAATAAAATAATATTATCTTGCTTGTGTTTTACAAATAAATTCTCCGGATTATATTGAAAAAGAGGAATATCCATATTATACAAATGTTCTTTCTCTATTTGTATTAATTGCATGGGAAAGCAATCGGGGTCATATGTTTGTTCTAAATATTTAAAAAACTGCCACCGTTCGTTACTTGAAATTAATAAATCCGGATGAAGACTTTCATTTAATAATATGGAATAAATATTCGTATGTCTTAGTAATAGTCGTGATGTGCAACTAGATTGTTTTGAAATGTAAATTATTTGTTCAAGTAGCCATTCTTTATTTTGTAAAATAAAAGCAGCAGCGTCTCTAAATCCTTTAATAAGTAATGAGCAATATTCTTGTGGAGAATGTAAAATTGTTTCAGAAGGTAAATGGTTCGGTCTTAATTCTTTTTTAACTTGATAAATATATAATTGTCCATTATTATTAATCGCAAGTTTTGTATTATATTCAAAAAAATTTTTAGATCCTATTGTCGCGAAATTTATACCAGGATCATTAGCATTATTAGGTGTTAAAAAGGGTAATATTCCGGTTCCAATTACAGATTCTTTAAAAATATCTTCTATTTCTGGCAATATATCATTCACAGAATTTTTAAGTGTTGGCTTAAATATACATTCAAGATCTAAAAAAATCGGTATTCCATTATATGCAATAACATTATCTTTGATTATATCCGATATACCAAGAATATAAAAAAATGCCAAATATTTACCCAGTGTAATATAAAAGTCATCAACTTTCTCTGTGCTATTAACAGGGTAATATTCAACAAACTCTTCAAAATAATGATTGCCCTTTCCTAATCGTTTAATTGAAAGGTAAGGGATTGAATATCCTTTCTTATGAAGATTTCTTATAAACGATTCAAAAACATCAATACTTGTGAAATCTTTTGTTTTATACATTAAACTTTTTCCACAGCTAAATATAATTTTAGTATGAGTGTTTCCATTATGATGAAAATCACCAAGAGGCCAATTTATTTCAATTGGAGAACCATTAATTTGAAAAATATGACGAATATTTTCTTTACTTATCTCTAAATTCAAAAAAAACATTTTAAAATAATTAATACTGCTCCCAATTCTGATATTTACAATTCTTTCACATTCTCTATATAAATTAAAAGTTGTAAATAATAATTCTTTTTCTGAAAGGTAAAAAAAGTCTTTATTATGATTTTTATATTGAATATTAGCAGAATAAACTAATGGAATTTTCAAAATATTAAAAATATTATTACTAATTTTATGAGTAATAGAGTTAAGCAATTCAGGATATTTTTCAATTTCACTGATTTGTTTTTTTAGTTCCCAATTAATAACTTGGGCAATAGAAGGGAAAAAATCATCTGTAATTTCAAGAAACCTGTATTTTTCAAGATTTAATAAAAATAAGAATGGTTTTGAATTCGCTCGATTTAATATTTCTTTAACGTAATTCATAATAAAAAAATAAATTAAAAAAGGAGCAGCAAATGTGCTGCTCCTTTTAACTTTAATCTTCAAGACCAATAGCAAATTCACAATCTCCAGCAACTAATTTAAATCCAGAAGGAGATTCATCAGGAGTTGCTTTTTGAATTTGCACAGTTGGTATATCAGGGAAACAACAATGAACAGTAGTACCATCACATGGACGACCACTGCCAGTTCCTGTTGAGCCTAATGCACCATTGTACCTTTCTACAAGAAATTCAATGTCTGATTTTTTCATTCTCATGATCTCAATAAGTGCCATACTTTTAAATTTTAAAGTTATGCTTACTCTTTTTTGGATTTTCAGCTTCCTCCTTTTTTATCATTAATAAGTAAAGTATATGAATCATATGATAACGTAACAGTATAATAACGTAATATTTTCATTTATATTGTATATGTGTATTGGCACTAACGGTTGGCAGATTGGCGATGTGGCGGGATTAGAAGCACAGAACTGTCAATTTACCACTAAAGTTTTTTAGTAGCACAAATGCTCAATTTACTACTGCACCCGCCATATCCGCCAATGTGCTGTTATGGGCTGGTTTCATTTCTTCTCTTTCATTAAGTCAGCATCAACAACAATTTTTCTTGATTGAGCAAGCCCTAATGTAAATAGATTAATAAAGAAATTGTCAATACTTGTTTTAATTGTTACGGTAATGTTGATTACTGCATCAGGTTGTTTTTCTGCAACCTTCTTTGCAATTACTTCTGAAACATCAAATGATGATGTCCAGTCAAAGTTGCTATTCTTCTTTACAGTAATATGTTCTACTAATTGCATCTGCTGAGATGGCTGATTAAGTAAAACAGGAACTGCACCTTTTCCACTTATTTTGGCGATTGTGCAAGACTGCATAAATAACCCACAAGCTAAGACTGTAATGATTAAAATCGAATTTTTCTTTGTCATATTTTTGAATTTTAAAATTTCCTACTCGTAAGGCTTTTCGGTGTCGCCCCGTTTTTTTAGTGGTCGCTAGTCTCCACTTTATTGTAAATAAAATTTCTTGTCTGTCGGTAATGACTGTCAAGAAGTGTCGAAGAAAGTCGTTGGCTCTCTTGTTCTCTGTCTGCTGTGTCGGTGTCTTTTTTCAAACTTGCCCATAACGCACAAATATACGTAATATATTCTTTTTTCGTATCTTTATGGCGGGAAAACTCCAAAAAATTCCAACATTATGCAACACAGCAGGAAACAAGCTATTTTGGAAGATTTTACGAAACTTATGAAAATTAAGCGCTATGCCCCCTCTTCCATTCGTTCTTACAAAAATGCCATATCCCTATTCTTAGATGCCTTCCCTGAAAAGTATCCGGAAAATATCTCCATTCGTGAAATTGAAAATTTTTTATACCGCAAAATCAAACAGGACAACATATCTGCATCTTATCAAAAAACTTTGGTGGGTGCCATTCAGTTTCTCTACAATAATATGTGGCGTAAAAATTTCCAACTGAAACATCTTTACCCCGATCGCAGAGAATACAAATTACCTGTTGTTTTATCCAAAGAAGAAGTTCAAAAAATTATCCGGTGCTGTAATAACATTAAACACAAAGCTATATTGGCCACTATTTACGGTGGAGGATTAAGATTATCAGATTGCTTACATCTTACTATCAAGGATATTGATTCACAAAGAATGCTCATAAAAATTACACAATCAAAGGGTAATAAAGACAGGCATGTCCCTTTATCAAAAAATCTGTTGCAATTGCTCAGAGATTATTGGAAGGTTTACAAGACAAAACATTATTTGTTTGAAGGGCAGAGTGGGGATAAATACTCATCAAGAAGTGTTCAGAATATTTTTAAAGATGCTTTGAAAAAATCAGGAATTCAGAAAAATGCCACAGTGCACTCATTGAGGCATTCTTATGCAACCCATCTGCTGGAAAGCGGTACGGATATACGCATTATTCAGGTATTACTGGGACATAAAAATTTAAAGACCACACAAATTTATACACAGGTGAGTTGCTCGACTATTCAAAAACTTCATATTCCACTGGACGATATGCCTATCTAATGGCTCTTGCATATTGGTTATAGAAGGCAGGGTTCCTACAAATATCAAGCAGTTTTAAGTGACTTTTTATAGTTCATAGCGAAATATCTTTGAAGTGAAAGGTGCGTTTTAAAAAACAATTATATTTTTAAGTTCGGACGGGAGTCTGGAGTATAAAACTGTTAGGTCGCCACAGAGATAATTAGTTCCTCCTGAAAAACCCGGAAACTTTCGCTTTATTTACTGTTTATCAATAACATATTGTTGAAAAACAGACGGGATATTAACTGCAAAATTGCAAGGAAATTGCTACTTTCGGTCAAAAATCTTGCAAATTATGTTGAAAAAAACACCTAAAGAAATTCAAGGTTTAAGTCGCCCGGACATATTTTGAAAAGGCCTTTGAAAAGTACTATTCCGACCAGGGGCGGCCGGCCATGCCCATAAGGTTTATGGTGGGCTGTTTGCTGCTCAAGCAGATGTTTAATCTTGGCGATGAGACCTTGCCGCAAATGTGGATACAAAATCCTTACATGCAATATTTCTGCGGGATGATTTATTTCGAGCATCGTTTTCCGTGTAATCCGAGTGATTTTTCGCATTTTCGCAAGCGCATAGGCAAAGAGGGCGTGGAAATGATATTTGCTTACACGGTGAAACTACACGGAAAAGAGGCCGAATCAACGCAAATGTTGAGCGACACGACGGTACAAGAAGAGAACATCAGTTTTCCGACTGATGCCAAATTAGCCAAGCAGGTGATAGACCGTTGCCGGAAGATAGCGGCGAAAGAAGGTATCGAACAGCGGCAGAGCCACAGCCGAGTGTCGAAGCAATTGTTGAGAGAGGCCTATTTTGGGAATCATCCCCGGCGGAGAAAGAAAGCGGCACGGGCGGTCAGGCGTTTAAGGACATTAGGTGGGCGAGTTGTAAGGGAGTTGCTCAGGAACATGACCGAAGAGCAGAAAGAACGCTACCGGGAAGAGTTGGAGATTATGCAACAGGTATTGACGCAGCGAAAGAATGATAAGGATAAAATTTACAGTTTACACCGCCCTGAGACCTCATGTATTGCGAAAGGCAAATCGCACAAGCCATATGAATTTGGGCATAAGATAGGTTTGATGATACATCCAAAGAGTTTGGTCATAACAGCAATAAAAGCATTTAAAGGGAATCCGCATGACAGCCGGACCATTGCACCGTTGTTGGAACAGATGAAGTTGAACGGAATTAGATTACCCCAAGAGGTGGTGTATGACAGAGGCGGAAGGGGAGTAAAACAAATTGGGGGAACAAGCGTGAGTGTTCCGGACAGTGGAAGGAAGAAACAGAGCCGTTACCTGCAACAAAAGAAAAGGAAGAAATTCCGTCGGAGAGCAGCCATTGAAGCCGTAATATCGCATCTGAAAAGGCAGTTCAGAATGGGAATCAATTATCTTTTCGGAAAAGGGAAAGCACAGATCAATGCCTTTTTATCGGCAGCGGCGTGGAATTTGAAGAAATTTATGGAGAGGTTAAAGAAAAGCCTTTCATTTTTGCTTCATTTTTTCACAAGATTATTAGAGTATTTTTTAGGAAAAAAATTTCCGATATTCTTTGCATTAAAAATTATACATCTTTTTAAAGTGGCTTTTTAAGGATTAACTAATGAAATAAAGTTTATACTCCCACTTCACCCGCTATTGCACCAGTGCGCTGTTATAACCAGTGGTTTCGTCTTGCAGTAGTTGTCCACAGAGTAATATCGCTTTAATTTGCTGCCTACCTGTCAATGCGCTACTGTCATTTATTTGTAGTAGCAATGAGCGGTCGCACGAAAATTTAGTTTTTTTTGAGAGGGCACTTTTCTTTTTTGATGGAAAGCAAGCTTATTTAAAAATTTTGGAAGTGGGTGGCTTCCAGCTGATGCAGGACAGGTTGTGTGATTTTTAAATGGGCTTGCATTGAGAGGTGGTAAATTTATATGTTAGAATAAATGTATTATAAATATTATTAGCGTATAATAAGCTTTTCAATATAAATTTTGTTGCCTTGAATAATATTTATAAGATAAACACCCTTTGTATTACCTGATAGGTCAATATTAAGGGTAGAATTAATAATGTTATTTTCAGAATAAATTAGTTTTCCAGTATAATCAAAAATTTTAACAGAATATTTCTCATCAAAATTAGAAGAGGTTTGTAATGTGAATTTTCCTGAAGTAGGATTAGGAAATAAAAGTATATTTCCTGAAATTATTATAGGATTTAGTGATTGATTGTTTGGTACAATGCTGTCTTCATCCTCATCATTCTCCTCCTGTTCAGAACGATCATATCCTAGTGTAATAAAAGCCTCTTCATTTTCTACATCAAAACTCCCTACTTTTCCTACTCCTGTATTACACCCTCTTAGACAAGGTTGTGGAGAAGCAATAAAAGAACTTCCTGCATTAGCAGTAAATCCGGGTCCAAGAATAATCGTTTCACCATAAAATTCAACAGATGTTGAACTTTGAATAGTTACATTTTGCCCAGTTTCAATTGTCCCTGATGACATATAAACACCGTTATATGTTCTTGAACCGGCACTTCCAGGATTATTTAATCCGTTAATATTGGCACTTGTATGTAAATCGTTAGCGTTTTGGAAATAGTAACTTGGTTTGCACGGTTCTTCACCGCTCATTGATTGAATGTAAAAGTTTGACGTGCTGTTGGGGCTAAGCCAAGGTTTTAATTGATTGTCTGCTCCGCTTTTATCATCCCAAGAAATATCAAACCTACCATACAGTGCTTTACCATCGGTATTACTACAAGATATCGGATCATTTGCATAAGTTCCTAATAATTGACCTACAATAAGATTATTTTCATTAAAAAGGGGAGAGCCAGAGGATCCTGGCTCAACAACACCATTATCAAATTCTAATTCCCAAACTTTAATTCCATCAACTGGCTTTCTTTTTGGCTTTTTACTATATACAGATATTTTCTTGATGTCTCCACTAGGATGATGAATGCCGACACCATTTTTAGGCCTCTCATTTTTATTATTCCAACCAGAATAATAAGTATTATAACTACCTATTGGGATAGTAAAAAGTTCTAATAATGAGAAATCTGAATTTGAATGACCCGCCCTATATATGGCACCGGAGATTGAAAATGTAGTTGGAGGAGCACTATTAGGAGTGGAGCAATCTTGACTTTGGTAATTAAAAATAAAAATCCAATCAGCAACTTGCCCTTTTTCTTGATTGCTTAAAGAACCATCTTTATTGTTATCTAAACAATGAAATGCTGTAAGAAAGTAAGGTCTTCCATCTCTTTTTTCATTAGTAATCAAAGAACCGGAACATATTGCAGCAAAATGCCCAGGCGAGGAACTCAATTTCGATATTAGAGCTACTGATCTTCTTTGGTTACACCATCCATTTCCTTCAGGGCATTTAACATTAATATTACAACCTCCTGAAGTACCAATTGTGTGTGTAAAAACATCTTTAAAAGAATGGATGAATGCTATTATATTTATGCTTGTAAGATTATTGGTATTCTTAGGTTCGTAATATTCTAGTATAACAGAGTTCCCGATTATGGGCCCTAATGAAAATCTTCCATCCTGTCTGTTGTTTTTAGAAGTAAAAGCACCCAATATTTGAGTATGATCATTATTATATGCAAATAATTTTGCTCCTGGTGGGATAATAAATTCATCAAAAATAAGGTAATTAGAATAAGCTGTGGGTGAGTTTAAATGTAATCGCCATAGACGGGAACTGTCAGGCAAATATTCCCAAGTTCCTGTATTGAAAATGTTATAGTTAGCTTGTAGTGTAATGCCAAAATTAAATGAAAGAAAACCAGATGTATCATTTGCGTTACTTAAGGAGTCGGCTATTAATAGAGCATTATTATCTTGTATTGGAAAATGAATACAATCAATGGAATTCTGTGATATGCAAGAAGAATTCCCGAAACTTGGAGGAATTCCTCCTTCGCCAATTTGAGCATTACTTTTTTGAAAAAATAAGAATACTCCGAATATTATTAACGCTTTTTCATATCGCATAAATTCATCTTTTTTTAAAGTTAATAATTCCGCCAGAATCATTAATAAGAATTAATGTTTCTTCATCAGTTTTATATTTGCTTACTTTACTAAATATAGTAAAAACATTTTCTGAGAAATCCGAATCCCACGCAACAAATGTAATTCCACCTTTAAATTCAATATTCTCCTTTCCTTTAAATTTAACATCTCCGGAAGAAGAGTTAGAACCTATCACAAATCTATATTTTCCGTTGTTAAAAGTTAATTGCCAAATATATTGGCTTCCGCTGTATGGAAATTGTAAAACAGAATCGGAATGAACTTTTATGCTCTCTACCTGCCAATCATTCCTTATAACTTCTTGTTTTTCTTTAGAGCAACTAAATCCTAAGGAAGTAATAAATACAAATAATAATATTTGAAGTGCCATGCCTTTATTATTGATACTATTTTCCATAGTTGATTATTATTTACTTCTCAATTCCTTTAGTTGATTTTGTAGTTCAACATTTTGTTTTTCTAATTCGTTAATTTTTTTGTTCATTTCAATGATATATAAAAACAATTCCTCTGTTTTTTCTAATTGTTTTCTTTGTATTTCTCCAATATCAAAACCATCGTTAGAATTAATTTCATTTGCAGAAGGTATTCCCGGCAAATGCTTGTTATCCTCAATAAATTTTTCCAAGATAGTTAATGGCATTAAGCTGTAATTTTTATCAAAAACATAATCAGGCCAGTTAGCTCTAAGTCTAACTTTTACTTCTTCCGCTATAATTTTACCTTCTACGGCTAACTTATATCCAACTGGTATATACGAAGTAGCAATACCAACGCCATTGCCAACATATAAATTTGATTTTGTTTGACCAGTTCCGATATAAGCGTCTTTACCACTGTAATAGTTAATCAGCAGAGAACCCTGTCCGCCCATATCTAAAATGGCATTAGCACTATTATACCCAATAGAAATATAATTATTGGGGTTGTTATTTCTGTAAAAACGAGCATCTCCATTTACATCTAATTTTAAATCACCATTGTAATTTTGACCGGGAGTTGATGTACCTATCCCAACTTTTCTTTGCGAAGTAATAGTAAAAATATTTGGAGGGGAACCGGGTTGGTTAATAAAAAATCTATTTTCGGTAGCAGAAACAGCAATATTCCATTGTGAATTAGCAACACTTTGACCTTGTGCATTGTTAATTTGGTCTTCAATTCTTAGGTAAGTAGTTAAGCCAAGATTTGCTGTGTCAGGTTCACTTTCAAGAGGGCATAAAGGGCAAGTAACGCCTTTAATGTGCAATTTTGTCTGTGGTGTGGCTGTTCCTATTCCAACCCTTCCACGATTGTTATTAATTATCGTATGATTATTGGTATTATTATTACTCTGTAATACTAAAGAACCAAGTGTAGAGTAAATATGATTATTAGTACCTGTAAATTGATCAAATCCACCAATCCATATTGAATTAGCACCAACTTTTAATGAATCATTTACTTTAAGCTGAGAAGTGCTAAAGCTATTTACACTAATACTATCAGCACCAATGTAGCCAGAAACCTTTACATTCCCGAAAATATCTAATTTTTCCTGAGGGAAGCTTGTTCCAATCCCCACATTACCGTTAGTATTTGTGTTTAAAATAGTATTAAAATCGAAGCCGGGGCGAGAATTTATTCTTAAATCTTCTTGTTTTGTGGTTATACCATTATAATTTCCTTCTTCACCGAGAACTAAATTGCCGTTTACATTTACTTTAACCGTCCCTTTGATTGTGTCTGCTTCTATGCGCTGTAAAACATTAAGACCAGTTGTGGTTAAAGTGCCATTAATTAATGTATTTCCAATTACAGTCAGTTTTTGGCTTGGAGTACTTGTGCCTATACCTACATTGTTATTTAAATTAAATAAGTAGTTATTAATACTATCATACTGCCAATAATTATTAGTTTGTTGCGCATGTATTAAACCACAACAAGTAGAGCATAAAAATAAGATGATTAGTACCGGATTTTTCATATAATAAGTTTTTGAATTATTGTTAAATTTTCTTAAAATGAATTTAATTAAAAAAAAACACTTTGTCAAGAGTTGTGTAAAAAAGTTATTAACAATTTTTGTGGGTCGGTAAAAATTATAGCTCTTTGCCTTGATGGGTATGTGTGTGGGTAGGTGCGAGCAAGGCAATGTGCTATAATGCGCGTAGGATTTTTTTCTTTTTAAAGTGCGTTGGCAAAAAAAACTAAATTTTCGTTTCTAGGTCGGCAAGTGTGCCTGCCTGTTCGGCAGACAGGTTGTCAGTCGAGGTACAAATAATTCTATGTACCGAAGTTTCGATGAGCTACTGCCTGCTGTTTTGATATGTGTCCCGTTTTCAACCATTGGTTATAACGGTTGGCGTGTATGTGCAGTAGCGGATTAGAAGTACTTACCTGTCCATTTAGCTGAAAGTTTTTTAAGGAGATCAGACCTTTATTTACCCTATTACCCGCTATTGTCACATACACGCTGTTAGCAAATCGTGCAATTCTGTCCGTGTGTCGGAGGGAATGCTCTTCCCGATTATTCATCGGGATGTGCATGACCATATCGGGCAATAAATTTCTCCCTACTTTATTATCTGAAAATATGTACAAAACCATTTATTTTTTTTATTTCTTCATTCATGTCAGTTAGTTCTATTATGTAGTAATACACCCCGTCAGAAATTTTTTCTCCGGCAGGAGTGTGTCCATCCCATAGTGTAATAACGGCAGGGCTGGTCTGAATATCGGTTTTATATTCATAGATTATATTACCCCAACGATTTACAAAAGTGCATTTTATGCTTTTGGCTCCTTCTGTTTTTACCGTAAAAAGGTCGTTGATGCCGTCATTATTGGGAGTAAAAACATTTGGTATCTGAACCATCATCGAATCGTAAACGATAATTTGTAAGGAAAACGTGTCGGCACATTGGGGCAGGTTGTTGTAAGCTATGAGTGTTACTGTATAAACACCTGAACTATCAAAAGTATATGTTGTGTTAAATGAATTTGAAAAAGGGGAATTGTCCACCGACCAAATAAAGTTATTGGCATTTGTTGATTGATTATTTAGGTCAACAAAAAGAGGTTCAACTCCAATTTCAGGATTAGCGTTAAATAAAGCACTTACCGGATTTATCTCAGGAACAAAAACAGTGGTGTCAGCAGAACAACCTTTATTATCTAAAACGGTAAGCGTATAATTTCCTGATGCAAGATTAGAAAACGTATTGCTGTTTTGAAAACCATTGCCAATTGAATACTGCAAAGGCAAATTACCCGAAGCAGTAATAACGATTTTACCATCATCATTACCACAAACCGAGGGAGTGATGTTAATAGCACTTATTTTAGGAGGTTCATTCACTTTTACCAATACTTTTTCTGTACGGGAGCAACCGGGGGTGTTTTCAATACGCACTATATAAAGAGTGGTACTATCTGGTGAAGCAATTGGATTAGCAATATTGGGATTACTTAATCCTGTAACCGGTAGCCAGTAATAATTTGTGCCGCCACCGGCAAAAAGTTGTACGCTGTCTCCTTTGCAAATTACAGTATCTGCTGCAATACTTGTTGAAAAGGTATCGCAGAGTGTGGTGTAGGCGTTGAGGAATAATAAATTTGAATTTGGATCTCCTGGTGGTGGAGAATTCAGAATTAAATTAATTAAATATGATGTTGTCCCATCGGGTAAAAGTGAAGAAATATCGGCTAAAGCATCTGCTCCATTCATGGTATTGTTTGCTGTATCATCATCTAAGCCAAAAAGGGTGTTATTTTGGTAATAAAAATGACCTTTGGTTCCACTACACGAAAAAAGATTATTAACGGCATCAGGAGTTCCAATAATCCCAAGATTATTACTGTTTAAAGTTACGATTGAACCATCATTTGTATTGTTACAGGCTCTATCTATCATCAAGGATAAACCTACGGGGTTAGCCGTATTTATAGGATTCATGCCCGTCATGATATAGGATTCATTCCCAAGAAAATTTTTATCATTAACCCAAACAGTAGAAGCGACTTTGGGTAAAGCAGGGTTTTCGTATTCAATATAAATAAACGCAGTAAACCAACCCCAACCTATTGGTAATCCAAATTGGTTGGGAATGGTAATATTAAAAGTTGAAGTAATAGAACTATTTAAATCGTCTGTGATGTCATAATAATAAAGTTTTATTGGAAACACAAGTGGACTTAAGTGCGATGCTGTCATGATACAATCAAGCGTGTCAAATATATAAGGAGTTCCGTTCACCGTAATGGGCACTGAAGGAGCATAACCTTGCCTATAGGAAAACAAATATGCTTTTCTAATGGTGCTACCAGGTTCAATGTATAAGTTTAGTGTACCTGAACCTTGTCCTTGTCCTGTTGAAAATCCACCAGCCGTAACTCCGCCATAAAAAATATCCTGATGGAAGAGGGTTTGGGCGTGTGTTGAGCCAATAGCAGCAGCAAGGCCCATAACTGCGAGAGTAAATTTTGCGAGCAGTTTTTTGAAATATATAAATTTAGTTTTCATGTTTTTTGATTTTTTAGTGAAAAATTACAAAATTATTTGAAAGTGCTTTTACAATTTAACATTTATCTTAGGGAGGGAGAAACTTATTGTCAAAGAATTTAAAATTTGTTTTGTCTTTGTAGCGGATAGCAAAGAAAGCATGTGTTTGGCAAGCCCCACCGCACGAGCGACCGCTTCGCTTGCCAAACTCTTGTTTTGCGTGTCGGCAAGTCAACCAAGGAACTTTATTTTTTGCACCGTCAATCTTGTTTTTTGCGTGTTTGCTAACGCACAAATATACGTAATATATTCTTTTTTCGTATCTTTATGGCGGGAAAACTCCAAAAAATTCCAACATTATGCAACACAGCAGGAAACAAGCTATTTTGGAAGATTTTACGAAACTTATGA
>BPGX01000018.1 GCA_026003255.1 Bacteroidia bacterium | reverse complement strand
ATGACGATAACAATGCAAGCGATGCCATAAGCGTAGGTAGTTATGTAACGGCTTCTACCTCTTGTCCATGGAATGGAAATTTCACAGGTGGAAATTTTTTAGGCAGATTAAACAATGAGCTGAATCACAATCACGTCATTAATACTGATGGAAACCATACACATGCAATCCCGGATCATAATCATACCGGAAATGTGACGATTGGTAACAACAATGGAAATGCTGCCAATGAAACAAGACCCACAAATGTTGCTGTTATTTTTTGGAGAAGAATCAATTAAAATAGATATATGAAACTTAAGTTTTTAAATACACTATTTATTGGTTTTTTATCATTATTGGTTGCCCATTTGCATGCCCAGACCATATGGTTTAGTGTTATCGATACTTTTGTAAATAATGGAGAACTGATATTTATTGATGGACATGTGGTCCATGCAAACAACAATTATTTGGTCAATCGTGGTGAGATTCATTTTACAGGTGATTGGGAAAATAATACTCAACTACCACAAGGTTTTAACCCTGATACGGGAACATATAATCTGGCAGGATCGACACAATTTATAAAAGGCAATGCCATTTCTTATTTCCATCATTTAAAAGCAACCGGCCCGGGGGATAAGGTGCTGGATATTGATGTAGTGGTGGGTAGAAACAATGGTCAATTGGATTTGGATAATGCCAGATTTTGGTTGAACACTCATTCGATTACACTTGAAAATAATGCTCCGGGATCATTAACCAGGAATAGTGGTTTTATAGTTTCGGAGACAGACCCTGTTGCAGGTTTGGGATTTTTTAAAAGAAAAATAACTATATCTCCGGGCTATAATTATCTTTTTCCGATGGGTACGGTGAATGGTGCATATATTCCGTTTAGCGTTGAATTTGATGAAACATCCGGCAATATAGATTATTTTGCTCTGTCAACTTATCCCACCGATCCGTCATTAGATCCAAACAACCGTCCTTTACCCGCTTTTGTGAACGATTTTTATGATCAATTAAACATGCAAGATGCTTCTAAAAGATGTCTGGAAAGATTTTGGGTAATTTCTTCTCCTTCTTTATTGCCACTTCAATGTAACCTTGAGATTTCTTATGATCCTCTTGATTTGGCTTTAAACTATAATACCGAACTTATTCCTGATAGTTTGAAAATATTTTATACCTCATCCGGTGAATGGAATATTAATTTTCAATCTTCTTCTGATGAATGGATGCCTATGGTAAAAGGAAAAATGTCTCTTACAGAAAATTTGCATGCCATGACTCTTTACTCTAAAAATGAAATGGAATATGGAGTTTTGTATTTTCCAAATGCTTTTACACCCGGAAAATCTATCAATCATTTATTTTTTCCGAAAGGAGTGGGTGTGAAAAATTTTTCTTGGGCCATATATAACCGTTGGGGTGAAAAGATATTTGAAGAAAATCAATGGCCACCGGTTGGATGGGATGGCAATGTAGCCAATATTCCTGCTCCGATGGGAGTTTATGTTTATAAAGCATATGTGGAAACATACGACGAAAAATTTTTTGATTACATAGGAAGCTTTATGCTTATTCGTTAATTAAAAATTTCTATGCCATTATGCTGTATATTGTTCTTCATTGATTACTTTATTTTTAAGTGGACTAATTAGTATTTCATTGAGAATGTAATATTTAAATAGGACCCTAACCTGAAAATTTAATTAGGAATACTTTATTATTTTTGCAGTCAATTTTTTATTTTATGAAAAAAATCAAAACTTTATTCCTGCCGGTTTGTTTTTTTGTAAATTCAACCATCATTAGTCAGACAGAGAAGGAGGCAAATACATTTTTTAATTTGGATAAGTTTATTAAAGCATTGCCATATTATGAAAGAGCTGTAAAAGAAAATCCGGATGATGAGAAAATCAATTACCGCCTGGCTGTTTGTTACTTAAATGTCAATGGAGACAAAACACGGGCCATTCCTTATTTGGAAAAAGTTACCAAAATGTCTTCGGCCAATCCTAATGCTTGGTATTTGTTGGGTAGAGCCTATCAATTTGCATACAGATTTGATGATGCCATAAAAGCTTTTGAAAAATTCAAATCAATTTCGAAAGGAACAAATTACAATCTTAACGATGTAGACAATCAAATTCAATATTGTTATAATGCCAAAGAGTTGATGAAATTTCCCCGCAATGTGAAATTTGAAAATTTGGGGCCAAATGTCAACAGCAAATATGACGATTATTTTCCGTTTGTGCCTGTTGACGAATCTTTTATTGTATTCTCTACACGCAGGGATGACGGAAGTGCCGAGGATATAGACGGTCGTTTTTTGCCGGAAGTTTATATATCCTATAAATACGAAGGACAATACAGACCTGCCAAAATGTTGGGAAAACCATTAAGTAATCTTGATGGAGCTGAGGAGATTATCGGAATGACTGCCGATGGCCGGAGAATGTTGTTTTATATTGAAAATGACGAATATGCAGGGGATATTTTCATGGCCTCATTCGAAAATAAAAAAATCAGCCGTTTAAAAAGATTGGAAAAAGAAATCAACAGCAAATATTATGAAATTGCAGCATGTTTTTCACCCGATGGTGACGAAATATATTTTGCAAGTGACAGACCCGGTGGATACGGTGGCGTAGATCTTTGGGTGGTCAGAAAACTGCCTAACGGCAACTGGGGTATTCCTCAAAATCTAGGACCTGAAATCAATACTCCATTTGATGAAGATTTTCCGAATATTTCCCCGGATGGAAAGTATTTATTTTTCAGCTCCAAAGGACATACTTCCATGGGGGGATACGATATTTTCAGAGCCGAATGGGATGAAGAAAAAAGAGCATGGGTCAAACCTGTCAATATAGGTTTTCCAATCAATACCCCTGACGATGATATGAATTTTAGAATAACCGGAAACGGACGTTATGGATATATGTCAATTAACAGGAAAGAGAACCTCGGAGGACTGGATATTTACCGATTGGTGTTTGAAGATGTGGAACCTAAATATACAGTCATCACAGGTTATCTTTTAAAGAGCGATTCTGTTACGAAAGCCGAAGGTGGTCGTTTAATGGTGATTGACCGCAATGGTGATATTTTTGGTGATTATTTGCCCAATCCAAATACCGGCAAATATGTAATTGCCGTTCCTGCCGGAAAATATACCATAGAAGCTGAAAATGCCGATGGGAAAATTGTACGTTTCGATATTGAAGTTTTTGACGATGTTTCATACAAGCCCGAAATTCAAAGAGATATAGTGTTTAGGCCATGATAGAATTGCTGGATGATTTTGAGGATGCTCGCTTTATGGCAAAATGCCAACAGGGCGTTGAAGAAATATTGGCAGAAGAATTACATCAATTAGGGGCACGTGATATCAAAACCGGCAACAGAGCAGTTTTTTTTTCTTGTGACCGTAAAACTCTTTACCGTTTGCATATCTCTCTGCGAACAGCACAAAAAATAATTTACCCTTTAATAGAAGCAACCATTGATCAACCCAAGCAACTTTACGAGCTTGTCAAATCTTTTTCTTGGGATCAAGTGATGAAAGTGCATCATACTTTCAAAATCGATTCGGTAGTCAATTCTTCATTATACAAACATACTTTATACCCGGCATTATTGATGAAAGATGCGATATGTGATTATTTCAGGGAAAAAAACGGAAAACGTCCCGATATTGATAAAGATAATCCTAAATTGATTTTATATTTGGGAATACGTAAAAATAAAGTATTCATCGGCATAGATACAACAGGAGAATTATTACACAGAAGAAAATATCGTGTCTTTGGAGGTCAAGCCCCTATCAAAGAAGATTTGGCCGCAGCATTAATTCTCAAAACCGGTTGGAGAGGGGAATGTGATTTTGTTGATTTGTTTTGCGGATCCGGTACATTTCTGATCGAAGCAGCCATGATTGCTTCACGACGATCGCCAAATATTTCACGTAGCAATTTTGCTTTTATGCAATGGAACAATTATGACGAAAGAATAATGAAGCAAGTCATACGTGAAGCGGAAGAAGAAGTTATACAACCTAAAATAAAAATTACCGGATGTGACATAAACCCAAAAGCAATAGAAGGGGCAAAAAGAAATATCATAAAATCCGGCATGATTTCCTGGATTTCTTTGAAAAATACTTCTTTTGAACAAATCAAAAAAACTTCAAACAACGGAGTTATTGTTTCTAATCTCCCTTACGAAGTAAGGTTAAAATCGGTTAGCACAAAAGATTTGTATAAACTCTTGGGATTTCATTTGAAAAAAGAGTTCTCAGATTGGGACGCATGGTTGCTGACCGCTGATAAAAAATCAAGCGAATTTTTAAAACTCAAACCTCAAAATACATACGAGTTTTTTAATGGTAAAATAAAAGTGTATTTTAGTCACTATCCGATAATGTCGTTTAATTGACAAGAGAGTTAAATTCATTTCAGCAGACAGCTGCAAGAGTTACTTTAGCTTTAAATATCATTTATTCTGTTTTTTAATATGGAATACTTTGAGTGGCAATGAATGAATGTATGATAGATGTAGAATAAATGAAGATTTATAAGTGCTTAATAAAGCCCTACAAGATGTTTAATAGGAATAGATAAGTGCTTAACCTGAGCAATATCCAAAAAAATTTGTCGCATATTATTTATTAGTTATACAATGTGAAGTAATTTGAAAATGAGGAAATGTTTAGGATAGGAATAAAAATATATAAAACAAATACTAACCACTACTTTAAACCTTATAAGTTTCTGCAGAATATAATTGTTCAACTACATACATTTAATAAAGTTTCTTGTGAATCCTGAGAAAGATTGGATAAAAGAAAACCAACCACCTAACAGTCAATTTCATTTAATATTTGGCAAAACATAGAATAAATGGGGGCTATACATTTTAAATTAAAAAAACTCAATAAAATCAAATCTTTCGTTAAAAATTAATATTTTTGATTTTTACTGGACAATAGTGATTATCAAAGAATTTAAAATTTGTTTAGTCTTCGAAGCGAGCGGGTAAGAAAGCATGTGTTTGGCAAGCGAAGTGGTCGCTCTTGTGTTGGGGCTTGCCAAACTCTTGCTTTGCTGGTTGGTTTGTCAGCCGACAAACTTTATTTTTTGCACCGTCAGTCATGTTTTTTGCGTGTTTGCTAACGTTTTGCCGCTTACCGTTGTGGGGATTTCGGAGCACTTCACTGTCAACCAAACACAAATGTTGATAAGAAGCACAGCCTTCGATTTGCCACTTCAGCCGCTATTGTCACATACACGCTATTAGCCAATCGTGCAATTCTCTCTGAGTGTCGGAGGGAATGCTCTTTTGCAAAGCTTTGGAATGAGTATGGGGATTGTGTGGCTTTGCAAATGTGCATGACCAGCGTTGGTAATAAGTTTCTTCCTCCTGTCAATTAAATACGTGAATAGTTCCGTTGTATTTATATTGCTTGTCTTGCATGTCGGTTACATTGATAACATAAAAATAAACACCGTCAGAAACTTTTTCTCCTGAGGTAGTACGACCATCCCATAAGTCAATGATGGCCGGGCTTACAGTTATTGTATTACTATATTCTGTCAATAAAATTCCCCAACGGTTATAAACAGAAACAGAAATTTCTTTTGCTCCTTCTACTTTTATGGAAAATACATCATTCACTCCGTCATTGTTGGGAGTAAAAACATTGGGTATTTGAACCATTAAAGTATCATAAACAATAATTTGCAAAGAAAACGTGTCGGCACATTGGGGTAGGTTGTTATAAGCTATGAGTGTTACCGTATAAACACCCGAACTATCAAAAGTATAAGATGTGTCGGAAGCATTTGAAAAAATGGAATTATCAACAAGCCAGATAAAGTTATTTGCATTACTTGATTGATTATTGAAGTCAACAAAAAGCGGTTCGGTACCGGTTTGCGGATTGCCTGTAAAAAGAGCATTTACAGGATTTATCTCAGGAACAAAAACGGTAGTATCAGAAGAACAACCATTACTGTCTAAAACAGTAATGGTATAATTTCCCGATGCAAGATTTAAAAAAGTATTACCGATTTGAAAACCATTGCCAATAGAATATTGGAAAGGATTACTTCCTGTTGCATTAATGGTAATTTTTCCGTCATCATTTCCGCAAACAGACGGAGTAATATTTGAATTTATTTTTGGAGGTTCATTTACTTTTACCAAAACCTTTTCGGTGCGTGAACAACCGGGAGTGTTTTCAATACGAACGATATAAAGGGTTGTACTGTCCGGTGAAGCCAATGGATTGGCAATGTTTGGATTGCTTAAACCCGTAGTAGGCAACCAGTAATAATTGGTGCCACCACTTGCAAAAAGTTGTACGCTGTCTCCTTTGCAAATTACCGTATCTGCCGAAATACTTGTTGAAAAGGTATCGCAAGGGGTGGTGTAGGCGTTGAGAAAAAGGAGATATTCATTGCGATTTTCAGGAGGTCCAAATAAATTTTGGTGTGCCAATTGAATGTTATATCCTATATCGCCATTAGATAAATATGAAGAAATATCTGCCAACGCATCCGGGCCGTTCATCGTAGAGTTAGCAGTATCATCATCCAGTCCAAATAATGTATTATTTTGATAATAAAAATGTCCTTTTGTTCCACTACATGAAAAAAGATTATTTACTGCATCTGGCGTACCAATACTTCCAATATTATTACTATTTACAGTTACGATTGTGCCATCATTTGTATTATTACAAGCTCTGTCAAGCATTAAGGAAAGCCCAACAGGGTTAGCTGTGTTTATGAGATTCATTCCCGTCATGGTATAGGATTCATTGCCGATGTAATCCTTGTCATTTATCCACACAGAAGAAGCCACTTTGGATAGTAAAGGATTTTCGTATTCTATATAAATAAACGCTGTCCACCATCCCCAATTAATTGGCAGACCAAATTGATTGGGAATAGTAATATTAAAAGTTGATGTAATGGAGCTGTTTAAATCATTGGTGATATCATTATAGTATAATTTTATCGGCACAGCATTAGGACTTAAATGAGAAACTATCATAACACAATTCACAGTATCAAATAAATACGGTACACTGTTAACTGTTATTGGAACTGTTGGCGGATAACCAATTCTATACGAAAACAAATACGCCTTTCTAATAGTACTGCCGGGTTCAATGTATAGGTTTAACGTACCCGAACCAAAGCCTTGCCCCGTAGAGAAGCCCCCAGCCGTAACTCCGCCATAAAAAATATCCTGATGGAAAAGGGTTTGGGCGTATGTTGAGCCAATAGCAGCAAAAAGGCCCATAACCGCAAGAGTAGCTTTTGCGAACAGTTTTATGAAATATGTAAATTTAGTTTTTATGTTTTTTGATTTTTTAGTGAAAAATTACAAAATTATTTGAATAAGTTTTTTTCTCCTGTCAATTAAATACGTGAATAGTTCCGTTGTATTGATATTGCTTGTTTTGCAAGTCGGTTACATTGATAACATAAAAATAAACACCGTCAGAAACTTTTTCTCCTGAGGTAGTACGACCATCCCATAAGTCAATGATGGCCGGGCTTACAGTTATTGTATTACTATATTCTGTCAATAAAATTCCCCAACGGTTATAAACAGAAACAGAAATTTCTTTTGCTCCTTCTACTTTTATGGAAAATACATCATTCACTCCGTCATTGTTGGGAGTAAAAACATTTGGTATCTGAACCATTAAAGAATCATAAACAATAATTTGCAAAGAAAACGTGTCAGCACATTGGGGCAAGTTGTTATATGCAATTAATGTTACCGTATAAACACCAGAACTGTCAAAAGTATATGTTGTGTTGAAAGCATTTGAAAAAATGGTATTGTCAATAAGCCAAACAAAGTTATTGGCATTACTTGATTGATTATTCAAAACAACAAAAAGTGGTTCAGTTCCTGTTTGTGGATTAGCCGTAAAAAAAGCATTTACAGGATTTATTTCAGGAACAAAAACGGTGGTATCGAAAGAACAAGTATTGTTGTCTAAAACGGTTATGGTGTAATTTCCCGATGCAAGATTTAAAAAAGTATTACTGCTTTGAAAACCGTTGCCTATTGAATATTGGAAAGGGTTATTTCCTGAAGCATTTATTGTAATTTGCCCATCATCATTACCGCAAACAGAAGGAGTAATGTTTATAGAACTTATTTTAGGCAATGGATTTACTTTTACCAGTACTTTTTCTGTTCTTGAACAACCGGATGTATTTTCAATGCGTACAATGTAAAGCGTTGTACTATCAGGCGAAGCCATTGGATTGGCAATGTTTGGACTACTTAGCCCTGTCTGCGGCAACCAATTATAATTTGTTCCGCCACTTGCAAAAAGTTGTATGCTGTCTCCTTTGCAAATTACGGTATCAGCTATAATGCTTGTTGAAAAAGTATCGCAGGGTGTGGTGTAGGCGTTGAGAAAAAGGAGATATTCATTGCGATTTTCAGGAGGTCCAAATAAATTTTGGTGTGCCAATTGAATGTTATATCCTATATCGCCATTAGATAAATATGAAGAAATATCTGCCAACGCATCCGGGCCGTTCATCGTAGAGTTAGCAGTATCATCATCCAGTCCAAATAATGTATTATTTTGATAATAAAAATGTCCTTTTGTTCCACTACATGAAAAAAGATTATTTACTGCATCTGGCGTACCAATACTTCCAATATTATTACTATTTACAGTTACGATTGTGCCATCATTTGTATTATTACAAGCTCTGTCAAGCATTAAGGAAAGCCCAACAGGGTTAGCTGTGTTTATGAGATTCATTCCCGTCATGGTATAGGATTCATTGCCGATGTAATCCTTGTCATTTATCCACACAGAAGAAGCCACTTTGGATAGTAAAGGATTTTCGTATTCTATATAAATAAACGCTGTCCACCATCCCCAATTAATTGGCAGACCAAATTGGTTGGGTATAGTTATATTAAAAGTTGATGTAATGGAACTGTTTAAATCAGTTGTAATGTCCCGGTAAAAAATCTGAATAGGCGAAGCGTATGGACTAAGATGGTTGACGTTCATTAGTAAGTTGGTGGTGTCAAAAACATACAATATACTATTTACTGTTATTGGCACAGAAGGCGGATAACCAATTCGATAAGAAAATAAATACGCTTTTCTGATGGTGCTGCCCGGCTCGATATACAGATTTAACGTACCCGAACCAGAGCCTTGTCCGGTGGAGAAGCCCCCCGCGGTAACACCCCCAAAAAATATGTCTTGATGGAAAAGGGTTTGTGCATGCAGAAAATTGCTTTTTAAAAAAAGGCAACTTATAAGCAGGGTGATATATAAAACAAAGCTTTTCACCTGAAAACATTTATCGTTCCGTTTACTGTTTTTATTTCGTCTTTCATGTCTGTCAGTTGTATGAGATAAAAATACACTCCGTCAGAAACCTGCACCCCGGCAGGGGTGTGGCCATCCCACAGGTAAATCGTTGCGGGGCTTTCCTGTATGGTGGTGGTGTACCTGTACACAATTTCTCCCCAACGGTTAAAAATATCTGCGTTTATTTCTTTTGCTCCTTCTACTTTTATGGAAAATACATCATTCACTCCGTCGTTGTTGGGAGTAAAAACATTGGGTATTTGAACCATTAAAGTATCATAAACGATAATTTGCAAAGAAAACGTGTCGGCACATTGGGGTAGGTTGTTGTAAGCTATGAGTGTTACCGTATAAACAC
The DNA here is from genome assembly GCA_026003255.1 of Bacteroidia bacterium. Lineage (GTDB taxonomy): Bacteria > Bacteroidota > Bacteroidia > B-17B0 > Aurantibacillaceae > BPGX01. The sequence continues at coordinate 6,057 of BPGX01000018.1, read as the reverse complement.
CTGAACTATCAAAAGTATAAGATGTGTCGGAAGCATTTGAAAAAATGGAATTATCAACAAGCCAGATAAAGTTATTTGCATTACTTGATTGATTATTGAAGTCAACAAAAAGCGGTTCGGTACCGGTTTGCGGATTGGCTGTAAAAAGAGCATTTACAGGATTTATCTCAGGAACAAAAACGGTAGTATCAGAAGAACAACCATTACTGTCTAAAACAGTAATGGTATAATTTCCCGATGCAAGATTTAAAAAAGTATTACCGATTTGAAAACCATTGCCAATAGAATATTGGAAAGGATTACTTCCTGTTGCATTAATGGTAATTTTTCCGTCATCATTTCCGCAAACAGACGGAGTAATATTTGAATTTATTTTTGGAGGTTCATTTACTTTTACCAAAACCTTTTCGGTGCGTGAACAACCGGGAGTGTTTTCAATACGAACGATATAAAGGGTTGTACTGTCTGGCGAAGCCATTGGATTGGCAACGTTTGGATTGCTTAAACCCGTAGTAGGCAACCAGTAATAATTGGTGCCACCACTTGCAAAAAGTTGTACGCTGTCTCCTTTGCAAATTACCGTATCTGCCGCAATACTTGTTGAAAAGGTATCGCAGGGGGTGGTGTAGGCGTTGATGAAAAGCAAATTCCAATTTGGGGCACCACTACTCGGGTTAGGGTTACTATGAACTATATTTAATGAATATCCATTAGCTCCGTTCGTAATATAAGATGATATGTCTGCCAATGCATCTGATCCGTTCATTGTAGCGTTAGCAGTATCATCATCTAGTCCAAATAATGTATTGTTTTGATAATAAAAATGCCCTTTTGCCCCTCCCCATCCCCATAAATAATTTACAGAATCAGAGCCTCCGACAACACCTAATATATTGCTGTTTATTGTTACAATGCTGCCGTCATACGTGTAATCAATAGCCCTATCTAACATTAATGATAGTCCAATGGGATTAGAATTATTTACAGGATTCATTCCCGTCATGGTATAAGATTCATTGCCGAAGTAATCCTTGTCGTTAATCCATAGAGTAGAAGCCACTCTGGATAGTGAAAGATTTTCGTATTCAATGTAAATAAATGCCGTCCACCATCCCCAATTTATTGGCAGATCAAATTGAACGGGAATAGTAATATTAAAGGTAGATGTTATAGAACTGTTTAAATCATTTGTTATATCATAGTAATAAAGTTTGGTCGGAATTGCATTGGGATTTGTATGCGAAACAGTCATAATACAATTCAGTGTATCGAAAATATAAGGAACGTTGTTTACTGTAATAGGAACAGAAGGAGGATAACCAATTCGATACGAAAATAAATACGCTTTTCTGATGGTGCTGCCCGGTTCAATGTATAAATTTAGTGTGCCAGAACCAAAACCACCACCAGTAGAAAATCCACCAGCCGTAACACCCCCATAAAAAATGTCTTGATGGAAAAGGGTTTGGGCGTATGTTGAGCCAATAGCAGCAACAAGGCCCATAACTGCAAGAGTAGCTTTTGCGAACAGTTTTATGAAATATGTAAATTTAGTTTTTATGTTTTTTGATTTTTTAGTGAAAAATTACAAAATTATTTGAAAGTGTTATTACAATTTAACATTTATGTTGGAGGAGAAAAATATTATCAAATAGAAAGTTACTTATCTGTCGGCGTGTCGGTAAGAAAGCATGTGTTTGGCAAGCGAAGCAGTCGCTCGTGCGGTAGGGCTTGCCAAACTCTTGCTTTGCGGTTGGTTTGTCAGCCGACAAACTTTATTTTTTGCACCGTCAGTCATGTTTTTTGCGTGTTTGCTAACGTTTTGCCGCTTACCGTTGTGGGGATTTCGGAGCACTTCACTGTCAACCAAACACAAATGTTGATAAGAAGCACAGCCTTCGATTTGCCACTTCAGCCGCTATTGTCACATACACGCTATTAGCCAATCGTGCAATTCTCTCTGAGTGTCGGAGGGAATGCTCTTTTGCAAAGCATAGGAATGAGTATGGGATTGTGTGGCTTTGCAAATGTGCATGACCAGGGTTGGCAATAAGTTTTTTTCTCCTGTCAATTAAATACGTGAATAGTTCCGTTGTATTGATATTGCTTGTTTTGCAAGTCGGTTACATTGATAACATAAAAATAAACACCGTCAGAAACTTTTTCTCCTGAGGTAGTACGACCATCCCATAAGTCAATGATGGCCGGGCTTACAGTTATTGTATTACTATATTCTGTCAATAAAATTCCCCAACGGTTATAAACAGAAACAGAAATTTCTTTTGCTCCTTCTACTTTTATGGAAAATACATCGTTCACTCCGTCATTGTTGGGAGTAAAAACATTGGGTATTTGAACCATTAAAGAGTCGTAAACGATAATTTGCAAGGCAAACGTGTCGGCACACTGGGGCAGGTTGTTGTAAGCAATGAGGGTTACAGAATAAACACCCGAAGTGTCAAAGGAATATGTTGTGTTAAAAGAATTTGAAAAAGGGGAATTGTCTACCAACCAGATAAAATTATTAGCATTTGTTGATTGGTTATTTAGTTCAACCACAAGCGGTTCGGTTCCGGTTTGAGGATTGGCTGTAAACAGAGCGTTTACAGGATTTATTTCCGGAACAAAAACTGTTGTGTCTTGACTACAGCCATTGATGTCTAAAACGGTTATGGTGTAATTTCCTGAAGCAAGATTTGAAAAGGTATTGCTGCTTTGAAAGCCGTTGCCGGTGGAATATTGCAATGGAGCATGCCCTGAGGCATTCATAGATATTTGTCCATCATCATTTCCGCAAACAGACGGTGTAATGTTAATGGAATTTATTTTTGGAGGCTCGTTAACTTTTACCAGTACCTTTTCTGTTCTTGAACAACCGGGAGCATTTTCAATGCGAACCACATACAGCGTTGTTTTGTCTGGCGATGCCATTGGATTGGCACTATTGGGATTGCTTAACCCCGTGGCAGGCTGCCAGTAATAATTAGTGCCGCCACTTGCAAAAAGTTGTATGCTGTCTCCTTTGCAAATTACGGTATCAGCGATAATGCTTGTTGAAAAGGTATCGCAGGGCGTGGTGTAGGCGTTTATGAAAAGGAGATTTGAATTATAACCAGCTGAAGGGTTTAATGGATTCATATATTGCAAGTTCAAATTATAGGAAGTAGCACCATTTGAAACATACGAAGCAATATCTGCCAAAGCATCAGCACCGTTCATGGTATTATTGGCACTATCATCATCTAAGCCAAATAGGGTGTTATTTTGGTAATAAAAATGACCTTTTGAACCGCTGCAATTCCATGCATTATTCGTTGCATCTGGTGTTCCAATAATTCCAAGATTAATGGTATTTAAAGTAACTATTGTCCCATCGGTAGTATTGTTGCATGCCCTGTCTATCATTAAAGATAATCCTACAGGATTAGTTGTGTTTATAGGATTCATTCCCGACATGGAATAGGATTCATTGCCTACGTAATCTTTATCATTTATCCATAAAGCAGAAGCCACTTTAGACAGTGTGGGGTTTTCGTATTCAATGTATATAAAAGCGGTAAACCAACCCCAATTTATTGGCAGATCAAATTGATTGGGAATAGTAATATTAAAGGTAGATGTTATGGAACTATTTAAATCTGATGTAATGTCATAATAATATAATTTAACAGGACCAACCCATGGACTTGCGTGTATTACATCCATAGCATAGTTCAATGTGTCAAAAATATACGGCACATTGTTCACTGTAATGGGCACAGAAGGAGCGTATCCTTGCCTATACGAAAACAAATAGGCTTTCCTGATTGTACTGCCGGGTTCAATGTATAGGTTTAACGTACCCGAACCAGAGCCTTGTCCGGTAGAGAAGCCCCCAGCCGTAACACCCCCATAAAAAATATCCTGATGGAAAAGGGTTTGGGCGTATGTTGAGCCAATAGCAGCAACAAGGCCCATAACTGCAAGAGTAGCTTTTGCGAACAGTCTTATGAAATATGTAAATTTAGTTTTTATGTTTTTTGATTTTTTAGTGAAAAATTACAAAATTATTTGAAAGTGTTATTACAATTTAACATTTATGTTGGGGAGAGAAAATATTATCAAATAGAAAGTTACTTATCTGTCGGCGTGTCGGTAAGAAAGCATGTGTTTGGCAAGCGCCGCAGCCGCACGAGCGACCGCTTGGCTTGCCAAACTCTTGCTTTGCGTGTCGGTAAGTCAGACCAAGAACTTTATTTTTTGCACCGTCAGTCATGTTTTTTGCGTGTTTGCTATTAAACAAATATACGCAATGTTTTCTTTTTTTGTTTCTTCATGGCGGAAAAAACGCCAAAAATTTCTAATATTATGAAACATAAGGGGAAACAAGATATATTGGAATATTTCACCAAACTTATGAAAATTATGCGTTATTACCCTACTTTCTATTGGCTCCTACAAGTATCAAGAAGTTTTAAGTGAAATTTTAAAGAGCATAGCGGCTGCACTTTGATGTGAAAAGTGCGATTCACACAACAACTGCATTTTAAGTTTAGGCGGGAGTTTGGTGCATAAAACTGTCTGCCGGCAATAAAAGCAAAGAAGAAAATTTCGGCGGAGGGCAATTATTGAAGCCGTCATCGCCCTTCTGAAATAGCAATTCAGAATGAAAATCAATTATCTTTTCGGAAAAGGGAAAGCACAGATAAATGCCTTTTTATCGGCAGCAGCGTGGAATTTGAGGAAATTTATGGAGAGGTTAAAGAAAAACTTTTCTTTTTTGTTCATTTTTCTCAAAATTATTAGAGTATTTTGAGGAAAAAATTTCCGGTATTCTTTGTATGAAAAAATATATATCTTTTTTGGAGTGGCTTTTTAAGGATTAACTAAATAATAATCAAGTAATGGTAACTATAACAAATCAGACTACTGCAAATTCGTTATTTTTTCATCTCGGGGATTACTTACAAGAAAAAGGAGTAATTACGAGAGAAAAATTTAATTACCTTTTCGACCCATTTTTTATGCCCACGCAACAAATTTATCAATTTACAGTTCTGTTGAAGCGTTGAAAATTTCTCAAGATATGATGAAGAATATATTCATTCTATTTATTTTATCATTAATTATAGTGATGATGTTCGGCAAATGCAAACCAAGTAAACGTTTAGATCTTTCAAAAATAGACAGCACATATTTTATAGGAAGTTATACTTGTAACTTAGATGGCAAGATTGAGCGGATAACATTAAAAGCGGATGGGACATATGAATATCATTGGGAACCGGAAAATATAAAAATTGAAAATGCAGGAAAGTGGTTTTTTGATAAGATTAATGGGGAAAATAGAATATATTATTTTGTTACTTTCACTAATTTTCCAAATTATAGACAAGTGCTTTGGGAGGATAGTGAAAAAAACGATAGGTCTACTGTAGGATTTGAGATTGATTGCAGCTTTGAACCCGGCAATTTAGAAACTCTTATTCGTGGCGGAGAACAATATTATATTTTCAAGCCCGATAAACGAAAAAAAGTAAATTGAAAATCATATATTTGGCGGTAGCAGAATAGGATATTTGATAATAGACAGTTAATTTTTATACATGAGGAGAAAGGGGCGGGTGATAGTTGTAAATATTGGAATACTGCGGTTTTCTTTTAATTTTATTTCCCACTCTTTAAAAATTCAAATAAAAGACTACCTGTGGGGGAATATAATCTAATGACTTCACCAAATATTGAAACTTTTAAATGGGAAATGCCCTGGGTAGTTTCTGAGAACAATAAAAAAATGAATGGTCGAGGAATAAAGTTCTATCCTGCTTGTTAAGTTGCTTCGTATTGTTTTACGATTACTGTTTTTATCAGAATTGCAAAAAAAATTCAAATGAATCGTTGGTCAATGCCATACTATCCCAAAAAGTGTGTAAAGTTGAACATTTATAATTTTGAAAATGTAAACATTAAAAATTAAAAATAATGAAAGATTTCAATTTTATACAAGAGCAAGTTACAAAAATTTTAGAAGAAATTGCTCAGAAAAAGGATGGTTTTCAAGAAGTTTTAAAAATCTGC
>BPGX01000017.1 GCA_026003255.1 Bacteroidia bacterium | reverse complement strand
TATCAGATTTAAATTTTCTTTAAAATATTCGCTGTTATCGTTTGGCAAATAAGAACGGGTAATGGTTACTCCCCAGGTATAAGAGCCTGCATCGGGTTTTATTTCATCCATTAATATTTGAAACAAACGTGTTATGGCTAAATGGTCTTTGGCAATAAATCCTATTTTATCGCCTTTTTGTAATGTAAATGTGGCATTGGTAAATAAAGGATTTCCTTCATCATTATGAATGGCTAAATTCTCCACGCTCAGAATTTGATCTCCGGCTTCACGTTCTTGCTTAAAAATAATAGCGGGATATTTTCGGTTGGATGGTTGAATTTCATCTACATTCAATTTTTCCAATAATTTTTTTCTACTGGTTGCCTGACGCGATTTAGAGGCATTAGCGCTAAATCGGGCAATGAAATCCAATAACTCTTTTCGCTTTTCTTCTGCTTTTTTGTTTTGATCGGCTCTTTGCTTGGCAGCTAATTGACTTGATTCGTACCAAAAAGTATAATTACCTGTATATAATGTAATTTTCCCGAAATCAATATCGGCAATATGTGTACAAACTGCATCTAAAAAGTGACGATCGTGCGATACAACAATTACCGTATTTTTAAAATCAGCCAAAAAATCTTCCAACCAAGTTATGGTTTCAACATCCAAATCGTTGGTTGGCTCATCTAATAAAAGAATATCTGGATTTCCAAAAAGCGCCTGTGCTAACAATACACGAACTTTTTCATTACCGTTCAACTCTTTCATTAATCGAGAATGAAGCTCCTCTTTTATACCAAGATTACTTAATAATTCAGCTGCTTCGCTTTCAGCATTCCAACCGTTCATTTCTGCAAATTCTCCTTCCAGTTCAGAAGCTCTTATACCATCAGCATCTGTGAAATCGGGCTTTGCATAAATGGCATCTTTTTCAAGCATTACATTCCACAATTTTTTATTTCCCATAATAACGGTTTGCAATACAGGTATTTCATCATACTCAAAGTGATTTTGTTTTAAAACCGACATGCGCTCTCCGGGTGTAATACTCACTTGTCCTTTGGTTGGTTCAACCTCTCCTGAAAGAATTTTTAAAAATGTAGATTTCCCTGCTCCATTTGCTCCAATAACACCATAGCAATTGCCGGGAGTAAATTTCAGGTTTACATCATCAAATAATACACGTTTTCCGTACTGTAATGTAATTCCGCTAACTGTAATCATGGTATTTATTTTTAAGGCTGCAAAGGTACTAAATCTTTACAGAAGAATATTATGAAATAGCAAAGAGACTATTCTTCAAATCCGGCTTCTTTCCATATATACCTCTTATCTGCCGGATGATAATATGCAAATTTATTATTGCTATAAACCTTTAACAAATTAGACGCTATCATCTCAATGTTTTGGAACTTACAATCTACTATTATATTTCCTGATTTATCTGCTATTCCATGTAAACCTGATTTTTTAATTAACCAATAATTTTCGTTAATTTCAATTACATCATCGTACTGAACTTTTAAAATAATTTTACCGGAAGCATTTATTAATCCATACAAATCTGCTTGTTTTACTTTGGCTAAAGCATTTTTAAAATCCCATACATAATCGTAAACAGGCTGAATAATTATTTGATTTTTCTTATCGATATATCCCCATTTTCCTTTACGTTTAAATGCTGCCAGATTTTCTGAAAACGGTCTTACATCATCATGCTCGGCAGGTATTACAATTTTTCCTTTGGTATCAATAAATCCTTTTTTTCGATTTTTATCGATACGTGCCAACCCTTGTTTAAAACCTCCCAAAACATTGATTCCCGTTGTATAATCAAATTGAATAGGAATAACTAATTTGCCGCTTGTATCAATAAATCCGAATTTATTCTCTTTTACTATAAGTGCCATGCCTTCTGAAAATTTATCGATAAAATCATAATCATATCCGCACAACATTTTTCCGCTGCTGTGCAGCAAGGCATACATCCCTTTCAGTTGTACACGGACTATATCAGACTCAAAACTTTCTGCCCAGTCAAATACTGCCGGTATAATAAATAATCCGTTTTTATTGATAAAACCATATTTACCTTCTACTTGTACTTTTGCCATCCCACCCGAAAAAGAAGAGGGCATCGTCAAATTTTGCAGGAATTACCTCTACCAAGTGTTCATCTATATAACCATATTTACCATTCTTAATAACAAGTGCAAGACTTTCATTAAACTCAAAAATATCATCATATTCAATAGGGAGAATAATTTGCCCTTTACGATTTATAATTCCTTTTTTGTCATTTTGCGATACTATAGCTCTTTTATTTATAAACTTTTCCACTTCATCGAATATAAAAGGAATGGATACTTCTCCTTTTTTATCAATATATCCATACTTTCCGTTTAATTCAGCTTCTGCCAGTCCGCCATTAAAATCACCAACCCAGGAAAAATTATAATCAATCCTTATATTTCCGGTAGTATCTATAAATCCCCATTTACCATTATTTACTACCTTTAAAAAAGGCATTTGAGCCAATTCAATATCTTTTTGAACCTGTTCGGCAAAAGGGAATTCAGGATATTCCAGTTTAAATTCTACAAAAGTTTCGGGTAATCCATCTGCTGTATATAACACATAAATATTTTGCCATGCCTGTTTTACATTAGGATTATCGGGATATTTTTGAATAAATTGATGATAGCTTTCAATTGTTTTATTCTTTGTTTCAATTTCATACACTTTATTTTGTGCATCAAATACGTAAGGGTTAGTAGGATACTCTTTTATAAATTTTAAATATGAATCTAAATTATTATTAGATGTAAATTCTTTATAAAGCATTAAATCGTATAAATCTTTTGCAGTTTTGGCTTCTGTAGCACTTGGATATTTTTCGAAAAATAATTTATATGCTAGTGATGTATTTTGTTGCTTGGCATTTTCAAATGCAATAAAATTTCTTTTTTTAATTGCTTGATTTATTTTTGGAGATGTTGCATAAAAATCAATATACTTATTAAAAGCTTCTTCATTATTTAATATTAAAACTTGGTGATAGGCTTTAAAACAAATTGAATCGTGATGGGCTTTAATTTTTAGTGAATCAATTTCTAATTTCTGAAGTACTTTTAAGTTGGATTTTTTTTCTTTAACCAGTGATGTATCTGCCATACGTATCATAATATAAGCAGAATCGAGATTATGAAAGGGATTTTTATCGTTAAAAAAAATTTGAGACAGCCCGTAAGAAGCAGCAGTTGGTTGTTTTTTTAGTGATTTATAAAATATCTGACGTGCTTTAAAAAAATCATAAATTTTTAGGGCCTCATATCCCTTTTCTATATTTGAGGCATGAGAAAAATTTACCAACTCAAAAAATAACACCAATATGCTTAATATACCTTTTCTCATGGTAGATAAATGAACGACAAATTTACTCTAATCTTACATAATTAAAAGCGCCCCCAACTCTGTTGGGGGCGCTTTTAATTAAATGCCAATTATATTTATTTATCTTAATAATTGAAGTGGACCCTTTTCAATAACATCTTTACCATCCGGAGCTACTGCTTTTATTATGTAAAAATAAGTACCAACTGTAACATCTAGGCCGGAAGCTGTTTTTCCATTCCAGCCAATGGTTGGACTTAGTGATTCAAATATAAGTTGTCCAAACCTGTTATAAATCTGCATAGAAAAATCTTTATAGCCACTAGCAATTACTTTAAATACATCGTTTATTCCATCATTATTAGGAGTAAAGATGTTTGGCACCAGGAAACGTTCCTTTACTTCAATATCTTTAATAATAGTATCTCTACAGCCTAAAGCATTTGTTATTACGAGCATTACGGGATATGTTCCAATATCCGTATAAATATGACCAGGGTTTTGAATTATTGAAGTATCGCCATCACCAAAATTCCAATGCCATGAATCAGGATTTCCTGTACTTAAGTCTATAAACTTCACAATCTGATAAGCATAAATTTCATTGGTATCAGTACTAAAATCAGGAATAATGGATGATGGATTTACAGTAATTTCAATTGTATCAGATGATGATGGACAAACACCATTACTAATAGTCCATACCAATGTATTTACACCCACTGCCAATGAACTTAAGTAATTCTGATTAGAAGTTGAGTCGCTCATAGAAAATACCAGCGGTAGTGGTTGTCCACACTCCAAATCCAACAGCAGGAATATTACCATCCAAAATATAATCGTTGGTACAAATTGTTGTATCAATTCCTGCAAGAGCTGTTGAAGGGGTTTGATCAAGTCTTACATTAACAGTATCGGATATTGTACAAACTCCATTTATAACATTCCAAACCAAGGTATAATTTCCATATTGGGTTGCATCAAACAAGGAATTGATATTAGTTGGATTAGAAATAGTCGCGCTAACCGGACCTGAAATTTGTGTCCAGATTCCAGTTCCTAAACTTGGATTTTGAGCATTTAAGTTTAAGTTAAGTGCACACACAGCAGTATCAGCTCCGGCATTTACAGGAGTTGGTGCATCAAAGAAATGATGTGATACGGTATCGCTGGTTACACAGGTTCCGTTTACTATCGTTAAAACATATTCATATAAACCTGATGTTGTAACACTAATTGCGCTGTTATGTTGATTTGGATTTGTAAATGTTGTAGTTCCAGGTCCTGACAATTGCGACCATGTTGAAACTCCAATATTTGTTTGTGTTCCTCCTAGATTTGTTATTAGTCCGCAAATACTATCATTTAAGCCAGCGCTAGCGGCATTAGGCATTTCATCAAATGTAAGTGAAACATTATCTGAAGTACTACATACACCATTTACAATTGTCCAGCTTGCTGTATATGTTCCATACGCAGATGCTATAACCGATGATGTATTTAAACTACTGTTTGAGAATGTAAGTGTTCCCGGTCCCGATAATTGAGACCAGTTAGCTGTACCAATGTTTGCAGCATTAGCATTAAGTGTTAATGTTAAACCACAAATAGCATCATCTAATCCAGCATCGGCTGTATTAGGCATTTCATCAAATGTAATATCAACATTATCGGAATTGCTACATGCTCCATTTGTAAATGTCCATGTAAGTGTATATGTTCCATAAGTGCTTGCAGTAGCAGATGATGTTGCAGAAGATGAATTTCCAAACGTAATTGTACCGGGCCCGCTTTGCATTGACCATGCACCTGCTCCAACATTTGGAGTATTTCCATTTAGATTTATGGTTAAACCACAAATTGCTGTATCACTACCAGCAGCTGATGGAACAGGCATTTCATCAAATGTAATGCTTACAGTACTTGAAGTGGAACAGCTTCCATTATTTATAGTCCACTGCAATACGTAGTTGCCAAAAGTTGAAGCAGTAACAGAAGTTGATGGACTATTAATATTAGCAAAAGTTATAGTTCCAGGCCCTGAAACCTGAGTCCATGTTCCAATTCCTAATGATGGGGTATTTCCTGCTAAAGTAGTTGTTAACCCACAAACAGATTGATTAGGTCCGGCATTAGAGGGTGTAGGATTTTGGTCAACAACAACTGTAACCAATTCACAGCTTGTTGTATTGCATGTACCTGATGCTCTAACAAAATAAGTTGTTGTATTAGTTGGTGATACTGTAATACTAGCACCGGTTCCAACAGCTGTTCCTCCACAGCTTCCGCTAAACCACTGCCATTGCGCACCGGTTCCTAAACTTCCACCGTTAACGGTTTAAGATAGTTGAACTACCATTACAAATTGTAGAAGGATTAGCTGTTGCAGAAATAGGAGCTGTTGAAATGGTATTCATGGTGATATTAGTACATTGCGCAGCACTTGTACCACAACCATTTGCAGCAGTTACACATATATTTCCTCCAATTGTACCTGAAGTAGCAGAAATTGAAGTAGTTCCTTGACCGGAGTTTATTACCCAACCTGCGGGTACTGTCCATGTATAGCTTGTAGCCCCTGTTACAGTAGCAATAGAATACGAATTAGTTGTGTTAGGACAAATAGGGTTACTTCCAGTAATAGCTCCCGGACTAGCAGGTGCTGCACCAACAGTAATTGCTAAGCATTGGGCTGGGCTTGTACCGCAAGCATTCGATGCTGTTACACACACATTTCCTGTGCTACCTGAAGTTGTAACACTAATGCTGGTAGTTCCTTGACCGGAATTGATAGTCCATCCGGATGGTACTGTCCAGTTATAAGATGTAGCACCTGCAACAGATGATATGGAATATGTTAAGGTTTGTCCACTACATACACTTGTACTACCGGTAATTGGTGCCGGTTGTGGAGGAGCAGTATTAATTGTTACGTTTGTACAAGAAGGAGAACTTGTTCCACAAGAATTGGAAGCTGTTACGCAAACATTACCACTTGTTGAACCTGCAGTAACAGAAATAGAAGTTGTTCCCTGTCCTGAATTAATTGTCCAACCGGAAGGTACTGTCCAGTTATAGGAAGTTGCGCCAGTAACTGTTCCAACACTATATGTAGCTGTTTGTCCTGCACATAAAGTGGTTGGTCCGGAAACTGCTCCGGGAGTTGCAATAGTACCGCTTGGAGTACAAGTTACACAGGTTGTTGTTTGAAAATATAAACCGGCACATATCCAGCTCCAACAGTCACCACTTGAATTTATGCCAAATAATGAAGAGGATTGTCCTGATGTTACTGTTACATTTCTTATATCTAAATTAAAGAAGTTATTAGTAACATTTCCTGTAACACCATTCATAGTTACAGGAGTTGTTGCCGAAAAACTATTTTGCAAATCTCCGGCAACTATAAAAGCAGTTGCATTAGTTGTAGGGCCGCAAGCAGTAAATCCGGTTAATGTATGGTTTTGAGAACCTCCATTAACTAAAATAATACCATCGTGTAATACCATAGTTCCCTGGTAAGTGGCAGAAGGGTCTCGATAAATAATAACCAAAACAGCTCCATCGGTATCACCACAGCTGGTTGATTGCGGTAAACCGCTAATAGTATAATTACCGTTTCCGGTAATATGAGATGTTACATCAGCCCTGAAATGTCTGGTATCAGAACAGCTCCAGCATTTTCCACCACTTACATTTCCGATTAAAGTGCCTGTAAAATTTTGAGTAACACCTAAAGGGTTAGTTAAATTTACAGAACCTGTAGCAGGACCACCTTCAACTATCCAATATACATAAGCCCTAAGAATATGACCATTTGCGGGGACAACACAAGGAGGAATGGTTGAAATATTCATTGTTGCCGGCTGACCTACTCCTGGTTGCCAAGTTGCCCTTTGTGTAAGTTTTACTCCACTAATTGCATAATTTAAACCGCACTGAGTTTGAGTATATGCATTTGCAAAGCTACCTACTTTAGGTTGTACTGTAGAGCAGGATTTATCAATGCATGTTCCCGGAATTGGCTTTTGATTTATGTTTACCTGATTTAAAATTTGTGCAGAAAGAAAGTCTGCATAAGTTATTAACAATACAAATAAAATTAAACGGTAAAATTTCTTCATATGTAGGTGTGTTTTTAATGTTTCGTCTTCAAATTTAAAATTATTTAACAAATCGACAAACCTATTATACACTTTCTAAAAGATAAATGTTACAAAAAAAGCCCCGGAAATTTCCGAGGCTTCAAAATATTGGTTTTAAATCAATCTTTAGTCTACTTTTTTACCTTCTGTTTTGGTTGCCGGTAATCCGCCTTCATTTACAGATATTCTAGATTGCCCGGGAGCAGGTTGAGCTTCTGCTTTCTTTACATTTTTAGCCGGCTTTAATTCTTTTTTAGCAGGTTGTGCAGGTTCAGATGTTTTAGACTCTGTTGCCCTGTTTGCAGGTTGCGCAGGGGTTGCCGGTGTTGCACTTCTTGTTTCTGAAGTTTTAGAAGCTGGTGTTGCAGGTGTAGCCGGTGTAGCTCTATTTTCTTGTCCTTTAGAATTTGAAGCAGGTGCGGCTTGAGTTGCAGCAGGTGTTCTGCCACCGGCAGGTGCAGGTTTTTCTTCTACGGCTTTTCTTTCCTGAGCAAAACTTGTTTGAGCGCCAATCAAAGCTGCAAAAAACAAGGTATTCAAAAATAATTTTTTCATAGTATTCTTTTTTAAGGTTAATAATAATTACTTAACTCGAAAAATCGTGCCAAAACTATTTTAATAGTTCAATTGCTTCCTGTACAGGAATTAATTGCTCTTTAAAGAAAGCTACAATAAAGGCATCTGCAAAACCGTATTTGGCAGCTAATTCATTTTTATAGGCGTTAGCCTTTTCATAATTAGTAAATGAACCTACGGTATATCTTGTTAAACCACTTTCTGTAATTTGTTTATCAATGTTTGAAATTTGTTTTAATTTTTCAGCGATATCAGCAGGCGGCTCATTTCTAAATGCACCAATCTGTACTTTAAATCGAATTTGCGATTTATCTATGCTGCTGGTTTCTTTTGTATCGTCTACATCTACATTTTCTTTTGGTGCAACGGTGGCTCCTACAGTACTTAATGGAACTCGTTTGCCATTTTTATATGCAACTATAAACGCACCGGTGTAACCTTTTAGTAGCATATTTATTTTATGTTTTGCCGCATCATTAAAATTGGTAAATGAACCCGTTAAATATTTAGTTAATCCGTCATCTGATGTTACAACTATTAAATCGTTAACGTCTGAAAAAATATTTTTAGAAATTTTAGCTTTATAAGCTCCTAACTGAACTCTAAATACCACTATATCTTTTGGATCCTTATTTGTAAAATCTTCTACTCCTCCATTATTAGTTACATCAATATTTTTGGCTTGATTATTTTTATTTTGAATTGTGATTGATGTATTTGTTTTAATTTCATTATTATTTGTTTTTTGATTATTTGATGCAACAGCAACATCTTTTTGATTTCCTTGAGATTGATATTTATTGATTCCTGATTCAGTTACTGTTTTTGAATTATTTGTATTTGCAGATGCTAATTGTTGTGATGAAGCTTTTGGTGCACTAAATTTACCATCATTAAATTCTACTACTTTAGCATCAGATAATCCTGCAGCAATAAGTTCATCTCTTCGTTTTTCGGCTTGTATTTGCGAAGGGAAATTTCCGGCTGTATAAACTGTTATATTATTATCCAGAGTAGTTGTTGCAATATCCGGAATACTTAAAAACTTGTTAATTAATTCCGGTGGTACACCCGAAGTAAACTCTCCTAATTGAACGGTAAAAGTTCTACGTCCTGCAAATAGAGTAGTTTTTTTAGCACCTTCTGTTTCTGTTGTATTAATAACTTTGGCAAATACTCCGGTAGAATCCATATAACGGTCATATTCCAATTGAATGATGGAATCAGTTAATTCTTCTCCTCTCATGGTAACAAATACTCCTGCTCTTGTAGGTAATTCGTCATCTTTATAATCAGGAACACCATCACCATCTTCATCAATCGGACATCCATTCATATCTACTTTAATACCGGGAGGTGTATTAGCGCATTTGTCAATAAAATCATGCACTCCATCTCCATCGCTATCTTCAATATCTTCAGCCAATAAATCAAAATCTGAAAATTCTTCTTCTTTATCATCTTTATCTTTTCTCAACATAAAATCGTATGTTAATGATGCAGAAGAATATAAAAACATATCATTTCGCCCATTTCCTATTCTTCCGGGATTTCCATCTTTAGTAACTCCATCAACCAAATCTGTTAACGTATAATAAAGTGTTGTACCTATTTTAAAATCAACTCTTTCAGACAAATGACTTCTAACATGAAAACCTATAGGAACAGCGAATGAGCGTTCGGTATATTTACCATATCCATCAAAATTTGATTCTCTGATATCGGTTTCATAAGAATAATCTCTTTGCAAATATTTTGCATTGGCACTATTCGGATCATTTTGTGCTAAATTTCTTATTGAACCATCGTTCCAGTAATAATATAAATTTCCCTGATCATCATATAAATCAGTTTTAGAAAGAAATTCAAATGTATTAAAGCCAACTGATAATACAGGTTCAACTAATCTATCTTTTTTTAAGATATGATGAAAATTGTATCCTAATGATACTCCTCCTGTTCTGATTTCTGATTGAAAATTCAAATTTCTATCTATACTGCGCTCATTAGCTCCAAGCTTTCCAAACAATACTCCAAAATTTATTTCTAAAAAGGAATTAAATTTTTTGCCTAAATATAGTTCGTAACCAAGTCGGCTAACTAATGCATGATTATAAGTGCTTTGCTGAATATCTCCTATAAACGCAAACATACCGCTTCCAAGGCCTAGAACAGGATTTAAAGGTATTTCCTGACGTTCTCTTACTTTAGCAGGTTTGCTTTTAGTATCAATACTCAATGAATCCTCTTGAGAAAATGCAAAGAAAGAAGGAAGTAAGAATGAAATTAATAGGATATAGTTTTTGCACATTGCTTTAACTAAAATAATTTATGTTATTGCACCCAGCGTTGGTTACTAATCATTAATGCTTCCTGAACTGTAATTCTAACACCATTATTATAAGCAGTTACAAATGGTCCGTTTACACCATGGTTATTTTTTACAAATTCTCTATGGTCTCTCGCTTCTTTATATTGCCCAAAACTACCAATGGTATATTTTTTCCAACCTTCGTGATCTTCAATATTTACATAATCATTAATTCCTTTTGTTGCTTTAAAATAACCGGCACTAACTGGAGTGTGTCCGGCAGCAATTTGCACTCGATAATTTATTCCTGTTTGCGGAGCAGGAATATTTGTTACATTATTTCCTCCGCCATTATTAACTTTAGTAGCAGCTTGTCTTCCAGCATTGGTTGTTTGTTGCTGGCCGGCACCTGAGCTTTGATTTTCAATAGCTGCTTGTATATTGTTATTGCTATTCATATTGGCCTGATTATTATTTTGAGCAATTGCAGAAGCTCCATCTAAATTTATTTCCTGACGCTCAATGATGGATTTTTTAGTTTCATCATTTTCAACGTACGAGAATTCACCATTTAAATAATACACACCCGTAATACCCGGAGCAACTGTAATTTTATATGATACTTTTATAGTAGATTCTGCAGGTAATGACATCCATAAAAATTTTGCCTTTTGATCTACAAATGAAAATACTCCCTGGCTAGCTTCAATATTTGTTGCAGTAAAACCTACGGGTAAAGTTTCCTGTAGTTTTGCAAAGCCGGTTGTGGCTCCTTTTTCTACTGTAATGGTTACAATTATTTCTCTGTTACTTGCCAGATTAGCGGTATTAATTGTTCTGTTGCATTTAATTGATCCATTTGCAAAATTATTTGTTTGAGAACCGCTATCAGTTTTCATAGCAGGTTTTGAAGTTTCATCTTCATCTTCATCTTCATCTTCTTCATCCTCCTCATCATCACTTGTATTATTATTGTTTTGAGCTATTGGTGCTGTAGTAGTTGTTGTTGTTGTATTTGAATTAGTATTAGATGTAGCAGTTGCAACAGGTGCATCCTCCTCTTCTTCATCCTCGTCATCATTATTATTTGATGTGGAAGGAGGAGTATTGCCGGCAATTGGAGCAGATGCTGTAGAAATTACTTTTATTTTTTTAACCGGCATATCTGCGTTCTTTTTATCATTATTTTCAAGATACGAGAATAAGCCATTAAAAGTAAAATCGCCAGATACATTATCCGCAACCTTTACTTTGTATGAAATTTTAAATTCTGCATCAGCCGGTAATGACATCCATATAAATTTTACTTTTTGTTCACTAAAAGAAAATGAACCTCCTTTAGCATCTCCATTACTTGCTGTGAATCCGGCAGGCAAATCCTGTTGAAATTTTGCAAAACCTGCAATGGTTCCCTTACTAATGGTTACTTCAACTGTAAACTCATCTCCTGCTTTTACAGTTTCGGGTGAATTTTGATTAACGCTTACGGTGTTACTTACTAATGCCTGATAAATTAATAGTATAAACAAATTTAATAGCAGAACAATGTTTCTAAGCATAGTGTATTATAAGTTTAGTTAGTCCCTTTTTGTATTTAATTTAAAAAATTATTGTTCAAAGAAGTAGTCGATCAACTTGTGTAATTTTTCTACTGTAAATGATGATTCACCTTCAAAGAACATATCAATATTTTTTGCAATTTCTTCCGGTGAAATATATCCATCACCATTTAAATCAGCAGCTCGGAATTCAGCAGGTAACTTTGAGCTTCCTGTATTTGAACCAGATGAAGACATACGTTTTTGTTGTTGCTGCTCACCGATTTTCATTAATGTAGCTAAGCTTGGATTTTCTTTGAATACATTTTCACGTAAAGTTGAAAGTTCTTCTTTTGCCATCATTTCCTGCAACTTTGTTTCAGTTAAAGCTACACCATCTGCATCAACTGCTGCACCTTTAAGTGTGTTTGGTTCTTTATCCAAATGATCGGGAACTCCATCTCCATCACTATCCATCGGACAACCGTTTTTATCCACCTTTACTCCTTTAGGCGTATTTTGGCACAAGTCATCAATATCTTTTATACCATCGCCATCGGAATCCATTTTTTCAAGTTCAGAAAATTTTACATCTTTATAAACTGCTTCTTTTTGTTTGCGAGCTTTATTAGCTCCAAGCTGATAGTGTAATGATACATTGGTATATAAATAACTATCATTACTTCCATCAGATTTCCAATTGTCTAAATAATCAGTTTGTGTAAGGCAATATGTTCCTGAAATCTTTACATTTAAACTACGTGATAACCTAAAATCTAATCCTGCGGTAATAGGAATTACAATGGTATTACGCGGATAGTTTGTAGTGGAGTCGGTTAATTTGGTTTCATATTTATAATCGCGTGAAACAGGGGTTGCTATAAAATAGGTAGAATCAGATTCAGGTAAATTCATTAAACTTCCGTTTGACCAGATGTAATAATCATTTCCATTACTGTCTTTATAATCACCTCTGGGATCAAACATCATATATCCTGCACCAACTGATAAAAAAGGAGTAAATAATGTTTTACGATTTATTATTTTATCGTTATCAAAATGAAAAACTAAATCTAAGCCTACTTGTGTAATAGCACTCTCAAAATTGTACATGGTATTATTTTGAAATTGGCTATGTGCAACTTTTCCCATTAATCCGTTAAACTGCAAACCAATAAAATTTCCAAAGCGTTGTTCTACCACCAAATGGTAACCGGGACGTATATGGGTTAGAGTACCTACATTATACGATTTTTGCATTTCACCGAAGTAAGACAAAACCCCTACTCCGGCTCCTAAAGATGGCAATTTACTCACATAATTATCCTCATCGAATTGAGCAATAGATGTGAAAGCAAATGCAAATATTAACATTGTGGTAACAAGGTAATTTTTCACCATAGTTTTAATGTTTACTTTTAATAAGTTCTAAAAGTAAAACAAAAATTCATTTCAGAAAACATTTTTCAAAAATTATTAACAGTTTTTTATCTAAAAACGATGTATCAGAAGTAAATTTAGATATACATAAAACTGATATTCAATTATTTAATTAATAAATGAGAAAATTAGCATGTTAACAATTATGTTGATAAAATTAAAAGCAAACACTAGAAATTAGGTTTAAGTAAATACTTGGAGTAAAATTCAACGATTGTATTTACGGCTTCATCGGGAGAATCAACCACTTTAAATAAAAACATATCCTCAGGACTAACAAATTTACCGTCTTCCAGTAGTGTTTTCTTAATCCAGTCAACTAATCCTTCCCAATAATCTTTACCTACCAAAATTATAGGGAAAGCTCCAATTTTTTTAGTTTGAATTAAGGTTAGGGCTTCGAATAATTCATCGAGTGTGCCAAAGCCTCCGGGCAACACTACAAAGCCTTGTGCGTATTTTATAAACATTACTTTTCGCACAAAAAAGTAATCGAAGTTTAAAAATTTATCGGAATCAATATAATCGTTTCCTTTTTGCTCAAAAGGTAATTCTATATTTAATCCTACTGATTTTCCATTGCCGCGTTTTGCGCCTTTGTTGGCTGCTTCCATAATTCCCGGCCCGCCTCCTGTAATTATACCATAACCTTCCTGTGTTAATTTGTAGGCAATTTCTTCGGCCATTTTATAATAGTTATTATCAGGTTTTGTTCGAGCAGATCCAAATATGGAAACGCAGGGACCTATTTTTGTCAACTTTTCAAAGCCTTCTACAAATTCGGCCATAATTTTAAATAACTGCCAGGAGTTTGCTCCTTTTACTTCACTCCAATCTTTGTCGGCAAATGCTTTTCTGATTTTTTCTTCGCTCATTTTATTTTAAATTATACACTCTTGTTTACAAGAATACGTATTTAACCTGAAAAATTCATAAGAATTTTTCAGCTCTTGAGAATACAACTGATTTAATTTTGAATAATTATTTTTTCTGAAAAAAGAATGTTATTGCTATCTATAACATATAGCAAATATATTCCGTTTGTCCATTTCGAAACATCTATTGAGCTTATATTATCTGAAGAAAAAAGTGTTTGATAAATTTCTTGTCCTGTACTATTATAAATTTTTATAAATTTTAAAGGATTATATCCTACTTGTTGTTCTATAAATAATTTATTATTTGCAGGATTGGGATATATTTTAAAAGATGCTTGTTTTACATGTTCTTTAATAGTTAATTTATAATCGCAAGGTAAATTATTAAGCGAAGGTACTTTATATAAGCCTAAACTGTCATCATAATAACATCTTAATGAAGCATTAATTGGTTCCCAATCTAACATTATTCCACAGGTATCAATTTTATTGGCAAAGAAATAAGCATCAACAGGCCCTATTTTTTCAATTATTTTTCCATTAATGCTCCAACTGCTCCCTTGTATTGGCGAAGAATAATAATATCGTAATTGATTACTATTGATTAAAGTAGTACCAATGCTGTCTATAATTGCATTTCCTAAAGAGTCGCATGGTAGTCCTGTATCGTTATCAAAATAAAAATTATCACCAACAATTAATATTGTATCATTGAGTGTTGCTGAAAAATCAAACATAGGATAAAAATTATTATAGCGATAAATATATACTTTGTTTGTATCGGCATAAGTATAAAATTCATCAATTATATTAGTATAGTAAGTCGGCCATGTAAATATATTCCGTTCAGTTTTTTCAATTTTTATTTTTTTACAAATGATGCTGTTTATGGTAGTATCGCCATCATAATAAAAGCGATAATACCCATCAGAAAATACTTGTTGAAACCCATAATACCACTCAGCGCCCGGTGGACACCATGTTTGAGCCGTAGCGGCCATACTTCCAAGTAGGCTAAGTATTAATATAAATTGCCGTATTTGCATGGCTTGTTATTTTTTAATTATTAATTTTTGATGCGTAATAATTTTATTATCTGATATTACAGAAACAATATAAAGCGATGGTTTTAAAAATGATACGTTAAGCGTATTTTTATATTCTGTTATGATTTGCGTATGCAGTATTTTTCCGGTTAAATCTTTTATTTCTATATAGGCATTTTTATAAGGCATTGATAAAGGGAGCTCTATATTTATAATACTGTTTGCAGGATTTGGGTATATCTTTATATTTGGCTTATGCTCTAATTCGTTTACGCCTACATACTGGCAATTTAAGGTATCGCAGCCCCATTCGTTTAACTTTAATAATAAAAATGGATTTTGATTGCTATAAGCGGAATATCCTGTTATACAATAGCCTCCATCTGATGTTTTGATTAGGCTTTGAGGTAAATCTTGCACATAACCCCCTCCAATACTATCAGGCCGGGTAATATCAAAATAGCGTTTCCAAACTATATCTCCATTGGGTGCCATTTTGTATAATTGAAACATGCTGTTTAAACCAAGACCTTGTGTATAAATGCTGTCGTATTGACCTGATACTACTATACTATCTCCTTGTGTTATTGCCATTGATGAAAAATAATTTAACATTTGCTCCTCGCCATATACTTTTTTCCAAATTAAATTGCCCTGTATATCAAATTTTATTAATAAGCCTTTAGATAAAGGCCATGAACCGTGTATATTGCCTGTCTCTTCATTCCCTGACGCAATAAACCTATTATCAGATGTAGCTTGTATTGAATGTAAGGCACTTCCATGGGGGCCGCCAAAATTTCTCTGAATAATAATATTGCCTATACTATCTGTTATAAATATATAAGAGTGATATTTGTTATTAATATACCTATATCCTGTAAAAATAAACCTGCTTGTTAGCGAATCTTCAATAGCAGAATATACCCACTGGAAAATATTATTATTTATATCATGTATTTTTCTCCATATTTCATTTCCCAAGGAATCCGTTTTTATTAAAATAATACTTTCGTAATTGCTATTGCCTATACTTCCTGATAGAATAAAACCATTATCTTTAGTTTTATTGACAGATTTAGTTGTAAGGGTTGTAAATGAATTATCCGGTAAATATTCTTTAGTCCAAAGCGTGTCGCCAAATTTGTTTACTTTTATTAAAACACTTGTCCAATAACTATTAGGGTAATAAATATTGGCGGTTGAATAATAGTTATCGCCATCTTTTTTTATAAAATCATAAATCCACATTCCGCTGCCTACTCCTCCATTGTTTATTCTGTAAGATTTAGTCCACATAGTATCGCCATAACCATTAACTCCTATTAATGCGTATGCCCAGTAATTGTTGTTGTTTTCGGTTTCTAAATTTATTCCGGCAATCATATAGCCATAAGGGGTTTCTGCCACACCATAGCTTTCGCTGTAGTTATGTGGCAATAAGAAATATGTTTTTAAAAACATATTTGCATTTTGTGC
This sequence comes from Bacteroidia bacterium, assembly GCA_026003255.1. Taxonomy (GTDB): domain Bacteria; phylum Bacteroidota; class Bacteroidia; order B-17B0; family Aurantibacillaceae; genus BPGX01. The sequence goes on along the minus strand of BPGX01000017.1, from coordinate 6,703 downwards.
ATTACCGTGGCTTACAGCTATTAATAACAAAAAATATAGTATGTAATGTTTTTTTATCATAACAAAAATCCCCCACAAAAAAATGAGGGGGAAGCATTTATTTAGAAATTAATACTTTTTCTTGTTTTACCATTTCATTATCAATATAAAACAATGCAAAATAAATTGAATTGTTTAATTTAGATGTTTCATAAAATTTTTCTGAATTTACCGACAATTCAAATGAGTCTATCAGTTTTCCTGTTACATCTATTATCTTAATTGTAATGTTTTTATCGTTTTCATTTTTATAGTTTACAACAAAGCCATTATTAGTAGGGTTAGGATAAATGGATATTCCAAAATTTTTGTCTTGTGCAATGTCATCCACCAATTCACCTGTATTGAAAGCAGCAATTCTTAAGCTTTGTAAATCAGGCAAAAGTTTTAATTCTTCATATTTATATTCCAAAACTTGTTTTAAAATTGCCTGTGCATGGCATGCGTGTTCTTTGCTTTCATCAAGTGCATCTGCTTCTAATGATTGTCTTTTAGAGGGGTCGTCAATTATAACATAACACTTTTCAACAGATGTGTTTAGTTCTAAAAGAAGTTTTTGAAATTGACAAAAATCATTAAACTCCGGTTTCGTTTCTAGAGTATCTATTATCTCAGTAGCTTTTAAGTAATCGCCCTTGTACATGTATGCACGAACCAATTCACATGCAGCATGCTCCCTTCTTTCATTTTTAATAATTGCAATAGCCGAATCAATGGAATTTGCATTTAGCGTATCGTTTAGATAGTATGTTATTTCTTCAGAAATTAAACTCTGTAACTGAAACTCATGAACAGATATATTTAGCTCTGCTATATGTCTTGGAGAAATACCTTTTTGAGCATCATCTATTTCTTGTTTTATACCGTTTGGCAAATTTTTACTGTCAATTAAATTTTTGACTTCGATAGTAACCGGTGAGTTAGCAATAACAAGTTCTTTTACATGCCCGTTTGGAATTTGAGCCTTATTCAAATACGCTAGTAATACATCATCGCTTAAATAAGGTGAATAATTTAATAGCATGTTTTTTAAGTTTCCCAAAGACATATTGCTATTTACAAAATTTAAAAGATTTTGAGTATTCCCTCCGTCTAATTGCTGTTTGTAATTTTCTTTCAAAATCTCGATGGTGTTCTTTAATTGCGAAATTTGAGATTTTATATCAGAAATAGAACTGCCAAAAGTGCTTGGACAATGAGATGGTTGATAGCTAATAGAAGTTGGGATTACATTTACATATAAATCGCTGCAATCGGGCTGTGGCAAAGGTCGTGTTTGAGGCTCAGCATTGCTGGCATGCATTACTGCTTTATACGAATTTGATATAAACCATTGGTTTTCATTTCCGCAGGATGCACCGTAAAAATTACGAACTAAAAATTGAGGAAGAGGTTGTGCTCCTTGTGTATATGCTACTGTTGGTGTATTACCCATCATTGCAACATCGTATTCATTAAAACTAAAGGTATTGCAATTCATTTTTAAACCATCATCATTATTAGTAAGGCCTGAATTGTTCTCTTGTGGAGCAATTCCGATCTTTAGGTTTGAGAATGTATTTCTATAAATTTCATGTGCGCCATTGCCTGATGAGGTTGAATATATACCAATACAATCGAAATAGCCCTGAGAATTTAAAAAATCGTTGTTTTGAATTTTATAGTACTTACATGACTGCAAGTATAATCCGAAAGATTTTTGAGGGCTGCCTACATCAACATGACAACCGCTAAATATTGGGTAATGCATTCCGCCATAAAATGCACCCCCGGCAATGTTATTTATAAATTTTGCATTTGTTACATTAGCATTAAATAAAGGATTGGATGAAGTAGCGTAAATTCCATATTCTAAGTTTTCAAAACGGGAATTAACAATACTTGTGCTTGGACATGGGAAAAACGTACTACTACAATAATTGCTTACATTGTATTTAGCATCAATAGAATAAATTCCATATCCATGTTCATTTAATCCATACACATTACCTGCTGAATACTTAAATGTACATCCTCTGAAATTTACATTTTTTATATTCCACATACTAACTCGCGTTTCAGGCTTTACTAACGGTCCATCTTTCAATATTTGATTAACTTCAAATAAGCAATTATTAAAAAAACTAATGTTGTTATAATTAGGATACGACATAAATTCAACATCTCTTTTATTATTTAAGAAACTTGAATTACTTGCCCGTATAATTCCACCAAAACTCGACCAGTCAATATTGCCGTTAGCATCCCTTCTCATGGTAGAAATTCCATTAACGGCATTTTCAATTATGGCTCCATTTTTCATTTCAACCATTCCCTGATAAACAGGCATACCATTAATAATTTGCTGCGATTGGTTAATGTTGCCGTGCAACATAATTCCTTGCCACATATTACAGTCACCATGAGAAGTTAATACTCCTCCATCTAAAATAAGTTTTGCAGTTGGCTCAACAATTAATCGATATCCGGGAGGGAAAGCCACTTTGCATTTAATAGTTAACGTATTTCCGGCCTTTACAACTAAATCGTTATAAAGCCAAATATCAAAATCCCAACTTTCATTATTGGCGACTTCAATTTTAGGGAGATTATTTCCATAATTTTCGCATTTAACAATTTTTCGGATAGGAAGCAAACATAAAGCACGATACATTTTGGCAATTTGTTTAGGAGAAAAATAACAAGCATTTTGTGTGCCTCCCATCATATTATTAGAACTGCCGGGGATACACGAGGGATTACAAGACCATTGATGTTTATGATAGCATACTTGACCATTTACAGCTCCACACCAATTAGGAGGATTAAAACCAAAGATGTCATCCAAAAAATCTGGATTTGATATTACATTTGTTTCCGGACAGCATGCATCGCCTGGCCCATATAAGCCATTATTGTTTCCATCATAAGTATGTAAAAGTGAAAGATTGTGTCCTAATTCATGTGCCAAATGCTGTGAAAAAGCATAATCTCCTCCTATTCCTGGATTTAAAGGATTACTGTGTTTATTATAAGTAACAATTAGTGGAGTTGATGATGGTCCATTGGAATAACCAGCAATTACACCAGAATTAGGATCTTGTCTTGTAATGTGTATATTGAGTTGATTTAATCTTTCAGGATGATTATTTTGTAAATAATCTGTTAATACCCCTGAATCAGTTGTAATATTTAAAGTTGAATTCGTGTAAAAATAAATGCCTTGAATTTCAAATCTAATTTTTGTATTTGATAAAAATTGAGTTATAGACGGGTCATAAACTCCATAATATTGCGGTTGGCAATTGTTTGAGTAAAAACTATTTACTTGTGCAATTATGCTATAAAACCTATTTATAGTAGAGGAGGAGTTTCCCCAATTGTTTCCTGCGTTATTATCTTGCCAAATATTAATATTTATTGGAATTGTCAAGATGGGTAATTTATTATAATTATTTAAGTAAAAATCATATCTTCCATAGTAATTATTAAACTCAATAGAAGTTTGAGAACAATTTAAAGACAAGGTATTTGGCAATGAAACGTCACTAGCCTCAAAATAATCACTAAAATTATAATCATATGTATTACTTTGAGAAAATAATTTGCCTGTACAAAGCAACAATACAACTAGTATTAATAGTAGTTGCTTTTTATAACGAATAAATAATGATTTTTTTATAAAAAAATTGTTTTAACTAAATGCGATATTCAAAAATAGTAAAAAAAATGATTAAAGCAAGAAATTTAAGAAGTACGATATAAAAAATTCAAATCATAAATAATTGAATTTTGCAAATTACTATTAGATGTTTTTTGCTCTTTTTATTATAGAGCAAGTAAGAGATGTAAAAATCACAATTCTTCTTTCAAATATTTTCCGGTAATGCTTAATGTATTTTTTGCAATTTCTTCGGGTGTTCCGGTGCAAACAATTTCGCCCCCTCTGTGGCCGCTTTCCGGGCCAATATCAATTACATAATCTGCCATTTTTATAATATCCATATTGTGTTCAATTACTAATACGGTATTTCCATTATCAACGAGTTTATTCAGCACTTCCAATAAAATACGCACATCTTCAAAATGCAAACCCGTTGTAGGTTCATCTAAAATATAAAACGTATTTCCTGTGTCACGTTTTGATAATTCGGTTGCTAATTTTACACGCTGCGCTTCTCCACCCGATAGCGTTGTAGATTGCTGCCCAAGTGTAATATAACCTAAACCTACATCTTGCAAGGTTTTTATTTTAGAAATAATTGCGGGTATGTTTGCAAAAAAATCAACTGCATAATCAATGGTCATATCCAGCACATCGCTTATCGATTTTCCTTTGTAGCGAACTTCCAGCGTTTCGCGGTTATAGCGTTTGCCATTGCAGGTTTCGCAATGCACATATACATCGGGTAAAAAATTCATTTCGATGGTACGCAAGCCTGCTCCCTGACAAGTTTCGCAGCGGCCTCCTTTTACATTGAACGAAAATCTTCCGGGTTTATATCCTCTAATTTGAGATTCAGGAAGCATGGCAAATAAATTTCTGATTTCAGAAAACACCCCTGTATATGTTGCAGGGTTTGAGCGTGGCGTGCGCCCAATTGGCGATTGGTCTATTTCAATTACTTTATCTAAATGTTCTAATCCTTTTATCGATTTATAAGGCAGAGGTTTTTTTACACTGTTGTAAAAATGCTTGTTTAAAATCGGATAAAGGGTTTCGTTTATTAGAGATGATTTTCCACTTCCGGAAACACCGGTTACACAAATAAATTTACCTAGAGGAAAATCAACATCTACATTTTTTAAATTATGGCCACTTGCGCCTTTCAGGCTTAAAATTTTTCCGTTCCCTTCTCTTCGTTTTGCTGGAGTTTTTATCTGCATTTTTCCATTCAGGTATTTTGCTGTAATGGAATTAGATTTTAAAATTTCTTTGGGAGTTCCCTGAGCCACAATTTCACCGCCATGAATTCCTGCTTTTGGGCCAATATCAATTACATAATCAGCTGCAAGAATCATATCTTTATCATGTTCAACCACAAAAACCGAATTGCCGATATCGCGCAATTGATGCAGGGCTTCTATTAATTTATGATTATCTCTCTGGTGCAAGCCAATACTCGGCTCATCTAAAATGTACAATACACCTACCAATTGCGATCCTATTTGTGTAGCAAGTCGAATACGTTGTGCTTCGCCACCTGAAAGACTTCTGGAGCTACGGTTTAACGAGAGGTAATCTAAACCTACTTCTAACAAAAATCCTAAACGACTCCGAATTTCTTTTAATACTTCTTTGGCAATTAGCTGCTGTTTTTCATTTAAACGATTTTCAATATTTACAAAAAAATTGTGTAAAGAAGCAATATCTAAATTGGCCAGTTCAGCAATATTTTTATCATCAATCTTAAAATGTAATGCTTCTTTTTTTAATCGAGTTCCGTTGCATTTGGGGCATGGAACATTATTCATAAACTCAGCAACCCAGCGTGCAATGGCAGGAGATGGATTTTCTTCGTTTTGTCGTTCTAAAAAATTAGCTATTCCTTCGAATGTAAAACTGTTGGTATGAATACTGTAGCCTGTTTCTGATTTAATATAAAATGCTTCATCAGAGCCATATAATATTAAATCTATAACATGCTCAGGAATATTTTTTATGGGATCGTTAAGTGAAAAATTATAATGCTGCGCTATAATTTCTAATTGTTTAAATATCCAGTTGTTTTTGTATTCACCAATTGGGACAATGCCACCTTGCTTAATGGAGCGCTTATCGTCAGGAATAATTTTATGAATATCAATTTCTGCAATTTCTCCTAAGCCGTTACATTTATCGCAAGCACCATAAGGCGAATTAAACGAAAACAAATTGGGTGCCGGTTCGTTGTAAGAAATTCCGGTTGTAGGGCACATTAAAAAACGGCTGTAATGACGTACTTTATCAGTACCGTGTTCTAATATCATTATTGAGCCCTTGCCATGTTTCATGGCTGTTTTTAAAGACTGGCGAATGCGTTGTTCATTTGCTTGATTAACTTCAATTCTGTCAATCACAATTTCAATATCATGTACTTTGTATCGGTCAACCTGCATTTTAGCTACCACATCTTTTATCTCGCCATCTATACGCACTTTTACAAATCCTTGTTTTCTAATTTGTTCAAACAATTCGCGATAATGACCTTTACGACCTTTGACAACCGGTGCAAGGAGATTTATTTTTTTATCCTTATAATTTTTTAAAATTAATTCGATGATTTCGTTATCTGAATAACGTACCATTTTTTCGCCTGTTTCGTAGGAATAAGCTGTACCGGCACGTGCAAATAATAAACGAAGGAAATCGTAAATTTCAGTAACTGTTCCAACGGTAGAGCGGGGATTTTTATTTACTGTTTTTTGTTCGATAGAAATTACTGGACTTAGTCCGGTTATTTTATCTACATCAGGGCGTTCTAATTCTCCTAAAAATTGGCGTGCATAAGCTGAGAATGTTTCAATATAGCGTCTTTGTCCTTCTGCGTAAATGGTATCGAATGCTAATGATGATTTGCCACTTCCGCTTAAACCGGTAAATACAACCAGCTTGTTGCGTGGAATAGTTATATCAACATTTTTTAAATTGTGAACTCTTGCACCTACTACTTCTAATTCTTCAATCTCAGAAAAAGGTATATTA
>BPGX01000016.1 GCA_026003255.1 Bacteroidia bacterium | reverse complement strand
TAAAAAAAGTGGGAATAAAACAGATAAAAGAGATGAACATTTGAATTAAAAAAGACAGCTATTTTAGTTGAAAAAAGCTTAGATAGTGATTTTTACATTCACAACAAAAAATTTATTCCACCAATTTTTTCATCAATTCTTCTTCAATGCTTTTTCCTTTATCTTCGTTGTAGAATTTTTGTAATGCTTCGTAAGCATGCTCAGGACGATCACTTTGTTTTTTTACTTCATCAAAAATTATCTGTGCTTTCTGAGGTCTTGGTCCCCAATGAAACCATTCAGAACCATCTGGTTTTTCAAAAATAGCAATAGGAATACTTCTCTTATTACCATCAGTGAGATACAAATCCATTATATCAGGATTTTTATCTCTTAAAATAAAAGTGATGTCTGAGTAATTTAATTTTTCCCATATTTTGATAAATACAGGAACAGATTGTGCGGCATCTCCACACCATGGCTCGGTAATAATATATAGTTTTGGTTGAAATGATAATTTTGCAAAAGCATTAATCACTTCATTTGATGGGTCATAATTTTTGATAACTCTTTCAAATCTTTTGTAATTGAGTTGCAAATAGGGAATATATTCATCACTGTAATCTTTTCTGATGCCATTTGCATTTTGTTGAAAAAGTTCAATGTACTCTTTCGTATTGAGAGGTTGATTAATTTTAAAGTTCATAATAATAATAATTTTATTTGCATTCGCCATCTGGTGTGCATACTTTACCTTTGATAGTTTCTATTGTAGTTGATTGATTTTCTTTTTCCCAATCTTTATATGCTTTATCTAATGTGTGTGAAAACACTTTAATATCTTGTGCTCCTGAAATAGCATATTTATCATTGAATAAGAAAAATGGTACGCCGCTTATACCTAATTGTTTGGCTTCATAAATATCTTGTTGAACTTCGTTAACAAGTTTGTTATTTTCTAATATGTCTTTTAATTCATTAGTATTCAAACCTAAAGATTTTGCAACTTCTAACAAAGTATTGATATCATCAATATTTTTTCCATCAATAAAATAAGATTGAAATAGTAATTCTTCTGCTTCTGTTTGTTTTCCAAATTTTTTAGCGTAATGAATAAGTTGATGAGCTTTCAAAGTATTTGCTGGTATGGCTTTATCTAAATTGTAATGCAATCCTACTTCTTTAGCCATATTTGAAACATATTCATTTAGTTCTTGTGCTTTTTTCAAAGGAATACCTTTTCTTTCAGAAAGATATTGATTGATATTTTTATTTGGTTGAGTAATCATTTCGGGATCTAATTGAAAACTTTTCCATTCAATTTGAATTTTATTTTTGTGTTCAAAGTTTTGTAATATTAAATCAAGTTTTCTTTTTCCAATATAGCAGAATGGACAAACAACATCGCTCCATACTTCTATTTTCATTTTATTTTCCATAGTGTTTTGTTTTTGAAATTTTTGTTGAGATGATTTTAATTTTTTTTGAGCAAAGAAATTTAAATGAAAAAATAAAGTGCCAATTAAGAGAAGATATTTTGAATTTGGAAAAGAAATCATATTGCTAAAGCAAAGATATTTTTAAGCAAATATAAAACTTCTTTCACTAAAAGCGGGAAGAGTAGGATGACCTTCATAAAAGAATTGTAATTCATCTTTGCTATCTATCAAACCAAGTGTGTAAAGAACGGGTACAAAATGATCGGGTGTTGGTGCGGCTAATTTTCCTAATGGATGACTTTTTTCATAATTGATAATATTATCAATGTTTCTGGATTCAATTTGTTTTTTAATCCATTCATCGTATTCAAATTCCCAACCATAAGGTGTCATATCATTTTCATACATTTTCTTTCCTGCAAGTTGAAGATTATGTATTAAAGCACCACTTCCAATGATTAACACACCTTTTTCTCTTAATGATTTCAATTGTTTAGCAAGGTTGTAATGATATTGCGGAGAAGCATAATAATGAATACTCATTTGAAAGACGGGTATATAACCATCTGGAAATAAATGCATAAGCATAGGCCAAGCACCATGGTCAAGTCCCCAATCAGTGGTTTCTTTTACTTCTTGAGCCAATTTTTTTACTTCATAAGCATATTCTGGCGAACCTTTTGCTTTGTAAACAACCTTGTAATAATCTTCAGGAAATCCGTAGTAATCGTAGATTTGTTTTGGATGTGGAGAAACATTTACATAAGTGCCTTTTGTACACCAATGAGCAGAAACAATTAATGCAGCTTTGATTTCGTGTTTATTTTGTAACTCAATACCTAATTCATAAAGTTTTTTCCAAAATGGTCTTTCTTCTCTTGATTTTATAATATCAAAAGGATTACCATGTGATGTGAATATTACTGGTAACTTTTTACTTTGTGAAGGAAAAAGATCAGTAATGCTTTTGAAACTTGATAAAGTTCCAACAGCCGCTAAACTTAATAATGACTGCATAAATTCTCTGCGATTCATCGGATATGATGAATGAATATATTATCTTTAATATGTAGTACTTCTTTAAGCATTTTTTCTAATATCTTACAATTTGGGCAAGTAAGAGTGTAGAACATTTCAATGGTATTCTTTTTATTTTCACTCATAATTAAGATTTGGGTTGAATTGGAACTTTTTTATATCTTCCCCATGCAATAAACAATGCTATCGCACCAAAAAGAAAATTAATAGGTAATACATTGTACTCACCTCTTACGATGTGAAATATAATTGCCGAAATCATAATAATTAAAAAACCGAGTGCAGCAAGAGGTGTTAGAATAGGTTTAATTCTAAGTAAAGATGGTAAAATTAATCCGATAGCCCCTAACAATTCAGAAATACCAATAAATCTTACAAGAAATTTGGTGTCTTCACTTACCCAATTTAATTTTTGAGAGAGTTCGTTAATGGGAGTTGTAGATTTCATAATGCCTGCCATTAAAAAAATAGCGGCTAATGCAACTTGAGCAATCCACAACAAGACATTCAAGTTTTTGTTTTTTTGTTCCATAGTTTTGATTTTTTTGTTGGTGCAAATTTACATATATTTGCTTCGCTTTTGCAAGTATTATTAAAAAGTATAGCACTATACATTTGTATAGTGTTAATTAAAATTAAAATTAAAATTAAAAATTATGAGTAAAAAAGATTTGAAAGAAGTAAAGAAGTGTTCAGGTGAATATGTTTTGGCAGTAAAGGATACTTTGAATGTTATTAGTGGAAAATGGAAGTTACCCATTATTGGCACATTGTTGTATGGAAAGAAAAGATTCAATGAACTTATTCGTGAAATACCAAATATCAATCCAAGGATGCTTTCTAAAGAATTAAAGGAATTAGAGATAAACGGTATTGTAAAGAGAAAAGTGATTAGCAATATACCACCTGTTGTTGAATATGAACTTACTTCATCTGGAAAATCGTTTCGTAAAGTGTTAGATGTAATGGTAAAATGGGGATTAGAACACAGAAAAAATATTATTGGAAAATCAAGTAAATAAAGATTGTCAATTTTTTCCTTTCAACCACTTTTTCGCATTGGGTCTTCTATGCGGACATCCTGGCCAACAACAAGGTGTTTTTTTACCTGATTTCAAATCTTCTAACATTCTGCGAATGTGTTCTTTTCTTGTTTCTTCTTTTTTCACAATAGTTATCCAGCAAATCCATTCATTTCTTTGTATGGGTGTGAGATTATTCCACTTATTTAATATACTAAATTCAACTAATAAATGCAACTTTTGGAGTAAAAAAATTATATTTTTCAAGGAAAGGGAGAAAGAAAATATTCTTTCTCCTCTTTACCCTGATGGAGAGATATTATTTTTGTCCCTTTCCTTCCTAAAAAAGTTGCAAAATGAAACATCTCACCAAAGAGCAAAGATACGCAATAAGTGTAATGAGAACAAAAAATTATTCACTCAAAGAAATAGCAGAAGCTATTGGTAAAGACAAATCGGTAATTAGTAGAGAGTTAAAGCGAAATTGTGATAAACGGACAGGAGAATATAGATCTGATTTAGCACAACGAAAGTATGAAACACGAATGAGAAATAAACCTAAAAAGCGATATTTTACAGAAGAAATCAAAGCCGTTGTAGAGGAATTATTAGCGAAAGATTATAGTCCAGAGCAGATTGCAAATCGGCTCAAGAAAGAAGGGCGTCCTACAGTAAGCCATGAACGGATATATCAACATATATGGGAAGATAAAAAGAAAGGAGGTAGTTTATACAAGCACTTGCGAAGGCAAGGTAAAAAGTATAAAAAAAGAGGGAATAAAACCGATAATAGAGGCATTATCAAAAATAGAAAGGATATAGATTTAAGGCCTAAAGAGGTAGAATTCAAAAAACGATTTGGAGATTTAGAGATGGATACGATAATAGGAAAAAATCACAAAGGTTGTTTGCTTACCATCAATGATAGAGCAACGGGAATGGTATGGATAAGTAAATTACCGGGTAAAAATGCCCATATACTATCAGAAAAAGTAATACACACACTTTCACCAATAAAAGAGTATTTACATACTATTACAGTAGATAACGGAAAAGAATTTGCTGCACATGAAAAGATAAGTCAAAGATTAGGTGTAGAAATATATTTTGCAAAACCTTATCAGTCATGGCAAAGAGGAGCAAATGAAAATCTAAATGGGCTCATTAGACAATACTTTCCGAAGAAATTATCTTTTGAAAATATCACTGATGAACAGATACAAGAAGTGCAAGACAAACTTAATAACAGACCAAGAAAAAGATTGGGTTATCTCTCACCAATAGAGTGCTATACGCACATCTCTCCATCAAACGCTCTCTGTTTTTCTGCAACTTAATTTCTTCTTTAAGTTATACCAAAGATAATCAACTTCCCAAAAGATTCATACACCCTCCTCTATATCCTTTAACATTTCATCGTATAAAGTGTTTTTTCTTGTTTTGATCCCCTTACAATTTTTCTAAAAACTGCTTGTTTGAGTAGAGTTTTCTATAAATATTTACTCATACATCTATTTATTTTTCCAAGATTAAAATTTTATTTATATTTGCACCATCAAAAAGTTGCATTTGTGACTTGAATTCACCAATTAATTTTGTTTATATGCATTTAAAATCTCCTAAAATATTGACTGTCGTAGGTAAAAAGCAAATTCGCAATTACATTAGCCAACAAACGCCTGTTGTATTAAAAAATTTTGCACATCGTTGGAAAGCCCAAAATTTGTGGACTCCCGAATATCTCCAAAATAAAATCAAAGATATAAAAGTCCCATTGTACAACAATGTCAAAAGTGACGCTTATACGCCTGTCAATACTGCCGACGATTATATGGCTTTTAGCGATTACATTCAAAACATTTTACAACATCCTGAACATAAATGGCGTTTGTTTTTATTCAATATCTACACACAAGCCCCTGAATTACTAAAAGATTTTGATTATCCAACCGATGTTATTTCTCCTATTGTAAAGCAAGCCCCAATGTTATTTATAGGGGGAAAGGGGTCCATTACTCATATGCATTTTGATATTGATTATAGTACTGTTTTACACGTTCAAATTTATGGCAGAAAAAAGTTTTTATTGTTTCCATTTGACCAACAACATCTTTTATACAGAAAACCTTTTGAAGTATTGAGTTGGGTAGATTTTTCCAATTATGCTGAAAGAATAAATGAATTAGAAACACAGTTTCCTAAACTCAAAGAAGCACAAGGATATGAAGTGATATTAGAACCATCTGATGCTTTGATAATGCCTCCAGGATTTTGGCACCATATTGAGTATCTAGAAAATAGCATAGCAATGAGTATGCGATCCATCAATACTACACCAATTGGTATTTTGAAAGGACTTTGGTACTTAATAGGTATGCGTAATATTGATACTTTTATGAAAAAACATTTTCCAATTTATTGGAATAATTACAAAGTACATCAAACACCTTATTTTGATTCGTCCTTAAAGGAAAAATTTTTATTACCTAATCCACCGTCCAAGTCGTTAAGCCCTCAGTTGTAAATTGAAAGGGTTGAGTTTTTCCACCAAACTTTAATACTGCATTAGCCACTTCTAACTTTGTATTTTTAGGACAATAAAAAAACATAAATCCCCCTCCTCCTGCTCCGGATATTTTTCCTCCGGTAGCACCTGCTTTGAGTGCGGACTCATAGATGTTGTCAATTAATGTATTGGATATATTGCTTGCCATTTGTTTTTTATGTATCCAACCAAAGTGTAAAAGTTCTCCAATTTTATTTAATTCTTCTTTTAATAAATAATCTTTTAATAACAACGCTTGTTCTTTCAAATGATGCATTGCTTCAATAGAGGTTGTTTTATTGGATTGAACATTTTGAATTTGTTCTTTGATGATTTCAGAGGAATGCCTTTGAGTATCTGTAAAATAGAGCAACAAACACAATTCTAATTCTTTTTTAATGTGCGGCTTAATATCTAATGGATTGACAATCACTTTATCATTCGCATAAAATTCCAAAAAATTTATCCCTCCAAAAGTGGCTGCATATTGATCTTGTTTACCTCCGTGCATTTGCAAATCCAATCGTTCTATTTCATATGCTAAATGCGCAATATCATACTTTCCAAGCGGTAATTTTAACCATTCTGCAAATGCACCAATAATAGATACTACCAGAGTAGATGACGTTCCTAATCCAGATCCCTGTGGTGCTTCAATGTAAGAATGCATTTTGAACGAAAGCGGTGGTAAATCAAACATTTTGACTATGCGATTGTAAACGCCACTCATTAGTTCAAAAGGTTTTTCTACTGGCAATTCTTTTTCACTTTTATATATTTTTCTTTGAGAAAAATTACCTAGAATAAACTCTATTGTATTATCGTTAGTAATTTCTATTGTTGTAACAGCATACAGATTAATGGTGGCATTCAACACTGCTCCTCCATATAAATCCGAATACGGCGACACATCTGTTCCACCGCCCGCTAATCCAATTCTCAAAGGCGCTTTGCTTCTAATCAACATACTTATTCTTTATCTGAAAATGATTCTATCCTGTCTTGTATGTAAGTAAAATTTTCGGTTTTAATCTGTCTTTTAGAAGATAAGTAATTTTTGTAAACCGCACTAAATTCTATGCGGTGTTTCAATACTTCTTCAAAATTATCATACACACCTATAAGCAATTCAGTAATTTCTCGTACAGCATTTTTAGATCCATCTGAAAAACTTACATAATCTGCTAAATTATTCTTCAAAACATATTCATTAAACAAAACTGCTGAGGGCTTTTGAACATACATTCTCAATCCGCAATGTTCTGCAATGCTCAAATCTAAAATATCGTCAAAAACAAAACAACATTCCTTTTCAGAAACATTCAAGGTCTGGCAAAGATGCTGGAACGCCAGAATTTTATGGGGTATTTTGAAATAATGTCGGTGAATAAATTCTCTTTTTGCTAACGTAAATGCCGACAAATTTTTCTCTCCAGAAATAAAAGCAATAATCGGTTGTTGCTGGAATTTCAAGTAAAACGAAAATCGCAACAAGTTCAATCCAACCGAATCGGATTCATTGAATTGACTTTGTAAATCCGCATCTTTCAAACCACTGGTAAATACACCATCCCAATCAAAAATAAAAACTTTGATTTTACTTAATTTGTCAATAAACAAACGTTCATTTATTAAAAATCTTCCACCTTTCAGGGAAAATTTTTCAAAAACAGAATTCATATCAGATGTCTTGAATATCAATCATTCCAACGGACTTGTTATTATCATCCACCACAATAATTGTATCTACATTTGTTTTCTTGAACATTTGATAGGCATCGTTCAAAAGAGCGTTAGCATGGATAGTATAAGGTGCTTTAAAGGTTAATTCTGATAATTTTTTTTCCAAAAATTTTGAACCTTCTTTCATAATATATCTTCTCAAATCTCCATCAGTAAAAATTCCTTTAACGGTGTCATTTTCGTCTACAATAGTAATCGCACCAAATCCGTATTCTGTCATTTTAATAATCGCATCGGTTAGTTTTGTGTTAATAGACACGACGGGGTTTACATTTCTGATAACATCTTTTACACGTTTGGTCATTAGTTTTGTATCAACGATAAATTGTTCTGTTCCAAGCGTAGTCAAATTATTTTCGGTTAATTGTTTCATTACTTTCCATGGTACGGTAATGGTATGAACGCCAAGATTTATGGCATTTCGAACATGCTCGGTATGTCTTACCGAAGAAAACATTATTTTTGTATTATAACCATAATAATTCACCGCTTTTACACATTGTTCAATCAGTGCCAATGCATCGTGCCCCTGGTCTTGTAAACGACCTACTAACGGACAAACATACGTGGCACCAGCTTGCATTGCCATATAGGCCTGTTGTAAAGTATAAACCAGATGAATGTTTACAAGATAACCTTTATCTCTCAACATTTTACATGCTCTCACGCCTTCTAATGAAACTGGTATTTTGAAAACGGTTTTTTTAGGATCTAATCCTAATGCTAATTGTCTTTCGGCTTCTGCAAGTATTTCTTCAGCTGTATTGCCTAATGCTTCTATTTGAAGTATAGGAACAATTTTACTGAGTTTTACAATAGTTCCATCAATGTCAGTGATTCCTTCTCGTTGCATAAATGTCGGAGTAGTCGTAAGTCCTGTAAGAAAGGATAACTTACCAAAAGCTTCTTCTATTTCTTGCAAATTCGCTGAGTCCAAATACAATTCCATAAACTAATTTTTGCAACAAACATACTTAAAAAAAAACAATTCATCAATGTAGAGGTTTTGAGAATTGTGAGTTTTGAGTTGTGAGTTATGGGTTGTGAGTTATGGGTTGTGAGTTTTTTTACCACGTAGAAACATAGGAGATATAGAAACTTTGTTTTGAAATCTATGTGTTCTATTAGTAATTTCTATGTGCCTATGTGTTTCATAATAGTTGTGGGTTAGGGATTTTGAGGTGTAGATTGAATCTACAGACGATAAAAAATTTGTCCCAAAAAATTGGTAATTTATTTCACAAAATCTATATCAATGGTATAGTTAGCTTTATTTCGGTTCCTTCATTAGGTATAGAATGAATAAATAGTTGAGCATTGATTTGTTCAGATAAGGCACGAATAATGGTGAAGCCCGTGCTATTAGTATTTTCAATAAAATTTTCTGGTATTCCAATACCATGATCTTTAATTTTTAATTGTATGGAAATGTTTTGTCTTTTGAATAGAATTTCTATTTTTTTATTCTTTTGAAATCTTTCTGGATAAGCATATTTCACGATATTTGTAACAACTTCATTGATAATTAAGGAAAGTGGAATTGACGTATTTACATCTAAAATAATATCATCTAAATCTGTTTGTAATTCAATATCCGTTTGATTGAATGAATATAAAATGTGTTGTACCAATGCAAGTATATTGGCAGATATATTAATAGTTGCATAGTTTCTGTTTTGATATAATGATTGATGTATCATCGCCATAGAGTATACTCTATTTTGAGTATCTTTCAAAACATTGATGGATTGTGGATTTTGTTCATTTTGAATTTGAAGGTTAATCATACTGGAAATTACCTGTAAATTGTTTTTGATGCGGTGATGAATTTCTTTCATAAGGATTTCATTTTCATGGAGCAATGTTTCTAATTGTTTTTGTTTTTCAACTTCTGCTGTAATGTCTGTGGCTATACCTGATACTTCCTGAACTTCGTTATCCACAATAATTGGAAATAAACTTACATCTAATGTAATTAATTTATGGTTTTCTAATTCAAAA
Source organism: Bacteroidia bacterium (assembly GCA_026003255.1). Taxonomy (GTDB): domain Bacteria; phylum Bacteroidota; class Bacteroidia; order B-17B0; family Aurantibacillaceae; genus BPGX01. The sequence continues at coordinate 18,993 of BPGX01000016.1, read as the reverse complement.
TTGAGTTTAAAATTTTCTTTTGAACCTGTAAATGCTTTTTGATAGTGATAATTCAATGTTTCAATGAGTTGTGTGTTTTGAGCATATTTACCTTTTGATAATTTTTTTCCTATTTCAGGATATTCACCATACAGTGATTTGATAAGATTTTTATAGTTACTGTTAAATAAAGTGATTTCTAAATTTTTATTCATTGACCACAAGTAAATGGGACTATTTTCAATAATTGTTTTAAGTTTTATAGATTGGTTTTCTATTTGATTAAGAAACTCGTATTTTTCTGTGACTTCGTGACCATAACAATAGAAATTGACAACCTTATTTTTAACTAAATATGGTTTGAATGTTATTTTGTATATTCTATATTTTTTTAATTCTTTATCAAAATGTCTGATTTCATAAGAATAATCTGTTTTTGTATTTAAGATATTTTGAATTACTTCTTTTCTTGTTTTAATTGTTTCTGGCTCTACTTCATCAAATAACTCCTGTAATTGAAGTGTATTATCTCCAACTTTTATTTTTACATTGTAATACTTTACGCAATAATTGTAAAAAGCATGATTAAATAAAACTATGTTAAGTTTTTCATCAGTAATCCAGAAGAGATAGTCAGAATAATTAATGGTATTAAATAGTTGAACTCGTTTGGTATTTAACTCGTCTAATAATTTCTGTTTGGCTTCATTTTGTTTTTTGAGTAATTGATTTTCCTGATGTTTGAGGTAATATTGTATTTCAATTTGCTGTTGTTTGATTTGTTCTGTTTTATCCGTAAATACAATTAATCGGACTATGCTATTTTGTTTATTTTCAACAAATGGAAACAAAAATGAAGAGAGTTCAATAACTTTTTCCTCTCCTTTAAAGTTTTTTATTGTATAAATTTCTGGTGATAAATAATTATTTGAACTATTAATTCTCCTAATGGCTCTGTTCCTGTCTTTATCCGATATCAAAAAATTTAATATATTAAAATCTAAATATTCTTTTTTACTTTTTGCCTGTAATACTTTTAATCCATATTTATTTATATACTTTGTTTTTCCAAAATCATGAATTAATACACCTATTGGTAAATCTTCAAATATATCTTCGTATAATTTTACTTTTTGCTGAAGTTCATTTTTATCTTCTAATATCTCTGTAATATCTTCCAAAAACAATAAGTATATTTTCTTTTTGTCAAATTTAATTTTTTGTTTTTCTACCTTTATATATTTATTATTAATTTCAACCAATGATGATTTTTTATGAATAGATTTGTAAAGTATTTTATGTATTTCTGTTTTATTTACTTTTTTTGTTAATAATAATTCTTTTGCTTTTTCATTGATGAATAAAATCTCTTTTTCATTAATTAAAACAAGTGGTATCTCTGAAAAACTCTGAATATTAATGTCTGGCAATGTTTTCACTTAATTATTATTTTCTTCGTTTGTTTGTTTTTTATTTTTCAGTAATTCATGAAATTTTTTTGAATTTTCTAAAATAGTTTCATAAACTTTCATAGCATCCTCATAAGTTGGTAAAATGGGCTGTCCCATCCATTTTACTTCAATGTCATTTTCATACGTAATGTTTAAATAATTATGTCCTTCTTCATCAAAAAATTTCCACTCCCCATTTTTTACTCCCCCTTGATAAGGACCATACATCATTTTATTTCCGTTTTCATAATACCAATAATGCACTCCATCAGGATCACCATTTAAAAAATTTCCTTTGAATCTTATCTTTCCAGAAGGCATATAATATGATGTCCATGTGCTATCTGGATTTCCATCCGAATATTTTCCAACTAATTTATAGTTAGGTAATTCATAAACCCATAATCCTTCTTTTTTATCATCAATATAAAGTCCTGCTGTCAATATTTTTCCATCTGGAGTGTAATCTTTTAATTCACCTTCTCTTTTACCTTTGACATAATTTTCTTCACGCATCACATTTCCATTTTCATAATACCAAATCCACTGACCATCGGGCTTTCCACCGACATACTTTCCTTTCTGTTCCACTTTTCCATTGGGATAAAAATACGTCCATTCGCCCACTTTGACATTGTTTTTATACTTTCCTTTTCCACGCAATTCTCCTGAATAATAATATTCATACCACACTCCCTGTCTGTTTCGCAAACTATCAATAGGTCCTTTTTCTACTAAAAATCCATTGTCATACACAAAGGCAGAATCAGGCAGCGGTTTGTTTTTACATACTTGTTTTTTAATATACACATCCGATGTATCATCTCTTGGCACAAGCGTAGAATCGCATCTAAATACTTTAATATAATGATAATGCGTACCTACCGGATAGCCCTGTACATAAGGACCTTCGTATTTCAATGTTCCATCATCGTAATATTCTCTGTACATATCCACAGCCGCAAATTCCTTTGGATTTTCTATTTTCTTTCCGTAAGAATATTTTTCTGCATTGATTAGATTTCCTTTTACATCGTACTCTTTTACATAACCATTAATCTTATCATCTCTGTAATCTGTTTCTTTTTTTACTTTTCCATCTTTGTAAAATTCCTTCCACACGCCTTGTTTTTTACCCTGTTCATCTTTTTGATTGATTTTTTCATAACGTAGCAAATAACCACTTTGATATTCACCAATAGCAACAATCATTGAATCTTTATCAAATTCGTAAAACACTCCATTCGCTTTTCCTTTTTGATAAGGCACTATTTTTCTTACCTTACCATTTAAATGATAATAATATGCAGTATCAACAGGAATATCATTTAAATACTTTTGCTTAAATACCACTACTCCAGATGTATCGTATTCTTTCAACCAACCATTTTTTTTATCGTTTTTATACTCAATAGTTTTTACCAATTTACCTTCTGTATTATAAAACTTCCACAAACTATCTAATAAAAAATTTTTACGATTACCTTCGTTTTTCAGTTTTCCATTCGGATAATAATTTTTCCAATATCCATCTGGTTTTCCATCTCTTAAATAACCTTCAGAAGAAATCTTTCCATCGGGATATTTAAATTGTACATAACCATCTTTCTTCTGTGCAAATACAAAAGAAATCAAACAAAATAAACTAAAAAAAAATTTTAGATTCATCTAAAAAATTATTTAGATAGTTCTAACATTTTCAATAAGGGTTTTTTGGCTTTTTCTATTAATTCTTCACTCATGAATATCTCAGGTTGTTCATTTTTCAATGCTTCATAAATTTTTTCTAATGTATTTAATTTCATATACGGGCATTCGTTGCAAGCACAGGTATTATTTGGCGGTGCTGGAATAAATGTTCTTTCCGGACAATGTTTTTGCATCTGATGTAAAATACCAGTTTCTGTTGCCACAATAAATTTTTGTGCATTATTTTCCTGTACAAACTTTAATAATGCTGAAGTGCTTCCTATAAAATCTGCATGATTCAATACATCTTCTTCACATTCCGGATGTGCAATCAAAAGCGCATCGGGATGCTGAATTTTAAGTTGTAATATTTTTTGTAACGAAAATTTTTCATGTACTTCACATACTCCATTCCACAATATCATTTGACGCCCGGTTTTTTTAATAATATATCTTCCTAAATTCTTATCTGGTGCAAAAATGATGGGCTTATCTTCTGGAACACTCTCCACAATTTTTACGGCATTACTACTGGTACAAATAATATCCGATAATGCTTTTACTTCTGCGGTACAATTGATGTATGAAATAACAACAGCATCCGGATGTTGTGCTTTGAACTCTGCAAATTTATCGGCAGGACAAGAATCCGCTAAAGAACAACCTGCATTCAAGTCAGGTACAATGACTTTTTTAGTTGGATTAAGAATTTTTGCGGTTTCAGCCATAAAGTGTACTCCGGAAAATAAAATAATATCTGCATTAGCTTTTTGTGCCTGTTGCGCAAGTTGTAAACTATCTCCAATAAAATCCGCTATGTCCTGAATTTCTCCCATTTGATAATAATGGGCTAATATAACGGCATTTTTTTGCTTTTTCAGTTTTAAAATTTCTTCTACCAAATCTATTTCCACATCGTTAATCATATATGTAATTTTAAATTTTTAAATTATGATTATATTAATATTCTGTTCATTGTGTTGAAAAAAATATTAAATTTCATTTTGAAAAGTCGTAATTAAAATTTAGCCAACAAAGGTACAAATTTATATCCTTTGTATGTTATTGATTATTAAAGTATTTGTAAGAATGTAATATTTATTAACAGATTTACTAACAAACAATGTTAATTAATAAATAATTAAATTTAAGTAGATTCGTGTTAGTAAATTGTTATGAAAAAATGAAGAAAAAGGAAAAAAATTGTTTGGATAATTATTAGAAAGTGATAGAGAAAAAATTATTTGAAAGAAACAAATTTTTTTAATGAAGATTTTTAAAAAGTTTTGAAGAAGAATTGAGTAAGATTGTTGAGAAATTTTTGAAATTGTATTTACTTGAAAACTAACAATTTACACTAAATGAGTGAAATAAATTTCTGGTAGTTTTAAAAATATTATAAGTGATTACCTTTGCGTCAAATTATTTTTTATGAAATGGCTAAAAAAGGGCAGAATTTTTGAACCATCAGGACAAACATCCTGGATGAAAAAGTATGGAATTTTACCAACGCCGTATTTTATTGAAGAAAAAAATATCATTCGTATTTTTTTCGGAACATCGGATGAAGATAATGTTTGTAAAATTACATACTTAGATGTAAATGCGGATAATCCTTCTGAAATAATTTATTTACGCAAAGAACCGGTTTTAAGTGAAGGAGAAAAAGGGTTGTTTGATGAACACGGATTAAATCCATCGCAAATAATATATTTTAATAATCAACCCTATTTATTTTATATTGGTTATCAAAGAATGGTTGGAGTTCCATATTTGTTATTTGCTTCTTATGGAATATTGAATGAAACTTTGGATAAATGTGTTTTTCGTAAAAAAGTTCCAATGTTAGACAGAACAGAACTTGAACCATTCATTCGTTCAGCATTGACGATAGTGCAGGAAAAGGATGAATATTATGTATGGTATGTTTCTGCCTATAAATGGGAAGTGATAAACACTAATTTATTTAAAAATAAGTTATTACCTAATTACAATATCAAATTTGCAAAAACAAAGAACTTCAAAGATTTTGATATTTTTGAAAAACCGGTTATTCAAGCACAAAACAGCGATGAATTTGGTTTTGGTAGACCATGGTGTGTTAAGGAAAATGGAGTATTTAAAATGTGGTATTCCTTAAGAAGAAAAAATATTACTTATCGCATTGGCTATGCTGAATCAAAAGATGGTATTCATTGGACAAGAAAGGATGACGAAGTTGGTATTGATGTTTCAGAATCTGGTTGGGATAGTGAAATGATTTGTTACCCTGCAGTTATCAAAGTTAAAAACAAAACATATATGTTTTACAACGGTAATAATAATGGACTTACAGGATTTGGCTATGCTGAATTAGTGGAAGAATGAAAAACTAAAAAGGTAAATCATCATCAGCTGTTTGAATGTCTGTATTTGGTGTTGTTACTTCATTTGAAATGGGACTTGCTGTGGAAGGAGGATTAGATGTATAATTACTTGAAGTAGACGAAGCACTTGCTGGTTCAACCGGCGTAAACTTATCAATGCGCCAAGCTTCTAATGTTACAAAATACTTCACTTGTCCTTCTTGATTCGTCCATTCTCTCCCACGAATATTGAAAAAAACTTTTACCTCATCGTTGGTTCTTAAATTATCCAACATTGCACATTTTTCTTGCGTGGTCTGAAATAAAATGTGTTGCGGATAAGGAGTATTCAGGTCTGTTGAAAGCACAAATTCTCTCTTCTTGAATTTATCGCTTACATTTTGTGTTTCCATGATTTTTTTAATCTTTCCCACGATTTCCATAAGTTTGATTTTTTAATTTATGATGATGTATTATTTGTTTGCTATAAGTAAAAGATATTTCCATGCTTTTGAAGGATTATTTTCTGCTAATGCTTGTTTAGCCAGAAGGCACAAAGTTGAATAAAACTTTTCACCTGACAAAGTAGAAACTTCATTTATTATTTCTTTTTCAAATAATTTTACTTCTTCTTCTGTTGGTAATTCTTTTTGTGATGCCAATTGGATGAGTTCTGATTCATTTAATGTACCTGATTTTTTTGCATAATCAGGAATAGCATCCATTCCTACTACTATATCTGCATCTAATTTTGGTATTTCAAATAAAGAATCCCCATTGGCTCTGCAATACCAATTTCCGTTCATCCTGCTGACCAAATCTATTTTTCTTGGGTCTATCATTTTTTGTTCGTTCAAAACCTCATCATTGATATGCATAAGTAAAACTTCTGCAATCACTAAATTACCAGCCCCGCCTTCTTTTCCCAATTCTATAATTTGTTGCACTTTACATTCTAATTGAACAGGCGATTCTTTTACTCTCGGTGGTTTTACAAGTTCTGATTCAATCGCCGTAAAACCTGCTTTTTCAAATTCATTCACATCTTTTGGATATGGACTACTCGCAAGGTTCATTCTATGTACCATAGAATAGTTCACAACATTAATAACACATTCAGGATGATCCTTCACATTGTCTAATGTGTTTTTAGATAATCCAGTTTTTCCGCTATATGCCGGAGAAAAAACCACAATTGGCGGTTTTGCAGAAAAGACATTAAAAAAACTAAATGGAGCAAGATTTACATTCCCATTCTTATCTATTGTACTTACAAAAGCAATAGGTCTTGGAGCAATGCTGCCTAACAGATATTGGTGTAGGTCTTTGGTAGGAGTTTCTTTTGGATGTACTTTCATTTTTTTGCACAAAAGTACAAAATGACTTTTCTTTCTTAATTCTAAAAAGTTTAAAAACTATTAAAAGAATTTACTCTATTTTTGCCAACAAAAAAAACCATGAAATTTTTTATTGACACAGCCAATTTAGATGAAATCAAAGAAGCCGCCGCATTGGGCATTTTAGATGGTGTTACAACCAATCCTTCATTAATGGCAAAAGTAGGCATTAAAGGAAAAGATGCTGTAAAACAACATTACAAGACAATATGTGAATTAGTAAACGGCGATATTAGTGCAGAAATCATTTCCACGACTTATGAAGAAATGATAAAAGAAGGAAAAGAATTAGCCGCTATTCATCCCAATATCGTTGTAAAAGTTCCAATGATAAAAGATGGAATTAAAGCCATAAGATATTTTACAGATAATGGAATTAAAACGAATTGCACTTTAGTATTTTCACCCGGACAGGCACTATTGGCAGCAAAAGCAGGTGCTACTTATGTTTCACCATTTATTGGCAGATTAGACGATGTTTCAACGGATGGATTAAACTTGATAAGTGATATTGTTCAAATATACGATAACTATTTATTTGATACACAAGTATTAGCAGCGTCTATACGCCATCCAATGCATATTATTGAATGTGCCAAACGTGGAGCAGATGTAATTACGGCACCATTATCAGCAATTATGGCTTTATTCAACCATCCTTTGACCGATAAAGGGTTAGATATATTTTTGAAAGACGCGGAAAAGTGGAAATAAAAAACGCCCTTCCATTCGGAAGGGCGTATCATTAACCAAAAAACCAAAACTATGAAAAAAGCAGCATTACTTTACAGAAGTTTTTCTTTGAAGTAAACGTGCCTGCCTTTGCTTTTCTTTCAACATGTTTTGAAAGTTTCTTTTATGTTCTTCAAAATTTCCAAATGCTAACATATCCAATAATTCTTCTCTTGTAGCTTCAGGTTTTTCAAAATGTGTTCTCAATTCATCAATATGGTTGGTAACATAATTTTCAAATTTTTCTGGTGCGAAAGAATGGTCATTTGGAGAGGTAACTTTAAATTCTTCAGGTAGTCCGCCTTGAATACGAATTTTTATTTCAATGCCATCGTATTTTTTAGGTAATAATCTGCAATCAAAAAGGAATGGCCGTGTCAGGACAATGGCCTGCTTTTTTTTGATGGGGTCAATCATTTGAATACCTTCAAATTTGATGCCCATTTTCTTGAGAAAGCCGTATCTTTCTTCAAATCTTTTATAAATGTCGTACATAGTGCAAATATTCGTTGCAAAGTTACAACGAAATACCCTGATATTAAGGTTAATTTAGACCAAAACCGTTTTTTTATCCACTAAAAATTGTTAATAACTCAAAAAACATTGTTAATAATTTGTTATTAAATATCTTGAATAAATGTTACTAAATTGTTGAAAGTAAAAATAAATATTTGAAAATCAAGTATTTAAAATGTTAATTTGTTGATATAAACAAATGTTGAAAAATTATGAAGGAAGGTAGGATATAAAAATATGATTACTTTTTCAAAGTTTTAGTAGAAAAATAAGTTGTGCATTCGTGGCATAAAAAAGTATCCATGAAAATTTGTTTTAATCAGTGTTATCTGCGTTCTATTATTCGTGCACTTTCCTACAAGTCGGAGCAAACTGTGGCATTTGAATTTTTATTTAGCCACTCAAAATTCAAGTTCAAACTTATCCAATTGATATGTAAAATTAAAATTTCAAAAAAATAATAAGGTTTGTATTGAAAAACATACCTTTACGCCGTTATGTGGGAATTTTTGAAAACATTGACAGATCCTGAAAGTATTGTAAGATTTGGAGGATTGTGGCTACTATTATTTGTTATTTTTGCTGAAACCGGATTGTTTTTTGGTTTTTTTCTACCTGGAGATAATTTAATTTTAATAGCTGGAATAATTTCCGCAACGCATCCAGAATGGTTATATAATTTGCCATTTCCAGTTGTGGCGATTTTGATGATAATCTCCGCTATATTAGGCAATTTGGTAGGATATTGGTTTGGAAAAAAATTAGGAAACAGAATTTACGAAAAAGAAGATAGTTGGTTTTTTAAGAAAAAACATATTGTGAAAACACGATTGTTTTATGAGAAATATGGTGCCATGACATTAATTGTTGGAAGATTTATTCCTATAGTTCGCACCTTTGCACCTATTTTAGCCGGGGTCATCAATGTTCCAAAAGATAAGTTTTTTTGGTACAATGTAAGTGGAGCAATATTGTGGATTGGAAGTTTAGGAACAATTGCGTATTATTTAGGTTCGTATTATGCAGAATGGATTGAAAAAAATATCGGATATATTTTTATTACACTAATTGTAGTTACGGCTATTCCAATAGTTGTTACAGGATTAAAAGAAAAAATTAACACTAAAGAAGAAAAATCAAAAGTTTAATTAACCCAAATTATGCATTAAAAATCAGCATACTTGTATACATTGCTTTATTTTATTGAGATTCCAACACAAATACTCATCAACAATTGGGTTTTAATTATTTTCGTTTTTTAATTATTCAAACCACGAAGAACACAAAGTATTTCTCGTTTGCAAAATGTGTCGGACTTTGTGCACTTTGTTTGTTTTCTTGGTGTCCATTGTGGTTAAAATATAAAAGGTAGATTTTATAGTAAAACAAATTTCATTAATCCTATTGCATACTCTGAGGTTAAAGTCACTTCTTGATCCGATTTATCGGCGAATTATACGAATGGCTTATTTCAATGAAACACATCTAGTGAAAACAAAAAACAGCATCAATAGATTAAAATAAGAAAAACTGAAGTCAAAACAGAAGTTACAAATTTATACTCTTCTTATACTCTTCTGCAGAAAGCAGGGAGTTCAATTCTTCCGGGTTATCTATTGAAATTTTAATAATCCAGCCATCACCATAAGGGTCTTGATTAATCTTTTCAGGACTTCCATCCAAAGCAGAGTTAAACTCTAAAACCTTACCAGTTACAGGGCAAAATAAATCGGAAACAGTTTTTACGGCTTCTATTGTACCAAAAACAGAGTCCTTGCTTACTACTTCTCCAACAGTAGGAATATCCACATACACAATATCTCCCAACTCTTTTTGAGCGAAATCTGTTATTCCTACAATACCAATATTTCCTTCAACTTTAATCCATTCATGTTCTTTTGTATACTTTAAATTATCAGGAAAATTCATAAATTAATGTTTTGCGCAAATTAAAAGTATTTTATACGAATTTTCAAATTTAATATACATTGACAATTTGTTTTTTAATTTCAGTAAAAATTTCGTGTGCCCTTAAAAATTGTTCATTGTTATTTTCTTGTTGACTAAAGATTTGTTGTATATTTTTTAGTTTTTCCAATAAAGATCTATCATCAACATCGGCAGACATTTCAAGCAACTCTATTAAATACGATAAAGATTCTTTTTGTTGAAAGTAAAGTTCTTGAATTTTTTTAATAGAGAGGGTATCTTCTTTTTTAGAAAGTCCGTATTCTCCGGCTACATACATAGATTCAACAAAAGAACCGACAATCATTAAAACAGATAAAGATCCACGTTTGTTTTCTACAAAAATTTTATCTGCTTTTTTAAATGCCTTTGATACAATTTGTAAAACACTATCCCGATTTTCTTTGTTTCGTTCTAATCGTTCCATTGTAGATTCATCAAATGCAGGACTAATTCCTAATTCTTGTGCCAGATAATTAGTACATTTTAAAAACAACATACTTTCCTGAACCTGATTGAAAGTAGCAGCAATGGATAAATCAGCACCATAGACGCCTAGATTCAATGCCCTTGATTTTTCTAAAGAGTAATTTTTATGTTTGACGGGGTCATTAAGATAATCGGAGTTGTAATTTAATTTGGATTTTTGAATAATTTCATAAATAGTAGTAGCGGGTGGAAGAGTATTGAAGAAATTTTGAACATTAATTTGCTTCTGAATTTCACTATGTGAAACTGTTGTATCATTTATATCTTTGTCTTTGGTATCTGAACAGTAAAGGGTAAATAAAACAACAATTCCTGCCAGTATGGGTAAAATGCCTTTTTTCATCTTTTGCAAAGATGCAAAATATTTTACTATTTATTATTTAATTTTTTTGGTTTTTAAACCTATTCAAATAAAATTTATTACCTGATACTAAAAAATAAATCTTACTTTTGCCACCCTAAAATTAAAACATTTATGTCAGAGGAGAAAAAAAGTAAATTTGAAGAAACGCCCATTAATGACCTTTCGCATAATGAAAATAAAGAAGAAATAGAGGGAGAAGAAGAAGTAGAATTTGAACAGATATCCTCAGGTCCTGAACCTTCTGTAAAGTATAGTTGGGAATGGCTTCAATGGTATTATGAAGCGAATAAACAAACGATTAATTATGTAGGAGGCGGATTGTTGTTAATTATTGGATTAATTGTTGGGTATAAATTTTACTGGTTGCCATCCAAAGAAGCAGAAGCAGCAGATGAAATTTTTTATGCACAATCTTTGTTTGAAAGAGATAGTTTTAATTTAGCTTTGAAAGGTGGGGCAATGGTGCGTTATTCACAAGGCACTAAACCCATGATGGGATTTGAAAAAATTTACGAAGAATACAGTTATACTAAAACTGGAACATTGGCCGCCTTTTATGCAGGCGTTTGTTATTTACATTTAGGTAAATATGAAGATGCTATTAAATATCTGGAAAAATACGACCTGGATGATGAAATGTATCAACCGTTAGCGTATGGCAATATTGGTGATGCTTATATGGAACTGAATAAACCTGAAGAAGGTATTAAATTTTATCTTAAAGCAGCCAATGACAAAATAAATAACTTTACGACACCGTTATTTTTGAAAAAAGCAGCATTAGCATTAGAAAGTCAGAAAAGATATAAAGAGGCATTAGAACTTTACGAGCGAATTAAAAAAGAATTTGTAACCAGCAATGAAGCAAGAGATATAGAAAAATATATTGTCAGAGTTACAACATTCCTTGAAGAAAGTGGAAAATAATGGACAATGTTTGTTTCTGAAAACATAAAACTGCAAAACGAACTACAAGATGTTCAAAATTTACAAATAGGAATAGTTCATACTCAGTGGAACAGACGTCTTGTAGATATGATGTATTACGATGCTGTTAAGACGTTTATTAATAACGGTATTTTAGAAAAACATATACTATCTGTTGAAGTGCCGGGGTCAGTTGAAATTACCTTTGCTGCCAAAAAATTAGCAGAAAAAAAAACGCTTTCCGGAATACTTACATTGGGTTGTATTATTAAGGGCGATACACCACATTTTGATTATGTGGCAATGTCTGTAACACAAGGCATTACTCAATTAAACATTCTGTACCCTATACCATTTGTGCTGGGTGTATTAACAACACATAATTATCAGCAAGCGTTAGAACGAGCCAACACGAAAGGAAGAGAGTTTTCACTTACATTACTAAACATGATTGCACTTTCTCAAAGAATATAAAGATATTTTTATGCAAAATGTAGATGTATTATTAGGACTGCAGTGGGGTGATGAAGGAAAAGGGAAATTAGTAGATATTCTTTCTCCGTCGTATGATATTATTGCTCGTTTTCAGGGAGGTCCTAATGCGGGTCATACTTTGATTTTTAATGGTAAAAAACATGTTTTACATACTATTCCCAGTGGTATTTTCAGAGAAGAAATCATTAACTTGATAGGGAATGGCGTCGTTATAGACCCCGTCATTTTGATGCATGAAATTCAAAAAATTGAAGCAGAGGGAATAGAAGTTAAAAACAGATTAATACTATCCAAACGCGCCCATTTGATAACACCTTCTCATAGATGGTTAGATGCAGCCAGTGAGGCAATTAAAGGCAAAAATAAAATTGGTTCTACCCTAAAGGGCATAGGACCTACTTATATGGATAAAACAGGTAGAAATGGTTTGAGAATTGGAGATATTGAACAAAACAACTTCAAAGAAAAGTTTGACCAATTGTATCAAAAACATTTACAATTATTAAAATTTTACAACTGGACAGAAATAAAAGAAGAGCAAATTCAAGAATGGTTTAAAAGTATTGAGTTTCTGAAGCAGTTACAAATAGTGGATGGTGAACATTATATTAACGATGCACTTTCAAAAGGAAAGAAGGTTTTAGCAGAAGGTGCACAGGGAACGTTATTAGACATTGATTTTGGAACCTATCCATTTGTAACTTCCTCTAATACCATTACAGCAGGTGCTTGCACAGGTTTAGGAATTGCACCTAATAAAATAGGCAGTGTGTATGGTATTTTTAAGGCCTATTGCACAAGAGTGGGCAGTGGTCCTTTCCCAACGGAATTAAAGGATGAATTAGGAGATAGCATTCGTAATGTTGGTAAGGAATTTGGTTCTACGACAGGTCGTCCAAGAAGAGTGGGTTGGTTGGACTTACCGGCTTTGAAATACGCGATTCAATTAGACGGTGTAAGTGAATTAGTTATGATGAAAGCCGATGTGCTTTCTCAGCTTGAAACAATCAAAGTATGTACACATTATCATTACAATAATCACGTTATTGATTATTTGCCTTATGATATTAGTGCAGATAATGTAACCCCAATTTATCAGGATTTGAAAGGATGGCAAAAGGATATTTCAGAATGTAAAAGCAAAAGACAATTACCAAAAGCGTTATTAAAATACATTGATTTTATTCAGGAAAATGTAGGAGTAAAAATTTCTTACTTATCTGTTGGACCTGATAGAGAACAAATTGTGAAACTTTAAGTGTTGATAATTTAATTCTGATAATTTATTTATTTTTTATAACTAATCGCCAGTCAAGCTTGTCAACTTCTTGTATTACACTGAATATGGACAATTTCCCTATTAGTTTCATAGTGTCTTTATCAATGTGAATTTCTAAATAATCAAAATCAATATCGTCAGGTTGAGGATTATATCTTGCAGCTACTGTTCCGATTTCTAATACTTGTCCACTTTTTAAAACGGTTTTTCCAAACAAAACATCATTCGTCTCAAAAGAAGCAAAATTACTATCTGTTGGCGCACTATCCATCAATGGTTTGAAGATAACTGTAATTGGTTGACTCGTTTTGTTTTCAATCTTTATTTGATGAGCAGGGTCACAACTTGTTATTCCAAAAATTATTAGCAATATAAGTAGTTTAGATTTTGTCTCATATTGATTGATATTTGTGTCCATCAAAGAATTTATGAAAATGTTGTGATACTTACAAATATAAATGATATTCTTCAAATAACAGAAACAAATGACAAAAAATAATCCGCGAAAATCTGTCTTAATCTGCGACATCTGTGTTCTAATTAAAGTATATTCGTGCATTAGAGGCAAAAAATCAAATAGCCACTGCCTACTCCAATTTCTATCGGAGAATATACGAATTATTATTAGTGTAATTAGTGGCTAATTAAATTAATCTGTGAAAATTCGTTACAATTCGTGTTATCTGCGTTCAATCATTTTAAGTTTTATATTAAAAATGATTTATCCCAAATTATGCAATAGGGTTAATAGAATTTGAAATTTCTATAAATTGTATTATAACCACAATGAACACAAAGGAAACAATCAAAGCCCGCAAAGTTGCGATGTGTTTTATAAACGAGAAATTCTTTGTGTTCTTAATGAAGAACTTTGTGATTAAGAATATCAGAGAATTTAATTTAAAACCCAATTGGTGATATAAATTTTTATTCTAATATCAATAAAATGAAACAATATAAAAAGTTTGCTATTTTTTAATGCATAATTTGGGTTTATAGGACTTTTATGATGATAATATTTCTAACATCTGTAATAATTCAGGATTTATTTCCTGAATATGTTTTGTGGCTTTTTCAAAAGGGGTGTAATGTACTTTTTTATCAATAATACCAACCATCACCTGATGTTTTCCCTCCATCAATGCTTTCACGGCATGATAACCCATGATAGACGCATTCACCCGTTCCATACAGGTAGGATTTCCCCCTCTTTGAATATGCCCTAAAACAGTAACTCTTACATCATGCAGCGGATGATGTTGCTTTACAATTTCCGCAACCTTATATGCACCACCACTTTCATCGCCTTCTGCTACTATGATAATTTTACTGGACTTGTCTTTCCGCCATGAACTAATTTTTTTAATTAATGTATCTAAATCGTTTTTTATTTCGGGAACTAATATCGCTTCCGCTCCACTGGCTATAGCGCTCCTTAATGCAATCAAACCGGCGTCTCTGCCCATTACTTCTACCACAAAAATTCTATCATGACTTTCTGCCGTATCTCTTAATTTATCTACCGCTTCAACCACTGTGTTAATGGCAGTATCATATCCAATTGTAAAATCTGTTCCTATCAAATCATTATCAATTGTACCAGGACATCCAACAATCTTTACAGACGTATGTTGGGCTAATTCAATGGCACCTTTGAATGAACCATCACCACCAATAATGACAAACCCATCTAATTGATGCAACGCAATAGTATTAG
Source organism: Bacteroidia bacterium (assembly GCA_026003255.1). Taxonomy (GTDB): domain Bacteria; phylum Bacteroidota; class Bacteroidia; order B-17B0; family Aurantibacillaceae; genus BPGX01. Next base: position 3,645 of record BPGX01000016.1, on the reverse strand, counting down.
CCGCTTGCTTTAAACCCTCAATGGTTCTGAACCGTTCACTCCTTGCTGTTTTCAAAATAGTTCCACCCCTATGAATAATTCCAGACACAGCTCTACGATTGAGTTCTATGTATTGATTATCAATTAATCCATCATATCCTCTAATAAATCCTATACATTGTATGTTAAAATAGCAAGCAGTTCTTACTACTGACCTGATGCAGGCATTCATTCCTGGTGAATCTCCTCCTGAAGTCAAAATTCCAATTTTTTTCATAAGAATTAAATTACATGCACTAAATTTACTTTAAATAATTCAAATTATTCTTGAAGTATTTATATTCAAACACAAAGAAAAAATTTCAAATAAAGACCTCAGCAAAAAACTTTCATTAAAAGAATGTTTACCCAAATTATGGATTTGATGCTTAGGAAGTGCCGTGTTCCCCTTTATTGATATGTTTTTTATTCATTTTTTATTTTCACCCTTCCACTCTTTTTTTATTTTTATAGCAGTGTGGAAGGGTAGTTGATGAGAATAAAGAAGAAAGTCATCATTGCGATGGCAACTCGATTGCCCGAAACAATCTAGAAAGGGATAGGGAATGTTCAACTTGAGGTTGTTTCGTTCTTCGCAATGACGGGCTAATTTCTTGATTATAGTGTTTTTTATTTTTGCTGTATCCCTTTTACTTCAATAACATACGAATCATTTTGATAAATAAATTTATATGATATTCTTCTAATAACATGCCAACAAATGACAAAAAATAATCTGCGGAAATCTGTCTTAATATGCGACATCTGTGTTCTATTATTATTAAAAAAATCAAGACACGAATGCACGAATAATTAGTGTTGTTAATGGCTAATCAAAATAACCTGTGAAAATTCGTTACAATTCATGTTATCTGCCTTCAATTGTTTTTAGGTTTATTTTATCCCAAATTATGCAATAGGATTAATGAAATTTGTTTTACTATAAAATCTACCTTTTATATTTTAACCACAATGAACACCAAGAAAACAAAAAAAGTACACAAAGTACCGATATATTCTGAAAGCAAGAAAATACTTTGTGTGCTTTGTGAAAAGAACTTCGCGTGCTTCGTGGTTTAAATAAATTAAGAATGAAGTTAATTAAAACCAAATCGGTGATGCGTATTTTTGTTGAAATCTCAATAAAACAAAGCAATGTATAGGAATACTAATTTTTTAATGCATAATTCGGGTTTATTCGTAGTTTGAAACAAATTAAATTCCATTTTTATAGTATGTAAATCTTATGCGTACTTTTGTCAAAAAAAACATGAAACAATCACTTATTGAATGTGTGCCGAACTTCAGCGAGGGAAGAAACAAGTCAATCATTGATGCTATTGTTCAAAGTATTGCAAGTGTGGATGGTGTAAAAGTGTTGAATGTAGACATGGGTGCTGCTACTAATAGAACAGTTGTAACTTTTGTAGGGACGCCAGATGCCGTGGTAGAAGCGGCATTTCAAGGCATTAAAACGGCAGGAGAACTCATTGACATGCGGTATCATAAAGGGGAACATCCGAGAATGGGGGCAACAGATGTATGTCCGTTAGTGCCAATACGGGATATTACTATGGAAGAAACGGTGCAATACGCTGTACAATTAGCTAAACGTGTGGGAGAAGAACTGAAAATACCCGTATACTTATACGAATATGCTCAACAGAAAGAGTATAGAAAAAATCTTTCAGTAATTCGTGCTGGAGAATACGAAGGTTTTTTTAAGAAAATCAAGCAGCCTGAATGGAAGCCCGATTATGGACCTTCTGAAATGGATGCCAAACGAGGGGCTACTGTAATTGGTGCGCGTAAATTTTTAATTGCATACAATGTTAATTTAAATACTACATCTGTTCGTCGTGCCAATTCGGTTGCTTTTGATGTGCGCGAGGCAGGTCGCGTGATGCGAGAAGGAAATAAGCCCACAGGAAAAATTATTTACAACGAAGATGGTACGCCGAAAATCCAGCCCGGAATGTGTAAAGCCGTAAAAGCTATTGGTTGGTACATTGAAGAATACGGTATTGCTCAGGTATCAATGAATCTGGTTGATATGGATGTAACACCTTTGCACAAAGCATTTGAAGCGTGCTGTATCAGTGCTGAAAAAAGAGGATTAAGAGTTACCGGATCAGAATTAGTTGGATTGGTTCCGTTACGTGCATTAACAGAAGCAGGAAGATATTTTTTGAAAAAACAAGGGCTTTCGTCTGGTGTAAGCGAAAAAGAGTTAATACACATTGCAGTAAAAACTTTGGGATTAGATGAGTTGAAACCATTTAAACCAGAAGAAAGGATTATTGAATATTTGATTGCAAATCCTGAAGAGAGTAAGTTGGTTTGTCAATCGGTGGCTGATTTTGTAGATACTACAGCGTCTGAAAGTCCTGCGCCGGGCGGTGGTTCTGTTGCTGCATTGTGTGGATCTTTTGGTGCTGCACTTGGTTCAATGGTTGCTAATTTATCGGCGAATAAAAAAGGATGGGAAGAACATACCGAGTTTTTTAGTAGTTATGCAGAACAATTACAGGAAGCAAAACAAAAACTTTTAAAACTAATTGACCGGGATACTCTGGCATTTAATAAAGTGATGACTGCTTATGGATTACCTAAAAATACAGAAGAAGAAAAAGAACAGCGTCAGAAAGCCATTGATGATGCTACTTTTGAAGCAATGTTAGTGCCTTATGAAACGATGAGAATAGCTCTATATTGTATGGATGCTATTGAAATAATGGCAGAAAAAGGCAATCCAAATTCAGTGTCCGATGCTGGTGTTGGTGTAATGTGTATTCGTACGGCAGTATTAGGTGCAGCGATGAATGTACGCATAAACGCAAAAAGCATAATGCATTTGCCTCAGGTGAAAGAGATTTTAAAGGAAGTAGAAAATATGGAAAAAGAAGTAGAAGAAAAAGAAAAGAGGATAATAAAAATGATAAGTAGCAAGATGTGAAAATATTTATCATATTTGTGCAGTATTAGTATGAGATTTAGAATTTTAATATCGGCAGTATTGCTTGTTTTAGTAATGCTTTTTGCAATGAATTACAGTTTACTAATTATATCTAAATCTTTTGAGAAGACAGAGATTTTACAAAAAATGGAAGTAGAAGAAGAGTCAAATAAAGAGAATGAAAGAGATAATATTGAAGAGCGGGACCTCTTGTGTGAAGTGTTTAAAATAAATTATATTTCTTATTTTTCTGTTATTTGCATTAAGGTGCTTTTAGATAATACAGGAAATTATTCATTTGACGTAATCAACAACTTGTTAAAGCCCCCTATTGTAGTATTGTAAACATTTGGGTTCTAACAGTTCTACCGTTCTATACAAGGTTACTATTATATCCATTTTATCTTTAAAAATCATTTTATTATGAAAAATAAATTTTTTGGTGAAGATATAAGTGCTTCCATAATTGTATTTTTGGTGGCATTGCCATTATGTCTTGGAATAGCTTTAGCCAGTGGCACACCGCCAATTAGTGGGCTAATAGCTGGAATTGTTGGTGGAATTGTTGTGGGGATAATAAGTAATTCGCCTTTAGGAGTAAGTGGTCCTGCAGCAGGTTTAGTAGCTATTTGCTTAACTGCAATAAGTGAATTAGGAGGATTAGAAACAGG
>BPGX01000015.1 GCA_026003255.1 Bacteroidia bacterium | reverse complement strand
GTTTGTGCAGGGCTTGGTTGAGGAATATTTAATGTTTGAGCTATTAAATTGAAACAGCTGACAAGAATTAAACTTAATACAATTGCATTTTTTCTCATAAATAAATTTAAAATTAAAAGTTAATAGTGAATATTTTGGCTAAAGTAATTATTCAAACAGTAAAACAGCTTTAAATGTTTATTAAACTTGCATTCAATGTAATTTAAAAAGTATATTTATCATTAAATCAGCAATTTGACTAATTATTATAAACTAAATCGTTTAGTTTTCTATTTTTGTACTCTTATTTTAAAATAAAATGGAACAAGAATTTTATGCTCACCCCACTGCGGTGATAGATGAAGGTTGCAAAATTGGTAAAGGGACTAAAATTTGGCATTTTTCTCACATTATGCCCAATTGTGTTATTGGTGATAACTGCAACATAGGTCAAAATGTGGTAGTATCTCCTGATGTGGTTCTTGGTAATAATGTAAAAATTCAAAATAATGTTTCAATATATACTGGAGTTACATGCGATGATGATGTGTTTTTAGGTCCTTCATGTGTATTTACTAATGTTACTAATCCGAGAAGCGCTGTAAATCGAAGAGGACAATATGCAAAAACACACGTAGGAAAAGGAGCATCAATAGGTGCAAATGCAACCATAGTTTGTGGACATGATATCGGTCCATTTGCCTTTATCGGAGCCGGAGCTGTAGTTACCAAAAATGTTCCTGCTTATGCACTTGTAGTTGGAAATCCGGCTCGTCAAATAGGCTGGATGAGTGAATATGGTCATCGTTTAAATTTTGATGAAAAAGGAATAGCAGTTTGTCCGGAGAGTGGTGATAAGTATCAACTTAAAGATGGAGTAGTTACAAAACTTTAAAATTATTTAAAATGTCAAAAATAAAATTTGCTGTTATTGGTCAAGGGCATATTGGTAAGCGTCATGCCGAAATGGTTCGTAGAAATCCGGAATGTGAACTCGTAGCCGTATGCGATATTAAAAATAAAGAAGAATTAGGAATAACTGAAATTACAGAAGCATTTTATCATGATGTGGATGAGATGCTGGTAAATCATCCGGAAATTGAAGTAGTAAATATTTGTTCTCCAAATGGATTACATGCTCAGCATTGTTTAAAATCTTTAGAAGCAAAAAAGCATATTGTAGTTGAAAAGCCTATGGCTTTAAATACCCGCGATTGCGAAAGTATAATATATAAATCATTACAAATGCACAAAAATGTATTTTGTGTAATGCAAAACAGATATTCTCCACCATCTGTTTGGTTAAAAGAAATAGTAGAAACCGGAAAGTTGGGAAAGATTTTTATGGTACAGCTAAATTGCTATTGGAATCGTGATGAGCGCTATTACAAAAAAGGAACATGGAAAGGCGATCAGGAACTCGATGGTGGAACATTGTTTACCCAGTTCTCTCACTTTATTGATATAATGTACTGGCTCTTTGGTGATATAACCGATATTCAGGCGAAATTCAACGACTTTACTCATAAAGATTCTACTGATTTTGAAGATAGTGGTTTTATCTCATTTAAATTTGTACACGGAGGTATGGGTAGCTTAAACTATTCAACAGCCGTATGGGATAAAAACTTAGAAAGCAGCTTAACTATAATTGGCGAAAAAGGCAGTGTAAAAGTTGGGGGGCAATACATGGATAAAGTTGAATATTGCCATATAAAAGATTATGAAATGCCTGAACTTGCACCAACAAATCCGGCTAATGATTACGGCCATTACAAAGGTTCAGCAAATAATCATCATTATGTAATTGAAAATGTTGTAAACACCATTAAAGGAAGAACAACCATTACAACCAATGCCCTGGAAGGAATGAAAGTAGTTGACATTATAGAAAGAATTTATTCATTCAGACATGATGATGTTTTAAAATACAAAAGAAAAAAGAAAGCTTAATTCGCAATAAAATAATTTTAAATAAGTATCTATGCAAATCTATCAAGACATAATCGACAAAAAAGCTAAAGTAGCAGTAATTGGTTTAGGATACGTAGGACTTCCTATCGCTTTGGCTTTTGCAAAAAAGATTTCAGTAATTGGTTTCGATATAAATGAAAAGCGTGTCGAAATGATGCGCAATAAAATTGACCCAAGCAACGAATTACCATCATCGGAATTCGATAATAGCGACATATATTTTACTGCAAATGTAGAAGAGCTAAAAGATGCCCGCTTTTTTATAGTTGCTGTTCCAACACCAATTGACGAACACAACCTGCCTGATTTAAAACCATTGATTGGAGCAAGTAAAACTGTAGCACAGGTTTTAAAGAAAGGCGATTATGTGGTGTATGAATCAACTGTTTATCCGGGATGTACTGAAGAAGATTGCGTACCTATTTTAGAAGATATTTCAGGCTTAAAATTTGTTCAAGATTTTAAAGTAGGATATTCTCCGGAGCGAATTAATCCGGGCGATAAGGAACATACCATAACAAAAATATTAAAAGTTGTTTCCGGTTGTGATGAAGAATCGTTGGAAGTAATTTCTAAAGTATATGAAATTATTGTAGAGCCGGGTGTACATAAAGCTCCAAATATCAAAGTAGCTGAAGCAGCAAAAATTATTGAAAACACACAACGCGATGTAAATATTGCATTGATGAACGAACTTTCAATAATATTTAGCCGAATAGGAATAAATACCTTTGATGTATTAGAGGCTGCCGGAACAAAATGGAATTTCCTGAAATTTTATCCGGGTTTAGTTGGTGGGCATTGCATTGGAGTTGACCCTTACTATTTAACATATAAAGCAGAAGCATTAGGTTATCATGCACGTATTATCAATTCCGGTCGTTATGTAAACGATTCGATGGGCTTTTACATTGCCAAACAAACCGTAAAAAAAATGATTGCAGCTAAAAAGAATTTGAATGAAGCGGTTGTATTAGTAATGGGTGCAACATTTAAAGAAGATGTTAGCGATGTGCGCAATTCAAAAGTAGCAGATGTTGTTAAAGAATTAAAATCTTACGGAGTAGCAGTAGATGTTGTAGATCCTCATGCTGATTCTGAAGAGTTAATGCATGAATACGGTTTTGGATTAGTGAAAGAACCTAATAAGAAATATGCTGCAGTAATAGTGGCTGTTAGTCATAAGGAATATAAAGGCCTTGATGAAAATTACTTTAAATCTATTTCAGATGATAAGCCAATATTAGTTGATGTAAAAGGAATGTATCGAGGTAAGATAAAAGATATAATCTATTGGAGTTTATAATTAAAATCCCTCTAAGGAGGGATTTTTTTTGAATAGTAAATAAATGAATCAGTTTTCTAAAACATTATTAATTACAGGAGGAGCAGGCTTTATAGGCTCTCATGTGGTACGTTTATTCGTTACAAAATATCCTGAATATAAAATAGTAAATCTCGATAAACTTACCTATGCCGGTAATCTTGAAAATCTGAGAGACATTGAAAATGCCCCAAACTACAAGTTTATTAAAGGAGATATTGTAGATGCTGATTTCATTCAAGATTTATTTGCTGTTTATCAATTTGACGGTGTAATTCATCTTGCTGCAGAATCGCATGTAGATAGAAGCATTTCCAATCCAATTGAATTTGTAATGACGAACGTTGTTGGAACAGTAAATTTATTAAATGCAGCCAAGCACAATTGGAAAGATAATAAAGAAAAACGTTTTTATCATATATCAACAGATGAAGTGTATGGCACATTAGGCAATGAGGGTTTATTTACTGAAAATACACCATACGATCCACATAGCCCATATTCAGCGTCAAAAGCCAGCTCCGACCATTTCGTTAGAGCTTATCATGATACATTTGGTATAAATACTGTAATTTCAAATTGCTCTAACAATTATGGCCCTAATCATTTTCCTGAAAAATTAATCCCTTTGGCAATAAATAATATTTTAAATAAAAAGCCTATACCAATTTATGGGAAAGGAGAAAATGTGCGCGATTGGTTGTATGTAATCGATCATGCAAGAGCAATAGATGTTGTTTTTCATAATGGAAAATCGGGAGAAACATATAACATAGGCGGGCATAATGAATGGAAAAATATTGATTTGATTCGTTTGCTCTGCAAGATAATGGATAAAAAGCTTAATCGTGCAGAAGGAGAATCTGAAAAACTTATCACATTTGTTACTGATAGAGCAGGCCACGATTTACGTTATGCCATTGATGCAAGTAAAATAGAAAAAGAATTGGGCTGGAAACCTTCAGTTACCTTTGAAAAAGGCTTGGAACAAACAGTTGATTGGTATTTGAATAATAAAGAATGGCTGCAAAACGTAACCAGCGGTAATTATCAAAAATATTACGAACAACAATATCATAACCGATAATGCTCAATAATTATCATACAAAAGATTTAAGTAAATACCATTTTTTAATTACAGGTGGAGCAGGTTTTATCGGCTCTAATATTGTGAATTATCTGGTAAAGCACAATGCAGGAAAAATCAGAATAGCCGACAATTTATCAAACGGTTATAAATATAATATTGAAGAGTTCCTGCATTTACCTAATGTGGAATTTCATCAGGTTGATTTAACCGATTTTGAAGTTTGCAAAAAAATGGTTGAAGGAATAGACTTTGTTTCTCACCAGGCAGCATTAGGTTCTGTACCTCGATCAATCGAAAATCCAATAGCAACTCATAATGCCAATGTAAATGCATTTATGAATCTTTTGGTAGCCTCAAAAGAGGCCGGAGTAAAACGTTTGGTTTATGCCAGTTCTTCTTCGGTATATGGTGATAATAAGACTTTGCCTAAAGTAGAAGATAAAATAGGCAATGCGCTTTCTCCTTATGCTGTGAGTAAGCGCGTAGATGAATTATATGCCGAAGTTTTTTACAAAATCTATAATTTGCCTAACATAGGTTTGCGCTATTTTAATATTTATGGACCAAATCAAAGTCCGGATGGAGCTTATGCAGCTGCAATACCTTTATTTATGAAGGCTTTGCTAAGAAATCAATCTCCAACTATTTTTGGAGATGGCCTGCAAACACGCGATTTTACCTTTGTAGAAAATGCAGTGCAAGCAAATATCAAAGCCATGTTATGTGAAGATACTAACGCATACGGTCAGATATTTAACATAGCATGTGGCGAACGTACTTCCATTTTAGATATGTTTAATATTTTGAAAAAGTATGCTGGCGCTTCGGTAGAACCAACATTTAAACAAGAGCGCAAAGGCGATGTACGCGATTCGCTGGCTGATATTACTAAAGCTAAAAATATATTAGGATACGAACCAAAAGTTTTTTTTGATGAAGGATTAAGAATTACCTTAGAATGGTTCAAGAATTCATGTTATAACATTGATTAATATTTTATTATGGAAAATTTTAACCCCAACGATGTTGCCGTTCGCAACGGAAATTTTTTAGGATTACCATATACGATTGACGAAGCAGAATATGTAATTTTCCCTGTATGTTTAGATGTTACTACTTCATACAAGCCCGGAACCAGCAATGGGCCTAAAGCGGTTGTAGACGCTTCTTATCAGCTTGATTTATTTCATCCCGAATTAAAAGAAGTTTGGAAAATTAAATTAGCATTAGATCAGCGTTATGTTAAAGATACAGAAGAAAACGCTCATTTAAGAGAATTGTCAGAATCGTATATTTCCTTTTTAGAGCAAGGAGGTGAAGTGGATGACAATCCTGAAATGAAAGAAATTCTACAACATTTAAATGAGGCAACCCAAAAAGTACATGATAGAACTTATAGAGAGATAAAAAAATATTTACAGCAAGGTAAAAAAGTAATTTTATTAGGAGGCGATCACAGCACGCCAATAGGGTATTTCAATGCTTTGAATGAGATTAGAGAAAAACCATTTTCAATTTTACAAATTGACGCACATGCCGATTTAAGAAATGCTTACGAAGGATTTAAACATTCGCATGCATCTATTTGCTATAATGCCATACAATTAGATAAAGTTGAAAAGCTTGTACAGCTTGGCATACGTGACATTTGCGAAGAAGAGGTAACCTTAACACAAAATCATCCGAAAGTAAAAACCTTTTTCGACTGGCAGATAAAAGAACAAATGCACGAAGGAAAAACGTGGAGTAAAATATGCGATGAAATTATTGCTGCTTTAGGCGATGAGGTATATATTACTTTTGATATAGATGGCTTTGATCCAAAATATTGTCCTAATACAGGAACTCCGGTACCGGGTGGTTTTGAGTTTTATGAAATTATGTACCTGTTTAAAAAGCTTAGCGCATCGGGTAAAAAATTCATTGGAATGGATTTGGTAGAAGTTGCACCCGGCAATGATGAATGGGATGGAAATGTAGGTGCACGTACCTTGTTTAATATGATGGTTTATTATCATTTAAACAGTTTAAAGCATAAATAATTTATTTACAAATTATGGGAATATTCAGTTTTTTTAAAAAGAAAGAAAATTTACCTCCTGCAGATTTATCAAAAGTTCAGGTAGATATTCATTCGCATTTAATTCCCGGAATTGATGATGGCGCTAAAACGATTGAAGATAGCATACGCCTATTACAGCGCTTTGTAGAGTTAGGATTTAAAAAAGTAATTACTACTCCGCATATAATGAGCGATTTTTATCGCAATACACCTGAAATTATTTTAAGTGGATTAGAAAAGTTAAGAAATGAACTTAGCAAGCAAGCTATTTCAATTGATATTGAAGCAGCTGCTGAGTATTATTTAGATTACGAAATCGAAAAAAAAATAGAGCGTAAAGGATTACTCACACTAGGAGGAAAATATGTGTTGTTTGAATTGCCATTTGTAGCTGCTCCTGATAATTTATACAAAGCAATATTTGACATGCAGATGAATGGATATATTCCTATTCTTGCACATCCGGAGCGATACAGCTATTGGTATCGTAGTTTTGATACTTATTATGAACTAAAAGAAAAAGGTGTTTTGTTTCAGCTTAATACCATATCATTAACCGGTCATTATTCTCCCGAAACAAAAAAAATAGCAGAACGCATGATTGATGAAAACTTAATTGATTTTATCGGTTCTGATTGTCATCATTTACATCATCTTGAAATTTTAAATCAAGCCCGAACACTCAAACATTTTCATATGGTTTTAGAGAGTGGGAAATTGAAAAATAAAACACTGTTATAAATATACCGGAGGGCAATCGTTGTGGCGGTTTCGTGGTCCGCGTTTCCCAGCTCCTCTTCTAAATTTTATGCCTGCTTTAATCTCCCAGGCTTTTCCTTTTACCGCATAGGTATCATTATTTATCATGCGAGTAAAAGAGGGATTATAAATACCTTCTACAAACGGTACAATAAAATTGCTGATGTAAAAATCGTATCCTGCTCCCAACGATGCAGAGATATTGAGAGGAGAGAAGCCCACCGGAGCTCCTCCCTGTGAAAATAAATATTCTATACGAGGTCCGGCAACAATATAAGGTGCACCTGTATAAAAATCAGCACGCAGTTTTAACAATACATTTAATGAAAGATAATTTGTTTTACTTATAAAATTATTGCCGGAAATTAAATCGGTTCCTTTTGCTCCTTTTTGATTGTATTGTCCTTCAAATATCCAGGTAAATGCTTCGTGGTCGCCCCATTCAGTGTAAAGGCTACCATTGCCACCAATTTTGTAGTTCATGCGCTGAGTAACATCCAGCGTTTTAAAATTCCATTTTTGGTTGGCAAATGTTGCACCGCCTGTTAGGCCAATGTATTTCAATTGTGCCAAACAAGTAATTGAAACGAAGCTAAAAAGCAGAACAAAAAGTTTTTTCACGAGTTGATTTTTTTATGCACTTGCAACTTCTGCTTCGGGAGCAATTTTCTTAACAAGTCCTTGTAATACTTTACCCGGGCCAACTTCAGTAAAATGTGTGGCGCCATCAGCCACCATTTGTTTTACCGATTGTGTCCATCGCACCGGAGCGGTTAATTGTGCAATTAAATTTTTCTTTATCTCATCCGGATTGCTAACTGCATTTGCCGTTACGTTTTGGTAAACCGGACAAACAGGATTTGAAAAATGCGTAGCATTTATAGCGGCTTCGAGTTCTACTCGAGCAGGCTCCATTAATGGAGAGTGAAATGCTCCGCCAACAGGCAGTACCAAGGCGCGTTTTGCTCCTGCGGCTTTTAATGCTTCACAAGCTTTATTTACAGCTTCAATTTCTCCTGAAATTACTAATTGCCCCGGACAGTTATAATTGGCAGCTACTACAATTCCTTCAACAGCTGCACAAATTTCTTCTACTTTGCTATCATCCATCCCAAGCACGGCTGCCATGGTTGATGGTTTTGCTTCGCAAGCTTTTTGCATGGCTAAAGCACGTTGATAAACTAGTTTTAAACCGTCTTCAAAACTTAATGAACCATTACCCACCAATGCGGAAAATTCACCTAATGAGTGTCCTGCAACCATATCGGGTTTAAATGATTCTCCCAATGTTTTAGCAAGAATTACTGAATGAAGAAAAATAGCAGGTTGTGTAACTTTGGTTTGTTTTAATTCTTCTTCAGTTCCATTAAACATAATATCGGTAATACGGAAACCTAGAATTTCGTTTGCTTTTTCAAATAATTCTTTTGCTATTGGATTATTTTCGTAAAGGTCTTTTCCCATACCAGGAAATTGTGAACCTTGTCCCGGAAAAATGTATGCTTTCATGTTTTTTAGTATTATAAATTAGTTTAAAAGTTATAATGTATTAAATTGTAAATGTTAATTGAATTTAGTTGAGATTTTTAGAAATTCATTGTGTTATTTAATTATAAAATTGCAGATTTCAAATTGAAAAATTCCAACCTCTAAATTCTAAAAATCATAAATTTAAAATATCTTTCGTCTTTGTTCTTTTATCTTTTGTCTAACTTCTATCAACTCAATCTACTGCCAATTAAACTGATAAACTCCTTACGAGTAGGTTCTTTTAAAAACTCGCCCGTAAATGCCGAAGTAGTGGTAACAGAATTTTGTTTTTGAACACCTCGCATTTGCATACATAAATGAGAACATTCTATTACCACAGCAACTCCCAGCGGATTTAATGTGTTTTGAATACAATCTCTTATTTGATTGGTAAGTCTTTCCTGGACTTGTAATCTTCTTGCAAATGCATCAACCACACGAGGAATTTTACTTAATCCTGTAATTTTCCCATTTGGAATGTATGCTATATGTGCTTTTCCGAAAAATGGCAGTAAATGATGTTCGCACATCGAATATACTTCAATATCTTTTACAATTACCATTTGCGAGTAATCTTCGTCAAACATGGCAGAACGTAAAATATCTTCAGGATTAATATCGTATCCATGCGTTAAAAATTGCATGGCTTTAGCAACACGCTCAGGAGTTTTTAATAAGCCATCACGATTGGGGTCTTCGCCAATTTCGGAGATAATATTTTTATAATGAGCAGCTATTGTTTCAATTTTTTTCTGGTCATATTTATCAATTTTAATATAACCTTCATTGCTGTTAAATTCAGTATTATCAGTCATTGTAAATGTTTTAATCACCAAAATATTCTACGAAATTATTTTCTGTTTCGTATAATTTTATCGAATGAAGTTTGCAATTATACTTTTCAATTTCAGGAGCTAAGCGTTTCCATATTTCAATGGCAATATTTTCAGTGCTTGCCATTAATCCTTTCATCCATGGAACATCTAAGTTTATGTTTTTATGATCTAGCTCTTCAACAACATGTTTTTTTATTAATCTGCTCAATTCCTTCAAATCCATTACAAAACCTGTTTCAGGATTAGGAGTGCCTTTAACTGTTACATAAATGTTAAAATTATGACCATGCCAGTTGGCATTTGCACATTTACCAAAAACTTCTTCGTTTTTTTCTTTGCTCCAGTTAGGATTATATAATTTATGTGCAGCGTTAAAATGCTCTTTTCTAGTAAGGTATATCATATATAATTTTGGATGATTGCAAAGGTAATTAATAATTTATAATGGCTTAAAAAATCTGTAATTTCGCACATGCAAAGTTTATTGGTTGCGGCTACACATAAAGAAATCGAAAATTTGCTTAATGCTTTTACTTTTATAGAGAAGCAAAACGCTAATTTAAGCTCTTACATTTATCAGTCGCATAAAATTGATGTGTTGGTAACAGGTATTGGCATACATTCAACAGCTTTTTATTTAGGCAAATATCTTTCTGATAAATATCGCTTTGCTATAAATGTAGGTATAGCCGGAAGCTTTAATAGTAATATTGATTTAGGTTCGGTTGTAAATGTATATAGCGATTGTTTTGCCGAATTAGGTGCTGAAAACGGAGAAGAATTTTTATCAGTTTTTGATTTAGGATTGATAGATAAAAATGAATTTCCATTTACAAATGGTGTTATAGAAAATAAATGGGATTTGAAAAATCAAGCGATTGAAAATCTTCCTAAAGTAAACGGAATTACTGTAAACAAGGTGCATGGAAATGTTGATAATATTGAAAAGGTTTTTCAATTATTTCATCCTTATACCGAAAGTATGGAAGGTGCAGCTTTTTTGTACGCTTGCCGCTTGGAAAATATTCCTTGCCTACAAATAAGAAGTATATCCAATTATGTAGAAAAACGCAATCGCAATGCATGGAATATCCCTTTGGCATTGCAAAATCTGCATAAATGTATTTTAAATATTTACGATAATTTTTAAGCAATGAATTTAAGTTTAGGTTTTTCATCATGCCCCAACGATACATATATTTTCGATGCTATGGTGCATGGCAAAATTGATACAGAAGGTTTGTCTTTTACAGTTCACATGCACGATGTGGAAGAGTTAAATCAAATGGCATTCAGAAACGAGTTGGATATTACTAAACTTAGTTATCATGCTTTTGCTTATTTAACCGATGAGTATCAATTGCTCGATGCAGGAAGTGCTCTGGGTTTTGGCGTAGGCCCTTTGCTTGTTGTTAAAAAAGACAGCCCCGCGTTGCATAAATATAAAAGCGAGTGGAAAGTGGCTATTCCCGGTAAATTTACAACTGCTAATTTTTTACTAAGCATTGCTTATCCTGAGATAAAAAATAAAACAGAATTACTTTTTTCTGAAATTGAACAAGGTGTTTTAAATGGCAGTTTTGATGCAGGTTTGCTGATACATGAAAATCGTTTTACTTACGAGCAAAGAGGATTGGCAAAAGTAGCTGATTTAGGAGCATTTTGGGAAAAATTTGCCAATGCAGCAATCCCATTAGGAGGTATAGTAGTAAAAAGAAATTTAAAGGATGATGTAAAACAAACGATAAATCGCGTATTGCGGAGAAGCGTAGAATATGCTTTTGCTAATCCTAAAGCATCTTATGAATATGTAAAAAAGCATGCACAGGAAATGGATGAGGAGGTGATGTATAAACACATTAATTTATATGTAAATCAATTTTCAGTTGATTTGGGAGAAGAAGGAAAAAGAGCTGTTAAAACCTTATTTAACATGGCGCAAGAAAAACAGATAATAGAACAAGTAAGAGAGGATATTTTTCTTTAATTTGTTAATCGTAACCTAAACACTTTGACACATTAATACTTTTAAACTAATTAAAAATGATAGTAGTAACAGGAGCCGCAGGTTTTATAGCCAGTTATCTCGTAGGTAAATTAAATGCCGAAGGATTTAGTAATATTGTAATAGTAGATGATTTTTCACGTGAGGATAAAAAGCCTAATTATGAAAATAAAAAAGTTGTTGCGAAAGTAAATCGCGATGAATTTCCAAACTGGTTGCGCGATAACAGAGACAAAGTAAGCTTTGTTTTTCATTTAGGTGCACGTACCGATACTACAGAATTTGACAAAAGTATTTTTGATAAACTTAATGTAAATTACAGTAAAGAAATATGGAATTTATGTGCTAATAACAGAATACCATTAGTGTATGCTTCTTCAGCTGCTACCTATGGTTTAGGCGAGTTTGGTTATAAAGATGAACATGAAATAATAGAAAAGTTAAAGCCTTTAAATCCTTATGGAGAATCGAAAAATGAATTTGATAAGTGGGTGTTGAAACAAGCATTAACACCTCCTTTTTGGGCCGGCTTAAAATTTTTTAATGTATATGGTCCAAATGAATATCATAAAGGTAGAATGGCATCCGTAATATTTCATGCCTTTAATCAAATACAGGAAAAAGGGCAGGTAAAATTGTTCCGTTCCCATAATCCTGATTATAAAGACGGGGAGCAATTGCGCGATTTTGTATATGTAAAAGATGTAGCAGATGTGTGTTTGTTTTTAATGAAAGAAAAACCCGCAAGCGGCATTTATAACTTAGGTTCAGGTAAAGCTCGTACTTTTTTAGATTTAGCCAAAAACACTTTTTATGCTTTAGGAAAAGAACCTAATATTGAATTTATAGATACACCCATTGATATTCGTGATAAGTACCAGTATTTTACTGAGGCCGATATGAGTAAGTTAAAAAATGCAGGATATAACAAAGCTTTCACTTCGCTTGAGGAGGGGGTAAAAGATTATGTACAGAATTATCTGATGCCTAAAAAATACTTTTAAAAAATATCCTTACTTTTGACGACTTTATAAAGCAAAAAATACACATGAGAAAGATACAATTTCGAGAAGCACTTCGCGAAGCCATGAGTGAAGAAATGCGCAAAGATGAGCGCATCTTTTTAATGGGCGAAGAAGTTGCAGAATATAATGGCGCTTACAAAGTAAGCCAGGGTATGTTAGAGGAATTTGGCCCCAAACGTGTAATTGATACTCCCATTGCAGAATTAGGATTCGCAGGCATTGGTGTTGGTGCTGCTATGAATGGTTTGCGCCCAATAATAGAGTTTATGACATTTAATTTTTCATTAGTAGCAATTGACCAAGTAATAAACTCTGCTGCCAAAATGTATCAAATGAGTGGCGGACAATTTAATATTCCCATTGTATTTAGAGGACCAACAGCATCAGCAGGGCAATTAGCCGCTCAGCACTCACAGGCTTTTGAAAACTGGTATGCAAACTGTCCGGATTAAAAGTAGTAGTACCTTCAAATCCTTATGACGCTAAAGGTCTCCTAAAAGCAGCAATTCGCGATGATGATCCGGTGATTTTTATGGAATCAGAGCAAATGTATGGCGATGTAGGAGAAGTTCCTGAAGGAGAATATATTATCCCTATTGGTAAAGCAGATGTAAAACGCGAAGGTTCAGATGTTACCATTGTTACCTTTGGGAAAATTACCAAAGTAGCATTAGCTGCTGCCGAAGAATTATCAAAAGAGGGCATCAGTGCCGAAGTGGTTGATTTAAGAACCGTTCGTCCTATTGATTATGAAACAGTAATTAACTCGGTTAAGAAAACCAATCGTTTGGTAATTGTAGAAGAAGCATGGCCGCTTGCAAGTATTGCCACAGAAGTTACTTTTGCAGTTCAGCGCGATGCTTTTGATTATTTAGATGCACCCGTGCGTAGAATTACTACTGCTGATACACCATTGGGCTATGCACCAACACTTGTTGCAGAGTTTTTGCCAAACCCTGAGCGAGTAATTAAAGCTGTGAAGCAAGTGATGTATATAGCTTAATAAGTTCATTTATAATGTATTAATCCTCCGCTGGTCGGAGGATTTTTATTTTCGTTTTTTTTAGTATGTTTGCAGCCCCAAAAATGGGTTAATTGTATTGAAATTCAATTTGTAAAGTAAACGTAAACAATCAAATAAACCACACAATTTAGAGTTATGAACGACTTAGTTATTTATTTAGTTCCTGCCTTAGGTATTTTAGGCTTAATTATTATGGCTGTTAAATCAGCGTGGGTATCTAAACAAGATGCCGGAGATGCCAAAATGCAAGAATTGGCCGGTTACATAGCAAAGGGAGCATTAGCCTTCTTAAAAGCAGAATGGAAAATACTTTCGTATTTCGTAATTATCGCAGCGATATTATTAGCATGGTCCGGTACAACAGTAGAAACCTCCAGCCCAATAATAGCAGTATCCTTCATTATAATAGGAGCCGTATTCTCTGCATTTGCCGGATATATCGGAATGAACATAGCAACAAAATCGAACGTACGAACAACCCAAGCAGCACGCACAAGCTTAGCACAAGCCTTACAAGTATCATTCACCGGAGGTTCTGTAATGGGAATAGGAGTTGCCGGTTTGGCAGTATTAGGCTTAGGATCACTATTTATCGTGTTTTACAACATGTACGTTGTAAGCACAGGTGCCGGAGTAAATGGAATTGAAATGGAAAAAGCACTCGAGGTTTTAGCAGGATTCTCTTTAGGAGCTGAATCTATCGCTTTATTTGCACGTGTGGGCGGAGGTATATATACCAAAGCTGCTGACGTAGGTGCTGACTTAGTTGGAAAAGTAGAAGCCGGAATTCCTGAAGATGATGTGCGTAACCCTGCAACTATTGCAGATAACGTAGGTGATAACGTAGGTGATGTTGCCGGAATGGGAGCCGATTTATTTGGTTCGTATGTTGCAACCATATTAGCTACAATGGTTTTAGGAAGAGAAATAGTTTCAGAAGATAATTTTGGAGGAATTGCTCCGGTATTATTACCTATGGTAATTGCCGGTGTAGGCTTAATGTTCTCAATTGTAGGGATGATGTTTGTACGCGTAAAAGACGAAAATGGTAGCGTACAAGGCGCATTAAACATGGGAAACTGGTCATCCATTATATTAACCGGCAATCGCTATCATTTCTTTGTTGTAAAATGGATGTTACCGGAAACTATGAACATTCGAGGGGTTGAGTTTACCAATATGCAGGTATTTTATGCTATTGTTTTAGGATTAGTTGTAGGTGCTTTTATGAGTATTATTACAGAATATTATACTGCAATGGGTAAGCGTCCGGTAAATTCAATTATTAAGCAATCAGCTACCGGCCACGCAACCAATATTATTGGTGGTTTATCAGTAGGTATGGAAAGTACGGTATTGCCAATTTTAGTATTAGCTGCAGGTATTTATGGTTCGTATGCATTTGCAGGATTATACGGTGTGGCTATTGCAGCAGCTGGTATGATGGCAACTACAGCCATGCAGTTAGCAATTGATGCTTTTGGTCCAATTGCTGATAATGCAGGAGGTATTGCAGAAATGAGCCAGTTGCCGGAAGAAGTTCGTCACCGTACCGATAATTTAGATGCAGTTGGAAACACTACAGCAGCAACAGGTAAAGGATTTGCAATTGCATCAGCAGCTTTAACTTCATTAGCTTTATTTGCTGCCTTTGTTGGTGTAGCCGGAATTGATGCAATTGATATATACAAAGCCGATGTTTTAGCAGGATTATTTGTTGGAGGAATGATTCCATTTATATTTTCATCATTAGCAATAGCTGCAGTTGGGCGTGCTGCAATGGATATGGTAAATGAAGTACGCAGACAATTCCGTGAAATTCCCGGAATTATGGAATACAAAGCAAAACCTGAATACGAAAAATGTGTAGAAATATCAACAAAAGCAAGTATTCGCGAAATGATTGCTCCGGGAGCTATTGCTTTAATTGTTCCTGTAATTGTAGGTTTTGATTTCGGACCTGAAGTTTTAGGCGGTTTATTAGCAGGCGTTACCGTATCAGGTGTGTTAATGGGAATGTTTCCAAACATAACGCAGGTGGCGCATGGGATAATGCTAAAAAATCATTTGAAAAAGGCGTAGAAATTAACGGACAGATTTATTACAAAAAATCAGAACCGCACAAGGCATCAGTAACCGGTGATACCGTTGGAGACCCATTTAAAGACACATCAGGCCCGTCTATGAACATCTTAATTAAGTTAATGTCCATAGTTTCATTAGTTATTGCTCCGCATATTTCTATGAAAGGCGAACACGCTGCTCATGACAATAAACAAAACTCACATGAAATTGCTCCTGCTCAATTAATAAATGGTACTTATACCATAAATGCAGATGAAGCTAAATTAGAGTGGGTAGGTAAAAAAGTTGGCGGACAGCATAATGGTACCGTAAATTTTGCATCAGGTAATATAGTTGTAGAAAACGGTGTTTTAACAGGTGGTGAATTTACCATTGATATGAACTCAATTGTATGTTTAGATATTCCTGCTGA
Source organism: Bacteroidia bacterium (assembly GCA_026003255.1). Classification (GTDB taxonomy): domain Bacteria; phylum Bacteroidota; class Bacteroidia; order B-17B0; family Aurantibacillaceae; genus BPGX01. The sequence continues at coordinate 16,815 of BPGX01000015.1, read as the reverse complement.
TGATGAATCAAATGGTAAATTAGTAGGACATTTAAAATCCGCTGATTTCTTTGGTGTTGATTCTTTTCCGCAGGCTAAAATGGTAATTACCCGAGTAGAAACTATTGAAGGTAATTCTTACAAAGTAACTGCCAACTTAACTATTAAGAACATTACTAATGAAGTAAATTTTGTAACTCGTATTGTTCAAATGGGCGATGAAGCAATAATGGCAGAAGCATCTTTTAATGTTGATAGAACCAAATACGGTATTAAATTTAAATCAAAATCATTCTTTAGTGAGTTTGCCGATAATTTTATACATGATGATATGTACTTTAATGTACGTTTGATTGCGAAACAATAATTTTTAATACCATATTTTGAAAAAACTCCCGGCAATTTTGTCGGGAGTTTTTTTGATATTAAAATAAAATGTTAAACCGAGTCTATGCAATAGAAGTAAAGCGCACTATTGCATAGTGTGTATGGATAGTGCGATGGTGTCTTGGTTAATCCTGATGAAACGTAGTTTCTATCTTGCCCCTTGGGCAAAATTTGCATTAAAAAATGCAAAATTTGGGTTAAAAAACTTGCAATTATATATATATATATATAATTGCAACGTGTTTAGATGTAAACACTGGTAATTTGCTCACCAATAAAAAGTAGCGTTTAAATTATGTTTTATGAAAAAAGTAATCAGTATTTTAGCATTAGCAAGTATCTTTATGATTTCATGTAAGAAAGAAGAACTAAACCAAAAAGAAGATCATTCATTTATACAAATTATTAATGCAACGTGTATAAATGACTATGGGGTAATTGTACCTTGTAAAGTAACTAATAAAGGTGATATTATTGAAATGGATAATACGCCAATACTAATAAATGAGTGAGGCAACATAGAAGTCAGGGAGGAGGTGTTCCAATGGGAGGTTTTTGTAAAACAGAGGATAACCAAAATAGGTACATTTTGTCCAAATGGCACTGTTCAACCTTGCAGAGGAAATTATTCTTGCACCGTTTGCGTAAACTGTTAATATGATGAAATCAGAAATCAGCGTTATTAACTTATACGATTACTATACTTTATACGGCTGTAATCTAAATAATGCTAAAGAGCCGGAAAGAACATCCGGCTCTTTTAAGGTAATAATAGACAGCGTAAATTTTAAATCCCCTTCAGCATTAATTAAGCAGAATATAAAGGGGGGAAAGCTAAGAGAAATCTTTACAGTTGAAAATAATATTTATACGGTTGTAGATGATTTAAATCATAATATTTATATAATAAAGAATTTTGAAACACTAATAGATAGTTTAAAGTTTCCTGAAGATTATTATAAATCAAACAATGCACCTTTTTTTACTAACGATGGTGAAAAATTATACTTTTTAACTGCCTATTCAGGAAATTTATATAAAATACGAATTAAATATTGACACTAATATCGTTTTATTAGATTCATTATATAGATATGATTTTTTTAAAAACACAGGATTATGTGTTTCATTTTATCGAGTTAATAATACTTTTAATAATCAAATTAAATGGATAAATAATGAATTATATTTTATTACAATACCATCACAATATAATGTACACATAAATGATATTTCAGGCATATATTCAAATCATACCGATAACTATCCATTTATTGCAAAATATAATTTTAAAAACAAAATAATAGATACTTTAAATATCAAATATCCTATTGTTCCTGATTTTTTATTTTATGGAATGTATTCAAGCTTTTATGTATGCTATATGGACAGTAAAATTGTTTGTACAAGTCCCTCTAATATTGATTGGTTAATTTATAATTTAAATGATAATCAAATTAGCCGCAAAACAATAGTTTCAACAAAACATGAAGGAATAAATCCATTAAAAGAAAACGATGATATATTTTCTTATTATTTCAATCAACCCAACTACAGTCAAATATTATTTAACAACAATAATAAATATAAAATGTTATTTTATAATTTGAGGCAATTTAATAAGAATCACAGAGAATATCCATTTGATTTTAGACCAAAAAGTATTATACTGGTAAATCCAGATAATGAAAAAATTTATGAAGCTGCAGCCCCCGATAGCCTTTCCGGTTTTTATAAGTTTACGCATAAAAATGATTTTTACTATTCAAAAATTCCTAATAATGATTCTATCATAACATTTTATAAATTTTCACTGGTTAAGTAAATTTGACTTAAAATAAAAACTCCCGTCAATTTTGGCGGGAGTTTTTATTTTAATTTTTTTGTTAAAAAACTTGCATATATATATATATATATATACTTGCCCTGAGTTTATAAAGATAAACTTAGGCAAAGGCTCGCCATGTAAAGCAGCCATAATAAAAAATTAATTATGAAAAAAGTGTTCAGTATTTTAGCTTTAGCTATTATTTTTATGGTTTCATGCCAAAAAGACAAGTTGACATTTATTTCAAATGATAATATATTTATTCAAACAACAAAAATATATAAAGAGTCATCTGAAATTTCGGATAGCGAAATTCTTAATGCTTTACGGTTTGATGATAGCAATAAATACTCAAATCAAAGATTTTATTTAGACTCAACAATTAATTTGATTAATAATTTTTTCGAATTATCAAATGATTTGAATACATTTTCTCAATGGTATAATATTTTTAAAGATAGATTTGATCCTTGTAAGATTAATTATAATGGTTTTAGGTTAGAAAAACTTGATTCAAACTCTGTAGCAGCCGGAGAATTGTTTATTGAAATAGTTTTTAATGAAGCATCTAGTAAAAAATATGACTTTTTAATTAAATTTGAAAGACTTGTTTTTAATACAACTCTTTTAAATGATAATGATAGAAATTTTTTTCTAGCACTAATAACTAAAACAAAAATGTTATTACATTACAGAAATTTTATAAAATCAAAATTTAACGACTACGGTTATTATATTAGGGGATTAAATGGACCAAGTTGGGATGATCGTTGGAACAACTGCATGAGAGCTAGGGTAAGGGGGCCAGTTACAGGATTTGTTTGGGTAATTTCAGGGGAGATTTTTTTAGATTCTGCAGATTGCATTGGAGTAGCTTCAGGTTGGTGGTAAATTAAATTTTATTTTTATTGATGATAATTCAAAATTTGTGTTTTTGTATAAATAATAAGTATATACTAAATAACACCTCATTTACTATAAAAAAGGGCGAAAGGGTTGCTATTATCGGGCTAAATGGTTCAGGTAAAACAACCCTTTTTAAATGTATTTCAGGGTTAATTACAAATTATAAAGGGGAGATAACTGATAATCAAAATGTCGGGTATTTGTTTGACGAATTACAGCTGCCTAGCTATTTAAAAGTAAAAGATTTTTATGCTTTACATGATATAAAAAAGAATGAATTAACTGAATCTTTCATTCGTTTTGAAGATTTTAAAAATAAATATTTTAACAATCTATCATTAGGATATAAAAAACGTTTAGCCTTTTTAGGGCTTTTAAATAAAGAAATTTTATTATTAGATGAGCCTTTTAATGGTTTAGATTTTGAATCTTTAGATATTTTGTTAAGTTATATAAAAAATGATTTAAATAAAACTTATTTAATCTCAACCCATCAAGTTTTACATATTGAACAAATATGTACTCACGTTATTTTTATGAAAAATGGAAAGGCTTCAGAAAAGTTTGAAATTGGTGAAGTAATAAATCAATACAAAGATTTAAAAAATGCTGCTAAAGATATATACAAAGAATTGGAATAAACTATTGTTTAATACTTTAAAAAACAAAGCAATTGCTTTGTTTTTTGTATATCATCTAGTATTTTCATTATTGCATTTTTATGAAATAAAAGAAATAAAAACTGTTTATTTTGATGTTCAAACAACATTATTAGCTTGGGGTATTGTTATTTGGTTACTGATAGATTGTAGTAATTTTTTTAATGTAAATTCTATTTCTTATTACATTGTAAATATATCAAACAGGTCATCTTTCATTTTATATTACTTAATTATTATACTTTTATTGTCAGTAATTTCTGTTCTTGTTTTTGGTATTTTATATTTTTTGATATTTACGTTGTTTTTTAAAAGTGAAGTATATTTTTCAATTTTATTGAATTCTTTATTTAAAATGATTATTGGTACATATAATTTTGTGCTAGTTGCATTTTTATTTATACTATTAATGAGGTCTTCATTAAAAGGATTCATTGTATTTTACATTTATCAAGTGATTGAGAAATTAATAGCTAAATTTTTTTTAAAGACATTAAACTATGATTTTTATTATTTGCCTTTAATATATTTAGATAAATATGTAGAGCAAGGCTCTCATTTTTTAGAACATTTATCTATGATAAGTATTGCATTTATTTTTAGTATTTTAGTTTATAAAATTTTCGAGAAAACTAATTTTTGAATTTATTAAATAAAAAAAAGGAGGAACTTTAATCCCTCCTTTTTTTAGCCGTTAGCAGTAGTTGTTATTGAATAATAATGCGTTTGTTTATTCGCTCATTACCCACCTGAACATTTACCAGATATATTCCTTTTTGCAGATGAGTTAAATCTAATTGTTTGTTGTAAGAACCGCTATAATTACCAACATGTTCTTCATAAACTACTTTTCCAAGCATATCGGCAACCATAATGTTTAAATTTGCTTCCGTAATTAATTCAAAAGCAAGGTTAAACATACCGTTGTTTGGATTTGGATACATTGAAATATCTTTTACCGGTAAATCTTCTGCAATACCATTTATAACGGTAATTAATATGGTGTCAGAAGAAGTTGTACATCCAAACGAATTGGTAGCAATAATATGATAGTTACCACTATTTGATGCAGTATGAGTTAATCCTGTTGCTCCATTAATCGCATTTCCGTTATAATACCATTGTAAGCCAAATCCATTCATGTTGGTATTAAGTGTATTTCCAATAATCCAGAAAGTTGGTTTAGGAGGGTTTTCCACAAATACAATATCAAATGTTTGTGAGTTGGTTACACATCCAAATTGATTGCTCACTTTTACCCAATAGTTACCGGAATTGTTTGTTACAACAATAAATGAGTCAGTAGCATTAAATAATGCAGTAGTGTCTTTATACCATTGGTAAACATAGCCTGCAGGTACAGATAATGTGATGCTTTGATTTTCGCAAACAGAATCATTTGGTGAAGCTGTTATTGATAATACCGGTGGAACTCCATAAACAACAACTGTGTCAGAATCTGTAACACTATTAATAATAGCTGTTCCTATAGTGTAAGTTCCTGAAACACCCCCTCCACTAAAGTTAAATGTGCCTGTAGCAGTAGGATTTATGGTAAAGATTCCTAGGTTGTCATTTTGACTCACAGCATCAATATCCCAAAATTGGATGGTATATGGTGCATTTGGAAGCGGAATATTTAAATTACTCCAAGTTGCGGTCATTGAATTAGAGATTTCGTTAGAGGTATGAACAATTACCGAGCTGTTATCTCTTAATTCAAAAACTAAATCGGGCGAACCTGTGCAGTTCCCGAAAAAACTTGGCTCTTCTACATCGCCACACCAGTTAGTGTTAGATCCCACATTAAAGCTTACATTAGTTAATCGGTATTCTAATACATTGGTAGTTTGAGTAACCAAATAATTACCTGCATTAGGATAATTTTGAACAGGAGGGTTTTCTAATGTACTGGTATTTCCATTTCCAAAATCCCAAGAATAAGTATAAAGAGGGTTACCATTACTTGGAATTACCGGAGAAAAGCTTGTAGCATGAGGAGCACATCCTTGCGGATTGGCAATGGTAAATGCAGCATTTCCTGAAGGGTTTGGATTTATTTTTAAAATAATGGTGGTTGATTCATTTTGAGTAGTAACTCCACCAATTGATTGAGGGGTAACTGTTACCTGAAAATATACGATTACCGTATATGTTCCCGGGAATTGAGGTGTACCGCAAACTCTTGCACATCCATGTTCATTTCCCGGAGATGGTGTGTAGGTATTGTTGGCGCTGTTGGTTTGCCAGTTTAAACCTGAAGGTAGTCCGGAAACATTTAAAATTTGTAAAGAGTTTAAGGTTACATTTTGTGTAACAGGGCTGGTTACCTGAAATACAGTCGGCATATAAAAGGTTATATCTTCGCTGTATGCTTGCCCAACAAAACCTTCTGGCATTGAGTCTGCCGGACAAGTTGTTGGATAGGCGGGTGTAATCACACAGCTGGTGTTAACTACACAACCAGGGCATTGCGCATATGCATTTTCCATTATAAACAATGATGCAATTGCAAGAAAAAGCGTGTAAATTTTCTTCATAGATGATTTTTTGGTTGAGTAAGTTTATGAAAAATAAAAATGCGGGGCAAGTACCCCGCATAAAAATTAGATTAAAGCATGTTTTTTACTTATTAATTTCGGCAATTATTGATTCAATAGAATAGCCTTCAGCTTCGGCTTTATAGTTTCTAACTACACGATGACGCAAAATAGGTAGTGCTACTGCTTTTACATCTTCTATATCCGGTGAATATTTTCCATTCATGGCAGCATGACATTTGGCTCCAATAACTAAGAATTGTGAAGCACGTGGACCTGCACCCCAATCGATAAATCGTTTTACGAGTTCAGGAGCGTATTCACCATTTGGTCTTGTTTTAGCAGTTAATTTTACGGCATATTCCAAAACATTATCTGCTACGGGCATTTTACGAATAAGATTCTGGAAAAATAAAATTTCTTCACCGCTCAAAATTTTACTTAATTCAATTTTATTATCGGTTGTGGTATATTTTACTATGGCTAATTCTTCTTCGTATTTTGGATAATCAAGCAACACGTTAAACATAAAGCGGTCTAATTGTGCTTCGGGCAATGGATAAGTTCCTTCTTGCTCTATTGGGTTTTGTGTAGCAAGTACAAAGAACGGTTCTGGCAAAGGATAGCGTTTGCCTGATGCTGTAACAGCTTTTTCCTGCATAGCTTCCAAAAGAGCTGCTTGTGTTTTTGGAGGAGTTCTGTTTATCTCGTCAGCTAAAATTATATTGGCAAACAAAGGGCCTTTAATAAATTTAAACTGACGATTTTCGTCCAGAATTTCTGAGCCGATAATATCCGATGGCATTAAATCGGGTGTAAACTGAATACGGTTAAAGCTTAATCCTAATACATCAGCAATGGTATTTACCAATAAAGTTTTTGCTAGTCCGGGAACACCAACAAGTAAGCAATGCCCGCGACTAAAAATTGAAATCAGTACCTGTTCAACTACTTCATCTTGTCCTACAATAACTTTAGCAATCTCTTTTTTTAAGTCTTTAAACTTTTGAGAGAAAGCATCAATGGCAGCTGCATCAGAAGTGTACATGTTTTAAAAATTTTTTATTTTACAATTAAGGGTTTCCGGGCAATACAAAGGTTTCAAATTTACAGCTTGTGTATTCCGGTACTATTCTTAGGTAAGTAGTTTGTAATTTTTTTCCTATCCATTTTCGGGTTATTTCGTTTTGTTTGAATGATAATGCTGCTTCCTGCAATCGCTGATAATCATCTTTTAAGTTTGCACGATGAGGCTCTGTTCTGGTTTTTAAATATAAAATACGATAAGCCTGTTTGCCTCCTTGTGTTTGAAAAAGCTGAGGTTCTGAAAATTCTCCTACTTTTAATTTGTCAATTACAAAAAATAAAGTTGGGTCTATTTGATTCATTTCAAATCGTGTGGTATTAGTTTGTGGGTTTATCATAAGCCCACCATTGTCTTTTGTGGTATTATCTTCAGAATAGCGAATAGCAGCTTCTGCAAAGCTTAGTGTATCAGCTTTTAATATAGCGTGTATTGAATCTATGCGATTTTTAGCACGCAATAAATCGGTACCGTCAAATTTGGGTGAAATTAAAATGTGTCGCACATTTATTTGTTCTCCACGCCTTTCAATTAATTGCAGTATATGATAGCCAAATTCTGTTTCAATTATTTTTGATACTTCGCCTGCTTTTAAGTTATAAGCTGCGGCTTCAAATTCAGGAACAAATGTTCCTCTTGGCACTAAACCTAATTCTCCGCCTTTTTTTGCGGAGCCCGGATCTTCAGAATATAATATGGCAAGGGTGTTAAATTTTTCTCCTTTTAATATTCGTTCACGTAATGTGTTTAGTTTTTCTTTTGCTTCGGCTTTTGCTTCTTTACTAATGGTTGGATATACCACAATTTGTCCAATTTCAACTTCAGCATTTACAAATGGCAAACTGTCTTCAGGAAAACGGTTATAAAATGCTTTTACTTCGGCTGGTGTAACACTAACGTTGCCTGAAATTTTTTGCTGCATTTGTTGCGTTAAAAGTTGATTTTTGATAGAACTTCGAAATTCGTCTTTAATTTCATTAATGCTTTTACCATAATATTCTTCCAGTTTTTTTTCTGAACCAATTTGCATTACAAAAAAACGAATACGTCTGTCCAATTCGCTTTCTACTTGGGCTTCAGATACTACAATACTGTCTTTTTGCGCCTGATCAAGCATAAGTTTTTCAAAAACTAAATCTTCTAAAACTTCGCAAGGGCTAATGTCTGTACTATCACCTTGTTCAACTAACTGATTTTTTATTTGGCGTAGCTGATTGTTGATGTCTGATTCTTTGATAATTTGATTTCCAATTACAGCTACTATCTGATCAAGCAGCTTTCCTTCGCCTTGTGCAAAGGAAAAGGAGTTAATTTCAATCAGAAAAAATAAAAATATACTATGTAACTTAATAAATTTCAAAATCAGATTTGTTAGCGGCATCGTTGTAGATGTCTTGTTTCAGTTTGTTAATAATTTCGAGCTTTCTGCGATTTACAATAATATTACGAATATTTTCTTTCTCAAAACTTAGCGGAGAAATACTGTTTTTTATTTTAAATCCTTTAATGTTTAAAAAATATAAACTTAGGGAGTCTTCCATTTCAATCAATTTGTTTTGTTTTAAAAAATCTTCTTTGTTGTAAGTTCTAATAGGAACTTCTTTTAGTAAATCATCAAATAATAACCATGTTTTATCATCCAGATAAAAGTTTTGTGCAAACTGAAAACAATAGCTTTCTAAGGCCTGTAAATCCTGCGGATTATCTGATGCATACCATTTCTTGAGTTTTTTTATGTCGGGGGCATTTTTCGCAACTTTTACATAGCGTACTTTTACAATGTTATCTTTTAATTCAAAATTTTGTTTGTTATTTTCGTAATAGGTTTCTATTTCTTCTTCTGTAACGTTGGTATCAAGTAATTGATTTAAAAGCTCACGCTGGTAGGTGTAAATAATTAAAGAGCGTCTGTAATCTTCAAGTTGCTTAGAAAAATCTTTTTGCTCTTCGGTTAAATTGTCTTCCGCTTTTTTTAAGAGCAGTATTTGTTCTATCCAGTTTTTAATATAGTTTTCGGCAATTTGAGCGCTGTCAGAACTTGAAACATCGGCAGGAATAATTTCTTTTAGCTCTTCCATGTACAAGTATTTATCAAATACACGTGCTACAGCTTGTTTGGGTGCTTCTTCTTTTTTTTCAAATAAACTGCATGATACCATTAACATGGTATTTACAAGAAGCAGTATTTGAAAAATTATTTTCATGAACTGTGTGGTGTAAAAATAGTTTATGCCGTATTAAACGGCATAAACTTAACTAAATTTTATGGCTTATGGTATTATTTAACCGTTTTTAAAACATCTCTGTTTATTTCAACTTTATACTTGCTTTTTAGATCTTTTAACCATTCTTTTTCAAGTTGATTTTGATACTCGGCAGTAACTACTCCGCGAGCTTCTTTTAGTGTTTTAGGTTCAGGTGCTATTTTACGCTTAATGTTTACAAATACTACCTGATTATCTACGGTTTGATTTTTAGATAATCCCGGATTAGCATCAATACTGTCGATTATTTTATTATCACCTTTTGAAAACTTGCCGCTCACAATTTTTAAATTTAATTGAGAGTCGGTATTAATTTGTTTTTGAATTTCATCGGTGTTGTAACCTTTTTTTAATCCTTTTTGAACTAATTTTCTGGTTTTGGCGGCTGTTGATTCATCTTTGCAATAGAAAATGTCTGCTTCTATTCGTTCGCCCCACATGTAATTATTTTTATTAGCGTTATAAAATGCTTCTAAACCGGCTGTATCTTTTACGGCTTTTGACCAAACTTTTTTATCGGTTAATTCAAATAACAGAATTCCATCGCGGTATTCGTTCATTAAATTTCTAAAGTCGGTGTATTTATTTTCGAGCTGTTCATCTTCATAATCAATAACCGCTTTATCGGTAAAATTGCGATATAATTTTTCAACTAAAAGTTTGTAATCGCTTGGTGTTTGTACGCTTTGCTGTGATTCTATATAGTTTGCAAAATCTGTTTGAGTGTATTTTTTATTTCCTATGCTGAATAATTCTTTATTTAGTTTTGATGCTTTTTCAGCTTTCCATTCTCCTTTAAAAAATGTAGAGTCAATTACTTTAACAAATTCATCGCGATGCTTCAAATTTTCTTTAAACCCATATTCCTTTTTTATGCGATCAATAAATGATTCGCGGCTTTTTTGTGAGCGAGAGTCTTTTGCAATTTTTTGTTTTAGCTCTCCTTTCATTTCATCAAATGAAGGTAGTGGTTTGTAGTCTAATCGTTTAATAATATGGAAGCCAAATTTAGTTTGGATAATGGGAGAAATATCGCCATTGTTTTTTAGTTGAAAAGCTGCTTCTTCAAATTCAGGAACCATTTTCCCTGTACCGAACCAAGGTAGTTGACCACCTTTAGAAGCTGAACCCGGATCGTCAGAAAATTGTTTGGCTAATTCAGCAAAATCAACACCTTGTTGAATTTTAACCAATATTTCTTCTAATTTTTGTTTAGCTGCTAATGAATCGGCTGCAGTTTGCATACCTTTGGTAGAAGCCATTATATGTGCAGTAAGAATTTGCCCGCGAGCATCTCGCTTATCAAATACTTTTAAAATATGATAGCCAAAACGTGTACGAACAGGCATTGAAACATCACCCACTTTGGTATTGTATGCAGCATTTTCAAACGGATAAACCATTTGTAAGGCAGTAAAATATCCTAAATTGCCTCCATTGTCTTTAGCAGAAGGATCGTCAGATACTTCTCGGGCAACTTTTACAAAGTCTTCGCCTTTTAAAATTCGTTCTCTTATTTTTAACGCTTTATTGTATGCTGCCAAAGTATCTTTGGGAAGTGCATTTTCATCTACTTTAATTAAAATATGCGATGCTTTAATATCGTATTTTGAGCGTTCGTAAGCCTCTCTAATTAACTGTTCTGTTACTTCATTGTCGGTTAAATAAGGTTGAGCAAGCTGTGTGCGATAGCCTTTTAATTCCGTTTTAAAAGCTTCGGTTGTATCCATTCCTAAATCTTCAGCTTCTGCTACTTTTAATCGAAAATTGATATACAAATCAAGATATTCGTTAAAAGCTTTTTCGTCAGTTGAAGCGTTTTTATTGTTTTTGTGATATACTGCTTCAAATTCAGATTTTCTGATGTTGCGCTTTCCAACAGTCATTAATACCGGATCGTTTTCTTGCGCATTTGTTAAAGCACAAACAAAGGAAAATAGAATAATTGATAACAGATATTTTTTCATCTCTCTTTAATTTTTATTTTACATTAATACTTTTAATACATTTATCTACTGTAATTAGGAGCTTCGCTGGTTATTTGTACACCATGCGGGTGACTTTCGCGAATACCGGCATTGGTAATTCGAATAAATTTAGCTTTTTTTAGTTCCTCAATATTTCTGGCTCCGCAATAACCCATACCAGCCCTTAAACCTCCTGCAAATTGATAAATTACTTCCGATAGATAACCTTTGTATGGAACTCGTGCAGAAATTCCTTCCGGAACTAATTTTTTAATATCGTCTTCAACATCTTGAAAATAGCGGTCTTTAGAGCCTTTTTGCATAGCTTCTATAGAACCCATGCCACGATATGCCTTAAACTTTCTACCTTCATATATAATGGTATCACCGGGCGATTCTTCAACTCCGGCAAATAATGAACCTGCCATTATGGTATCTGCTCCGGCGGCAAGTGCTTTTACCAAATCACCTGTAAATCTAATTCCTCCATCAGCAATAATAGGAACTCCGGAACCTTTTACTCCGGCATAAGTATTCATTACTGCAGAAAGCTGAGGTACTCCAACACCTGCAATTACACGAGTTGTACAGATTGAGCCCGGACCAATTCCAACTTTAATTGCATCTGCTCCTGCATCTATTAAGGCTTTAGCAGCTTCAGGGGTTGCTATGTTTCCTACTACTACATCTATTTGCGGATAAGCTTGCTTAACTTTTTTAAGCATATCAATTACTCCTTTGGAATGGCCGTGAGCCGTATCAATTACTATGGCATCAACAGCTGCCTTTACCAATGCATCTACTCGCTCAAGCGTATCGGCTGTTACACCAACTGCTCCTGCTACGCGTAGGCGACCATGCTTGTCTTTACAAGCATTTGGGCGCATACGGAATTTGATAATATCTTTAAAGGTAATTAAGCCAATTAGTATATTGTTTTTATCAACTACCGGTAATTTTTCAATTTTATGTTTTTTCAGAATATCTTCTGCTTGATTTAAATCGGTTCCTTCGTGAGCAGTAATGATGTTGTCTTTGGTCATTACTTCGCTTACCGGGCGCTGCATGTTTTTTTCAAAACGCAAATCGCGATTGGTAACAATACCTTTCAGTTTTTTATTTTCATCAACCACCGGAATACCGCCAATTTTAAATTCTTTCATTAATGCTAATGCATCGCCTACAACTGCATTGTCTAATAAATTTACTGGGTCAAGAATCATTCCGCTTTCTGAGCGTTTTACTTTACGAACCTGTTCTGCTTGCTGAGCAATGGTCATATTTTTGTGAAGTACGCCAATACCGCCTTCCTGAGCTATGGCGATAGCCAGATTTGATTCGGTAACGGTATCCATTGCTGCGGAAACAATTGGTACGTTAACGGTAATGTTTCGGCTAAACTTTGATGAAATATTGGTTTCGCGAGGCAATACTTCGGAGTAAGCAGGAACTAATAAAACATCATCATAAGTAAGCCCTTCGGGCAGGAATTTTTCGGGGTCGAACGACATAAGGCTACAATTTTAGTTTTCTTAAAATTGCGTGCAAATGTAGCAAAAATAATTCAGTTACAAGTTTTATAAGTAATTTGATATGTGGAAATAATGAAGAAATAACAATGCAAATTTTGAAAATCCAAAAATTTTTATAAATTCGTTTTAAAATTTTTGCTTATGAATACAAATGTACACACTTCAGGCAACGTACAACGTACAACGTACAACGTACAACGTACAACGTACAACGTACAACGTACAACGTACAAAAGAATTTTTAAAAATCAGTAAAATTACAACATGGCTGCTTATGCTTAGCATTTTGTTCAGCAGCAATTATCTTTATTCGCAGGGCAACAACTGGAAATTAGATGGGAACAATAATGTAGGCAGCAATACATTTTTGGGAAGTACAAATAATGCTCCCTTAAATTTGAGAACCAATAATCTTAATCGTTTAACAATAAGTAGCAGCGGAAATTTTACCTTTCATACCCTAAACGGAACGGGCAGTGCTTTAATGTTACTTAACAATAATGGTGAATCTTATCGCTTAAATTTTAGCCAAAACAATAATGATAGTATTAACAGGTAATGGCACCTGGCAAAGTATAAATACTTTGGTGCCACAATACTGGCAATTAACCAATGCCGGTTTATACACCACACATCCTGTAGTGGTAAACAATACCATAACCGCTACGGGCATACAAATACTGCATAAAATAGAAGCCGATACCATAAAAGGCGTAAGAAAAGTAGATATAAACGGCAATATAACTTTAGGAGAAGACGGAGCCTATAAAGGTATAACCGCCAAAATCGAAGATTTAAATATTAACTCCAAACCGGGTTATGATTTTAATACCATCTTAAATGCCAATACCAATGGTAATGTAGGCATAGGGACAAGTAACCCCACCAAGAAAATTAGATGTAAATGGCGATACAAGAATAAATGGAAATTTGTTAACTCCGCAAATTGAATCTTCATTAATTAAAACCGATACACTCCGATTAACTCGTATTTCGCATTTGGAGGGAGATTCTGTGATTTACATTGGCGATAGTACTTTAATAATTAACACAGCACAAAATAGTATTAAATGGACATCTACAGTTGCAGTATCTTCAACGTCAACGGATGTAATATATCCTAATGGAGTACCGTCACAAAAAAGAGGATTAAGTATCGGCAACGGATCAACTATAGCCAACGGAATAAACTCAATTGCTTTAGGGCTAAATGTATCAACAAGTACTCATGCACATCATGCCGTAATAATAGGAAGCGGGCCCAATGTTCAACCGGCTATATTTACCAATAATATACCTAATTCGTTAATGATAGGTTTTAACAGCAATATTCCAACATTATTTGTTAGTTCATCAAACGGCATAAATACAACAGGCAATATAGGTATTGCCACATCCAATCCGATTGCCAAATTGCATATCGTTCATCAACATACCGCTTTAAGGTTTGAGCGAAACGGTTACAAGACGTATGATATACGCCAAGATGCCGGAAATTCATTATCGTTTGTAAAAGTAGATAATCCTTCACCAAATGCTCAAAACCCAATAGTGCTATATTTAGGAGATACAGGAAATGTTGCAATTGGTAATTTGATAAATCCACAAGCAAAACTACATATTATGCATAATGGCAGAGCATTGCGTTTTGAGCGCGAAAACGCCAACTATCCTGTATATGAGTATCAACAAAGTCCAGGTAATGGGTTGGCATTAGTAAATGTAAGTAATAACGATGATATAGTAATGTTTTATAATTCAAACAGTTCAGTGGGAATAGGAACGACAAGTACCGGAAGTTTTAAGTTAGCAGTAGAAGGAGTAATTGGTGCGCGCGAATTAAAATTGACAAATGAGAATCCTTGGCCTGATTACGTATTTGCACCAAATTATAATTTAATGCCCATAGAGCAGGTTGCTGCTTATATAGAAAGCAAACAAACATTTGCCCGGCATACCGAGTGCACAAGAAATAAAAGAAAATAATGGCATAGAGGTTGGCGAAATGCAACGCAAAATGTTAGAAAAGATAGAAGAGTTGTATTTATATGTTATAACATTAAAAAAAGAAAATGAACTGTTGAAGAATAAAATTGAAAAATTAAATGAGTGAATATGCAGAAAATAAAAAGGATTATAATTTTTTTTATAACTACAATAATCATAAATGGATATTTGTTTTCGCAAACAGTAGATAGTACAATAAGTAAAACAAAAGTTCTAAAAAATAAATATTGGGGAATTACTGCAGGTTATAGTTATAGTTATATGGAAAGTAATTTTAACTGGAAGACAATTTATAAAAATTGTAATAATTGTAAGGTAGGATATAACAGGGCTAATGTGAGTAATTATATTGATATCGAATATTATGAAGATAAGGAGTATATAAAAGAACGCAATATACCTTCGTATATGAATAATGGATTTAATGTAGGACTAAATTATTTAGCGCCCTTAAGAAAAAAAGGTAATTTTTTTTATGAAGTTTCTATTAATTATGTTGATCAAGGAAAATTTTATTATGCACCTGCAATTTATACAAAAGTTTTAAGATTGTATTCATATACAGTGTATTACAAACCTGATGATATAACATATATCCCCTTGATATATCATTTAGCTGAAATAAAAACACTTGATTTAAATTTAAAAATTAATTACAGATTAAATATTTTAAGGAATAAACTAAGCGTAATGCCTTTTTTCGGATTTAATCGCAGTCAGTTATTGCATAGCCGAATATCTGTTTATGAATTTGAGGGCAATAAATATGTTGGAAAATTTAACCGAAGATATTATCCACAAGATAAATATGAAAGTCGTTTTAAGAATATAATTTACGATAGAGCTTTTCAGTTAAATACAGGTATATCATTAATGTTAAAATTAAAATCTAAAAATTGGATTATGGCAAGTTATAAAATTATTGATAATAACATTATAATATGGGAAACCCTGATGAAAAATGAAAAACCTTGGGCTGATTATATGTTACTGCATAATAAAGGGGTAAATAATACACGAATAAAAACAATAAATTCTTTTGAATTAACTTTTTTACGTAATTTTTAATAGTATGAAATATCAATTAATAATTATTATATTAATTTTTTTTACAGGAAATAGTATAGGCCAAACAGAAGAAATAATAAGTTCTGCAATAGAAAAAAACAATCAAAAAAAATATTATTTTGGCGTTACGGCAGGCAACCGTTTTAGCTATATGAACAGTAATATTGATTGGGCAGATATTTATAATAATTATTGTTATAAATGCAAAGTGGGTTATTATAATAATGGTTATGATTACTATATTAATTTGGCTAATTATGAAGAAAAAGAATTAATACAAGAACGAAACTTCCCTTCATACACCAACAAAGGATTTAATATAGGATTAAATTATTTGGCTCAATTTAACCCCAAAAGCAATTTTTATTACGATGTATCACTTAACTATGTTGACCAAGGCAAATATTATTATTCACTTTCAATATTCCCTGCTTCAGGAACATCCGGTAAACATTTATATACATTTCTTCCATTGGTTTATTACATAGCCGAAATTAAAACGATAGATATGAATTTTAAAATAAATTATAACATAAAGGTTTTTAAAGATAAAATCAGCCTAATGCCTAACATAGGCCTTAATAGAAGCCACAT
>BPGX01000014.1 GCA_026003255.1 Bacteroidia bacterium | reverse complement strand
ATATTATAAAACAAGCATTACTTTTATTTACTCAACCAATTATCAGTAAAATAAATTTTTTAGCTGTTAGTTTAAATGATTTAGTTTTTAGATCAGGGCAGCTTTCATTTTTTACAGATGAAATAAAAAAAAGTAATTTAAATAAAGCCATAGATACTGTCAATAATAAATTTGGCAAGTTTACATTATTTCCAGGTAGTCTAATAAATTTTCGTGAATTTCCACCTGATAGAATAGGTTTTAGAAAAAGCATAAGATATGAATCTTGAGTCTGGATCATTTAATTTGTTAAACAATTTTTGCTAAAGCATAATTTTAATAATGTGAATCTAAAATTCTAAATTCTTACTATAACCCCATTGATTTTTATTAAAAAGTGTGCTATAATTAATTTAGTTGATGTTAAAATCAATCAAAAATAAAAATTAAAATAAAAATATGTTTAAAAAGATCAATAATCTTCGGCTTGATAAATATGCTCACCACTTAGCTGTGACAAGTTTAGTGGTTTTTTTAATGGTTTTTAATTTTGCGATGTTTAATTATGCCTCGGCTGCTAGTGGTAGTGATATTGATACCAAAGTAAACAATACTTTAAATACGGTTACAGAAATTTATGATCGTAGCGCCAATTATATGTATGAGTATAGTGTTACTTGGGGGGAATTGTTGTTGGGTTGGAATGATTTTATTATTGACACCTATTATATTTTGCAAGATTAATTTTTTGTATTTAGTTTCTAAATCCCGCTATTTTCAGCGGGATTTTTTTTTAAATAATTTGTTATAATTTAAATATAATTTAGAACAATAATTTTTAATTCTTTAATATGATGTGGCTTTGGTTAGTAGTAATTGCCTATATATTAAATGCGGTAGCAACTTTGATATCTAAACGTTTATTAATAACTTCTATTCCTCATCCTGTAGTATTTGTTTTTTATATTGGGGGTATTAAACCTGTTGGCTTTGATACTTATTCCTTTTGGTTTTTTTATACCTAACAATTTGCAAATTTTGGTGGCATTATTGTCCGGTGGTTCTTATGCAGCAGCTATGTATTATTTAGCAAAAGCTTTACATATAGATCAAGCTTCACAAGTGGCCCCCATGATAGGGGGGTTGCAGCCGATTTTTGTTTTGGCTTTTGCCTGGTGGTTTTTGCCCGAGGAGTTATTACTTAAACAGTATTTCGGGATATTTTTTTTTGATTTTAGGTTCAATTTTAATGGCTTTAGAAATAGGTAAAAAAAGAATATTTACTGAAAGTTTTAAATTTATCATAATTTCCAGCGTTCTTTTTGGATTTTCTTATGCCACTTTAAAACTGGTCTATCTGCAACAAAATTTTTATTTCTGGTTTTATTTGGACAAGATTTGGCACATTTTTTATTCTGTTATTTTATTGATACTACTACCAAATAATTGGGCTAAGGTTAGAGATAATTTCAAAAAATCTGGAGAAAAAAGTCAAAGCTATTTTTGTAGTTGGGCAAATTTTGGGGCGCACTTAGTTTTTTACTAATAGCTTTTGCTATATCTCTAGGGCCAGTAACTATTATAAATGCTTTACAGGGTTTACAGTACGCAGTGTTGTTTATTATTATTTTGTTGTTGGCCAAAAAATATCCTGAATTGTTGGATGAACCACTTAGACGACCAATAGTAATTCAAAAAAACTGTAGCTATTTTAATACTAATTGTTGGTTTGGCATTAGTTATTTAGTTTTAAGTTTTATATAATTTTTGTGTTTAAAATTTTAAAAAGAGCTTTTTATTTTTCTCTTATTACACTGTTTATTTTTAGTGTTATTGGTATTTTTATGAAAAATTTTTATCAAGAAAAAATAAAATGGGGAGTTACATATTCTCAAATTTATGCTAGAGAGTTGGGGCTTGATTGGCAACAAGCTTATTTAGATATTTTAGATGATTTGCAAGTCAAAAATTTACGTTTGATAGTTTATTGGCCGTTAGTTGAATCAAAAGTAGGTGAATTTGATTTTACTGATGTTGATTGGCAAATTGCTGAAGCACAAAAAAGAGGGGTTAATGTTATTTTAGCTATCGGTGAGAGAGTTCCGCGTTGGCCCGAATGTCATACACCAGCTTGGGCAATAAACTTGCCAGCTGAAGCAAAAGAAGACAGAGTTGTGATTTTGTACGAAGAAACTGTAAAACATTTTCAAATATACTCCAATATCACCGCTTGGCAAGTGGCCAATGAACCGTTTTTAAAAAGTTTTGGCAAATGCAATGAAATAACTTCAGAACAGTTAGCTAATTATATAAAAATAATTAAAACCTACGATCAAAGAAAACGACCTGTCATACTGACTGAATCAGGAGAACTTTCAACATGGATAAAAAGTGCAAAATTAGCTGATATCATTGGCACTTCACTTTATCGTACTGTTTGGAATCAGTATTTTGGTTACTGGCGTTATCCTTGGCCTCCAGCATATTATCGCTGGCACGCTGATTTGATCATGAAATTTTATCCAGTAGAAAAAGTTATCATTTCTGAGTTACAAGCTGAACCTTGGCCACCTGGAAAACATATTTTGCAGACAACTTTAGAAGATCAATTTAAATCTTTTGATTTAAAACGTTTACAAGACAACATTTCTTATACGAAAAAAACTGGTTTTGATGAAGTTTATTTATGGGGAGTTGAATGGTGGTATTGGTTAAAAGAAAAACAAAATCATCCTGAATTTTGGCTAGAAGCCAAAAAAGTTTTCAACAGTAGAATATTTTAAAAAATTTAATTTTTTTTTAAACTTAGTCAAAATTTTAAATTAATAGGTAAAATTTAAAAAATTTAATATAAAAAAATGGCTAAAATTAGCCATTTTTTATTGATTTTGAACAATAAATTTATCCACATGTTAGTTATTTGGTAAAAATTGGTATTTTATGTTATAATTTAACTGAAAATAGTTTTTAAACATAACCAAAAGCTATTAAAAATTTTTATTTAAAAAACAAATTTTTAATTAATTATTTTAATTATTTATTACTGCCAATTATTGGCAGAAAATAAATATAAAAAATTAATCTCGACCCCCGAGATATAAAGAAAATGAAGTCATACTTAAAAAAAATTATTGATAGCAAAAATTACATTACTCTCAAACAAGCAGCGGAAATTTCAGGATATTCTCCTGATTATATTGGGCAACTTATCAGACAGGGGAAAATAGCTGGCAAACAGGTTTATTGTAATATAGCTTGGGTAACAACTGAAGAGGAGATAAAAAAATATCTAGAGACTAAGGCTAAAGGTAAAAATCCTAATGTTTTTCGTGGTCATTATTTGCAAATTAAACACAATCTTTCCGATTGGCTTTTTTCTTTTAGTCCAACATTAATAGTTAAATCTATTTTTTATTCTTTTTTAGTTTTATCGTTTATTATTTTTGGATTATTATTTTTAATAAATTTTCCCGATAAACAGTCTGGTAAAATATTTAATCCTGAAATTACTAGATTCATTGAGTATGACAGAAATAAAAATAAAGTTATTGAAACTACTGAACTACCCTATTTACCATAAATTTGTAATTTTTAATTTTATTTATTTTTTAAGTTTTGCATTTTAATTCCCCATGCTTTTCCTCATTGCCCAACAATTTCATGCCCATCGATTGAGAAATAAATTTTCTAATTTTTTTGTCATCTTTGTCATCTGTTTATGCCTTGTTATTTTGCTGTTTGGCCATTGGTCAGTAGACATTTTAAAATCTGGTAATTTAATAAGTTCAGCTCAAGCTGCGGCAGGTGTGCCAGAGCTTATTTCTTATCAAGGTAGATTGTATGATTCCAATGGTAATTTACTGGGTGGTGCGGGAACTGATTATTATTTTAGATTTTCTATTTGGGATGCCTCAAGTGGGGGGACAAAACTTTGGCCAGCGGGAACTCCATCTACTATGACTTATCAGGTGCGTTATGGTGTCTTTAATGCTCAAATTGGTGATACTAATGCAGGCGGCGATGTGCTAACTTTGGATTTTAATGATGATAATTATTTTCTTCAAGTAGAAGTTGCTTCTTTACCTGATTTTTCCAATGGTGAAATTTTGACTCCGCGACAAAGAATAACAAGTGCTGGTTATGCTAAAAATTCTGATATGGTTGATGGTTATCATGCTTCCAGTACGCCTGCTGCCAATCAAGTAGTGGTGCTTGATGCTTCCGGCAATCTTTCTTTTGGTGTAAACAATCCTATTATCCAAGCACCCAATAGTTTGTCTTTACAAACTACGGTAGGTGGAAATATAAATCTTACTCCCACAGCTGGACAGGTAAAAATTGTATCAGCAACCACTACTCAACTGACAGTTGGTTATGACGCTAGTAACCGTTTAGATGTTAAAGTTTCCTCTTTGGGTGCTGTAACTTTTGATGCTGTGGGTAGTGGAGCCGAACTTATAGCTTCTGATAATTTTACCGTGCAAGGTCAAATTTTTGTGACCGGAACCGCTACTTCCACATTTGCCGGTGATGTAAGTTTTGATTCTGGTACTTTGTATATTGACTCGGTCAATAACCGTGTGGGTATTGGTATAACTAGCCCCACTCATACTTTGGCAGTAAATGGTACTACCAATATTACTGGTGCAGTTACTTTGCAAAGTACTTTGAATGTTACTGGTCAAACAACTTTAGTAAATACTTCTTCAACCAACTTGACTGTTTCCAATAATTCTTACTTCAACACTATCACTGCTACTGGTCAAACCACTCTAGCTAATGCTTCCACCACCAATCTCACAGTGAGTGGTAATTTGTATGCCGGTATTGTTCAATCAGGTACTTGGCAGGCAGGTGTAATTGCTGATACTTACATTGCTAACGACCTAACTATTTCCGGTGGCACGATTAACAATACCCCCATAGGTGCAACCACTCCTTCTACTGGTGTCTTTACCAATGTCACTACTACTAACTTGTATGTCTCAGGTACCCTAACTGCCAACTTAAATGGTAGTGCCGTTACTTCCACTTATGCTACTAACCTCATTGGTGGTGGACCAAACTATATCCCATATCAAACAGCAACTAGCACCACTTCATTTATTCCACCACTAGCTAGTGCCATTTTAGGAACGAATGGTTCTGGTATCCCAGCCTTTGGTCAAACTTTACCGAGCATAGTCCAAGGAAATATTACTCAACTAGGAATACTATCTCAACCATTCCTCGCATCTTCAACTCTCGCCGTCACTGGTGCTTCTACTTTCTATGGCGCAGTCGTAGTCAACAATACACTTAATGTCACAGGACAAACTACTCTAGCCAATGTCTCCAGTACTAACCTCACAGTTTCCACTAACACCTATTTAAATACTTTAAATGTTTCAGGAGCTTCTGCTTTAAACGGCACGCTCAACGTTACTGGTCAAACCACTCTAGCTAATGCTTCCACCACCAATCTCACAGTGAGTGGTAATTTGTATGCCGGTATTGTTCAATCAGGTACTTGGCAGGCAGGTGTAATTGCTGATACTTACATTGCTAACGACCTAACTATTTCCGGTGGCACGATTAACAATACCCCCATAGGTGCAACCACTCCTTCTACTGGTGTCTTTACCAATGTCACTACTACTAACTTGTATGTCTCAGGTACCCTAACTGCCAACTTAAATGGTAGTGCCGTTACTTCCACTTATGCTACTAACCTCATTGGTGGTGGACCAAACTATATCCCATATCAAACAGCAACTAGCACCACTTCATTTATTCCACCACTAGCTAGTGCCATTTTAGGAACGAATGGTTCTGGTATCCCAGCCTTTGGTCAAACTTTACCGAGCATAGTCCAAGGAAATATTACTCAACTAGGAATACTATCTCAACCATTCCTCGCATCTTCAACTCTCGCCGTCACTGGTGCTTCTACTTTCTATGGCGCAGTCGTAGTCAACAATACACTTAATGTTACCGGTCAAACCATATTAGCCAATGTGTCTTCAACTAACTTAACTGTTTCAACTAATTCTTATCTAAATACTTTAATGACCAGTGGAGCTATCCTTGCTTCATCAACCTTGGGTGTTAGTGGTGCAGTTACTCTCCATTCGACTCTCAATGTCCAAGGACAAACAACTTTAGTCAATGTATCATCCACTAACCTAACTGTATCAACAAATGCTTATTTAAATAATTTAAATGTTAGTGGTGGTATTCTCGCATCATCCACACTGGCAGTTACGGGTAACTCTTATTTTTATAATACCGCTACTTTTAATACGAGTGCAGCGATATTTAATGCTGGTGCTACATTTAATGGTGCATCAACTTTTGGTAGTGATTTGAGATTATTTGGTCAAGTTCGAGATGGTACAAATGATCCTGGTACATATGGTAAAGTTCTAATGACGACTAGTACTGGTGTCTTATGGGTCGCTACTTCATCTTTAGGCATTACTGGCAGTGGTGGTATTACTTCCTTAAATGGTCAAACTGGCAGTAGTCAAACCTTTGCTACCTCTACTAGTGGTGGTTTAAATCTCTTGATCACTTCTGCTGCCAATGTTCACACCTTTACCTTACAACCAGCCAGCGGTTATACCATACCTTTGACTGCTTCCACTACTGAGTGGTCAAACTTCTACGCTACTCCTTCGACCAGAATCACTGCTGGGACTGGACTTTCTTGGAGTGGCAATACCTTAAACGCTACTAATGCGTTTACAGGATCAGGCACCAATGGTTATGTGGCTCGTTGGAGTTCAGCTACTAATCTTACCACTGGTATATTACTAGACAGCGGATCAAGAGCAGGCGTGAATGCAACCTCATCAAACTATACTTTCAATGTCCAAGGAACCAGTGGTGTAAATCCATTTCAAATCACTTCTTCTACTGGTGCTACTTTCTTAGCAGTCAATCAAGCTGGCTATGTGGGGATTGGGACTTCTACTATGCCAGCTAAATTAACTATTGCTGGCAACACTTTAGTTTTGCAGGAAGACGTTCCTGTCTTTAAGGCTAATATAAATCCAGGTACGACTGTGGAAAGTGTATTTTTTGCTAACAATTATCTTTATGCAGTTGGTGGGAGTAGTTTATTTATTTATGATGTGTCTAATCCTAGTAATATAGTTCAAGTTGGTAGGGATGGCTCTTTTACTAATCTTATAGATATTTTTGTAATAGGTCGTTATGCTTATGTTGTTGATCGTGATGCTTTACGGTTAATTACTTTAGACGTTTCTAATCCGGCAAATATTGTAGTTAAATCTCAAATTAGTACGAATTTAGATCAACCAACTGATCTCTATATTTCTGGTAATTATGCTTATGTTTTAGATCAGACATATAACTTAGTGATTTTTGATATTTCTAATCCAAATGAGATTGTATATGTTACCAGTTTTAATGGTAATATTGCTAATGGTAATGATATTTATGTAGCTTGGCCTTATGCTTATGTTACTATATCAAGTTCAAAAATGTTAATTATTGATGTTCGTGATCTAAACAACATTCAAGAACTTTCAAATACTAGTGCAGGTAACAATAGTGTTTATGTTTCTGGTAATTATGCTTATACGGTTGATGAGACTTCAGAAGGTCTATATATTATTGATGTTTCTGATCCAGTTAATCCAGTAAATAGAGGTAGTTATACCATTTCTGGTTATCCTTTCAGGAGTGTGTACGTAGCTTGGCCTTATGCTTATGTTGCTGGTGGAAGGTTTTTTGTTTTTGATGTTTCTAATCCTGATAATATAGTGTTAAAAAGCTATTTTAGTATCGCACATAAAACACTAGTTGTCCAGGGCCAGTATGTTTATTTAGGTGGTGTCAATACCCTAGATATTTTTGAAGTGAATAACCTAACGACTCCGACATTGTCAGCGGGCACAGTTGCTACAAGAAATTTGCAAGTCAGTGATAATGTATTTTTGAATAATGATGTAACAATCAAAGCTGGTTTACAGGTTGGTGGTAATACTTTAGTCCAAGGCAGTTTGGTGGTGGCTGGCACTAGTACTTTGAAATCTTTAGGACCAATTTATGCCTCTTCCACTTTGGGTGTTAGCGGCGCAACTATTCTGCATTCCACTCTCAATGTCCAAGGTCAAACCACTCTTACTAATGCCTCTTCCACCAATCTTTCAGTTTCTACTAACACCTATTTAAACACTCTCCGAACCAGTGGCGCGATTTTAGCTTCCTCAACTTTAGCTGTTAGTGGTTCTGCTGAATTTTATGGCGCAGCAACGTTTAATAATAATGCGACTTTTGGTGGTAATTTAAGATTGTTTGGTACAGTTGCAGATGGTACAAATGATCCTGGTACATATGGTAAAGTTCTAATGACGACTAGTACTGGTGTCTTATGGGTCGCTACTTCATCTTTAGGCATTACTGGCAGTGGTGGTATTACTTCCTTAAATGGTCAAACTGGCAGTAGTCAAACCTTTGCTACCTCTACTAGTGGTGGTTTAAATCTCTTGATCACTTCTGCTGCCAATGTTCACACCTTTACCTTACAACCAGCCAGCGGTTATACCATACCTTTGACTGCTTCCACTACTGAGTGGTCAAACTTCTACGCTACTCCTTCGACCAGAATCACTGCTGGGACTGGACTTTCTTGGAGTGGCAATACCTTAAACGCTACTAATGCGTTTACAGGATCAGGCACCAATGGTTATGTGGCTCGTTGGAGTTCAGCTACTAATCTTACCACTGGTATATTACTAGACAGCGGATCAAGAGCAGGCGTGAATGCAACCTCATCAAACTATACTTTCAATGTCCAAGGAACCAGTGGTGTAAATCCATTTCAAATCACTTCTTCTACTGGTGCTACTTTCTTAGCAGTCAATCAAGCTGGCTATGTGGGGATTGGGACTTCTAACCCACAAAGTAGTTTGGATGTGGTCAACTCAGCTGGTATTTCTACTTTGCGCATTAGGGCCGGCGCCAACCAAGGTTCAAACAATTTATTAGAAATTCAAGATGCTACGGCTGCTTATGCCTTACTCTTTACCTCCACTCAAGAGTTGCGAGTGTATGCTACCAGTAGCGGTCAGTATGTAGCGATGTTCCATGATGGTACCAATGGCAAGATTATTACCTCCAGTGGTGATTTGGAGATTGGTAGCGGCGGTGGTGATTTGCGTGTTTATGATTCTAGTGGAGTGGATTATGTTCAGATTACTCATGACGGAACTGATGCCAATTTGTCCCTCAACGCTGGTGTTTTTAGAATGAGCACCAGCACGGTAACAGCTGGCACAATCAAGACTGGTGGCGGTACAGCACAAGGTTATAACTCGTTTGGCAGTGGTACTCCAGGACAAAGTGCGATTGCATCCAGTTCTGATGTTTATATTGCCGGTGAATTGGAAGTTGATGGCGTAGCTTATTTGTCAGGGGGAACAGCTTGGACCCAAGGTGACTTTGCTGAACGCGTAACAATTTTTGAAGCTTCGGCTTTGCCTGGTGATTTGATAGTAGCTAATGATTTAGGTGGTGAAGCTCGGGGTAGGCTTTCCTATAGTGCCAACTCCAACAAGATTTTGGGTGTTATCTCCACAGCTCCGGCAGGTATATTGAAAAATGATGCTCCTGGAGAACCTTTAGCACTTACCGGTACAGTGCCGGTTAAAGTGACGATTGAAAATGGTATTATCCGCCGAGGTGATCAGTTGACTACTTCTGCCAGTGTTCCCGGCGCGGCTATGAAAGCTACTTCTACTAGTGCCGGCACTGTGGGTATTGCTTTGGAGGATTATACTTCAAGTTCTACTGGTTATGTAACTATACTTTTGAATATAAATAATAAGATTGACACAGTGTCGCAACTAGCACAAATTGACGGTAAAACAACTTCATCTACTGATAGCACTACTAGCTCAACCGCTTCAACCACATTAGTTGTTATCAATAATTCCACTACCACAATTGCTACCACCACTATTCAGGTCATCAACAATACCACCAACAACAACACGCAAATTGTAGTGATCGATTATGAAGAACTGGCTAATATCAAAGTTATTGGTCAAGCAGTATTTAATGGCTTAGTCAAAGTTGTGGATGCAGAAGTTTCTGGTCGGATTTTAGTAAAAGGTGACATTATTGTCGCAGGGGACATCGATTTGTCCGGAGCCATTACTACTTGGTTCTGGCAGGATTTTACCACATCTACCGTGACTACCAGTCAGGAAGTTCAGCTGGGTGATGCTGTGGCTATAGTTGGTGAAAATACTGTTCTGCCCATGTTTGCTAATTCTTATGATTTCAAGCCAGCCGTAGGCATTGCCGTAGCTATCAAACCATTTGCTTCGCTTTCCAACGATGAAATTGCGTCTATGCCTGAAGGTTTGAAAATAAAATATCAGGAAATTTTAGATAATTTAATAGCGGAAAATACTGCTACTTCCAGTACTACCACGCAAAATATTGT
Source organism: Bacteroidia bacterium (assembly GCA_026003255.1). Taxonomy (GTDB): domain Bacteria; phylum Bacteroidota; class Bacteroidia; order B-17B0; family Aurantibacillaceae; genus BPGX01. The sequence continues at coordinate 27,212 of BPGX01000014.1, read as the reverse complement.
GATTCGCACTGACGATCCTGCTTTCAGTAAATTTAAGATGGTCAAAGTGGCTATCAGCGGCATTGTGAAAGGTTATCAGAATTTGATTCCGGGTAGTAGGTATTATCTGGCGCTTGATGAAAATATTTCCCGACAAAAAGCAGTTATTAATACCGGCGATAATGAATTGATAGATTTGATAAATGAAACTGATGCGCTTTTGAGTGAAGCTAGTGCTTTGACCGGTACATCCACCATCAGTACAACTACCAACGGTATAGTGGCCGGAGAAGAAGAGGTGAAAGATAGCAGTTTAACCAAAATCAGCCGCACCATTTCTTATCAGGAACCAGCCGAGCAAGATGCTAAATTACAAGTGATTGGTATAGCCAAATCAAGAAGTGAACTACTGATTCAACCCAGTTTCAATTACTCCACTTACCGTGATGGTTATCTGTCTTGGGAATATGGGGCACTTTCTACAGCTACCACCACTGTGACTACTACCAATCAAACAAACATTCAACCGACTGGACCAATTTATTATCCGATTGTAAATCCTACTCCCACGCCTATTACTACTCCGACCAGTACCGCTACCACCACTAGCTCCACTTCAACCACAGAATCTATAGCAGAAGAAGTGATAGATGATAATGCCAACCAGATTGAAGAAACAATTAGTATAAATACCCTACCAACCAGCGATACTTCCAGTAACACTACTAGTAATGATTCCAATCTATTACAACCAGCGGGAGGAGGATTACAGGGTGGAAATTAATAAATTATCAATCGTAAATTTTAAATTATAAATAAATTTTAGAATTATAAAATTAAAATAAAAAATGTTATGTTGAATTTATTTTTAGCTTCTAGATTCCGAAAACCCATTCCACTGAAGTTACGAGGGGCAGGCAAGTTTGGAATTAAAAAAATAAGTTTAGGGTGATAAAAAATGTTGCAAAAGATTGGAATTAAAAAAATATTTTAGTTTTGATTTGTATAATGTTTAAACAAAAAACAAATATAAAATATATCTTAATAATTATAGCAGTTGTGTTGCTAATCATATCTGTATATCTGGTTATTCGTTTGTTTCCGCCAGTGGTAGAATATTTACCTATTTTACCAACCAAACCAAAATCAATTTTTCAAACCCGAAAAATTTACGATTTAAATGCTGGTCATAATTGTCAAATTAGTCCTTTTTCACAAAGTATAGCTGCAGGAGAAGATAAAATTTTTGAAGTTACTTTACAACCATCATATAATGATAGTCCATATGAATTAGAGTTTGGCAGTTTACCAAAAGATGTGTTTGTGGAAATGCCAATTCAGCGTGGACGGGGCGATGATCATTTATATTTTAAAGTTCACCGTTTAGAGGGACAAAATCGTGGTTCGTTTACTATCACACTGGCTTATCATGAGTATCAAATGGGAAAATTCCAGTGGTTGACCAATTATTGTTTATTGAATTTAGTATTAAGGTAAAAATCTATGAAAGCATTAAAAGTAAAAGATAATTCAATAAGAAAAATGAAATATTTAGTATTGGGATTATTTATATTATTTTTGATTTTTATTCCTTTAACTTATCAAGTAGGGAAAAAAGTTGGACAAAAACTTTTATTAGAAAATAATTTTAAATTTATTAATCCATCTTACAATTTACATGGCGTCTTGAATCCAATTGTAAATTTTCAACCATTGCGAGAAAGTTTACAAGCTAAATATACGGATCATCCAGATTACTTAATTTCTCTGTATTTTGAATATTTAGCTACTGGCAGCAATATTTCTGTTAATAAAGATTTAAAAATCTGGCCGGCTAGTCTTATTAAAATTCCAGTGGCTATGGCGGCTATGAAAAAAGTTGAAAAAGGAGATTGGCAGCTGACCAATGAATTGGTGATCCTTGATGAAGATAAAGACAGTGAATTTGGTTCGCTTTACCAACAGCCGTCTGGCACAACTATTACTATTGAAGAATTATTTAAACAGACTTTGGTAGAATCAGATAATACTGCCCATTTTGTTTTTTTGCGCAATTTAGACGCTAATGAATTAGAATCAGTTTATAACCATTTAGGTTTAGAAAATGAATTGGAAGTATTGAAACAAAATTCTGTGGGCGAAGTTGTTGATAATCGTATGACGGCGAAAAATTATTCAGTATTTTTTCGTTCGCTGTATAATGCCACTTATTTGTCAGCATATTACGCCAATTATTTGCTACAAATTTTAGCTGGAGGTAAAAATGAATATTTGAAATTAGGTTTGCCAGCTGACGTGGTTTTTTGCCCACAAAACTGGTATACGCACCAGTGATATGGTTTGGGCTGATTCAGGTATTGTATATGTTCCGTCACGACCTTATTTATTAACAGTGATGATTGAGAAAAAATTAAAAGAAAATGTAAATGACAGCGAAGTCAATGAATTGTTTAAAAATATTTCCCAAGAAATATACAATTATGTGGCAAACTATGATTAAAAAAATTTCCATTTGTTTATTGGTTTTGGTTATTTTCCATACCAGCTTTGATGCAACTGGATTAGTTGGTTTACTAAATGATTTTGTAACTGCAAACCAGAATAATATTGTAGATCGGATTTATTGGGCTAAAAAAAAATCCTAATGTGGTAGATAATTTTAAAATTGGCGCAAAACCTGCTCAAGCCGCACTTGATCCGTCTGAGTTAGAATATATGATTGATGTCGGTCCAATCACTGGTTCCACAAGTGCCAATTATGTTTATGCTTCTTTTTTTAAACCCTGCAGGTTCAGGTCGGACTGCCGTAGTAAAACGTGTTGCTATTAGAATAAATGCAAACGGAACAGGAAACTATGTAAATTTTGCTTTACGTAGAACGACTGCGTCATCAGGTGGAACATTGATTGATGCTAATGATATCCCTAAAAAAAATAGTAATTCTTCAAATCCAGTAATGACCGTTCGTACTACAGGCGCTACAGTCACATTTTCCGGAGCTACTCAGTCACGTCTTTTAGGACAGCCTAATGCTGGCGCAATAGGTCAATTTTATAGTGTTAGAGATATAACTTTTGGCAGTGAAGATGAAAAAATTATTCTGCAACCGGGTGAAGGCATGGCGCTTTATCAAGAAGCAGCAGGTACTGCCAATAACCTCATTAGGATATATGTTGAGTGGGAAGAAGTAACCAGTACTCCAAGTGCACAAAATGAATATTTATTAGCTATCCAGCGCGTGGAAAATGCGGCTGGAACTAATTATGTTTATAATTCTTTTTTCAATCCGGCAGCTTCAGGTAAAACTGCTATTGTTAAACGGGTTTGGTTTGGTAGTGAGACGTGCGATACCACAGCAACTTATCTTAACCGGATAATATTAAAAAGAATTACCGCGGCTTCTGGTGGCACGCAAATAACAGGTGCCAATATCCCGAAAAAACATACTGGTAGTGCCAATAGTGCGATGGATGTTAGATATGCTGGAGTAACAGTAACGCAAGTAGGCGGGAATGATGCTTGGCTCGGACATATAACACCATGTGGTGCGGCTGGTCAGCCACATGGTTGGATGGAGCTTAATTTTCAAGCGAATGATGAAAAAATTGATATTGCAGCCAGGTGAAGGTATTGCCCTGATTTCTGATGCTACTGGTGATGTGGACCAGCTTAATCGGATGATTGTGGAATGGAAGGAGGTTGATTCTGGTAGCACACCATCAGCACAGGGCGAATACATTTGGGCATCAAATCGAGTAGAATTTAATGCTGCTTTGGGTACTACTTTTTATACATTTTTTAAACCCTTCAGGTTCAGGTAAAACTGCGGTAATAAAAAGATTGGTAATGAGAGTCAATAGTGATACAACTGCGGCTTATTCCGCTTGGAACTTTCAAAGAATTACCGCGGCTTCTGGTGGCACTTTGGTGACGGCCAGCGATGTGCCTAAAAAGCATACCAGTAGCACTGATTCAGTTATGGAAATACGTTGGTGCGGGGCGTCTTGTGGTAGTGCAATTACCGCAACTTATAGTGGTAGTATAAGTACCCGCCAGTGGTGGTATATCTGATTCTGGAATTTTGAAAAGCTAATGGCCCAGCAGTTGTTGGTCAGATTATTGGACAAAGAGAAATAGTTTTTGGTGGCAATGAACAGTTTGTTTTGCAGGAAGGTGAAGGTTTGGGTTTTTATTTGAATTATTTGGCTGGCGATGTTGATCATTATATTAAAATATTAGTGGAATGGAAGGAAGTTGCTTCTACTCCGAGTGCACAAAACGGATATATTATAGATATTGGTCCAGTGCCGGGTAGTACCCTCGGCTACTTACAATTATGCCTCTTTTTTCAATCCAGCAGCTTCTGGTAAAACTGCTATTATTGAAAGAATTAGTTTACGGATTGATACTATATCTACAGCTGTTTATATACCAATGGGATTAAGATATATATCCACGGCTTCTGGCGGCACACAAATAACCGCTGCCAATATTCCCAAAAAACATACTGGTAGTGCAAATAGTGCGATGGATATCAGGCGATCAGGAGTTACTAATACTTATACGCAAAGCTCTGATGCACAACTTATTGGTGTGGAAAACTCCGGGGGCAGCTGGCTCGGCTACTGCTCCATCAACCAGCGGTTATAAAGAACTGATTTTTACCAATGATGAACCAATTGTTTTGCAACCTGGGCAAGGTGTGGCTTTGGAGCAGTTAAATGCTGGTGATGCTGATTTTCGGGTAAAAATTTTATTTGAATGGCGTGAAGTTGACAGTAGTAGTACTCCTTCATCACAGGGCGAATATTTAATGACTACTGGTCCCGTCACTGCTTCACTTAATTCAGGATATGTTTATTCTTCTTTTTTTAATCCGACTGATAGTGGAAAAAATTATGTTGTTAAGAGAATTGGCATCAGAGTAAATCGCAACGTTACTTCCTCTACGGCTTTGGCTTATATTCCTGCAACTTTACGTAAAATCAGTTCTGCTTCTAACGGAACAACTATCAGTACAGCTGATGTGCCCCAAAAACATGCCAGCACTACCGTTACTACTGCTGATATCAGGCATACTGATGTTACGGTTGGTTTTGATAATAGTGCAACTTCCAGTAGATTGCTGGGGGTAACTGTGCCAGGTGCGATAAATCAATCTATTGGTGTTTACGAAACAGAAATAATTTTTGGCGATGAATTAATTTTAGCGCCAGGTGAAGGAATAGCGCTTTATCAGGAAACAAGTGCTATAGATACAGCTTTTAGATTCCGATTTACGTTTGAGTGGAGTGAATCTGATATTGATTATAAATTTGTGCAATCAGGTTATCGTATTTTTCAAAATATTGACTCCACTTCAGTTGGCCCGCCTTTAGCTGCTCAAAATACCACCACTACCGTTCTTTATGGCAATCAGTTTCGTTTACGCTTACTAATCCATGTAAGCAGTTCTACTTTGGCTATCAATGGACAGGATTTTAAACTGCAATTTGTAGATATGGGTAGTGGCACGTGCGCCTCACCTAGTGGCGGTAACCCGTCCAGTTATATAGATGTCACTTCCACAACAGCAATTGCTTATTATAACAACCCAACACCGTCTGATGGAGCGGCCTTGACTGCGACCACCACTGATCCAACCCACGGAGGAGATACCATAGTCAATCAAACTTATGAAGAAGCCAACAATTTTACTAATTCGCAGGCTGCTATCAGTTTTGGTGAAGATGGTCTGTGGGATTTTTCTTTACGGGACTATGCGGCTTCTACCAGTACGACTTATTGTTTACGAATAGTAGAAGCTGACAATACACTTTTTTATAATTATGAATTTTATCCAGCAATCAATTTTGTTAATATTGCTCCTACTATCAATTCAGCTACTGACGCCCCTGATCCAGTTACTGTTGGCAATCAGATTACTTTTACCGTTGATTGGGAGGATCAAAATAGTGATAATACGAGGACTTTTGTTTGTAAATCTGATGGCTTTTACCACTTCCACTTTGACTTGTCCGGGTGGTTGGTGGACTTCCAGCAACGGCATTTGCCGCCACCAATCCGATTGCCGTAAATTATACTGCTCAAGTAGGTGATATAGGGACAAATAATTATTATATATTTGTTTGTGATACCAATAACGCTTGTTCCAATTCCACCAGTTCTACATTTACGGTCAACGCCGCCAATTCTGCACCAACTATCAATTCAGCTACTGACGCCCCAGATCCAGTTAATGTGGGTAGTCAGATTACTTTTACCGTCGATTGGTCTGATAGTGATGCTGGGGATTTGACCCGTACTTTTATTTGTAAAACCAATTCCTTTACTTCTTCCACTTTGACTTGTGATGGTGGTTTTTGGGTTTCCAGCACTTCTTTTAGTACCCAAAATCCCGTTGCCCTTAATTACACAGCGTTAGTTGGTGATGTGGGAACAAATAATTATTATGCCTTTGTCTGTGATGACAGTAATGCTTGCTCCAATGGAACGGCTGGTACCTTTACTGTGGTCAAAAGCGCACCAACTATCAATTCTGTTACTGACGAACCTGATCCGGTTGTGGTTGGTAATAATATAACTTTTACCGTAAATTGGACTGATCCAGAGGGGGACAATACTCGGTCTTTTATCTGTAAAACCAATGCTATCACCACTTCTACTTTGACTTGTCCGGGTGGTTGGTGGACTTCCAGCACGGCATTTGCCGCCACTAACCCGGTGCAGATGACTTATACCGCCCAAGCCGGTGATGCGGGGCCGCGGAATTATTATACTTTTGTTTGTGATGTTGATAATAAATGTTCATTAGCCACAGTTGGTTCATTTTTAGTCAATCTGACCAACAATGTCAGTGGATATATAGAAGGGATATTCAATATAATCGGAGATGTATTATTTAGATAAACAATGAACAAAAAATTTGTACAATTAATAGCCAATAAATATTTCTTGTTTTTGATCATAATTTTTTTGGTTTTATCCGGGGCAATTTTTTTATGGCAGATTTTTACTGCTAAAGAACAACTAAGATTGCAGGTTAGTATACCCGACAACTATCAGGAAAAAATTGTTTATGCTTATCAGGGGCAGACTTTTGGTATTACTCCGCTAAATGCGGAAAGTTCTGAAGTCAAAAAGAAATTTTTGGCAGCAGAATATGATTATCAGAAACCTTATGCTCAGGTAGATGTAAAAAGATTGGTTACAGAAAATGGAGTCAAAGAAGATATTATCTTGCGTGAGCCAGGGCATCCGCTGCAGTTTCAGTTTCAGCTTGATTTAGGAGAGTTTGATTATGAAAAAGATTTAGCTGGCAATATTACCTTGACCGCCAAAGCAGATAAATTGGCTGACAAAGATTTACAAAAAAAATTCTATTTACCAGCGCCATATTTTATTGATGCCAATGGTAAAAAGAGCGATACCAGTGCGATTGATTTGCGAATTGACGAAAAAGGTATTATCACTTACACCTTGGATGAGCATTGGCTATCTCAAGCCCAATACCCAGTTGTACTTGATCCGTCAGTGGAACTGGTGATTTTTGAATGTCCATTCTTATCCGCAAACTGGAGATGAATGGGTGGTTGATTTTACCACTCAAGGTAAAGCTGATTTAAAAATAATACCTGCTGATCAAGCTACAATTGATGATGACAGGTTTGTTGGACTTTTTTGCGATGGTGAGGAAAGACTGCCAGAGATTTACAAAAATGATGTAATTTTTTTATGCCAATTGGGAATGTTCTGGCGTAGGCAGGGTAGTACATTTTTACTGAATATGCTGGCAAGCATACATTGAAATTTGAATTTGCTGATGCTGTAGCATATGCTTACAATTCTGACTGGTGGAATCCTTCTTGGACCAAACGGCGAAAAATATTTTTTGACACCACCACTTCCGCTACCACTTCCAATCTGACTGATTTTCCAATTTCTGTGCAGTTGAATTCTACCCGAGTTGATTACACTGCGACACAAAACAGCGGACAAGACATAAGGTTTGTGGACACTGATGGTACAGAGTTGCCTTATGAAATAGAATCTTGGAACGAGTCAGGTACATCTACACTGTGGGTAAAGGTTCCCCAAGTGAATCAAAATACCACGGCTGATTATATTTGGATGTATTATGGCAATCCCAGCGCCACAGATAATTCAACCACTACAGGTGTGTGGAACAGTGGTTATAAAATGGTTTTACATATGAATGAAACTAGCGGATGGCATTATGATTCAACCGCCAATGGACAAAATGCTACTTCAGTAGCTGTTACCACTCAAGGTTCAGCTACAGGTATTACCAATGGTGCAGATTATTTTGATGGCTCTTTAGACCAAGTAATTGTTCCACGCAGCAGTGAGATTGAACCAACTACCAATCTGACTGTATCAGCATGGGTAAAAACAGATTCCGCGCCTAATTATGATGAAATTTTTAGAAAACAAATGGCTAGTGGATCCGGGTTTGATTTAAGATATCAAGGCAGCGGCGATCTTTTTTTGTATGCTAAAATTTCTGGCACTTGGCGGAGTGTTACTAACAATAATGCCAGCAGTTCAGGTGTTTGGCATCATCTCGTCGGAACATACAACGGCACGACTTTATTGCTTTTTGCAAATTCAGTGCCCAGTGCGCCAGGCAGCTATGCTGGAACTATCAGTTATGATACTTCAGATTTATTGATAGGATCAGCGAGATCATATGATAGCGGTTATGATTTAACGGGTTATTTGGACGAATTACGTTTGTCCAATGTTACTAGAGATGCTAACTGGATTTCTTTTGAGTATTGTAATATGATGGATACTTGTAATACTTATGGCACTGAAGAAACTGATGTTTGGTGGGATGCCAAGTGGTTGAAACGGAAAAAAATTATGTTTGACACCACCACCTCTGCTACCACTACTAGCTTGGTTGATTTTCCCGTAGCTGTACAATTAAATAGTTCACGGATTGATTATGCTTACACCAAACCAAACGGTGAAGATATAAGGTTTATTGATTCTGACGGCAAAACCCTACTTTCCTATGAAATTGAAAAATGGGATAAAACCGCCACTTCAACTTTTTGGGTAAAAGTACCAACTATTGATCGCAACTCCAACTCTGATCATATTTGGCTGTATTATAACAATGTTAATGCTCTTGATAATTCTACTACTACAGGTGTCTGGACCAATGGCTTTGTCGGTGTTTGGCATATGAACAATGCTTATAATGCTTCTACCACTGATTCCACCAAAAACGCTTTGCATGGTATTTCAAGAAATCTAGCCGCTACTTCTACTTATATGGTTGGCAGTGCTTTAGAGTTCAATGGCTCTACCGCAGATGTGAAATTGCCTGTTAGCACTTTGCTCAATCCCGAGTACACTTTGACAGTTGAAGCTTGGGCTAGAACCAATACTTTATCAGGCGAGCAATCAATTTTTGGTCGCACTTCATCCTATGAATTGCTAGCTACTAGAACTTGGGCGCCAACTGGAAGACCTTTAGCGCCAATTTATTATGCCTATGACACCACTTTTGAATTAGAATCAGCAACGGCACTAACTCCCGGGCAATTTACTTATTTGGTAGCAACTTACAATGGTACAACTACTGGTAAGGCTATTTTATATCAAGATACAGTAGTGAAACACACTATCGCTACCACTACTCCAGAGGGTTTGTATCAAAATTCAGCCAATGCTTACATTGGTGATTCACAGTGGGATGATAATAGTGGTTTCAATGGGGTATTAGATGAAATTAGAATATCTGATATTGATAGATCGCAAAGTTGGATAAATTTTACTTATTGCAATATCAAAGATACTTGCAATACTTACGGCAAAGAACAAACTTATGGTTGGTGGGATACAAGATGGCAAAAACGTAAACCAATATATTTTGACACCACTACTTCAGCTACCACTTCGGATTTAGTTAATTTTACTGCTTTAGTGCGACTGAATTCATCTCGGATAAATTATGAATATACCCAAAATAACGGCGAGGATATCAGATTTGTTGATGCTGATGGCTTGACAGTTTTGCCTTATGAAATTGAAAAATGGAACGAATCAGGTGAATCTTTAGTTTGGGTCAAAGTGCCGAAGATTGATAAAAATTCTAAAACCGATCATATCTGGATGTACTATGATAATCCAACCGCTACCGACAACTCTACCACCACTGGGGCATGGGATAATAATTTTATTTTAGTTCATCATTTGCAAGAAACCGATATTGATGGTGGTGAGGGCGATATTAGAGACAGTAGTTTGTTTCAAAATCATGGCACTACCACCAATATGACCACCGCCGATCAGGTAACTGGTAAAGTAGATGGTAGTATGTCTTTTGGTACTAGTAGTTATATTAATGTGCCTAGTGATACTGAGTTGGAATTGGGAAATGCTGGTACAGTTGAGGCTTGGGTAAAATTTGATGAGTTTATTGATGAAAAAGGAGTGGTAGCTAAAGCTATTGGTACTTCGTGGGTGGATGTAGATTATGGAATAGTATATCGCGGTTCTTGGCTGGCGGAAAAATTAGCCGGAGTTATTACCAATGATGATAGCGGAAGTTACCAATCATTAGCTACCAATAATTTGAGTGTAGGTGTATGGTATAGAATTGTATTTACATGGGACGGTACAAATTTACGTATTTTTAATAATGGCAATCAAGATAATTATACATCACAAACCTTAAATGTTCGTACCACTAGTAATCCAATTAGAATCGGCACTTGGGGTTCGACGGCGAGAAGTTTTCCTGGAGATATTGATGAAGTCAGAGTTTCCAATGTAGCTAGAGATCCGCAATGGATAAAATTTTCTTACTGTAATATGAATGACTCTTGTGCCTCTTTTGGTGCGGAAGAAGCTCAAGCTATAAAAATATATCGCAGTATGGGTTTTAATAATACTTCGCCTTTAGCTTCAGGTTCTTCTACAGTGGAGCTAACCATCAGCGGCTTTGAAGCTAGTTTTAGCGCGGGTATGCCAATGAATGTTGGCGTGGGTGATGCAATTCAATATGATGCAGATAATAATGGCTCAGTAGATAGTATCGTGTTTATCCATAAAAGGATTTCCTCAACTCAATATGAAATCAGAACTGCCCAACGGCACTTCTACACCAAATGCTGTAACGGCTGATAAAGATTGGCGGATTTATCGGGCTTATTCAACTTTGAGCGGACCTTTTTATGCTTCAGAAAATACTGGTATTGCTTCAAATTTGAGAAATTTTGATAATTGGTCCGATGGAGCAGATTTGGTTACCAATAATTATCAGTGGAACATCGCTATGTATGCTGATGCTGTTGCTACTACTACCGGTTTTAATATAACTAGCAGTTGGATTACATCACGGAAAAATTATTTACGAATTTATACACCTTATGAGCCTAGTGAAGTAGGAGTCAGTCAAAGACATCGAGGGGTAATGACCGATAGAGCTTTTAAAATATTACCATGAAACCTACGGGTGATTATCAAAGGACATTTAATATTGATGCTGAGTATGTTTGGATAGATGGTTTGCAGTTTGAGTTATGGAATCGAAATAATTATTCAACCACTTACTCTTTGTATCCATTTGTAAAAGTAGGTTGGATAAGTAACAATATTTTTAAAGGTGATTCAACTGATTCCGGATGTAGATTATGGGGCAATGAAATATACAGGACTATACGCAGAATTTTATATTTGGAATAATATTTTTTATGATTATTATAGTCCCACCAGTACTTATAATCAAAATTGCTATAGAGATAAATACCACCACCTCTCGAGGAGTAATTGTCAATAATACTTGTTACCGGGTTAGTGATGATTGTTATGGTTGGCGGTTGATAAATTATAAGGTTATGAATAATATCGCCCAAGCCGCTGGTGATGGTTTTTCTTCGCTTGGTGGTTTCAGTTCAACAACTGATTATAACATTTCCAATGTTACAAATGATTCACCTGGATCTCATTCAAAAAACAATGTCACAGTCAGTTTTCGTGATATAAATAACAGAGATTTTCATCTGGCACCAACGGACAGCGTAGCTCGTGATAGTGGAGTAGATTTTTCTATTTATGGTGATATTGATTTTTACAATGATATTGACAATCAATCTAGAACAAATGGTCCTTGGGATATTGGCGCAGATGAGTATGTAGTAACTTCACTGGGCACAGAAGGTTGGTGGCAATCAGCTTGGAAAAATCGTATGAAAATCATAATTGATAACTCATCGCAGAGTGAAACTCTGATTGATTTTCCTTTGGCAGTAATTTTATCACCCAGTCGGATTGATTATACAAAAACTCAGGATAATGGCGAGGATATCAGATTTGTAGCTTCAGACGGTACTGAACTTCCTTATGAAATTGAAAAATGGGATGAAACCGCAACTTCTACCGTTTGGGTTAAGGTGCCGCAAATTTTAGGTGGTTCAAATACTGGTTATATTTGGATGTATTATGGCAATCCTGATGCGCCTGACAATCAATCGCCCAATGATGTTTGGGATATGAACTATAAATTTGTTCATCATCTTGAAGAAAGTCCCAATGACGGAGTCGCAGGGCATTTTGATTCTACTAGCAACAATGCCACCGGTACGCCTTATAATTTTCAAACTGGCGGATCAGGGACTACCAATGCCGCTGGCAAACTTGATGGCGCGAACTATTTTGATTTTACTACCAACAATGATTTTGTGTCCATTCCCAGCTTAGCCAGCCAACAATTAACCGCTTCTGGTACATTGGAGGTATGGACAAAACCTGATGCCACCACCGGACGACTAGTTACTCATGGCCAACAAAATAGTTTTTGGTTGGGTTATGTATCATCCCGTTTCAATGTAACTTTGTATAATGGCGCGCTAAATAGTGCCTCAACTACTTATATTGGAAATAATGAAAACTGGTATTATGTAGTTGGTACTTTTGGTTATGATGGTCCGACTAAATATTTGCGGCTTTATGTGAATGGTTTATTGCAAGATTCAGTGGTTTTATCTGCCAATAATATAAATTATGATAGTGGCGATTATCAAAGTTGTATCAATAGTTATGGTGATTGCAGTGGTGGTTTTGGTAAGCACACTATTGATGAAGTTAGATTATCCAGCGTTACTCGCAGTGCTGATTGGATAAGGTTTTCTTATTGTAATATGAATGATAGTTGTTTAAATTATTCGCAAACGGAAACTTTTGGTGATAGTAGTGCCAGTGCCGGGGGAGCCAGTAAAGTCAAAGGCGGAATAAAAATAAAGGGGGGAATTAGGTTTAAATAATAAGTATAAAATAAAAATAATTATAAATTGTAAATTTTAAATTATAAAAAAATATAAATGTCATTCCGAACTTGTTTCGGAATCTAAAACACAATGAAACTAAAATTACCAAAATTAAATATAATAAAGTTTTTAAAAAAAATTCAGGGTGACAAGCGGACGTGGTTAGCTATTTTAGCCGTAGTAATTTTGTCTTTGGCCGCTTCGTTCTACTTTTTTATGAAACAATCACCAGAGGCAGGTGCTGGGTGGTGGAATGAAGATTGGCATTATCGTAAAAAATTGACCATTGATGCGACTAAAATTGATGCCGATCTAACTGATTTTCCCGTTGCCGTAATTTTGACTACGAGTAATTTTACTTATGCCAATGCCCAAAGCGCCGGACAAGACATCAGATTTACAGATGCTAACGGCAATACTTTGTATCATGAAATAGAAAAGTGGAATTCTAGCGCCACTTCTACTATTTGGGTAAAAGTTCCTCAGGTTGATGATACGATAGATACGATTATATATATGTATTATGGCAACGCTAGTGTGGCTGATGGACAAAATAAAACTGCCGTGTGGGATGACGGGTATGTGGCTGTTTATCATTTACACGAAGATCAATATAATCCCAGTAATGGCCCAGGTTATCATATGGATTCCACCAAATTTAGACATTATGTTAATTTAAATTGGTTGGGCGAATCTGGTAACGGTACTACTACAGCTGATGGTATTCTTGATGGCGCTGATGAATTTAAGGGCATAGGTCGTTTAACTGGACCTGATTCATACGAATTAAGCGGCATGGAAAACCTAACTCTTGAAGCATGGGTCAGAAACGATGTGAGACCAACTGATCAGTCAGAAAGCATAGTTTCAAAACAAGCATGGTCCTATGATTTTTCTTTACAAACTTCTGGGAAATTATTTTTTACATACTATAATCAAAATAATAGTTGGCGAGGTTTGTCAGGTAATGGTGTATTAGCAACTTCAACTTGGTATCATGTTGCCGCGCAATATGATGGTAATTATCGGAGAATTTTTATAAATGGGGAATTGGATGTGGAAAATAATCTTAGCGGAGACACAATTACACGTTCAAGTGGTAATTTTGATATTGGTGGTTGGCAATATTGGGACGGTATTATTGATGAAGTTAGAGTAAGTAAATGGGCGCGGTCATCTGCCTGGCTGAAAGCTTCTTATGAAAGTGGTAGAAATAATCTTATTACTTTTGCAACAGAAGAAAAAGGCCCTGGACCAATTGCTTATTGGGCTTTTGATGAAGGTTATGGCACTACTACTAGTGACCTAGCTAATGCCAATCACGGTACCATCTATGGCGCTACCTGGAAAGAAAGCAATGAATGTATCAAAGGCAAGTGTTTGTATTTTGATGGTAGCGGTGATTATGTAACTTCCATTAATAATATAGGTATTACAGGCAATAGTCCAAGAACTGTAAGTATTTGGTTTAAACAAGATATTTCGGAAGAAAAAAATATATTCGGTTTTGGTGGTAATGCACCCGCTCAACTTTTTGATATTTTACTTGATAACGGTAGTACATTAGTTGGACATTTTTATTCTGCAGGTAATGATACTACTGCTGGAGCCCCAAGTTATAAACAGAATGAATGGAATCAAGCGGTTTTAACTTACGATGGTACGAAGGTAGATGTTTATTTGAATGGAATTTATAGAAATTCGAAAACAATTGATTTAAATACTTCAAGCTCGCAAGTTATTATTGGTGGTGGTAAGTACGCTGTTTATAATTATTTTCAAGGTTATATTGATGAAGTCAAAGTATATAATTATGCGCGCAGCGCAGATCAAATAAAAAATGATTACAATAAAGGTTTAAATATATCTTTAGGTCAATCTGATCCTTATGCTAGTTTGTCTGATGGTTTGGTGGGTTGGTGGAAGATGGATGAATTATCTAGTGCAACTAATTTTGTTGATAGTTCTGGCAATAACAATACTTTAACTAGTTTTAGTAATGCTTCAACCACAGCCGGTAAATATGGTAATTCTGGTATATTTGATGGTGTTGATGATTATATGTATATATCTAATGATAGTGATTTTCGTATTTGGGGTCCAATATCTATTGCTTTATGGGTTAAACCAGAAAATATTACCACCGAATGGACTAGATTTGTTGATAAGAATTATTCTTCAGGATATTCTTTTACTACTGGTAGTAGCGGCAGTTATGATGATTTGTCTTTTTGGCATAATAATCAAGAAATTATTGATACTGGACCGGTACTCAAATTAAATCAGTGGCAACACGTGGCAGTTACTTATGATGGTAAAATAGCAAAAATTTTTTTAAATGGTGAATTGGTAGATAGTAAACCTTATAATGGTGTGGCTAGTGGTAATACAAGCGCTTTATATATTGGTGGCACGCCTACTTATCCCAGAGATTTAGATGGCCAACTTGATGATGTCAGGATTTATAACCGTGGTTTGTCAGATGATGAAATCAGACGCCTCTACGAATGGGCACCGGGACCAGTGGCTTATTGGCGGTTTGACGAAGGGAGTGGTCAAGATGTTTTTAGTAGCGTTGTTTCTTCCACAGATAACTATTGGATAAAAGGTTATTTAGGCAGCTCAACTAATGTTGAATCAAATGATCCGATTTGGGTAACTGGTAAATATGGCAGTGCATTGGAATTTGATGCCGCTAATACCGAACAGGCATATATACCTGATCCCGGTGCAAATAGCATATATGATTTTACAACTAATGATTCAATTTCATTGGCACTGTGGATTAAACCATATGTCTACAGTAATAATGGTGGTTTTATCTGTAAAGGTTCAGCTAATAATGAAAATTGGGGGATTGAGTGGGAAGGATCAGGCCCATATAATCGCCCACAGTTTTTTTTCCGCAGGGATAATGAAACTGGTTGGAGTTTATATCGTGCTAATCAAACAATTCCACTTAATAAATGGTCGCACATAGCTGTTTCATATACGTTTGGTAGTAGTACAAGTATAAAAATGTATGTTAATGGAGTGCTGACTACTGGTTCTTGGGTTAATGGTACGGGAGCAGAAATACCAGATAATGATGATACAGGAATATATATAGGTAGAAATCCATGGGCTGGTGAAGAATTTACAGGTTCTATAGATGATGTGAAATTATATAAATATATTCGCAATACGCGACAAATACGAGAAGATATGCATGCTGGCAGAAAAAACAATCCGATTGGGTATTGGAGTTTCGATGAAGCTGGTGGTCAGCAGGTAAATGATTATAGCGGTATGGAGAATGTAATGACGCTTGGTGCGACAACTGCTACTAGCACCGATGATCCGAGTCGTATAAGTCACGGCAGGTTTAATAGTGCATTAAGTTTTGATGGGTCAGATGATTATGCCAAAGCTAGTGGTGAAATTACTGCTTATAACTTTGGTAGCAATGATTTTTCTGTCTCTTTCTATACCAAGTTTACTGATGCTAAAAATTACGGTAGTTTAGTCGGTCAGGGTTATTTAGACAATGAGATCGGGTGGGGTTTTTATTATAATAGTACTGGACAGATTACTTTTCAAACTAGAAATCTGACAAACATTTCAGATGTTGTTTCTGACAATTCTTTAAACGATGGTAATTGGCATCATATTGTTGGTAAGCGGGAAAATGGTGTTTTACGGATGTATGTTGATGGTGAATTGCAAAATGATGTAGATAATGTGGTGCGTGATTTATCAGGGAGTGGTGAAGTATTTGCAATTGGTGCGCGTTCTTCAACCAATGGCGCCAGTTTTGGTTACAATGCTGAAGCGACAATTGATGAAGTAAAAGTTTACAACTACGCTCTGACTTTGGATGAAATTAGACAAAATTACAACGTCGGCCAGCAAATTGTTTTGTCGTCTAGCGCCACGGATAATCAAACTGAAGGTTTATTGCTGTGGTGGAAAATGGATGAGGCGAGTTGGAACGGAACAGCTGGAGAAGTAAAAGATAGTAGTGGGAATGGTAATCATGGAGTAAGGGTAAATGATGCTAATACAACTTCTACAGCAAAATTTGGCCGGGCGGCAAATCTTGATGGTGATTCTGACCGAGTTCATATTACAACCAACGGCACCAATTTGGATAATATTGAAACCTCTGATTTCACTATGTCTGTTTGGTTAAAGACGAGTACAACCACAAAAAGTTTTGCTGATATTACTTATGCTGACGGTTCTCAATATTTTATGCATTTAGTTAATGATCAAAGTATTGTTCGAGCCTATTTTTATTTAAATGGAACAGATTACAAGGCTTTAGAATCAGATTCTGGTTCAATCAGTGTTGGTCAATGGTATCATCTGGCCGTAACTCGTAATTATAAATCAGGAGAAACTATAATGTATTTGAATGGCGTCGAAGTTGATCGTTTACAAGCGGTTGGTACGACGGGTTATTCCCCAACGGTTTTTGGTTTAGGTAATGGTAGTTCTTATTGTTTTCAAGGACAATTGGACGATTTAAAAGTTTACAATATCGTCCGCAGTCCGGATCAAATTGCCCAAGATTATGCTGACGGCCCTCCACCCACTGGGTATTGGAAATTAGATGACTTAAGTAGCGCCACGGCAGTTGATAGTTCAGGAAATGGCAATAATGGCACATTAACTGGTGGGCCAATTTGGAAGGAAAAAGGAAAAGTTGGCGGAGCAGCTTGGTTTGATGGCAGTGATGACCATATACTATTAAACAATCATACGGCATTACAAAATTTTTCACTTTCGATGTGGTTCAATATTGAGTCTTCACCCGGCGGTAGTAGTGCTGTTCTGGCCGGAGGTTATACTGGTTATGGGGGTTCGCTTATAAAAATAGATTCAGCAACCAATATAAGATTTAGAACAGAAGGTGATTATACCAGTGATTTTACTGTACCTACGATTTTACAAAATACTTGGTATCATTTGGTGGTGACTAGGGAAAATAGCAATACTCGTGTTTATTTGAATGGTAAAGAATCAACCAGTGGCATAAAAACAAATATTGGCGATTTTGTTTTCAAAAAAATTAGTGGTTATCAGGCTGGTCAATATTTCAACGGCACGATTGATGAGGTAAAACTTTTTGATTATGCTCTGACTCCGAGACAAGTTAGACAAGTTTACGATGGCGGCAGGCCAATCGCATATTGGAAAATGGATGAGGGCGAAACAACAGTATTGATAAAAGATTATTCGGGTAACGGAATTGATGCTTCTTGTTCTGGATCAAATTGTCCAACTGCAACAAGTTCAGGTTTTATTAATGGTTATAGATATTTTGATGGTCTAAATAGTGGTAATTATGATTATTTATCTGTGCCAAATACTTTATCACATCCTGGTTATAATAACATTTCATTTAGTTTTTGGTTTTTTATTTCAGATAATTCCACTGAAGATGTATCACCATTCAATCAAGACTATCTTTTTAACTGGTATATGTCCGATCCTAATGCTTATATTGTAGCCAAAGTTGATGCTGCAAATTATCCACAATTTTATATGAGAGATATTAATGGTAATAATCTTGGTTGGGTAACAAGTAATAAGCCAGTGCAATTGGATACTTGGTATCATTTGGCAGTGGTTAGAATAAACCAATCAACAGCCAATTTATACCTAAACGGAGAATTGGTTGCTAGTGGCACCAATGCGTCTTTGGGGGATATTTCTGGTCCAGGTACTTGTGGTTTAATGATAGGTATTTATTATACTGCAAGTTCTTGTGGTCCCACTTGGCACTCTTGGATGAAGGGTGGGATTGATGAGTTTAAAATTTACAATTATGCCTTAACCCCAGCTGAAATTAAACAAGAATACAATGGTGGGTTTAGTTCGTTTTTTAGGTAAAAATGTTAATTATAAATTATATAATTAGTAATTCATTATTTATTAGTAATTAGAAATTATTAATTTTAAATATATTATATATAGATGATAAATAGACACATACAACTTATATTGATGTTACTGGCAATATTACTTTGGCAGATTTTACCAGTGCTCGCTGATGATTACGCATCTTCTACTTATATAATTCGCGACCCGGTTATTAGTGAAGGCGGAACCCACTATTCTTCCTCAACCAGTTTTGAAATCAGGTCAACTATTGGTGGTGTGGAAGCAATTGGCGTTTCAACCAGTACCAGCTATGAAGTCAGGAGTGGTTTTCAGTATTATGATGATTCTGGTCCAGACGTTACTGCCGCAGTTGTCAATGACGGACCAGGAGCTGATATTGATCAACAGTCTTCCATCAATACTTTGAGCGCTAACTGGTCGGGATTTGTTGACAATGAATCAGGATTAAGGCCTATCAATACCTACGCTTATGCTCTCAGGCGGACGCCAGATGGATATTATTGGAATACAACAACTAGCGCTTGGCAGGCGGGGGAAGCTTGGTATTACACCAGTAATACTTATGCCACGGTAACACCAGTGTACTTACGCACGTCGCAGACTTTTTATATTTCAGTCAAAGCTTACAACAATTTAGATATTGCCTCTTTGTCAGTTAACTCCGACGGAGTGAAAGTGATAGAAACTTTGACTTTCTCTTTGAGTTCATTTTCCGCCAGTTTTAATACCTTAGATCCAGGCAACAATTATACAGCTCTAAGTTATACCACTACTACTGTTTCCACCAACGCTTACAATGGTTATGTGATTACGGCTTGGGAAACAGGGCCTATGACTCACCAAATCAATAGTTTTTTTACTATACCTGATTGGCCTGGCACCAATGCTGTGCCAATGGCTTGGGCGGGAAGTTGTTCAGTGAATGATGAGTGCGGTTTTGGCTACAAAACCAGTGACACCAGTTTGTCAGGCGGAACTGCTAATCGGTTTGCCAGTGGCAATGATTATGCTGGTTTTGTGCAGACTGGCGCAGGTGATCCAGTAGCAGATCATACAGACAATATTGATGGTTCAACCGGTGAAATAATAAATCAGCAGTTTTTGATAACTTATAAAATTTCTACTAACGCCAGTCAAGCCGCCGGTCCTTATGCCACCACGATTGTCTATGTAGCTACGGCGAATTATTAACCATGTTGATAAGTAAAAAGTTTTTAAAGTTAAAAAGTTGATAAAGTACAAAAGTTAAAAATAATTAAATTTAAAATAAATCATAAATAGTGATGCGAAAATTTTTTTTTATAATTATTACCGCATTTTTATTTTGGCCTGGTTTAACCAATGCTCAAGTCAAAGAAGCGCCAACTATCACAGTCAGTCCGGGAACTTTTGAAATTGATGTTTTGGGTGGCGAGATTTTGCAAAAAGAGATTTTACTGCGCAACGAAACCAATACACCTCTCCCAATCAAAATTAAAACTATAAGTTTTGATGCGGCTGATGAAACTGGGGGAATGACTTTTTTTGATGATAGCAGTGACGGGGAATTATCGGCGCAAACTTGGTTACAACCAGAAAAAAAAGAATTTATTTTGGATGCCAAACAAACAGTTTTTTTGCCAGTGAAAATTATTGTACCAGTCGAGGCTCTGCCGGGCGGGCAGTATGTAGTGATGTTATTTGAACCGCAGTTACCATCTTTTTATTTTGAAACCAATGCTACCAAAGTTCTGCCCGTGGTGGGAGTGCTGTTTTTATTCAACGTGCAAAAAGATTCTTTAAGTGGTCAAATTGGCGAGTATTTATCTATTTTGGAAATTAAATGGCAAGGCAGGCAGGCAAGTTTTTTGCAAGGCCTATCTAGATTTTTGGAAACAACTTTAGCTTGGGTCTTGCCTCAAAAAGTTATTGCGGCCAGTGACCATTTGGTTTATGTTGACCCACCAGAAGAATTTAAAATGCGTTTAAAAAATAACCAGTTATGGCATATTAAACCCAGTGGGTTTGTGCGGGTACACAATATTTTTAATCGGGTGGTGACTGAAACGGAAGTAAGACAGTTTACAATTTTACCGGGTAGAGTCCGAGAAGTACCAGTTAGTTTGGGTTGGACAAATCAGGACAGTTTTTGGCCACACGTTTTTGGCAGATATGTAGTGGAAGTTTCTCTTACTACCAAAGAAGGTTATGTTTTTAATCAATGGCAGGTTTTGTGGATATTACCTTGGCAGTATATGTTATCCACATTTATTATTGTTGGACTTTTCTTGTTTTTTGTGTTACAATTTAATAGTAGAATCAAAAAATTTGTTATGGTTTTATTCACCGGCAAATATAGAATCTAGAATCTGGAATTTAGAGGCTAGAATAAAGGAAAACTCAGAAAACTCATTATAAATTAATAATTAGTAATTAGTAAATTAATATATATTCCCCTTAATTAAAATAAACAAACTATATGAATGTAAAAAAATTATTCATGCCCAACTGGTATAAGTGTCGTCGGAATTTATACTTGGTTTTGATTGGATTGTTAATATTTGGCACTTGGATGGTCCGTCCTGTTAGAGCTGATTTGACCAATGTCAAAGATACATTATCTGATTCCAGACCGTCTATTGGTTCCAATCATACTATTCAATTTACACTGTCAGGAGCGAATCCTATTAAAGAAAATGATACTATTGTAGTGACTTTTCCCAGTGGCTTTACTATTGATGATTTATTAGTTAATTATACTGATATTGATCTTGCTGGATCTGGTGCTGGTGAGCAAACTTTAGCGGCCACACCATCTGCTACTAGTTGGGGTGCAGTTTTTTCTGGTCAAGTTCTTACTTTGACTGCTCCGTCTAATGCTGCTACTTGGATAGGTGGCGGTGAAACAGTGACAATTGAAATTGGTACCAATGCTACAGCCGGAACTACTGGCGATCAACAAATTACCAACCCATCATCTGCCGGAAGTTATACAATTGATATTTCTGCCAACGGTGATAGCCCAGAGACAGGCGCTTTGGTGGTAGCGATTATTGCTGGGGTAACAGTTTCGGCTACCGTTGCTGAATCTTTGACTTTTACCATTGCTGGGGTTGCTAATACTAATTGTACCCAAGGAAATTCAGTGACAGCTGTAACTACAACTGCTACAACCGTTCCTTTTGGTGCTATGACTGCCAATACCTTTAAAAAAGGTTGCCAACTTTTGACAGTAAATACCAATGCTGGTGATGGCTTTATTACAACTTCCCAAGAAACTGATCAGCTTACCAATGCTGGTTCACAAACTATTCCTGATACCACCTGTGATATTGGCACTTGTAATGAAAGTACAGCTGCCGCTTGGGTGACACCTAGTGCTAACCATGGCTTTGGCCATACTTGTTATGGTTTGCCTTGCAATAGTGCTTATTCTTCTGGAACCAATTATCGTCAGTTTGCTTCAATTGCTGATTCAGAAACCGCTCAAACTTTGATGTCATCTTCCACACCAGTAACCAATTCTACTTCCACTGTGGTTTATCAACTATCAGTGTCTGGCTCCCAAGCTTCTGGTGATTATACCAATACAGTTGTTTATATTATCTACCGCTCAGTTTGATTAATTATCATATAAAAAAATGTTATTTTCACCCAAGTTGCAATTGGTTTTGCTTGGGTGATATTTTTGCCTTTTTTACCTATAGTAAATGACTATATATAAAGTGAAAAAGTTTGGTTACAATTTTATTAACGTCACAATTTTGACAATATTGATCTTTGGTATATTTTTTTATTTACCCACCAAAGCTCAAGAAATGCCTGAGGATGCAAGGTCAATTACCATTTCACCCTTAACTTATGAATTGTCGGCAAATCCAGGAGAACAAATTGCCAATAAAATAAAAATTATCAATACTGGCCCTCAGCCAATTTTTTGTCACAATGGAAGTAGAGGATTTTACGGCTGTCGGCGAAGGAGGTGGTGTTGTAGTTCAGGAGCAAGAAAACAAAACTTTTTCCCTTGCCGCTTGGGTAAATTTGTCAGAAACTCAGTTTACTTTGGCACCAGCCGAACAAAAAATTGTTGATTTTACAGTTAATGTTCCTTTGGATGGTGAACCAGGTGGTCATTATGGTTCAATTTTGGCTGTGGCTTCTCCGCCAGAAGTACTGGTTGGCGGCGGCAGTGGGATAGCACAAAAGGTTGGTTCTTTGATTTTATTATCAGTGGCTGGCGAAGTGACTGAACAGTTGATTGTCAAAGAGTTTTTCAGCCGCAACATTTTTTGAAAAACCACCAATTGATTTTATTTTACGATTTGAAAACAAGGGCACAGTTCATGTCCGGCCGCGTGGTTTTGTGTCAATTACCAATATGTTTGGCAAAAAGGAAGTTGACATTCCTTTTCCGCAAAAAAATGTTTTACCAGCATCAATCAGAAAGATTGATGTGCGCTGGGATCCGCCTTTGGCGATTGGAAAATATACCGCGACTTTGGTAGCAAACTACGGGACCGAAAACACGCCACTGGTTTCTACATTTGTTTTTTGGGTTTTTCCTTGGAAGTTGGCTTTGTTGATATTTGTCGTTTTGGTAGTTGTGATAACTTTACTTATCAAATCCCGTCGGCGCTTGCGACTGGCTTTACGTATATTGCTCAAGGGTGATAAAAATTAAATTTTCCCATGCGTGTCTGGTTAAGATTGGCAGGGATGTTCATAATTGGAATTTTTTTTTATTCCAGTTATTTATTTTGTGTCAGATGTCAAAGCAACCACTACGGTGACGACAACAAAAAATATTATTGTCTCTGTGCAAATAATTGGCCCTCAAGTTTGTGGCAATGGTTATTTGGAACCGCCTGAAGAATGTGATGATGGTAATTTAGTAAATGGTGACGGTTGCTCGGATCAATGTTTATTGGAACAAATCTGTGGTGACGGTATTGTTCAATCACCAGAAGAATGTGATGATGGTAATTTAGTAAATGGTGACGGTTGCTCGGATCAATGTTTATTGGAACAGATTACTCCCACCAGCACACCGTCAGTTGGTTGGAGTGGCGGTAAAACTTTGACTACTATAGAATTTCTTGGTGTGACTTCACCTTATGCTTTGGTAAGTTTAACTAAATTTGGTCGCGTGGTGGCCATTACTCAAGCAGACGCAGTTGGTAATTTTACTTTTCGTTTGTCTGCTTTGCCAATCGGGTACATATGATTTTGGTTTATTTGCCGAAGATAGATTTGGCAGATTTACTTTAACCACGAATTTAAGTTTAAGTTTGGTGGCTCGTAGTATTACTACGGTGGAGAACATATTTTTGACACCAACTATTTCAATTTCTAGACGAGATATTATGCCGGGACAGATTTTGATGGTATTTGGTGAAACCGCACCCAATTCATTGGTACAATTATATTTGGGTAGCAAGCTTATAGATCAGGTTATTTATAGTGATAATAACGGTTTTTGGCAATTTGAATTAGATTCAACTGCTTTGTTAGCTGGTGCACAGAGTATTAAAGCAAAAAGTTTAACCACTGATGGGCTGGAAAGTAATTTTTCCGAAAGTATGTTTTTTGAAGTGGTGCCAGCGCCTATACCACAAGGCCAGTGCGCTGGTCCTGATCTGAATTTTGATGGTTGGGTCAATGTTTTTGATTTATCTATACTTCTGAACTATTGGCGTCAAGCCAATCCATCATTTATTTGTGCTGATATTAACCAAGATGGTTTTGTAGATATAGTAGATTTTTCCATTTTGCTTTATTGGTGGAGTGAAAGTTTATAAACAGCATAATAAAGTTTATAAACAGCATAATTTAAATAATTATTGATTTTGTGTTATAATAATGCCAGTTTATACTGGATAAGATTTATATTATTTACATATATTAATTCTAAATTGGCTGCTTTTTTTTGATTATGATTAAAAAAATTTTATTTTTGATTGTTTTTTTTCTTTTACCTCTTGTTACTAAAGCAGCTGATCTTTATTTATGGCCGCAAGGTTTAGCAGTTAGTAAGAATGAAACTTTTTTAGTTGATTTGAGAATCAACAGTTCGGAGCCAATCAATGCTTTGGACACACAAATTTCTTGGTTACCAGAAGAGTTGGAACTTTTGTCAGTCAATACGGGTGATAGCATTTTCAATCTTTGGGTATCAGATCCCAATAAGTTTTCTTTGGATAAAGCCAGACTCATAGCCGGTGCCAGCACGCCTTGGCAAGGTAATGGTGGTAAAGTGGCAACATTTTTGTTTAAAGCCCTGGTCAATCATGATCAGGTACAAATTAGTATTGATAATAATACCAAATTAATTCGTCATGGCGGTGAGGCAGAAATAGTGGAAGTTGATTTATTGCCCGCCAGTATTATTGTAAGTCCAGTTGGGGTTGGTGAGCCCAGTTTTAACTTCTACTCGGATCCCCAATGAAGACCAGTGGTACTCAGTCAATGTTTTTGATATAGCGTGGGCAGTTAATCCGAATTTAGAATACAGTTATCTCTTAACCATGGATCCGACACAATTACCAGATGATGTACCAGAATCATTGCTCGCCAATATTCAGTATGAAGGTTTGGCTGATGGGGGTATATTATTTTGTTTTGCGTTACCGCAATGTTAATGGGGTATGGCAAAACAAGGTGATGCGTCGGGCGATGATTGATACCACCAAACCATACTTTCAACGAATTGAAATTGATTGACAAAAAAGATTCTTATGGATTGGAAAAAAATTTATTTTTTTCTGGTGTTGATAATGCCTCTGGGGTATCACATTTTACTTTGAGTATTGATGGTAGGCCCGCACAAACTGTAATCAGTCCTTGGGGTGGTACCTAAGAAATGGTTGCAAAAAACAAAATTTGGTCTTGAGTGTAGTTGATAAAGCAGGGTAAACATCCAGACTGAAAATTTGGTTTTATCTGCAATTATTCCAAGTTGGGTATTACTTAGTATTTTATTTATTATTCTAATAATCTTAGGGACGTTTTTCTATCGTTTATGGAGTTTCAAAAAACAAAAATTATCCTAGTTGTGTTTTTATTGTGTTTACTAGCCAAACCAGTATATGCCGGTGAATTTGAATTTGCTTTTTCTCCTGCCCAAAAAACTGTTTTTAGTGGGTGAAGAATTCAGTGTTGATTTTGTGATCAAAGGCCACAGAAAATATCAATGCCCGCCCGAGCGCAATATACTTTTGATAGTGATTATTTGGATTTATTGAATATTAGTATAGCTGATTCTTTGTTTACCCCAATGGCCTACCAAACCACAAACTACGGGGAATCGGATTGAATTTTCTGGTGGGTTGCCTGATCCTGGTTTTGTCGGTGATAATGGATAAAATTTTAACGATGTTGTTTTCGGGCCAAAAAACCAGGCAGTGCTAAATTGCAATTTATTTCCGGGTCTTTTGCATGCCAACGATGGTCAAGGTACCAATGTTTTGACTGGGCATGAACGGGGGAATTTATACAATACAACCACCCGGTAGTTTGCCCGAAGGTGGTTTCTGCTGAAGAACTTACTGCCACCTTGCCGGCCCGCCACTATTTCTTCGCCGACTCACCCTGATCAAACCGCCTGGTACCGGCAATCACAAGCGGTTTTTTACTTGGCAATTGCCTGTTCGGGCTGACAAGTTATATTATGCGATTGATAACAATCCAAATACTTATCCGCAAAATTTACTAAATTCACTTTTGAATTTATAGTCATTCTTTTTTGAAAAATGGTATTTGGTATTTTCATTTACGTTATGAACAGGGTAATGAGCGCAGTCGCACTGCTCACTATAAAATCCAATTTGATGATACTCCGCCCCGAGATTTTTTCTATTGAAATTACTAAACAGGAAAAAACTGGTGGCTTACCATATGAGTTTTCCTACTCAGGATGATTTGTCGGGAGTAGATTATTATGAAGTCAGGATTGATGAAGATAAGTATTTTATTCGTACTTCGCAGGCATTTTATGAAATTGCTACCTTGTCTACTGGTTCGCATCCAATCGTAGTTAGTGCGGTTGATAAAAGCTGGCAACAGACG
>BPGX01000013.1 GCA_026003255.1 Bacteroidia bacterium | reverse complement strand
CAATTGTTCCAATAATAGGTCGTTCAGGTTGTTTTCATTAGATACTTGAATGTTATTGCTAAAAAAATCTCTTTCCTGGTCTGTAGTTATATTATTTCCAGTTTCATATTTATATGAGTCCAATTCTTCATCATCCATGTATTCTTCAATATCTACATCATTTTCAGGAATGGTCAATTCTTCGGAGTTGTTATTTTCTTCATTTTCACCTAAATTAGTATCTTCGTTTGTATCGTTGTTATCTATATCTTCTTGTGAAAAAATGTCTTCATCTGTAATAGATTCGTTTTCAATTGTATCAAGGGCAGGGTTGTTTTCTAATTCTTCCTGAATTTTTTTGCTCTAATGCTGTAATGGGTAACTGAATAAGTTTTAATAATTGAATTTGTTGTGGAGTGAGTTTTAATTGTTGTTTTAAAGATTGTATTTGCTTCAAAGCCATTGTACAAAATGTTTAGTTTTTTATGTAACAAATATAGTAATTTTTTTTTGCCTTTTTGAATGAGAACGAATTTGTTGTTAATAGCGTGTGTTAGATTGATGATTTGTTTTATGTCCGTAACTTTTTCTTTATTAATAGAAACAGCGTTGTTTTGAATCATTTTTCTTGCTTCGCTTTTACTTGGGAAGATATTCGTATGTGTAGTTAGAAATTCAACAACGTCAATGCCCTGTTCTAACACAGTAGCAGGAATATGCGATTCTGGTACGCCTTCCATTATGTCTTTGAATAACCCTTCTGAAACATTGGCCAATTCCTGAATAGAACCATTGAAAAGAATGTCGGATGCTTTTACAGCGTCGTTGTAATCTTCTGCACTGTGCACTAATGTTGTAACTTCTTTTGCTAATGTTTTTTGTAAGATTCTTTCGTGAGGCGCCTTATTGTGTTGTTGGATAAGATGTTCAATTTCTTCTTTTGGTAGAAAAGTAAATATTTTTATATAGTTTTTAGCGTCTTCATCACTGGTGTTTATCCAGAATTGATAGAATTTGTAGGCAGAAGTTTTGTTTTTATCTAACCATATATTACCGCTTTCTGTTTTGCCAAATTTTGTGCCATCTGCTTTGGTGATTAAATTGGTGGTAATGCCGTGTGCTTCCTGTCCAGTGATTTTTCGGATGAGTTCAATGCCAGAAGTAATGTTTCCCCATTGGTCAGAACCGCCCATTTGAAGTTTACAATTCTTGTGCGTGAAAAGCCAGTAAAAATCGTACGCTTGTAATATCTGATAGGTAAATTCTGTAAAACTGATTTCGGATTCTAAACGTGATTTCACGGAATCTTTTGCAAGCATATAGTTGACAGTAAAACGCTTACCAATATCACGGAGGAAGTCAATGATAGTTAGATTTTTTGTCCAATCAATATTATTTACCATTTCTACGGTGCCGGAATCAGAACTTTTTGAAAATATGGAATGGAGTTGTTCCTGAATTTTTTGAGCGTTGTATCGTATTTCATCTTCTGATAAAAGTTTTCGCTCTTCTTTTTTTCCCGCTTGGGTCGCCAATCATTCCTGTAGCACCACCGACAAGTGCAATGGCTTTGTGTCCGGCTTTTTGAAAGCGTAGAAGAGTAATGATTTGTGATAAACTACCAACGTGCAATGAATCTGAAGTAGGGTCAAAACCAATGTATCCAGTTACTTGTTCTTTTGAAAGAATTTCTTCTACATTGGGAGTAGCATTGTTAAATTGTCCGCGCCATTTCAGTTCCTCAATAAAATTTGTTGTTTTAATTACTTCCGTCATATCTAATTCTTTGGCTGCAAATTAAATAATTTAGTTGTGTTTATGCGTAAAACAAGTTTATTGTTTAGTTCTTGGACGATTTTAAAATTTATGTTAAAAATAGTATTATGTTATACATAGTAGTTTTTATTATATGTATATTTGCATCGCAAAGTAAAATGTAAGACAAATGAGTAATAATTATGAAAACACACAATCACAGATGCGAAAAGGAATTTTAGAGTTGTGCATTCTGGCGATATTGGAAAAAGGAGATGCCTATCCTACGGAGGTATTGGAAAAACTAAAAGAAGCGAAACTTATCGTAGTGGAAGGAACACTATATCCATTATTAAATAGATTAAAAGATGCGGGTTATTTATCCTATCAATGGAAAGAATCCAATCAAGGTCCTCCGAGAAAGTATTATCATTTGACTTCAGAAGGAAAAAAATTTTTGAAGGGGCTTATAGAAAATTGGGAAGAAATGGTAAAATCGGTAAATAAAATTATTAAATAACTATTAACTAATAACTCAAAACTCACAATTATGAAAAAAAACCACCACCATTCATTTAGCCGGCGTTCTCTTCAATATTGAAGAAGACGGCTATGAGAAACTTTCACAATATCTGAAAAGTGTTGAACGTTATCTTGAAAATCATGCCGGGAAAAAAAGAGATATTAGAGGATATAGAAAACAGAATGGCTGAAATACTTTCGAACAAAATCAATGAATTCAAAAAGGTTGTTACAGTTGAAGATGTGCAATACTTAATTCAAACGATGGGTAATCCTGATGAATTTGAAGAGACGGGAAGTAGTACGGCGAATCAAACTTATTCAGGGCAAGTGAAAAAACGATTTTATAGAAATCCGGACGATAAAATTGTAGGTGGAGTTTGTGGCGGAATTGCAGCGTATTTTGACATTGACCCATTGTGGATTCGGTTGGCGTGGGCAATTGCGATATTTGTATTTGGTTCAGGATTGTTGTTTTACATTTTACTATGGATAATCATTCCGGAAGCCAAAACACCTTCACAAAAGTTAGAAATGAAGGGAGAAAGCATTAAAATTGAGAATTTTGGAAAAACAATGGCTGAAGATTTGAGTCGTTTTGGAAAGAACGCATCTAAACAATTTGCCAGTTTTTCCGGAAATTCTTTTGTAAACTTTATTTAAAATCTTGTGCAACATATTCTTTCATTTGGTGTTAAGGTACTAAAGTGGTTCTTAAAAGTTTTTGCCGTTTTTGTTTTATTAATATTTGTTTTAGTTATGGTGATTTTATTATCCTCTTTGTTTAGTGAGAACTTTATTTCAATACAGACACAACATTTTGATGTGTGGGCATATTTATCGGATTTCTTTCATTCGTCTTATGATTATGTTTTGTTTAATATATCAATGTTTTTATTAGTGGGCGTACCTGTATTAGCGATGATAGGAACATTGATAAAATTTTTGTTAGGTATCAAAAAATCGTTTCGGTATGTATTGCTTATTGCAATTATTCTTTGGGTGATTGGATGGGGATTTTTTGTATATTCAATTGTTCCGGTATTTGATGACTATTCTGAAAAAGGTTCTGTAAAATCACATTATGCACAATATATGCCTCCTGAAAAGACCATTTATCTCAAGATGAAAGAAACGGATGAAGAAAAAGATGATGAAAAATTTGGAATTAAAATTTACAACAAAGTATTGTATTCGGAAGATGAAAAAAGTAAAAATATTGGCTTTCCGGCGGTAGTGATAAAGCGAAGCAAGGATGATAGTTTAAGAATTAATATCATTCAAAGTGCTCTGGCAAAAAATTATAAACAAGCAAGAAATATGGCTAAAAACATTCATTATGAATTTACAATTAATGATTCAATTCTTGAATTAGCATCATTCTATGAAATTCCTAAAGAAGACAGATTTCACTTTCAAAAGGTAAAAGTGGTTGTTGAAATTCCTCAAAAACGATATGTGTATTTATCAAAAAATTTAAGATATTATTTAGAAAGTGCTGGAAATAATGTGGATGCGGAAGAATACGAAATGCTTGGTAAAAGATGGCTAATGGGAATTGAAGAACTACAATGTGTAGAGCAGTGTGATGAATGGAATAATGTTCATAAAAAAAGTAAAAAATACATTAAAAAAGAAGAATCAAATGAAAATGATGAAGAAGAGAATGAAGATTAAAACGATTTAATTAATCCTACAAAAGCACAGACAATAAAGAAAGTAAAACCGAATAACTTCAGTTTAATTTTCAAATGTTTTTAAAAATAATGGGTTTAGTATTGAAAACTGGTGATGTTTTAGGATAAAAACATTTGGAAAATAAAAGGTGTTTGTATTATCTTTGCCCCCGGAGAGATGGCAGAGTGGTCGAATGCGGCGGTCTTGAAAACCGTTGTCTCTTAACAGGGACCGGGGGTTCGAATCCCTCTCTCTCCGCTAAATTCAAACCGACAGGATTGTCGGTTTTTTTATGGCATAAAAATTTTGTTAAACATTTTTATATTCGTTGTATTTATCTTTACATTTGCCCGAAATGATAATTTTCAATCGAAATAATTTTGTTAGTTTATTTTCTGTTCTTTTATTGTTGACCACTACTACAATCAATGCATTTTCAGGTTTTATAGATATTAATCATTATTCATCAAAAATAAGTTTAAATAAGAAAACGTCCTTACTACAAGTTAGTTCAAGTGAAACTTCATTAAGTATTTTTAATTTTATTTCAGAAAATGAAACAGAAGAAGATGAGTTAGATCATAATTTTCATAGTTTAGTTCTTGCTTTTGTAATAATCTGGTTAGTTTTTGGCTACAGTACTGTTTTTTTCAAAAAAAGATATTTTAATTACTTTCACAAGCATCCTATTTATCTTATAATTTGTGTTTTAAGGAATTAGTGGTTTAATCCTTTTTTAGTATTCGTATTTTCTTTTGTAACATTTTAATTCCCACTAAATTTAATTAAACTAAAAGTTTATGAATAAAATTAATGCAATTGCTGTATTAGCAATTATTGCTGCTATAATAACAAGTTCCTGTCATTCAGAAAAACAAGAAGAAGAAAGTGTTGTGTTTCAAATTACATCGCCGCTAAAAAAGGATACAAGTATTTCACGAGAATATGTGTGTGTCATTAAAGCGTATCAACACACAGAGATTCGGGCATTAGAAAAAGGATACCTTCAAAAAATTTATGTGGACGAAGGTAAGCCGGTGAAGCAGGGTCAGGTGATGTTTCAGTTATTACCTATCGTATATCAGGCAGAAAGACAAAAAGCAGCAGCGGAAGTAAATTATGCCGAAGTGGAATATCAGAATGCGCAGCAACTGGCTGAAAAAAATGTTATTTCTCCAAACGAACTGGCACTGGCAAAAGCCAAACTTGAAAAGGCAAAAGCAGAACTGGCGCTGGCAGAAGCACATTTGAAATTTACGGAAATCATTGCACCGTTCGACGGATTGATGGATAAATTCAATGTACGGCTCGGTGCTTTACTGGATGAAGGTGAAGTGCTGACTACACTTTCCGACATCAGTAAATTATGGGTGTATTTTAATGTTCCGGAACCGGAATATCTTGATTTCAAAAAACATTTCAGATCAGATAGTTCTATTTCTGTTCGGTTAAGAATGGCAAATGGAGAGATATTTCAACATAAAGGTGTAATAGAAACTATTGAATCCGACTTTGACAACGAAACAGGAAATATCGCCTTTCGTGCCGGATTTCCTAATCCGGAACGCTTACTGCGACACGGTGAAACAGGAAACATTATCCTTACTTTTCCTTTTAAAAATGCCATTCTTATTCCGCAAAAAGCCACTTTTGAAGTATTGGAAAAAAAGTTTGTGTATGTGGTAGATAAAAACAATGTGGTGCATACACGGGAGATAGAAATTGCCGGAGAGTTGCAGGATATTTTTATTGTGAAAAAAGGATTATCGGAAAATGACCGTATTGTGCTGGAAGGTATCCGAAAATTAAAAGATGGTGATAAACTGAAAGAATTTAAATACATAGAACCGGCAAAAGTATATAACCACTTAAAAGTGTATGCTGAATAATTAATCAAAAAAGAAAATTATGTTTAGTAAGTTTTTACATCGTCCGGTTTTAGCGATTGTTTTATCTATAGTAATTGTGTTTGTGGGATTGATTTCCATTAAGACCACGCCTACTTCACAATTTCCGGACATTACTCCACCGATGGTGATTGTTCGTGCATCCTATCCCGGTGCGAGTGCCAAGGTATTGACAGAATCGGTTTTAATTCCTTTGGAGCAGGCCATCAACGGAGTACCGGGAATGCGTTATATGTTATCGGATGCGACGAGTGCAGGCGAAGCCAATATTCGTGTGATATTTAATCTGGGTGTAGATCCGGGTGATGCTGTGGTGAACGTGAACAACCGTGTCATGGCAGTATTGAACCGATTGCCGATTCTGGTACAACGGGAAGGTGTAATTGTTACGCCGCTGATTCCGAGTATGCTGATGAATATTAACTTATACAGTACGGATTCCAATGCCAATATGCGTTACCTGTTTAATTATGCCTATGTGAAGATGCTGCCTGAGTTACAACGTATCAACGGAATAGGACAAGGGATTATGTTGGGTAGCCGTCAGTATGCCATGCGTATTTGGCTGAAGCCGGACAGAATGCGTGCTTACAACATTTCGCCGGAAGAAGTGATGGAAGCATTGGCTGAACAAAGTATCATCGGAACTCCCGGACGTTTGGGCAGAGCCGATGGTTATCAGTCCCAATCGCTGGAATATGTATTAACATATATTGGACGATTCAATAAACCGGAGCAGTATAAAGATGTAATCATTCGTTCGAATCCCAATGGAGAATTGCTTAAATTGAAGGATATTGCTGATGTGGAACTGGGTAGTGAATATTATGATATTTATTCCAGTATCAGTATTGAAGGTAAAAATTATCCCTGTGCATCCATTGCTTTAAAACAGGCATACGGAGCCAATGCCAGCGAAACCATTGAACGTGTAAAAGAAAAATTAAAAGAACTGGAAAAAGATTTGCCACCGGGTATGCATTACGAATTAACTTATGATGTTTCTAAGTTTTTGGATGCATCTATGGAAAGTGTGTTGCATACTTTAAGGGATGCTTTTATTTTAGTGGCTTTGGTGGTGCTTTTATTTTTGGGTGACTGGCGTTCTACTTTTGTTCCCATTCTTGCGGTGCCGGTTTCTTTGATAGGAGCATTTTTATTTGTAAACATTTTTGGTTTGACCATCAATATGATTACTTTATTTTCTATTGTTTTGGCAATTGGAATAGTAGTTGATGATGCCATTGTAGTAGTAGAAGCAGTACACGCCAAAATGGAGCAGTATCCGAATATTTCTGTCTATAAAGCAGTGCAGATGGTTTTAGGAGAAATTTCCGGAGCTATAATTGCTATTACATTGATTATGGCATCTGTGTTTATTCCAATCGGTTTTATGCAAGGGCCTACCGGTATTTTTTACAAACAATTTTCTGTAACGATGGCTTCTTCAATTATGTTGTCGGCACTAGTAGCTCTAACGCTTACACCTGTTTTAAGTGCTATTATATTAAGACGCCATACTGAACACCACCATTCAAAAAACATATTTCAACGTTTTATAGATGCATTCAACCATTTGTTTTCAAAATTATTAAATGCCTATATACGATTTATTAAAAAAATTGTTCATAGAAAATGGCTGACATTTTCTGTTTTAACAATGTTCGCTGTATTATTATTTATTGTTACAAATCACATGCCTTCCGGATTTATTCCCGGGGAAGATCAGGGAATGATTTATGTGATAGTACAAACACCGCCGGGGTCAACATTGGAAAGAACCTATGATATCAGCCGAAAATTGCAGGACATTATCTCTAAAATTCCGGAAGTTCAATCCGTGGCAAGTTATGCCGGATATGAGGTACTGACGGAAGGTCGTGGTTCCAATGCCGGTACCTGTATGATTAATCTTAAACCATGGGAAGATAGAAAGCGAACCGTAAAGGAAATTATTGAAGAATTGAAGACGAAAGTAAAAGATTTTCCGGGAGCTACGATTGAATTTTTTGAACCGCCGCCTGTTCCGGGATATGGTGCAGCAGGAGGTTTTGCTTTGCAATTGCTTGATAAAACCAATACCGGTGATTATAAGATGCTGGAAAAAGTAACCAATGATTTTATGGGTGAATTACAAAAGCGAAAAGAAATTACCGGATTGTTTACGTTTTATTCTGCCAACTATCCGCAGTATGAGATTATCATTGATAACAATCTTGCGATGCAAAAAGGCGTTTCGATTAATGATATTATGAACACACTTTCCATCTTTATCGGTAGTACTTATGAACTGGGATTTATTAAATACCAATGGTATTTCAAAGTGTTTGTACAGGCACATCCCAAATACAGAAGCATGCCAACAGATTTGAATGATATCTATGTCAAAAACAAATACGATAAAATGGTGGCCTTATCTTCATTGGTGAAAATCCGCAAGTTGCAGGATGCGAATGAAATCAATCGTTACAATTTATATCCGACCGCTTCCATTCGCGGAGAGCCGGCCAGAGGATACAGTAGCGGAGAAGTGATGGAAATTATTAAGGAAGTGGCGCAGAAAACTTTACCAAAAGGGTACGACATTGATTGGTCATTCCTTTCCAAAGATGAAGCAGACCGTGGAAATGAGGCATTATACATTTTCCTGATTGCTGTAACTTTTGTTTATCTGGTATTGGCTGCTCAGTATGAGAGTTTTATTCTTCCTTTGTCTGTATTGGTTTCTGTGTTGCCGGGAATATTTGGTGCATTCTTTTTAGTGCGTGCAACCGGATTGGAAAATGATATTTATACACAGGTTTCTTTGATTATGTTGGTAGGATTGTTGGGAAAGAACGCAGTATTGATAGTGGAATTTGCCAATCAAAAACATAAGAATGAGGGAATGAGTATTTTAGAGGCGGCAGTAGAAGGTGCACGAATTCGTTTCCGTCCTATTATTATGACATCATTTGCTTTTATTGCGGGGCTGATTCCACTGGCATTAGCAAAAGGTGCAGGAGCGATTGGAAATAAAACGATTGGTATTGCTTCTTTGGGAGGAATGTTATTTGGAACAATATTAGGCGTGTTAATTATTCCCGGTATCTATTACATTTTTGGTAAATGGTCAGAAGGTAAGCATCTCATAAAGAAAGAAGAAGAAACAGCATTATCTGAAGCATTTGTGCATAGTGTGGATACTTTCCCTGTAGATGAAGATGATGAAGAAGATTCAACTACTAACGAAACTTCAAAAAATTAATGTATGAAACAAGCTAACAAATTATGGATGTTAATAATAGTCCTTATTATCGTTATTCAATCCTGCGTCGTTCCGCCCTATACACAAAAAAGTGAAAATCGTTATTTGCCGGATAAATACCTGGCTTCCAATGTATCCGGAGACACTTTGAATTCGGCAGATATACGATGGGATAAGTTTTTCAGCGATACTACTTTAGTGAAGTTAGTTGAAATTGCTTTACAAAACAATCAGGAACTTAATATTCTCACGCAGGAAATCCGAATTGCTCAAAATGATGTACGGTTCAGAAAAGCACAATATCTGCCCTTTTTGGGATTGATGGCGGGTGCTGCTCTGGATAAGCCCGGAAGATATACATTTAACGGAGCCGTGGAAGAAAATGTTCTGTTAACGGAAGACAAAAAATTTCCGGATCCGTTTTCAAATCTGATGTTGGGAGTTAATTTTTCATGGGAAATAGATATCTGGAAGAAGTTACGTAATAGTAAAAAAGCAGCAATGTATAAGTATCTTGCTACTCGTGAAGGACGTAATTTTATGCAAACAAGATTGGTAGCAGAAGTGGCTGAAACCTATTATGAATTGTTGGCATTGGATAATGAGTTGGAGATTACACAAAATTATGTTGATATATTGAACAATGCTTTTGAGATAGTTAAGCAGGAAAAGGCTGCTGCGCGAACCACAGAATTAGCCGTGAAGCGATTTGAAGCAGAAGTATTGAAAAATAAGAGCAAGATATATTACATTCGTCAGCAAATTGTTCAGAAAGAAAATCAATTAAACTATTTACTGGGTCACTTTCCTCAGCCCATTCAAAGAAATTCAAAACTATTTATGGATATTGTTCCGCAGCAAGTGTTGAATGGTATTCCATCGCAGTTATTAAGGAATCGTCCGGATATTCGTATGGCAGAAATGGAACTGATGGCTACGAGGATGGAAGTAAAATCCAGCCGTGCCGAATTTTATCCTTCGCTTCGTATGGATGGAATAGGTGGTTTTAATGCGTATAATGCCGTTTATTTATTTCAATCGCCGGCTTCTATTATATGGGGTATTGCAGGAGAATTAATCAATCCATTGATAAACCGGAATGCCTTAAAAGCCAATTATTTTTCAGCGATTGCTCAACAAAACAAAGCGGCCTATCATTTTGAGCAAAAGGTAATCAATGCTTATACGGAAGTCAGTAATCAGATAGCCAATGTTCAGAATTTGCAAAGTGCTTTTGAATTGAAAAAGCAACAGGTTGATGCTTTAAATCAAAGCATTGATATTTCAGTGAATTTGTTTAAGAACGCACGGGCTGATTATATGGAAGTATTGTTGACACAACGAGATGCATTGGAAGCAAAGTATGAATTAGTGGAGACGAAATTTCAACAGATGCAGGCGATGATTAATTTGTACAGGGCGTTAGGAGGAGGATGGAAGTAAAGAGTGCAAAGAAGTACTTGATTAGAGATGAAAACAAATTTGTTTCAAGAAGAATTAAACCTTGAGTTTGAAATTTAATTTTATCCCAGGTTCTGCAATAAGTTGTTGTATATTTTTTCTATGAATCTTTTTTTGAATAAACTAAAAACCATAGAACACAGATGCCACAGATTTACCCTGTTAAATACAGCAATTATTTAACAGGGCACAGATTTTTTCAAGATTTTTATTCGTTGGTGTGTTATTTAAAAAAATTGTGTATATTTGTTACAAAAAAATATGATGAAAAGCAATATTGTTTACAAATTGGGAGTATTATATGGGTTAATATGCTGGTTTCAAATAATTGGTCACGCTCAGACACCGACGTGGGCAGAAGATATAGCACCTATTTTCTATAACAAATGCACACAGTGTCATCATAATGGAGGTATTGCTCCATTTTCTTTAGTGGATTATACAACTGCTGTGGCATACAAAAACATAATAAAGTATGATGTAGAGAATGGAATCATGCCTCCATGGCCACCTGATACAAATTATACAAGATTTATTCACGAAAGAGTTTTGTCTTCATCAGAAGTTCAGAAGATTGTAGATTGGGTAAATAATGGAACACCCCAAGGCAATCTGGCTAACGCGCCTGCTCCACCTACTTACACTAATGTTTATCAACTAACGGGTACTCCTGATATTGAAGTTAAAATTCCTTTACATACTTCACAGGCCACAACAAGCGATGAATATGTTTGTTTTTCAATACCACTAAATAATCCTGTTTTGCGCTATGTAAAAGCAGTGGAAATTGTTCCTGGTAATCCTGCAATTGTGCATCATGTTATTGTAACGGCAGATACCAGTAGTTCTAAACCTAATGTACCTACTACCTATACGAATTGTTTTAATGTAATGGGGCAATTTGGTTTGGCGGGTTATGATCCGGGGGCAGGAGCAGTTGTTTTACCATCTATTTATCCGGCAAAGTTTGGAATACCATTATATCCTAATTGTAATATTGTTTTTCAATTACATTATCCGAAAGGAAGCATAGGACAGGTAGATTCTACAAAGGTACGTTTATTCCTATATCCATTAAATGAAACCAACATTAGAGAAGTATATACAGCACCTCTTCTTCAAAATTGGAATTTGAACATTCCTGACGGTGCTATACAAACATATACTAACGAATGCCCTGGCAGTGGTATCTTTGCAAATTGTAAGTTTTTTGTACCAATTACTGTTTTATCAGCACACCCTCATCAACACCTTATTGGTAAAAGCATTGTTAACTATGCTGTATCTCCATCTTACTCTGATACAATTAAATTAATAAGAATTACTAACTGGGATTTTGATTGGCAGGGCTATTATTTTTTTAAGAAACCTGTAATAGTTCCAGCCAACTATAAATGGATAGGCGTGCATACTTATGATAATACTTCTTCCAATCCCAATAATCCCAACAATCCCCCTCAAACAATGATAGCGGGCTATCAGACCACTGATGAAATGTTTTTTGACTCTTTTATGTTTGCACTTTATCAGCCCGGTGATGAAAATATTAACTTGGATAGTTTGATGACTGTCTCGGTTCAGCAGTTTACAAAATCCGAAAGAACCACAACCTATCAAATGATACTCTTCCCTAATCCAGCCAATGAGAAGTTAAACATTTTTACATATCCTCCAATTAATGAAAAAACTAAAATCTTAATCAAGGATATTAATGGCAGAAAAGTGCATGAAATAGAAGTGGTAAATGCAAAATTAGAGTTAGATTTGTCTGCATTTCAAGATGGATTTTATTTTATAGAATGGAAGAGTAATTGTAATCAAATACTTTCAAGAGAAAAGGTTATTATTCAGAAAAATTAATCTTCTTTCATTTATATCATTTCTTATAAATTTGTTTTCGTAACTTTAAGGCAAAAAATTTATGTGTGGTATAGTTGGATATGTAGGCGATAAAAATGCCTTTCCAGTTCTGATTAAAGGTTTGTATCGTTTAGAATATAGGGGATATGACAGTGCTGGTGTAGCATTATTAAATGAAAAAGGCGAACTTAATGTTTACAAAAAGAAAGGTAAAGTTTCGGAATTAGATGCATACTGCAGGGATAAGGATATTTCAGGTAACATTGGTATTGCTCATACAAGATGGGCTACACACGGCGAACCCAATGATATAAATGCGCATCCCCATTTATCGCAGAATAAAAAATTAGCCATCATTCACAATGGTATAATTGAAAATTATTCATCGCTTAAAGAAGGATTGAAAAAAAGAGGACATCAATTTTTATCTGAAACAGATACAGAAGTTCTTGTGCATCTTATTGAAGATATTCAACATCATGATAAATTATCATTGGAAAATGCTGTAATAGCGGCATTGAATCAGGTTGTCGGAGCTTATGCGATAGTGATTATAGATAAAGAAAATCCGGATACTTTGATTGTAGCTAAAAAGAGTAGCCCGATGGTAATTGGGATTGGTAAAAATGAGTATGTTATTGCATCCGATGCTTCACCTATTATAGAATATACCAGAAATGTTGTGTATTTAGATGACGAAACAGTAGCGGTGATTAAAAAAGGAGAAGATATTAAAATTGTCAATTTAAAAGATAGAAAAGAAATCACGCCATATATTGAAGAATTGACTTTAGAATTAGAAGCCATTGAAAAAGGAGGGTATGAACATTTCATGTTGAAAGAAATTTTTGAACAGCCCAAGTCCGTTAAAGATAGCATGCGAGGAAGAATTAATGCTAGTGAAGGGAAAGTGTTTTTAGGGGGAATTAAAGATTATGAAGACACATTAGCCAAAGCAAAGAGAATCATTATTGTGGGTTGTGGTACATCTTATCATGCAGGATTAATAGGGGAATACTTACTAGAAGATTTTACAAGAATACCTGTAGAAGTAGAATATGGTTCAGAGTTTCGTTATCGTAATCCAATCATATATCCTGATGATGTGGTTATTGCTATTTCTCAAAGTGGGGAGACGGCTGATACATTAGCAGCGATAGAAATAGCAAAGCAAAAGGGTGCTACAGTATTGGGAATATGTAATGTTGTGGGATCTTCTATTGCCCGGGCAACACATGCCGGAAGTTATACACACGCTGGTCCTGAGATTGGTGTGGCATCTACAAAGGCATTTACAGCGCAAGTAACTGTTTTGACATTAATGGCTTTACACATTGCTCAGTTAAAAAAATCTTTACCTGTTAATCGTTTTCGTTCATTGTTGTATGAATTAGAAGCCATTCCTCAAAAGATTGAGCAAGTATTGGAAAGTGATAAATATATTCAGGAAATTGCAAATATATACAAAGATGCTAAAAATTTCCTGTATTTAGGTCGAGGCTTTGGTTATCCCATTGCATTAGAAGGTGCTTTAAAACTCAAAGAAATTTCTTATATTCATGCGGAGGGTTACCCGGCTGCTGAGATGAAACACGGACCTATTGCGTTAATTGATGAAAATATGCCTGTTGTATTTTTAGCCAACAAAGGTCCGAACTATGAGAAAGTATTAAGCAATATACAAGAGGTGAAAGCCCGTAAGGGAAAAATTATTGCGATTGTAACTGCTGGTGATAAGCATGTAAAACAATTTGCAGACCATTTAATTGAGATTCCAGAAACCGATGAAGCACTCAGCCCATTGATTTCGGTAATACCATTGCAGTTATTGGCTTATCATATAGCGGTATTAAGAGGTTGTAATGTAGATCAACCTCGTAATTTAGCTAAAAGTGTGACTGTGGAATAAATTTTCAACTATGTCTCAAAAAACATTTTACATAGAGTCCTATGGCTGTCAGATGAATGTATCTGATAGCGAAATTGTAGGATCTATTTTATCTGAAAGAGGATTTCGTTTGGCACAGGAAGCAGAACAGGCAGACCTTATTTTACTGAATACCTGTGCCATTCGGGATAATGCAGAGCAAAAAATTCGTTATCGTCTTCGTGAATTAAAACAACTTAAAAAACAAAAAAATACTATTATTGGCGTACTGGGCTGTATGGCGGAGCGTTTGAAAAATCAACTGCTTGAAGAAGAGCAATTAGTGGATATTGTTGCAGGACCTGATGCGTATCGTTCTTTGCCAGAGTTAGTGGAAGATGCAGAAGATGGTAAAAAGGCGGTGAACGTAATTCTCAGTAAAGAAGAAACCTATGCAGACATTTCCCCTGTACGTTTGAATTCGAATGGTGTTACTGCATTTGTTACAATCATGCGGGGATGTGATAATATGTGTAGTTTTTGTGTTGTGCCTTTTACGAGAGGAAGAGAAAGAAGCCGAAATCCATATTCAATCCTGAAAGAAGTGGAAGATTTATTAAAACAAGGATATAAAGAAGTTACATTGCTTGGACAGAATGTAGATTCGTATTATTGGAATGGCGATGGTGCTAAAAAGGATTTATTAAAAAAAGGACAAGATAGAAATGCTGTAAATTTTGCGAAACTATTGAAAATGGTAGCAGAAGTAGATCCACAATTACGCATTCGTTTTTCTACTTCCCATCCCAAAGATATGACCGATGAAGTATTGGAAGTAATGGCACAGTATTCCAATATATGTAAATATATTCATTTACCAGTGCAGAGTGGAAGTAATCCAGTATTAGAACGAATGAATAGGGGATATACAGCGGAGTGGTATTTAAGCCGTATTGATGCCATTCGTCGCTATATGCCCGATTGTGCTATATCAACAGATATTATTGCAGGATTTTGTGGTGAAACAGAAGCAGATCATCAGGAAACACTGAATTTGATGAAAACAGTGAAGTTTGATTTTGCTTATATGTTTATGTACAGTGAGCGTCCTAAAACCTTAGCAGAACGAAAATACAAGGATGATGTGCCAGAAGAAGTTAAGAAAAACAGATTGAATGAAATTATTGCTTTACAACAACAACACAGCGCAGAAAAGGTACAACAACAAGTAGGAAAAATTCACGAGGTACTAATAGAAGGTGATTCAAGAAAATCATCTGAAATGTGGATGGGCAGAAATTCGCAAAATGTCGTAGTTGTATTTCCAAAAAAGCACCATCAAAAAGGAGAGTATGTAAAAGTAGTGGCTACACAATGTACCAGCACGACATTGATTGGGGAGAGCGTGGAATAGTTATGAAATCTATTTTCCTATTTTTTTATTTAAGTTCTTACATTTAAGCCGAATAAATTAGTAGAATTGAAAAAGAGGATTTCTAAATTTTATGTTTTCCTGGGATTGTTGCTTATCCAGAATTATTGTTATTCTCAACAGCCATTTGACATTTACGGACCTTTCAATGCAGAAGTATTTAAGGATTTAAAGACGGCATTGAAGCAATCTAATCAAGTTTATAAATTAGATTTAAGTTATCAGACCATTGATCCAAAACTTTTCAATAAAATTAATCAATTAAAAAATTTGATGAATCTACAACTAAATTCAAATGGTATCTCACAATTACCGGAATCTTTTTGTGAATTGCACAATCTGGTTTATTTTTCATCCTTGAATAACCTACTCAATATAAAATGTTCATTCATTAACTTTCCCAATCTGCAATACCTTGAAATGGGTAATGCTAAAATGGATAGTATTCCATATAGCATTATTGCTTGTCAATATCTTAAGACATTCAAAATATACAATAATGAAGATACATTGAAAATTCACAAGAATATCAAGTATTTAAAAAAACTTTCAGAAATAGTGATTGAAAATACACCATTGGACAGTTGTCCTAAAGTTTTATTTAGAAATTCTAACTTAAAAACTTTAGTTCTGAATAAAACCAATACTTATGCCTTGCCCGATAACCTTTATACAGCAGAAAATCTCGAAACACTTGTGGTAGAAAATAATCCATTAGAAACAATACCATGGAATATCTATCGTTTAAGAAAACTTCGGGTACTTTCATTTAGAAATACCAAAATTTCAAAATTACCAGATAGTATTTCTGAACTAAGAAATTTAGAATACCTTGATATAAGAGGAACTCTAATTTCGGCTGAACAGGTTGAAATTCTTAAAGCGCTGTTGTGGGGAGTAGAGATAAAATCGGATTATAAATAAAATTTATGATAATAATTGCTTTAATAAATAAAAATTATATCTATGAAATTTAGAATAGGATTTGGATATGATGTTCATAGGATTGTGAAAGGCAGACCATTGATATTAGGTGGAGTAAAAATTGAAACGGCTGATTTTGGATTAGATGGGCATAGTGATGCCGATGTATTATTGCATGCGATTTGTGATGCCTTATTAGGTGCTGCTGCACTTGGGGATATAGGTTGGCATTTTCCGAATACTGATGAAAAGTATAAAAACATTTCAAGTTTAA
Organism: Bacteroidia bacterium; assembly: GCA_026003255.1. Classification (GTDB taxonomy): domain Bacteria; phylum Bacteroidota; class Bacteroidia; order B-17B0; family Aurantibacillaceae; genus BPGX01. The sequence continues at coordinate 25,926 of BPGX01000013.1, read as the reverse complement.
TATTATTGCAGAAAGTGGGGGAATTGTTATTAGAAAATCAATATGCTATTTCCAACATAGATGCTACATTAGTAATGGAAGCTCCTAAAATTAAGCCCTACATTCCTGAGATGAAGGCAAAGATTGCGAAAACATTGCACATAACTGAACAGCAAGTATCTATAAAAGCCACAACTAATGAAGGGCTTGGATATGTGGGAGCACAACACGGCATTAATGCGTATGCTGTTGCATTAATTTATTCAACATCTGCCAATCCTTTATTTTATCCTGATTAATATGAAAGTAGCGGGCTTTACAATTATACGAAATGCTGAAAAATTTGATTATCCTGTTAGAGAATCAATTTTATCTGTTTTACCATTAGTAGATATTTTTATTGTATCCATTGGGCAAAGCGAAGATAATACAGAACAAATGATTCATTCCATTCCTTCAGATAAAATTAAAATAGTTCATTCAGTGTGGGATGATAATTTACGAGAAGGTGGTAAGGTATTATCTATTGAGACGAATAAAGCTAAATCGCATATTCCACAAGATTATGATTGGTGTTTTTATATTCAAAGTGATGAAGTGGTGCACGAACAGGATTATGATAAAATTTACAACGCAATGCATACTTATTTGAATCAACAGGAAGTAGATGGCTTATTGTTTCATTATCATCATTTTTTTGGCAATTATGATTATGTGGCTGTTTCAAGGAAATGGTACAGAAAAGAAATTCGTATCATTCGGAATTTCCCTGATATTGTGTCTTACAAAGATGCGCAAGGTTTTAGAACGATTGAAAATAAAAAATTAAAAGTTAAAGATACAGGTGCATTTATTTATCATTATGGTTGGGTGCGTCATCCTTTTGCACAACTTGAAAAACAAAAGCAATTTCACAAGTACTGGCACGATGACAATTGGTTAGAAGAGAATCTAAATGAAAAGAAAATTATGAACTATGAAGTAAACGACATTCTTGAGAAATTTTCAGGTACTCATCCACAGGTTATGCAGGAAAGAATTAAAAAATACAATTGGCATTTTAATTATGATAAAAGAAGAGTAAAATTATCTATGAAGGATAAAATACTTTATGGTATTGAAAATTTTACAGGATGGAGGATTGGAGAATATAAGAACTTTATTGAGTTGTGATGTTTGCTACATTAATTTCTAAATCTTTTTGTTTTTCTTTGAGCAAAAATTAAAATTATGGGTTTTATTTCAGAATTCAAAGCATTTGCATTAAGAGGTAATGTATTGGATATGGCAGTGGGTGTGGTGATTGGTGGAGCATTTGGAAAAATTGTTTCATCTTTAGTAGATGACATTATCACGCCTGCTATATTAACTCCTGCATTAAAAGCCGCACATCTCACTAATATTCAGGACTTAGTAATTCCTGGAACTGGTATCAAATACGGGATGTTTGTATCCAATGTGATTACATTTTTAATAGTGGCATTGGCATTATTTATAGTCATTAAAATGATTAACAGGGTGAATAAAAAACAAGAGGAAGCTAAACCATCAATGCCGCATCCTCCATCCAAAGAGGAAGTATTATTAACTGAAATTCGGGATATTTTGAAAAATAACCAAAAGTAGTTTTGTTATTAATCTTTAAAATTATTAAAGATACTATGGGTAGAAATAATGTTGTTATCGGTTCATTAATCATCGCTTTAGTAATGTTTTATTTCAACATTACACAAGCTCAGGATTCAACTAGATATTGGAAATCTTCTGGATTTTTGGGATTAAATTATAGTCAAACAGCATTGAGTAATTGGCAGGGTGGGGGACAAAATAATATCGCTGTCAATTCTATTCTTAATTTTAATATTGAGTATACAAAAGGAATAATAAATTGGACAAATAAATTAGATGCTCAATATGGGCTAAATAGACCGGGTTTTGATAAATTGTTCAAAAAAAATTTAGACCAAATTTTATTTGTTTCAAAATTTAATACTAAAACGCATATCAATCATTTTTTCTATTCGGCAATGTTGGATTTTAGAACGCAGTTTGCTCCAGGTTATAATTATATTGGCGATTCAATAGTTGGTAGAGCAACGTCTGATTTTTTTTCACCGGCATATATACAATTAGCATTTGGTACGGACTATAAGCCCGTTGATTATTTATCAATTTCCTTTTCTCCGATTTCTGGTAAATCAACGATAGTAAGCAGGCAATATCTCGCCGATGCAGGTGCTTTTGGTGTTGAAAAAGCTGTGTATGATATGAATACTGGCACTTTGATTAAGCGAGGAAAAAAAATTAGATTAGAATATGGCGGGCGTTTGACAATTCGATTTAAGAAGGATTTAAATAAGATGATTTCCTGGGATAGTTATCTGGACATTTTTAGTAACTACTTTCATAATCCGCAAAATATGGACGTTGTTTTTAATAATTTGATTACAATTAAATTAACTAAAATACTTACTATAAGCATTCTCAATCAAATGCTTTATGACGATGATATAATAATAATCAGAGATTGGAACAAAGATGGTAAGTTTGATCATCCCAATGATATTTATGGCCCCAGAGTTCAATTAATGTCAACATTAGGAATTGGTTTAGGTTTGAAATTTTAGATTTATTTGTTATCTATTTTGTAGATTTGTTCCCGAACTTTTATTAGAAAATGAAAATTATTACTTACAATATAAATGGCTTGCGTTCCGCTATTTCCAAAGGTTTTTTTGAATGGCTAAAAGTTGAAAATCCAGACATTATCGGATTACAGGAAATTAAGGCAAGACCAGAGGATATAGGTACTTTAGAGTTAGAAGCATTGGGGTATTATCATTACTGGTTTCCTGCGAAAAAGCCGGGCTACAGTGGAGTAGCTGTATTTACAAAGATTAAGCCCAATAATATTCAATACGGTTGCGAGAATTCTATTTATGATCAGGAGGGAAGGTTTATCAAATTAGATTTTGAGAACTTTTCATTCATTAATGCGTATCATCCGAGTGGAAGCAGTGGGGATGAAAGGCAAGCGTTTAAAATGCAATGGTTGGATTATTTTTTAGATTACGTGAATCAAATAAAACGAAAGCAACCGAATTTGATTTTAAGTGGAGATTACAATATCTGTCATAAGCCGATAGATATTCATAGTCCTGAAAAGCACGAGCACATGTCTGGATTTTTACCTGAGGAAAGGGCATGGTTTGATAAGTATTTGGAATATGGTTATAAAGATGCGTTTAGAGTATTTAATCAATTGCCTCATCAGTATACATGGTGGAGTTATAGGTCAGGAGCTCGTCACAAAAATTTAGGTTGGCGGATTGACTATCACATTGTAACGCAAGAAATGTCAAAATACTTAAAGGGTTCAAAAATTTTATCGGATGTTGTACATAGTGATCATTGTCCTGTAACAGTTGAAATCGGGATGTAGCGCAGTTGGTAGCGCACCACGTTCGGGACGTGGGGGTCGCAGGTTCGAGTCCTGTCATCCCGACTTTACGGGGGACTTTTTCAAAAAAGCAGGCAAAGAAAAAATTTCCTGATTCCTGAATCGCACTATTTTCGGGGGATTCCAAAGGATAAAACCTTTGGCTTCAAAATGATAACAGCAGGTTTGTTTCACACAATGTTTCACACTAAAACAAACCTGCTATGAAAAACATTACTTATAAATTTTATTTGCGTAAGCTTGGTAATAAGCACTACCTATACTTACGTCTTATTTTGAAAAGAAAGAAAAGCGAAAAGTCATTGAAATGCTACATTCCTTATCCGGAACACTTTAAGGGAGATTATGTAAAAGGAACTTATCCGGAAGCAGTTAAGGCCAATGTAATGATTGGATATTGGAAAAACAGAATCAGCAACATTATCCTTGATCATACATTGAAAAGAAAAGAGATTGATATACATGATATTCTTCATGATGAATTTGATTGTAAAGCATATTTTTTTGACTTCTATTGCAAAATGTTTCAAGAAAAGCAGCAATTATTGAAACGGGGAGGATGGAAAAAATATCTTACTGAATATCATAAATTGAAAGAATTTAATCCTAATCTTAACTGGGCAGATTTTGACCGGGATTTTGCCAAGAAGTATTACATGTGGCTCATCAATGAAAAGAAAAACAATATCAATACTGCAAATAGAGCATTGAGGTTGATAAAAACGGTTTTAAATGAAGCCGTAAGAGAGGGTTATTTACAAGAAAATCCAATGAAAGATGTAAAGACAAAGTGGGTAAAAGGGCAACTAACATTTTTAACAAAAAATGAACTAATGCAGTTACATACTCATATTTTTGAGAAAGAAACTGAACCGAAATTGAAAATAGTTGGTTCATATTTTTTGTTTAGTTGTTATACAGGATTGAGATATTCTGATGTAAAAAAATTAAAATGGTCAGATATATCAGAAAATTATATCAAAATAATCCAGGAAAAAACAAATAATGAAGTTTTAGTGCCATTGAATAATAAAGCAAAAAAAATACTTGAAAATCAAAACAAAGATACTTCTCTTGTATTTAAGTGCTATTCCAATGCCAAAACAAACCAATATCTTAAAATAATAGCTGAAAAATCAGGGATAAATAAGCGGCTAACCTTTCATACTGCCAGACATACATTTGCTACAGTAAGTATTGAGCTTGGAATACCTATTGAAGTTATTAGTAAAATTTTAGGACATTCGGACATAAAAATTACACAAGTATATGCCCGGATATTGGACCCAATTAAATTCCGGGAGATGGAGAAATGGAACTTTTAACAAATCTGTGGAGAGTGAAAAGTTTTTTTTTTTACAAAAAATTGCTACTACTTACTACAAAATGGCTATATTGCAGGACTGGTGCGGTTTTCCCGTGTAGTAAGATAAATTTTTTCTGTAACATCCTACTACAAATTAACATTTTAACAAATCTGTGGAGAGTGAAAAGTTTTTTTTTACAAAAAATTGCTACTACTTACTACAAAATGGCTATATTGCAGGACTGGTGCGGTTTTCCCGTGTAGTAAGATAAATTTTTTCTGTAACATCCTACTACAAAATGTAGTATCTTACTACATTCTTACTACATTCCTACTACATTGTAAATTATTGTATTTACTGGGCTTTTGTTTGTTTTGTAGTAAGTAGTAGGATTTTTTTATGGTTTAATTTTTTAAATAGGGGCAGTAATAGGGGCAGTCAATGTTAAAAAAACATTTTGATAGGTGTAAAAAAATTAACTATCTTTGCAAAAAAAATACTCTTATGCAGAAGGAATTGATTATTGTAATGGGAGCTTTTGGGGTTGGGTATTTACTGGATCATGTTCAAAAAGTAAAAGAAATAAAAAATACCGATTGTGAAACGCTTAAACAGAAGTATGAAAAATCTCCGAGAATTTATGAATACTTATTGGCTTTCTTTTTTATTGTTATACTGTTTGTTTCTTTGTTTTTTAATTAAAAAACAGAAACATTCTTATATTCATCATCTACATACTTATCAAACGTGCTTGAATACTCTTTTTTGGTGTAAAGACAAAACAGTATTCTTGGTTCCATATTGAATCTTTCTATCCGTTTACTTATTAACTTGTAGAGGAATAATTTACATCATAATTTTTTTCATTCATCTGGAAATGTGACTTATTCCAAAATATATGAAATTGTAATTAACAACGAAGACCTAAATGTAGAATGGTTGATAACCGGTAAGGGTGATATGATAAAAAAAACGAGTTCGGAATCCCAGCAAATTAAAGATTTGCAGGAAAAAATTTATTTGTATGAAAAAACCATTTCTGCCCAGGAAGAAACGATTCGTTTGCTCAAAAAGCAATTGGAAGAATGTGAACGCAATCAAAAAAATTCTGCATCTGTTTCTAAAACACCTGCTAAATTAAAGTAATTGCCCCCAACATTCTCTATCTGTTTTACTCATTTTTTTGATGTCTATGTATTCGTTCAGCAAACGACTGATGGGCGAGTAGGTGATGATGCTGCCGTCTTTTGTAATTTTTACATTGGTGCCGCTTCTGACCTTGAAAATGCGGCCATTGATATTAATGCCATCTACTGCTATGGGCAGCGGCGTGTCAGGTTTTATTTTGACCGGGTCGCAGGGACCTTCTTCCGGCTTAATGAAAAATTCTCCGGGATAGTCATTCTCTAAAATCAGCCCGGGTTCTTTTTTGATAGACCATCCTAATCTTAAAGCGGAAGTGCTTAATAATACTACTCCTAAAAACCTTTTTTTCATTATCAAAAAAACAATCATTGCAAGTATAGCAATCAAAATTCCCTGTGTTACAGGGTCTAACCATTTAATTTTTTCTCTTATCATACAAAAAAATGATGATTAAAAATAACAACGAAAGAATAATCAGTTTATTGAGTATGGGCGAAAAATCTTTTTTTACTACCAGTTTTTCTACGGGTATTTTTTTTTCCAAAAAAACGGTATCTCTTTTTACATCTGCGGATACTTTCAGCGTGTCATATTTTTTGATGATTTGAATTTTGAGTTTTTCTTTTTCTAAATAAAAAGTATCAGTTTTTTTGAAAGAAAAAAACACGGTATCGGTGTGTATGTCTTTGGTGTAGACGGTGTCTCTGACAATGATGGTATCTTTTTGCACCAGTTCCGGGTGTTTTTTAATAAGCCGTTCTAATTTTTTCTGCGGGCTGCATGCTATAAAGATAATAATGCAGCCAATAACGGTGGCTCGTCGCCATAGGGCGGTAATACTATTAAAAGGATTAGAATAATTGCAATCAGCCATTTCATTTTTTATTTGAAAAAAATAAGCCACACAAAAAGTCCTAATAAAATAAGGGCAATAAAAAATATCCCGGATTTTCCCGGATTGTCTTTTATGAATGTAGATATTTGTTTAGATATTTCCATCGCTTTTGCAAGCCCTCCTGTAACATCGGCTTTAATGGCTTCAAAGCTTTTTCCCCAACCGGCATTGGCGTGAAAAAAGGCAAGAACGGCATCATCAATGGTTTTGAAGTCGTTGATGTTTTTGGCATTGTAGTATTTGAGTTTGCCGGCATTATTTAAAAATCTATCTATGAAATAGATGGCGGCCGCCCTTGCGGCAATTTCGGGTTGATTGAGTAAATCGGGATTATTGACCAGGTCAATGCCTAATTTTTTGGAAAGATATTCGTAATTGGCTCTACCGGTGATTTGGTTGTATCCTCTGCCCCTGTATTTATAGCCATCGCCGGGATATTTATTGCCGAGACCGGGATTTTTTAGATAGACCAGGTCAAAAAATTGAATATCGTTTTGTTTGATGGCATTGAGTTGGTCATCAGAAAGATTTCTGGTGGCGGCAAAGATTCTTCTTATGCGATCATTGGGGGTATTACGGTAAGATTTTTCAGTTTGTGGGATAAAACCGCTTTCTTTGTATATGATGGACAAAAAAGCATTGATGGACAAAGGGTTAGTTATGCCGGCTTTTTTTGCGGCAGATTTAAGAATTTCAATGTTTTTTATTTGGGTTTCATTAAACATTGATGGGTGTCATTAAAATGGTTCCAACTCCAAGTATTCGGAATTGTATAGGATTGATGATATATTTGACAGGATTATTGGGGTCTGTGGGCGTAATAACAATTTGCATTTTATTGATATTTAATGGCACAAACGGTTCGTATGCTCTTATTCTGATGAAGGGGTATCCGAAAATATCAAAACCTGCAACAGAATTTGTGTTTGCCTGCGCATCTATTCCACCAAAAAAAGTAATTTCGCACAGGTATTTTTTTTGAGTAGATATGACAAAATTGAATATTTGTGTTGTGATAATAAATTCATCTATGAGTGTTATTGTATCGTAAAGTGTATAAAAATGATAGTAATTGATTTGGTTTGGGTTGATATTATTGGTGTTTGAGGAATATTCTGGAATAGCAATTTGCATATCAAGACAAATTAAGTTCAGTTACTATCATTGTTCCAAAGATATCAACTCGTCCATCTGTTACATCTAATTTTATAATATTATTTTTATCAAAAATTACATAGTATTGAAAATCCTTGCAATATAGTGTGTGCTTTGAATTACTTGTTGAATAAACAGCAATCTCGTTATTACATAAAAGTATCTTAACGGGCTGTAATACAGTCGTAATTGTCCCAGATAAATTAAGAGATATAAGACATGATTTTCCATGAAAATCGTCAGTTGTTCCTATTCCCATTTCATTGGCTGATATAATGGAGCCATTTGTTGTTATTTTGAGCAAAAGAGCATTATATGGGTTGATTATGTTTGTTTGATTGGTATAAAAGCCATGAGATATTTCCATAATAATTAATTTTTTATTTTGTCTAAAAGTTCTTTGTTGGTATCGTATATTTTTTTGATAGTGGTAATGATTGAAAAACCAAACACTTTGTTGATATTCTCATCAATAGAAAAAATTTCTATGCTGCACAAAACAATAGATGCCCAGCCGATAAAATCATATTCAATATATTTCTGAATGGCTGCTCCTGTGTATAAAATTGCTTCCAAAAAAACCAATTTCAAAAAAATGCCGATAAACATCCGCCAACTGGTGATTTGTTTTTTTGTTTTAATAGAGGCCGCTATTCCTGTGGCAGTATCAATGGCTATTAAAATTGTCAATACGGTGAAAAGTTCTTTGTTATCAATGATAATTTTAGTAATAAACACAGGAAGTATATTTAGAATAAAAGCAAAAACATATTTCAGTTTCATAATTTTGGCTTTTTGGATATTATTTTAATTACTGTTTGTACTTCTGATGTATTGAGTTTGTCAGTTAAAACACTTCTTAAATCTTTTCCATAAATGCTCTTATATCGGTGTGCTACCAAAGAAACAGCCACTTTGGTAGGAATAGATTGAAAAGCATTATATACTTGTGCTTCATTATCATTAAATGCACCAAAAGAGTCATGAATCAATTTTGCCACATTATCGGCATCATTGCTTCTAAATTTTATTTTATCAAAATAATTATTGATTTTTTGGCCGGAATATCCTTTTTCTACTAAAACTTTAAATCCTATTGTTGGGTCCAGATATTGAACATCATCATAGGTTGTCTCTGCTGCCGCTTCCTGTTCTGATGCGGATGTATTGAATGTACTGCCGACCGTTGCAAATATATTTTTGACTCCGGAAAAAATCTTATAGATGATATACAAAACCAAAATCATGACAGCTATCTGTATAAAAACAATGGGATTAAAGTTTTTCATAGTCAATCATATTTTTTAAGTGATTATTGATAAGGAGATTTTTGCCCATTTCTACTATTCTGTAATTGTAGCTGGGCGGCATAAAAGCCCGAATAGCTACATAGCAAAGAAAAGGAGATATGCCGTTTCTCAGAGATTGGTAAAAAGCATATTTGTCGGCCATCTCTTCTTTTTCTCTGAAAAAGATGTGTCCTATTTCATGAAATACGATAAAACTTTTTACGCCGGAGGGAATTTCTTTGTCAAAGAAGATATTCTTATCTAATCTTACAATGGAGTGTTTTTTGTTTCTATCAATTAAAATCTGTGCTTTTTTAGAAACATTGTCATAAACAAAATTTATCTTCCACCCGGAGGGATTAGGAATGTCGGGAATATTGTAAGGGTTGTTGGATTGATATAGATACTTTGCCTTACCTTTTATTACCTGAATATTATCGGTAAGGGGAACTAAAAATCTGCTTTTTTTTTTCTGTAATAAAGCAAATTGCCCTCGCTGTCTCTAATTTCGCAAGGGCAAGTTACTTCATATACGTGATTGAACAAAGCCGGTTTCATTTCCTTCTGAATATCAAAATTAAAATGAGAATCAATAGGACGGCGATACCAATAATGATATAAGTTTTGTTTGGACTTGTGGCGTTTTTCTTTTCTGCCTCCAAAAGTTCTTTTGCCGATTCTTTGGCTTCAGTTAATTGAGCATCAATACTTGCTGCTTGTTCATCAATTGATTTCTCATCTTCTGATAATGGTTCTCCTTTTTGTTTTTTCTCTTTTATCTTATCAAAAATCTGCTTGAGAAACTGAATGGCTGCCGTAATCATTTCGGGTGTTGGCGTGAATCCGTAATCTTCTACTTCCGGGACTGTGAGCCCAAAATCTTCGGCAGAATAATCAAAAACATCAGTTACTCCATCGGCAGAGTAGTTACGTTTTTTCATTTCTTGATGTACCAAACGAATCAATTCGGATGGTTTGGTAGTTAAAGATACTTTATGCCCACGTCTTTTTAAGAATGTTACAGCAATAGGGCGAAGTGGCAAAAAGGCGACAAACAATGCTGCCTCTTTGCCGGTATTGATGGCCTTTTCGCCTAAATCTTTAAGTTTGTTTAGGGCTTTTCTGGCACCTTCGCCTAATTTTTTGAATAAATTTCCTCTTCTTTTTGCCATAAAGTTTTTTTAAGCAATGTAGAAATAGTAGGAAACGGTGAATCCGTCAATGGCAAGAACATTGGTGATTAATCCTTTGTTGGGCCCGATTTCAAATTGATGCGGGATGAAAACGCCGCCGGGTTGTTGCTGATACAAATCTCTTGGAGTAGTCAAATCATTAGTTTGACTCTTTCCGAAAGCGTTCAATTCAAAATGAACAAGTGCTTGAGAAAGTTGAGCCGTTTGAGTTGAGTCGCTGATTTCTATTTGAACGCCTTTAACTTTAAAAGAACTTTTTGTCAAGGTGCCTAGAAAGAAAGGATACTCTCCCTCGGTTCCAAGGGTGATTGTGTAAGTGTGATTGTTAGTATCATCACCATAAAAAATTGTCAAAACGTTTTTTCCATTTACAACAGCAAATCTTGTTTTTTGTCCGGCGTTTTTAACAGACAAATAACCGACTGTATTATCTAACCCGGCTCCTGCACCAATACCGAGAATAGCATTGGGACCAAATAAAAACACAGGATTAGAGGAATTTCCTGAACCTGTTCCGTACTTTTTTACAAGAACATCAACTTTAAATGTAGATGCACCGGCTCCAACAGCAGCCACTCTCGGATTGATAGAATAGTTAGTTTGAGCTGCGTGCGGCGTGGAAATTTGGCGTCCGGGAAATTTTAATCTGGGGATTGTTAGTCCATGTTCTTCCGCAGAATAATTTTCGGCAGAATAGCCATATTCAGATGCAGACGCATCCAGATTTTCAATTGTTCTTTTTACTGCTTCATCCATATTTTTAATTTTTTTGGTTAATGATTATTGATTGTCATCATTGAATGACATTTTTTCTAATCTTGGTTCAATGGCTTTCTTATACACAATCATGCCCACCAAGAATGCAATCAGAATTAAAAAGAATAATTTCATAGTTTTTTTTTGTTTAGAAAATACATTAACAATAAAAATTGTCTGAAATAAAAACATTAATACCGCCTTGAGCGAAAAAAACGGTAACCCGGCTTGCCGATAGAATCGTCAAATTTCAGTTTTAATTTATGAATATCCGGGTATTTTTCGGAAATAAATAAAAATTGACTTTGCCTGTATACAAATTTAATTGTATCATCTATGCTGTGGAATATAAATATCAACAATAAGCGATAATGCCGGCTCATGATTATTCTTTCTCGCAGAGGAGAATTTTTTTCAAACAAATTATATGACATCAAAAAAGCATTGGCGTCATCTATAATGATAACAGCATCTTTTTTTATTTGATCTAAATCCTGAATTTTCAGATATTGAAATGGGGAAGGAATAAATCCACAATAGTATATCTTTCTACCTAAAGAACATTTTTGGGCTAATTTTTCTGACAAGGTAGTTTTTCCGCTTCCTTGAGGACCAACAATAGATACAATCATTATTCATAAGTTATTGATTGTTTCTTCAGCAGTATCTTTTGTTTCATGTTTTTTATCATTTTCTCTCTTGCCTTGTTCTTTGCTTTCCTTCAAAGCGTTAATAACAACAAAACCGGATATAGCATTGATGGATATAAGCGCTCCTGCTGCAAGGAGTGGATATTTTTTAATATATTCCAACAATTTATCTTGAATGGCAAAATCTACAAGAGTAGAGCAGAGGTCTTTACTTTCTTCGGGCATTTTAAATGCCTCTTTGGGAATCTCAACTTTATTTTTCTTCGCATATATCCATAATAAGTTAGATTTGAAATCATCTACATATTCAACAATAACCCTTCCGCTATAATTTTGCAGTTTGTCGGCAAATTTTTTAAATTTCTCGTCTATTACACTATCTTGCGATATTGCTTGATTTTCTGATGTAGAATTTACATTGTTATTTGAAGAAGAAAAAGATTCTTCTGTTTTTATTTCTTGTGCTTCATCAATTGAATTTTGATTGATTCTTTTTCTAACCTCTTTTTTTGCCTCTTCAACAATCTCTTTATCAAATTTCATATAGATTTATTTAAATCAATAGTGTCTTTAATATCATTGATAATGTCCTTTGGTGTTTTGGTTTTAATTAAATTGGAATGAATATCAGAATTTATTTTTTTGATAGTAATTCCGACACTTTCAACAGAATCATAGCTTTTCAACAATCCCTTGTTGTAAGTGTTCAAAATCCTATCGGCCAACATTTTTTCTTTGAATCCTTTTTTAGTATTAGCTAGTATGAAAAATCTTTCTCCTGTTGATTTTTCTTCCAATACAAGGTTATACATTATTCTTCCATCTTTATACGGTATTTTTTTTGTCAAATATATTCTTTTACCTTGACCTTCGTATATGACTCTATCATCATTTTTATTGAGATAGTATGAAAAAAGATATATGAGAGCAATTACAATAAAAATCAAAAAAATAATGAAAACCGCCTTTTTCCTTCTATTGCTAATCATAGAACAAAAGAAATTTCTTTACCTTTATATTCAATGGTTATTTGTCCGGAACAACTTTTTATGTCGTTATCAACAAAAGTATTTTTAGTTGTTATCTTTATTTTGTTTCCATCATTTTCAACAATTTTGAATGAATCTCCTGCATTGCCTTGACATATTTTATCAAGTTCTGACTTAACAATACTTTTAATGAGTTCAGGGTTAATCAATCCTTCTAACATAATTATTATATTTTCATTTATTCTAATATACCATAATTTATTTTATTGTCTTATACTTTAATGTATTTTTAAAATAATAAATAACGTTCCTTAATTGCTTTGAAGTCAAATTCAATTCTTCCCGAATTTCTTTGTATGTGTATCCGAGAACCAGCATACACAGAATTTTTTTGTGGGAATGTTTAAGTTTTAATTGATTTATTTTTTCAATCCGGGATTTAATTTTCTCTTCATCTGATGTATTGATTTCTTCTGCCTGATTAAAAATCAAATCAAGTTCTTTTTTCTTTCTTCTAACTGCAATCAGAAAATAATGCAGACATGTTTTTTTGATGAGATAGTCATTATAGTTTTTATTTGCAAGTTTATATTGAATCTCTACCGATAAGTCCTCTATTGCTAAACTATCCAGTTTTATTTGGCTTTTGTAATTTAAATATTTGAGATAACTTAAAATATTCACGGGACAAATATATTTTTATCTGTGCTTTAATGGTTTCATTAAAAACATTAAAAACTATTTATTACATTTGTTTCACAAAAAAAAGTATAAATGAGGAATATCAAAATTTTTAGACACAAAAAAAAAACAGTCATCCCGACGCTTCGGTCGGGATAAATCCCGACTTTATGGGGAATTTTTTCAAAAAAGCAGGCAAAGAAAAAATTTCCTGATTCCTGAATCGCACTATTTTCGGGGGATTCCAAAGGATAAAACCTTTGGCTTCAAAATGATAACAGCAGGTTTGTTTCACACAATGTTTCACACTAAAACAAACCTGCTATGAAAAACATTACTTATAAATTTTATTTGCGTAAGCTTGGTAATAAGCACTACCTATACTTACGTCTTATTTTGAAAAGAAAGAAAAGCGAAAAGTCATTGAAATGCTACATTCCTTATCCGGAACACTTTAAGGGAGATTATGTAAAAGGAACTTATCCGGAAGCAGTTAAGGCCAATGTAATGATTGGATATTGGAAAAACAGAATCAGCAACATTATCCTTGATCATACATTGAAAAGAAAAGAGATTGATATACATGATATTCTTCATGATGAATTTGATTGTAAAGCATATTTTTTTGACTTCTATTGCAAAATGTTTCAAGAAAAGCAGCAATTATTGAAACGGGGAGGATGGAAAAAATATCTTACTGAATATCATAAATTGAAAGAATTTAATCCTAATCTTAACTGGGCAGATTTTGACCGGGATTTTGCCAAGAAGTATTACATGTGGCTCATCAATGAAAAGAAAAACAATATCAATACTGCAAATAGAGCATTGAGGTTGATAAAAACGGTTTTAAATGAAGCCGTAAGAGAGGGTTATTTACAAGAAAATCCAATGAAAGATGTAAAGACAAAGTGGGTAAAAGGGCAACTAACATTTTTAACAAAAAATGAACTAATGCAGTTACATACTCATATTTTTGAGAAAGAAACTGAACCGAAATTGAAAATAGTTGGTTCATATTTTTTGTTTAGTTGTTATACAGGATTGAGATATTCTGATGTAAAAAAATTAAAATGGTCAGATATATCAGAAAATTATATGGTGAATTCAAGTCACAAATGCAACTTTTTGATGGTGCAAATATAAATAAAATTTTAATCTTGGAAAAATAAATAGATGTATGAGTAAATATTTATAGAAAACTCTACTCAAACAAGCAGTTTTTAGAAAAATTGTAAGGGGATCAAAACAAGAAAAAACACTTTATACGATGAAATGTTAAAGGATATAGAGGAGGGTGTATGAATCTTTTGGGAAGTTGATTATCTTTGGTATAACTTAAAGAAGAAATTAAGTTGCAGAAAAACAGAGAGCGTTTGATGGAGAGATGTGCGTATAGCACTCTATTGGTGAGAGATAACCCAATCTTTTTCTTGGTCTGTTATTAAGTTTGTCTTGCACTTCTTGTATCTGTTCATCAGTGATATTTTCAAAAGATAATTTCTTCGGAAAGTATTGTCTAATGAGCCCATTTAGATTTTCATTTGCTCCTCTTTGCCATGACTGATAAGGTTTTGCAAAATATATTTCTACACCTAATCTTTGACTTATCTTTTCATGTGCAGCAAATTCTTTTCCGTTATCTACTGTAATAGTATGTAAATACTCTTTTATTGGTGAAAGTGTGTGTATTACTTTTTCTGATAGTATATGGGCATTTTTACCCGGTAATTTACTTATCCATACCATTCCCGTTGCTCTATCATTGATGGTAAGCAAACAACCTTTGTGATTTTTTCCTATTATCGTATCCATCTCTAAATCTCCAAATCGTTTTTTGAATTCTACCTCTTTAGGCCTTAAATCTATATCCTTTCTATTTTTGATAATGCCTCTATTATCGGTTTTATTCCCTCTTTTTTTATACTTTTTACCTTGCCTTCGCAAGTGCTTGTATAAACTACCTCCTTTCTTTTTATCTTCCCATATATGTTGATATATCCGTTCATGGCTTACTGTAGGACGCCCTTCTTTCTTGAGCCGATTTGCAATCTGCTCTGGACTATGATCTTTCGCTAATAATTCCTCTACAACGGCTTTGATTTCTTCTGTAAAATATCGCTTTTTAGGTTTATTTCTCATTCGTGTTTCATACTTTCGTTGTGCTAAATCAGATCTATATTCTCCTGTCCGTTTATCACAATTTCGCTTTAACTCTCTACTAATTACCGATTTGTCTTTACCAATAGCTTCTGCTATTTCTTTGAGTGAATAATTTTTTGTTCTCATTACACTTATTGCGTATCTTTGCTCTTTGGTGAGATGTTTCATTTTGCAACTTTTTTAGGAAGGAAAGGGACAAAAATAATATCTCTCCATCAGGGTAAAGAGGAGAAAGAATATTTTCTTTCTCCCTTTCCTTGAAAAATATAATTTTTTTACTCCAAAAGTTGCATTTATTAGTTGAATTTAGTTTACAAATTTAGTTGCATTTTAAATATTGGAGAATCTTATCGTAATATGCCAAACAATATCCATAAAATTATAAAATATAACACGATACTTCCTATCAAATAAGATATTACCCATATAGTACCTTTTTTCCTTTCTGAATCGCTTTCATGAGAAAATTCCTCAATGTATTGGTCCCAGTATTCTTTTTTATATAATACAAAATAGTGCAAAGCAGAAAATAAAATAAAAAATAGACCAACAAATTTCTCTTTTTCTTTATCAGTATAATCATCAAAATAGTTAAAAACATCAAGATTGGGAAAAAAACGTGAAACGATAGCATTCAAAGTGAGTAATTGTATAGAATGAACAAAAGATAGAGTGAGTATCACATTTGTAACAGGAGTATCGGTTTTTCTTTTATTGCTCCATGTGTATAACTTGTAAATGATGTATCTATATATTTTAGGCACTCTTATCATAGGTTTTATTTTTTAGTTGGTTTAATAGGTGTAGGTTCTCCCCAGTTTCCCCACCATCCGTATATATCGCCAATGAAATAAACTGCACCTACACCCCAACCAACTGGACCACCATAAAGTGAGATTAATCCAATTGTTATATCCAAGGACGCTTTACCTATTACCCCATTTAGATTGGGATTATTTGTTTCCCATGCATTATATACCTGATAGCCGCTCATAAGTGCTTGCGCACCAAATAATGTTTTGCTTACAAATTTAGTTAATTTCATGTATCCAAATTTATTAATGGTAGGGTCCATCCTCGAAGTATAATCTAGGATTTCTTGTTTTGCCCCATGACCAACATCAAAAGCACCTATATCTTTATTTATGTTATCCCACTTAGCGTCAGTAAAATAAGTACTTCCATTACTTTGTGTATTCTTTCCTCCTTTACTACTTTTCTTCTTCCCTCCCGGCGGGTCTTCGCCTGTGTCAAAATAAGGACGGGAGATGGTTTCTATTTCTCCTTTTATGACGCTGGTCCAACGCACACAAAAGTTTTTTTACACAAAGATAGGGAAAATTTTGGTGCGAAATGAATTAAACATAATTGAGAAATATGTGATGGTTTATTTATTACATATTAAAACAAGATTCCATTTATGTAATTTTATCGGAACAAAATGCTTACCAAAACAAGAGGCAATCCGCCTCCTAAAAACCAAAACAACAAAGTAAATATTACATCTTGAATAGATTTGCTTGTAAATACCCAAAATGTATTTTCAGGGTCTCTTTGGTATATACTTTTAAATCCTTTATAGAGAATATAAAACACAATTGATGAGAACATCGGCATTCTCAATAATAAAACAAACTGAGGTTTACTCAACGGATATTTTATCAAAAGAAACGAAATACCGAACAATAAAATATCGTAAATTATATTTATTGCGAATGTTTTTGGACGCAACAACCATTCAATTTTGAACATAAAAATCCAAACTGTACTCAACCCTATTATCAAAAAAATGATATCCATTGAAATTTTATTTTCCGAAATAATTATAAATAGGATCAAAAACTCCAAAACTATCTGCAATGCCCAATCCAATAGAAATAAAAGGTCCTGCAATTGGAATTGCAGATGTACCTATTATTATTAATGAACCTGTGAACCTTGCATAATCTGCCATAGTTCCTTGACTATTTAAAAGTTGATACCCTGATAATATAAGACCTGCTACAGTCATCCCTCTCCCTAAATTTCTGGCAAACTTAGCAGTACTTATACTATTTGAAACAGATTTGGAACTTATGTACTGATTACCTCTAAACTTTTGGCTATAAATTTTTCCGTTGGTGTGTACATACAACCCGTTTTTCAAAGCATTTTCTACTATTTCGGCCGATACTCCGTATGTTTCATAAACTTTATATTGTCTTGCCAATTCACCAAGTTCTAAACCCAAATCCAAAGCATTTACCCATCCCCCTTCACTTTGTCCTATTCCTCCGCCCAGAGCAAGAGAACCAGTGCCAAAGTCCACACTTTTTGTGTTTTTCTTTTTCCCTCCCGGTGGATCTTCGCCTGTGTTAAAGTAAGGGCGGGAAGAGGTTTTTTCTAATTCATCTTTTATGCTGCTGCTCCAACGCACACAAAAGTTTTTCTACAAAAATAATAAAAAATTTTTCAGATAAGAAATCTTGCTTTGCAGGTAGTTTGATGTTGGTGCAGAAGGAGATAAATTTGAAAAATATAAGGATGTGTAATTGTTAGTAATTTTTTTTTCGTGTGAATAATTATACACTTTTTTACTTATATGTCGCGTAAAAAAATAAACCCCAATATTTTTCAGGGCTTATTTGTTAAATTACTTTAGTAAAGTAAAAATAAGTATTACAGGAAGTATTATAGCCACAACCCAAAAGAAAAAATTAAAAATACCATCTTTCATTAGGCTCACATCCATTGTCCAAAATGTATCTACTGGATCTCGATTATATACCTTTCTAAAAATAATAACCAATCCTATAAACAGCAGTTGAGACAACATAGGCATTTTTAAAACAACAACCATTTTATGATTACCAACAGAATAATACTGCAATAGATAACCTAAGATTAACAACAGAAAGTTGACAAATAACAATATCAAAAATGGTTTTCTTCTCAATAACCAATCACGCTTGTAAATAAATACGATTAAAGTATTCATTCCTAATATTATGTATATAAAATCCATAGCTAATGTCCGAATGAATTATAAATTTCATCGAATGCTCCAAAGCTATCAGCAATACCTAATCCAATAGAAATAAAAGGCCCTACAACAGGAATGAAAGCAGAACCAGTTATAAATGCGGCTCCAGCTAACCTTGCATAATCTGCACCTGTTTGATTACTACTGCCAAATTGATATAATGATATTCCAGACTCCGACAAGGGTAATACCTCTTCCTAAATTTCGGGCAAATTTGGCAGTACTTATACTATTTGAAACAGATTTGGAACTAATATACTGATTACCTTTAAACTTTTGGCTGTAAATTTTTCCGTTGGTGTGAACATACAATCCATTTTTCAATGCATTTTCTACTGTTTCGGCAGATACTCCGTATGTTTCATAAACTTTATATTGCCTTGCCAATTCGCCAACCTCTAAACTAAAGTCCAAAGCATTCACCCAATTACCCCCTTCACCTTGCCCTATTCCTCCGCCCAGAGCAAGAGAACCTGTACCAAAGTCGCATTGCAGGCACAAAACTTTCTATTACATACACATTGAGCATGTTATCAGTATAAGTAACCGTTTCCCCCGTTACAGGATGAACATAAGTGGAAGTGTAATTTCCGTTGCCCTCAGACGATTGGGCTAAATCCCATCTTACCCACACGCCCGCTGAGGTAGCATTAGAAAACATCTCTGCAGGATTTATCCAACTGCCACTCCCAGTAGATGTAATACCATAACTCTCTATCGTAGAAGCATTGTACATCCACGCTAAACCGCTTAATCCCATCTGTGACAACTTATCCGCCTCCGTATCACTTAATTTTATTCCATCTACATATATCACGGGCGTGCCTCCGGTTACAAAATCTCTCCATTCTGCATCTATTAGTGCCATGGCTCTTTTAAGTTTTTCTTCTTGTCGCATAATGCCTGCCTCCATTTCATATATGTTATTTAAAACATCTACTCTATTTGGAGATATTGGTTGTCCACTAAATCGTCCGTAAGGTATCCATTTATTTCCATCTATATCTTTGCCTGATAGAGGGTTGTTGTCGGCATAAGTAAATCTGTTGAATTCCGCGGGAGAGGAGGCGGTTGGTTTGTGTTTTTTTATTTTATGCTTCTTATTACTCCAACGCACACAAAAGTTTTTTTACAAAGGTAGGGAAAATTTTGAATACAAAATGAGAATTGAAATTGAGGTTTTACCTATTTTTATTTTGTATTGTGTATATCAGAAGTAATACAGACAAAATAATATACATTACAACCACTATATACCCTACCTTCATCTCAAATTTACTCATTTTAATTTTTAGCATATCTCTTTCTCTGAATATACTTTTCATAACAGGAAAAAGAAACATAAAAATTATAAATCCAATCAGATATTTAATTGACATTGGGGCTATAATTGAATTTCTCCCTATAACATCAAAATGAATTAGTAATGAAAATATGTTCAAAAACAAAACCATCATCAGTGCAATCAAAGCACTAAAATATGCTATTGATTTAGTACTTCCTTTATTGTAATAGGTATAAAAAAGAAATAAAAATTTTAGAAATAATATCTTTATGTTTTTAAGTAATCCCATTTTTACTTTATTTTATCAATAGCATTACCGACTTGATTATAGAACCAATCACTACCCCCTGTTAAATCTGATATTCCCAACAAAAATCCCACAAATGGATTGATTCTAATAAATACTAATCCTGTATTAGACAATGCTTTTACCAGCCCTCCGGTTGTCGGTTTCTGATAGAAATCATACCAAGCGATGCCTGCACCTACCACTCCTGTTGCTTTACCAATGGTTTTAGTAATAGACAAATAAATATTTCCGGATATTCCAATATCCCCGGTTCCTTTTGCCAACTCAATTATTCCTTCTTTCATACTCATATTTACACCAATTCCGCCAACTGTTTTATCAATAATGTCTGTATTATAATCATTTCTCTTTCCTTTGTTACTCTTATTACTTTTCTTCTTCCCTCCCGGTGGGTCTTGGCCTGTGTCAAAGTAAGGGCGGGAAGATGGTTTTTTCTAATTCATCTTTTATGCTGCTGCTCCAACGCACACAAAAGTTTTTCTACAAAGGTAATAAAAAGTTTTGATGTGAGATGAATGAAGACAGACATGGTGAGTGATGAAGTAATTTTATCCGAGATATTTTTTCGGCAAGAGATATGCACGATATATTGCTCTGAATGATTTTGAGAGTGAGGTGATTCTTTTTTTGTGTTTTTCTTATGTATAGTAAGGTTAATACTGCTATCTTTGTTTTTGACACATGCAATTGTATGTTGGTTCATCCTAATAAGTTTTGTTGCGTTTTAAAATGAGAGTTACATTGTGTTCATTTTTCAGGCGAATATATTTTTTTCACTCTTTTCAAACTATCAAAAGAAATTTCTATATAGATATAATCATCATTATTAGTAATGTAATAGAATCGCCTTCCAATAACAGTGTCAGGTTTACCCATAATAGATAAAACATCTTCTTGACTCATCTGAATTTTTACTTTTCTTGAATTTAAAATATTCTTCCGCCCTTTTTTTGCCTTACTGCTCCAATGAGAGTCGTAAATCAAATAACCAATAATTAAAACAACTAATACTAGTGTTGATAATACTGTTATTTTTATTATTTTACTTATTATTTTTATTATTTTATCCATTATTTTACCTTTTTTCATAATAGTTTAATATTTCGGACCAATATCCCATCCAAAATTAATTGGGGTAAAGTTTATGTTGCTCGGATTTGACAAAAACCAGTAAATATAAGTTGAAATTTTATCAGGATTTTGCTGAAGTAAAGGTCCATACGAGTTGAAAAAATTAACTCCTAATATATTAGAGTAAATATCTTGCGGATAGAATGCACTTACCGGAGATGTGAAAATTTGTTTTATCTCATTTATTATGCCCATAAAATGCCCTCTTGGACCAACTACTAAAAAATGTATCATATCTACCTGTCTACCATTACTAAGATTAACAAATTGATATGGAGATTCAATAAAGTTGGGAAATTTATAACCTAAATATGAATCTTCACCTGTAACTATTTGATTTAAAGACATTCCATTATAATGGTCCCTAAAAGAAGCTAATGAAGTACCTGTTTTTCCATACTGATTTTGATACCCCCCACCACCTTGTGCCTTTTTTTTCTTCCCTCCCGGCGGGTCTTCGCCTGTGTCACAGGAAAGGCAGGCGAGAAGATTATCTCCTAATTCTTCTTTTAATTCTTCCTTGCTTTGTGCTTTGCTTGCAGCAGTTTGTAGCTCTATTATTTCTCGTTGGTAGTTTTCTATCGCTATGTCCAACAAGGCGCCCATATCATACACCACGCCGCTATTGGTGGATAAGCCCCCATAAGTGGCTATCGTTACAGCACCCAGCATATCGGTACGCCCTCTCATAGCCCAATCCATCAACATATTGTAACCCGCAGTGCCAGACCGTACTCTGATGCCGTCTATGTATAAGTCGTAGGGTGTTTCAAAGGGATTGGTGATAATTGATTCTTGAATAAACTGATTCAAGGTGCTTTGTTCGGCATTATATATTTGTGATTGAGTTTCTAACAGTGACATATATTGGGGCATCAGTGATTTGGAGGTGGATTCGTAAAATTCCCTTGTTCGGATACCGCTATAAAGCGGACGGTTTCCATCTATATCTTTGCCTGATAGAGGGTTGTTGTTGGCATAAGTAAATCTGTTGAATTCTGCGGGAGAGGTGGCGGTTGGTTTGTGTTTCTTTATTTTATGCTTCTTATTACTCCAACGCACACAAAAGTTTTTTACAAAGATAGGGAAAATGGTTCAGATAAGAAAATTTGTTTTGCAGGAAGTTTGATGTCGATGCAGAATGAGATAAAAATTGACAAGTTTTATTTTTGAAGCACAAACATCTGCCGGAAGCGGACTTCCTGAATTTGAACTGATATTCCGCTTTTGACGGATGGTTGCGATTCTAATTGAAATATGCCTATTACAAGTATACCAAATGATATTTGAAATCATTTATATTTAGTCCGATCTACTTTACTGTAAAGGTAAAGAGTAAAAATGAGCAACAATAAAGTTCCAAAAATAATACAGAACACAATAAAGTTAATCAATCTGTTTTTTTGACGTGAATAACTTCTAAATTCTTCTTCATAATTTTTCCAATTTCTACGATGTAAAAATATATAATAATTAAAAATTGCAAGCATTATTGCTATCGGTGTAGCCCATATTTTCGGGTCTCCAGCAGGTATTAATTTATGTTTAGTAATTATCTCGGTCTGTCCAATTATAATAAACATTACAAAAATTTGTAATGTTTGTATGACTAATCCGGCTTTCCAATCCGCAAATCCATCATCTTCCATGGACTTGTAAAATCTATAAATTTTGTAAAACAGAAGATAGTATGCCTTTTTTATCTTTTCCATATCACCAATCTCTGTAAAGATTAAAATCAGGTCCTAAAATTTGTTGATTTTGCCATAATAAGTTGGCATTGTATTGCATAGCTCCATTAAAGCCACCGGGGTAAAATGTGTCAATACCATAATACAAAACGGCTCCCGTTGCTGCTGCGGGGTTAATTAAGCTCCAAATTCCAATGCCTAAATTTAATCCTGCTTTACCAGGGTGGACAGCATTGGGGTCGTTAAGTCCATTTTTATAATAATAACGAACGCCTATGGCGTCAATGATTGTTCCTCCGAATAAAGTCGCTATACCTAATACTTTTCCTACTTTTGTAACCTTAATAGTAGAAACATATTGGTTTCCTCCCCACCCTGAAGCATAATATTTACCATTTGTACCAATGGATCCGGGTAAATTCTCCGCAGCGCCTGCTAATACACCTATGCCGCCATTCCAACTATTCGCTGGTTCTACCCATCCCCCATCACTTTGTCCTATTCCTCCGCCCAGAGCAAGAGAACCAGTGCCAAAGTCCACACTTTGTGTATTCTTCTTTTTTCCTCCCGGTGGATCTTCGCCTGTGTCAAAGTAAGGGCGGGAAGTGGTTTCTTCTAGCTCATTTTTTATGCTGCTGCTCCAACGCACACAAAAGTTTTTCTACAAAAATAATAAAAAATTTTTCAGGTAAGAAAGTTTGTTTTGCAGGCAGTTTGATGTTGATGCAGAGAGAGATAAATTTGAAAAATATAAGGATGTGTATAATAACAAAAGCCAGGATTATAGGGCTTTTCGGTTTATTCTTTTAACTGTAATTCTTTTGGTACGCCCAATTCCTCACGTTTTTGTAAATACTCTTCCTTATTAAAAGGGCCATATACATTAGAATAACGATTCTCACATCCAGGATAAAGTATTATTAATGAATCGGGGCCATAGAATTCTATGTCCATTAATGATGAATCGACGCCTAAGAATTCATGCTTTTCTTTTTTATTGATTATGAAATACTGACGAAAGGTGCTGTGCTTAAAGATAGAATCCCGTTCATCTAATGTCATACCCAATCTGTATGAAACACCCGGTACTTTCCATGGACGCTGTGACAAAATAATAAATGTTGAATCATATGCATATTCTAAAATTACTGGGGGAACAATTACTGCATTCTCACTATCTAATAGTTGCATATTACTTTTATTTTCACAGATATCCAGAGCATAGCCATCTCCTAACTCATACCTGCAATTACCTTTTGAGAAAAGTATCAGTAGTGTTATCACGAGTATTGTTACTCCAAAGACAATCATTAACAATACCAATATAATCTTTTTCATATTATTTTGTTTTTAGTTTTCATTTTGGAGGTATGTAAACTGTTCCGACAAGAATAATATTGAAAGGTCCACCATAAATGGTATTAGCAGGAACCGGAACAAAATTTGCCAATAAAAGTATAACGTCACTTCAGCACACACAAAAGTTTTTTTACACAAAGATAGGGAAAATTTTTCAGATAAAAGTTTGATATTGATGCAGAGTGAGATAAAAATTGACAGATTTTATTTTGAAGCAGAACAATTTGCCGTAAGTATACTTTCTGAATTTGAATTGGTCTTCCGCCGGAGGCAGATGGTTGGACTTCCAATTGGAATATGCATTAGTAAATTACAGTATAAATTATCAATTTATTCTCTTGTAAATTCAATATTGTTATTTGATAATTTCTTTTATCTTCTCTATCTTTTTCTAATTTGTAAAATCCTGATTGATTTTCTTTCTTAATATATCTATAAATAAAATTATCCGGCAATGTATCATTTATTGGTAATGGCTTATAATTATTCATTTTACAGGCGGTTACAAGGTTTTCTTTTTCACTTTCTTGAAATGAAAAAAGTATGAATAATTCTCCATCGCCGCCTGGATTATTTATCCAATTATCTTGAAATTGTTCAACTGTCAATGATGTCGGAACTTTAAAACCAGCTATGTTACTTGCAATACTATAGGGGGTTCTTTTTAAGAAAAGATAATAAACTATTGTGCCGATTAAAATAATACTCAAAACAAATATTAGTATTTTTTTCATATTACTTATGAGTTAAGGATAAACTATTTTAAACGAGGTTCCTCCATCTAATTGCCAATTGTAATAACGAGTAATTACTTCATTCATTATTGAACGAATTCCCCATGGTTTAGGATCTAAATCCCACACATCAAAAAAACCAATTGGTTTAAAACCATTGGTTTGATCAAAACTGAAATATAAGGTTGCTCTACCAAAAGCAAAGTCATAATCTGTTTTATAAAAATTTACAGGAATACTATAAATTCCATTGGCTAATCTTGTGGCTTTATCCCATTCAATAGCATTATTTTGATGTGCCTGTTCATAAACATCATTAAATCTTTCAGGGCTTAAATGATAGTCCGTTCCTGAATTATATTTGTAATAATACTTCAATTCATTAGCAAAACTTCTAGGACCACTTAATCCCCCACCACCTTGTGCTTTTTTCTTCTTCCCTCCCGGCGGGTCTTGGCCTGTGTCAAAATAAGGGCGGGAGGTGGTTTCTTCTAACTCTTCCTTGCTTTGTGCTTTGCTGGCAGCAGTTTGTAGCTCTATTATCTCTTGTTGGTAGTTTTCTATCGCTATGTCCAACAAGGCGCCCATATCATACACCACGCCGCTATTGGTGGATAAGCCCCCATAAGTGGCTATCGTTACAGCACCCAGCATATCGGTACGCCCTCTCATAGCCCAATCCATCAACATATTGTAACCCGCAGTGCCAGACCGTACTCTGATGCCGTCTA
>BPGX01000012.1 GCA_026003255.1 Bacteroidia bacterium | reverse complement strand
GTACTCTTGTTAGCCGAGGATCTTAGGGTGATCATCACTGATCGAAATGAATCGGCGGTCGTCTCACGCCATGCTCCGTTCACTGTGTATAGGAACAGCTAGGACGTGACAAGCACTGATGAACAACATATCTAGGCTCTAGGGGAAAACAATCTGCAGGATGCATGGTCTTAATGGACTTTGCGTCATCGTGCCATAGGCATGACAACATATCTGTAGTGATCCGCGGTCTCGAACATGGCAGCACTCGAGGCACTATTCATGCGCAACTGCAGACTTTCTGCTGGTTCAAGGACGCTGAGGAATTCACGAATGTATTTGGGATCAAACGTTACAGTTAAAGATACCTTGTATCTTTTTTTGATACAACACTTTACCATACACATCCGTCAGTAAAATATCTTTTGGTTCTTCTTCTTTTATTTTACTATCGGTAATTACCAGATTGATGATATCGTGAGTCGGATTGGGATAAGCAATGGCATTCAATGTGTCTTTTAATTCTTTTGAAATATCTGCATTGCTCTCATTATTGTTGGTGGTTCTCAAAGCAGTATTACAAACAATTTGTATTTGTTTTCTCTGAATACGATTGCCCGTAGCATCATAAGTAAATTCTATTACAGGGCAGTTTTGAGCTGTCAATTTCACTTGAAAAAATACACACATCCCAAATAAAAAGTAAACTGTACTTTTTCCACTCATAAAGATTTATTTATTTTTCAACTGATTAAGTTCTGTTTTTAATAGTTCGTTTTCCTTTTTTAATTCAATCAAATATAAAAATATCTCTTCTATTTTTTCCTGTTGTTTGATAATAATGTCATTTAGATTCATCCCATGTTCTTCATAAAATTTGGCACTTTCAAAGCCAGGTAATCTTTTATTCTTTTGTATATACATATCTAATTGTTTTATGTCCATTGGCTTCTCTGTCAAACACATAATCCGGCCAATCTACTTGAAGTTACTTTGGCAGCATATTCCACCGCAAAAACAGAGCCCATTAACAGACAACATAATTGTATATGAACTCAGATGCGTTATGTAATCTGAGAGGAAGCTAAATCCTCCACCACTGTACAAATCAATTCCCAACCGGCCCGTTTACCAACAGTTTGCCATTAACCTGAGTATTCCCGCTCCCGTCAAAGACTCATTACATCCGAAACGGCGATGATTGAGATCTTTGCAAATATGACCCTTTCCGCTCGCATCCACTCCCAAAACCATAAGCCAATGCATTGTTTCCCACCCATATTGCCGTTGCCTTGCCATTATTCGCTCGCACGAATACCACCCATGCCTCCGCATCTCCGCTCACCATTCTGAATGTGCAACTGCTTCTGCGGACTGCCCAGTCCCTATCCCTACCTTCTGATTCACTATCAAATTCCCACTACTTGCATTCCCTACCACCACATCTTTTCCGCAATGATAATTCAACAACAAACTACCATTCCCATAACTCTCTATCAAACTATTCGCTCCGTCTGCCCACAAACTCAACGATGTGTTGTTCCACAATACCTGAAATAATCCCCACATCTGAAAATTCGGCGGCAATTGTCCCAATGGATATGGCGTAATACATATATTGGGATTCACTGGCGGCGGAGAAGTCCCTATCGTTTTACCAAACACCAATGTCGGAGACGAATTATTCCCATTATTATACCACTTCATCCCTACACTGTCATTAAACATCAATCCCTGCGTGGCTGTGAGCAGTCCGTTGAATTTAGCATTCCCCTGTATCGTCAATTTGTTGTTTACCCGCAAATCTCCCAACACATCTGCATCTGTCGCCACCTTCACATCCCCCTGTATAATCGTATTCCCATATATCGCTTTCGTGCTGTCCATCATTATACTGTCGCTTACCAACCGCGATGTCTTCGCTTCGCTCGCTATCATCTTTGGTGCCGTTACTTCCGTAAATGCATTCACCTTATCGCTAATCACAATGCCACCGCCTACATAGATATTATTGCTTACCCGAACATCTCCCACCACATCCAAACTAAATAATGGATTACTCGTACCAATGCCCACAAACCCTTGGTTGTAAAAAATATTTTGTCCGCTCGTTTGCCATTGCAAAGGTGGCAACAAACTGTTGATATTGGTCCAATTCCCATTGCCCGTCAGCACTTCGTTAGTGTTGCCACTGAAATTGAATCGCCCTACATTGCCTTGTGCATCCGTTGTCAACAAAGCATTGCCGCTGCCCATCAGAGTTATCTACCTTCAAACTACTGCATTGCAGCAAACTGTCGCAATACACATTATACCGCAATTTCGTTCTGCCATTGACATCCAGCATATACTGCGGATTGGTTGTGTTGATGCCAATGAAACCGTTAGGTGCAATGCGGAGTCGTTCTACATTATTCGTTTTAATGATGAGTGGAGAGTTGTTGGAAGTGCCTAAAAAATCAGTGGCTTGCGGCGTATTGCCATTCGTTCGCCACCAGTTTTGAGATTGAGCAAACAACATACTACTGCCGAAGATAGTCCCCAAAACCGCTAACAACAAGGGTTTTCGGGGGGGGGGGGGGTAAAATTTCTTTTCATACATTTAAATTTTACACTACAAATATAAAGAGTTTTTTGCGGACAAAAAAATTTTTATTGTTAAAAATGCAGGAAATGGTAAAGATATTTATTGAACGGTAGTTTTTATTGAGCGAATGGTGGGTTTTATTGAGTGAAGGGTGTGAAAAAATTGCAGGATGGTTTGTAAAAACTACAGTGTGAGATGAATTGAATTTGTTTTGAGGTTGTTGCAAAATACAAAATAGGAATTTTTCAGAAACACCAATGCCTTACAGATTGATAAATTTTCAACCACAGAGAACACAGAGTTACACAGAGAAAACAAAGATGTGATGAGAAAATCAAGTTATAGAGATAAAGAGATTAGTTCTTTAAAACAAGGATAATTTCAGAAAACTTGGATTTTGCAACGAACTCGTTTTATAGGATGTGTGATGGATGGGGTAAAAGCGGGGCATTAGAGGTGAATAGGCGAAGCCGCCGAAGGCGGCTTCGCCGCATCATTACTGGCAATGAAACATATGCAGACAAATTATCCGAAATTCAAAGAAAGTCCGCCTTTGCGGAATTCACTTTTGAACAATGATTTTCTCTGTTGCAACGGAAACATTTGTATGTACTTCGCACCAATACAAGTAAAACAGGTTATCGGGCTGATACATCAGAAAATGAATGTTGTCACATCTGATTCCAGTGGGTTAGTTTTTTTTTGGTACATATTTGACAAGCACCTATTTCCGAAGACGGGGAAAAAACTTTTATCCCTTAAAAATTAAAACCTACCCGAAAACCTACGAATATCAACTTTGGGAAAAGCATCAGTGAATTCCTCTTCTTTAATTTTTCTTTAGTTGGATCAGAAAAATACGCTTTCGTCCCATAAAATTCAACATAATCATTGTCATATTCGAAACTCCCAATAGTATAAGAGGTATATAAATCAAGTGGAAATAATGTCCGAATCAAATCTAATACCCAAAGGAGTTATGGTGCCTATGATTTTATCTATGGTAAAAAAATAAGAGGGCCCAAACAAGATCATTTTCCTTAACTTGAGCAGTAATTGCTCCAACAGCACTATAAATGCTTTTATTCCTTTCATTAAAAAAATAAAATTTTACATCTGCTGATAACCCGCTTATGAGGAAGAGTCGGTAACCTGTCACAAAACTTAAATACCTTTTCTTTCCAAACAAAAAAGCGTTCATAACTTACTCCAAATTTAGAAAAGAGTATAAGGGGAGAAAAAGTATCCCAGAATAATATGTTTTTCTTTATCCCGAGTTTTGTGGAATCATTAGATAAACTATCATTCAAACACCATGAATCCTGCATTTTCGGATGTACTTCCTTTTCTAAAATCCCAGATAAAACAACGGACTTACCTCTCATTCCGTTACTCATGCATACTTCAAAGATAACCGCCATCCAAATAATGTATATGTTTCATACGATTTGATTTTTAAGATCAATGCTGTATGATAAGTTTATATTTTTTTGTCTCATCATTACCAATTATCTCTATAAAATAAAGTCCATTTTGTATGTCTCTTATATCCAAATAAATTTGAGATTTCATTTTATTTTCTAATATAATCTTTCCCATCACATCTTTTAGAATGACGGTATTGAGATATGTATTGTTCTCACTTTTTATTACAACAAAATCAGAGGCAGGATTAGGAAATACAATTGTTTTTGAAAGCGAAAGATTGTTTTCAAAAGTTCTTCTTGCTATTAAACTGTCAGGAGAAATATAAGATAATGAAACAATCCCCGGCGTTGCTCCTTTCGCTTGTGTTAAGTACATTCGTATCAATTCATCTGCATTCGTTGAGTCCTTGTGCTGAGATGGTGCTGTTCTAAACCCATCTGTACATAAATTAGGAAGGATTTTAGCAGTAAATTGACTCCCCGCTTTGGCTCTGAAACCCGATTTAATCTGTATCCTTTCACCTGCCATCATGGTTACATGAACCCCCGGTTCTATTGTAAACTCCGGAGTATTTATGCTCGGTTCAGCAAAAGAATTATCCCCCGATTGATAATAAATATCGGATTCCTGGGGGGCTATGGTGAGCGTATTCTTTACAATAAAATCCTGATCATAAATCATTTTTCTGTTATACATCTTTAAATTGACGCATTCTTTATCCCATTGAGCATTCACCATGGCGGCTAAGCCATAGCCATAAATACCTCCACTGATATTGCTATTCTTGTTAGGCGGATAAATTTCATTTTGAAAAAAGTTCATCAGTATATCATAAACATTCGGTGGTGGGGCATCAGGGTCGGCATTATCAAACTTATAGAATGGCATATAAGCGGGAGTAACATAGCGAAACATTCCCGGAGTAGGCGAACATCCTCCGCCGCAATACACCTTGTCATCCCGTCCGTCAACTGAATTATAAAATTCAGGGTTGTTAATATCTCCATGAAAAATATTTTTGGTAAATGTATTTCGAAAGTGAATCATCTCAAGTAGTCCAAATGGATATTGCCCTCCTGTATATAGCTTAATTTCATAAGCAACTTGAGGAGTTATTAAAGTAGATATCGCATGGCTTATATCTTCAATGAATTCAGTGTAATTATCATATCTGTGCTGTGGAAATATTTTAGAGCAATCATCAAGAAGTTCCCCGGCACATTGCCATGCATCTCTTTTGTCTACTACCCAACCCTTATGGTACCACCAATAAGAGTTATTATCGGTATTGGTTATTAAAACATCATTCTCATAAGGACAAGCAACAGAAGGATAACACCTATCATAAAATTTTACTTTGCTTTTATATAATCTTGCTAAAATAGCCCCTTTGTCTAAATAAGATAGCATTCCGGAATAAGATGGAATATTAGAAGCAATTTTACCTAAATACAATAATCCTCCACCAAACGGCCCTTGCATGTTTATCTCCATGATTTGACTATCCTTATCCACCTTCTTTGCAAAACCCTTACCATCTCTCCATATTGTTGATATAAGTTGATCGTATGTTTCAACCAACCTATGAATAAGCCAATCAGCTATAAAACCAAATGTATAATTGGGTTGAGTTGGCAAGATATTAACAGTAAAGGTGGAAGTTGGTACATGCACTACACTACCTGGGATAACGATGGATGCCAAAGTTGGTTCCTCATATAATACTAAATAGCAAAAATGACTCATTGCCCAAAGTAACAAACCGTTCATATATAAATTCTCATGATTAAACACATAACTTTCTCTTCGCCATGACATAATCCTTAATGTCTCATTAATAAATCTAATCAAATAAGCTTTATCCTTAGTGGTCTTGTAGATTATCAAATACGACTCCAACAAATAACCCCATTGTTCACCATAAGCATAGTCGTAATAAGGATTGGTATAAC
Organism: Bacteroidia bacterium; assembly: GCA_026003255.1. Taxonomy (GTDB): domain Bacteria; phylum Bacteroidota; class Bacteroidia; order B-17B0; family Aurantibacillaceae; genus BPGX01. The sequence continues at coordinate 38,417 of BPGX01000012.1, read as the reverse complement.
GCACATAATTTTCTAACCCTTGAATATTATTCCCATAATTGTGTTTTTGATAAATGTAATCATACAATTCTTTTATGCGAAGCAAAGAATACGATGATTGACCATAAAAAGTCAGAAAACTCATCAAAAATATAATACAAACATATTTTATTCCTTTATACATAATTTAAAGTTTATATCCACATTTTAAAGAAAGAAAAACAACCACATTTACAGGTTGATACTCTACACGATCAGGACGTACTTGCTTGTAATGTTCATAATTAGGACTGAATTCTTTAATCCTAACCAGGTAATAAGGTGTTAATTCAAAATAAAATCTCTTCATATTGTATCTTATACCAATCGGATTAATGTATAAATATAAAGGACTTACGGGAACTTTCTTCGCTATATAAGGAAGAAACATATAATCATACTCTCTGTATCCGACATAGAACTGATTATGATAATAAACCAAACCTATTGAAAACATCGTATTTATCCGTGATGATGAACGCGTTAGAAATTTTATTTCTCCAAATAATGTATAATACCAATTCCTCCTGTTTACAATAAAATTAGTGTCATTTTCTGGCTTTAAGTATTCAAATTTAAAATCGTTAATCATAAACTCTTGTATTCTCGTAATATTGGTGCGAAGCGAAGGAAATGTGCCCACAGCCCCCCATAATTCCAACTGCTTTTTTTTGCTTATTGTCCATATCTTCCGCTCATAACCAATAAAATTAAACATATATACTCCAGGCGTAACAAGATAAATTCCCCCCTTCTTTAATTTATTTTTTTTAATCTTAACACTATCCTGATGTATGGTATCAGAATATGCCTTACCACATCCTAATAATATTCCAATTATTAAGATTATTTTATACATAAACTAATTTTGTTTTTTTATTATTTTTGTCTTCATTCTTATTTTTTAATCCCTCTATTATTTCCTTTTTCAGTTCTATGCTGATGCCTCCCATCATTCTTATACTTAACTCATCATACCACATATAGCGCCCACCGGAGCCCAATCCAGAGTGGTCTGGGCTATTATCCCTCTGCAAACCATCAGCAGTGCTGCTGTAAATCCATACGTTTTCATATTCTTTCACTTTTTTATTTCATCTATTTTTCTTCGTAATGATTCGTTTTCTTTTTTCAATTGTTCCACCATCTTATACAATTCAATAATTTCCATAGTATTATCCTCTACATTGGCTAATATGCCTTTTATTACTTCCTCTGTGTACAATCCCTTTTCCTGTATTTCTTGTTCACTTTTTATTTCAGGTAAATGATGGTATTTAAAAATATATTCCTCTTTCTCTTTCCAGTTCATTCTCTTAAAATCTTTGTATAATCTATTATCACACCAGTTAGATATTTCTACCACTACTTCTTTTGCCTTAATATATCCATTCACCGCCAGCCGCACATTCGGATCCTGACAACTGAAGTCACTTGTCCCTATCCCCACCTTCTGATTCACTATCAAATTTCCACTACTTGCATTCCCTACCACCACATCTTTTCCGCAATGATAATTCAACAACAAACTACCATTCCCCTAACTCGTCTATTAAACTATTCGCCCCGTCTGCCCACAAACTCAACGATGTGTTGTTCCATAAACCTGAATACTCCCCACATCTGAAAATTCGGCGGCAATTGTCCCAATGGATATGGCGTAATACATATATTGGGATTCAGGCGGTGGCGGCGGAGAAGTCGCCTATGCGTTTTACCAAACACCAATGTTCGGAGACGAATTATTCCCATGTATTATACCACTTCATCCCTACACTATCATTAAACATCAATCCCTGCGTGGCTGTGAGCAGTCCGTTGAATTTAGCATTGCCCTGTATCGTCAACTTATTGTTTACCCGCAAATCGCCCAACACATCTGCATCTGTCGCCACTTTCACATCGCCCTTTATCAATCGTATTTCCATATATCGCTTTCGTGCTGTCCATCATTATACTGTCGCTTACCAACTCTGCTGTCTTCGCTTCGCTCGCTATCATCTTTGGTGCCGTTACTTCCGTAAATGCATTCACCTTGTCGCTAATCACAATGCCACCGCCTACATAGATATTATTGCTTACCCGAACATCTCCCACCACATCCAAACTAAATAATGGATTGACTCGTACCAATGCCCACAAACCCTTGGTTGTAAAAAATATTTTGCCCGCTCGTTTGCCATTGCAAAGGTGGCAACAAACTGTTGATATTGGTCCAATTCCCGTTGCCCGTCAGCACTTCGTTAGTGTTGCCACTGAAATTGAATCGCCCTACATTGCCTTGTGCATCCGTTGTCAACAAAGCATTGCCGCTGCCTCATCAGATTATCTACCTTCAAACTACTGCATTGCAGCAAACTGTCGCAATACACATTATACCGCAATTTCGTTCTGCCATTGACATCCAGCATATACTGCGGATTGGTTGTGTTGATGCCAATGAAACCGTTAGGTGCAATGCGGAGTCCGTTCTACATTATTGGTTTTAATGATGAGTGGAGAGTTGTTGGAAGTGCCTAAAAAATCAGTGGCTTGCGGCGTATTGCCATTCGTTCGCCACCAGTTTTGAGATTGAGCAAACAACATACTACTGCCGAAGATAGTCCCCAAAACCGCTAACAACAAGGGTTTTCGGGGGGGGGGGGGGTAAAATTTCTTTTCATACATTTAAATTTTACACTACAAATATAAAGAGTTTTTTGCGGACAAAAAAATTTTTATTGTTAAAAATGCAGGAAATGGTAAAGATATTTATTGAACGGTAGTTTTTATTGAGCGAATGGTGGGTTTTACTGAGTGAAGGAAAATTTTATTCGCAAAGAGGCTGAAGGATTAGAAAAACAATAAACACTGAAAAACGAATTTGAAAATCCCCCCCGCCCCCCTTTTGCAAAGGGGGATAGCAAAACCAATCTCCTTTAATAATAATAAAAAGAACAAAGGGGATTTCCCTGCATCACTTCTGCACCACAATCTTTTCCGTAACAACCGAATTATTCGTGTGGATTTCGCACAGATACAAGCCGTTGGAAAGAGTGGATACATCAAGGGTGGCTGTATTGGATGCAGCAGAAAAATTTTCCTGAAGTAAAATTTTTCCCGTAAGGTCTTTGATGCGGATCCTTTGAATACGGCTGTTATCAAGGGTTTGAATGGAGATGGAGGAGGAAGTGGGGTTGGGAAAGAAAATTAAGTTATGCTTATTTGTTCTATAGTTATTAAAATTTTGTATTTTTTGACTTTTCATAATTATTTGTGAATTCTCGTATGGGAGAGGGTATTTTGATGATGTATAAAATTGTCTATATGAGCTACAGGAAGGATCTGTATTATCAAAATAATAAGATGCACAACACTGATAGGGTTCTATGTATAATTTTACATGCGATCCATTATTAAAGTATGTACCTGGATGTAGTATTATTCTTTGACCCGCATGAATATCTATATTTGAAGGGGGATTTACTATAAAATTACCAGATGGCAACTTTCCAATATATATATCATATCGTGCCTCAAATAAATTTTCATCTGTAATAACTTGATCTTGAAGAACTAATGAGTTCGGACTAATTTCATTTGAAAAAACATCGTATATTCCATAATAATCAATACTTATATGTTCAGAATTTAAAGCGCCCCCAACAGAAAAATAAATAGCGTCAAATGGCGTTAAACTGTGATTAGGTGGATATAGATAAGTTGAATATGAATAGCCGAAAAGATTAGATATGTTTGTATAGGGATGTATATTTTTTATCGATAAAGCGCTAACTGTTGGAATAAAACAATTTATACTGTGTTGGATAGTCGTTGAGCCATTATAATTTTGTAATGCAGGTGAATTTGCTATAGCATTACCAATTTCTTCATTAATGTTTTCATAGCCACCAGGGGCACCGTCGTAAGGTAATGTATTTGCAACCTGAACTGTCTGAGAAACGCTTGATAAAAGGGATGATTTTAAGTGTCCTTCAAAAATTTTACACCATCCATTAGGTGCATCGGGCACTGATCTTGTAATTATTTTAAGAATATTTATTCCTAAAGATGCGTTGTAGTTGGAGTTAATCATAATTTGACATGATGGGTATAAAATATTTCCATTTCCATCGCCATTTATAATTGAGATTTTTTTACATTTGTTAGGAAATAAATAGTATGGATCGTTTATAAGGGTTGTTCTATTGGAATGCGTATTGGGATATGCGTTATAGTGATAAATCAACATTTGAGATGCCGCCGGAGAATTTAGTATATTTAATGCTTCTTGTGTGTCGTTGTTTCCAGCATTAGTATTCAAAAAATGTAAAGCATATTGATCTCCTAGTGGCACATTTGCTCCCAAATGTGGAGCATCAAAGGAAATATACAATTTACAATTATGTTCCATATTATGTTGCTCCATATATGCCAAAGCGTATTTGGCTATAAGCCCACCCATACTTGGGCCTACGATAGTTATTTTATGTTTTTTATAATCACTATTGTAATTAAGGTATAATACATAATTAACTGTTTGAATTAAATGAACAAATGCTAACGCATTGGCTTGAATATAGGTATCTCCATATTCGTAATCAGCAATTATTACATCATATCCTTCTGCTAAAAGATTTTCTAATAAAGATGCTTGATTCAGCATATAATACAATTCTGCATAATTTCTTTTATTACCAGGATCAAAACCATCAGAAATAATAATAGGTTTCACAAGTTTAGTATGATTACAACCATATAAAATATAGGCCTTCCCATAAGCATAATGACTATTGTTGTTATTATCAATATATGGTATATAAGAATAAAATCCCCAAACATCATTCGGCACAGGAGGAGAAAAAGATTTAATATTAACAATAAAGCTACTATAAAGTGTATCGCTTGTATTTAATACATATTTTATTTTTATAATTTTTGTACCGAGTACGGAATACGTTATCAAATATTCCTTATTATTCCAACTATAATCAAATTCAATCCATGGCAAATTATTATCAAAATTGATTAATATTTTTTGGGGCGTATCATTTGTGTTTTTAATAATAAACTTATTATCTATTAAAAATTTTATTGTGTTCTGATAAAATTCATTTTTAGATGATGACACAATGAATGTATGTTTTTTATCAAATATTGGTATACTTTTGCGAACATGGTTTAATAAACCACTGGTAGATACCTGCACTATCCCATTTTCAATTAAACTATCAGGATTATGAATAGATTGGTAATAAAAGTTCCCAATTATTATTGGAATAGTTCCTTCTTTTATTTTTCGATTTGCAATAGAATCTATTTCCTGAATAGTAGGAAGAATATTGTTTTCATCAATGACACCATTTAGAATGAAATAATATAAATTTTTCCAAACAGAAAAATTTAAGGGTATTGTATCAGAAAATTCGTAACCTGTATATTGAGATAATATTGATTGTGCAAAAGGATTTGCAACATCAACTAAAACTTTAGTTTCAACTTCATTGAATACCCCGGATAACAATCTACTCATTCGTGCCTTATATGACAAAGAATCTCCTTGTCTATTAATCATTATCAATGGTGATAAAGTATCAACTTGAGCAATTACTTTGTACAAGAAAACATAAAAGAATATTAAAAAAATGTATAATTTACTTTTCATAAATTATTGTTTTTTTTCCAATGAATAAATAATTGAAAATATAAGCCATAATTAAAATAGTATGTGTTTGAAGGTATAAAATACATGCCTACTATTTGATTGGATAGTTGTAACCAAAAGTTTTTAAATATAACAAAATTGCATTGAGTAGATATACCAATATTTTTTATATGGTTCGATTCATATATATCTATATAATAATACGAATACGTACTAGATAACGGAACCTGTTTAACAACTCTATCAGTATACAAATAATTTCCTCTTTTTATTCCATCCAAATAGCATAGTCCACCACCAATTGTTATACTGAGAAAATGATTATAATAAAATTCATTTAAGTAGCTGATTCCAGTAACACTAAATCTTTCATATGGTAATACTTTAGGTGGAGTTAATACATCTTTCAAATTAAAATAAGAAGCATTAGTATAATATAAATTTAAATAATGTTTATCATTCAATACCATTCCTCCGTTTATTCCCGGATATAAATAAGTTTTATTGTCCATATCAAAAGAAGAAAAAAGTTTTTTAGAAAGCACTAAAATAAAACTTTGAGGTACTAAAATAGTATTTGTTGCTAAATAAATACTATTTATTTGATATTTCTGAGTTTCTTGCCCTACTAATGCTAATGAAATTATCACATATAATAAAACTATTCTTTTCATTTATTTTCTTTTTGAATACTATACCCCAAAATGAGTTTCTTAAGTTCTTCATTCTCCTTTTTCAACTTATTTATTTGTTTATACATTTCAATCATATCAAGTGTAATTTCTTCTATGTTTTGCGTTATTCCCTTCATTACTTCTCCTATATTTAATCCATTGATTAGAATTTCACTTTCTGATGGAATATATGGTAAATGTTTGTGGTTTTGAATATATTTTTCCTTATCTTCTAATGACATTTTATTATAACCATGAGTAAAAACAAAATCACACCATGTCGGAATTTCTATTTCTCCAAAGCTAGATTTGAATCCCCCACAAATATATAATAAATTAGAAATTCGAACATCTCCATTTACATCCAGTTTATACTGCGGATTCATCGTCCCCACACCCAATTTCCCGCTTACAATTGTATTGTTGGATGCAAGAACAATATCCGTTGCAGGATCGTAATAATTGATTAAAAATGCTTTCCCGTCACTCGCCGTCGGATCGCTCCCCGTCAAATACGCATGCGCCGTATTAAATCCCATACTCACATAGCCCCCGCTGTGTCCAAATTTTCCCTCTCCGATCACATCCAATTGCGAGCTGGGATTCGTCGTCCCTATCCCTACTTTTCCTATCACATTCGGAGCACTCGCAGGCGCCACAAAAATAGACGGAACCATACTGTTCGCTCCTATCATCACTGAATTCGGTACCGTGTTCTCCAATTTATTCACCATATCTGCTCCACTTCCTATCACTATTGCAAAACCCCCCGCATTCGTCTTTACATTTCTACCTATGCTGATGGCACTTGTCCCCTTCGCTTCCGAACTTGTCCCAATAGCAACAGCATTTATCCCATACCCGTCTGCGCTCGCACCTATTCCTATACCAAACCGACCATTCGCTGAATTCAACGCATACAAACGATTGTAATTCTGGTTAAACGCCAATGTGCTATCTCCAATGCGAACCAAACTATCCGTAGAAACTATTCTGCTTACTTTCACCTTCCCGCTCACCGCCACATCGCCATTCACATCCAATGCTACTAATGGCTGCTTGCCTATCCCTACTTTCTCTGCAAACCGCACCGTATCTGCCCTGAACTCTATGCTCTTGTCGGCCACAACACTCACCATCCTGTCGCTCTTTATCGTATCCCGCTGAAATGCCGTTGCGCCATTCTTAAACCGGAAATTCCCAATACTAATCCCACTCTGGGCATTCAAAGTATTTACATACACATCTCCGTTAAATGCAATCGCATTGGGCGAAATGCCCGTCCATTGCGAAAACACCGCCGGCTGTCCGTTGAGCAAATACACATGAGCATCAATAGTAGAAGTTTGTATACTATAATTTACTATTAAGTGAGACGCCTGCAGCAAACTGTCGCAATACACATTATACCGCAATTTGGTTCTGCCATTGACATCCAACACATACTGCGGATTGGTTGTGTTGATGCCAATGAAACCGTTAGGTGCAATGCGGAGTCGTTCAACATTATTCGTTTTAATGATGAGTGGAGAATTGTTGGAAGTGCCTAAAAAATCAGTGGTTTGCGGTGTGTTGCCGTTGGTACGCCACCAATTTTGAGATTGGGAAAACATCATGCTAACACCGAAGATAGTCCCCAAAGCCGCTATTATCAAGCGTTTGCGAGGGGGGGGGGGGGGGGTAAAATTTCTTTTCATACATTTAAATTTTACAATACAAATGTAAGCAGTATTTTTCATAATAAAAAATAAATTAACATTTATTAACTTTTTAAATTAAAATTTTTGACAGGTGAAGGTTAGGTGTTTTGAATTTATTCATGCCGCACTATCAGTTTTTCTGTATATGTGCCTGCAGTGGTTTGAACAACTACAAAATACAAACCATCGGAAAGATGAGAAATGTCAATGGTTTCAGAGGATGTGTTGCTTTCTTTCTGTAAAACAATTTTACCACTAATATCTTTGAGCAGTATTTTTTCTATTATTGCATTATCCTTAACATCAATATGAACATGTTCGTCTGTAGGATTAGGATACAAGTATGCTATATGATTATGCTTTTCATCTAATCCTGAAATACTTTTCATCATACTGCCATTTATCATTTCCGGCACAACAGGATAGTCATCAGTTGACCTTTTACTTGTTACACTCTGACGAAAACTGTTTCCTGGATGATTGCAAGGATGGATAAACAAATGTGTGCCATTGCCCGTTCCGTCTAATATAATTTCATCGTTCGCTGTAGGAGTAATTACTATTTCATTGCCCGCACGTGCAGTAAAGTTATTCAGTACATAACTACTGCCACTTGTAGTGATGTAAATATTATTTTCTGCTTCATTGAATTGATGATTGTATTGTGCATAGTTAGCAGAATGGATATTAATATCATAATCCGGCGGGCAGTAAAGGTCAGAAGCCCACACTCCTCTGCCAAAAGTGGCTGCATAGATTTTATTTTGAGCGTAGTTGATTTCAAGGTCGGTAACCTTTGCATTAGGAAGATTATTCTTAAATGGAATCCAACTATTCATTTTATTATTCCTATAAAACACACCGACATCAGTCGCAACATAAATACCATCATCGCTTCCTTCTTCATAAACAATATCATTAACAGGGAAAGGAGGTAACCCCATAGAAATGTTTTGCCAAGTTACTCCGCCATCATATGACTTATAAACCCTTTTATTACTTATATAATCTTTGTATCCTATCCAAACCACATTTGGGTTTGAAGGATGAACTAAAACACAATTAAGTTCTAAATTTTCAGGATGATTTATTACTGACCAACAATTATTAGTACAATACTCATATCCGCCTATTGTTGTTTTAAAGAAACTCGGATTATTATTACCAACATCTGCTATAACATAAATAAAATTAGGATTTGATTTACATACTGCAAAATTATGTATTGCCCATAATGTTATATTAAAATCATTTGCAAAATTAGATAGTTTTAACCAACTACTATTACTTACATTGTATTTATATAAGTTAATTAGTCCAAGATATAATTCATCACTTTTTACAGGAGATAATGAATACGGCATTATAAATTCTGAATTACATTCACTTGTATTACATATAATTGGCATAGTGTTATTAGTCAGAAAACCATTTATACCATTATTCGATTTGCTGACACATATTTTTTGGCATGATGAGTACATCGTGTTATAGTTTTTTGGATCAATTATTTGTTCAGCACCGTCACCACTACCTATTTGATACCATACATTGTTATTCAAATTAAGAGCATTACTGCCACAATCTAATTCACCCATTAGTACATAATCTCCTTCTGAAGATAAACGATATACTGTTCCAACTGATAAATTATTACTTATGAATGTCACATTATTTGAACTTTGAAAAGGAGATATTATTTTGTATAAACCTCCATCTGTACAGGCATATAAAGTAAGCCCATCATCTGAAAATTTCAAATAATGTATATCTGGATGATAAATTCCACTAAAGTATTCTGAAGAAGCATTAGAGTGTAGTAGTGGTTTTATCGTATTGCCGCCATCTGTACTTTTGAATATAATTACATTACCCAATGTGATAAAATTCTCATCAATAGGGGACACTTCAATTACATTAAATGCTTCGTAAATATCTCCGCAATAAACACCTGCTTTGTCTTTAAAAGAGCTTAATAAAACCCAAGATGGTGTATATGATTCATTATACTTATACAAAAATTGTGTTCTTTTGCTATCCCATTGTAATGGAGGATTTTGATTACTCATTATTAAACTAGCATAGAGAATATGAGGATTGGCAGGTGTAACAGCAATATCAATTTTTACTGGAATTGGAACATTCATAACATTAGGTGGGCACGAATTATTACTTGTCAAATTAAAATATTCTAATCCTGTTCCACCCCCTGTAATAGAAAACCATGTATTTCCACCATCTATTGATTTAATAATATCATACCCTGATGCATATAGTGTAGAATAATTACCATCTGGTTTAAATACTACCTTAAAAAAATATTTTCCCTGTACATCTACATCATTTATAGCTTGCCATATACACGCACTACGAGCATTAGTCGTTTTGTATATACCAACTGATGTAGAAATAAAAACCACATCTGGATTATTAGGGTGTATAAGTATGTTTCCTATTTGAGCAAAGAATGGCAAGTTTAAACCATTATTAACTGGTGCCCACGTATTACCTCCATCAGAACTTCTATATATTCCAAAACATGGAGTTGTAAAAGTATAATCATCTTTATCTCCAGTTGCAATATAAATAAAATTAGGATTTAGAGGATCTATTGCTATAGCAGATATTTGTAATGTTGGAAGTTGATGGTCCGTGTTAAGATTAACCCAGCTTAGACCAGCATCTGTACTTTTCCACACGCCACCATAAGGACTACCTACATAAAGAATATTGGGGTTAAATGGATGTATTGCAATACAATTAACTCGTCCTAATCCAACCCCATAATATTTAGGTACTGGTTCCACAAAAGGGCCTAATGGCTGCCAATTAGAATTGTTTGCCACCATTGTAGTATTCCCGGTAAAATAATTTAAGTAAGCGTTTTTTACATCTTGTAAAGTACTCTTTCTAGAAAGACGAGAATTCCATACCAATTCCCATCTCTTAATATCTTCTAATGCTCCACCTTCGTTTTCAGTAGTATCAAAAACCTGATTATTTAAAAAATAATTTCTTAAAGTTTGAAATTGAATAGTATCTTCGTTTTGTGAAAATAAAATTAAATCTAATAAAACAAAAAATCCTAAAAAATAATTTATCTTTTTCATCTTTTAATGATTTTAGTTTTAAAGATGGTATTATCTTTCTCTTTGAGAAATAAAAAATACACACCGGTTACTAACGAACGAACATCCACCTTATACATATTATCTTTTAATTTTTGAACATCGCAAGTTATTTGATTACCTATTATATCTGAAACAATTACATTATCTATATTCTCTAAACTGGTATTCAAAAACAAATCATCACCACAGGGATTAGGATAAATAATACATTTTGAATGAATTTCTTGTTGCTTCACATAAGTAAGTGTATCCGGAAAGTAAATCCATATATCATTGTATTGAGTTGAATTATTTGGTGCTGTATATCCTTCTCCGGGTAATATATATCCTGAATTATTACCTGACAAGATAGGATTGTTTATACAACTATTTCCGGGATAATTGCTTTTTAATGTCCATGCCTGTGTGTCTATGTTATATTCTATCATTTGACAATTGCAATTGATAAAGTAAACCCTATTGCCAATCAAAATATTATCTCTGCTTGTCAAACATAAATTACTTATGGATGCCGGTATGAATGACCATTGCTTATTCTCATATTTCCATAAATTCAAGGACGCATCCATTAAATAGATTGAGTTTTTATATGCAAATGCCGTCAATAAAGTACTATCCGGATAGTCAGTTTCGTAGTCCCACATATCTGTGCCGGGAAAATATTTCCAAATATCTTTTCTAAAAATTCCATTGCTATCTATACCCCCAACCAAATAAATAGTATCTTTTAAGAGTATTGTTTTTAATCTTTTGTTTCCTGTAGCATCCATTCGTTTTGTGCCGGAGAAAGATTGCTTTTGTATCCATTGATTAGTAGAAGTATTATACATCCACCAATCGCTTAGCATTTGACCAAAATTATCAATACCTAAACCTATGTAAATAACATTACTAAATGTAACAGATACACCTCCATAATACGGATAAGCTGTAGGCAGGTTGTTATTTTTATACAAACAATTATTAGTTGTAACATCTACTTCATACCAATCGTTGAATAAAACACCGGGCAGAATTCTTCCAAATCCGGTATAAATTTTATTATTGAGTATTCCTGCTAACTGTTCTTGCCTCAAAAAACACTGATAAATAACCTGCCATTGGTCTTGTGCATAAATACGTGAATTAAATATTATTCCTATTAACAAGTATAAATACTTATTTACAACTTTTGCTTTCATACCCTTCATTTTTTCATCTCTTCTATTTTTTGTTTCAATATCATATTCTCTCTTTCCAATTGCTGTATCTTTTCATACAACTCATACAAATACAATTCATGCTCTTCTACATTCTGCCACAAACCTCTTATCAACTCACCACTATTCATCTCTTTTTCTCCTTCGGCATTCGGTATGTTCGGCAGATGTTTTTCTTTTAATACTTTTTGTTTCCGCTCATTTAACGGCATTAATGCATACGCTTTGTCCAACACAAAATCACAACCCTGTATCTTCACCCGCACTTCTTTTGCCCGTATCGTGCCATCTACTTCCAATTTATACTGCGGATTGCTACAACCTATCCCCACCTTCCCGTCATCCCTCAAATAATTCTTACACTTCTCGGTATCTTGAAAAAACAAAAACAACACATCTTCATTGAACACATTTGCTCTCATGGCATTATTTCAATCCTCAAATTTACAAAAAATATTTCAATCTGCAAAATCTCACCTCTGCACAATAATTTTCTCTGTTGCAACAGAAACATCCGTATGTATTCCGCCAAATACAAACCATTGGAAAGTGCGGATACATCAAGGCTTGCAGTAGTGGAAGGAGGAGAAAAATTTTGTTGCAACAGCACCTTGCCTGTAAGGTCTTTGAGGAATATTGCTTGAATACGGCTGTTATCGGTAGTTTGAATATTAATGGAAGAAGAGGCGGGGTTGGGGGAAATATGTAATTTGTTTCCTATTAAAGAAAAATGGTGTGAATATATTTTATATTCATTGATATAATTGACACTGTATTTATTACGGCTTTGAGAATAATGCATTATTCTATTACTGAAATTATTACTACATGGTGTCTCTTGACAATTATTTATCATGGTATCAATTTTGGCAACAAAACCATTACTACCTTTAAAACCGTCTTTTAATATAATTTTTCTGCCTGCCTTAAAAACAGAACCTCCTGCATGAACATTTCCATAAGTTTCAATCTGATTATATGCATATACATTTCCTATTACTATCGGCATCGTTACAAGAACATTATAGTTGTTGCTATATTGCTGCAATTGATTGGTGTAATCTATCCCTTTTATATACACTTTCCACCATTAAAATATTAAATATCTACACCTGGATTAATGCATAATGTATCAGTGATAAAACACCTGTTGAGTAAATATTTATTGTTGTATTAGCGGGAATATTAAAGATTCCCTGAACATTCATCTGACCAGATATTTCATAAGTATTACCATTACATCCGCATCTATTTTCTATTTGACCATTTGAAGATACTTAACCACGGCACCATTATCAATAATAAGTTTCGCACTATCAGTTAATTGCACTGCACTGGATATTTAATTGAGAGTGTGCTTGCACCCAAATATCCTCGAAACTCCTGAAACTAAAATCCCACGTCTCATTACAGTTGATTATCCATGGATAATTAGGTCATAAGTGCATTTAGCATATTTACCAGTCGTAAGAATATAAAGTGAGCGATGACATTGTCCGATTTGTTTGGGTGAAAGATAGCCCATATCCATATTACCTCCCATCAAATTATTGGTTATTTTATCGTTGGGTGAAGCATACGCAGAAGGCGACCATGCTACAATATGAGGACAGGTAGAATTAGGAGGCAAACCAAATACATCGTAAAGATAATCAAAATCGGAGGTGGTGCAAATGGGAAACCACTTGCTCCGCCACCATCACAATAAGTATGTCTTAAACCAAAGCGTGACCTATTTCATGGGCGATATTTTGAGCGCCCGTCCACTTGGTTACGGATCACCTGTAATGTAAATGTTAATAAGAACATCAAATTATGAAATTTTGTATCATCGTTGTACAACATAAGTATCTGCATTCTGGCCACACGGAATATTATTTATACAACCTCTTGCAGCCAAACCAATATCCATTTGTAATACAAATATTTAATGCATTCAATCTTGTAGAATCTGTTTGTTTTATTTTATTTAATAAGGAACTAAAGTTAGAACAATTGGCGAAATACAAATTATCATCCTGATAAAAGTAAATCCCACCTAATTCTAAATCAATTCGCTTATCGGGCAAGATCGTTCACTGTTACCCGGAAGGGGGATCAGAATTAGGAGGATTGGACAAATAAAAACTCCTTACCCAATTGAATACCTGTACAATTTCTGGAATACTATCTTGTGTAAGATTGCCACTTCCATCGGATTTTTGAAAGATATTAAAATTTACCTTACTATTTTTCGCTTTTGATTAGGATTGGAATATATGTTTCTGCCTTTAGATATTTGTTTAAATAGGTGGGATTACTACTAGGATTAAGATTACATATAATAAAGGATTTGAAATGCATATTAGATGGAAATGTTAAACTATCATTCATGATTACACAATCAGTTGAATTTTGACTGTAAACAATCAAATATAAAAAAGAATACAACAATATTAGTATTTTACTTTGCGATAAATTAATCTTCATAATATATTTTTTTCCACAAATAACTACCATTTTTAGTTATTACAAGTGACAAATAAAATTTGATTATTCTTAATTATTTTATCCATTAGCAATGCAGGTTCATTATAAGTAGTTGCTTCATATATACATTGTCCTGTACAATTAATTATTTTTACACTAATAGGATACATATCTTGTGAAAGAGTAAAAAATAATTGATGATTGTAATGAAAGATAGTGGATTTATCTTCGAGTATTATTATGTGTTTTAATCCCTGACACTGTATCACAAGGATAGGCAACAAAATGTTTCCATCCCAAATTTGGATGATAATAACATCTTAAATTTCCCAAATAAATACCGTCTATAATATTAGAATACCATACCGGTAATAACCCTGCGCCATCCCATCCGATTCCTTCAGTAAACTTTCTTGGTAAATGTATTGGTGGATTACAGCACAATGGTTGCGCTATAAATTGTTTTAGCTGATAGCTTCCCCAATACATGGTATCTACCTGCGTGATCTTAAATGAAATATAAGGGGGACATACTGGAAAATTTTCATCGTATCGGATCCCCATAATATTCCAAACATGTCCTGTATCAGAATTTAAGTTAGCAACAGGAACGAAACTTCCGCAAGAGTGATGATAAAAATAAACCGTGTCATTTCTTCGGAAGGTAAGCGTCATAGATGAAGGAATCGGACTATTTGGAGCATATCCATTATACCCTAAAAAATTATATGAAATAATAGACTGCATTCCATCTGATGGCATAGATGTTGCATCCATAACAATTTTTTTACACCATACTCCTTGAAACAAGGTATCTTTCTCAACTTTATACACAATGTAGCTATTCCCCCCCAGCAACATCAAGATCATAATACCACTTTGCTCCTACTGGCGCCCAATCCAGAGTGGGCTGGGCTATTATCAACCGGCAAACCATCAGCATTCCTGCAATATATCCATACGTTTTCATATTCTTTCATTTTTTTATTTCTTCTAATTTTCTTCGTAATGCTTCGTTTTCTTTTTTCAATTGTTCCACCATTTTATACAATTCAATAATCTCCATAGTATGGTCTTCTAAATTGGCTACTATTCCTTTTAATACATGTTGTGTGTATAGTCCCTTCTCTTTTATCTCTTTTTCGCTTTCCATTTCCGGCAAATGATGGTTTTGCAAAATATAGTTCTCTTTTTCCTTCCAGTTCATTCTTTTGAAATCAGGATACAGACGATTATCACACCAGTTGCTGATTTCCACAATTACTTCTTTTGCTTTAATATATCCATTCACCGCCAACCGCACATTCGGATCCTGACAAGTGAAATTACTTGTCCCTATCCCCACCTTCCCATCATCCCGTAAATACAAAAAATAATTCCCACTCACGCCCGTGCTTTGAGATAACCGACTTCTGTCCTTCTTATACTTTCTATCGCACACCATTTGAAAACAATTATTTTCACTACAAATTTACAAATATTTTTTCAATCTCTCAGGAAGTCGTTCTGTTCCTATTTCTGCACCACAATCTTTTCCGTAACAACCGAATGCTCTGTATGAACTTCGCACAGATACAAGCCATTGGAAAGTGTGGATATATCAAGGGTTATAGTATTGGAAGCAGTGGAAAAATTTTCCTGCAACAAAATTTTACCGGTGAGGTCTTTGATGCGGATGCTTTGAATACGGCTGTTATCAAGGGTTTGGATGGAGATGGAGGAGGAAGTGGGATTGGGGCCAATAATCAGCATACTACCAATACCATTAAATAATATATTGTTTCGTTGATTGGTACTTAAATGGCCATCGTTTGTTTTATGTGTTTTTGTTTCATTATTTGCTAACAGTTTACTGCTTGCTTGATTAGCTTGATATCCTTGATTCCCCGCGTATAAATTCTGATTCTTACAATAATCAAATAAATTACCATTATATACAGAATTACTGACTGGTTCATTACAAACATTGAAGAAGTCGGGAAGTCCCTGAATATTTAAATCAAACTCATACCCTCCTAAAAAATCGCTTTCATCTTCAATGGAAATTTCATTACCTGCGTGGAATTTAATATTAGTATTATTACCAGTTTGATTACCTTTTATCTTAATATTATTAAAAGCAAAAATCTCTTGTGAATTTGAATAATTAGTATTTGTAATAATTAAATCCAATGGGTGAGTAGCATAAGTTAATGTGCTATTTGGATCATAAAAATTAAAATTATTATTAGAACAGATTACATCACAATGGTATTTTTGAATTTTAATAACATGATGTTCTTTTCCGTAATTATCTGGGTTAAAGTATAAATCAAGCAAAACAACCATAGTGACATTTCTATTTGCATATAAAGGAATAAAGAAACAATCTGGTTTATCTTGCTGATTAACCCAATATCTTTCACTTACTGAGATTTTAGAATTACAGCTTATTGGATAATAAGGGGTTACTATTCTATTGTATTTATACCTTATATTACCATAATTGCTTGGCGAAAAACATAATGGGACAACGTCACCATAGTCATTATAATAACTATACCAACCTCCATCTACATGTGAATTAGAATATGCCATATATCCCGGACCGCTTACATCTGGCTCAATAGGCATTCCATCTATTTCGTACCTAATATATATTTTTGATTTTGTTTGATTAATTATTGGATTTAGCGAGTATTGGATATCTCCTATACCTCTGTATGAAAAAGTGGTCCAATTAGATTGTGAATTTGGATTGGGATTGTATATGTCAAAAAAATTTATATCTCTATAACATTCTAGTGTTGGTGTTTTAAGTAATGCAAATAATCCTGGTATTTCGTTATACATACTATAGCTTGGCGGGGTACCAAAATTGGCACCCCCATATTCAGGAGCAGAATTCGAATTTAATGAACCAGGTACTTGAACATATATTTCCTGTGCTGGTATAGGGATATTATATGTTAAAGTTCCATTTAATTTCATTCTTGCTGTTATTAAATTAACTTGAGAATAAGGATTGTTATTATTTAAATTTTTATCTGTTTTAACACTAAAATAATCTAAAAAATCAGCTGTTTTTCCCAAAACCTTTGAGACAGTTTCCACTATGGGAGCAGCAGATGGATCTAAAAAATCAACTATTTGTAAGAAACCATTTACCATATTAATGAAATTTTTGTAATCAATAAACTCATTATCATTATTGTTATTATTAGCAATGTCGGCATGATATGCTAAAAAATTAAGATAATGTTGCATAACAGATTCTGGTGTATTATTAGGGTCCTGAAAAATAGATGTTACAAAATTATCACTATTTAAAGTCATACCTTTAATATAGTTATTATTTATATCTAAAATTGGAACGCCAGAAACTCCAGCAAGTGTTCCGTTCATTTCAATATAACCTGTACTTATGGTATGAAAAGTAATGTATAAAGAAGATTCAAAAAAACAAATACATGGGTCATATTGAAGATCAATATCACAATATGAAAAATCTGCTATGTTTGGACTAATAATGGTTGTTGGAATACTAATCTCAGATACTCGTGTTTTTTGATCTAAAGCATATTGTACAATATTATAACTATTGAAAATACCATTTAGTTGCATATTAATGTAATTAGGATTATTATTGTTGTGTATTAAATGAAACTTTACTAATATTTTATCTGTATTTATATTTGCATTATCAGCCATAAGCTTAAATAATAATCTCAAAGTAGAAGTATATTTGTTATACAACATAATATATGTAACATTTGAAGGATATTGTCGGGGATCATTAGGTAAACCATATCCCATTATTCCCCCATTCCATTGGTTATTATCATAAAAGTAACCAAAATCTTGTTTAATCAATTCCCAACCATCTTCTGGTTTATTATCGCTATTAGAACCTGCGGCAATTAAATGCATATGCGTTGATGGTGACCAGAAAGGATTCGGTATTGTTCCTATTTGCCATCCTGTATAATAATTAAAGATAGCATATGGTATTGTATTATTTGGGAGAGTACTTCTACTAGTCCAATCAAAGGTATTTTTTTTGAAATTATTAATATTAGGAGAAGGAAATAATGGGTCAGTAGAGGTATTGTTGGTACAGTTCTGTTGAGCATTACAAATTAAATAATGAATGATTAAAAGGATAAAAACAGTTTTTTTCATGGTTTTTATTTTGGTTGAATAAATTCTTTGTAACTCTTATAATACATTCCTCTGGTAGTAGTAATTATCACGGTGTCATTAGAATAAAAAGCATCCATAATTATACTGTTTTCCAACCCATCATTTTTTAATTCCCTTTGAAAAAAATTATTATATTTCAAATTAATTAAATATATTTTGTCATTTAAGAAAGAAATAACAGAGTTATTTAAGATTACAAATTTAGCAACAAAGGGAATATAAACATTAGAACGATATATATTCCATGATTCCCCAATATCAGTTGAATAATAAATAACATAATGGTACTCATCATATACAAACAAAGTATCTTTATAATTCAAAAAAAAGTTACTACTTATACTGCTATTTGGCAATACCAATGAAAACGTATTATCTTCTCTTAATAAAATAGTACCATTATATGGATAGTTAATTAGAAATCTGTCTTTAAAAGACCCTGCTACACTTAAAAAGCTTGCATTGGGCAACTCTATTTTTGTGGTATCTACTACCTTTAATAAACAAGCACTATCTTTAAATTTTAAAGTTATTAGTATATCTGACTTACCATTCCTTTGCGCTGCACCTACCCACTTGTTTCCATATTCAGATAGTTTATATCTTGCTCTATTTAAACTAGTTACGCTTGTATCTATACCTTTTAAATTAATAATAACTGGATTTCTCCAACAAGAGGAATTATGGCTAGTTAAATAAGGCATAAAGACAGATAAACTAATAGCATTTTCTGATAATGATGTTCCAATAAATGGACTAAAATCCGGAGGTATGACTGAGCTTGAAGAAAAACTTGATGGAAAAATTAAATTAAACTGTTTATCCAAAGAATCATAAACATATGCAGTTAGAGGATTATAAAATAATACTAAGGGTCTACTATAGTATTTTAACTTAGTATAACTAATTTTATACATTACTGGTGAATATGAAATTTTTTTATATGGTTTCCAACTATACTGCACCGTATCATGAATATATACTTCCTCCTTTTCTATCACTTTTTTTCTGCATGAGGTTGTCAAATAGATAATACAAATTAGCATCATTCCACGAAATAATGAACAATATCTTTCACAAAAAAACAATGAAATATACATATAATTTTATTTTCCTTTCTCCTTTTTCAATACTTCTATTTCCTTCTTTAACTGAATAATATAAAGCATCAATTCCTCAATTTTTTCCATTTGTAACTTCTGCATTTCTCCTATATCTAATCCTTCCGTTTCAATTTGTAATCCACTCGGTATATTGGGTAATCGTTGGTATTCTTTTATGTAACTTTCTACATATTCAATACTCGGTAGTGAATAATCTTTATCAAACACATAATCTGCCCAATTCAACTGTGTTACTAATGCCCTTGTAAATACTGCTTTCCCATAAACATTTAATAATGCATCGGTGTGCGGACCTATTGCCTGGGATTTTGTCCCTATTCTCACATTCCCATTTACATCCAGTTTATACTGCGGATTCATCGTCCCCACACCCAATTTCCCGCTTACAATTGTATTGTTGGATGCAAGAACAATGTCTGTCGCAGGATCGTAATAATTGATTAAAAATGCTTTCCCGTCACTCGCCGTCGGATCGCTCCCCGTCAAATACGCATGCGCCGTATTAAATCCCATACTCACATAGCCGCCACTGTGTCCAAATTTTCCCTCTCCGATTACCTCCAATTGCGAGCTGGGATTCGTCGTTCCTATCCCTACTTTTCCTACCACATTCGGAGCACTCGCAGGTGCCACAAAAATGGACGGCACCGTGCTGTTCGCCCCTATCATCACGGAATTCGGAATATTATTCTCAAGATAACTTGTTCCATATCCTATCCCTATCACAATCGAATTGTTAGCATTGTTGCCACTTTTTACATACTTACCAATAGCAATAGAACTTAAAGCATATGTTTTAGCATACGTCCCCATCGCTATAGATGCCGTACCAAATCCGTCTCCATTATTTCCTCCCCCAATTGCCAAACCCATCCTTCCATTAGATGGGGTCGCGTAAATTCTATTGTATGAAGTATTAATAATAATGGAACTATCTCCCAGCTTTATTAAACTATCTCCTGTTGTTATTCTATTCACTCTCACCTTTCCGCTCACCGCTACATCGCCGTTCACATCCAATGCTACCAATGGCTGTTTGCCTATCCCTACTTTCTCTGCAAACCGCACCGTATCCGCACGAAATTCTATACTTTTTTCCGCTACAAAACTTACCATTCTGTCACTCCTTATCGTATCCCGCTGCGGTGGCAATGCCCCGTTCTTAAACCGAAAATTGCCAATACTAATCCCACTTTGTGCATTCAAGGTATTCACATACACATCCCCGTTGAAAGCAATCGCATTCGGTGAAATGCTTGTCCATTGCGAAAACACAGCGGGCTGTCCGTTCAATAAGTATTGATGGGCATCTATCGTGGATGTCTGTATGCTATTACTGACTATCAAATGAGATGCCTGCAGCAAACTATCACAATACACATTGTATCTCAGTTTTGTTCTGCCGCTTACATCCAAAACATATTGCGGATTGCTATTCCCAATGCCTACAAAGCCATTGGGTGCAATTCGTATTCTTTCGGTATTATTGGTTTTGATGATTAAAGGAGAAGCATTGGAAGTGCCAAGAAAATCTGTACTCTGAGGGGTATTCCCGTTGGTTCTCCACCAGTTTTGAGATTGGGAAAACATATTACTCACACTGAAGATAATCCCCCAAGCCACTACCAGCAAGGATTTCGGGGGGGGGGGGTAAAATTGTTTTTCATACACTTAATTTTACACTTCAAAAGTAAGCAGTATTTTTCATAATAAAAAATAAATTAACATTTATTAACTTTTTTAAATGAATATTTTGACAGGGGGGCTTGCTTAAAGGGGAAAAATAATGGGGTGAGGGTCTCTCAATACTTTATCTAACTACTCAGCTTTTTTCAAACTAAAGGTTCTGGAAATACAGAAACTAAATTTGATTTGTGATTTTGACCTGCAAGTTCTATTTTGAAGTTTGACATTTTAACAAATTTAAGTTATTAATAATCAATGATATAATTATTTATTCAGAAATATTTTGGACAATAGTGTTTAAAAATATGCAAGTTCTATTTTGAAGTTTGACACTTTAACAAATCAACTTTTACATCTTTTTTCAAACAAAGGAGAAGGGAAAAATTTCTCTTCCCTCCTTACCTTTGTCCGAAAAAAATTACTCCTATGAGCCGCAAATATAAACAAATTTCTTTTGAACAAAGGGTCGTCCTTCAAACCCTCCTTTCTCAGATCAAAAGACCATCAGGACAACCCAATATCTCTCAAATAGCCGGAGAAATGAACATCAGCCGACAAAGCATTTACAATGAACTTAAAAGAAATAGCTCCCCTATCTATAAAAAATACACTGCTACTGAAGCACAAAAAAGGAGAAATGAAAGAAGAAAGAACTCTAATAAGCCCTATCTGATTGAAAATCATCCGAAACTGCAGGAATACATTCATAAGCGATTAAAGCAAGATGGATGGTCGGTAGAGGGTATTGTTAAAAGGACGAATAAATGGGAAAAAGAGACGAAGGAACAGATAGGGAAGATACCTTGCATAGAGACGATATACAGGTATATTTATCGTCAGGCGAAGGATGGGGGAGAGGATTTAAGGGTGTATTTACGATTTAGTCATCAACGAAGGCAGAAGCGAAAACAAAAGAAGGACAGGAGAGGGATAATAAAAGGCAGGAAGTTCATAGAGGAACGAGACAAGATAGTAGAATGGCGTAACAGAATAGGAGATTGGGAGATAGATACGATGGAAATGAAAGGACATAAAGGATATATTTTAACGATGGTAGAAAGGTGCTCCCGTTATACCCAGGCAAGGATTTTGTCTTCTAAAAATGCTCAATTATGTACAGAAAGCATTATTGAGATGTTACGCCCTTTCGCTGAATCAGGATGGGTAAAGAGCATCACAGTAGATAATGGGAAAGAATTTGCTTATCATCAAAAGATAAGCGATGTGTTGAAAGCCCCTGTTTATTTCTGTCGTCCATACTCTGCCTGGCAAAAAGGAACTATTGAAGCGATTCATTCTCAATACAGACGATTTATTCCTAAGAAAATGAGTATAGAAATGATTTCACAAAAGTATTTGGATATGTGCGTAAGGTATCTGAATCATCGTCCCAGAAAAGTGTTAGATTGGAAAAGTGCAAATGAGATATTATATTTGCACCTGCAATCAAAATTGAGAGAATTGAAATATACTTTTCAACAGACAAAACTGTCAAACTTCCAAGTGGAATCTGCCTTAGTATTAAAATGTATGTTGCGTAACAAATTCCTCAAAACTGCTGTAGGTTATCCTTTCCCCCTTGAAAGGAATATTAATGTTTTTAATTACTTCATCGGGATTTGGATTTACTATGATGATTTTTTCTGCTCCCGTAGCATTTTCAAGAACATGTTTGTTGAAAATTCTTTCATTTCCTTTCCATCCAATCAAGTAAATTTCTTTTATTCGATTGACTAAAAACCTTGAAGCATCAAACATTCTGTAGGACATCATGATTTCATCTTTGTTCCTGTAAGGCATTAAAATGGCCGGAAATGAATTGTTTATTTTTTCATTGCTTAATGTGGATATTGCATTTCTGTTGGGTTTATATCTGCCAATTTGTTTTTCATTTAACATTGCTTCATAGCCCCAAGAGTAGAAAGCAAAATTGGAGATTAAATTGTAGTAAATGTCTGCTAAAGTTAATTTGTTTTCGGTAATATATGAATACAATGATGAGTTTTGAATTTTTTCTTTATTTATTTTCCAGCCCCAGTTCCAGGAGCCATGTGGCTTAACTAAAATAACTTTGTTGTTTACAGTGTCAATATAATCGTTCAGGTTGTTGTATTGGTAACCGAAAATTTGTTGGATGTAATGGTCTAAAATCGTATCATAATTAAAGGAAACCAAAATAAATCTTTCATTTTTATTTTTGCACAGATAGCGGTTGAGTTTATCCATCAATAAGCAGTAGAGGTTGTTATTAAAATGCCGGATGGTTTCTTCCGATACTTTTCGGATAAGGTCTCTGATATAAAACATAACCTGAGTATGGCGTAAAAGAAGAGAGGGGTTGTAACATGAAGTTATATCCTGCCATTCGGCTTCCAGTGTGGCTTCAATGTCTTTTTGATGGTTAATGTAATAGGGAATAAATGTTTTTATTTCTTTGTATTTATCGATTATTTCTGAGTAGTTTCTATGAAAAATTTCAAAGCCCAGCGGAGGTTTCCATTGAAAATCTTTTTCAAAGGTTTCTTTTTCGTCATCAAAAATGCAATAGCGGGAAGCGCCCGCTCCGAATACAAACAATTTTGAATATATTTCACCGGAAGTGCTTACACTCTGAGGGGGCTGAGTATCTGCATAATTTAGATGTGGAACTACACCTTTGATAATACTTATATCAGATATTTTATCACATAATTCCTCGTATTTGTTTTCATCATTTCGATTTTGAAATTCTTGTGCATTATTGTTGGTCAGAATATAAAAAGAGCCATCATTATTTTGTTTCACTACTCGCCCGAAAAGTATATCCCCATAATAAGTGATAAAATATTTGGGTGGTTCTTGCCACCATTCAAAAGGAATAAACTTTGTATTCATATCTTAAACTCTAAATGTAAAAAATTAATTTTTAATTAGCCATTATATGAAAAATATCTTTCTTCTAAAAGGTATTTAACTATTGTTAACTATTGATTTCATCATCATATTATAATGCTCAATATGCCCTGTTTCTTCAAATATTCTCTTAAACACATTTCTGTAATTTTCAATTTGTTCAGCCGTCATAGAAACATTAAAATCATCTAAAATCTCATGCGAACCTACATTTATCCACGAAATTAAACTCTTACAGATGTTTTTTTCAATCCCGTCAAACTTATTAATTAATTCGATTTCATTTAAATTAGCTAAAAATTTGAAATAAAATTCAATTATTCGCCTCATTGAGTTCTGAATAGTTATACAATCTACATTATCCTTTTTTTTAATATCATCCCATAATAGCTGATAACTTGTCTTTATTGGGCAAGTTTCATAGTCTTCAATAAAACTAATATTGTCCTTCTTTCTTAATATAAAATAGTGTGTATCTTTGCGTTTATTATAACAAGATTCTCCAGAAGAAATAAATGTAACTTCCTTATAGAAATATGCATTGTGAGTAAAAATAAAGGCTTGTTTTATTGTACCATTATCTTTTCTAATATTTTCAAGAATGTTTCTTATTAAAGTTGAAACTATAAACAAAACATCAGAATCAAAACTTGATACAGGATCATCTATTACAATTATTTTATCTTGATTGATATTTTCATCTGGGTTTTCGACTCCGTGTATAAGGTGATAAAAATATAGAAAAACTAAAAAGTTTCTTTCACCTTCGCTTAAATTTTTTTTTGCATTAGAGCCATCATTTCTTACTATTTGATAATGTTTTTCGTCATCTGTAGTTCTTAATCTAAACCCTCTAAAACCAAAACCTTCAAGTAACTTATTGATGGCATCAACTGTTGGCTTAACACTTTTGATTTTTTTCTCCAATTCGCTAATTTCTTTATCAATACTAATTAGATCTTCTGTTTTCTCTTTTTTTTGTTTCTCCAAACTCGATAATGCTTTTTCTATATCCTCATTTTGCTTTTTGTATTCATTTATTTCATCGCTAAGTTGATTAACGATAAACTTCCATAACTCAGTATCTAATTTTATTTTCACATTTTGCCTATCTTCTATTATTGCGTTGTGTGATTTTATTTCTTCATTTACTTTTTTAATAATATTATTAATTTCTTCCAATGAATTTGATATCAAATCAATTTCAACCTTTTGACTTGGATTGCTCCCTTTATTTTTTAATGTTTGTTTATTTTTAGAAATTACTGCTTTGATTGAAGAAATTTTATCTGTTAAAGTTTCTTTTTTCTTATCTAAATATTCATTAGATATTTTAAGAAGATCATCCATACTCTCTTCAATCGATTCTACTAATCTTTTATATTCTGTAATAAAATTGTTTAAGAGACCAATATTTTGATTAAAAGTTTCATCAAAATATTCTTCTAATTGTTTTCGGAAACTATCTGTTGTTGTTTGTTGACAAAATGGACAAATGTAAACGCCTTTCTCTTTATCATAGTTTTTATCATAATATTCTTTACCTTGCTTAACCCAATCGTGGTTTTGTAATCTCTCAATCATTGAAGCTATATCCACATCTTTTTTCCCAATAATCGGAGTTCTTAAAATTTCTTGTTTGCTTTCAAGCTCTTTAAATTCAGCATAGTTTATAAGGTGTAATTCATTTATTTTCTGTACATCTGTACCATATATAAGTTTATATTTATTCTTAAGTTCTTCAAAAGGAAGTAATTCTGACTTATTATCCTTTTCTTCCAAAATTTTATTAACAAATTTTTCCTTACTATTTCTATAACCTGTAAAAAAATCATTAAAATAATTTTGATGTTCTTGGTATCCTTTCTTCCAACATTTTTCTTTAAACTCATTAAAGTTTTTGCTCTTTTCTTCTTTCTTTTTATTTATTGAATTAGACAAAGAGTTAATTTCATCATTTAGTTTTTTCTTTTTTTCGTTATTTTCTTTGATTTTCTCTTCTATTTCTTTTGCACCTTCACCGATTGTATATATACCACTTAGTAAGTCTTTTTCATAGAAATATTCTCTTACAAAATCTTCATTATAAATCAGTGTTTTTAACATCTGATTATTCTCCCATTCCAAAGAACAACATTGATAATTGTGAGGATTAGCTATTACCCTTGTAATAGTAGTTTTACCAGAACCATTAGTTCCGTAAATGAAGTTTATTTTCTTAATATTTTTAATTTCAGTTTCTTTTGTAAAAGTTGCTACATTAGATAATTTAATTTTCTTTATCATATTTCCTATCATTTACTATTTTCAATTATCTCTATCTCCTCCTCCGTCAGTTCATACAACTGATACACCAGTTGGTCTATTTCCCGTTCCAGGTGGCTGGTGTCGGTTGGGGGGGCTTTTTTGGCGGTAAAGATAAGTATACATACACATTCCTAAATTTAAATATTTAATTCTTGAAACTCTTCAGCATTTGAAGTATTTTTTCTAAAAGAGTAGTTGGTATGGCATTATCAGATACTTTTTCAATCTCTATGGGTTTGAAATATCTTTCAACTAATTTTTCTTTAATCTCTTTCTTTTTGTTTTCATCTAATAATTCAATAAAAGGATTAATGGCTGCCAAGTCCAATTCCATTTTTCTATTGTAGTTTTCTAGTTCTCTGTGTTTATTGGATTGAGCAGCGGCATATTGTGCCGGATATATGAACAATGTTGCGGCAACAATTCTGATAAGTGATTGCCACCAATCTGCATTATGATGCATTGTTGTTAAAATTATAATGACAATGAGATATACTACCGAAACTACCATAAATCCCAAACTTATACATCGAAATTTATTTGCTTGTTTTTTATGATACTCCGCAGTTTCTTTGTAACTGTGGCTTATGGCAACATTTCCAATAACATTTACAATTTTTTTCGCTTCCTCAAGTTTTTTATTTAATTCATCAAGTATTTGTTTAGAATCTTTTTGAATATTATTGATTTGCTCCTCTAGTTTCTGTTTTGCTTGATCCTGAAATTGTGTGAAGTCAGCATTAAATTTTGTTATAAGTTGTTGTACATTATTATTTGTAGTATTGTAATTTTGTTGAAGTGCATTTAAATTAGCGTTCAATTGCTGAATTTGATTTTCATTTCCTTTTATTTTTTGACTTAAATCTTGGATGAAACTTTGAATATCTGATTCTATTTTTTCTTTAAAGTTATTTACTATTCCTTGAAAATAATCCTCAGATTTTAATGGAATAGGAAAATCAATATTTATGGTTTTTATTAAATTATAAAGTTGGTTTTTTATGTTGATTAAGTGTTGAAAATTATTATCAGATAGAAATTGATTGATTTGGTTAAGTATATTTTGTAAAGTGTTATTATTAAGGTTATTTATCCATTGTTCATCTATGAATGAGATGTCTGTAAATTTTTTTAGCCGTACTTCTATATAATCCAATGAATTCAATATATACTCCTTATGTTCATTATATTGAATAGGAAGATTCTGAATGCCACTAATTTTATTTCTTATATCAGCTATTTTTAAAAAAAACGGATGGTCTTTAAATTTTTCTGCTTCCATATGATTTTAATTTATTTATTTTCAATAATTTTTATTTCCTCATCCGTCAGCTCATACAGCTGATACACCAGCTGGTCTATTTCTCGCTCCCAGTGGCTGGTATCGGCCTGGGGGTTGGCTTTTTTGGCTGCAAGAATTTGGTCAACTAATATCACAATTTTATTAAACACTTTGTCATTAATTTCAGGAAGCGGTAGTTTATTAATCATGTGTTTGTTGAAGTTAATTCCCTGATTATAACTTGACCCTTTATACTTTTCTTTAATATAAAAAAATGGAATTTTTGAGTTTAAAAATCCTAATGCGAATTTTAAATTAAGAGCATTATCACTAATTACTAAGAGTGTGGACTTTCCAGGAACGATACTTCCTATCTCATCTATGCAAACATCCAATAGTGTTAACCCCTTCATTATTAGTTTTGGTTTTAGAGATTTTACACCATAGGTATTTTGAAAGTATTTACAAAATTTATCTTTTAGTACAACTGGAAATAAATATTTATCTCCTAAGTAAGTCATCTCAGTCCGTCCCCATTTGTTTGTGTATTTATCAATACTACCTGTATTTATTACCTTTAAATGTTGATTTTTATTGAATTTGTCAGCACTTACTAAATCAAAAATGTATTCTTTTAGCTTATATGCATCAGATGTAGCGCAAGCATTCTCACACTGAGCAATTCTATCAAAATAATATTTTTGTGATTCAATTTTTGTAATTATTTGAATATTATCTGAAAATAACCAGTCAAACGTAAAAGGATCAGTAATTGACTTATTTGATATGCTTATCATTATATCTAGGTGTTTTTGTTTGAATCTGCAAATGGCAATATTTGTTCTCTTTCTTTTTGAGATAAATGTAACAATTGAATCAACATTTACAGATTCAAATATATTCCTTCCTGCTTCAGTAATAATAAAAATATTCTTTAAAAGATTTTTTCTGAGTTCATAACCAAAAGGTTTTGATATCCATTTATCTGGCGTAATGAATGCAAGAATACCTCTATTATTGAGTAAATAGAAGCCAACCTCAAAAAAGGCTATGTAAATGTCCCAATTTCCTCTTGTGAATTTCAAATTTGAAACTAAATATTTTCTTAAATTTTCCATCCCGACATTTACCATCGTTTCAGAATCAATATACGGCGGATTGCCAATCACCACATTAAAAACCATCTTTTACACCCAGCATCCATTCAGGGTCAAACCAGGGGGTGCGAGGCCTGGGTATCGTAGATGTCAGCGGCAGCAATGGCATCGGCAAATTCAGAGGGAAAGCCGCCGTTTTTCATTTGCTGTTGTATTTTTTGACGCAACTCGCGGTCTTCATTTTTAATTTTTTCTTTTTCTTTCTGGTCGGATACTTCAAAATAGCGTTGCCTTAACTGAAAGAGCTGTTGTTCCAATGCTTCTATCTGTGGCAGTTGTAATCCGCCGTTGCGTTTGGGCAGTGCCATCAGCGTATTGGCGGCAATGAGTTTGGTTTCCAGATTGGGCAGGGGATCTATGCCTTTGTTGGGTAGCTTATCGTTGATTTTTTCATCTACCAATAGCGAAAGGAAAAAGCGCAGCTTGGCAATGTGAATGGCTATGGGCTGAATGTCCACGCCATAGAGGCAGTTTTGTATCAAAAAGAGTTTTCGGCCATAGCCCAGCTCGTTGTGGCTAAAGATGTTTTCAATATGTTCAAGGGTTTTTTGTTTGAGAAAGGGGTCCAGGGTTGATTGCTCTATGACCTGCTTTTGCTGCTTTTTCCAGAGTGCATTATGAGGATCAAGTTTACTGAGCAGATGCACCATTTGATTGAGCGCTTCCATGGGAAATGCCCCCGAACCCACGGCGGGGTCTAAAATTTTTACCTGATGGATGGCTTCTATGAGCCGCAGGGTTTCTTCTTCATTGAAAGGATTGGATGTATCGGTATAAGAAAAAAGTTGTTCAAGGCGATTGTCCAGGTTATCAGAGATGTAAGGGTGTAATTTGTTTTTAAAATATTCTTTCAGTGATTCCTTGACCATGTAATACACAATCTCGCGAGGCGTGTAAAAGCTGCCGGTGGCTTTGCGGGCGGTTTCTCGGGTTTCGGGGTTGTATGTAGCCAAAAGATTTTCAAACACTTTACCGAGCATTTCCGGGTCGAGCGATACCTGTTGGTCAAAAGGTGTGTTTTCTTCAATGGTAAAGTGATATTTTTTAAATATGGATAAGATTCCTTTTTCAGGGTGGAAAAACAAATGATTGGGAACAAAAGCTTGTTTTTCCGGTACATCCGAATAACCATCTATGCGAATTTCTCTGCCAGTGGGATTGTTGGGGTCATCTTTGGGCAGGTCTAAGCACTCAAACAGTCCGCCATTCAGGAAAGGTATGTCTTTGAAGAGTTTCAGGTTTTCATCAGGATTATTGAAATACGCATGGTAACGGTAATACTGGTGGTTCATGTAATCGGGGTTTTTGCCCTGATAGGACTCTTCTCTGCGGAACTTGCGTTGTTCAATGGGGGTGTTGAGTGTGGCAAAGAACAGGTTCTGCAGGATGGCTTTGTAATAGTTGCCATTTTGACGTGTCGGAGGGGTTAAAGTTCTTCAAGATGTTTTTGAGCCGTCCCTCATCAAAAAGTTCTGTGGGGATAAGCCCTTTTTCTTTCATAAACCAGATGAAGAACAGGCGGGTCAGCAGACGTATCACGGCAATATTGCGGCCGTTTTCCTGTGCTTCAGCATCTTTTGGAAATTTTACGTGTTGGAGTGCCCATTCATACCATTGAGCCACTTCGGTATAAAACTCTTTGGTGACTTTTTCTACCGAGAAGGCCTCTTTAACATCGTCCAAAGTGGCTTTGCCGGCTTTTTGGATAAGGATAAAAAAGCGATCGGCAGCGGTTCTGACGTTTTCAGCTTCGCCCAAACACATAGGTGTAACGTTTGGGTTCGGTTTGTATTTTCTGAAAGTTGCCATCAGCATCAAAGCCCGTAAGCTCTGATACATAAGAGAAGCGCCATTTGCCCCGTGCCGGGCCTGCCGAAATATCGGGATTGTGATACACAATAAAAGCAGCGTCAATATTTTTCCAGTATTTGCGCAGAAGGTTCCGCAGTCCTATGCGGTTGCGTTCCAGGACAATGCCGGGTTGCAGTTGCACTTCATAAATGGCAATGTGGCGTTCAATGCCGTTTTCGTTCAGAACAATATGGCCCAGCTTCAGGGTATGGCTTGCTACACTTGTGTCAATGCCCGTAAGTGTTTTCGGGTGTTGCCAACAGGCGGGCGTTGGTAAAGGTTTCGCCCAGAAATTGTTTCCAATGAGTTTGGTTATAGGGCTGCTGAAAGAGTTGAAAAATTTGTTCTTTGGTCATAAGTTTAAATGTTTAGTTGCCACGAATGCACGAATGATGTACGAATGAGTTTTATATCTTGCCACCAATGCACGAATGAATTCGTGTGTATTCGTGCAATTCGTGGCTACCAACAAATTCATAATACAATTCTTTTATAGTTTAATTTTAATTCTCCAAAATTTACCAACAGGGCTAATTTACATCCCGATACTTTTAAGTAATTAATGCATTGAACGGTAAATTCATCTGACAGAGCCGATACTCCCTTTATTTCCAAAATAATTTTATCAAAGACAGCAAAGTCGGCATAAACCCTGTGTGGCAATATGATGTCTTTGTAAAGCACCTCATACTCTTTTTCGCGTTCAAAAGAAATGTTCGCATTTCTAAATTCATATTCCAAAGCATCTTTATAAACGATTTCCAGAAAACCGGCTCCAAGCTGATTATGCACCTCCATGCACTTGCCGATGATTTGATATGATTCTTCTTTGTAGATAATTATCGCTCATAGTTTTATTTATTTAATTGCCACAAATGCACGAATGATTCGTGTGTATTCGTGTAATTCGTGGCTCTAAATATTTGCCACGAATGTGCGAATAATTCGTGTGTATTCGTGCCATTTGTGGCTTTAAATGTATTTCCTTCAAACTCATAATCTATCATTCAAAAGATTCTGAAATAATCAGCATGGGTTTTTCTGCGGTTTCTTTCCGGTCTTTATGAATAACAGATTCATCAATATCATATCGTTTGGCAATTTTATCTATTTCAGCCAAGGAATCGTTCAGATGAAGCTTTTTCTTTCTTAGTCGGTCTATATCTGTTGGTAAGTTAGTGTATTTACCGATGTCAATTAATCCAATTATTTTCCGAATTTTTGTTTTTTGAATTTCCGATACTTGATGATGTTTTACGATATCTGACAGAAATTTTTTTTGCACGTTGAGCTACACCACCTAATGCTTCGGGGGCTGATTGCACAGAAATTAATTTGTATTCCTGTGATTCAAAATGGCTTATGGCTGCAGCCACGTGTTGGTGATGGGCTTCAATGAGTTTGCAGGGTTTTTTCATTTTGGCCGGCTTCAAAAAATTCTGAAAGCATCCAAAGGGGTAATTTCAGCGGCTTGCCCCTCACTGTTAACCCAATAGAATTCAAATTTCCTGCTGTTTTTTAAGAATACGGCTGTTCCGTTCTGTAATTCAGGTTTTTGAATGTTTTTTTGAATTTCTGCCCGTTCTGGACTTTAAAGGTAAATTTTTGATCTTTTCAAACCATGCTTTATTTTCATTCCTGAACCGGCGCAGAAAGTAAAGGTATTTCAGACGTTCGTCTTCTTCTTCACGAATGGATTCTTTGCTGAATAGTTTTACTTCATCCAGAATTTCCTGTTCGGAATAAACCTGATTGTCTTCTCCGAATGCCGTATGGAAGGCCTGAATTTTCATCAATGCGGTGTTGTTCAATTTGATTTGTTCGTCGCCTTGTACAGAAGGATAAAATACAAAATTATATATCACATCGGCTTTTGTTCCAATACGGTTTACCCGACCGATGCGTTGCATCAGGCGGGTGGAATTCCAGGGCGTGTCGTAGTGTACAATCACATTGGAGCGGTGCAGGTTTACGCCCTCAGCCAGTACTTCGGTAGTTATAAGAATATTGTAATCGTTTTTTTTGTTTGGCAATGTCATAATTTGCATCAAAATTTTTCCACTATGGTTTCATGAAGTTGATTCCGGTTATCAGATGATACAGTGAGTATGTCTTTCCTACCAATTTTTTCTAGTTGATCTTTAAGATAATCTGATGATTCTTTGGATTCAGTAAATATTACTAACTTGCCTTCCTTGTTGATTTTTTTATTCAGAAACTGGTTCTGAAGTTCTTTAAGAAACACTTTAAGTTTGGGATCATAATTAATCTTTTGCCACGAGTCCACTAAGTCGTTAATGAGTTTTTTTATCTCTTCTCAATGCTTCTATAAACTCCGATTTAAAGTCAGATGCTTTAAATACTCTGTTCTTCGGATTTTCCTCGCTTAGACGATTGATTTCTTTTTCAATATCTTCATCGCTCCATCCCTTGTCCAGCAGTTTGTTGATATCCAGATCGGGGGCAATAAATACTTTATCTTTTTCAAACATTTCTATCATTCTATCTGTTGCTCTTTGAAAAGTGGAAAGTGATTTTTTAAAGGCGTGAAAGCTGCTTTCCAATCGCTTGATGAGCAAGGTTTTCATGATGAATGCCAAATTCTTTGAAACCATATCAGCCCGTTCATAAACTCCCTCTGCCACATCTGGTTTCAGATAGGCAATGGCCTGATAGCGGGCATAAGTGATATTTTTTTTCATCGGTCAGATAAGAAACTGTTTTGTAAAACAATTCATTGAGTATGTTATTCATTTCATATTCTATTTTCTTAGGTGGTTCCACTTTCGGAAATTGAATGCCTTGTTCTTTCAGGTCTTTTAGGTACTCCGGAATATTTTCAAGATCTTTGCGTGTTCTGCGTATAGTGATGGGTTCAATAATGTTTTTGCGTATTTTACCATAGATGCTGCGAAGTTTTTCTAAATCCAACTTTTTATATCGTCTCAGTTTCTTGTATTCTTCAATTAGTGGGGAGAAAAATGAAGTGAGATTGGTTACAGGTAAGGTAGATTGCCGCGCGTCCTGAAACATCTGAATCTGATAGTAAATATCTTCTGGCTTGTTATTCAGCGGTGTAGCACTAACAAGAATAACTTTTTTTTTGCAATCCTTCAATATTTCCCTTATTTGCCCGGGGACTTTTACATATCATCTGTAAATTGTGGAATGCTCCAGTGGTGTGGTTACGGAATTTGTGTGCTTCATCTACTATTACAAGATCGTATTCCTCTTTATTCCAATAATCTGGATGTCCTTCAAGGATTTTATTTAAACTACCGTTGGTAATGAATTTGGCGTATTTATCTATCTGAAAGTATCTGAAGGTGTTTTTTCCAGTTCTTTTCTACAGCAGGTGGATAAACAACCAAAATTTTCGTATTTTCTTTACCATTTTGTAATAAAAACTTTTTGGCCACCATTGTGGCAATCACTGTTTTACCCAAACCCACTACATCAGCCAGGAAGAAGCCATTATGTTTCAAGAGCATATTAAAGCCCTCATTCACGGCATCCATCTGATAAGATAGTTTTTTGAAATTGGATGGCAAATCTCCCACAGAATCTGGATCGTAGTCGATACTTTTCCCAAAATATTCAATCAGTAATTTGATGTAAAGTTCAAATGGGGGTAACCTCTTCATGCAAATAGGTTTCTTCTTTGATGCGTTCAATGTCAGCCGGCAAAATATCTACGGCTTCAGCCCAAAGTTTTTCAAATTCGTCTGTAGCAAACTTCACATCATCATAATCGTTGAGTAGGACATTGAATTCATAGTTAAAAACATTCCCTGTGCCTATACCTGAGTCGGTTAAATTAGATGAGCCGGTTATGACAGAAGACGGCGTGTGTTCATTAAAGGGTTCGGGCCTGAAAATATACACCTTGGCGTGAATTTTTTTTATTGGGATGGGCTCTGACCTGAATTTTTTTGTTGATAATATCGTCTATGAACTGGAGGATGCCGTTTTCTGTTTCCTTATCGTAATTTGCTTTTTCAATGTCTTTTTTGAGATCTAAAAAAAAACTCTTCTTTTGTTTTTTCATGATTTTTAAAAAA
This sequence comes from Bacteroidia bacterium, assembly GCA_026003255.1. GTDB lineage: Bacteria > Bacteroidota > Bacteroidia > B-17B0 > Aurantibacillaceae > BPGX01. The sequence continues at coordinate 3,040 of BPGX01000012.1, read as the reverse complement.
ATTCAAGCCCCGAAATATGGGCATCAGAAAGTAATTTATCTACGTTGATACCTACCAGAATTCTGATTTTGGGAACTTTTTTCCAGAAGTGGTCTTATACGGAAATAGCCGGAAGCACGAAAATAGCCAACGAGAGCATCAAAATAATGTATATTTGGATTGAATGAAAATACTCCTTCAAATTTATTAATGAGTGTATTCTCTTTATAATTTGTAAAAAACTTAGTGGACATATATTGTCATTTATACAGGCAAGTTTACACAAAAATTTGTTAGGATGCAAACAATGAAAAAAACTTTACTCATTGAGGGTAAGAATAAAAATAGTGCTGTAATTAAAATTCAGAGAGAAGAGAGTGCTTAAATCAAACATTTTCTCATACTCCTTCCATACAAAATCCATCAAATCCTGAATATATTTTTCTGAAAAATGCAAGTTCTATTTTGAAGTTTGACACTTTAACAAATCAACTTTTACATCTTTTTTCAAACAAAGGAGAAGGGAAAAATTTCTCTTCCCTCCTTACCTTTGTCCGAAAAAAATTACTCCTATGAGCCGCAAATATAAACAAATTTCTTTTGAACAAAGGGTCGTCCTTCAAACCCTCCTTTCTCAGATCAAAAGACCATCAGGACAACCCAATATCTCTCAAATAGCCGGAGAAATGAACATCAGCCGACAAAGCATTTACAATGAACTTAAAAGAAATAGCTCCCCTATCTATAAAAAATACACTGCTACTGAAGCACAAAAAAGGAGAAATGAAAGAAGAAAGAACTCTAATAAGCCCTATCTGATTGAAAATCATCCGAAACTGCAGGAATACATTCATAAGCGATTAAAGCAAGATGGATGGTCGGTAGAGGGTATTGTTAAAAGGACGAATAAATGGGAAAAAGAGACGAAGGAACAGATAGGGAAGATACCTTGCATAGAGACGATATACAGGTATATTTATCGTCAGGCGAAGGATGGGGGAGAGGATTTAAGGGTGTATTTACGATTTAGTCATCAACGAAGGCAGAAGCGAAAACAAAAGAAGGACAGGAGAGGGATAATAAAAGGCAGGAAGTTCATAGAGGAACGAGACAAGATAGTAGAATGGCGTAACAGGATAGGAGATTGGGAGATAGATACGATGGAAATGAAAGGACATAAAGGATATATTTTAACGATGGTAGAAAGGTGCTCCCGTTATACCCAGGCAAGGATTTTGTCTTCTAAAAATGCTCAATTATGTACAGAAAGCATTATTGAGATGTTACGCCCTTTCGCTGAATCAGGATGGGTAAAGAGCATCACAGTAGATAATGGGAAAGAATTTGCTTATCATCAAAAGATAAGCGATGTGTTGAAAGCCCCTGTTTATTTCTGTCGTCCATACTCTGCCTGGCAAAAAGGAACTATTGAAGCGATTCATTCTCAATACAGACGATTTATTCCTAAGAAAATGAGTATAGAAATGATTTCACAAAAGTATTTGGATATGTGCGTAAGGTATCTGAATCATCGTCCCAGAAAAGTGTTAGATTGGAAAAGTGCAAATGAGATATTATATTTGCACCTGCAATCAAAATTGAGAGAATTGAAATATACTTTTCAACAGACAAAACTGTCAAACTTCCAAGTGGAATCTGCCGGATTTGTAGGGTCAAATATGGCGACAGGTGTATCAGAATGTAATAGAACTACATTTTGTAATAGAAATGATTATGATTTTGTAAAACTGAATTCGTATGGTAGTGTGGGAGGAGATTGGCTTTTAATATGGTACGATGAGTTTGATTACAATGTACTTAATCAAAGTTTTTATAATTATTTATCAAAAGAAAAAAAATTATGTTTCTACTAATATTGTTTATCAAAATTCTCAAATAGAGTTAAGCAATGGTACGCTTAAACTTAAATCAAAATATGATCCTAATCCTAATAGTTTATATTCTTATTATGGACCACAGATTTTAAATTCAAGCACTACGGGTTTCTTATTGTTATCCTTGTCTGCCAAGACATTTTGATTATGTATTAGGAAGAATTTGGACAGATTGGCATTAAATACCAGCGGAATGCCGGCTATTTGCTTTTTGTAGATGAAACATAATTTTTTTTTCCGGGACGGCATGGAAATCTATAAAATCCTCGTCTATGTTAATATCAAGCAACCGGAATGCTTTTTTGCTCATATAAGATGCGTTGCTTTTGTTTAGATATAGAAAATGGATAGAATTTGATATTGACTTCCATATTTAAAGTATTGTGATTTGAATGATTTTTTTGTTTTGATTTTCAAAATTTTGTATAACTTCATTTAAAGATTCAGCTTTGATGATTTCTGCTTTAAGTTCTTCTTTCTGACTTATTATTACCAGGTATTTGTTTTTTGGTATCAAAAAAACTATCTATGGTGTCAAATGCTTTGTTGAGAAACCGTTTTTCTCTTTCATTGAAAGCGGATTCATTTTTGTCATAATACTTTTTTCATTTTGTCGGCCACGGTGCCGATTTTAGAGACGATTTTTTTCGGGGGATTGCCCTGCCTAAAAATGGGCAGATTAAGTTTTTCTGTGATTTTAGCATCGTCTTTATCAAAGATACACAAAGAGTCATAAATTTCCAGATATTCGTCTCTTTTGATCTTTGTGGAAATCGGACAATACTGTTTTTTGATTTCCTCCTGAATTGACAGGAAAGTCCAGGTAATTTGATGAATATAAAAAGCCATCGTGTTGGTAATTGCAGTTCGTAAGAATCGGGCGAAAAACCTAATTGATTCAATGATTACCGGCTCGGCACATATTTCATTGAGTTGGCTGCTTTGTACCAGCTCTTTGGATGGCAGCTCCCAACTGACGAGAATTTCTGCATAGCCGGTTGGATAGCGGCACCTTTTTAATCTCTGTTTTGGTAGTGGATTTTCGTTTTCATAGTTTGATTGTGATTTATGAATCTGATGATTTCTGCATAACTGATTTTTTTGTTGGCCACGGTTTTGATTTTACCTTGCTTGATGAGTTTTTGCAAGGAATAATAGCCGATGCC
>BPGX01000011.1 GCA_026003255.1 Bacteroidia bacterium | reverse complement strand
GCCCTCGCAATGACGGGCTTTTTCTTTATTTTTAGAATTACCCTTCCACAAGTGGAAGGGTGAAAAAACAATAATGTCCAAAACCAGTAGTAGCAAAGAAAGGCATAACTTTTGAGAAATGTCTAATGAATAATTTGGGTTTAATGAATAATTTGGGACAAATTTTTCATGTGGAAAATTTTCTGGTAAAGGATGAAGGAAAGAACACCATTCTCACCTTTGCCCTTCCAAAATTTGGAAGGGTATTAGATTTTATAATATTTTGAAGTGTAAAAGTTGTAAATTAAATCTGCATTTAAAATAAATTTGTTCAATATCAAATACAAGATTTATGAGTAAAAAATCCTTAACATCCTCTAAAAAATTACTTCTCATGGCTTGCCGATCTGGCCATCTTGAAAAAGTGGCCTCATTATTAAACAGTGGTATAGACATAAACACCCGGTTTAATCAGGGAGAAAGTCCGCTTATTGCAGCTGTTCGTAACGGACATTATGAAGTTACAGAATACCTGATAAACCATGGAGCCCATATTGACATCAGAGATTCGAATGGAAGAACACCTTTAATTTGGGCTGCAAAGTCAGGTCATGAGAAGATTGTACGTTTGCTGATTCAAAATAATGCTGACATTCATGCACAGGATAATTATGGTAAAAATGCATTGATGTATGCTGTCGCACATGGTAATCCCAATATCGTATCCCTCCTTCTTGAACATGGTGCAGATATCCATAAGAAATGCCATCATAAAATTACAGCACTCTTACGAGCTGCCTCAAACAATCATCTGGATATTTTTAAAATACTCGTTTATCATGGTGCTGACATTGAAACCATAGACATTTACGGTAATACGGCTCTTATGTATGCCTTACAAAACCGAAATGTTGAAATGGTTCAATTCCTTATAGACAAAGGAGCAAATATACACGTCAAAAATTCCCAGAATGAAACTACTTTATTTTTAGCATGTAGATACGGATTAAAAAATATTGCAGAATATCTGCTTCAACGTGGTATTGATCCCAACATACAAAATGATTTTGGTGAAACCGCTCTAATGCAGGCCATTACACATGGCCATTACCAGATTGTTGAACTCCTGCTGAAATGTGGTGCAGACATGAATATTGTAAACAAAATCGGAAAGAATGCTTTGATTATTTTAGCTATTAAACTTGGAAGCTATTACTGCGAGAGTATCTATAAGAATCTTGAAAATCTTATAGATTCCCCAGATTATCGTCCAGATTATCGTGACTTATTAGAAATTGACCTTAATATTTACGAAGAGATAAATAGTTTCCTTAACATAGTTTCCAGTGTCATTCAACATGTAAAGAACGATGAATTGGAAAATACCGAAGGATATGAATTATTAAAAAATTTATTATTAATCCAACATAGACTTATACTTGAAGGAAAATATCCCGGTTACATAAAATGTATTGAAATGAGTAACAGAATTATTGAATTGTCCAAACAGCTTATCCGAAAAGGCGTTCAGGTAAGTTCGGATGATGATCGTGATTATGATTATGATATTTCCCCCATAGGAATTGCATTAAGAAGAAATTTATTAGAAATCGTTAAATTGCTTATTGAACATCCTGAGAAAATTAATCCTGTTCATTTCAATCGAGCATTTTTCGATGTCATAGAAACCGGTAATTTTGAGTTAGTTAAAATGTTCGTTGAAAAAGGTGTAAACATTAATACAACCGATGGTTTCTATAATTGCTTAACACCTTTAACCTATGCTATCAGAAAAAATAATCCAGATATAGTCAAATACCTGATTCAACAAGATGCTCGCGTTAATTTCGAAGATCCTCGTATACTACCTCCATTAGTAGAAGCTGTGAGAAATGGTAACATTGAAATGGTTCAATTGCTCATTGAAAATGGTGCTGAGGTTAATAGCATATTTATTTATAGAAAAGAATATGAAGATGATGAATTTTCAACTCCTTTAATAGAAGCCTTTATGACGTGGAAGTTCTGTAAACAAAAATTATTTGAACAAAAAATTGACGAAAATGATGATTACCAGGAATATTTAGTTAAACAGGATAATTTGATTAAAATCATTGAAATGCTCATCAAAGAAGAACCTGATATATTAAATGAAATATTTGACAGAGAAACACCCTTAACCTATGCTGTTGAAGAGGGACTAATAGATATTGTAGAATTATTAATTCGATGTGGTGCTGATGTTAATAAAAAAAATAAAGCGGGACAAACACCTTTAGAGATAGCTTTAAGGTATAAAAAACAAGAGATTGCAGATTTACTTATCAACCATGGCGCTTATGACCACAGGTTATATTCCTATGAATATCTTTATGTTATAAACGATGGACTTTCCACCGATAAGTATAAAAAGATTGAAACATTAATCAAATCAGGAGTGAAGTTTAAATCACACGAAGAACTTCTGATAACTTTGTGTTTTATTGAACCCTCAGATAAATTACTGGATTTATTTTTGAAAAACAATATAATAAAATTATTTACTTCAGATAAAATCATCACGTTTTTTCAGCTTATCTTATTTAACCGCATCAATGAACTAAAATTTTTTCTAGAAGACGAAAAACAATTAGTAAGTAAAATAAATAATTATAATCATTACATAGAATTGCTCAACTTAGATATTGAAAAGGATAATAACACAAATCTCCTTGATCTTGGATTATTGCTCTCAATTAAGAAAAATCATAGTGAAATGGTAAAGATTTTTCTGGAACATGGTGCAAATCCAAATTTAATCATGAGTAATAAAAATACATTATTGCATTATGCCACCAATAATAAACAAATAGAAATTATTGAACTATTGATTAAACATGGTGCCGATCTTCATGCTGAAAATAGTGATGGCGTTACTCCATTCATGTTGGCAGCGCGTATAATTAATAAAAAAATAATCAGATTGTTAATCAACTCGTAGATATTAACTAACGTTAATTCGGGAATAAGTTTATTAAATCTCTTCATTATTACAATTTTTCATTTTTCTTATTACAAATGAAACGACTCGTCATTGAGAGGAAGCAGATCTTCCGAGGTAATTTCGTATGAGACAGAGGTTATTCAACTTGCGATTGCCTTGCAATGACAGGTACATTCACATAATGGATTGCTTTGTCTGCCTCCTATTGTCGGCGTCCTCACAATGACGTGGTTGTTATTATTTTGTAAACAATTTTTGATCCCTAACTCGCTTTAAATAATAACTCAAAACGCTTCACTCCTCACTTATTTTATCCATGCCAATCAATCCACATCTGCGTCATCCGTGTTCCATTATACTTAAGAAAATTATCAATTCATCACTCAAAACTATATCAAACATATAGGCACATAGAACTAACAATAGCACACATAAAAAATCTATGTTTTCTATGCCCCCTATGTTTCTATGTGGTAAAAAAAACTCATAACTCTCAACTCATAACACAAAACACATCACTCTAAAAATTTTTTTCATAGCGACACATTTTGTCGCACCAGTATCTTACTTTTGTTTTTGAAAATTCATCAACTACAAACTCAAAACTCATGGCTCAAAACTATTTTTAAATTTAAAACATAAGCACATAGAAATTAAAAATAGAACATATAAAATCTATGTTTCCTATTTCTCTTGTGTTTCTATGTGATAAAAAAATTAACTCACAACTCATCACTCAAAATGCCCAACTCATCATCTACTTCATCCCTTCAAATAAATTTTGAAACATCTTTTTAAGCTTAATCGTTATAATATAAAAAAGAATCTATGCAGCAGAACATCTACCTAACTATAAAAACTTACTACCATGAAAACCATCCTTTTTTCTTGTCTATTTCTGCTGCAGGTTTTTCATTTCACTATTTCTCTTGCTCAAAAAAGTAAAACGCACACTAAATCTATCTCCCGACCATTACCACATCAAGATCCTGACTTCCACGACGATTGTGTTCGTTATCTCTACTGGTATTACGTCAATTACCTCGATACTATTCAGCATCCTATTGCTCGACAATTCTTTGACAACTATGGAAAACTCTATCAAATGGAAAGCATCTTTGAACCACTTCGTAAATGGGAAGTGAAATATCGACCTAAACTGATGTGCCATGCACTCGTCAATGATTATCTGCGTTTTCTGAATAATTTAGATACCTTACCAGCGGACTACGCTAACAATAAAGCAAAACATAATAAAAAATATTACTTTGATAATAATATCCACGATGATTATTCTTTATTTACTCTCTACAGCGAACCTATCAACACTTCTCTCATCAAAGTTGGTAACATCATTTCTTATGATAGATTCTTTCTTTATGCAAATATGAAAGATGACGAACAATTACAATACTATCCAATAGAAGGGCATACAGCTATCATCACTGATATTCTTATTAACGACTACAAAAATCAAATCACACTCTTTGTTACTCTGAATAAACCCGGGGATGTTTATGCGCTCATGCTTTATGATGCTAAAAATGATATTCTGGTTGAAAATCTTTCTCCTGTCATTTTACTATTCCCCTATAAGCATTACATGGAAAAATACTTTAAATACCCATTTCCATCTGAAAATCAATTACCCAAAAATAAAACAATTATAGAAATTACCAGTTTCTTTAAAAATAACGCTATACAACCATTTCTTGAATGTTCGTTGAATAATGTCCTAATAACATCAATTCCGAATTTATACCAACTTTTTAATTGGTATGATAAAATGAAAATACCTTACATCACCAGAAAATCATACAATAAAAATTTTAAATTAAGTAAAAACTAAATTTTATGTAACTTCTAAAATATAAAATTATGAAAACAAAAATTGTTGTTTTTTTTATTCTAATAAATACAATGTTCAGTTATTCTCAAAATCAAAATGTTTCTGATGAAAATTATTATTCTTTAAGGCACGAAATGAAAAATTCCAATAAGTCATATTTTGAAGCATTTAAAAGCAATATAAATCTGTTTAATGAAATAACGATGATTATCAAATCTGTTGAAGATACAACTATTCAATGGTTCTTTAAGAAAAATAATTGTGTGAAAGATTATCCATGCTACTTAAAACCATATAGTGATTATTGTTCCAAAAACAAAAGCAAAGAAAAATATTGCATTTCATCACATGCCATAATGAAAAATTTATTGATAAAAAATAACTTATCAGAAGAAGCGTTTGCTTATTCTTACCTTAGTGGAAATCCAACTATGATAAACAAGACATCGCTTAATAATTTATTATCAAATAAAAATATAGTAAAAACAAAAAATTCTAAGTTGCCTCTTACCCCGGAAAATCTCAAGCCCCTCTATGCATTAGGATATAGTTATAATTATCATAATGTAAGAAAAACATTCAAAAATTTTGGAACACACGGATGTGTCTCTACTCTTCATGAATGCTTAATTGTTGATATTTTGCATCAAGACAACTACAATGGATATTATGTATTAACCTTTAATTATCCTGGGGCTTATTATTCCATTGTTTACATTAATTTTGAATATCAAGTTGTCATTATTGATCCGCACATTCTTTACAATATAGATAAAATAAATACTGAAATTGTTCGATCTACCAATTTATTCAAAATCTATGTAGGGTTTAATTTGATTGAAAATGTTGATAAGTGCTATGTTTTTAAAATAAATACCATCTGGAATTTATATGTACTCTATGAAAAAATGAATGTCAAAGAAATTTACCATAAATATGCTAATATCAAAAAAACGAATTAAATCTAAATTATTCATTAAGCTTTTCTAAAATATTGTGCTTTCCCTTTATTACTGCTACTTTTAGGAATTATTTGTTTTCACCCTTCCACAGGTGGAAAGGTAATTGTAAGAATAAAAAATAAGCCCGTCATTGTGAGGAAGCAACGCTTCCGAGGTAATTTCGTATGAGATAGAGGTTATTCTACTTGTGATTGCTTTGCAATGATAGAAACATTCACAGAAGGGATTGCTTTGTCCGCCTTCTTTGTCCGCTTCCTTGCAATGACGGGTTAATTCTTTGACTGTAGTTGGCATCAATAGAATTTCTATTGCTTAATTTGGATTAAAATATCCAATTCATTTTTGTACTACCCAATCGGCTTGCAAATAAAAGGGCATTCGTTCGTTTAATTTATTTTGAATATAGATTTTTAATTCTTCTTTTGTGCTTATGTTTTTCAATAATGGTCTTTTGATTTTGTCATTCCATAAACGTTCTAAAAGAATATCTAATGGTGGTAATAAAGCAATTAACCAACAATTTTCTTTAACGATTTGTAAGTTGTTATTAAAACATATTGTCCCGCCACCAAGAGCAATAACACTATTTTCTTTGATATTCAATACTTCTATAAGATATTTTGTTTCAATCTCTCTAAAATATTTTTCTCCTTTGCTTTCAAAAATTTCTGAAATAGAGGTTTTTTCTTTGTTTTCAATGTATTCATCTAAATCAATAAAAGATATTCCGGATTGTTGAGCAATTGTCTTGGCAATGGTGGATTTTCCACTACCCATAAATCCAGTAAAAGCAAGATGACGCTTCATATTTTAGAAGTCAATAGTTTTTTTTGGATGGCTTGAGTTAGAATAGCGTCAATGAATTCGTAAGGTTTGTACTGATTGAGAGCTGCCTGATGATAAATGCAGGTAGCAGGCGTCATGCCCGGTAAGGAGTTGACTTCAATGATAATTACTTCGATGTGATTAACATCGTAAATTCTGACAAAAGCGTCAATTCTACAATATCCTTCTACATTCAGTATTTCTGCGGTTTTTCGCAATTGCTTTTTGACATAGTCAGAGATGATTTTTTGTTCTTCCGGATTTTTAGAAAAACGTGCAGGCGTGATGTTTTGTCCTTCGCCGGCTAAGAATTTTTCTTCCAAACTCAATACATCACCTTCAACAAGTGCTTCGGAGGGTTCAAATACTTCAAAAATTTTTTCACCTTTTTCATTATATTTAATCAACATTCCGCCGGTTATTTCAAGAAAACGTTTAGCACCGTTGGCTTGTATTAGTTCTTCAATGAGAAAATCTTGTTTCATTGGGATTTCTTCGTTGGGCTTGATGTTCAATAATTCTGCGGCTTTAATGGGTAATGTTTCTGTATCTCTGAAAATGAGTGAGGCATAAGCATCTAATTCCTGTTCGTTTCGGATTTTTTTAACGGCACTGCTACACCCATCGTCTGATGGCTTTGTAATAAGAGGATATTTTATTTCATCACGAATGATGGTTTTTAAATGATGATGAAACTGTTGCCAATCTTCTTTTCTAATCAGCAGATGTTCAGCTACGAGAATGCCTTGTTTTTTGAGTATTTCATTTGTTTGGTATTTATTGATGGTAATGGAGGAACTTTTTACATCGGATCCATTGTAAGGAATTTGATGAATGTTTAGCCAATGTTGCAATGTTCCATCTTCGCCGGGCTTTCCGTGCAAAGCAATGAAAACAAGATCGGCTAATTGTTTCAATTCATTCAGTGAAATTTTTTTAGGTGCGTCTAAATTTTTTGTTTGGCCAAACTTTTGAGTAATGTTAGAGGCGTCTTTAATGATTTTATCAATGATTGGATGCACTTTGTAATTCAGTATTTTATCTTTGATATCGTCGGCATTGTCTTTGAGCATCAAACGAATGGGTATGGTGTATAAATCAAATCCTTGTTCATTATTAGATTTGATAAGAAATACAGGAAAGGGTTGGTATTTTTCAGAAGAGGAAAGTTTTTCATAAACATTTCTACCACTTTCAACAGAAATGTGTCGCTCGGTAGAATAGCCGCCCATTATGACAGCCGTTCTTAATTTTTTTTCTTTTTGTGTGGTGTTTTGATTGTTTAGATATTGTTGTAGCACATTTATCAAATGTGTAAAAGCATTCGGTTGAAGTGCCTTTTGTTGTCTTTTCTTCAATGAAATAGAGATGATGTAAGTTAAGAATTGGGAAGGGTTCAATCCAATTTCAGCGGCTTGATGGAAAAAGAAAGAGGAAGGCATCATTCCGGAAGTTGTGTTAGGGTCATTGAGATAAATTTTACCGGTTTTATCAATAAATCCGTCAATTCGGGCATAAACATCAAATTGAAAGGTCGTATACATTCGTTGGGCTTCCTGTCTTATGGCTTCAATCTGTTCAGCAGGTAAGTCAATAGGAGTAATTTTTCTACTTAATCCGGGAAGATATTTGCTTTTGTAATCAAAGAGTACATCTTTTTTGATAATTTCAGTGGGAGGTAGTGCGATAGGATTACCATTTTCATCTTCAATCACGATGCAGCTGAATTCTTTGCCATCAATGTATTGTTCAATAATAACTTCGGTTTCAGAATCCAATGCTTCAATGAGAGCAGAGTTGTGATGTTGCAGGTAGTTGTTTAAAAATTGAATTAGTTCAGTAGGATCATAAATAGTTGTATTTTCAATTATGGCAGGTAATCCGATGCTTTCACGAATATCTGAAAACGATTTTGCCCATTGGATTTTATCGTGTTCGGAAAGGTTTTGCCATTCTTGTTTCGTCAATTTGTATGAGAAGAATGCTTTGTTGAGAGCGGTTTCGAGTGCTTTTTCTTCAGTAGTTTTAAGTATACTAACACCAATAGATGAACCTTGGTTGGCGGGCTTTATCACACAGGGAAAACCTATAGAAGATTGAATTTGTTGAAGAATAGTATTGGTATTATGTGTTTTCCAATCATTTCTGGTAAGAGTAATAAAAGAAGGGACATTGAAATTGAAGTGAGACATCCATTTTTTTTGAATGGCTTTGTTCATTCCAAAGGCAGAAGGTAAAATACCAGAACCGGAATAAGGAATGTTGTAAAATTCAAGTAATCCTTGAATGCGTCCATCTTCGCCGTTTTTGCCGTGCAAACACAGAAAAGCAAAATCAATGTATTGAGGCAATTGATATGCTTCTATTTTTTTTCCAACGGAGTTTATTATTTTGTTGTATTCTGAATCGCTTAATTTCCCAAGGTTTTCAAGGTAGTATTGAAAGTCAAGTGATTTGTTTTGAATGGCAAAAACAGGTGGATAAAAATCACGAATAGTGCCTTTGTAAATGTATTGCCAGTCAAGTAAAATGAAGTGGTGTAAACTATCAATGAAGATGGGAATGGGTTCAAAGATGGATTTGTTGAGGTTATCGTAAACCGTTCTGCCACCTGCAAAGGATACTTCCCGCTCTCTGGATGAACCACCAAAGAGGATGCCAACTTTTATTTTGCTCATAATTGCTATTTCTTTTCTGCAAATTTGCGTTATATTTTAGTTTTTATGAGTAAAAAAAATAAACAATACTATTTGGATAAGTTTTAAATAGTGATGAGATGTGAGTTATGAATTATGGTATTTTTACCACATAGAACCATAGGAGAAATAGAAAACATAGATTTTATTCTATGTGTGCTATTTTTAGTTCTATGTGCCAATGTGTTTGATAAGAGTTTTGAGTTGTGAGTGATGAGTTTTTTTAATACAGTATATTGAAATTGGCTGGATGATAAAGTAAATTTTAAAGTAATTCATTAGCGAGATTGGCTAATAAACTTCTTTCGCCTTTTTGTAAAGTGATGTGTGCGTAAATGGATTGTCCTTTGAATTTTTCAATAAGATAACTTAAGCCGTTACTTTGAGCATCCAGATAAGGTGTGTCAATTTGATGGATGTCGCCAGTGAAAACAATTTTAGTGCCTTCGCCAGCACGAGTGATGATTGTTTTGACTTCGTGAGGAGTAAGGTTTTGAGCTTCATCTACAATGAAGTAAATGTTGCTTAAACTTCTGCCACGGATATAGGCGAGTGCTGAAACGAGTAGTTTTTCATTTTCAACCATTTCATTTATTTGCTTGAATTCTTTATCTTTTTCGGAGTATAGCGATTTGATGTATTTGAGGTTATCCCAGAGTGGCTCCATATAGGGATTAATTTTTTGTTGAATATCGCCTGGGAGATAACCGATGTCTTTGTTACTTAGAGGCACGATGGGGCGTGCGAGATAAATTTGTTGATAATTGCGACGACGTTCTAATGCTCCGGCAACAGATAATAATGTTTTTCCGGTTCCAGCAACGCCTTGAAGAGTCACCAGACGAATATCGTCGTTGAGTAGAGCATCTAATGCGAATGTTTGTTCAGCATTTTTGGGTGTAATTCCAAAAGCACTGTGTTTGTGTATGCGTATTAACTTGTCGTTTGTAGCATCGTAACGGGCTAAAACAGATTGGTTGTTGTTTTTTAGAATAAAGTATTGATTAGGAATTAATTTTTGTTTTGTTAGAAGTTTGGCATCGCACTCGCCGGTTTGATAGAGTTGCTGAATGACGGTTGGTTTAACTTTAGTAAATTCTGCTTTACCAGTGTAGAGTTCTTCAACCTGTTTGATTTTTCCGGTTTCGTAATCTTCGGCTTGAATATTGAGCGACTTGGCTTTGATGCGAAGGTTGACATCTTTTGTTACCAGAATTACTTTACGGTTGGGATATTTTTCTTTGAGATAAAGTGTCGTGTTTAAAATCTTATGGTCTGGTTTTCGTTCGTCAAATATTTTTTCTGCATTGAGTTTAGAGTCGGTATGCATTTCGATTTTGAAGCGTCCAACGGCTCTGCCATTGATGGGTATCCATTCCTGAAGCGTGTGAGAGCCGGATTGTTTGTCAATGTAACGAATGAATTCACGAGCTGCGAAGTTTTTAGTGTCGTTTCCTTTTTTGAAGTTGTCTAACTCTTCTAAAACAGTGATGGGAATTACAACATCGTTGTCTTTGAAGTTTTTAATAGCAGTGTGGTCGTAAATTATTACGGAAGTATCCAGTACAAAAATTTTTCTTTCATTTTCATTGATGGATTTTTTTTGCTTGTTGCGCATATTATTTTTTTTCAAAGAAAAGGGATTTATGAATTAAGGAATTATTAAATGATAAAAAAATATAAACAAGTAAATGTGGATTGTTGAGTTATGAGTTAATATTTTGAATATAATGGAAAACGGATGACGCAGATTTGGATTGATTTACGCAGATGAATAAGTTAGGATTTTTGAATGATGAGTTAGTAGTTATGAGATATATTTTTTACCACATAAATACATAGTGGACATAGAAAGCATAGTTTTGAGTTATGAGTTAATAGTTATGAGTGATGATATATTTGGAATGTGTTTTGTTATTGGTATTGCAAGAAAGGAGGTATTTTAAGATTATTTGTATAAATGGATGATGGAATAGGAATAGAAGTTTATTAAAAAATGCCGACATTTGCAGATATGAAAATTGGAAATGTAGAAATACCAGATTTTCCTCTATTACTTGCGCCGATGGAAGATGTGAGTGATCCGCCGTTTCGCTTTGTTTGTAAGCAAAATGGAGCGGATGTGATGTTTACAGAGTTTATTAGTAGTGAAGGTTTGATACGTGATGCGATTAAGAGTAAAAAGAAATTGGACATTTTTGAGTATGAGCGTCCGATTGGAATACAGATTTTTGGAGGTGATGAGGAAGCATTGTCGCTTGCAGCAAGGATAGCAGAAGCGGTTCAGCCGGATTTTTTAGATATTAATTTTGGATGCCCGGTGAAAAAAGTAGTATGTCGGGGAGCAGGGGCGGGAGTTTTGAAGGATGTGGCTTTGATGGAAAGGTTGACAAGGAAAGTTGTTCAGAGTGTTCAAATACCAGTCACGGTAAAGACACGATTGGGTTGGGATGAAAAATCTATAAATATCTTAGAGGTTGCATTACGATTGCAGGATGCGGGCATAAAAGCATTGAGTATTCACGCAAGGACACGGGCTCAAATGTACAAAGGTGAAGCAAATTGGGAGTATATTTTGCAGGTCAAGGAACATTCGGATATTGAGATACCTATTTTTGGAAATGGTGATATTGACTCGCCACAGAAGGCAAAGGCATATAGGGAAAAGTATAAAGTGGATGGTATAATGATAGGGCGTGCGTCTATTGGGTATCCGTGGATATTCAGGGAAATTAAGTATTATTTTAATACTGGTGAATTGCTTAATCCGCCTACACTGGAAGAGAGAATTGATGTGTGCAAAACGCATTTGTTGAAGTCAATTGAATGGAAAGGGGAACGATTGGGCATATTGGAGATGCGAAGGCATTATGCGAATTACTTTAAGGGAATACCTTATTTTAAGCCGATTCGGAATGAGTTGGTTACTACTGATGAATTGAATAAAATTTTAGACATCTTAGAGAGTATTCCAGAAAGATTAAAGAATTCAAAAGATATTGATGTTGTTAAGAATGAAACATTAGAGGAAGGCGGGCGTTATATTTCTTATGAAAATTATTGTGATGCGTAGTTTTTTCAAATTTTTCCAAACTTTAGTGGGGACTTTATTTTTGTTAAGCCATAATTTATTTTCACAAAATATCATTATTCACGGGAATGCGCATCCGGTTTATTTAAGTCATTCGGATAAATTAGCAGAGTTGTATGTGCATTCAGATTTTATTACGTATCAAAGAATTTTATTGGATAAAGATTCATTAGATAACAAAGGGAGATTTACCTTGAAATTTTATTCAGATAAAACGCAGCCGGTTTTAATTAAAATTAAAAATGTCATTGCTAAACTTTATGTAGAACCACCAGTTCAGGGCATTAGAGAATATATCATCAAGATGTATCCACCGGATTCTATAAAAGTAAATACAAATGATATTGAGTTGAATGCATCTGTTTCAATTTTAACTTATGATACGACAGAATTAAATTCATTGATTTTTGATTTTAATAAAGTATATAATAAATATCTTGATGAAGCCATGAATAAGTTTTTAAATAGAAATGTGTTATTTAAAAAATTAGATAGTATTTTAATTGAAAGTAAGCAAACATTTAAGAGTATTAACAATCGTTATTTTCAAAATTATATTGATTACAATATTGCTAATTTGAATGTAAATGCTACGCGAGATAAGAATGTGATTGCTAATATCTTTTTAATACACAAACCAGTTCAGTCCAATAATTATGAGTATATGGAATTTTTTAATGCGTTTTTCAAAGATTACTTAATTGCTGATATTACGAAACAAACACATCAAACGATTTATTATGTGGTGAATAAAAGTACCAATATTCAGCAATTGTTGGAGTATGTAAAAAATGATAAATATTTAAGTAAAAATGATACACTAAAAGAATTAGTTTTGATACAGAATTTATATCACTTTTATTTTAATGATAAGTTTAACCCTTATGCTGTACAGGTTTTATTAGAACAGTTATTGAATTATACTAAAATTGGTTCTCATAAAAAAATTTTGCAGAATATAATTCAAGAGTTGAATCAATTGAAACAGGGCACAGAAGCGCCAGATTTTGTCGCACTTACAAAAGACAGTACACTTTTTCAATTGTATGCAATAGGGAATAAACAATATGTTTATTTAAACTTCTTTTCATTAAAAAGTCCGAATAGTTTGAAAGAATTAAAGGAAATACAATTATTGAATGATAAATTTGGGTATTATGTAAAGTTTTTATCTGTTTGTGTAGATGATAATTTTGAAGAATTTAGAAACTTTGTCAAGCTAAATCCGCAATATAAATGGTTGTTTTTATGGAATTATCAGCCACGGAATGATTTTTCTGCAAAGGTGAAGTATAATGTGAAGGCAACACCTCTGTTTTTTTTAATTGATACACATAGGATATTAGTCCTTTCGCCTGCTCCAGCCCCATCGGATGGGATTTATTATCATTTTCAGAAGTTATTTAAGAAAAGAAATAGAAGTGGAATGGGACAATAATGGTGGATTATTGACAGGGATTCCAAAAAACATTTTCAAAGTTTTGTATTTGATTGTTTTTTACAATAATGCCTTCGGACTCCAATAATTTTTGCATCCTATCAGGGGTTTCAAAATGGTGTTTTCCTGTAAGTAGACCATTTCTATTTACTACTCTGTGGGCTGGTAAAGTAGGGTCGTAACGATGAGATAAATTCATAGCGTAACCGACTAACCGTGCAGATCGTGTGGCACCTAAACATTTAGCAATAGCGCCATAAGTTGTAACTCTGCCTTTGGGGATTTGACGAACAATTTCATACACTTTCAGATAAAATTCATTCATACGATGGAATCCATTTTTCAATCACTTTATGACCAAGGTAAATAAAGGGAATGAGCAGCACAGCAACAATTAGTTTAAATGAATAGCCGTAAAGAGCATTATTAATAAATTCAGATAATTTCCAATAACCGGGGACAACGAAAGCAATGAATTGTACAACAAATGTGTCAATCAATTGACTGATGATGGTGCTTCCGGTAGCCCGAAGCCAGATAAGGTATTTACCTGTTGCTTTACGAATGAGCCAAAAAGTATAGACATCTACTAATTGAGAAATCACAAAAGCGGTGATGCTTCCAATAATAATCCATTGTGATTGTCCGAAAACAGTATTAAAAACTAAGTCGTTAACTGGAGAAAAAGAGACGGCGGGGATTTTCATAGCAATCGCAATCAGTATGTAAATATAAACAATGAGTCCAACAGTGATAAATGTGAGTTTTCGAACGCCGTCTTTTCCAAAGTGTTCGTTAATTAAGTCAGTGAGAAGAAAAACAACCGGCCAGAGTATGATACCAATACTTTGTGTGAAGATGCCGAAGAAACTTACCAATTTTCCGCCGATGAGTTCTGCAACAATGGCATTGGTAATGAAGAAGCCAGCAAGAACAAGAAATACTAAGTCCTTTTTGTTTTTGAAGTCCATTAATTCAATTTGTAAACGCGGATTTTTACTTTACGGTTGCGACTATGAATATTGTCCGGGCATTTTTCGAGGTCTTTTTCATTGCAATAATTGAGAGCGCCTTTTCCTTTGTATTCAAGGATTTGTTTTTTACTTAATCCATTTTTCACAAGATAACGATATACTTCTTTTGCACGATTCGAAGATATTTGTTGATGCTTATGTTTATTACCATACAAGTCGCTAAATCCTTCTACTTTTACGAAGAGTTGATATTTTTTTAAGAGTTCTATGTTGTTATTGATTTTAGATAAATATTCATCTTTAATGTTTGTTTTATCAAAGTCAAAATAAATAGAGGTTGTATCAAAACCTAATGAGTACAAGATATTGTCAGGAATTTCGCCTTTGGGGAGAGTAGCAATATCAATTTTATTAGGTGCAGTATTGCTGGCTAAAACAGGAGCAGTATTTTCAATGGTTTTTGAGAGTTGGATTTTAATTGGATTTAAACAGGTATCACATATAAGAAGCGCTTCAAAATATATTTTTTCTTTTTGACCTACAGGTACTGTACAATCTGTTTCATTAGCACTGATATTATTATTTTTAATTTTCCACTCTGGATAATAAGTCTGATAAACTGAGGGAATGTTTGTGCTTAAATGATAAGTAGTATCATTTTGTTTATTAGCAATGATCTCGCCGATATTTACATTAGACGGAGGAAGGTTTCTGAACTTTTCCAGGTATAATATTTTGTAAATGTCCATATCGCCATAGCCGCCTTTTCTGTAAGAAGAGAAATAAGTATTCGTTTGAGAAACATCTTCAATATAAAAGATATCATCACCATAAGAGTTAATGGGTTTACCAAGATTTACGGGATCACTCCATCTTGTGCCGTTCCATTCGCTCTTAAAAATGTCATAGTTGCCAAAGCCCGGATGGCCTTTGGAAGCGAAGTAAAGTGTTTTTTCATCATCGGATAAGAAAGGAGCATCTTCGTCGTATTCAGTGTTAATGGGACTGCCGAGATTTTCTGGTGCTGACCATGAACCGTCTGGATTTTTTCTTGAAACGTAAATGTCTAATCCACCAATTCCGTTCTCAGCATCACTTGTAAAATAGAGTGTTTTACCATCTTTGGTTAGGTAGGCGTGATTTTGATAATAGCCCATGTTAATTGTTTTAGTGAGTGGTTTATTCTTTTGAGTAGAGATAGAGTCAAGTGGTACCTGAGTGATTTTGGTGTCTTCAAAAATAAAAAGATACTTTTTATTACCAGAAACAGAAATAATAGAGCGATTAC
Organism: Bacteroidia bacterium; assembly: GCA_026003255.1. Lineage (GTDB taxonomy): Bacteria > Bacteroidota > Bacteroidia > B-17B0 > Aurantibacillaceae > BPGX01. Next base: position 31,834 of record BPGX01000011.1, on the reverse strand, counting down.
TATTGGGTTTAATTTTTTTATTGATTGTGGGAATGTAAAGATAATCTACTTTTTCGGGGCTTCCGTTTTTTAATTTTGCGGTATACATGGCTTCAAAATATTTGCCATCCCATTCGTTGAATTTTTCTTTTTCGGTGTCTTTTCTTTTGGAGGTAAAGAAAAGTTCGTCGTTTATAAAGGTTGGTACATATTCTGGTGCGGAGGTATTGACTTTTTTACCAAGGTTAACTATTTTAATGTTGCTGTTATATTCTGTTTGATGTTGTAAGGCGTATTGGCAATCTGCTTTACGTTTTTTCACATCCATTTGAAATTCTTTATCATCGTCTTCTGTTGCAACGGCATCATTTAATTTGTTGAGCATTTCAAGGGCTTTTTCAAATTGTCCGTGAAATTGATAAGATTTAGCAAGGGCATAAATTACATCGGCAGAAGTATCTTTGGGGCTATGTAAGTAGGCATTTTCAAGGTACGGTAAGGCGTCTTCATGCAAATTCATATAGTTACAAAGCATCACACCTAATGCTGCGTTGGCTTTGTAATTATCTTTATCTAATTCCAGTGCTTTTTTGTACTCACTAATCGCTTTGCCAATTTTTAGTGATTGAGTATAGCGTTCTGCTCTTTTGATATGTTTATTTACAGTGGAGCATGAGAGAAATAATAAAATACTGATAAGTGTAAAAAATATTTTATACATAGATAGCTTTTGTTTGCAAATATACATTTTTAATTGATTAAACAATAACAATTTCTCCACAGGATGCGGATTGAGAAGCACCGGTAGCAGAAGGAATGGTGTTGGGCAGTTCTTTAATTCGTAAATAGCCCAATAATGCAAATATCAATGCTTCTTTAAATTTTACAATGGTTTTATCTGAAATAATAATTTTTTTGTTGGAGTAAAATTCTATGCGATCAATCAAGTATTTGTTTAGTGATCCACCACCTGTAATTAAAACATTTTGGATATTTGTCAAGTTAATGGATTGGCTAATTTGAATTGCAATGTGTTCTGTTAGTGTGGATAGATAATCGTAATTAGAAAGTTTATGTTTTTTGAATAAAGGTAAATAGTGATTTTCAAAGTATTCTCTATTCAATGATTTCGGTGGTTTTTGTTGAAAGTATTTTAAGTGATTTAATGCAGATAGTAGAGATCTGTTTATTTTTCCTTTTCTGGCAAGATTTCCATTGTAATCGTAATTTTTGTTGAGTTTTTGAGCAAAGTAATTTAAAGCCATGTTAGCGATACAAATGTCGTAAGCCAGTTGTTTTTTTTGAATATAGATATTAGCAATACCGCCGATGTTCAGGCATGCGTCATATTGAGGAAAGAGTAGTTTGTCCCCTATTGGTACAAGTGGAGCGCCCTGTCCACCAAGTGCAATGTCCAGATTTCGGAAGTTGTGTATTACAGGGAGTTGTGTTATTGCTGCTAGATGATGTGGGTCGCCTAATTGTATGGAAAATCCCTTTTCTGGATGGTGAAAAACTGTGTGTCCATGTATGGAAATTGCATGAGCTTGTAATTTGTTTTGAGAAAGCCAGTGGTTGATTTTTTTTCCCATCCATTGAGCATAAATGACATTGGATTCGAAGAAGTTAAGTAAAGTGGTAGTTCGGATGTTGAGAAGTAATTGTTTGATGGAAGGGGGATAAGCAAAGGTTTTTGCTTGAATGATTTTGTATTGAAAGGTTTTATTAATAAGAGTAAATTCACATAAAGCTACATCCAGTCCGTCCATTGATGATCCGGACATGACACCGATAATTTTTAGTGATGGCAAACTGGAAAGGTTTAATATCTTTCTTTTCCCCATTTCCATGCGGTTTTAAGCATATCTTCTAAAGAGTATTCTGGTTTCCAGCCAATTTCTTGTAGGGCTTTATCATTGTTGGCATAAATGGCTTCAACGTCGCCGTGTCTGCGTCCAACGATTTGGTAAGGGACTTTTATCTGATTTATATTTTCAAATGTTTTGATGACTTCGAGGACTGTAAATCCCTTGCCAGTTCCAAGATTGATGACATCGAAAAAAGATGAGGAAGATTTTGTTTGAAGTTTTTGAAGCGCCAGGACATGAGCGTAGGCAATATCTGACACGTGGATATAGTCGCGAATAGGTGTGCCGTCTTTGGTGTTGTAGTCGTTGCCGAATACTTGTAAAACTGGAATTTTATGAAGGGCAGCACGAATGATATTTGGAACTAATCCAGTTAGATTATATTTTGGCAGTTCACCAATTAAGCCAGAAGGGTGAGAACCAACGGGATTAAAGTATCTTAGTGCAAATATTTTGAGAGGAGGGTTACTCAAGTGAATGAGTTGATCTAAAATTTGCTCGCCAATTTGTTTTGTGTGGGCATAAGGGGATATAGGTTGAGGAAGTGGCGTATTTTCAGTTACAGGAGATGACTTGATGTCGCCATAAACGGAGCAGGAAGAAGAAAAGATAAAGTTTGGGATATTGAAATGAATGGCTAATTCAATGATGTTAAGTAAAGAAGTAATGTTGTTATGATAATACATTAGAGGTTTTTCAACACTTTCAGGTACAGATTTAAATGCAGCAAAATGAATGATGCCAGCAATTTTTTTATGGTAAGGTTCAATTTGTTCAAATAGTTTTTGTTTATTACATAAGTCAAGATTAATGGAAATTATTTTTTTATGAGTGAGTTGAAAGAGATTTTCGTAAACGAATTCATAAGAGTTAGAAAAATTATCAATTGAGATAACCTGATAATTGGTTTTTAATAATATTTCTGCAATGGTATGACTTCCAATGTAACCTGCTCCTCCTGTAATAATGATATATTCATTCATACTTTTTGCATAAATTTTTTAAGTTAAAAGAAAAAACAATTGAACACGGATGCGACAGATTTGTACAGATTTCCTCAGATTTCTTCATATTTTCATTTGATGCTGTTTTATTTGTAATATTTTATGTGAACATTAATACATTATGCTTAAATCATTTTATTTCATTAGTTTCAATAATCTGCTTGTTTCAAAGATGTAAGCATCTTTTTCTAAATTTTTAGCCCATCTGGTTTCTCTACCTGCTTTGGCAGTATCAATATCAAATTTTACTTTATTTTCTTCTGGAATGATCACTTTAAAGTTATCAAATTTTATTTTATTATCTTCAAATTCTTTATTTTGTTTTCTGATAGATTCCTGGTAAGCAAAAAATTTATCTTTTTGTAAATTGATTTTAGAGTTCAATTTACGTTTTCTGTATTCTTCTGCTTGTTTCTGGATGTTTTTGAAAGCAGGATTGGACTTGATGTTTTGTTCAGCAGCTTTTTTAAGTTTATCGTATGAAATTATATTAAAAGTGGTATAATTGCTCACAGGTGTAATTTTATCAAAAGGCATTGGATAATCTAATTCTTTTTCGCCAATATCGTCGTTGTATTCATAGACATTGGGAAATTTGATGTCTGGTTCTACACCTTTTAGTTGAGTAGCATCGCCATTGATGCGGTAAAACTTTTGCATGGTAATTTTTACTGAACCTGTGGGACGAATGCTATCGAATTGTGGCATCACGAAATAATCCAGATCTACAAAAGATTGGACGGTGCCTTTGCCATAGGAGTTAGTGCCAACGATGAGCGCTCGTTTGTAATCTTGTAAGGCAGCGGATACAATTTCAGAAGCGCTGGCACTGCTGTAATTGATGATAATCGAAAGAGGTCCGTTCCAAACCACATCAGAATATTTGTCCTTAAAGATATTGATGTAGTTCATTTTCCCGCGTACTTGTACAACTGGACCTTCGGTGATGAAAAGCCCTGCGAGGTCAACGGCTTCTTGCAAAGAACCGCCGCCGTTATCTCTAAGGTCTAAAATTAATCCTTTGATGTCATATTTTTTTAGTTTTTCAATTTCTCTTCGGACATCCTGAGCGCAATGATGAGCCCCGCTGTGTGTGAAATCTGTATAGAATGAAGGAAGATAGATGTAGCCATATTTTTCCTTATCTATTTCGAGTAAAAACGATTTTGCATACGTTTCTTCCATTTCAACAACTCCGCGAATAATAGGAATGACTTTGATTGTTCCATCTGGCTTTTGAACTGTAAGTCGGACTTCGGTTCCTTTTGGACCTTTGATGAGTTCAATGGCTTCGTCAATGTCCATATCTGTAACATCCACTGGTTCTTTATCGCCTTGTGCCACTTTGAGGATGATATCGCCTGCTTTTAATTCACCTTGATTGTAACTTGGACTGCCGACGATGATTTCAACGACTTTAATAACGCCGTCTTTTTGTTGGAGGCGAGCTCCAATGCCTTCAAATTGTCCGCTCATAGATTGGTCAAATTTCTTTTTTTCTTTGGGTGGAAAGTATTCGGTATGTGGGTCATAGACGTTGATGAATGTATTGAGGTAAGCGGCTATTCTATCTTTGTAAGAAAGTTTTTTGAGTCGTTTGAACCAATCTTTGTTGTTTTTTAAAACCTTTTGTCTGGCTTTATATTCAAGAGAATCGAAGGAGGATGGTTTTAATGTGTGTGTAGAATCTTTTTCAATTTTTTTACGTTCTTCTTCTTTGAGTTCGTCAATTTTCAAGAGTACCTGATATTTCAACATTTTACGCCATTCGTCTTTGAGTTCCTGAATGTTTTCAGCGTATTTAGTTTTTTCCATATCTGTTTCATAGTACTCTTCTTTATCGTAATCCAGCGGTTTTGAAAGGATTTCCTGATACCATTCTTCTGCCATATTGATTCGTTGCATCAGGACTTTGTAGGTTAGGTCAAAGAATTCAATGGAGTGTTCTTTCCATTGGTCATCCAATAAGTGTTCGTAGAGTTTAAATTGTTCAACATCGCTTTTCAAAAGAAATTTTTTTCCATAATCCAATCGTTTCAAATAAAGGTTGAAAACTTTTTCTGAATAGGTGTCGTTTATTACAGGAGGGTCATAATGGTTTTGTTTAACGCTGTCGTAGATTAGTTGGCTGATAATCTGATAGCGATTGAGTAAGAAAGATTTTGCAGCAATGAAAAGAAGAGGTATGCTAAGGCAAAGAATGATAATTTTGAGGAATGATTTTTTATTTTTTAGCATAGATATTTTTGCGTGCAAAATAGTTAAAAATAAGTTTTGTGTGAAGGAAATATATTCTCAAAAAATCTTAAAGAATGTTTTAAGTATTTTTGTGCAAATGTGAGAATAGTCAATATGTTGAGTATTAAGGAACAAGAATTAATTGAAAAACATTTATTGGATTTATCTGTTCCATTTAAGATAAAGAGTGTTCAGACAATTGGAGGTGGGTGTATCAATAGTTGTTATCAAATTATTTCAGTGGATGGTTCATCATTGTTTATTAAAGTGAATGAGAACTCTAATAGAGATAATTTTGAAAAAGAAAAATTTAATTTAGAGTATTTGAAGAATAAGTCATCTCTGGTAGTGCCGGATGTTGTTTTTTTATTGAGTAATGAAGAGTTGAATAAGGTTTATTTAGGTTTGAGCTATCTGGAAAGGGTTGCAGAAACGAATGAGTTTTATTTTCAATTAGGAGTGGGGTTAGCCGAATTGCATCGGAATACGCAAAAGTTTTATGGTTGGTATGAGGATAATTACATTGGAAGTTTGTATCAAAGCAATCAACAAAGTGAACGATGGTCAGAATTTTTTATAACGCAGAGATTAGAACCATTGGTTAAGGTATGTTTTGATAGAGGGATGTTGGATAGAATGAGTGTGAAGACGTTTTCAAATTTGTATAATAAAATTGAAGAGATTTTCCCGGAAGAACCATCTGCTTTATTGCATGGCGATTTCTGGCAAGGAAACCGAATGAATACTACACAAGGACCAGCAATTTTTGATGCAGCGTGTTATTATGGACATCGGGAGATGGATATTGCTATGGGATTTTTATTTGGCTCATTACCGGATGTGTTTTTTGAGGGTTATAATTCTGTTTATCCGCTTGAAAGAGATTTTATAGAGCGAAGAGACATTTGTAATTTGTATCCTTTGTTGGTTCATGCTGTATTGTTTGGAATGTCGTATATTTATGACATAAAAAGTATTATCAAAAAATTTCAATAGGTGTTATTTAATTCGTTGTCATTTATTTTGTTTTTGGTGGTAGTGTTTGTGGTGTATTGTACTATTTCTGTAAAGTGGAGAAAGCATTTTTTATTGTTAGCATCTATTTATTTTTATGCATGTTTTGAATGGTGGTATGTTGGTTTGTTGTTATTGACTACAGTTATTGACTTTTGGGCTGTGCGAATGATTTTAATGAATTGGGAAAAGCGAAAGAATTTTTTGATATTGAGTATTAGTATGAATTTGTTGGTATTAGCGGTTTTTAAGTATGGTTCGTTTTTTTTGAATGTTTTAAAGGGTGGTGATTGGACGTATCAATGGGCTATTCCAGTGGGGTTGTCGTTTTATACATTTCAGTCCATGAGTTATGTAATTGATGTGTATCGTGGAAAGTATAAGCCCGATGATACTTTTGGAGAGTTTTTATTGTATGTGTCTTTTTTTCCGCACATGGTGGCTGGTCCAGTGGTGAGGTATTATTCGCTGATGCCGCAATTAAAACAGATAACTTTTTTCAAGAATATAAATTGGATGGAGGTCTTTAAATGGTGTGTATGGGGATATTTTAAGAAAATGGTGATTGCGGATAATTTGGATTATGTGGTTACGCCTGCTTTTGAACATATTGAAGAATTAAATTCATGGGAAACGATATTAGCAGGTTTTTTATTTGCCATTCAGGTGTATTGTGATTTTAGTGGGTATTCGGATATTGCCACGGGTATAGCAAAGTTGTTTAATGTGAATTTGTCTATTAACTGGATGCGTCCATTTTTGTCAAAGAGTATCAAAGAGTTCTGGAGTAGAAATCATATTAGTGTAACGACATGGTTTAGAGATTATTTGTACATTTCATTGGGAGGTAATAGGGTGAGTGAGATGCGGTGGATGGTGAATATTTTTTTGACATTTGTGATTAGTGGTTTCTGGCATGGGGCTAATTATACCTTTATTATCTGGGGAGCATTTCATGGTATTTTCTTTTTGATTGAACATTATTTTTTTCAATCTAAAAAATGGATAAAAAGTATTTTGGGTAATGTTTATTTATTATTGTTTCATAGTGTATCAATGTTGGCATTTAGATGTGAAAGTGTGGGAGATTTGAAAGAAGCGTATATGAATTTTTTTGAAAATTGGAATTTTAGTTTAGAACATTTATCTAATTATCAGGATAAGGTTTTCTGGTATTTTGGGTGGATGATGGTGATGTTTTTATTTGTAAAAGAAATTTTAGAAGAGTATTCGCATTTTGAGAAATTACAGAAAGTGAAGGATAGATGGAGAGATGTATTTTATGTTTTGTTGCTGGCAGGGATTTTTGTGTTTGGGAATTTTCATTCAAAGCCGTTCATTTATTTTCAGTTTTGAGTGGTGATTTTTTTTCAATGGAACACAGATGACACGGATTTAGGCAGATTTTCACGGATTATATTTTACTTGAGAGTGTTATACTTAGATAGATTTCTTTTTTTACGTGATACTTTAAACACAAAGTAAACGAAGTTTTCAAAAAGTACACAAAGTAAATTTATCAGATCTCTTGAGCAGTTAATGTCTTGTTGGCATAGACAAATCTGGGAAATTTTTGAGCCCTTCGTGGTTTTTGTTATTTAATTGATAAGGTGAGAAATTCTATTGTAGATTCAAATTACATCTTTTACACTTCATTACATTCAACGCATCTATAAAAAAATGTTTATCTTTGTAATAGATTTTAATGAAAATAATGTTTGTTGTTCAAGGAAATAAGAGCATAAAAATTTTTGAGTTGTGTAATGGGCAAGGATGTTTGCTTTTAGAGGTGGTGTTTCTATGGAATGTGTAAAACCTATAATTTGAACCTGCAAGAAAAATCTTTCTATTTTTGCACGGATGGAAAAGAAAGATACCAATACAATATATATTGTCAATAAACGAGCAAGTTTTGAATATAATCTGATTGACAAATATGAAGCCGGGATTGTTTTAATGGGTTCTGAAATAAAATCTATTCGACAAGGAAAAGTAAATATTTCAGATGCGTATTGTTATTTTAAAGATGGTGAGTTGTATGTCAAGAATATGCATATTTCCCCTTATGATCATGGTGGATATTCTAATCATAATCCTTTGAGAGACCGGAAGTTGTTGTTACACAAACATGAATTAAGAAAGTTATATCGTGCCGTCAAAGAAGATGGTTTTACGATAGTGCCAGTAAAAATTTATATTAATAAAAAAGGATTGGCAAAGATGGAAATTGCTCTTGCAAAAGGTAAAAAAATGTATGATAAAAGAGAAAGTATTAAGAAAAGAGATATTGAAAGAGAATTAGGAAGAAAATTTAAATAATTATTTCATGCAAGATAAAGACAAAAGAAAAATAGCCATTGTTGGAAGTACTGGAAGTATTGGTACACAGGCCTTGCAGGTGATTAAGGAAAGTAGTTTATTACAGGCAGAGATATTGATTGCAAATAACAATGTGGATATACTTATTCAACAAGCTATTGAGTTTGAACCTAATGCTGTGGTAATTGTAGATAAATCAAAATATTCGTTACTTAAAAATGCATTGCAACATCTACCGATAAAAGTTTATGCAGGAGAAGAGGCGGCTAAACAGGTGATAGAATGGGACAGTGTAGATATGGTGCTGGCAGCTGCGGTAGGTTTTGCTGGGTTGTCTACAACTATTAGAGCATTGGAGTGTAAGAAGTCCGTGGCACTTGCCAACAAAGAAAGTTTGGTAGTAGCCGGAGAGATTATTGAACAATTAGTAAAGGAACAAGGTGTACCGTTAATACCAGTAGATTCAGAACATTCTGCAATTTTTCAATGTTTACAAGGCGAACAGTATTCTGCTATTGAGAAAATTATATTAACGGCGTCTGGCGGTCCATTCAGAGGTTTTACTTCAGAACAATTAAAAGAAGTTACATTAGAACAGGCGTTGAAACATCCCAATTGGAAAATGGGGAATAAAATCACTATTGATTCTGCGACCTTGATGAATAAAGGTTTAGAAGTTATTGAAGCCAGATGGTTGTTTGGATTAAAACCATCGCAAATAGAAGTGATAGTGCATCCGCAAAGTATTATTCATAGTATGGTTCAGTTTAATGATGGAAGTATTAAAGCACAAATGGGCTTGCCGGACATGAAATTGCCTATTCACTATGCATTTCATTATCCGATGCGATTTCCTACAAATTTTGAACGATTTGATTTTATGAAATATCCGCATCTAACATTTGAAAAACCTGATATAGAAACTTTTCCTTGTTTGCGATTAGCGTATGATGTTTTGAGTAAAGGGGGAAATATGCCTTGTGCTTTGAATGCGGCAAATGAAAAAGCGGTAGAAGTATTTTTGAATCGTCAGATTAGTTTTTATCAAATACCTATTTTGATTGAAAAAACTCTGGAAAAAGTTCATTATATTGCACATCCAACATTGGAAGAACTCATTCAAACACATAATGAAAGTGTACGAATAGCAGAGAATTTGTTGAAAAGTAAAAAGATTTATGTTTAGTAACAGATTGTATATTTTATTTGCATTGGGAATTGGAGTAATGTCTCTTTTTTCTCAACAAAAGTATACCATAAGTGGAAAAGTTTTTGATGCATCAACGAAAGAGCCATTGCCATTTGTTCCTTTGATTATTAAAGGAACGACAATAGGCACACAAACGGATTTTGACGGTAATTTTACTTTGAAAACAGACAAAATTGGTGATTCGTTGATTGCTGTGTATGTTGGCTATAAGCGTACAGCCAGACCAATACAAAAAGGTGTTTTTCAACAAGTGATTAATATGCCGATGGAATTAGAAGGTATTGCGCTGGAAGAAGTGGTTGTAAAAGCGGGTGAAAACCCGGCGCATCGTATTATCCGAAATGCCATTGCTAATCGTGCACGAAATAATCCCAACAAATTGGAAGCATATCAATATGAAGTGTATAATAAAATTGAATTTGATTTGAATAAAATACCTAAGGAAATGCGAGAGAGTAAATTAATGAAACCAGTAGCATTTGTGTTTAAGAATGTAGATAGTGTGTACAGTGATGAAAAGCCATCGTTGCCATTTTTTATGGTGGAAAACATTTCAGAGTTTTATTACAAGAAGAATCCTACGCGCCGAAAAGAAATTGTAAAAGCAAGCAAAATTACAGGTGTTGAAAATTCCAGCATATCCAGTATTATGGGAGATATGTATCAGAAGTTGAATATCTATGATAACAATGTTTTAATTTTTGACAAACAAATACCAAGCCCTATTTCATCCGAAGGTTTTTTTTACTATAAATACTTTCTGGAAGATAGCGGATTTATTGGAAACAAGTATTGTTATCATATTCGTTTTAAGCCCAAAAGAACAGGTGATGTAGTGTTTACTGGAAATATATGGATAGCTGATACATCCTGGGCTGTAAAGCGATTTGAAATGTCTTTACCGAAAGAAGCTAATATTAATTTTATCAATTCTGTGAAAGCCACACAGGAGTTTGATTTAATTGATACAACCTGGATGATGGTAAAGGATAGATTGGTCATTGATTTTTCGCCTACCAAAAATTCGATTGGATTTTATGGACGAAAAACCACATCCTACAAAAAATTTGTTTTAAATCAACCAAAGCCCGATGAGTTTTATACTCTGGGTGATGCAATTGTTGTGGAAGATGATGCGCTTCACAAAGATGAAACTTTCTGGCAACAAAACCGGCATGATACGCTTTCTCAAAGAGAACTTAAGATATTTAAGATGATTGATACTATTCAAACTTTACCTGTTTATAGAACCTGGGTAGATTTTTTCTATTTATTGTTTAATGGTTACAAAAAGTTGAACAATTTTGAAATAGGTCCGTATTACAATATGATTAGTTACAATTTGATTGAAGGTCCCAGGTTTCGTTTTGGAGGAAGAACCAGTGCGATATTTAGCAAATGGTATGAATTGGACGGATATGTAGCGTATGGAACAAAAGACGAGAAGTGGAAATATGGTTTGGGATTTAAATGTTTTATTACACAAAAGCCACATCGGCAATTATTTGGCTTGTTTTTCAAAAGTGATTATGAGATTTTAGGGCAAAGTTCGAATGGATTTTCTCAGGATAATTTATTTGCATCTTTTTTAAGGTCAAGAGGATTACGAACATTGACGAAAGTGAATAGAACAGAAGGATGGTATGAAAGAGAATGGTTTCCGGGACTTACAACGAGAATTACGTTGTTTGGAACAACCTATACGCCATTGCCTTTGAATGACCCTTATTTGTACAAAAGTTCAATTGATGATAAAATAAAACAAAAAGAATTCATTAAAAATGTGGAAGTACGATTAAATGTACGGTTTGCATATAAAGAAAAATTTGTGGGAGGAAATTTTGAACGAGTATCATTGGGCACAACGTATCCAATCATTCAGTTGATGTATTCAAAATCTTTGCCGGATGCGTATGGCGGAGAGTATAATTTTCAAAGAGTGGCTGTTTCAATATCAAAGCGATTGAGAATAACACCTATTCTTGGTTATACAGATGTGAATATAACGGCTGGAAAGATTTTTGGTGTATTACCATATCCTTTGATGGAATTGCATGGAGGAAATGAAACGTATATGTATGACCCATACGCGTACAATATGATGAGGTATTTTGAATTTGCTTCGGATCAGTATGTTTCTGGTAGTGCTGAACATCATTTCAATGGGCTATTTTTGAATAGAATTCCATTATTGAAAAAATTAAAATTTCGTGAAGTGGCTGGTATTAAAGGTGTTTGGGGAAGCATTAACGATGCCAATAGAAATGTACTTATATTCCCTTCATCTTTAAAAGCATTAGACAAGGGACCTTATTTGGAAGCAAATGTTGGAATTGAAAATATCTTTAAGATATTTAGAATTGATGCGCTATGGCGTTTAACCTATCCATTGCCACGAGCAATAGATAATTTTGGATTTAAATTTTCGTTTCAGTTGATATTGTAATAATTACTGAAATCGTTTGCGATTGTATTGAATTAATAATTTGTATTCAGGTAAATTTTCATCCCAATTGAATTGTTGAGCGTACTGATTGATTAATTGAATGGATTTATCTAAAGTTGTTTGGTTATTTAATTCATCAATAAACTTTTCATACGATCTGTTGTTGTTTTGAAAAAGTTTTTTTTGAATTCTGAATTTATCATTGATAGAAAAATTGATTTTTGGGGCACTGGAAGGTGTTGAAGTAGAGTGTTGTGTTTCTGAAATGGAAGAAGGTTTAGAATCTTCAGAAGGTTTTGTTGCGTCATAGATTTTAATTACTTCTTCTGAGATGGCTTCTTCAATAATTACTTGATAAGATGCGGATGATTGATCAATATTTTGAGTAGGATTATTATTTTCTGGTTTTATCTTGATTTCTTCAACAGAAGATTTATTTGAAGGATTACTCGCTATTTGTTTATCGGTATTATTATCAGTTTTTTGCATAATTTCAAGCTGAATATCTTCGGTAGAATGGTGTTTTTGTTGCATTTTGTTATTAATGTCTTTTTGGATTTGAATATCCACAATAAAACGAATCAGTTCTTCTTTAAGTGTGTCTAATTCTTCATTTGACAAAGTTTCTAATGGTATATTTTTTAAGTATTGGATTAATTGTTGAGCAGTCATTTTTTTTGAACAAAGATGATGAAATTTTTATTATTCTTTTCTCAAAAATTTATATAAACTTTTTTATTTCTTGTAAATCTCTTTAAGAACAAGATAAAATGAACAGAACACAGATGTCGCAGATTTATACAGATTATCACAGATTGTTTATAGTTAGTTTTTATTTTCTGATAGTTTACTGAAAAAATTTTATTTATAGCAAGATTAAAAATATTTCTGATTAAAATTGATTCTAATTACTTGAAATGCAAATCTTCCTTAAAACATAAATTATTTTGCTTTATATCACAATTGCTTCACTATCTTTGCCCCTTAAAATTTTACAATGATAACAACAGATGTAGCAATTATAGGAGCAGGACCTGTTGGTCTTTTTGCTGTATTTGAATGTGGATTAGTAAAAATGCGTTGTCATCTAATAGATTATTTACCACAACCCGGAGGACAGTTGTCTGAGATTTATCCTAAAAAACCAATTTATGATATTCCGGGTTATCCTATTGTCATGGCTCAGGAGTTGATTGATAACTTGATGAAACAAATTGAACCGTTTAAACCTACTTTTACGCTTGGAGAGAGGGTAGAAAAATTAACTAAAATTGCTGAAAGAGATTTTATTCTGGAAACTAATATGGGGACGAAAATTCAAAGTAAAGTCGTAGTAATTGCAGGAGGATTAGGTGTGTTTGAACCGAGAAAACCTGAAATCCCTAATATCGCTGAATTTGAAAATGGAAAAGGTGTTGAATATATTATTCCGAAACCTGAAATATACAAAAATAAGAGAGTAGTTATAGCTGGAGGAGGGGATAGCGCTCTGGATTGGACTATTTATTTATCGGATATTGTAAAGGAATTAACATTGGTGCATCGCAGTGAGAACTTCAGAGGCGCACCGGATAGCGTAGCAAAAGTGTGTAAGCGAGTGAAAGATGGAAGAATTAACATGATATTAAATGCTCAGGTAACTGAATTGCACGGGAACAGTAAATTAGAGAAAGTAGTGGTTACAAACTTGAAAACAAATGAAAAGACAGAAATAGAAACGGATTATTTTGTGCCACTTTTTGGATTATCACCTAAGCTTGGTCCCATTGAAAATTGGGGATTGGAAATAGAGAAAAATGCCATTAAAGTGAATGTGGAGGATTATTCGACCAATATTCCGGGCGTTTATGCCATTGGAGATATCAATACTTATCCCAATAAATTGAAATTAATTTTATGTGGTTTTCACGAAGCAGCGTTAATGAGCCACAGTGCGTACAAGTACATTAATCCGGGTATAAAATATACGATGAAATATACTACGGTAAACGGTGTTCAGGGATTTTAGATACAAATTACAAATAATGGTCCCGAAGGGTCATTCATTCAGAAAGGAATAACTGTTATTATCTTCTCATTAAATTGAATTATGAAAGTATTACTATATAATATGCCACGAATGCACGAATAATTAGTGTTGCAGGTTCAACTTACAAGTTAGACATTTTTTTAATATAGAATTGGTACTGATAGTTAATAAGTTTAATCCACACTCAATTGTTCAAATTTTTTGCTGAGAGGGTTTTTACTTTTAAGTTATCTAATGTATAATTGCACTGTTAATTTTCATTAATGATTCTTAAAACATTTACAGGTATTTTTATTTTCAGTACTTTCTTTTTTGTATTATTTATGGACTTTAATGTTTGATAATGGTGTAACTGCACAATTAATTATTCCAGAAACCATTAAACCCGGTGAAACCGTTGTAGCGGAGGTAATAATTAACAAAGGTAATACCGGAGGTTTTGCTAAATTACAAATTGATGTAGGACAGGGACTTAGTATTGCAGAAGAAGATAGTAAAGGCGCAACCTTTAGTTTTTCAGGTAATACAGCCAAATGGATATGGACAGCATTGCCTATGCAATCTGAATTTAAAGTGAAGTTTAAAGTAACGGCAAATGTTGGATCATCAGGCAGTTCAACTATTTCAGGTAAGTTTAGCTACATTCTGAATAATGCTAAACAGGTGGTAGAAATTCCAACAAAAAATATTCAAATCGGGGATAAACCAGCGGAAGCCATCTCACAAGTTTCTCCTGCACAACCAACTAATACAGAAACAACAAGTATTACAACAGCAAGTACTGAAGTTAATAATACTAATACTGTCAGCGTAAATTCCTCAACAAATGTTCAGGTGTCTGTAAACACAGAAACTACAACTAACGAGGCAACGACAGTTACTTCTTCAACAGAATCAACGCCCATTCAAATCAGCAGGACTATAGAATCTCTTTCACCAAATGCATGGTTAGTAAAAATTAGTATTCAAAAAGGTGCTATCAAAGGTTTTGCACGATACAATGATGTCTTACCCTCTGGATTGAAAGCGACAGTAGAAGATAAAGATGGAAGTTCTTTCTTTGTAGATGGAAATACGATAAAATTCGTTTGGTCATCACTTCCAGAAAAAAGCAACTTACAGATTTCTTATAAACTTTCTGGTAATATTACTACACCTGTTACATTGAATGGTGATTTTTCTTACACAGAAAATAATCAGGTAAGGACAAAAAATTTACAACCTGATGTGATTCAACCTTCTACACCTGTGTCTGTTCCATCTTCTACTACGGAATCTGCTCCTCCGCAAACTGATGTGGCTTCCGGTAGTGTGCAAGCTAAACAAACTGTTGTTTGGTTCTCGGTTCAGTTAGGTGCCTTTTTGAAATCTAATGTGTCAAATAGTTATTTTAGAAATAAATATCAGATACAGGATGTGAAAAAAGAAGAACACGAATCGTATAAAAAATTTTATAGCGGAAACTTTCAGGAATACAAGCAAGCCAGAGATTACAGAGAAGAAGTTAAAATTAAAGGCATTCAGGATGCATTTGTTATTGCCCATAAAAATCAAGTAAGAATCACCGTTCAAGAAGCATTAATGATTACCAATCAGAAATGGTATCCATAATTACAAATGTTATGAGAACACTACTTGCTGGAATTTTTGTTTTAATGCATTTGTTATTAGTGGGGCAAAATTCTATTGTCGGAAAATGGAAAACAATTGATGATGAAACAAAGAAGGAAAAATCCATTGTCGAAATTTATCTTAAAGACAATAAACTTTATGGCAAAGTAATTAAAATACTTACACCTGGACAGGAAAATAAAGTATGTAGTGCCTGTGAAGGAGAAAATAAAAACAAGCCAATCGTTGGAATGGTGATTATTGATGGTTTAACGCTCAAAGGAGATGAATGGACAAATGGAACCATTTTAGATCCCAATAATGGTAAGAAATATAATTGTTATTTAAAGCTTTTATCGCCCAATTTATTGAAAGTAAGAGGTTATATAGGTTTTTCATTAATTGGTCGCACACAATATTGGTATAGAGTAGAATAAAATTGTGGCACAATTATTGAAAGTATTTAACCAAAAATTTTTTTGAAAATGTTTGAAAATATGTTCAATCCTTTGATGGAGGAAGAAACCGAATTTATTCCATTATTGACAGCGCAAGATGAAGAGAATATAAACTCTGAAAAATTGCCCGATATTCTGCCAATTTTACCACTTCGAAATACTGTTTTATTTCCGGGCGTGGTTATTCCAATTACGGTTGGTAGAGATAAATCAATAGCATTAATAAAAGATGCCTACAAGAATAAATCGATTATTGGCGTAACGGCTCAGGTTGATGAAAAAATAGAAGATCCGTTGCCTTCTGATATTTATCAGCATGGGACTTCTGCCCGAATATTGAAATTATTGAGAATGCCCGATGGAAACACTACTGTTATTTTACAAGGAAGGAAGAAAATTAGAATAAAAAATGTTATTCAAACCGAACCTTATTTCCAGGCAGAAGTGGAAGGAATAAATGATCAACCAATAAATTTAAACGACCCGGAAGTTATTGCGATAATTTCTTCTATTAAAGAAGTAGCCGATAAAATTATCAAACAATCTCCAAACATCCCATCAGAAGCCAGTTTTGCAATACATAATATTGAGAGTCCAGCATTTTTAGTAAGTTTTATTTCTTCACACATGTCTATTCCTGCTCAGGATAAGCAGAAATTATTAGAAGCACCAGATTTAAAAACAAGAGCCCTGCAATTATTGGCTTTATTGAATAAAGAATTAAACTTAATTGAGTTAAAAAATCAAATTCAGAATAAAACAAAAAGTGATATTGATAGACAGCAAAGAGAATATTTTTTAAGCCAACAATTGAAAACCATTCAGGAAGAATTAGGAGGTTCGCCTTTTGAACAGGAAATCAGAGAATTTGAAGAACGTGCTAAAAGCAAAAAATGGAACGAAAGCACTAAACAATTTTTTGAGAAAAATTTGAATAAATTAAAACGAATGAATCCCAATTCTCCCGAATATGGGATTAGTGCTGCTCATCTTGATTTAATGTTAGATTTACCCTGGAACGAATATACAGAAGACAAATTTGATATACCGAATGCAAAAAAAGTTTTGGATGAAGATCATTTTGGGCTTGAAAAAGTGAAAGAACGAATATTGGAGTATCTGGCAGTAATAAAACTCAAAAAAGATTTAAAAGCGCCCATTCTATGTTTGTATGGACCTCCCGGTGTTGGAAAAACATCATTAGGAAAAAGTATTGCCCGTGCTTTAGGACGAAAATACGTAAGAATGAGCTTAGGGGGCTTACACGATGAAAGTGAAATCAGAGGACATCGTAAGACATACATTGGTGCCATGCCCGGAAGGATTATTCAAAACATTCGTAAAGCAGGCAGTAGTAATCCTGTTTTTGTATTGGATGAAATTGACAAAATTGGTAGAGATTTTCAAGGCGACCCGGCTTCGGCTTTATTAGAAGTTTTAGACCCGGAACAAAACAATACCTTTTACGACAATTATTTAGAGACAGAATATGATTTGAGTCGTGTTTTATTTATTGCTACTTGCAACGATTTGAATACGATTCACCCTGCTTTATTAGATAGATTTGAAATCATAAATGTAACCGGTTATAGCACGGAGGAAAAAATGGAAATTACTAAAAAGTTTTTGATACCCAAAGTATCCGAAGAGACAGGTATTAAAAAGCAGCAATTGAAAATAGCAGATAGCGTACTGGAAGAAATTATTGAGAATTATACTTCCGAAAGTGGAGTAAGAAATCTTGAAAAACGCTTATCTAAAATTGCCCGACATATTGCTCTGAAACAATCTTTGAATGAAGAAATTCCAAAAATTACAAAAGATTATTTGCCAAAAATTTTTGGACCAACGCACATTAAAGAAAAATACGAAGGCAATGATATACCTGGCGTTGTAACAGGATTGGCCTGGACACCGAATGGAGGAGAGATATTATACATTGAAACCGTTTCGTCTCCAGCTAAGGAAACGAATCTAACACTTACCGGCAACTTAGGGAATGTAATGAAAGAAAGTGCGAACATAGCACTAGAGTATATTAAATCCCATCATCAACAATTGAATATTGACTATAAAGCAATTGAAAACAAGCATTTTCACATGCATGTTCCGGAAGGTGCTGTGCCAAAAGACGGACCGAGTGCCGGTATTGCCATGATTGTTTCTTTAATCAGTTGTATTAAACAAAAGAAAGTTCGTAAAAATATCGCTATGACTGGAGAGATTACCTTGCGGGGGAAAGTACTGCCTGTTGGAGGTATCAAAGAAAAAATTTTAGCGGCAAAAAGAGCAGGGATTAAAGAAATAATACTATGTAAAGCGAATGAACAGGATGTAAAAGACATACCACAAGAATATCTGAAAGGGCTTAAATTTACTTATGTGCAAACAATAGAAGAGGTAGTGAAATACGCTTTTTAATCAATTAATGGTTGTCTGTATAAATCCATAATTCAATTACCTCGCTGCATTTTTTGGTAAAGATAGTTACAAATGGCATTTGAAATAGTCGAAGGGTTCTAAACAATCGTTACATTGCATTAGTGCTTTACAGGGCGTACTTCCAAAAGGAGAAACTAATTTAGTATTCGTGCTTCCACAGTGCGGACAGGGAATAACTACGGATTGTTCTGTTAATTGATGAATAGTACCATTTTTTTGAGGAGGTGCAATTCCGTATTTTTTAAGTTTTTCTGATGCTTCCGGAGTAATTCTATCGGTTGTCCATGCAGGGGAATAAACTATTTCTACTTTTGCATTAAGATTATTTTCAGATAATTTTTTTTGGATGTCGTTTTGAATTTGCCAGGTGGCAGGGCAAGCGGTATAAGTGGGCATGATTTGTACAACGATTTCGTTGTTATCATTTACCAAAACATCTTTAATCATTCCCAGTTCTACGATATTGACTACGGGAATTTCAGGGTCAGGAATGTTTTCTAAAATCTTGAAGATTGAGTTTTTATCCATTCATTACCATTTAGCTTCTGGATACATTCTGGGTAATGATTGCATTTCAGCAAGAATGTAATCTAAATGTTCAGTATGAATGCCTTGTTTTCCACCTGTTTGCATAAATGCGTTTTCTGGAATAGTGAGTGTTGCTTCTTTCATCAGGTTCTGCATTTCTTCGTTCCAGATATATTGTATTTGCTTTAATGAAGGCGCAATTTTTTCTTCTTCCATAATTAGTTCGCTTTCGTCTGGAACAAAGAGTTCACCAGTAAAGCGCCACAAATTATTGATGGCATTCTGGGCTTTTTGATGGCTTTCTTCTGTGCCATCACCAAAACGTTTAATCCACCAGGATGAATGTCGGTAATGGTATTGAACTTCTTTTACTGCTTTTTGGGCTAATGCGGTAAGGGTTTCGTCTTTGCTTTCGCACAATGCTTTATAGTAGTGATAGCGAAAAGCGTCCATGAACACTTGCCGAACTATGGTATCTGCGTAATTTCCATTAGGTTGTTCTACAAGTTTGACATTGTAAAATTCCCGCCCATTTCTAAAGTAAGCCAGTTTATCTTCGTCTCTTCCTTTGTTTTCAACCTTTGCAGCATATTCTAAAAGGGTTTTGGCGTGGCCAAGTGTATCTAAAGCGATATTGGTAAGGGCTAAATCTTCTTCAAGAAAAGGTCCATGTCCGGTCCATTCACTCAACCGTTGTGCTAAAATTAAGGATGTATCACCTAAGATGAGTAAATATTTAAATAAAGCTTCCTGAAAATTCATAATTACATGTTTTTGATAGCATCCGGAATGTTATAAAAAGTAGGGTGGCGATAGATTTTGTCATTGGCTGGATCAAAAAATGATCCTACATCCTCTGGAGTGCTGGATACGATGGCGTGCGAAGGTACCACCCATACAACTGTTGCCTCGCCGCGTCTTGTGTAGGTATCACGGGCGTTTTGTAATGCCATTTCTTTGTCAAAAGCGTGAATACTACCTGCATGAATAAAAGGTTGCCCGGATTTTTTTTGTAGGAAAACTTCCCACAACATTCCTTGATTATCTTTCACTTGATTCATAGTATATGTTTTTTACAAAAGATTAAGCGATTAAAACTTCCTTTTTATGTTTTTGTGCATAGGACTCTGCTGCTTCTCTTACCCATTTGCCTTCTTCATGGGCTTTAATGCGTGCTGCCAGACGTTCTTTATTGCAGGGTCCATTCCCATTAATAACATTCCAGAATTCATTCCAATCTGGTGGAGTAAAGTCATAACCTTTTTTTTCTTCGTTCCACTTTAAATTGGGGTCGGGAACCTTTAGTCCTATAAATTCTGCTTGTGGTACAGTTTGATTGACAAATTTTTGTCTCAGTTGATCATTAGTTTCTCTTTTGATTCTCCATTTAATGGCGTCAGCGGAGTTGGGGGATTGGTCATCGGGCGGGCCGAACATCATCAAAGTAGGATACCACCAGCGGTTGAGAGCGTCCTGTGCCATTTGTTTTTGTTCAGGAGTTCCTAATGCAAGGCGCATCATTATTTCGTAACCCTGTCTTTGGTGGAAACTTTCTTCTTTGCAAATACGAATCATCGCACGGCTGTAAGGACCGTAGGATGTACGTTGTAGCATCACCTGATTCATGATAGCGGCACCATCAACTAACCAACCGATAGCGCCAATATCAGCCCACGTAAGGGTAGGGTAGTTGAAAATAGATGAATACTTTGCTTTTCCTGTGTGGAGTGCTTCAATCATTTCATCTCTGGAAACACCTAATGTTTCTGCGGCAGAATAGAGATAAAGACCATGACCGCCTTCATCCTGTACTTTGGCTAACAAAACGAGTTTGGCTCTTAAACTGGGTGCACGGGTAATCCAGTTTCCTTCTGGTAACATTCCTACTACTTCTGAATGTGCGTGCTGTGAAATCTGGCGAATGAGATGTTTTCTGTATTTTTCAGGCATCCAATCTTTGGGTTCAATAAATTCATTGTTGGCTAATTTTCTCTCAAATATTTCTTCTAATTCTTTTTCTGATTTCATTTTTTATAGGATTTTAATTTAAGTCCTTACAAAGATAGTGCAAATTTCGTGTTTTATCAAATTTCAAAAAATGATTTTTATCATATTTTATTTTAATATAAAACAAACTCTTGGGTATTCTTAAAATTGTTTATTGAAAATAATAAACGAACAAATGAAAATCCTGGAATAAAATAATCTGCCTAAATCGGCGTTATCTGTGTTCTCTTTTTAGCCACAAATGCACGAAAAGTGTCATTAGTGGCAACAAAAATAATATCTGTGAAAATCTGTATTAATCTGTGTCATCTGTGTTCTATTAAATTTTATGCCACGAATGCACGAATTTATTAGAGCATTAGTATTAGTAGCAATAAAAAATAAGCCACGAATACACGAATAATTTATTAGTGTTATTAGTGGCAATTTGAAAATTAAATCGTAGATTATACAGATTGATATAGTTTTTGCAAATTATTTTTTAAGATTTTCATTCGTTAATGTGTTATTCTGAAGAATTTCATATACATTTGCGAACTATGGGAAAAAAACAGGATCAAAAGTTGAGAACTGGTCAGAAAAAAAAATCTGATGAGAAACAGAGTGTTTTAGATAAAATAGAAAATATCAAAAATAAATACAGTGAACAAGTTATTTTGATATTTTTTTTGTTGGTTTCATTGGTATTGTCCTTAATAAACTTTAATGCCAGGATTAGTGAGGCACACGATGATGCTTTGTATATTGAAGCGGCGTATCGTTTTGTTACCGAGTTTCCGAATTATTTTTATACGGCTAATGCGCCTTTTTATCCAATGTTTCTGGCTGTGTTAATGAAGTTATTTGGATTTAAACTTATCGTATTCAAGTTATTTAATGTGTTATTTCAATTTTTGTCAGTTTACTTTTTTTTCAAAGCGTTTTATCATAGAATCCCTTTTGTGGTGTTTTTGCCTTTAATGGCTTTTGTGTCGTTTAATCACCATATTTTGTATTTTTCTTCTATGACTTTTACAGAAGCGATATTTATGTTTTTGCAGGGATTGATGTTTTATAGTGCTGGAAAATTATTAGATTTACATTCGTTAGGTGTAAAGCATTGGCAGCAACATAGCAAAGTTTTATTATTGTTTGGTTTATCTGTTTTTTTATTGATTATTACCAGAAGTGGAGCCATTGTGATTTTGCCGACAATGTTGTTTTATTTTTATGTGGTTCTTAAAGATAAACGATTAACGATTGCATCCATATTGGCATTTTTGATTTATTTTATACCATACAAATTATTATTGCGATTGATTTTTGGAAATGTCAGTCAATATTCTAATCAGTCCAAGATTTTATTGCAGAAGGATCCTTACGATGCTTCTCTTGGACAGGAAGATATTTCAGGGTTCATTCAACGATTTTTGGATAATAGTGAATTGTATTTGAGTAAAAGATTTTATCAAATTTTAGGATGGATGGATGAACAAAATAGTAATACTTATGCTTTTATAGCGCTTATGATGTGGGCATTGTTTTTATTAGGTATTTGGAAGTTTTATAAAGAAAAAAAACACGTTTTGTTGTTTGTTGCATTATACACATTGGCTTTAATTGTATTGTCTTTTGTGATTTTACAAGCGAGGTGGGATCAACCGAGAATTATTATGGTAGCTATGCCTGTGATGATAATGGCGTATTTTTATTGGTTTTACAGGAGTTTCAAAAGTAATTTTTTCAAAATGGTTTATACGATTTTGATGTTTGCTTTAATTGGTTCAATGTTGATTTCAACCATTAAACGCGGTGTAAAAAATTTGCCAATTGTAATGAGAAACTTACAGGGCGATGTGTATTATGGTTATACGGCTGATTGGGTTAATTTTTTAAAGGCAAGTGAGTGGTGTGGAAAAAATTTACCGGAAAATACTCTGGTAGCGAGTCGTAAGGCGCCAATGAGTTTTATTTATGGGAAACGAAAGTTTTTTCCTATTTATAGTGTTATTAAAAAAGATCCTGAAACCAATCAGTCCAATCCTGATAGTGCATTAGTTTTTTTCAAACAAAATAAAGTAACGCATATTTTATTAGCCAGTTTAAGAATCGATCCAACCAAAAATACTGGACAGGTAATCAATACGATACACAACATATTGGAGCCGATTCACAACAAATATCCATCTGCTTTGAAATTAGTGCATACAGAAGGAGATACAGAGCCCTGTTATGTGTATGAGTTTGTTTATCCTGAAAATATTAAGTAATTAACTATGTCGTTTTTTTCATTGAAAGTGGGGCAATTTTTATACGATTATGTTTATCCGATTTATCAACCTTTGTATTTTGCATATAAGAGATATTCTGAAAAATTTGAGATTGAATTGTTGCGAAAAAATATTCAAAGAGGAAATAATGTTGTGGATATAGGTGCTAACATTGGTTTTTATACACGCATTTTAGCTGATATTGTTGGAGAAAACGGAAAAGTAGTTGCTTTTGAACCGGATAAAATTAATTTTCAAAAATTAAAAGATAACACAAAGCATTTAAAAAATGTTGTCCTGGAAAATATGGCTGTTGCAAATCATACAGGAAATATAAAGTTGTATTTTTCTGAACTTAATGTGGATCATCGGACATATCCTATAAGTGATACTTCAAGATGTGTTGAGATTCCTTGTGTTCGATTGGATGATTATTTTACAAAGAATGGTTTCATTGATTTTATCAAAATAGATATTCAGGGTTTTGAGCCCTTTGCTTTTGAAGGGATGAAAAACATAATACAACAAAATAGAAAAATCAAATTGTTGTCAGAATTTTGGCCGTATGGCTTGACAAAAGCGGGAAGCAGTGCGGAAAAATATTATTCGGAATTGAAAGATTATTTTTCAAAAGTTTATTTAATAAAAGATAAGAATTTAATAGAACTTACTACGGATATATTAAAAGAATTACCAGTTTCTGAACAACAGTATTTTAATGTCTTTTGCACAAATGATTAAGAAGCGAAATATTCCATATTCGTTGGATGATCCAAGAACAACAGAATTGCATCGGAAAATTATTTTGGAGACGCCTTTTTTGAAAAAGGTTTATCTAAATTGGTACAAAGAATTTCAGAATGTTGTAAATGAAAACTCATCTGGCACTTATTTAGAATTGGGCTCTGGTGGTGGTTTTCTGAAAGATATTTTGCCACAGGTTATTACTTCTGATATTTTGCCATTAAGTTATATTGATAAGCAAATTAATGCGGAGCAATTGCCCTTTGAGAATAAATCTTTAGACGGTATTTTTATGTTGAATGTATTTCATCATATTCCACGTCCTTATTTGTTTTTGAAAGAGTCGCAGAGAGTATTAAAGTCCAGAGGAAAAATAGTAATGATTGAGCCCGCCAACACAATGTTCTCAAGATTTATATACAAAAAATTTCATCACGAGCCCTTTGATGAGGGAGGAGAATTAAGCATTGAAGCAGGAAGGCCTTTGAGCCATTCCAATCAGGCATTACCATACATCTATTTTATCAGAGAAAAAAAGTACTTTCAAGAAAATTTTCCAGAATTGAAAATTTTGAAAATAGATTATCATACAACATTATTGTATTTATTAAGTGGAGGAGTTTCTTATTATCCTTTTGTTCCTGCCTTTACTTTTGATTTTTTTCATATTTTTGAAAAATGTATAAAACCTTTTCAGAGATTTACGGCTTTATTTCAAACTATTATTATTGAAAAACAATGAAGATAGATATTCAAAAATATTTTAATGATTTAGCACGAAAACGGAAACAAAAAGGAATTAATAGATATTATTGGGATGAGATTACGCGCTATATTGAGTATTTTACACACGATTATGATACTGTTTTAGAAATTGGATGTGGCACAGGAGATTTATTGGCTAACATTAAAGGTAAATATAAAACAGGCGTTGACTTTGCTGAAGAACAAATAAAATGGGCAAAAGAAAAATATGGACATCTTGAAAACATTGAGTTTCTGGTAATGGATGCAAATAATTTACAGTTGGATAAAAAATACGATTTGATTATTATTTCAAATGTCATCGGATTTTTAGAAGACATTCAAAAGGTCTTTCAACAATTGCAAAAAGTTTCTCATGATAGAACAAAAATTATTGTGCAATACTATAATTCATTCTGGGAGCCATTTATCAAATTAGCCGAATGGTTGAGAATAAAGAAGCCATCACCTGTTCAGAATTGGCTAACCAGCAATGATGTCAATAACTTGTTGTATTTAGCAGGTTTTGAAGTGTATAGAAATACGCGACAAATGTTATTTCCGTTTTATATTCCTGTGCTGTCAACTTTGATAAATCGTTATTTTGCTAAATTGCCTTTAATAAGGTATTTGAATTTGAATCATTATTCTTTTGCAAGACCTTTGCCTTGTAACAAAAATGTGAAAGATTATAGTGTAAGTGTGGTTATTCCTGCAAGAAATGAAAGTGGTAATATAGAAAATGCTATTTTAAGAATGCCAAGATTAGGTAAACATACAGAAATCATTTTTGTGGAAGGAAATAGCACGGATGATACCTGGGAAAAAATTAAAGAAGTAGCAGAGAAATATAAAGACCAATGGGATATTAAATACTTTCAACAACCAGGAAAAGGTAAAGCAGATGCCGTTAGAGAAGGGTTTAAGCACGCTTCAGGAGATATTTTGATGATATTAGACGCTGATTTGACCGTACCGCCAGAGGATTTGCCAAAATTTTACGATGCCGTTGCCAGTGGGAAAGGCGACTTTATCAATGGCACACGATTGGTTTATCCGATGGAAAAGCAAGCGATGCGTTTTTTGAATTATTTAGGCAATCACTTTTTTAGCTGGATGTTTTCGTTTTTGTTAGAGCAAAAGTTTAACGACACATTGTGTGGAACAAAAGTGATTTTTAAGTCCGATTATGAAAAATTGATTAAAAACAGAAATTATTTCGGCGATTTTGATCCATTTGGAGATTTTGATTTGTTGTTTGGTGCTCATAAGTTAAATTTGAAAATAGTAGAAGTACCTATTCGTTATAGAGAAAGGGTGTATGGTACAACGAATATCTCGCGATTTAAACACGGGTGGATTTTATTAAAGATGTGCTTTTTTGCTAGTAGAAAATGTAAATTCATTTGATGGTTTTGTATTACATAATATATTCTATATTATATTTAATTTCATTATTACCTTTATCAGTATTATATTGTATTTCGGATATTCTGGCTTTTTTGCTTTATTATATTATTAGATATAGAAGAGAAGTTGTGCGAAAAAATTTATTGAATTCCTTCCCTGAAAAAACTCTCAATGAGATAATTATAATTGAAAAGAATTTCTATAGATTTTTTGTTCAGTGGATTGTAGAGGCATTAAAATTGCTTTCAATATCTGAAAGTGAACTTAAAAAGCGATGTGAATTTTCGAAAAACTTTCAAGAAATTTTTAATAGAAATTTTGAAGAAGGAAAAGATATATTAGTATTAATGGGTCATTTAGGAAATTGGGAATGGGCGGGCGCTGCATTTAATTTATACTTTAGACAGAATTTATTTGTTTTGTATCATCCATTGTCTAACAAAGTGTTTGATAGAATTATGATAAAAATTCGTAGTCGTTTCGGGACAAAACTTTTGCCTATGCAATCTGCCTTCAAATATATTATTTCAAATACGAAAGTAAACAATGTTTATACATTCATTGCCGATCAATGTCCATCAAAAGAAAATGCGTTCTGGATGATATTTTTGAATCAGGAAACGGCTGTGTATTATGGGCCTGAAAAAATATTAAACAAAATAAAGGCCATACCTACTGTCGTATTTGTTTTACCGCATCCTCATAATAAAAGAGGATATTATTTAATAGATGCAAAAGAATTAAGAGGGGTAAAGAATGATGAAAATACCTTCCCTATTATGGAGGAATTTATGAAAGCACTGGAAGAAAATATTATGACCAATCCATCTTATTGGTTGTGGTCACACAATCGCTGGAAACATAAAAGAGATAAATTTTAACAAATTTTGGTACAAATTTTACTTTGTCTGGCAATAAATAATTTTTTTATTACATTTACCCCAAAAATTTAAGATTATGAAGAAAATTAACTATTACTTTTCAGGTCTTTTTTTGTTGTTTTTCACTGTAAGTTTCTATCAAGTGAAGAGTCAGGTGGATATTCAATCGCTCATATCCTATCCGTTTGACAAAGATTCTTTGTATGGGTTTAATGAAGAGATGGCTATTCAGGAGGGACTATCTATGAATTGTACTTCTACTGAATTAAAATATTTTTTATACAAAAAGAAAAGAGAATTTATTATTCAGAAGTACAACTTACAAAGATTTGAGCCAACGGATTATTTATCATGGACGAATAAAAATTTTGCTCCGCCAACTATACAAACTGCGGCTTGCAATAACGAAGATTTTGAATTAGGTAATTTTACGGGATGGATTCTTAGCTCGGGCAGCAACAACAATTCATGTACCATGTCGGGATGTTGTTCAGGGAGTTCGCCTGCAGTACTAATTTTAACAACACCAGCACCCAACCCTTACGGGGGCGTTTTAGCGAATATTCCTAATTCACCACTTGGAGGTTCAAAAGTTGCTGTGCTAAATAATAATACATCTGGTGCTAAAGCTGTTAGAATTTCAAAAACATTTAATGTAACTCCTGCTAATGCTTTGTTTCAATTTGCTTTTATGGCAGTTTTGCAAAACCCTGGTCATTCTTGCTGTGATCAGCCCTATCTAAAGATTTCTTTTTCTATTTCCAATGGTTGTACAGGACCTCCAACACCTACAACTTGTCCGTCATTTAGTATTGTTCCTCCTTCTACTGGTTGTTCTGCTTCCTTCTCGGGCTGGACAAACTCAGGTGGTGTTTCTTATACTCCAAATTGGATAGTATCTTCTGTTGACTTAACCTCTTTTATCGGTTCTTGTGTAACGATTGATTTTACAGTTGGTGATTGTGCTTTAGGCGGTCATTATGGTTATGCATTCTTAGATTGCTTATGCTCGCCTATGGATATTATTGGTAACGGAAACACTTTCCCTGCTGGTACACCTTCTATAGTTCTACCAACCTGTGGATCTAATAATGCTACTATTACTGCTCCTCCAGGATTAGGGCCTTATACCTGGCAAGGACCTCCAGGTTTCCCAACGCAAACGGTTCAAACTGTTACAACCAATATTACAGGTGATTATACTTTGACAATGAACCCGCCTGGAGCTTGTAGTCCTATAGTAAAAGTTATTACTGTTACCATAACTCCAGCTCCTGCGATACAATCCTCTGTTAATCAACCCGGGTGTAATAATCCTACAGCAACTGCTTCAGCAACCACTTCTTTAGGTACAGGAACATATAATGTAGTGTGGTCTCCAACACCGGCTTCATCCGCTACTGTTACAGCTAATACCTTCTCTGCATCAGGATTGGTACCTGGTACCAATACAGTAACAGTCATTGACGAGGTCGGCTGTACTGCTTCTAATACTTTTATTGTAAACTCAGCTCCACCTATACCAACATTTACTATTTCATTATCGGATGATACGCTGACCTGTTATCAGCCAACGGTAAGTGCAAGTGCTGTTAATACAAATACCGATGTATCTTCGCCGAGTTATACATTTACCAGTGTTTCAAGTGGTACTTTTGCGGGTAATCCTTATACAGTAAGTTCTCCGGGCACATATACGGTACTGGCTTCTGATCCTTCTTCAGGTTGTGTGTACACAAATACCTTTGCAGTTGGTATATTCACAACAATTCCTACTGTTACCGTTTCACCTAATTCTATTAACATTCCTTGTACTGGAACGGCAGGTACCTTCACAGGAACTTCTAATCCAACGGTGAATGTTTCTTATTCATGGCTACAACCTGGTGGCGTTCCAGTGAGTGGGAATTTGCTGACCCCTGGTATACCCGGCACGTATACTTTTGTAGCAACGAATATTGCGAATGGATGTAGTAATACATTTACTGTGGCTGTAACTCAATCAACGGCTGCTCCTACAATGACAGTTACTGCAGTGAATAATAATTACAATATTAAATGTTCTCCATCTACTGTTACATTAGTAGTGAATGCGACACAGGCAAGCGGAGGAGGGGCACCTATTCCTTATTGGACAGATGCTACTGGTAGTTCAACTTTAAGTACTTCAAATACATTTACAGCAAACACACCAGGTAATTATGTATGTGTAGTTTATGATCCTGCACCAGGTGGATGCGTCATTTCGCAAACTATTACAGTAGGTATTGATACTCTTAAGCCAACAGGTGGTTATACACTGAATGTTCCGACAAATACTTTGAATTGCTATTATCCATCGGCTATTATTACGGGTACTTCACCTGTAAGTGGAGCCACTTATGTATGGTATACGCCGGGTACAGTGCCTCAACAAACACTTTCTGTTAATAGTACTACTAATATCAGTCAAACAACAGTTGGAACATACACGGTTGAGATTACGGATCCAAATAATGGATGTAAACGGAAAATTCCTGTAACGATTTATCAGGATAAACAACCTTTAGGATTGACTGCAAAAGCAACGCCAACAGCACTGACTTGTAAGGATTTGCAAGCTACATTACAATTTACGCCTACTCCTCCAAATGAGTCACTTACTTTTACTTGGACGACACCACCGCCTACTTCAACCAATTCTCTCAATAATCCTATAACTTTCTATGCTGCAGGTACATATACTCTATGTGTCACAAGAACCTTAAATGGCTGTCAATCTTGCACGACAGTTTTAGTAGGAAGTAATACAACGCCTCCTGCTACAACTGCTGTAGGTCCTTATACAATTGCGTGTGGCTATACAAATACTACCATTTATGCAGGTGTTACACCAAGTACTAATTTAACTTATATATGGGATGGACCAGCATCTGCTACGATTAATCCTGTAACCGGATATTCTCCCACAGTAACACATCCAGGCGTTTATGATGTAGTGATTACAAATACTACAACAGGATGTGCAGCTCAAAACCAAATTACTGTGGTAAATGGAACTATCAATGCTGCATTTACACCTAATGTTACTGAAGGATTTGCACCTCTTACAGTTTCATTTTCTAATAATAGTAGTTATGGCAATCCTGCTAATTTAAGTTATAGTTGGTCATTTGGAAATGGAAGTACCATAACTACAGTGGGCAATGCAACTATTGCTACTCCTGGTACATCAACTACCTATAGTACGCCTGGAACATATACTGTTGTGATGTTTATGCAAAATGGTCCATGTGTCGATACAGCCATGCGAATTATCAAAGTAGATATTCCTTCAGATATTGAGATACCAAATATTTTTACTCCAAATGGGGATGGAACGAATGATTATTTCATAATACATGCTACTAATTTGGTGGAAATTCAATGTATTATCTTTGACAGATGGGGAGTTGAGATGTATAATGTTACAACTGATAAAGGTAATATTCAATGGGATGGAAAGACGAAAGCAGGTAAAGATGCACCGGCCGGTACCTATTTCTATACAATTAAAGCAAAAGGGAAGGACGAACAAACTTATGAAAAACAAGGATACATTACACTTATAAGGTAAAAAATAAATGTTTTTTTGAATTCGCCTCCAAATTTTGGAGGCGAATTACTTTTAAAAGAGAAAATTTGGAAAATAAAAAATAATTGTTGTATATTTGCACCTCCTTAAAATTTAGATTATGGCAAATTTATTAGAAGAAATCAAGAAAGAGTTAATGTACAAAGATAACCATCCTGAATTCAAAGCGGGTGATACAATTACTGTACATTATAAAATTAAAGAAGGAGATAAGGAAAGAATACAAAATTTTACTGGTATTGTAATACAAATTAAAAATGAAGCACCTACAAGAACTTTTACTGTAAGAAAAATATCTCATGGAGTAGGAGTAGAAAGAATTTTCCCATTTAATTCTCCATATATTGAAAAAATTGATGTAGTTAAGAGAGGTAAAGTGCGCAGAGCAAGAATTTATTATTTGAGAGAATTAACTGGAAAATCTGCTCGTATTAAAGAAAGGTTAAATTTCAAAAAAGAAGATGTTGCAGCGGATGTAGCAAATGTATAATATAAAGGGTTTAATTAGAAAATTTGAAGGGGGCGTAATGCCCCCTTTTTTTGTTATAATAAATAATGGATTTCATTTAAAATAGAATAGTATTTTCAATACATTTTGGCACTTCAAAAAATGAAAGTAGGTCTTGTAGGAATAGGTTTATTTAGGTAAAATTCACTTGAAACTTTTGAAAGAATTATTTTGGGAAAAAATAATATCCGGTGTGGGTATCTATGATATTAATTATTTAGAATTGGAAAAGTTATCCAAAAGAATTTGATGTTCAAAAATTTAATTCATTAGAAGAATTAATCCAGAAAAGTGATGTGGTAGATATCGTTACACCTGGTGAAACGCATTTTGAAATTGCTAAAAAGTGCACTGAAAATAAGAAACATGTATTCATGAAAAACCTGTAACTAAAACAGTCGAACAAGCCATTCAATTAAAACGTCTTGCAGAGAAGAATAATGTTTTGATTCAGGTAGGACATGTAGAACGATTTAATCCAGCATTTATAGCATCCAGACAATATATAGATAATCCTCTGTTCATTGAAGTT
>BPGX01000010.1 GCA_026003255.1 Bacteroidia bacterium | reverse complement strand
GATCGATGATTGGAAGTGAAAAAGATAAGGATGATTTACAGCAATTAAAAAGAGAAATAGTTATTCTTCAAAGAAAAATTGATTACCTTAAGTTTAAAAATTCTTTGTTGTATCGTTGGATGAATTTGGTTAATCTCTTTGTTTTCATTGTTTTTATTCAATACATATTGTCTTATGTCTGGGATTTTAATTTTACCAAAATTAATAATAATGCTATTCAATTTAGAACCTATGCGTATGATGCAGAAAAAGTAAAATTATATACAATAGTGTTTAAGTACAAGAATTATTTTTTTAAATCAAAAATTAATAAAGAAATAGATAAGACAATTATTTATTCTGATGCAATGATTACAAGAGATTTGATATTCCAGATTCCGCAAAAATTTAAGTTATTAAACTTGAATAATAAATGGTTTCTTGTAAGTGAGTCATTAGGGATACTAACAATAAGTTGTATTCTTTCATTTGTGCAAGTAATAGCGTTTGTTTATAAACTGAATGAACAATTTTATCCATTATTTGTGATTACTATTTTAGGTTCAATTGCTCTTTTAAGTATTTTATTATTTTCTCTATATATTCACAATTTTATTTAAAAAGTTGAGTTTGATTTTTCAAATTAGAAAAAAAATCTTTTGTTTTGCTGCATAAAAATTAAAAAAATGATATGAAGAAATTATTTGTTTTAGGAATGTTATTAGGCATATTAGGTTTTATCAATGCCCAAAAATCTGCGTATGTAGATACTGATTATATTTTAAGCAACATACCTGAATACAAGATGGCACAGGAAACATTGGATAAATTAGCGGCTGATTGGCAAAAGGAAATTGATGCGAAGTATGCTGAAATTGATAAGTTATACAAGGCCTATCAGGCAGATGCACTTTTGCTTACAGAAGATATGCGAAAAAAAAGAGAAAATGAAATCATTAACAAAGAAAAAGAAGTAAGAGAATTACAAAAACAAAGATTTGGAGTAGATGGCGAATTGTTCAAAAAACGTCAGGAATTAGTAAAACCAATACAAGATAAAGTATATAATGCTATCAAAGCGGTGGCTGAAAAGAAAGGGATTGCATTTGTGTTTGATAAGGCAGGCGCAGTGACTTTACTTTACACCAATAGTAAATATGATTTAAGTGAGGAAGTGATAAAAGAATTGGGCGTTAAGAAGAAATAATGTATATTTGAAAAAAAAGATATGCGTAAGACAAAAGAAGAATATATTGCTGATGCACGTCGGCATATAGAGAATGCGAGAGATATTTTGAAGGAGAAAGGTAAGAAAGAAGATGGATTTTATACGGATGCGAAGTATGTGGCAATGGCTGGGCATACAGCATACAGAGGTGTATTGATTGCGTTGGATGAATTGATGAAGCAATATGGAATAAAGAAGCGAACAAGAAAACATTTGGATGATTACAGGGATTTTATTGCAAAGCTGGATAGAAAAGTGTTGAATTATTTTAATGTGGTGTATGAACAGTTGCATTTGGTTATGGGCTATGATGGGATAGGTGAGTATAAGTTTGTTCAAATGGGATTAGAGTATGCAGAGAAGATTATAGACTGGGTTGAAAAGAAATTAAAATAAATAAATTAAATTTAATAAACTTGCACGACAAAAATTAATCAATCAAAAAACAAAACCACTATGAAAATTAAAAAAGTAGTTGTAACAACAGGATTATGCTTAGGCATTGCAATATCAGGAATGTCTCAAAAGATTGCACACTTAAGTTTAGATTCTCTGGTAAGCGGAATGCCAGAAACAAAAATAGCAAGAGAACAAGCACAAAATTATCTCAAAGATCTTGAGAAAACTGTGATGTCTATGGAGCAAGAACTACAAACAAAATACAATGATTATCTGGCTAATGAAGCTACCATGAGTGATTTAGTTAAGAAAACCAAACAAGAAGAATTACAAACTCTTCAAAAAAGAATAGAAGATTTTAAAACGCAGGCACAGCAAGATTATCAAGCCAAGTATCAAATGTTGATTAATCCTATTTTAGAAAAAGCCAAAAAAGCCATTGAAGCCGTGGCAAAAGAAAGTGGTTATAAATACGTTCTGGATGCAAGTGCGGGATTTATTTTGTATTCTGAACCATCCGATGATATTTTACCGCAGGTTAAGAAAAAATTAGATTCAATGCCACCTGCTAATTTACCAGGAACTAATTCTAATACTAATGCCAATCAAGAAAAAGGGGGTAAGGATAAACCTACACCCAGTAACAAAGGCGGTGCTAAAAAATAATTCGGCATTTCTTTATTAGAAAAAAAGTACTTAAATTTGCAAAATGAAATAACAAAAACATACCACTATGGCAAATGTAAACAAAGTTATCCTCATTGGAAATGTAGGTAGAGACCCTGAAATTCGGTACTTAAACAACAACGTACCAAAAGCCAATTTTGTTCTGGCTACACATGAGTATTTTAAAGATAGTCAGGGTAGAAAAGTTGAACAAACAGAATGGCACAATATTGTGTGCTGGAGGAAATTAGCTGAGATTGCTCAAAAAATCCTCAAAAAAGGAATGAAAGTTTATGTAGAAGGTCGCCTTCAAACCAGACATTGGGTAGACAGAAACGGAAACAAAAAACAAGTAACTGAAGTTGTTGCTGATAACTTTATTGTAATTCGTAAAATATATAACAAACAAGAAGAACAGGAATTAAGCGAAAACAATGTAATTGAAAAAGAAATCATAAACGATACTACTGAACCTACTAATTCAGAAAGTTTTGATGCTTCATTGTAAAAACTTTTTACAAATTGGTTTAAAAACCCTTCCAAAACGGAAGGGTTTTTTTATTCAATCCTTTTATTTATTTCTATCACAACTAGATTAATTATTATTGCGAATAAAAAAATCGGTATGCATATTCATAAATTTGAGTTTGGTTATTTTCAAGAAAACACCTATATATTGTGGGATGATACTTGTGAGTGTGTCATTATAGATCCAGGGAATACAAATACATCTGAAGATATAGAACTGTTTGATTTCATTGAAAAGATGAAATTGAAACCTTTAAGATTACTTTTAACACATGGGCATATTGACCATATTGCAGGGAATGATGCAGTATTTACTAGATATGGATTGTTGCCAGAAGTACATCAGGAGGATTTGTTTTTGATACAAGCT
The DNA here is from genome assembly GCA_026003255.1 of Bacteroidia bacterium. Classification (GTDB taxonomy): domain Bacteria; phylum Bacteroidota; class Bacteroidia; order B-17B0; family Aurantibacillaceae; genus BPGX01. Next base: position 84,726 of record BPGX01000010.1, on the reverse strand, counting down.
CACGAATTAACAGCAAAAATGTATGGTATCCCTTGTGTTCCATCGCCTTTACCACAGAAGTTTCTTAAAGAAGGTGATATTATTAAATTTGGTAATTCTGAACTTTATTGTTTACATACACCAGGACATTCTCCGGGAAGTATTACTTATTATTGTCCAAAAGAAAATTTTGCTATAGTAGGAGATGTTTTGTTTTATGAAAGCATTGGTAGAACAGACCTTCCAAAGGGCGATTTTGAAACATTAAAACAATCCATACAGAAAAAAATTATACACACTTCCTCCTGATACCAACACCGTCGTATATCCCGGCCACGGACCATGCCACCACCATAGGACACGAAATAAGAACACAACATGTTTGTAAGAAAAATATAACCGGATGAAGACGACCATGGTATATCAGCACTATTTTGCATAGCCGGATGGCTATGGCTGTTTATACTTATTCCCGTCAGTATTTTCACCCGAAACAAAGAAAAGTACACTTGCTTGTTGCCTAGTCTGTATATGGCATTACTCATAGCGCTATTGTTCATTGCGTCATTTGTAGGAATCTGGTATTTGAAAACGATGGGGATTAGAACTATTTTTCATAATTTCTGTTCTTGAAAACAAACTGATTAGACAAACTTACCACCCAGAAAATTCAAGATCAGGAAACTACGTCAACTTCAAATTTCTATCCGCAGGATTTGTGTTCTTTCTTTATTTACGGAGTCGTCATCACCATTGCTTTATTACATTACAATAAAATGCAGAAGGAATTGTAAATGTATTATTATGAAAACTAAATTATTTTTTGTACACATACGGAATAATGCTATTTTGAACTATCATTTCAACATGCAAGCACAACAAGTAAATACGGTATCGTTGTTCACGGCGGAGCAGGGACGATATATTGCCTGCAACATTTTACAAAAGAATCCGAACAGGCCTATCATCAAAAGATGAAAGAAGCATTGGATGCGGGATATGCCGTTCTTGAAAAAAGCGGTACCGCCACAGATGCCGTAACAGCAGCCATCAAAATTTTGGAAGACAGTCCGCTGTTTAATGCAGGAAAAGGTTCGGTATACAACAACGAAGGGCAAATAGAAATGGATGCGTCCATCATGGAAGGCAAAGAAATGAAAGCCGGTGCAGTAGCAGGCGTGCGGAGAATAAAAAATCCTATTGAAGCAGCAAAATTAGTAATGCAACAAACCCCGCATGTGTTGCTCATAGGCGAAGGTGCTGAAAAATTATGGACTTCCAAAGGATATGAATTGACAGATACTTCTTACTTTTATGATGAAAGAAGATTCCGTCAATGGAAAGAAAACCGAAAGAATAAAACACCGGAAAAACATGGAACGGTTGGTGCTGTGGCATTGGATAAATATGGCAATTTGGCGGCAGGAACATCTACCGGCGGAATGATGGACAAAATGCCGGGCAGAGTGGGCGACTCGCCCATCATAGGGGCAGGCACATACGCCTGTAACCAAACCTGTGCCGTTTCATGTACTGGGCACGGAGAGTATTTTATCCGGTATGCCGCAGCACACAGTGTGCATTGCAAAATGCTGTATCAAAACAAAGAGTTGAAAGATGCCGTAAATGAAGTGTTGTTTAAAGACCTTTTGCCGGCGGGAGGAACGGGCGGCATCATTGGGATTGACAAACAAGGGAAATGTGGTAATGGATTTCAACACAACAGGCATGTATCGCGGATTTAAATTATCATCAGGTAAAGAAGGGACATTTATTTTTGGTAAAGAGAAATGATTAACATTACTATGTGAATATTTTTTTGTTTTTTTAAATCATGAGCATTTTATCTTATGCGTATTTTTGTGCGAAATAAATAAAGATGTTCAGAAATTTTCTTACCCAGGAGATAGCCATAGATTTAGGCACGGCCAATACTATTATTTATCACAACGACAAAATTGTAGTGGATGAACCCAGCATCGTTGCCATCGATAAAACAACCAATAAAGTAATAGCTGTTGGGAAAGCCGCACAAATGATGCACGGCAAAGAACACAAGCACATAGAAACCATAAGACCTTTGAAAGACGGAGTAATTGCCGACTTTGAAGCAGCCGAGCAAATGATAAAGGGAATGATTGATATGATGGACATTAAGAGAGGATTGTTTGCACCTTCCTTAAAAATGATGATATGTATTCCTTCTGGGATTACAGAAGTTGAAAAAAGAGCAGTAAGAGACAGTGCGGAACACTCGGGCGCAAAAGAAGTGTATATGATTCATGAACCAATGGCAGCTGCACTCGGAATGGGCATAGATGTAGAAGCCCCCGAAGGTAATATGATTATAGACATCGGAGGTGGAACAACTGAAATTGCCGTCATATCCTTGGGAGGGATTGTCTGTGACAAATCCATTCGCATAGCGGGAGATGAATTTAATGCAGACATTGAAGAGTTTGTACGGAAACAACATAATTTACAAATAGGCGAACGTTCGGCAGAAAGATTAAAAATAGAAGTGGGCGCCGCCACAGTAGAATTGGACAATCCGCCACCCGACTTTCCGGTAAGAGGAAGAGACATCATGAGTGGATTACCCAAAGAAGTGTATGTGAATTACAGCGAAATAGCGCATTGTCTTGAAAAATCTATTTCCAAAATAGAAGAAGCTATTGTTATGGCATTGGAGATGGCACCCGCAGAATTGGCAGCCGATATTTACCAAAAAGGTATTTATATGGCAGGTGGAGGTTCTTTACTTAGAGGGTTGGACAAGCGGATTTCTCTCAAAACAAAATTAACAGTACATGTGTGTGAAGACCCACTGAGAGCGGTAGCAAGAGGTACTAACATTGCATTGAAAAATCATCGCAAATATAAATTCATCATGCAATAATACCATAATGCTGTGTGAAATCGCTGTTTTCATTCATATTGAATCATCTTTACGGAATTAGTTTTCTTTTCCTGCAATTTTTGTCTTTTATCTGATTTATCAAAATAATACTTATACTTCAACTGTATCTTTTAATTATCAAACGAAATAGCCGGCAGATGGTACGAGAAAGAAAGCAGCAGGTATATCAGATACTTTCGATTTAGCAGAGGAGAATGAAAAATTTAGCAAAGATTAAATACCGAATTGTTAGTAAATAAAAGCTATTATGCATATAACATACTTTCTACCAAAGAATATTCTGAAAAAGATACGGTTATTCAGCAGGAATATAGTTTTGTCGATGCTCAGAAGTGATTAACAGCACATTTAATCAATCAGAAAAATTACATCACGCTTAACGTAGGTAAGAAACGTGGGCATAGAAAGAGATATGGCAGTGATTACAAGCAACGGAATAGTCGGCAGTGTAAAAGATGTGTCGGAACATTACTCTACCGTTATCACTCTGTAATACACAAAGATTTTTTGGTGAACGGAATGTTGAAGGACGGATCATGTGGGCCATTGTCGTGGGATGGCAGAAGCCGAGATTACGTTGGAGATGAACGATGTGCCGCTACATGCCAAAATTAAAAACGGAGATACGGTGTATACTTCTCATTTTTCACACATTTTTCCCAATGCGGATGCCTAGTTGGAGTTGTTGAAATCTTATGAAAGAAAACAAAAGAATGCCATTTTACACGGTACAGGTAAGAATATTTACGGATTTTAATACTATTCAACATGTGTATGTAGTGAAGACATCTATTTAAGAAAGAATTGGATTCCCTGCAGGAACAACTCGTATCAAGTAAAATTATTACTTTTTTATGAATCGTGATATTCGCGAATTAAATATGGTTGTTCAGTTCATACTTTCTGATTTTTCTGCAGGCATTTGTTTTTGAAAAAATTTACTTGACGACCTATTGCGTATCCCTTATTTTTACTCGATGTTAATACTTACTATTACCTGTTCATCTAGAATCGATATCTTGTGTTGATTATTGAGATTTTTAATGGGATGGATAATGGATATGTTTTATCATACAGGAGGTATTCATGCGGCTGCGACTGACTGTTGCTGGGATATATGAGATATTATTGGCTGAAAATCATAGAGCCGTCCGACACGATACGAAGAAAATCAATTGCCTGTGGCATCAGCATGATGGGACAGAGATTGGTTCATGAAATATACATTGCCGTTATTAGTTGTTTATTCATCACTAGTATATTTCTTCTTGAAGCATTTCAGCATGCGCTATTATTTTTGCCATACTTTAATACGAAGCGTTTTAAGTACAATCGTGTTGCCGAGGTTCTCATTTACTATTATTTACATTTATTATTTTTTCGTCCTAAAGCAATAATGAACAGCAATCAAAAAATACAACTTTCAAACCGCAAGTATTATATTATTGGATTTATATTATTTGTGGTTGCATTGTATATTGCACGCTTATTTTATTTACAAATTATTGCAGACGAATATAAGGTATATGCACAAATTAATGCGTTTGAGTTCTTAACAGAGTATCCGCCAAGAGGTTATATTTATGATAGAAATGGAAAGTTATTGGTCATGAATGAGCCGTCGTATGATTTAATGGTTGTTCCAAAAGAGGCAAAGGGATGTGATACGATGGCATTGTGTGAGATATTGGAAATATCCAAAGAAGAGTTTATTAAACGAATGATAAAATTGTCTCTCCCTCCTAATTCTCCGAGAAAACAAGGATTATTTGAAAAGCAATTGTCCGTAAAGACCTATGCTGCTTTGCAGGAAAAGATGTATCGTTTTAATGGTTTTTATGTTCAGGTTCGTTCTAGTACGAAAATATCCCTAAGCCCATTGCTGCACATGCCTTAGGGATACGTCGGAGAAGTGAGCAAGGCAAAAGCGGAAAAAGATCCCTTATTACAAAGAAGGCGATTATATAGGAGTGAGCGGGATAGAGTATGAGTTATGAAAAATATCTGCGAGGAAAAAAAGGGACAAGAATCATCATCAAAGATGTGCATAACCGGGAAGTAGGGCAGATTTGCATGGACGGCAAAGTACGATACTCTGGCCATTCCGGGAAAGCCGTTGTATTCAAGCAATAGATGCTGAACTTGCAGGAATACGGCGAATACCTGATGCAAAACAAAAAGGGAAGCATCGTGGCGATAGAACCATCTACCGGAGAGATATTGTGCTTGATTTCAAGTCCAACGTACGATCCGAACTATGCTGGTAGGCGGGAAAGAGAGGAGCAAGAACTTTGTAACATTGTATGCAAGACACCGTCAATGTTCCATTGTTGAATCAGAGCCACACAGGCCATGTATCCTCCTGGTTCTACATTCAAACTCATTGATGCACTCATTGCTCAAAAAGATGGTGTATTATTTCCAAATACCGTTTATCCTTGTGCAAGGGGCTATCCACCGATGGGTGGTAAACCGAAGTGCCATCCACATCCAACGGCTAATTTGGAAATGTCCATTCAATATTCTTGTAACTCGTATTATTCTTATGTTTTTAAAAGTATAGTGGAGAATTATAAATTATGGGGTAATTTTCGAAATGCATATAATCATTGGCGGGAGGCGGTGATGAGTTTTGGAATTGGAAGAAAACTTAACTACGATATTCCTTATGAAAAACCAGGGTAATGTGCCATCTATTAAATACTATAACAAAGTATTTGGTGAGAATAGATGGTTTGCAAGCACCGTTATTTCCTTGGGTATTGGACAGGCCGAATTGACAGCAGTGCCCATACAATTAGCCAATGTGATGTGTATTATTGCAAATAGAGGGTATTACTATACGCCACACATTATTAAAGGGATAGGAAATGAGAGATTTTTAGATAGTACTTTCAAAGTAAAACACTATGCTTATGTTACAGAAAAAGAGTATTACGAAAGAGTCATCAATGGAATGGAGAAAGTTGTTGAAGCAGGTACAGCGACATTGGCCAAAATAAAAGACATTAAAATTTGTGGAAAAACAGGAACCGCTCAAAATCCGCATGGGAAAGATCATGCCTTATTTTTTGCTTTTGCACCAAAAGAGAATCCAAAGATAGCTATTTCTGTAATAGTAGAGAATGCCGGGTTTGGCGGTGTATGGGCGGCACCTATTGCTTCTTTAATGATTGAGAAATATCTGAAAAGAAAAATAACTCGTCCGGACCTAGAAAAAAGAATGGTAGAAGCAAATCTTATTAAGGCCAATATTGAGTATATTAAAAGTGGAATGCCGGATAAAAAGAAAAACACTAAAAGAAAAAAATCCAGATAATGAGAACATCAGAAGAAAGTCCTTTTTCAAATATTGATTGGCTGACTGTAATTATTTACGTTATTTTAGTTTTGATGGGCTGGTTTAATATCTATGCAGCAGTTTATGATGAACAGCATCAGAGTATTTTTGATGTTTCTCAGAAATATGGGAAACAACTTATATGGATAATTACAGCATTTATTATTGCAGTAATCATTTTAATTATTGATGCGGATTTTTACACAGTGTTTGCGTATGGTTTTTATATTGTTTTTTTGATTTTAAATTTAGCAGTACCATTTTTAGGCAGAGAAATTAAAGGAAGTAAATCATGGTTTCGCATTGGGGATTTGGGTATTCAACCGGCGGAGTTTATGAAATTTGCGACCAATCTTGCATTGGCAAAATTTTTAGCTAATCAAAATTTATCGGTTATTTCAACTAAACGTTATAAGTCAATTGCTGATTATATTGAAATGTATAAAAATACCATTGTATCGGCTATTATCATTGGTATTCCAATGGTTTTTATTTTAGTCCTTCAGAACGAAACAGGGCTGGCTATCACGTTTGCAGCTTTTATTGTTACATTATTTAGAGAAGGATTGTCTGTAACTTATATTATCATTGGTTTTTTAGCGGTGTTACTATTTATTTTATCGTTACTAATTCCACAAATATATTTTTATATTGCATTTGCAGTAATATTGGTAATATGGTTTTATTTTGGGAAACATAGCTGGAAAGAATTTTTCAGAAAAATTGATTTACGTTGGCTTGGCATCACTTTTTGTTTATTCCAGTAATTTTTTGTATTCTAAATTACAGCCCCATCAAAGAGGCAGAATTGATGTGCTTTTGGGAAGAGGCGAAATTAATTTAAAGAAAGAAGGATATAATGTACATCAATCTAAAATAGCTATTGGGTCAGGCGGCTTATTTGGAAAAGGATATTTAAAGGGGACGCAAACGAAGTATAATTTTGTACCAGAACAAGATACGGATTTTATTTTTTGCACAGTGGGTGAAGAATGGGGATTTGTAGGTAGTAGTGTTGTTTTAATATTATTTGCTGTTTTAATTATACGAATAATAATATTAGCAGAGCGTCAAAGGTCAGAGTTTTCGAGAATATATGGATATGGTGTAGCATCCATTTTGTTTTTTCATCTTACTATAAATGTTGGAATGACCATGGGCATATTACCAGTGATTGGAATCCCATTGCCATTTTTTAGTTATGGAGGTTCGTCTTTATGGGAATTTACAATTTTATTGTTTATTTTTCTTAAATTAGATGCACATAGGTTGTATATTTTAAGGTGAATTTTGTATCTCATTTTAATTTTTCTTACATTTGCTTGCAAATGAGTATTCGTTGAAGTTACTTTCAAAACATATATTTTTAGTAGTCATTTCTTTATTTCTTTTTAGTTCATTTAAGCAAGATTTTGATGTTAATGCAAAGATTAAAGCAGTTTATATTTACAATTTAACTCGTTATTTTGAATGGCCGGCTAGTTCTAAGTCCGGTAATTTTATAATTCAAATTGTAGGTAGTGCCAATACATTAATAAAAGAATTGAATGAAAATGTTGTTTCTAAAAAAACTATAGGTGGACAAAAAATTGAATTGATAAACTCTGATAAAATTGATAAAAATAAAATTCCACACATTTTGTATATTACTCCTGAAAACTCTTCTTTACTAAAACAATTTGCTTCACAATTGAAAAATAAAGGAACATTACTAATTACGGAGCAAGAAGGTGCAGCTAAAACACACGCAGTTATTAATTTTGTAGTGATTGAGAACAAACAAAAATTTGAATACAATAAGAATAATGCTGCAAAATATGGATTAAAGGCCAGCGAAGATATTAAGAACTTAGCCTCTGCTGTCTATTAAATATATATGATGAGAAGGAAAAATAATATACTTAAAATATTCATCATCCTTTTATTAGTAGGATGGTGGCAGCATTATTCTTATGCTCAGGTCAATAAACTTCTTGAAGCATTTGATTGCTATCAAAACAGAGATTTTAATTGTGCAAAGTCAAAGGTAGATGAAGTGGTATTACATCCTGAAACTAAAGATGAACCTGTAGCATGGAGTTTAAAGGCACATGTTTATTATCAGTTTTTCAAAAATTATGAGTATAATGTATATAATTCGAATTATAGAAATGAAGCATTAAATGCAGTTCAAATGTCTCAATCATTAGCACCTGATGCAGAAACAGAAACAAATAATAAACGTTTAATTAAAGCAATTGCCGAAAGTTATTTTAATCAAATTAAAATATTCCTCTATGATTCAATGAATTATGAGAGATGTTTAGAGCTATATTCAAATTACAAAAATATCTATAAACAGGTAGAACCAGCTATGGACTTTAAATCCAAAGATGTGGAATTTTATTTGAGTGTTGGAGGTCAATTTGTAACTACTGTAAAAAAATTATTAGACCTAGAATCTAATATACCTCAATCTCTTTTTGATAAATATACCGAAATATCAAAAGTTGCATTCAATAAAGTAATAGAATTAGACCCCAATCATCCGGGTGCTTTAAAGGGATTAGCAGTGGCTTATTATAACCAAGGTGCTAAGCTAATTAAGGAAATGTCTTTTGATACGCCCATAGAACAAATTGAACAAATTCAAGAAAACGCTAATAAATATTTCAAACAAGCATTACCATATATGCAAAAAGCCAATGAAGTAAAACCCAATGATCCGGATATAATTGAGGGATTAACAGGTATATATTATGCCTTACATGAGAATGAAAAATATATTGAGTATAAGAAAAAGTTGGATTCATTAAAGAAACAATCTGAACCTAAATAAATTGTGAGATGAAACTTCGTTTGAATATTACTACTCGGATTGCGGGAGGATTTGGGTCACTTATTTTCCTAACGCTTATTGCGTTTCTTTACACTTTTATTGTTTTAAAAGATACACGAAAAAAAACAGATACAGTTATTGAGCAAGTAATTCCGAGTTTGTCTGAGTTAAAAGAATTGAATTTAATCATTCAAAAATCCAAAACGCTTATTGCCAAGTGGTATTATGGAAAAAATGTCAATGAAAATGTTGAGTTACAGGAACAATTAATTCAATTGATGCGGCAAGATTATATAAGAGTTAAAAAAAATATTAGTCAACTCTCTGAAAATTGGTCAGAAAGAGACAAACAAACAATTCAAATGATATTAAAAAATATAGAACGTGTCTTTTCACTTTATCAAAATGAAATCATGAATCGATTAAAAAGTATTGATGATTATCAAAATCCTGAAATCTACTTTGTTATTGCACAAGAAGCATTAGATGATGCAGATGCTAATATCAAAATCATTGTACGACATCTTAATTCTCTAATAGATGGGAAAACATTGGAAGCTGATACAGTTAAACAGGAAATGTTTAGATCTATCAATTTTCTTGAAAATATTGTAAAGTTTTTAGGTGCTGTGCTTCTTATTGGAGGAATAATAATTGCATTCTTTACTATTCGATCCATTGTGGTGCCTATTATGCAACTCAAAGATATGTTATTAAGAATGGGGAAAGGAATTATTCCCAAAGATCGTTTCCCCGATAGAAAAGATGAAATTGGAGAAATGGGGAGAGCATTAAATATACTTATCAATTCTTTTGAACGTACCACAGAGTTTGCTAAACAAACCGGTGCCGGAAATTTCAATGCTGTTTTTCAACCTTTAAGTGAATATGATACCCTTGGACACGCCTTAATCCGAATGAGAGATGAACTGGCTGAAAATGAAAGAGTACTTGAACGAAAAGTAATTGAACGAACAGAAGAAGTAGTAAGGCAAAAAAAAGAAATTGAATACCTCTTTACGCAAGTTACGGACAGTATCAAATATGCTAAACGCATTCAGGAAGCAATCCTACCACCTATCAAATATTTCCAATCGCTTTTACCTCACTCATTCATTCTTTATAGACCCAAAGATATTGTTAGCGGGGATTTTTATTGGATAGAAAAAAAGAATAATAAAATTTATGTAGCAGCAGTAGATTGTACCGGTCACGGCGTACCGGGTGCGTTTATGAGTATTATTGGCTCGAATTTATTAAAAGATATTATTAATAATACTTCACTCGTTCATCCTGCCGAAATTCTTGACGAATTGAACATTCGCATTGCTCAAACGCTTCATAGTGAACAAACAGATACAAAAGATGGAATGGATTTGAGTTTAATATCAATTGATTTAAATACTTTGCAACTTGAATATGCCGCTGCTATGAATCCAATTTGTTTAATAAGAAATGGAGAAAGTCATATTTTGGAAGGAGATAGATTCCCTATTGGTAAATATACGGATGTTATTAATAAGTTTACGAATCATAGTATTCATTTACAAAAAGGCGATACGATGTATTTATTTTCGGACGGTTACGCAGATCAGTTTGGAGGATTAAAAGGCAAAAAACTATACAAGAAAAATTTTTACAAGATTTTAGAGGACGCATCAAAATGGCCTATCGACCATCAAAAATTTATCCTGGAGAAAAAATTTTTAGAGTGGAAAGGTTCTTTAGAACAAGTGGATGATATTCTTGTTATAGGAATTAAATTTTAAACTAAGTATTTCTTAAAATATCTTTTATTCATGAGAATACACATTATTGCAATTGGCGGTAGTATTATGCACAATCTAGCTATTGATTTGAAGAAAAATGGGCATATTGTTACAGGTAGTGATGATGATATTCACGAGCCCTCATTATCAAGATTAAAATTACATGATTTACTTCCAGAAAAAATTGGTTGGTTCCCGGAGAAAATTACAAAGGACATAGATATTGTCATTCTTGGAATGCACGCCAGAAAAGACAATCCGGAATTAATAAGAGCACAAGAATTAGGATTAAAGATTTATTCATATCCTGAATTTATCTATCACAATAGTATAAATAAAAAACGTATCGTCATTGGTGGGAGTCACGGTAAAACGACCATAACGTCTATGATTCTTCATGTGATGAAAAAAAATAATTTCGCAATGGATTATTTAGTGGGGGCGCAGATTCAGGGATTTGATACAATGGTAAAAATTACAAATGATAATTCTGTATTAGTAGCAGAAGGCGACGAATATCTTGCTTCTCCGATTGATTTAAGACCAAAATTTTTAATTTATCGTCCTCACATTGCTGTTATTAGCGGCATCGCATGGGATCATATCAATGTGTTTCCAACGTTTGAAAACTATCTTAAAGCATTTGAAGATTTTATTTATTCCATTGAATCAGATGGTGTTCTTATCTATAATCAATTAGATGCACAGATTGACTCACTTGTTCAAAAAGCTAATAGGAACGACCTGCGTTATATTTCATATTCCTTTCCTGAATATAATATCAAAGATGGCAAAGTGCATATACTTTTACACGATAAAAAATTTCCACTAAAAATTTTTGGTAAACATAATCTTCAAAACCTTGAAGCGGCGCGTTTGGTGTGTGGTCAATTAGATATACCGGATGAGCAATTTTATTCATCTATTTCAGATTTTGAAGGCGCTTCAAAACGATTGGAAAAATGGATTGAAACAAAAGAACTTTTGGTTTATCGTGATTTTGCGCATGCTCCGTCCAAAGTAAAAGCAACGATTGATGCTGTTAAAGAATTATACCCTGATAAAAAAATGATTGCGGCTTTTGAATTACATACTTACAGTAGTTTAAATGAAAAATTTTTATCAGAATACAAGGATGTTTTGAAACAAGCTGAGCATCGCATTGTTTACTTTGATGCACATACTTTAGAAATTAAAAAAATGCCTCCATTGGATAAACAATTTATCCAACAACAGTTCAATGATGAAAAATTAATAGTAGTAGATAATAAAGAGAATTTATTAAAATATTTAAGAGAAATAAATATCAATAATAAAGTACTGCTTTTAATGAGTTCTGGGACATTTTCTAATCTTACTAAAGATGAACTTCTAGGTTTATCTAATGTTATAAACGTTTAATATTTCAATAACTCATCAATTATAATTCTTACCTTTTCACCGTTAGGTAAAACTGTTTTTTCTAATGTCTCATTCAATGGAATAGCAGGCGTATCTAATGCGCCAATAACTCTTACAGGTGCATCTAAATATTCAAAACATTGTTCTGTAATACGACCTGCTAAGCTCTGTGCAAAACTATTTGATTTGGGTTCTTCTGTCAAAACAATAATCCGATGATGTCTTTTACTTTCTTCAAATATTTTCACTTCATCAAGCGGAACCAATGTTCTTAAATCAAGAATGCTAACCTTATCTTCAATCCCTTTTGAAGCAGATTTTGCCCAATACACACCCATTCCATAGGTAATCACAAGAACTGAATTTCCTCTCGTAATATTGTTTTCATCAGCTTGCTGTACCATTCTGGCCTTTCCAAAAGGTAAAATATAATTTTCATCAGGTTCCACAGTTTTAGCGTCTTCTGTACCTTTGACTTTGCTCCAGTAAAGTCCTTTGTGTTCAAGTATCACACAAGGATTGGGGTCATAATATGCTGCTTTTAGTAGTCCTTTCAAGTCCGCAGCATTACTTGGATACGCTATTTTTATGCCTTTGATGTTGGTTAAAACACTTTCTACACTGCTGCTGTGATATGGACCACCACTGCCATAGGCACCAATAGGCACACGCAAAATCATACTCACCGGCCATTTACCATTACTTAAATAATACGAACGGCTCACTTCTGTAAATAATTGATTTAAACCCGGCCAGATATAATCAGCAAACTGTACTTCAACAATCGGCTTCAAACCAACAGCGCTCATTCCCACGGTGGAACCAACAATAAATGCTTCCTGAATGGGTGTGTTAAATACACGATGATCTCCAAATTTTTGAGCTAATGTAGCGGCTTCTCTAAATACACCTCCCAAACGTTTACCCACATCCTGACCATACAACAAACACTCTGGATGTTTTTCCATCAACTCACGAATGGCAAATAATGCACAATCTACCATTACCACTTTTTGCTTGCCTTTAGGTTCTCTTTCGCCTCGCTCTTCTGTGATTGGTGTTGGTGCAAATATATGAGTAGTGGCGTCTTCGGGTTGTGGGTCAGGCGCATTTAAAGCCCTTTCAAATTCCTGCCATACTTCTTCTTCAATTTGTTTTTCAATTTCATTGATTTGGTGTTCATCAATGCCGTGAATAATCAATTGTTTTCTCAATTTAGGTAATGGATCTCTTTTTTGTGCGTCTTCCAGATCATCTCTGTACCATTCTTTTCTTACGCCAGAAGTGTGATGGTTTAGCAGTGGTACTTTAGCATGTAATAGCACGGGTCTTCTTTCATTCCGAATAATATCAATACATTCTTTAACTGTATTATACGACAAAATAAAATCGGTACCATCTATTTTTTTTACTTCAAGACCTTTAAGACCTTTTACATACTCTGAAATATCTTGTGATCTGATTTCATCAGCAGACGCTGAGATGTCCCAGCCGTTGTCCTGCACTAAATAAAGAATTGGCAATTGTTTCAAAACTGCCATTTGAAAGGCCTCGGATACTTCGCCTTCTGTACAACTACCATCACCTAATGAACACACGACAATTGGTTTGAGCCCTTCGTAATCGTTTGGTATGCCTTGTTTTTCCTGATACCAGAATCCTAAAGCCACACCTGTGGCAGGAATCGCTTGCATTCCGGTTGCACTGCTTTGATGTGGAATTTTTGGGAGATTATCTCTTTTCAAGGAGGGATGTGAATAGTATGTTCTACCACCAGAAAATGGGTCATCTTTTTTTGCTAATAATTGTAGCATTAACTCATAGGGTGTAAGCCCCATCCCGAGAAGCATGGCATCATCACGATAGTATGGGAAAACATAATCGTGTGGTAATAATTGCATGCCTGCTGCTAACTGAATGGCTTCATGACCGCGTGATGTAGCATGGACGTATTTTGAAGCAATCTCTTTTTTTTGCTCGTACACATCTGCCATGCTTTTCGCTGTGTACATCAGCCGATAGGCCTTTACTAAAACTTCAACAGGTATTTTGGTTTTAATAAACATAGTGGTTCCATTCATTTTCAAAAGTATTAGTGTTCGCCGACAATATAAGGATAAAAATGGAAATGTGGGAAGATTGTACAAAGTAAATTTATTTATAAACAAATTCTGATGAATGAAAAACACTACAAAATGAATTTTTTCTCTTAATTTATTTGAACGGCTTATTTTTTTGAGTGGTATTAGATTCTATTTTGTTTTGAGATAACCTCTTTCAAATCATAAAACTCTATGGCTTTTTGTTTTAATGGATGTGTGCTCCATTCTTCCCATTGACAGGTATAAGGATTATAGCCACATTTCAAGGGCTTACTGTATAAATCATCAGGATTTTCAAGATATGCCCGGCAATCTGTGCAGATATGACGGAATTCACAATCTTTACACACTGCGATTTCATCTTTTTTAATGTGCCAGTATTTTTGAAAAGATTTTTTCTTGATGACTTCTGTCAAATTTGTATTTTTGATATTGCCGTAAGAATGGAGCATGGAAGGACAATTTTTAATATTTCCTTCTGCATCAATGGAAATTTTTCTATTAAGACAAGTGTTGTAGTGTTGGGATTCAAGAAAGTGGTCTAAAGAATAAGAGAAATAGATGGGATTGACTACTCCACAGTTTTTACAATTAATAATATTTTGTTTAGTAAAAATTAAAAAGCCCTTGTTTGAATTTTCGAAACAATCTACTCTTGAGAAAGGAGAATTGTAAGCAAATATTCGGTTTATTTTCCCAAAACGTTTATGTATGTCAGGAAATTTCCGTAACATTGAATACGGCATGTATAAGTTTATTTCTCTTAATCTACTTTCGTTTATTTTTTTTAAAACAGGTATTATTTTTTCAATACTGACAATATTGAATACACGAACATCCACACTTATTACTAACATCTTATTTAATTCATTTAAAATTTTATCAATTAGTTTTTCAAGATATTCTCCATAATCTATTACTATATTAGTTAAGCTACTATTAACAATAAATTTAGAAAAATTCATAGGATAAAAATTATCAGCATCCTCCTTGGTTATGAAAGTGGCAAGGTTATTATTGAGTAAAAATTCAGAATAATTTAATAATACCTTCTTAGAAATTGAGTAGTTTTTCAAAATGTTGTCAAAGTTTAGCTTATAGTAATTTTCAATAATAATGAAAGCTAAAAAATTAGGGATAAAGTAGAATCTGTTGAAAGTATTATCAACGATTATAGATCTTTTGAAACCTATAGTAATTTGTAAATTAGTATATACTAAAAGTATCTTATTTTTCTTCAACTTCATATTCTACCATTCTACAATTAAACTTGTAAAAAGGATACATCTCATGGAAATATTTTTTACCTTTGTTGTATACCAATTTTACCGGATGATTCCAATTATCGATTAAATTTTCAATATCAATCTGTTTCAAACATAATGGCAAAAAATGTTCTATTTTTTTGTAAGTCGTTTTATAATAAATATTTTGTTTTCTTTTCATTGTGTTCAATTTTTTTATTAACTAATGCTTTGGCTATTTCGTTTTCCAGTTTAAAGTAACAGTTTTCTGAAATAAATTGCCATTGTCCAATTGGATTTATTTCTAAAAAATAAAATTTTCCGTCTCGACCTTTTATCATATCCATTGATCCACAATTAATATTAAGATAACTCACTAACTTTTTCAATTTAATTAAAATCTCTTTAGGTAGAGAATATCTTATAATTCTTGGTGCATCCTCATGTTCATAGTCTCTAAAATCTATTTTTGTTTTTTTAGAGTCGTTACTAAAAATTGCAGCCGAATAAAATTTTCTATTGATAAAGAAAATTCTAATATCGAAATTTTTATCTATCTTTTTTTGAATTAAGCTTAAAGAAATATCATTTATTATATTAAAATTATAATCACTAATAAGTTTCGTTAGTGGATAAATATCTATCTTATTTAATGTAAAATACGGATATACAAATTCTTTTGTAATAAATTTATCTTTATCAATTTTATTGATTTCATTTAATTTCTCAGTCAAAAAGGTATGTGGAATGTCAAGACCACATTTGCCTGCAATATGTAGAACGTATAACTTGTTTACATAAATATCTTCAAACTTATTTACATGTTTCACGTCAACTAATAAAGACAAAATAAAATCGAGTAATGTAATTTTTACATTATTCAAGTATCTTCTAATGTATTTGTTTTTGATTAAATCGTGTTTTAATCTAATCCCAAAAATTCCCCTTCTATACCAAAAAGCAGAAACGGTTTCTAGTTTTATTAATTTTTGCTGATTGAATGTATCAATACATCTTAACCATATTTTAAAGGACGTTTTATTGATTTCAAATTTTTCTAGCCAAATTTCATCTTCTTCATTTACACGATAAAAGTCAATTTTATTAGCCAAAAGAACATCTTCCACTAGCTCAGTGGATACGTCCCTTAAATTACTTAAAATTAAAATCATTGACTAGCAATTTTATTAAAGAAATATTTTATATACACTTTTTCCTCTCCACATATACGACACTGTAATAACACCAACTCCTTCGGTGTGCACTTTAATATCTTAAATGGCTTGCTCACTTCATCAAAACATTTGAAAAAACATTCTTTCTCTCCCTCAACAAATTGAATTTTTTTTATTAATAGCGAGGTGTCTTTCTTACTAAAAGACAACTTACCTTTACTTAAAAACTTAAATTCTATATCATACATGCCTTTGTCTATATAGTGATAAATTATCCCTTTTATACAACCAAAACTGAAATCAATAAGCGTATCTCCTTGCTTATTCAGATATATTTTCATTTTTCCATATTTTTTTTTGTTACTTGAAGTTTGATAAAATGTTACTTTTGAATCTTCCATCATTTTTGAAAAGATATACTCTCCCAATATATCACATTGAGAAAAAATAAAACTCATTTTTATGGCACATATAGTAACTAAAATATAATTCATATAAGAGTCGTTATAAGATCGGAGTTTGTATGAAATTTTTTCTAAAAAAATATATTAAATGGTTAAAAAACGCTCAACAAATATTTATTTTTGTGAATTAGAAGGACACGTCCCCCATATAAGATCACCCTTAAGATTATATAAATCAGCTCTGGAACCAGCAAAACACGACTGTTTAGTATCTGGATCAAGCCAATCACCCTGCTTCATTGTTTTAGGGTTGTAAGTACCATTCAACTTCAAACTAACCGACGTCCCCAATAAATCATCTGTAACTACAGGCGAAAATATCCTTGAAACCATTATATCTTCAATATCCACCCTCTTCACCCATCTAAACAACACTTTTCCACCTGACACGACAATTCCACCTATCAATGCACTCACTAATTCCACACTCACAATATCCGTCGTAGGTGCTATCAACCCTCGTTCACTCGCTCTCGCACCCAATAGTATCCCTTCTATTCCCGATCCAACCCATGCTCCCACATTTAAATAATTCCTATCCACTGCATCAAAAAAATTGATCCATTGCCCGCCTCCTGATATCTGCTGCATCCAGTAATTCGCCAATACCTTTCCTCCTCCACTTCCCAATAACAACGGCGTCTGCTCGCTAATACTCAACCCACTCTCCACTATACCTCGCTCTACTTCCTTAAAGTAGTTTTCCAACGCATTCACCGATTGCTGACACGAACAAGCCAATAACTTCGCTATCCACATTTGTTGCGATGGAGAATACACCACACTGCTGCCTAAAAAATTATTCTGATACGCATTCACCATATTCCATATCACCGACTTTAACTCTACCTGTACCACATTACTAATGTTGGGATAATACAGCGGCTGAATAAAATTATACACTGCATTTACTAAATCTTCTTCTATTGGATTGGAAGGGATATTGTTCACTACATAGTCCAAACCATCTTTTAATTGTTCTCCTAATTGAGGATAAGGATTGTAGGTTTTCATTGTTGTAAATTTTTAAGCAAATATAAACAAATTCTGATGAATGAAAAACACTACAAAATGAATTTTTTCTCTTAAATTATTTGAGCGGTTTATTTTTTTTTTTTGAGTGGAAATGAAGGTTATGATTTCTCAATAATTTCTCTTAAATCATAAAACTCTATGGCTTTTTGTTTTAATGGATGTGTGCTCCATTCTTCCCATTGGCAGGCATAAGGATTATAGCCACATTTCAAGGGTTTACTGTATAAATCTTCTGGATTTTCAAGATATGCCCGGCAATCTGTGCAGATATGCCGGAATTCACAATCTTTACACACAGTGATTTCATCTTTTTTAATGTGCCAGTATTTTTGAAAAGATTTTTTCTTGATGACTTCTGTCAAATTTGTATTTTTGATATTGCCGTAAGAATGGAGCATGGAAGGACAATTTTTAATATTTCCTTCTGCATCAATGGAAATTTTTCTATTAAGACAAGTGTTGTAGTGTTGGGATTCAAGAAATAATTCTATGTTAATCATAAAATTTTCTGGAAATATCTTACCACAATGTTTAGAAGAATCTATTTTTTCTTGTGTAAATATCAACCTTTCAAAGGTAGAGTTTAATAATGTTGTATCAGAACAGGAATGTATAATGAATTGATTAATAATTAAATTTTCATCTATAAATTGTTTGTAAACAGATATGTTGTTATTAGATGAATAGGGTATTATTATATCTACTCCACGAAATCTTGTGTATGGCATGAAGTTCAAAAGCGTTTGAAGTTTTTTTAAATCAAAAGCTTGATAAGATCTAAATTCAATAAATTGAGCGCCGAGTTTAGTAAGTTCTTTTAAAATTTTTTTGTGATATTTAAATGTAATATCAGATAATTCTATTATACAATCGTGAATTTTTCGAGGGATTTCAAAAGTAAGATTTAGGTCTGGAAATTGTTTAGGGTTTTGAACATAATGTCCATAGTCAATTTCGATGAGATACTTTATGAGATTTTTTATAGTGTTGGAATATTCTGGGAACTTTTTTAGAGTGTATTGGATGGTATGTTTCTGCAATGTGTTTAGAATAGTAATCAGTGGTTCAGATATGTAGACAAATTGTCCTTTTTGCAAATCACAAATGATAGAGCGTCTGGCTCCTTTTACTAATTGACAATTAGCGTAAAGGCGGAAGTAGTTCTTTTTGAACATAATCTTGTTTTTATATGGTAAATTTTACTTATTTTTCTGTAATTAAAAAAATAATAAAAACTACTGGATCGATAGAAATAATTTTTACCTATTCTTTCAAGTATATTTTTAGAAGGAATCTTTTCACGTCTAATTTCTTTAATAAATTCTAAATAATTATTGATGTGCATCTTTGTTATTTTTTAATTATTTAGATAAGAGTAAAGCTATTTCCTTTTCCAATTTATAATTACAGGGATATGATACCATTCCAAATTGCCCAACAGGATTGACTTCTAAAAAATAATATTTTCCGTCTTTACCTTTTATTATATCCAGAGAACCTGTATTTAGATGTAATGTATCCATAAGTTTTTTCAGTTTTATTTCATATTGAGTGGGCAATTGGTAAGGTACTGTTCTGTTGGGATTTTCTAAATTATATCTTCTAAAATCAATCTTTGTCTGTTCATCTTTTTGAGACATAATAGCCATTGAATAAAACTTACCGTTTAAATAGAATGAACGTATTTCATATTCTTTTTCAATATATTCTTGAAAAAAGGTAGGGGGAAAAAATTGAGGTAGTTTATTTAGGAGTGTAATATCTACTAATTTTGTATAAGATGAAAATTCTTCTTGTTTATTTTTTTCAAAATATGGAAGATTTATATCTTTTATGACAACTTTTTCCTTTTTTGTAAAATAAAAGTCCACAATAGATTGCTTGATATTTGTAATAAGATATTCAGGAACTCGAATTTTTAATTTTCTTGCAATTTTAAGAACATAGAGTTTATTAACATGAATCTGAAATAAATTAGTGATTTTGTCATTAGTAACCCGAACATTATTAAAAACAAAACACTTTAAACTCAGTAAGTTATTTTTGTAATATTCTAATACATGGTAATTTTCAATACTATCTAAGTTGGTAATGCTATTTCCAATTCTTCTTACCCACCAAGAATAAAAATTTTCTTTATACAGATCTCTTTTGTTAATCCTACATTTTCTTGAATCTATATGTATTAAAACTTCATTAGAAAAATCAGGATGAAATTCCTCACCATTTATTCTATAGAACTTATTATTAAAATGTATCAACCAGTCAATAACTTTTTCTGTTGTAATTTCGCAATGAGTGGAAGAAATTATTAAAATCTTTTTACTTTTGCGTTTACTTCTTAACTTTACCATAATAAATTTGATTCATTTGTTTGATGTATTCTTCAATAGGCGGCAATCCAACTTCTCTTCTTAATTCATTTACTTTATCTGGATACTTAAGTGGATATGGTTCATAAGATGTACTATCTTTGTTTAATCGCATCTGTGTTCCATACATCTGTTTTTTACCTGTATTTACCATTACTCTATCGTATAAATAAGCATATAAGTTAGGACTGGCATTATTTCTTTTTACTTCTTTTTTCATCTTCTTTAGTACCTTTTTTTGAAAATTAATGTGCTTGTCCTGATGTTGAACTAATATCCAGAAATTCTGAGATCCAACCATACCTACCTTACTATACCCAGGAAAACCTACTTTTTTAAGAATTTTCTTTAATGAAAAATAATTTACACTATCTGTCTGTTGAATTTTTCTTTTTATTTCTGGTTCTGTTATAGAATCTTTCACGTTATTGTCATTATTAATATGCCTTACCATTAATCTCCTCCAGAATTGATCGTGTTGAACCATTGTATTAATACTTTTTATTACTCCAGATTTTTCTGATTGTTCAATTGTCTTTACTTTGTTTATAAATTGAATCCATCGTTTATCATTATACAAATTAATAAAGTGTTTATCGTTTTGAATTGTATCTGGGTTTGAAAAAGCTAAATATCTCATAAGGTTGTTTAAATACATAAATGCAGAATCTCTGTTATTTAATTCTGCATAGCAACGCGCCAATTGATATTGATGAAATGGTAGCCCTGTGTTTCCCCATTCTGAAGAAGCTCTTAAATATTCAACCTTTGCAATATTATAATATGATTGCTGAAATAAACTATCTGCCTTATTAATATGAAACAAATATTTTTCTGGCGGATTTTGACAATATAACAAACAAGTTCTCGTAATCAAAAATATGATGAAATGAAAATTTATTTTCGTTCTACGCATTTTTTCAGTGTAATAAAATTATTTAGTGTTTTGAAGGGATATTGTTCACCACATAATCCAAACCATCTTTTAATTGTTCTCCTAATTGAGGATAAGGATTGTAGGTTTTCATTGTTGTAAATTTTTAAGCAAAGATAAACAAATTCTGATGAATGAAAAACAATACAAAATGAATTTTTTCTCTTAAATTATTTGAGCGATTTATTTTTTTTGAGTGGAAATGAAAGTTATGATTTCTCAATAATTTCTCTTAAATCATAAAACTCTATAGCTTTTTGTTTGAGTGGATATGTGCTCCATTCTTCCCATTGACAGGTATAAGGATTATAGTCACATTTCAAGGGCTTACTGTATAAATCATCAGGATTTTCAAGATATGCCCGGCAATCTGTGCAGATATGACGGAATTCACAATCTTTACACACAGTGATTTCATCTTTTTTAATGTGCCAGTATTTTTGAAAAGATTTTTTCTTGATGACTTCTGTCAAATTTGTATTTTTGATATCGCATTTCAAATTTTTCTAGCCAAATTTCATCTTCTTCATTTACACGATAAAAGTCAATTTTATTAGCCAAAAGAACATCTTCCACTAACTCAGTGGATACGTCCCTTAAATTACTTAAAATTAAAATCATTGACTAGCAATTTTATTAAAGAAATATTTTATATACACTTTTTCCTCTTCACATATATGACACTGTAATAACACCAACTCCTTTGGTGTGCACTTTAATATCTTAAATGGCTTATTCAGTTCATCAAGACATTTGAAAAAATATTCTTTCTCTCCCTCAACAAATTGAATTTTTTTTATTAATAGCGAGGTGTCTTTCTTACTAAAAGACAATTTACCTTTACTTAAAAACTTAAATTCTATATCATACATACCTTTGTCTATATAGTGATAAATTATCTCTTTTATACAACCAAAACTAAAATCAATAAGCGTATCTCCTTGTTTATTCAGATATATTTTCATTTTTCCATATTTTTTTTTGTTACTTGAAGTTTGATAAAATGTTACTTTTGAATCTTCCATCATTTTTGAAAAGATATACTCTCCCAATATATCACATTGAGAAAAAATAAAACTCATTTTTATGGCACATATAGTAACTAAAATATAATTCATATAAGAGTCGTTATAAGATCGGAGTTATGTATGAAATTTTTTCTATAAAATATATTAAATGGTTAAAAAACACTCAACAAATATTTATTTTTGTGAATTAGAAGGACACGTTCCCCATATAAGATCACCATTTAGATTGTACAAATCAGATCTGGAACCAGCAAAGCATGACAGTTTTGTATCTGGATCAAGCCAATCACCCTGCTTCATTGTTTTGGGATTGTAAGTACCATTCATCTTCAAACTAACCGACGCCCCCAATAAATCATCTGTAACTACAGGCGAAAATATCCTTGAAACCATTATATCTTCAATATCCACCCTCTTCACCCACTTAAACAACACCTTTCCACCTGACACGACAATTCCACCTATCAATGCACTCACTAATTCCACACTCACAATATCCGTCGTAGGCGCTATCAATCCTCGTTCACTCGCTCTCGCACCCAATAGTATCCCTTCTATTCCCGATCCAACCCACGCTCCCACATTTAAATAATTCCTATCCACTGCATCAAAAAAATTGATCCATTGCCCGCCTCCTGATATCTGCTGCATCCAGTAATTCGCCAATACCTTTCCTCCTCCACTTCCCAATAACAACGGCGTCTGCTCGCTAATACTCAAACCACTTTCCACTATACCTCGCTCTACTTCCTTAAAGTAGTTTTCCAACGCATTCACCGATTGCTGACACGAACAAGCCAATAACTTCGCTATCCACATTTGTTGCGATGGAGAATACACCACACTGCTGCCTAAAAAATTATTCTGATACGCATTCACCATATTCCATATCACCGACTTTAACTCTACCTGTACCACATTACTAATGTTGGGATAATACAGCGGCTGAATAAAATTATACACTGCATTTACTAAATCTTCTTCTGTTGGATTGGAAGGGATATTGTTCACCACATAATCTAACCCATCTTTTAATTGTTCTCCTAATTGAGGATAAGGATTATAAGTTTTCATAGTTGTAATTTTTGTAGCAAATATAAACAAATTCTGATGAATGAAAAACACTACAAAATGAATTTTTTCTCTTAAATTATTTGAGCGGTTTATTTTTTTTTGAGTGGAAATGCTACAAAATATTCTTGCTTAAAAATCACATTCATGAGTTAACAACTTGAATCTGTAACTACTTTTATTATGATAAACCCACATTATGCATTAAAAATTATCGTGCTGTAAATTCTACGTTATTTCATTTATATTAAGATATAATTGGTTATCACCAATTTGGTTTTAATGAAATTATTTGATTTTTTGAACCACTGAGAAAACAAAGTTTTTTACAAAGAACACAAAGCATTTCTTGTTTGCAAAATGTATCTGGACTTTACTCGCTTTGATTATTTCCTTTGTGTTCACGCTGTTAAATATAGCAACTATTTAACAGGGTAAATTGTGGTTAAAATAAAGATTGATTGAATAAAAATTTCTTATTTCATTAATCTTATTGCATAATCTGGGATAAAATAATTGATTGAGATATTATCAATTACAGTGGAATTATTTACTCTCTTTTTGACTTTCTCTATTTTTTCAATTTTTCTTTTACCACTCCCAAAATAATAGGCAGCACTGAAATAAATATAATCCCAAATATTACTTTTTCAAAATTGTTTTTAATAATGGGGATATTGCCAAAGTAGTATCCGGCAAGAGTGATGGAAGTAACCCACAACACTGCACCAGCAATGCAAAACGCAATATATCTCGGATAAGTCATTTTTCCTAATCCGGCTGCAAACGGAGCAAAGGTGCGAACAATAGGAACAAATCGTGCCATGATAATCGTTTTGCCACCGTGTTTTTCGTAGAAAGCATGCGTTTTATCAAGATACTCTCGTTTGATAATTTTTCTCAAATATGGTATATCAAACACTTTTTCACCTACAAATTTTCCAACAAAATAATTGACATTATCTCCTACAAAAGCAGAAAGAATAAGAAGCGGAATTAAAAATTTAATGTCTAAAATGCCCATGGATGCTGTGAGCATACCAGCGGCAAATAACAAAGAATCACCGGGTAAAAAAGGCGTAGCGACTAATCCTGTTTCACAAAAAATAATCAGCGCTAAAATAAAGTATGTTGTAGTTTGATATTGTATTAAAATGTCTGCTAAATTTTTATCAAGATGTAAGATAAAGTCCAGAATGGAATGCATGGTTAGTTAGTTTTGAGTTACAGCAAGTTTTTCAAGAGCAGTTTCTAATCTTTTCAGTGTTTTAGATTTCCCTAAAATTTCCATTATATGAACTAATGAAGGTCCTGAGGAAACACCAGTTAGTAGTGTACGAATCAATTGATAATCTATTTTCCCTTTTTCTTTAGAAAAATTATCTAATGCATGATGGATATTATCTGCTTCAAATGGTTCAATGTTTTGTAATAACGTTTTTATTTCCTGAATTTGTTTTTGACTATCAGGATTCCATTTTTTCTGAATAACTTTCTCGTCATATTTATCGGGTTCTACAAACATGTATTTTCCAAATTCCCAGATTTCTTTCACAAAATGGGCTTTTTCTTTCATCAGTTCACAAACTTTTGCAGTGTATTCAAGGTCTGCAGTGATGTTGTTTTCTTTCAATATAGGTTCTAATAGTTTTGCCAGTTCTAATTTATCTTTTTTACGCAGGTATTGTTGATTAAACCATTTTGTTTTTTCCGGGTCAAATTTGGCACCGGCTTTGTGTACTTTTTCTAATGAAAACAATTGGATCATTTCTTCTTTAGAGAGTATTTCCTGATTATTACCGGGATTCCAGCCCAACAGGGCTAACATATTAATGAATGCCTCTGGAAAAAAGCCGCTTTCTCTGTATCCTATGTAACTTTCGCCTGTTCTTTCATCGTGCCAGTTGAGAGGAAACATGGGCAGTCCGGAAGTGTCTCGTTTGGATAATTTACCCTTTCCATCGGGCTTTAAAATAAGCGGTAAGTGTGCCAATTGCGGCATTTGATTTTCAAGACCAAGGTACTTGTAGGTTAATACATGAGCAGGAGCGCTTGGCAACCATTCTTCGCCACGAATGACATGTGTGATTTTCATTTCAATATCATCCACAATGTGTGCCAGATGATAAGTAGGCATTCCATCGGATTTGAGTAATACTTTATCATCAATAGTAGAAGAATTGACCACTATCCATCCACGAATAATATCATAAAAGCGAATTTCTTCGTTGCGAGGCACTTTCAAACGAATCACATAAGGCACGCCACTATCTAAAAGTTTTTGAACTTCGTCATGACTTAAGGTAAGTGAATTGCGCATATTCATTCGGGTAATATGATTGTATTGTGGTGACACAACTTTTGCGGCTTCTAAACGTTTGCGCATTTCTTCTAATTCTTCTTCGGTATCAAAGGCATAATAAGCACCGCCTGCTTCAATGAGTTTTTGGGCATATTTCATGTAAATTCCTGTGTTTTTTCTTTCGCTCTGACGATATGGTGCATAAGGTCCATCGCCAAAGCCAACACCTTCATTTGGCTCTATGCCGCACCATTTCAATGCTTCAATGATATAATCTTCTGCCCCTTTTACATAGCGGGTTTGGTCAGTATCTTCTATTCTTAAGATAAAATCCCCATTATGTTTTTTTGCAAATAAATAATTAAACAAAGCAGTTCTAACGCCGCCCATGTGCAATCCGCCAGTAGGGCTGGGTGCAAATCTTACTCTTACTCTTTTTTCACTCATAGTATTAGTAGTATTCATAAAATAATTTTATGATGCGAATGTTTTTATCTTCAAAAGTTCGGATTAAAATAGATATTAGTTCGTTATTATTTGGGCTGTAAATGTATTGATATTCTTTCGTATGTTGATTGTTTTTAAAATGTTTTTCAGACAAAACTCTTTTCTTTTCATCGTAAAAGTATTCAATTTTATGGGTTTCAGGATTTCCAAAATCTATAGTCATGGTGACGGACTCTAACAAATTATCGCTTGTATATAAAAATGTTTTTTTCACTCTGCCACTTGCTACTATCAATTGTTCCGTTATTTCATAAATTTGATGATTAGAATTAAAGTAAGTAAATTTTTCTTTGTATGGTGCTTTTTCGTTGTTGTAGTATATTTGTTTGATTTGATTGGGATATTCATAAGTTGCAATGCTATCCTGTGCTTTTAGATAAAGATTGTTTAGAATAGAATTATTGGTGGTAAGTGTGCGATAAGATTCAATGTATTTCTCTTCTTTGCAAATCCATTTATTATTGCATAATTTGAAATAGGTGGCTTCTGAATAATTATTAGGAAATTTATGCCGTTCAACTATTAGATTGGGTTGATAAACATATTCAGTAGATGTGGTATCGTATTCGTAATATTCTTTTGAAACAATGTTTTTATGTTTTTTATTCTGTGTTTCAATGCGGATAATTTTTTTAATGGAAGTATGATAAGAACGTTTTAATTTTCCAGAAGGTTCAAATTCATACACTTCAGTAAGGTTTTTATCTTCTGCTTCCTGCCAATCTTTTTTGTCAATTATGTCAAAGACAATTTTTTTTATTTTTTTGTTCTGTATGTGTTCAGGATTAAATATAGGAAATTTTTCGAATAACGTTTCAGGGTCAAAAACGAGCAATTGAGCACTACATATCCAGATAGTTTGAAATAGAAAAATGATCAGGATTTTCAATAGGTTCATAGCATGCGGAATGCTGACAAACATAGATAAAAGTTTTTTCAGGATGAAATCTGTTTTGAAAAATAAAATGTGAAGTGTATTGGGATGATGTAAACAATGTATTTAAATACCATATCTGAGGATAGATTTTGCCTAAATAATTATAAACATCTTTACCGCAAATAACTACTTCCAGTTCATTTAAGAAGATGTTATTTAGAAGTAAAATTCCATACGAGGCAGTATGTGTGGGTTGTTGAAAAAATAGATGTTGTGTGGCAGTAAAAGTTTTTTCTGCAATATCTTTAAAAAGTTGGTTATGGTTTAATAATGACAAATAATAAAGATTGAATAACATTTGAGCATTAGAAGAAGGAATAACATCATCAAAGAGTTCAATGCTTTGCTGAATAGAATGTTGAGGGCTTGTGTAATAAAAACAATTGTGATGATTAGAATAAAATTTATCGATGCATTGTTCAGCGAGATTTTCTGCGGTGTCAAGATAATAGGTGTTGCAGGTATGTTTGGCTAATTGAATAAGTGCATCAATTAAAAAAGCATAATCATCCAGATAGGCAGGAATTTTACTTTTTTGATGATGATAAATTCTATAAAGTTGATTTTCGTAATAATTTTTTTGAAGTATGGATTGGGCTGTTTTTTCGGCAATTTCCAGATATTTAATATTTTTTAGAGCAGAAGAGGCGATACACAATGCTTTAATCATTAGGGCATTCCATGAAGTAATGATTTTAGTATCAATAGACGGCTTGACTCTTTTTTCTCTGTGTTCACATAATATTTTTGTCCATTCTTCTATTTTATTGATCCAGAATGTTTTATCAGAATTTAAAACAGAGTGATGAATAGTTAGGACGTATTTGTCGTCTTCCCAGTATCCAAAATGATTTTTGATATTGAAAACATCTGAAAATAACTCGTAATCATTTTTTAAGATAGATTTTAATTCATCTAATTCCCAAACATAAAATTTTCCTTCTTCACCTTCGCTATCAGCATCCCATGCGGAATAGAATAAATTTTCATCCGATAAGAAATCTCTTAATACAGAGTTTATTGTTTTTTCTAAAATCCATTTGACTTCAGGTTCAGGAAAATTCAAATAATACAGGGAAAGTAATTCAATCATTTGAGCATTGTCGTAGAGCATTTTTTCAAAGTGAGGAATTTTCCAATATTTATCAGTGCTGTATCGGTAAAAGCCGCCACCAACATGGTCGAATAGTCCACCAAGAATGATGTGTTGAATACTATTTTGGAGATGTTGCTGAAGTTCTTTATCTTTTATGAAATAATTGAAATACAAAAAGAATTTGTAGTTAATGGGCATGACAAATTTTGGCGTATAATGATGTCCGCCATACTCTTTGTCAAAGATATTTTTCCACTCATTTACTTGTTGAATAAGATCATTGAGTGTTTTTTTTGAGTAATTATCATTGTTTTGTTGGATGGGTAAACTTTCAAATTGTTTAATACCATTGTGAATGTTGTCTGCATATTCAATGAGTTTATTTTTTTCATTTTGATAGAGTTGATGAATTTTTAGAAGGAGATTTTTCCATCTTTCTTTTGGTAAATAAGTAACGGCATAAAAAAGTTTCTTATTGGGTAATACAAAAGCATTAAGCGGCCAGCCGCCGTGACCAGTTAAAATTTGCATTCCATTCATGTAATATTTATCAACGTCGGGGAGTTCTTCTCTATCTACTTTGACATTAATAAAATGTTTGTTCATGAGTTCTGCTGCTTCTTCATCATCAAAACATTCATGAGCCATGACATGGCACCAATGGCAGGTGCTATAACCAATACTGATGATAAGCGGTTTGTCTTCTTGTTGGGCTTTTTCAAATATCGCTTCTGAATAAGGATACCAATCTACAGGTTGATGGGCGTGTTGTAATAAATAAGGACTGCTTTCTTGAATGAGATGATTCGGCATAGATGGTTTTTATTATTGCTACAAAATAAATGATTAGTTTTGAGCCCTGTAAAATAAATTTATGAAACGAATCTGGTGGATTATAATTGGTGGGGTATTCTTGATTGTTTTAATCATAGTGATAAAAACATTATTATCAGATGATAGTTTAAAAGTGGCTGTTGAAGAGGTTAAGCGAAGAACTATTATTGAAACTGTTACTGGCAGTGGGAAAATTCAACCAGAAACAGAAGTGAAGATAACTTCCGATGTAAGTGGTGAAGTCATTGAGATATTGGTAAAAGAAGGCGACAGGGTTCAAAAAGGGCAATTGTTGTGTCGCATAAGGCCAGATATTTACCAGAGTGCATTAGATAGAACATTGGCACAAATTAATTCCAGTAAAGCACAGTTAGATCAGGTGAAGGCACAATTGGATCAAGCTAAAGCGAATCTTGTAAATACACAAAACATTTATGAACGAAATAAAAAATTATTTGAACAAAAAGCTATTTCGTTGCAAGAATTACAAACATCAGAAGCACAGTATTTATCGGCATTAGCAAATGTAAAGGCCTTGGAAGAAAATGTGAAGTCAGCAGAGTATAATATCAAAAGTCTGGAAGCGACATATAACGAAGCGAAGTCCAATTTAGATAAAACATTTATCTATTCGCCAGTAGATGCCACTGTATCTAAGTTGAATGTAGAAAAAGGTGAAAGAGTGCAGGGTGTAACGGGATTTCAGGGGACAGAGATTATGCGTTTAGCCAATCTGAATGAAATGGAAGTAAAGTTGGAGATTAGTGAAAATGACATAATAAGAATTCACAAGAATGATACAGCAATTGTTGAAATTGATGCTTATGGTGATAAAACATTTAAAGGTATTGTCACAGATATTTCTAATTCTGTAAACACTGCCACATTGAGCGCAGATCAATTAAGTAATTATACGGTGAAAGTGCGTTTATTGTACGATAGTTACAAAGATTTGATAACTTCCGAAAATCCGATTCCAATTAGACCGGGTATGAGTGCTTCGGTGGAAATACTTACCAAAAAAGTTCAAAATGTTTTGAGCGTTCCGGTTCAGGCAGTTACAGTACGAAATCCTTTTTCTAAAAAGGACTCTATCGCTGAAAAGAATGCGATAAAAAAAACAAAGAAAGAGTATGTTTTTGTGGTTGAAAGTAATATTGCCAAAGCAAAAGAAGTGAAAACTGGGGTGCAGGATAATCAATATATTGAAATTATTGAGGGTTTAAAAGAAGGGGAGAAGGTCATTGCAGAGCCCTTTACAGCCATTCAACAAACTATTAAAGACGGACAAAAAGTAAAAGTGGTGAAGAGAGAAGAATTGATTAAAGTTGAATAATTAGCGTACTTATTGTGAGAGTGTATTCTTTACATATTGAAACATCCACAACTTTATGTTCTGTGGCATTGGGAATTAATGATCAATGTCAAGACGTTTTAGAAGTTGATGATGGAGAATTTCATTCGGAAAGGTTACATTTGATGATTGAGGAATTGTTTAGAAGAAATTCATTTGAGAAAAGGAATTTAGATTTTATATCTGTATCTAATGGGCCGGGTTCATACACCGGATTGAGGATTGGAGCGGCTACCGCTAAAACAATAGCCTATGTTTTGAATATACCTTTAATTTCAATATCCAGTTTACAAACACAAGTTTATGCATTTTTGAATAAAAATACTTTAAACAAAAAGCACATTGCATCTATTATGCCAGCACGAGGAAAGAAAATATATTTAGGAATATATGATATACATGGAAAAGAAATTTTAAGCCCACAAGGATTAGTTGTAAATAAAGAATCACTCAATTATTTAATTGAACAATATACGGATATGTTATTTATTGGAAAGAATGTTGAAAATGCTTTGAAGGATTTCGAAGGATTAACGTATCAACACTTTGTAAATTATTCTTCTCAATTCATGATTCAAGAAGCGTATTCAAAATATATCTCGAGTCAAATAGAAAATTTAATCTATTTTGAACCGTTGTACATCTAATTTTGTTTGGGATTTTGAAAAAAAATGCCGAACATTGTTCCAAAATTTATATCATGATCACATATTCTGAATCCATCCAAATTAATGCACTTGATTATAGCAGGGTAGTGAAGTATAACATCAATGAAGTACCTTTTGGTAAAGTGTTTACAGACCACATGTTTATTGCTGACTATAAGGAGGGACACTGGCAGAATTTGAGAATAGTGCCTTATCAGAAATTTGAGATGAGTTATGCCATGAGTGCTTTGCATTATGGACAGGCCATATTTGAAGGGATGAAAGCATTTCGTCAAGATAATGGTGATGTGGTAGTATTTAGAATGCGGGACAACTGGGCACGATTAAATCGATCTGCTGTAAGGATGGCTATGCCGGAAGTACCCGAAGAAATTTTTGTTGAAGGATTGTTACAGTTATTGAAACTGGATAAAGTATGGGTGCCTGATTCTGAAAATGGAAGTTTATACATTCGTCCATTTATGATTGCAACAGAAGAGGCAATTGGTGTGAAAATTAGTAGTGAGTATCAATTTATTATTATTGCTTCTCCTGCTGGTGTTTATTATTCTAAGCCCATAAAAGCATTGATACAAAATACATTTTATAGAAGTGTAAAGGGCGGGATAGGTTATGTAAAAGCGGCAGGTAATTATGGTAGAAGTTTGTATCCAACGAAATTGGCACAGGATAGGGGGTATCAACAAATTTTGTGGTTAGATGCTGAAAAGGGAAGATACATTGAAGAAGCCGGTACAATGAACGTTATGTTTGTAAAAAATGGAACTTTGATAACCCCGGAATTGACGGATACATTACTCTCAGGTATAACAAGAGATAGTGTGTTGAAACTTGCAAGAAAAATGGGAATACCAACAGAAGAAAGAAGAGTGAGTGTGGAAGAGATTTTAACCGGAATTGAAAAAGGAGAGGTTACAGAAGCATTTGGTGTGGGTACTGCGGCTACGGTAGCTCATATTACTACTATTGGCAGAGAAGAAGGAGATTTGATACGAGATTATGTATTGCCACCGGTTGAGGAAAGAAAATATTCGCATTTATTCGATAAAACTTTGAGAGATATTAGAAAAGGTAGAATACCCGATGAATTTGGTTGGTTGATAAAGGTGGAGAGGTAAAGTTTAAAAACTAAATTTTACTTTATTTCATTGATATTTAAATATATTTAGTTATCACCAATCTGGTTTTAATAGAGTTATTTAATTTTTTGAACCACTGAGAGAACAAAGTTATTCATTAAGAACACTAAGAATTTCTCATTTACAAAATATACCGAAATTTTGCGGGCTTTGATTGTTTCCTTAGTGTACTTTGTGGTTAAGACATAATAGATTGATTTAATAAAAATTACCTATTTAATTAATCCTATTGCATAATATGGGTTAATTAAAAAGTTGTATCTTTGCAGCACTAACCTTTAAACTAAAAATTATGAGAAAAAATTCTACTTTTTATCAAAAAGCCCAATTTATTATAGGGCTATTCATTCTTACGTTTGGAATAAGCATTCATACTTCTGCTCAATCCACTTGCACATTGGATCCGGTATTCATTGCCTCACCAAAGTATGGAATATGGCCGGACAGTGCTACTAATTTTGCATCCGGACAGGTAGGTCAACCATACGCACAAAATATTACTGTAAAAGTTCCCTTAGATACAGTGCAATCACCGATTAAAATTTGTTTCACACGATTTGAATTATTAGTGCCCCCTTCTTATCCTAATTACAATTTACCTCCGGGACTTACACTTACGGGTAATCCATCTAACTTAAAGTTTCCAGGTAATGCCAATAGTTGTGCAATAATTTCTGGAACGCCTACTACTGCAGGTACTTATACACTACATTTTCAGGTAGATGTGTACGGCACAACAATACTTTCTTCAATGAGCTGTCCTACACCTGTTAATCCTAATACGGGTAGTAAAATCCAAACACAAAATATTGACTATTATGTGATTAGTATTTCACCAGCATCTGGAATTAATGAACTAACTCCTTTATCAAACCTTTCATCATTTCCTAATCCGGCTAAAGATAAATTGAATTTTACATTTAATAGTCAAACATCTGAAATCATACAATTACAAATTCTGGATTTAACCGGAAAACTTGTAAAATTTTCTTCAATTGAGTCTAAAGCTGGAAGTAATTCATTTTCATTAGATATTTCGGAGTTAGAAAATGGCATTTATTTTTATTCATTGTCAAACAAAGATCATATTATCCTCACTAACAAATTTATTTTGAATAAATAGGTATTTTCACTGAAAAATCTCATCTCATCTTCTCGGGTGGGATGAGATTTTTTATTTTATTTTTATGTATCTTCCACCATTTGAAATTAATATCTTAGGCACATCTTCGGCTATTCCTGCTTTTGATAGGTTCCCAACAGCTCAGTTAATTCACATCAACGGTTCTTATGTTTTAATTGATTGTGGAGAAGGAACACAAATGCAATTAAGAAAGTACAAACTTCCTGCTGCACGAATTGATGTTGTTTTGATTAGCCATTTACACGGCGATCATATATTTGGATTGCCGGGATTATTGACCTCTTTAAGTTTATTACAAAGAGAAAAAGAGTTACTAATTATTGCTCCAAAAGAATTAGAGGAAATCATTAAACTCATTATAAAACATTGTGAGGCAAAAATTGTTTATCCACTCAAATTTATTTACACACAAACGAAAGAGGTGAAATGTGTATTTGAAAATAAAAAGTTTAAAGTGTATAGTTTTCCTCTCATTCATCGGGTGCCAACAACAGGTTTTGTAATTTTAGAACAGGAGAGAGAAAGAAATATTATTAAAGAGAAAATAAAAGAATATAACATTCCTATTCATCAATTTAATCGCTTAAAGAAAGGTTTGGATGCAGAAGATGAAGAAGGAAATGTAATAAGGAATGAAGATGTTACCATTCCACCTTTACCTCCCAGAAAATATGTGTATTGCTCTGATACAGCAGTGCTAAAAGATATCCCAGAAATCGTCTTAAATCCCGATGTTTTATATCATGAAACTACGTTTTTAAAGGAACATCAAAATTTGGCAGAAATTACTCAACACTCTACAACCATTGATGCGGCTATGACTGCAAAAAAAATTTCTGCTAAAAAATTGCTTATAGGCCATTATTCTTCCCGATACGAAAACCTGGAACCATTATTGATTGAAGCCCGTTCAATTTTTGAAAATACAGTGTTAGCAAGAGAAGGACTAAGAGTAAAAATTTAAATTATTTTACCTTACTCAATAAAAACATCAAATAAGCCGTTATTCCAGAAAGGAATGACCCTATCAAAATCATCAGTTTTGAACTTTGAATCATTACTTCGTTATTAAAAGCCAGATGTGTTATAAAAATCGACATAGTAAAGCCAATTCCTGCAACTACACCTGTTGCCAGTATTTTGTATAATCCTACATTTTCAGGCAAGGAAACAAATTTTAATTTATTTACCAACAAAATACTCAATGTAATTCCTAAAGGTTTGCCGAAAAAAAGTCCAATACCAATTCCTATTGCATGTGGAAGTAATAGATTGTCGATGTACTCCAATTTTACCGGAATAGATGTATTTGCTAATGTGAAAATTGGTAGAATGATAAAACCAACAGGTATGTGTAGCATTTCCTGTAAGCGAATAGATGGATTTTTTTCTCCTTTGTAATTAAAAGGCAAAGCAAATGCCAATAGAACACCCGATAATGTGGCATGAATACCAGATTGCATCATACAGTACCACATCGGCAGTCCTAAAAGTAAATACGGCGTAAGTCGGTAAATTTTCAGACGATTCATGATTAACAATACAAAAAAGATTGCCAGAGAAAGAAACAAGTAAAACCATTGAATTTCTTTCCCATAAAAAAATGCTATTACAAAAATAGATCCCAGATCATCAATAATAGCCAGCGCTGTCAGTAATACTTTTAAACTGAAAGGCACTTTATTACTAACAAGTGATAATACGGCTAATGAGAAAGCAATATCTGTTGCCATTGGAATACCAAATCCTTTGATGGTAGGCAGGTTCCAGTTGATAATAGAATACAATAGTGCTGGAGCAATCATCCCGCCTATTGCTGCAACGATTGGTAGAATGGCATTTTTGATAGGATGCAATTCACCTTCGTAGAGTTCGCGTTCTATTTCTAACCCTACCATGAGAAAAAAAATAGTCATTAATCCATCGTTTATCCAGTGTTCGAGAGGATAACTTATTGTTACATTAAAAAAAGAGAAAGTAAGAGGTTGATGCCAGAAATGGATGTATTCATTAGAAAAAGAGGAATTAGCTATTAACAATGAAATAATAGTACATATAATTAATACAAGTCCAGAATTTTTCTCACTTTTTGTAAATTCAAGGAAAAGATTTGTTAGTCGTTGTCTCATAGATATTACTAAATAAAAGATTTATTTTAGACACTCTTGAATGATTGAATCATCTACAAGATTTGGAAATGTTACCTGTAAATTTTCAGTACGATGCATTTCTCTTTGAATAGCCCACATGGCTTCTTTATTGCGTGCCCAAGCACGACGAGCAATGCCATTATTCACATCCCAGAACAACATTTGTTGAGCTCTTCTATCGGCTGCTTCTGTTCCATCCAATACCAATCCAAAACCACCGTTTATTACTTCTCCCCAACCAACTCCACCTCCGTTGTGCAAACTCACCCATGTTGCACCTCTCACAGCATTTCCTACAAAGGTATGCACCGCCATATCGGCTGTGAATTTTGAACCATCATAGATATTAGAAGTTTCTCTATACGGACTATCTGTACCACTTACATCGTGATGGTCTCTTCCAAGTACAACGGGGGCTTTGATGATCCCTTTACGAATAGCATCATTGATTCCTAATGCAATTTTTATTCTTGCTTCGGCATCAGCATATAAAATACGGGCTTGTGAACCCACTACCAATCTGTTTTTCATGGCATCTCTTATCCAGATGATGTTGTCCATCAATTGTTGTTTAATTTCTTCTGGTGCTTTTTGATACATTTTTTTCCAACACTTCTAATGCAATTTCATCAGTTGCTTTTAAATCTTCTTCTAAACCTGAAGTACAAACCCAACGATAAGGACCAAATCCATAATCAAAACACATGGGAACCTAAAATGTCTTGTACATAGCTTTTATATTTAAATTCTCCATTAGGTAATAAATATATCAGCGCCAGCCCTTGAAGCTTCTAATAAAAAAGCATTACCGTAATCGAAAAAGTACATGCCTCTTTCAACTAATGTATTAATAGCATTTACCTGTCTTCTCAATGATTCCTGCACTTTTTGTTTGAATTTTTCAGGTTCTTTCACCATCATTTCGTTGGCTTCTTCATAAGAAAGTCCAACGGGATAATAACCACCAGCATACGGATTATGTAAGGAAGTTTGGTCAGAACCAATATCAACTCTGATATTCTCTTCTACCAACCTTTCCCATAAATCAACTACATTTCCTAAATATCCAATTGATACGGCCTTATCGGCATTTAGATATTCTTTTATTTTATCGATGACAATGTCTATGTTGTTGTAATATTCATCCAGCCATCCTTGATTGTAGCGGGTTTTCAGTGGTTTTTCATTAATTTCTGCAATCACAGATATTAATCCGGCAATTTTTCCTGCTTTTGGTTGGGCACCACTCATACCGCCGAGTCCTGCTGAAACAAATAATCTTGGTTTTATACCTGACTTCTTTTGTTGAATGCGGGCGGCGTTCATAATCGTAATGGTAGTACCATGTACGATTCCCTGTGGACCGATATACATAAAGGATCCAGCCGTCATTTGACCGTATTGTGTTACACCAAGGGCATTGTACCTATCCCAATCTTCGGGCTTGCTGTAATTGGGAATCATTATTCCGTTAGTAATGATTACACGAGGTGCGTCGGGATGAGAAGGGAAAAGTCCGAGAGGATGACCGCTGTATAATACCAATGTTTGATGGTCTGTCATAGTAGCGAGGTACTTCATGGTCAATAGATATTGAGCCCAGTTTTGAAATACAGCGCCATTTCCACCGTAGGTAATAAGTTCATCCGGATGTTGAGCAACTGCTACATCTAAATTGTTGGATAACATGTGCATGATTGCAGCCGCTTGTATGGATTTATGTGGATATTCTTGAATCGGACGAGCATAGATTTTATAATTCGGTTTGAAGCGATACATGTAAATTCTGCCATACGTGTGGAGTTCTTCCCAGAATTCTTTGGCTAATACTTTGTGGTGTTTTGGATGAAAATATCGGAGTGCATTTTTGATAGCTAATATCTTCTCTTCATTTGTGAGGATTAATCTTCGTTTTGGAGCGTGGTTAATGGTAGGGTCTAATGGTTTTGGTTCGGGTAGTTCATCTGGAATGCCTTGCAATACAAGTTTTTGAAACTCTTCAACGGATATATTGTTTTCCTTTCTGGCATAGGTCGGTGTTACCATATTTTTTTTCGGCTAAAATACTGAAAAAAAGATGGATTGGAACGATGTGTGAAAA
Organism: Bacteroidia bacterium; assembly: GCA_026003255.1. Classification (GTDB taxonomy): domain Bacteria; phylum Bacteroidota; class Bacteroidia; order B-17B0; family Aurantibacillaceae; genus BPGX01. The sequence continues at coordinate 46,842 of BPGX01000010.1, read as the reverse complement.
TACATTGCAAAAGTGGAAAGTAATTTTGCAAAAAATTAAAACTTATGAGTATGAAAATTCATTTTTATTGATAACAGATTAGTTAAAATGGCTTTGATGGAATTTAATGAATTAAATGCTAAGTATTTTGGAAATGAGATAAAATTGTTTGTGCATAATTTAACATCAGGAATAAGTTTATTTTCTTTTAGTAATACAAGTGAGGTAAGTGTTTTTTTTAGAGGGTATAAAGTTGGAGTAATAAATAATATTGCATTTTACGATTATAAGAAAGTCAATAAACAAAAAGATGATATAGATTCTGATATCCAGAAAGGTATTTATCCTAAAACATATAAACCACAAAGTATTGTGATATTTGAAAGTAAAGATAGTATGGAAGATACAGATATAGATGAAATAAAAGAGATTGAAGATCTTTTCAAGGATGATTCTGAAAAAGTCCATGATGATTCTAATGATTTACCTGAATTACAGCAGAAAGACCATTCTTCGGAAATTGTTGATGTTATTAAAGAAGCTAATGATATATGGAAAATATTAAGTTTGAATGATAGGATTTTGTTGATAAAAAATTTGATAAGCATTGACTGGCTGGATAAATTTTACAAAGAAGGAGGGAAAAATGATAATGATTCTGATTTATTAAATTTATTATAATTCATTTTTTACACGAGTGAATGTAGATTTCATAATATCAATCTAATATTGCAAAAAAATTATTTATGAACAATTCCCATCTATCAAATAACAATCAATATAATGTTAATGAATATAAAAATTATGTCTGGGCACTTGATAGATGCCCTTTAATTCCTGAATACTATAATCCGATGTATTTATGGTCTGATGCATTTAATGATGTGGTTTATTTATGTACTCCTAAAATATCCAATCAAAATTTTGATGATTTTATATTAAAGCACTATTATTTAGTAAATTATCAAGGTGAGTTTTTTCAAAAGATTAATGATTTTTACTTTTCTATCACGGGAATACATTTCAAACATTTACAGGTTATTTCACAATTTTTTCATCAATACGGTAAAGATGCAAGTACATTGAAATCAAAGTTTATTAGAAGGTTATTGTCTAATTCAATTTATATCACAGCCATAAAGCCATATATTTATGTGGTAAATGTACATTTGGGTAAGATTGATAAAATATTATTAAGTAAATATCATCAAAATGAGCTTGATACTATAGGTAAATTAGTGATTGATAAGTTATTGAAATATGTTGGGAATAAGATATTTAAGAATTTAAATGTTTTGATTCATCCAAGAATTTTGGGAAATTTAGGTAGTTCTAAGAAAACCGTACTGGATAAAATTTCAAACTTTTCTATACCTGAACTATTTTTTCCACATATTGATGAAAAATATAAAAATGTTTATTGTCGGATGTTATCTATGCATTTAGGTATAGATGAGCACGTTATACAAGAATTACGGGAGAAAGGAAAAATTTACGATAGAACAAAATATTTTTCTTATGCCCCTTTGCCGGAAAATGAGCTAATAAAGATTATGGAGGCCTTTAATGGATTGAGTTTGTTGATAAAAAAGCATGACCAAAACTATAATGAATTCCAACACATTCTTAATGATGACAATAGTCAGGAAGATAAATTGGAGAATGATTCGAATTTTGTTCAACAGAAAATAGCGGAGAAACTGACAGTCAGGAATTTCGAGTTATTAGAAGATATATTTGAAGTTAAATTGAATAAAGAATAGCTAGCATGTGTTTGTTGGGAATAAAAGAGAATAAAATTAATCATGTTTAGTTGTCATTGTTATTTTAAAAAAATATAGTATAAAAATTCCTGTTTAACTTTTTGTTGTTTTTATATTTCTTACATTAAATAAAAATTCAATAAAGTCAAGGATGTTCAATATATGTTTTTCTGTGACTTTTTTATTATTCTTATAGATTTTCTTATAATTTCCATGTGCTCTATCATTTCTTATTTTATTTATATTGCTCCATTTCGATTTTATATTCTCCTCTTCTGATATATCATCATCTAAAAATAAGAAAAGTAGTACAGCAGAAACTTTAAAGTGTGTGTCTTTAATATATTTATCTTCAATAAGCCCCTTCTTTTTAATATAAATTCCTTTTTCATATACAATTTCTGATTCCCATTTTTTTTCGTCATTTTTTTTTGCAATTGTTATTGTTTCTTTATTAACTTTTATTTCATTAGAATCATACGATATTATGTTTGAATTGTCTGTAAATTTTTCAATACATTTATACAATTGTAGAAATCCATATTCAAGGTAATTGTTATTCTTATTGTACATAGATATTAATTCAAAAGAAAAATCTAAGTCATAAATGATTTCATTTTTTTCATGGTCATTAAAGTAATCGTGGTTTATAATAAACTCTTTTATTTTTTCAATTATAGTAAAGACATTCTTTAAAAAGGATGCTCTTTTAATTGAATTGTTAATACATTTGATTAAATTTTCAATCTGATTTTTGATTTTGTCATCAACTTTTTTGATAAAATAATCATCTGCCCCCTGATTAATTAATTCTCTATAATTCCATACTTTGTCTGATGCTGTAAAAATAATGACTTGAATGCCTTTATTTTTGTTTTTAATTGCTTCAAGAATTTTAAAACCTGTAAGGATTTTAGGATTGGTGTAGGACTCAGGTACGTAATCTTCTTTTTTAGATAACCTCAAATCTAATATTACAACATCAGGATCAAACTCTTCTACTTTTTTTATGGATGATTCTATTATCTCTTCTCTTTTTTCAATCTTTGATGTATCCAATGAGGCAAATTCAATTGAATGTGCATTAAATAAATGCTCAAAAAATGTACCCCATCCCTTTTTTGCATCATCATCTATGAGTAATATTTTAGTATTTTCATTAATCTCTTTAAATTTAGGTAAATTACCAAATTCTTCATTACTACTTATTTTTAGGTATTCTTTATTTTTTTCTTGATAGTACTTAATGTACAAATTGTATTTAAGCTTTTCTTTTATCTCGCTTATTTCATCATCACAACCTATATATTTTGACCAATGAAATAAAGCGAGTTCATTATCAAGGTTATGATGGGATTGATAATCAACTGGGGGTTTAATGTCTATTCTATCTAAAAATACAGAATAATCAAATGTTTTCTTTTTTTGCAAGAAATTTTCTATAGATATTTTTATCTTTTGAAAGTTATATTTCTTTAAATCAACGAAGAATACATTGGGAGTTACTAAGATGTTTGAAAGAGGATCAAGTTTAAGAAGTATTTCAAAATTTATAGGCGAGTAATATATTAAAGGTAAATATCTTATTTGTTCATCTTCATCCAATCGTATATGGTGACCAAAAATTAACCCTGTTAAGTTAAGTGGATTTTCAGTCAGTGAAATAGGTAAAGTTATTGAGTTAATATCTTTTTTCTCGCAGATTTTATTAATAATGAACTTTGATAAAATCTTATCTTGATTATCGGAATTCTCATGTCTATTATTAAATTCAATTACATTAAAAAAATTATCACTATTAAATGATTTTCTCCAATCAGTATTAAAATATTTATTTACTAGTAAGATATTATTCATAAAATAGCGTTTATATCCTTATTGATTTTCTTTAGTATATCTAAAATTTCATTTTTGTCAAGTTCACTTGTCATTTCATAATTATTGAAATAAGTATTCTTTTGCCAAGCATTTATATTAAATTCCTTCAATTTAAATTTGTTATTAGATAAAGAAAGAACATAAGATAATTTTTCTGCCAGTATCATTCTTTGCTCTATTCTCCATTTTTCTCCATAAGCAAGTAACATTACATTTCGGTCTTCAGATTTTAAAAAATCAATTAGATTCTTACTATAAAATTTTTTGTCATTTATTGTAATTAAAATTGCTGTGCTTTCACCTAACTGCTGATCAAATGTTCGGCTTATTCCTCCTGAAAATAATATTAAATCCTTTTGCTTTTCTACACAGTAAGTTTTTAAGTATTCTTTTATACTTTTAATAAAAGTTTCATGTACAGCCAATATATCGTAATCTTTAATAATATTTTGATCAAATTCTCTTTTTTTAAATCTATTATTTAAGTCATCTATAATGTTCTTATCAGTTATGTTGTTAAAAAATTCATCATTTTCTGGCAACTTTATATTATTATTATCTAAAAATCTTTTTTGCCTATTTTGATCATCATCAATTAAAATAAATTTTTTTTTCATAAATAAAATTTAAATTCATAAGTAAATCCGCCATAGTCATTTTTTTTTCCTAACTCTTTGTGAAATTCAGTGTTCTTATTTGATACTAAGTAATTAATTCTATATGTTTTATTGTCAATAGTACTAGTAAATACCAAACTAAAGTCAGCAAGGTTTTTCATTATGTCAATAATTTTTTTGAGAGACCCACCGGGATTTTTAAATTTTTCATCATTAATACTTCTTTCACAAAGCGAATTAAGTTGTGTAATGGCTAATAAATAAAAATCATCTTTATGAGTAATAGATACTTTAATTTCTTTATAATCGGGTCTCGTCTCAAAGCTTTCCTTAAATATTGTTGAAATAGTATAGGAAAAGCATTGAACATCTGTATAAAATGATTTTCCTTTTAGTGCATCTAATCCTTCTATATTAAATTTATTTTTTTTGTTATGTTTTTTAAATAATTCGTATAGGTTGTTAGAATCATCTCTAAATTCAATTTCACACTTAAATGCTTGAACATAATCGCCAAATGTGGGTAGCTTGTCAATTTCTCTTATTTTTCCTGGTATTTCAAAATCAAATGGATTTTCTTTTGGATTGTTAATACAATATTCTTTCAGTTCTTTTGATGACCAACCAAATTTTAGTTTTTTTTCTCCCCAGCAGTAGAAGCGTTTTTTTGAATTATCTTTTGAATTATCTTGGGGATCACCTAATTTATCACCAAAAATAAAAGCATAAATTTTACTATAAAGATTTTTATTTTGATTCTTCAATTCACGATTTATTTTTTTATCCCACTCTGCTTTAACTTTTTTCATAAAATCTTTATAATCAAACATGTCTTCATTCCAATCATGTGTAAGATATTTTAAATATTCATTTTGATTTAATTCTCTTAATATTTCAACAGTTCTTTTGGGGTTATACGTAATAGGATATTCATCAGTGTTTGCATTGGTACTGCTTTTATTTGTTTTAGAATAATTATTTGAAATCTGATCTTTAGGTTTTTGGGGATTTAATTCTTTATATCGTTCAAGTAATTTTTTATATGTAGAGTCATTCTCACCTTTAATTGTTTTTAAAAATTCAAGTTTGCCCTTTAATACATTTTCAATCTTATGTGTTTTTTGTTGGGATGATTTGTCGTTTTTTGAAGAATAATATTTATTTAATATCTCCTGTGCCTTGACTTGACCATATTTTTCCCAATAGTATAACCACATTCGGATTTCTTTAATAAACCTTCTTGGTACATTTGGTTTTTCATTAACTACTAATCCGGTAACTGTTTGTCTATAGTTATTTTTCAGTAATCTTGTTTTTTCTTTATTTATCTTCAAACCTTCATCTTTTAATATCCTTTCTAATTCCTTTAAAAAAGTTTCGTCTTTGTAGATGTTATGAAATGATGAAAACGTTATATCATCTGCATACCTTGAATATTTTACCCCAAAACGTTTGGCTAATCCATTAAGACGTCGGTCTAATCTATAGCATAGGATATTTGTGAATGTTGGAGATGTGGGGCTTCCCTGTGGTAAAACGTAATGAATTTTGCCATTTATTTCAATAGGATGCGTACATAAACTGGCTATTTGAAATGCTAACTTTTCATTTAAATTAAAAGGATTATACATTAAAGCTAATTTAACTTTGTTTCTATCAAAACTATGGAAAAAATCCTCAATATCTATGTTATATACATAATAGTGTCCAATGTGTTTTAAGGCATTATCTCGTATTGATTTTTTAGGTACAAAACCTGTGGCAGCATTGTGTGGTGTAAAAACGCTATTTAATAAAATATTGACAGTTCTTAAAACAAATGACAATGATTTATGTGGAGCATGTATGATTCTTTCTTTACCGGATTTTTTCCTGATACTAAAAGTATGATATCTGTTTTCACTAATTTTAGGATTGGTGTAATAAGTAATTGTGTTTAATTTGATTTTTTTATTTCTACTGTATATTTTTTCGTTTATTTTATTGAGTAAATCGCAAAAGTCATCAATACTATTTAATTGTGATTTATTATGATAATCATTAAAAAGTTTTTTAATTTCTTCTCTCAATTCATCACTAATTCTCATATTGATATTTAATAAAAATTAAAACACCTGCCCGATATTCCAATAAGTATTAAGCGAAGCATTGAGGGCCCCCACAACTTAATATAAGACCCTTTTTACTCCATCTCTTATAATCTAGCGAGCTTAATGTGTGTAAACATTCCCCCGATTCTATCGAATCGGGTTAGATGCCGATTGAAACAGCATCCGTTATTCAATATCATTGGGCAGGTGTTTTTAATGATTGGCAAAAATAATAATTTTTTTGTTTTTGAATATTTTATATCTAAAATTAGCAAATTTAGTTTATCACCAAAAATTCCTCAATTTATTTTTACCAATAAACATTAAATTATATGAACATACATTACACATATTCATTCTCTCTTTTTGAAAATTTTGATGTTCTTTATTTATGATAAGTATAAAGCAGAAATATATGTGAACATACATTGCATAGATGGATTGTTATTTTGCGAATAGTTAAAACAAGCAATGCTAAATAATCTTTTTATACGCATTAAATCTTATTAAAAATATCACTATGCAAGCAACTAAATCATTCATTATTGGAATGTTAATGTTCACTTTCATCTTTTATGAAGGTCTATGTCAAAATAAAGATTTGATTTCTGAAGAACCCGGTTATATGGAATTATGTTATCTAAATCCAATGAAACAAGGTGAAGAGAGAGTTTACAAAAATGTAAAAGTATCATTATTAAGAGGTATTTATAAAACATCGGATGTATGTATATCGGTGGCATTTGTTCCATTGAGAAAGGAATTAATTAACATCAAAGAGATATTGAAGAATAATAAAGATGAGTTAATAGGTTTTTTAGAAATCTTTTTCAAATCAGAAAAGTTTCGTCCTGATAAAATCAATATTATTCTTTCGGACGATAGCAATTTGACAGAAAATAGTGTTGCATTATTCACTACTTTTGAAAAGTTAAAGCAGCTCTCTCATTCAACAGAACAAGCTTCTGATGATCTATTAAGTCCTTTCTTTTCTGATTTTTCTGATGAAATAAAAAATGAGTACAACTCTTTAAAAGACAGAATGATAAACGTTCCAATTTATGGATATCATTACTCTAATCCATTGTTTGTAACTGTTGTAGAAGTTGACGATAATGACAATGTTGTAAATATCGTACAATATAAATTTCGTGTATTAAGCGAATAATGAGAAATGATGATACAATACATTTAAGTAAAAATTGTATGAAGATACACTGCACTTTTGTATTATATTTTTGTGAACGATTATTCGAACATTTTGCTTTTGCAAATAGATTGAAAATGTTTGAATATATATTGCACACATTAATCTCATTTTTGCAAAAAATCTCATCAGATTACAATCATAATAAGATCAATTAATTGATTGAACTTACACTGCACACTTTTCTGATACTTTTGCGATGGTTAAAGTTTTAATTTCAAATTTCTCATAAGTGAATCAGTGGATTTGTGAAGATCCACTGCATATATCAATAACATTTTTGCAAAAAAATAAATTATGCTAAATCCATCTAAAATGCAAATAGTCAAGCTGGTAAATGTTAAGGAAAAAGAAACGCCGCCAATTAAGACATACTCATTTCCAAATTCGGATATTTTGAATTATATCAAAACTGCTGAATACAAAGATCAATTGAGGGATCCGAGATGGCTTCAAAAAAGAGAAGAAATTTTACGGAGGGATAATTACCAATGTAGAAATTGCGGGAGTACAGCAAATCTTGAAGTGCACCACAGACAATATCATTATTCCAGTAAATTAAAACGATTTAATAAAGTATGGGAATACAACAATCAATTTCTCATCACACTATGCAGAACCTGTCACCAATTAGGTCACCAACATTACAAAGTAAAAGTTTTTATATACTAACCTATTCAAAACTAAAAACTATGAATTCAAAAATTATGCACTACACTTATCACATTTTGCTTGCATTCCTTATTGCTTCGTTAAATTGTTTGTTTGCTCAGAATATTAAGGTACCGAAATATTCAACGGATGAAGCACCCTATCACGTGAGTGAATATGCGACCGTATACGGAAAAGTTTATCAAGTACATTATTCCAAAAAAGGCCACATATTCATAAATCTTGATGGTTACTATCCCAATCAAAAATTTACTGGATTCATATTCAAATCCAATGCGCATAATTTCCCAAACTTAAAATACCTTGAAGGTAAATATGTAGAAATTACCGGTAGAATATCAATGTACAAATACACTTATGAAATCATCATTGACTCACCGCAACAAATTCAAACAAAAAAATAAATACATCATTAACCATTAAATCAAACACTATGGGCTTCATCAAAAATTTACTACAACTTTTCAAAAACTCAGGTAATACAGTGAATACTTCAAACAATGATCCATCTACAGACCCAAATACTTTTGAAAACATTACAGATAATACACCCAAAATGCCAACCGTCCCACCAGAAGACCTATTTATAGATAAAAATCCACCGAATATGAGTAATGTACAACTACCTGATATTAACCAAGAAAAATTTATCATTAAAGATGATAAAGACCTTGATACGATGTTTCAGTATCTTATGCAGAATATAGAAAATGATGGATATAACGATGCTTTGAAAGTACCTGATATGAATTATATGAATCAAAACATTGATAGAAGGATATTTGATGTATTGATTGTATTAGAACGTTCCATTTTGTATCATAAAAATTTATTAAAGGAGATAGATGTTCATATTGATAGAAACAGAAATGCTGGTTTTCACGACATTGTTAATCAATTAGAGAAAAATAAAGAAATGACACTATATTGCTTGAAGAAAATTGAAAATTTGATGAATGATTTTAGTCAACGAAAAGGTTACTGTGAAAGAATTGTTTACTCGTATTCCATTGGATTCAAACGCGGTATTGCCGCACTTACTAAAGATGAATTTAACTTGTATTAATTAAATGCAGAATAATCCAACTTTAAATTAATCCAAACTAAAACAACAAAAACAATAAAACTATGACAAACACATTTACTCAACAACACACCTTTTCAATCTGGAATATTCTTAATCAGTTTATTTTTCGCATCGCATGTTTTATTACTGGCAGATCTTATGAGTTTTTGAAAAAATGTAGTATTAAATCCAGAAAACGCACAATGACATATTTTGCAGGTATCTTAATTGTTTCTATTATATGGTTTTTTGTTGGATATGAATTTTCCAGATTATATCTTCATTTGAACGAGTTGGGATCAAAGGGAATAGGAATACTTTGTGTGTTTATTGTAATGCAGATTGAAAGAATTATTATTAATGGAGATAAAGCTACACTATTGGGAGTAGCCAGATTTTTGCTTGCTTTGATAATGTCTTTGATTGGATCGCTTATCATTGATCAGTTTATTTTTCAAGATGATATTAATAAATTAAAAAATGAACATAATGAAAAAATAATCGAAAGTCGGTATAATAAAGCAATAGCAGAATTAACTAAACGCAAATCTAAATTAGAATATGAGATTAATAAAAAAACAGATGAAATGAATGAGTTAGCAAAAAAAATTAGAAAAAATAAATCCTTTAAAGATAGCACCCGATTTTATAGTGAAGACAATTCCCCTTTGGTAAATCTGTATAACATAAAGAAATCTGAAAAAGAAAATTATGAAAAGGAACTTAAAAATATAATATACGAAATGCAATTTAAAAGAGAACAAATTTCCAAAGAAGTAAATTCATACAAAGGGTTATTAGATGAATTACAAATACTTGTAAAAGTTATTACTAAATCATGGTTAAGCATTTTTGTATATCTTATTATTTTCCTTTTCTTTCTTTTCCTTGAATTATTGGTGGTTATGAATAAATATCTTCAGGATGAGGATGACTATGACTTTGCGATAAAACATCAATTACAAACTTTCAATGAACACTTTAGAAAAATGTATGAAATTCCATCCAACTAAAACTAGACAATATATGAACTTCAAAATATCCATAATTCCAGCGTATAACCTATTATTGACCCAATATTTTGTTTTATGTGTAATTTTAATACTTCAATGTAGGATGTATTTCTCACAGAATATATTCACTAAAAATACGTATAAGACATTTAAGGTATCAGAAAGAGATGATAATGGCAACATCAAAAGTTATATATTTGACATCCTTGAACTCAAAAACCTTGATAAACTAATCATTGAATAATATCACCTCAATATGGTAGTTAGAAGGAACATAATATTGTTTGCATTACTTATATTGTGTTACACATGTAAAGCTCAAAACCTCAACTGGTTAAATCCATATAAGGTCAATTGCTATAGCATAGGTGTTAATGAACAGATATGTGCCGTAGAGCCCTATATCGTACTTAAGGATAACCTGCTTGTAGTAACAGATGTAACAATGGTATATTGTTCCGTATATAAGAATGGAGAACTCAGATTTCTTCTTTTAACCTTCCATTTTGATGTTACATATTTTCCCTGTAGCAAACAGGATTGTAGTGTCAAGATAGGGCTCAAGTTTAAAGATGGCAGCTATTATGAGTTGGATAAGGATATAGAAGCCATCGATAAGGTCATATATGTATATGCTATAAGGGACGGAGATGTTACGCCATACGGATCTACCATATTAACCGAGATGGCTAAACATAATCTTGAAGAGATACAGATAGAGGTTGAACATAAAGAGAAAGGTATTATGCTTACCTTCCTCCCTGTATCTGAAAAAGATGACACCAACATACACTTCACTTTACTCAAAACAGAAGAACTCGTAAAATAAATCCCAAAACCCCATAACTATGAAACTACAAGAAGGCAATCAAAGAGTATATTTTAACAGCAATATACAAGGAGATATCATCGTAAAATATCCTTTATTCAAGGTAATGGAAAGCAATGGAACAAGAGTACTTAAGATGATTGGTACTCTGATAAAAGATGATGTGGAAACGGAATATGGCATCGTCATCAATATTACAAGAAAAGCGGACAACTCTGATATCATTACCGACGCTATAAGAAAGAACCTTAAGAACTTACAAATGCTATGTATAGCAGTGGCAGAAGATATAGAAAAGGCCAAAGAGATATTGGATAAGGAAGTAAGTTCTTACTATGAGTTATTAAACAATGTCTGTGAGTGTTTAAATAAACAAGTTAAAGATAAGAAAGCCGACATCAAGGTTAATGTAAAAGCTGTTGAGTATAATGGGAAGTATTACTACCTCTGTACATTGCAATAACTTAAACCCAAATTATTCATTAGGACTTTGTCAAACGCTCTGATTTTCTTTGCTACCGCTGGTTTTAGGAATTGTTTATTTTCACCCTTTCACAGGTGGAAGGGTAGTTGTAAAAAATAAAGAATATGCCCGTCATTGCGAGGAAGCGTCGCTTCCGAAGCAATCTCTTGTGAAGTTGCTCGTCATTGCGAGGGAACGTCGTTCCCGAAGCAATCTCTTTTAATAATGTAATTTATAATGCATAATTTGGGTTAAAATTACTTGAACAGTTCTATATTCTTACTACTCATAAAATTCATTCATTTTTTTCAAACTTTCTTTAATAATTTCTCTAAGTTTTTCAGGAGCTTTCACTTCTACATTTTTTCCAAAGGATAATAAATTGCTAATTAATTCATAGTTAATATAAACTCTTAATTTTACTTCTAATAATTCATTTTCAATCAACCATTTTGATTTTTGCGAACCATGTAGTGGTTTTGTCTTGATATAATGACCAGTTACGCCATGTACATGTAATATAATTTCTTGAACCTCTTCATCTTCTGGCTTTGTTACTCCAATTACATCTTCAAAGTATTCTTCAAAATCAATGCAATTATCAATATATTCCACGTCTCTTTTTTCTTTTATATCAATCACTCTATCAATAGATAATAACCATGCATGTTTGTTTTTTTCTTTGTTATATCCTATTAAATACCATCTCTGGTTATACTGCTTAAGGTAATAGGGATGTATTTCAAATACTTGTTTTTCCTGCTGGAATGGCTTATATTCTACTTCTAAAACTTTTTTGTATAATATCGCATCATAAAATGTTTCAAGATGTTCTAATCCTTCTAAATAAGGATTTTCCTGAAATTCAACAAATGGTTTTAGATTATCATCTTGAATCTTTAAATTATTTCTCAAATGCGTTATTGCCTCATATATCCAATTTAATTGTGGTCTACCTTTAAAGGTTTCAAGTAAGCGAATAGCTTCTTTAATTTTTTTTACCTCTTCTTCGCTTAGTGGTGTTTTAAATATACTAAAATTTTTATCTGCATAGGTATAATAAACATTTTTGCCATCCTTAATCCTTTGTATACAAGCATTAAAACCCGTACTACTTTCTAAAAATTCAATATCATTATAAATTTGCCTTTTACTTATCTCCATTCCGCTTCCGTAATTTTCCATTAAATAATCATTAATAATTTCTACTAATTCATCAATTGTATATCGCTTGCCTCTATTACGAAAACAATCGTCCAATAATTTATAGCGAATCATTGCCATTTTATTGGTGGACATATAAAATAATTTTTGCATAAATCTACTTATATTAAATTTATTTTGCCATAAAAAGAATTTACCAAAAATAAGTGTACATTTGCCTGCTAAGGAAAATAAATAATGAATAGAAATTATGAACAGCAAACAAGTTCGCCAGACTTTTCTTGACTTTTTTCAATCTAAAGGACATCAAATTGTCCCATCCGCTCCTATGGTAGTAAAAAACGACCCCACGCTGATGTTTATCAATAGCGGCATGGCGCCTTTTAAAGATTGGTTTCTCGGAAATGCTGAAATCAAATATCCTCATGTAGCCGATACGCAAAAATGTTTGAGAGTTAGCGGAAAACATAACGACTTAGAAGACGTAGGACTTGACACCTATCATCATACCTTTTTTGAAATGCTTGGTAACTGGAGCTTTGGAGATTATTTCAAAAAAGAAGCCATTCATTGGGCATGGGAATTGCTCACCGAAGTTTATAAAATTCCAGAAGATAGATTATATGTAACGGTATTTGAAGGCGATGATAAAGAAAACATTCCTTTTGATAAAGAAAGTTACGAAATCTGGAAACAATATGTTCCCGAAAACCGCATTCTCAAAGGAAATAAAAAGGATAACTTTTGGGAGATGGGCGATACTGGACCCTGCGGGCCCTGTACAGAAATTCATTGCGATATCCGAAACGATGAAGAAAGAAAAAAGGTTGATGGCTATTCTCTTGTAAACACAGGACATCCGCAGGTTATAGAAATCTGGAATCTCGTTTTCATGCAATACGAACGCAAAGCGAATGGAACACTTGTGCCTCTTCCCAAAAATCATGTAGATACAGGAATGGGCTTTGAACGTTTGTGCATGGTCTTACAGGGCAAGCAAAGTACTTATGATACAGACGTTTTCACGCCTATCATTCAAAAGATAGAACAACTCACCGGGTTGAAATATGATTTCTTAAGAGAAAACGAAGAACAACAAAGGAAAATAAACATTGCCATTCGTGTAATTGCTGACCATATCCGTGCTATTGCTTTTTCCATCGCGGATGGACAATTACCTTCCAATACTGGTGCCGGTTACGTTATTCGAAGAATTTTACGAAGAGCGATTCGCTATGGTTTTCAATACTTACAACAAAAAGATCCGTTTATTTACAACTTAGTTCCTGTTTTAGTGGAACAAATGGGCGACGCTTTTCCTGAACTAAAACAACAACAGCCCCTTATCCAAAACATCATCAAAGAAGAAGAACATAATTTCCTCAAAACATTAGAAAATGGTTTACGTAAAATAGAAGCCATCATTGATGAATTACAAAAGCAAAAAATTAATATAATTCCGGGAAAAATTGCTTTTGAATTGTACGATACCTATGGTTTCCCATTTGACCTTACTCAACTGATTGCCCGTGAAGGCGGTATGTCTGTAGATGAAAAAGAATTTCAAAAACATCTTGAAGAACAAAAAAATCGTTCTCGTTCCGCTACTGCTGTAGAAACAGACGATTGGATGGTATTATCAAGTGAAGAACCAAAGTTTGTAGGATATGACTTATTAAATACTACAACTACTGTTGTAAAATACAGAACTGTCAAGACAAAAAATAAAACATTGTATCAAATTGTACTCAAAGAAACGCCGTTTTATCCAGAAGGGGGGGGACAGGTAGGAGATACGGGCTATTTGATTTTTGGTGATGAAATAAATGGTGAAAAAATCCGTGTGGTAGATACTAAAAAAGAAATGGGCGTTATTCTGCACATCGTTGAAAAATTACCACAAAATATTCAGCAAAAGCTTATTGCAAAAGTAGATACTGAAAAACGATTAGACACTGCTCGTAATCACTCAGCAACTCATCTTTTACATGCTGCACTTCGAAAGATGTTAGGTACGCATGTTGAACAAAAAGGTAGTTTGGTGAATGCCGATTATCTTCGATTTGATTTTTCTCACTTTGCTAAACTTACGGATGAAGAAATTCAGAAAATTGAACAATTAGTGAATCAGAAAATTTTAGAAAACATTCCAGTAGAAATAAAATATATGCCATTACAGGATGCAAAGAAGATGGGCGCTATGGCGTTGTTTGGTGAGAAATATGAAGACATTGTGAGAGTGGTAATCTTTGATAAAGAATACTCAATTGAATTATGTGGCGGCACGCACGTTTCTCGCACTGGAGATATCGGACTTTTCAAAATTGTTTCAGAAGAAGCATCTTCTGCTGGTATTAGAAGGATTGAAGCCATAACAGGTCATAAAGCATTGCAGCAATTACAGAATTTATACTCTCAATTCAATACATTAAAGGAACTATTGAAAATCAATAAAGAGATTGACAAAAAGGTGATTCAGATAATAGAAGAAAACAAAGATTTGAAAAGACAATTATCAGACCTTTTAAAAGAACAAGCACAAATTATTAAGAGAGAATTGAAAAATAAAATAATACGAAAGAAGGACTGGAATGTACTGATTGAGGAGCTCAATATTCCAAATGCTGACGAAGTGAAAAACATCTTATTTGAATTGAATAATGAATATCCAAATTTTATTGGTTTGATAGCTAATCGCCAAAAAGAAAAGGTATATTTATCTTTGATTATTTCACAGGAACTTGTAAAGACATACAATTTAAATGCTTCGCAGATTATTAGAGAATTAGCAAAACATATTCAGGGCGGTGGTGGTGGTCAACCGCATTTTGCGCAGGCAGGAGGGACTAATGGAGAAGGTGTACCTAACGCTCTTTCTGCTGCTAAGAAGTTTTTTGAGGGCGTATTTGTTTAATTTTACCATAGACCTATATTTACATAAAGAATTCCTACGGGATTATACATCTTAAAGTAAAATATTAGATAAATTTTTAGAATAAAAACAGTACACAGATAACACAAATGTAACCGATTTGATTTATACAAACATGCTTTAATTAGCATTCTTAATTTTTAATTAATCTGCGATAATCTGTATTTAATCAGTGTTATCTGTGTTCTATTTAGTTTTGTTATTGCTCATAATCTCTAGTAACAAAAAGACAATTATTTTCATACTGTACTTATGTCTAAATTAATTTCCCACTCCCATCCACTATAAGCATTTAGTAATATAATGTCTTTTTTATTCAAAATATCTCTATTACTATCTACGGTATCAGCAATGCCCATCCACGGTTCAATACAGATAAATTTGTTGCAATTTGGTTTTGTCCATATCCCCCAATTCTTGCAGTTTGGTGAACTAATTTTAATTGAATATGGCCATGAAGAATTTTCAAGAGTAATTGAGACAATTCCGCTATTTTCAAATACCAACGCGTCGTTATCAAATAAGCGTGTATTCAATCGTAATTTCTCTATTTCTGTATTGTCAAAAGAAATGGCTTCTTTTTGATTTGATATTAAACCATTATACAAAAAAGTCCTTTGTAAAATCAAAGATTTATTATTTCTTTCAAATATCACGCTGCAATCTTCCAATTCACCAAAAGTATTGAAACCTGGATGGTAACCTATGCTAAATGGTAGAATCTCATGATATGGATTAAAAATCTTAAATGTTATGTTCACACCACTTTCAACAAGTTGATATTCTACAATTAAAGAAAAATGAAAAGGATAAATATTAAATGTTTCTTCATCGTCGGTGAGTTCAAATTGCAAGGTGTCTTCAGTATGTAGTGTACACAACCATTCTTTATCTCTTGCAAAGCCGTGTTGTGGTAAAGAGTAGAATTGATTGTTGTATTGATATTGGTTATTTTTTAGTTTACCAACAATGGGAAACAAGATAGGTGCATGTCTTTGCCATTCGTTTTCTGCCTGCCATATTAGTTCCCTATTTTGATATTTCAGCGAAATTATCTCTGCCCCATTAGTACTTACAATTAAACTCAGATGTTTGTTTTGTAAATTATACTCCATAGTTTCTACAAAATCATAACACCGGGAATAGCAGAAGCCATTTCATAAATGTGGATAATTTCTTCAACCGTATTAACCATTTGTTTCACCGTAATACTCACATATCTTCCGCGGTTGCTTTGACGAATGGTTATTTCGGCTGTGTTATCTTCATTAAATAATGCTTCTACCTGAGCAATTTTTTTATTATCGCTATTCAATATAAATTTGAACATGTATAACGCAGGAAACGGTTGATGCTCTTCTAATCGAGCTTTTAAGTTAGACCAATCATTCATCATATTTTTTCAAAATAATAATTGTAAATTAAATAAATACCAAAAGCAATTAATGTACTTCCAGTTAAAATATTAATGATGTGGATTAATTGCGGTTTTAATACCTTTTTAATTTTATTCCCTAAATAAATTTTATACAATTCTACTATTAATACTATACCATTAATGATTGAAAAATACAGCAGTGTTTTTGTAAGTGAGTGATTAAAAAAATTACTAATAATGGTTACATTGCCTAACCACAAAAACCATACTGCTGGATTGAATAAATTCAGGATAAATCCTTTTACAATTAAGAGAGCTGGGTGTGTTTCATTTTTGATAAGTGCATCTTCTCCGTTTTCATCTGCGGAAGATGGCGCTTCTTTTTTGAAATAAAAGGCACCAAATAAAATTAATATAACTCCTGCTAAGATGCCTGCAAATCGTTGATTTTTTGTGTCATTCAACCATTCTGTAAAACCATAATGAACTAAAAAGATATTAAATAAACAGACAAAAAAATCACTTCCTACTACTCCAAAAGCCAGCATAGAAGCGGGACGAAATCCTTTTTTTATAGAATAATTAATTAAACTAAAAAAGGAAGGCCCAAATGAAAATGTCAGTAATACAATAATGATTATGCTCTGATAAATTAAACTGAATATCATTCTTTGAAAATATCATATCCTTTTTGAATCAGAAATTCTTTCCATTCCTCATATAATTTCCCTTTTATAACTCTTGGGAATTTGCTTTGTGCACCAGCTCTTTTTTTATATTCTAAAAATTGAATAAACATATCGTCAGGCAATACATCTACAAAAATATTTTTCAATGCGGCCATTCTTTCTACACGATAATCATCATTGAGTTCTTTCAAATAATTATCAATTTTTTCTTTGATAATTTGTTTATCTATCATTCTATTGGTTCCTACATACCAGTGATGTGCAAATAAATTTTCATACTTAATACCTGCAACCGTGAACTCATTAATTTCAATGTTCAGGTCTTTTGCAGTTAGGTCAATAGCTTTTGTCATGTTTTCCACTGAAAGATGTTCTCCACACAAACTTAAAAAATGTTTTGTGCGTCCAGTGATTAAAATTTCTGCTCTTTTTGTATCTGTAAATTTAATAGTATCTCCAATTAAATATCTCCATGCCCCAGCACAGGAAGAAAGTAATAGTGCATAGTCCTTATTTTCTTCTACCTCATTAATCAGCAAGGTTTCAGGATTTTCTTTCATATTTCCGTCGGCATCAAAATTGTTTTCATTAAACGGAACAAATTCAAAGAAAATACCGTTATTCAAAATCATTTTCATGGCTTGTAACTCATTCGGACGTTCTTCAAAAGCAATAAATCCTTCTGATGCCATGTATGTGTCTATAAACAATACATCTTTTGCAAACATTTTTTTCAAACTCGCTTTGTAGGGATGAATGGCTACGCCTCCATGCACATATATTCTAAAGTTAGGCCATATATCGTGTATAGAACTGATTTTATAATGGTCTAAAATTTTTTCCATCAAAATTTGTATCCATGCTGGTACTCCTGCAATAATGCCAATATCCCATTTATGAGCATTCACCGTCATTTCGTTTAACTTAGTATTCCAATCTTTGTAGCCGGATATTTTTTTTCCGGGCTTGTAATGATGTTGAAACCAGAATGGAATATTACCTGTTGTAATACCACTCAAATCACCTGCAAAGTAAGTACCATTGTAATTCAAATGTGTACTTCCTCCAATCATCAAAATCCCTTTTTGATACAACTCTGGTGGAAGATTAAAATGGGCTGTTGATAGAATTTGTCTTATTGCGCCTCGCTGAATGGCCTTCAACATGTCTTTCGTAACGGGAATGTATTTAGAAGATGATTCAGAAGTCCCTGAACTTAAAGCAAAATATTTAGTGTAACCCGGCCAGCAAACAAAGGGCTCTCCATTCAAGGTACGATACCACCATTCTCTGTAAATTTTACTGTAATCGTGTGTCGGGACGTTTTCCTGAAAACTACGAACGATATTAGGGCTCTTCAAAATTTTATCAAAATGATAGTGATGCCCAAATGCTGTATCTTTTGCTTTCGTTAATAGTTTAATCAATGTTTCCTGTTGCTGCCTGAAAGGGCGCTTTTCTTTTTTTAATTTACTGCTTAATGCTATTGTATTTTTAAGTAATGTCCCTAAAATGGCAGGCATCTTTTGATTTTATTTAATATAACGAAAATCCTGATTCTTCTTAATGTTTCGTAAAGTATGGTACATTAACCACACAACATTTTCAATATCATCTTTATGAACCGTTTCATTTGTAGTATGCATATATCTCAAAGGTAATGAAATTAATGCTGATGGCACTCCTTCCGCACTGTAAGCAAAGGCATCTGTATCTGTTCCGGTAGAACGAGAAGATGCCAGACGCTGAAATTCAATTTTTTCTTTATGAGCAGTATCTATAATTTGTTTCAATACATTGTTCTGAACAGCAGGCGCATAGCTCAATACGGGCCCTTTCCCGCAAGCAATATCTCCCTGTACTTTTTTATCCATCATCGGTGTTTGTGTATCGTGGCATACATCTGTAATAATGGCCACATCGGGCTTTATTCTTCTTGAAATCATTTCAGCACCTCTTAAACCAATTTCTTCCTGAACAGAATTTACAATGTATAAAGTATAAGGCAGTTTTATTCCATTTTCTACCAATAATCTGGCAACCTGTGCAATCATAAAGCCCCCGATGCGGTTATCTAACGCTCTCCCAACCAAAAATTTCTCGTTTAGTTCTATCAATTCATCCTCATACGTCATCACACATCCCACATGAATGCCTAATTTTTCTACTTCCTTTTTTGAACTGCATCCTACATCCACAAAGATATTTTTTAGTGTTGGCGGTTCTTCTTTACCCGGTTCTCTTACATGAATGGCTGGCCATCCAAAGATGCCCTTCACAATACCTTTTTCTGTATAGATATTTACTCGTTTAGACGGCGCTATTTGATGGTCACTTCCTCCATTTCTACAAACATAAATAAAGCCATCGTTCGTAATATAATTGACATACCAGCTAATTTCATCCGCATGTGCCTCAATTACTACTTTGTAATCTTGTCCGGGATTGATAATGGCGGCTACAGAACCATAATTGTCTACAATATAATCATCAATATAGGGCTTTAAATAATCCAGCCAGATTTGTTGGCCGGATGCTTCATAGCCCGTTGGAGAAGAATTATTGATATATTTGAATAAAAACTCTCTTGATTTATCAGTAAATACTTGATTTTTCTTTTTATCAGATTTTTTCATAGTTCAAAATTTATTTTAATGTTGATGATGTTTTTTCTCTTTTAATTTTTTAGGTTCATAAAGAACATTGTGTCTTAAACCCGGAATTTTCTTAAATGCCAGAACAGCCGGAGTTTGTCTTTTCGTTACATCAATTCTCTTGTCTTTTTCTATTGGTTCAACTAATTTATCTTTTCCATAAATAAAATCTTCTCTCCAGAATTCTGTATCTACAATTCTATCTGTGAGGAAAATAGCTTCTTTGGGACACGCTTCTTCACACAAACCGCAGAATATACATCTTAACATGTTGATGTAATATTCTTTGGCATATTTTTCTTCTCTATACAAATGTTCTTCTCCGGGCTTTCGTTCTGCTGCTACCATGGTAATGGCTTCAGCCGGACAAGC
Organism: Bacteroidia bacterium; assembly: GCA_026003255.1. Taxonomy (GTDB): domain Bacteria; phylum Bacteroidota; class Bacteroidia; order B-17B0; family Aurantibacillaceae; genus BPGX01. The sequence goes on along the minus strand of BPGX01000010.1, from coordinate 26,076 downwards.
CAGAGCACACAATCCACACGCTGTGCATCGTTCTGCCCCATTTTCGTCTCTCTTTAAAACATGTCTTCCTCTAAAAACAGGACTTAATGGTCTTTTTTCTTCCGGATATTGAATGGTTGCTTTCTTTTTGAATAAATGACGAATGGTTATACTCATCCCTTTGAGAACTCCCGGCAGATAAATTTTTTCTGAAAAGTTTTGCTCTTTGTTACTTACTATCTTTTTGCGATTTGTGAGTGAAAGCATAAGAGTTTAGTTTATTGAAAATTTATATTACCCCTAAAATATTCTATTACTATTGTCAGCACTAAATTAAATAAAGATAATGGTATCAAATATCTCCATCCTAAGTTCATTAACTGGTCAAAACGAAATCTTGGCAATGTCCATCTTATCCACATAAATACATTAATGAAAATAACAATCTTGATAAAATATACCGCTGCTCCAATTAAACTAATGGCTATACTTCCTTCTTGCAATCCCAATGCTGAATAAACTTCTTGTGCAAAAGGAAAATTGTAACCACCAAAATACAACGCACTCATCACAGCCGATGAAATAAACATATTGATGTATTCTGCAAACAAGTATAAACCCAACTTCATAGAAGAGTACTCCGTATGATAACCCCCGACTAATTCACTCTCTGTTTCAGGTAAATCAAAAGGCGCACGATTGGCCTCAGCCAAAGCACATACAAAGAAAATTAAAAATCCCAAAGGTTGATATACGAAGTTCGCCATGCCTACATCCTGATTTTCAACAATTTCTTTTAAACTCAATGTTCCACCAGCAGAAATGATAAGTGCAATGATAGAAATGCCCATCGCAATCTCATAACTAATCATTTGTGATGAAGCCCGTAACGCACCAAGCAAAGCGTATTTGTTATTTGATGCCCATCCTCCAATCATAATCCCATACACACCAATAGAAACAACACCCAATAAATACAACACGCCTACATTAATGTCCGTAATCTGAAGAGCGATTTTTTGTCCATTCCATATAAAATCTTTACCCCATGGGATAACCACTCCCGTCATTAATGCAGTTATCATAAACAAACTGGGACCTAAAACAAACAGAAATTTGTTTGATACATCAGGAATAATTTCTTCCTTAAAGAACAACTTACCACCATCGGCTAATGGTTGAAAAATTCCGCCGGGTCCTGCTCTGTTGGGACCAATTCTATCTTGTAAAAACGCCGCAAACTTACGTTCCCACAAAGTGGAATAAGCTGCAACTCCTAATGATATTGCAAACACAATAATACAAAGCAAAATTTTTACAATCAAAAATGTTGATAAAGCCATAGTAAAGTATTTTAAGGTCTTTTATTGAATGGAATAAAGCCCAATGCTTTTTGTTGTTTCATGACCTGAACTTTTAATTCGTTCAGGTGTTGATAGTGATTGATTGAAATAACCGATTTTCTGCTGATTTTAGAAGGACCTTCTATGATCCAATCCGATTTTTTCTTTTTTTCAAAACGACATTCGTTGCATATAAAATCCTCAACTTCTCCCCATTCGTCCATTCTGGCAGTAACTCTCAATACCTCTTCACCCTTTAGCCACAAGCGCACTTTCCCACAACATTTACTGCAGTTGCGATGCGCATCTACCGGCTTTGTAAACCACACACGACTCTTAAATCGGAAAGTTTTATCCGTCAAGGCACCTACTGGACAAACATCAATTATATTACCACTATATTCGTGGTCGATAGCATTTTGTATGTAAGTGGAAATTTCTGAACTATCGCCACGATGTATCATACCATGTACACGATGTTCTGGCGCTAATTGTTCCACCGTTTTAATACACCTGTAACAGTGAATACAACGTTTCATGTGTAATTGAATCTTATCACCAATGTCAATAGGTTCAAATTCTCTGCGGACAAACTCATATCTTCCTTGTGCGGCGCCGTGTTCATAGGATAAATCTTGTAATTTACATTCACCGGCCTGGTCGCAAATCGGACAATCCAATGGATGGTTGATTAACAAGAATTCCACCACACCTTTTCTGGCTTCTAAAACTTCCGGATTAGTAAAGTTTTCCACTTCCATTCCGTCCATTACCTCCGTTCTACAAGATGCCACCAACTTGGGCATTGGATTGGGATTTTGTGCCGAACTCTTGGTAACTTTCACTAAACAAGTTCTGCAAAAACCACCTGTGCCTTTTACTTTGCTGTAATAACACATAGCGGGTGGTGCATAATCTTTACCTAACAATCTGGCTGCTTGAAGAATGGTTGTTCCTTTCGGAACTTCAATTTCTTTGCCATCAATTTTTATAACTGGCATAATTCAAACTTTGTTAGAGGGCAAATGTACATCAATTTTCTATTACTTTTTAGCAAAAAAGTAAATCTTTTTTTAGGATACCACTTTTGCAAATTCTTCTTCGTTTAATATCTTAACTCCCAATTCTCTTGCCTTTTTCATTTTTTCTGGTCCCGGATCTTCGCCCGCTAAAAGGAAGGAAGTTTTCTTACTAACCGAAGAAGTATTTTTCCCCCCATTACGTTCAATGAGTTCTTTTAATTCATCCCGGCTCCATCTTTTGAATGTTCCGGATATAACAATCGTCAAACCTTTTAATTTATCAGATTGATGAAAATTTTTCTCAATTTCAAATTGCAATCCATGTTTTTTCAAACGTTCAATCAATTCAATGTTTTGTTTTTTAGAAAAGAAATCTTTTATGGAATGAGCAATCGTTTCTCCTACATCTTCAATTTGCATAAGTTCTTCTTCCGACATTTGTTGTAAACATTCAATAGACCCGGCATTTCTTGCTATCTTTTTAGCCAATGTTTCACCAACATGACGAATTCCAAGCCCAAACAAAACTCTTTCAAATGGTCGCTTTTTACTTTCTTCAATTCCGTTAATAATATTTTGTGCCGATTTTTCGCCCATTCGTTCTAATGGTACAATTTGTTCAACTTTTAATTCATATAAATCTGCAACATTTTTAATAAGATGATGATTGTATAATAATTCAATCGTTTCTTCGCCCAAACTCTGAATGTCCATTGCCTTGCGGGATACAAAGTGGACAATTTTTCCAATAATTTGCGGACGACAACCAAATTCATTTGGACAATAATAAGCTGCCTCGTCTTCATTGCGGACAAGTTTGGTGCCACATTCCGGACAATGTGTAATAAATTTTATCTTGTGGCTAAACAGAGTTCGTTTTGATTTATCTACTCCTACAATTTTAGGAATGATTTCTCCGCCTTTTTCAACGATGACATAATCGTGTTCGTGTAAGTCCAGTTTTTCAATAATATCGGCATTGTGCAAGGAAGCACGTTTAACTTTTGTACCTGCTAAAAGTACCGGTTCAAGGTTGGCTACAGGCGTTACAACTCCAGTTCTTCCTACTTGATAAGAGATACTCAAAAGTTGAGTAGTTGCTTGCTCTGGTTTGTACTTGAATGCCACTGCCCAACGTGGTGATTTGGCGGTGTTTCCAAGTGTTTTCTGATATTTCAGGTCGTTTACTTTAACGACTACGCCGTCTGTTTCATAAGGCAAATGCCATCGTTTGTCTTCCCATTTTTCAATGTATCTTTTTACTTCATCAATACCATGACATAGTTCGGTATTTTCATTCACCTTAAATCCCCATTCTTTCAGGTGTTTCAATGATTCCCAGTGAGTAGAGTAGGGGAGTTCATCGCTCAAAAGATAATACAGAAAGGCATCTAAATGACGTTTGGCGACTTCAGAAGAGTCCTGTAATTTCATAGTGCCCGATGCGGCGTTGCGGGGATTGGCAAATGGCTCATCGCCTACTTCTTCTCGTTCTTTGTTGAGTTTTTCAAATACTTTGATAGGCATAAATATTTCACCTCGCACTTCAAATTTTTTCAAATAATTTCCTTTGAGTTTTAATGGAATAGAACGAATTGTCTTTGCATTAGTAGTAACATCATCACCCTGTATTCCATCGCCACGAGTTACTGCACGAACCAATAATCCATTTTCGTAAATTAAACTAATACTCAATCCATCAATTTTCAATTCACAAACATATTCTACTTTATGATGCAATGGCAGTTCTAATAATTCTTTCTCACGACGGTCAAATTCATTCAGTTCCTCAATAGAATACGTATTGGATAAAGAAAGCATAGGGTATTGATGCTTAACAGTTGGAAAAATTTTTGTGATGGTGCCGCCAACTCGTTGAGTGGGAGAATTGGGTAAAACTAAATCAGGATATTGTTTTTCTAAATGTTGTAATTCTTCTAATAATTTATCAAATTCATAATCGCTAATAGTGGGTTTATCCAATACATAATAACGATAGTTGTGTTCTTCTATTTGTTCGGCTAATTCCTGCATTCTTTTGATTATCTCTTCTTTGTTCATAATGAATGTTTAATATTCTTCGCAACAAAAGTAAAGATTTAATGTTTCAGTAAAAAATACTTATATTTGTGATGAATGAAACAAGTTAACTACATAATTTTTTTCTTTATTTTTCTGATGAAAGTGTCGTTGTGTTCAGCACAGATTCGTTATTTAGAAGCATTTAAATATCAAGGCAAAACCAAAGCAGAAATTCAAAAAGAAAGGTATATTGCCCGTGAAGAGCGGAAAGAAGCAAGAGAAAAGAGAAAGATTGAACGAATGGAGAAAAAGCGAATTAAAAAACACCACAAGCAATTACAGGATAAAAAAACTTACAAGCGAATGAAAAAAACTTTAAAGAAGGCAAAAATGTATAATGAGAATAAAAGAGAGTTTTTTTTGATACGGTGGTTTAAGTACAAAAGGAAAGTGCGATAGTTAAAATTTTTAATTTACTCTTTGACCATTTTGAAATTTAACTAAAAAAGCGCCTGAATAACCTTTTTGCATCACTTGTTCTCTGTATTGTAATGCTTCTTCTTTTGAAGTGAATTCTTTATCAATTAGTACCTTATACATGCCTTTATGTTGCATAACTTCCACTTTTCCAAGATTGGAGAAAGCAGAAATGTCGGGCTTTGTAGGGCTTGCAGCTACTTGTATTTTGTAAGTATATTCTGACGAGGTATTTTTGTTATTTGTCGTATTGTTTTGAGATGATGTTTTTTGAATATCAGAAGTGGTTGCTGTGTGTGTGGCTTTTTTTTCTTCTTTTTGTGATTTAGGTTTGGTTGAATACTCTTGTTGGCTAGTTGTTATTGTAATGTTTTCATTTTTATTCTCGCTGCTTTTTATTTCCATTGTCACGCTTTCCGATTTTTGAATAATAAGAGGTTCTGCTGAAATTTCTTTTTTAATACTATTTTCCAGATAATAGAATTTTTGATAAAGTGTTACAGGGAATGTAACCTGTTCTGTAAAGGTTATTTTTAATTTTATGGTAAAACTTTTTTCTTTTGGTAAATTGATCCAAACTATTTTCGCTTTATTCCCTTCTATTGTAAAATTTCCCCCCTGATTGTCTATATCTGAAACGCTTATTCCATCTGGGAATTCTAATTGATATTTAGCAAAACTATTGATGTTATTTTTGGTAATAAAAACTTCTAATTCACCTTTGCTACCTGCATTAGCAGTGCCATTAAATTTGCTTAAAATACTAATTTGTGAAACTAAATGATGAATGTAGAATAATATAAAACCAAGTACAAAAAAGTATCTCATTTTTTTTCGCAAAAATAATGATAAAATATTCAATGTTTTTTAATAACAACTAACATAATTGGAGTAACCAATAAATTTGGATTTTAACCGCTTATCATAATTTACAGTTTATGGCTAAAACATTAGACAATGATTAATTAAATTTCCGCAAAAAAATATATGAAAAAACTTTTCTTCTTGAAGTTAATATTTTTAATTTCAATTTTTATAACTGCTCAAACACAGGAAAAATATTATCGTGTTCAATTAATAGGTTCTCCAAATGAGATATTATTACAACTGGCTCAAAAAGGCGTAGCGATTGACCATGCACATTTTTCCAATGAACGCATTATCACTGAAGTTTCTGAAAGCGAATTGAATTTAATTAAGCAAACATCTGTCAATTATGAAATTCTCATTGAAGATATGAGTAGATACTATCAAGAAAGAAATCAATCAATGAATACAGAAAAAGTTTATTTTATGAGTAATTGCGATATGTTTAATTTTCAAAAACCATCTCATTTTCATTTAGGTAGTATGGGCGGATTTTTTACATTAAATGAAATGTATCAGATATTGGATAGTATGGCGCTATTGTATCCTAATCTAATAACTGTAAAACAACCGATAAGTCCAATCAATAGTATTCAAGGAAGACCTATTTATTATGTGAAAATATCCGATAATCCCAATAGCGATGAACCTGAACCAGAAGTGCTTTATACAGCGCTCCACCATTCCAGAGAACCTGCATCATTGTCTCAATTGATTTTCTTTATGTGGTATTTGTTAGAAAATTATAATACGGATCCTGATGTACAATTTCTTGTAAATAATACTGAACTCTATTTTATACCGTGTGTAAATCCTGATGGTTATGAATATAATCGTACTACCAATCCCAATGGGGGTGGAATGTTTAGAAAAAACAGAAGAAACAATGGCGATGGTACTTATGGAGTAGATTTGAATAGAAACTATGGATACATGTGGGGTTATGATAATGTAGGTTCTTCTCCTAATACCAATTCTGATACTTATCGTGGCACCGGCCCATTTTCAGAACCGGAAACACAAGCGGTGCGGGATTTTTGTGTAGCACATCAGTTTGTCAATGCTTTAAATGCGCACACTTATAGCAATCTGTATATTTATCCATGGGGATACATAGCCAGTTATTTAACGCCTGATTCAATTACATTTATAAATTGGGGAAAACACTTGACAAGAGAAGATAGATTCTTGTATGGAACAGGTGACCAGACCGTCAATTATGTTACAAACGGCGATAGTGATGACTGGATGTATGGAGAACAAACTACCAAGAATAAAATATTTTCTACCACTCCAGAAGCTGGCTCTGCCAATGATGGATTCTGGCCACCCGCAAGTAGAATAATAGATATTTGTAAAACAACTTTTTATCAAAATCTACATTTTGGCTTGTTAGCCACAAATTATGCTACAATAAATGATGAAGAAGATAACTTCATAAATTCAAATGGTTTTATCAATTATTCTATCCATCGATTGGGTGTAACAGGAAATGGACATTTTACAGTTTCAATTTTACCCATAAGTGGCATTTCATCTACTGGAACTCCAAAGGCATATACGCTTAGCATCAATCAAAAAATAATGGACTCTATTCCCTTTACATTATCTAGTGGATTAATTCAAGGGCAAAAGATTAAGTACATTATAGCCATTAATAATGGATTTTACACACATCAAGACACTATACAAAAAGTATATGGATCTCCAATTACTCTACTTTATGATAATGGCAACTCTCTTTCAAATTGGAATACCAATGGTTGGGGTGTAACAAATAACAGTTCCGTTTCATCTCCTTCAAGCATTACAGATAGTCCATCAGGAAATTATTCTAATAATACCAATAAATACATTGTTTTGAAAAATGCTCTGGATTTGACCAATGCTAATTATGCACATCTTCAATATTATACAAAGTTTGTTACAGAAAAAAATTATGATTTTGTGAATTTGTACATTAGCACTAATAATGGTAGTACATGGACAGCATTATGCTCTAAATATCAAACGCCACCATCTTCTTTTGGCGGCACTAATCCTGTTTACGATGGCAAACAAACCGATTGGGTAAAAGAAGAGATTGACTTAACGCCTTATGTGGGTAATAATGTGTTGTTCAAATTTGTATTGACATCTGATATCTATGGTACAGAAGACGGATTTTATTTTGATGATTTTTTAGTGAGAAAGACAGTGAATATTACCAGTGTAAACGAAGTAAATGTAGGGGATAATGAAGTACTAATTTATCCAAATCCAACTGCAAATGAGATTAATTTGCTCTCAAATGAAATCATGAAATCTGTGAAAATTCTGGATATAAGTGGAAAACAAATTTATGAATTAAAAGAAATTAATGATAAAAATTTCCAACTCAATGTAAAAATTCCAGATGGAATTTATTTTCTTCAAGTAGAATTCATCAACCAAAAGGTACTTAATAAAAAAATTGTGGTGATGAATGATTGATGTAAATTTTATTTTCTTGTAAATTTTTACCCCTTTTTAAGTGTTAATTTTTGTCTCATTGTGTGAATAGTATGTTTTATTTATTGAATGGGCTGTTTTATTGAGCGAAAAATATTCTGGATGAACGGAATATTATTTATATTTGAAGGCAAATTTAAAATTATGAAAACTTTTAAGATAATACTTATTGGAATTTTATTTTATGGTAATAGTTTTTTTACACAAAATAATTTTTCCACGACGGTTTCAATACCTCTTGAGAAATTAGGAGTGAGTAAAGAGATTTTGCTACAAGAGGCCATTAAAAATGGTGCAAAAACTGAAAATGATATTTCAATGTATATTGAAAGAAGGATTTATGAACTTGAATTACAATACAAGATTAAAAATGGCTTGTTGGATCCAAATAATCTGGTAAAAATTCAGAAAGGTAATTATGATCCTTATGCAAACAATATTTCATCAAAAGAAATAGGTGGCTATCAAATTCAAAGTGCTTATTGTTCGAATGCCAGTTTTGAATTAGGTAATTTCAATAATTGGGGTGCGAGTGTAGGTAACTCAAATACCTGTGGCGGATCTGGGGCTAATTCTCCTGTATATACTCTTGTTTCCAATGGTGTTAACTCCCCTCAAGGTAATAATGCTGCTCTAAATAGTACTAATTATCATACATTAATGAATATACCCCCTACTAATCCAAATGGTCCTAATGGTTATTTTCAGGGTGGATATGATTCTATAGCGACTCTGAATATTGGAGGTAACCATGTCTCTCAAATTCCTTTTAAATGTCCCTTTTTTAATGATCCTTATAGTGTTAGGTTAAATGGATATAATCAAGCAAGTTATAGAGCTTGCAGAATGACATATACTTTTAATATTACCCCCGGAAATAAAAATATTCAATTTGCCTTTGCAGTAATATTAAATAATCCAGGACACGCAAATAATGAACAACCATATTTTAGAGTAAGAGTATTGGATCAAAATATGAATCCATTAGGGGGGATATGTGGTAATTATGATATAAATGCAACACAAGCAGCAAGTGATACTTCATTTAAAATTTCATCTAGATCATCATGGTATTTATTTAGACCTTGGCGCCTATATTCTGTTGATTTAACATCTCCTATATATTCTACTGTAACAACTGTTTATTTAGAATTCACAGTTGGTGGTTGTTGTTGGGGTGGACATGAAGCTTATGCTTATGTAGATGCAGAATGTTCTTCTGGTGGTGCCACTTCCAGTATGTGTATGGGTACTAATTCTGCTATTCTTACCGCGCCTGCAGGTTTTGTAGCATATCAATGGTATACACCCTCTGGTACACCCGTTCCTGCATCACAGGGAGGTAATACACCCACCATTACTGTAAATCCTGCTATTACTGGTCAAGTGTATCAGGTGCAAATGGTAACAGGTAGTGGTTGTACTGTAACTCTTAACGATACCATAAAAATTTCCAACGTTCAAATCACTGCTATTGGTTCAAATCCAAGTTGCGTTAATGGATCCAGCGGTTCTACCTGGGTAAATGTAACTGGTAGTAATACTGGCTATAATTTTACCTGGGCAAATAGCAGTGGAGCCACTGTAAGTACAACCAACACAGCAGTTAATTTGCCACCAGGTGTTTATTCTGTTACAGTGACTGCAGTTTCCTGTGGATTTGCAACAGCCACCGTTCAGGTAGGAACTAAACCACCAACTTTTTCCACTCAAACAGTATACTATTGTAATGGTAATCCATTTGCTGTGATTAATGCACCTCCCGGCGGAACGGGATATCAATGGTGGTGGTCTAATTTTTTACCAGCTACTGCATTTAATGGACAATCCAGTATGACCGTAACACCGCCTTCCAATGGTATGAATATCTACATGTCTTATATTACAGCGCAAGGTTGTAAAGATTCGGTAAAATACACTCTCCAATCTACTAACCCAATCGGTAATATTCAGATGAGTAGTGTGGCTTCAATATGTCCTTCCAGTGGTAATGTGGGATACGCTACCGTAAATCTTCAAACACCCAATACCGGGCCTTTCTCTTATTCAGTAACAGGTGCAAGTTATAATCATACTCTGACAAGTTATAGCAAAAAAGATAGTTTGACAGGGCTTGCTATAGGTACATATACGGCTACTGTATTTGACGGATCTTGTTTTTATACAACGACATTTACAATCAGCCCATATAACTGGAGTTTTACAGTCACTCCAACTACTGCTACTTTATGTAATACGGGTACCGTGAATTTAGCGGTAAATTTTGGTACAATGGCACCAACATCTTGTGGTCCAGCTTCTGGAATGTGTACCAGTCCAAATATAATACAAGTGGGAAATGGAAATAATCAAAACTCTTCAACTACGTGGCCATCTGTTTACGGAAACTGGTATAGAAATGCACGACATCAATTATTGTTCACCGCTGCTGAGCTATTAGCTGCTGGTGTTCAACCCGGGAAACTAAGTTCAATAGCATTTTTTGTAAGTTCAATTCCAAGCGGTTATATTGGAACCTTACCCGCTTTTACAATTAAAATAAAATGTACATCTGCAACTCAACTAACATCTTCTTTTGACAATAATGGGTTAACGACAGTATGGGGACCTTCTAATTATACACCAGTCAATGGTTGGAATACGCATAATTTTACAGTGAATTATGATTGGGATGGTACATCAAATATATTAGTGGATATTTGTTACAACATGGTAGGTTACACTTCTAATCCCATCATGCCTTCTACAAATACGGGGGTAGTTCGGTGTGTTTATTATTATAGTGATTCAAATCCTGCATGTGGTCAAGCCAGTGGAACGACATCTACCAATCGTCCTAATGTACGATTTGGAAATTGTGCGGGTGCTAACCCTTCTCAATTCACCTATAACTGGACACCTTCTACTTTCCTATCTTCAACCAATACTCAATCAACCATGTGTATTCCAACAGTTACTGCAAGTACAACGATGATATATACAGTAACTGTAAATCCTATTAATCAGGTAAACTGTGCACAAAGCCAGGCAGCAACTGTGCAAATATATGTCCCTGCCACTCCTACTATATCTGCACCTAATGTCGTTTGTGATAATTTTGCTCCTTTGCAATTAACAGTTTCTCCCAATACTGGTACCTGGACTACGACTTCATATCTAAACAACAGTGGAGTTTTTACACCTTCTTTAGCAAGCATCGGTAATAATACAGTGATGTATACAGTGGGAAGTGGTACTTGCTCTGCAAGTTCTACAAAAACGATAAGCGTAGAACAATACCATCCTGCAACGTTAACAGGAACCATATCACCCTTGTGTTTACCGAATCCTACGGTAGACCTTCAGGCACTCGTAGCAGATAATAATGGATTATGGAGTGGTAATGGAGTAAATGGTTGGATATTTAATCCAAGCGCTGCAGGTGCAGGTACATATACACTCACGTATTTCAATCATTCTGTTCCAACCGTTTCCTTATGTCCTGATACGTCTTATCTTGTTGTTAGTATTGATTCCTTACCTACACCTTCTTTTGTACCCATGGGACCATTCTGTAACACATTCCCACCCCAACAAGTTACTGTAACTCCAATGGGGGGTACATTTGGTACATCCAATGCATTAACTGCCAATGGAGTTTTTTATCCAAACGCTGCTAATATTGGTATTAATGTTATTACATATACAATTTTTGCATCCAATGGAGCATGTCAGAAAACAGCCACAACGAATATTTCAGTAGAACAATTTGTTCCGGCTACTTTAACCGGAACGGCAGGACCTTTCTGTTACAATGCTCAATCATTTAATTTAAATTCTATTGCTCAATATCCAGGTGGAACATGGGCAGGTGCCGGAGTAAACGGCGGAATTTTTAATCCATCTCTTTCAGGACCTGGCGTATTTACTTTACAGTATTCTACTCACTCTACACCAACTGCAACATTATGTCCTGATGCAAGTACTATTTCTGTTAAAGTTAGTCCACAACCAACCATAAATATCGTAGCTAATCCTTTAAGGGCTTGTACGCCAGCGGAGTTCAATTTAAGTGTAAATTCGGTGAGTGTTGGAACAATTACATGGTTGGTGCAAGAGTTACCACCATATCAAGGTTTCTCTTACAATCCTATTCTTACCAATCCAGGAACTTATAGTGTGGGTGTGGGTTATATTGATGATGTGGGATGTACTGCGTATTCAGTAATGCCTAATCAGTTGGTTGTTTACCCAAGACCTGATGCAGATTTTATCGCTGATCCTGGTTATGAACTGACTGTTGCTAATGGTGAAATAATGTTATTGAATAATTCGTCACCAGTTAGTGGCAATACTTATACCTGGAATGTTGCTAACATCTACAGTACAAGTGAAGTAAATACTTCAACTACATTTACTGCTGCTGGTGCCTATCCTGTTACTTTATGGGTAACTAATATCTATGGTTGTAGAGATTCTGTTACTAAAACGATTACCGTTAAAAATGAGTTTGGTTTTTATGTTCCTGATGCATTTACACCATTTAATGATGATGGATTGAATGAAGAATTCAAACCAGTTTATTCACCTTACGGATTGGATTTAGAAGGTGGATACGAAATGCTAATTTATGATAGATGGGGACATATAATTTTCAAAACGAATGACATAACAAAAGGTTGGGATGGCACTAAGAGTGGACAAAAATTACCTCAAGATGTGTATGTGTATAAGATACGATACAGAGATGCTTTAAAGAATGTTCATTATAAAATTGGTCACGTTACCCTGCTGCATTAATGAATAAGTAAATACTCAACTAATAAAAAACTGCTCATTTTTCAATGAGCAGTTTTTTTATTATTAAAGTTGTTATTCAATGAAAGATGTTAGTTTCCCTCACAAAAGCATTTCGTGCTAATTGTTCCCTATTAAGTAATGTTCATCCCGAATTATGCATTAAAAAATTAGCATATTCTATACATTGCTTTATTTTATTGAGATTTCAACAAAAATACGTATCACCGATTTGGTTTTAATTAATTTCATTCTTAATTTATTTAAACCACGAAGCACGCGAAGTTTTTTTACAAAGCACGCAAAGCGTTTTTCGCTTGAAATTGTATCAGAACTTTGTGGACTTGGTTTATTTCATTGTGTTCTTGGTGTTTAAAATACAAAGATTTTACACGTAAATTCAAATTTCATTAATCCTATTGCATAATTTGGGTTCAAACTTTGTAAAAGTTTTCTATCACTTTTTAAGTAATCAAAATATGATTTTTCTATTTTTAAATATTAACTTTATGAATGATTTTTGTTTAATCTGGTTAATAGGTTTAGTTATTTACAGGAAATAAAAAGAGAGGACTTATTCTGAATAATCGACTCGGAGCTGGGACAATATGGTCCTTTTTGATGAGAATAGAAATTTTATATTTATTGTTTCCAGTATCTATTATGCCATAAATGAATTGAGCAGTTGAAGATAATTGCGTGTTTTGAACTAATGAGAAACTCTTAATAGGGTTTTTCTCAAAAAATACAGATAGATTAGCAGAACATTGTTCTTTACTTAACAAATCTTCTTTTTCTAAAATTTTAATGATTACTTTATCGTCAAAATATTTGTATATTTCTTGATGTTTGCCGTATTTTAAGGCACTAATAATCTCATCACTAACATCAACTAAAGTAAATAGTGAAAGAAAAACTATAGAAAATAATATTTTCATTTTGATGCAATATTACAAAATAATAATATATGATTGTTAGTTTGATTGTTATTGATAAAGTTTCATCGTCCTTACTTCAGAAACTAATATCTGAATATGAGGACAGATTGAAACATTATTGTCGTTTTGAATTAATTACAATAATTATGCCAAAAAATGTTAGATACAAAAGCATTGAGGAACAATTGAAAGAGGAACAGGCAGCAATTTTAAAGCAATTAAAACCGAATGATTATGTGGTATTACTGGATGAAAAAGGTAAGGAAATGTGTTCTATTGAATTTAGTAATTGGTTAAATAAGAGTTTGATACGTGGACAAAGAATTGTTTTTGTAACGGGTGGTCCTTATGGATTTTCAAGAGATATTAAACAACAATATTCTGAAAAAATAAGTTTATCAAAAATGACTTTCTCTCACGAGATGGTACGGCTTATTTTTTAGAGCAATTGTATAGAGCATTTACAATTATAAAAGGTCAAAAATACCATCATGAATAAAAAAGCCCCTTTTTAGTAAACTAAAAGGGGCAAAAAACAAAGAGTTTTCTTTGAATACACGTAATTATGAACCGCACATAATACATCCATCTGGATTGTCCAATGAACACGATATTTGTTCGGAAGCAGATGGTTTCAATGGGAAGATTAATTTTAGAAGCATTGGGATCTGGTACTAAATTTTCAACTACTTTTTTATCAATTGTGCCGGCATTACTGAGTTCTACCACTAATGCATCTTCGTTATTCAATACCTGTGGCTTTAGAGCACTTTGTTCTACTGTAAATTTAATAGCGTCAGCAGCAGCTTTTGTTCTTAAGTAATACATGCCTGTTTTTAATCCTTTTTTCCAGGCATAGAAATGAGCACTAGATAATTTGGCTACATCACATCTTGCATGAATAAATTGAGCGATTGGGATTGGTCTATGAATGCACCACGGTCTGCCGCCATGTCTAAAATGTGTCTTTGTTTAATTTCCCATACGGTTTTATACAAATCTTTTAGTTCTTGTGGAATTTCATCTATGTTCTGAATGCTACCATTTGCAGCAATGATTTTATTTTTTATTGTATCATTCCCAGAGGCCTAACTTCACTAAATCTCTTAAGAGATATTTGTTTACTACAATAAACTCACCGGATAATACTCTTCTTACATAGATGTTTGAAGTAAATGGTTCAAAACATTCGTTATTTCCCAGGATTTGAGAGGTTGAAGCAGTAGGCATTGGTGCTATGAGCAAAGAGTTTCTCACGCCATATTTTAAGATATTTTGACGTAGTCCTTCCCAGTCCCAACGATTAGAGGGTTTTTACGCCCCACATATCAAATTGGAAAATTCCCTGGGAGATTGGAGAACCTTCATACGTTTCATAAGGACCATATTCTTTGGCTAATTCATTGCTGGCGGTGAGTGCAGCAAAGTAAATGGTTTCAAAAATATCTCTGTTTAATTGTTTGGCCTCTTCACTATCAAATGGATATCTCATTAAAATAAAAGCATCAGCAAGACCTTGAACGCCAATACCAATTGGACGGTGACGCAGATTGGATTTTCGCGCTTCTGGAACAGGGTAATAGTTTAAATCAATAATTTTATTCAAGTTTCGTGTTACTACTTTTGTTACTTCCACTAATTTATTGAAATCAAAAGTTCTATTTTTTTCATCAACAAATTTAGGCAAGGCAATAGATGCAAGATTACACACAGCAATCTCATCAGGAGCAGTGTATTCAATAATTTCTGTACACAAATTAGATGATTGGATAGTTCCCAAATTTTTTTGATTGGATTTTTCGTTGCAGGCATCTTTATAGAGCATGTAGGGATTACCAGTTTCAATCTGCGATTCAATAATGGCTTCCCATAGTTCCCGAGCACGAATGGTTTTACGACCTTTACCAGCTTTTTCATAAGAGGTATAGAGTTCTTCAAATTTTTGTCCATAAACTTCATATAGTCCGGGGACATTCATTTGGGCACATCAGTGTCCAGTGTTCATCGTTTTCTACTCTTTTCATGAATAAATCAGAGATCCAGAGAGCGGTAAACAAATCACGAGCGCGTAATTCTTCTTTTCCATGATTTTTACGAATATCAAGGAATTCAAAAATATCAGCATGCCATGGTTCTAGATAAACGGCAATGGATCCTTTACGTTTCCCACCACCTTGATCTACGTAACGAGCGGTTTCATTGAACACTTTGAGCATTGGGATAATACCATTGCTAGTACCATTAGTTCCTTTGATGTAGGAACCTGTTGCTCTTACTTTATGAATAGCAAGTCCAATTCCGCCAGCACTTTGGGAAATTTTAGCACAATCTTTCAGTGTGTCATAAATACCATCAATACTATCTTCTTTGATTTGAAGTAAGAAACAGGAGGACATTTGTGGCTTGGGGGTTCCGGCATTAAATAAAGTTGGTGTAGCATGAGTGAACCATTTTTCACTCATCAGGTTATAGGTTTCAATAGCGGCTTTGATGTCTTCTTTGTGAATTCCGACCGCTACACGCATGAGCATGTGTTGAGGGCGTTCGGCTACTCTTCCATTGATTTTGAGCAGATATGAACGTTCAAGTGTTTTAAATCCAAAATAATCGTATCCAAAGTCCCGATCATAGATAATAGCAGAATCAAGTTCCTGACGATGTTTCATGATGATTTCATAAACATCATCGGCGATGAGTTGTGCTTTCTGACCGGTTTTCGGGTCTTTGTAATTGTAAAGTAATTCTACAGTTTGAGAAAAACTTTTGAGCGTGTTTTTGTGTAAATTGCTAACAGCGATGCGAGAAGCGAGAATGGCATAATCGGGGTGTTTAGTGGTCATTGTAGCGGCTGTTTCTGCTGCAAGATTGTCAAGTTCTGTTGTAGTGATACCATCGTAAATTCCATTGATGACTTTCATTGCTACCACTACAGGGTCTACATAATTCATATCTAATCCATAGCAGAGTTTTTTTATCCGTGCAGTTATTTTGTCAAATTGCACGGGTTCTTTGGTACCATTTCTTTTAATGACATACATAGTATTAAGTTTTTAATGTAAAGTTCGGTATTGAAATTAGAATATGTTTGTTAAAATTATTTTTTTTATTCACTACCAGTTGTGAATAAATCTTTTGATATGAATGCGTTTTGTTTATCTTTTTTTAATTTTTCAAATGAGGTATTTCTTTCAAGAAAATAGCCGTTTTCATATCCTTGAATGGAAGGATTTTCTTCAGCCAATTTTAATCTTTTTTCTGCATAGATGCAGTATTCGTCATTAATCTCAATACCACAATATTTTCTGTTTAATTTTTTGGCTACAACGGCAGTAGTTCCTGAACCTAAAAAAGGATCAAATACAAAATCATTTTTTTTACTACTGGCGAGAATAAGTTTTGCAATAAGTTTTTCGGGTTTTTGAGTAGGATGAGGTGTGTTTTCAGGCATTGACCAGAAAGGGATAGTAATATCAGTCCATAAGTTGGAAGGATAAGTAAGTCGGTAAGCAGTGCCATCATTAGCTACAAACCAATCCTTTGCTTGTTTATTTTCATCGCGATATGGTGCTAATACTTTACGTAAGAGTTTTACAGTATCGGGGTTGAAATAATAATCATCGGAGAAGGTGGCATACCAGATATCTTCGGAGCAGTTTTTCCAGTTTGAGAGTGCGCCTCTTCCTTTTTCTCTTTCCCACGTGATGCGGTTTCTAATAATCAAGTATTTAGAAAGCACGTTATAGATAGACACAGAAGATTTCCAATCACAACAAACATAAACGGTTGCTGTGGGTTTAAGTATTTTCAATAGGGGTTTGAACCATGAATCTATCCAGTTTTCATATTCTGTTTCGGTCATTGACTTAAATGTAGCACTGTTGAAGTTTTTAGTGAGATTGTAAGGTGGGTCAATAATGAGCAAGTCCACAAATTTTTCTGGTAAGAATGGAAGGGCTTCAAAAATATCCTGATGAATGATTTTATTTTCAAGTTGCTTAGGCAAAACAGTTGCATTGAGCCGTAACGTGTTGTTAAGTAAAACACTATCTTGAGGTTCAATTTTTATGGTTCTGTTTTGCTTGCTCATTTTTTTAGAGAGTTGAGAAAGAGATTTCTATAGAATTAGAAAAATAATTCTTTTTGGGAGAGCCAAAATTTAATTGGTAATTAAAAGAAAAAATTAAAAATCTTCGTCTAACTTGAATGTTTTCTCTTCAAGTTTACTACCTACAGCCGCTTTTTTATATTCAGACACTCGTTTTTCAAAGAAGTTAGTTTTGCCTTGCAGAGAAATCATTTCCATGAAATCAAATGGATTGGTGGCATTGTAAACTTTGGAATAGCCGAGTGCAACTAATAATCTATCGGCAACAAATTCTATGTATTGACACATTAAATCGGCATTCATACCAATAAGTTTTACAGGAATTGCATCTCTTACGAATTCTTTTTCAATTGCAACAGCGTCGGTGATGATTTGTTTTACCTTTTCTTCGGACAATTTGTTTTCGATGTATTTAGTATAAAGCAGGCAAGCGAAATCACAATGCAATCCTTCATCTCTGGAGATGAGTTCGTTGGAGAAACTTAGACCGGGCATTAGGCCACGTTTTTTGAGCCAGAAAATAGAGCAAAATGAACCGGAGAAGAAGATGCCTTCTACGGCAGCAAAAGCAATTAAACGTTCTACGAAAGAACCGTTTTTAATCCATCGAAGTGCCCATTCGGCTTTTTTACCGACACAAGGAACTGTGTCAATAGCATGGAAGAGCTTGTGTTTTTCCTCGCTATCCTTGATGTATGTGTCGATAAGTAAGGAGTAAGTTTCGGAATGGATGTTTTCAATCATCACCTGAAAGCCATAGAAGCAACGTGCTTCGGGAAATTGAACTTCGTTTAAGAAATTTACTGCAAGATTTTCGTTGACAATTCCATCGCTGGCGGCAAAGAAAGCCAGGACATGCTTGATGAAATGTCTTTCATTATCGTTGAGTTTGTTATTCCAGTCCTGCAGGTCTTGTGCCAGGTCTATTTCTTCAGCAGTCCAAAAAGAGGACTCGGCTTTTTTGTACATTTCCCAGATATCATGGTATTGGATTGGGAATAGAACGAAGCGGTCTTTGTTTTCCTGTAATATTTTTTCCGTTGTCATAATGAAATGATTTTAATAGTTATATTTTGAGAAATTATAGATGTGGAATAAAATTGGAAGGACAAAGGTAAAGAGGAAGAATAATTTAATAATTCACAAGTTTTATCATTTAATCCACAAAAAGTTTAAGTATTTGTTTTTGAACCATTTAAGATATGAAAAATTATTTTGTGGATATTATTTGAAGGAAATTACTAAAGGAAAATTTTAAGCGACCAGCTTCATCAACATTCGTTTTACAATGGGAATAATTGTGTATTCTAATGATGCTATCTGGTTGGGGAAAAATGAATAAACTGCCGGGTTGGAAGGAGTAGGGGATTGTTTTATCACTTCTTGTTTGATGGATGTAAGCGATTTAGAGAGTGTTAAGGTGTAAGTTGCAATGTATTCGGTTTTTAGTTTTTTATAGGCGATATTCCCATCACGGGATTGGGAGTATAATGAAGACAATTCATATTTGTAAACTAAGAAATCAGAGGTTGGATAATCCTGAACAAAGAAATAACCAACGTCTTTATAAATAGGCACTAAGCCCACTGTGGTATATTTTAGTTTTTTTTCTACTTCGTCAAATATTTCTTTGCCATGTTGAATTTCTTCTTCAATTTTAGGAATACTGAAATTGATAATTTCTTCAATAACATCTGTTTCGGAATTATCGGGTGTTTGGTAGATGAGTTGTAAGTTTTGCCAATCGATTCCTTTCAATTCTTTTTCAGAAGATTTAATTTGTTGGAGATTATTTTTAATGGTTTTAAGATTACGATGATGTTCTATGAGTTCAGCAAAAGGGGGATAAAGAATTTTGTTGTTGAATACTTCGTGAATGTCTCTAAGATAAGCAAGAAGGAGATATTGTTTGTATTCTACATCCATTAACCCTTCTGTGATCCAATTTTCTGAAAGTTTGAACATAGTGCATTTTTTTGTAAGCAGATTATTTTACGAAAAAAGGGATTAAGAAGTTACATTAAGAGCCCTATTTTTTATTATTTTTGCACGAATACCAAAAGTTCATTTTATGGAAGTTACAACACAAGAGAAAAATGAAAAAGCAATTATTCATAAAGAGCCGGAACCTTATCAACCAAAAAATAAAATAAGAATAGTTACAGCTGCATCCTTATTTGATGGTCATGATGCAGCCATTAACATCATGAGAAGAGTGATGCAAAGCACAGGTGCAGAGGTGATTCATCTAGGGCATGATAGAAGTGTGGCAGATATTGTAAATGCAGCCATACAGGAAGATGTAAATTCGGTGGCGGTTACAAGTTATCAGGGTGGCCACATGGAGTTTTTCAAATACATGTATGATTTATTAAAGGAAAACGGGTGTTCACATATTCGGATATTTGGTGGTGGAGGAGGAGTGATTTTACCAACGGAAATAGAAGAATTGCATCAATATGGCATTACCAGAATTTATAGTCCGGATGATGGAAGAGTAATGGGATTACAAGGCATGATTAATGATGTTATGGAAAAATCGGATTTTCCTACGGGGAAAAATGTAAGTTTTGATAGTATAGTAGATATTCAGAGAGGAGATTACAAGGTAATTGCACAGATGATTTCGGCGGCGGAGAATTTTTCTGATGATCAGGAAATTTCAAAAATCATTGATGAAATTAATAGGTTAGCCAAAGAATCTAAAACACCTGTGTTAGGAATTACTGGAACAGGCGGAGCAGGGAAGTCATCTTTGATAGATGAGATTATTCGTCGTTTTTTAATGGATTTTCCGGATAAAAAATTGGGGATTATTTCAGTAGATCCAACAAAGCGAAAGTCAGGAGGCGCATTATTAGGAGATAGAATTCGGATGAACAGTGTGAATAGTCCAAGAGTATATATGAGAAGCATGGCGACGCGTCAAAGCAATTTAGCGTTGTCCAAAAATGTTCAGGAGGCATTGAATGTATTGAAAATTGCGGGTTTTGATTTAATTATTTTAGAAACGGCAGGTATTGGTCAAAGTGATACTGAAATTACAGAATACGCAGATGTTTGCATGTATGTGATGACACCAGAATACGGTGCAGCCACGCAATTGGAGAAAATAGATATGTTAGAGTTTGCAGACATAGTAGCGATTAATAAATTTGACAAAAGAGGGGCATTGGATGCTTTGAGGGATGTGAAGAAGCAATATAAACGAAATAAAAAACTATTTGATATAGAGGATGATAAAATACCAGTATTTGGAACCATTGCGGCACAGTTTAATGATGCTGGGACTAATACTCTGTATAGACATTTAATAGATATTATTCATCAAAAAACGGGTGCGCCTTTAATTTCAAATTTTGTTCCAAGCAATGAGATGAGTGAAAAGATTTACATAATCCCCCCCAATCGTACCCGTTATTTAAGTGAAATATCCGATACCATTCGTTCATACAACAAAAAAGCAGAAGAACAATCGTTGATAGCAGAAAAGTTATATGCCTTAAAACAAAGTATAGAGGAGATAGAGAAAGATGATACTATTGGAGAAAAGGAAAAGGATGTGATATTAACCGGATTGAATAGACGTTATAAGGAACTTGAAAATACTCTTGAAATATCAAATAAGAATTTGCTGGATACATGGGAATATCGGAAGAAGAAGTTTACAGACGATTATTATGAATTTAAGGTAAGAGATAAGATTAAAAAGGTTAGAACCTATCATACATCCTTGTCACATTCGAGAATTCCTAAAGTAGCAGTGCCAAAGTTTCGTAATTGGGGCGATATCTTAAGATGGAATTTACAAGAAAACTTTCCGGGTTCGTTTCCATACACAGCAGGTATTTATCCATTCAAGCGTGAAGAAGAAGATCCTACAAGAATGTTTGCCGGCGAGGGTTGTCCTGAAAGAACCAATAAGCGCTTTCATTATCTCTCCTATCACATGCCGGCTAAGCGATTAAGTACGGCATTTGATAGTGTAACATTGTATGGAAGAGATCCGGATTACAGGCCTGATATTTATGGGAAGATTGGAAATTCAGGAGTTTCAGTATGTTGTTTAGATGATGCGAAGAAATTGTATAGTGGATTTAATCTTGCTGATCCGAAGACATCGGTGAGTATGACGATTAATGGTCCAGCACCTACTATTACAGCATTTTTTATGAATACGGCGATTGATCAACAATGTGAGATTTATATTCGTCAGAATGGTTTGGAAGAAGAAGTAAAACAAAAGATAGAAGCAGAATATAAAGTAAAAGGGTTGACACCACCAAGATATAATGCTCCTTTACCAGAAGGAAATGATGGATTAGGATTATTGTTATTAGGAACAACAGGAGATAAAGTTTTACCAAGAGAAATTTATGAAAATATCAAAAGAGATACATTATCAAAAGTGAGAGGCACAGTGCAAGCCGATATATTAAAAGAAGATCAGGCACAAAATACGTGTATATTTTCTACAGAGTTTTCACTGAAAGTAATGGGTGATGTACAAGAGTACTTTATTAAACACAATATTCGTAATTTTTATTCTGTTTCTATTAGCGGTTATCATATTGCGGAGGCAGGTGCTAATCCAATTACACAATTGGCTTTCACTTTAGCGAATGGATTTACTTACTTAGAATATTATTTGAGTCGTGGAATGAAGGTGGATGATTTTGCTCCGAATTTTTCTTTCTTTTTTAGCAATGGAATGGATCCTGAATATAGTGTGATGGGAAGAGTAGCAAGAAGAATATGGGCAAAAGCATTGAAATATAAATACGGAGCGAATGAGCGTTCGCAAATGTTGAAATACCATATTCAAACATCAGGACGATCTTTGCATGCACAGGAAATTGATTTTAATGATATTCGTACCACTTTACAGGCCTTGTATGCTATTTATGATAATTGTAATAGTTTGCATACAAATGCGTATGATGAAGCCATTACTACTCCTACGGAAGAATCGGTAAGAAGAGCCGTGGCTATTCAATTAATTATCAATAAAGAATTAGGTTTAGCAAAAAATGAGAATCCATTGCAGGGTTCATTCATTATTGAAGAATTAACGGATTTAGTAGAGGAAGCGGTTTTAATGGAATTTGACAGAATTACAGAAAGAGGAGGAGTATTGGGGGCTATGGAAACGATGTATCAAAGAAATAAAATACAGGAAGAAAGTTTGTATTATGAAACTTTGAAACACACGGGTGAATTGCCCATTATTGGTGTGAATACCTTTTTAAGTTCTAAAGGTTCACCTACGATTATTCCAAAAGAAGTGATAAGAAGTACGAAAGAAGAAAAAGAGCAACAAATTAATACAGTGAAAAACGTACATAATTTTTATGCGGATATTGCACCACAAAAACTAAAAGAGTTGCAACAAGCAGCTACACAGAATAAAAATATTTTTGAACAATTAATGGAAGTAAGTAAGTATTGCACATTGGGACAAATTACCAATGCTCTTTTTGAAGTAGGAGGACAATACAGAAGAAATATGTAAAAGGATTTATTGTATGTATACGAAGACAAAAGATGGCTTGAATATTTACTATGAGGTAAAAGGGAATCAGCAAAGTCGGGATACAATTATTTTATTGAATGGTTTGTCACAATCTACTGTATCGTGGTATTTCATGCTGCCTTGTTTTGAAGAGAAGTATCGGATTATATTGATGGATTTTATTTTTCAAGGGCAAAGTGATAAAGATGGTGAGTGGAGAGATTTTGATCAACATGCGGAAGATGTTGTGCAAGTTTTAAATGCGACAAGCACGGAAAAAGCGATTGTAATTGGTATATCTTATGGAAGTTTGGTGGCACAACATCTGGCATTGAATTATCCTGAAAGGGTATCAAAGTTGGTATTGCTTTCAACATTTGCACATAAGACGCCGTATTTTGAATTGATAGAACAGGCGTGGTGGAGGGCACTTGAGTTGGGTGGTTATTCATTGATGTTTGATATTATGTTACCGAATGTATTGAGTGAGCAGTATTTTAAGAATCCTTTAATACCTGTTGAAACATTGCGTCAGATAAGACAGGAGAGTAATCAAAGTGCGGAAGCGTTGTTTAAGTTGATGACTGCTACAAAGAACAGGGGAGATTTTCGTTCTCGGTTGAAAGAAATTAAAGTGCCGACATTAGTAATACATGGAGAAAAAGATACTTTAATTACTTTATCAATGGGCATAGAAGTGGCCAATCATATACCTAATGCGAAGTTGAAAATTATTGAGGATGCAGGGCATACGTTAAATTTAGAAAAGGTTAAAGAGGTATGTATTGAGATTTTGAAGTTTTTGGGAGAATAAGTTTGAAAAAACGTGGGTAAAAAATTTGGAATATTATTCCATAAATTTCATAAAAAATATGGAGTAATACTCCATAAATTTAATGTTAAAATTATTGATTATCAGATAATTATGTTTATTTTTTTCTACTGATTTATGATTTTAATTTTTAATTTTGTTTTAAAATTATTGAATTTACTAGTGATTTAGAGGGTTATTTAAAAAAAATAAGATAGGAATATTTGGTGTAATACTTGAAAATAAAGGACTTTCAAATGGTGTATATTTTTTTATAAACATTTTCAGCAATAGAAAAATTTCGATATTTTTCTGCAATAGTTCGGATTGAAGTGGTGTTGTTTTTTTGATTAACAATGTAGTCGTCTATCCATTTGATAGATTTTTTGAATTCTTCAATAGATAAATCCTGCAATGCATAGCCGATATTGTATTTTTGTACAATAGTAGAATCATCAGAGATATTTTGGGGAATGATAACAGGTAAGTTCATTGCCCAGTATTCAGCGTCTTTTATTGGTGAGCAAAATTTTTTGGTATAAACAGGTTTTATTGGTGATATGGCAAAGTCGGCAATATTTAAGTATTGTGGCACTTGCATATGTGGCACAAACAAGTGCATTAATTGATGGGTATTTATATTAAAGTGCTGACATTTATTTTGAATATACTCTTTAGCATGTGAAGAGAGTAAAATAAAATGAAATTTTTCTTTCCAGAAGTCCTGCGCAGTTTTTAACCATACAAAGAATTCATCTTCCCAATAGATTCCACCAAATTTACCGGCATAGATTCCGATAATCTTATTTTCAAGATTGAGTTTTTTCCTTAACGAAATTCTTTCTTTTTCATCAGGTTTAAAAAGTGAAAGGTCAACACAGGCGGGTTTTACAAACCAGTTATTTTTTTGAGAATTAAAATCAAACCGAACAGATGCATATTCTTTAATCATTCCTTCCGTAGTGGCTATCAGGTATTGAGCATGATGGGTCATTTTTTTTTCAAAATAAAAGAGTAACTTAAATGGCAATGTATTGGGTTTCCATTCATTACATTCCACCATGGCTTCTGCGTGAGGTTCGTAGCTATCAATGATAAGAGGTTTGAAAGTAAGACGTGAGAGAATATATCCAAAAGTGCCTGCGGGTGTGCACCATACGTGAATAAATTTTATTTGCTTCATCCAAATAAATAAAAACAGGTAGAGTAAAACATATGAATAATAGAATATAGCGTAAGCGCTGAATGGAAAATATTTAAATGAAAGTATTTTAATTTTATCGTGTTGAAGTGAATGTGGGATTGAATTTTTATTGAGTGTTACAAGATAAATTTTTGAATGGGGAGAAAGATGATTGGCAATAATACGGAGATAAGGCAATGTGTAGGTTTGAATAAGCGCATCATTAAAGTCCCAATAGGTAAGTACCAGTATATTTTGGGGTTTATTCATTTAATCAAGTGTTTTAATATAGCAAAAAAACGTCGTTGAAAAATAAAGAATGGTTTTTCTTTTATTCCTTTAAGGAGATAGTTAAACGTTTCTTTTTTATGCTTACCGGTTAGAGCAAGATGAAGTGCTATGTAAGTATAGCAACTACATTTGAACAAATGGATTTGTCGAGAATACTTTTGATGAATATCTTTATTGTTTAAAACTATATTCATAAAAGTTAAGACACGTTGAATTAGTTTATTTTTATCGGTTTGAAGGACACTTCTGTTTTCATGTTG
>BPGX01000009.1 GCA_026003255.1 Bacteroidia bacterium | reverse complement strand
TGATTCCAATTTGTACTATGGAACTATAAGCAATCTGAGGTTTGATGGAGGATTGTAGTTTGGCAGATTTATTGGCAGTAAAATATGTGATAAGACCTACGAAAATCATTACTACTCTTAAAACGTAAATTTCTGACCATAAATAATAGGTTTTTAATAATAGCAGAATCCCGGCATGCACTGAAAGGGCGCCATAAAATATAGCTGAAGATCCCGTAGGCCCCTTCCATTGCACGAGGCAACCAATATGAAAAAGGAAAGAGTGCTGATTTACCAATGGCGGCAATCAAAATTCCACAAACCAATAAATAGTGTTATCCAATAATTTTTATCAAAATAGGCAAGCACGAAAGAATGTTCTTTCAAATCATAGAATAAAACCTGTTCGTGAACTAATTGATGTAATGCCCATACAGAGATAATCAAACCAATATCACCTATCCGATATACCGAAAAAACTTTAACGGGCATTTCTTACCGGTAAATATCTATCCCGGTAAAATGCAATAAGTAAAAACGAAGAAATTCCCAGATATTCCCAACCAATAAATAATGTTGTGAAATTACCTGATGCAACAACAATATTAAAAGCAAAGTAAAAAAACATTAAAGTATTAAAAAATCGTTTGTAAGCCAATTTCTCTATGCATGTAATAACCACTAAAATAAAGAATCAACAAGGTAATAATGTTCCCTGTCAGTAAGAAAATCAGTGTTGTAGTATTCCATAAGAAGTTAATGTCAAAGCTATAATGTCCATGATGAAAGAGACGCAATAGGTAAATATTCATATGATGGGAAATGCTTTACAAGATGTAGAAATACTAAAATTAAAAGATGCAGAAAAATTATTCCCACGATGGAGAAACAATAATATTTTATCTGCTTTTCTTTGTATTCCGCAAAAAATAAACTTCCTAAAAATCCAATAATGTTTAAGATTAAAATGGATGTCAGAAGATGATGAATGAATTCCATATTCAGATGATTTGATAAACATCAAGATTTTCAGATTCTTTTTCAAAAATATTTTCAAGTTCTGCTAATGAAATTTTCTTTAAATGCTGTTCTTTCAACGTAGTCAGTTCTAAAAATTTTTCATCGCGATATACATAGTATTTTTTACTTTCAGGATTTAAACAAACTAAATGTATCCATTCGTTCTTATACCATTCTAACACATGAGAGTCGGATTCTAAAACTTGTAGAACAATGTCCGGTTTTTGTTCAATGACCATCAACAGTCGAACCGGGTCGTGAATCTCAACCATTTGAGAAGGTAAGCCGATTCGCAAATCACCTTCTGCCCCATTAGCTACATTTATTAAACCAAATACATTATGAGGTAATTTTGAACCAGAACCTAATTTTTGATTATCTGTTCTGGAATAATAATATTCTAAATTAATACCACCGCACACCGGAGAAAGTGCCCGCATCAGTCCAAGTAATAATTTTCCATCCGGGTCCATCTTATAATCATACGACTGTAAAAACGCCCTTCGGTCTAAAAATAAATTACGTGTTAAACTTAGATTTCCGACTATGCACACAGCATTTGTGGCATGGTTGTATTCCGGTCTTGGCTCAAAAATGGAATACTGCCGTTGTTTGATTTTCTTATGAATTTCTTCTTTAGACAGATGTTTAATGTTGAAGTTGGCGAATCTTCTGGCTCTTTCTTTGGCATTGTATTCGAGTGCTGATTTGAAAATGTTTTGATGTTTCTTAAAAAGTTCTTTTTGAGAAGGATTTAATTTTTCAATATCATAATACACTAATTCATCCGTGGTTGTATTGTGTAAACAAGGAATAAACACTGTTGTTTCAGGGATATTTATTCCACGATTCATGAGTATTTTTCTAATATCAGTTCGGTTCAAAAAATAACTAAGTGCTCTGGCATTTACAGATCCCGGTTTTCCTGAGCAGGCGCCACAGTCATAAGCAGCATAATAAGGATTGTTCGTGCTTCCTGCACCGTGAGAAATGATATAGACAAGTGGAGCGAAATGAGACGTAAGACCGATGCTTTTTAATAATATCTCTGTTCTGTCAGCGGCATCTTCAAGCGTAAAGCCATATTTTAATTCGCCTTCACTTGAAGTGTAATCACATTGCAGGGATGCTTCCGGATGCGTATGGTCTTCGGAAGAGATAGCAACCGGATTTTTATCAGGATTAAACAGGTATTTAAATAAACGAATGGCAGACCAAAAACCAATAGTTTGCGACATTAACCATCCGGAGATATTACTTTCTTGTCGTGCTTCTAATTGTATATCTGTATGTTCATCATAATGTACGGTATTGATAATTTCTTTAATGACGTGCTTGGGTTTAGCGGGAGCAGGAGCGATTTTCATTTTGAAATGGCTATGCTGCGGTTGATAATATGCGTCAATATTGAAGAATCCGGCTGTTGAATAGGTTTTACTATTCGGAGCTAATAATTCAATATATCTCCGGAAAGATTCTTCACGATCGTCAATGCAATGTATGGTTTGAAATTCGGGAGTTTTAGCTTGTTGTTCAGAGTCAGATTTTGAAATGAGATTTTGTTTTATTCCATTTAATATTTTGTAATAATACGTCCATTCGTAAGCTTCCTGCCATAAGTGCAATAGTTCAAAGTGAATATCTTTTTTCAGGTTGATCAAACAAATGCTGTTGAGGCATAGAGGTGACAACTGATAAAGCTTTCCAAGAATGTAATTTTATAATCCAGATAGTCAATTTGAAAAAAGTAATTCCAGTATTAAAAAATTCCTCCAGAGAAATTTTTCTTGGTTTTATCAGATATTCAGGATGGTCTTCAATCACACTGACCATACCACTCCAGCCCGGGGTGTTCAAATGATACATCAAACAGATATTCTTCAAACCATTCTTCTTTTCCAACAAGCAATTCTAATAGGTATTCCAGTTGCAGTTCTTCACTATTATTCAAAAGCCATTGCCTTGCACGACCATTCTTAAGCAAAAAAGGAGGATATAAGCGACTGTTGTTCAAAGTATCGAACATTATCCAGTAAGCCACCATCTTTATATGGGGAACTTCCACAATACTAATTCCCTGGTCTAAATAATTGCTGATGATCCGGAACAATTTGGGGCTGAACGTATTTGCTGATGTTGATTTGGTAATAATCTTTCCATAAATGCATGATTCTTCCTAATCTTCCTTCAAAGGAAATATCAACGTTGTCATATAAGTAACCGAAAAAAAATATTCATCCAGATTTTCCTGACCTTTATGTTGAATAATGGTTTCGCGAATGATATTTTCGTCTATTTTCCCTTCATGGAACCATTTTCTGTATTCAAAGATATTGGGATATGTTTTTATAGCCAAAAACTTTAGAGGCCAGATGATTGGCTTCATGAAAGGAATAATGTTGAAAAAAATGCAAGAGGTTATGATGTACAAAATTCTTTTAAATGGGCTTTGCGATGGAAGAAAATGCTTTAAATGATGTAGTACTTTTGACTTGTCAAAAGTAGTATGAATAAACATATTTAAAAATTTTAATGTATTTAAAAATTTTAATGAATGATAAGACCCGAAAAGTATTATATCACACAAAAAAAGGATTATCTAGGAATTACTCTGAATAGAAATATATTTAAAATTCCAACAAACATACTGTGTTTGCAAATTTACACAAAAACTTTCAATACCACACATCAAAAAATCCGTAATCCGTGAAAATCTATTTTTAATCTGAAACTAACCACGTTCTATAAACCCAAATTATGCATTTGACACTTCGCAGGTGTCGAATTTCTCTTTATTGATGCATTTCTCCGTTCATTTTTTATTTTCACCCTTCCACTCTTTTTTTTTATTTTTTATAGCAGTGTGGAAGGGTAGTTGATGAGAATGAAGAAAAAAGACGTCATTGCAAACGAAGTGAAACAATCTCCTTTGAAAAAATTCCAATTTCTAATACATAAATTTTGGATAAAATTTTTCAGTTTAGAATTAAATAAGCGTAAAAGTTGTAAATTGAATCTACAAATTATATTTTTACGCTCCTTTACTTGTTTTTTTAATGCCAATTTTTATACTCCCACAAACTCCTCGGTACATTCATCACAGCGTTGGCTTTTGTGGCACATAGCCAGTTGTTTTACTTTTACCTAAACATCAACACTCATCCTCTTTTTTATTTATCCGCTTTTTTACTTTGCTTTGCTGGTTATTATTACTTACGCTTTACAAAAGATAATACTTTTAATAACACATCTATCCTTGCTCTTTCCATCTTTCTTGCAGCCGTATTCATAAAATTACTCCTGCAAAATTTCAAAATCACACAATACATCAACATCGTGCTTATCGCCTCTTTTGTTCTGTATTTTTACCATTCACCAAAATTTACTTCTCTTATCAGAGGGTAATATCATTCTTAAACCTCTCGTAATTGCTGCGATATGGTTGTTATTAATTCTCTGGTATACCAAACAATTTCTTCCAATTTTTTTATCTTCATCAATTCATTTTCATTGCTTTCCTGACCATTCCTTTTGATATTCAGACAATGCACTCCGACAAGTTTCTCACTATTCCAAAATATATTGGTATTCACAAGACAAGAATATTACTTATTCTTTTCACTCTACTTTAACATTATTACCTCTGTATTTATATCTCCCATATTCTTTTTTACTTCATTAATTATCGGTTCATTACTCGTCCTGCTGTTTTTTTATTCCAGAAACTTATAAGGGATTGTTGGTATACCTTTGTTACGATGGCATTATCATTCTTCAAACTATAGTATTACTTCTTAATCAAAAACTTATTATCGGATTCTATTGGCTGACCTTACCAGTTCTTCGTCTTTTCTGATGAAATATCGTGCTAATTGAGATAAAACAATGTTTTAATACCGGAACAATAAAAGATAATTTATAAGTTGGGTAATCCTTCTATCTGATTAGCCCCAAAATACATTAACCCTAACAATGCAATATTCATTGCCGTTAAATAATGACACAACAACATTTGCAATTTTCTATTCTTGTATAAAAAAATAATCGTCAAAGAATCTACCAAAATAATTAAATTAAGAATAGCCGCTAAAAACAAATAAGTATTTTCATAATTCAATAATGACAATTGCAAATCCTTAATTTCAGAAAGGTTTACAATATTAGTTTGAAAGGGAAAGAAAAATAAAAACGCAGATAATATACTGTGTATTAAAAGATATAAACTTTGAATTCTCTGAATCATATCTTAATTATTTAAGTTTCAATAAATATTCCAATGCTTTTTTATCGGTCTCAAATGTAAGCATATTTTCATCAAACTCTAATGGGGAACACCAGATAAATTCTATATTATTTTTTTGAAAATTTGTAACTGGCAAATCATTCAAATTCTTAACTAAATAATAAATAGCAATTACCTGATAATCTCTATGAAATGCGGACTGAACAAAAAAATCAGTGGTGTAAAGGTGCTGCAATATCTCAATGGATATATCCAATTCCTCCATAAATTCTCTTTTTAATGCATCTATTGTTCCTTCTCCAAATTGTAATCCTCCACCCGGAAATTTCATAACTTCTCTTCCTTGAATAATCTCTTTTGCCAGAAGCAAACGATTATCCTGCAATAACATACCATATACGGCTATCCTGAAAAACTTTGGTAAATTCATAACATTATACTTTTATTGCCCTCGTCATTTCTCGTTTTCCTAATGCACCTTTCAAGCTTTGCACTTCAAAACCTATTTCCTTCAAATCCCGCTTAAATTGTCCTTTTGCACAAAATGTTACCAAAACCGCACCATTCACTATCTTTTCAAATAATATCTCAAATATCTCCTTTTTCCACATTTCTGGCTGGCTGGAAGGCGCAAAGGCATCGTAATAAATCAGATGAATGGAATTGTTCTCAATTTCTTTCAAAGCATCTTGAATATCCATCCACATCTTTCTTACAAAAAAATTTTTATGTAAATCAACTGTAATATCAACAGCGTGTATCAACATAAATGTTTCAACATCTCTGCAAAAGGGCTGGAATTCACTCAATTTTTCAACCAATTGAACATCTAACGGAAACTTCTCTATCCCAATATAATTAATCTTTTTATCTAAACCATCTTCAACACACTTTTGATAAGTCAAAAAACAATTCATTCCACTTCCAAACCCTATTTCTAAAATATGGATTGTATCAAATTTATCTTTTACATACTCCAATCCATTTTTAATAAAAACATATTCACTTTCTTGTATTGCACCAAAAACGGAATGATAGAACGCATTCATCTCTCTATTGTAAATCGTTGGCGAATTATCTTTTGTCAAAACCACTTCAAGCATCATTATCAATTAAATGAAATAATTTGAAAAAAGCAATAACATCAGTCAGCGGCTTGTAATCCTTGCAATACATATAACTTAATTCCTTTGCTTTTTCCGAACGCTCATCATATCCTTTCATCTTTCCAATAAATAAAATACTTGCCTTTAAATTTGGCAAATCTTTATCTCGAAATTTTCCAAATCCTACCCAGGTTCTCTTCCCAATGAATACATTCCAAAGATTATTAATCAACTGACCTTTATTTCTGAAAAACCAAATAGTAAGTGGCAAAGTAATAATTAAAAACAAACACAAAATAATATCTACCAAACGTTTCATTCTTTGATTTTCAGGTAAAAGTATTGTTTTGAATTCCAATGTATACAATTCCCCTTGCGAGTGAATATCATTGCTTCCTATAATATACAATTCATTGGGCGGGGCTATCTTATATTGAACAGGTAAATAACTCATTTTTGTCATCCAATAAATTATATCTTTTGCGTGTAAGTGTTTCGAACAAAAAATAACCTCATCTATCTTTTCTAATTGTACTACTTCTTCAATATCCTTCAAATATCCTGAAAAATTAGGATGTTGAGACGATGAATCGTTCGTCTTTATCAAACCAAGATAGTTAGTATGCACAGGAATATTTTTCAAAATTTCTTTTACTCGTTCAAACTCTTCTTCATCTCCTACTACTAACACATTCTTCGGTAAAACAGAAGAAAGATAAGAATACTTTTTTAATCCCGTAAAATAAAACAACCATCGGCTTATTGTAAAATATAACAAACTCAAAACAAAACCCATCACCACAATGGCTCTTGAAAATCGCAAACTCTCCGGTAACAAAGCATATATACTCAACACTATCAATAACCCAAAAACATTGCCCTGAAAGATATTTTTATACTTTGGATACTTTGCATATCCTCCCTGAAACAAAACATTTCCAACAATTAAAAACGCAAATAAAATCACTCCTACATACAATTGCACTCTATCAAAATAATTCTCTGATAACTTAAACGCTTTTTCATACCAGAATGCAAATGCTATCAGCAATCCACTAATAACAATAATGTCAAACAATGGCAATAGTATCGTTTTAATAAACCTATACAATATAGAAAGTCCTGCTCTGAAATAAATAGCAATATAAATCAAAAACCTGAATACACTTGCATACGAGTTTGAAAAATGTTTATCCGCAAATATCATCATCGCTTTATAAAAAACTATCACATAATTCACACTGCTTTTCTTCGTACTCTCTCCTTTGTAGTGAATAATGCTCGTCTCCGAAAAATAATAATTATGATATCCTGCTTTCGTAATTCTATAAGACAAATCAATATCCTCCCCATACATAAAATAATCTTCATCTAATCCGCCAATCTTATCCAATACCTCCTTACGAATAAACATAAATGCACCCGATAATACATCCACTTTGTGATTTCTATCTTTATCTAAATAAGTTAAATGATACTTTCCAAATACTTTTGATTTAGGAAACAACTTTGACAAGCCAAATATCTTATAAAACGCCACCATCGGCGTTGGTAAACCTCTTTTGGATTCAGGTAAAAAACTTCCTTTTCCATCAAACATCTTTACACCTAATGCACCTGCATCCGAATGCTGTTCCATAAATTCATAACACTTTACTAATGTATCTTCTTGCAAAACCGTATCAGGATTTAATAACAACACATATTTTCCTTTTGCAATTTTAATCCCTTGATTATTCGCTTTAGAAAAACCAACATTTTCTTTATTCTCAATTAATTTCACATCTGGAAACTTTTCTTTCAACATCTGCACCGACCCATCAACAGAGTGATTATCCACTACAATAACTTCAATATCTAAACCATCTTTTGCTTTCAAAACAGAATGAATACATTGCTCCAAAAAAAAACGCACATTATAATTTACTATGATAATTGAAATATCCATTAATCCAAAATTTTCACTGGTTTCTTATTTTCATCAATTGCCACAAACGTAAACTCTCCACTAATGGCTTTTTCTCTGTGATCAGAATACATATCCTCCATAAAAATTTCCACTTTGACTACTACACTTGTTGTCCCCACCTTACTTACTCGCCCAACCAATTCAACAATTGTACCAGCAGGAATGGGCTTCTTAAAATCAATTCTATCCGAACACACTGTTACACATTTTTTTCTTGAAAAACGAGTTGCTGTAATAAACGCCACCTCATCCATCCATTGCATCGCTGTTCCTCCAAACAAGGTATCATAATGATTCGTCGTGTTTGGAAAAATTGCTTTAAAAATTCTCGTCTCACTCTTTTTTATCAACTCTTCTAACTGCATATCATTTTATTATTTTTAATTCATAACTCATTACTCAATACTTAATTTATAACTCATAATTCATCACTAACAACTCATAACTCATTAACCTCCTGACACAATTCAATTAATACACCGTGTGTAAATTTAGGATGAATAAAATTAATCAATTGATTATCCGCACCTCTCTTCGGTTCAGGATAAATGAATTCAAAACCTTCACTTTGTAATCGTTTCATTTCTTCAAGCAAATTATCTACTGCAAAAGCAATGTGATGAATACCTTCTCCTCTTTTTTCAATATACTTGGCTATTGTTCCTGTTTCATCAGTGCTTTCTAAAAGTTCAATTTTACTTTCCCCTGTTTGATAAAAAATAGCTTTCACTTTTTCACTCTCCACTTTTTCTTCTTTATATGCTTTATTGTTTAAAATCTTATCAAAAACTTTTTGTACTTCTAATGACTTAACAGCAATCCCAATATGCTCAATTTTTTTTATCATAAAAAGTTTTGCCGTAAAGTAAAAAGAGTTTTTTTACACCTGCAAATATCCAAAATCATAATTTTATTTTACTTATTGAGTGAAATGACACTTTTATTGAGCGAACGGGCTATTTGATTTATTGAACGATTATCCAATTAAGAACAGTTAAATATTTAGATTTGCATCAACAAAAGTAAAATATGAGAAATCAGTAAATCCCCGTATTGTATTAGTCT
Organism: Bacteroidia bacterium; assembly: GCA_026003255.1. Taxonomy (GTDB): domain Bacteria; phylum Bacteroidota; class Bacteroidia; order B-17B0; family Aurantibacillaceae; genus BPGX01. The sequence goes on along the minus strand of BPGX01000009.1, from coordinate 101,841 downwards.
TTATCTTTTCATTCTACAATTTTGGTTACTGTCAAAACTTTTCCTGCCAAGGACATAAAATGCAATGCAGCTAACTCTAATTTACAACAAATTGGTGATTCTAACAACGAGATTTTTGCAATGACACCTTTCTATTCTGCGCAACAACCGTGAGCTTAAATTACGTTCCAGCAGGTGTGAATAATGAGTACAACCAGCTACACACCTTCACCAGGACCAGGATTATCCGGCATGTTTATCTAACTCAGGACTTCCAACCCTGTCTTCAGGTAGTACTTAAAGCTATTGCTGCCTCTGGATCCTATTGCTATCTGCATTGACAGGAACTCGTGACTAATGTATGACATAGACCCTTTAGGTCTCTATGGGGGCCTTAACAAACCAACCCCCAGCCGCAAACTGTACCGGTCCATCAATATTATGACCTCGGGCGAGAAGCAGGTCCCATAGTATTGAAGATGGGACGTAACCGGAATTATTCTACCGGTCATGCAACAGAATACTGTTAATATACCCAATGCTATCGCAGACCCGAACAGGGCCGTAGATGGAATTACTTGAATGACTAATTACAGGGATCCAACAGCAACCTACCAGGGATAATACTGCTACTCAAGCAGGTGGCACTGGAGCATACTTAAACTGGAGGAACTTTTAATGTACAATCTTACAGGAATGCCTGCTTCGCCAAGTGCTACTGGTGTTAATCCTTCTACGAGCACTTATTTCGGTAGTGACAGGCAGTAATCACGCAGGGGCAGCATTCCCCGCAAGCACAGGTAAATCATCACTATCAGCAACATAGTTGCGGTGGAACTCCAATTACATTAAGCCCACCATTTACTACATCCAATACTTATAGTTGCATCTGGTTTACAATTCAACCGGTGCAACTATGATGTTGCTGACGGCAGCGATTGCTCTGCCGGCCGGACATGTTAGGGCTTTTGCAGTTAATCAAACCGCTTCCTGCCTGTTGTTCTGTTACTTGCCTCCCCCTGCATGACCGCTCTCCGCAGTTACTCAAACATACAACTTGTATACCTTGTGCTAATGGCTCAAATGGTAGTGCCAGCGTTTCAGTAACAGGAGGTACCGCGCCTTATCTCCTACACCTGGTCACCAAGCAGGAGGAAATAGTGCCTACCGCAACAGGATCTAAGTAGCCGGCAATTATACCGTTACCGTAAAAGATGCTAACAACTGGGCTGCCATACAGGCACTACATTAGTCCACAATCACGCAACGCTCCTCTCATACACCGCTTGCCGTGACCACTCAATTCCGCCAGCTTGTTCAACACCCGGCTCTTGCTACCGGAAGTGCAAGCGGTGACAACTTCAGGAGGAACACCACCTATTCTCTTACACATGGTCGCCAAGCGGCGGAAACTCCAGACCATCTGCTTCTACCGGGCTCTCTGCAGTGGGAACTTACACCGTGACCATCAAAGATGCAATACTAACTGCTACACAACTGCCGTTGCCAATAACACAGGGGCTCAACCATCGCCGTTAGCCTTAGTGGTGCCTGCATATTCACTCGGTCGCCTGTAACGGACTTGTCCAACGGCTCTGCCACCATCAACGTCTCCGGCGGTGCTACACGCCTTACTCCTATACATGGACACCTTCCGTAAGTACTTCCTCCGTCGCCACAGGACTTAGCCGGAGGAACCTATTCCGTTCAGGTCAAAGACAACAACAACTGTATCACCAATACCGTCATCACTATTTCTCAACCACCAGCACTTTCCCTCACCGCAACCCAAACCCAAAGCGTAAGTTGTAACGGCGGTAACAATGGTGCTGCTAATGCTTCCCCCAGCGGCGGTGTGGGTGGATATACTTATACATGGTCACCTACCGGCGGAAATAGTTCAACTGCTTCCGGTCTTACAACAGGAATCTACACCATCACCGTCAAAGACGCTAATAACTGTTCTATCTCTACTACTGTTCAAATCCAACAACCACCTGCTTTATCTCTCACCGCCACACAAACTCAAAGCGTAAGTTGTAACGGAGGTAACAACGGTGCTGCTAATGCAACCGCCAGCGGCGGCGTCGGTGGTTACTCCTACACATGGTCACCAACAGGCGGAAATAGCGCCTCCGCAACAGGTCTAATAGCCGGCAATTATACCGTTACCGTTAAAGATGCTAACAACTGTTCTGCCAACGCAACTGTCCAAATCACTCAACCTTCTCCCTACACTCTTGCCATGACCACTCAATCCGCCAGCTGTTCAACACCCGGTTCTGCTACCGTATCTGTAAGCGGTGCTGTAGCCCCTTATTCCTACACATGGTCGCCTAGCGGCGGAAACTCCAACATCGCCACAGGGCTCTCTCCAGGTTCTTACACCGTAACCATCAAAGATGCAAACAACTGCTATACTACTGCCGTTGCCAATATCACAGGGGCTCCTGCCGTTAGCATTAGTGGTGTGAATATTAACTCGGTCGCTTGTAACGGACTTTCCAACGGCTCTGCCACCATCAACCTCTCCGGCGGTGCTACACCCTACTCCTATACATGGACACCTTCCGTTAGTACTTCCTCCGTTGCCACAGGATTATCCGGAGGAACTTATTCCGTTCAGGTCAAAGACAATAACAACTGTATCACCAATACCGTCATAACCATTTCTCAACCACCTGCTCTTTCTCTCACCGCTACTCAAACCCAAAGCGTAAGTTGTAACGGCGGTAACAATGGTGCTGCTAATGCTTCCCCCAGCGGCGGTGTGGGTGGATATACTTATACATGGTCACCTACCGGCGGAAATAGTTCAACTGCTTCCGGTCTTACAACAGGAATCTACACCATCACCGTCAGTGACGCTAACAATTGTACTATCTCATCCACCGTCCAGATACTTGAACCGCCTGCCTTATCCCTCACCGCTACTCAAACGCAAAGCGTAAGTTGTAACGGCGGAAACAACGGTGCTGCTAATGCAACCGCCAGCGGCGGTGTCGGTGGTTACTCCTACACATGGGCGCCAACAGGCGGAAATAGTGCCAGCAGCATCAGGTCTGACCGCCGGCATTTATACCATAAGTGTATCCGATGCTAACAACTGCGGGCCTATCAGCACCACCGTCCAAATTAATCAACCGCCCGCATTAAGTATAACCGTCACAGGAACCAACGTCTACCTGCAACGGCTACAACGACGGCGTATTGCAACCGCCTCTGTATCCGGCGGCGTGGGCGGATACACCTATACCTGGTCCCCAACAGGAGGCAATAACACAACCGCTTCCAATCTCTTCGCAGGAAATTATACCATACAAGTCAATGACGCCAACGGATGTCCTATTTCTGCCAACATTAACATCACACAACCTTCCGCTATCAACCTCGCCGTTACACCTAACCCAACCATCTGCTTCGGCAACAGCACCAATATCTCCGCTAATGCCAATGGCGGAACGCCGCCTTACTCCTATTCATGGAACCCTAACATCACCACTACCGGCGGACCAATTACTGTAAACCCAACAGTAACTACTAATTATCAAGTGAGTGTCAATGATGCTAACGGTTGTACAGGACCGTCTTCTGTTATCACGGTGTTCGTTAGACCTCCTCTATCAGCTACCGGCTTCACCGCCAATCTCTGCGATGGACAAAGCATCACGCTCTATCCAACTATTACCAGTCCAGGTAATAACGGACCATACACTTACATCTGGAGCAATGGCGCCTCCTCGCCCTCTATCACCGTTAATGCTAACATCGCACTCGGAACTTCTAATACTTACTCGGTCATCGTGGACGATGGTTGTACAAACCCCTCAGCCATCGCTGAATTTACCATCTTCATCTATCCTAACCCCGTCATCTCTTTCAGCGCTGACATCACAAAAGGTTGTGTGCCGGTGAATGTCAACTTTACAGCCAATACCAATAGTGTTAGTGTAAGTTCTTATACATGGGATTTTGGAAATGGATTGACTGCTACAGGCAATCCTGTTGCTACCAGCTACACTGCTCCCGGCGTTTATTCTCCCACCTTAACTGCCGAAAGTCAATACGGATGTATTACACAAACCGTACTAACTAACTACATTCAAACTTATGGCTATCCAACTGCCGACTTTGAAGCTGATAGCTGGACCGTAACGCCATACGACCCCCTCGTTAATTTTATCAATCTATCTTCCGGTGCCGTCAGCTATCAATGGAACTTCGGCGACCCTCTGCCAGCGGCTTACTCAATACCAGCACTCAAATCCAACCCAAGTCATGAATATTTGTACTCCGGAACCTACACGGTAGCACTAATAGCAAAAAATGAATATGGCTGTGCTGACTATATCACTAAAGTAATCTATGTCGATAAAGTATTTAGCTTATACATCCCGGATGCTTTTACTCCCGATGGTAACGGACTAAACGATGTCTTCCAACCAAAAGGCATCGGTATAGACGAAAGTGATTACAAAATGCTTATATTTGACAGATGGGGTGAGCTCGTTTTTGAAAGTAATAACTTCCAAAAAGGTTGGGACGGAAGTATCAAAGGAAGCGAAGGCAAAGCCACTCAAGATGTGTATGTGTACAAAATTTATGTAAGAGATTTGAAAGGCAATAGACATGAATTTGTGGGACATGTGACTTGCTTGCCTTATACAGGAGATAAATAGAAACTATATTTTTTTCAAAAGGCATTAAAATTCTATAAATGGTGGGTATAAATAAGAATAAATATTTTTAATTTGCAGAAAAACCAATATCTATGAAAAAATATACAACAGTTTTTCGAAAATTATGTTTACTATTCATCATTAGTTTACCATTAAGTTTATTATCTCAAATTGATTCCTTAGCTGGGTTTAATGAACAACATGCATTAGAACATATCAAACATGTTGTAGATGAAAGCCAGAGAGAACAGTTTTTGGAACAGATTAAACGAAACTGGATAATTCGTAAATTTAATCTAAGACCTTATCAAAATCTTCAGTTGAATACTTCAAAATTAATTGGGGGGAACAATACTATACAACAAGGTCCTCAACCAGCCGGTTGTACCAATATCGACTTTGAAGCAGGTAACACGAGCACATGGACAATGTTAAACACTAGTGGTGGATCAGGATACTTTCAGGTAGTTAATAGCGGTACAGATATGTGGGGTAATTTTCCGAGAGTGTATCCGGGCGGTAATTATTCTTTAATGTTAGGGAACGATTGGTCGGTTGGTTGTAGCTGCACTTCTAGTTCAATGGGTAATTTTTGCAATTCAACTGCACAAAGAGTTATTCCAGTTAGTGCTGCTAATGCTCAATTTGCTTTACATTTTGCATTTGTTGTTTATAACTTTCCACACACGCCATCTGAAGCGGCCTATGTTGAAATAAAAATTTTAGACCAAAACGGTAATCAACTACCATGCCCTTACTTTAAAGTATATTGGGATGGTAGCTCCGGGCAGTTTGTTGGTTTATCTGGTGCCACACCACAATTTGGTGCAATGGATACCAGATGTTATACAGGTTGTAGCAACTGTAATGTTACTTATTTACCATGGACTACCGTAAATGTTGATTTGACCCCTTATATTGGACAAAACGTTACGCTTCAAGCCAGCGTAAACTGGTGTGTATATCAAGTTGATTGGGCGTATGCTTATATTGATGCCGATTGTACAAATTCCACATTTGCAATACCACCCGCCTGTGCTGGGGCAAATATCTGTGCACCAGCGGGTTTTGCGTCTTACAACTGGAGCATACCAGGCGGAGGAACTGCCAATACTCAATGCATTACTGCCAACACTCCCGGTATTTATACCGTTGTTTGTAATCCTATTATTTCCTGCTCATCTCCTCAAACCGTTACTGTTAGCGTTGGCGGTGGATTTACTGCCAATGTTACAGCAACAAACGTTTCCTGTTACGGAGGTTCGAATGGATCTGCTTCAGTAAGTGTTACAGGAGGAACAGCTCCTTTCAATTATACATGGTCACCCACAGGTGGAAATGGAGCATTAGCTACTGGATTGTCGGCTGGTCAATACACGGTAACAATACAAGATGCCAACTGTGCCAAAACCGAAACAATTACGATAAGTCAGCCACCATCCATGACACTTTCTATTGCCTCAAGTTCAGCAAGTTGTTCTAGTCTTGGTTCAGCAACTGTAACAGTTACTGGAGGGGGTACTGGTCCCTTCAATTATACATGGAATCCTACTGGTGGCAATGCTTCTGTTGCGACCGGTCTCTCAACCGGAAATTTCACAGCTATTGTACAAGATGCCAATGGTTGCACGGCGTCTGCTACTGTCAATGTTCCTGGTACTCCAATGCCATCTATTACAAGTATCCCAACAACTTCTGTCAGTTGTAACGGAGGTAGCAATGGAAGTGCCACAGTGAACGTAAGTAGTGGGGTTGCACCTTATACTTATACATGGTTACCAACAGGTGGGAATAATTCAAGTGCCTCTGGACTATCGGCTGGAAATTACACTGTACAAGTAAAAGATGCCAATAACTGTTTAATAACCGGAACCACTTCGATTCTTCAACCTCCCGCGTTATCTATTACTGCTCAACAAACCCAGAGTGTGAGTTGTAATGCAGGGAATAATGGAGTCGCAAGTGCCACTGTATCAGGAGGTGTTGGAGGTTATTCGTATACATGGACACCAAGTGGTGGAAATAGCTCTACTGCCAATAACTTAACTAGCGGAATATATACAGTTAATGTATCGGATGCAAACAATTGTTTAATTTCTGCTACCGTACAAATCAATCAGCCACCTGCATTAAGTATAAGCGTCAATGGTCAAAGCGTTAGTTGCTACGGAGGAAGTAACGGAAATGCAACAGTTACAGCATCTGGAGGAGTGGGTGGATATTCTTATACCTGGAATCCAACAGGCGGTAATAATACTGTTGCAAGTAACTTATCCTCAGGCATATATACAGTTTATGTAAAGGATGCGAACAATTGTGGTCCCATTTCAAATACTGTTCAAATCACACAACCACCAGCTTTGACCTTAAATATTTCTAGTCAAGATGCAACATGTTTTGGTTATGCTAACGGAAGTGCTACTGTAAACGTCAGTGGAGGAATGGGTAATTACACGTACACATGGTATCCCTCTGGCGGAAGTTCATCTGTTGCGGTAGGATTAACTGCTGGAAATTACTCAATAAATGTTTTAGACATAAATAGCTGTTTTACTTCAACAACTATTGTTATTAATCAACCATCACCTGTAGCTTTATCTACTTCAAACTATACAATATGTTATGGGAATAATGTTAATCTTTCAGTGAATGCAAGTGGTGGAACGCCGCCCTACACCTATTCATGGATGCCAACAGGTTGGACTGCTAGTGGACCTTATTCTCAAACATTGACAGCCACAACTTTTTATACTGTGTATGCACTAGATGCGAATAATTGTTCTTCTCCTGTAAAAATTGTCAAAGCGTTTGTTATGCCTCCTTTGTTGGCTATTGGAATGAGTACAACCGTTTGTGATAAGGAACAAGCAACGATATATCCGAGTATTACCAGCATTGGCAATGGCGGGCCTTATTCATATTATTGGAGTAACGGAATGAACGTACCTAGTGTAACTGTTACAGGTAATTACCTAACGCAACCTAATGTTTATACCGTTACAATAGATGATGGTTGCTCAATACCAAGTGCTACAACTACATGTACTGTATATGTAAACCCATTACCAAGAGGTAGCTTTACAGGAGATATAATAAAAGGATGTGCACCATTGCTGGTTAATTTCAAAGCCGTTTCATCAGGTGGAAATTCTGATACCTACTATTGGAATTTTGGGAATGATCAAAGTGCAACGGGTAATCCTACATCCACCAACTACACATTAGCTGGTGTTTATTCTCCAACGTTAACTATTGTAAGTCAATTTGGTTGTGTTTATGACACTGTTGCAACCAATTATATTGAAGTATATCCATATCCGATTGCTGATTTTGAAGCAAACCCATGGGGAACTACCATTGTAACACCTACTATTAATTTTATAAATACATCTTATGGTGCTGTGAGTTACCTGTGGAACTTTGGTGACTATGGTTCACCTACTAATACCACTACTATTGTCAATCCTTCTCACGAATATACTTATAGCGGAACCTATACTGTTTCGCTGATTGCTACCAATCAATATGGATGTGTAGATTATATTGCAAAAGTAATTAGCATTGATCCTGAATTTCATTTGTATATACCCAATGTATTTACACCCGATGGCAATGGATTAAACGATGTTTTCCAGCCCAAAGGTATTGGTATTGATGAAAGTGATTACAAAATGATGATATTTGATCGTTGGGGAGAATTAATATTTCAAAGTAACGAATTTAGAAAAGGTTGGGACGGTAGTGTAAAAGGTAACGAAGGTAAAGCCACTCAGGATGTGTATGTGTACAAAATTTATGTGAAAGACCTGAAAGGGAATAGACATGAATTTGTGGGACATGTGACGTGCTTACCTAATAAAGATTAGTCAATAATTAATTTTGCCAATCAAAAAATAGATTTTTGTTTTTTCAAATTAATTTTATTACATTTGCGACCCTTAAAATTATTTTTATGCCAAAGATGAAAACAAATTCCAGCGCGAAGAAAAGATTCAAAATCACGGCAACTGGAAAAATTATGAGAAAAAAGGCCTATAAAAATCATATTTTAACTAAAAAAGAAAAAGACAGAAAACGTCGTTTGGTTAGAATGACTGAAGTCAATCATGCTGATTTAAACAATGTAAGATATTTACTCTGTAAATAATCATATATCACTAACCTGAGTGTTCAGCACAAAGTGCTCACTAAAAGCCGCTGCCACTCACAAATTCTAAATTTATGGCAAGATCAGTAAATCATGTAGCAAGTAAAGCAAGAAGAAAAAAAATTCTAAAACAAACAAAGGGCTATTGGGGCGCCAGAAAAAATGTCTGGACCATTGCAAAAAATACCTTTGAAAAAGGATTAACCTATGCTTACAAACACCGTAAGCTGAAAAAACGTGAAATTCGTGGGCTCTGGATACAAAGAATCAATGCTGCTGTAAGACAATATGGTTTATCTTACAGTCAATTTATTAACAAATTAAAGAAAAATAATATTGATTTAAATCGTAAGGTTTTAGCGGATTTAGCAATGAATCATCCTGAAGCATTTAAAAAGATTGTAGAAAAAGTAAAATAGTTTGTTGCTATTAAGTAACATTTGTATTAAAATAAAAAAGGTTTCCTAATCGGAAACCTTTTTTATTTTATACTTAATCATCTATTATTTCATACTCCACTTCTTCCCAATTTCGTTTTCTTTTTGATTGAATAAAAAACTTATAAATCAATATACCTCCAACAAAGCCACCAATATGTGCCCAGAAGGCGATGCCTCCAACATTTTGCGGAAGAACGAACAAGCTTACCGTTCCACTCATTAATTGACCTAAAAACCAGAACAACAAATAAATGAATGCAGGAATCTGAATGAAATCAATAAAGAAAAATAAAACAAATAAAAAGATTATTCTGGAACGAGGGAATAACAACATATATGCTCCCATTACCCCAGATATTGCACCTGATGCTCCAACTGCCGGTATTGTTGAATCAGGATTTATGTAATAATGTGTAAGCGAAGCCGACAATCCACACAAGATATAAAACAACAAATATTTCCAGGGTCCCATCTTATCTTCTACGTTATCACCAAAAATGTACAATGTCCACATATTACCAATAATGTGTGCCCAACCACTATGAAGAAACATGTTTGTAAAAAATGGAAAATAATTATTAGGATTTAAACCTGTTTCAATAGCAAATTCAAAATTGGTATACCTGGCCGGAACAAGTCCAAAATGAAAAAAGAAAAGTTCTAACGCATCATCCGGCAGAATAATTTCAAAAAAGAAAATAATCGTATTCAATAAAATTAAAAAATAATTCATCAACGGTACCCGAGAAGACGGGATAGTGTCTGCTATCGGAAACATAATGAGTATCTATAAAAAACTAAAATACAGATGGTGATTCTTTTAGTACAGCGCGTACCTTTTCTTCAAGTTCTACTAATAGTTCCGGATTATCCTTTAATAACTGTTTAAGTGCATCTCTACCTTGCCCTAATTTAGTATCATTGTAAGAAAACCACGAACCGCTTTTTTTGATAATTCCTTTTTCTACACCAATATCAATTATTTCTCCAATTTTACTGATTCCTTCACCAAATATAATATCAAACTCTGCCTGTCTGAAAGGTGGCGCTACTTTATTTTTAACTACTTTTACTCTTACTCTGTTTCCTATTACATTTTCACCTTCTTTAATCTGTGCAATACGGCGAATATCCAAACGAACAGAGGCATAAAACTTCAACGCATTTCCACCCGTTGTAGTTTCAGGATTTCCAAACATTACCCCAATTTTCTCTCTTAATTGATTAATAAATATACAACAACAACCCGTTTTATTAATGGTAGCCGTCATTTTACGCAAGGCCTGACTCATCAATCGTGCTTGTAAGCCCATTTTACTATCTCCCATTTCTCCTTCAATTTCTGCTTTTGGCGTCAGTGCTGCCACTGAGTCAATTACAAGAATATCAATGGCTCCCGAACGAATAAGATTATCCGCAATTTCAAGGGCTTGTTCGCCATTATCTGGTTGAGAAATTAACAAACTTTCTGTATCTACTCCTAACTTTTCGGCATAGGTTCTATCAAATGCATGTTCGGCATCAATAATAGCTGCAATTCCACCATTTTTTTGAACATTGGCGATGGCATGTATCGCTAAAGTTGTTTTACCCGAAGATTCTGGTCCAAAAATTTCCACTATTCTTCCTCTCGGGAAACCACCTACTCCAAGGGCAATATCTAATCCGATAGAACCAGTAGGAATAGCTTCCAAAGATTCTACTACATTATCACCTAATTTCATAATGGTTCCCTTGCCATACGTTTTTTCAAGCATTTCAATGGTCGATGCTAAGGCCTTTAACTTCTCTGGATTAGGCGCTTTTTTATTATTGTCTTTAACCTCTAATTCTTCATTTTTCTTTGCCATATATTTAAATTTTCCTGTAAATTTATGGCAATTATTGTTGGTTTTCAAAACAAAACTTAAAAAGTTTTCAACAAAAATATGGTGGCAGAAATTTCTTCTCAAAAAATAGGATTAGCACCAGGCACCATCAAATATACCGGTAGTGTTCATAAAGACAGAATTAAACTTACAACTTATGTATACAAAGAAGATTTTATAGAAACAAAAGAATTTTACGACTGGTCTGAACTTACTCAATATCTTCAATCATACAATGATACTTATATAAAATGGATAAATGTTGATGGAATTAACCATATACCTTTAATTGAAAAAATTGGAGAAACCTATAACATCCATAATTTGACATTAGAAGACATTGTGCATGTAGAACAAAGACCAAAGTTTGAAGAATTCAACGATTATCTACTCTGTATCTTTCGTGCTTTTTATGCTAAAGAAACAAACAATGAATCCACCATTAATCCTAATTTGTATTCTGAACAATTGTCTCTTGTTTTAAATCAAAATAATACACTTATTTCCTTTCAGGAAAAAATATCCATTGACCCTTTTGACCATGTAAGAAAACGGCTTCAAAATAATAAAAGTAAACTTCGACGATCTAAAGCCGACTACCTGCTATACGCCCTTTTAGATGCAGTAGTGGATTATTATTTTTTGTGTATAGAAAAATTAAGCGACCGAACAGAAGCATTGGAAACAGAAATTATCAAAAACAAGGAAATCAGTTTATCTTCTAAAAATCTCTATAAAATATATCGTCTAAAAAAAGAAATTATTCAAATAAGAAAAGTCGTATGGCCAATGCGGGATATGATCAATAGCATTTTACATAATGACAACGAGATGATTTCGGAAAACACTAAATTTTACATGCGAGATGTATATGACCATATCGTTAGAATCATTGACAGTATTGAAACACAAAGAGATTTAATATCCGGATTAATTGACTTTTATTTATCGCTGAATGCCAACAAAATGAACGAAATCATGAAATTCCTCACCATCATTTCTACTCTATTTATTCCTGTTACTTTCATTGCTGGTATTTATGGAATGAACTTTGAATACATGCCTGAGCTCAAACATCCTTATGGATATTATATCATCATTGTTGTAATGCTTCTAATTATTTCCTGGTTATTATTTTACTTCAAAAGAAAAAAATGGATATAATATTTTATCGTGTTTAATATTAAAAAAACTTTAAATTACACAAACTCTATATTTTTCACGAATAAAATTGATTCATCTCATTCTATGCCAAAAAAAATTTCTAATCCTTCAAAACCAATTTATATTCTAAGGGATATTTTTCTAATTGTTTAAAGTATTCTTTATCAATCCTCATTTTCAATGCTGTTTGATTGCTCACATAGTTTTTCTTCTCATCATCCGTTATCACTAAAGATACTGGAATTGACAAACCACCATTTACTTTAAAAGCATTCTCAAAATCTTTAATCAAATCAAGCGAAATACTTTTTACATTCAATAACAATTTTAATTCTGCTCTTTGGGTTAACAGTTCTTCTATTTCTACACACTCGCTCACCCGAATACTTATATCCCATTTTTTATCTTCTGATTCGTTCATGACTGGTCTTAACTCTATTTTTCCTTTCACCATATAGCATCGCAAGTCGTTGATATAATATTTTAATTTTGATTTTTCTGCTATATCATCGTTGATGAACAACCGAATGTTTCCAGAACCATCCTCAAATAACACTGAATAATATGCTTTTCCTGTACGAGTTGTTCTTGCTTCTATAACATCCGCCCAGCCAATAAATGTTACAATTTTATCTTTAAGTTCTTCGGGATTTTCTTCCAACATATCCTTCAAATCTTTAATACTTACAATACCACTCAAATGTTTCAAAATATGCTGATATTCATCTAATGGAGTTGCTGAAATATATAAGCCAATCACGGATTTTTCTTTTATCAACTTCGTTTTCAAGTCCCACTCTGGCATGATTTGAATTTCAGGGAATTGATTAATTGCACTATCTGAACCTCCCGACAATTCAAAAAGTGAATTTCCTAAACTTTGTCTCTTTTTTTGATTATCTGCAAATTTTACCAATTTTTCTGTGAGCATGGAACCATCTTGTTGAGGAGTAAAAAAGGTAGACCGTGTAATGCCAAGGGAATCAAATGCTCCAGCCATTGCCAGATTTTCAATATTCTTTTTATTCAGTGCTTTGGATGACAAAAATTCTGCTAATTCAAAGATATTATTTACTCTGCCATGTTCTTTCCGGCTGCTAATCAACTCTACAGCAAAATGCTCACCAACATTTTTGATGAATGACAAACCAAAACGAATATCACCATTTTTGAGAACATTAAATTTTTCAATACTTTCATTGATATCAGGCGGTAACACTTTAATGCCCATTCTACGACATTCACTCAATGTGGACGACATTTTTTCTACATTTTCTTTTGTATTTAGCACAGCACACATAAATTCACTTGGAAAATGCGCTTTCAAATAAGCCGTTTGATATGCTAAAATAGCATAACACACAGAGTGCGATTTATTAAATGCATAACTGGCAAAATCCTTCCAATCTTCCCAGATTTTCTTGACTTTATCTAAATCAAATCCATTTTTTTTACAACCTTCTAAAAACTTTTCTTCCAGTTTCATCAATACATCTAATTTTTTCTTACCCATGGCTTTTCTCAATTCATCCGCTTGTCCTTTACTAAATCCTGCTAATTTTTGACTTAATAACATCACCTGCTCCTGATAAACCGTAATGCCATACGTCTCTTTCAAAATCTCCTCCATTTCGGGAAACACATACTCAATCTTTTCAATGCCATGTTTTCTCTTAATGAAACTATCAATATACTTCATTGGTCCAGGTCGATACAGAGCATTCATTGCAATCAAATCATTAATGTTATCCGGCTTCAATTGTTGCAAATACTTTTTCATTCCCGGACTTTCAAACTGGAATATCTCGTCTGTTTCGCCGTTTCTGAAAATATCATACGTTTTAGAATCATCAAGAGGAACACGATCTATATCAATTTCTATTCCTTTATTTTCCTTGACATATTTAATTGTATCCGTGATAATTCGTAACGTAGTAAGCCCTAAAAAATCCATTTTCAAAAGTCCTGCTTTTTCGGCCACATCCACATCAAATTGTGTAATCACCTGACCACTCTTTGTATCTTTTGCTAATGGAGAAATTTCACTTAATTTTTTTGGGGCAATAATTAATCCACATGCATGCTTTCCTGTGTGTCTGAAACAACCTTCTACTCCTGCTGCATATTGAAGAACCTGCTTCGCCTTTGGATGAGAATTCAAAAATTCATTATAATGCTTTTTGAATAACGATTGAATCTCTTCAACGGATTGATTTTCAGAAACATGTTTTTCAAAATTGATTTGTTCTGGATTTGCCAGTTCCTGAAGCGAAAAACCTAAAGCGTCTAATTGATTGAATGCATTGGAAACTAAGTCGGACTCACTTTTTTCTAATCCTAAAATCCTTGCTGTGTCTTTAATGGCTGACTTTCCACCCAGAGTTGCAAATGTGATAATATTCGCTACTCGGTCTTTACCATATTTTTGAACAATATAATCAATGACCTCATCTCTTCTATCATCCGCAATATCTATATCAATATCGGGCATTGAAATACGTTCCGGATTTAAGAATCTTTCAAAAAGCAAACCATATTTCACAGGATCTACATTGGTAATTCCCAAACAATACGCGATAATGGAACCCGCTGCACTTCCTCGTCCTGGACCGATTCGGATACCTCTCTTTCTCGCTTCTGACAATATATCGCCCACTATTAAAAAATAGCCAGGAAAGCCCATCTGTTCAATGGTTTTCAACTCAAATTCAATTCGTTCTTTTACCTCTTCAGTTATTGGTTGATATCTTTCAGCAGCGCCTTTATACGCCAAATATCTCAAATAGGCATTTTCCAATTCAATTTCATTAAGACCAGGATGTTGATCAATAAAATCTTTTGGTATATCAAATTTCGGTAATACAACATCTTTTTCCACCTTAAATTCTTCAATTTTTTCGGCCAGTTCAATAGCATTTTGTATAGCCAATGGATAAAATGAAAAGGCCTGTTGAATTTCTTCAGGTGATTGAAAATGCAAATCACATTTAGGTAATCCAAACCTTTTTCCTCCACCTTTTCCAATCTCCTTTTCTTTTTCATCTCCGTTTCTAATGCATATTAAAGAATCTACAACATCGTATTCATTTTTATTTAGATAATAATTTACCTGACCAGCCACAACTTTGATCTGATGCTTTTCAGACATTTTAATTAAAAAATCATTTAAATATTTTTCTTCATCCAAATAATGATTATTTAGTTCAAGATAAAAATCTTCACCAAAATGTTCTTTATACCATATTAGTACTTCCTCGGCTTTTTTTTCACCTTCTCTAAATAAAATTTGTGGTATTTCTCCATAAATCCAACCGCTTAAAACAATTAAACCTTCTTTATTTTCTAATAGATAATTTTTATCAATTCTTGGAACATAATAAAAGCCATCTATAAATGAAATTGAAGATAACTTACACAAATTAGAATAACCTATTTCATTTTTTGCTAAAATTGGAATTTGATAATTTTGATTTTTAGTATTTTCTTTGTGAATATCTTCACACAAATAAAATTCACATCCAATAATAGGTTTTATGGTTGGCTGTGGTTGTTTTCCCTCTGCAATTAATTTTTCATTCTGGGCCTTAATTTCTTTATTAGCATCTTTTACAGCACTGTAAAATTCAATCACCCCACTCATATAACCAAGATCCGTAATAGCCAATGCACTGGATCTATATTCAACAGCTTTTTTTAGCAGTGATTTAATTTTAGTACTACTGTTACCAATGGAATAAATGGTGTGATTGTGTAAGTAAGCAAAATGGAAATCCGCCGTTATTGATGAATCTTTTGAAACAACTTGTTGATGCGAACTCCTCTTTTTCTTATGATAATGTTTTTCGGAGTGAAATAATTCTTCTAAATCCGGTGCTTCGTATTCAATATTTTCTGTATTCAAATCAGGGATAACGATGATCTTTCTTTTCAATAATTCAAAAAAAGCACGAGCATTGGCCTGAACATCAAAAGCCGCATTGTGCGCCAATTCAAATCTTTCACCAAACAATTTTTCATACAATTCACTTAAATTGGGCTGTTTATATCCACCACCCTTACCGCCTTTTAATTGACAATATTCAATAACTTCCTTAGAAATACAAGTATCCAAAAATATCTTTTCCTGAATAATTTTTTTGTCAATACCTGACCGAATAAATTCTGCTGTAATAACAGGAACATCGTATTGAATAATATTATGTCCTGCTAAAAATTTTGTTTGTTGTAAAGCATTTAAAAAATCATTTAATACTTCTTTCCACTCAAAACCTTCTTTTAATGCTCTTTCAGTCGTAATTTTATGAACTTGAGCCGCACTATAAGGAATTTCAAAGCCATCTGGCTTAACAATTTTTGAATATTGTTCAATTAATGTTCCATTTTCATCGTGTAACTGATAAGCCAGCTGAACAACTCTTGGAAAGTTTTCTAAATTAGAAAAATCATTAGCATCGCCTTTAATAAACCCAGTTGTTTCTACATCAAAAATTAAAAACATAGTGTCTAAAATTTTCAAACAAATTTATGTAGAATCTGCGTCAAAATACGACCCTGTGGATAACTTTTTAAAATAAAAAACGGGGAGAAAATCTCCCCGCTTTTTACAAAACAACAGGTATGATTATTTTTGAATAACGATGCGTTTTACAAGTTTTTCAGAACCGTTTGTAATTCTCAGGAAATACACACCATTTTCGTAGTTACTTAAATTAATGGTGAGATAATTACTCATTACATTCTGGAATTCACCTTTATTCAATACTTGACCTAAGGTATTTAACACTTCAAATTGTAGATTTTGTTTTTCATTAAAGGTAGCAACGATATTAAACAATCCATTGGATGGGTTAGGAACAATTACGATGCTATTTGATAAAGCATTGAAATCTTCTTTTCCTGTTGAGCAAGTAAGGATTGGGAGGATTGCTCCATTTAAAGGAATACCCCAGTTGTTTGGATCATCAAACGGATGCCATGTATTATCACTCCATTTATCCCACATGGTGTTCGTTGGGTTAGAACCATCCGTATTTGTAAAGATCACAGCCGTATCTCCGCTTGTGGTTGGTAATACCACTGATGCAAAGAAACCACCAGGTGTAGAAGAGGACAATGGCCCAACAGGAGTAGTAAAATTATATGTAAATGGAACTATAATAGGGGTAGAATAACCGATATTAGGATCACCTACATAAGAAACATTGGTAGTACCTGTAGCAGCAGCAATTTGACCTAAATTTGCTGTAGCAGTAGCCACTGTTGTATTAGGACCACTTGTTGTGTTTCCAGTATAAATCTTTAAGTTTACTTGCGTTGAGTTATTTCCACCAGTACCCACATTACCATTTCTATAGAATAAAACTATGGCTTTTGTAATAAACTGAGCTGGGCTTACATGGCTATAGGTTGAAGCCGCAAACCATTCTGCTTTTTCTTTATCAGCATAGCAGTTATTACCTGCAACAAATCCCGGACATGTACTTGTCGGTGCGCCTGTAATATATGTAACTAAGGTATCTGTATTTCGGATATTAGTGATAGTATCATTGCATACCGTTTGAGTTACACAAGATGAGATACTAATGACATTTGAAATAGAACTTACAGTACCATTGCTGGCTGTTAAGGTAATAGTGTAAGTTCCTGTGTTAGCAAATGTGATGGAGGGTGTTGTAGCATTTTGATTGGGACTAAAAGTAACTCCACCAGAAGGATTAGCACTCCATGTATAAGTAGGAGTTGGAGTTCCAGAAGAACAGTTTGTTACATTCACTGCTGTATTAACACAACCTGTAGAAGGCATGGTAAAGCAAGCATTAGCTGCAGGAGATGATGAACCACATAGTGTAGCACTGGATGCAGTCAACTGACTTCTATATGTTCCATTAGCCATAGCTGTTTGCATACGAGTAGTTTGATCTACAGTAAACATATACATGCAGGCATCATCCGTATAATCCATAAAGTTCATATACATTTCACCATCGGGTGAGTTACCAGAGCAAGTTCCTGCATGGTATGGATAAGTAGTAATACAGTTGTAATTAGATGTTTGTGCCGGAGGGGTATCGTTACAATAATCTGTTGCACAGGTACCATCGCCCCATATATGTCTTAAACCAAGCCAGTGGCCAGCTTCGTGAGTAAGAGTTCTACCTTTGTCATAAGGGGTTGCATAAGTACCAGATGGGAAAATGATTTTAGAACCACATGCTTTTGCCCATATCCAGACCCCATCAGTCGTAGCAGTACCAAACCCACTTAAACCAGACAAACCAGTACCTGCAGGAAACGTAGCATAACCTAAAAGACCAACTGATCCAGATACATCTGAAACCCATACGTTAAAATAACGCGTTGGATCCCAGATGGATTGAGGTTTAATTGTCCCATTCATGTATGACATAAATGAACTAGCACTCGTAAAGGAAGCAGGATTGCTCCAACCTTTACTTGTATAGTTAATTCTATCAATACCGGGTTCAGCAAGAGTATTTCCATTAGGATCTTTAGTGGCTAAACAAAATTGTATACCTGTATTGGCAATTTTCACACGACCATTCGCATCCTTGTTAGCAGCAGGTAAAGATGCAGCATAGTTTACAAAAGCATTAGCAGGGTAGTTTCCAACATTGTATCCCGTTCCACTATAATCAGCATTCAAGACCTGAATTTGAGAATTAATTTGTCCTTGAGCTAAGTTAGGATATACACCTACGGCCTGTCCACCGTGAATAACATGAAACACAACAGGAATCACATAATTAGTAGCCACCTTACCATTTTGTAATTCAGGATGATCTTTTACATATTGTTCAATTAATTTCTGAAACTGCTCTTCCCATTCAATAGGTGGCGCAATAGTACCACAGGTTCTTTTAATGGGCTGTTCAACCGTTTGATTTTGAGTAACAGTTGCAACTTTTGTAAAAGTCGCTTTTCTACCGGTTTGTGCAAACATCAATCCTGCACTGATACCGGCGGCAACAATTAAATAAAATTTTCTCATAATCTTAAAATTTGATTACAAAGTTATGAATTTTTTCCGACACCAGAAACAGGATTACGTCTAATTTAATTGTTAAAATATAGGAACGGTAAAATTAAAAGATAAACGGTTAAAGTTTAAAAATCTGTTGCAATAGAAAAATAATTGATGTTAGGTAATACTTTCCAATCGTCTATACCCCAACCAAAATCCAATCGCATAAAATACCCAAATAATTTTCCTCTTATACCCAAACCAAATGAGCCCACCAGAGGATTTTTGTAATTGTAAACAGTTATTATAAATGGATTAAAATTAAAAATGTTTTTGTTGATAGTATTTTCTTCACTAACAGGATTCCAGCCATACCATGCAGCACCAATATCAGCAAATATAATGCCTTGAAAAGTTCTCCAGAATTCAGATTTAATGTCTTTAAATAAGTAACGAATGAACGGTGAGCGAAGTTCACTATTAAACACAACGAAATTATTACCATTTCTGATGTTTTGTTTGAATCCTCTCATGTTAGTAGCCAATGTTTGAAATTGATATTCGTTAGAATGCACAATATTAATAGTTCTATCAAATTGTGGTGTAAACCAATTGTCTACTCCACCTAAATAATAAATTAATTTATCTGTTCCAGCTGAACCACCATAAGCAAGGCGGTTACACCAATACAAATACTTATGTATTCTCCAGTAATTTCGCACATCAAATCCAAAAGTAATGAGATTATGTTTTGTATTTTCTATCTTTTGCATGTATTCAATCCAGGTTTTTCCGCGCCATCCCTCGTATAAATTTATATCCCGATAACGGCTTTCGTCCCATACTAATTCCACTTTTCCACCAGCATAACGGTCGGTTTCATCAGGTTTTGGTAAAGCATCGTTACTCACAGACAAAAAAATCGCTTCATCATTTCTATATTGAATGGATGTTCTTAAAGATAAAACTTCATTAAAGGGATATTTTATGGTATATCTGCCGTTATAAGAAATAACTTTTGCAAAACTTCCGTAGAAATCTTTAATTTTAACAAAAGTTTGACGATGTACTAAAAACTGGTGGTCATAAAGATTTTTTCTGTATTCGTATCCTAATAAAAATTCATTATCCAGAGTTCCTCCGATTCTAAAACCTGCGATAATGTTTCTATCTTCAAATAAATCATTGAGTCCTATTTTCGTAATAAAATTCAAGCCGGGATTTATATAAACAGGAGCATATCCACCGGTAAATCGTTGATAAGTTGGAAAAAGAAAACTATTATTCAATTGCGTTAGAACATGGTCAACATAAAATGTTGTAAAGTAATTTTGTTGAATAGGAAATGTAAAATTGCCCGTTACTAAATTATTTCTATTCTCAATATTATTCAGATTCTTGCTCACAATAGTTTGTATAGTATCTTTTTTAGATTCTTTATTTTCTTTGTTTGTGTTATCAAAAGAGTAATTTTCAAAATCAATGCCTTTTTGAATTTTTCCTGCATTCTCATTTGGTGCAGAAGTATTTTTAGTAACATCATGAGGTAGTGAAGATAGATTTTTTTCTTTTATTCCAGGTATAATCAAAGAGTTTCTGGAGTACGCCCGCATCCACGTGGGCTTTAATTTCTTTTCAGATTGATAATTCAATATATCCGATTTCATCAAAGCCAAATTTTCTTTGTAAAATTTTACTTTTGACGAATTGAATAAGATGGTGAAATAAAAATGAGAATGGACTAACTGAATATCTCTAATAAAAAAATTGACATTGGATACAGGATAGGTGTTGTAATAATATTGATAAATTACCGACGTATCAGCACTTAAAATGGAACTATCTGGTTTTGCCACAAAAACATTGATAAAACCGTTTTCATCACTTAAAAAATAAAACTCATTACTTTTTTGTTTTGATGGAATGGGCTTGTATTCATTGAAGGTCGGTGTATGGGTTATTTGTATTAAGGTATTATTTTTTATTGGATAATCAACATAAAATAAATCTTTAAATGAAGTGTATTGCTTAAAAAATCGTTTGTTGTCTGAACTGGATTGTTTTACTAATGTGTCGGAAGTTCTATTACTTGAAAATACAATTCCTTTATTGTTATTGATAAAAATGGGCTCATTGTCATCAAAAATATCATCTGTAATTTGCTCAACTCCGCCATTGTTAATTGTATAAACAAAAATATCGGATTGTCCTTTGCCTTGTTTGATAGCACTCATCACTAATTTTTTACCATCATTGCTATAACTCACGCTCATAATCTTTTCAAATCCTGTAATGGGCTTTTTAAAAACTTCATTATTATCTAAATCAAAAGTATGTAAGTATAATACATTTTTATACTCATAAATTGCTAACAGAATATTGGCTTTGGGATGCCATGTTACTAATGGATAAAATTTATCGTATTCTCTTTCTAATTTAGGATATAATTTTAATAATCGCTTTCTTTTTTGAGATTCTATTTCATAAATATATAATTTTTTCTGTCCTAAATAATTGGTTACAAATGCAATTGTTTTTTCATCCGAACTCATAACTAATTTTTCAACACTTTCTTTTTTCTTGTGTTTGACAGTAATAATGTTTGTAGAATCGTGTCCCTTTCTTGCATTATCTTTAGTTTTGAAATAATGTTTATTATAGTTATCTAACATTTCATAAAACACATCATTGACCGAATTACCAAGTATAAAAATAAATGCGTCATCGGGGTTATGATTGATTTTGGTAAGATAGATGATGTTCGGAATACTTGCTTCTCCATATATGTCTGCAACATAATACCATAACGCATGCCCTGCAATAAGTGCTGCATTCCCTTCTAAGGATTTTAAATCGGTAATAGTATTGGTTCGCATGAGTTCCAGTAATTCTAAATCATTTTGTACAGTCCATCCTTGTGCCATGAATCGGGCTAAACTCTTGATATACCAATCGGGCAATGTAATAGTGGCATTACTTTTAATAGCATCTTTTGCGGAACCGCTATAAATGTATTTGTTGATTATCCATTCTGTGATTGCATATCGTAAATCTTGTTTCAATTTTTCTAAATTGCCATCAAAATAAACAAAGATTTTATCACCAATAATTTTGGTATTCCCTGCTACAGTATTAATTTCATCGTATTGCAATCCTATGTTGGATTGATAAAAATCATGAATATTGTTGTATACAATTACAGATAACTTATCCTCAATTTGATAATCCAGTCGTTTTTCAAGTGTATTGATGATAAAAGGTAATTGAGCGTAAATATATTTTGCTATGTCCTGTCCACCTTGATATGTAAATACTTTGTATTTATCGGCATCAAAGTAGGTCCATTCAAAAGGCTGGTATTGCACTCTGTTTTTTCCAAATTCCATGATGGAACCATAATAGAATTGTGCTTTTACATTAAATGAAAACAATACTACTCCAGCAACAAAGAACCATTTATTAAAACGCAATATTTTCAATTCAACCAATTTTCAATTTTGACAAAGTTACAAAAGATTTGATTTAAAAAGAAAACGGGCTTTCTCCCGAAAGCCCATTTTCAATTCACCCTATGAAATCACAAACATCTACTCGCTCTTTGAAGAGCATAACAAAAGAACCTCTCCCGAGGTACTTTTATTTTACTGTTTGTTTTTTAGCAGAAGTTTTCTTTTCTTCTTCAATTAATAATTCTAATTTTTGTTCTAATGTTTTTACTTGTTTTTTCAAATCGTGCAGTGTTTTATACACTTCTTCTAATTCAGAAGTTTTAGCGATTGGATAAAATTCAAGGAATTTCTCCATTTGTTTTTCAAAGTAAGTTTTAATGTCCATGCTAAGATTTAATACTTCTGCTTTTAGTTTAGAAAATGATTCTGTTGCAAAAAGTTCTGTCAATAGATTATCAGATTCTTTTAACCATTCATTGTAGATGGTCTTATAATCTAATTTTGCTATAGCGGTTGGATCTGCTTCTACAAATTTCTTGCTGTATTTTTCAGCTACTTTTTCTAATGATTGATAGATTTTCAAATTGATATCAGCAGACATTTCGGCTTGCTTAATCGAATATTGAGCGATTTTATCCATTAAAGCCAGGGTCTCACTCAATACTTCTTTATCTTTTGGATTGTTGATTAAATTTAATAATGGTTTAAAGTTTTCGAAATAGATATTACCATACTTGTTGTAAAGTTCTTTAATCTGATTGTAATCACCTGTAAAAAGTTGAGGGTAAGTTTCAAAAAGTTTTTTATAATAATTAGCATACTGTTCTCTCAAAGAATTACTGGTCGTAAAATAGTTATGGATTTGACTCATAGCATTGTCAAAGAACGATTTCAAATCGGGTGTTGTATTGAACAAGCCACCAAAAATTCTATCGGTTAATTTTTTATAGGTTTCAACATCATAAAATTGCTTGAAAAGTTCGGGTTTGTATTCTCCCTTTTGAAATGCTTCAAAAATGGGTGTATATAATTCTTTGAAGGAATTGTAAAGAACATTACTTTGCAGCATTTCCTGAAAAAGATTTTTGTTGAAAGCACCTTTGAATGCAGATTGATAAGTTTCCAATGTGGTTGTAGTTGCTTTTACCCATTCGTTGTAAAGATTAGTCCATTGATTGTTTAATGCCGAGAATGTAGTAATGTAATCATTAGCAGGTCTTCCAAAATTTGTGAAACTGCTGTACACACTTTGATTGAAATCAGTGATTCTTTTTAAATAATCCATTTGAGATTGGAACCAATTTTTGAAAAAATCCTGAACTTGATTTTGAGGGGTAGTCGCAGTTTCACTTAATTTAGAAATTGCACCTCCTGCTAATGCGATTTGTTTTTCTAACCATTCTTTGTAAATAGCAGGTCCTTCTGTTACTACATTTCCAGTAGCAATGGCGTTTTGCATTTTTTGTGTGGCTTCCAGCCAGTTGTTCAATGCCTGACTTTGACTCTCCATCAGCGCATCCACGAAAGCATTGTTTGTCTTCATACTTTTTAGTTTTTAAGATTTTTATTTTGCGACCGCAAAGATAAGAAATACTTATTGTATTTTTTGTTAATATAAAGTTAATAAATGTTAATTCGTATGTTAAAAATAGGGTTTTGTCTAAAAAAACGAGATTTAAATACTCTTTAAGCCAAACAAAAAAATTATTCTAACGGAAAAAAAGAATTATTAAAGGTAAGAATAAAACCAATATTTCAATGTAGTTTTGCACGAAAAGTAAAATAATATGTTACGTTATTCATTCCTCTTAATAGTCAGTTCAATGCTTTTTCAAGCGCATTCACAACATCAACATTTTTGTGCTCAATCCAAAATAACCCAAAAATCCGCAAGCACTAAAAGCACATATTTGAAAGTGGTAGCATCAAGCTCTAACCTAATGAATAACTATGATGTTAAATTTCATCATTTAAACCTAAATCTGGAGAGAACCAATAAAAACATTTCGGGATTTGTCCGAACCATCGCTAAAGTTACAAGCAATGTATTAGATACGTTTGCATTTGAATTGCATCAAAATTTTACCATTGACTCTGTTTATGTAAATAACATTAAAGAAACAAATATTTCAAGAATAGATAGTTTAGTAAAAATCAAAATATCATCACCAATCAGTCAAAACAACCTTGCGGATGTTTTTATCTATTATCATGGAACAGCACCTTCTATCACAGGGGCATTAGGCAATGGTTTTAGTAACGGCACCTCTCCTTCCTGGGGCAATCAGGTAACATGGAGCTTAAGTGAAACACGCGGTGCTTATCATTGGTGGCCATGTAAACAAGATTTAAGGGATAAAATTGATAGCGCGTGGATATTTGTAACTACCGACTCTACCAACATGGTTGGTTCTAATGGAGTATTGACAAACATAGTAACAATCGGTAACAAAAAAAGATACGAATGGAAGACCCATTACCCTATTGATTATTATTTAATTTCTGTAGCAATTGCCAAATATAAACCTTATATACTTTATGCTAAACCTCAATATCTTCCTAACGATTCCATCTTAATTCTGAATTACATTTACGATAACGCATATAATAGCACATATTTTAACAACACTCAAAAAGTTGAACTAAATAAAATCAAACCCACTATAGAATTTTTATGCAATATGTACGGCATGTATCCTTTTTACAAAGAAAAATACGGACACGCTATGGCACCTATTGGGGGCGGAATGGAACATCAAACCATGACTACTATTGGATTTTTTGATTTTATGATAGATGCACACGAACTTGGCCATCAATGGTGGGGCGACCTGGTTACCTGCAAAACATGGGGAGATATTTGGATTAACGAAGGTTTTGCTTCTTATACAGAACATCTGGTCAATCAATACCTTGACCCAACAAATTTTATGTCTAATTTGAACAGCGTGCATAACAACATTATGAGTCAGCCCGGCGGAAGCATTTATTTTACAGGACAAGACACACTTGATGATAACAGAATTTTTGATAGTCGTCTTTCTTATGATAAAGGCGGCGCCATCATTCATACCTTACGATTTGTAACAAACAACGACTCACTATTTTTTGGTGGTTTAAGAAACTTCTTAAACACCTATAAATTCAGTACAGCAACTGCAATGGATTTCAAAGCAAGTTTTGAAGCATATACCGGACAAAATCTCACTCAATTTTTCAACCAGTGGTACTTCGGTGAAGGTTATCCTACCTTCAATGTAAAATGGAACTATTTTGGAAATACGCTCATTATTCAATCTACTCAAACCACTTCCAAACCTTCCTCTGTTCCGCTTTTCATAACACCGATTGAGTACAAACTCATTCGTAGCACAGGCGGAGATACCATTATTCGTGTGATGCATTCTAATCCAACTGAAACTTATACACTTACTATCAATGGTAATGTAACAGGCATCCAGGTAGACCCCAATAATTGGCTAATCAATAAAACTATCGGACCTACAAAAGACAACACATTAGATGTTCAAGGAATTTCCAATAAATTAGCCATTAATATCTTCCCTAATCCTACCAATGAAGTATTAAATATCGAAACGAATGATTATCAGAACAAATTCTATGAAATTCGTAATGTGTTAGGACAAATAGTATTACATAAAACATCCACTAACAATTATGAACAAATCAATGTATCAACTTTACCAAAAGGGTTATACTTTTTGATTATTAAAAATTTATCTGGTGAGATTTTAGTCAATGAAAAATTTTTGATACAATAATTTTCTCTTGCTTTTTATCCTTATTAAACCCAAATTATTTATTAAGCGTTTCTTAAATGTTGTGCATTGTCAATTACTGCTAACTTTAAGAAATTTTTTTTCACCGTTCCACAGGTGGAAGGGTAGTTGTAAGAATAAAGAACAATGCCGTCATTGCGAGGATGCAAAGCATCCAAAGCAATCTCTTTTGAATATTTTAATTTATATTGCATAATTTGGGTAAAAAAACTATTGTTAGTTTTATTTTAATTGTAAATTTGTGCCCTTAATTTTTTAATTCAATTGTTATGAGTAATGCAACAATAGCATCAGAAAAAAAAGTTGTAAGCCCTGAAATTATTAAAACAGAAATTGTTTTATCTTCGGCAGAATTAGAATCTGAAAGAGAAAAATACCTTAAGAAAATTCAAAAAAACATTGAACTTCCTGGATTCAGACCCGGGAAAGCACCATTAACGATAATTAAAAAGAAATACAATAACACGGCTTTTTTTGAAGGTTTTGAACATTTACTCAAAGAAAAAACAAATGACATATTAAAAAGTCAGGTACAAAAACCTCTCTATTATGTATATGACTTTGAAACAACTGGAGTAATCGAAGATAATGGTACCGACAAAAAAATAGGCATAGAAATACTATTAGAACCACAAGTAGATATTGATGTAAAAAATGCTGCAGTTGAATTTGTGAAATACGGATTTACTGAAGGACAAAAGAAAATATTTTCGGACATCATTACACTTTTTAATTTTCTCAACGAAAACCCAGCCGAAAGCATAAATGTTCAAAATGAAGAATTGTTTATCATTACTACAGAGCTTGAACTGCCTTCTACCGCTGAATCAGAAGAGGAACAAAAAAAGAAAGAATCCACAATGCCATTAGTACTTCATCCTTTGCAATACCAATCGTATGGATTAAATGAATTACTACCCACTACACTTCAGAAAAACTCAACTTATAACTTAGAAATTGATAAATGGATAACAATTCTTGAAAAAAATTTTCCAGACAAAAAATTAGGTGTACTAGATTTTCTTAAAAAAGGAAAAGAAAACAACGTTGCTACTTTAAACATTACTATTAAAGACATTCAGCAATACAAGAAAATATCCTCCCACCTGAATAACGATAGAATTAAAATGGCTTTTGGTCTTAAAGATGAAGATGAAATTAATCAGGATATTTTATATACTAAATTATTTGAAGTGGCAGACATTGTAGCAGATTATTTTAGTGGCAACGAAAATATTAAACGCGGTAATGCTTTCATTAATAATCTAATTCAAATAGAACTACCAGAAGATTTTGTAACCAAATTGTATAACAACTATGTAAAAGAAGACGACCGTAAATATTTTACTATTGATTACTTTAAACAAGAAATTATCAAACAAATAGAAAATAATATCCTGAAAAACATTTTACCCAACACATTTGATACCTCAGTTCAATTAGAAGAATTAGCTACTAATGTTGCTAAATCTTACCTTGTTGAAACTCTACTAACACAAATGTATTTATTTGATTTAAATTCTACCAAAAATTACGTTCTGTATACTCTTCAATCTTCTGATAGTCAAAATAGAGAGCGCTTGTTAGAAAATTACTATAACAAAGACGCTGTATTTTCTTTCCCTAAAAAATTCGCTCAAGACGTGACTGTTACAACAAAATTAGAAAATATCAATGCCATTAACTTCTCTAACTTTTTCGGAATTAACGAAGAAATATTCAACTAAAACATTGGTTATATAAAGTTCGTTCAATTAGCCCTTCTATATACATGGAAGGGCTTTTTTATTTGATAACTTGTATTTTTCTATCCTGAATTCTGAACAAAAACTCCCCATTATTCTGAAAGCCCGTATTTTCATCAGGACGGTAAAATTGAAACTTCATAAACGCACTCTTATCCTCTTTTCTATAGTTGTTTAATTCATATAAAGCATTTAATCCATAACTATTTATCAATTTAAAATAATACTGTGCAATCTCAATACCTTCATAAAAAAATAACGAAGGGTCTGAATTAAACTCCTCTTTATATTTCCTTAAATAACTTGCATACGAATCTATACTTGTAGTATTTTGATAATATGCAAATGTAAACTGCATTTGATTGAGGTATTCCAAATCTAAATTATCAAAATACAAAGTTTTATATAATCCACATAAAGTTATGGGCGAAGTTTTACAAATTATGCTCAATTGAGTAATATAATCCGTCGCTACTACTTGATTATTGGTCAATAACACTACCACATATTGTTCTTTTTCTTTCACTACTTTCTTAAAATCTGCAACACTTCTGAATGTACGAATGGTATCTTTCACATTAACTTTATTTATCAAATCATTATAATATCTCTTAAACTCTTTTGCATATTCTTTTTCTCCATTGTTGTTACTCATCAACAATACTACTTTTCCTTTATACCTTAAAGAATCAAAAACAAATTGCGCTAATGCTTGAACATCCACAAAAACAGATGGCGTAGTTTTAGAATATTCAGAATGATTAAATAAAAATTTATTTTGACTAATAAATGGAATGATATGTAACTTCCTTTCGATAGCATTAATCATTTCAGTTTTAATTAGTGAAGAATAAACAGGCCCAACAATTAAATCCGCCATTTTATATTCCTGCAGCTTAGTAATCTGAACCAACTTCAATGAATCATTTTCATTCACATCCATTGGTAATAAGCGAACATTAAAGGAATCACACTTCAAAGAATCCCTAACATATTCAAATCCTTTGTAAAAATCTATCATCATCGAACTCATCATGGGAAAAGATTGATTATATTTAACCATATCTTCCACTATTATTTCATCCACCTTATTAGCACCAAATGGCAATAAAAACAACACAGTATATTCCCTCTTCTTTTCTACATATTTTGGAATAACTTCCATTTTTTGTTCAACCTCCATTTTAATATCTTTCACATTCGGAATAATATTTTTTTTCAATTGATTCTTCTTTCCTACAATCACCCATTCTCCTTCTTTAATACCAGATGCAGCAGAAGGATTATTTTCATAAAACCACTCCTGAGTAATGCCGTATTGCTTACATATCGAATAAACCGTTTGACCTTTTAATACCTTATGATAATTAAATTGTAATGTATCTAAAAAAACTTCTTGTGTTTTACTATCACTCTTTACAGGAATTAAAATTTTATTTCCCGCCTTCAAACCATGTTCTTTTAAGATGGGATTTTCATTTAATATTAATTGTAAATCTACACCATAAAGTTTTGAAATCCCGTATAAACTCTCACCTTTCTTCACTTCATGTACAAAATAATCTATTCCATTGATTTTTTGAATAACCTTAGATTTATCTTGTCCGAATGATAAAAAAGCACCAGCAAAAAAAATAACCAATAAAATCTTTAAACCTCTTTTCATTGGCGACAAAGTTAATGCAAATAGATGGATTAAAATAAAATTTAGAAAAAATTATTGCCCCATTCAAATAAATTAAAACTATTTTTGCCGCCAAATCATTACAAAATGAGCGAGTTACAAGAACATAATGAATTAGAAAGCATCAAACATGTTTCAGAATTATACAAAGATTGGTTTATAGATTACGCATCCTACGTTATATTAGAAAGAGCCGTTCCGCATATTGATGATGGACTTAAACCTGTTCAACGCCGCATCCTCCACAGCATGTGGGAAATGGAAGACGGACGCTACAACAAAGTCGCCAACATCATCGGAAATACAATGAAATATCACCCGCACGGAGATGCAAGTATCACCGATGCACTCGTAGGATTAGGTCAAAAGGACTTACTCA
Organism: Bacteroidia bacterium; assembly: GCA_026003255.1. Taxonomy (GTDB): domain Bacteria; phylum Bacteroidota; class Bacteroidia; order B-17B0; family Aurantibacillaceae; genus BPGX01. The sequence goes on along the minus strand of BPGX01000009.1, from coordinate 71,525 downwards.
TTGATACACAAGGAAACTGGGGAAATATACTCACTGGTGATAGCGCCGCTGCCGCACGTTACATTGAAGCACGATTAACCCCTTTTGCTTTGGATGTTGTCTTTAACCCCAAAACCACTCAATGGCAACTTAGTTACGACGGAAGAAACAAAGAACCTATTACCCTTCCGGTAAAATTCCCGTTATTGTTAGCAATGGGCGTTGAAGGTATTGCCGTTGGTCTTTCCTGTAAAATACTACCGCACAATTTTAATGAATTGATTGATGCTTCTATTGCGGCTCTAAAAAACAAAAAAGTAGAAGTTTTTCCCGATTTCCCAACAGGCGGAATCATTGATGTCAGCAATTACAATGATGGCAAACGCGGCGGAAAAATTAAAGTGCGTGCGCGTATCAAAGAAATTAACAGCAAAACGATTGTCATTACCGAAATTCCCTTTGGCACTAACACCACGGCTTTAATAGACAGCATCATTGCCGCCAATGAAAAAGGTAAATTAAAAATCAAAAAAATTGAAGACAACACTTCAGATACCGTAGAAATCATTTTGCACCTGCATCCAGATGTGAGTCCAGATGTAACTATAGAAGCACTCTATGCTTATACCCAGTGTGAAATGACCATTTCTCCTAATGCCGTTGTGATTGAAAATGATAAGCCACGCTTCATGTCCGTTTCTGAAATGCTGAAATATTCCGCCAACAGAACACTGGAACTCTTAAAAAAAGAACTGGAAATTGAACTTTCAGAACTCAAAGAAAAATGGCATTTTGCTTCATTAGAAAAAATCTTCATCAAAGAAGAAATGTACGTGGACTTCAAAAAATTTGATACCAAAGAATCTCTTTTTGAATATCTGTATAAACGATTTGAAAAATATAAAAAACAACTCATTCGTCCTATCAACGATGATGACCTCCATAAACTTACCCAAATACCAATGATTCGCATCACCCGCTTTGATAGTGCAAAAGCGGATGAGCATATTCAGGAACTCAACGAAAAAATAAAACAAACACAACATAATTTAGACAACATCGTAGACTATACTATTGATTACTTTAAAGAACTCAAAAGAAAATACGGAAAAGGCAAAGAACGAAAAACCGAAATACGCACATTACATCAAGTACAAAAAACAGAAATCAGCATACCTAACCAACGATTATACATTGACAGAGAAGAAGGATTTATCGGCACATCACTACGAAAAAATGAATTCCTCTTTGAATGTAGTGATAACGATGAAATTATTGCCATTACTCAGGAAGGAATTATGAAAGTAGTAAAAGTAACCGATAAAGTATATATTGGTAAAAACATTCTCTACGCCGGAATCTTCAAGAGAAACGATGAAAACACAGTGTACAATATGATATACAGAGATGGACCCAAAGGTGTATACTTTGTAAAACGCTTTAATATAGGTGGTGTTACCAGAGATAAAGAATATAATCTAACCAAAGGAACTCCAAACTCCAAAGTAGTTTATCTTTCTGTCAATCCCAATGGAGAAACTGAAAAGATTATTGTACTCTTAAAACCAAATAGTGGTGCCAGAAAAACTGAAATTGAATTTGACTTTGCAAGCATTGACATCAAAAGCAGAAGTGCGATTGGTAATATTCTCACAAAATATCCCATTGCAAAAGTACTTCTAAAAGAAAAATCCGCAGGACAAATTAAAGCCGAAAACTGGTGGTATGACCCAGCTACCAATAAACTCAATCAAAATGAAACAGGTAAATACTTAGGCGCATTCTATCCTGATGACAAAGTTTTAGTAGTAACTAAAAAAGGATATTACAAACTCATTCAACCCGATGTATTGGCGTTTTTAGATGATGATACATTTCTTGTCGATAAATTTGACAGCGAAAACATATATACTTTAATATACTTTGATGGTGAGAGTAAAAATTATTACATAAAACGATTTAAAGCAGAACCCACTTCATCTAAAATTATGATTATTAACGAACACCCTGATTCGTATATTGAACTAATGACCTCTATTGCCAATCCCAAAATTAAACTTCAATTTGCTAAAGAAAAAGGTAAAGAAATTCCGGATGAATATGTGAAACTCGAAGAAACTGCCCCCATTATTAATATTCGTGCTAAAGGAAAAAAATTAAGCCCTTACAAAATAAAAAACATTCAATTGGAAGAACCAGATGAAATCAAAGAAGCCAAAGAGTTTCTGGAACAACAAAAAGATGATATTGAATTAAGTCCAGAAGAACTTCATAAAAAAGCAATGGAAAAACTCAACTCCAAAAATTTACCGGGCGGATTAGGTCAAATAAATTTTGATTTGTAATTTCTTTAACTTATCATTATTTTAGCAAAAAACTGAAATGTCGGATAGTTTAGTCATTATACCTACCTATAATGAAAAGGAGAATGTAGAACCAATGATTCGTACTGTAATGACGCTGCCTGTCTCTTTTGATGTTTTAATCGTAGATGATAATTCTCCCGATGGTACTGCCGATATTGTCAAAAATTTGATGAAAGAATATCCAGACCGATTGCATTTAATTTTACGAAAAGAAAAAAACGGGCTTGGAAGAGCGTATATTACTGGTTTTCAATGGGCATTACAAAAAGAGTATGAATACATCTTTGAAATGGATTGCGATTTCAGTCATCCTCCAAAAGATTTAATTCGCCTAAGAGATGCCTGTGTCAATGGATCAGACGTTGCTATTGGATCTCGCTATTGTAAAGGTGGAAAAGTAGAAAACTGGCCTATTGGTAGAATTTTAATGAGTTATTTTGCTTCTCTTTATGTCAGATTGGTGCTCTGGCTTCCTATTCACGACACAACTGCTGGCTTCAAATGTTATAGAAAAAAAGTGTTACAACAAATCGACCTGGCTGCCATTCAATTTACAGGTTATGCTTTTCAGATTGAAATGAAATACGCAGCTTATAAATTGGGATTCAAAATAGTGGAAGTACCTATTGTCTTCAAGGACCGAGAAAAAGGACAAAGTAAAATGAGTATTAAAATATTCAGAGAAGCATTATGGGGCGTTCTAAAAATGCGTTTCAAAAAACACAAAAAAACAAATGTAAAATGATACGAACTTTTTTCAGTGCGATTATCCTTACTGGTACTATTTATGCACAATCCAACTTAATTTCAGAACAAGAAAAAAAACACTTTAAATCCTTAACTCAAATTACCTTTGGCGGTGATAACGCTGAAGCATATTTTGATAAAACCGGCAATAAAATTACTTTTCAAGTAACGAATAAAAATTGGAATGTACCCTGTGATCAAATCTTTTATTTTGATTTGAAAAATCTAAAAAAGAAGTTAGATTTGTCTAAAAAAGAAAACTTTCAAATGATTAGTACAGGCAAAGGAAGAACTACTTGCTCGTATTTTATGCCTGATGGTAAGCATATTCTCTTTGCTTCTACACATCACAAAATGGATAGTTGTCCATCTGTTCCACACATTAAAGGTAAATACGTATGGCCCCTATATCCTGAATATGATATTTTTGTAGCAGACCTCAATGGGAAGATTGTTAAGCAATTAACAAATACTGATGGCTATGATGCCGAGGCCACCGTTTCTCCAAAAGGTGATAAAATAGTATTTACCTCCACTCGTAGCGGAGATATTGAACTCTGGGTAATGAACATTGATGGTACCAATCCCGTTCAAATTACTCACGAACTTGGCTACGATGGCGGTGCTTTCTTCTCTCCCGATGGTAGTAAAATCGTATTCCGTGCTTCCCGTCCCAAAACAGAAGAAGAAATAAAAGAGTATAAAGAATTACTGGCTCAAAATTTAGTAGCTCCTACCAATATGGAAATTTTTATATGCGACGCAGATGGGAAAAATCTAAGGCAAGTAACCAACTTAGGAAAAGCCAACTGGGCGCCCTTTTTTCATCCTTCCGGGAAAAAAATTATTTTTTCTTCCAACCATCATAGTCAAAGAGGATTTGACTTTCAATTATTTATGATAAACATTGATGGTACTGGATTAGAACAAATTACTACCGAAAGTAATTTCAATGCTTTTCCAATGTTTTCACCAGATGGAAAAAAACTGATTTTTTCTTCAAATAGAAATAACAAAGGTACGAGAGATACTAATCTTTTTATTGCCGAATGGAAGAATTAGTTGAGATGAGGCTGTTCAGGGAAATGAGCAACATAAAAGTGTGGTGTTTGCAGAACTGCTTTTTGCCAGCATTTATTTTCCACACATTTTCCAAACACAAGTTTTTGAGAAGCTGGTATAGTGAGCCACGAATTATTCAAAATTTCATCATCTAATTGATTTTCTCCCCATCCTGAGTATCCAAGGAAAAATTTTATCTCATTCGGACTGGCTTCATCATTTCTGACTAATTTTTCAATCGTTTCAAAATTACCTCCAAAATAAATTCCATCTGCCACTTTTTTGCTATCTTCTACAATGTCACCAAGCGTATGTATGTAAAATAAGGAAGAGGTTTGCACTGGACCTCCAAAGAAAATCGGCCAATCTTTAGCATTTTCAAAAATTTTTACCACATCGGCCAGCGATACATTCTTAATGGGCTTATTAACTATAAATCCTAATGAACCCTCTTTGTCATTGTGTATTGCCAATAAAACAACAGAACGTTTAAAGAACCCATCTTTCATAAAGGGTTCAGCAATCAGTAAACTTCCTCGCTTTGCTCGATAATTAGTAAAATCCAGAGAAAGTGAGTTCTCCTTAAATATCATGTTTATTTATACTTTTTAATAGTAATGGGCAAATTTTATGCCAAAGTTACAAAGATTTTTTAATATGACAAAATGCACTTTATGGAATACTGGTAATAGACAATTTTAACTTTGGCTTTAAAGTAGAATGATTATACCCCCCTAAAATTACTCGTGATGCAAAAAAATCTTTTCTAGCTGTTAAAGTAACATTAGGGTCAGTGGCAACTAAAACCATTCCGTAGTGTTTTATTTTTCCAGTAAGAACGTGTTGTAAATAACGAGATATATTAAAACGATAGGACTTGGTAGTAGAATTATATTGACCATCATAACTTACAAATGAGTAAGATGAATTGTATTGGTCAATTGTAAAAATTTCATTTCCTGCACTATCCAACGCCAGTAAAGACATTGCAACAGGCGGATTGTATAAACCAATACTTGAAGAATAAGAATCATCCACTTTAATCTCAAATTCTGCACGATTAATAGAATAATTGAGCAGTGTATTGAGATTCTTGAGAAATGGAAAATCTACAAAAACTCTCGTTCCGTTCAATCCTTTTACAAATACATTTTGTGCTGCAGAGTTTGCATTTCCATTTAATTGATTATATAGATAGACATTGCTTCCAGAAGCATAATCGTAGATAATATGATTGGTTCGCACTGTTGCCGAATTATTGAATGAAAATTGATACACTTTTGATTCTTTTAAAGCAGGTGGATTACCAGTATGATAATAAACATAAAAACCAGAAACATTATTTGATAAATCCACTTTCATCAAAGCGCCCTGTTTATTGGATGGATTTAAAGCAGAGTTTTTAGTAGTAATATAAAACCCTTTGTAAGTGGCTTGAAAAGTAGTATTATCAACTAAATATTGAGAATTAGAAATGATACTTTGTGCAAAACCTTTGTAAACTGGTATCTGAATAACCTTGAAGCCATTAAACTTAACAGGTTTTGTAACAATATCGGATAAGGGAATAGGATTATACTGAAAGGTTTTATTACTATAATATGTTTGTGTAGCATCCATTGATTCAGTCAATAAATAAGTTTGATAGTGCAATGGTGTGGTAGTATCTCCCACAAAATTTTCAGTAAAGACCAAAATAATTTTAGCAGAATCGACAACTACATCCGATGGGAATGCTACATTGGTGATATTATTAGGTAATGAGAAATGTGTAAAAAGTTCTACATCTGTTCTTCCAAAAACAGGGTCTTGATTAGAACCTAAATACTTAAATCCATCATTATAGATGCGAATGCTATCAATTCGTTCTGTTTTTAATAAAACAGAGAAAGTATCTACATAAGAAGCATAAGGTATATCGGACTCAGGCAAGGTGTTATCAATCAAATACTTATTCTTATTTTTTTTACACGAGGATAAAATGACTAAGATACAAAAAAAAATGTTTATGTAAACTACTTTATTCATATTGATTGGCAAATATGCAAGAAATTTTTCACACAAAATAGCAGCAAAAAATTTATTAATTAAATTTAATCATTTAGAGAAGATTTGGATATTTAAAAACTTCTCCCATTAGCGGAATAAGATTCAAACATAGCATTTGTTTATTGTCAATAAGAATTATCAAATTTTCAACTACACTATCAAATAATAATCATTCAAAAATAATCTATGGAAATCTGTTTCAATCTGTGGTATCTTTGTTCTATTGTGTTTTTAGGTGTGTTCAAAAAAATTAATTATAAGAGAAAATATACAATATTAATTTTTTATGAATTATTCAAAATAAACAGCATCAATTGCCTTTTGGCGAATATATTCAGATTTTTTTATCATTTCATTAAAAAACTTAAATCGTTCTTTTTCAGAGGTTCCACTCAAAAGTGTTGATTTTTTTATCAAGTTTTTTACCCACAAATTGGCTTCACGACAGAAGATTTCATTAGACGTAGACAATGAATTCAATGTATTAAAAGAAATAAAAGAAAGTATGGGTTTTTGGTTTTTCTCAACTACAATGCAATTTGTTCCAATCATCACATCACAACGATAAAGGTGAAAAGGGATATTTGGTAAATTGGGCTTGAAGGACATTTCTGCCATACGCCTTAATTCATCAATCATTTCAAAGTGTGCATCAATGATTTTCAAAGCATCTTCTTTCCTTTTGAATAATCCTGTTTCTAAACAAAACTCTATTTGTTTTATGAAAGTAAGTATCGTTTCATTTGTCCAAATTTCAGTACTAGGTATTTGTTTGTACTTTTTGTAGATGTTATTACCGATTTTCATTAAATGTTCAGGAATAATTTCAAAATCAAATTTATGGTGCTGCAATTCTTGAATGCTCAAAATATTGCGCATCCAATAATACATCTTAAAAGACACCAGATGCTCATTAAACAAGGTTTCAAATATGGGTATTTCTTCTGCTGCATAATAGAGCATCACATCATTTTGTGGTATCAAATAATCTAAGTTATTTAGGATATTTTTCAAATAAACATCAAATTTTTCAGTATTATTGGTTATTGAAATGTATTTAAAGGTAGCCATTTCAGAACCTAGTATTAATAATCCATCTAAAGAAAGATTGAGATACTCACATATACGTATTACCTCATCAATGCTCATTTCTGTTTCACAACGAATTCTTCTGTATGCAGCATCACTACTAATGTTCAATACTTCCATCAACAAGCCAGAAAGATTGAGATAAGGGGGTAATACTTGTTTCACTTTTTCAAGAAATAGTTTTTGTTTAGGTAAGTTGTAAATTTTAACCTTTTTAGTTCGTTTTGTAGAATTTAATTTCTTAACAATTTTAATCTTGCGTTTTTTATTATCTACGCTTTTTTGTTTTGATTTAATTTTGTGTTTATTATTATTCATAAATTTAATTTTTATTGTTTTTCACAAAAATAATAAATATCTGAATGAATTTTCAAAATTCAAATAAAAATTTCTATTGTTTTTACATAAATTGATTATATTTTTTGCAACTAATATTTTTTAAATTGTTATTTTCAATAATTTTTTCGCATATAACACCACTACCTTTGTGATATAAAACTTACCACTATGAAAAAAATTATTCAAAAAACAATGACAACAACAATGGGCATTCTGATGATAAACACATCTATTAATTTCTGCAATGCCCAAAATAATGTAGCCGAATCAACATCCACCAAGGAAAAAATTCTGGTTCTAGATTATGAAACCAATGAGTCCACTCTTCAGTCGGGGAATATCATTGGTGAAATCGCAAAAATTGAATTGGAAAAAACCAATCAGTTTGACATCATTGACCGCAACGATGCTCTTTATCTTGCACAACAAAAAGGATTAAACTTAGAAAATTGCTATGGAAATTTATGCTTATTAAACATTGGTGAAAAATTAGGTGTAGATAAAGTGTTAGGTGGAAGTGTGAAAAATTTTGGAAACAAAATTGTATGCTCGTTTAGATTAATCAATGTCAAAACGAAAAGTAGTGAAAAAACACAGGTGATTGAATTCTTGCCCATTAAAGAAGAAATGACACGAATGATAAGTATTACAATTGCTAAATTGTTCAATCAACCCGTTGATGAAATTGTTCTAAACAGATTACAAAAAGTAGATGTCATAGATAATGAAATTACTAATCCTAATACTACACGGCTTAGATTAGATGGTCCAAGAATGGGTGGTATTTATTTTATGGGAGAAACAGGGAAAATTCTAAATATGCCCAAAGAACAGGGTGGATATGGCGTTTATCCATTGATGTATCAGTTTGGTTATCAGTTTGAAATACAATATTTCACAGCAGGTAAATGGCAGGCATTATTTGAAATTGTCCCGCAAATCACCGGATTAGACCAGAGTAGTTTTTTTCCAAGTTTAACGATAATGAATGGATTAAGACATAACATCAATGGCTGGGAATTGGGCGTTGGACCAACGTTTTCAGTAGCTAAGTATGCTACAGGATATTATGATTCCTTAAACGTCTGGAGATTATATTCTGACTGGCAACAAAAACATCCGAATCCGAATGAACCATTTCCTTTCGAAAAAAAAGAAAGAATGGACAGTCGCGGCGACCTGCGTTTGGTAACAGGAGTAGTGATTGCAATTGGTAAAACATTTCGTTCCGGCAAACTCAACATACCTATTAATTTGTTTTTTGTTCCTTCCCCAAATGGACATCGTATTGGTATAAGCTTTGGATACAACTCAAAAGGGAAATAATTAATGTTTCCCAAAAGTAGGACAATCGCAACCTTTATTCTTATTATGATACTTTTTCTTGGTAGAACAACTTGTTATACATAAAGAAAAAAGTAACAATAGAATTAGATAAACAAAATGACGAATGTTCATAGAAAAACGTATTTTTGCTGCAAAATTAAAGATAAATATTCAGGATGAATCTATTATTTCAACTGGGTGAATATGCGCTTTTGATGGGCAAGGTATTTCGGAAGCCCGAGAATTGGAAAGTGTATAGAAAGCAGATTATCAAAGAGATTCATCAAATTGGGATTACATCCTTGCCAATTGTAGCAATTATTTCGGTGTTTATGGGAGGAGTTATTACCATACAGGCAGCATTTGGATTTACCAGTCCTTGGGTTCCCTTGTATGCAGTAGGTTTTACGACGCGGGAATCCATATTGTTAGAATTTAGCCCTACGATTGTAAGTTTGATATTAGCAGGGAAAGTAGGTTCTAACATTGCATCTGAAATTGGTGCTATGCGTATTACAGAACAAATTGATGCATTAGAGATTATGGGCGTTAACTCAGCATGTTATTTGATATTGCCTAAAATTATTGCTGCCATCTTCATTAATCCTTTTTTGATTGCGATTAGTATGTTTTTGGGCTTATTAGGTGGCTATGTAATGGGTATTGCCTCAAATGCCGTAACCCCTTATGAATATATTTTTGGTATTCAATTTATGTTTGAGACATGGAAAATATGGTATGCATTTACAAAAGTAATTGTGTTTGCTTTTATTATTACTTCCATACCTGCATACTATGGATATTATACTCGTGGTGGGGCATTGGAAGTCGGTAAATCCAGCACAAGAGCAGTAGTGATCTCAAGTATATTGATTTTAATTTTTAATTTAATTATCACGCAAATCTTTTTCACTTGATAGAAGTAAAAAACATAACAAAAAGTTTTGATGGAAGAACAATCATTCAGGACATTAGTTTTACTTTTGAAAAAGGTAAAACCAACTTGATTATTGGCGAAAGTGGTTGTGGGAAAACAACTTTACTTAAAGTAATGGTTGGCCTTCATCAGCCGGATAGTGGGCAAGTTTTGTTTGAAGGGAAAGATTTTATTCAGATGTCTCCACAGGCGAAACAAGAAATTCGCAAAGAGTTAGGTATGTTGTTTCAGGCAGGAGCATTATTTGATTCGCTAACACTTGAAGAAAATGTTCAATTTCCGCTGGATATGTTTACCAATATGAGTGAAGAAGAGAAAAAAGAGCGAGTAAATTTTGTTTTAAAACGAGTAAAATTAGAAGGGAAAAATAAACTTTATCCTGCTGAACTGAGTGGTGGAATGAAAAAACGAGCAGGTTTAGCGAGAGCTATTGCAGCGTTTCCAAAATATCTGTTTTGTGATGAGCCCAATTCAGGATTGGATCCTAAAACAGCCATTGTCATTGATGAATTAATTCATGAATTAACCAAGGAATTTAATATGACAACAATTGTAATCACACACGATATGAATTCGGTAATTGAAATAGGTGAAAATATATTATTTATACATAAAGGAAGAGCGGAGTGGAAAGGCACAAAAGAAAGTGTATTAAATAGTGGAAATGAAGCGCTTGATAATTTTGTATTTTCGTCAGAGTTTATGAGAACGGTGTATAAGAAGTAAGATTTTATACTTTTTGCCCAACAATGATTATTTCCTCACTTAAGTGTGGCCAAATTTTACAAAGAATTTCATTTTTCCAATGCTTAAAGTTGTTTCTATGCTTTAAAATTACAACTTTATACCCACAATCTTCAAAAATCTTTTTTAATTCAAAATCTCTATATTCTTTTACATGCATCCAGCTATCCCATATCATATATCTTCCTGTTGGATTACAATACTTTCTATATTCTTCTCCCATATCCACATATTCTTTAACCTCCTCTGTTATTGCCCCACCCCTAAAAAGTTTTATCACTTTATCTAAAGAACCAGCATTAACAGTGGATAAATAAAAATAACCATTTTTTTCAAGTTTTTTATACGCATTCTTTAAAACAATATGAGGAGGAAATCTTAAATGAGCAATGCAATGTATCAAGGAAAAACATTCTACTTTCTCCTTAATAGTTTCATTAAAATTGCATGTGAAGAAATCTCCTGAATATACATTTATATTATATTCTTTTTTCCATGCTGTTCGATTCTCAAAGTCCCACGGTGCTTCTAATGCACAAACCTTTTTTCCTGCTTTATGCAACCCAATACAAATTTCTCCTTTACCAGGCCCTAAATCACAATAATGCTCTACATTTAAATCTAATAAATCTTTTAATGTGTTTTTATATCGTGTTATTTCAGATTCTCTCATAATGTAATAATTTTATAATTCATTCAATCATATTCCATTTCAATATCTCATCTTCTTTAATATCCACTAACACTTTCTTACCTATTAAGTCCTTATAGTATTTTGCACTAATTCCATGTGCAGGTCTTTTCCACGTCAAATCTTTCTCTTCAATAATTTTTCCTTTTGGTATATCTCTTGCTGCTACTAAGCTTCTTCTGGCATTTAGCCGTGCAGGTTCTTCATCTGGTAAAGCTGTAACTTTGAATGAACCTAACAATTCTTCCGTAAATTTCCACTTATCCCAGAATACTTTCAAGTCCTCTTTATCCATAGCATGGTAATGATCGTTGCCGGGTAAAGTTTTATCGTGTGTAAAATGCTTCTCAACGACAGTAGCACCTAATAATACGGCAGTATGAATAACTTCCATATTTTGTGGTAACGTATGATCGCTATATCCGATAATGTGTTGAGGAAAATGTTTTTTAAGTCCTTGTATCATTCCAAGATTAGCATTCTTGTTAGGGGTTGGATAGTTCAATACACAATGCATCAGTATCAAAGGATTACCATGCTTTTCAATAATATCTACTGCTTCTTGTATTTCCCATAAATAGGAAGCACCCGTAGAGAGAATAATGGGCTTACCAAATGAACATTGATATTCAATAAATTGAAAATTGGTAATATCAGAAGAAGAAATTTTAAATACAGGCATTAAATCGTTTAAAAAAGTAGCTGATTCAATATCAAAAGGTGTACTCATAAATTCAATGCCTGCTTTGTCACAATATGTCTTTAATTCCTCATATTCTTTCTTCCAGAATTTATCATACTTCTTAAACAACTCATACTGAGAACGTGTAGGTTCTTTGGTAATGTCCCAATAATAGGGACTGTTTTTAGATGCCAGCGTTTCTGCCCTTATACGATTGAAATTTGATGGCATGAGCTCCGCCCCTCGGCTGCTTCATCAATTAAGCGTTTGGCCAGTTCCATGGAACCTTCGTGATTTACACCTGCTTCAGCAATAATATAGGGAGTAGAGATAATATCTTTGTTATGATTTTTAATGAAATCCAGAACTTTCATAAAGCGAATTTTTATTTTGATTCAACTTTTTCAATACTTTTTCTTAATTCATCTGGTATTTGAATTTTATTCATTTTATTAAAATCAAACATGACAACAACATCTTCTGCTTCAGCGGCGATGTCCTTTTGATTATTGGTAATGAGATGATGTAACACAAAACTTGTATTTCCAACTTTGGAAGTTTTTGTTTAAAATCTGTATGTCTCCCGGATAATGCAGTTCTCTTAGGAAAGTGCATTTACAGGAATACAACATGGGGACCAATTTTATGTTGTTTGTAATACTCAATCAATCCTATTTTTTCCCAATAATTCACACGACCTGCCTGAATGTATTTAAAAAAAGAAACATTGTTTACATGACCAAAATAATCCAGTTCACTCCAATCAATTCTTAGTTTTAATGCAATATTAAAATTTTCTATGGAATAACTCATGTTATATTTTTTATCACACCGTCCATCCACCATCTACTTTCAGATTTAAGCCCGTTACATAAGAAGAAGCATCGCTCAATAAATAAATTAAAGCCGGTGCTACTTCATGATTGTAACTCATGCGTCTCATCGGGCTAAAATTAGCAAAATTCTCTTCAAATGTTTTTTCGTGGTGATTTAGGTTCAATTTTTATTTAATTAAGATATCTCATTAATGGATATTTGTTCATAACATAAAGTGTGCCGTTTATTTTAATAGTTTATTTAAAATTATTTCCAACCTTTGATCTACGTTTCGCGGTAATTTGCCATGCGGAATTCTTAAATGATCAAGCACGATTTCAAATCTTTGAAATCCGCCGTTACTTCTTAATTCAACCCACTCAACACCTAAGCTATCAAGTTGTCTCTTGTTTGTTTCTGAAAGTTTATCCGCTACAAATACCTTGCTATCTCTTGCTATAACAGCATCGGCGCTTTCCGGATTTCCCCTTCCCATTAATTTAACTTCACATTTGTATTGGTTTTTACCTTCAACTAAGTAAAAGTCAACCTCTCTTTCAAAGTCAACATCTTTTATGATTTTACCTTTTAATTTTTACAGCATAATTATTCTCAGGCACATCATACAATTTGCATAATGTTTCCATAAGTGGTTTTTCTACTCTTTTACCAGCAGTACTCCATAAACCACCCCTTAACTCTGCTCGCTTTACTGCAAGAGTATTTATTACTATCAAACTCTCGCTTACATTTAAATCAACACTTACACCTTTAAATTTAATGGTTAATGTAAGATCAAGATCGTGTTCTGTTTCCACAAGATTTTTAATTGTTTCATACAAAGAGTCATAATGTTCATTTGATGCATCTATAACTATCTCCTTTGTAGAGGAATTAAACATATTATGAATGGTTTTTTTATTCAATCCGGCATTAATAGCAATATCTCTTGCTGGTAATTCTGGATTAAGAAATTCTTTTTTTATACCAGTCAACGGTTATATTTTGACTTTTTAATTTTGCATCAACGATTCTTTTAAAGAAATCTATCGCAAATTGCAAAAATTCAGCATTAATTAAAGTAACTACCTCTATTCTGTAGTCTTCTCCTTTTAATAATTTCCTAATTATATTTTTTGCGACTTGTTCGGTTATTGTCATATACCTTTTTTCTCTGTTAAAGTAATAAATTCTTGAAGGCTAACAAATTTTGGTTGACCCACTTGATTAAATAAATTACCTACTTTATTTAATTCCTCTTTAATTCTATTTATGTATTTAGCTTCTTTTTCCGTTAAGAAAAAGTTTCTATTTAGATTTAATGCTGCTCTGCCTAATGTTCCACTACCCGCAAATGGATCGAAGATTAAATCTCCTATAAAAGAATAGAATTTAATAACTCTATTACAAAGTTCGAGCGGAAAAACTGCGGTATGCACTTTATCAAATGTAGGATCTATACGCCAAACATTTGTAGTTTCGTATTCTTCAAGTACCTTACTTTTTTTTACTTTATCCCGGCTATATTGTCTTATGTTCCAATCAATCAATTTATCAGTCTTCTTTCGATAGACCATTAACATTTCAGTAACAGCATTCGGTTTATAAGCCAGTGGTTTTCTGTGTTGTAAAAATCCTGCATTTCTATTTTTTACACTTGCTTCAGGTTTAACCCATACAATATCATCAATAAATTCCCAACCCATTTTTATTAACAACGGATGTATGTCATAAGGTATAGGGTACCTTTTGCTGGCGTGTTGCCTACTAATCCTTGGAATAATGATTGGCGATGTATTAAGGACGAAAAACCTACCTTCTTTGGTTACACGATGAACTTCTTTAAAAACTCGTTCCAAAAAATTTAAATACTCATTATAACTTTGATAAATCGAATAATCTCTAGCATTATAATAAGGTGGCGATGTAAAAGTTAAATGAACCGATTCATCGGGCACATATTTTATTATTTCTTGCACATCTCCATGAACCACAGTATTTTTTAAAAACTCAGGAAATTCGTCATGTCTTTGCTGACTCTTCGATTGGTATTGAACCCCGTTGACCTCTTTATTAATAACTTCTCTGATTATCTCGTTAGGATGATTTAGCAATTTCTTTAATTCGTTCTTCACACTTGAGTTATGAGAAAATACAAGCAACCCTCTTATTGCTTGCATTACAACCTTTGGATCTTTATCTTTCAAAAAATTGATTAATGAAGGAATAGCTTTCTCATTTCTAAGTCTCCCTATGGCAGAAACCGCCTCTCTTCTTACAATTGTACTTTCATCGGTACTTGCGTATTTAATGAAAGTAGGTAAAAGGTTAATATCTTCAATTTTTGCTAAATTTTTTATCGATAAAGCTCTAATATTTTCATTGGAGTGATTTAGTAAATTTTGTAATGGTTCTTTGCTATAGCCATTTTCTAATCTACCAAACTTTTCCAAAACATAAATAATAGCTCCGTCATTTTGATTTTGTAAAAAAGATGAAAATGCTTTTGGGTCATTTTTAAGATTTTGTATTAATTCAAAACTTATCTGCTTGTTTAAGGTACTTCTGTTCATATTGCACATTTACTTTCCAGTTAGCCATTTATTTATATTTAACACCATATAAAAACATTTTACCACACCGTCCATCCACCATCTACTTTCAGGTTTAAGCCCGTTACATAAGATGATGCATCGCTCAATAAATAAATCAAAGCCGGCGCTACTTCATGATTATAACTCATTCGTTTCATCGGGCTAAAATTAGCAAAATTTTCTTCAAATGTTTTCTCATGATGGTTCCACACTCCATGTGGAGTAATCATATTTACTCTAACCCCCTTATCTGCCCAATAAGATGCCAGATAACGAGACAATGCATCAATACCTCCCTTACTCGCCGAATAAGCCGCAGGACAACCTAAAGAAGTTCCTTTATACAAATTCTGATTAGGAGCTACATTACTATACGTAGAAGGCATCGTAACAATGCTCCCACTTCCCTGTTGTGTCATATAGCTTCCTATCACCTGACACAACAAAAAAGTACCCTTTAAATTCACTTCAATAACCTTATCCCAATTTTCTTCACAAACATTTTCAAATGGCTCAAATTTCAAATGAGATTTGTTTTGATGCGCACACACTAAACCATCAATTTTTCCAAATTCCTTTAAAGTTATTTCTTTGAGTTGTAAAACAGATGCTTTCTTTTCCACTTCTGTTTCGACTCCAATACATTTAATATTATATCTTTTTTCTAAATCTTTTGCAAATTCGGTGGGTTTTGCCGCTTCAATATCCACCACTACTACATGTCCACCAAATTGTGCCACTGCCTCACAAAAAGCGCGACCAATCAAACCACAAGCACCAGTTATGACGATAACTTTACCGCTTAGATTAAATTTTTCTTTGAAATTAATTTCCGATGTTTGTGTAGTTCTTTTCAACATCTTTTTGTAAAAGTTTAGAGATTAAACATACCTCCTAAAAACAGGTTTTATCGGCTCTCCAACAAGATATTTCTCCCATCCATCTTCTAACGCCTTTTTGAAAACATTGGCCGACTCATCAAATGCATCCAATATCCTATCCACATCCTCATTCGTATGTGAAAAATGCGGACAAAAAATCCCCTGAAATAAAATTCCTCGCCTGATCATCTCTTGATGAAACAAGGTTCTTAATTCCCATGAGTTATTTCCATTTTCATCAAAATATCCCAAAGAAACATGCCACGGAAATTGCATTACTTTAATATGATTTCGCAAGCCATAACGTTCAATAATTCGATTTGCTCCTTCCATGTATTTTCGTCCTAACTCATGATTATGTCCTATTACATCATATTTTTGAAATTCCTCCATCGTCGCCAATGCGGCAGCAATACTACATGTTTCACCACCATGCGTGGTACTTATCAAAAACAATTTCTCTTTTCCTTTCTGACGAATACCGCCTAACTCCATGATTTCTCTCTTTCCTGTCAAACAACAAAAAGAAAAACCATTAGCAATGCCCTTTCCCCACGTCGCTAAATCTGGTACAACCCCAAATTTTACCATAGAACCGGGGAAATAAGAACGATAACCTGTTATCATCTCATCCATAATCCATAAAGCACCCTGCGAATGAACAAAATCAATCGCCTGCTGTAAAAACTCTTTCGTCACTGGATTGAATTTTTCTGGCTCACTGATAACGCAGGCAATTTGATTGGGATACTTAGCAAAAATCTCTTTCAACGATTGTAAATCATCAGCTTTGAAAGTCACCGTTAGCGATTGAATTTCTTCCGGAATACCGCTCTTCACCTCTGTACTCCCAATAAACCAATCATCATAAGAATAAAACGGATGATCAATTGGCCTTGCAACTAATTTTCTCCCGGTATAAGCACGCGCCAACTTCACCGCAGCAGTTGTAACCGTTGATCCATTTTTTGCAAACTTAATCATATCATGTCCGGGAAGATTGGCTAAAAATTTTTCTGCCATTTCCATTTCAATAACCGATGGACGTGAAAAATTATTACCCTTCCATAACTCTTGAATCACACGCTGTACAACCGGTTCATACGCATGTCCCAAACTGATAGATGCTAATCCACCCAAACATTCAATATACTCATTCCCATCTACATCCCATACATGAGAACCCTTTCCATGTGTAATAGCAGCAGGAGAAAGTAAAGGAAACTGATCATCTCCTTTTGAATACGTATGTGCCCCACCCGGAATTAAATCATGGATTCTTTTTCTATACTCATTGGATTTTTGATAACTTGTAATCAACTTCGTTATTGACATATTTTTTATCCAAAATTTATTGCACGAATATAATGAATTATATTTCTTTTAGACAATTTCATACTCTGATTCCAATGATGCAAATATCATCGGTTTGTTCATTGTCTCCTTTCCATTTAAGATGTTCTTCAAGCAATCTTTGTTTTTGCTGATTAATATCCAATACTGAAACTTCTTTCAAAACATCTTTAAAACGTTTTTTGGTAAACTTCTTATCTTTTTTATTGCTTCCAGAATTTCCACCAAATTGGTCTGCGTAGCCGTCTGTGAATAAATATATCATGTCGTTTTTTTGCAATTGAAAGATGTGGTTTTTGAATGGTTCTTGATTATCACAATATCCCACTGTTCTTTTTTGCGCAGGGATTTCAATTAGTTCTTTATTTCTCACAATATAAATTGGATTATTCGCACAAGCACACAAAAGAGTATTAGTTTCTTCATTTAATACAGCAAATACAATGTCTGCACTGTCTTTTATCTCTGTCACTTCATTTTTGTATTCTAAAACTTTCTGTATTTTTTTTGAAACGAATTCCAATGCTTCTGCAGGGGAGTTAACATCCTTTTCTACAAGCGATTGCTTTACATACGCTAACATCAATATACTCATAAAAGCACCCGGAACTCCATGACCCGTACAATCCCCCACAACTGCACCTTTCAAAATGTTTCCATCATTCGTCCGTATTAAACCAGTAAAATAAAAATCACCAGCAATAATGTCTTTTGGTTGATAAATTACAAAAGAATCATGAAAAATCTTATTTACCTCTCTTTCAGATGGCAATGAAGAACGTTGTAAACGTCTCGTATAATTGATACTATCTAAAATATCTCTATTTTTTTGTTCAATGAGTATATTTTTTTCTTCCAACTCTTTTGTCCTCTCCTGAACCAGTAATTCCAATTCCTTTTGCTTTTCCTTTAAATCATATTCCCGTTTTTTCACAATAACAACAACAATGAATATCGTACTTACTAAAACTAAAATCCTAAACCACCAGGTTTCCCAAAAGGGCGGAAGCACATTAATGTAAAAACGAATCGGTTGGGCACTCCAGACATTCAAATTATTACAAGCATATATCTCAATCGTATGCTTACCTGGCTTTAAATCCGAAAACATCAATTTACCTTCATTCTGAAACTGCATCATACTATCCACTACAAACTTATATTTTACTTTTGCTCCATCACTCAAACATACTGCCAATACTTCAACACTTAAATCCCTTGTATTGTAGAACAATTCATAGGTTTTATTTTGTTCAAATAAAAATTGATACGACTGTTTACCAATTTTATACGATATATTTTCAACAATAATTGTAGGTGGCTTTTTATTTAAAATCGCTTTTTCAGTGGAAATCTTATATAAAACACTCCCATCCGCAAAATATATTTCATCATCTTTTTTAAACGGAATCATATTTAATTTCAAACTTTTTGAATACTTAATATTAAAACTATAATTCTCGTTTAATAAATCATTATAACTAATCATTTGTATACCATCCCAGGTAATTATCCAGATATTATCATTTTTATCTGCAAATACATTTTCTACATAATTTGATAACAAGCCATTTGAATAATTAAACAATGAATAGTATGCGGTGTCTAAACCTTCACTTAATCTGTAAATCACTAAACCACGAGTATATTCCTGACATACAATCAATTTTTTATGCGACATAATCGGATATAAACGTTCCCTTAAAACAGGAGATTGAACTCCCTCTACATAAATAGGAGTCACTTTATTATCCACAAAACTATACTTGTAAAACTTATTTTTAATTTTTGGAATGAGAATTTGCACTCTTTCAAAATCATTCGTCAAACAATATTCTATGCCTTCAAAATCTTTGAAACACTTAAAACGATTGGTTTCCAAAGAGTCATTTATTTCCGCAATTCGCTCTTCAGAAATTTCATATAATTTTTCATACGGTAGTGTATATACCTGTAATAACCCATCAAATGTGGCATACCAGATATTTCCCTCTTCATCGGGCAATACTTCAATAATATAATTAGAATTTATGATTTCTTTTTCAATGACCTCTGGAATAGTTATACTTAATTTTTCTAAATCAATTAACCTATAACCATTAACCAAAAAATTTTGATACTTGCTTATAGGTAAATATAACGAATGATAAAACTTCTCATCATCCTTATTTTTAATTTTTTGTGGTAAATTGTCTTTAATAAAAACTTGTTCATTTTTAGATGTAAGGACTAAAACACCCTCTAATGCTGGAAAAACAAAATATCGATCAGTAAAGTATGCATTCCCCAACAAAGTAATTTCTGGGATATTCTTCTTTTTTCTTAAAAACGTCTTTGTTCCATTTTGTTTATTAATAATTACAATTGGATTTGAAACATTGAATTCTTCTGGTATAATAAAATAATGATCTGCATCTTCAAAAATTCCAGCCATTATAAAAGGCACAGAATCCCAGATTTCCTTGAATGAATTATTTTCAAATAAAAAAATATTTCTTACATCTTTATCCGAATTATAGAACGAATAAATAACACTTCCCAAATTGGTACTTAATAAATTCGATGGATACTTATAATTTTTTGGATATTTCTTGAAAACGTGATTTCTGATACTATTATTATTAAAATCAAAATCTACGAAACCCTCCTTAAAAAAACGAATACCCGAACGAGAATTCACGCCTCTTTCTTCAGAAATTGTATCAGACAAATACACATCAAGATATCCTTTTCGTTTATTGGAAGTTTTGACATAACCGTATTTCATCGAATAAAAAATACTTCCATCTGATAATTTTATGATTGAATACTGATTAACCTTACTTATCGGTGTCAACAAGGAATCATTTACATAATTCAAAAAATGCTTTCCATCATATCTCGACAATCCATTACCATTAGCAATCCACAAAAGCCCCTTACTATCTATAAAAAGCGCATCTAATTGATTACTCATCAATCCATCCGACACGGTAAACTTCTTTGACGCCCAATTTTGGCCATAGAAGTGTTGAAAAAAAAACAAATAAAACAAACAAACAGCCCAGAATATATAACTATGTATTCTTATGTACATAATGGCGTAAATTTAGATAAAAATTTAAATAAACCTTACACTTAAAAGTGTAATTTTGCAACAAATTGAAGCTTAAATGGCAGAACATTTTATCTATATCAAAAATGCACAAACACATAACTTAAAGGGAATAGATGTATCCATCCCTCATAATAAACTTATTGTAATTACCGGCGTTTCTGGTTCAGGAAAAACTTCTCTTGCTTACGACACACTTTATGCCGAAGGACATAGAAGATATATTGAAAGTTTATCCTCTTACGCACGACAATTTGTAGAACGACTACCTAAACCACCCGTTGATTACATCAAAGGTCTTTCGCCCTGTATAGCACTTCAACAAAAAGTTACCTCTAACAATCCAAGAAGTACAGTAGGAACTGCTACTGAAATATATGACTATCTACGCGTGCTATTTTCAAGAGTTGGAACCATCTATCACCCCGTTACTGGTAAAGAAATAAAACGGCATTACCCTGACGATGTTTTACAGTTTATTTCTCAACTACCTGTATCGTCTACAGTGTATATCGCTAACCTCATACCCTTTTCTTCCAAACTCAAAAAAACTTTAGAAGAATTAGTACATTCAGGTTTTTCAAGAGTTTTAATCAACTATCAAATATTCAAAATTGCCGATGTACTCTCTGATTTTCCCAAAAAAATCGAGCATTGCTTTTTGATTATTGATAGAGTAAATGTAGAATTATCATTTGATGAAGATACAGAATCTCGCTTAATAGACAGTATTGAAACCGCCTTCAATCAAGGAAATGGAGAATGCTATGTCATTCATCAATCCAACGATGAATGGAACTTTCACCGGTTCAGTAATACGCTTGATGCGGATGGAATAATTTTTGAAGAACCTACCCCACAACTGTTTGCTTTTAACAACCCTTATGGAATATGTCAAAAATGCAAAGGCACAGGAAGAGTTTTTGACTTTGACCCTCATAAAGTTTTTGTCGATAAAGATATTCCTTTAATTAAAGGAATGAAACTCAAATACGAAATCAAAGAAGAAATTAAAGAACTACAACAGTTTTTTCCAGATATTTTTTCCAAAACTTTCCGTCAACTAAGTCCAGAAGAATTTGAAACCTTATGGTTTGGTAAAAATAATCTCAATGGAATTTATGGTATTTTACACTACTTCAACAACTACTATAAATCTCCCTGGTACGACCCGCTTTCTCACTTAAAATCCAATACCGTTTGTCCGATGTGTAAAGGTTCACGGCTTAGAAAAGAAGCTCTATACATAAAAGTATTAAATAAAACTATTGCTGACCTTGTTGAAACACCAGTTGATGAATTGTACAATTTCTTCAAAGAAAACCTTGATCTCTTTCCCCACAAAGAAGCCATTCAAAAACTACTGGATGAAATCATTCACCGTCTTGAATTTTTATGTGATGTTGGATTACCGTATCTCACACTAAATCGTGAAATGCGCACGTTGAGTGGCGGTGAAGCGCAACGTGTATACCTCACCACAGCGCTTGGAAGTAGTTTAGTAGGAAGTATTTACATATTAGACGAACCCACAACCGGCTTACATCCAAGAGATACCTTACGCCTAATTAATGCATTAAAGAAACTACGAGACGAAGGAAATACAGTAATCGTAGTTGAGCACGATGAAGAAGTGATGCGTCACGCCGATTTAATAATTGATTTAGGGCCCAAGGCCGGAAAAAATGGTGGACAAATTGTCTTTCAAGGAACTTTTGATGAAATGAAAAACGCTAATACACTCACAGCAGATTATTTATTTGAAAGAAAATTCGTTGAAATAGCATCGTTTAAACGTCATTCATTCGAATTTATACAATTATCCAACGCTAATGCTAATAACCTCCAAAATATTACCATTCAATTCCCATTCAATGCGATTACCTGTATTACAGGTGTTTCTGGATCCGGAAAGTCCTCACTGGTAGAAGAAGAACTAATTCCCGAATTAGAAAAAATCATTGTACATCATCAAACATCAGAAAAAATTTCCGGTGTTGTAAACAAAATTAAACACATACATTATCTCAATCAAAATTCTATCAGTACCTCCTCACGAAGCAACTGTGCAACATATACCAAAGTGTTTGATGATATTCGGCTTTTATTTTCAAAACATTCCAAACTTCAAGGCATTTATTTAGACCCATCTTATTTTTCCTTTAATACTTTTGGTGGAAGATGCGAAAAATGCGAAGGCGAAGGCATTATTCGAATTCCTATGCAATTTATGGCGGATATTGAAATGACCTGTGATGAATGTAATGGAAAAAGATTCAAAGAAGAAGTATTACAAGTCAATTACTTTAACCATTCCATTAGTGATGTGCTCGATATTTCTGTTGAAGAAGCGATTGAACTTTTCGAGAGAGAAGTAATGTTTCCTGACTTAAAAAATAAAATTTTAAAAACATTAGAAATCTTAAAATCTGTTGGATTGGGATATATTCAACTCGGGCAAAGCACTTCCAAAATGAGCGGCGGCGAATTACAACGATTAAAAATTGCCTCTTTTCTACAAGATGAAAAATCTGCCCCTTCCTTATTCATTTTAGACGAACCTTCTACAGGACTGCATTTTTATGACATTGATATTCTTATGAAGGCACTCCATTTATTAATAACGCGTGGACATACTATCATTATTATTGAACATCAATTGGATATTATTAAAAACGTTGATTGGATTATCGACCTTGGTCCGGAAGGTGGAAAAAATGGCGGAAGATTAATTTATCAAGGTCCATTAGATGGATTTTTAGACCATAAACAAAGTTTTACTGCCCATTTTTTGAATAAAAAACTTACATTAAAAAGTTAATGTTTGTTAAATTTACTATTTTGCGGCACAAAAAAAAGTTTTAATAGGTATATTTTTGCCAAAATTTTTTTATGGCGGCTAAAAAGAAACAGAAAAAACAATCAAAAGAGAAAAAGAAAAGTCCAGGTAAATCATTGAAAAAAATTTCCTCTAAGAAAAGCAAAACACAACACAACAAAACTAAGCCGACAAAAAAGGTAAGTAAAAATTCTACAAAGAAACCATCTATCAAAAAAGTTGCTTCTCCAAAAACGCCAAACAAAAAAACGACTACTCTAAAGAAATCTAATTCTTCAAAAAAGGAATTAAAGAAATCATCTGCTAAAAAAAGTATTGTAAAATCAAAAACCTCTAAAAAAGTCACTAAAAAGAATACATCACAATCAAAAGAACAAAGCTTACCTAAATCAACAAGAAAAAAACTTGTAAAAAAAGCCGCCAAAAAATCTCCTAATAAAAAATTATCTACTAAAAAACTCAAAAGTTCTTCTAAAAAGGAAAAAATCACAAAAAACAAAGTATCACCAAAAATAAATAAAACAAACAAACTGACTAAAGCAGATGCTGCAAGAACTTCTCCCCAAAAATCAGACTCTAAACCATCAACTTCAATAATTAAACCTGAAAAAAACTCTACACAACTCTCTGAAAATAAAACAACTGAGAAACCAACTCCTTCTGTCTCAAATAAAATAAATAAGCCAAAAGAAGAAATTACAATTGAAAAAGTTTTAAAAGAAACTGAAGAAACGTCTCAATTTCAACCGATTAAATCAACAAGCACTGAAACGACGGTTTTCACTGACACCCTTTCTGATGATACCTCCTCTGTTTATTCTAAAATATCCGAAGAATTGCAAGAGCCACCAGGTAAATTTACATTAGAATTTTCCTGTAAAACTGCGCCCGAGTTACTCTACAAATTTCTAACTGACCCTATTGAATTATCCGAATGGTTTTGTGATGACGTAAACATTCGCAATGGTATTTATACCTTTGTATGGAACGGCGTACCTCAACAAGCCAGATTAGTCAAGCAAGAACGAAATTCATTAGTAAGATTTCAATGGTTAGATAAAAACGATGGAAGCTATTTTGAATTTAGCATTCATAAAAACCCATTAACAGGAGATGTGGTATTATATGTAACCGATTTCTCTGAACCCGAAGAATTAGAAAGCAATAAATTATGGTGGAATACACAAATCAATAAACTTAAAACTATTTTAGGATTACAATATTAATTTCGTTTTTAATTCCTGATTTTTTCGTATATTAAGTTTTAAGTAGTTTTTTCAGAAAACAAACTTCCTTTATATGTTTTTAGTTGATACACATTGTCATTTGTTTTTAGAAGAATTTGATACGGATCGAAATGAATGCGTGCAAAGATCCCTCAATGCAGGTATACAAAAAATATTATTACCTAATATCGATAGCACTACAATTGACAGATTATACAAAACCGAACAAGAGTATCCTTCTGTTTGTTTAGCTATGATGGGCTTGCATCCTACCAGTGTAAAAGAAAATTATAAAGACGAACTGAAAATAGTAGAGAACGAACTCAACAAAAGAAAATTCATTGGCATTGGCGAGATAGGATTAGATTTGTATTGGGATAAAACATTTATTAATGAACAAAAAATAGTATTCAAAACGCAATTAGAATGGGCTGTTATATACAACTATCCTGTTTCTATTCATTGCAGAGAAGCATTTGATGAAATTTTTGAAGTTTTAGATAGTATGGATACCTTACCAAAAGGCGTGTTTCATTGTTTTACAGGCACTATTGAACAAGCTCAAAAGATTTTAAGTTATGGCTCGTTCAAATTAGGGATAGGCGGTGTTCTTACCTTCAAAAAATCTACTTTACCAGAAGTATTACAAAATGTTGAATTGAATCATATTGTTTTAGAAACGGATGCACCTTATTTAGCGCCTGCACCATACAGAGGTAAAAGGAATGAACCTTCTTACCTTTCAATCATTTTAGAAAAACTTTCTGTGATTAAAAATATCTCAAAAGAAAATTTAATAGCCCAACTATATCAAAACACTATTGAGATTTTTAACTTCAATTAGATTAGACAAATTTTATTTTTTAACAAAAATATTTTTGTGTTTGGTAGATTAAATTACATTTTGTATTTTTGCAAGAAATAAGAACACTATGAACATTTTTGTAAGCAACATCAGCTTTAAAGTAAGAGAAAATGCCTTGAGAGAATTATTTTCTCAATACGGCACAGTAGAAAGAGTAAAAATTGTAAAAGACCGTGAAACTCAAAGAAGCAAGGGTTACGGATTTGTAGAAATGCCAAACGATGAAGAAGCACTCAAAGCCATTGAGGCATTGAATGGTTATGTGCATTTTGAAAGACCATTAATTGTTTCTCAAGCAAGAGGTCGCGAGAATTCCAATCAAGTAAGCGAATAAATACGCCTGCTTGAAAGATAAAAGCCCTTCATTTAAGAAGGGCTTTTTTATTTTTTACCCTTCTCACTTTGAACACTCTTCAAATATCCTTCATTGATAACGCTGCTTTTATTAATCTCTAACCAATCGGGATGTTGTTTTAATAAGTTCACTACATCCTGAACATCAAACAATAAATTAGGATAAAAATGCTGAAATATTTTCTGAATCAATTTATAATCGTTTTCATTATCCAGAGATAATTTAAAGTTATACGGATTGTCAGAAATATATTTTTGAAAAATACATTTGAATTTTCCAGATTGTTTAATGTAGGGTGTAACGTGTTCTTTTTCAAAATTTTTACTTGCCTGATAATAAGCATCTTCCAGCGCTTTAAATGAAAACACTTCAGTATCCCAGCCATCTTCTAAAACAGGTGGTTCATTAGAATTGGAAAAATAATCCACCTGCATTTTTTCAAACTGTTCCACACACCAATCTATTACCTTATAATGATGAAGCGGACAATCCGCAGTAATTCTAACAATGTTAGATGCTTGATAAAGACAAGCAGCGTCATAAAAACGTTTTAGAACATTTTGCTCATCGCCTCTAAATACTGGTATTTTCCACTGATTACATTGTACTTCTATTATATCGTCTTGTGGTAAATCAGAAGTCGCTACTACAATTTTATCTACTTTTTTGACAGGTGATATTCTTTCCCATTGTAAATATAAAGATGGAATACCCTCTACAATCGGTTTTAATACCTTACCCGGTAAACGTGTTGAACCCATTCTGGCTTGAAGGATGCACAGTATCATTTTTGATTAATAATTTGTTTTCTAAACTCAATCCATTCTTTCAATTTATCAACGTTGTAATAATCTTGCTCTGTTGATTCAAAATACTTGGGATTATGACAACTCACTAATATTTGATCCAAATACTTTCCATTTACTACATATCTATTTTTAATGACTCCCTCAATAATCCAACCGGCTTTACAATATGCCTTAATACTTCCTATATTATCTGAATATATTTGTCCATGCAATTTTCGAATTCCATATTTTTCAAACGCTAATTGATTACCTAATGATATTGCTTCTGTAGCCAAACCCTTTCCCCAATAATTCTTATCACCTATTACACATACTAAGTCAGAGACATTATGTTTTTTATTTATTGGACCTACTTTTAAATTCCCTATATGTTTATTATTTTCAACTAAACAAATTGCATACATATAGTATGTACCTGTTCTTTTACCTTCATCAATATAATCTTCAACTATCTTTTTTGTAAGGGACTTTCCATCTACTTCTAAAAAAGACGTAACCTCATTATCTCTAAACCATGACAAGTATTCTTCATTTACATCGTCATGTGTTAATTCGCGTAAATAAATTCTCATAACTTTTTATGTTTTTTTACTAATTTTTCAAAATGTTTATCCATCTTCTCCTTATCTTTAGTCAAATTACTATCGTGCATGCGATAGCGATAAAGTGGTAAAATAATGTTGTAAATCTTATACTTCTTCAAAAATCTAATGCGCAAATCCTCATCTTCTCTGGCTAAAAATTCTTCATCATACAATCCAATATCAAACAAAAAATCTTTCCGAAACATAATGCCACAGGCAATTGGTCTTTCCTCTGCATTCACATGTTCTAAGTGCGTTCCGCGTTCATCTACTAAATAATAATCAACAGAAACCGCATCTAACTTGTTATTTTCAGTCAAAAACGTCTTTTGTATAAATAACATGTCTTTTTGAATATAATCATCCGCGTCTACAAATACTACAAATTGTCCTTTCGCTTTTTTAATCCCAAAATTTCTCGCATAAGATAATCCTCTGTTTTTATCTAAATGAAATACTCTTGCCACATCCGTATAATTCTCCAAAATTTCTTTTGTTTTGTCTGTACTTCCATCGTTCACAATAATAATTTCATATAAATCTTTATTTAATGACTGATCCATCACGCTTCTTAAACATCTTTCTATGTATTTATCATAATTGTAAACAGTAATAACAACAGAAACGACCATGATTATCCTTTTTTATTTAATAAAATCGGTAATTCATTTTCAAGTATACTCAATGCTTCTTCCTCTGTATCATAAATCCATAAATGATCTAATTTATACAACTGATATTTTTCAATAATGTTGATTAATTTATCAGGATATTCTTTTTGTGTAGCATAACCACATTCTTTCAATCCATAACACCATGCCTTGTAATCGTATATTGGTAAATTAAACAATTCACTATATCTCGGACGACTGATAATAAATAAACTATGATCTCTGTATGATTCTTCCACAGAAAAATATTTTCTAAAACATTCTGTAACAGTATCATCATCCTGAATATAATTCAATCCTTCCCAATCGGCATGACATTTAATTCCAAAATGATTATTCGCATTTAATGCCAGTGCACTTGTTCCTGCTCCACTTTCCAGAATGGCTTGTGCTAATGTTATGCTCGCTGGTATTTTAAATTTATACATTTCAATTACCGCAAGATGAGAATAATTCTGAATGTATTGTTTGATTTTTTCAGATGATTGTGACCATATAAAAACAGGAATAAACCAGAGAGTTACAATGCTTTTAATTCTTTTCATCAGCAGCAATGATACAAAATTTATTTTTTAAATTAAAATAACCCTCTGTATATTAGCACAAAAAAACATGAAAGGAATTATTTTAGCCGGTGGTTCTGGAACGCGCTTACATCCATTAACCTTAGCCATCAGTAAGCAAATTATTCCTGTGTATGATAAACCAATGATTTATTATCCTTTATCTGCCTTAATGATGGCGGGCATTCGTGAGATATTAATCATTTCTACTCCCCACGATATGCCTTTATTTCAAAAACTACTTGGCAATGGAGAACAATTAGGTTGCTCATTTTCTTATGCAATTCAGGAAAAACCAGAAGGACTCGCCCAAGCATTCACTATTGGAGAACATTTTATTGGAAAAGAAAAAGTAGCATTAATTTTAGGCGATAATATCTTTTACGGAACGGGATTTGGCAGAATGCTTCAACAATGCAATAATCCTGACGGTGGAATTATTTTTGCTTATCATGTTAGTGACCCTGAAAGATATGGCGTAGTAGAATTTGATAAAAATATGAATGTCATTTCCATTGAAGAAAAACCTAAAAATCCAAAATCCAATTATGCTGTGCCAGGTTTGTATTTTTATGATAATAATGTGATTGAAATAGCCAAAAACTTAAAACCTTCTGCCCGTGGTGAATACGAAATCACTGATGTAAACAAAGAATATTTACGCAGAGGAAAATTAAAAGTAAAAGTGATGGAAAGAGGTACTGCTTGGTTAGATACAGGTACTTTTTCTTCCTTAATGCAGGCGGGACTATTTGTCCAAACCATTGAAGAAAGACAGGGATTAAAAATTGGTTGTATTGAGGAAGTGGCTTACAATATGGGCTATATCAATGCCGAACAATTGGAAAAACTTGCTCAACCACTGCTTAAAAGCGGTTACGGACAATATCTATTAAATTTATTGAAAAATAAATAATTAGGTAAATCAAACTTTAAAGCCAAGTATACACACATCGTCTACTTGTTCGTTACTTCCTTTCCATTTTTCAAAGAAAGTAAATAGTTTCTCTTTTTGATCTTGATAATGTAATTCGCCAATTTCCTGAATAAGTTTTCTAAATCCTGATGACATTAATTTTTTATTTTTTTCTCCTCCAAATTGGTCTATGTATCCATCTGTTGTTAAATACACGCAATCCTGTCTATGCAACGTTAATGAAAACTTTTCAAAAACCTGATTTTGTTCTGTAAATCCTCCTATGGATGCTTTGGTTGTTTTATATTCTTCAACAGATTTAGAGTTAGAATTATAGACATATAAAGGTCTATTAGCACCTGCAAATTCTATTGAAATATCTTTCACATTCATATCATGTAATAAAGTATATGGAACTTTTACAAGAATGACATCCATGCCATCTTTTGAAATACTGTCCTTTTCAAACTGCTTCAAAGTTTTTTTGACATTTATGTTAACGTAATACAGAATTTCATCCACTTCGGTAGAAAAATTAACTGCTTCATTTAATTTATCATTATTTAATATGCTCATAAAAGCGCCCGGTACTCCATGTCCAGTACAATCTGCTACAGCTAATAAACAATAGTCCCCAATAACATGAAACCAGTAAAAATCTCCTGCCACGATATCTTTTGGTTTGTATAAAACAAAACTCTGTGGAATTGCTCTCCATATATCGCTTCTGTGGGGCAATATGGATTTTTGAATTAACTTGGAATAATGAATGCTATCCAGAATATCCTTTTGCTTTTGTTCAATAATTTCTTTTTGCTGTTCTACTTCCTGTTTTTGCTGTGCAATAACTTTATTTTTTTGGTTTAATTGTCTCATTGATTGATAGATTAATACTACAAAAATCAGTGATAGTATTAAGCCCCCAAAAACAGCCATTAAAATGATTTTTTGTTTTTGATTTTTTTCATTCGCAATAGCCATCTCTTTAGAATGTTCTAATTGTTTTTGATTTAATGTTTTTTCTGCCTCATACTCTAATTCTTGTTTTAATGCTAATTTTTGTAATTCACTTTCGTTTATAATCTTATAAATAGAATCTACTTTGTTATGAAATTCAAATCCTTTTTTAAAATCATTTTTCAACGTATAAAAACGGGAATAAATATTGTATACATCCCTTAAAGCATAGAGTAATTTGTACTTTAAAGCTATCCATTCTGCCTTTCTAATATATTTGAATGCACTATCCAGATAATTTGTTTTACTATTATTAATATATTGAATCATAAATAGGTTAGCCAAATCATCAAATACACTAGCGAGCTCAACTTCTTTATCCAAATTTAAGTAACAAAACCAAGCATCAAACAGATATCTTTTGCTCTTATCAAACTGCATTAAATCTATACAAACTTTACCAAGATTACATTTTACCGTTGCAATGCCTTCTAGATCATTATAATGATTATAAATACTCAAACTTTTTAATAAAAGACCTTCTGCTTTGATAGGTTCTTTCTTATCCAAATAAATTCTGGCAATATTATTCAATATCAAAGCAATTCCTAAGCTATCTTGCGTTTTTTCTCTAATTTCCAATGCCATATTATAAAACTTAATTGCTTTGTCAATATCATCGATATTCTTATGTAAATACCCTAAATTATTTAATATTCGGGCTATTTGGCTTCTATCACCTACTGCTTCAGACAGTTTTAATGAATGAAAATATAATTTTATTGCTTCATTATAAAAACCCACACTCTCATAAGCACTGGCTTTATTATTAATTACTTCAGAATAATCCTTGTATATTTCAGAGATACCTTTATTAACTTTGATAATGCTATCATACGAATCTATTAGAGCATCCCACAATGATAAAGCTTCTTTATATGCTCCTTTTTCATAATAATAAAACGCATAATTATTTTTTACCCCATTCACCCATCTTAAAACCTTTAATCTAATACTATCATTTAATTCTTTATTTAATAGTTTATTACCGATTAGCAACGCCTCTTCTGCATAAACTGGAATTTCTTCCACTTCGCAATATTCAGTTAATTGTGAATAAGCACTGAGACGTTCTGTATCTGTTTTAGACGATTTAATTTTACCTAAATAATATTCAACATAATCTACTTCCTGAGATAAAACATAGTGAAAAATGAATAAAGTAAAAAAAATACTATATAGTCCTCTGTTTTTAAGCATTTGGGCAAATTAACTAAAAAAATGCTACTTTAAATTTTGAAAATTCAAATACTCTTTCGTATATTTGCAGCCCTAACAAAAGTACTTTGTAGGCACGATAGCTCAGGTGGTAGAGCAGAGGACTGAAAATCCTTGTGTCGGGGGTTCGACTCCCTCTCGTGCCACTTTCCAACCTTGTTTATTCTATCAAACTTTCGTATCTCCTTAATTCCTCTTAAGTGAATTTAGTCGTTGATATAGGTAACACACGAATTAAAATTGCTCTTTACAAAGATAATTTATTACATAAACTTTTCGTTTTCAATAGTTTTCAAGAACTGCAACAAAATTCCGATTTAAAGAATGATTTGAAAAATGTTTCACAAGGTATCATTAGCAATGTTGCCCAAAAAGACCTTCTTTTACATCTTCAAAACCATATCCCTCCACACGTTCAATTAATACCACTTTCATTAGAAAACATTCGCCTGCCTTTTCAAATCGACTATCATACTCCACATACACTTGGTAGCGACCGAATCGCTGCTATTGCCGGATGTGTCCTTGAATTTGACACTACACCATCATTAGTCATTGATTTAGGCACTTGCATTAAATATAATTTTATTAACAACAATACAATCTTCGGAGGTGCTATATCGCCCGGACTCTTAATGCGTTACAAAGCCCTTCATCATTATACCGGACAATTACCTTTACTTCATCCTGATAATAATGTCGTTCCTATATTAGGTAAAAACACCCACGAAAACATACATTCTGGCGTAATAAATGGTTGTGTTGCTGAAATCATGCACTTCATCAATTTTTTTGAAAAAAATCTTCCAGACCTTAAAATCATTCTTACCGGCGGTGACGCGATTTTTTTTGAAAAACTATTAGAAAGAAAAGTATTTTTACGCCCTTATTTAATTTTAGATGGACTTAACTATTTATTGGAATATCAAAAAGCACATTTTTCTAATTAGTTTTTGTATTCTTTCATTGCATTATTTTTCCCAAAACAACACCTTCTCCGGTTATTCAAGATACGGCATAGGCGATATTCAAGAAAAATCTTTACCTTTTCAAAAAGGAATGAATTCTGCTGGCATCTCCTTTCCTGTAGATACTACTGCTCCCGCTTTCTTAAACCTGCAAAACCCTGCTACTCTCTCCTACTTGCGTCTCTCAACTATTGAAGCAGGTGGATTTTATTATCAAACTCAAATCATTAATAAAAATAACTATAAAGTTCAACAATCTTCTACTAACTTCAATGCTCTTGTCATAGGATTCCCAATAAAAAAACACTCTGGTTTTTGTTTTGGCTTACTCCCCTACTCTTTTGTTGGATATCAAATCAACCAGAATGAGTACATTTCAAACATTGGTAATGTAAACTATGTCTTTGAAGGTTCCGGTGGATTAAATAATGCCTTTGCATCCTACGGTTTTTCAATAAAAAAATATTTCAAAAAACAAGATACAATTTATAAACCTCTCAAAGAGTTTGTCAAAAATTTTTCTTTTGGTCTTTCTGCGCAATATCTATTTGGAGAATTAGCCAATACCGCTACTGTCAATTATCCAAGCAATTCCACTTATTACAACTTTGTCAATGACCAACGTTATAGAATAAATGGGATAACGGCTGATTTCGGCATACACTCATACATCATATTAAATCACTCAAAAAACTCATATCTCAATTTTGGTCTTACTTATTCTATTCCATCATCACTCCTCAAAATTTCACAAGATTATATTGCTTATAATTTTTCATACACCTTTTTTGGAGAAAAATTTATTGTAGACACATTACGTTATGCTGAAAATGAAATTGGCAACATGCAATTACCTTCCTCAACAGGATTGGGAATCAGTTACATCATTGCCAATAAATTCGGCATCGGCGCAGATCTGAAATATACCAATTGGAATAACTATCATTTAGCCAACACAACAACTAATGTCAAAAACAATTTTGAAATCAATATCGGCGGCTATTACCAACCTGACCGTTTTGCAACCTCCAAAAGTCAATACTTCAACAAAGTAATTTATCGCTGGGGAGCAGGATATAATAGTGGTTATCAAGTTTTTCAAAACAAATCTATTCCTCTTTACTCTATCTCTGCTGGTGTGAGTTTACCAATGGGCTTATACAGATCATTCTCCGCGCTTCACCTTTCTTTTCAATATCAAATGAAAGGACAAAAAGATTTTATTCTTCGTGAAAATATCTTTAAAATTCATATAGGCATAACCTTAAATGATCGCTGGTTCATTAAATATAAGTACGATTAGAGAGAATTACTACTCTATTCTAATCAAATTTGAGTAAATGAATTTCAACACGATGCAAAAAGGTCTTGTTTTAAAAAGTACCGGAAGCCGCTATAAAGTAGCACTTCTTGAAAATGAAAATTTAAGCGACGTACTTCAAAATTCTCAAAATGCTACTATTGTAGAAGCTTTTTTACGTGGGAAACTACGACTTGAAAATATCAAAAGTACTAATCCGGTAGTGGTAGGCGATTATGTTCAGCTCATACTCACAGAAAACGGCTGGGCAATTGATGACATTTTACCAAGAAAAAATTACATTATTCGCAAAGCCACCAATCAAAGTAAACTCACACATATCATTGCTGCAAACATTGATTTGGCTTGCATTATTGCCAGCATTGCTGTACCTGCCACCAGCACAGGTTTTATTGATAGATTCCTCGTAACTGCCGAAGCATACAGTATTCCTGCCGCAATTATCTTTAATAAAATTGACCTTATTGAAGACGATGAAAATGCATGGAATTATCAAATTGAATTAGCAGATATTTACCGTTCCATTGGCTACCCTGTATATTTTACATCCATAAAAAAAACAGAAACAATTGAACCCATTAAACAACTTATCAAAAATAAAATTACCCTGTTGTCTGGACACTCCGGAGTTGGAAAATCATCATTGATAAATGCCATTCAACCACATTTAAATCTAAAAGTGGGAAAAGTATCCTACAAGCATCTTAAAGGCAAACACACCACCACTTATGCAGAATTATTACCATTAGATTTTGGTGGATATATCATTGACACGCCCGGTATTAAAGAATTTGGATTAGTGAATATGGACAAATATGAAATCAGTCATTATTTTCCAGAAATGCGAAGATATTTAGGGCAATGTAAGTTTAATAATTGCCTTCATCTCAACGAACCGGGCTGTAAAGTATTAGAAGCATTAGAAAATAATGAAATTGCACACATCCGATATAGGAGTTATCTTTCAATATTAGACGATGAAGATTTTAGAGAAACTTTAAAATAATCCATCAGAAAAATTTCATGGTTTTACATTAACTTTTCATAAATTTTTCAAGCGCCCTCTCCTTATTAGTTTTAATATAAGTATTATTGCCAAAACAAATTATATGAAAAAATATCTTTTAGTTCTACTTAATATCTTTTCTGTAATAATATTTGCACAAAATAATAAGCCATCAACTCCCAAACTAATCATCGGCATCGTTATAGACC
This sequence comes from Bacteroidia bacterium, assembly GCA_026003255.1. Lineage (GTDB taxonomy): Bacteria > Bacteroidota > Bacteroidia > B-17B0 > Aurantibacillaceae > BPGX01. The sequence continues at coordinate 36,209 of BPGX01000009.1, read as the reverse complement.
AGATGCGTTATGACTACTTAATCAAATTTCAAAAAAACTTTACTAAAGGGGGTTTCAACAGATTGATAAACGAAGGTATTTTTCTTAAAAACATACACTACAATTATATCCCCACTTACACAGCACCAGGGCACGCCAGCATTTACACCGGCACAACCCCTCGTTATCACGGTATCATTGCCAACGAATGGTATGATAAAAAACAAAACAAAGAAATTTATTGCGTACAGGATTATTCAGTTTCATCAATTGGTACATCAAACAGCAACGGTCAAATGTCTCCCAAAAACCTTATTGCTTCTACTATTACAGATGAATTAAAATTATTGTTTAAAGACAATTGTAAAGTCATTGGAATTTCAATCAAAGACCGTTCGGCTATTCTACCCGCCGGACATCTCGCTGATGCTGCCTTCTGGTGGGACGATCAAACAGGAAATTTTATCACATCCTCCTTTTATCAAAATCAATTACCGCAATGGCTCGTCAATTTTAATCAACAAAATTTATCGCTCTCCTATCTTCAAAAAAATTGGGATTTATTACTACCAAAAGATAAATATGTATCAGCATTACCTGATAGCAATCGTTACGAACGTTCACTCATCAAAACACAAGCACCAAAATTTCCTTATGATTTTTCTACTTATGTAAATAATAAAAACGTGAGCATCTTAAAATATACCCCTTATGGAAACAGCATTCTCATTGATTTGGCTAAAGAATGTATCTTACAGGAAAAATTAGGAAAACACAAAAACCCAGATTTCCTTTGCATCAGCTTCTCAAGCACCGATTATATCGGACACCTCTATGGCACCGAAGCATTAGAATTAGAAGATGCCTATTATAGATTAGATAGAGATCTCAATAATTTCATCAACTTTTTAGATAAAAATATCGGAAAAGATAATTACCTACTCTTTTTAACTGCAGATCACGCTGGTGCTTACAACACTCAATATCTGAAAGACAATAAATTTTCCGTCAATTATTTTAGTGAAATAAAATTGCAGCAAGATTTAAAAAACTTTCTTCAAAGTAAATACAAAGATAGCTCATTGGTTTTGAACATTAGTAACAACCAAATTTTTCTAAACCACAATAAAATTACAACCAACAATCTTTCACTTGACCAACTAAAAAAAGACATTCAACAGTTTTGTTATCAATATCCAGAAATTGCAGAAGTGTTTTTGAAAGAGGATTTAATACGTAACAATCCCAAAGATTTTTCCTTGTACGGATTGGTAGCCAATGGTTTTTCTCCTTCTCGCAGCGGAGACATCGTTTTCGTTCTTCACCCCGGCTGTATGGATTATTCAACACAAGGCACTACACATGGATCTGCATACAATTATGACACACACGTTCCACTTATTTTTTATGGCTTCAAAAATAAATCTCTTGAAAGTACCAAATTTTACCGCATCACACAAATAGCACCTACTCTTTCTTTTATCCTGAGCATCAATCTTCCCAATGCTTGTTTTGACACACCTATTGATGAAGTATTAGATAATGTAAACGCATACTATTCCAATTTTTCTCCTGCTTACGACAGTGGCCGTTAATTTTAAATTAAAATCCCGATTCTACTAATGATTCAGCAGAACCGGGATTTATCTTGCACTGATTAAAAATCCACTATCAATCTTACAAACACATTTCTACCCATATTGTATAAACCCTTGCCAGTCAATGGATGCGGACGCACATACTTTAAACGATTAAGATGGTCTTGATATGCTATGTCCATCAAATTATTTACTCCAACAATAAATTGCACTTGCCGTTCTTTCCAGTACTTTAAAGAGATACCAGTAGCAACATTGATTAATGTATAATCTGGTGTAGCCGTTTCTGTATTGTATGCTTTGAAATAGCGGTATTGTGGGGAAAACATACATCGCTTCCAATTTTGCAAAGAAACGTTTTACATAGCTGCTGACATTATTCCACTCTAATCGAATTTCATTTGTCCATCGACTTGGCGGGAAAAATGGGAGATAACGAGTGCTATCCGGTTGATTTAAAATTTGCCCTTGCAAGTATGAAAAATTACTTTCAAAATGCAGCCAATCCAGTGGATGTGGATGTATATCTAAATTAATCTCTCCACCATAAATTAATGCTTTAGATTGGTTATATGTAAATGCCCAGAGATTTTCTCCATCCTGATTAATAATTGAATCTCCACCCAGCAGAGAAGATAATCGACGAATATAAATATAGTTTTCAATGTAATTGACAAACGGCGTTATTTCGAATAACAAATGTTCTTTATTGATAAGTATTCCCATATCCGCCTGATAAGAAAATTCCGGCTTAAGTTGAAGATTGCCATATTCATAACGCACTGTTCCTTCATGAGCACCATTGGAAGCCAATTCTGAAATATTTGGCGTACGAAAACCTCTTGCTACATTAAATTTCAAACTCACATCTTTCCAGCCATTATATGTCGTACCAAGAGTTCCGCTAAAATTGTTGTATTGCTTATCAAATTCTGTGAACTTAATTTTTTGACCTATTTGTGGTCCTTTCTCTTCTTCAATTCTTTTTCCAAGTGAGTCCACAAACATCGTTTCTGAATGAATACTTCTTAAGTCCCATCGCACACCGCCTGCCATATTCCATTTTCCAAAATCTTTTTGATAATATACATACCAGCCATTATCCAACAAACTATAATCTGGTATAAGTAACTCTTCTCCCTTATTAAAGTTCATCTGATACATTCCGGTTGTTCCAATACTGATTAATTGTGTAGAATCAATATTTTTCAAAAATTTTATCTGATAAGGTATAGTATGTAAATGCATACTTAAATCACCTCTCTCTTCTTCCTCACCATCTTCCTCTTTCTTTTTTTCCACTAACTTATCAGGACCATACTCATCACGAATATTGTATTGATAACCTATGTTACTAATAATTTTCGAATTATTTTTTAGATTGAATACAGAATAGTTTTGAAAACGATAGTGTTGAATGTATTGATACGGTACAAAAAAATTATACCCTTTCAAATCCTTATCAGATACAGGCATTTGACCAATTAATGAATCATTCACTTTTACAAACATTAAAAATCTTCCGGAACTATCTCTGTCTCCTTCTGGCATATTAAGTTGTTGTGTAAAAACAGAAGCAAAAAAATTAGTAAAGCCCCATTGCTTATTCAATTGAAAATCAGCAGAAACATTTCGTTCATTGAAACCTGTACCAAATACTTTACCATCCATTCGGTTTTGATAATTGCTGGCATCTTTTTGTGTAGCTTGCAAATAAATAGCATAATCATTTTTCTTCAATTGAACCATAGCTGTATTTGAAAACATCTGATTGTTACTTTGATATAGCCCCATATATTTGCCTTTCCAACCCTCTTGATAAATGCGATACGGAATAAAATTTATCACACCAGCCAATGCATCGGATCCAAACATAATACTACCCGGCCCTTTGATAATTTCTGCTTTTTGAATAGAATATTGATCAATCTCAATGCCGTGTTCATCTCCCCATTGCTGTCCTTCTTGTTTCAATCCATTTACTAATACCACTGTTCTGTTATACCCTAATCCTCGTATTATTGGTTTGGCAATACCAGGTCCTGTATTTAATGCCCAGATATTATCTTTTTTCCCAATTGCTTCAATAATATTGTTATTCGCATTTTCATTGAGATTATCAAAATTAATGCTTTTCACAGGCAAAGGATTCTCTTTTTGTTGTACTACATCGGCTGCAGTAGTAACTATTACTTCGTCTATTTCTCTTGCACTGGGCTGCATCTGAATGTTCATTTCTACATCCGATGCTTCAATCTGTATTTTTTTTGAAATGGTCTTATATCCCAATAACTTAAATTCAACCACATACACTCCCTCGTGTAAATTTTTTATTTCATAATATCCTTTTGCATCTGAAATATTACTTTTATTGATAGAAGGAACATATACAACCACTCCTACTAATGGCTGATTATTCTCATCTTTCAGAATTCCTTTAATACTATGCTGTGCCAATAATGACGAAAAAAGGCACATTAACCCAAAATATAAAATGATAATTTTTTTCATAATTTTTAGTTTATAAGTTGATGATAAATTTTAATTAAAAAATAAAACCTTTTAACAACAACAAAGAATAATAATTGAATTGTAGTAATTATTGAAACTAACTACTTTGAGGAGGACTTTTATTTTTTAAACTAAAACAGAAATTTCGAGAATAATCAATTACCAAAGGATTCAACAGAAACCCCGTGTATCTTATTATCAATTCCTGATCATCGTCACTAAAATTACTTAAAGGGAAAAAACTTAAATCTTTACAAATATCTCTATGTTCATTAGCATGAAAGTGTTTATCATTAGAAATACATACAACATCTTCTAAATGCTTTAACTGATGCAATGACTGATGAGTAATAATACCGAAAAACAAAAAGCTACAAACAACAATTACAACTTGCCTGATATACAAATTATTTTTTTGCATTTCAATCGCAATATTTAATAATAGTTTTTAGATAATCAACCGCCACTTCATAACCCTTTAATCCCATTCCTGCAATCACCGCTTTACAATATTTTGACAAATAAGAATGTTGCCGATAATGTTCTCTTGCATAAATGTTAGTAATATGCACTTCAACGACCGGTATTTTAATATATGCCAAACAATCAGCAATAGCAATGGATGTATGCGTATACGCACCCGCATTGATGACAATTCCGTTCATCGTGTCTTTCCATTCCTGCAATTTATCAATCAAAAAACCTTCTGTATTACTTTGATAATAACACAATTCAATATCCAAATATTTTGATTGTAATTGATTGAGAAACTCTTCAAAACTCACCAAACCATATAATTCATGTTCTCTTTCACCAAGTTTATTCAAGTTAGGTCCATTCAAAATCCCAATCCGCTTCATACTTTTAGTTCACTCTTTTGATCACCAACTTCTCACCAATAATGGCTTTATGCTGTACACTGATATTATTCCATCCAGCTAATTCTTTCACACTCACATTGTACTTCTTCGCAATGGAATAAATTGTCTCACCTTTCTTCACTATATGATATATTTCATTTACTTCTTGTTTATCAATTGATTTTTTTTCTACACTGTCTCTAATAGATTTTTTCACTTCTACAGTTTTTTCAGCAACAACTTGATTTGTTGTGCTCTTAACTGGTCTATATATTATCAACTGCTTACCCGGACGAATGCCTCTTCTTCCAATAAAATTCCATGTCTTCAAATCCTGCACTGTTACACCATATTTTTTAGCAATCGTCTTCAAATTCTCACCCCTTCTTACTTTATGGACTATCTTTTCTTCCTGCGTATTCAATTGCTCTACCAGCAAAGGATTTTTCTTTTGAGATTGAACAAAAGCATAAATTTCTTCTTCATTACTCAGAAACAAAGCAATTTTATCTTTTGGCAACGTCAAAGTATACCCCCCTTCCGGGATAATATTTTTCCGATACTGCGGATTAAAATAAGCAATCTCCTCTACAGGCACATCCAATAATTGCGAAATTTGTTCAAAAGTCATCGCGTCTTTTATGACAATTGTATCCAACTCAAAATAAGTTTTTTTAGGAACTGCCGGCACAATATTGTGTTCAGCATAATAATTCATCACATAATTCGCCGCAATAAAAGCCGGTACATACCCTTGTGTTTCTCTCGGTAAATAAGGACGTATCTCCCAGTAAGTCGTTTTTCCACCACTCCGACGAATCGCTTTGCTGATTGCTCCCGGTCCCGCATTATACGCCGCTAACACCATTTGCCAATCTTTGAAAATACCATACAAATAACGCAAATACTCCGCCGCAGCAACCGTGGACTTGTAAGGATCACATCGTTCATCCACAAAAGAAGTAACTTTAAGCCCAAATAATTTACCCGTCGGATACATAAATTGCCATAAGCCCTGAGCACCTGCCCTTGAACGTGCATTCGGATTCAACGCCGACTCTATCACTGCCAGATGCTTCAACTCCAAAGGCAAATTATACTTATCCAATACCTGCTCAAACAATGGATAATACAAATGCGACAACGCAATCAAACGACTTAGTAATTCACGCTTCTTAATAGTATACAACTCAATGTACCCCTTAACATGTAAGTTATAAACCAAATCAAACGGTGACTGAACATTAAGTTTAGCCAATCTGGTCTCATAAACATAATCCTCATAACGTGGTACACTATCCGGTGCAAAATGAAATTTATTGTTTTTATTAAAATTCCCTTTGTGAAAAAAACTTTCTAAAATCTTTTTGTTGTATAAACTGTCCAACATTGCTGCAATTGGATCATCTTCCAGAACAGGCGTTTGTGAAAACATTACTATCGGAAATTCAAACAATAAATATATTAAATATATTAAACCCTTTTTCATTTCAAATTAATATTTGGATACAAATAAATCTGTTTTTTTTATCAAATCCAAATTTTTTACGATAAAATAACCTTTTAGGAAAAAATTTTATTTAAGTGCAATCTATTCATTATGAATGGCAAAATATCGTTTTCAATCAAAAATATATTTTATTGAAAATCAATAGATTATCTTCAAAATAAACAATAACTAATTGTAAATCAATAATTTAAATTCCACTCAAAACGAATGTTACATTTTTTCACTCAATAAAACCCATCACTCAATCAATAAACTATACCATTCACTCAAACCTACTCAAAATACATAAAATTTAATTATCTGATAATCAATTACTTAACAAAAATTTATGTAACTTTCTAATCATTATATCGTTATATTTAGTAAATTTCCACCGATGAAACCAATATCCAAACATCACATTAACGATCAAGAAATGGAACAAGAGTTCCAGATTATTGAACAAGCCAAAAAGGATATTGATGCTTTCAAACCACTTTACAACAAATATTACAACGAAATTCGTATCAGTGTTGAAAACACTTTGTTTGCCAGATACAACATTAAAAATGATTCTTTAACCAAAGATATTACCGCCTCTGTATTTGAATGTGCCTTGCGAAAACTCCATCAATACCAAACTATTAAAGGAACTCCATTCAAAAGCTGGCTTTACCGAATTATGCAAAATGAAATAACCAGCTACATACGAAAAAATACTATCCGCGATAAGCACGAAAAATATGTAGAACAATTTTATCCCCAATACGATGAAATCAATGTTTTCAGCTCTTCCAATCCTTCGTTTGACGCTAAAATCAATTTCCTGAAGAAATTCATACCAACTTTAAGAACCAACGACCAATTGCTTATTCAATATCGCTTCTTTAACGACTATTCCTATAAACAAATTTCACAGATAATGGGACTCAGTGAAAACAGCTTACGCACCCGAATGACCCGCCTTCTCAAAAAAATACAAAACTATATTGAGAAAAAAGGAGCGTAGGTTATAAAGCCCCAAAAATCTGTTACACTTTCTCCTGTAAAATATCTTTGTATTACATCCCAAATTATTCATCAAAATTAGCATACTATCCACTTTGCTTCATTTCATGATATTTAAGTAAAAATATTCATAACCAATTTGGTTTTAAATTAAATTGTCTGGTGTTTTGAACCACAAATATCACAAAGTTTTTCATTAAGAACACAAAGTATTTATCGTTTGCAAAATATATCGGAAATTTTTGGACCTTGCTTGGTCTCTTTGTGTCCATTTTGGTTAAAATATAAGAGGTTTGATTTTATAGTAAATTCAAAATTTATTAATCCTATTGCATAATTTTTCATTCGTTAATGTGTCATTCAACGAATCTTATGTTCATTTTCTAAAAAGAATTTTGCATAAACGAATAATTACAATTACTTTTACCAACCATAGAAAATGAACAATACAACGAAAAAATACATATACAACGGTGAAATAGTTACGGCGGCACAAATTATTGATATTGCATTTAATAACCGTGCCTTTCGCTTTGGGGATGCGCTTTTTGAAACCATTCGTTATTCCAATAAAAATATATTATTTCTGGCTGACCATATTCTTCGCCTCAAATTAAGTATGCCCGTTCTCAAAATGAAAACGCCTTCGTATTTCTCTTTCGAGTATTTTCTTAATAAAATTTCCGACCTCATATATGCTAATGACCTTCAACATAAAAATGCCCGTATTCGACTTACAGTGTTTCGTAAAGGCAGCGGAGTATATTATCCTGAAACCAACGAAGTAGATTATTTAATTGAAGCAGACGAAATTGAAAACACTTACTATCTATCTCCATCAAATGGTTTAGTTGTTGACTTATTCAAAGATATTTTCAAACCTATTAATCGTTTATCTAATTTAAAGACAGGCAATGCATTGATTTATATATTAGCAGCTATAAACAGAGATGCTTTACGGCTGGATGATTGTTTTATTGTAAATGAAAAAGGTCATATTTGTGAAGCCACCTCTTCCAATGTATTTGCAATTAAAGGAAATATGGTAATGACTCCGCCACTAACAGAAGGTTGTGTGAGCGGCATTTTGCGCAATCAAATTAAAAGAATTACCGAAAACAAAAAACTTCTTTTCATTGAAAAACTTTTTACTTCTCATACTCTCATAGATGCAGATGAAGTTTTTATAACAAACACTATACAAGGTCCTCAATGGATAAGACAATTTCAATCCAGAATATACGAAAAAAAATCAATTACTCAACTATTTGTAGAAACACTTAATGAAATTATTGCTCAATAATTCTTCATAAATCTGTTATTTATGAATAAACAAAACATTATTAAACAAATAAAACAAAAAAAATCATTTTTATGTATCGGGCTTGATCCTGATGTTGAAAAAATACCCCCACATTTATTAGATGAAACAGATCCCATTTTTGAATTCAACACATCTATCATTGATGCTACTCACGAATATTGCATTGCCTACAAACCTAACTTTGCTTTTTATGAAATGTATGGCTCTGAAGGTATTCAAAGTTTAGAAAAAACCATTCGTTATATTAAAATCAATTACCCTGAAATGTTCATCATTGCCGACGCTAAACGTGGTGATATTGGCAACACTTCTGAAAAATATGCCAAAGCCGTATTTGAAAAATTAGATTGCGATGCCATTACCATTTCACCCTATATGGGGAAAGATTCCATTACACCTTTTTTGAAATATCCTAATAAATGGGCAATAATACTGGGCATCACAAGTAATGAAGGTTCCGCAGATTTTCAACTTATCAAATGCTACAACCAAAAACTTTTTTATCAATATGTCATTGAAAAATGCAAAGAATGGGGAACTCCTGAAAATACAATGTTTGTAATAGGTGCCACACATCATCCTGAAATACTCTCTTCAATCCGACAAATTATTCCAGAGCATTTTATCTTGATTCCGGGAATCGGTGCGCAAGGCGGTGATTTAGAACAAGTTTGTCTACATACAATCAACAACGATATTGGAATCATTGTCAATGTTTCAAGAAACATCATTTACGCCGATAACTCCAAAAATTTTGCAACAGCTGCTCAAATTCAAGCACAATACTATCAACAAAAAATGGAAAATCTTCTAAAAGTCAAAAATCTTTTATGAACATTGGCATAGTTTGTTATCCAACCTTTGGTGGAAGCGGTGCCGTTGCAACTGAATTAGGTAAAGCATTGGCTAACAAAGGACATAAGGTACACTTCATTTCATACAATCTTCCTTTCAAACTCAATCATTTCAATGAAAACATCATTTACCACGAAGTTGAGTGGTATGAATATCCTTTATTTGAATATCAACCTTATGAATCGGCCTTAACCAGTAAAATCGTAGATGTTGCGCTTTATGAAACATTAGACATTCTACACGTTCATTATGCTATTCCTCACGCTTCAGCTGCTTATCTCGCCAAACAAATTCTGCATTCAAAAAAAATACATCTTCCATATATCACAACATTACACGGAACTGACATTACCCTTGTTGGCAAAGATCCTTCTTTTGAACCCGTTATTCGCTTCTCATTGAACAATAGTGATGCCATAACTGCCGTTTCAAAATCTCTGAAAAAAGAAACTTTGCAAACTTTTAAGATTGATAACAACATCGAAGTAATTCATAACTTTATTGATTTCAATAGAGTTCAAAACATCAAACAAAATGCAAGTTGCTGCATCAGTAACAAATCCAAAAACGAAAAAATATTAATGCACATTTCAAACTTTCGAAAAGTAAAACGTATTGACGATGTTGTAAAAATTTTTGCATTAATAAGAAAAAAAATTCCTTCCAAACTTGTATTAGTAGGTGATGGACCTGAAAAACCTTTCATTGAACGATTAGTGAGGAATTTAAAATTACAACGCGATGTTATTTTTACCGGTAGAATTGCAGAACCGCTTGAAATTCTTGCTTCTGCCGATTTATTTTTATTACCTAGTGAAACAGAAAGTTTTGGGCTTTCCGCATTAGAAGCAATGGCATTGGGAGTACCTGTTATCAGTAGCAATAGCGGCGGTATCACAGAAGTCAATATCCACGGTAAAACGGGCTTTACCTGTCAAGTCGGAGATGTCAACTCTATGGCCAGATACAGCATTGAACTACTTGTAGATGCAAAAAAACATTTGAATTTCAGCAAAAATGCTATGGAACAAGCCAAAAAGTTTGATGTAAAAAACATCTTACCTAAATATCTTCATCTATACTCTAAAGTTACAAAACAAACTAACTAATCTTATTTTGTATTTTCATTTATTAAACTATCTACCTTACTCTTCAAAATTTCAGGATAATACGAATAATATTTTAATATACTATCTCTTTGACGAATACTCAAATCATCCTGAACAACAAAGCAGTTCAAAGTATCGTTCCATTTTTTTTCTGCAGTGAACTTTTGACTCAAGATCTCAACTTCAGTCCACTGTTCTATGTTCTTTGCCGATGCTAAATTTTCGTTGTAATGTTTTCTTTCACATTGATAAAACAGAATGCCAAACAATATTATTTTACTCCACCCAATTCGCATATAATTTCATATTCCTGTTCAGTTACTTTACTTACAGACAAGCGTTGTTGCTTTACAAATTGCATATTTTTCAAAATGGGATGTGATTTGATTTCTTGTAAAGTAACAGGTCTCTTAAAACTTTTATAGGGCTTCACATCCACACAAACCCATTTACCGGTATCATCTGTTGGATCGGGATAGTGTTCTTTGATAACTTCGGCAATTCCAACAATAGCAAGACCTTCATTACTATGATAAAACAAACATTTATCGCCTTTTTGCATACTCATCAAATGCTTTCTTGCCTGAAAGTTTCTTACGCCATCCCAGAAGGTTTTCCCATCTTTCAACAACTGTTCCCAACTATACTTGTATGGTTCGGATTTAATCAACCAATATTGTTCCATACTTTCATTATTTTTTCTTTGCCTTTGAAGATGTTTTTTTGGTGACAGATGCCGCTGCTTTTTTAGTAGTAGATTTTTTCTCGGTTTTACTAATTTCTTCTGCTACTGCTTCTCCTTTAAAGTCATCTCCAATAATTTCTATAATTTCATTTAATGTTAACGTTTTAGGGTTTTTATCTTTTGGAATTTTGTAATTCTTTTTGTTATAAGAAATGTATGGTCCATATCGTCCATTCAACACTTGTATACCATCGCTTTCAAAATTTTGTATAACTTTGGATTGTGCTGCTGATTGCTTATTTTCAATTAATTCAACGGCTCTTTCAAAAGTGATAGTGTAAGGATCTTCATCTTTTGGAATAGATGCAAATGTTCCATCATACAAAACATAAGGTCCAAACCTTCCAATGTTTACAATCACCTCTTTTCCATTATGTTTGCCCAAAACTTTTGGCAACTGAAACAAATTCAATGCTTCCTCTAATGTAATAGTATGAATACTCAAATGTTTAGGCATTTTTGCATAAACAGGTTTTTCATCATCACCCTGTTCTCCGATTTGAACTAACGGACCAAACCTTCCTATTCTTGCAATTACCTTTTTTCCTGTTTTCGGATCTATCCCTAAAACTCTTTCACCAGTGCTTCTTTCAGATTCTTCTATGGTCTTTACTACATCTTTATGAAATGGATAATAAAACTTCTCTAACATTTTCACCCAATCTAATTTCCCTAATGCTATTTCATCAAATTCTTCTTCAACATTTGCTGTAAATTGATAATCCATAATTTCAGGAAAATGTTTCATCAAAAAATCAGTAACCACAATTCCGAGATCAGTTGGAAACAATTTTCCTTTTTCTGCACCTGTATTTTCTGTTTTTACTTCTTTATTTATTTTATTTTGTTCTAATGATAATTGTACATATTCTCTTGGAGTCCCTTCTTTATCTTTTTTGACAACATAATCCCGTTTTTGAATAGTGGATATAGTTGGCGCATACGTAGAAGGGCGACCAATTCCCAGTTCTTCCAATTTTTTTACCAATGATGCTTCGGTGTATCGTGGCGGATGATGCGTGAACCTTTGAACCGCAGTTATTTGTTTGTACTCTATGTTTTGTCCTTTTTTTAGTGGTGGTAAAAGATTATTCTCCTCATTCGCATTCTCCTGCTCATCATCCGTACTTTCTATGTATAATTTCAAAAAACCATCAAATTTTATCACTTCTCCCTGGGCAATAAATTTTTCATCAGAATTACTGATTTTTATTTTCGCAATTGTTTTTTCCAAAATTGCATCGGCCATTTGTGAGGCCACAGTTCTTTTCCAGATAAGTTCATACAAGCGTTGTTCGTTCTTATCACCTTCAATTTGTAATTTATTAATGTAAGTAGGACGAATAGCTTCATGCGCTTCTTGTGCATTTTTACTTTTGGTAGTAAATTGTCTTTTTTGATGATACTTTTTTCCATAAAAATCTTTGATAACTTCTTCGGCAGTTTCCAAAGCTAATTCAGAAAGGTTCACGGAGTCGGTTCTCATATAAGTAATATATCCTTCTTCGTACAAGCGTTGTGCTAATGTCATCGTTTGTGCTACTGAAAATCCTAATTTACGTGATGCTTCCTGTTGTAATGTAGAAGTTGTGAATGGTGCAGATGGACTGCGTTTAGCAGGTTTTGTTTCAATACTTTCAATTGTAAATTGTGCCTTTTTACATTTTTCCAGAAAGTCCTGTGCTTCTTTTTCGGTAGTGAACTTTTTATCTAATTCTGCTTTGAATAATTGTCCATCCGCAATAAATATTCCACTAACTTTGAAAAAACTTTGTGATTGAAAATTTTGTATTTCCTTTTCTCGTTCAACAATTAATCGGACTGCCACAGATTGTACCCTACCCGCTGAAAGATTGGATTTAATTTTTTTCCACAAGATCGGCGAAAGTTCATACCCCACCAATCGGTCTAAAATTCTTCGTGCTTGTTGTGCATTCACCAGATTAAAATCTATACCTCTTGGATTCTTTATTGCCTCTTCTATAGCTTTTTTGGTAATCTCGTGAAATACAATTCTCTTTCTCTTATCTTTTGGTAAATTCAATGCTTCTGATAAATGCCATGCAATGGCTTCTCCTTCTCTATCCTCATCCGATGCTAACCACACAATATCCGATTCTTTACTGGCTTTCTTTAGTTCATCAATGATTTTCTTCTTTTCAGGATCAATGACATAAGTTGGTTTAAATTGATTGTTGATATCTACACTTAAATCATTTTTCGCTAAATCTCTGATATGTCCAAAGCTGGATTTTACCACAAAACCATCACCCAAAAACTTCTGAATTGTCTTCGCTTTCGCTGGTGACTCTACTATGACTAAATTTTTTTGTTCACTTTTTTTCATGGCGCTTATGTTAATGAAAAATTTCTGCAAAGATGTATAAAATTTTTCTTTTTGATATTTATCTTATTTTTTTGAGATGAATTATTACTCCTCCATTAAATAAAAAATCATAGTTCTACATCTTCTTAATATGGAAGAGACATAAGTTTCTACTGTAAACTTTTTTCTGATAATACTGAAAAAAAATGGTATACAGATGAAGCAAATTGATACAGATTTTCACAGATTATTTTTTTTAGTTTTTCAACCTTTCATTTATGAAAGGTTTTAATTAGTTGCTGTGTTTTAAAGAATTTCATTTGAAAACAATTTAACCCAGATTATGCAATTGAACAAATGAAATTTGAATTGACTTTATAAAATTTAAGTACTTTAAACACAAAGGACACCAAGAAAACAAAAAAAGTGCACAAAGTTCAGATACACTTTATCAGAAAAAAATACTTTGCGCCCTTTGTGAAAAAACTTCGTGTTCTTCGTGGTTTAAAAAAATTAAAGATTAAAGTAATTAAAACCAACTTGGTGATGATTATCTTTGTTGAAACCTCAATAAAATATAAAACGACATAAAGAATTTTAATTTTTAATACATAATCTGGTTTAAACAAAAAATTAAAAATAATTCATCTAACGCAAATTATTTCTTCTCTAAAAATCTGCCAAAAAAATACGTACTTTTGCCAATATAATTAACAATGTATGATTACTGCTACTACGCCTATTAAATATGACCGTAAAAAGTTTTCGGATGAACAATTGATTGATTTGTATAAAAAAATTTTGAAACCACGATTGATAGAAGAAAAAATGTTGATTCTCTTGCGTCAGGGAAAATTAGCCAAATGGTTTAGTGGAATTGGTCAGGAAGCCATAGCAGTGGGTGTCGCAGCAGCGATGCAACCGGATGAATATATCCTGCCAATGCATAGAAACCTTGGAGTTTTTACAACACGAAATATTCCATTACATCGTTTGTTTTCTCAATTTACCGGAAGACCGGGCGGTTTTACAAAAGGACGAGACCGTTCTTTTCATTTTGGAACACAGGAATACAAAATCATTGGAATGATTTCGCATCTTGGTCCGCAAATGGGTGTAGCGGATGGCATTGCATTGGCTCATAAGTTGAGAAAAGAAAATAAATGTACAGCGGTATTTACGGGTGAAGGGGCGACCAGCGAAGGGGATTTTCACGAAAGTATTAATGTGGCGGCTGTGTGGGATTTGCCTGTGCTTTTTATTATAGAAAACAATGGATATGGCCTAAGTACGCCTACTTCGGAACAGTATCGTTGTAAACAATTATCAGACAGAGCAATAGGATATGGCATTGAAGGTATAACTATTGATGGAAACAACATCTTGAAGGTTTATGAAACGATTCATCACTATGCGGAAGAAATTCGCAAAAAACCAAGACCTGTTTTGATTGAATGTATTACGTTCAGAATGCGTGGACACGAAGAAGCATCAGGTACGAAATATGTACCACAAGAACTATTTGAAGTGTGGGGCAAAAAAGACCCGGTGATAAATTTTGAAAAATTTTTGTTAGAAGAATCGGTAATCACTGAACAAGAAGTTCAAACCATTCGTCAGCAATTCAAAGATGAAATTGAAGAGCATTTGAAAATCACATTTAGTGAAGAATTTCCAGAAGTAGATACGAATAAAGAATTAGCCGATGTGTATAAGCCATTTCACTTTGTGGAACAAAATCCGAAGAGTAATAAAGTTTCCAAAAAGCGTTTTATTGATGCGATTTCAGATGCTTTGAAATTAGCAATGGATAAATATCCGCAATTAATTTTGATGGGACAGGATATTGCTGAATATGGTGGTGCTTTCAAAATTACTGAGGGATTTGTGCAGAAATTTGGTAAAGATCGTGTGCGTAATACACCATTATGTGAAAGTGCCATTGTAGGTACGGCTTTTGGTTATTCTATTAATGGAGGTAAAGCCATGGTAGAGATGCAGTTTGCCGATTTTGTGAGTGAAGCAATGACTCAAATTGTGAATAATTTAGCCAAATCGCATTATCGGTGGGGACAACATGCGGATGTAGTAGTGCGAATGCCTACCGGGGCAGGAACTGGAGCAGGACCATTTCATTCTCAGAGCAATGAAGCATGGTTTTTTCACACACCGGGCTTGAAAATTGTATATCCAGCATTTCCTTACGATGCCAAAGGTTTGTTGCTAACGGCTTTTGAAGATCCGAATCCGGTAATATATTTTGAGCATAAGTATCTGTACAGAACCATTGAACAGGAAATACCGGATGATTATTACACTATCCCATTCGGAAAAGCATCTATAGTGCGGGAAGGAAATAATATCACGGTGGTAACTTATGGATTAGGCGTACATTGGGCATTAGAAGCAACCAATGAACATCCAGAATTGGATTTAGAAATAATTGATTTAAGAACACTTGTACCACTTGATAAAGAAACTATTTTTAATTCTGTGAAAAAAAATGGAAAGGTAATAGTATTAAATGAAGACACACTCACAGGAAGTATCAGTGCTGAAATTGCGGCTTTAATCAGCGAATACTGTTTTGAATACTTAGATGCGCCGGTATTCAGAGAAGGTTCACTCGATACGCCTGTTCCAATGAACAAGGAATTGGAGGAGAATTTCTTACCAAAACATCGTTTTAAAGAAAAACTTTTTGTGTTACATCAATATTAATGTTTTGTGCAAGTAAATGGATAAGTTACTGACATTGATTTTCTGGAGTTTGATAGGAATTGTTTTTTATTCTTACATTGGTTATGGGCTATTACTTTGGTTAATGGTATTAGTGAAGAAATTATTTTTGAAAAAAAGTAATTTAGATAAAAAAGCAATTTTTTTTCCTGAGGTTACACTCATTATCCCTGCATACAATGAACGAGATTTTATTGATGCAAAAATGCAAAACACTTATTCCATTGATTATCCATCGGATAAACTTAAGGTTTATTGGGTTACAGATGGGAGTGATGATGGAAGTGAACAATACATTTTAGAAAACTATTGTAATAAAAAAGAAAAATTTGAAGTAAAGATTTTTCATCAAAGTAAGCGAAAAGGTAAATCAGCTGCTATCAATAGAGTAATGCAATTTGTTGAAACAGAGTTGGTAGTATTTTGTGATGCTAATACACTAATAAACAAAGAATGCATTTTGAATACTGTGAAACATTTTGAAGATGAAAAAATTGGCTGTGTAGCTGGTGAGAAAAGAGTATTACAAAATGAAACAACTGCAGGCGATGGAGAAAGTTTGTACTGGAAATATGAATCCTGGTTGAAAAAATTAAATTCGGATTTTCATTATTGTATTGGTGCAGTGGGAGAATACATCGCTTTTAGAAGTAGTTTATTTAATCCGATTCCTGAGGATACGATTTTAGATGATTTTGTAATTTCTATGCAAATAGCACACAAAGGATATAGAGTGATTTATGAACCAAACGCTTATGCTCAGGAAGCCCCTTCTGCTAATGAACAGGAAGAGATGAAGCGAAAAGTAAGAATTGCATCCGGCGCATTTCAAGCATTATTCAGATATCCTGAGTGGCTAAATTTTTTCAAACATCCTATTTTGAGTTTTCAATATTTTTCACATAAAGTTACAAGATGGCTAATCGTTCCATTTTCATTGTTCTTAATATTTTTTACCAATGTATTATTATTTTTTCAAGATAATCAAAATGTACTTTTTTCAAGCACTTTATTCTTACAATTATGTTTCTATTGCATTTGTATTATTCAACATTTTGCTCAGTTACCATCTAAATTATTTCGTATGCCTTATTATGTTTTATTGATGAATTGGGCAATGTATAAAGGGTTGATAAGATATCTTTTCAAACAACAGCCGGCAGCGTGGGAAAAGGTGAAAAGAGTGGTTTAAGCCAAAATTTATGGATTAGAAATTAAAATTATAGAGATTGCTTCGGAAGCGTTGCTTCCTCGCAATGACGGGTTCCCTACACGTCATTGCGAACGCAGTGAAGCAATCTCAAAAGGAAGGTGAGAATACCAGTCGGGATTGCTTCGTCCCCTTCCGTTTTGCGGAAGGGTCCTCGCAATGACGGACTTATTCTTTATTTTTACAACATCGAACAAACTGTTGAAAATAAATCATCTCTAAAATCTGCTGTTGTTAAGAAAAACATATTTTTTGAGAAATGTCTAATAAATAACGTATGCTTAATGAATGGATGAAACTTTTTTCATTTCTTCAATTAAAACACCT
This sequence comes from Bacteroidia bacterium, assembly GCA_026003255.1. Classification (GTDB taxonomy): domain Bacteria; phylum Bacteroidota; class Bacteroidia; order B-17B0; family Aurantibacillaceae; genus BPGX01. The sequence continues at coordinate 18,129 of BPGX01000009.1, read as the reverse complement.
TCTTTGAGCGAATAAAAAGAAACTATAAAATTTTCTAAATTAAAATTTGTAAACACAAAGTCAATCAATAATAAAGACATAGTAACCATATCAGCACGCATCTCAATAAGTCCGGGAAATTTTAAACGTTCAGAATAAGGTAATGGTAAAATTTTCTGAAAGATAGTATAAAAATCATTTTTTGAGATAACGCAACATTGGTCATTTTTTGGTAAAGGATGAATATTGGCTTCAATCATTTCTACAATGGAATCAAAAACGCCGGATGAACCAACCAATGTTTTAGTGGGATATTGCTTTAAGGCCGCATTTAAGGGATGCAAATGTTTTTCTAGATAATTTTTCAAAGTCAAAATATCGGTGGGATGAATAGGGTCTTGAGGTTTTAATTCATCAATGAGTCGCGCCATTCCAAGTAAAAAACTTTGTTTCCAGAGAGATCTATTCTTATCGGATAGAATAAACTCAGTACTTCCGCCGCCAATATCCATAATTAAAAAGTTCCTGTCATTAACACTATTTATACAGGATTGGACAGCAAAGTGATTCGCCAGATAAATGAGTTCTGCTTCTCTTTCTCCATCTATGATTTGAATATCAAGATTCAGTTTTTCCCTTACATTTTTTTTTATTTCTTCTTTATTTTGAGCAGTGCGAATAGAGGAAGTGGCTAACGCCAGAATTTTATCTACTGAAAATTTTTGAGCAATTGAAAGATATTTTTGAAGTACTTCTAAAATTTTTTCAATCTGATGATGAGATAAAACATGTTGGTCTTTTAGTTTTTGTCCAAGCTTTACAGGTTCTTTTGTAGAATACAATATTTGAAAGGTATTTTGATGAATTTCAGCAACAACCAGATTAAATGTATTAGTGCCCATGTCAATAACTGCAATACGCATAAAAAAACTTATGGGCGAATAGTAAGAAAAATTATTTTATCAAAGTGGGTTGAATAATTTTAACTTTTTTTGAATCGGATAATTCTTCTTTCATAACACTGATAATATGATCATAAAGCGCATTAATAAGATGTTCTTTGATGAATAATTTATTTTGCACAATGCTGATTTCTCTGGAAGGAACGGGATTTTCAAATGATATCACATTTTTTAATTGCTGTTTGGTGAGATATTTCAAGACCAATTCTGGAAGAATGGTGGTACCGCCATTAAAGTCAATCAACTTGATGAGCGTGTCTAAATTACCGGCGACAAATTGAATTGAGGTATTTGTAATTGATTGACAAATATCAAGCACCTGGTTTCTTAGGCAATGTCCTTCACGAAGTAACAATAGTTCTGTGCTTTTTATGTCTTTAATACTGATGCTTTTTTTCTTATGCAAGTATTTTTCAGAACTGTATACAAAAAATTTTTCAATGAATAATTTTTTCTCAATTAAATTTTTTTCGTGCAAGGGTGTGGCTAAAATACCAATATCTATAAGCCCTTTGTGAAGTTGATCAATTATTTCTGTTGTTGTAATTTCATAAATTTCAAGGTGAATGTCAGGGTAAGATTTTGTGAAGGACTTTAAAAATAATGGAAGCAAATAGGGTGCAAGGGTTGGTATAATCCCAATTTTCAGTTTTCCCTGCTGTTTTGTTTTGCTGCTTTTAGCGATGGATTTTAGTTCTTCGATTTCGTTGAGAATTTTTTGTGCTTTCTGTATGATTTGTAGACCTTCTTCGGTAGGTTCAAGAGGATTTTTATTCCTGTCAAACAAAATTAGGTCGAGTTCTTCCTCTAATTTTTTTACCATCATGGAAAGAGTGGGTTGTGTAACAAAACATTTTTCGGCGGCTTTGGCAAAATTGCCGTATTGATAAAGTGCGACAATGTATTCTAATTGCTGTATGTTCATAGATAAAATTTATAAGAAGGACAAAGGTAATAAATAATATCTAATTTTGTTTTACTAATTCTTAAATAGAACACTGATAACGCTGATTAATACTGATTTTCGCAGATACTTTTTGATTACCACTAATAACACTAATACATTCGTGAAATTCGTGGCTTAAAATTTAATAGAACACAGATGACACTGATTAATACGGGTTTTCACAGATATTTTTTTTAGTTGCCAATAATGCACGAATAGTTTTAGATTGTTAGTATTGCAATAACATCTTAAACTGTTTCATTTACTCCCCAGCGCTTGTTGTAATGGTTTACTTTTTTTACACCTTTATTTCTCACGGCTTCTTCAAATTCATGTCGGAAATGGCGAATAGCACTGGCTACCGGCCAGGATGCTGCATCTCCTAATGGACATATTGTTCTTCCGTCGATTTTACTTTGAATATCCCACAATAAGTCAATATCTGACATTGTAGCCGTTCCGTCTAAAAATTTTTTCAATATTTTTTCCATCCATCCTGTTCCTTCACGACAGGGCGAGCATTGTCCACAACTTTCGTGATGATAAAATCGTGAAAAAGTATATAGATTTTCAATAATGCTGGTATCTTCATCCATTGCGATAAAACCGCCCGAACCAAGCATAGTCCCCGTTTGAAAACCACCATCGGCTAAGCTTTCATAACTCATTAAACGTGGTTCGCCTTTGGCTGTTTTTAGAATTAGTTCTGCTGGTAAAATTGGTACGGATGAACCGCCGGCCACCACGGCTTTCAGTTTTTTACCTCCCCTTATTCCTCCACAATATTCGTCTGAATAAATAAATTCTTCAACGGGTAATCCCAGTTCTATTTCATAAACTCCGGGTTTATTGATATGTCCGGAAGCAGAAATGAGTTTAGTACCAGTAGATTTGCCGATTCCGATTTTGGCATATTCTTCGCCACCCATTTGAATAATAGGCACAACGGCTGAAATAGTTTCTACATTATTAACGACAGTGGGACATCCCCATAATCCTGCTACAGCTGGGAAAGGTGGTTTGATTCTGGGATTTCCACGTTTACCTTCCAATGATTCAATCAATGCTGTTTCTTCTCCGCATATATAGGCACCAGCACCTACTTGAACATATAAATCCAGCGAATAATCGGTTCCTAATATGTTTTTTCCTAACCAGCCATTCGCATACGCTTCAGCAATGGCTTTTTCTAAAATTCGAGAAACGTAGAAATATTCGCCACGAATGTAGATGTAAGAAGTATTGGCACCGAGCGCGTAGGAAGAAATAATCATACCTTCAATGAGCAAGTGAGGTATGTGCTCCATTAAATATCTGTCTTTGAAGGTGCCGGGTTCTGATTCGTCAGCATTACAGAGCAGGTAACGAGGCACACCGGGTGGTTTGGCAAGGAAACTCCATTTCATACCTGTTGGGAAGCCCGCTCCACCGCGTCCGCGTAATCCCGATTTTTTTACTTCTTCAACGATTTGGTCTGGAGAAAAGTTTTTTAAGGCCTTTTCTACCGCAGTATATCCGCCGTTTGCACGATATACATCATACGATTGTATGCCGGGTATATGAATTTTATCTAATAACAATTTTCTTCCCATAACTTTTTTATTTTGTGTTTTCCCAATCTAAGTCAGTATAGTTGCGTCTTCTGTTTTCTCTTCTATATTTTTCAATAATAGCATCCACCTTTTCAAAAGTGAGGTTTTCATGGTAAGATGCCCCGCATTGCATCATAGGAGCAGTGCCGCATGAACCAAGGCATTCCACGGTTTTTAGAGTAAACATTCCATCGGGAGTAGTTTCACCTTCTTTGATGCCTAATTTTTTTTCTATATAAGCCACTATTTCATTAGCACCGTTTAGCCAGCAGGAGGAGGTTCTACAAACTTCTAACACACATTTTCCGACTGGTTTTAGATTAAACATAGTGTAAAAACTGGCTACTTCAAATACTTCAATGGGCGAAATGTTTAATAATTCTGCTACATAATCCATAACTTCCGGGCTTAACCAACCATCGTTTTCGGCTTGTGCAATGTGTAGAACTGGAATTAGAGCTGATTTTTGTTTGCCTTCAGGGTATCTTTGTTTAATCTTTTCAATAGTTTGAAGTGCTTCATCGCTGAATTTTATTTGTTTTCTTTTTTCTTTATCAAACGGAAGTACACCATGTATTTGAGCAGACATAATTATTTTATTTGGTGCAAAAATAAGGAATAAACATTTATGGGGATATTTTTTATTTAGAAAGAGTAACTTTAAATTTTAAGTTGCCACGAATGCACGAATTATCCCAGATTATGCAATAGGATTAATGGAATTTGAATTTTCTATAAAATTAACCTTTTATATTTTAACCACAATGAACACAAAGAAAATAATCAAAGCCCTCGAAATGCAGATACATTTTGCAAGCTAGAAATACTTTGTGGTTCTTTGTCTAAAACTTCGTATTCTTTGTGGTTTAAGTAAATTAATAATGATAGTAATTAATACCAAATTGGTGATGAGTATTTTTGTTGAAATCCCAATAAAATAAAGAAATGTATACAGTATGCTAATTTTTAATGCATAATTTGGGTTAAATAGAACACAGATGACACGGATTTAAGCAGATTTTCGCAGATTATTTTGGCAAATGTTGTAGAATTGCTAAATTTGAAGTTCGCTAAATTTCTTTTTGCCTAATAAATAATGTTGAATAACAATGCTTTTTTTGAAAACAGGATTAAATGTGTATTTAAAAGAATGTTTTTGTTCAAATTCTTTTCTTTTTTTCCAGAACTTGGAGAAATTTTTGTAAAAATATAAATGTGCTTGAATAACAGCGATAGTGTGCTTACCGTGGCCTTCTAATAAAAATTTTATACCTGCAATTCCATCTAAAATGAGTCGTAAAAAAACTTTGAAGAATAAATATTTTTGGGGATGATTTTTGATTAATGTGAGTAAACTATTTCTAAAATTTAAGTAAGTTTTTTGAGGGTTAGTTTTGTTTAATGTTCCACCTCCGAGATGATAAACGGAAGAGAAAGGTAATACGAAAATTTTATAACCAATATTTTTAATTCGCCAACATAAATCAATTTCTTCCATGTGTGCAAAGAAATCATCATCAAAGCCGCCTACCTCCCAGAATATTTTTGATTTTATTACCATGCATGCGCCGGTTGCCCAAAAGATTTCCTGTATGTTGTCGTATTGGTTCTCGTCTTTTTCAAGAGATAAAAAAATTCTTCCTCTGCAAAAGGGATAGCCCAGAATATCAATGAAACCACCACATGCGCCGGCGTATTCAAATTTTTCAGGAGTTTTATCATCTAACAATTTCGGCATTGTTACAGCAACTTCAGGATGCAGTTCCATCCATTGTATGATGGGTTCTAACCAGTTTGGAGTAGTACGAATATCGTTATTCATTAGAACATAATAATCGGCCTGAATGTGTTTTAATCCTTCGTTATATCCTTTTGCAAAGCCCAAATTTTCAGTGTTTTGTATGATGTGAATTTCCGGATAGTGCTTTTGTATCCAGCTTACACATTCATCGGTAGAGCAGTTATCAATGATGTAAATATCCTTTGGTTGATGGTGTTGAGTAACTATTGGTAAATAGTGTTGTAAAAGCGAAAGTCCGTTGTAATTGAGAATACAGATAGCAACCGAAGGCATTATTGAGGATTTTGATACAGTTTGTCAAAGTTATTACCGTAATTGAGTTTTTGTTGTTGATACGGGTCGTTGATGTTGTAAGGGTCGTGTTTCATAATTTCTCTTTGCCAGTTGGGGTTGTTGTATTCGCCTCGCATATCACTGTGGATGAGCGTGTAGCATTCGTCGGCAATTCCTTTATTCACAAAAACAAAACGACGATTGGAAAAGAATTGATTGGTGGAGGCATCGTAAATGCGGTAGTATTGCCAGATTTCATAAGGATAAGCGCCGGGTTCTGAAAGTTGAATAACGCGCTGGTTTGGTTCTCCATATTGTAAATAAACTCTTCCTCTGTCGGTGTTATAGGGTGCCATTTTTCCACATTTGAAATTTTTCATCACATAGTTTAATAAAGAGTAATATTTTTTGGCTAATTCAACGGGAGAAGCCGTATCAGCAGATCTTTTGTACCAAAAATCAATCATAAAATTTTTCATCATTTGAACATCTTTATTAATACTTTGGTTGATAATCCATTCTTTTTCTAATTGATTAGCGATTGGCCACAAGGATTCTGTCCACATTTTGAGCGTATCTAAATTATTTTGATTGCCAAAGAATAGTTCTTCATCTACTGATAATTTTTTCTTTGCAGTATAACTTTTTCTTTGAAAAAATATCTTTTGTTGCCTTATCAGGATATTGTTTTTGTTTCGGACTTCCAACAATAAATAATAATTTCCAGATGGTAAATCTTTTATCGGCATAGACGTAATTAAAACATTAACTTTTGAAGCATTCAATTTTTTAAACCCACCATAATTTTCCAGAATTTTATTATTATCTTTATCAATAATTTTATAATTTACTACATAAGGTTCATTTTTACCTAAAATGGTATCTGCATAATAAATCTCTGCTAAAAATTTAAGTTGGTCAAAGTTTTCATTAAAATAATTGTCATTATAGGGAACAATGGTGTAGCCGTGTTTGTAATACATATCTTGTTTTTCGGATTTTTCTATAACATCAATGAATTGGATGCTTGAAAATTGAATGCTATCGTGTTTAAAGTTGGTTTGAATATTTTTTTGACTATGATAAGTGAATGAAGTATCTTTTGTAAAATAATCTTTAATATGCACAGAAATGGTATAGTTCTTAAAGTTTTCTAACCAATATCTTTTGAGATAACCGAAATATTGAAGTTCTTCTAATTTTCTGGCAGAAGGACTTTTGACAATAAAACTATCTTTTTTGAAAAGTTTTGAATCGGCGTAGATTTCAATTGTTCCTTTTATTGTAACAAAAAAACTACTGTCTTTATTTTTTTGAACGTTGAGATTGTAGGGTGCTATTGATAAAGATATTTCTGCAAAACAGTTGTTTTTATTGGTCTGATATGGTAGATGAAAAAGATAAGTATCCCAATAAATAATGGGTTTGTTTTGTGATAAAATAAACTGATAGATAAAGAATAATAGAGTTACAAATTTTAATTTCATCTTTGCAAAGTTCAGAAAAAGAATTCAATTAAAATAGTTAGGAGTGAAGAGTTGTGAGTTATGAATTGTGAATGACGAGTTGTGAGTTATGAGTTGTGAGTGAAACGGCATTGTTAGTTTAGCACAGTTGTTTCAGGTCAAAATCGCAAGAATGGTAATTTTTACTGCATCATTTGAGTAAATCTACATTATACCCAGATTATGCAATAGTATTTAGTGAAATTTACTATAAAATCTCTTATATTTAAACACAATGGGCACCAAGAAAATAAAAAAGTGCACAAAGTTCCGATAAATTTTGAAAGCAGGAAATACTTTGTGTTTTCTATGAAAAACTTCGAGTGCTTCGTGGTTCAAAAAAAATTAAATAATCAGTTTAAAACCAAATTGGTTATGAATATTTATATCAATGAAATGAAGCAAAGTGGATAGTATGTAAATTTTTAGTGAATAATTTGGGTTATAATTAATTTACTATTACGGATTTGAATACAATCTCATTGTCAACATTTATCCTTAATAAATAAAAACCTTTTTGCTGAAATAAAAGTTCTATACTGTTACTTTTATCGTAAGATTTTTGCCATTGAAAATTTACTTTTCTTCCTGACACATCATAACATTGAATTTCATTAACAGTATAATTGGATTTAATAAAAATATTTTTTTCATTAGATGGATTGGGATAAACAACAATATTTTTACTTTGTAAAACATCATTATTATTAGCGTTCAATGGAGAACAAGTAAAAGTTGCTAATCCATCTAATTTTCCATAACCCCACTTGTTATTAGGTAAAGTTGTTCCGGTAAAAATATCCGAGTATGCGCAACTTGTAACAGCATTTTTGAATTGTTGATTGGTAGCATTTGGAAAGGCCTGTAAATACAATAAGCCCAGCCCGGCTACAACTGGCGAAGCTGCTGATGTTCCACCACCTAAAACATGATAACCTCCCGGTGCCAAATAATTTGGATAATTTGCAATAAGATTTGATTGCATACCCATTGCCACACAGGAAAAAATACTATTGCCAGAAGCAGTTATATCTGGTTTTAATAGTCCTGTTCGTGTAGGACCAGCACTGCTATGATAAGCCAATTGTCCAGCCGTCTCTGAAGTTGTTTGTAATACATTGTTATAGTCATAGTATTGTTTCAAATTCACATAATTTCCAACAGTAATGATTTCAGAACTACACTGAAATCCGCTTACTATGGATGAAACAGTATCGGGCATCACATAGTATTGCATTTTAGGATATTGAGTAAATGTGGGCAAATTAGTACTCTTAAAATCAAAGTTCCACGCATGATGTTGTCCGTTTCCTTTACTTTCAATGCTCCATAAATAACCAGTACTATCGACGCTAATTTGAATATATAACTCGTATACTCCAAATGAATTAATGCTTGCTGAACTGTGAATAATACCTATTCTCTGATTGTTATTGTTTTTCAAAGTATCGTGTTGAATAAAAGATAGAGCATAATTATAGGACTTAAAACCAATGTTTCCAATATAAGAAAAATCAGGACGATTGCAACCAACACTGATTTGAACATTTTTAATATCATTCGTATCCGCGTATAACCAATAGTCAAATGTATTAGCTGAATTGTTTTCTAACCAGGTAAATAAAGTATCATTCGAATTTGAACAAATCGTGTGTGCATGAAATTTGATATTTCCTGCATTTCCAGCAGCAGCACTCATCAAACGTCCAGGCACATTTGAAATTAATGACACAATCATTTGAGATTGTAAGTCCGTAGCATCATGGCTTCCATAATAATCGCCTACACTGGCATTGATGGAAATAGGCATATTCAAAGCAGGGGCTTTGTTCACAAGGTATTGAACGGCATCGGCAATTACAGGAGTATTTGAGTTAAAATCAAGTGCAACAGCAATAATCGTTGCTTTGGCTGCACAACCTTGATGAGTGCCGGTTGCAGATCCGTTACCTGCCGCAATTCCTGCGACGTGTGTGCCGTGTCCCCAATAAGTCAAATCATTATGCGTACATGTTCCGTTGTTGATACTGGTAGAATCCCATTCCTGTCCATAACCAAAAGGATTGGGAGAATTGGTAGGCGATGTAACGGTTTGGTCCCAGATATACAAAATTCTTGTATTCCCATTACTATCCTTAAAATCCGGGTGAGAGAAATCAATACCACTATCTATCAGTCCAAACAACACTCCGGTAGCATCGTACGATTGAGTAAGGGGAGGTAGCCCTTGTTTGACAGGTAAAATGCGGTTTCTTACTACCATCGTATCGTTTAATGGCTTAAACTTTTTGGGTTTGTACATTTCTGCACGGACAATCCATTTTTCCCTAACGGCACGAAATAGAAAACTGGTATCGTATATGACACATCTCACCAGATTTTTTACAAAATAAAGATTTTTTATAGCTTGAGGAAATTGTTGGCATTGATATAAAAATTTATCAATTTGATTCGCTTGTACTATTAAATGTAATGGTTGGCTTTGATAATTATTTAAAGCCCATTTAAGATCATTATTAAATGGAGATTGAGAGTAAAAAAAATTTAATGTAAAAAATAAAGATAGCAGAATACAAAATTTCATAGCAATTTTTTATGTCAAAGGTACAAGATTTTTCTGAATTAATAAATTAGATTAACCTAAATTATTCATTAAATTTTTCTCAAAGTTGTGCTTTCCTTTAATACTGCTATTTTAAGATATTTTTTGTTTTCACTCTTCCACTGGTGAAAGGGTAGTTATATAATAAAGAATAATCCCGTAATTACAAACCGGACGCGTCACTGCGAGGAGGTAGCGACGAAGCAATCCCTTGTTAAGTTGATTGTAATTCCGAATAAACAAGGCTTCTGAATTAATCTTCTGTGAAAGTTCCCGTCAATGCGAGGAAGTATCGTTTTCTAAGTAATTTCTTGTGAATACATATTATTTCTAATTAAAAATTGGGGATTAAAATTCACTTTTAGTTAACTCACTTTTACGTTACTATAAATTTCAGTCATCACTTCCACTACTTTATCTAATTCTTCTTTTGTATTATACTTGCTAAAAGAAAAGCGAATAGCATGCCTGTCAGATGGCGCACCAATCGCTTTTAATACATGCGAACCTACGTTACTTCCACTGCTACACGCACTGCCTGCACTGGCACATATTCCTGCTATATCCAATTTATACAAAAACATCATTCCTTGTGGATGTGGCGGAAAAGAACAATTTAAAACGGTATAAAGTGCTTTTTCATTCGTATAACCATTAAATTGCATATCTGGAATGACTTCTGATAATCGTTGTACCATGTAAGATTTCAAACTACTGATGAATTTCATGTCCTCTTCTAAATGTTGATACGTTAATTCTAATGCTTTTGCCAATCCCACAATACCAGCCACATTTTCAGTGCCACCTCGCATGTTTCGCTCCTGTGCACCACCATTGATGAATGGGTTTATTTTAGTATTTCGATTGATGTAAATAAAACCAACGCCTTTTGGACCATGAAACTTATGAGCGGATGCAGCAATAAAATCAACAGGAATGTTTTGTAAATCTATTTTGAAATGCCCCACCGTTTGAACTGTATCGGAATGGAAATAAGCATTGTATTCTTTACATAATTCTCCTATTCGTTTAATAGGATTAAGTGTGCCAATTTCATTATTGGCATGCATGATAGACACTAATGTTTTTTCTTTTTGTTGCTTCAATATACTTTCCAATTCATCCAGATCAATTTGTCCATATTGATTAACAGAAAGCCATACAGCTTTTATCCATCCTCTTTTTTCTAAAGAATGTATAGTATGTTCTACTGCATGATGTTCAATTGGCGTGCTGATAATGACTTTTACTCCTAAATCTAACACTGATTGAACAAGTGCCGTATTGTCTGCTTCTGTTCCACCAGATGTAAAAAAAATCTCCGATGGATGGGCGTTCAATAGTTCAGCCACTTTTTTTCGTGCTTGTTCAATTGCTACTCGTGTCCGATTACCTAATTGATGAATAGATGAAGGATTACCATATTCTTCTTTCAAATAAGGCAACATAGCTTCAACAACTTCGGGTGATACAAACGTAGTAGCAGCATTATCTAAATAAATTGTTTTCATAATAAGCTGTTTTGCTTTTCACGAATAAACTCTTTTATATCAGCTAACATTTTTTTGGCTAAATTATCTGCGGTTGTTTGTGTCTGGCTTTCAGCATAAATACGAATAATGGGTTCTGTGTTTGATTGTCTTAAATGAATCCACTCTTTATCGTTCAATTCAATTTTTAATCCGTCAATGGTATTTTGCGGATATTTTTTGTATTTATTTTTGATGTGTTCAATGATTTCAGAAATTGGAATCGTTTTATCTAATTCAACTTTATTTTTGGAAATATAATAATGTGGATAACTATCTCTCAGAATAGAAACTGTTTTTTTAGACAATGCCAGATGACTTAAAAATAGAGCAATTCCAACCAATGCATCTCGTCCATAATGTAATTCAGGTAAAATGACGCCACCATTTCCTTCACCACCAATGATAGCATTCACTTCTTTCATCTTTCGGACTACATTGACTTCACCAACAGCAGAAGCATAATATTGACCTTTGTATTTTAGAGTTATATCCCGTAATGCTTGTGTGGACGATAAATTGGAAACTGTGTTTCCACCTTTATTACATTTCAGAATATAATCTGCTACAGCAACCAATGTATATTCTTCTCCAAAAGGTTCGCCGTCTTCACAAATAAGCGCTAATCTATCTACATCAGGGTCAACACTGATTCCAAGATGCGCTTTATTCTTTTTAACCACTAAGGATAAATCTAATAAATTTTCAGGCAGTGGCTCTGGATTGTGTGCAAATTGTCCGTTAGGTTCACAATTCAACTCAATAACATCTTCAACACCTAATTTTTTCAATAGTTTTGGAACAGCAATCCCTCCTGTTGAATTCACCGCATCTACAACTATCTTAAACTTTGCCTTTTTGATGGCATTTACATCAACATATTTTAATTGTAAGATTTTATCAATATGTTTATCAATGGCATTTTCATCATAAGTCAGATGACCTAACTTTTGAATATCCGGAAACACAAAATTATCTGTTAGTTCAGAAAATTCTAAAATTTTCTTACCATCTTCTTCACTTACAAATTCACCTTCTGCATTCAACAATTTAAGTGCATTCCATTGAATGGGATTATGGGAAGCCGTAATAATAATACCGCCATTGGCCTGATGTTCTTTCACCATCATTTCTAAGGTTGGCGTTGTACTTAAATCTAAACTTACCACATCAATACCACTCATCAATAGTGTATGTATCACTAATTGTTGCACACTTTCCCCGGAAATTCTAGCATCTCTACCTACCACTACTTTTAATTTAGGAATAGGTTCGTATAACGATTTCACCCACTTTGAATAAGCTATTGTAAATTTGACTACATCAACGGGAGTTAAGTTTTCGCCTGCTTTTCCACCGATTGTTCCACGAATTCCAGAGATACTTTTAATCAACATACGACGCAAAATTTACCTGCAAATTTACAAGATTTTTTAGACGCTTATTACCTTTTATTTTAATATTAAATCAATTTACCTGAAAAACAAGTACTTAAAATTTTATCACTTTAAAAATCTGAAACTTTTATACCATCTTTGCGAAAAAAAATTTATGAATACAATTAATGAACAATTTAAAAACTATACCTATACGGTTGTAGATAGATTTTTGAAATATGTTCAAATAGACACGCAATCAGACCCCAATAGCACAACATTTCCAAGTACTGAAAAACAAAAGGATTTAGCCCGTGTATTAGTAGAAGAATTGAAAGCAATGGGAATGAAAAATGCCGAAATGGACGAGAATGGCTATGTCTATGCTGAACTTCCTTCCAACACAAACAAACAAGTGCCTACTATTTTCTTCTGCGCCCATATGGATACTTCGCCTGACTGTTCAGGAAAAAATGTCAAACCCATCATTCACAAAAATTATCAAGGACAAAACATTGTTTTACCAGACGACCCATCGCAAGTATTAACTGTTGAAAATCATCCTGAATTAAAAAATCAAATTGGGAATGATATCATCACAGCCAGCGGTACTACCTTATTAGGTGCTGATAATAAAGCAGGCGTAGCAGAAATTATGGATGCTATGAATTTTTTAATACAACATCCGGAAATTAAACACGGAACGATAAAAGTAGTTTTTACTCCTGATGAAGAAGTGGGCAGAGGTACTGAAAAAATCAATCTTCAAAAGTTGAATGCACAATACGGCTATACGATAGATGGTGAAACATTAGGGCATATTGAAAACGAAACATTCAGCGCAGATATGGCAATTGTTGAAATTCAAGGTTATTCGACACATCCCGGTTTAGCCAAAAACAAAATGGAGAATGCTCTAAAAATTGCTGCTGAAATCATTGATCTATTGCCCAAAGACAAAGCACCAGAAACAACAGAAAAAAAAGAACCTTTCATTCATCCTACAAGCATTCAAGGCAATATTGATAAAGTGGAAATACATTTTATTCTAAGAGCATTTGAAGAAGATACTCTAAGGTCAATGGGCATTATTCTTCAATCCATTGTAAAACAAGTTATCCAAAAATATCCTAAATCTTCTGCAAATGTTACCATTAAAGAACAATACCGCAATATGAAATTGGTTTTAGACCAACATCCGTTTGTGGTAGATTACGCTATTGAAGCCATTAAACGGGCAGGGATAAAACCGGTTTTATCTTCTGTAAGAGGGGGTACAGATGGTTCTCGCTTGTCGTTTATGGGATTACCTTGTCCTAATATCTTTGCCGGAGAACATGCGTTTCATAGTAAACAAGAGTGGGTAAGCGTTCAGGACATGCAAAAAGCCATACAAACCATTGTACATTTAGCAAGTATATGGGAAGAGAAGGCGAAGTGAATTTGCCTAAAATTCATTAAACCCCAATTATGCATTAGAAATTCAATTGATGATAACTACCATTAAAGAATTAGTCCGTCATTGCGATCCCGATGAAATCAGGAAAAGATTTTATGCTAACACATAGAAACATAGAAGATATAGAACACATAGAACTGAAATATGATTTTTGTGTAATTTCAAGTATTGCTTGAAACTATGTTTTCTATGCATTCTATGTATCTATATGTTAATAAAAAATATAATATAAGCAATCGTTTTTGAATAATCTTAATTCGTAATGCATAATCTGATATAAAAAAATGATTTTCTAAAAACTTTACCTAAAGAAAGAAAAGTAACTTCTACTTTAATTCCATCATCTATTCAAGCATTTGCCCACTTTAATCTATCTGCATTAGAAAATTGCCATGGCGCACCATTATTTTCAATGTTTGATAACATAGCGTTTAACGAAGAGGGGGCTTTACTTTGTTCTAATATTAAATTATATCTCAACTCCATTATAATTGCTAATGGATTAATATTCACAGGACATTCTTCTGCACAGGCATTACAGGTATTACACGCCCAGATTTCTTCTTCGGTGATGTATGAAAATAAATTTTTTCCATCATCCACAAACTTTCCATTAGCATCTATGTTCTTACCAACTTCTTCTAATCGGTCTCTTACACTCATCATAATTTTTCTAGGAGAAAGTAATTTGCCAGTAGTATTTTGTGGACAAACAGAAGTGCATCTTCCACATTCTGTACAGGTATATGCTTCCAATAATTGCTTCCAACTTAAATCAAAAACATCTTTTGCACCAAATGTTACTTCTGCGTTAGGGTCAGAAGAAGACGTATAATTAGGGTCAAAATTGGGAATAACCACATCACTTACTTCTTTGATGATTCTAAATTTACCTAAAGGTTTATTAGGATCATAAAAATAGGTGTTGGGGAAAGCAAGTATGATGTGTAAATGTTTTGAAATAGGCAGATAATTCAAGAATGCCAAAATACCAATGATGTGTATCCACCAAAATGTTCGTTCTATCAAAATAAGTTGTTCGGTTGACAAATGATTTAATAAAGGTATAAAAAAGGAGGAAACAGGGAAACTTCCTGCTTGTACATAATGTTCAATACTTCTTTCCTGAAGAATTTTGTCTGAAGCATTCGAAAGCATTAATGCTGTCATTAAAATCATCTCCATTATGAGAATAAAATTAGCATCTTTAAATGGGAATCCTTTCAAATCAGGGTGTTGAAATCTTTTGAGTTTTAAGACATTTCTTCTTAACCAAAAAATGACCACGCTCACAAATACCAATAAAGCCAATATCTCAAAAAATCCAATCAAAAAATCATAAAATCCTCCCATTACAGAGAATAAACGATGCGTACCAAAAATTCCATCTAAAATAATTTCTAAAACTTCAATATTGATTAAGATAAATCCTGCATATACCAGAATGTGCAAAATTCCAGCCACTGGACGAGTTACCATTTTGCTTTGTCCCAGTGCTACTCTTATCATATTATCTAATCTTTCTTGAGGTGTGGATTCAAAAATTACATCTTTGCCTAATAAGATATTCCTGCGGATTTTTCTGATATTAAAAACAAATAAAGCGGCAGCAGAAAGAAGAATTACTATAAATAGAATACTACTCATATTATTATCAATTTTTTACTTTATCTTTTTTACCAAAAAGTGAAAAATGTACATATCTTTTTGGGTGTGCTTTCAGGTCGCCTAATAATTGCTCAAGATTTGCTAATGACTTATTTAAGTTGTTATAAACAGAATCATTTTTAGCTAATTTGCCCAATGTACCTTTGCCCTCATTGATGTTAGCCAATAATACCTTTGTTTCTGCAAGCGTTTTATTCAAATCTTTAATAGTATTCTTTAATGGAGCATTAGCCAAACTATCGGATAATTGATTGAGATTTTTTGTAATGGCAGGAAGATTTTTATCTAATGTTGTCAATATTGAATTTAACTTGCTAATAATTTGCGATATTTTTTCTGCTTCTTGCTCAAATGTTTGTGCTGTATGCTCTAGGCTTAAAATGGCTTTTCTGGTACTTTCCAGAGATGCTATAATGTTTTGTCTGGAGGATTTATTTAAAACGTACGTAACAATGGTAGCAACACTATCTATTGAACCAATAAGATTTTCAATTTTGGCCTGTAAAGGAGCTATTCTTTTATCAACGGCTTCTTTAAGTCCTTGTTCTGCTTCAGAAAGTAAAGTATCATTTTCTACTACCAATTCTGTGCTATTACCATAAGTGATCTCAATAGCTTTTGAACCTAATAAATCAGTGCTTACAACCTTTGCAACTGAGTTTTTCGGGATATTGACATTTTCGGTTATCAGCATTTTCACAAGCACTTCGTATTGCCCATTTCTTCTGATTAGTGAAATTTTATTCACCGTTCCGATTTTGTAGCCCTTCACTAGCACTGGATTAGCTTCCAACAAATTATCTAACCTTGGGTAAACAGCATATAACACTGTTTTTTTTGAAAACATATCTATACCTTTAAGAAACTTTATTCCCCAGTACAAACAAGCGATTGCAAAAATAACTACAACTGCAATAAGATATTCTTTTCTTATATTTAATTTCATTCTTGAATTTTGTAAGCAGGCAAAAGTAGTAAAAAATTCTTTGAAAATTAGCGAAGTGCCTTATTTACCTTTCCCTTGAATAATAACTAAAATGGTATGAATAAGGATTTTGAGGTCAAGAAGCACCGACATGTTTTTTAAATACAAAATATCGTATTTCATTCGCTCAACCATCTGGTCAACATTTTCTGCGTAACCGTATTTTACCTGTCCCCAGGAAGTAATACCTGGTTTTATTTTATGTAATAATTTATAATGTGGTGCCTTTAAGATAATTTGATTTATGTAATACTCACGCTCAGGTCTTGGTCACTACTATGCTCATGTCACCTTTTAATACATTAAAAAATTGCGGTAATTCATCCAATCTTGTTTTTCTTAAAAAACGACCAAATGGTGTAATGCGTGGATCATTCTCAGATGATAATGCTGGACCATTTTTTTTCAGCATCTACGTACATTGTTCGGAATTTGTAGATAAAAAACTTTTTTCCATTCTTCCCAATTCTTTCTTGCTTAAATATGATCGGACCTTGTGATGTAAGTTTAACAAGTATTCCTAAAATTAAATATAACCAGCTGAAACAAACCAACACTATTAAAGATATTACAATATCAAAAAAACGTTTCATAGAAACCTGCCATTGCTTCATTGGCACTATTTCTAAAGTTATTAATGGTAATGACTCCACTGCATCCAATTTCACCTGTCCGGTCAATAAATCATACGTATCCGGCACAAGGTGAATGTGTAAATCCATATAATAGAGTTCATTAATGATCTCATTTAATTTATCATGTTCATTCGTTTCAATAGCGACAATAATTTCTTCAATCTTATGCTTTTCAATAATCTCTTTCACAGAATGAAATTCTCCTATATGAGGAATTATTTGTTTAAGTTCTTCCGAAGCCCCATTTCTGCCTTCAATGTGTACAAATCCTTTTATATCAAAGCCAATGCCCTTCTTTAAACTATTTATTTCTTTTACAATTTCTAATGCACGGCTATTACTTCCGATTATTAAAGTTGGGAATCCCCATTCACGTGATTTAATTTTATTATTGATTATGAGTAGACAGAATAAATCTGCTAATGGCAGTTATCGAAAAATGAAATGCAAATAATGCCATTACAGATTTGTAATAGTATTTATAATTTGCTACATAATCATCTAACAATAAGTTGAAAAACAACAATATCGTACCTAATATAGAAGCAAACAAAATTTGATATAATTCATTAATTCTTGACCTTCTGAATACATCATTATAATGTCCCGGATAAATAATACATTAAAATCCAGAACATCGGCACTAATATCACTCCACGCCAGTATTGTATATCAAA
Organism: Bacteroidia bacterium; assembly: GCA_026003255.1. Classification (GTDB taxonomy): domain Bacteria; phylum Bacteroidota; class Bacteroidia; order B-17B0; family Aurantibacillaceae; genus BPGX01. The sequence continues at coordinate 140 of BPGX01000009.1, read as the reverse complement.
AAACGACAGTAGGTTCTACATAAGTTTTAAAATAATCAATGTTGTATTTTCGATAAACATAAAAACATGTCCATGCGATTGCAGATGCAGAAAAGTCCAGAATTATGTTTAATATGGTATATTTTTTTCTATTCATTAAT
>BPGX01000008.1 GCA_026003255.1 Bacteroidia bacterium | reverse complement strand
CCTAAAAAGAGTGATTTCACTTTATTAAAACCTCCACAACTCTATTATATTTAAGAATGTATCAACAATAGACCGATGAAAGTGTTGGGTTATTTATCTCCTAACCAATTTTTATTAAAATAATTAAGCACTGAAATTTTACCTAAACTGTCAAAGTTGAAATTTGAACATGCAAGTTTTTTATTGGTTTTGAAGGTATTCATTGTAATATAAGACAGGCACAATTATACCAAATTTTTCTATTGATGTGTTTTAAACCCCAATGTCAATCCCCCGTCCATTTTAATGCATGTTCCTGTTATCCATTTGGAAGCATCTGAAAGCAAGAAGAGAATCATATTGGCTATATCTTCTGGTTCGCCAATTCCTAAGGGATATTGTTGTTCGTATTTTTTCATTTCATCTGATGACATTGCAGCATTTACAGTACTTTCGTAAATATCGGTTTTGACTAATGCGGGTTGTAATACATTGACACGAATCTTTTTCGGGGCTAATTCTAATGCTAATGTTCTGGCATAAGCTTCTAATGCTGCTTTAGAAGAGACATATAAAGCACCACCAAAATAAGAATGTAATGTAGAAACGGATGAAATAAAGACAATGGAACAATTATTGTTTAACTTTTGTTGTTTTAATAATTCAGATGCAAGATGAACCGCTGACAAATAATTAGTGGAGAATACATCTTCATAATGTTTGGGTTGTATGAACTTTACTGGAACGGGTAAAACCTTACCTGTACAATGCGCCCATCCATCAAGGGGTGGAAGAGATTCTACTAATTTTTTTATTTCGTCAGAGTTTTTCAAATCGGCTGCAATGATTTGATGTTTACCTTTTTGCATCAAGTGTAGGGTTTCATTTAGTTTCTCTTCTCTTCTTGCGGTAAGGTAAATATGAGAACAGTGTTGACTTAAAATAATTGCCGTCGTTCTTCCAATACCAGAAGAGGCGCCGGTGATAAGGATTTTTTTTATTTTGTAAAGTTCCAAACATATTACTCTACTTCAATCAAATCAATAATTCTAATTGAATCAAAATCTACAATGCAGGATGCCCAGGAAAATCCCACACCAAAGCCGGATAAAAATAACTTTTTATTTCCACTCAGTTTATCTTTCAACTCAGTAACTATAGTCAATGGAATAGAAGCGGAACTTGTGTTTCCAAATTTTTTTAATGAGTAGGGGTACTTTCTCAATAGGTATTTTCATTTTTTTTCGGACACTTTCGTTCATCAGCAAGTTAGCTTGATGAAAAACAAAATAATCAATATTATCTTTTGAAATTCCAGAAAACTTAAATAACTCATCAGCATTTGGAGCAACTTCACGTAGTGCAAAATTAAAAATGTCTGAACCTAACAGTTGTAAATGCCTTTTTACTACGAATAATTCCGGGCTCTATTTCTACTTCATCAAATGTATCGGGTTGAATGTGATAACGACTTCCGCCGTGAGGAATCTTTATAGCATCTTCACCACTGCCATCGGTTTGTAAATGGAAGAAAATAGGAGATGCATTGACATCAAATTCAACAGCAGTAGCACTTCCAGCATCTCCAAAAAGAGGATAAGTGCTTTTGTCTTTATAACAGGTTGATAGAGTTGATTTATCGCCGGCTAATAAAATTGCTCTTTTAATTTGACCAGTTTGTATCATACATCCTACAACAAATAGTCCATAAACATAACCACTACAACCTAAGTTAATATCAAAAGCGATAGTGTTTTTACTTAATCCTAAGCGATGCTGCAGAATGATGCTGCTTGCAGGAATAAAGTAATCGGGAGATTGTGTAATAAATATCAATGCATCAATGGAGTTTTTATCCCATTTTAATTCATTGAGAATTTTTTCTGCAGAGTGAAAACATAAATCAGCAGAAGTTAGATGTGATGGTGCTACTCGTCGTTCTTCTATACCTACTGTTTTGATAAACATTTGTCGTTCTTGTTCGGAAATATAATCGTAATCTTTTGTAAATGCTTTATTTTTGGGTACTGCAGCAGCAATACCACGAATGGAACAATTATTGAGTCGGAAGAGAGCCATTTTCAGGATTGTAATTTTGAATGAATAATATCGTACAAATCTTTGATAGTTTGAGCTTTTCGGAGATCGTTTGCATTGAGTTCAACATTAAAATTAGCATCAGCAAAGGCAATGATTATTAATGCATGCATAGAACTCCAGTTTGGTATCTCACGGTAATTAGTTTCTGGTTTAAGTGTGCCTTTGGGTAAATCTTCAAATTCGTTCTCTAAAAGATGGATAAATTCTTCAATTGGAATCATAATTTTTTTTCTGTAAAAATACTAAAATTCTATTACTGTTGCGCCTAATGTATAACCAAGCCCAAAGCCTGCAAGCAACAATTTCATTCCTCGGTGTAATTTTCCTTCCTGCATTAATTGATGTAGTGCAATTGGAATGCTGGATGCAACGGTATTTCCGGTGTATCGAATGTCGTTAAAAAATTTTTCTTTGGGGATTTTTAATTTTTTTCGCAAGACCTCTAACATAAAACTATTGGCTTGATGAAAAATGAAGTAGTCAATATCTTCCATTTTTAAGTTGTTTTTTCTCCAGTGTTTCCTGAATTAATTTTGGTACTTGCTTCATAGTCATTAAAAAAATAGCAGTGCCATCCATTTTCATAGTTCCGTGTGGTGGATTGTCGGGATTTGAATAGTATTCTAAATTTGCTGGATTTATTGTTCCACTTTTTTCTACGATTAATTTATCATATCCGCTACCATCTGTATAAAATTTAAATGATTCGTAATTAGTAGAATTAGAATAGGTAATATATGTAGCTGTTCCGCTATCTCCAAAAATAGAAAGAAGTTCTAAATCATTTTTTCGGATAACGAAAGATGGCGTATCAGCAGTGAGTAATAAAACGTGAGTAGCCAATTGAGTATTTAATAATGATTTTGCTAATGACAGTCCATAAATATATCCTGTACAACCATGAGGTATATCAATACAATAGCAATGACTGGAAAGCCCTAAGGTGTGTTGCATAATGGCAGAAGTATTGGGGGCTTTGTAACTAAATCCGTGTCCCACTAAAATTAAGGTGTCAATCTTGTCTTTAACATCTGGATTATTTTTAAATAAGTGGAGTGCCGCCTGCTCGGCCATTTTTTGCATATTGAAATCTAAAGAAGTGTGTCTTCTTTCCAAAACTCCTGTTTTTTTATAAATTTCTTCGGCATTTGTGTTGAATTGTCGGGCAAGTTCTTCGTTCGTAATAACTTTTTCGGGTAGATATACTGAAATTGCCTTTATTTGCATTCTTGAAATTATGAAACAAAAGTACGGAAAAATTTATTTGTTGTTGATTTCTATTGCCTTTTTATTGTATGGTAATACTATAAAGAACGAATATGCCCTTGACGATGAATTTGTAGTTGGGCAGAATAGTATTACGAATAAAGGTATTAAGGCCATTCCTAAAATACTTACTTCTTATCATGCCAAAGATGAAAGTGGTAATGAATACGAATATCGGCCAATGGTGAAAATCTCTTATGCGCTGGAAGTACAGTTTTTTGGTAACAATGTGCACACTCATCATTTTTTCAATGTGATTTATTATGCATTATGTTTGATTTTATTGTTTAGAATGTTGTTATTATTATTTGAAAATTATTCTTTACAAACTATTTTATGGATTGTTATTGTTTTTGCATTCATTCCTTTACATAGTGAAGTTGTTGCCAGTTTGAAAAATAGAGATGTGTTGCTGAGTTTTATTTTTTCTATGTTGACTTTAATAGTTTTTCTTAAGTGGCTTCGCTATCAACGATTTTATTATTTACCAATACTGGCTTTATTATTTTTATTAGCACTTGCCAGTAAATTTGATGCGTTGCCCTTATTAGCTGTAGTGCCATTAATTTATATTCAAAAAAGGTCTTCAAATAATATTTTTTCTAACAAAAAAATTTGGATAAATGTTTTAATGATTATCATAACATTATTAATTGCATTCATCTTGTTGAAGAAAGGACAAAAAATTTTGTTAGACCAAAGTTTAAAGCAACGTGTTTTTAATTATTTTGAAAATCCTTTGTACTTTGAAAAAGAATGGAAGTATAGAATCATTGCAATGTTCAATACATTGGGGTTTTATATTTGGATGTTATTAGTTCCATTGAAAATGGCATGTTATTATGGCTATAATGTAATACTTGTAAAATCTATTGATGCTTGGGGCATTATTGGTGTTTTAAGTTTCATTTTATTAGCATATTTTTTCTTTAAGAAGTATAAAGAAAAAGATTTGCTGTGGTATGGAGTAGTATTTTTTTCATTACACATTTCCATGTTTTTGAATTTTGTAAAACCAGTACCGGGTATTGTAGCAGATAGATTTGCTTTTGCACCATCTTTTGGATGGTCAATGATGTTAGTTTATCTTGTTGAGTGGATTAACCAAAAATTCATATTAAAGAAAAAAATATTCTCATTTTCAAACATTGAATGGTGGATGCAAACGAGAATAAAGTTCTATGTTTTGTTTTATCTTTTAATTTGTACTATTTTAATTTGGTATAGAAATTATGAATGGAGGTATAAATTATACCTTTATGAAGCGGATGTGAAAAAATATCCAGAGTCAGTGAAATTGCACATATTGTATGGGTCTCAAATAATTATTGAATATATGCAGAATTCGGGTAAATTACCTTTGTCTGAAAGAGATAGGTATTTGCAAATTGCCTTTGATGAGTTTCATAAAGGACTTGCTATTGATAGTTCCTGTGCCAGTTGCTTGAACAATATTGCGTTTTTGTATATGAATTGGAAAAAAGATTATGCAACCAGTATCCCTTATTTACTAAAATCTTATCGATTGGATTCTACAAGAAAAGAATTGCTAAACAATATTGCTATTGCGTACTTTAAAACCGGAAGAAATAAAGACACAATAGAATTATTTCTCCGAAAGTCCTTAAAATATGATAAGGATAAAACTTATGAAATTCCTTTTGATGTTATGCGTGAATATTGCAAACAAGAAAAAAAATATCAGAAAGGTATTGATTTTATTCAACAATATCTGTCTGAACGTCCCAACTCTGTGTTTTTATATTATGCACTGGGTGAATTGCAGATATACAATGGAGATACTGCAGACGCTATTCAATCTTATGAAAAATTGTTGCAACTTAATCCCAATTATCCCCAGGTTGCTAAGTTATTAAAAGAATTGAGGGAAAGAGATAAGGATAAATAATTAGTATTTTAATTTCACATTTTGTGTTATACATTTTGTATAATTTTATTATGCCAACAAAATACAATTTATTTCATAATGTTTCGTTATATTTGCAGATAGATGAAAAGATTATTACTATATATTTTGATTAATTTTTTGTTGGGAATTGTTGTAGCACAGTCCACACAGGCCTATCCGGCTAAGTTAAAATGTGTTTCTGTTATTAACTCTGCGGGAGATATTGTTATCCAGTGGATACCGCCTTTAGATCCACAAAATCAATTCTACGCCTATGAAATTTTTCAATCTAATTCCAATCTTGGACCTTATTTACTCATTAATACTATAAACAATATCGCTGTTAATTCTTTTACTCACGTTGGAGCGGGGTGGCAATACTCAAAGTCGTTATTATTTCATTCGTACACGCTGGGGACCGGGCGGAATGACCGCTTCTGCATTTTCTGATACCTTACGCTCCATCTTTCTTTCTCTCACAGGTATTGGTGGAGGTGTTGCAAAGCTTATTTACAACGACATTCACATACCGCATTTATCTTCGTCTTTTCCTAATTTTGATGTGTATAAGAGTACAACAGGTATATTGCCATTCAATTATTTGGTATCAACATCTCAAACTAAGTACAATGACACGGTAACACGTTTATGCAATGGAGTGAATTATTATTATTATATTGAACTGAAGGACTCTTCTGGATGTTCTTCTGTCTCAAATACCGCTAACGGAAGTTTTTTAGATAATATTCCGCCTATTGTACCCACTCTGGATTCGGCAAGTGTGTTATCAAATGGACAAACTGTGCTTGGGTGGAATCCTACTTCTTCGCCCGATTGTGCGGGATACATTATTTATCAGGTGATTAACGGTATTAATGTGCCCATTGATACTATCTGGGGATATAATAATACTACATATACTTATACCAATACTGCTGCGAATACAAATACATTACAATTTCTTGTTTCCGCTATAGATAGTTGTAACAATGTGAGTATTTTAAGTGGCTCACAAACTACTATTTTTCTGAAATCAAATTACAATGTTTGTAACCATAGTATAAATTTGAATTGGAATAAAGTTAATTTTCAAGGTGGAGGAATAAAGTATTTTATCTATGTTTCAGAAAACGGCGCTCCTTTTAATTTAATAGATAGTACGAATAATTTATTCTATAATTACAATCAGCTAAATTATAATAGTAATTATTGTGTGTACGTTCGTGCAAAAAAGTCAAAGCGGTATTTCAGCATCTTCTAATTTAATTTGTTTTAATGCTTATGGTTCTCCTGTTCCTTCATTTGCTTATATTCGTTATGCCACTGTGAAAGACACACATTCTGTATCGCTTGCTTTCTATGTAGATACATCAAAAGCTTCTAATGGTTTAGAGATATTAAGAAGCGTTGATAATGTGAATTTTCAGTCAGTAACTATAATTCCAACCAGTTCTATGAATCCGTCCTATTTTTATACAGATAATTCTCCACAAATAAATACCATTCAAACTCCCTATTACTACAAGGCCTATATTCTTGATAGTTGTGGAAACCGCAGAAATCCTACTAATACTACCAAAACGATTTTACTAAAAGTCCGTAAAGACAAAACTCAATCCTATACAGCCATTGTAAATTGGGATGACTATCAGGGTTGGCCAACAGGTGTAAGTGATTATTACATTTACAGGGTTGTTGATAATACTCAGGAGACCACACCAAGAGCCATCGTACCTGCAAGCATCAGAACCTATTCGGATGATTATTCTGATTTATATGAATATTCTGGAAAAATTGGGTATGTAGTGTTGGCGGCAGAAAATTTTGGTAATCCCTTTGGATTCATAGAATCCTCTTCATCCAATACAGCATTTATTATGGAAGAAGGTGATGTGTTCATTCCCAATGCTTTTGCACCCAATGGCGTAAATTATGAATGGAAACCTGTCTTTCAATTTCCTAACCCTGAAGATTACCATTTATGGATTTATGATCGCTGGGGAAAGCAGATATTTACAACTAATGACATCAATCGTGCGTGGGATGGTGGAGATTATCCGCAAGGTGTTTATGTTTATTTAATTCGTTACAAAAATGCTCGTGGGGAATATGTTGAACTGAAAGGTAGCATCACTTTACTTCGGTAAATTGTTTTTCATCAACATTAATTTTTGTACTTTTCGGCTATAATTTTTGAAGATGTTGAAACGTTTTTCTCTGCTATTGTTCATTATATTGTTTCATAAAAATTATGCTCAATTTACCTGTAATGCTGGATCAGATTTTACGTTCTGTCCACAATCAACCTATATGTTAGGTGGTTCACCAGCAGTATCGGGCGGTGTATCGCCTTATACTTTTCTATGGTCCCCTTCATCTGGTTTGAGTAGTGATACCGTTCCAAATCCGATATTAAGCAGTTATCAAAGCCCATATTATGTATTGACAGTAACGGATAAAACAGGCGAAGTGTGTAGAGATACTATTTACATTACAAAAAGTAATCTCGATATGTATTCTGCCGGTGAAGACATATTTATTTGTAAAGGTACATATTCAGTTTTGACATTGGGAAGTAATAACAACTCTTCTTGCTCAACCTGTACATTTAGCTGGATGCCTACAACATATTTAGATAATGCTTACTCACCTAATCCTACATATACACCAGATACTTCTACAAACGGAATTACTTATACTTTGACAATTCAAGATGGTTCTTGTAGTAATGTAGATTTAATAAATATCACTATAGGATATGCACCACTCGACGTTCGACCACAAGATACTACTATTAAAAAAGGTAATGTCGTAACTTTACATGTAAACGGTGGTAATGGACAATATACATGGAAACCGCCGTACTATTTGACGATTCCTTATGGACAAACACAAAATCCAGATGCAACACCGGCTTCAACAATTATTTATACGGTTAGTTCTGTATATCCTACCGGGTGCATTGCATCAAGTACTGTGATTATTCGTGTCTTGCCTAATGACGAATTGATTTTTTACAACACCTTTACACCAAATAACGATGGTATCAATGATGTGTTTTATATTGCGAATTTAGAACAATATCCGGATAATACACTCACTATTTATAATCGTTACGGGCAAAAAATTTATTTTCAGCGCGGCTATAAAAACGACTGGGATGGCACTATCAATGGCGAGCAGGTACCAACGGGTACTTACTTCTATGTTTTAGATACAGGAACGGATAAAGGTTCGTACAAAGGTCATGTCAATATAATTCGGTAATGTATGACGAATAAAGCATTAGTGTTAGTAGCAGGAGGAATAGGCGAACGAGCGGAAACTAAAATTCCAAAACAATTTGTTGAAATCAACCATCAGCCGATACTGGTGCATACTCTTCAAAAGTTTCTTCAATACGATAGCAATTTGATATGTGTTATTGTCATTCATCCAGATTACAAAGGATTAACAGAAGAACTTTTACAAAAATTTTTCCGAGATAATAGAAATATTTTTCTTACAAATGGAGGACAAACAAGGTTTGAATCTGTAAAGAATGGTCTTGGGTTTTTGAAACAAAAAGAATTTAGTGGTATTGTTGCAGTTCACGATGCTGCTCGTCCTTGCATTACTTTAAAACTCATCCAAAGATGTTTTGATATGGCAAAAGAAAGTGGAAATGCAATTCCTGTTATACCAGTGTCAGAAAGTATGCGGAAAATCATTGGAGAAGAAAGCACTCTTGTAAGAAGAGAAGATTTTAGAATTGTTCAAACACCTCAGTGTGCTGATTTTAATACACTTTACAGTGCCTTTCAACAACCGTTTCAAGAAATTTTTACTGATGAAGCTAATGTTCTAGAATCAGCGGGAGTACCTATTTTTCTTTGTGAAGGAGAAAGGCACAATATTAAAATTACTTATCCTATTGACTTTAAAATTGCAGAAGTTATCTTGAATACAATTAATTCTTAGTAATAGTTAATTAAAATGAACAGTTTAATCATTGCTGAACAATTTCATCAACTTGCCAAATTGATGGAACTTCATCAGGAAAATGTGTTTAAAGTGAAAGCCATTTCAAATGCAGCATCAATTTTAGAAAAATTAAATCAAGATATAAATCTTGAGAATTATCATTCATTAGCAGAAATTAAAGGTATTGGAAAAAATATTCTTCAAAAAATTAACGAGGTTCTCACACACGGTAAAATCATTGAACTAGAAGAATATGAAAATAAAACACCAGAAACAGTTATTGAACTCTTGAATATTCGTGGTTTGGGACCATCCAAAGTATTTAAATTATGGAAAGAATTAAATATCGTTAGTGTTGAAGAATTGATTTATGCTTGCAAAAATAATCTACTTAAAAATGTAAAGGGTTTTGGGGAAAAAACACAGCAAACTATTTATGAAAATGTTTTGTTGTATTTACAACATAGAAATAAACTTCAACTTGGAATTGCATTGTCAGTAGCAGAAGAAATTAGTTGTATTTTACAACAAAATGGAATTAATACTGAACTGACAGGAGAATTAAGACGACAATGTGAAGTTGTAAATCAAATTGAATTCATAACAACAGATAAAATTGATACTTCTTTGCTTCAAAAAATTCAACAACTATCAGATATTCCAGTGGTTGTTCATACTTGTAAAAGAGAAGAATACGTTTTTAAGTTATTTGAAACAACAGGCAGTTCTGATTTTTTAGAGGAAATAAATTTTTATCATTTAAAAAAACATACTTATAAAAGTGAAGAAGAAATCTTTAATGAACTTAAGCATAACTATTTACCAGCATTTCAGAGAGAATGTAGTAAGGAGTATTACGAAGTAAATCGCCCGATTTTTCATAATAAAAACCTTATACAATTAGAAGATTTCAAAGGAATCTTACACTGCCATACTCAGTATAGTGATGGTCTAAATACTATTGATGAATTTGCAGATTTTGTGCGAGAAAATGGATGTGAATATTTTGGAATATGTGATCATTCTCAATCTGCAAAGTATGCCAATGGTCTCAGTGAAGAAAGAGTTTTTCAACAATTTCAAGTAATTGATAAGTATAACAAAAAGCATAAAAATTTCAGGATATTAAAAGGAATAGAAAGCGATATTTTGAAAGATGGTTCTCTGGATTATAGTGCAGATGTACTATCGCAATTTGATTTTGTTGTAGCATCTATTCACAATCATTTTGATATGAACGAGGAGGAAGCAACGAAACGATTAATCAAAGCCATTGAAAATCCATATACCACTATTTTAGGACATTTAACGGGAAGATTGTTATTGATACGCAGGGGTTATCCAGTCAACCACAAAAAAATTATTGATGCTTGTGCGGCTAATAATGTAGTGATAGAGTTGAATGCAAATACATATAGATTGGATATTGATTGGAGATGGCTGCAGTATTGTATGCACAAAGGTGTGAAAATTGCGATAAATCCAGATGCGCATGAAAAGACGGCTATTAAAGATATTCAATATGGTGTGATGGTAGCTCAAAAAGCCGGCTTGACAAAAGAATTTTGTATCAACACGATGTCTTTAAAGGAATTATTAAATTTTCTTAAACATCATAGGAAACTATAAAAACAAAAAAAGTTTCCATAGTTTTGCTCCCCGCAATTTGAGTTATGAAACTACAAAATATTTTCATTTTATTTTTACTGCAAGTTAGTGCATTAGCCCAGGAAAAATTCACAATTAAAGGTTATGTAAAAGATAAGAAAAATGGCGAAGCTTTAATCGGTGTAGTTATTAGTAAAAAAGGTACAAGCATTGGTGTGTCTACCAATGAATATGGTTTTTACTCTTTAACCTTACCAAAAGGACAGTATACTTTAGTAACTAATTATTTGGGATATAAAACAATTGAGAAATCTGTTGATTTGACTCAAAACTTAACTTTAAATTTTGAATTAGAAGAGGTTGATAATCAGTTACAAGAAGTGGAAGTAAGCAGCGAAGCAGAAGATAAAAATGTAAAAAGCATTGAGATGAGTACAGTAAAACTGGATATAAAGCAAGTTGAAAAAATACCGGCATTACTTGGAGAAGTGGATGTAGTAAGGGCGGTGCAATTGTTACCGGGTGTAACAACAGTTGGTGAAGGTGCTTCAGGTTTCAATGTTCGGGGTGGAAATGTAGATCAGAACTTAATTTTATTGGATGATGCGCCGGTATTTAATAGTTCACATTTGTTTGGTTTTTTTTCAGTATTTAATCCGGATGCTGTAAAAGATTTGAAATTATATAAAGGAGGAATACCATCACAATATGGAGGCAGATCATCATCGGTTTTAGATGTAAGATTAAAAGAGGGTAACAATAAACAGTTTGAAGCAAATGGGGGTATAGGAACAATTTTTTCAAGACTATCAATTGAGGGTCCCATAAAAAAGGAAAAATCTTCTTTTATCATTGCAGGAAGAAGAAGTTATATTGATGTTTTGGCTAAGCCCATATTATCTAAAAAACAACCTAATTTGAAAAATGCTCAGTTTTATTTTTATGACTTAACAGCGAAAGTAAATTATCGTATAAATGATAAAAATACTGTTTTTTTAAGCGGTTATTTTGGAAGGGATGTATTTGGTGCTGGTTTTACATTTGATTGGGGCAATGCTACTACTACTTTGAGATGGAATCATATTTTCAATCCAAGATTGTTTATGAATCTTACAAGCTTCTATAGTAATTATGACTATAAAATTATATTTACTCAACCGGGTAATAATCAAAAATTTGAATGGCGTGCTAATATTGTCAATTATTCATTAAAATCCGATTTAAGTTGGTATGTAAATGCGAATAATACGGTTCGTTTTGGAATTCAGGATATTTTATATCAATTCAATCCTACAACGGCTATTATTACAGATGCAGAAGGAAGAAGTACAGATTTGAGTTTAGAAAAAAAGTATGCTAATGAATTGGCATTGTATGTAAGCAATGAACAAAAGTTAAATGATAGATTTACTCTTGAATATGGAATACGCGTTTCAGATTTTGCTTATTTAGGGAACACAACAAAATATACTTACAGAGATACTACACCGGGTATAGAACTACCTTTGCAAGCAGAAGAAAAAAATGACAATTTCTTTAAACCTATAAAAAATTATATTTATCCGGAACCAAGATTTTCAGCAAACTATGTACTGAATAATGTTTCATCGTTGAAATGGAGTTACAACCGAATGGTACAGTACATTCAAATTGTGTCCAATACTGCTGCTACAACGCCTTTGGATGTGTATACACCATCTACAAATAATGTAAAACCGCTGATAGCAGATCAGATTTCATTGGGTTATTTTAGAAACTTCAAAGAAAATATGTTTGAAACATCTGTTGAAGTGTTTTACAAATACTTTCAAAATCAACTGGATTATATTGATAATGCTGATTTGTTGATTAATAAATACATTGAATCGCAATTTTTACAGGGCATTGGAAGGGCGTATGGTTTGGAAGTTTATATCAAAAAAGCAAAAGGCAAATGGAATGGATGGTTGAGCTATACATTATCCAGAACCGAACGAAAAGTACTAGGTATTTCCAATAACGATTGGTTTTTATCCAAATACGATAGAACGCATTTAATTAACTTTGTGAACACGTATGATTTTAATAAAAAATGGAGTGCTTCGGTAACTTTTGTATTCCTCTCAGGAACGCCAGCAACATTTCCGGATGCTAAATTTCAAATTCAAGGATACAATGTTCCATATAATACTACGAATCAACGCAATAATTTTAGAATTACGCCATATCATCGCTTAGATGTCGGTGTTACCTGGAATATAGATGCAATGAAAACCAAGCGATTTAAAAATCAATTGGTATTGAGCGTGTACAATGTGTATAACAGAAGAAATGCGTATAGTATTTACTTCCGCACCAATCCTGATAATCCAAATGAAACACAAGCCGTAAGATTCTCAGTGATTGGAAGTATTGTACCTGCTATTACATGGAATTTTAATTTTTAAATATAAATGTTATTTATTATGAAAGTTAAATTGATTGATAAAATTTATTATTTGATTATTCCAGTTATTCTGATATTATTCTTCTCTTGTGAAGATCCTGTTCAGATAAAATTAGATCAAGGTCAAAAATTATTAGTGATAGATGCGTTTATTAATGATTTACGACAAGACCAGCAAGTTCGCATAACATATTCTCAAAATTATTTTGATAACTCACAAAATGTCAGCGTAGTAGATAATGCACAGGTCTTATTAAAAGATTTAAATTCAAATACTACATACACATTTACATACAAAAATGATGGTTATTATACTTATACACTTTCGCCAACGGATACTATTGCTAAAGTGAATCATTTGTACCAATTATTAGTTGTTTATAATGGATATACTTACACAGCTACTGCATTACAAAAACGTACTGCAGTCATTGATAGTATCCAGGTCAAATTTCGGAAAAATAATTTCACTGGTGAAGAAGGATATAAGTGCATCTTGTGGGGAAGAGATGTACCGGGACCTATACCGGATTATTACTGGATAAAGTCGTTTAAAAATGACGTTTTCTGGGGAAGGACATCGGATATAAATCTTGCTTATGATGGGGCAAGTGGTGGCAGTGGAGGTGTGCGTGCAGATGGTTATGTGTTTACACCTAATATCGCGGAAGCCATTACGCCTTTTGATAGATATTATCAAAAAGGAGACACTTGCAGAGTTGAAATTCATTCACTTTCATCTGAGGAATGCTGGAATATGTTTATTCAAATCATCAATAATACAAACAATCAAGGATTATTTGCTACTACTCTTGAAAATACAAAAACGAACATTATTACGCCCAATGGCTCACCAATTAAGGCAGTAGGATTTTTTAATATGGCGAGTGTGATAACAGCGACGAAAGTGGTGAATTGATAAAAAATCTGCATTTTTGTGATTAAATTAATGATATTATGCGTTCATTTATTGAGATTTATTCACAACATTTTTCTTTACAACAATTTGTCAACCTTGCATTAAAGGAAGATATTGGTTATGGTGATGTAACGTCTCTGAGTATTATTCCTTCTGATAAGATGGGGACAATGCAATTACTTGTTAAGCAAGAAGGAGTCATTGCCGGAGTGGAAGCTATACAGCACATCTTACAATATATTTATCCGGAATGTGAAATGCAAGTTTTTATCAACGATGGTAGTACAGTAAGAAAAGGCGATGTGGTTTTTCGTATCAATGGAAGTGTTCAAAGGTTGCTTTCTTATGAAAGATTGCTATTGAACATTATGCAAAGAATGAGTGGCATTGCTACAAAAACAAGTTACTTGCAATCGTTATGTGAAGGTACTCGTGCGAGAATAACCGATACAAGAAAAACAACACCATTGTTTCGTTTTTTTGAAAAATGGGCAGTGCACATTGGTGGAGGCGTGAATCACCGATGGGGATTGTATGATATGGTTTTGATTAAAGACAATCACATTGATGCAGCCGGCGGTATTGATAAAGCAATTATAAAATGTAGAGAATATCTACAGAAAAATAATTTGAATGTAAAAATTGAAGTAGAGACAAGGTCTTTAGATGATGTGAAAATGGCTATAGAATATAAACCAGATAGAATAATGTTTGATAATTTTACTGTGGAGGATGTGAGAAGAGCAGTGGAATTGGTTAATTATCAAGTAGAAACAGAAGCATCGGGAGGTATAAATGAACAAAACCTTCGGGATTATGCACAAACCGGCGTTGAACTTATTTCTATTGGTGCTTTGACACATCATATCAATAGTTTGGATTTAAGTTTAAAATTGATTTCATAGCGAATGTTAGGTCGAATTTTTATTTTTATTGGGATATTGTCATTAATCGAATTTTATTTTTATCAAGCACTCAAAAACCTTGTATCTGAAAGGTATCACAAAACGTTATTGTATTTTCAAATTGGTTGGCTAATATTATTGGTTGGTACATTGTTGTTAATATTTTTTTACAGACCACATCAATGGCATGATGTGTTCAGGATTTACCTTGCTGTTGTGGCAATATTTGAATTTTCTAAATTATTTGGAAGTGTGTTTATGTTGTTAGACGATGTGTATCGCTGGATAGTTTTTTATTTGAAGCATTTGTATCTTCTTCCACGAAATAAGGATGCTGGAAATTTCTTGATTTCGCGTTCGCAGTTTTTATCACAATTGGCAATACTTTTCACAGCACTACCATTTGCAGGATTTATTTATGGCATTATTCGTGGAGCATATAATTTTAAAATTCATCAGGTTAGATTGTCATTCAAAGAATTACCTGAAAGTTTTGATGGTTTAAAAATTGTTCAGATTTCGGATTTACATTTGGGTTCATTTTTTAGTACACGTCCGGTCCAAAAGATTGTAGAAATTGTAAATGCCGAAGCACCAGATATTGTAGTATTTACTGGTGATTTAGTAAATAATATAGCAGAAGAAGCATTGCCCTATAAAGAAATTTTATCTCAATTAAAAGCCAGATTAGGAGTGTATTCCATTTTAGGCAATCATGATTATGGCGACTATGTGGTGTGGTCCAGCAAACAAGAGAAACAAAATAATTTGATGCGACTAATTAACTTACAAAGAGGAATGGGTTGGGATGTATTATTAAATGAACACAGAATAATTGAAAGAAATGGTGAAAAGATTGCTATAATTGGAGTAGAAAATTGGGGAGGTAATTTGCATTTTCCTAGATATGGAAAGTTGGATGTTGCATACGAGGGGACAGAAAATGTTGCATTTAAGATTTTATTATCCCACGATCCATCTCATTGGGATTTGGAAGTGAGTAAAAAATATCCGGATATTCAATTGACGTTGAGTGGACACACTCACGGCTTTCAATTTGGTGTTGAATATGGAAAAGTGAAATTTAGCCCTGTGCAATGGGTTTACAAACATTGGGCGGGCTTGTATAAGCAAAAGACAAAAAATTTAATAGCAGGTAACCAACAGATACATCATAATGCAGAAAATGAGCAATATCTTTATGTCAATAGAGGGGCAGGATTTATTGGATATCCGGGAAGGTTAGGGATATGGCCGGAAATAACGGTGATAGAATTAGTTTTTAGAAAAAGAAGTTGATTTATTTTTGGATTAAATTATATTGCTTCAAGATTTCGAGAATTTCTTAATTATTCTCTAATAATTGATAAAATTTCTTGTTTTTATACATATTCTCAACCATATTTTTCCTTTTTTCCTTACTTATTTGATGAATAGAGACAAAATCAAACCAGAAAACTTCTAATTCATAGTTTAGAAAAGTAATATAGTAATATTCAACGTCCATTCCATCTTCATTTACTGTTTTTACTCTTAATTTTTTAAAAGCATCAATAAATTTCTTCTTTAAGTCATCTTTCCAATATCTTTTAATTAGTATTTGATAAACAATCTCAACTAACTCTGAATTATCTGAAAATCTATCATCTATTAGATGAGGCATTAATAAATCCAATGCTTTTGTGGTGTCTCCTAATCCTAAGTAGCACTTAGCATATAATTTTTTTACATATAATTTATCTGACCAATAATCATTTCCACAAAAAGTTTTATAAGGATATTTTTTTGTTAATTCAAGGTATTTTAAAGCTTCATTATAATTTTCTTCCAGTATATATATTTCAGATAGATTTTTTGCTGCTATGTTTTTATAATTAGCATAGATATCAAGTTCAAGACCCTTATTTTTATGGATTATTTCATCATCATTATCGGAGCCATTCATGATTTTCATAAAACTTTCTTTTGCTTTTTCATACTCTTTTAATTCAATTTCTGCAATCCCCTTATTTGCTAATGCTCTATTTATTAATTTTGAATTTGGGTAATAATTTATTACCACATTGTAACACTCGATAGCTTTTTTAAAAGATTTTCCTTAATTTTTAGAGCAAACATTCGTTCAGTCGAATCATCTGATTTCAAGTTTTCTGAGAGGTTCAATTCATCAATGAGTTCCTGAAGAACAACACCTTTGTTATAAATTAGTATGTCTCTAATGTTAGTATCTGATTCTTGTCCCATGAGCGATGTAAGTCCAGGTATAGAAATACATATAAATATGCTTATAAAACAAATTTTATTCATTTCTTAAATATTATCCTACCACATAGTGCAAGCCAATACTTTTCTTACGGCGCATGGCGTGTTTAGTAATAAGATACCCAATACAAATCATGTTTCTTAATTCACATATTGCTTGATTAATGGTTGTCTTTTCGTACAGTGCTTCGTTTTCCTGATATAGCAGTTCTAATCTGTCCCATGCTCTTTTCAATCGCACGTTACTGCGAACAATTCCTACATAAGAAGACATGGTTTGTTGTAATTCTTTTCTGGCCTGGGTGATGAGAATCATTTCTTCGGGTTGTGTAGTTCCTTCTGCATTCCAGTCGGGAATATTTTCTGGAATGGTATGATGTTCAAATTTTGAAATACTATCTACTGCAGCATTGTGAGCGAAAACAAGTGCTTCTAAAAGAGAATTGCTGGCTAAACGATTGGCACCATGAAGACCTGTGCAAGCACATTCTCCGATAGCATAAACTCTGCGAATAGAGGATTGTCCATTTTTATCTACCTGAATACCACCGCAAAGATAATGCATAGCCGGTGCAACCGGAATCATATCCACAAAAGGATCTATGCCGATGCTCATACATTTGTTGTAAATGTTCGGAAAGTGATTGATAAACTCTTTTCTATCTAAATGTCTGCAATCTAAATAAACAAAATCATCACCGGATATTTTGAGTTCATTGTCAATGGCTCTTGCAACGATGTCGCGAGGGGCTAATTCTTTTCGTTCATCGTATTTTTCCATGAAAGCTTCGCCTTTCTGATTGCGGAGAATAGCGCCAAATCCACGAATGGCCTCGGTGATGAGAAAACTCTGGGTGTTTGATTTTCCTTCGTAGAGAGCGGTAGGATGGAATTGTACGAATTCCATATCTTTTACTAATCCTTTTGCTCGATAGAACATTGCTATTCCATCACCAGTTGCGATAGCAGGATTAGTGGTAACGGCGTAAGTTTGTCCAATTCCACCGGTTGCGATGACTGTTACCTTTGAAAGGATAGTAAGGATTTCGTTTGTTTTTTTATTGAGAACGTATGCACCGTAGCATTCAATATCGGTGCGTTGAGAAGTGACAATTTCGCCGAGATGGTGTTGTGTAATAATGTCAATGGTAAAATGGTGTTCAAGAATTTGTATATTAGGGTGTTTGGCAACGGCTTCCAGAAGTGTGCGTTCGATTTCCCAGCCGGTGATGTCTTTGTGATGCAAAATTCTTTTTTCGGTATGGCCACCTTCTCTGGCGAGGTCGTAATGTTCGTTATCAATTTTGTCGAATTGAGCACCAAGATCAATGAGTTCTTTTACGCGTTGAGGACCTTCTGAAACGACCATTCTGACGATGTTTTCGTCATTCACTCCAGAACCGGCAACAATTGTATCCTGAATGTGTTTTTCAATACTATCGTGGGTCATGTCCCACACAGCAGCGATTCCACCTTGCGCATAACGAGTGTTGGTTTCATCTTTTTTATCTTTCGTAACTATGAGGACTTTCCCCTTATGAGCTACTTTAAGTGCGTAAAAGAGTCCGGCAATTCCTGAACCGATGATTAAAAAATCAGTATATACTTTTCTGGTTTTCATGCTTAAAAAATTAGATCAATATAGGCCATAAAGAGAGAGGGTTTTACAAGGAATGTAAATATAATTCCAAAAATACCGCCCCAGAAATGTGCTTCATGTCCTATTCGGTCATTGGGTAGTTTTCTTTTGCTCATGTAAAAACTGAAAATGAGGAAGAGTAAACCTAATAACCATGCGGGCATTGGAATGAAGAAAAAGTATAACCATTGAAAGGGGTTGATTATGATGAAACTAAAGATAACGGCTTCAATAGCGCCGCTTGCACCAAGAGATGCATAATGAGGATTGTTTTTATGTTTGAAAAATTCGGCAATTGAACTGGCGTAAATACCGCCTGTAAATAAGATCAAGAAATAGATTTTTCCAAGTTTTTCACCGAAGAGCAATGGATAGTTGTAATTTTCTAAAATAGTGCCAAAAGACCATAATATCCATACATTCAGAAAAAGGTGAAGAAAATTCGCATGAAAAAAAGCATGACTTAAAAAACGATAATGCTGCCGATAGTGTTTAATCATGTACGGTGAAAAAATGTATTTTTCAATGATGGAAGGATTAGAAAAACCAATGAGTGAGCAAACAACAATGAAGAGAGAGAGGATTTTGGTTATCATAATTGCTGCAAATCTAATTAAAATAGTTATGAGTTGTGAGTTGATGTTGGTAGATTTAATATAGTTGAATTATTTGTATTAAATTAAGTTGAACTTAAGTTCTTGAGATTAATTGCTTAAAAAGTTGATAGAATTAAAATATTAGATAAACAGATATATGTATTTTTGCGTGCTTTATTTGGATTAAAATTGTTTATGGAAATAATGATAAAAATTTAATTTTGTTTTAAAATGCTTCGTTATTATCTCATTTTACATAGTATTGTTTTTGTATGGGGTTTTACGCCTGTATTAGGTAGATTTATTACATTAGATGCGTGGCAATTGGTGTGGTGGCGACTTACATTAATTGTTCCGGCAATGTTTTTCTATCTTTTCATTAAAGACCAAAAAAATATTTTACTGGATAAAAAATACATCAAGCGTTTATTGATTGTAGGCATACTAATTGCTTTTCATTGGGTGTGTTTTTATGGGGCTATTAAGGTATCCAATATCTCTATTACAATGGCGGGATTTTCATCGGCAACGCTTTTTACTTCGTTGATAGAACCATTGTTTTACAAAAGAAAAGTTCGGATGTATGAGTTGATGTTAGGTCTTTTAGTAATGGTGGGTATTTCAGTGATATTTTCAGTTTCATTGGATTATAAATGGGGATTGTTATTGGCTTTATTAGCGGCTGTGTTATCTTCTGTTTTTTCAGTGTTGAATAGTTTGTTAGCAAGAGAAATTTCTTCTATACACATTTCGGCTTATGAATTATTTTTTGGATGGATTGGATTGAGTGTGTATTTGTTATTGAATGGCAATATGGATGCTGATTTTTTCTATGTAAGTGAAAAGGATTGGTTAGGATTATCATTATTATCTTATGTTTGTACTACTATTCCATTTATTGTGGCAATTGATTTGACAAAGCACATTAGTCCTTACACTATTAATTTAACGGTTAATCTTGAAAGCATATACGGTATTATTTTAGCAATGCTGATTTACAAAGAAAACAAGTATCTGAATGGAAATTTTTACATTGGACTTGCAATTATTTTGTTGGCGATATTTTTAAATGCTTATTTGAAATATTTACAAAGGAATAAACAGGAAGTTAAATTTAATACACTAAAGAAGTAGAACAATGATTGCGTTACAAGATATAACCGTAGAATTTGGTGGGAATGTGTTATTTGAGAACATAAGTTTTTTGATCAATCAAAGCGATAAAATTGGATTAGTGGGCAAGAATGGTGCTGGAAAAAGTACACTGTTGAAATTATTAGCAGGTGTTCAGACGCCTACAAGAGGAGAGATTTCTAAACCTAAAGATATTCGTATTGGCTATTTGCCACAGGATATGCGGCATCAGAATGGAAGAACGGTTTTTGAAGAAGCATTGACAGCATTTGAAGACGTTTTATTAATTGAGAAACAATTAGAGAGAATTCAAAAGGAATTAGAAACAAGAGAGGATTATGTTAGTGAAGCGTATTTACAACTCATACAACAACAAAGTGATTTGTATTCCAAATTGGAATTTTTGAACGCAGATGAAAAAGAAGGTGAAATTGAAAAGTATTTAATTGGTTTAGGTTTTAATCGTTCGGACTTTAATCGGCAAACTGCTGAATTTAGCGGAGGATGGAGAATGCGAATTGAGTTGGCTAAAATGCTTTTGAAAAAGCCCGATGTTTTGCTTTTAGATGAGCCAACCAATCATCTGGATATTGAAGCCATTTTGTGGTTTGAACATTTTTTAAAGCAATTCAATGGTGCTGTTATTTTAATTAGTCACGATAAAAGTTTTTTAGATAATGTAACGAATAGAACCATAGAGATAGTGAATGGAAAGATATATGATTATCGCACGTATTATTCACATTTTCTGGAATTGAGAAAAGAAAGAATAGAACAACAAGAAGCCGCAGCGAAAAATCAACAGAAATATATTGAAAAAACAGAAGAACTTATTAATAAATACAGGGCAAAGGCAAACAAAGCTGCATTTGCTCAATCGCTTATAAAAAAGTTAGAAAAACTAGATAGAATAGAAACTGACGAATGGAATGAAGATTCCATACGATTCAGATTTTCTACGCCTGTTGCATCTGGTAAAGTCGTATTAACAGTTGAGAATGTTCAAAAGAAATATGGTGATAAATTAATTTTCAGAGATGCCAATTTTATTCTTACAAGAGGAGAGAAGATCGCATTTGTAGGTCGTAATGGAGAAGGAAAATCCACTATGATGAAAATTATTGCTGGTAGAACGGATTTTGAAGGGAAGGTAGAATTAGGACATAATGTTTTATTGGGTTATTTTGAACAAGATCAGGAAGAGAAATTAGATGGGGACAAAACTGTTTTTGAAACAATAGATGAATTGGCTACTGGCGATGTTCGTAAAAAAGTGAGAGAAATTTTAGGTTCATTTTTATTTTCAGGAGAGGATATTGAAAAAAAAGTAAGTGTATTAAGTGGTGGAGAAAGAGGACGTTTAGCACTTTGTAAATTGTTATTACAACCGTATAATTTACTATTGTTAGATGAGCCGACCAATCATTTAGATATTCGTTCAAAAGAAGTATTGAAGCAAGCATTATTAGATTATGAAGGAACGGTGATATTAGTGAGTCACGATCGGGATTTTTTAAGTGGGTTGACAAATCGTATATTTGAATTCAGAGATGGTAAAGTAAAGGAACATTTATGTGGCATTGAAGAGTTTCTTGAAAAAAGAAAAATTGATCAACTAAATGAACTAAATAAAATCAGAAAAGAAGAGAGAAAAAGGGTAAGTAATAGTAAAACAAAACAGGAAAGTAATAAAGTGCAACAAAAAGATATTCAAAAACAAATCCGAAAGATAGAAGAACAAATTCATAGAAAAGAAGAGGAATTGAAAGAGATGGATAATTTACTTTCAAATCCTGATGAGTATGAAAAGCTTATTAATAATATGGAATTTTTTAATACTTACAATAATCTGAAACGAGAAATTGATGTGCTGATGGAAGAGTGGGAAAAGTTGTTGGCAGAATTGTAAAATGAGTTTGTAGTAAAAATATGTATTTTTGGGCTTGATATGTTGGTTAGTAAAAATCTAATTTTGATGCAATTAAGAAAATGTCTGAAACAATTATTTATCGTATTTATCACATTATTTTGTTATTCAGGTTTCTCTCAAATGAATTATCAGCAAAAGTATCAGCTTGTTCAATCGTATTTGTTACAAAGAGAATATGAGAAAGCATTGCCTATTTTGCAAGAGGTGTATGAAATAGCGCCTGAATACTGGTTTGAGTATTATTATGAGGCATTATTGCAAACCAAACGTTATGCGGATGCGGAAAAACTTTTGAATAAACAGTTGAAAAAATATCCGAATCGTTCGGATTATTATGTGTATTGGGGACATTTGTATGATGTTCAAGAGAATAACAAGAAAGCAGAGGAATATTTTCAAAAGGCGATTCGTAAATTGCCCAAAGATCCAAATGTTGTGGTGCTAACAGCAAAACAGTTTCAAAAATATCAGAAAATTGAGTATGCCTTAAAGGTTTATGAAAAAGGAATGGAACTGACGAATTATCCATTTTATTATGAGCGAGCGGAGATTTATCAACAAACCAATGATTATAAGTCATTGATAAATCTATATCTGGATTTACTGTATTCTAATCCGGGTGAAATTGGTAATGTTCAAAATCAATTACAAACCTTATTGGCTTATAATCCTGATGATACCACGCAAATTTTGCAACCTATATTAAAACAAGAATTAATTAAACGCATTCAAAAATATCCGGATAATGTCGTTTATGTTGAATTATTGATACATTTATTGGTGCAACAGGGGGAATATGAACAGGCCTTTTTTCAAGTAAAAGCATACGATAAAAGAAGTCAGGATGATGGGTTAAAGTTGTTTCAGTTTTGTCAGATTTGTTCAAAAAATCAACAATATAAAATTGCTGAAAAATGTTATGAAGAAGTAATGAAGAAAGGGAAACTGCATCCGTTTTATGAGAGTGCGAGGTTGGAAAATTTAATGAACAAGTATCATTTTATAGTAACTTCTTATTCAGTTTCAACGCAAGAATTGGTTGACCTGAAAAATAAGATGTATCAATATATTCAGGAGAATAAAAATTCGTCCATTATTTATCCGCTCGTATTGGGTTTATCGGATATTGAAGCACGTTATATACAAAACTTTGATCGGGCGGATAGTTTGTTGAGGTATTATATAGATCAGATACAGATTAAACCTGAAATTAAAGCACAGTTTAAGTTAAAGTTGGTAGATGTATATGTATTGCAAAATAAATTATGGGAGGCGATTTTATTATGTATGCAGGTAGAAAAGGATTTTAAGTATGAAGAATTAGGGCAGGAAGCACAATTTAAGAGAGCAAAGATTAGTTTTTATTCAGGTGAATTTAAGTTAGCTAAATCGCAGGCAGATATTTTGAAAGGAGCGACTTCAAAATTGATTGCCAATGATGCACTGGAATTATCAATGATTATATCGGATGCATTAAATAAGGATTCATCTGGTGCAGCGTTAATGTATTATGCTAAAGCTGAATTATTGTTGTTTCAAAACAAATTAGATGAAGCAGTAGCGATGTTGGATTCTATTAATCAAAAATTTACGAATCACTCTCTGGAAGATGATATTTTTTTTCAAAAGGCAAAGATTTATGAACAAAAACAAGATTGGTCAGGAACTGAACAAATGTATTTGAACATATTGAATTATTATTCACAGGAAATGTATGCCGATGATGCTGCCTATAAGTTAGCACAATTGTATCAATACAAATTGAACGACAAAACAAAAGCAATGGAGTATTATTTGAAAATACTATCGGATTATCCGGGAAGTTATTATGTGCCGGAAGCAAGGAAAATGTACAGATTATTAAGAGGTGAAAATGTCAATTAAGCAAGTTGTTTTGAAAATACCTGCTGTTTATTGGAAAGTATTGTATTTTGTTGTTGCTATTATTGTTTGTTGGATTGAAGCACAAGGTAGAAGTGATTTTACAATTTACAAAATGGCATCAAGGGATTTAGTGAATGGAATTTGCCCGTATTCTCATTCTTACATAGATGGCTATTACTATTATTATTCTTTGTTTTTTGCCTATTTGATTTATCCATTTACACTATTAAGTGAATTTTCAAGCACTTTTATATGGCTGATGATAAATGCTGTTTTGTTGTATTTCATTATTATTGAAATTTATAATTTTTTGTACCTGAATCAATTTGATAAAGAAAAGAGATTTTTAATTATTGGATTAATTATTTTATTTAGTATGCGAACTATTCGTGAGAATTTTCATTCGGCACAAGTTACAATTTTAATGTTGTTTCTAATGTTGTATTCATTAAAATACTTGTTGCAGGAAAAATATCTTTTGTCTGGTTTGTTTTTGTCTCTTGCTATTAATATCAAATTACTTGCACTACCGTTGATGGCGTATTATTTGTATAGAGGATTGTGGAAAGTTGTATTTTGGGGTTGTGTTTTCTTGGTTTTATTGTACTTCTTCCCTTTGATTATAATGGATAAAAATTTTTATGGATTATGTATGCACGAATGGTGGGCTTTGGTGAATCCATCTAATGACAAGCATTTGATAGACGTTGAAGAAAGAAGTTTTCATAGTATTACTACTTTGATAACCACATTATTTATGAAAAATCCGCCGGATATATATGCTTTACCAATTAGGCGATATATTGTTGATTTAAGTGTAGAACATGTAAAGTGGATTATTCAATTGGTGAGAATCTTATTGATTTCTTCTGTAATTTTAGTCATAAGACAATTACCTTTTCAAAAATTTAAAAACCAGTATGAGCTATTTTTTGAATTTTCTTACGTATTGGCATTGATACCTTTGATATTTCCACATCAACAGCATTATGCATTTTTGTTACAAATGCCTGCAATTGGAATTTTGATTTATCATTGGATAAATGGAAAAATACCAAAATGGATGAGAGCATTTTTAATAGCAATATTTTTATGTTTTAATTTGAAGATTTTATTGGGTGTATGGAATGAATATTATGATCATTTTAAGATTTTGACTTATGGTGGATTGTTGGTGATAGGACTATTAATAAAACAATCTTTTGATTTAATGGAAAAAGTATAATTCAAATTTTCATTTTTGAACTATATAACTCAAAAGGATGTATTTTGTTTTTTTTAGGATTTATCCACATTGAAATGTTGAAATATTTTCGAGACAACTGCGTTATATTACTATGTAGTCTTTTACCTTTACCCCAAAAATTTAATTTATGTTTTTAATTGCTTTGCAAACAACAAGTGATACACTTCAATCTTCTGCAAATACAATTGCTGGAATAATGCAGCAACAACAGGATGAAATTACACTTTTTGAAATGTTGCTGAAAGGCGGGCCAATTCTCATTCCACTGGCTATTTTATTTCTCGTTGTAATTTACTTTACTATTGAAAGATTGCTTTATTTATCAAAATATGCGAAAAATGATTCTCAATTGATTTTTACCATAAAAGAATTTGTTCAAAAAGGCGATATACAATCGGCAATTAATTTATGTGAGAAAAATGGATCGCCGCAAGCGTTAATGATCAAACAAGGTCTTGAACGCATTGGAAAGCCAGAGACAGAAATTAAAGAAGCAATGGATTTATCTGCATCGCTATCATTAAGTTATATGGAAAAGAATCTGAATGTATTGAATATTATTGGAAGAGTGGCGCCTATGTTTGGATTTATTGGAACAATTGTAGGTGTAATTGTTATATTTTATGATATTTCATTAGCCAAAACGGTTGAGATAGAAGTCATATCCACAGGTCTTTATCAGAAAATGATTTCATCTGCAACAGGGCTCGCTATTGGTATTCTTTCGTTTATTTTTTATCATTGGTTGAATGCAAAAGTTGATAAAGCTGCACGACAATTAGAAGAGACACAATTACAATTTTTAGAGATCATTAATCAAACTGAAACCGTATGAGTCGTTTAAGAAAACATAAACACAGAGATGCTGAAGTGAGCACGGATTCACTCAATGATATTATGTTTTTTCTTTTGTTGTTTTTTCTAATTCTCTCTACAATGGTAAGTCCGAATGCTATAAAAGTGAATCTTCCTAATTCTAAAGCCAATCGCCCTGTTGACAATAGTAAAAAGCCCATACATTTGTCTGTTACAAAAGACAGACGCTATTTTGTCAATACAAAAGAAGTGGATTTTTCTGAGCTGGAAAATGTAATTATAGAAAAAACGAAAGATATGGCTGAACCAACCGTTATTTTGCACATTGATAAGGACTTGAAGTATCAGGATTTTATTGATGTTATGCAAATCGGAGATAGAGCCAAATGTAAAATGATTATTGCAACTGCGCCTTCAAACACCAGATGATGCAAACAGTATACGAAAACAAACAACCGAATTGGATTGCATTAGCGGGTTCTGTATTATCGCTTGTTCTTGTAATATTGCTATTATATTTCATTAAACTTATCACACCAATACCGCCATTTCCAGAGATAGCCAGCGGAGGCGGGATGGAAGTCAACTATGGTATTTATAACGAAGGCACAGGAACTATAGAACAAAACAACTTGGGAGAGGCAACGAATGTAGTAGTAAATGAACAGGTTGCAGCCAATACAGAAAGTACAAATGAACCTGTTTACACTTCAGATAATGGAGAAATTGTGCCATTAAACGAAAAAAACAATAAAATTGAAGTAAAAGAAAATACTACAATTATTCATCCAACTGAAGTGAAAGAACCACCAAAAGAAAAAACTCTTGCTGAAAAATTAGCAGAAAAATTTAAACAACAAAAGGGCAGCGGTGGTGGAGATGGAAACTCTGGAAATGCTGGAAACGAGGGCGAACCTGATGGTAATCCATTTACTCACGGCAAAGGTGGTACAGGAAGTAATCCTGATAATGTTGGCTTTGGGAGTGGAAAGGGTAGTGGTAATGCTCCGTTTGGTTTTGATTTGAAAGGACGATCGCTCCTGTCGCATCCGCCCTTACCAAGTGATACAAAAGAAGAAGGCGTAGTAGTAGTAGATATAAAAGTAGATAAAGAGGGCAATGTGATTGAAGCAGATCCCAATGGACGTGGAACTACTACAACCAGTCCTATTTTAAAAGCTAAAGCAAGGCAATTTGCCGTTAAATTAAAATTCTCGCCTAATTCACAATTTGAAGAACAAAAAGGAAGTATTACCATTGTGTTTTCATTTAAGTAATAACATGGCTGTTTACGAAGAACTTTAAGGTTTAATAGGTTAAATCAAATTATGCATTATAAGTTAACGTGCTGTAAACATAATATCTTTTCATTGATATTAAAATATAAATGATCTTCACAAATTTGGTTTTAAATACTTGATTTTTTGAACCACAGAGAAAAAAAGTTTTTTACAAAGAACACCAAGTATTTCTCATAAAGTATTTCTCGTTTGCAAATATATCGGGGCTTTGTGAACTTTGTTTGTTCTCTTTGTGTCCATTGTGGTTAAAATATAATAGATGGATTTTAGAAAATTCGAACTCCATTAATTCTAATGCAGATTCTGGGTAAATTTAAACATCACAAATTAATCCTTACATTTGAGCATTAAAACTAATTTTATGAAAAAGTTATGTGGTTTCTTTTTAGTATTGTTTTTATCGGCTGTTGGTCAGGAAGAAATTCGGGTTAAAAGTATTGTTAAGGAAGTAACAGTTTATCTTCAACAAGCCAGTTTAAAACATCGTACAGCAAATTTCAATATTCCGCAAGGACAACAAACGATAGTAGTGGAAAATGTTGCTATTTCTGTCATTCCACCCACAATTCAGGTAAGAGGAAAAGGAAATTTTGTGATCTTGTCTACACAGTTTCGAAAAAATTACATTCAGGTTAAAACCATATCTAAACAAATAGCACAATTAGAGGATAGTTTGGAATATCTTAAAAATAAAAAAGCAGTAATAGATATTCAGATAAATACATTAGATAATGAAGAACAAATGATATTGGCGAACAAATCTATTGGAGGAAATAATACTGGCGTTACAGCAGCAGAATTGGAAAAAGTGGCTAATTTTTATAGAAATCGTTTGAATGAAATACGCACTAAAAAAAATGAATTATTACCGAAAGTAACGAAGTATCAGGATCAAATTCAAAAACTTCAAAATCAGTTAAGCGAGTTGAATGTTCAGAAAAACAAACCAGTTGGTGAAATCATTGTCAATGTGTATGCTAATACAAGCGTTAATAATGCCGAATTAGAAATTGAGTACATTTGTAATAATGCTTCCTGGCATCCACAATACGAAATTAGATCAAACGATTTAAGCAAACCTTTGAATGTATTGCTCAAAGCAGAAGTGGTGCAAAATACTGGTATTGACTGGAACAATGTAGAACTTACCTTATCTACTTCTAATCCTTTATTGAACAATAATAAACCGGTGCTTTCTCCATGGTGGTTGGAGTATTATGTTCCAAATGTTTACTCAAAGCATAAGAAGAGCAGATACCCTAATGCCGCAGCTCCAACTGTCGCTTATCATGAAGGAGATGCAAAATATTCTGAAACTGAACTACAAAAAGAAGAAGCAGATAATCTGTATGAATATACTCAAGTGTCAGAGAAATCTATTTCCCAGGAATATAATATTTCTCTGCCCGTTTCAATAGAAAGTAATAGCAAACCTGCAAGAGTTGATATTAATAATTTTGAAATGTCGTCGAATTATCTTTATTATGCTGCGCCCAAACTTTCTGATTATGCCTATCTGATAGCGCAAATTACGGATTGGTCAAAGTATAATTTATTACCTGCTACTGCATTTATTTTTATTGAAAATGCATTTGTAGGTACTTCAGAAATCAATCCAGATATTACAAAGGATACACTGGAAATTTCTATGGGAATAGATAAAAACATTTCTATCAAAAGAGAAATTATCAAAAAGTACAATGAGAAAAAAATTCTTGGTAATACCAGAAAAGAAACTCGTGGCTATGAAATCAGTATTAAAAACAAAAAGAAAAATGCTGTAAAAATGATTATAGAAGATCAAATACCTTTGTCGTCTCTTCAGGAAATTGAAGTAGAACTCATTGAGAGTCAAAATGCTTCTTATGATAAAACTACTGGAAAATTGCAATGGATTTTAGATTTGGCACCG
Source organism: Bacteroidia bacterium (assembly GCA_026003255.1). Taxonomy (GTDB): domain Bacteria; phylum Bacteroidota; class Bacteroidia; order B-17B0; family Aurantibacillaceae; genus BPGX01. The sequence goes on along the minus strand of BPGX01000008.1, from coordinate 84,528 downwards.
AACGAAGAAAAGAAAGTGCAATTCAAATTTTCTGTAAAATATCCTAAAGATAAAGTCATTAGCAATTGGTAAAATTAAAAACTATGGAAACAAAAGACATTCATTCTCAAAAAGCACCAGAACCAGTAGGGCACTATCCCCACGCTAAAAGAGTAGGAAACTTGTTGTTTTTAAGTGGGATTGGTCCAAGAGAAAGAGGAAGTAAAACAATTCCGGGCGTTGTTTTAGATGAAAAAGGTAATGTAATTTCTTACGATATTGAAAAACAAACGCACAGCGTTTTTCAAAATGTCAAACACGTCCTGGAAGAAGCAGGGAGTAGTTTAGATAAAGTAGTAGATGTAACAGTTTTTCTTACCAATATGAAAGATGACTTTAAAACATTCAATAAAATTTGGGCAGAATATTTCAAAGAAAATCCGCCGTGCAGAACCACGGTTGAAGTGAATGCTTTACCTACGCCCATTGCTATTGAATTAAAGGTTATTGCTACTATTGAATAAGATAACGAACTATGAAATTGCTAAATTGTCTACAGATAAATTTTACATTAACTATTTTATTAATCCTAAAAATTGGGTGTGTTACTCCACAAATTTCTGAAAAAATATGGAGTGATACTCCACAAATTTTATTAGATTCTGTCTCATTATCAAGAACTTATGCTTTTACCAGTTTAGATTCCGCGCTAAAATCTCCTGATAAGGTATACAAACTTGTTTTACGAAAAAAGAAATTCAAGTCCTTTCCAAAAGAAATCTATCAATTTAAAAACCTTCAATATCTGGATTTGAGTAAAAATAATATCAAAGAGTTGCCTGAAGATCTGGACTCACTTAAATTGTTGCAGTATTTTGCTTGTAGCAAATGTAATATCTCTAAAATACCTAAAAGTATTGGCAATTTGAAGTATTTGTATTATTTGAATCTTAATCAAAATAACATTGATAGTTTACCAGATGAAATTGGTAATCTGGAACGGCTGCAAATGTTGGATTTATGGGATAACAATTTGTTTTATTTTCCTGAAACGCTCTCAAGATTGCATCGATTGAAAAAGATGGATTTACGAAGTATACTATTAAATGAACAACAACAAAATTACATTCAATCACTTTTACCAGAAACTAAAATTTATTTTTCTCCACCTTGCAAATGTTCTTGGTAGATTTTTTTTAATAATGAGTAATGGAAAGCAAAGGCGAAATACTCATTTATCAAACAGACGATAATAAAACTGAAATTGAAGTACGTTTAGAAGACGAAACAGTTTGGCTTACTCAGCAACAGATTGCTCAATTATTTGGAGTTCAACGTCCTGCCATTACTAAGCATCTAAGAAATATATTTAAAGATGGAGAATTGAACGAATCTATGGTATGTTCCATTTTGGAACATACCACTCAACATGGTGCAATATCAGGTAAAAATCAAGTTAAACAGGTTAAGTATTATAATTTAGATGCTATAATTGCTGTGGGTTATCGCGTCAATAGTAAACGTGCAACGCAATTTAGAATATGGGCTACTCAACGCTTGAAAGAATATCTAATCAAAGGGTATAGCATTAACTTTCATCGTTTACAGCAAGAACAATTTTTTTTACAAACATTAGAAGACCTAAAAAAATTAATACAAAATAACACACTTATTGAGGCGAAGGATATACTCACTTTAATACAATCATTCTCCAATACTTTTTTTGCACTTGAAAGATACGACAAAAATGTTTTCCCATCACTTGGCACCAAAAAGGAAGTTCTAATTACAGCAGAAGAATTATTTAAGGACATAGGGTTACTTAAAAAACAATTGATAAATAAAGGTGAAGCCACAGAATTATTTGCATTGGAAAAAACAAAAGATGCTCTTAAAGGCATTTTTGCCAATGTTTTTCAAACTGTCTTTGGTGAAGATGCTTATCCAACAATTGAAGAAAAAGCAGCGCATTTACTCTATTTTATTGTAAAAAATCATCCTTTTGTAGATGGTAATAAACGCTGTGGCGCATTTGCATTTGTATGGTTCCTTCAAAAAGCCAATTATCCCTATGAGAATAAAATAAATCCAGAAGCACTAACATCACTGACATTATTGATTGCAGAATCTAATCCGAACGATAAAGAAAAAATGATCGGTGTTATTAAGTTGTTGTTGGGGACAGAAAATTAAAACATTAAACCGGGAACATTTAGAACGAAAAATAAGCCCTTTTATAACATCAAATTATCAATCAACCGCACTCCATCTAAGTAAACGGCAATCAGAGCCACTGCAGGTTGCTGAGCATTGTGTATTGGTGATAAATCATTAGCGTCTCGGATTTCAAAATAATCTAATTGAAAATCGGAATGCTTCTGAATGTCTTCAATAATTATCTTTTCAATCTCCTTGACTGTGCATCCTTGTTGGTATAAATCTCTGGCTTTCAATAACCATTGATAAATCATTGCCGCCTTTTTTCTTGCATCAGGGGATAGACGAACATTTCTTGAACTCATTGCCAGTCCATCAACTTCTCGAACAGTAGGGCAAGGGACAAGCCGAATGGGATATTGTTTGTCCTTTATCAATTTTTCAATCACTTTAACCTGCTGAAAATCTTTTAATCCAAAATATGCTTTATCAGGTTGAATAAGTTTAAATAAAATACTTACTACTTTAACAACACCATCAAAATGCCCGGGACGTTTTGGCCCTTCTAAAATGGAATTCAAGTAAGATAAATCTATGGTATCATACGAAATTCCTGCATTATACACTTCAGCGTATTCAGGTATAAAAACAGCATCTGTATCAATAGATTCTAATAATCCAATATCTTTTTCAATCGTGCGTGGATATTTTTCCAAATCTTCTTTATTGTTGAATTGCAAAGGATTGACAAAGATGCTCACATAAGTAAAATCGTTTTCTACGATAGAATGCTTGACTAATTCTAAATGTCCCTGATGCAATGCGCCCATTGTGGGCACAAATCCAATGCTTTTATTTTTCTGAGAATTTCTTAAATCCAATAACTCTTTTGCTGTTTTGAGGATTAGCATACTCTACTTCAATATTTTTCCACAACCTTTTAATACTTCCCCCTTATATTTTACTTCTACCGATAAATCCAATGTTTCACCGGAAATAGCAATGCAATTTTTCTTGTCAATTTTAAAGCTTAAATCACTGCTGGTAAAATATATTGGAACTTCATCTATATTAAATGTTCTCTCGCCGCTTAATGTGTCTTTTCCGTAATCTGCTATAAATTCATATTTGTTTGAGTAAATGTTTAATATCCATCCTGGCTCTGTACCTGTTGCTATTATTATTAAGTTGGAAGGAACTTGTGTGAGTATTCTTTGATTGGATGGGGTGTTTTCATTGTTTCTTACTGTGTCTGCTTTTGAAGATATGGTATCTTTAGTAGCAGAAACATTCGTGTTTGAATTTTCATTTTGACATGAGAAAAGTAGGATTAAACTAAAGATATTTAATATTTTTCTCATAGTGATTTTATTTGTCGTAAAGTTTGTGAATCAATTTTACCAATTGTTTTAAGGCAAATACTTCCCGCATTTTTTCTTTGGCAGGACCGGCAGGAGAACCAAAATACGTTTGTCCGTCCGGGATATTTTCTCCCACACCAGATTGTGCTAAAATCGTTACATCGTTACCTATCTTTAATCCACTGGAAATGCCGACCTGTCCCCAGATGGTAACTCTATCACCAATAACAGTTGCCCCTGCAATACCTGTGTGTGCCGCAATCAAACAACGTTTTCCAATTTTCGTATCGTGTCCGATATGCACGTGATTATCAATTTTTGAATGTGCGCCAATTACTGTCGATGAAGTTACTCCTTTATCAATGGTACAATTAGCACCAATGTGTACAAAATCTTCAATCACCACATTTCCGCAGGTTTCTAATTGTTCAAAACTATCCGGGTGTTTTTTGTAATAAAACGCATCGGCACCAATGGTAGTATTAGCGTGAATTTTGACATTATTACCTACAATGCAATTGTCATATATTACAACATTAGGATAAATGATAGAATTTTCCCCTATTTGAACATGGTTCCCAATATAAACATTGGGAAATACAATCGTGTTTTTGCCAATCTTTGCTGTTGGGCTAATAAGAGTTGTTGAATACTGAATGGGTTGAAAATATCGAATCAGGATGTTAAATGCGGTGAATGGCTGTGGATGAATTATCAATGCTTTACCTTCCGGGCATTCCACTTTTTGATTAATAATAATAGCACTGGCTTTTGAATTCAACGCTTTATCGTAATATTTGGGATGGTCAACAAAAACAATATCGCCATCGTTTACGCAATGAATTTCATTAATACCGGAAACAATAAGTTCTTTATTACCGGTCAGTTCTGCATTGAGAATGTAAGCAATAGTTTGAATGTTTACAGGAGAAAAGTTCATAACAGGAATTTATAGTTGAAAACTAAAATCATCATCATCCTTGCCAGAATCTGTGAAAAAACCAAGTCGTTTGCCAGTACGCAAGGTAATCCAGCTGGTGCGTTCGTTAATTTCACTTACAGAAATTTCTTTGAGCGCATCAAAAGGTGGGGTAGTTAAATCAAATTGAATAGAGTGTATGATGAGTTCGTTGATAATTTCTTTAATAGTGTATTCGTTGATAGGTTCTAATGAAAAATTGCTGAACTTGCTGGCCATTGGAAGTTTGGTTTCAATAAAAAAATGATTGTCTTTGTTGATAAAGATTCGTGCTGTAAGAATACCTATGTCATTGGGTCGGTTGTATTTGAAGGAATCTGCCATAAAGTTGTATACATAAATGATGCCGCAATAGGCATTTAGTGGATTTTGTTTGATATAGGGAGATTTGTAAAGCGGTGAAGATTTTTCTATTTCAAAAACATTGGTGTGCATAAAAAATTCCAGAATATCACCGGCCACTTTAATTTGATAAGCAAACTGATTCACTTCAGTGTATTGAATGCCAATTCGCTTATCTATTTTTGATACTTCTTCTTTAAGATTATTAATAATTTCTTTGCTGTATGTACGAAAATTATTGAACGTGTGAATGGTATTGAAAAACACATCCTGTTTTAATACCGATTTTTCCTTAATCAGTTCAAGTATTTTTTGATGCTGTTGTTGGAGCGTGTTTATTGAATCATTCATCTTATATCTTATATTAGATAGAACACAGATAACGCAGATTGGATAGATTTACACAGATTATTAATCATTGATAATCTGTTTAAATCAGCGTATATCAGTGTTCTATTGATAATTATGTGGTTATCTATGATATGCATTTATTGGCTTAATATTTTCTTTTTATCATTAGTAAATATCTTTCTTTTAAATTCAGGTGTTTTCCCAAAGTTTAAAAGTAATCCAATTTCTATATCTGTTGCTTTTAAATAATTAATGAGTTGTGATTCATGTTCTTTACATAATGTTTCAGACGCTTTTAGTTCAATAATAACAGAATTTTCTACAATTAAATCTGCAAAGTATTCCCCGACTTCTAATCCTTCATAATATACTTTTATCATTTTTTGTTTTTCAACAATTAAATCTAAACTTCTTAATTCGAGAATCATGGCATTTTCATATACTTTTTCTAGGAATCCGTAGCCGAGTGTATTGTAAACTTTGTAAAATGCCTTAATGATTTTATCAGTTACATCTTTGTGCTTGTAATCATCTAAATGCATAAAATAATATTCAATCTAAAGTTCTGTGCATAAAGTTATTGAATAATTCTTTAATGTAAACAATAAATTTTGAAAATTGGGGATAATAAATGTATTCTCGCATTGATAAACATCTGCGAAAATCTGTTTTTATCTGTGTCATCTGTGTTCCATATAATCCCAAATTTATCTTATTTTTGCCTCTCTAATTATTCTCGGATGCAAATTAAAAAAGTAGAGTTTATCAAAAGTGCTTCTAAAATTGAAGAATGTCCAAAGCCATTTTATCCTGAAATAGCTTTTATTGGCAGAAGTAATGTAGGAAAAAGTTCTTTGATTAATCTTATTTGTGATAATAAAAAATTAGCCAAAGTATCTGAAACGCCGGGTAAGACACGAACAATCAATCATTATTTAGTGAATGGTAATTGGTATCTCGTGGACTTACCGGGTTATGGATTTGCCAAAGTTTCGCAAGATGAAAGAAAAAAGTTTCAAAAGATGATTGAAACCTACATTCTAAAACGAGATACTTTGAAATGTACGATGGTATTGATAGACAGCCGATTAGAATTTCAAAAATCCGATAAAGAATTTATTCTCTGGTTAGGACAAAATCAATTGCCATTTGCTGTTGTGTTGACTAAAATTGACAAACTTTCTAAATCCCAATTAAACAAGCAACTACAATACTTTGAAAAGGAATTTTATAAACTATTTGATACTACTCCGAATATCTTTGCTACTTCTGCAACGGAGAAAGTTGGGAGGGAAGAGTTGTTGGAGTTTTTGGAGTATGTGATGGGGAGTTGATAATCATAATAGCACACAGATAACACTGATTGAGTCGGATTAACGCAGATTTATTTTTTAATTGCCACGAATGCACGAATATTTTAATAACACACAGATGACACAGATTTACCCTGTTAAATTGTTGCTATATTTAACAGGGTGAGCGGATTATCGCAGATTATTTTTTTTATTTGCCACTAATACGCACGTATATCTCTTCATTCAAAACAAAAACAAATTATGTCTTCTCGCTGGGAAATACTACTTAAAAAGTTAGAACAACGATTCGGGATGCCGGTAGATTACGCCGGAATTCTTTTCCTGATTGGATTACAGGAATTAGGAAAACCTTACAAACGTTACAAAAAAGATGAAAAGTTAGCCATTATGCACATTGCCGTTTGTACGCTTTTAGAACCATACGGAATTTATAAGTATATTGGTCGCGATGAAGACGGCTGGCCTCACTGGGAATTGGTTGAAGAATTACCGCCACTCTCGGATGCACAACAGAATAAACTCATTACCGAAGCCATTCTTGAATATTTTGAAAAACAAAATTTTTTTGATGATAATAAAGAAGAAACATAGCCACAGCAATACAATACTAAACATTCAATTTATATCGGATATCAAAAACGACCACAAAGGTCGCATTGAAATTCTCAAAGCTTACAAAGAAAAACGTATTGATATTCTTTGTGGAAATCCTCGTTATGCCTTATGGTTCACACAATATTCAATGATTAAGTTTTTTCAAAATATTTGGTTATTCCTTATGGTTTTATTATTTATTGAAAATGCCACATCTCAAACTACTTATGATGAAAAGCGCTTTTTTCTGGGGATTGCAGTAGGTCCAACGGCCTGTCAGGTACACGGGGATAATTACAGTGGTTACAACAAATTGGGTTTTATGGGCGGGTTGTTGGTACACTACAAATGGTTTCAAAATGTGATTCCTCAAACAGGCATTGTTTACATTCAAAAAGGTTCACGACACAATCCGGATTCTGCCAATCTTTCTCAATATCTACTTCAGTTACATTTTATTGAAATACCAACGAATATCAAGTTTTTGTTCTTAAAGAAAAAATTATTCATTACGCTTGGGCACTCGGTGAGTTATTTGTTTAGTTATTACGAAGAAGTGAATTATCTGAATACAACGAATTTGGTGAAGAATGAGAAATTTGAATTTTCCATCAATACAGGTTTTGGATATCAAATTAATGATAAAATTAACATAGAGCTTCGTGCGAATAATGGTTACACGCCCTTTCGCCGATTTGCTTTTCCAAGCAATATCTTTTATAACAATCCTATTGCACGAATGTTCAACAAAGGATTATACAATAATATCTTAGAAATTATTTTTACCTATCATCTTTATGGAAAAAATGCAGAATAAAAAAATAGTTGTTGCGATTACAGGTGCCAGTGGCAGTTTGTATGCAAAATTATTGATGGATGAGGTATTAAAACATTCATCTCAATTCAAAGAAATATCGGTAGTAATGACCACTAATGCCAAAGAAGTGTGGGAGTATGAATTGAAAAATAAAGATTACAAAAACTATCCTTTTCAATTCTGGGAACAGAATAATTTTTATGCGCCCTTCGCATCCGGTTCTGCGGGATATACGGATATGATAATATGCCCTTGTAGTACCGGGATGTTAGGAAGGATAGCGAATGGTATTAGTAATGATTTAATTTCTCGTGCAGCAGATGTGATGTTGAAAGAGAGAAAGAAGTTAGTCCTCGTTGTTCGTGAAATGCCCTACAATTTGATTCATTTGCAAAATATGATGACACTCACACAGGCAGGAGCAATAATTTGTCCAGCGAGTCCGTCACTTTATCACTTACCACAGAATATCGAACACTTATTAATGTCTGTTGTGCACAGGGTTTTAAGTTTGATTGATATTTATCCTGAAAAGCAATACAAGTGGAATACAGATGAGTGAGTGAATAGTGAAAGGGGCTATTAATCCCAAATAGTGCATTAAATAATTCTCAAAAGTTATTTTTTACTACTGCTGGTTTATTGTCATTTTATTTACACCTTTTTGGTAGCGATGATATTGAAGAAAAAGATCGTCATTGCGAGTGAAGCGAAGCAATTTCAAATGATAACGGTCGTCATTGCGACCCTTCCACATCGCTATAAAAATAAAGAAAGGTATGGAAGGGGAAGCAATCTCGTAAGTGAAGTGGGAATACCGATTGGGATTGCTTCGTCACTTCGTTCCTCGCAATGACGGGCTAATTCTTTGATTATATTTATTATCAATAGAATTTCTATTTCATAATTGGGGTTATTAGAATTATTTTTTTAATGGCATCTATTTCTTTTGAATGGCAGGATAATTTTTCTGACAGGCATAGAAAACTTGATTTTTCTCGTAAAAGATTTGTAAAAAAGATAAATTTACTTTTATATTGCCGCCGCAATGAAAAAACGACTTCACATATTTTACATTCTTCTGATTTTTTCAGTATCGTTTAACTTCTCACAAAGTGCGGATGAAGAAATCTATTTACCGGCAGATACTTCCAGGAAATTGATAAGTCATCCTGACCCACTTTTTACTAAAAATGAAGTTCAGCAAGAAGATGAAGAAGAAAGCGATGAAGTGAGTTCTGAAATTGCAGAATTGTATGGTGATTTTAATACGAGTTCAGTTCATCAATATAAGTATAAAGAAATTTTTCAAACGCGTGATTCACTTGTGATTCAATTAAGTAAAGAAAATTTTGTTTTACCTTTTAATGGAAAAATTAATAGTCATTATGGTTGGAGACGTTATCGTCCACATTATGGGACGGATATTGATTTGGAAAAAGGAGATAGTGTAAAGTCCGCATTTGATGGGGTAGTAAGGTATGCTCAAAAAAAGGTCAAAGGGTATGGACAGGTAATTGTTGTTCGTCATTTTAATGGACTGGAAACAGTGTATGGACATTTGTCTAAAATACTTGTAAATGTGAATGATACTGTGAAAGCAGGAGATGTAATAGGTTTAGGTGGTAGCACAGGTCGTTCTACCGGTCCGCATTTGCATTTTGAAGTTAGATGTTTGGGTGTGCCAATTAATTCAGAAGATATTATTGATTATGATAATGCTTGTTTAAAAACAAAAAGCTTTGTATTGACTAAAAAGGATGCGGAAGAAACTTATAATTTGCGTTCAGCAAAATACAAACATCTTGCAAAATCTAAAGGTATTTATATCGTTAAAAAAGGCGACACATTATCTAAAATTGCCCGAAAAACTGGTATTCCTCTTTCAGTTTTATTAAAGAAAAATAAACTTAAAAAAACATCCATTCTTCGTCCTGGTAGAAAATTATATCTATGAAAACATTACAATCTACTTCTGTTCCCAGAGTATCTTCACTTGCACAAAACATAATAGGTTCAGAAATCATCAAGTTAAATTCAGAAATCAACCATTTAAAATCAAAGGGCATTCACGTTTATAATCTTACAATTGGTGATTTTGATAGCAATATATTTCCAATTCCAGAGGATTTAAAGAAAGAAATTATTCAGGCCTATCAGCAAAATGAAACGAATTATCCTCCAGCAGATGGTATTTTACCTTTAAGACAGGAGGTGAGTAAGTTATTAAAAAGAAAATTAGGATTGGATTACAATGAACAGGAAATTTTAATCGCAGGTGGAGCGCGACCTGTAATATATGCAATTTATCAAACTATTGTGGACCCGGGAGATAAAGTCATTTTTACGGTTCCTTCGTGGAATAACAATCATTATACATATTTATCTCGTGCAGAAGCCATTCAAATAGATACGCTTCCGGAGAATAACTTTATGCCAAACGCAGAAGATATTGAACCTTATATTCAGCAAGCAGCACTGATTGCTTTATGTTCACCACAAAATCCTACAGGCACTGTTTTCAAGAAAGATCAATTAGAGAAAATTGTTGCTTTAGTATTAAGTGAAAATGAAAGAAGAAAATCCAATGGAATCAAGCCCTTGTATGTGATGTATGATCAGGTATATTGGGAATTAGTGTATAAACCTTATGAACACTATAATCCTGTGAGTATAAATCCTGCAATGAAAGAATATACTATCTTTGTGGATGGTATTTCTAAATCATTAAGTGCAACAGGAGTTCGTGTGGGATGGTCGTTTGGGCCATTGGAGGTGATTTCCAAAATGAAAGCCATTCTAACGCATATAGGAGCGTGGGCACCGAAGGCAGAGCAAGTAGCTACGGCCAGATTTATGTCCAATACTGCTGCTTACGACGCATTTGTAGAACATCAGAAGTCGGAATTATTTGAAAGATTGAAATTGTTTTATACCGGTATAAAACATTTGCATCAGATGTCTATGCCTATTGATGTGATTGAGCCACAGGCGGCGTTGTATCTGACAGTGAAATTAAGTTTAAAACATCGTAAAACCAAAGATGGTAGACATTTTGTAGATTCTGAGTCCATATTAAAATATCTTCTTGAAGAAGCCAATGTAGCATTAGTGCCGTTTTATGCGTTTGGTAGTACAAAAGATTCTGAGTGGTTTAGATTGTCGGTAGGAACTTGTAAAAAGGAGGATATATCACAAATTCTTTCACGCTTGCATAGAGTTTTAGAAAATGTGAAAGAAGATAGATTTTAATTTTTCATTAGCCAGTAATATCTTGAATAGGAAAGAAAATTTTTATATTTTGTGTTATTGATGGCAGAAAAATAATCAGCGAAAATCCGTCTTAATCTGCATTGTCTGTGTTCTATTGTTATTAAAAAAATAATAACCACGAATGCACGAATTCTTTATTATTGTCATTAGTGGTAAATAAAATCCTAAAAAAACTTTCAAAATCTTCGCCATCAGTGTCCTATCGTTTTTCAACTTTCTACTAAAAAGATTTACAGAAAAAAAAGGTTGTTATCGTAGTACTTAACCCAACATTATTTCAGAGAATGAATAATGCAAAATAATAGCGGACTATTATTTACTAACAACCGCTTTTTTACTATCTTCGGTGTTCTTGTCAAAATCTACTACAATTGGAGTTGAAATACACAAGGATGAGTAGGTACCAATAATTCTACCGATTAACAATGCAAAAATAAATCCTCTGATACTTTCACCACCAAAGATGAATATTACAACTAATACGAAGAATACCGTTAGAGAAGTCAGAATGGTACGGCTTAATGTACTATTCAGAGCGTAATTAATTAAGTTAATTCTTTCCTGTCCTTTTACATCGTCTTTTCCACTTTCTGCTAATCGTTCTCTAATTCTATCAAATACTACAACGGTTTCTGTCATGGTATAACCCATTACGGTCAAAATGGCCGCTATAAAGTCCTGTCCGATTTCAAGAGAAAATGGAACAATGTTGTCAAAAATGGTGTAGAATGAAAGTACCACCAAAACATCGTGGAAAAGAGCAACAACAGAACCTAATCCATATTGCCATTTTTTGAAACGAATCACGATGTAGATAAACATCACCAATGTAGAGAATAAAATGGATCCATAGGCGCCGTATACAATATCTGTTGCAATGGTCGGTCCTACTTTTTGTTGTTGTAATATCTCGTATTGTATATTTAAAGTTTTTAATCCAGCTTGCAATGCTTTTTCTGCTTCACTGTCTGCATTTGGAGAATTATCATCTACTTTATAAGTTGTTGTAACTTTTACTTGATTGGCGCTTCCAATGGTTTTTACTTCAGGCGTTTCGTTTAATACATTCATTAAGGCCTTTTTTACATCTTCTGTATTCACATCTTTTTCAAAACGAATAGAATAAGTTCTACCCCCTTTGAAATCCACACCTAAATTAAATCCACCATTTTTGAAATAGAAAATTATTCCAAGCAAGATTATTACAGAAGAAAGTGCGTAATAGAGTTTTCTTTTCTCTACAAATTTAATGTTTACATTTTTAAATGCATTTCTGGTAAAGTTGTTATCAAAAGTGATTTCTTGTTTTTTCTCCAACATCCAATCAAATATCAATCTGGACAATAACACAGCTGTGAATAATGATGAACCAATACCGATTAATAAGGTTGTTGCAAATCCTTGTACAGGACCAGAACCAAAGCTCATCAGAATAATAGCCAAAATTGCCAATGTTGCGTTTGAATCGATGATGGAAGACATAGCGTGTTTGTAACCTTCTTTAATTGCGTTAGCTGTGGATTTTCCTAATGCTAATTCTTCACGAACTCTTTCAAAGATTAAGATATTAGCGTCTACGGCTAAACCAATCGTAAGAACGATACCTGCAATACCAGGTAAAGTTAGCACAGCACCTAATGAAGTCAGAATTCCCATGATGAAAAACATGTTTACAATCAAAACGATATCGGCTACAATACCGGCTTTGTTGTAGTATAAAATCATGAAGACGAGGATTACTACTAATGCGATGAGAAAAGAGTTTAAGCCGGACTGAATGGCTTCCTTACCAAGTGTTGGTCCTACGATGTTTTCTTCCACGATACGAGCAGGCGCTGGTAATTTACCGGCACTAAGAATAGCAACGAGAGCGTCTGCTTCTTCAGGGGTGAAGTCGCCTGTAATTTGTGATTGTCCACCGGAAATTTCGGATTGCACTCTGGGAGCACTAAAGACCATGTTGTCCATCACAATGGCAATACATCTTCCGGGCTTATTCCCTTCAGGTTTGTTAGCACGGGTGAGCAGTTGCCACTTCTTGGCCGCATCGCTGTTCATCGTCATGCTGATGTAGGGATGTCCACCACTTCTCTGGTCAAAGTCCTTGCGGGCACTGGTGATAATATCGCCATATAATGCGGCTTTTCCATTTTTATCTGTTACTTTAATAGCGTAGAGTTCAAATGCTTCAATACCTTTTTCTTTATCCATTAATTTTGCTTTGGCACTCCACATGAATTTTAACTTGGAAGGCAGAACCGATTTAACTTTTGGGTGATTAAGCCAGTAATTTACTTTTGCAGTATCCGATTTGAAAGCGTAACCGACAACAGGACCAGGAGCATAATAATATTGTTTACCATCGGAATAGATATTGGGTTTTAATGGTGAAATCTGGGAGTAGAGAGGAAAACGTTTTAGAGCATTTTGATAAGCAGTATCTTGTTGTGGCTGCGATGGAGCAGCGATTGGTTTGATAGAGGAATCTTTTGTAGAAGATGTGTTTGTAGTAGTAGTTGGGGAACTTGTTTTGGTTGTATCTTTTGATGCTATTGTTTGAGTGGTGTCTTTTGAAGTTGAGGAGGTGGTATCTAATAAACTGCGAATTTTTTCATTGGCTTTTTCAAGGTATTGGGCTACTTCTGTATTTTCATAAGTTTCCCAGAATTCTAAGTTAGCAGTACCTTGTAAGAGTTCTCTCACACGTGCTTTATCTTTCACACCGGGCAGTTCCACTAATATACGACCCGTATTGCCTAATGAGCGGATATTGGGTTGAGTAACACCAAAGCGGTCGATACGAGAGCGTAAAGTTTTTTCAGCGTTGGCGATGGCTTCATCTACCTGTTCACGCACGAATTGTATAACTTGATCATTGGATGCATTGTAATCAATTTTACCTTTATTTTCAGGGGTTTGAAAGAGTGGTGCGAGTTTTCCGTTAGGGTTAATTTTTTGATATTCTTTATAGAATAGAGTTACAAAATCGTCGTTATTAATTTTGCCATATTTTTTTTGCGCTTCTGCTAATGCTCTTTGAAAGGTAGGGTCTTGTGAATTGTTTGTGAGGTTGCGGATAATATCAGGCACAGAAACTTCCAATGTTACATTCATTCCACCTTTTAAGTCCAGACCTAAATTGAGTTCTCTTCTTTTTACATCTTCATATGTGTATGAAGTAATTAAAATGTCGTATACTGGTTGTTTTTTGATGGAATCAAGGTATTGTTCTGTGAAGTGATTTTTTAAGGAATCAATAAAAGATTGATAAGCGGAAGGATTGTTTTGGGATTTTTCTTTTGCTAATTTTTGATAGTGTGGCGAATTGACTTTTTGTTCGGCGTAAAGTTCTGCTTCTTCTTCAATGCTTCTGGCTTTCCATGTAAAAGAAAGATAGAATAAGCAAGCTAATGCCATTAAGATGGTAAATGCATTGATAAATCCTTTGTTTTGCATATTTGAATGGGTTTGTGTGTTTAATAATTTTAAAAGAGGCGGCAATTATAGAGAAATAAATACAGATTTCAAAATTTTGAGGGATGAATTTGAGGTAATAAGAATTTGAATACGTGGAAGTTTTATGATTGGATAAAAGTGTTTTTGATTTATGTAATTGCAAGGAATTGGAGAATTGTTTCATGTCAAAACTTTTTCAGGATAAAACTGATAAAAATTGAACACTGATGACACAGATTGATACGGATTTTCACCGATTATTTTTTTAGGATTTAATTTTTGATGCTTCATTTAGAGAATTTCAGATTCATATTCAATAATAACTTTAAAAATAAAAAGCCCTTCTTTTTGAAGGGCTTTTTACATAATAATTTAATAAGAAAATTAGTGCGTTACAACTAATTTTCCATTAGCATTTATTTCACCAGCAGAATTAGATACTTGATAGAAGTATACACCTGAAGGTAATGATTCAACGTTGAATCTGTTATCTAATGCACTGGTTACAGGAACAGTTAATACTAATTTACCGGTGATGTCAAATAATTTGAAGTGGCCACCGATATTAAGAGCAGAAGTAGTAAATCTCACTACATCATTAGCAGGATTGGGGGCTACACGAGTATCAACAAAATTTAGAACAGGTGCTGTTACTCCTGTAACAACAGTAAGTGTTAAATCATCCATATTGAGGATTGAAGTATATCCAGAGGATGCAGCAGTGATACTATCGGCTGTAGGCCAAAAGGAAGAAAATGCAACAATCCATAATGTATCAGGGACGCCAGGCGTAACGTTCATAGCAGGTTGGGTAAAATTTTGAAAACCAGAGGTGTTATTTGAAACAATGATAGAGGCATCATCAATAAGGTCAGTACTAGAACCATTCCATTTAGTTGTTTGGCAAATAATAATAGCAGTATCCTTACCGCCTGGAGCAGTAATGGCATATCTGAAATATCCACCAAAAGCATTTAAATTTTGAGAAAAGGGAATTCCATAGATACCTGCGTTAGCTGTAGAGGTTCCTGCAGTTCCAAGCCAGGCAATTCCTTCAAAGTCAGCACCAAAAGTAGTATTATTAACATTCTGAATTTTAATAGATGCTGTACCAGAGTTTTTGTTTGTCATGTCTTTTTGAAACGTGTAAAGCATGCCGCTTGGTATACCATAAAGAGCAGCTACATTGTTATAGCCCGCCCAGCTGGCAGCGGTGTAGTTGTCTGTCCATGTTTCAAACCCTGCATTAGGTATTGCATAAGGTGCTTGAGCATTAATGCTCATGGCTGCTACAACAGCGCCTACTGATAGTAATAGTTTTCTCATAGTTTTTTGTTTTTTAGGTTTATGATGGTTGCAAATATATGTAATTTATTTTGATTAAAAGAAATTTTTTTGAGAATAGTAAATTAGTACTAAATGAATCCAGCGATTAAAGATAGTTTTCATTTGTTTAATCAATCTTGTTTAGTTTTGCACAAAATTTTTCTCAATGAATTATGTTAAGTTAAATACTAATGAAGTTAATATCGGGGATTTGAAAATGGGTGGGATACATCCTATCCGGGTGCAAAGTATGACAACCGCGGATACATTAAATACGGAGGCGGTTGTGGAGGAGTGTATTCGTTTAATTCAAGTAGGGTGTGAAATGATTCGGATTACAGCACCGAGCTTAAAAGATGCCGAAAACCTTTTGAATATTAAGAAGGAATTGAAAAAGAGGGGATATGCCATTCCACTTTGTGCGGATATTCATTATACGCCTAATGCAGCTGAATTGGCAGCCAGAATTGTGGAAAAAGTGAGAATTAATCCCGGAAACTATGCTGATAAGAAAAAATTTGAATTCAAAGAATATTCGGATATAGATTATCAAGCGGAATTAGAACGCATTCGAGAAAAGTTTTTGCCATTAGTAAAGGTTTGTAAAGAGTATGGCACAGCGATGCGAATTGGAACAAATCATGGATCGTTGAGTGATAGAATTTTAAGTCGCTACGGAGATACACCACAAGGTATGGTAGAAAGTGCGATGGAATTTGTTCGTATTTGTGAAGATGAAGGATTTAGAAATATTGTCATTTCAATGAAAGCCAGTAATCCATTAGTTATGATAGAAGCATATCGCTTATTAGTAAGCACAATGATTCAAAATGGCACATTATATCCTATTCATCTGGGTGTTACAGAAGCAGGAGATGGTGAAGACGGAAGAATAAAGTCAGCGATTGGTATAGGGACTTTATTAGAAGATGGAATTGGCGATACAGTGAGAGTTTCATTGACGGAACCGCCCGAAAAAGAAATCCCTGCAGCAAAGAAATTAGTTGAACCATACAATGAATTTCGTGCTAAAAATTTGGATAATTTCAATCAATGGTTGCTCAATGACCATCCTAAGTGGCGGAATTTTCAAGTTTCTAACATTAATAAAAATACAGAAAAGATTAAAAATATTGGAAAAGATAATGTACCAGTTGTGATTCATTCTGTGCAAACCGGTATTCAAGATAAAGTAAAACCTTCTCATTTATTCAGTGCGGGATACATTTACAATGTACAATCCGATAAATGGAATTTAACGGATTTTGCTGCTGATTATGTATATATTGGTGATAAAACAATAGAATTTGAATTGCCTGGTAATATTGGTATTTTACAAGATTATTATGAGTGGAAGCAATCTAAAAAAGAACAACATTATCCTGTCATTTTATTTTCAGATTTAAAGACAATTTCTGATTACCATCCACAATTGAACTTTGTGATTATTCAATCTCATGAAATTAATGTTGTTGACAATATAGGATTTCCGATTGTTTGGATAGTTGAAGTGAATAATGAATTTTATGAATGTGGTAAATTAAAAGAACAACTCAAAGAATTTTACAGCAAAAAAAATTCACCAATCATTTTCAAATTTTCATTGAGTAGTAATGATTCAGAAAAGGAGATACTGGAAATTTCTAAAAAAGCGGGTTATTTATTTACCCAGAAATTTGGTAATGGAATAATGATAACTAATGAGAAAAAAGTGGAGGGATTTAATGCACAACAAGTAAATCGTTTAATGTTTGACGTGTTGCAGGGATTAAGAGAAAGAATTAGTAAAACAGAATATATTGCTTGTCCTTCGTGCGGAAGAACTTTGTTTGATTTGCAGGAGACCACTCAAAGAATTAAAGAGAAGACAGCACATTTGAAAGGGTTAAAGATTGGAATTATGGGATGTATTGTCAATGGTCCGGGAGAAATGGCGGATGCGGATTTTGGCTACGTGGGTACTGGTCCCGGAAAAGTTTCTTTGTATAAAGGTCATACTGTTGTAAAGAGAAATATACCTGAAGAAAAGGCAGTAGATGAGTTGATAAATTTGATTAAAGAATATGGAATGTATAGAGAGGAATTGTGAGTTATGAGTGGTGAGTTAGGAGTTGGATATGTATTAGTGAAGATATAATTGAAAAAATAATACATTGATTTTATGAGGAAATTTAAGACCATTGAGGAATTTAAGCAATCTGAGAAGAACCCGATAATTATTGTTTTAGATAATATTCGGAGTTTGAATAATGTTGGGTCATTTTTTAGGACGGCGGATAGTTTTCTGTTAGAAGGAATTTATTTGTGTGGAATAACTGGGAAGCCACCGCATCGGGAAATTGAAAAAAACAGCATTAGGAGCGACATTATCAGTAGATTGGAGATATTTTGATACAACAAGAGAAGCAATTGATTACTTAAAGAAAAATAACTACAAAGTGTTGGCAGTAGAACAAAATGAGAAAAGTGAATTACTACAAAATATTCAGATTCAATTAAAAGAAAAGATTGGAATCATTTTTGGAAATGAGATAACTGGAATTACAGAGGAGATATTGAATAGTAGTGATGTTATTGTTGAAATACCTCAAATGGGCACCAAGCATTCACTGAATGTAGCGGTTTGTGGAGGAATAGTATGTTGGGAATTGCTGAAAAAAATGGAACGAATATAGATTAAATGTTTTTGAGCAGATGAACAAACTGTTTTATTTTAATGGCATTTTCAATTGTGTAATCGCCGATTTTGGTTCTTCTTAGATTATCAAGATAAGCACCACTATTTAATGCTTTTCCAAAATCTCTTGCAATCGAACGAATGTAAGTGCCTTTGCTACACTCAATTTCAAAGTATACAAGTTGTCCTTCAATTTTAGTAATATCAAAACGATATATTGTAATAGGTTTTGGTGCTATTTCCACTGGTTGGTTTAATCGGGCTAATTCATACGCTCGTTTGCCAGCAATGTTTACAGCGCTATACTCGGGTGGTATCTGTAACTGTTCGCCAATAAAAGATTTTGCTGTTTTAAGAATTAGTTGTTCATTAATATGTTTAGTTGGAAAAGTATTATCAATAGGTAATTCTTTATCAAATGAAGGAGTGGTGGCACCAATGAAGAATGCACCGGTATATGTTTTGCGAAGATTTTGAATTTCCTGAATAATTTTCGTTTTTTTACCGGTACAAATTATTAACAGCCCTGTTGCTAATGGGTCTAAAGTGCCGGCATGACCGATTTTTATTTTTGTCTTTTGATTAAAATGTTTTTTCGTAAAATCGTGAATAGCTGGCTTCAGATAATTTACAACATCGAAAGATGACCAATTCAGTTCTTTATCAATCAGTAATATTTCACCTTCTATAAAGTTGAACATTTAGTGTATTTTTTTACAAAACTTGAAGTGAAATACCTGAAAAATAGAGAATAAGAATGATGGTTCCAACAATTATCCTGTACCAGCCATAAGCTGCAAATCCGGTTTTTTGTAATAAGTTTATAAAAAATTTGATAGCAAGGATTGCGACGATGAAAGCAACGATATTTCCGACTAAGAGTAATTTTATTTCGTGATTTGAAAGTGATGGATTTGTTTTATAAAAATCAAAAAGTTTTTTGGCTGTGGCACCAAACATTGTCGGTACGGCTAAGAAAAACGAGAATTCGGCTGCTGCTTTTTTGGTAAGTTTCTGGAATAATCCACCAATAATCGTTGCGCCACTTCTGCTTACACCGGGAAACATAGCAATACATTGAAATAAGCCGATTACAAATGCATTTTTATATGTAATTTGCTGTTCGTTTTTTCTATTATTTAGAAAGAATTTATCGGAATAAACGAAAAACACACCGCCTAATACTAAAAAAACCGCTACTGTTACTGGGCTTTCCAGTGCCTTATCAATTAAATCATTCAATAATACACCTATTATTGCTGATGGTAAAAAAGCAATGAAAAGTTTAAGATAAAAAGATATTAAATGTGGTTTAGATGAAAAATTAAAGAATTTCTTAAAATACAAAACAATAACGGATAGGATTGCTCCTAATTGTATAGCCACGGTAAAAAGTTTAACAAAATCATCAGGAGGTATACCTAATAGTGCGGTGCATATTATCAAATGTCCTGTAGAAGATATGGGTAAAAATTCCGTAACTCCTTCTACAATACCTAAAATGATTGCATCTAACCAGTTCATGCGCGTGAGTACAAAAAAACAAGTTATTTTGACTTTCTCATAATACCATAAGTAATAACCAAAAAGCCCACTACAATTATAACAGGTGATAACACAATTCTTCTAAAGCTAAAAATTTCAGGATTAAAAACATTAGGGTCATCGCTTCCACCACCAATCATTAAAATATAACCTATTGTAACCAACGCTACGCCTAATAAAAATAAACGATAATTTTCTTTTTTAAAGGTTTGAGCAGAAGACATATTTTCAATAATTTGCGTTCAAATGTACAGGAAATTTTTCAAATAACACACCAACGAATAAAAATCTTGAAAGAATAATCTGTGGAAATCTGTATCAATCTGCGGCATCTGTGTTCTATTGTTTTTAGGTTTATTCAAAAAAAGTTTTATAGGAGAAATATAATTTTTTTTAAGATAGCCATGAATGCATGAATAAAATGTAAATCTAAATAACAGGATAAATTAAAATCAATCTAAATAAAAAAAACTATCTAATTATTGCATAGGCACATAAGATCTTTGTTTTTTAGATTCAATTAACTTTAATACAAATTAAGTACTTTGTAAACTAAAATTGTTTGTACATTTACGCCCCGAAATAAAATAATAGTTATGGCAAAAGGAATGTTCAGTTACTCAATTGGTAAAAAGCTTATCATGGGCATTACAGGAATGTTTTTAATTACTTTCCTAATTGTGCATTGTGGAATAAATTTTCTTATTTTTTTGAATGATGGAGGTGAAACTTTTAATGCTGCAGCAGAATTTATGTCGCACAATTGGGTAATGCGAACTTTGGAGATTGTGTTGTTTGCAGGTTTTATTGCGCATATTATGCAATCTTTAATTTTAACTCTTGAAAATAAACGTGCAAGAAAAATTGGCTATGCTGTGTCGAATGCTAATGCTAACTCAAAATGGTATAGTCGTTCTATGGGATTATTGGGAACATTGATTTTGATATTTTTAATTATACATCTTAAACATTTCTGGGTAGTAAGTCGTTTCACTGACCACATCAGTAGCGGCGAAGAAACTTTGTATGATGAGATGAAAGAAGTGTTTAGTAATCCAATACCTGTTGTTATCTATGTTTTAGCAATGATTTCCTTATCGTACCATTTGATGCATGGCTTTCAATCTGCATTTCAAACATTAGGATTAAACCATAAAAAATATACACCTATTATCAAAAAAATTGGGATTATTTATTCTATTATTATTCCATTATTATTTGCACTCATGCCATTAGCATTCTATTTTGGATGGATTAAATAACTTTTATGCGTATTTCTAAAGAGATGCAAGATTTTTTTAAGACAGAAGTCGCTAAAAGAGATTTCAATGCAAAAGTTAATTTATTTGGCTCAAGAGTAGATGATACCAGGAAAAGCGGGGATATTGACATTTTAATCCTCTCTAAAAAGAAATGGGATATAAGTGATATATTAAAATTGAAAATTGAATTTTACAAAAAATTTAGAGCAAAAATTAGATATTGTGAATTTTGAAGAAAATCAAAAAGATGCATTCAAAGTTTATATTTTGAAACATGCTGTACATTTATGACTAAATGTAAGAAAATAAATAATTAATATACATACAACTCAAAACAATACAACCATGGCAACATCACCAAAATTGGATGCTAAAATACCAGAAGGTCCCTTACACGAAAAATGGACTAGATATAGATCTACAGTGCCTCTTGTAAATCCTGCTAATAAGAGAAATTTAGAAATCATTGTAGTAGGAAGTGGTTTAGCTGGTTCATCAGCGGCTGCTACTCTTGCAGAATTAGGTTACAAAGTTAAAGTATTCTGTTTTCAGGATTCGGCTCGGAGAGCACATAGTATTGCTGCACAAGGCGGAATTAATGCGGCTAAGAATTATCAAAACGATGGAGATAGTGTGTATCGCTTGTTTTACGATACTATTAAAGGTGGCGATTATCGTGCCCGCGAAGCTAATGTTTATCGTTTAGCAGAAGTGTCGGCTAATATTATTGATCAATGCGTAGCACAGGGTGTGCCTTTTGCTCGTGAATATGGTGGATATTTGAGCAATCGTTCTTTCGGTGGAACGCAAGTGCAAAGAACATTTTATGCGGCGGGTCAGACAGGGCAACAATTATTATTAGGTGCATATAGTGCGTTAATGCGTCAGGTGGCGCTGGGGCAAGTACAAATGTTTACACGTCACGAGATGCTGAATGTGGTGATTATTGATGGAAAGGCAAGAGGTATTATTGCAAGAAATTTAATAACCGGTGAATTAGAACGTCACTTTGGACATGCAGTGATTTTGGCTTCTGGTGGATATGGGAATGTGTTTTATTTATCTACCAATGCCATGGGTAGTAATGCAACAGCCATCTGGAAGGCACATAAAAAAGGCGCTTTCTTCGGAAATCCTTGTTTTACTCAGATTCATCCAACCTGTATACCTGTTTCAGGCGATCATCAATCGAAATTAACATTAATGTCAGAATCTTTGAGAAACGATGGAAGAATCTGGGTGCCCAAGAAACTAGAAGATGCAAAAGCCATTCGTGAAGGTAAATTAAATCCAAATGATATAAAAGAAGAAGACAGAGATTACTATTTGGAAAGAAGATATCCTGCGTTTGGAAACCTTGTGCCAAGAGATGTGGCCAGCCGTGCTGCAAAAGAGCGATGTGATGCTGGGTTTGGTGTAAATGCTACCGGTGAAGCAGTATTTTTGGACTTTGCGTACAACTTGAAGTACAAATACGGCATGATGGAAGCCAACAAACGTGGTATTAAAAATCCCACTGAACAGCAATTGAAAGAATTAGGTCGTCCAATAGTGGAAGAAAAATATGGGAATTTGTTTGACATGTACAAACAAATTACAGGTGTAGACCCTTATGAAAATCCGATGATGATTTATCCGGCGGTACATTACACAATGGGTGGATTGTGGGTTGATTACAATTTGATGACGACTATTCCGGGTTTATATGCTTTAGGAGAAGCCAATTTCTCAGATCATGGGGCTAACCGCTTGGGTGCGTCTGCATTAATGCAGGGATTGGCGGATGGTTATTTTGTTATTCCTTATACAATTGGTGCTTACTTGAGCGGAGAAATTCGTACGAAACCAATTTCGACCAATCACGAGGCGTTTGTGCAGGCAGAAAATGAAGTAAAGGACCAAATTAACCTTTTATTAAGTGTGAAAGGAAAGTACTCGGTTGACCATTTTCATAAGAAGTTAGGGAAAATCATGTGGAATAAATGTGGAATGTCCAGAAATGCCAAGGGTTTGCAGGAAGCCATTGAAGAAATCAGAGCACTAAGAGAAGAGTTTTGGAAAGATGTGAAAGTTCCTGGAAGTGATAAAGAGTTTAATCCAGAATTAGAAAAAGCGGGTAGAGTAGCTGATTTTCTGGAATTAGGGGAATTAATGTGCATCGATGCTTTACATCGTAATGAAAGTTGTGGAGGACATTTTAGAGAGGAATATCAAACAGAAGATGGAGAGGCATTGAGAGACGATGAAAATTTCTGTTATGTAGCAGCGTGGGAGTTTAGGGAGTTAGGAAAATGGGAGTTACATAAAGAGGAATTAAAATTTGAAAACATTAAAGTAGCACAAAGAAGTTATAAGTAATTTTAAAAACTTACTATTATGAAAATTACATTAAAAGTTTGGAGGCAAAAAAATAGAAATGATGTAGGTAAATTTGAGACGTATCAACTGGATAATGTTTCTCCGGATATGTCGTTTTTAGAGATGTTTGATGTATTAAATGAAAAGTTAATTAGCGAAGGCAAAGAACCGGTGGCATTTGACCATGATTGTAGAGAAGGTATATGTGGCATGTGCAGCATGTATATTAATGGTCGCCCGCACGGTCCATTGAGGGGCGTAACGACGTGTCAATTGCACATGCGTTCGTTCAAAGATGGGGACACCATAGTAGTTGAGCCATGGCGAGCATCTGCTTTTCCAGTAATTAAAGATTTAGTGGTGGATAGAAGCGCTTTTGATAGAATTATTCAAGCTGGGGGGTATATTTCTGTGAATACGGGAAGTGCTCAGGATGCCAATACTATTTTAGTGCCAAAAGAAAATGCGGATAAGGCATTTATGGCCGCTGCTTGTATTGGCTGTGGTGCTTGTGTGGCTGCATGTAAAAATGCTTCTGCAATGCTTTTTGTTTCTGCAAAAGTTTCACAATTTGCTTTATTACCACAAGGTCAGATTGAAAGAAAGCAGAGAGTTTTGAATATGGTAAAACAAATGGATGCAGAAGGATTTGGAAATTGTACGAATACAGGCGCATGTGAAGCTGAATGTCCCAAAGGTATATCATTAGAAAATATTGCACGGATGAATCGTGAGTATGTCTGTGCAGCATTGACATCCGAAAATTAATTTTCACTTGTAAATTCGTATTTCATTTTGCAGATTTGCAGCCCAAAATTTTGGTCCCATAGCTCAGTCGGTTAGAGCATCAGACTCATAATCTGAGGGTCCTAGGTTCGAGCCCTAGTGGGACCACTAATAATGAATGTTTTTACAATTCATTTATACTCGTTGTTAATGAGAGTATGTAATTTGTTATATTCTTTTTTTCTATTTATTTTAGTTTCAAATCTTTATTTAGCACAAGAAAATAAAAATGTAAGTGTAGGCATCAATATCAATCGTCCTAAAAACTGGGATACCACTTACTATACTTCCTATTCTCATAAATTGAACATCTACCTTGGTTCCAGTCAATTGAGTTATAATTTTGATGTTTCTTCCGCTTATAAACATCCTTATAAATACCCCATAAATATTAATTATACCACCAACATGCCTACCAATGTTTCAGTGGGTTTTTCTTATGATAAAATATCTTTTGGTGTGGGCATTTCAAAGAAATACAGTTATGATAGTACTCTTTCAAAGCCAAAAACAAGTTACGATGCATACAACTTTTCTTTTGGAGGTAATAAATTTATTATAGAGCCCTACTATGTTAGATTTAAAGGTTTTTATGATGCTAATACTCCCAAAAATGATACATTGTATTTTAAGAATACGCGTCGCTACCATGCTGATCCGTCAATGGACATTCAGTCCATCAAAGTAAATGGTATTTATTTTTTTAATAACAAAAAGTTTGCATACAGATCTTTATCCGGATTTACCTACCGACAAATAAAATCTACCGGCAGCTGGCTGGCAATTGCTAATATTTATTATACTAAAATGAAGTCCGATAGTGTTATTTATCCTAAATCTGTTGAGTTGGCTTATGATAGTGTGGAAAAAATTAATCAATTTAGCGTGTATGGGTTGAATGTAGGTGGTGGATATGGGCATACATTTGCATTTGGTAAGAAAAAACGTTTTTTTATTGGATTTACCGCTGGATTGATGCTAGGATATCAAAACAGAGTTTTGTACTTTAAGGATAGTATTTCAGTACAGGAAAGTAAAATGGGTTCTGGCTTTGATGTTAGATTGGCTAGCGGATGGACTACCGATAAATTTTTTATGATTGTTTATGCGTCAGCAGATAGAGTGATATTAAATTACGATAAG
The DNA here is from genome assembly GCA_026003255.1 of Bacteroidia bacterium. Lineage (GTDB taxonomy): Bacteria > Bacteroidota > Bacteroidia > B-17B0 > Aurantibacillaceae > BPGX01. The sequence goes on along the minus strand of BPGX01000008.1, from coordinate 58,806 downwards.
TTAAAGTTCATAACCTACACTGTACCGGTGAACTTTGTCATGGGTTTTAGGATTAATGTAAAGCCGCCTAAATTTTACAGATGGTTTATGAATACGAAACTGTATTCGTGGATGTAATTTTGAGTGGTAAAAATTTTATTCGCTTCTTTTCAAACTAAATGTTCTGGAAATACAAAAGCTAAGTTTGATTTGTGATTTAGCCCAGGAATCAATGGTATTAACGAGGTAATTGTTTTCAATAATGGCGGAATTATTGGCAAAAAACAGAGTGAATACATGTCCGCCTGTTTCTATTTCAAATCCAACAGATAAAGGCATAGATGTGTTAGGATTATTTTTGAAATAAGGATGAAAGTTGTAGAAATAATCTGCGAAAAATGTCACACGATTGGTGAGTTTGAATCTTGCGGCTGCGCCTATAATCAAATAATCATTTCCGTCTTCAACGCTGGTATTTGAATTAAGTGTTTGTACAATAAAATTTCTATGTAACCATGTAGGAAGTAGTTCAAAAGAAAACCAGGAATTAATTTTACTGGCAATAATGAGTTGAGTTACATAATTAAAGCGATGTGCTTCACGAGTAGGAAAATTTTTTACAGCCACATTGCTGTATAAACGGTCGGTGGACATTGTCGTGTAGCCGATACTTTCAAAGAGAGCTATACTAACCGGCGTTTTGAAGTCAGTTGTTTGTTTTAACAAACGCCATTTACCGGAAATGTCTATTAGTTCATTGATACGACTCCTTCCTATTCCTAAACTAATATCATTGGTAACTCCGTATTCAAGCGACATACGAATATCGGTAGGATTATCGAGTCCAAAGGTGGTATGCGCAATTTGATTAAGTGTTTTATTAGCATCGGCAATGTTTCCAAAACGGTGGAGAATTCTATATTCAAGATGATTTTTTTTGATGGTTTCAGTGGTTTGAGCATTGCCTAATCGGTAAGTTTTCCATGTAGCAAAGACATATTGTTTCTCGTTATTGGTGTTTACAAGGTTTAGTAAATCATCTTGTGCCAGTAGTATTTGAATAAAACAAAGATTGAGTAACAGCGTTTTTTTCATAATATATTATTTTTTTAAGTATGGAATTAAAGTACTTGTGAACGTTACTTTTACTTCTTCTGCGATTTTTTCAGTAAGCATAGTAGGAATTTTAATTTTGAAATCGGCTGGTTTTAGAAAAAATTCTGCAAATAGAATGAGTTCATTGTTTTGTTTCTTTATTTTCCCATGTACTTCAATTTCTTTACTAACGCCGTGTAGGTCCATTGTGCCTTTCATAACCACATCATATTCTTTTCCTTCTTCAAAATTGGTGATGTTACATTTTCCTTTAAAAGTTGCATAAGGATATTTTTCACTTTCCACATAGTTTTCATTAAAATGTTCTTTCATTAAATCGTTTTTAAATTGAAAGGCCAGCATGTTAACGCGTATTTGAAAGTCGCCGGTAGGAGTATTGAATACTGGTGTTGATGAGGTGTTTTTGGCTTCAATTTTTTCTAATGGAGCATCGGAGTAAAAAGTGATGAGTGTAGATTTGTCTTTGCCAATGTAAATTTGGGCATGAAAGAATTGTATGAAAAATGAGAGGATAAGTAGTATTGAGGTTCTAAACATGGTTTTGAGTTATGAGTTTTGAGTTATTTTTTACTGCATAGATACATAGGAGACATAGAAAACATAGATTTTATTTTATGTGTTCTATGTTGTAATTTCTATGTGCCTATGTGTTTAATGAATAGTTATGAGTTATAAGTTTTAAGAAGATACTTAAAATATGTTGATGTTATGTAATTATTATCAATTAGGTTTTCCGTTGTTAATCCATTTTTGGATTTTAGCGATGTCGCAATTGGATAATTTATTTCCGCCTTGCGGCATAGCAGAGTAGCCGGGTAGCCATTGAATAGCGCCCATAAGCCGACCGCTATTAGCACAGTTGACACAGCCCATATATGTATCGAGCGCATAACCGCCACTCATGTTACTCATGTTATGACAGCCCACGCAATAGTTGTCAAAAATGGGTTTGAGGGTGTTGGAATAGGTAACATTTGTGGTATCACAAGATACGGTTGTAGAAGAATTATTATTGGGAGATGTATATTTATCCTTTCTGCAAGAAGAAGAAACTATAATAAGTAAAATAAATATGCTTGTGTGTGAAAAATGTCTCATATTTATTTTTTTACAAGAAAAAGTTGTGAAGCAATAGTTTTTTCATTGCTTCTAATTTTCAGTAAGTAAAGACCATTGGACACTTCTGTTGGTAAAAATGTCTTAATTTCGTTTTGACCATAATTTAATTTTGTATTGATAAGAGTATAGTGTTGAATACCTTTTAAGTCGTATAATTCAAGTGTTACATCGGTAGGTGTATTAAAGTAATCAACATGAATAGAGATAAAATCAGAAGCGGGATTGGGGAAGATAAGCATTGAATTATTAGCCGTGTTTTCTTTGATAGAAGTAGTGTTCGCGGTAAGTACTAAAGAAGCAGAACCAACAGCATCACCGGTGGTAGTCCCATTACCATTTACGGCATTTCCGGCGGCGTATATGACAATATTATTTGTAGTAGTGGGTGCAGTCCATATAAAAGAGAAAGTAGTGGTACCGCTTCCAGTTTTAGGGGTAGTGTGAACAGCATTGTTTCGACCATTGCTGGCGGTGAGGAATTGGACACCGGTAAGAGGCGTGTTCATTGTGCCGGCGTTTGAGTTGCTTGTTGGGTCTAAAATTTCGCAGCCGAATCCGAATTTAGTGTAAGAGTTGTTGGTAACAGTAACATTAATAGTGTAAGTATTTCCGGGGATGTATTCATTAGCAGAAAAATTTGGTGTTGCGCTAATACTTACATTTGTTGTTCCTGTTCCACCACCATGACAGGCGGTGCAGGTTGTTTCTCCGGGGCTACCAGTTCTGCCGGGTATTCCGGATGACCATTTGATAATAAATGCGGAGGACAAAATAAAAGTACCTAAAATCAGAGAATTGAAAACAAAATTTTTTGACGTTTTCATAAGTTAAGTTTTTTGCAAAAGTAGAAAAAATGATTTAAATCATATAAGTAAGAAGAGAAAATGGATTTTTTATTACTTTTGCTTCAAAAAGTATGAAAACAGTTTTAATAACAGGTAGTACGAGTGGTATAGGTTTGGGTATAGCGAGAGAATTTGCGAAAACTAAACAGTATAATATTGTGTTCAATGGATTGGAGACCAATGGAAAAGAAATTGCAGAAAGCATTGGGAAAGAATTTGGCATCTCAACTATTTTTCATGGTGCTAATTTGATGTATCCGGAACAGATTTATGATTTAGCTAATACAGCAATTAATACTTATGGTAAAGTGGATGTGTTAATTAATAATGCGGGTATTCAATATGTTTCGCCGGTAGAGGATTTTCCAGATGAGAAGTGGAATGCAATAATTTCAATTAATTTATCTTCTGCGTTTTATTTGACAAAGGCGGTTTGGAAAAAGATGAAAGAACAACGTTTTGGAAGAATCATTAACATTGCATCTGCGCATGGATTGGTTGCATCGGAATTTAAATCGGCTTATGTGGCGAGTAAACACGGTATTGTGGGTTTTACGAAGACAATTGCTTTAGAGGGGGCGCCATTCAACATTACGGCGAATGCCATTTGTCCGGGTTATGTAAAAACGCCATTGGTGGAAAAGCAAATTGATGATCAGGCGAAAGCACATGGGATTTCCAGAGAAGAAGTGATTAGTAAAGTAATGTTATACAAGCAAGCAGTAAAAGAGTTTATTCCGGTGGAGACATTAGGACAATTGGCATTATTTCTTGCTTCAGAAAGTGCTACTACTATTACAGGGACGGCTATTCCGGTGGATGGTGGATGGAATGCGCAATGAAAATAGTGTTGAATTTGTCTGAATTCTTTTTAATCTTTATATTTATTGCGAAAAAATGATGTTATTCAGTAGAATATTACATAGTATTTTTTTAAGTTGTTTTTTTTGTATTTTTGTTTTTGCACAGAATGTTATTAAACCAAAGGAACTTTACAAGCCAACACAGGATGAAGTGGTGGATGCAGAATACGGAATTGTTATTTATAATAAGTTAGTACCTTGTATGGGAGGTGATTCTATTCGTTACAATAAAGTGGGTTATAACGCTCAAAGCTGGCAGGAAGATTATTATGCAAGTGGGAAATTATTGCATCGGGGTTTTTATATTGATGGACAAATCAAAGTGTTTAAAAATTATTGGGAGAATGGGAATTTAGAGAGAGAGTTAATTGCAGTGGATAATTTGAGATGTAAATTATTGACTTATTATCCAAACGGACAAATGCGTTCGGAAGTAATGTATTATGAAGGAATGGAGATAAAACAAAAAGATTTTTTTGAAAATGGATCAATAGAATTAGACGAGGAAATAGATAAAAAAGAGGGATTTATTATTAAAAGAATCATTAATTATTCTGATTCCAAACCAAAAGTGGTGATGGAATTAATTGACAAAAAATTAAAGTTGTATTCATATAAAGAATATTATGAAAACGGGAATGTGAAAGAAGAAGGGAATTTGAATTATAGAAAAGATATGAACGATTATGTGAAGAATGGAGTGTGGAAATTTTATGACGAACAAGGTAATCTTGTTAAGTCAGTGAATTATGTGAATAATGAAGAGCAAAAGAACTAGTGGTAAATAAATCAATTTGTTTTTCAAGCAAAAATGGATACATTAGAGAAATTAGATTTAGTGAATAAGGGGACGCACTTGCCTGTAATGGAAGAATTTTATTCATTGCAGGGAGAAGGATTTAATACTGGAAAGCCGGCTTATTTTATTCGCATTGGAGGGTGTGATATTGGTTGTCATTGGTGTGATGTAAAAGAAAGTTGGGATGCGGCTGTACATCCAATAAAGGCGGTAGAAGAAGTAGTGAGAAATGTTGTAGAACAAAAAGCAAAGGCGGTAGTGATTACTGGAGGAGAGCCCACTCAGTATAATTTATTTCAACTTACATCAATTCTAAAACAAAATCAAATTCAGATTTATTTAGAAACATCAGGTGCTTATGAAATAAGGGGTTATTTTGATTGGATATGTATATCGCCAAAAAAAATGCAAATGCCCTTAGATGAAAATTTGAGGAAAGCGAATGAGTTGAAAGTAATTGTATATAATAAACACGATTTTTTGTTTGCAGAAGAGATGAGTAAAAAAGTAAAACACGAATGTCATTTGTTTTTACAACCGGAGTGGAGTAAGAGAGAGAGATTGTTGCCAGAAATTATTCAATATATTCAAAGAAATACAAAGTGGAGGTTGTCATTGCAAACACATAAGTATATTCATATTCCATAATCCAATGTAAATTTTTTAGTAATTTTGTCAAAAAATAAGTTTTAATGGACGGACGACAGGTTGTGAAAGTAACATTGTTATTTGAAGTAGAGGATGATGTGTCATCTTATTTTCATCAATGTTTAATAAGTTGTATAACATTTAGGAAGACCATTAATAAGTTTATTCATTTATGTTAGGAGGGTTATTATTAACGTTATTATTTGTTTTATTAAATGCTTTTTTTGTTGCAGCAGAATTTGCGTTTGTAAAAGTAAGGTCATCGCAGATTGAGGTATTGGTCAACAAAGGTAGTTATTTAGCCGGTATTGCCAAAAAAGTCATTTCTAAATTAGATGCTTATCTATCGGCAACACAAGTGGGCATTACTTTGGCAAGTTTGGGACTGGGTTGGATTGGAGAGCAAGTTGTTTCGACGATTTTTATGCAAGTATTTTCTAACATTGAGATAAGCGCGTATACATTGCATAGTATTTCATCTATTATTGCTTTTGCGTTCATTACTTTTATGCATATTACATTTGGCGAGCAGATTCCAAAAATGATTAGTATTCATTACGCCGTAAATGCAGCGTTATTATTAGCATTACCATTACATTTATTTTATTGGGTATTTAGACCGTTTATCTGGATTTTGAATGGATTTTCAAATGCTTTTCTAAATTTGTTTAAAGTAAAGAACTTGAACGATGAAGCACATAGTGAAGAGGAGATAAAAGCGATTTTGACTGAAAGTGAAGAGAGTGGAAGTATTCAGCCAACGGAATATGAGTTAATACAAAATGTATTTGAGTTTGATGATAGGGTTGTGAAGCAGATAATGCTGCCGGTTGATAGAGTTTCTGCGATTGATATTAATTGGAGTAAAGAAGAAATCTTAAAGAAGATTTTAGAAGATGGATTTTCAAGAATGCCTGTGTATTCAGAAAATATCAATAATATTCTAGGAGTAATACATACCAAAGATGTATTGAAATTGATAGTTGAAAATAAATTGGACATTAATAGAGAAAGTATAAAGCAATTAATGCGAGAGCCATTGCTGGTTCCGGAGAATGCAAAGATTAATAAGGTATTGAGAGATTTGCAAAAAAAACATACACAATTTGCAATAGTGATTGATGAGTTTGGGAATGTTTCGGGTATTATAACGATGGAAGACATTATTGAAGAATTAGTGGGAGATATTCAGGATGAACACGATGAAGAAAAACCGATGGTAGAAAAAAAATCTGAAACGGAGTATGTAGTTAATGCGATGGCAAATATTAGTACAGTGAATGAATCATTGCCGCATCCTATTCCGGAAGATCCTTTGTATGATACAGTAGGAGGATATTTGAATTATTTATTTGGGCATATACCGCAGGAGAATGAAGAGCTAGAAACAGAAAACTATAAGATTCAGATATTAAAAAGCAATCCTAAAAAGGCAGAATTGGTGAGGTTTGAGGTGAAGTAAATTAAAAGGATAGTTTAATTAAAAGTTTGAGTATTGAGTATAATTGATATATATAAAAGGATTTTCAAAATTATTTCGCCGCATAGAAAAAAGAAATTGTATTTTTCTATTTTTGGAGGTATAGCTAATAGTTTGATAGATATTATTGCATTGTCTTCAATATTTCCTGCAATTTATATTGCTACTAACCCACGAGTTATTAATTCTAATAAAATTCTGAATAATATTTTTCAGTTCTTACGTTTTACTAATGAAGATATGTTTGTTCTATTTATATTATTTATTATCTTACTCCTTTTCTTGTTTAGGATGTTATTTAATCTAATGGTTTTGAAATATCAATATTCAGTTAGTTTAGGAGCGGCAAGTGAATTTTCTGAGAAGATGAGCAAAGTTTTTTTTCTAAAAAATATTTTAGAAATTAAGCGAACAACATTAGGTGAACTTGATAAAGAAATTCGTTTATTGCCAGTACAGTTTTCAAATTTTGTTTTAGTCCCACTCACAATAATAATTTCCGAGATGGTTGTTATTTTTTTAATTTTGTTAAGTATAATAAGTATAAATTATAAGCTTTTCTTTATTTTGGTAATTTCAATTTTCCCGGTAGTGGGAGTTATTTATTGGTTTATTAGAAGAAAAATTCAGCATTTAGGCATTGACCTTAATACAGCAGCTACTAAAAGTTTTAATAATTCCCGAGAACTTATTTCTGGCTTTGCAGATATAAAAATGCAAAATAAATCTTCTTTTTTTATTACACGGTTACTTGACTCAATTAAAATATATAATTCAATACAAATCAGGATAAATTTATACCAACAAATAATCCCAAAATTATTGGAATGGTCTGCATTAGCATTAGTTGTTTTAATATATATTTATGCTATACTTTTCAATGAGTCAAAATCTGAAGTTCTGATGTTATTGGCTATTTATTTAGCTGCTGCGTATAGGTTGTTACCTTCTTTAAATCGTATTAATTCCAGTTTGTTATTAATAAAACAATATGAATTTATATTAGATGTTTTTGAAAAATCAAAAGGAGAATTGGAATCAAAAAATGTTATGTGTTCAGATAAATTTTCTGATAATCTATCGTTTAATGATAGCATTGTTATGGATAGTATATCTCTATCCTATTCATCTGGCGATAGTGGTTTGGTCTTAAAATCAATTTCCTTAAAAATAAAAAAAGGAGAAATGATTGGAATTATTGGGAAATCTGGGTCTGGTAAAACCTCATTAGTTTATGTATTGTCAGGGTTATTGCCGGCAAATGCTGGTAGAATTTTAGTTGATGGGGTTGAAGTCAATTCAAGTAATTTGCATTTGTGGCAGCAAAAAATTGCTTTTGTTTATCAAGATATTTTTTTAGTAAATAGCAATATTCTGGACAATGTGGCTTTTGGTAAAGATAGAAAAAATGTTGATGAAAAGAAGGTATGGGAATGTTTAAAAGCTGTTTGTCTGGATGAGTATGTTGCTGCTTTACCAAATGGATTGTATACCATGGTTGGGGAAAGCGGTGGTTTTTTGTCAGGTGGTCAAAAGCAAAGATTAGTAATAGCCAGAGCATTATATAGGGATGCTTCTCTCATTATAATGGACGAAGCAACAAGTGCTTTAGATGAAAATACACAGGAAGAGGTTATTAAATCATTATTTGAGACTTCTCAACGATATGGTATTACAGTTTTATTAATAGCACATAGATTGAGCAGTTTAAAGTATTGTAATAGAATTATACAATTAGAAAATGGTGAAATAGATAATGAATTCACTTATCAAGATTTATTTAAAGAAAATAATAACCACTAATGATATAATGGAAGATTATTTATCTTAGAGAACTCAACTTTGAGTGGTTTAAACCAATTTTAGTACAATTTTACAATTATAGTATTCCCCCCCCCACTTTCTCTTTTAATTGGAATGAAAAAAGATTTTTTTACTAATATATTATTTTTTATGCATATTTGCACTGCGTTATTGGGTATAATGAGAAAAATTTACATTTATTTATTAGTCGTATTAGTAATTTCTACAAAAAATACAGTTTTATCGCAGGATATTCATTTTTCACAAATACAAGAATCACCCTTGTTTATTTCCCCGGCCTATACTGGTTTTTTTAATGGGTATTTCAGAGCGATTGCCAATTACCGCAATCAATGGTCAGCAATGGGTAATCCATTCAAAACCATGGCATTACAGGTAGATGGTGGTTTCTTTAAAAATAAAAAGCGGAATGCTTTTTTGGGAGGTGGATTGACCGTGTATAATGATGTTGCCGGCGTTGCCAATTTTTCAATTTTAAGTATCGGACTTAATGTAAGCGGTATTGTCAAACTTTCCAAAAATTCTGCTTTCGGTATTGGATTGTGTGGCGGGCCAACTACTAACAACGCTAAATACCCTAAACTGCTTTTTTCTCAGCAATTTGATGGTGAAAAATTTGATGAAAATTTGCCAACGGGTGAATACTATTCGTTTCGAAAATTTACCTACACAGATGTGGGAGCCGGTCTGGCTTACGAATACTCTACTAAAAAGATTAGTGAAGAAAGAGATTATGTAACTTTAATCAAATTAGGCATAGGTGCGTATCATATCAATGCCCCGAAAACAAGCTTTACAACTGCTTCGGACTATAGATTGCCCGCGCGTTTTACCTTTCATACGACAGGTCTTTTTGATATTAGCGGTACAGCAATCAGCGTAATGCCCAATGTTTTATATCAAATCCAACAACCCGCCAGAGAATTGAATTTAGGAACACACGTTTTATATCGTTTCAAAAACGGAACGAAAATCACGGGTGAAAAAAAAGAAATTAAAGCTGGGCTTGGAATCTATTATCGTAACAAAGATGCATTTATTGCTCAATTATTGTTTGATATGGGAGCATTTGCAATAAATATCGCTTACGATTATAACATTTCTACATATAAAATTGCCACTAAAGGCACAGGAGGATATGAAATTTCTATAAGGTATAACATCCTTGGGGATGCTTTATTTTCTCAAAAGTCCGAATATAAAAACACTAAGTAATATTATTCCATGAAAAAAAATTGGGGCACTCTTTTATTATTAGGTATTTTAGCTTTATTGGTGGTTATCGCACTTTGGGTTAAAAACATTAAAGGGAAATCATCAACATTAAATGAAGAAGCCAAAAGGTTTAAAGTTGAAGATACGGCAAGTATTACTAAAATTATTTTATCCGATAAAAAAGGAAACACGGTTACACTTGAGAGAAAAAAAGAAGGATGGTATGTAAATGATACTTACAAAGTTAGACCTGATGCTATACAAACATTACTATATACCATTCGAATGGTAGAAGTCAAATATCCGGTGCCTAAATCTATGAAAGCAGGCGTTCTTAGAACAATGGCTGGTTTTGCTACACAGGTCAAAATTTATTCTGGTAAAAAACTTATTAAACAATATTATGTAGGGCATAATACTCAGGATTACGAAGGAACATTTATGTTGCTGACTAATTTAGATGAAGATAAAAACTATGATGATCCTTTTATCTGTCATATTCCGGGCTTTGCTGGATACTTAACGGTTCGTTATTTTACAAATGCGGAAGATTGGAGAAGTAATTTAGTAATTAATGCAACCCCACCAGAACTAAATTATGTTGAATATAAAAATTTTGAAAAGCCAGATTCTTCATTCAAAATTGAGATTATTAATACAAATGAATTGGTAGTATTCAATGGAAATGGTCAAAAAATTAATGCGCAACCTATCAAAGTAAAACAATACCTTGCTTATTTACAAAACTTGAATGCTAATAAACTCATTACACATCTGAATAAAAAATTAGTGGATTCTATTGCTATGATTCAACCATTTGCTCAATTGAAGCTTTCTTACAAAAATCCTCCACATATTAAAACTTACTCTTTTTATTATAAACCCTCCACTCCTGAAATAAACAGTAAATATGGAAAGGACTATAAATATGACCCGGATTTACTATTTGTAAGATTCCCTGCGTGGGAAACGAGTGAAACCGAAACAGCACTTATTCAGTACTATGTTTTTGGAAAATTATTTCAAAACTATAGTTACTTTTTGAAAGAGTAAGTTATTTCAATAAAGATAAGTTAAATCCCAGTCCTGCTGAGATTCTGAAATCACTTAAATTTAATGGAAGCAGATTAATGTTTTCTCCGAATACCCACTTGTTCTGGATAAAAAAATGAAAATACTTTCCAACATAATAATTGTATCCAATATTGAGTCCTAACAATGGATTGAATGATACTTTTTTATATTGCAATGTATTCATAAAAGTATTTATTCTGGTAAAACTTATACCAGGTAAAAATCCTAAATACATATCATTATTCTTTTTTACCCAATGATAATTAGCACCAAAAAATAAACTATGGTGAAACCCTAATGGAGAGTTTCTATCAGCCCAGTCACCAAGATAATAATATCCTTCACCAGCTACTGAAACATTATCTTCTGTATAATACTCCAATAAGCCATGAATGTAAAATGGAGATAAATTTCTGGACAAAATTTTAGATGAACTAATTGTAGCAGTAGATTTGATCACACCTTTTTTTACATAAGATTCACTTTGTGAATATGACACCTTCAATAAGAAAAATAAAATAATGATAATGATGTAACAGTGTTTATTTTCCATAACCGAATACTTTATAATTCACACTAATTGTAATAAGCAGATGGCCTTCTAATGTATTGGGTGAAGATTGATTAAACTGTATGTTATCAGAATTACCTTCTGTGAAGGTAATTTCAGAAGTTAGATGTATCATGTATTGAGCCATTAAAGAAATATCCAGACGTTTTGTAATATTAAAATGAGAACCGATTCCTGCTTGTACTGCAGAACCCCATCGCTCCCTATATTGCGTTGCACCCTTAATGGAAGTTTTTTTATTATAGTCAAAACAATGACCCGCGAGAATATATGGTTGAAAAATTTTAGGATATAACATGGACTGGAAAGGATAAAATAAAACAGACCAGCCAATATGAGCATATTCGCTCTTTACTTTATTGTTTATATTAATAGTAATGTAATCCGCAAACCAATCGCTGTTTAAACGTTGATTAAATTGAATACGAAATTGTCCACCAGTGCCTATACCTACACCATCGTGAGAAAAAACGCTTGCAGTACTTCGCATACCCAATGCAAACCATTTTTTAGTTTCCAATTCCTCTTGTGAAAACATTTTCAAACAAATTAAAGAGAACAAAACATACAACCGTAACATAAAATTTATTTAATACAAAAGTAATGATTTTTGTGGGTTAGAAATAAAAAACTAACTTAGCTTTTCAGTAGTTCTTTTGAAAATATCAAAGATGCGAGAAGATAATTGAAGAACGAATTCTAAGTTACTTAATAACACCTAATTCTTTGCCCACCTTTTCAAAGGCAGCAATAGCTTTATCTAAATGTTCTTTTTCATGTGCGGCAGAAAGTTGCACTCTGATTCGTGCTTGTCCTTTTGGAACCACAGGATAAAAGAATCCAATCACATAAATGCCTTCTTCTAACAACTTATCTGCAAATATTTGAGATAACTTTGCGTCGTACAGCATAACGGGAACAATGGCACTCTCACCATCTTTAATTTCTAATCCAATCGATTTAATACCTTTTTTAAAATAATTGACATTCCATTCTAGTTTATCTCTTAACTCAGTGGTTTCACTTAATAAATCAAACACAGCAATAGATGCCCCCACAATATGTGGTGCCAAGGAGTTGCTAAACAAATAAGGTCTGGAGCGTTGTCTGAGCATTTCAATAATTTCTCCCGACTTGTACCCATTTTATTTTTTAATTTTTTAAGTATTTGATTTTCAGTATGTTTTTCCTTAAAATTAGTGCTTTTTACCGCACTAAAGCATTTTTTTTATGAAGGTTAGAGTGGTTTCAACGGCTTCTCATGCAAAAGCAGTTCAAGTTGTAACTTATCGTAATAACAAACGCATCGTTCTCAAACACATTGGCTCTGCTCATTCGGAGGCAGAACTTAAACAAATGATACATCTCGCTCAGCAATGGATTCAAAAGCATTCTCATCAACTCTCTTTATTTCCACAACCATCTACACTTTTGGTATCATTAGATAATTGTAATTTTCTGGGGGTTAAGTATCGTTTTTTCTACAACACTATCAACAAGATACTTCATTTAATGGGCTTAAATGTATTGCCTGATTTATTAAATGATTTGGCTACCATCAGAGTATTTGAACCTGCATCTAAATTGCAATCTATTCGCCTTATAGAAGATTATTTTGGTATTCAACATGTTCGTAAAAATTATTATAAACTGGTGCCCCAACATTATCAGTTAAAAAACATTACTGAAAGAAAAGTATTGGAATTTGTAAAACAACATTATCAATGTAGTTTTAATCTTTTGTTTTATGATGTTACTACATTGTATTTTGAAACATTTGAAGAAGATAAATTGCGGGCAAATGGCTTTTCAAAAGACAATAAAATGCATCAACCACAGATATTGGTTGCTTTAATGGTTACCCAAGATGGCTTTCCGATTTGTTATGATATATTTTCTGGGAATACATTTGAAGGTCATACACTTATTCCTGTTGTAAAAAGATTTATGCAAAAGCATAATATTTCTTCTGTTACTATTGTTGCCGATGCAGGGATGATAAGCAAATCCAATATAGAAGAACTTCAAAAGCATAAGATAGATTATATTGTAGGAGCGAGATTGGGTAATTTACCGAAGTGGTTAATAGATAAGATAGATAAAGAGTTAGAAAGAATAAATGGGCATAGTATTAGAATAAAAACAGATAAAGGGGATTTAATTTGTAGTTATTCTACACCCAGATATCACAAGGACAAATATGAAATGGAACAACAAATTCAAAAAGCAAAAGATATACTTGAAAATCCTCATAAGAAGAAGAGAATAAAGTTTATTAAAATGACAGAATCAAAGGTTGAGTTGAACGAAGAACTTATACAAAAGACGAAACAATTACTTGGGATAAAAGGATATTATACGAGTTTAGATTCATCTGTGGCAGATGATAGGATGATAATAGAAAGATATCATGAGTTATACAGAATAGAGCAAGCATTTAGGATATCAAAAAGCGACATAAAGACAAGACCGATATATCACTATAAAGAAGAGCCGATACAACTTCATATATTGATTTGTTTTATAGCATTAGCGATTTCCAAGCATATTGAATTAAAAACAGGGGTAAGCATTAAGAGATTTGTACAGGAGAGTAGGAGAGTATTAGATGGAGAGATTTATGATAAGATGAACGAAAAAAAGTTTAATATATCTACACCGATTCCAAAAAATTTAAGCGAAATCATAAATAAACTTTTTACACCGCACTAAAAGTTACAAGTCAGGAAATAAAAAACTAACTTAGCTTTTCAGTAGTTCTTTTGAAAATATCAAAGATGCGAGAAGATAATTGAAGAACGAATTCTAAGTTACTTAATAACACCTAATTCTTTGCCCACCTTTTCAAAGGCAGCAATAGCTTTATCTAAATGTTCTTTTTCATGTGCGGCAGAAAGTTGCACTCTGATTCGTGCTTGTCCTTTTGGAACCACAGGATAAAAGAATCCAATCACATAAATGCCTTCTTCTAACAACTTATCTGCAAATATTTGAGATAACTTTGCGTCGTACAGCATAACGGGAACAATGGCACTCTCACCATCTTTAATTTCTAATCCAATCGATTTAATACCTTTTTTAAAATAATTGACATTCCATTCTAGTTTATCTCTTAACTCAGTGGTTTCACTTAATAAATCAAACACAGCAATAGATGCCCCCACAATATGTGGTGCCAAGGAGTTGCTAAACAAATAAGGTCTGGAGCGTTGTCTGAGCATTTCAATAATTTCTTTCCTTCCTGTTGTAAATCCTCCCATCGCACCACCCAATGCTTTTCCTAATGTGCCGGTAATAATATCAACACGTCCCATTACATTTTTTAATTCAATTGTACCACGCCCGGTCTTTCCGATGAAGCCCGTAGCATGACTTTCATCTACCATCACTAAAGCATTGTATTTTTCGGCTAAATCACAGATTTTATCTAATGGAGCTACATAACCATCCATGCTGAAAACCCCATCTGTAACAATAATTCGAAAACGTTGTGCCTGCGCTTTCTTTAATTGTTCTTCTAAGTCATTCATGTCGCAGTTCTTATAACGATATCTTTGCGCTTTGCATAATCTTACCCCATCAATGATGGACGCATGGTTTAATTCGTCTGAAATAATAGCATCTTCTTCAGTAAAGAGCGGTTCGAAAACACCACCATTGGCATCAAAACAAGCAGCGTAGAGAATAGTATCTTCCGTTCCAAGAAATTCAGCAATTTTTCTTTCTAACTCTTTGTGAATGTCCTGTGTTCCACAAATAAATCGTACACTGCTCATGCCATAGCCCCGTGTTTCCAATGTTTTTCTGGCTGCTTCTTTGACTTTAGGATGTGAAGATAAACCAAGATAGTTATTCGCACAAAAGATTATTACTTCTTTCCCATCTGCTAATTTTACAACTGCGCCTTGTTCAGAAGCAATAATTCGTTCTCTTTTAAATAATCCGCTTTCTTCAATTTCTTTTAATTGTCTTTGAAGATGTTGTTGAAAGGCACTATACATAGTTTTTAGTTTTTTGTCGTTGATGTTTTATTAAGATAGAATTGTAAAGTTTTATCAATGCCTTCTTCAAAAAAAACTTTGGGCTGATAGTTTAATAATTTTTTTGCTTTGGAAATATCGGCTAATGACTCAAAAATATCGCCTTTTCTCGATTCAGTGTAAATGGGCGATTGAGTATAATTCAATTTTTTAGATAAAATCTGAAATACTTTGTTGATACTGATGTTTTGCTGACATCCGACATTAAAAACTTCTCCAAACGCTTCTTGTTTATTTTGCAGGATGGCTTCTAATGCTTTGATATTGGCTTCTACTACATTTTCTACATAAGTGAAATCTCTTTTTTGATTTCCAGTACCATGAATGTAAATACTTTCGTTGTTCATCATTTTTTGAATGAAAATTGGGATAGCGGCAGCATAAGGTCCATGAGGATTTTGTCGTGGTCCAAAAACATTGAAATATCTCAACCCAATAATTGGCAATTGAAATAGTTTCCAAAAAACATTCGCGTATAATTCGTTTGTAATTTTGGTAACAGCATAGGGTGAAAGTGGTTTACCGGTTTTATCTTCTACTTTTGGAAGATGCGTATCATCACCATAAACAGAAGAGGAAGATGCATAAATAATACCTTTGAGGTGATGTTCTTTTGCCGTTTGTAATATACTTAAAAAACCTGTTGAATTGGCTAAATGTGTATTCAAAGGATTTTCAACGCTTCTGTTGACCGATCCAAGTGCCGCAAGGTGAAAAATAAAATCAACTTTAGGTAAAACTTTGTTTAATGTTTTAATGTCGTTTATATCACTTTGAATAAATTCGACACTTTTGAGATGTCTAATGTTTTCAAGTGATCCAGTTGAAAGATTGTCAATAATAATGACTTTGCAGTTTTGGTGAACTAAATACTCGGTTAAGTGTGAACCAATAAAACCAGCGCCACCGGTAATTAAATAATTATAGTCCGATAATTTCATAATGACCAATAAAACTATCTTTTGATGTATTGTTCTTCGTAGTATTTTTGATAGTTTCCGGATGTAACACTTTTGAGCCAATCGGAATTGTTCAAATACCAATCAATTGTTTTTTCAATGCCTTCTTCAAAAGAAACAGAAGGTGTCCAGTTAAGTTCTGTTTTTAGTTTAGTAAAATCAATGGCGTATCTTAAATCATGCCCAGCTCTGTCTTTTACAAAAGTGATGAGTTTTTCATAATAACCTTCCGGTTTGTTCATCTTTTTGTTCATGATTTTACAGAGTGTTTGCACGACTTCAATGTTTTTCTTTTCGCTGTTTCCGCCAATGTTGTAGGTTTCGCCAATTTTTCCTTTATGAAAGATTAAATCTATTGCTCTTGAGTGGTCTTCTACAAATAGCCAATCTCTGACATTTTCTCCTTTTCCATAAATAGGAAGCGGTTTTTCATTCAATATGTTATTTATACAGAGTGGTATAAGCTTTTCAGGGAATTGATATGGACCATAATTATTAGAACAGTTTGAAATTTTTATTGGCAGATGGTAAGTGTGATAATATGATCTTACAAAATGATCGGATGATGCTTTGGAGGCACTGTATGGGCTACGGGGATCGTAAGGTGTTTTTTCGGTAAAGTAGCCGGTTTCACCAAGTGAACCATACACTTCGTCAGTGCTTATGTGATAAAATACCTGAAAATCGTTTAATTTTCTGGAAGCATTTAAAAGATGAATAGTACCTAATACGTTTGTAATAACAAATTGATTAGGGTTCATGATGCTTCGGTCTACGTGACTTTCGGCTGCCAGGTGAATCACTGCATTTGGTTGAATTTCTTGAAATAAAGAATTAATGTGTTGTTCGTCTGTAATATCGGCTTTGATGAAATGATAATTAGGGTAGGTTTCTATGTCTTTTAAGTTTTCAAGATTACCAGCATACGTGAGCGCATCTAAATTGTAAATTGAATAATTGGGATATTTTTTTACAAACAACTTCACAACATGAGTGCCAATAAAACCAGCACCGCCAGTAATAATGATTTTCATTTTTTTTGAGCAAACATACTGAATTTTTATTTACGATATATCATCATGAGAAGAGAATAATATTGTAAATTTACGGGGCATATTGCTATGGAAGAAAGAATCATAGAAAAATTGATAGATTTGTTATCTGAGTTGTCAGGTATTGGAAAAAAAACAGCTTTACGGCTGGTTCTTGAAATTATACGAAAAGATGAGATGTATGCTTATCAATTAGCACAAAGTTTAATCGATGCTAAGCAAAAGTTGAAGAAGTGTAGTGTTTGTGGAAATATTGATGATAACAATATCTGTAATATATGTGCTAATAGTGGAAGAAATCATCAAATTATTTGTGTTGTAGAAGATTATTCGGATGTTCTGGCAATAGAAAACACGAATACTTATAATGGGGTATATCATGTGTTAGGTGGATTAATTTCTCCAATAAATGGAATTGGTCCATCGCAGTTAAATATTGAAAGTTTGATTATTCGCTTAAAAGAACATCCAGTGGATGAAGTGATATTAGCTTTGAATGCTACGCCGGATGGTGAGTCCACAGGATTTTATTTGACAAAAAAAATTCGTTTAGTAAGCGATATAAAAATTACCACATTAGCAAAAGGCATCTCTGTTGGCGAAGATTTAAATTATGCAGATGAATTAACTTTAAGTAGATCAATAGAAAATAGAGTGCCTGTTAATATTTAGTATTTTCAATTTGTCTAATAAAAATTTTAGGTTTGTCTAAAAATTATTTTAGATAGGTTTAATTATGTATATTTGTGAGCAAATTAAATTATGTCTGAAAAAAGAAATTTAAAGTCATTAGATGAAATTAATGCAACGGTTTCTACAGAATATAAGCATCCTTTTCGTAGGTTTTTAGCGTTTACTGGCCCTGCTTTCTTGATTAGTGTAGGTTATATGGATCCGGGTAATTGGGCTACGGATATTGCGGGTGGAAGCAGTTTCGGTTATTCATTGTTATGGGTGTTATTGATGAGTAATTTGATGGCCATTTTATTACAAAGCCATAGTGCCAGATTAGGTATTGTAACTGGTTTAGATTTAGCGCAGGCAAACAGAGTTTTTTTTCCGGCACTACCTAATTTTTTGCTTTACATTCTTGCTGAAATTGCCATTATTGCATGTGATCTGGCAGAAGTAATAGGAATGGCGATAGGTATAAATTTACTTTTTCCTTCCATTTCGTTATTAAATGGCATTTTAATCACGATGTTAGATAGTTTTATTTTGTTATTTTTAATGAATCGTGGTGTTAGGAAATTGGAAGCGTTTATTTTATCATTAGTAGGGATTATTGGACTTTGTTTTTTATTGGAAATATGGATTATCAAGCCAGATGTGGAACAGATTAGTAAGGGATTTATTCCAACACTTGTAAATGAAGACGCTTTATACATTGCAATAGGTATTATAGGTGCAACGGTAATGCCACATAATTTGTATTTGCATAGTTCATTAGTTCAAACACGGAAAATCCAACGAGATAGAAATGGAATATGGTCTGCTATAAAGTATAATTTAATAGATAGCGCGTTAGCATTAAATATCGCATTTTTGGTGAATGCTTCTATATTGATTGTAGCAGCAACTGTTTTTTTTAAGAATAATTACTACAATGTTAGTGAAATACAGCAGGCACATCGTTTATTAGAAAACATCCTTGGTAATCAATTAGCGCCTGTTTTATTTGCAATTGCTTTGATAGCAGCAGGTCAAAGTTCAACTATTACGGGCACTCTGGCTGGTCAGATAATAATGGAGGGATATTTAAATCTAAGATTAAACCCAGTTGTGCGTAGAATTGTTACCCGTTTATTAGCCATCGTTCCAGCTGGTTTGACGGTCATTTTTTTAGGAGAAGAAAAAGTTTCTAATTTATTGATATTAAGTCAGGTAGTTTTGAGTTTGCAATTGGGTTTTGCAATTATTCCACTTATTCATTTTGTCAGCAATAAAAATTTAATGGGAGAATATACTATACCACGTTGGCAAAAACTTTTGTCATGGGTTGCTGTGGGTATTCTGCTTGTTTTAAATTTGAAAATGGTATTTAATGAAGTGTCTGGTTATTTGATGAATTCCAACAATCCATTTTTGTATGGTATGATATTTATTCCTATTATTTTCTTGTGTCTTGCACTTTTAATATATGTAATTGTTGTACCTTTATTGTATTCTTACAAACAAGAAGTGCGATCTATTCATGGGAACTTTTCAGATATAGTTGTAGAAAAGAAAAAGACATCGTTTTCAAAGATTGCAGTAAGTGTGGACTTTTCGTCTTCTGATAATAAAGCAATTAATTATGCATTACAGCTGGCTAATGAAAATACACTTATTATGCTAATTCACATTATTGATAATGTAGGTGCACTTGTTTACCAATATCAAACTGAAAGCGCAGAATTAATGTCTGATAGGAAGTATTTGGAAAATTATTGTAACACATTAAGGAACAAAGGTATTCAATGTGAATATAGATTAGATTTCGGTAATCCGAAAATTAAAATACCTGAAATTGTTAGTAAAGAAAATGTTGATATTTTAATTATGGGTTCTCACGGGCATAAAAGCTTTAAGGACTTTTTATTAGGTACAACCATTGATGAAGTGAGACATCGAATAAATGTTCCTTTGTTTATTGTCTAAGTTACAGATTAAAACCATAATAAGCTCTGATTCCATTAGGATAAAGACCTTCTATTAAAACTACACCGTTATCATTTTTTTCCAGAATATCTTTGAGGTCATTAACGGAAGTTACTTTTTTCTTATTAATGGAGGTGATAATAAAATTTTTTCTTACACCTACGGCCATAAGTTTACCTTGTTCAAGATTCACAATTTTTACACCGCCATCAATGCCTAATTTTTTTGCTTCTTCTGAAGAAATTTCTTCAAATGATGCTCCTAATTTAGATAGAGAAAAAGTATTTGTAGATTCTTTTTTAAGAAGCGTAATTTGGTTTTTTTTATTTTTTAGAGTTACATCAAAGTTTAGTGTTTTATTTTTTCTTAATACTGTAATTTTTACCTTATCACCGGGTCTATATTTGCTCAATTGTTCCTGAAATTCGGACACCTTGTTGACATTAATTTCGTTTATTTTTATAATTATATCATTTGGTAAGATGCCTGCTTCATCGGCTGCACCACCTGGTAGTACATCGTGTACATAAATTCCATTTAATGTTTCTAATTTTTTTTCTTCGGCAAAATTGGCGTCAATATCAGTGATAGAAACGCCTAAATATGCTCTTTGAACAGTGCCAAATTCAATAATATCAGACACTACTTTTTTTACTACATTTACTGGAATGGCAAAGGCATATCCTTGGTAGGCGCCATTATTTGAAGCAATGGCGGTATTGATTCCAATGAGTTCGCCATTTATATTGACGAGTGCACCGCCGCTGTTACCGGGATTTACAGCAGCATCGGTTTGTATAAATGATTCGATTGGGAAATTGCCATTTTCTGGATTGTTTTCAATGACGTGGATATTTCTACCTTTTGCACTTATGATTCCGGCGGTAACAGTAGAGTAGAGGTTAAAAGGATTACCAACGGCTAATACCCATTCACCAATTTTTATTTCATCACTATTACCAAAGATGATATAGGGTAGATTTTTCTCATCAATTTTTAATACAGCAAGATCTGTAGAAGGGTCAGTGCCGATTAACTGAGCAGTATATTTTCTCTTATCATTGAGTGTAACTTCTATTTTGTCAGCGTTTTTGATAACGTGATTATTGGTAACTATATATCCATTGTCAGAAATAATTACACCAGATCCGCTTCCTTCCTGAATATATGGTTGTACTTGAGGTTGTGTGCCGAAAAACCAGCTTGAAAAGGGGTTGTAAAGAATGTTTGTTTTTTCAGTAATTGTTCGGATATGTACTACTGCATTGATGCTTTTTTCAACCGCGGTGGAAAAATCATTATTAAGTAGACTAAGGTTATGAGATGCGTAATTTACTTTATGAATAGGATTTTGAGTATTAGTTGAGCTTAAATTAGAAATATGTTGTTGACTGGAAATAAAATAATTAACTGTCCAGAAAGTAAGTCCACCAATTATTCCTGTAAAGATATAAGATATTACTTTTTTCATAGTTTTTGAATTTTTGTAAAAGTTGCAAACAAATTTAATTCCAAAATAGTTTGACAAGCAAGTTGCTTAACAAAATTTAGAGAGCAGGTTTTATGATTTCTAAAAATCTATTTTTTTGGAGGTAATGAAAAATATAAGCAAGACAATTAACTGGAAGATGATGTAACCAATCATTAAATTAAATATTAATGAATAATTTGGGATATTAGCCGGGATATATTGTAGTGCAGCCAGCGATATCACGAAAAGTAATGTCCATACAATTAAATTAATGTACATCATAGCACGAGCAAAACCTTGTCCTTTATATAATTCAGGATGAAGTACGCTTTCACGTACGGCGTGTCTTGCTGAAAACAATGCAACAACTAGCAGGACATTTCCAAAAATAAAACCTATTGTAATTTCTGAGAATAATATTGCAAATCCTCCTAAAAGAGAAAATATGGAAATTAATGCATCGGGATGAGTTCGTCTATTACCTGGAGGTATGCTTGGTTCATGTTTTTTATTATACCCATAATCAAAATTTGGTTCTTCATCATTTATTTTTTCATCCTTTTCATCTAAGTTTGTTTCTGAATCTGGTAAGATGTGTTCTTGCGTTCCATTGCCATATTTGATGAGATAAATTTTATTTTTTGAAATAGAGTAGGTTGGTCCATTTAAGTAATCACATTTTTTATATTTGATAGTTGTTTCAGAAATTTCTAAAATTTTTACAACCAGAATTTCTCCAGATTTGAAAATGAGTGTATCGGCACAGGGATCGTCAGATGTCTTTAGTTGTTTTTTAAAGTGGAATAAATGATTTGAATTTGATGCTATAGTATTTTGTTCAATATTTTTTTTCCAATGATGAATTGAAAGAGGAGAAACGTTTGTGTATAATTCAGTGTGTTTTTTCTTGTTTTTTAGTCCCTCTATGTAATAACCATTTCTATACAATCTTTTTTGAATAGTACAGGAAACAAAAACTAAAAAAGTAATGCTGTAAAGTACAATCCTTACTTTTTTCATGATTCAAAATTATTTTGCAAAATTAAGGATTATTAAACATAGATAAAATTTATAGTTGAATAGAAAAAATTTTTTGTGTGAATAGTCATTAAATGAAGTAACTTTGTTGCACAAATTAAAATTTAAAAACTATGACAACTATTATTGGAAAAAAAGCACCGTCATTCAAAGCAGCAGCAGTAATTAATGGCAAAGACATTGTTAATGATTTTTCATTAGATCAGTATCTTGGTAAAAAGTATGTTGTATTTTTCTTTTATCCAAAAGATTTCACTTTTGTTTGTCCTACTGAGTTGTGGGCATTTCAGGAGAAATTAGAAGAGTTTAGAAAAAGAGATTGTGAAGTAGTAGCATGTAGCACAGATACTGAACAAAGTCACTGGGGCTGGTTGCAAATGGAAAAGAAACAAGGCGGTATTAAGGGGATTACTTATCCTATAGTAGCAGATACTAATAAAACAATTGCCGCTAATTTTGGCTGTTTAAATGGAGAGTATTACATTGATGAAAACGAAAATTTTGTGGCTACATCCGAGATGATTGCTTATCGTGCTACGTATTTGATTGATAAAAATGGAATTGTAAGACATTTATTAATTAATGATTTACCAATTGGTAGAAATATTGATGAAACATTAAGAACTTTGGAAGCGTTACAGTTTGTTGAAAAGCATGGTGAAGTTTGTCCTGCCAATTGGACAGAAGGTAAAAAAGCCATGAAGCCAACTCATGAAGGCACAGCTGAATACTTAGCCACTTTTTAGTTTGATTTTTTTTGTAAGAATAAAATGCAATAGATGAAATTGAAGCCCTGTTTATCAGGGCTTCTTAATTTTTGTTAAAAAAAATAATATCGGGAAATAAAAAATTTATTGCAAACGATATTATTTGTAAATTTGTGGCAAAAAAATATGTTGAATAAGTGGTATTACATAAATTCAGAAACCTTTCAGGAACTTGAAGAATTGCTCAATAGAGTGCAAAACAAAAAAGATTTGTTGGATAGTAAAAGACCTTTATCTCCAGCGGTACTAAATAGAGTTAGAGAAGGGTTATATTTAGAGTGGAACCATCATTCTAATGCTATTGAAGGGAATACATTAAGTTTGAATGAAACGAGATTAGTTTTAGAAGAGGGTATTACAATTGGAGGAAAAACCTTGAAAGAACATTTGGAAGTGATAGGTCATCAAGATGCCATAAATTTTGTTGAACAATTAGTAAAGCCAGATTATAAGTTAAACGCAAAAGATATTCTGGATGTACATTTTATTGTAATGAAGAAGATTGATGAATTTATTGCGGGTCGTTATCGTAATGCGGGTGTAAGAATTAATGGGGCAAATTTTATTCCGCCATCAGCGACAAAGGTGGATGCTTACATGGATGAGATGATTGACTATATTAGTAACAATCCTGATAATTTGCCTGTAATTTATTTGGCGGCTTTGTTTCATCATCGGTTTGTATGGATTCATCCTTTTTTTGATGGGAATGGACGTGTGGCAAGATTGATAATGAATTTGATTTTGATGAGTGCGGGCTATCCGCCTGCCATCATATTAAAGCAAGACAGAAAGAAGTATTACAGCGCATTAGATATGGCTAATAATGGGGATTACAAAAAATTTTTTCAGTTGATATTACAAGCAGTGGAGCGTTCGCTTGATATTTATTTGAATTCTACTCCGGGGTACGATACTTATGAACCTATTTCAGAGATTGTGAGTGAGCCGGAAGTGCCTTATAATGCAGAATATATTAGTTTGCTTGCAAGACGAGGAAAAATAGATGCCTACAAAGAGGGTAAAGAATGGTATACGAGCAAAAGAGCCATTGAAGAATATATTCGTAATAGAAAACGAGAGCGAGTTTTGAAGCAAAGATAATCACAATGATATGAGTTTATTAATTTAATTTTTTTTACATTAAACATTTGACAATGTTAGAGGTAATTTTTTTAGGTACAGGGACATCACAAGGAGTTCCATTGATTGGTTGTGAGTGTGCTGTTTGCATTTCTGATGATGAAAGAGATAAGCGATTGAGAAGTTCTATTCTTGTTAGGGATGAGGAAACGACAATTGTAGTGGATACAGGACCTGATTTTAGGCAGCAAATGTTGAGAGAAAAAATAAAGAGGATTGATGCCATTTTGTATACACATGAGCATAAGGATCACATTGCTGGGATGGATGATGTGCGGGCCTTCAATTTCATTTTAAAGAAGAAGATGCCGGTATATGTTTCTGATAGGGTTTTGAGGGCATTAGAGAGAGAATTTTATTATGTGTTTAGTGATGAGAAATATCCGGGTATACCGGAAATAGACGTGCATATTATTGATACAATGCCTTTTTACATAAATAGTATTTATATTCAACCAGTTGAGTTGTTACATTATAGGATGCCTGTTCTGGGCTATGTTTTTAATAAGAAAGTTGCTTATATTACAGATGCCAATTACATCAGTGATGTTGAAAAAAATAAAATAAAAAATTTAGAGGTTTTGATAGTTAATGCATTAAGGAGAGAAAAGCATGTTTCACATTTTACTTTAAACGAAGCATTACAATTAATTCAGGAAGTAAATCCTCGCCGAGCATATCTTACACATATTTCACATCAATTAGGGAAACATGAAGAAGTTTCAAGAGAGTTGCCTGATAATGTTTTTGTTGCTTATGATGGATTGAGATTGGTTTTATAACTTAAGAGAGTTTTATTCTGTGATTGCTTTTACATATTGATATTTTTCATAAACTTTTGCAGGTGTTTTTTTAGAATATTCAGGTCCGGAAACAATTGCATTTATTTTGAAGTGAATATTGTCTTTATTACCTCCGTGAGTAATAAGATATTTCACTATCTGATCTCTTAAAAATTCTCCTCTCATTTTAGAAAGGACGATATTTGTCATTGATGCAGGTACTTTGGATGCGCTGGCAGTAATGTATATTGTTACTTTTCCTTGTTGTGATTTTGTTATGATGTTATTAATAAAGTTTTTCCATTTAACATCGTTGGTATCAATAGCATATTCTTTGTATTTGAAGTAAACTTCATATCTGGTTATATCTTCTTTTGATTTTCCTTCCAATTTGATAGAAAGCGTTTTAATTGTAAGACCTTCTGGTAGATCTGAAGTGTTAATAATGAGTGGTTCACCATAATATCCGCTTTTGTAGGGCAGGATGGTATAATTTAACCCGGCTAAAAGTTCAATTTTATCTATATTTCCTTTATTATCTGTTACTTGTTCAATTTGATTGCCATTATCTGATTTGATTACAACAGAGGCATCTGGAATGGGCTTTTTATTTTTGGAATTTATGATTTTTACTGAAAGATATTTTTTGCCTGCTGTAGCACCTTCTTTGTTTAAGAAGAAAATTTCTGTGAGTGCTTCGCCTAATTGAGTTTGCGGTGTCTGAATGGCTCGTTCTTCAATGACTTTATGGTTGTGTTCAAAAACTAATGTGTAGGTTTTTCCTGCTGATAATAAGATGTTGTTAATGTTACCATTGTCATCTGTTTTATATACCCCATAATTTTTATTTTTTCTTTCTTCTATAACGTAAACAATGGCATTCGAAAGTGGTTTCTTCTCTTTAAAATCATTAAAGCATGAGATGTTTAAGATGATGCCTTTTTCTTTGACGGTGATTTTTCCAAGAACTTTCACAGGTTCTAATTGTAATTCCTTTTGAATTTCCTGATAGGATTCGGATTTGTCGGCATAGATTTCATCACTAAAAAATTCTTCTCCATTGGATTGGTAGGATACTTTGTAGTTTGCTCCAGGTCTTAAAGTGAAAACAAAACTTCCATTTTTTTGAGGTCTATACATACCGACAGTTTCACCTGATTCTTTGTCAGTTAGTACGATGGTAATATCATCTGGTAATGCTTCTCCAAAAGCTGCTACGATTTTACCTTTATAGATAACAACAGGTTTTTCGGCACTTTCAGGAATTGAAATCATGTAAATGTCTTTATCTCCCAATCCACCTTCCTGAACGGAAGAGTAGTAAGCACGTTTGCCATCGGGAGATGTTACATAAAACAGGTCATCATCTGGTGTATTGATAGGATATCCAAGATTGATGGGTTCTGAAAATTTTCCTTCTTCATCGCGAACAGAAAAGAAAATGTCAAATCCACCCATGCTGGTATGTCCATTTGAAGAAAAAAACAAGGTTTTGCCATCTGGATGCATGAATACGCCGTCTTCGTCGTAAGGGGTATTAATAGGATAGCCCAGATTAACGGCTTTACTCCATTTACCATTTGGAAGTTTAACAACACGATAAATATCTCTGCCACCGACTCCGCCCGGACGGTCAGAAAC
The DNA here is from genome assembly GCA_026003255.1 of Bacteroidia bacterium. Lineage (GTDB taxonomy): Bacteria > Bacteroidota > Bacteroidia > B-17B0 > Aurantibacillaceae > BPGX01. The sequence continues at coordinate 31,740 of BPGX01000008.1, read as the reverse complement.
GAAATATAATGTATTTCCATCTGGGGACAGACACGCGTGTGTTTCCCAATGAGGAGTATTTACATCAGAACCGAATGATTGAGGAGAAGACCAGTTTTTCCCATCCCATTGAGAGTAGTAGATGTTTCCGCCTTCATCGTCTTTATACAAAATGAGAATTTGTCCGTCAGGGCTTAGGTTAATGGATGCTTCATGTCCACAGGTATTGACGTATTCGCTCAAAGGTTTAGGTTTTGACCATGTTTTATCATCCAGTTTGAAGGACACAACGATGTCTTCATAAAAGCCACCATCGGCAGTTCTATCTCCACAAACACCACCTGGTCTGCGAGTGGTGTAAATAAGCATTTGTTCATCTGCAGTTAAAACAGCGCCATATTCAGGGTATTCACTATTAATGCTATCTCCTAAGTTGGTGATTTTAATGTTGATAGGATTTGATACTAATGTTTTAGCATAAATGGATTGATTTTTTTTGAAGGTAACTTCTTTTTCCCATGATTTGGCGGCTTTGCCGAGTGATTGTAGGAAACGGTCGTAGTATTGTATAGCTTCATCAAACTTGTAGTTAATGTGTAGGGCTTGTGCGTAGTAATACAAAGCCAATACTGGTGCAGATTTTTCAGATGGATCATCGGGAATATAATTTTTCTTGATTTTATTAATGGCTTTTGCTAAATGTTCTTCAGCTTTATTTTTTTCAGTAGCAGAAAAAAGATATGCTTTCCCTAATAAATAATTAATGTTGGCGTTGTATGGTTCTAATTCGTAAGCGTGAAGGTAGTTTTGTAGCGCTAAGGAATAGTTGTTTTCAAGCATGAGGTGATTACCTTCAGTAAAGTATTCTTTGTAGGATAATCCAGAAAGGACTTGTGATTGAAAGTGATTTATAAAAAACAATAGTAATGTTATACTATAAAACCAATAAAATTTTTTCATAAAACTATTTTTGCCTACGAATTTAAGGAATTATTTATTCTCTTAAAAATAAAAAATATTTTGTTGAAAATCAATGTTTTGTATCTAAAAAAATAAAAAAATATATTAATATATTATTATATTATTTATATTTGCCCAAAAATTAATTTTTATGGAAACAACAGTTTTAGAATTGGATGTAAGATTGCTTCCGCCAAGAGAGAAGCATCCAACAATTTTCTCCAAATTTGATAGTTTAAAAAATGGAGAGTCCATGATTATATTAAATGATCATGATCCTAAACCATTGTATTATCAAATGCTTGCGGAAAGAGGAAATATATTTGAATGGGAATATTTAGAAGAAGGACCCGTTGAATGGAGAGTAAAAATTACAAAGCATGCTGAAACCATTGGGGAAATAGCAGCGAAAGATATGAGAAAGGTGAAAGTATTTATGAAATATGGTATTGATTTTTGTTGTGGAGGGAAGAAAACCATACAGGAAGCATGTGTGGAAGCAGGGGTAGATTATAAACAAGTGGAACAGGAGTTAAGTCAAATTGATAAAGAAAAGGAAGATTTAGATTTTAATTCTATGCCTTTACACGAATTGACGGCTTATATTATTAATAAGCATCACAGATATATTAAAGAGAATAAGGAGGCATTGATGGGTCTTGCATTAAAGGTTGCAGAAAGACATGGGGGCAGACATCCTGAATTATCAAGCATTTATAAAAATTTCAATGAACTTGTTCATGAATTAGATTTACATTTGATGAAAGAAGAAAACATCTTATTCCCGTATATTGATGAAATGAGTAAGGGAGAAAAAAATGAAGCAGGATTTGGAAGTGTTAGAAATCCTATAAGAATGATGGAGCATGAACATGATATTGCTGGAAACTTGATTAAAGAAATTCGTGCTTTATCATCAAATTATACTGCTCCTGAAGATGCCTGTAATTCATACAATGCATTGTATCGCTTATTAAAAGAATTTGATGAAGATTTAATGACACATATTCACCTTGAAAACAATATCTTGTTTCCAAGAGCCATTGAGTTAGAAAATAAATTGATGGCGTAGGTGTAGTTATGTATTTGTTTTCGCTTTATATACATGTAATAACTGCTATTATCTGGATTGGGGGGCAATTATTTTTGCCCCTTGTCCTGATTCCTGCTTTAAAAAAAATTGAATGTGATAATCCTATCAAGAGAAGTATAGTCATAGAAACTGGAATCGTTTTTTCTAAAGTTGGAAAGTGGTTGATGTTGATATTTGTATTAACAGGAATTGGAAATTTTTATTTTAAGTTTCATTCGTTTCAAATAGAAATTTTTCAATCAAGGTATGGAGAGTTGTTATTGCTAAAAGTCACTTTATTTTTAATAATGCTTGCTATTAATTTTTATCATGAAATAAAAGTTGGTTTGAGAATGAAAGAATATTTAAATAATGAAGAATACGAGAGAATTCGCAAAATTGCAAGCATTACTGGAAGAATCACGTTATTGTTGTCATTAATTATTGCCTTTATAGGTTTATATATAACGAAATAGGAGTATGTTATCAAAACAATCTCAATATGTATTAAGAGCGTTAGCGTGTCTTGTGCGCAAAAATGAGCAAATGGATATAAAAACTATTGCAGAAGAAGAGCGTATTCCATCTCATTTTTTAGCAACATTGATGCAGGAGTTAGCAAGAAAAAAAATAGTATCTTCTAAAAAAGGGAAAAATGGAGGATTTTATTTGAATGAGAAACAATCGGATATTAGTTTGTTTGAGGTGATTAGTCATTTTGAAGATGTAGATAAGTTTTATGCTTGTGGGATGGGTTTTGATAAATGTTCTGAAAAATCGCCCTGTCCCTTGCATAATTATTACAAAGCATTTCGTGAAGAGTTTAAGAAGATGTTAAGGATGAAAAAGATAAGGGATTTAGCAAATGGTTAAAAACAGAAATAAATGATGTGGTTGAGGCGAGTAATTTTGTTTTCTTCCATTTTTTCATTGATTATTGGATTAATTCTTGGTTTAAGTAGATCTAATTTTTGGGAGATATTACAGAGTATTTCTCAGCATCATTTTTTGATAATGAGTGGTAGTTTTTTTGGAACATTAATTACTCTGGAAAGGATTGTAACAATAAAACACAAGTGGACGCATTTTTTACCATTATTGAATGGTAGTAGTATAGTGTTTTTTTTATTGGGGAATGAAGAATTGGCGGTATTTATGTTATTTGTTGGTGCATTCGTGATGTTGATAATGTATAGTATGTTTTGGTGGCAACACAGAGATATTATTCATAGTTTATTTGTATTATCTGGCATATGTTATGGTATAGCAATTTTTTATGCTTATCGTTCTGATTTGTCTTCATCAGTAAGATTTTTTGAATTATTTTTTTTAATCACAATTGTTGCGGAGCGTTTAGAGTTAGCACGATTTATAAATGTTCCTGAGTATTTCAAGAAAGGATTGTTACTTTCAATTTTAGTATTAATGGTAGTTTCTTTTTATTATAAGTGGAATGAGATTTATGGGGTTGTAATTAGTTTAATGGCATTAGGATTGATTCAGTATGATATAGCCAAAAAAAATATTCAATCAAAAGAACCACATCGTTTTAGGGGATGGGCGTTGATGATCGGTTATTACTGGTTATTTATACACGGAGTTAGTTTTTTAATTCCGAATGTATTAACTTATGATATTCAGATTCACACTTTTTTTCTTGGCTTTGTGATGAATATGGTGTTTGCACACGTTACAATTATTTTACCTGCAGTATTGAAAATTCAATACAATGTTAATACAAAGGTGTATTATATTATATGGGTATTATTTCAGATAGTTTTATTATACAGATTTATTACTTACAGATTTTTTTTTCAATCAATTTTCTTTTTCAACCTTTGTGAATGCGATTGTGGTTGTGTTGTTTTTTGTTGTAAATATTATTTACTTAATAAAAAGCAGTCAGGAAAAAAGTAAACTAATCTAATTCTAAATCTAAAATTCTTCTTTTTACCTTTTGTGGAGGAAAAAAGAAACGTTTGTTTTCTTTGAAAAAATAAAGAATGAAGTATAGTATAACAGGACTACCAAAAGTAAAGAAAGATAAATAAATAAAGTATTTTCTGATTTTGACAGAACTAATACCTAAATGTTTTCCGATAGATTCGCAGACGCCAAAGGCATTTTGTTCAAACCAGAAAATAATTTTGTCAATCATATCGCAAAAGTATTAAAAATGTTTCAATTATTGCAGTAAGAGTAAAAAATAATTACACTTGCAGCAATTATTAAGGAATGAAGTCCATTGCAAGATTTATTTTGAAGAATAAAGCTGTTTTGACGAGTTTAATAGTTGTTCTTACCATTCTTTTGTCTTATTTCGCAAAAGATGTTCGCCCTGCTTTTCAGTTTGTCAAACTTTTGCCGGATGATGATGAAGCAAGCATTCAGTATGAGAAATTTAAAAAGTATTTTAAGCAGGATGGGACAATTTTAGTGATTGGGACAGAATTTCACAAATTATACAATCCAAAAGTATTTGAAGAATGGCATTTATTAGGGAACAAAATCAAGAACATCACGGGTATTCAATCGGTTGTAAGTATTGACCGATTGCTGGCAATTCAATATGATGATTCTCTGGAAAAATTTTCTACTCAAGTTATTCCATTCCCTGAAAACATTGATTCAACAAGCGTTTCAGAATATCTTGAAGAAATTCAGGAGTATAAGTTTTATGAAGATATTATTTTTAATAAAAAGAAAGATATTGCCGTAATGACGATTACTTTTAATGAGAAAGAACTTAATTCCGAATTGCGGTTAAGTATTACAGATTCTATTGTTAAACACGCTCGCCATTTTGAAAAGCAAACAGGTGTGGAATTGCATCTTTCGGGGATGCCGTTTATTCGCACTACGATGATGCGTAAGATTTCATCCGAAACAACACATTTTTTTTATTGTAGGACTGATAGTAGTGTGTGTATTGCTTTGGTTTTTCTTTCGTTCGCCATTGGTGATTTTATTTTCTGCATTGGTCGTGGTATTTGGTGTTGTTTCTGCATTGGGATTGATGGTATTAATGGGGTATCAATTGTCTATTTTATCGGGATTATTGCCTGCATTGTTGATTATTATTGGTGTTCCAAATTGTATTTTAATTATTAATAAATACCATCACGAATTACGTGCAGGTTATCCTGTTGAAAAAGCACTGGAACTTTCTATTCGTAGTGCAGGTAATTCCTTATTTTTTGCAAATGTTACTACTGCGATTGGTTTCGCTGTGTTATCAATGATTGACAATCAGATATTGTATGAATTTGGAATTATTGCATCTATTAGTGTGATGTTGGTGTATCTATATTCTATTATTTTGATTCCATCTATTTTCAGTTGGTTGCCAGCCCCAAAAGACAAACACTTGATGCATCAAGAGAAGAAATGGTTAAAGAAGAGTTTGAATAGCATTGCCTTATGGACAACGCATCATCGGAGATATATTTTTATATTTGTTGTAATTATTGCTATTATTGGTTTTTATGGATTTACAAAGATAAGAGCGATAGGTTATGTAGTAGATGATGTGCCTCAAAAGGATAAAATGATGCAGGATGTGAGATATTTTGAAGAAAAAATTGGTGGAGTTTTACCATTTGAGGTGATTATTGATACAAAAAAACAAAAGGGTGTTTTTGCTAACAATGGCAGAATATTGTATCGCTTGCATAGGGCACAAAGATTATTGAAAGAATATCCAGAATTAAGTCGTTCGTTATCTATTGCTGATGCTGTAAAGTTTTTAAATCAAGCGTACAATGGGAAGTATAGTATGCCGTCCATTTCGGATTTGAAAAAGATTTCAGAAGTATTGAAAACAGATGGATTTAATGGTCATTCGTCAACAAGTAAAAATTTAGTAAAAAATTTTATTGATACATCTTATCAGGTGGCAAGAATTACGGCACAAATGAAAGATATTGGGTCTGTCAAAATAAAAGATTTTTTGAGAGAAATTCAGCCAAGGTTAGATAGTATTTTTAATTATGATGAAGATAAACAGGAGTGGTTACCAAAGGAAGAAAGGATTGAAATAAGTATTACTGGCAATAGCATTATGTTTTTGAAGGGAAATGATTTTCTGGTTAAAAATTTGATTGAAAGTATTGTTACGGCAATCGTAATTATTGCGATATTATTATTGATATTATTCCGAAATCCATTTATGCTTTTGGTAGCACTTATTCCGTGTTTGTCTTTATTGGTTACAGCGGGGATAATGGGGTATTTTGGCATACCGCTTAAACCAAGCACATTGTTGGTATTCAGTATTTCGTTTGGAATTGCAACGGATGGTAATTTGTATTTTCTAACGCGGTTCAGAAATGCGATTAAGCAGCAACACAAATCTTATGAAGAAGCCATTCGGCTTACGATTCGTGAAATAGGTATGAGTATGATTTACAATGGATTGGTATTGTTTTTTGGTTTTGGAATGTTTATTATTTCTGATTTTGGTGGAACAAAGGCATTGGGTGTTTTAACGGCTTTTACTTTATTGGTTGCTTATTCTGTTGATTTGATAGTGCTTCCGACAATTCTATTAACGTTCAAAAGATTATTCAAAAGAGGGTTAGAGTAGGTATGCGATTTTTTATTTTACTAATTAAAATCATTGTTTTTGTTTGGTTAGTGGTATTGTCACTGGATTTATTTGGCCAGAATAATTATCTTGATTCGGTGAAATGTAAATTAGAGAATGATTCAATTAGAATTTTCAAATTAAAAAAGTACTTACCTATCTTAATTTTTGATTCAAGAAATTCTTTTATTAGCAATGCGTCTGTCAATATCATTGGTTTTCAGGTTGGAATCTTGTTTAATGAAAGAGATATTGCTGGTGTGGGTGGATACAAGATTTACTTACCATATAAGTTAATTGACAATAATGAGTTGTATAAATTAAGAGTTCAATATCTAACTGGTTTTTATAGAAAAGTGATTGTCTTTAAAAGGTTTTATGAGTTTGATTTAATGGGAGAAGTAGGAATTGGAAAATTTAATATTCATAAAATTCTAAAAGAGAAAGAAATTTTTGTAAAAAGAGGTGATTTTAATTCATTGGGTTTATCTTTTGTAGGAATAGTAAAACCTTTGAGATGGATGGGTTTTGAGACAATGTTAGGTTATCAGTGGATGTTACAAAAACAGTACTATTCTACTTTTTCAGGATGGTTTTATTCTGTTGGTCTCTGGTTTTCGGTGAGAGATTTTGTTCGATTCATTCAATATAATTGTATTGCAAAGAGAAGATATAAAAAATGCATAAGGCAATATGATACTACTAATGCTAAATAATTATCTATTTTTGTAGAAAGAATGATCCAAATATTTTACATAGCCAGAAAAATCATTCATAACAAAGATTCAGAACAAAGTATTTCACTTCCTGCAATAAGAATCGGAACGATTGCAGTTGGATTGGGAATTGCTGTGATGATTTTATCGGTAGCGGTTATTAGGGGATTTAAACAAGAAATCAATATAAAATTAAAGCGTTTGACTTCTGATATGGTGATTATGCCTTATCAGGAATCACAGGATATTACATCACACTCACTTTCAGTAAACAATGATACGTTGAAACTAATACGAGAAAATCAATTGGTTCAATATGCAGAGCCCGTGTGTATCAAGAATGGTATTTTGAAAGTTAAAGAGGAAAATGAAGGCGTGATTTTCAAAGGTGTTTTGCCATCTTATCATTGGGAAATTTTGAAGAATTATCTTGTTGAAGGTGAATTTCCAAGATATTCCGATACTGCGATTAGTAAAGAAGTAATTATCTCAAAAAAATTAGCTGACCGAATGCAATTGCAATTAAATCAAAAAATTATTGTCTATTTTGTAACAAAAGTAAAAGATGAGAATGATAATGAGAAAATTGATTATCGTTCCAGAGATTTTTATATCAAAGGGATTATTCATCCACAAATGGGAGAATTGGATAATCAGTTGATTTTTGGTGATGCACGCATTATTCAAAAAATTAATAATTGGAATAAAAATTCATTTTCGCAAATTGAAATTTATGGAAAGAATAACATTTCAGGGGATGAGTTGGTTGAACAATTAATAGATTATGTTCCATATAATTATAAGTTAGTAAGTACAGAAGAGTTATACAGCAATATCTTTAATTGGTTAGAAATGATAGATGTGAATGGTGTGATTATTATTGTATTGATGTTGATGGTAGCAGCCGTTAATATGGTTTCTGCTTTGATTATTTTAATTTTAGAAAAAGTTTCTTTGATTGGAATTTTGAAGGCTTTAGGAATGACCAATTGGAACATCAAAAACATTTTCTTAATCATATCCTTGAAAATTCTTGGATGGGGATTGTTGATTGGAAATAGTATTGCAATCGTATTAATAATTTTACAAAATCATTTTCACATTTTTAAATTAGATGCAGAAGCGTATTATGTGGATTATATTCCGATAGAGTGGAATTTGATGGATTGGTTTTTATTGAATACGGGAACAATTTTAACTTGTTTATTGTGTATGTATATTCCTACTTATTTAATTAGCAAAATGCAACCATCTGAAATTTTAAGATGGGAGTGATTTTCATAATTAATTATTTATAATGGAACGCTGATTAACACCGATTGAAACAGATTTTCACAGATTATTATGATTTTTATTAGTTTAAGTTCTCTTCAAAGAATTTCTTGTATTTTTGCCAAATAATTTAATCATCTATGAACGACACTAAATTACGATGCAGTATTATAATGGAGCAAACGCCTAATCCTGAAACAATTAAGTTCATTACCAATCATACTTTATTGCCTTCAGGAAAAGTATTGTCTTTTGAAACATCGAAAAACACTGAAATTGCGCCGATTGCGAATGCATTGTTGGCTTTTCCTTTTGTCAAAAATGTTTTGATTGCAGATAATTACATCAGCATTACCAAGCATTCTTTTATATCGTGGGATGATATTTTATTAGAAGTAAGGGATTATATTTATGAATATTTCAACTCTGGAAAAGTTGCCATCAATTATGATTTAATTAACGAATTAGTTTCAGATGAGAGTGAAAACAAGCAACAGGTCATTGAAGAAGTAGCCATTCAGCATAATATTCCACAAACAGAAGTTGAACAAAAAATTATTGATATTTTGAATGAATACATTTTACCAACGGTATCGCAAGATGGTGGGTTTATTACTTTTGAAAAATACGAAGATGGGATTGTTTACTTGAAAATGCGTGGAGCGTGCAGTGGATGTCCAAGTAGTATGATGACTCTAAAGGCAGGGATTGAAGGGCTTTTGAAGCGAATGTTGCCAGATGTTGTAAAAGAAGTAAGAAGTGAAAATGCAGTGGAATTATGAGAAAAGTATCCTTTTATACATTGGGATGTAAATTGAATTTTGCAGAAACTTCAAGTATTGCGAAAATTTTTCAATCGCAACAATTTTTGGTAGTAGATTTTGAGGAACCTTCGGATATATGTGTTATCAATACGTGTAGCGTTACTGAAAATGCTGATAAAGAATGCAAAAGTATTGTAAAAAGAGCATTGCAGAAGAATCCGAATTGTAAGGTGATTGTTATAGGTTGCTATGCTCAATTGAAGCCACAGGAGATATTGAATATTCAAGGAGTTAAGTTAGTATTAGGGACTAATGAGAAATTTAAGATTATAGATTATTTGAAATATTTAGATGATGAAGAATCAAAAGCGTTTTATTCGGATATTGAAAATGCATATCATTTTAATGCGTCGTTTTCATTGGGAGAAAGGACAAGAACATTTTTGAAAATACAGGACGGATGCGATTATACGTGTAGTTATTGCACTATTCCATTGGCTCGTGGGGAGAGCCGAAGCGATACATTGGAAGGCATTTTGAAAAATGTTCATCAAATTTTAGAAAAAGGCATTAAAGAGATTGTATTAACAGGTGTGAACGTTGGAGATGTTGGGTTTACAGAAATTCCAGAACAGGGAAGGAAAAAAAGAAGTTTTACTTTATTACAATTATTAGAAGAAGTTGAGAAAATAGATACAGAGTTTAGATTAAGAATTTCGTCCATTGAGCCGAACTTATTAAGTGATGAGATTATTGAATTATCGGCGAATTCCAGACATATAATGCCACATTTTCATATTCCGTTGCAATCTGGAAGTAATACGATATTAGCCAAAATGCAAAGAAGATATAAAAGAGAATTGTATGCACAACGAGTAGAAAAAATTAAAAGTTTAATGCCGGATGCTTGTATTGGAGTAGATGTAATAGTGGGATTTCCGGGAGAAACGGATGAATTATTTAATGAAACATTGGAGTTTTTGAAAGGTTTAGATGTGTCTTATTTTCACGTATTTACATATAGTGAACGCAAAAACACGCTGGCAGAACAATTATCTGACAAAGTGCCGATGCACATTCGAAAGGAACGCAATGCAATTTTGCGACAATTGTCTCAAAAAAAGCAGCATTATTTTTATCAACAAAACATTGGAAAAACAAGAAAAGTATTGTGGGAAGACACAGAGAAAAATGGAATGATGTATGGATGGACAGATAATTATATTAGGGTAAGTAGAACTTATAATGAGAATTGGTGTGGGAAAATCTCAGAAGTAAGATTAGTGGGATGGGGAGAGAATGGAATTATTTTGGGAGAAGATAGTATTGCAAGTCCAGATAGTATGAAAGTTTTAAATGAAATCAATTAATTGATTAATTTATTGCTGAATAGTTTTTTAGAATATTTTTCAAAAGTGAAAGAATATAATTGAAAAGAAGTTCTTATGTAAACAATATATCTAAAATTCTTTTAATTATGTCCGGAACGTTTTCACAGATATATATTCAGATTGTTTTTGCAGTTAAAGGGAGGCAGAGTTTGATTCATTCTGAATGGGAAGATAGATTGTATCAGTATATTACAGGGATTGTAAGAGGCAAGGGACAAAAACTCCTTGCTATCAACGGAATGCCAGATCATATCCATATTTTTATTGGTATGAAACCATCTTGTTGTTTATCTGATTTAGTGAGAGAGATTAAAAAATCATCAAATGAGTTTATCAATGAAAATAAACTAACTAAGTTCAGATTTAGTTGGCAGGAAGGTTATGGAGCGTTTTCATATAGCCATTCCCATGTTGATAGGGTCGTTAAATATGTAATGAATCAGAAGCAACATCATCGTAAAGTGAGTTTCCGAGAAGAATACATTGATTTTCTGAAAAAATTTAAAATTGAACATGATGAAAAATTTTTGTTTGAATGGATTAAATAATGGGATGCTGAAGGCATCAAAGGTCTATAGCAATATAATATATAACCCAACACCTGCGACCCCGAAGGGGTCGTATAATCATCGATATCAAATTTTCTATAAATCTGCAATCCCTTCGGGATTGGGTGATGGTGTAGTGTTTTGCCTTTACACATATCAAATTTTTTATAGATTTGAAATCCCTTCGGGATTGGATGATGATGTAAGGCTGCGTGTTTACACATATCAAATTTTTCATGAATCTGCGATCCCTTCGGGATTAGATGGTGCTGTAATCAGCGAACAAGAAGCAATAAAACATTAAACATAATGTTAGTTAAATCTGTAATTCCCCTATTTAATTTCTTTTTCTTACATTCGCCTGCTTTATTAAAAAATGAATTATGGTAAATGCATCGTTTAGAAAATACAATAACATTATTGGTTGGGTTGTTTTTGCTGTTGCAGCATACACGTATTTAAGCACAATTGAACCAACTGCGAGTTTCTGGGATTGTGGTGAATTTATTGCATGTACACACAAGTTAGAAGTAGGGCATCCGCCTGGTGCTCCGACCTTTATGTTGTTAGGTAAGATCTTCACGCTTTTAGCTGGTAATGATGTTACAAAAGTAGCAATGATGGTGAATGCTATGTCGGCATTAGCATCGGCGTTTACGATTTTGTTTTTATTCTGGACGATTAGCCGTTTGGTGTTTAAAATAGTTTCTAAAAACAATCGTAATTATGAATTATCTGTGGCTGAGCAAATTGCTATTTTAGGTTCAGCGGCAGTAGGTGCATTGGCGTATACTTTTTCTGATTCCTTCTGGTTTTCGGCAGTGGAAGGAGAAGTGTATGCATCGTCGTCTTTATTTACAGCATTGGTATTCTGGGCTATTTTGAAATGGGAAGAGGAAGATGATACGGATTCTACATCGGCGTGGCGTTGGATTGTGTTGATTAGTTATTTAATAGGTCTATCCATTGGTATTCACTTGTTGAATTTGCTTGTTATTCCTGCGATTGTGTATGTGTATTACTTTAAGAAATATAAGTTTTCGTGGAAAGGTTTTATTTATGCAGGAATTATTGGTATGGCCTTGCTTGGTTTTGTGCAATCTATTTTGATACCAAAAATTGTGAAATTGTTGGCAGACAGTGAGGTGTTTGTGGTGAATAAGTTGGGGATGCCGTTTAATTCAGGAATCATTTTGTTTTTTGTTTTACTCATTTCTACTATTGTTTTATTCATAATGTATTCTCATACAAAAGAAAAAAGATATTATCAATATGGTTTTTATACTTTAATTGCATTTGCAATACTTTCTACATTCAGTGGATTAAGTGGGACTGGAATATTTATGCGAATGCTGGTTTTTGGTGGAATTATTTATGGAATTAAGAAATTAAAAGATCATTTGTTGGCGTTTAATATCACGATGATGTCATTAGCGGCATTGTTGATTGGTTATTCTACTTTCTTTGTGATTGTGATTCGCTCACAGGCCAATCCGCCAATGGATGAGAATGATCCAGAAAATACGCCGAATTTACTTTCGTATTTATTGAGAGAGCAATATGGTGATTGGCCGATTTTATATGGACAATATTACAATGCGCCGCCCAAGCCATCTAATTACTATAAAGATATAGATCCAATTTTTGCAAAGGATGAAAAAACTGGAAAGTATAAAATTGTGAACGATGGTAAGAAAGCCATTCCAACTTACGAAGAAGAATTTTGTACGATATTTCCAAGAATGTGGAGCAACCGTTCTGACCACGTGGCGGGTTATCGTTATTGGGGAGATGTGGTGAATAATCATCGCACGATTAATAAAATGAATGAAAATGGAGAAATGGAAAGCATTGAGGTACCGACTTTTAAAGCGAATCTGATTTTCTTTATTAGGTATCAATTGGGGTATATGTACTTTCGTTATTTTCTTTGGAATTTTATGGGAAGGCAAAACGATGTGCAGGGATTGACTGGTAATCCATTGGAAGGCAATACCATCAGTGGTATAGGATTTATTGATGATTTTATATTGGGTGGAGATGGATATAGTCAATTAAAAACTTATGCTCTTGAAAATAATAAAGCACACAATGAATTATTTGCCTTGCCATTGCTTTTGGGCTTATTGGGAATGTTTTACAATTACAAGAAAAGCAAGCCCATAGCGTGGATAGTGTTTTTGTTTTTCTTTTTTACAGGAATTGCGATAAATATCTATTTAAATCCCACACCTTATCAACCAAGGGAACGTGATTATGCGTATGCAGGTTCGTTCTACGTATTTGCAATATGGATTGGAATGGGCGTTTTATTTTTATATGAATTGATTAAAGAGTTTGCATCAGCAAAAATTTCTGCTATTGCAGCGACATTATTATCATTGATTGCACCTGCTATTATGGCAAAAGAGGAATGGGATGACCATGATAGAAGTAAGAGAACATTAGCCAGAGATTGTGCTGTAATGTATTTAGAATCCTGTGAGAAGAATGGAATTCTATTTACAAATGGAGATAATGATACTTTCCCATTGTGGTATGTACAGGAAGTAGAGGGTATTCGTACGGATGTAAGAGTGTGTAATTTAAGTTTATTTCAGACAGATTGGTATATAAATCAAATGCGCAGGAAGGCATACGAATCTGATCCGATGCCGTTGACATTAGCTCCTGAAAAATATGCCTACAGCAACAGAGATGTTGTTTATTTAATTGAACAAACTAAAAACGAGATGAATTTGAAAGATGTGATAGATTTTGTGGCGAGCGATGATCCGCAAAATAAATTCCCGATAGGTAATGGAAAATATCTGGATTATATACCAACAAAAAATTATTACATCGATGTGGATACAGCACAAGTGATTAAGAATAAAGTAGTTGGTGAAAAAGATTATTCAAAAATTACGAAAAAAATATCCTTCCGTTTAGGTCGAAATTATATAACTAAAAATGATTTAATGGTATTGGATTTAGTGGCACATAATGATTGGTCAAGACCAATATACTTTGCAGTAACTACAGGTGCAGAAGCGTATGTGGGTTTGCAGGATTATTTTCAGTTAGAAGGATTGGCGTATCGTTTTGTGCCCATTCAACAAACGCCTGAAGATAAGATGGTGGGCGGTAGAGTGAATACAGACCGAATGTATGATATAGTGATGAATAAATACCAATGGGGAGGAATGGATAAAGAAGGGGTTTATTTAGATGAAAATTGTTTGAGAATGGCTGGTAATATTCGTATGCAAATTACAATTTTAGCAAATGCTTTGATACGTGAAGGTAAGAAAGATAAAGCCAAGAAAGTGCTGGATTATATGATGAGCAAGATTAAAGAAGAGAATGTGCCTTATGATCCTGCTGTATTTACTATTGCGGCTTGTTATTATCAAATCGGTGATACAGCTACAGCAAATAAACTTTCTAAAAAATTATTTGATATAATGGAGCATGATTTAATGGTTTACAATCAATACAAAATGATGGATCAAATTGCTTTTCAAAGAGAAATGCGACAATGCAAAGATATTATGCAACGGTTAGCATCCTTGACGATGCAATTTAATCAAAAGCAATTGTCGGATGAGTTTGTGAATAAATTATCCAAGTATCTTACCAAAGAGGATTTGCAGGGTGTTGGAGAAGAGATGGAACCAGCATCTGAATAGAAATAAATTATTTTATGTCTTTTTCAGAGCATATTAAGAAAGTAGAAGAATTTCATAAAAGTTTTAATATCAAGAATAATTATTCGTCGCAATTATTGACGAAAGAGGAGTATGAATTGAGGTATAATTTGATAAAGGAAGAAAATGAAGAGTATCTGGCTGCTTGTGAAAAAGGCGATATTGTGGAAATAGCGGATGCCATTGGAGATATACTTTATATAGCACTTGGAACATTATTACGACACGGCTTGCAACATAAGATTGATGCGATATTTGAAGAAATACATCGGAGTAATATGTCCAAACTTGGAGAAGATGGCAAGCCCATTTACAGAGAAGATGGAAAAGTATTAAAAGGTGCTAATTATTTTAAGCCAGACATTAAAAGAATTTTAGATCAAAATGAGTGAGTTTTCACTACAAATAAAAGATTTGTCTGTTGATGATAGACCAAGAGAGAAGTTGCTCAAACACGGTGCTTCTGCACTTTCGGATGCGGAGTTGTTGGCGATCATCATAGGTAGTGGAACTAAAGGAAACTCTGCCATTCAATTAGCCCAAAAATTATTGTCATATTATAATAATGATTTAAATAAAATTGCTATTCAACATCCTTTGTCTCTGAAAGATACACAAAGAGGTTTGGGTGAGGTACGTTGCATTAATATCATTGCTGCATTAGAATTGGGAAAAAGAAGATATATTCGTCAGTTTGTAAATGAGGAAACAAAACTCAATGATGTAAGTGCTGCCGCAAAGTTTTTTATGCGTTATCTTTCGGATAAAGTGCAGGAGGAATTCTGGATAGTGGTGTTGAATAATGCTTTGTTACCAATAGATGCGTATCAAATTACAAAAGGGAATATTGATAGAACACTGGTAGATGTGCGTCTGATATGTAAATATGCACTATTGAATAATTCAACAAAAGTTATGGTGGCACACAATCATCCTTCTGGGAATCTTATGCCCAGTGAGGAAGACAAGGTGATTACTAAAAGGATTAAGGATGCATTGAAATTATTAGATATTGATTTGTTGGATCATTTGATTATTTTTCAGGATAAGTATTATAGTTTTGCGGATAATAATTTGTTGTAAATAAATAATGTCAGCACAAAACGTTGAAACATTTTTCAGAAAAAAAATTCTTGAGTATTATCAGGTGAATAAGAGAGATTTGCCGTGGAGAGATATACAAGATCCTTACAAAATATGGATTTCTGAAATTATTTTACAACAAACGCAGGTGAAACAAGGGTTGTCGTATTACTTAAAATTTATTGAAAAATTTCCGAACATAAAAGCGCTGGCCAATGCAAGTGAGGATGAAGTTCTTCATTTGTGGCAAGGGCTGGGTTACTATTCAAGAGCAAGGAATTTACATTATGCTGCCAGGCAAATAGTGAATGAATTTGGAGGAAAATTCCCAGTGCAATATGAGGATATACTCAAACTTAAAGGAGTAGGGGAGTATACGGCTGCTGCCATTGCCAGTTTTGCCTACAACCAACCATATCCTGTGTTAGATGGAAATGTGTTTAGAGTGTTGAGTCGTTTTTTTGGTATTCAAACGTCAATTGATTCTGCTGAAGGAAAAAAAATGTTCAAAGAATTAGCAGGTCGTTTGTTAGATAAAAAAAATCCATCAGCATATAATCAGGCGATTATGGAATTTGGTGCAACGTATTGTACACCGCAAAATCCTGATTGTTGGAATTGTTTGTTACAAAAATATTGCAAAGCATTTGAGAAAAATGAAGTGGATTTATTACCAGTGAAATCTAAATCTGTTTTAAAGCAAAATCGGTATTTGAATTATTTTGTGTTTATAGAAAATCATCAGTATATTTTTATCTCAAAGAGAAAAGATGGAGATATTTGGCAAGGATTGTATGAGTTTTGTCTTGAAGAAAGTAAGGATAAGCTTTTTTCAGAGAAACAAATTAAAAATTTTTTAAATAAGGCAAATGTTACATTTCAATCTATTTCATTATATCCCCCGATTAAACACATTTTGAGCCATCAAAATTTATTTATTCAGTTTATTATTGTATCGTTGGAGTCATTGCATAATACTTTTCAATTAAAGAAAATAAGTTTGAAAGATATTCATCAATATCCTTTTCCTGTTGTGTTGCAAAGATTTATTAGTTCGTATTTTGCAAAGGAGTAAACGTAGTTTCATTTTATTGTTTATTATTAGTAGTTTTAGGGCATTGAAATAAGATGGCTTCTGTAAGGCAATTGTTTTCTCAAACAGCGGTTTATGGTCTTGGAACTATTTTACCAAGGTTTTTGAATTATTTACTAACACCGCTATATACTTATTTATTTACTAATCCTGCGGATTATGGTATTAACGCAGAGATGTATGCGTATATTTCATTTTTGAATATATTGTTTACTTATGGAATGGAAACAACGTTTTTTCATTTTGCTAATAATAGTTCTAATCCACAAAAGATTTTTAATGTAACGTATTCTTTAATGTTGGTTACAACTATTGTGTTTTCATTGATTTTATTGATGTTTACAAATTCTATTACAAAATTATTGCATTATTCACATTCTATATTTATTTACTGGACAATAGGTATTTTAGCGACAGATGCTTTGTTGGCATTGCCTTATGCTTATTTGCGACAGAACAATAAAGCAATGTTTTTTTCTATTTTGAAAATTTCAAATGTTGTTTTTAATATAGGATTTAATCTTTTCTTTTTTCTATTATGTAAATATCATTATGATAATCAATATTCTTCTTTGTGGGCAAAGATTTACAATCCTGAAATAGGGATTGGGTATGCATTTTTGAGTAATTTATTAGCCAATGTTTTGAATCTGATATTAGTTGTTCCATTAATAAAAAAATTTCATTTTGAATGGGATAGAACATTATTGAAACCAATGTTGTTGTATGCTTTGCCGCTTGTAGTAGTAGGATTAGCAGGGATGGTGAATGAGACATTTGATAGAATTGTTTTGAAATACTTATTGCCGCCTGATGTAGCTCAATCTGCACAGGGCATTTATGGGGCGTGTTACAAACTTTCTATACTTATGACCATTTTCATTCAGGCCTATCGGTATGCTGCTGAACCTTTTTTCTTCAGGGTTTTCAAGAATTCTGATGCAAAAGAAATGTATGCGAAAACAACGGATATATTTGTGGCATTTGGTTTAATATTATGGCTGGGAACTATTTTAAATTTACCTATTTTGAAATACTTTATAGGACCTTCCTATAGAATAGGATTAAATGTTGTGCCTGTACTTTTAACGGCAAATTTGTGTTTGGGGATTTATTTTAATTTATCTTTTTGGTATAAGTTGACAGGTCAAACGCAGATTGGAGCATATATTACATTGTTTGGGGCGTTTATAACTTTGTTGATTAATTTTATTTTTGTTCCGAAGTATTCTTATGTTGCATCGGCGTGGGCAACGTTGGCGGCTTATGCTTCTATGATGTTGGTGTCTTATTTTCTTGGTCAAAGATATTTTAAAGTAAATTATTTTATGGATAGGATATTTATAAATTGTGCGAGTGCTTTAATGATTTTTATTTTAGTAAATAATATTCATTTATCTAATACAATGCTTCAAATTGTAGTGAATAATCTATTTCTTTTTACGTTTATTTTGTTTGTGATAATACGATACTCTAAATATTATTCATTACCGTTCTTAAAGAAAAACTAAATGTGCGGAATTGCAGGTATTTTATATTTCAATAATCAGAAGGTCAATTTTCAACCTGAAGTATTGAGTACATTAAAACACAGAGGGCCTGACGGACAGGGATACAAAGCATTTGAAAACGCTATTTTTTATCACACTCGTTTGTCAATTATTGATCTGACAAGCCAAAGTCAGCAGCCCTATTTGTTGGATGACAATAAATGTTTGGTATTTAATGGAGAGATTTTTAATTATAAGGAAATTGCAAAGTTTGTTGGAATTGATAATGCATTTAGCGATACAATAGTATTAGCAAAATATTTTGATAAACATAGAATAGATGGCTTGAAGGAATTGAATGGTTTTTTTGCCTTTGCATTTTATGATGTTTTGAACAATGAATGTTTTATTGTAAGAGATAGATTTGGTGAAAAGCCCTTGTATTATTTTTATGATGAGAATGTGTTAACGTTTGCTTCGGAAATACAACCATTATTGATTTTACTTCAAAAAAAATTACCAATTGACTATGATGTGTTGTATACGTACTTTCGTATGCATTATATTCCTGGTGAAAATAGTATTTTGAAAGGAATTAAAAGGTTGTTACCAGGTCATTATATTCATATTAAAAACAATCGTGTTGAAGTTCAAAAATGGTATACACTTGATAATGTTGTACAAAACAATGATTTTGAAGAGTTGTTACATACAGCGGTTCAAAGGCGTTTGATATCTGATGCGCCGATTGGTGCGTTTTTGAGTGGTGGAATAGATTCATCAGTTGTGTGTGCCATTGCTAAACAACATAAACAGGATTTGCATACATTTAGTTTAGGTTTTAAGGATTTGAAATTGTATAATGAAACAAAGGATGCATTAATAGTTGCAGAATATATTAAAAGTGTGCATCATAGTTTTGAAATAAGTGTGGATGAAGTGATTCAAACATTACCTTCAATACTTGATTGTATAGATGAACCGTTTGCTGATTCTTCGGCTATTAATGTGTATTTTTTAAGTCAAAAGATTAAACCCTTTGCTACTGTGGCTCTTTCAGGCGATGGTTCGGATGAGTTGTTGATGGGATATAATAAACATAAGGTTTTTTTACTCAAGTTTTTTCCCTATTTAAAATTTATCAATTTGATTGTTTCTCCTGTTTTTAAGTTTTTTCCAGAAAATAGAAGTAGTACATTTTTAAATTCAATACGTAAGTTGAAAAAGTTTTCTTATTCATCGCAATTAAATTCAATTGCACAATATATTTATTTATCACAATGGGCTGAAGATAGTTACATTCATCAACTATTTTCAATAAAATTAAATAATCTTTATTTTTATAGTTTATTTGAAAAATATAAAACATTAAATGATGTTGAGCTATTTAATAGAGCGGATACAGAGATTGTATTGGTAAATGATATGTTATATAAAATTGACTTTTTCGGAATGCAGAATGCTGTTGAAATACGTTCGCCATTTTTAGACCACGAAGTGGTAGAATTTTTATTTCATCAGCCATTTAAAAACAAAATACATTATACGCAACAAAAATATCTACTTCGAAAAACATTTTCTCATTTATTACCATCTTCAATTTTTGAAAAGAAGAAAAAAGGATTTGAGATACCGTTGCATTCTATTTTACCGCATTTTATCAAAAATTCAGAATGTTTGAGTGAAGAATATATCAAGGAACAGAGATTGTTCAATTATTCAATTATTCAGAAATTAATCCAGCAATTACCATCTAATGAAAATGATGCTTCTTTGAAATTGTGGGCTATTCTTGTATTTCAACATTGGTTTAGAAAATTTGAAAATTTTATAGAACTCTAATATGATTAAAGTTTTAAGAATTATTAATCGTTTTAATCTGGGAGGTCCTACATATAATGCGGCGTATTTGACCAAATACCTGTCTTCGGAATATACTACCTTATTGGTAGGAGGAGTTCCAGAAAAACATGAAACAGATTCATTGCATATTGTAAAAAGTTTGAATATTGAACAAGTAATTATTCCTGAAATGTCAAGATCTATCAATCCTTTAAATGATGTAATATCCTATCGTAAAATCAAACAATTAATTAAAGAATTTAAACCAGATATTGTACATACACATGCTTCAAAGGCAGGATTGTTGGGAAGAATAGCAGCTATACAAGAAAAAGTACCGGTGATAGTTCATACTTTCCATGGGCATGTGTTTCATTCTTATTTTAATCCATTGATAACCAGATTGTTTATTGGAATTGAACGTTATTTAGCCAATAAATCATCAGCCATTGTAGCAATAAGTGAATTACAAAAAAGAGAACTGACAGAACAATTCCGAGTTGTATCCAATCAAAAGTGTGTAGTTATCCCATTGGGCTTGGATTTGAAAAGGTTTTCTGAAAACAAAGAAGAGAAAAGAATTAAATTTAGAAAACAATATAATATACCTGAAGATGTTGTTGTTATTGGAATTGTTGGAAGATTGGTGCCAATTAAGAACCATAGGTTGATTTTGGATGCCTTTAGAATATTGAAAAGTAGAACAAATAAAAGATTGGAGATATTAATTGTAGGGGATGGTGAAACGAAGAATGAGTTAATTCAATACACAAAAGAGTTAGGGTTAAAATTTAGAACATGTTCAGAAGATATGTCTGCTGATGTTTATTTTACATCGTGGATAAAAGAAATGGATGAGGCATACTCTGGAATGGATATAGTAGCATTATGTTCAAAAAATGAAGGAACGCCTGTAAGTTTGTTGGAAGCACAGGCGTCTGGAAAGATGATTGTAACGACTAATGTGGGTGGAGTAAAAGATATTGTACATTCTGAAGCAGGATATATTGTGGATGATTTTTCTGTTGAGAGTTTTGCGGATGCATTAGAAAAAGCAGTGGCGGAGTATGAGGAAAGAAACAGAAGGATTGAAGAAAAGGTAAGTCCGCAAATTATTCAGCAATATTCTTATGAGATATTAGTGAATAGAATGGATGCTTTGTATAAAAATTTGATGGGTCTGGTTGTTTGAGTTATGCATGAATTGTTGAATTCAAAAATGAAAGAATAAACATTTTTCTTCTCGTTTCGTATTTTTCAATACTTTTGGCACATTTAATAAATATGTATAAAATAATAACCATAATAGGTGCAAGGCCACAAATTATTAAAGCAGCTGCATTGAGTAGAGTGATTAGGGAACACTATTCAGATAAAATAAAAGAAATTATTGTCCACACAGGTCAGCATTATGATGAGAATATGAGTCAGGTGTTTTTCAATGAATTGCAAATTCCTAAACCTGATTATAATTTGAATGTCGGAAGCAATACGCATGGAAAGCAAACTGCACAGATGATTGAAAAAATTGAAGAAGTATTGATGCATGAAAATCCTGATGGAATGGTGATATACGGAGATACAAATTCTACGTTAGCAGGTGCTATTGCAGCAGTTAAGTTGCTTGTACCTGTTTTTCATGTAGAAGCTGGATTGCGTTCGTATAATAAAACCATGCCAGAAGAAATTAATCGCATCATGGCTGACCATGCGTCTACATTACTTTTTTGCCCTACACAACAGGCAGTGAAAAATTTAGAAAAAGAAGGGTTTAAGTTACATCTGCATTATTGTGATATTAACCATCCTAAGGTTATTTTAAGTGGTGATGTAATGTATGATAATTCTTTGCATTTTTCTCAGGTTGCAGAACAAAAATCTAATGTGCTTAAGAAATTAAATTTAGAAGAAAAAGAATTTATTTTGTGCACTATTCATAGAAACAACAATACAGATGAAAAAGAACGATTGAATAGTATTTTTAGAGCGTTATTGGAAATTGCAAAAGAGCAAATTATTGTTTTACCGCTTCATCCACGGACAAGAAAGATGTTACCAATTCAATTAAATCAGGATTTATATCAATCTGTTTCTTCTTGCAAAGATCTTTTGATAACAGAACCTGTTTCATTTTTAGATATGACGTTGTTGGAAAAACATTGCAGAATGATTATTACAGATAGTGGAGGTGTACAGAAGGAAGCGTATTTTTTTAAAAAGCCCTGTATTGTACTTCGTCCAGAAACAGAATGGGTAGAATTGTTAGACACGGGTACTACTTTATTAGCAGATGCAGATTATGATAAGATATTAGCTGCGTATTCTACTTTGCAAAATGTTTCTATTGAAAAATTCTTGCCATTTTATGGTGATGGTAATGCGGCTAAAAAAGTGGCTCAAGAAATTTTAGATTATTGTTTTTCCAAAAAAGATTGATTATGAAATTTCATAAAGAAGGTTATACAAGTTTAATTATAGTATTGATTATAGATGCAATATTAATGGCATTGGCTTATACATTTCAGGAGAATGATTTTCTGAAGTATTTTTTAATAACTAGTGCTTTTTTTCTTTTGATAATTATTTTACAATTTTTTAGAAGTCCTGTAAGAAATTGGACAAGAGATGATGCTTTTGTTATTGCGCCAGCCGATGGCAAGGTGGTTGTTATTGAAAAGACGTTTGAGTCCGAATATTTGAAAACCGAGTGTATTCAGTTGAGCATTTTTATGTCTCCGATAAATGTGCATGTCAATCGTTATCCAATAAATGGAAAAGTGGAATACTATAAGTATCATCCGGGTAAAAAGTTAGTAGCATGGCATCCGAAATCCAGCACTGAAAATGAGCGCACATCAATTGTTATTCAACATTCCAATGGAAAGAGAATTTTAGTTCGACAAATTGCTGGATTATTAGCAAGGAGAATTGTTTGTTATGCCAAAGAGAATAGTAATGTATTACAATGCGATGAATTGGGATTTATAAAGTTTGGTTCGAGAGTGGATGTATTTTTGCCATTAGATAGTGAAGTGTTAGTTCTATTAAATGATGTTGTAAAAGGAGGAATTACTCGATTAGCCAAATTGTAAATTATATGGGTAAGAAAAAGATATTGATTGTAGTAGGAACGAGACCGAATTTTATTAAAGTAACACAATTTAAGCCATTATCTGAAAAATATCCATCACTTGAAATTAAGATTGTACATACTTCTCAGCATTATAGTGATGAAATGAGTAAACTGTTTTTTGAAGAATTGGATTTACAACCGGATTATTTTTTGGACATACCTACTAACTTGTCTGTCGTTTCACAGATGGTGGAGATAATGAAGGGATTAGAAAAATTGATAAATGAAGTTTTTTATCCAGATTTGATGATGGTAGTGGGGGATGTGAATTCAACTTTAGCTGGGGCGTTGGTAGCTAATAAAATGAATATTCCACTTGCTCATTTAGAGAGTGGATTAAGAAGTTTTGATGATACAATGCCCGAAGAGTACAATAGAATATTGACAGACAGAATGACAAAGTATTTTTTTGTAACCGAAATGGATGCTGTGATAAATTTGAAAAATGAAGGTATAGCAGAGGATAAAATTTTTTTTGTAGGTAATACAATGATTGATACTTTGGTAGCATTTCAGGATAAAATACAACAATCCAAGATTCTTGAAAAATTAAACGTTCGGTCAAAAGAATATGCACTTGTTACTTTACATCGTCCGGGTAATGTAGATACAGAGGAGGGATTAAAGAAAATCATTTCCTTATTTCAAACATTGCAGTATCAATTTTCAGATAGGATAAAGCATTTTGTTTTTCCTATTCATCCTCGCACTGCTAATAATTTCAGGAAATTTCAATTGTGGGATACCTTGAATACTATTCCGTCTTTAATCATAACACAACCTCAGTCGTATATTAATTTTCAAAAATTAGTTCGGGACTCTTTATTACTAATAACTGACAGTGGAGGGGTTCAAGAAGAAACAAGTTATTTGAAAATACCTTGCATTACATTAAGACCTAGCACAGAGCGTCCAGTTACTTTATGGGAAGGCAGTAATATACTTTTACCTTTTGAGAGTGGTAAAATTATTCGGGAAGTTAATCGTTTATTAAATAAAACGGATTTTTATCAACACAGTATTCCTATGTGGGATGGTCGATCAACAGAAAGAATTTTAAGTATTCTTTCAATGTTATAAATTATGACAATGTATTTATCGGCTAATAAGAATAATATACTTGCCATCTTTTAGTGTTGGATACACGATTTCGAAATTTGAACTTTCTGCTAAATCTTTAATAATACTAAGCCCTAAAGAGGCACGATTATTAAAAGAACTTTCAAAATCAAAAGAACAACTATCGCCGATAATAATTTTAGATTTATTTTCGGACAATACATTGAATATTAATTCAAAGGTTCCTTTTTGAGGAATAATGCAATACTTCCCGACTTGTACCCATTTTATTTTTTAATTTTTTAAGTATTTGATTTTCAGTATGTTTTTCCTTAAAATTAGTGCTTTTTACCGCACTAAAGCATTTTTTTTATGAAGGTTAGAGTGGTTTCAACGGCTTCTCATGCAAAAGCAGTTCAAGTTGTAACTTATCGTAATAACAAACGCATCGTTCTCAAACACATTGGCTCTGCTCATTCGGAGGCAGAACTTAAACAAATGATACATCTCGCTCAGCAATGGATTCAAAAGCATTCTCATCAACTCTCTTTATTTCCACAACCATCTACACTTTTGGTATCATTAGATAATTGTAATTTTCTGGGGGTTAAGTATCGTTTTTTCTACAACACTATCAACAAGATACTTCATTTAATGGGCTTAAATGTATTGCCTGATTTATTAAATGATTTGGCTACCATCAGAGTATTTGAACCTGCATCTAAATTGCAATCTATTCGCCTTATAGAAGATTATTTTGGTATTCAACATGTTCGTAAAAATTATTATAAACTGGTGCCCCAACATTATCAGTTAAAAAACATTACTGAAAGAAAAGTATTGGAATTTGTAAAACAACATTATCAATGTAGTTTTAATCTTTTGTTTTATGATGTTACTACATTGTATTTTGAAACATTTGAAGAAGATAAATTGCGGGCAAATGGCTTTTCAAAAGACAATAAAATGCATCAACCACAGATATTGGTTGCTTTAATGGTTACCCAAGATGGCTTTCCGATTTGTTATGATATATTTTCTGGGAATACATTTGAAGGTCATACACTTATTCCTGTTGTAAAAAGATTTATGCAAAAGCATAATATTTCTTCTGTTACTATTGTTGCCGATGCAGGGATGATAAGCAAATCCAATATAGAAGAACTTCAAAAGCATAAGATAGATTATATTGTAGGAGCGAGATTGGGTAATTTACCGAAGTGGTTAATAGATAAGATAGATAAAGAGTTAGAAAGAATAAATGGGCATAGTATTAGAATAAAAACAGATAAAGGGGATTTAATTTGTAGTTATTCTACACCCAGATATCACAAGGACAAATATGAAATGGAACAACAAATTCAAAAAGCAAAAGATATACTTGAAAATCCTCATAAGAAGAAGAGAATAAAGTTTATTAAAATGACAGAATCAAAGGTTGAGTTGAACGAAGAACTTATACAAAAGACGAAACAATTACTTGGGATAAAAGGATATTATACGAGTTTAGATTCATCTGTGGCAGATGATAGGATGATAATAGAAAGATATCATGAGTTATACAGAATAGAGCAAGCATTTAGGATATCAAAAAGCGACATAAAGACAAGACCGATATATCACTATAAAGAAGAGCCGATACAACTTCATATATTGATTTGTTTTATAGCATTAGCGATTTCCAAGCATATTGAATTAAAAACAGGGGTAAGCATTAAGAGATTTGTACAGGAGAGTAGGAGAGTATTAGATGGAGAGATTTATGATAAGATGAACGAAAAAAAGTTTAATATATCTACACCGATTCCAAAAAATTTAAGCGAAATCATAAATAAACTTTTTACACCGCACTAAAAGTTACAAGTCAGGAGGAATAATGCAATACTTTATGGAATTGAGAAATATTTCAGTAATGATTAGTCCTAAATGAATAGATTGTTTGGCAGAAATTTCAAAATTAATTTCAGGAATATTGAAATGAAGGTGATTTTTAAATTCACTATAACTGGAAAGAAACTCTTCGGCTAATTTTTTCAAATAAACAGGTATGTTAATCACATTATGTTTATCTGATTCTAATAATAATTCGTGGACTTTCAGCATTGAAAAGACCTGATGTTCAAAGGTGTCAAAAATTTCTTCTTTTTCTTTTTTGATGTTTTCTTTACTTAAACGCAGTAAACTTACAAGTACGGAGAAATTATTTTTTACTCTGTGATTTAATTCTTTAATAAGCAATTCTTTTTCTTTAAGAGCTTCTTCTAATTTTTTCTGAATAATTTTTCGACTATTGTTTTCTATTTGTGCGAGGGCTAATTGAGATAGAGAAATAGCAAATGTTTGTTCTAATTCATTAAAGGTTCTAGGAATTTTTCCTGTTTTTTCAAAGCACATTACACCGATGAGCTTACCGTTTAGGCGGAGAGGAATATCCATTAGTGAAACGACATCGTATTGTTTGGCGTAGTTATTGCTAAATTCAAAGGTAGTGGGGTGTTCGTGTATGTTAGGAGCAAGGATTATTTTATCTTCTTTGAGGTGACGAAAATAGTTTGGTACATCTTTTTCGTATATCCATGTATGATGCGAAAATTCATTGGTTCTTTTATCGTATTCAGCAATTGAGAAGATAGCATCTTGATTTTTATTGAGTAACCACACATTGATTCTTTCAATATTCAAAAAATCTGTAACTCTTGAGGCAAATTCATACATGAATTGTAAGATTCCATCTCCGTTACTTTCTTCCGATACGGAGATTTTACTCAAGCTGTCTATTTCGTCTAAAATTTTCATTTATTAGAATAATAAAAAAAATTATTGGCGTGTTAAAATTACGCATTAAATATAAAGAATATTTTTTTATCCAGCAAAACTTTTTGGGTTTATTTAAAACACAAAAACCTTTGCAGGTAATGCAAAGGTTCTAAAAGAATATTTAATGAAAATGTACTAATTAAATGTCTAATTCGCTTCTGCGAATTTTCTCCCGGATAATGGCTCTATTTATAATTTCTTTTCTTCTTTCAGAGGGTTTTTTGTAAAACATTCTGTCTCTTAATTGCTTCAGAATGCCCACTTTTTCAAACTTTTTTTTGTACTTTTTCAGTGCTTTCTCAATGGTATCGCCTTCTTTGATAGGTATAATTAACATAGTGTTTTAAAATTTTTAGGGTGCAAAATTAGGAAGTTTTTTAATAATAAACAAATTTAAAAATTCGGTTTTAAAGTGTATTTTTTATAAAAATCCGTTATATGTTTTACAACATCTTTTGGTTCATCTAAAATCACAAATAAATCCAAATCGCTTTCAGAAATGTTGTGCTCTTGCTTCAACATGGTTTCTTTTATCCAATCAATGAGCCCTTTCCAGTATTCACTGCCGACTAATACTATTGGGAAATGAGCAATTTTATTAGTTTGAATGAGTGTCAATGATTCAAATAATTCGTCCATTGTGCCAAAACCGCCCGGTAAACCAACAAATCCCTGTGAATATTTAAGGAAAATAGTTTTTCGAACAAAAAAGAAATCGAAGTTTAAAATTTTATCAAAGTCCACATAATCGTTATGTTTTTGTTCAAAAGGGAGAACAATGTTGAGACCTACTGATTTTCCATTTCCGCGTTGTGCTCCTTTGTTAGCGGCTTCCATAATGCCAGGACCGCCACCAGTTATTATTCCAAAACCTTCTTGTGTGAGTAAATAAGCAATTTCTTCGGCTAATTTATAGTATTTAGAATCGGGTTTTGTACGGGCAGAACCGAATATGGATACACAAGGTCCAATTTTGCTCATTTTTTCAAAACTGTTGACAAATTCGCCCATAATGCGAAAGACCTGCCAGCTATCATAAGCTTTAATTTCGTGCCATTCTTTGGGGGCTAATGCTTTTCGTATTTTTTCTTCTTCCTGTCTTTCTTTTTCTGTCATAAAATTTAAAGTTTATTATTGTAATAATCCAGATAATTTTGAAGAATAATGGTTGCTGATATTAAATCGAGATTGGCTTTTTTTTGTCTATCTGATTTTTTTGTATTCATGAAAATTAAAGTTTGTTGAGCCATTCGGGAAGTCAGTCGTTCGTCAATTGGTTCAATTTTAATTTGTGGAAATTCTTTTTTCAAGCTTAAAATAAATTGGTCTACCAATTCAGTTGTTGAGGTTTTTTGTCCTTTCATTCCAATTGGATAACCTACTACGATGGTTTCAATGTTTTGTTCATTAACGAGAGAATGTAAAGTGGAAAAAATTTCAATTGTATTTACAACAGAATGGCCGTTTGCAATAATTTTCAAAGGGTCGCTGATGGCTATTCCGCAACGTTTTATACCATAATCTATTGCCAGAATCCGTGTCATATTTATCAAGCTTCAAATTTATGAATAAGATAGAGTTAAAAAGAGAAGAAATGCTTGAAGATTTACATAAATTAAATTTTTTTTACTTCATTTAAAAATTTTTGAGATACTGAATGGATGTAAGGTTTAATGGGAATAAATGAATAGTTTAAAGTTTGTTTTATTAAAGTATTGTCGTAATAATTTTGTGTAAATGATCCTTGAACGGTTGCTTTTGTAAAAATAGGTTCATATTTGGAGTTGAGAATAGAATATATATTTTCAAAAAATTGAGCAGTTTTCACCAATAGTGGACTTGCTTTATAGGAAGGAGTTTTTTTATTTAATGATGTATGCAGTTCATCTAATATCTCTTTAAAAGAATAATTGTTTTCAATAACAATAAATCGCTGTCCGAAAATTTCCTTTTGCATAAGTTGAAACATGATATTTGCTACATCTTCTACAGCGACATAACCAGTAATACCAGTCGTATAAAAAGGGAGACCTTTGTATGCTTTTTTTTACAAGAATGCCCCAACCATTGTTCCAATTTCCAGCACCAACAATAATTCCGGGATTGACAATGACTGCTTTTAATCCTTCTTCAATACCTCTCCACACTTCACATTCACCAAGGTATTTGGATAATGCATACGCATATTCATATTTTCCGGGCTGCCAGAAAGTTTTTTCGGTAATATGATTATGTTCAAATTGATTTAATAAGCTTGCAATAGAACTAACATAACAAAACTTTATATCTTTTCCTAACGATACATTAACAAGGTTAGCAGTAATTTCAGTATTGGTTTTAATTAATTCATCTCTTCTTTTATCATTAAATGAGACAAGTCCAGCGCAATGGTATATTTCTTTAATTTGGTAATTATTTATGATTTCTTCTAAATCTAATGGGTTAAAAAAATCAGGTTCTATCCAGTTGATTTTTTTAATTATCTCATCCCACATTTTCAAAGTAATAAGCAAGAATGTTTTTTGTAATGTTTGTGTTACTATTTTTTCTTTTAGTAGCAATTATTTTTTCATTATGTTTTAAAAGCAATGCTAATAAGTGTCCTCCCAACAAACCAGTTGAACCAGTGATTAAAATCATAAAAATGATTTTTAATATATGTTGTAAATTGTCGTAAAAATAAGAATAGTAGAAATTAATCCCATCGTCCAGCCAATTAATAATTCTGCAAAAGTATGTGCTTTTGTTATTAGTCGTAAAAGCATTACAAAACTACTGATGATGATGCAATCATAGATTTCTGGTAAAAAAAAACTCTTATAAATTAAAGTTAAGGATACAAAAAAACCTGTTAATACTCCATAGCCGGCTGCATGCACGCTTATTTTGAATAACGAAGAAGATAGAAGTGAAGATATAAACATCACAACAGACATAACGCCAATCAGAACTATAGTTGGTCTGAAGAATTCACGAGCATATAGTTCCCGAAACATGTAAAATAAGAACCAATAATAAACACCTATTAAAAGAAAAAAATACCTTCTGTCTCTTACGCTTTCTAGTGTTATTTTATCAATCATTTTGAATATCTTAGCCATGAATAATATAATCAATGGTAAAGCCGTTGTTAATGAAGTGTAGAGTAACGACCATTTAAATTTTAGTTGCATAGGAATAAAGTAGAGATAAACCACTGGAACTTGATTGGAACGAGAAAAGAAAAACCAGATACTTAAATAAATTGGAAGAAAGATAGGATGAGTAAGTATAGTAATTAGAAAAAGGATATTAGTTAGGATTTTTTTCACAAAGTTTTATTTGAGTTTTTTGGTAAGTTGTTGAATAACTTTTGCTGGATTTTGTCTGGGTTGACCAAAGACAATTTGATAAACCGCTTCGGTAATAGGCATTTCTACTTTATAAAGTTGATTAATTTGATGAATACATTGTAAGGCGTAATAACCCTCTGCTATCATGTTCATTTCTAATTGTGCTTGTTTGACGGAATAACCTTTTCCTAACATAACGCCAAATGTTCTGTTTCGGCTGAATTGGGAATAAGCAGTAACTAATAAATCGCCTAAATAAGCAGAATCTTTAATGTCTCTATTAATAGGATGTACAGCGTCAACAAAATGTTTTATTTCTTGAATAGCGTTGCTAATCAATACTGCCTGAAAGTTATCGCCATAATTCAGTGCATGACAGATGCCAGCCGCTATGGCCATAATGTTTTTTAATACTGCTGCATATCTGTTCCAAATATATCATCACTTGGGGTTACACAAATAAATTCACTAGTCAAGTATTCGCTAAATTTTTCAGCAAATTCAATATTTTGTGAAGCTAATGTAAGATATGATAAACGTTCTAATGCTACCTCTTCGGCATGACAGGGGCCTGTAATGACGGCAATTTTTTGATAATCAATTTGATGTATTTTGTTTAAGTATTCTCCAACTATTAAGTTATATTCAGGGATGATGCCTTTTATAGCCGAAATGATAAATTTATCATTGAAATCAACGTGTTGTATTATTTTGTGTACAAAGGCGGAAGGGTATGCTAAAATAATGGTTTGGCATGATTTTTCTAATTTTTTTAAGTCATTAGTTAGTTCTATTAATTGCAAATTGAGTTCAACATCTGTTAAGTATCTTGGATTATGTTTATATTTTTGAATAAAATCAATATCATCTTTTTTCGGAAAGTGCCAAATAACACGATGATTATTGTGTATAAGA
>BPGX01000007.1 GCA_026003255.1 Bacteroidia bacterium | reverse complement strand
ATGATACCGAGAGTCATTGCTATAATGTAGTATGCGATATTTCCTACATGAATTTTTCTTATCCAATTTCCTAATTGTAAAACGGTACTTCCTGTACCATCCACTAATCCATCTAAAACAATTTTATCAAAAAACTTATAGCAAACTTTTCCCATAAAATCTACTGGCTTACGAATTACTGCATCATAAAATTCATCCACATAAAATTTATGATAAATAATTTTTTGCCACCATTTTAATTCCTTTTCATCACTTACAGGCAACACACTATTTACTACAAATAATTGATACGCAAAATAAATACTTGCAAGTGCAGCCACAACGGCAATTCCCATTAACATCCATTCTGTCTCATGACTTAATCCTAAATACGATTTCATAACAATAACATTATCTAAATAACTTCCTATCCAGTTCTTTGTTCCTAAAAATTCTGGAAGTCCAATAACTCCACCAATAGCACTTAACACGGCTAATATCATTAATGGAATAGTCATCACTTGCGGCGATTCGTGTAAATGTTTATACAATTCAGCACCACCTCTGAAGTAGCCCCAGAAGGTCAGGAACAACATTCTAAACATATAAAATGCCGTCAACATAGAGGCAATAACACCAATAAACCACAGAATTCTATTGTGTTCATAAACATGGGCTAAAATTTCATCTTTGCTGAAAAATCCTGAAAACGGCGGAATACCACTGATGGCAATAGTAGCAATGAGCATTGTGTAATAAGTAATTGGTATTTTTTTGTTTAATCCACCCATTTTACGAATATCCTGCTCACCACCCATGGCGTGAATCACGGAACCAGCACCTAAAAATAACAACGCTTTGAAAAAAGCATGTGTAATCACATGAAAAACAGACGAAGAATAAGCCCCAGCTCCCAATCCTAAAAACATCAAGCCCAATTGAGATACCGTTGAGTATGCTAAAATTTTCTTAATGTCAAATTGTAATGTGGCAATAATCGCCGCCCATAACGCTGTAATGCCTCCAATTGTTCCAACTACCATCATAGCCGTTTCCGATAATGAAAAAATTGGATTGGAACGAACGACCATATAAATACCTGCCGTAACCATCGTGGCTGCGTGTATTAAAGCGGATACAGGCGTAGGTCCTGCCATCGCATCCGGTAACCATGTATACAACGGTATTTGAGCACTCTTTCCCGTGGCGCCTAAAAACAACAGCAGAGCAATGGCTGTAACGCTTGAAGAATAAGTAATAGCAC
This sequence comes from Bacteroidia bacterium, assembly GCA_026003255.1. Classification (GTDB taxonomy): domain Bacteria; phylum Bacteroidota; class Bacteroidia; order B-17B0; family Aurantibacillaceae; genus BPGX01. The sequence continues at coordinate 159,703 of BPGX01000007.1, read as the reverse complement.
CTGGTTTTAATAATTCAGAATAATTTAAACTACCAAAATTCGTAAACATCAAGGTCATACCTAATATAAACCCAAGGTCGCCAATGCGATTCATGATAAACGCTTTCTTAGCCGCATTATTGTAATCGTGATTTTTAAACCAAAAACCAATCAATAAGTAAGAACATAAACCAACACCTTCCCAACCTACAAACATTGTCAGATAACTGTTACCTAACACTAACATTAACATGAAAAATACAAACAAGTTTAAGTAAGAAAAATATCGGCTAAATCCTTCATCTTCGTGCATATACCCAATAGAATAAATGTGAATCAAAAAACCAACCCCTGTAATCACGAGAATGTACAACGAAGACAAACTATCTAACCATAATCCCATTGGTATATCTAACATTCCACTGACTATCCATCTGTAGTAATCTACATTAATAATTTTTTCCGGGATCCCTTGTAATTGAACAAATGCAATTAAAGACAGCACAAATGCTAAACCTATACTTCCACTGGCAATATATCCAACAACATGTTTAGATAAATTTTTTCCCAAAATTCCATTAATAATACTACCTAACAACGGCAATACAACAATGGCTAATAAAATACCACTCATAGTTTAATCTTTTAAATTGCTTAATAAATTGGTATCAATGCTTTTAATATTTCTGTAAATCATTGTCAAGATGGCTAATCCAACAGATACTTCTGCTGCCGCCACCGTCATTACAAAGAACACAAACACCTGTCCATGCGTATTTTGATGCAACGTGGAAAAAGCTACAAGAAGAATATTGACGGCATTTAACATCAATTCAATACACATAAACAGGATAATGCTGTTTCTTCTGGCCATCACCCCAATAGCCCCGATTGTGAACAAAACAGCACTTAATAAAATAAAGTAATCAACAGGTATTCCGTTTATCATATTTTACATTTTTTATTTAATAACTCAAAACTCATAACTTAAAACTCAAAACTATTAACTTATTTTTTTCTTTCCCATCAAAACTGCGCCTACCATGGCCGCTAAAAGCAACACTGTAATAATTTCAAAAGGGAAAAGAAAGTCCGTAAAAAGTGTTCTTCCAAGATTTTGTATTAAGCCCACTTCCGATGTTCCGTAAAATGTTTTATCTAAATTTTCAGAACCTTTCAACAAACTGGTTAAAATCAATAGCATCATGCCTCCTATAATTCCAGCAATAATTTTAGTAAGGACTGTCCTTTGCGGTTCTGTGTCTTGATTCAGGTTCATCAACATTATCACAAATAAAAACAAAACCATGATGGCCCCAGCATACACTACGATATTCACAATCGCCAAAAATTGGGCATCTAAAAGCAAATAAATTCCAGAAATGGAGAAAAAACTCATAATAAGATACAACACACTATTCACAGGACTACGACTAAAAACGACCATTAAACTAAAAAGCACAGCCAAAAAAGATAAAATACCAAAAAGCCATTGATGAACCGATAAACCTAACATTGGATTTTTTGAGTGGCAAATGTAACTCAAATTTTCTTTTAGAATGAAAAAAAATCTAAATTATTAAATTAACTTTTTATTATACAATACCCAGATAATTCCTTGTTTTATTTTTTCCAAAGGTTAATTCCGATTTTTATCAGAAGATGCATTAATTAATTCCCAATAAATCAGCAATCAGTTTCCTTCGCTGTATTTTAATTTTTATTTAGCCACGAATATCACGAATAATGATTAGTACACTTTCCGATATATGGATTAAACGGTAGTATTTTAATTTTATTTTGCCATGACAAAAGAGAACTTGTATATTGTATAAGAAAACGGCGAAGAAGCATTAAGGAGATATAGAGTGTTTATTAACCAAAAATCTAAAGACGTTTTAATAGTACATGTATGTGTTTGTTAACTCATGGAATTTTAAGATTAATAGATAGTTTGGAGTAAAGGATGAATAAAATGCAGATTTTTTGGCATATGAATGAGTTGGGGGGGCGTAACGGGCGTGAATTGGGATATAGAGGATGAGGGTGTTTTTGATAGCTTACAAGTGCAGAATAATAATTACATTTACAACGAGATTGGGAATTTGGTGGGGGATAAGAAGGAGGGGATAGTGGAAATTGAATGGAGTATGCATAGTAGGATAGGTAAAAATATTTTTGTGAATCCGTTTGTGATGGCGGGGAGTAGTACGGTTGTGCCGATTTACTTTGGGAGGAAGAGGTATGAATTAACTGACTGGCTTGGGAATGTGCGGGTGGTGGTGAGTGATAAGAAGGTGGCGGTGAATAGTGGGAATACGACGGTGTCGTATTTGGCGGAGGTGGAGGATGTGTATGATTACTACTCATTTGGTTCATTGATAAATGAACGAACATACAATTATTCAAATGGAGATTATAGATTTGGATTTAATGGGAAGCAGAAAGATGATGAGGTGTATGGGTATGGTAATTTTCAGGATTATGGGGCAAGGATGTATGATGTGAGGTTGGGGAGGTTTGTGAGTGCGGATCCTTTGATAGTGAAGGAGAGGAGGTATGCTTATTATTCGCCGTATCAGTTTGCTGGTAATAAGCCGATAGTAGCGATAGATATGGATGGGTTGGAGGAGGTTATAGTTGTGGGTGGTGCTGATTTCAGTAATGAAGGTGTTTCTGAGACAACATTAAAGGTTTCAAATAGCATTAAAGAATATTATAAGATAAATGGCATTGATGAAAAAAAAGTTCATGTTTTCAATACATATCCAACAACACCACAAGTTACTAAATCGGAAATAATAAAGTTTATTAAAGAGAATTACAAACCAGATGAACCTATAGGCATTTATGCTTATAGTATGGGTGCATTTGTAGTTCGTGATGCTTTAGATGAGTTGAAAAAAAGCAATCCTGAGATTAATATTGATTTATTTATTACAGTTGATCCAGCACTATCTATTTGGTCACAACCTATGAAAATACCATCTAATGTTAAAACAAATATTAACTTTTATCAAACTGATAGTTCTCCTATCGGTTCGCATGGAAATCCAAATTTTGCGGAAGATGAGAATAAGACAAGAATAATTAATATTGATCAAACTGGTACTGTTAGTAATGATAAATCAAAGGCTCATGGACAAATGGATGAGAAGAATGTTAATGTTTCAATTAATCTGTTAAAGGCGTTAGTTAATGACTATATTTCTAATAAGAAAAATGAGGGAAATAATGAAAGAAATGAAAATAGTAAAAAAAAATAAGATGAGAATTTTAAAGCTAATTGGTGATATATTATGTTTTTTGATAAGTTCATTATTATTATTTTTGTTTTTAGGTCATCGTTTATTTGAAAAGAAACTTTTTATGTTTAATGATGCTAAAGAAATGACGGTATATTTTATATTTAGTTTTTATATAATCTTTCGTTCATTTTTAATTTTGGCAAATGATAGGAGGACGTGGTTATTATTTATATACCAATGTTTAAGTGTTTTTTTATATTGGTATGAGTTTATAATTATTGCTAATAGTGAAAAATAATAATTACATTTACGACGAGATTGGGAATTGGGTGGGGGATAAGAAGGAGGGGATATTGGAAATTGAATGGAGTATGAGTAATAAAGTGAAAAAAATAAGGAAGCAAATGGGAGTGAATAATTTTATGGAGATAAGTAGGTTTATTTTATAAATAAAGATTTTAATTCTGTTGCGTCGTCTGGTTTCAAGCGACCACTTAAAATAAGTGATAATTGCCTTCTTCTGAGCGCAGCATCGTATCGGGCTTTTTCTAATTCTGTTTGAGGAATAACTTTGGGTACTGGTAATGGTGTTCCATTTTGGTCAATGGCAACATACGTTGCAATGGCTTCATTACATTTCGTTCTTTTACCTGTTACCGTATTTTCAACATATACGTCTACTATCACTTCCATGCTGGTTTCAAAAGCACGGCTTACCTGTGCTTCAAGCGTTACAATGCTATTTTCTTTTATAGGTACAGAAAAAGAAATATGGTTAATAGCAGCTGTTACTACCACTCTACCGCAATGTCTCTGTGCTGCAATGCTTCCAGCAATGTCAATCCATTCCATTAATCTTCCGCCAAACAAATTACCAAGTGGATTGGTATCTCCAGGTAATACAATTTCCGTTTTGACACACTTTGATTCCGATGCAAATTTTTCTTCAGACATGTAAATTAGTTTGAATTATTGGTGTTGTTATTTTGTAGTTCACTTACAATAGATTCTGTTTTTTCATAAGGTCTTTTACCTAAAATTTCTTCTAAATCTTCTTTAAAGATAACTTCTTTTTCCAGTAATCGATTGGCTAATTGTGTCAATTTTTCTTTATTTTCGTTGAGAATATTTTTTGCACGTTGGTAGGCCATGTCGGTCATTTTTTTAACTTCTTCGTCAATGACTTCTGCTGTTTTTTCACTATATGGTTTAGAGAATGCAAATTCGGATTGTCCGGTGCTGTCGTAGTAACTGATATTTCCGATTTTAGAGTTTAGTCCATAGTAAACGACTGCTGCATAGGCCTGTTTGGTGACCTTTTCGAGGTCATTAATAGCACCAGTTGAGATTTTACCGAAGATGACGTCTTCTGCGGCTCTTCCACCAAGTGCGGCAGTCATTTCATCCAGAATTTGTTCAGTAGTAGTGATGTGCCTTTCTTCTGGGAGGTACCAGGCGGCTCCTAAAGATTTTCCACGAGGTACGATTGTTACTTTAACTAATGGGGCGGCATGTTCTAAAAACCAACTCACTGTGGCGTGTCCGGCTTCATGGAAAGCGATAATTTTTTTCTCTTCTGGAGTAATAATTCTGTTTTTCATTTCTAATCCGGCAATCACTCTATCCACAGCATCCAAGAAATCTTCTTTTGATACTAACTTCTTTCCTTTTCTGGCGGCAATCAAAGCAGCTTCGTTACAAATGTTAGCAATGTCAGCACCACTAAAACCGGGTGTTTGTCGCGCTAAAAATTCTACATTAACCGATTTGTCAATTTTAATTCTCTTTAAATGTACTTTAAAGATTTCTTCACGGTCTTTGACGTCAGGCATTTCAATATAGATGTGTCTGTCGAATCGGCCGGGTCTTAAAAGTGCTTTATCAAGAATATCGGCACGGTTGGTAGCGGCTAATACAATGACGCCACTATTGGCTGCAAAGCCGTCCATCTCGGTGAGTAATTGGTTTAGAGTGCTTTCTCGTTCGTCATTGGCGCCGGTGGAGATATTTTTGGAACGTGAGCGACCTATTGCGTCAATTTCATCAATGAAAATAATACAGGGGGCTTTATCTTTTGCTTGTGCAAACAAATCTCTCACTCGTGATGCACCAACTCCTACAAACATTTCAACAAATTCTGAACCGGATATGGAGAAAAATGGCACCTGTGCTTCGCCAGCTACTGCTTTTGCAAGAAGTGTTTTACCTGTACCAGGAGGTCCAACTAATAAAACACCTTTTGGAATTTTTGCGCCGAGTTCTGTGTATTTTCCGGGATTTTTCAAAAAGTCCACAATTTCTTTTAATTCTGTTTTAGCGCCTTCCAATCCTGCTACATCAGCAAATGTAACGCCGGGTGTTTTATCTTTATCAAAGAGTTGTGCTCTGGATCTTCCAAAGCTAAAAATAGAAGCGGGACCGCCCGGAGCACCACCGGACATTCTTCTTAACATAAAAATCCAGAATAGTAAAAAGATAGCGAGTGGAATAATCCAGGATAAATGGTCACTCCAATTGGTTTCTTCAACAGATCGCGGAAAAGTCATTTTGTTTTTGGGTATACCTGCGTTTTCTTGAATTTTTTCTACGCGGTTGAGAAAGAATTCAACAGATGGAATACTTACAACAAAATGAGGTCCTCTAAATTTCTTGTCTGGAAAATATGGTAGTCCGGTATTAGGGTCTTTGTAGCGAATAGAATGAATAAGAGAATCTTTATTAATGTAAATTTGAGCGTACTTGCCATTGACAATAACAATATCTGTTACATCGCCGTGGGCAAGCATGTCTTCAAACTTTGTCTGAGAAATTTCAATTTGTCTTTTAAAGGTATTGTCGTTGAAGAATGTCAGGAACAAAATGATGGCTACTATAAGCCCATAAATCCAATAGAATGAAGTGCCACCGTTATCTGGAATATTTTTCTTTTTTTGTTGGAATATTTTTTCTTTGAGTTGTTCAAATTGTTTTTGACGAATTTGTTCTTCTGATAGGTTTTCGGGGTTATTGTCCGTATTTGTAGTAGTAGTATTGGTATCAGAAGTTTTTTTCTGTTCTTCCTGTAAGGATTCTTCTGAAGAATTTTGAGAAGGGTTAGATGTTGAAGAAGGTTGATTGGGTATATTTTGTGTATCTTTTTCTGGTAAAGATGATGGTGACAAGTTATCTTGCGACATAGAAAAGTGATTTTTAAAATAGATTAATTGTTATTGATATGTTGGATAGTGGCATCTGCCCATAATTGTTCGAGTTGGTAATAATTTCTGACATCACTTCTAAAAATATGGGCTACCACGGTGAGATAATCTAATAATATCCATTCAGCATTTTGAAGACCTTCTACGTGATGCGGTCTAATATTTAGTTTTTTGGTGGTAAATTCTTCCACAGAGTCCGTGATGGTTTGAAGTTGTGGTTTGCTTTCAGCTTCGCAAATGACAAAGTAATTACAAAAACTATTTTCGATGTTTTTTAAATCTAAAATAGTGATGTTATTGGCTTTTTTTTCTTGCATGCCTTTTACAATGATGTCAACTAATTCTTTGTCTCGTAAGGTGTTAGAGAGTTTAATTTTTTTCTTTTCTTTGGAAATTGGAGTTGCAGTTTTTTTTGCAACTTTTTTGGCTGGCTGTGCTTTTTTAGTCGTGGATGTGGATTTAGGTTTATTGTTTTTTGTTGTTTTAGTTTTTGAAGTATTTTTTTTAGATTTTGTTTGTGTGGATTTCTTAGCCATTTTGTTTTCTTTAATTAAGAAGAGTGTGCAAAAGTAATATATTTATAGTTTGGTAGTATAATTTACATTTTGTTTATACATTTTTAGCAGTTATGAGTTGTGAGTTTTTTTAGTTATTTTTTACCACATAGATTTATAGAGGACATAGAAAACGACATAGAAAACATAGTTTTGAAATCTATGTGTTCTATGTTGTAATTTCTATGTGCCTATGTGTTTCATAGATAGTTTTGAGTTAAGAGTTGTGAGTTAAAAGTTATGAGATTTGAGTTATGAGTTACTAAATAGAGATCGAATTTTTCATAAGTGGATGGGATGACATTGATTTTGAAAGTTATACAATGATGATTGGAAAGTAGGATAGCGTAAATTAAGTTATGCTTCTCGCATCGATTCAACAGGGTCTAATTGTGAAGCAGAATAGGCAGGGATAAAACCACTGATAATTCCAATCAAAACAGATATATTAATAGCCAATAAGATATTATCGGCAGAAAGTCGGATATTCAAGTCAATATAAGGTTGAATAAAGTATATTGTAATATAAGTAATAATGAGTCCAATACTACCGCCTAAAATAGTTAGGATAATGGATTCTATTAAGAATTGTAAGAGTATAAATACTTTAGTAGCTCCTAATGCTTTTTGTATTCCAATAATAGGCACTCTTTCTTTTACAGAAACGAACATGATATTAGCAATTCCAAAGCCAGCAACTAAAATTGAGAATCCACCGATAATCCATCCTGCAAGAGATAAGACGGTAAATAGTCCTTCTGTATTTTTTTCAATTAAAGAGCTTTGATTTAAGGCAAAATTATCTTCTTCGTTTGGTTTTAGTCGCCGAATTTTTCTCATTTGAAATTTTAAAGTACTGAGTAGTTCTGTTTCGTCGATATTCTCTAACAATGGTTTTACAGCGATGAAAGGATTAGCATTTTCACTTTTTACACTCAAAAATTTAGAGGTAAATAAATAGGGCATTAACACTATTTCATCCAAACTGGAGTTAAAGATATTTTTACCTTCTTTTTGAATAACACCGATAATTCTTAGTTTTTTTCCATTGTATACAATCTCTTGATTGACGGCTAATTCAGGACTTCCAAATAAATTTTTGGCTATTGTATGACCAATAATAATAACATTCTTTCCTTGATTGAATTCAGAGTTAGAAAAATAGCGTCCGCATAATAAGTTTAATCCTCTTACGCTGGCATATTCATACGTACATCCAATAATTCTGAATTCAGAAATTGTATTTTTGTTATATCGTATTGGAGACCTTGAAAAAACATTTACACAATAAGTAACAGAATATTTGTCTTCATCCAGTATCTTTTTTAATTCTGCCCATTCTTCAAATTTAGGTAATGGTCTTTCGAGATACTTCCACCAGGGATAATCTTCACCAAAAGCCCATGGCCATTTTTGAATATAAATTACATTTCCACCAATACTTTGTACACTATCCCGAATGCTTCGTTCCAGTCCATCAATGAAAGTAAATACTAGAATAACTGAAAAAATTCCGATAGAAACACCTAATAAACTCAAAAAAGAACGAAGTTTGTTAGAAATTAAAGATTGTCTTGAAAGAATGAATGCTTCTTTTAATAACCAATTTAATAGGCCAATATTTTTAATTAAATCACGAAATGTATTTTTAAACATCGTAGAAATGAAGAATAGCAAGAAGAGTTTAAATGATGCTTCAAAAGATTTTAAAGCGGTTTTGTAGAAATACTCAGATTAAGTTTTTTATCAATATCTTCTACATACGCACGAACTTGTTTATCCGTTTGTTTTAAATCTTCAATGTTTCTGCAAGCGTGAAGCACGGTAGAATGGTCTTTCCCGCCACACATTGCACCAATGGCTTGTAAAGAGGTCTTGGTATATTTTTTAGCAAAATACATGATGATCTGGCGAGGTTGAACAATTTCTCTTCTTCTTGTTTTTGCTTTGAGTTCTTCTGGTTTGAGTTTGAAATATTCGCAAACAATTTTTTGAATCATATCTACTGTTATTTCACGGTTGACGTTTTTAGCAAATTTATCTACAATTTCTTTTGCCAATTCAACCGTTATAGGACGTTTATTGATGGATGAATGCGCCATAATTGAAATGAGTGCCCCTTCCAATTCTCTTACGCTGGTGGTAATGCTTTGTGCGATGTATGAAATAACTTCATCGGGGATTTGAATGCCTTCCATTTCAATTTTTTTGGCGAGAATTTTCTTTCTTGTTTCGTAATCGGGAGGCGTGATGTTTGCTTGTAATCCCCATTTGAATCTAGAGATTAAACGTTCCATCATATCGGGTAAATCAATAGGGGCACGGTCAGAAGTAATAACAAGTTGTTTGCCCAATTGATGTAAATGGTTGAAGATATGGAAGAAGGTTTCTTGAGTTTTTTCTTTTCCTGCAAGAAATTGAATATCGTCAATAATGAGAACGTCAACCATTTGATAAAAATGAACAAAATCGTTTTGCTTGTTTTCTCTTACAGCATCGGTAAATTGAGAGATAAAGCGGTCGGTTGGGACGTATAATACTATTTTATCGGGGGTAACGTTTTTTAATTTCAATTCCGATGGCTTGTGCGAGGTGTGTTTTACCTAAACCAACACCGCCATAAATAAATAGCGGATTAAACGCTGTTTGACCTAATTTCTCTGCGACGGCGTAAGCAGCACTGCGTGCTAAACGATTGCATTCACCTTCGGCAAAATTTTCAAAACTGTAATTTGGATTTAAGTGTGAGTCAATTTGAATCTTTTTGATTCCAGGGATGGCAAAAGGATTTAATTTATTTTGCTGTTGAGTACTTGTAACATTGATAGGTGGGTTTTTTGTATTGACACTAACATTGGGTAATTTGATTTTTGAATTGTCATTTGAACTTTTTTCTACGTCAATTAGATAATTTAGTACAGCATCTTTTCCTATTGTAATTTGTAATGCTTTTTTTATCAAACTAATGTAATTTTCTTCAATGTATTCATAAAAGAACATTGAAGGCACTTGAATTAATAATTTATTATCATTGATTTCAACAGGTTTGATGGGTTTAAACCACGTATTAAAGTTTTGTTCAGTCACATTGTGCTTGATAAATTCAAGACACTTTTTCCAAACTTCTTCTGCTTGTTTTTTTACACTGCTTTTTGTCTCCGCCATATTTAATATTTTTCAAATGATACAATGATAATTTTATTGTTTAGAGTAAAAATATATTTTTTAATTGGTACTGCAAAGTTTTGCATAAAATTTTTAATCTACAAAGCATATTGATGAAAAATTTTAAACTTTCTGATTTTCAGGTATTTGAAAAATTTTTTTGTTGCATTCAGAAAAATTTATTACTAATTTGCCCAACCATATACCTGCCCAACCTACTTGTGAAACAAGGGTTTCAGAGTTGTTCTTGTTTTTTATTGATACGGGATTGTCTAAAAATGTGTGTGTGTGTCCACCAATAATTAAGTCAGTGTAATAACAGTTTTGTGCGAGAATTACATCACTCACTTTATCCTCTTTGTATTGATAACCTAAATGGCTTAAGCAAATAATGTAGTCGCATTTTTTCTCTTTTTTGAGAAATGCTTCCATCTTTTGTAGTTTTTCAATGGGATTGTGATAAATTATTTCACCATAATTTTCTTTCAGTACTAATCCTTCCAACTCAATGCCAACGCCCGTTATACCTACTTTAATTCCATTTTTAATAATAATCTTGTAAGGTAATATTTTATTGTGCAATGCTGTGTTTGTAAAATCATAGTTGCAATTGATGAATGAAAAGCTTGCGTGAGGTAATTGTTTTACAAGGTTTTCAATACCTAAATCAAAATCATGATTTCCGAGAGTAGAAGCGTCGTAGCCCATTTTACTCATGAGTTTAAATTCTAATTTTCCGTGATAGTAATTGAAATAAGGTGTGCCTTGAAAAATGTCGCCTGCGTCTAATAATAATACATTGTTGTTGTAGTCCTTTCTGATTTGTTGAATGATTTTACTGCGTTTAGCAAAACCACCTAATCCTGCGTATTTAGGGTCATTATCGGGAAAGGGTTCGATTCTGCTGTGCTGGTCGTTGGTGTATAAAATGATTAATGTTTTTGTTTTACCTTGTTTTTCAAGGATTTGAGCAAGGTAAGAAGTATTGCTCATTAAATAAGCACTTCCAAGAAAGTATTTGATAAAAGTTCGTCTGTCTATAAATGTTTTCATAGTTTATTTTTGGTGAAAGCAAGAGATATTTAATTTTTTTTGATGTTGGCAATATTGAATTATGGCATCTCGAATGAAAATTGTTTTATTATTTAGTTTTTTGGCAGATTTGAGGAATGTACAATCATCGCCACCTTGATAGAGATAATCGGAAGTTACAAGGATGTGAGAGGTGTGATTGGGATATGTTGATTTTACTAATAGTTTAGAATTGGATTGGGATTTTTGAAGTAGTTCGTTGAGTTGATTATCATTTAATTCAAGAATAACAATGCTGTTATCAAAAGGCATTAATTCAAAGATATTGCGTTTGGTGATATTGCCTTTAGGAAGGTTGGCTCTTAATCCGCCATAATTGATGAGGATGAAATAATTTTGATTTACAAAACTATCGGCATAAAATTTCATACTTTCAAAAACGAGTTGAGCAAGGTTATTACAGGTTTTGTCTTTTTCAAGAGGAAAATCAGTATTTGCAATAATGATGTTCAAATCTTTGTCTAATTTGGTTTTGTAAGGTAAGATGTGTTTATAAATTGAAGAGTCAATGGGTTGTTGTTGAATGACAATATGTTCTTTTTGAATGTTATCAGAAGTGGTGCAATAGTGTTTATGTGAACATTCCTGAACAAATAAAGAGATTAATATGATATAGAATAAGTATAAGTGTTTTAGCATAATCTTAAATTCGCAATAAATTTACCTAATTTCATTCTTTATATTTGTCCGTGTATGAAAAAAATTTTTTTTCTATTAATTATTCAGTGTTTTTGGAATTATTCTCTTGCACAGGAACGATTTTATGAAATAGTTGGTGAAGTTACCGATGACAAATCACAGCCGCTTCCTTTTGCATCAATTAGTGTATTAAATACGAATAAAGGCACAACGGCAAACGACAAAGGTGAATTTATATTAAAATTGCCGGAAGGCGATTATCAATTGGTGATTCAATATCTTGGTTTTAAGAAAAAAATTATTAATGTTCATTTAAATCAAAATATAAATGTAAACGTTGCGTTATTTCCGGAAGAAGTAACTTTAAAAGAAGTGCAAATTAAAGCAACAGAAGATCCAGCATATGAAGTCATACGGAATGCAATTAAAAAACGCAAACAACACAATAAAGAGATTAATTCAATTTCTTATCAATGTGATGTTTACATCAAAGGAGTGCAAAAATTAAATGATGTACCTGAAAAAATTATGGGAATGGAAGTTAAGTTGAATGATAATGAAAAAGGAATTTTTTATCTTTCAGAAACACAGAGCACGTATTATTTTGTTCCGCCGGATAAGAAAAAAGAAATTATTAAAGCGAGTCGTGTAAGTGGTCAAAGCAAGGGTTTTTCTTTTAATAGATATATTCCAATGCAAAAGAATATTTATGAAAATAATTTAGATTTTTATTTTATTACTAATCGTCCATTTATTTCTCCCATCAGCGATAATGCGTTTTTATTTTACAAATACAAAATGCAGGGAACATTTTTTGAAGATGGAAAGATGATAAATAAAATTGAGGTCATTCCAAAATCCAAAACAGAGCCGTGTTTCAGAGGATATATTTACATTGAAGAAAATTCGTGGAGAGTACATAGTTATGATTTTTATATTACGAAAGAAGCGAAATTAAATTTTATTGATACTTTGTGGTTAAAACAAGTGAATACTAAAATAAGTGATTCGCTATATTTTCCTGTTTCTATACAATATATTTTCAATTTCAATGTGTTTGGGATAAAAGGCAATGGATATTTTATTGCGTCTATTTCAGAATATTCGTTTGATAAATGGGATACTTTATCTAAAAAATTTTTTAAGAATGAAATCGTACGATTTGAAAAAGATGCTGTAAAAAACGATTCGGTATATTGGAATGCTATTCGTCCCATTCCTTTATCAGAAGAAGAAAAGAAAGATTATATCAAAAAAGATAGCATAGAAAAAGTAACACATTCGCCAAGGTATTTAGATTCTGTTGATAAAGAGCACAATCGGTTTAAATTTTCAAACATTGTATTTGGATACAATTACAGAAAAACAAGCAAACATTTGAGTTGGAATATAGATGGACTTTTGAATGCAGGAATTCAGTATAATACCATTGAAGGCGTTAATCTAACTTTGAAGACATCCTTAAAAAAAGAAAATACAGATGAAACTAAAAATTGGGAATGGCAAAATAGTATGCGATATGGTTGGGCGAATCAGTTGTTTGGATTTAAAACGAGCTGGAAAAGGGCGGACAATCCTTTTAATTCAAGAAGATATGGAATAAATGTTCAATATTATGTAGAGCCATTTAACCACGAAAATTCTATTTCAGAGATTGTCAATACTGCGTATACTTTGTTGGATTATAGAAATTATTTGAAATTATATTTGAAGAAATCTATTGATGGGTTTTATCATCAGGAAATTTTAAATGGTCTTTATATAACATCCAATGTCAGTTTTGAAGAAAGAAGTGCATTAAAAAATACAAGAACACTTGATGTGTTTAAGAAGAAAAATTATTTTACTTCTAATAATCCTTTGTTTCCTTACAACGATAGTATTTCATTCCCAACACATCAAGCAATGATTTTTAATATTAAAATTAAGTATAATATAAAACAACGATATACCACTTATCCTAATATGAAATATGTTTGGAAAAATAAATATCCTGTGTTGTATTTTGAATATACAAAAGCATTGCCGTTTGATAACTCAATGGTGGATTATGATTTGATACAGGGCAGAATAAAGGGCAAAATAGAATTAAATTATTTTGGAGATTTGAAATGGGAGATAAATGGTGGAAAATTTTTGAATGCAAGAAAGATGTATTTTATGGATTACAAACATTTTGCAGGGAATCAAACAATAGTGTTGAATGATTGGAATGCTTTCAGGATACTGAATTATTACAATTATAGCAGTAATGATTATTTTGTGCAGGCACATTCAGAATATAACTTGAGAGGATTATTAATGGGCAGAATTCCTTTTTTCAAAAAATTTAAGTTAGAAGAAATAGTAACCATTCATTATTTACATAATAACTATTTAAATCATTATGTAGAATGGAGTGCAGGGGTTGATAAATTGTTTTATGTGTTCAGAGTGGAGTATGCTATGGCATATTATCCATTTTTGAATAAACCGATTTCAATGATTTTAGTTGGATTAAATTTCCTAAATTCAAGACGATGAAGTTATTTTTTAAATATCCATTGGTGTTAATTTTTTCATTCTTTACGATTGTATATGCTTTAATTTCATTAGTAAATCATTATAATTTCAGAACGTATGCATTGGATTTAGGGCTATATACCAATGCCTTATATGATTATTTGCATCTGCAGTGGAATGATAGCAGTGTTTTCAAGGAAGTGCCAGAAAATTTATTAGCCGACCATTTTGATTTGTATTTAATTTTTTTTGCTCCGTTTTCATTATTGTTTGGTACATATACTTTACTTGTTATTCAAATTATTTTTATTATAGTTGGAGCTTATGGTATTTATTTATATTTTCAAAGTAGATTTAATGCTGCTAATTCACGTGTTTCTTATTGGTTGATGCTTTCGTTTCTATTATTTTTTGGAATATATTCTGCTTTGTCGTTTGATTATCACAGCAATGTTGTAGCCAGTATGCTTGTGCCGTATTTATTCATAAACATACGAGAAGAAAAGTGGAAATCTGCATTCTGGATATTATTTTTTATTTGTATTGGCAAAGAAAATATGTCCTTGTGGATGTGCTTTGTTTTAATGGGACTAATGTGGGAATACAAAAACAATACTAAAGCATTAAAGCATTTAAGTTTAATGTTTTTGTTTTCAATGGGATATTTTATTCTTGTTACAAAATATGTAATGCCATATTTTTCAAACGATGGCAAGTTTTTGCAGTTTCACTATTCAATACTTGGTAATAATTTTTCATCTGCTATAAAAACTGTCCTTACTCATCCAATTGATATATTAAAGGTTCTTTTTATTAATCACATCAATGAACCGAGAGGAGAGTTTGTAAAGTTAGAAACACATATTTTTGTTTTATTAAGTGGCTTATGGGCATTGTTTTTCAAGCCGCATTATATTTTGATGTTACTTCCGATTTATTTTCAAAAAATGTTTCACGACGATTATCAAAAATGGAGTATAGATGCGCATTATTCAATTGAGTTTGCACCTATTCTCATAATTGGTGCTGGAGAATGGATTATGCAACTCAAACAAAAGAAATTACAATTTTATTTTGCCGTTATTTTAGTGATACTCAATTTGAGTTGTACCATTCGGTTGATGGATAGGACAATCATGTTTACGAACAAATCCCGATATAGAATTTATCAAATATCTCATTATCAGCGAGATTTTGATATTAAAAATGTTTACAAAGCATTAGAAATAATTCCTGAGAATAGCATTGTTAGTGCTCAAACATCTATTTTACCACATTTAGCATTAAGGGATAAAATTTATACATTCCCAATTATTAAAGATGCAGAATATGTAATAGTTAATATGAATGACGATGCATTCCCATTGGATAGTATCAATTTGAAAATAAAAGTAAATGAAATTATGAGTGATTCAAATTGGCAAAAAATTTATGATCATTATCCAGTTTTTGTGTTTAAGCGAAATATAAGTAAAAGGTAATCTTAACACTATAAAAAATTTTCTTGTATATTCGCCATTCCCAAATTCAGAATTGTTATGATTTGGCACTTACTTAAATATCTTCTTTCATTTTCTATTCCTGCTTTTTTTAGAAAAATACAAATTAAAAATGTTCATTACTTAAAGAACAATTATCCGAGCATTATTATTTCAAATCATCCTAACGCATTTATGGATCCCATAAGTTTCAGCTATATGGTGTATCCACCGAGAGTGCGTTATATGGCGCGTGGCGATGCATTTAAACCCGGATTAGTCAGTCATATTTTACAGAGTATTGGTATTATTCCTATCTATAGAATGCAAGATGCAGGTGCTGAAGGTGTGAAAAAGAATTCGGAGAGTTATAGAGTCGTGTATAATTTGTTGAGACGAAATAAAAAAGTAATGATATTTGGAGAAGGGATTTGTGTGCAGGAAAAGCGATTGCGACCACTCAAAAAAGGTGTGCCACGGTTAATTTTTAATGCTCAGTTAGAAATGCCAGAAAAAGATATTTATGTTATACCTGTGTGCTTAAACTATTCCAATCCTTCTCAGATTGGTTCAACACTTTTTATCCATGTTGGAGAGCCCTTTTTAGTAAGAGATAACCTGAATGAATTTTCTCAAAATCCGAATGCAGTGATGCAGCAGAGTATGAAAGAATGGTATGATAAAATGCTTCCGTTGATTGTACATATTGATAATCCAGAAAATGACCAGATATTTGAACAAACGAGGATTGTATTAAGTGAGGTTCTATGCGATAAACGGGGATTGGATTTTGACAATCTTGAAAATGTATTTATTGTTGAAAAAGAAATAGCAGATTGCATCAATAAAGTTTCAAAATCACATTCTGAATTATTTAGAATGTTCTCAAAGAAAGTTGAACAAATGTATGAATGGATTGAAAAATATCAGGTTCATATTCCCACTTTATTTTATTATCCAAAAAACACATTTATTCTAACATTAGTTACACTTTTACATTTGCTTATTTTTGTAGTTTACACAGCAGCAAAATTCAGCGTTCAGTTATTTTTTGCGTTGCCATATTGGTTGTCTCGTTTTCTATCAAAAAAAATATCACCTTCAATAGAATTTTATGCTTCTTTTTTCCTGGCTTTTTCTACCTTTATATTTTTATTTTATTTTATAATCTATTATTATGTAATGAGCGAATTTATACATCCATTTAAGGTATTAATGCAAATGATATGTTCTCTTGCGTTTATTCCATTGTTGCATTATTATCCGATTTACAGAAAAAAGGTATTGACTTTGTTAAAAATTTTGAAGAGCAAAACTTTTGCTTTAAATTTGAGTAAAAATTTACAGGAAATTGTAAATGATTATGAGTATCTCAAAAAAGTGGCTGATTTTAAGTAGTAGCATTATCATAGTATTAATGCTATTTTCTTTTTACGATGATAAAACCAATGTTATTGCTATAATTCACAGAGCCAATCAAACTATTGGTACAGATGGCGATAATAAAGTAAGAACGAGTTTACCTGTGAAAACTAATTTTGCTTTCAAGGCAGGAGAGGTTTTATCTTATCGTGTGCATTATGGATTTGTAGACGCGGGTGTAGCAATTATTGAAGTGAAGCCAGACATGGAAGAAATTGGAGGAAGGAAAGTATATCACGTTGTAGGGAATGGTTATTCCAAAGGAGCTTTTGACTTTTTCTTTAAGGTGCGAGATAGGTACGAAAGTTATATTGATAAAGATGCTTTATTGCCGTGGTTGTTCATTAGAAGGGTAGATGAAGGAGGATATAAATTTTCTCAAAATTATTTTTTCAATCATTACAAGAAAGAAGTTAAAACAGAAGACAATCAAGTGTATTCAATTCCGGATGAAGTACACGATATGATTTCAGCATTTTATGCGGCACGAAACATTGATTTTTCCAATGCAAAACCGGGTGATGTGTTTACAGTAATGAGTTTTGTTGATAAAGAGTTGTGGCCTTTAAAGATGAAGTATTTAGGAAAAGATGTGATAAAAACAGATATTGGGAAATTTAAATGTCTAAAGTTTTGTCCTATTGTTCAGAGAGGAAGAATTTTTAAGAAAGAAGAAGATTTATTGGTTTGGATAACAGATGATAAAAATCACATACCATTAAGAGCACAAGCAAAGATATTAGTGGGTAGTATTAAAATGGATATTACAGATATTAAAAATGCTGCTAATCCGTTGTCAAAAGTGGAGTAGAGGGATTATGAGTTGTGAGTTATGAGTGATGAGTTTTTTTACCACATAGATACATAGAGTGCATAGAAAATAGAGGTTTATTCTATGTGTTCTATGTTTTAATTTCTATGTGCCTATGTGTTTCATAAATATATGAATATATGAGTGATAGGTCAATAGTTATTTTTATGGAGCACAGATAATGCAGATTGATATTGATTTCTGCATATTATTTTCTTGCTTTTTATTTGCCACGAATGCACTAAATTAATTTTTTAGAACATTATTTGAGTGTTTTATTTGAAGAATTTGATGTACATTTGTCCCAAAAATAGCTTATGAATTATGATGTTATTGTAATAGGTAGCGGACCGGGTGGCTATGTAACTGCCATTCGTGCATCTCAATTAGGATTTAAAACGGCTGTAATAGAAAAAGAAGCATTAGGAGGTGTATGTTTGAATTGGGGATGTATCCCTACCAAAGCATTATTGAAAAGTGCTCAAGTGTTTGAATATCTTAAACATGCCAAAGATTATGGTATTAGTGCAGAAAGTGTAAAAGCCGATTTTCCGGCTGTGATAAAGAGAAGTAGAGACGTAGCGGACAGCATGAGTAAAGGCGTGCAGTTTTTGATGAAAAAAAATAAAATTGATGTAATATACGGTACAGCAAAAGTAAAACCAGGGAAAAAAGTAGAAGTTCAATTGAAAGAGGGTGGTGTACAAACCTATTCTGCCCAACATATTATTATTGCTGTGGGTGCCCGTTCCAGACAATTGCCTAATTTACCACAGGATGGCAAGTACATCATTGGATACAGAGAAGCACTAACATTAAAAGAACAACCTAAATCAATGATTGTAGTGGGTTCAGGGGCTATCGGTAGTGAATTTGCATATTTTTACGCAACGATGGGTACTCAAGTTACTTTAGTTGAATTTATGCCCAATATTGTACCATTAGAAGACGAAGAAATTTCAAAGCAATTAGAAAAATCCTTTAAGAAAATCGGTATTGAAGTAATGACTAATTCATCCGTTGAAAAAGTTGATATAAAAAATAATAAATGTGTTGCTACTATTAAAACAGCGAATGGAAACATTACAAAAGAAGCGGATATTGTGTTATCAGCGGTTGGCATACAGGCAAATTTAGAAGGCATTGGATTGGAAGAAGTGGGCATTAAAACAGATAAAGGAAAAATTGTAGTGGATGAGTTTTATCGAACCAATGTACCGGGATATTATGCTATTGGGGATTGTGTAGGAGGACAGGCATTAGCGCACGTTGCCAGTGCTGAAGGAATAACTTGTATTGAAAAAATAAAAGGATTACCAGTAGAACCTTTGAATTACAATAATATTCCTGCTTGTACTTATACATCACCAGAAATTGCTTCTGTAGGTTATACAGAAAAGAAAACCAAAGAATTGGGTTACGAAATTAAAGTTGGAAAGTTTCCTTTCACAGCATCAGGTAAGGCAAAGGCAGCTGGTGCGCCAGATGGTTTTGTAAAACTCATTTTTGATGCGAAATATGGAGAATTGTTAGGAGCACATTTGATTGGATATAATGTAACTGAAATGATTGCAGAATTGGTAGCCGCCAGAAAACTTGAAACTACCGGACACGAGTTGATTAAAACGGTTCATCCGCATCCTACAATTAGTGAAGCTATTATGGAAGCAGCAGCGGCAGCGTACGGTGAAGTGATACATTTGTAATGGTGAGAGGGGAAGCTAAAGTAGATAATTCGTAGGGGTTATTTTATTTGGATTAAGAAAAATATTTTACCTGCAGAGATACAAATAGGAAAGTTGTACTAAATTGTTCGTATAATTTCTCCTATATGTTTTTTTTAGAACAAACCTAAAAACAATAGAACACAGATACAACAGATTGAAACAGATTTTCACAAATTTTTTATTTGTTGATATGTTATTTTTATGAATTTACTTTTATTTCATCTATCTGATAAAGGGAAGGAACAGTAGCTTTCCAGCCATATACATCTTTGAGTTTTACTAAAAATGTTTCGGCAGCTTGTTTCTCGCCATGAACTATGTACACTTTCTCTGGCGAAAGCATAATTTGATCTAACCAGTCCAATAATTCACTCTGGTCAGCATGTGCCGACAAACTATTGATGTACTCCACCTTCATACGAACGGGGTAATATTTTCCATATATTTTAACTTCATGTGCTCCATCTAAAATTTTTCTTCCTCTGGTACCCTCTGCCTGAAAACCAACTAAAAGTAGAGTGTGTTGTGGCTTTGAAAGATAATGTTGTAGATAAGTCAAAACCCTACCACCTGAAATCATTCCGCTTCCTGCAATCACGACTTTAGGGAATTGTGTGTGTACGATTTGATACGTTTCTTTTATATCATCTACTATTCGAAACATCTTGCACATTTCAGTACATTCGTTCAAATTCAATTTATGCCAATTAGGGAAGGATCTAAATACTGATAAAACATCCGCTCCCATCGGCGTATCAATAATAAAGGGCATATCAGGAATGCTTTGTTCTTTTCTTAATTGCCAGAAATAGTACATGATTAATTGCGTTCGTTCTACAGCAAAACTGGGAATAATCAACGATCCGCCTTTTTCAATAGTACTCATTAAAATTTCTTTCAGCCGTAATTTCGCATCTTCAGAAGGGTGTAATTTATCACCGTAAGTGCTTTCTACAAATAAAACATCTGCTTTTTCGGGCTTTTGAGGAGCGTGCATCAATGGATCGTTTTTTCGTCCTACATCTCCGCTAAATACAAACCATTTTTCTCCAATTTTAATTTCAATAAAACAGGAACCTATAATATGTCCATTAGGTTGAAACCGAATCTGAATGTTATTTAAATTTATCCATTTGTTTATTTCAATGGGTACAAAGCGAGAAATAATTTTTTCAACATCCTCAAGAGTATAAAGTGGTTTTGCAGGATGATGCTTGGAATACCCTTCTTTATTGGCTCTCTCCGCTTCTTCCTCCTGAATTTTGGCGCTATCTTTCAAAACAATTGATGCTATTTCCAGAGTAGGAGAGGTTCCATATATCTTACCTTTAAATCCTTGATAAAGCAATCTTGGTAGATAGCCCACATGGTCCAGATGTCCATGTGTCAGTAAAACAAAATCAATTTTACTTACATCAACCGGCAAATAATCCCAGTTGTGTTTTCTTAATTCCTTTAAACCCTGGAACATACCACAATCTACTAAAAATTTTGTATTTCCAGTATCCAGAAGGTATTTAGAACCGGTAACAGTACCGGCTGCTCCTAAAAAATGAACGAAAACTGACTTCATATAAATTAAATTGCCTGCAAATTACAAATTATTACACTATTACTACTTTATTAAAAAAATCATTCATACCAATCCTTATGGAATGTTCGTATCTCTTGGCGTTTTTAGTACATTAAAATAAAAACATTCAAAAAAATTTGACAAATTAAAATCTATTCTATAAATTTGCAGCCCTTAAAAAAATTAAAATCAAGCAACGTGGATACATTAAGCTACAAAACCAAGTATTTAAACAAGGCTACTGCTCAAAAGGAATGGGTAGTTGTAGACGCTACCAATCAGATTGTTGGAAGATTAGCATCCAAAGTGGCTTACTTATTAAGAGGTAAGCATTTACCTTCGTTTACTCCCCATGTAGATATGGGATGTAATGTCATAATCATTAATGCAGATAAAGTCCGTTTTACAGGGAAGAAATTTTTTGAAAAACAATACATTCGTTATACTGGTTATCCCGGTGGTCAAAGATTTACTACACCTGAGTATTGGATGAAAAAAAGACCAACCGAAATTTTAAGATTGGCTATACACGGCATGTTGCCCAAAAACAGATTAGGCAGAAAATTAAATACGAATGTATTCATTTATGCAGGATCTGAACATCCTCATCAAGCTCAAAATCCTAAAACTATTGATATCAATACAATTAAAGCATAATTATGGAAGTAATTAATACAACAGGTAAAAGAAAAACATCCATTGCCAGAATTTATATCAAAAAAGGTTCAGGCAGAATTATCATTAATGATAACAGAGATTACAAAGAATACTTCCCAACACTTACTTTGCAATACTATGTAACTCAACCATTCAAGGTTACAGGTTTTGATCTTTCCAAATACGATATCTATGCGAACATTCAAGGCGGAGGTGTAACAGGCCAGTCGCAAGCACTTCGTTTGGCCATCTCCAAAGCTTTGGTTCAAATGAATCCTGAATTGCGTCCTGCTTTGAAACAAGAAAAATTATTAACTCGTGATGCACGTATTGTGGAAAGGAAAAAATACGGACGCAAAAAAGCGCGTAAAAGATTTCAATTCTCTAAACGTTAATATTATACCTATATTTTTTTATTCAATCATCAAAACCAAAAAACTCTATGCCTCAGCTTAGTTTTGAACAATTATTAGAAGCAGGTGTACATTTCGGACACCTTAAAAGAAGATGGAATCCTGCCTTTGCTCCATTCATTTACGGAGAAAAAAATGGTGTTCATATTATTGACCTTAATAAAACGTTAGCCAAATTAGAAGAAGCATGCAACATTCTTAAAAATTTAGCCAAACAGAATAAGAAAATTCTTTTTGTTGCTACCAAAAAACAAGCAAAAGAAATAATAGAGCAAAAAGTAAAACCTCTTGGAATGCCCTATGTAGTTGAAAGATGGCCCGGTGGATTATTGACTAACTTTGCTACCATTCGTCGTTCTATTAAAAGAATGTATCAGATTGAAAAAATGGAAAATGATGGTACATTCGAGAAAATATCTAAAAAAGAAAGATTATTACTTACTCGTGAAAAAGCAAAGTTGCAAAAGCAATTTGGTTCTATTGCAGATATGAATCGCTTACCGTCTGCATTGTTTATCGTTGATATTGTAAATGAACATATTGCAGTAAAGGAAGCTAAACGTTTGAATATCCCTACTTTTGCAATGGTGGATACAAATGCTAATCCAAATGATGTAAACTATCCGATTCCAGCTAATGACGATGCTGCTTCATCTATTGAAATTATTGTTTCTGCTGTTTGCGATGCGATTGCAGAAGGACTTAAAGAAAGAGGACAAGATGCTGTTGAAAAAAGTGAATCTCATGAAGAAGATACTATTAAATCTAAATACGAATTAGTAGAAACAGAAGAAGACGGAGAATCGACAAAAAAATCAAGAACGCGTAAAAGAACAACAAGAAAATAAAATTTACTATTATGGCAGTTACAGTAGCGGATATTAATAAATTAAGACAACAAACAGGTGCTGGAATGATGGATTGTAAAAAAGCACTTGAAGAAAGTGGAGGCGATTTTGAAAAAGCTATTGATTATCTTAGAAAAAAGGGAGCGAAAATCGCTGCCAATAGACAAGATCGTGATGCTAAAGAAGGTTACGTTTTAGCAAAAGTAAAAGATAACGTTAAAGCCATCTTATTGTCTATCAATTGTGAAACAGATTTCGTAGCTAAAAATCAGGATTTTCAATCTTTTGCAGAAGAAGTAGCGAATATTGCTTTAGAAAAATTTCCTTCTGATGTAGAAAGCTTGAAAAAATTACCTTTTAACTCTGATATTTCTATCAGTGATAAATTGATGGAGCAAATCGCCAAAATTGGAGAAAAAATTGAAATTGGCTACTATGCTTCATTAGAAGCTCCTTATGTAGTTTCATACATTCATCCTGGTAATAGATTGGCTGTAATTATCGGATTTAGTAAAGTTATTGATTCAGAAGCGGCTAAGAATATCGCTATGCAAGTAGCTGCAATGGCACCTGTTTCAATTGATAAAAATGATGTGCCTCAATCTGTATTAGAACGAGAATTAGAAATCGCAAGAGAACAAGTAAGACAAGAAGGTAAGCCAGAAGATATGGTCGAAAAAATTGCACAAGGTAAATTAAATAAATTCTTCAAAGAAGCAACTTTATTGAATCAAGAATACATTAAAGATAGCAAAATAAACGTTGCGCAATACTTACAATCTATTGATAAAGATGCAAAGGTAGTAGCATTTAAACGTTATTCATTATCATAAAATAAAATCTATGGCATTACTCAAAGAAAAAAAAGCAGAGATTATTAAAAAAATTGCAGGAAGCGAAAAAAATACAGGAGATACTTCTGCTCAAATAGCTTTACTTACAGAAAGAATACAACACCTTTCTGAACATCTTCAAACCAATAAAAAAGATTTTGTTACTCAAAGATCTTTGATAAAATTGGTAAATCAAAGAAGAAAACTTTTAAATTACTTAAAAGCACATCATTTAGATAAATATAGATCTCTAATTAAAGAACTAGACATAAGAAAGTAATTACTTTCTTACTTATTCAATCAGGGGGGGCATTACACATTGAATCATCATGTTTTGATTTGATGTGAAATGCCCTTTTTAATTATAA
Organism: Bacteroidia bacterium; assembly: GCA_026003255.1. GTDB lineage: Bacteria > Bacteroidota > Bacteroidia > B-17B0 > Aurantibacillaceae > BPGX01. Next base: position 135,197 of record BPGX01000007.1, on the reverse strand, counting down.
ACAATAAAAATAATTTTATGTTAAACGCAGTTACACACACTTTTGATATTGGTGACGGAAGAACCATTACTTTAGAAACGGGAAAATTAGCAAGACAAGCTCATGGATCTGTTGTTGTTAAATTTAATAACACCATGCTATTGGCTACAGTGGTAAGTGCTAATGAAGCCAAAGAGGGCGTAGATTTTATGCCATTAACGGTTGATTATCAGGAAAAATTTTCTGCATCAGGACGAATTCCTGGCTCTTTCTTTAAGAGAGAAGGTAAATTGTCCGATTATGAAATACTTGTGAGTCGATTGGTGGATAGAGCACTCCGTCCATTATTTCCCGAAGATTATCACGCCGATACACAAGTTTTAATCTATTTAATTTCCAGTGATAAAAAAGATATGCCCGATGCTCTTGCTGGACTTGCTGCATCTGCTGCATTAGCCGTATCAGACGTTCCGGTAACAAAAATTATGTCCGAAGTCAGAGTTGGAAAAGTAAACGGTCAATTTATTCTCAATCCGGATATTGAAACTCTTGAAAAATCTAAAATAGACATGATTGTCGCCGCAACTGAAACAGATATTGTCATGGTAGAAGGTGAAATGGATGAAATTTCCGAGGATGAGATGATTGAAGCGATTCAATTTGCACACAACGCTATTAGAATTCAGATTCAAGCCATTAAAGAGTTTGCACAAAAAGCCAATGCACCTGCCAAACGTGAATATCAGCATGAGACAAAAGATGAAGATTTAAAGCAAAAAATGTACAGTGATTTGTTCGATAAAGTTTATGAAGTAGCAAAAAGTAAAAATCCTAATAAACAAGAACGCAAAAAAGCATTTGCTGCAGTTTTAGAAGAATATAAAAAGCAATTTTCAGAAGAAGAATTAAAAGAAAAATCAGCACTTATTGATAAATATTATGGACTTATAGAATACGATGCCGTTCGAAAAATGATTTTAGAAGAAAGATTTCGTCTGGATGGTAGAGGGTTAAAGGACATTCGTCCTATTTATTGCGAGGTGAATTATTTACCGATGGCCCATGGTAGTGCTATTTTTACAAGAGGAGAAACCCAATCATTGACTACTGTAACGCTTGGTACACCAGATGATATTCTGATTTTAGACAAAGCTATAAAAATTGAAGAAGAGAAGTTTATCTTACACTATAACTTTCCACCTTTCTCTACCGGAGAAGTAAAACCCATGCGAGGACCTGGTAGAAGAGAAATAGGACATGGTAATCTGGCCCACCGTGCTTTAAAGAGAATGGTTCCGCAGGATACAGGTTATACCATTCGGGTAGTGTCTGATATTTTAGAAAGTAATGGTTCGTCCAGTATGGCGACTGTTTGTGCGGGAACCCTTGCTTTGATGGATGCGGGTATACAAATTAAAAAGCCAGTTGCCGGTATTGCAATGGGATTGATTACGGATGATAAAGGAAATTATGCAGTATTATCCGATATTCTTGGTGACGAAGACCATTTAGGCGATATGGACTTTAAAGTGTGTGGGACAAAGGATGGAATTACGGCTGTTCAAATGGATTTAAAGGTGAATGGATTATCGTATGAAATAATGAGAGAAGCACTCTATCAAGCAAGAGAAGGCAGAATGCACATTATGAATGAGATGTTAAAAGCATTATCTGAACCCAGAAAAGAACTCAAACAACATGCTCCAAGATATGTGTCTATGGATGTGCCAGTGGAATATTTTGGTGCTATTATTGGTCCTGGTGGAAAAATAATCCAGGAAATCCAGCGAGAAACTCAAACCACTATACAATTAGAGGAAACCGGAGGAATTATGGGAAGAGCCAATATCTTTGGTGCTAATGAACAAGCGGTGAAAGCGGCTGTCAATAAAATCAAACTAATCATTGCTATTCCTGAAGTAGGAGAAATTTACACAGCAAAAGTAAAATCAATAATGCCTTATGGAGCATTTGTAGAATTCTTACCCGGAAAAGATGCTTTATTACACATCTCTGAATACGATTGGACAAGAAGAGAAACCTTAGCCGATGTATTAAAAGAAGGTGATACTGTTGAAGTGAAATATTTAGGCATTGACCCTAAAACAGGAAAATACAAAGTATCCAGAAAGGTTTTATTAACAAAGTCATAATATTTTTTATTTTTATAACTCTAGCAAATTGTGCGATAATACTGTACAATAATTAAAACTGATAGAGTTAAGGATTGGGTAAGTTTTTACGATTAAGAAGTTTACTTTTGAAATTACACTTAATTCATCTTGTGTATTCTATTATTTTTTTCCAGATAGTATATTTTTATACATTCATTTTATTGTTAAAATTTACATTGATTGAGTGAATGGGGTGTTTTATTGAGCGAAACGCACTATCAATTTATTTAAATGGATAAAAGTTGAGAAAATTATTTTTTAAATTACCGCAAAACTTTAAATTAGAAAATATGTATTATACCAGGCAAGTTGTTTTAATTTTGTTGTTTTGCGTATTAACAATTCATAAAATACATGCTCAAACTAATAAATGGGCTTTTGTAGCTATCAATTCAAAAGAAAATAAATCGTATGTCATCAATAAAATTCAAGCTACAGAAGGTCTAAAGTACATTGCATTTTGCAATAGTCATCAATTGGTAATATTTAAGTATGATAATTCAATATTTCAGAAACCTTCTGATATTTATAATTTGTTCGTTAGTACTGACGACAAATTACGAGAAATTCTGATTGAAAAAGTGAATATGGACGATGAGGCATCTATAAAAGAAATAATCAGTTATTGTGATTTTGATGGGGCAGAAGCAGATATTTTGAAAAAAGAAATTGAAAATGGAAATTAAAACACGAATAATATGAAAAAAATTGTTGTTTTTACTTCATTTTTATTTTATTTATTGGGTAAAGATGTATTAAACGCACAATTAAATTATTCCTTTAGTTCGGCTACAGGAACTTACAATTATTTAACCGGTGCAACCAATGCTTTATCCAGTAATACGGCTGACGACGCACTTTCTTCAGCCATAACACTCCCATTTACCTTTTATTACAACTGTCAGCCCTACACACAAATTAAAGTTTCCTCAAATGGCTGGCTTACCTTTGATATGAGTATTACAAGTTCAATGACTTATAACGATTTAGATGGTACAGGTTCCTTAATTGTAGCGCCCTTATGGGATGATTTGCAATGTACTCAAAATGTGAAATATTTAACTACCGGTACTTCCCCTAATAGGATATTTAAGATTGAATGGAGAGAAATGGAGTGGGATTATGGAGCCAACGTGGCTGTTATTTCTTTTCAGGTTTGGCTCTACGAAACAACTAACAGAATAGAATTTTGGTATAAACAGGAAAGTGGTAGTGTATATAGTGCCGACGCCTCTATTGGATTAAATGGCAGCGGTTCTCCTCTCCCTTTTTTATCATTAAATGGGACTGGCGGTTCACCTACCGCATCTTCTACTGTTGAAACAGATAATTTAAATACTAAACCTGCTAATGGGCAGATTTATAGATGGGATCCGGTTACTTGTAGTGGTGCTCCTACTATAAGTAATCCTGTTGCAGTTCCAAATGTTCGTTGTTCGGCATATACAACAACACTCAGCCTAACCCCTCCGTCTAATGCAGGATGTGGTATTACTTACCAATGGCAAGTTGCTAATTCAGCAGGAGGTCCATGGACTAATATTGGTAGCGCTTCACCAACTTATACCGCTACATACAATATGACTGGAGGTTCAGGAACGGTAAGATATTTTCGTTGCATTGCTACTTGTGGAGCCAATACAAGTACAACATCTGTTATTTCTGCTTCCATCATTTCTCAACCTTGTGTATGTGATTTAATTCAAATTCCTTCTTTACCATATTCTACTGGAAATTTAACTACATGTGGAATGGGAAATGATGTTACTTCCTCAAATGTAAGTGCTGTTTGCGGTAGTAGTAGTTATTATGGAGGTGAAGATGTAGTATATAGCTTTACACCAACTACAAGTGGAACAGTAAACATCAACTTAAATTCTTCTGGCAGTTGGACAGGAATTATGTTATATCAAGGTTGCCCATTAAGTGGAGGAACCTGTGTAAGTCAATTTCAAAGTTCAAGTGGAAGCAAACAACTTTGTGCCAACGTGACGGCGGGTCAAGTATATTATATTGTCATTGATGTTTTTCCTTCTCCTTCATGTAACTCTTATAGTTTAAGCGTAAATTTAATAAACACAGGATCAACTTCCTGTAATATGGGATATACAGCATCTTCAATCACTTATAATTTTGAAAACTTTAGTGGCACAGCACTTCCTATGACTGACGACAGATTGTTTAGTACTATTGTCATGTTTGGTTTCTCTACCTGCTGGGATGGTGCAACATATTGGGGAGGGTATCCTGCTTCTAACTCCTCTTTTGTATTTGATGCTGTTCCGTGTTTTCCAAATATTCAATCAACTGATTATGCAGCACCTAATGTTTGGACGGGATATAGTATTTCAGCTGCTGCCCCTGTTTTTGGAACTTCTATTCCCCGTAATGCTATTTTAGGACCCTGGCATGATATTAATCCAGCGAGTTCAGCCACTTTAGCAACCAGTAAAATTCAGTATGCTACATTTGGTACGGCTCCTAATAGGAGAGTAGTAATATCATGGGAGGATATTCCTTATTATTCTTTTTCCTGTGAAAGCTCCGTTTTGCCCAGATTTTCTGGTCAAATTAAAATTTTTGAAAATGGAAATATTGAAATTCACATTAAAAATAAGCAAGTTTGTACTTCGTGGAATGGTGGTTATGCTGTAATGGGATTACATAATTATGACGGGACTATTTACATTCCACCGGTTAATATGACGGCTCATAATTACCCAACTCAATGGACAATGAGCAATGCTGCTTATCGGTTTACACCAAGCGGTTCCTGTGCTTCAGGTTGTGTTGTTTTGCCAATCGGATTTAAGTCATTTTATGGTGAAAGAATTCAAAAGGTTAATCATTTATATTGGGAAACAGCAGAGGAAAGCGATATTAAAACATTTGAAATTTTAAGAAGTAACGATGGTATTAATTTTGAAAAAATTGGTATTACCAAACCCAATAACCTTCCTTCAAAATATCACTTTGAAGATATTACAGCACCATTAGGCAAAATTAATTATTATAAAATTAAATCTATTGAAAATTATGGAAAAGAAAGCGAAACACGTATAATTTCAATAGATGCAGAAATGAATGAAGTATTTGTTTTATCCGTATTCCCTAATCCGGCTTCAACAGAAATTTATTGTACAATAGAATCCAGATTAACTACCAACAATGGTAAAGCATCAGTTATTGCCTATGATGTTTATGGTAATAAAGTAATTTCAAAAGAAATAAATTTATTAGGTGGGGTTAATAAGTATCCCGTTAATATTGAAGAATTACCCGGTGGGGTGTATGTTGTAGAAATTACAATAAATGAAAAAGAGAAAATCGTAGAAAAAATTATAAAAAATTAAGTACATTTTTTATATCTTTTTTAGTGTATAACTTTCTATCATTGTTAATAAAATGTTTGTGATTTAAGTTTAAGTTTGAATTATTTTTGCCCAAAATTAATTGCTTATGATGTTTATTACTACTCCTACAATTGTTTTAGACCACCTCAAAAATTTAAGTCCCATTTTGTCTACCAATAAAATGAATCCTCTTCTAGAAGGATTTTTATTTGAAATTCATAAAGAATTTTTAAATATCACTGCATATAGTCAAGATTTACAGGTGCAAACGGCTATTCATGTCAGCCCTTCTTCTGATAGTACTCATAATTTTGAAAATGGTTTTGTAATTAATGGTAAAAAGATCATTGAGATATTACAAAGTTTACCCGAACAACCCATTACGTTCATTTTGCTTCCGGATGAAATGGCTATTAAACTTAAAACAGACCAGGGTGAGTATAAAATCAGTGTTTTCAATGGCGACCAGTATCCATCATTACCTCAAGATACAGAATTTTTGGCTAGTTTCACGATTAAATCGGATATTTTCAAAACAGGATTAGATAAAACTTTATTTGCTGCATCGGATGATGTAGAACTTCGTCCTAATCTTTGTGGAGTTTATTGTCAGTTTTTTGAAAACGAAGCCGTGTTTGTTGCAACTGATACGCATCGTTTGATTGAATACACGCGTACGGATTCTCGACCTGAAACCAATAACGCTTTTATTTTACCTAAAAAGAATATCCCAGTTATTGCTAAAATTTTAGATAAATTTGATGATGCAGTTGAAATTAATTATGCCAAAGGTCTTGTACAACTTAAAGTTGGAGAATATACGGTTTATTCAAAATTGGCTTCTGGTGAATTTCCTAAATACAGAGATATTTTCCCTAAAAACTATTCTAAGAAATTAATTGTAGATAGAAACGCATTAATCGCATCCATTCGTCGTGTAAAAGTATTTTCTACACTTGAAAATAATCGTGTTCAATTTGAGATGAATGGAAGTTTATTAAAAGTAACGGCAGTTAATGAAGAGTTTAACGAATCTGCTCTTGAAAATCTGAATTGTACTTATGAAGGTGAAGCATTTGCAATTGCTTTTAATGCACCATTGTTATTAGAACAATTACAGAATATTACTTCGGATGAAATTGTTTTTGAAATGACAGAAGCCAGTAGAGCCGTGCTTGTAAAACCCCATCAGGAAAATCCGGGTGAAAAAGTGATTTCACTCATTATGCCTATTACAACGTATTAATGTATTTTAATTAAATTAAAACAATAGAACGCGGATATTACTGATTTACCCTGTTTGCTATATTTAACAGGGCGAACAGATTTTCACAGATTATTTTTCAGTATAATTGTGCCCGATGGCAAGAATTTTAACCGGTATACAAAGCACTAATATTCCTCACCTTGGAAACATCTTGGGTGCTATTCTTCCTGCGATTGAATTGAGTAATGTTCCGGGAAATGAGGCGTTTTATTTCATTGCAGATTTACATTCACTTACTTCTATTAAAGATGCAGATTTTATTCGTGAAAGTACTTATGCTGTAGCAGCCACATGGATTGCCTTTGGTTTAGATTACAATAAACATTATTTTTATCGACAAAGTAGAATTCCAGAAGTTTGTGAACTTACCTGGTATTTAAATTGCTTTACGCCTTTCCCAATGTTGGCCAATGCGCATTCTTTCAAAGATAAAAGTAATCGGCTGAGTGATGTAAATGCCGGTCTGTTTACGTATCCTGTCCTAATGGCTGCCGATATACTGCTATACGATGGAGAAGTTGTACCTGTTGGAAAAGACCAGATACAACATCTTGAAATGACTCGTGATATTGCAGCCGCTTTTAATAGAATTACCAATCAGGAAATTTTCATACTTCCAGAAGCCAAAATTAAAGAGGAAGTAATGATTGTTCCTGGTATTGATGGGCAGAAAATGAGCAAGACCTATAAAAATTTTATCAATATCTTTTTACCTGAAAAAGAATTAAAGAAAGTTATCATGTCAATTGTAACGGATAGTACGCCACTTGAGGCACCGAAAAATCCTGATACTTGCAATGTTTTTAAATTATATAAATTATTGGCTGAACCAAAAGATGTTGAAATAATGCGTGAAAATTACTTAAGGGGTGGTTATGGTTATGGACACGCTAAAACCGCGTTGTTTGAGTTAATTCTTTCAAAGTTTCAGGAAGAGAGAAAAATTTACAATGAACTAATGCAGAACACTCAAAAGTTAGAAGAAATTTTACAAATAGGAGAGAATAAAGCAAGGAAAGTAGCATTAGAAAAATTAGATATAGTTAGAAAAGTATTGGGATATAGATAATCAATTTTCTTTTTCAAATTTGTAACGGTAATAGCATTCTAAAACTTTGGAATATAAATCATAGCCCTCGTGATTTAGTATATAATAATCACTCAAATAAAATCCACAAAATTTCCTTAAAGCATCAATATCTATATTCGCATCCCCTGTTAATTGATAAAGTATTTGAGGATTAATTTTTTTCTCTACCTGTTCTTTTATGAATATCTCTTCAAAAATTTTAGAAAGTTTTTGGAGTTCTCTACCTTTTTTACTGAATTGCATATAAAGCGCTGTAATGGGACTGGAAATCACATCAATAACTGGCATCTGTGTTTTCTCAATGACCCGCTTCATATAATCTTTCTCATAATTTTCATACTTAAAAACCTGAACATTCACTTGTTTAAGTAAAAATGTATTTTTCTTGAGAATAATTTTATTATTTTTCTGTAATATAAAAACAGGAACATATTTTTTTACATATCCTGTATAAGAAAATATAATTGTATCCTGTTCATTCGCTTTTAACGAAAAAAATCCATTAACGTCTGTAACAGTTCCAAAACTTGTATTTTTATTAATAACATAAGCAAATGGCAATACTTTGGTAGAATCTTCATCAAAAACAAATCCTTGAACGACTGTTTGAGTTAAAAATGATTTATAGATAAATACAAAAAGTAAGAATAATTTTATCTTCATTGCCGTAAAAATAGATATTAAAATATAATTGTGGATAACTGACTTTTCCTAATCTTTTCTAATTGTAGTAACTTTGCTGCAAAAAATTGAGAATATGAGTAAAGAACAAGATGTTCAATACACCGAAGAATCTATTAAATCATTGGATTGGCGAGAACACATCCGAATGCGTCCCGGAATGTATATTGGAAAATTAGGTGATGGGTCTTCTTTTGATGATGGTATTTATGTATTATTAAAAGAAATTATTGATAACTCCATTGATGAATTTATGATGGGCTTTGGAAAAAAAATAGAAGTCAAAATTCATCAAGGAACAGTTTCTGTAAGAGATTATGGGCGTGGTATTCCTCTTGGAAAAGTAGTCGATGCGGTTTCAAAAATAAATACAGGGGGTAAGTACGACAGCGAAGCATTCAAAAAATCTATCGGATTAAATGGAGTAGGTACAAAAGCAGTGAATGCACTTTCAACGCATTTTAGAGTAATTGCATACAGAGATGGACAATGTAAAGAAGCCATTTTTAGTAAAGGTGTACTCATTAAAGAAGAACCTGTCAAAAAAACAACTGAACCAAATGGAACTTATGTTGAATTTACGCCTGATGATAGTATTTTCCCAAAATATCATTACATTCACGAATATGTAGATAAAATGCTGTGGAATTATGCTTACCTGAATACCGGTCTCACACTGGTATTTAACGATACGCATTTTTACAAGTCAGAAAATGGTTTAAGAGATTTGTTAGAAAAAAACATTAGTGGAGAAATTTTATATCCCATCATTCACTTACGCGGTGAGGATATTGAAGTTGCATTCACGCACAGTAATGAACACTTTACCGAAGAATATTATTCGTATGTGAATGGTCAATATACAACCCAGGGAGGCACACACTTGTCTGCTTTCAAAGAAGCCGTAGTCAAAACTATTCGTGATTTTTTCAAGAAAAATTACGAAGCAGTTGACATTCGCAAATCCATTATTGCAGCCATTTCTGTAAAAATTCAGGAACCGGTTTTTGAATCGCAAACAAAAACCAAACTTGGGTCACAGGAAATAGCACCTGGTGGTCAAAGCATTCGCAGTTTTTGTTGGGGATTTTTTTAGCCAAAGAATTAGATTAATTTTTTACATAAGAATCCTGAAATAGCCAAAGCTATTGAAAATAAAATTCAGATAAATGAAAAAGAACGTAAAGAATTGGCAGGTATTCAAAAATTAGCCCGTGAGCGAGCTAAAAAGGCCTCTTTACACAATAAAAAGTTGCGTGATTGTAAAATACATCTTACGGATGAAAAAAAATCCAAGACGTTTTTGAATCCACTCTATTTATATGTGAAGGAGATTCCGCAAGTGGTTCTATTACAAAAGTGAGAGATGTACAAACACAAGCGGTATTTAGCTTGAAAGGGAAAACCATTGAATTGCTTTGGACTTACTAAAAAAGTCGTTTATGAAAATGAAGAGTTTAATTTATTGCAGGCCGCTTTGGATATTGAAGATGGTCTTGAAAATTTACGTTATAATAACATCGTGATTGCTACCGATGCTGATGTTGACGGAATGCACATTCGGTTATTACTGATGACTTTCTTCTTACAGTTTTTTCCCGGAATTAGTGAAAAAACAATCATTTGTTTATCTTACAAAACACCCTTATTTAGAGTGAGAAATAAAAAAGAAACGATTTACTGTTATTCAAATGAGGAGAAAAAGCAAAGCCATAGAAAAAATTAGGAGGTAAGCCAGAAATTACCCGCTTTAAGGGATTAGGGGAAATTTCTCCGGACGAATTTTCGTCATTTTTATTGGAAAAGATATGCGACTGGAACCTGTATTACTTGATCAAAAAGCATCTATTCAGGAACTACTAAACTACTATATGGGCAAAAAATACACCTGAAAGACAGGATTTCATCATTGACAATTTAAAAGTAGAAAAAGATTTAGAAGAACTTTTGTATGGATAAAAATTATTTATTATTTTTTGCATACAAAAAAAATTAAATTTTATGAAAACAAAAATTATTTTGATTTCAACTATCAGTTTTTTATTTGAGCAGTTTAATAGCTTCCAATCCTATTGAAACACCTGAAAATCCTTATTATACCTCGTTTCAGAAGGCATACGCTATTTATCCTTCTGTTCCAAAGGGATTTCTAGAAGCGATTGCTTATACTCAAACTCGTTTTTTATCATTTAGATGGTTCTCAAAACAGTTGTATTGGTTTACCTAAAGCGCTTACTGTAATGGGGACTGATTGAAGATGGTAAAAAATTACTTCCGTGAAAATCTTTTGAAAGTGGCTCAACTGTCCGGATTTTCAATCAACGATATTAAAAATAATCCTGAAACATCTATTCTGGCTTACGCAGCGGCTTTTTCAAAGTTTACAACAACAAAAAAAACATTTTCGGTACTGAAAATTTAGAACGTTACAAAACAATTTTTATTGAATTAAGTGAATTGCCTTTAACCCACGATTTAATCAATGATTTTTGCTATGCAATCGCATCTTTATCAATTGTATTGGTTTTTTGGCGCAACCAGAATTTCAAAATGCATATCACTTTCCAAATTACAATATCAATTTAAGGGAAATTTTCAAAGAAAAACTATGCGGTATTAAGTTCACGTTATGTAAATATTACTGACGAGAGTATTTATACGAATGAAGGCGCAATGTACAAAAATGAGTTCAAATCAACAAGTGTTATCAGCTGATTATCCACCTGCTATATGGGATCCAGCGGCCAGTTGTAATTATTCTTCTAGAAATGGTACACAAATTTCTGCTGTTACTATTCATGTAGTTCAGGGCAGTTATGCGGGATGTATATCCTGGTTTAAAAATTGTGCAGCCGGTGTTTCGGCTCATTATGTTTTTAAGGAGTAGTGATGGTCAGGTTACCCAAATGGTTTTGGAAGCCAATAAAGCATGGCATGGTGGGTACTGAAAATCCCTATACTATTGGGTTAGAACACGAAGGTTATGTTAGCAGTTTCAAGCTGGTTTACAACAGCTGTTGTATAACTCCTCTGCTGCATTAGTGAGGGATATTTGCAATAGTGGATATGGCATTAATCCGGTAAGAACAGGGTTTTCTGGCCATGGTTACCAACCACTCATTACAATCAATCTTCCATTCCTGGATCTTGTACAAAAATCAAAGGACATCAACATTATCCTAATCAAACACACACGGACCCCTGGTCAATACTGGAATTGGGATAGATATTACAAACTTATCAATTCACCTTATACAATAACATCCACTTATACTGCTTCTTCAGGCAATTTTTTATGATAGCGGTGGAAGTACTGGTAATTACTCTGATGATGAAAGAAAAATATACTTATTTACACAGCCCGGAGCTACTCAAATTTCTTTGTCTTTTTCAAGTTTTAGTTTAGAAAATACATGGGATTATATGTATATTTACAATGGAGGTTCAGTTTGGTCCCCATTAGTTGGATATTATACAGGAACCAATTCACCCGGAAATATCACTGTAAATAATGATTCACTATTAGTTGAATTTCGTAGTGATTGTGCTACCACCAGCACAGGTTGGGCGGCAACTTATACTATTACTGCAACGGGTTCTGCAACCGATAATATTGCACCTACCACTGCTGTAAGTGCTCCTATATGGGTTACCTCTAATTTCACAACTACCATTTCTGATGTAGATAACACAGGAGGTAGCGGCATTCAAAAAGGTTACTATCAAGTCATCGAATACAATGGAAACTATTGGGATGCTAATAGAAGCAGAGGTTTCCTGGCTGATAATTTTGATAGTTCTGCCATTCGTCCCGTACTGGACTACAGTTGTTGGAACATGGTCACAATCTGGTGGCGAATTAATTCAAAAGTGATGAAACATCCTCTACTGCGGGTAATACAAACATATATACGTTTGTAGACCAAACATTATCCAATCGTTATCTATATGAATTTGACATTAAATTAGATGGTACAGGCACCAATAGAAGGGGTGGTTTTCACTTCTTTTGTGACACAGGTTCTACATCTAACAGAAGTAATTCTTATTTTGTTTGGTTCCGTCTGGATAATCAAAAATTTCAATTATATAAAACTGTAAATAACACTTTTGGTTCGCCTGTAGTAGATATTCCATTAACTTTTTCAGCTAATACCTGGTATAATGTAAAAGTTATCTATGATAGAACAACCGGCGAAATCTGGGACATACTGGAATAATCAACTTATCAATAAATGGCAAGATCCATCTCCACATAATATGGCAAATGGGAAATATGTGTCGTTTAGAAGTGGAAATACTGTAATGAGTATCAATCAATTGAAGATTTATCGTTCAAGAGTGAGTGGTAATATTAATGTTACGGTTGGTCCAGGTAATACAGATTTACGTTACCAAAATCCCAATCCTTCTACTCCTGCTGGACGAATTAAATCTATTTCTCAAGATAATGCCGATAATATCTCGTCTATTGCTTATGATGATGTCAATGTAGATTGGACACCACCAACATTACCTACTCCAATAAATGATGGAAAAACTACTGATATAAATGTCGCTTGTACTAAAGATAGTTTGAGCGCGAATTGGGCAACTTCAACGGACCCCACATTCGGGGCTGACACAATACTGGTATTCAGTGGGTACAAGTCCTGGTGCTACCAATGTGATTAACTGGACAAATGCGTGGGCAAATACTCTTATTACAGTAAATATTCCATCAATTGCTCATGGTACTACTTATTATTTTAATGTAAAAGCTGAAAATGGTGCAGGATTACAAAGTGCAGTAGTTAGTAGTAATGGACAAACGGTTGACACTACTTGTGTTACTACTGGAATATCTGGATTGTCTAATGTTTTATCTAATGCAATATTATTGTATCCTAATCCGACAAAAGATTGGGTAAATATTTATTTACCATTTGTTTCTGATATTGAGATTTACAATTCTCTTGGAATGCTTATTTATGAAAAAATATCGGCCAATAATGAAATAAAAAATTAATACCTTAAATTGGCCTAAAGGTGTTTATTTTATAAAAGTGACAAACAATCAAAATCAAACAATTCAAACGAGTAAGATTATTAAGGAGTAATTAACATTTTAATCTATAAAAAGAGTATACCGACAAAAAAAGGGAAGCATAACGTTTTCCCTTTCATTTTTTTTTGAGAAATGTTTTTAACACTCTAATTTGTAGCCCAATCCTTTCACAGTTTTTAATATACTCATCGCCAATTTTTTTCACGAATCTTACGAATGTGTACATCAATGGTTCGTTCTCCAACAATAACGTCCTTCTCCCCAAACTTTTTTCTAAAATATATTCTCTGGTGAAAAACTTTACCGGGCTTACTGGCTAATAATTCTAATAATAAAAATTCTTTTTTTAGGAAAATCCAACACTTTATCGTCTTTGTAAACAATGTGTTTTTTCTTTATCTATTTTGATGTTTCCTAAATCAATAAGAGATTGTTCATTGGATTGTATTCTTCTTAATAATGCTTTAATTCTTGAAATGAAGAGTTTGGGCTTGATGGGTTTTTGTAATATAATCGTCGGCACCGTTTTTCAAAGCCCGCTATTTGAGAATAATCTTCGCTTCTGGCAGTTAGAAAATACAATCAGTTTGTCTTTTTGTTTCTGGCATTTCTCTTAATTCACGACAGGTTTTCCATTCCATCCATTACTGGCATCATTATATCCAGTACTATCAAATCGGGTTTTTTTCTTTTTTTTGCCAACTTGATGGCATCTGCTCCATTGGTAGCAGTAATTACTTCATAACCTTCTTTTTGTAGATTGTAGGACAAAAAATTGCAGGATGTCTTCTTCATCATCTGCAATTAAAACTTTAATGGCCATATAAATTTTTTTACAAAAAATAAAGGTTTTATGTGAAATTTTGTATTACTACAATGTGAAGAAATTATTAATTTGTAATGATTAATTTAAAAAACTTTTTCAAAACATATTCAGCAAATCTGAACGGCATTGGTAGCGGCGCCTTTTCTTAAGTTATCAGCAACTATAAAAAGATTTTAATGCTTTCGGATTATCAAAATCTTTACGAATTCTTCCTACAAAAGTTTCGTTTTTTTTTTATGAGCATACAAAGGCATTGGATATATATTGTTTTTTTACATCGTCTTGAACAATCACACCTTTTTGTTTTCGATAAAATTTCTCTTACTTCATTGACTTCAAAATCTTTTTCAAATTCTACATACACACTTTCGCTGTGTCCGCCAACAACTGGCACACGCCACACAAGTAGCATTCACAGAAATAGTATAATCATTAAGTATTTTTCCGTGTTTTCGTTGTGCATTTTCATCTCTTCTTTTGTAAAAATCGTTTTTCTGTGAAAACATCAATATGTGGAATCAAATTCAAATCAATAGGGTAGGGGTAAGCAGCATTTTCGGGCTTTTTTACCCTGTCTTTCTAACATCAATTGTTCTACCGCCTTTGCACCTGTACCAGTTACTGCCTGATAGGTGGATACAATGATTTTTTTGATTTTAAAACGATGATGCAAGGGGTGTAATACCATTAACATCTGAATGGTAGAGCAATTGGGATTGGCAATGATTTTATCTTCTTTTTTCAAAACATTGGCATTGATTTCGGGAACAATAAGCGGTTTGTCTTTATCCATGCGAAATGCAGAAGAGTTATCTATGACATAAGTACCTTCTTCAGCGAATAATGGTGCGTATTCTAATGAGGTTTTGCTACCTGCTGAAAACAAGGCAATATGCGGTTTTTGGGGCAATGGCATCTTTAACAGAGACAACAGCGTATTCTTTTTGGTTGTAGTTAACTTTTTTGCCAATAGATTTTTCGGATGCTACTGGAATAAATTCTGTTACAGGAAATTGAAAATTCTTCTAATACTTTAATCATCTCCTGTCCTACTAACCCCGTGGCACCAACTACAGCTACTTTCATATTTTTTTGGGGGGTAATTATAGGAAAAAGTTTTTGAGTTATGAGTTGTGAGTGATGAGTTTTCTAATAGAACACAGATGACACGGATTGTGATGCAGATTTTCACTGATTATATTTTATTTTTTTATTTGTCACGAATGCACGAATTATTAGTGTTTTAAGTGGTTAAAGTTGAATTCCTTTAAAGAATCACTTAACAAAATATTGCTCGTTCACTCCATAAAACTACCATTTTTTATAAAAAATTAAACACTGAAATTTTACCTAAACAGTCAAATTTGAAAGTTGAATTTGTAAATAATACCTAATACTTTTGATGATATTCAATTAGTCCGAGGAGTGGATTTTTGATAATACTTTTTAATGAAAAACCATATTGATGAGAGATGGCATTTAATTCGTCTTTGAGAGTATTTGCGACACTTCCAACGAAGTGTAAATCGTATTTTTCTTTTACAATTGGGAGTAATTGAATTTCAAAGTATTTTTTTAAGGAGTTTTGAATCAACTCTTGAATATAAGAATGTGCTTTATGTTTTATTACAAATGGGAAGGTGGATGCTAAAAACCTTGAAGGCATTGAAGTTTTGTAAACCCCTTCTAAAATTTTATCACTATTGTATCCTGCTTTTTCAAATTCAATTTTTCAATTCTTTAGGTAATGTATTATCACAATATGCCTGAATGAATTGTTTCCCAATATGAGCCCCGCTTCCATAATCGCCAAATAAATAACCATACGAGGGGGCGGTTTCTATGATGCTTAATCCGCCATATACACAGGCATTACTGCCTGTACCGAGTATTCCTACAATGCCTTTTTCTCTCTTACAGGTAGCACGGGCTGCGCCTAAAATATCGTGCCAGATGTGCACTTCTTCTAATTGAAAGACATTACGAATAGCGTGTTTTAACTTTAGATTATTTTCTTTGTTACTACATCCAGCGCCGTAAAAATATACTGCCTGAATAAGTGATAGATTTTTTTTTAATATGTGGTAATGCTTCTTCTTGCAGCAGGTGTTCAATTTGTTTTTCATTTAAAAAATAGGGATTGATGCCTTTTGTTTCAAATCGGACAAATGATTCTTTTTTACTGATTAAAGCCCAATCTGTTTTTGTTGAGCCGCTGTCTGCTACTAAAAATAAGGTCATAATAAAAGAGATTTAGCGAATGAGAGAAAATTTGCCCTTACGGGTATTTTTTTTTGCCAGAATTTTTTTCAATGGTTTCAATCACATACACATAAACATCTTCGGGGAGAGGATTGCCTTTGTATTTGCCGTCCCATCGGGCATTGGGTTGATTGGATGAAAACACGATATTGTTCCATTTATCGTAAATTGTAAAATTATAATAGGAATAATCGCAGGATAATATGGGATAAAAAAAATCATTTTTACCATCGTCATTAGGTGTAAAGGAATTGGGGATGAGTATTTCGCAATTACAGGGCTTGAATTTTACACGAATGGTGTCAATTTTTGTGCCGCAATATCTATCCATAATTTTTACCCAATAGTCGTCTTCTTTATCAGCATATATGAATTTTTGAGTGGAACCATTGCTCCATAAAACGGAGGAAATACCATTGTGTTTGACCGATATTTTTTTATTTTCATCGTTAATGCAGAATGTATATTCATTTTGTTCAGGAATGGTTGGGGGAATTGTTTTTACATTTATGCTTTGGGTAATCATACATCCTTTGTTTGAAATTTTGAAAGTGTATTTGCCAGAATGTTGAATAAGAAGGAAGTCCATTTTTGTATTATTCATTGAAAAAAAATTGGTAGGTAGGATGTTGTAAGGGTAAGCGAATAGAATGGTCAGCACAAATTGTTGTATCTTTGATTTGAAAGACAGGTGGGGGCGATTTAATTATTACGACTGAATCTACAATTTCAGTTTGTTTGGTTTTAAGTTTAAGTTTGTATTTCCTTCCTGATAAACATTTAAGGATGAGGAATGATAAATGATTGAATAAGGGGTTATCCATTGGATATTTACTGATTTTGAGAGTATATCGGTAGGTATAGTTAATTTTATGGTATCGTTTTGACAGGCGTAAATAGTATCTGGAAAGAAACTGATGTATTGAGAATATATTTTTTGCTGTCCGAGTGAAACAAGCCAGATGAGAATGTATTTTAGGTATTGTTTGCTTTCTTTCATCAGAGTTGAATTAAAATTTTTACGATGGTTCCAGTAGAATTTGGATCAATAGTAGATTTATCAATAATTTCAACGGATTGATGTTTTTGATATAGTTGAGTATTAATGTTTAGGATTTCTGCAATGGTTTGTGTAGCGAGGGATTTATGATGTTTTGATTTTCTTTCTTCGCCTTTAATGATGCCAATTCCGTCGTCTTCTATAATTATTTCAAGAAAATTATTTTTCAGTAAATCAAATTTTAATAATAAATATCCTTTTTCTTTCTTTTGTAAAATGCCGTGCAATATAGCGTTTTCAAGGTAAGGTTGAATTATCATATTAGGGATGAAAGTTTGTTCTAAATTTATTTTTTCACTCATTTTAATTTCATAATCAAATTTGTCTTCAAAACGTTCTTTTTCCAGTTCCAGATAGTATTGTAATCGTTTGATTTCGTCTTGTAAAGATATAGTTGGTAATGATGCTTTTTCAATAATCATACGAATCAGACGAGAAAATTTGGATAGATAATCACTGGCTTTTTCTGTTTCGTTGTTTAAGATGTAATTTTGAATACCAGTTAAAGAGTTGAAAATAAAGTGTGGACTTAAAATGGCATTTAATGCTTGATGTTTGAGGAGCATCATTTGCTGCAGAGTTTTTTGTTTTTCGTACGATTTTCTTTTTTCAATTTTTCGTATTATTAATACAATAGCAGAAACCAGAATGATGCTTGTAACAACAATGAATTCCCAGAACCATTTGCGTTCTGTCCATTTATATTCTTTTGAAAATTTAATTATGAGTGGTTCTGTAAAAATGTTTTTCGTCCGTAGTTGCCCTGATTTGTAATACATAGTTACCGCCCGATAAAGAGGAAAAATGTAATGGTGAATTATCAAAGTTTATCCATTCTGATTCGTTTAATTTATATTGATATTTGACTTTAGTGAGTGGATTAAAATTTGAACAAAGGATGTAAAAATAAATATCGTGTGTTAGAGTATTAAAGGACAATTGTTTTTGATTTTTCCAGTAAATTGTATCATTATTGGTTACAATGAATTGTAGAGATGGTGTGGTTATTTCAGGATAATGAGTAAATAAATTTTTCATTTGTGTAAATGAGACACCTTTATCAGTGGCTAAAATTAGTGTGCTGTCAATGGCATAAATATCGTTGATGACATTTGATATGAGACCATTTTTTCTGCCGTAATGATAAACTGCCTTCCACTGATTATCAACTAATACCAGACCTTCTTCAGATGCGATAAAATAGTTTTGGTGCCACTTTAATACGTCTTTAATTGTAATTACTTGATATGCTTCTCCATTAAAAACTATTTGCAATTGTGGATAGTTATATATTTTATCTTCAGATAAAATGTATACTTGTTGTTCAGTTATTTCAACTTTTTGCACCTCTTTTCCTGATAAATAAATTGTTTTATCTTTATTGTTATTATAGACATATAGTCCTTTACTGGTAGAAATAAAGAGTTTGTTGTTATAGTAAAGTAAATGATGAACAGATATTCTGTAATCATCTGGTTTAAAAATAGTATCTATTATTTTTTGTTTAGAAATGTCGTATAGTAAAACATTATTAGTAACATCAGAGACGTAGCACTTTGAAGAATTTATGGCTGATAGGTATTTAAATGGAAAAACAAATACAATATCCTGATTGTTTTTAATTTTTTTGAAATCAAAATTAATGACGCACGAAGTATAAATGATATTTTCAAATTTGAACAAAGTGGTATAATCGTTATTAAAAAAATTATCAGGTTCAATAATGGCTTTTATTTGATTTAAATTGTTTAATTCAGAATAATAGAGTCCATTACTTGTAGAAAAAATACACATATTTATCAGATGTTTCAATGTTTCTAACATTAAAGTTTTTTTGATTAAAATTTATTTTAAATGATTTCCAGTGAGTAGAAGCGATTTGATAAACGCCATCGTTAAAAGTAGCAATCCAGATGTTATTAAATTTATCAAGAAATAAATCATTGAGAAGTGTTGGCAAAATGTTTAATGTAGATAATGCATCATAAATAGTATTGTTTTCATATAAATACAGATTATCATCGGGTTGAACAGAAAACCATATTCTATCAAATTTATCAACTATCAATTTACTTATATTTTTTTCAAAACTAAAAATAAATTGTCCTGATTGGGAGGGGAGTAAATTTTTAATACTTATTTGATGTTGAATTTTGAATAAACTATCATCGGCAATAATAATTCTATCTTTACTTCCTAAATACAGACGATGTTTACTTTCATCATAAAATAATGAATAAATCGGAGTACCTGAAAAATGAGTTATGAGTTTTTGTTTTCCATTATCAAAAATATAAAGACCTTTTCTTCTACCGATTAATATTTGATTTTTAATTTTCAAAAAACAAAACGCCTGATTGGAATTGTCTTTTAGTAAAATAGAATCGTTGTAATATCTATTGTTTTTTAAATCATAACTTTCAACAGATATTTGGTCGGTATAATTGATAAAAAAAATGTCATTTAATAGAATTTTGTCGCAAGGTTTTTTAAATGGATTTTTTTCAAATAAGGGTTGAATATGTTTTTTATTGATTATTTTGTATAGTCCGTTGTCTCTGTGAATCAAAAGAGTGGTTGAATCAGTGAATAAAAGATTTCTGATATTTTTTAATTGTGAGTATACTTGATTTTTTCGGAATTCTTTTCCAGTGTATTCATAAACGCCGCCTTGTGTTATAAAATATAAAACATTATCATTGCTTTGTTGAATGCTTAATACGTTCAGATGTATCAAACCATTTTCGGACTCGTAGTGATAAACAGGAAAGTAAATTTGTTGACTTTTGATAATTTGAAACGAAAGAATTAAAACGAGAAAAATTTTCTTTGACATAATTCTTTGTAAACTAATATTTACCGATGTGGATTGATTGTTCTGCTCCGTATAATTTCGTTAAACTCATTCCATTTGGCTTTGGATACACCAATTTGATGATGTTCGGTCAATGTGAGTGTTTCATTATTGTTATTGTATTCTTTTATATGTGATAAATTGACAATGGCACTTCTACTTATTCTGAAGAATAGGTTTTTATCTAAAATATCTTCGTAATCTTTTAATGTGCGGGATGATATGATTTTTCTGCCATTGGTTAGGTAAAAGTCCGTGTAATTGCCTGCTGCTTCTAACATTATTATTTCACTGAAATCAATTAAAGTAAATCCTTTACTATGTGAAACCATCAGTTTGGTATCGTTTGATTTTGAAGATGCGAGATGTGATGCTTTTTTTTCTTCAATGTATTTACTCACTCTCTTGATGGCTTGCATTAACTCTTCTTTCATTAAGGGCTTCATTAAATAATCCACTGCTCCTGCTCTAATGGCTTGAATGGTGTAGTCACCATACGCCGTCAAAAATATCACATAAAAATTCTTTTCCTTTTCAGGAATACTCTCCAGCATTTCAAGTCCATTCAATTCAGGCATATTCACATCCAAAAAAACTAAATCTGGATGCAATTCGTTGATTAACTTTCTTCCTTCAATACCATTTTCTGCTTCTCCAACAATCTCAATTTCTGAAAAATATTTTGTCAACATTAAACGGGTGTTATCTCTGCTTTTCTTTTCATCATCAATTATGATGGTTCGTATTTTATTCATAAGCCATTTATTTTCAAACAAAACTACAAAATTATTTATTGTAATTCAATAGGATTTTTTCTACCTAAAACTCGTAATTAGTTGAAAAATTTCATTTACATTAATAATTATCTAAATTTTTACGACATTTGCAGTTCAAAAATTAAAAAAATGGAAAATTTATTGGTATTGGGTTTTTTAGGTGGATTAGGTGCTCCTGAAATCATTGTTATTCTTCTTATTATTTTATTATTGTTTGGCGGTAAAAAAATTCCTGAATTGATGCGTGGTCTTGGTAGAGGCGTAAAGGAATTTAAAGATGCTGCAAAAGGGGAGAATAAAGAGGAAGGACAATAATTTCTGTATCCTTTTGAGAAAGCAAATTAAGTATATGTATCAATACAAGGACATTGAACAATTACATAAGGATTTTAAAGACAAAAAAGTTACATGTGCGGATTTAGTGCAGGACTATATTCAAAGAATTAAAGAAAAGAATCATTTAAATATCTTTCTTGAAGTATTTGAAAACTATGCGATAGAACGGGCTCAAAAGATGGATGAAGAAATCGCAAAAGGTGTATTAAAACCATTATCTGGACTTATTGTGTCTATTAAAGATAATTTGTGTTTTAAGGGTTTTGAATGTACTGCTGCTTCAAAGATATTGAAAGGTTTTCGTTCTACTTATACGGCTACGGCGGTGCAACGGTTAATTGATGCTGGGGCTATTATTATTGGTAGAACGAATTGTGATGAATTTGCAATGGGAAGTAGTAATGAGAATTCGGCGTATGGAATAGTGAAGAATCCATTGAATGAGGAATATGTGGCGGGAGGTTCTTCGGGAGGTTCTGCTGCTTCTTTAGCGGCGGGTTTGTGTATGGCATCATTAGGTTCAGATACTGGTGGTTCTGTAAGACAGCCGGCTTCTTTTTGTGGTGTTGTGGGATTAAAACCCACGTATGGAAGAATATCACGATGGGGTTTGATTGCGTATGCATCTTCATTTGACCAGATTGGTACTTTTACTTATACTATTTCCGATGCGGCTCGTATTTTATCAATCATAGCAGGTGCTGATGATTTTGATGCTACCTGTGCTGAAATACCTGTGCCTGATTATGTTTCAGAGATGAATGAATTAGCCACAAAGAAATTTAGGATAGTATATTTTCCTGAAATTATTGATTCTGATGGTTTGCATCCAGAAATAAAACAAAGTATTCATCAAACTATTGAAAAACTAAAAAATGAAGGACATACGGTAGAACCTGTTCATTTTAAGTATTTGAAATATCTTATTCCAGCATATTATGTTTTGACTACTGCCGAGGCATCTTCTAATTTATCCAGATATGATGGCGTAAGATATGGTTATAGGTATCCAGATGCCAAAGATTTAGAAGAGATGTATAAGAAAACCAGAAGTATTGGATTTGGTGCTGAAGTGAAACGAAGAATATTATTAGGGACGTTTGTTTTGAGTGTTGGATATTACGATGCCTATTATACAAAGGCACAAAAAGTAAGGAGAGTTTTACACGATACGATTAAAGAAATATTTAAAAATTATGATGCGATATTAATGCCTACTACGCCCTCTACTGCATTTAAGATTGGACAAAAGTCCGATGACCCATTAAAATTATATTTAGAAGATATTTACACGGTATTAGCCAATCTGGTTGGTATTCCAGCGATTTCCATACCTTTAGGACAATCAAAAGAAAATCAATTGCCTTATGGTCTTCAGGTATTAACTAATAGTTTTGAAGAAAGTAAATTGTTTGCTGTATCGCAGTGTATCTCGTCTGTTATTAAATAAAAATTATGCAAATTGATACCTTATTAAGCATTTCCCCGATTGATGGAAGATATTATGAGAAATTGCAATCCCTGAGTAATTATTTTTCGGAGTTTGCATTGATGAAATATCGAGTGGAGGTTGAAATTCGTTATTTGATAGCACTTTCAAAATTGTCTTTGAAGAATTTTCCTGAATTGGGAGAAGGACAGATAAAAGCATTGATGAATATTTGCGAGAATTTTTCGTTAGAAGATGCTCAAAGAATTAAGACCATTGAAAGAACGATTAATCACGATGTTAAAGCAGTGGAGTATTTTGTAAAAGAGAAGTTAGATGAACTTCAACTTTCTGATATTAAAGAATTTGTTCATTTTGGGCTTACTTCGCAAGATATAAACAATACGGCAATTCCATTGTCTGTAAAGAACTTTATTAATGAAGAATATTTGCCATTAATAGAAAAACTGATTGATGCTGTTGAATTTTTTGCACGTAACAACAAAGGGATTTCAATGCTTGCGAGAACACACGGACAGCCCGCAAGCCCTACTACGCTTGGAAAAGAAATGTATGTGTATGTGTATCGGTTGAAAAATCAATTGGATTTGTTGAGGAATATTCCAATTAAAGCCAAATTTGGAGGTGCAACGGGTAATTTAAATGCACATTATGTGGCATATCCTGAAGTAGATTGGATAAAGTTTGCGAATGCGTTTGTGGCTTCTTTGGGTTTAGAAAGATATGAGTATACTACACAGATTGAAAATTATGATTATTTGTCCGCATTATTGGATGCGTGCAGGAGGATAAATACTATATTAGTAGATTTTTGTGTGGATGTATGGTTGTATATTAGTATCAATTATTTTAAGCAAAAAGTAAATGCTAATGAGGTAGGTTCTTCGGCTATGCCACACAAGGTCAATCCGATTGATTTTGAAAATGCGGAGGGTAATCTGAAATATGCGAATGCTATATTTGGATTTTTATCTGAAAAACTGCCTATTTCACGTTGGCAAAGAGATTTAACGGATAGTACAGTGATTCGAAATATTGGCATGCCTTTTGCTCATACCTTGTTGAGTTTTCAGAGTATATTAAAAGGAATGAGTAAAATAGAACCCAATACAGAGCAGATTCAAAAAGATTTAGAAAATAATTGGCAGGTAGTTGCAGAAGCGATTCAAACTATTTTGAGAAGAGAGCGTTTTCCGAATCCTTATGAAGCATTAAAAGCATTGACAAGAGGGAATAGTGAAATTACAAAAGATAGGATACATCAGTTTATTGATGGATTAGAGGTTTCTGATAGTGTAAAAGATGAGTTGAAACAAATTACGCCATTGAATTATATCGGGAAGAGTAGAGAGTTTTGAAAATCTGAAGGATAAAATAGCAAAGATTTTGAAGAAGGATGAAACTAAAAGAGTTGAAAAAAATGAAAAAACAAATACAAACGAACGATTATAGAATTGAGTTATTTCAGGGAGAAATTAATAAAATTAAAGATGTTTTTCTGGCTTTGAAAAAACATGTTATTATTGGAACAGTGGCATTTATAAGAGGAGAGATAAAAACAATAAAATACGCTATTGATAAAGGATTATTTCTAATAAAGGCAACGGGAGATAGTGCTGTGATATTAAATGACAAAAAATTTAATCTCAAAAATTTTTAATCTATGAGTAATAATCAAAAGATATGGATATTTATTATAGAACAACAAGTTTCTGAAGGTCAATTAGAATCTATTAAAAAAGCGTGTTTAGATTTTATTCATCAATGGACTTCGCACGATGCTCCATTAAAAGCGTCGTTTGAATTGTTTAAGAATCGTTTATTGATTTTTAAGAACGATGAATCGTTTAATCCTATTGGTGGTTGTGCTACTGATAAGTTATTTCATTTTATTCAAAAATTAGAGAAAGAGTTTAATATCAATTTGTTGAATAGACAATTAGTGGTATATGAAAATAATGGTGAATTGAAGGTAGAGTCATTAGATAAAATAGATGAATTGATACAAAAAGGTGTGATTAATGAAAATACTATTATTTACGATACATCCATTAATCATTCATCAGAGTGGGATAAGTTTGCCAGAAAATTTTCTGAAAGTTGGTTACAACACATACTTCAATAAATTAGAATGAAGGATTTACCGAAAAGAAGTGTTACTGCTTTATTTTTTGCTGCTGTTTTATTGTGTTTAATTTATTACTCATTTTATAGTTTTTTGTTGCTATTATTAATTATTTCAACGGGAGGAATTTTAGAATTAAAACAACTTTTTAAAGGTGCTAATTTTAGTTTTGATAAATCGTATTTATATTTAAAGTATTTTGTTTCAGTGTTGTTGATTTTATATCCTGTATTTGATAATTTGATGGATGGGCAAAGGATGTATTTTTATGTACTGAATTTTTTAGGGATAAGTTTATTTATTGAGTTTTTATTCAAAAAAGAATTTTCAAAAGCATTATCAGAATTTTTTATGTTGTTGTATATTTTGATTTTTTTGATGAGTAGTTTGAATGTGTTTTATTTTTCGTTTCAAAAAAACTATATTTTTTATTTTCCATTGTCTATTGTATTGATGATTTGGGCGAATGATACATTTGCGTATTTTACTGGGATGCTATTTGGTAAGCATAAATTAATGCCAGAAGTATCGCCAAAGAAGTCAGTTGAAGGTTTTGTTGGAGGAGTTGTGTTTTCAATCGTTGTAGCCGTTTTAATGTTTCAATTTTTTTTATCGGATTATAATTATTGGACGATTGTGGATGTAGTTGTTATCAGTATGATTGTTGGGATATTTGGAACGATAGGTGATTTAATTGAATCCAAAGTAAAACGTTTAGCAAATGTAAAGGACAGTGGAAATTTACTTCCTGGACATGGAGGTATTTTAGATAGATTTGATGCGTGGTATATAGCTATTCCTGTAATAGATATTTTTTTGCATTTCAAGCAATGGCTTAATTAGATTAAAAAATTTTATCTAAATAAGTTTTATTTTATTCCAACAATCTTCTCTTAATTTACTTAACTTTACGCAAGTAGATGAAGTGGAATAAAAAACATATATTATATTTTTTGTTTGGATATGTGATATTTCAGTTTTTATGGTGGGAGATTTTGCTTGTTAAATTGCATCACGAAAATATTGAAAAAGAGAAGTATTTAAATGCCTTGAACATAGCGGACAGCAGGCGTTTTCAAGAGATTGAGCAAAAATTAAAAAAGGAACAACGAATGAAAATAATAATGGTAGTAGGGGAGGGGACGGTGTTTTTAATTTTAATTTTGTTTGGTTTCTATAAGGTTATGAAAGCGTATGAAAACGAGCGTTTGATGAATGAACGGCAGATGCATTTTTTGCTTTCATTGCCGCACGAACTTAAAACGCCATTGAGTGTTATTCAATTGAATTTACAAACTATTCAACAAAATAGCAATTTAAATGATTCGTATAAACAACAATTAATTTCTGTTTCATTAAATGAAGTAAAACGATTAAATACATTGATTGATCATTTGTTGATTACGAATAAGATTTCAAAAGATAAATATCCTTTGAATTTACAATTAATAAATTTGTCTTTACGATTAAATGAATGGATACAGCCCTATTTATTGCAAAAATATATTTCAACATCTATTCAGAGTAATATTGAAATCAAAGGAGATGAATTTTTGATTAAAATGATGATTGATAATTTATTAAGTAACGCTGTAAAGTTTTCAGATAAATTTGTTGAAGTGAAATTATATCAATTACATGATAAAGTAATACTGGAAATTTTGAACGATGGTGAATTAATAACGAATGTTGATAAAGATAAGATATTTGAGTTGTTTTATAGACGCCCTGTTGATGAACAAAAGGGAATTAAAGGCACTGGGCTTGGTCTTTATCTTGTAAAGCAAATTGCACAATTGCATCGTTTCTCGATAAAAGTTTATACACAAAATAATTGTAATGTTTTTCAGGTTGTTTTTTAATAAATGGCTTTTAAATTGCGTTTTTTGTATTGTTATTTTAATTTTAATGTCCTGTCAATCATCGCAGGATAGCAATTCTAAAACTCAATTTAGTTCTAATGTTACATTAAAAAATAATAACTTTTTAGTGAAATATGCCAAACATTTTGGGATTTTGCACAAAAATTCTTCTGCTCATTTTTTTGTGACAGAAAACTTTAAAGACACCATTTTTTATGAGATTAATAAAACCTATACCCGAATTGCTGTTATGGGCACTATTCCTGCGTTTCAACTTTATATGTTAGATGCAATAGATAAAATTGTGGCAATTGATGATTTTAAATACTATACAAATTCTAAAATTGTCAATAAAATAAAGCAGAAAGATATTGTGGAGATTATGCCAAATTTACAATGGAATTATGAATTATTGATTTCAATAAAACCACAACTCATTGTTACTTATTCTGATTTAAGGGAAAATGTAAATGTAAAACAATTGTTACAAAAACATTCCATTCAACACTTGTTGTATTTAGATTATCTTGAAGAACATCCATTGGCAAGGGCTGAATGGATAAAGGTGATGGGGCTTTTTACAGGCAAATATGAAAAAGCAGAAGAGATTTTTAATGATATTGAACAAAAGTATCTGGAATTAAAACAATTAACAGATACAATTTCTAAACGTCCGAAAATATTAACGGAAGTGATGTATGGAGATGTATGGTATATTGCTGGTAATGCTTCATATATTTCGCAGTTGATAAAAGATTCAGGTGGAAAATATGCGTTTGAATTTCATTCGTATAATAATACACGTCCATATTCTTTTGAATATGTATTGAAACATGCACGGGATGCGGATTACTGGATTCATTTACATCAGTTTTGTTCGTTAGAACAAATGAAAAAAGAAAATAGAAAGTATGTGTTGTTTAAAGCATTTCAGGAAAGAAAATGTTTTAATAACAATAAAATTCAAAATGAATATGGATATAATGATTTTTATGAATCGGGTATTTGTCAGCCCCATTTGATATTAAAAGATTTGATAAGTATTTTGCATCCTGATATTTTCTCTAATGATACTTCTTTAAATTATTATTACCGATTACAATGAAGTGGTATTTGAATAGTTATATTGTATTGATTATTTTGATAGTATGTAGTGTGGTTGATTTATTGGTTGGGACGATAAATGTGTTTGATAAAAATGTTGATTGGAACACATTACTATTGGAGATAAGAGTTCCAAAAACACTAACGGCTATTTCAGCTGGTGGTATGCTTTCATTAAGTGGATTGGTATTGCAGATGTTATTTCGTAATCCATTGGCAGGTCCTTATGTGTTAGGTATTAGTAGTGCAGCGTCTTTGTTTACAGCTATTGGAATAATGAGTGCTGGGGCTTTAAGTTTTACGTGGCTTTATCAGATTCAGATAAGTGTATTATCAGTAATAGGTGGAATGATAGGGATGCTGCTTATTTTAATGGTTTTAAGAATAAGTTCAAATAACACTGTGGTGTTGATAATTGGTTTGATGTTATCTCAATTATATGGTGCTATAATGAGTGTGTTAAGTTATTTAAGTTCAGCGCAAGCACTAAAAGTTTATACAATCTGGACAATGGGGAACATTCAAAATACAGATTTATTACAAGCATTATTTTTGTTTTTATTAGGTGTTGTTGCGTTGGTTGTGATAATACGATTTACAAAATTTTTTATGATTTATATTACAGGAGAAGTGGAGGCACAGGTGATGGGCTTGTCTGTGAAGAGAAATAAGAAAATCTTAATTGTCATTGTAGGTGTTATAGTAGGATTGATTACGGCTTTTTGTGGTCCTATTGCATTTGTAGGAATGTGTATACCGATAGTTGTTAGAATATTACACAATAGTGCTAATATAAGATTGTGGATGTTGCATTCATTTATGTATGGTTCTGTTTCTGTAGTAATTACAGATATAATTAATCAAGTTATATTTAATGGTTCAGTACCGTTGAATGTTTTAATTTCACTATGGGGTGTGCCATTGATAATATGGATATTGATACATCATTGGAGGATGATGGAAAGAGGAATGTGAGGGAAATTATAGAATAATTTTTAGATAAAACGGAAAATAATTGAACGCTGATAACACAGATTGATACAGATTCTCGCAGATTATTTTTCTACTAATATGTTATTATTCGTGCATTTGTGGCTTAATTTTTCTCAATTAGCTTTCGTTAAATGAATATTAAAAATTTATTTCATAACCGTTATTCCATTATCACTTGTTCGTATGATGAGATATTGATCTTGTATTTGATAATCTAATATATTCGTTAATACTTTGTGATTGAATACATTAATTATTTTACCTGTTTTATCGTTTTCTTCATAAAAATAATTGTCTTTAATATATTTTAATTCATTCGGAGTTTCATAAATTATTTTTCCATTAATATCAATGATTACATTTTTATCAGGTAGTTTTCCTATCAACATCTTTTCATTGCAAATTGTAATTTCAGAATATTTTAAATTGTTTAGTGGTGAAAATTTTACGGGGTCTAATAAAGACCATTTATTTTTTTCTTTAACTAATAAAAAATTGGAGTGAATGATAGCATCCTGATAAAACTTTTTTTGAAGTATAGAACCATTTTTATTCCCTATAAATATTTTATTTTGATTATTTAATTTAAATAAATTTTTGTTTGTCAAATGTTTGAATTCAAATTCTTTTACAAAATCATAATTCGGAAAGTAAATAAAGCATTTTTCGGAAACACTATAATAACCATACTTTTTATTTTTTACAATTAGAAAAATATCATCTGTGCAATGGTAAATGAAATCATATTGTGGATTGAGGATTATTTTATTTTTTAAGTTAATGAGTCCATAAAAATTATTTTGTTTGACAATAGCCACAGAATCATAAAAAGATGAAAGCCATTGATATTGCGCAGGAAATTTTGTTCCGTCGTCATAAACAATTCCATATAAATTATTTTCTAAGTAATATGATTTCTGATTTTCAAAATCGCCTAATTTTTCAAATGTTGCTGGTAATATTACCTGGCCTTTATAATCACATAATCCGTAATAACCGTTTTTTTTGAATACATAATTAAAATCAGATGAAAGTTCGCTTATCCAATCAAAATTATCCGATTGTTGTGCTCCTAAACGATTAATGAAATACCAATTTTTCCCATCAAATACAGGAGCATAGCCATTATGAAATGGATACGCTTCTACAAATTTTTGTGGAATAATTGCTTGATGTAGTTTGTTTATAAAAAATGCTGAATCATCTTTAATTACAACAGATAAATTTTCTTTGAATGGGGTTACAGCGTCATAAATGGGTGGAATTACAAAATGTCCTGTGGTATCAATGAAACCAATTAATTCAGTTGTATCTGCCAGAGGTATTAGAATTTTATTGTTCATTTCCATTTCTGCCAATATCTCTTTTTTGAAAGGAAAATCGGGATACTCTTCAATAAATTTTTCTAACTCTTCGTTATTTACTCTTTTTACAGAATAAGTAAATAGCCATTTCCATGCCTGTTCTGAATAGTGTTTGTCTTTTGAAAATTCTTTGGCATATTCTCTTAAACCTGCTGTATTTTTTTCTTTAATGTAAATATCTAAAAGATTTTGCAATGCAATTTCTCTATAACTATTTTTAGGATAGTTTCTCAAAAAATTCAAATATTCTGCGGCTGTGTGATGTGCAGTAAATTCATTGAAAATTTGCTTATCAAGTAGTTGAAAAAGTTGAGGATTATTGGGGTTTTCTGAATAGGTTGTGATGAGATAAAATGTCGTGTCGCTTTTATTGATTTTATGAGCATATTCTAAAATTTTATTGTATTGATGTGTTTTAATGTGTTTTTTTACATCAGAACTTACAAATGGGTGATGACTTAAAAATATATCGTAACTTCTTGGATTTAAATGATGAGTAATTTTCTGAAATTGATGTATGGTTATTGAGTCGTATAATGTATATATAGCGTTACTATCAATTGTGCCATATTTGGTAATGTAAGGTTTGTGAGAATAATTTAAAATGGCGAGATGAATGTATTTATCCGCACTATCTAAGTGGTGAAATGGTTGGTAATTTTGAAAATATATATAGGCAAGAGCATACGCGGCAGCA
Organism: Bacteroidia bacterium; assembly: GCA_026003255.1. Classification (GTDB taxonomy): domain Bacteria; phylum Bacteroidota; class Bacteroidia; order B-17B0; family Aurantibacillaceae; genus BPGX01. Next base: position 103,897 of record BPGX01000007.1, on the reverse strand, counting down.
GAAGTTTTCTTTTTTTTAGGCAACATTTTATGGGCATATTCTTTTGTATGATAATAATCATATAATTGAATGGTTTGCATTAATTTTTGAACCGATTGTGCTTTAATACAATTGAATATTACGAATAAAGAAACAAGTATGTAGAGAAAAAGTTTATTCATTTTCAACTTCATAAAAAACACTTGAGAAATACTGAACAACATCGGATGGCAATAAAGTTGCAGGATGAAAATTTTCTATGGCTTTTTTTGCTGCAATGGAATGAATGTACACACCAAGAAGGGCTGCATTTTCAATGGAATAAGATTTTGCACATAGTCCGGCAATAAGGCCAGCGAGAACATCGCCACTGCCGCCTTTGGCAAGTCCGCTGTTTGCAATGGTATTGAAATAAACTTGACCAGATGGTAAAATTACCGCAGTGTAGGGACTTTTTAATACGATGACAATCTTCTTCTCTTGAGCAATACGAAGTGCGGTTTGAATGCGGTCAAAATGTGTAGTATGATGCCCAAAAATTCTGTCAAACTCTTTAATATGCGGTGTGAGAATGGTTTGATGTGAAGGAAGTTGAGGTAGAAAGAAATTGACATCGTTGGCTATTGTATTTAATCCATCTGCATCAATAACGAGTTTTTGGTTAGTAATACTTTGAAGAAGTTTTGATAAGACATAATGCGAATGTTTGTTTTTACCTATTCCACAACCTATAGCAATGGAAGTGTAGCGATTTAAATTTTTCGGAATAGATTGTATGTAATCCTGGGCAGAATCCACACTCAAAATACATTCTGGGAATCTTTGAACGGCTTTTGAAACAACAGATGCGATACTATGAAGAGTTACTAATCCACAGCCACTTCTTAAAGCGCTATTTGTGCAAAGTAAAGCCGCTCCGGGCATTTGATATGAACCAGCAATTAGAAGTGTATGTCCAAAATCCCACTTTGATTTTATGTGATTTCTTTTTTGATAAATTTTACGAATCAATGTAGAGTCAATTGTGAAAAAATGAGTAGCTTGTTCGTCAATGCATTCCTGAGATAGTTCAATGTCTATGATTTTCCAACTTCCCACATAAATGTTATTTTCAGGAAAAAAGAATGAAAGTTTGGGCATTTGAAAAGTAAAAGTATGTGTAGCTTTTATAATACTATCATTTGGGGAATTAGGAATATCTAAAAATAGACCAGATGGAACATCTACACTAATGATACTTGAGAATTTTTGGTTGATAAAATGAATGCATTCTTGAAGAATGCCTGATGTTGGTTTATTAACGCCACTGCCAAGAATAGCATCAATGCAAACGTGGTTGTCGTTAATGGATATATCTGACAAGTCATTGATTGAAAAGATTTCTTTAAAAGACGCGAGATTACAATGTTTAATTTTTTCAAGATTAATGAGAAAATCATTGGAAGCAGTGGAAGTATGCTGTATGATGAAAAGATGGACAGAAAAATTTTTGCTTGAAAGCATTCTGGCAATGGCAAGTCCATCGCCCCCGTTGTTCCCTTTACCACAGAAGATATAAACAGATGTATTAGTATTTAATAATGGCAGAAGGTTTTCAACAAAACGAGAGGCAGCTCGTTCCATTAATTCCCACGAGGTGATATTTTGCTTGAGTATGCTGCAATTATCTACTTGCTTGATTTGAGTGGCACTTAAAATTTTCATTCTATACAATAAAGTGCGGTTAATTTAGTGATAAATTAGGTAAATGGATATACGGAATGTATTATAATTGGTTTAAGTATCAAAGATAATGTTTTTAATAATACTGTTATATTAGTTGAGGATTTGCAATGAGATAGTTTCTCTCTTATTGCCTTATCAAAATTATGAAGGATTTAAAGATGTTGAGTTGAAACAAATAGTAATTTCTCCTAAAATCTTTTTAAAAAACTGAAAAACAATAGAACACAGATACCACAGATTGAACAAAATTTCCACAGATTTTTTTTAATATTTTTTATTTTTTGGACATTTAGTGAACATTTGTAATTAAAGTGTAAAAATAAAAACAACGATTACTGATTGATGCAGATTTGTAGAGTACTCAATTGCTAATAATAATTTGTCTTAAAAATTTTTGCTTTTATCTAAATATTGAATACTATTTAAGGATATTTATCGTTTATTTATGCCCGCTAAAAATTTTGAATATGAAAAAAATTGCTATTGCTCTTAGTTTTGTATTGTCCTTGAATGTTTTTTCAACTTTATGGGCAGATGAAGGAATGTGGTTGCCGTTTTTGATAGGAGAGAAAACTTATCAGGAAATGGTCAAAAAGGGATTAAAACTTACCAAAGAACAAATATACAGTGCGAATAAATCCTCACTAAAAGACGCTGTTATTATATTTGGAGGTGGCTGTACAGGAGAAATTGTAAGCGATAAAGCATTAATTTTTACGAATCATCATTGCGGTTATGATGCTATTGCAAAGGTCAGTACAGTTGAACATAATTATTTGAAAAATGGTTTTTGGGCAAAAAGTTTGAATGAAGAAATCCACGTTCCTGGTTTGACCGTTCAGTTTTTGGAGAGAATTAAAGATGTAACTGACAAAGTGAATGCAGAACTCAAAAATACGGATGCTACAAAAACATTAGAATCTTTACCTAAAATTTTAAACACCATTGCTCAATCAGAATTGACAGAAGAAGAAAAGAAAACCAATTGTGAAGCCCGTGTGGTGTCAATGTTTTCAGGGAATCAATACATTTTGTTCGTTTACAAAAGATATAAAGATGTTCGTTTGGTAGGTACGCCATCTGAAAGTTTAGGAAAATTTGGAGGAGACACGGATAACTGGGAATGGCCGCGTCATACAGCCGATTTCAGCATTTTCAGAGTATATGCGGATAAAAATGGACAACCTGCCGATTATTCACCTGAAAACGTTCCCTTGAAACCTAAATATGTAATTCCTGTTAGCATCAAAGGAATTAAAGAAAATTCTTATGCGATGACGATGGGTTTTCCCGGTGGTACTAATAGATTTGAAACATCTTATGGAGTAAAATTAAAAACTAACATAGAAAATCCATACACTGTTGGGTTAAGAGATATTCGTTTGAAAAATATGTTTGAAGAAATGAAAAAAAGCGAAGCAGTGAAATTGAAGTTAGCATCCTATTATGCTAGAGTGGCTAATTATTGGAAATTTTTTGACGGTGAAAACAAACAATTATTGAAATACAAAGTATATGAGCAAAAACAAAAGGAAGAGCAAAAGTTTATTGAATGGGCGAAGCAAAACAATAAAACAGAATACATTAATTTAATGAGTGAATTTGATCAATGTTACAAAAACTGGACACCTTATGTTAAAGCAAAAGTTTATTTCCAAGAAGGGATTTTGGGGACACAATTAAATTTTTATGCATACAGATTCCTTTCTTTATTAAATGCTTCTAAAGATGATATTGTAAAAAACAAGAAAAATTATCAAGCGTTGATTAAGGAACTAAATGAACAAATAGATTTACCTTCTGATAAAAAAAATGCATCTATCTTATTGAAAAAATATCGTGAAGAAATTGACGGGCAATTTGTGCCAACTGCTGTGTATTCTAATATTTCAAAAGATATTTCAATGACCGGCACTGATCAATCTTCATTGAATGCGTATCAAACTTTTGTTGATAATCTTTATCAAAATACCATTTTATTAAAGCCCGATGCTTTTGATAAATGGCTGGAAAATCCTGAAAAATCAGTATTAGAAAACGACCCAGCCATTCAATTAGTAAATGCATTTTATCAAATTTATTCTTCCAAAATAGCACCGGAATTCAATAAATTTCAAAATTGCAATTTTCTTTTACAACAAAAATATCAGAAAGGACTAATAGAAATGAATAAGGGTAAAAAAGAATTTTATCCAGATGCCAATTTTACAATGCGTGTATCTTATGGAGTTGTAAAACCATATTCTCCAAAAGATGCGGTATTTTACAAAGAAGTTTGCACACTCAAAGGAGTTTTAGAAAAATACAAGCCCGGTGATTATGAGTTTGATTTGCCAAAAGAGTTTATTGAAGTGGCTGAAAAAAAGGACTTTGGAAGATATGTGGATAAATCATTGAATGATATTGTTGTTACCTATATTACAACTAATGATATTACTGGTGGAAACTCTGGTTCGCCTGTATTGAACGGCAATGGAGAATTAATAGGTTTGGCATTTGATGGTAACTATGAGGCACTGAGTCATAAAATTCACTTTGATGCGCAATACAACAGAACAATTTGTGTGGATATTCGTTATGTGCTCTGGATTATTGAAAAAATTGGCAAAGCAGATAATATTATTAAGGAGTTGAAAATCATTGGTTAAATTCAATTACCATTTTTTTATTTGTATTACTCAATTTCTTTCGCGCATTAAATGAAATTCTAATGTTTGTTTTTTATTAGAAACAATTATTTCATTGGATGACTTTACTTCTAAAACTTTTAATGCTTCTTCTTTATCATTTTCTGTTTTTATTTTTATGAAAAGTGGTGAATGAATGATGGATTCAATAGGATATGATTCTACTTCTTTTTTATCACTATCATAAAATAAAACCTTTTCTTTTGTAATCTCAATATATTGAAGTTCTCCAACCTCTGCAAGTAATTTCGGAAAAACAGCCAGCAATAAAGCGGCTTCAAATTTTCTTACAACAGGTATTGTATCTTTTACAAACGATGAATCAGAATTTATTTCTAACGTTTCATTAAACAATCTTGTAGTATCTATTTTACACTTTGTTATCTTCCACAATCCATATATGTCGTTTAGTGTATTTTTATCATTGTTTTGTTTACAGAATGTTAATAAAATACTTAATCCCAATATTCCTATTAATTTTCCTTCTCTCATAATATTTATTTTTACTTACAATCTTTTTCCAAAATGTTGATTTAATGAACAGTTTTTACCTTTACAATTAAGTGGTACATCATAACACTTTAATGAATTAGTGAAAATGTTTACATCCACCCAACCAGTAATACTGCACTGATAACCATCATTACCAAAGTTATAATCCAGATTAATCTTTTTTGCATTAAAATAGACATTCACTAATAAGATTGTTTCCCCTATAATTATTGTCGTTAATATAAATATTATCACTTTACTTCTCATATATTTCTTTTTATACTTATACAAAAAAAATTAGCAGGTTAATTTTTACTCTGAAATTTTTCCCAAGTAAAATTTGTTTTATTTAAAATATTCTCTGTATATTTGTCCGTGTAAAAATTGTTCCTTTTAAATTCCCATTTTAATTTGGTCTAATAATTAAACTAATACAATTTGAACTTATCTTGCAATTTTTTTGGTAAATGTAATAGCAAATAATGTTTGTGAATTTTAATAATATAGTTATATGTTTTCTGTAAAAGAATTGACGCAACTCAAAGCATCGGAACTTAAACAAGTGGCTGAAAAATTTAATATCCAGCACAAAGGAATGTCAAAAGCCGATATTATTCTTGCAATAGTCAATGAACAAAGTAAGAATGAAGAATTAGCCCAACAAATCAAAAATGAATTTTTAGAAAAATCACCTACAGAATCATCGGATAAAAACAAGCGAAAAAGAATCACAAGATCAAAACAAGAAACAACTTCATCCTCTGAAAACAATCCACCAATAGAAACTGCTGATAGTAATTCATTAGAACATAAGGATAAGCATCAAGATAATAATATATCTAATTATTCAACTCGGGCAGATCTTGCTTCAGAAAATGTTGATTATATTGTAAATGATGAATTGAATGAAGACGACACAAATACAGCCATTGAAGCACCTGATGAATCAATAGAAATTAATAATGATAATTTTATACCAACTGATAATTCAGAAGAGGTAGAAGATAATGAGGAGAAAAATACCGTCAATGAAGTAGAATCATCTCATAAAAAAGAATTACAATTTACATTCAATTTTGATGGGCTTATTCAAGCCGAGGGTGTTTTAGAAGTTTTACAGGAAGGATATGGTTTTTTAAGAAGTGCGGATTACAATTATTTAAGTTCACCAGATGATATTTACATTTCTCCACAGCAGATAAAAATGTATGGTTTAAAGACGGGCGATGTAGTGAGAGGTTCCATTCGTCCGCCCAAGGAAGGTGAAAAATATTTCCCTATTATTAAAATTGAAAAAGTCAACGGTAGAGATTTGTCCTTTATTCGGGATAGAGTAATGTTTGATTATCTGACGCCTTTGTTTCCTTATGAAAAACTCAAATTGGCGGGAGGAAAGTATGAAACATTAAGTACAAGAATTGTGGATTTATTTGCTCCGATTGGTAAAGGACAACGGGGATTAATTGTCGCTCAACCCAAAACAGGTAAAACTGTTTTACTAAAAGAAATTGCTAATGCTATTTCATACAATCATCCGGAAGTGTATCTAATTATTTTGCTGATTGATGAGCGACCAGAAGAAGTAACCGATATGCAACGAAGTGTACGTGCAGAAGTGATAGCATCTACTTTTGATGAGCCGGCCGAACGACACGTTCGTGTATCCAATATCGTTCTTGAAAAAGCAAAACGATTAGTGGAATGCGGACACGATGTGGTAATTCTATTAGATAGCATTACGCGTATGGCACGTGCTTACAATACGGTGATGCCCGCCAGCGGAAAAGTACTAACGGGCGGAGTAGAAGCTACCGCTTTACAAAAACCGAAACGATTCTTCGGTGCAGCCCGAAAAATTGAGAATGGCGGTTCTTTGACCATCATTGCTACTGCTTTAATTGATACTGGTTCAAAAATGGATGAAGTTATCTTTGAAGAATTCAAAGGAACAGGCAATATGGAATTACAACTTGACCGCCGGTTAGCTAATAAACGGATATTCCCGGCCATTGATTTATTAGCATCTTCAACGCGTAGAGAAGATTTATTGTTAGACAAAAATACTCTGAATAAAATGTGGATTTTGAGAAAACATTTAAGCGACATGAAGCCAGAAGAAGCCATGGAATTTTTAGTTAATCAAATGGGCCGCACCAAATCCAATGAGGAGTTTTTGGTATCTATGGGAAGTTAGCAATTTACTTAAAATGTTAATTTTTTTTTTCATATAAGATAAATTTATTATTTTTGCAAACAAATATCAACAATGAAACGATTAAGTTGGATACTCATATATTCACTTCTTAACTTCCACTCTTTGAGAAGTGATGAGGTGAAAAAGTTGGTGATTGACGGTGTGTATCAACTTAAAAATCTCTATGTTCAAAATTATTATTCTGGTAGTGTAGGTTTTTGTGCTATTGAAGTCAAAGTCAATGGTAACATTACAACGGATGAAATTAATTCCAGTGCTTTTGAGATTGATTTAACGGCGTTGAACCTAAAATATGGCGACAAGATATTAGTTGAAATTTATCATAAAAAAGATTGTACGCCAAAAATATTAAATATTGAAGATGTTCGTCCAATGCCTACTTTTGTTATTCTTGCAGCTCACGGAACCAGCGATGGACTCATTACCTGGATTACAGAAGATGAAAATGGACCTTTGCCATACATTATTGAACAATTCAAGTGGAATAAATGGGTACCAGTCGGAGAAGTCATCGGAAAAGGTACACCTGAAAGACATACTTACACCTTTAAAGCATTTCTTACAAGTGGAGAGAACAAATTCAGAATTAAACAAGTAGGATTTAATAACACTGTTCGTTACTCCAATGATATTATCATCAAATCAACGAAGTCCAAACCAAATTTTGTAATGAGTAAAGATAAAAAAGAAATTCAATTTTCAGATGAAACGATGTTTGAGATTTATGACATTTATGGAAATATCATTAAACGAGGATTTGGAATTAATGTGGATATAAGTAACATCCCTAAAGGTACATATTATTTGTGTTATGATAGAGATGTAGCAGAGTTTAGAAAGTAGAGAATTGGAAATATCGTGTTGATTTGTTTTTTTAATTTCATGAAAAATACATTTGATAAATTTTATGAACGGTAGGTGCTATTTTTGATTTAATAGCTAACCAATACCATAAAGTGTAGAAAAAGATTTTGACTTTAGATTTTATACTTATTGTTCGTTTATCGGTAATAGAAGAATAATTAAATTCTTTCATCCATTTTTCACAGATGTATTCAATGATTTCAATATCTTTTTTATTCATCTTTTTCCAATCTTCTTTATATTCAGTACTTACGGGCTTTGACAGTGGAATGTATTTTTTAATTTTATTTTCATTCAGGTAGGGTTGTGCGTGGTTAAGAAATTCTTTCTTCCGGATTACTTTTTCCTAAAAATAGTTTTTCTGTAGAATGTCTTTTGATATGAGAATAATTTTGTGCTCTTGGGTCTCTAATGTTTATGATAAATTTTGCTTCCGGAAAAATTTCCAAAAGTTCTTTTACATAAAAAGTATAGTAAGGCACTTTGTGAATAATGTGTGTAATGATTTTTTTATCTCTATTAGGTTTATCAAAAACTTTGTTGATGGATAAGGCAAGACGAATGTATCTTTCTTTCAAGGAAATATTGGGATAAAATGCAGATTCAAATAATTCATTATCAACCTTTTTTTCTTTGAATGATTCTGGTAATTGATTTAGAAAGGAACGTTTTTCAATTCGCTTTAAGTATTTTTCTGAAATCCTTCTGAAAGAATCTGAGGAAGAAGCATCTTTGGATATCAGGATATTTTTGAATTCAGGTAGTCCATAGATATTGGGATGTGCATTCAAAATATACAATAATAAAGTAGTACCTCCACGTCCATGTCCAATAATGAAATTATATTTTATATCTGAATAATTCATAGCTTAAAACGTTTTTGACAAGAATAAGAAGCGATTTCTATTCTTTTACAAATATACAGGTAATTTAATTAAATCAATAACATTAATAAATAAAAACATTTTTATATCCTATTGTTTTCTTATCCCTATATTCGCCGCAATTATTCAATTTATGTCCTTAAAAGCAAAATTAGCGTGGTGGATTATTGGTTTGGTTTTGATAATTGACCAGTCCATAAAAATATATATTAAATTAAATTATCCATTAGGAATGGTAAAGGAGTATGCAGATTGGGCGTATTTGTATTTTACAGAAAATCCCGGTATGGCTTTTGGAATAGAGTGGGGGGGGAGAGTATGGAAAATTGTTATTGACTATTTTCAGATTATTGGCGTGTGGATTTGGTGTGTGGTTTGTTAGAGAACTTATCCGAAAGGATGAAAGCATTTATTACATTGCTGGTATTTCATTGATATTGGCGGGTGCAATCGGAAACATCATAGATAGTGTGTTTTACGGCGTGTTGTTCACAGAAAGTACAGAATATCAGATTGCTCAATTCTCTCCTGGAAATGGTTATGCGCCATTGTTGTATGGTAAGGTAGTGGATATGTTTTACTTTCCATTGTTTAGTGGCACTTTTCCTGATTGGTTGCCAATATGGGGCGGAGAGGACTTTTTATTTTTTCGACCTATTTTCAATTTTGCGGACGCTTCTATCACAATTGGTGTATTTGTTTTATTGATTTTTCAAAAAACGATTTATGAACATTCAGAGCGTTTAAAACAAATACAACAGGAAAATTCTTTGTCTTCATGAAAAAAGCCGTTATTTTGATTAACATTGGTAGTCCGGACGAAATGACTGTTTCTGCCACTCGAAGGTATTTACGAAATTTTTTGATGGATAGACGAGTGATTGATATTCCCTTTATTTCACGATTTTTATTGGTGAATGGAATCATTGCCCCTTTTCGTGCCCCAAAAAGTTTGAATTCGTATAAAAAGATTTTAATAGAAAATGAATCCCCTTTACTATTTTATTCCTATGAATTAGAAAAAAAATTACAAAATGCGTTAGGTGAAAGATACATGGTGCGAATAGCGATGATGTATGGGAAGCCATATCTTAAGGATGTTTTGAATGAATTGAAACAACAACCATTAGAAGAAATTATTTTACTTCCTTTATATCCACAATATGCTTCTTCTACTACAGGTTCAGCGTTAGAAATGGCATTCAATGAAATTAAACAATGGCAAATTATTCCTAATATCAAAACGATTCATACTTTTTACAATCATCCAGAATTTACTCGTTTGTGGGTCAATCAGATAAAACAACATCTTCCTGAACAATACGATTATGTTTTGTTTAGTTATCACGGATTACCTGTTCGTCAGATTTTTAAGGCAGACAAGCAGCTTCAGGAGAAGTTTTGCAATTTGATGGATTGTTGTGATGAAAACAAAGAAGGAGGATATTTTTGTTACAGAAAAAATTGTTTGATTACTACCAAAAAGATTGCCGAACAATTACAACTACCGCTTGAAAAATATGGTTTTTCTTTTCAATCACGATTGGGTCGTTCTGAGTGGTTAAAGCCCTATTCATCCGATACCATTATAGAGTTAGCCCAAAAAGGAATAAAACATTTAGTAGTGGTTTCTCCTGCATTTGTAATAGATTGTTTAGAAACATTATTTGAAATACAAATAGAATACAAAGAGTTATTCAAACAATACGGTGGAGAACATTTGACACTAATTCCTTCTTTAAATGCAGAAGAAGGGTGGGTGATTTTTTTGAGGAATTTAATTACAAAATAATATAATACCAGATAATTGACCAGATTAAATACCAGATCATTATCCAAAAGACGCTCATATGTCCAAATAATATAAAGATTAAAATGCTTCCTGTAATGAAAATAAGTTGATGTTTTATTTCACTGATTTTGTATTTTGGTGCTTTTAGTGAAAGAAGATTAACAGGAAGTATTAAAAATAAAGAAGATAGAAGCGCCCACACGCGTAACATTTTGGTAGAATAAATAATATTTGAAAAAATTATGCTATTCCATTTTAGAAAAATATTGTGTTCACTGATTTCAGGTTGTTCAAATATTAAAAATAAAAGTAATGATGAAGTTAGCAAAGCATTTGCTGGCGTGGGAAGTCCAACGAAATGATACGTTTGTCTTGTATCGTGATTGAATCTGGCAAGTCGTAAAGCAGAAAATATTACTACACTAAAACACAAATAATTCCATAACGAATACTCCTGCTGTTCTGCCAGGTGATATAAAATAAATGAAGGTAATAATCCAAATGAAATTAAATCGGCTAAACTGTCCAAATCCTTACCGATAATTGACTGCGCTTTTAAGGCACGAGCAATTAAACCATCCAAAAAATCAGCAATCAAAGAAATGATGACAAATAAAATAACATTATTATATCTTTCATTGAATAGTTCAACGATTGCACAACTCCCAGAAAACAAATTGATTAGAGTAATGAAATTGGGTAACCATGAAAAATATCGTCGCATGATTTAAGCGTTTAATACAATTTCTTTTACAGTATCAAGCAGTTCAATGACCTGTTCATGAGTTTGGCTTTCTCCATAGATTCTGAGTAGTGGTTCTGTTCCACTGGCACGAAGCATTATCCATTGTTCATCATTCAGGAAATATTTATAACCATCCAGTGTATCCACACCTAAAATTTTATATTTCCCAAACGAAGTGTATTTATTTTCTTTACAATTCTGAATAATTCGTTGTTTCAAATTTTCGTCAATATGCAAATCATAGCGATAATAAGCGAACTTACCGGTTATTTTATACACATCTTCAATTAGTTCTTCTAATGTTTTTTTACTTTTAGCCATGTATTCCCAGATAGTTAATCCCATCCAGATACCATCTCTTTCCGGAATATGTCCTTTAATAGCAATGCCGCCGCTTTCTTCACCTCCCAATAAAATATCATCAGAAATCATGTAGCCCGCAATATGCTTAAAACCAATAGGAACTGTAATAACTTCTAAACCTAAATGTTTAGCCAACTTATGCACTCTTGGTGTTGTAGAAGTGGCAGTAACAATTTTGCCTTTTAATTTTTTGACTTCAGCAAGATATTTAATAAGTAATAAAATGATGTGATGCGAATCTACAAAATTTCCTTTGCTATCAAAGAGACCAATTCTATCGGCATCTCCGTCTGTACAAAGTCCGCAATTGATTTTGCCATGTTGCTGGATAAATTTTTGAAAAGGTTGTAAGTTTCTCAAAATCGGTTCAGGTGCTTGACCATAAAAAGAAGGATTATATTGTTTATGCAAATGAACAATGTATGGGAATAAGCGATACATGATGTTTTGCCCAGCTCCATACATACTATCATAAGCAAACTTTAATCCCGATTTTTCAATTGCCTTAAGGTCAAAATGCTCTACAACATGATGATAATACAAATCTTCAAAATTCTGATATTCTAAAAGTCCATGTTTTTCAGCATTTTCAAGAGAAATGGATTTGTAATCATAGGTAATTTTTTCTGGAATAAGTTGTTCAACTTCATTAATTTTGTCTGGTAAAAGTGGGCCTCCATAATATCCTTTTAATTTATAACCATTGTATTCAGGTGGATTATGACTTGCAGTAATGATAATACCGAGTGATGCTTTGTTTTTCAAAGTTGCTAATGACACCATTGGAGTAGAAACAAAATTTTTATCTAATATAACTTTTATGTTGTGATGCACTAAAATTTTAGCAATCGTTTGTGTAAATAATTTTCCACCAAAACGACAATCGTATCCAACGACCACGGAAGGATTTGAAAAATTTTTATGTAACCATTGGGCTACACCTTCTGTTACACGGGCTACATTTTCAACCGTAAAATCTTCGGCGATAATAGCACGCCAGCCGTCTGTTCCAAATTTTATTTTTGTCATAAGTTTTCTTTTGTGCTCAAATATAAAGAAACTAAATTATTGGATTAATGCTTAAAATGTCTAAAACCAGTAAATACCATACTGATTCCGTATTTGTTACAAGCATCAATGCTGTCTTTATCTTTAATTGAGCCGCCGGGTTGAATAATGGCTGTAATTCCAGCAGAATGTGCTAATTCAACACTATCAGGAAAAGGAAAAAAGGCATCGCTGGCTAATACAGCGCCATTTGTATCAAACTTAAAATGATGAGCTTTTTCAATAGCATGACGCACTGCATCTACTCTGGAAGTTTGACCAGTCCCGCTACCAATAAGTTGTTTGTTTTTCACGATAACTATGGCATTGCTTTTGGTGTGTTTGACAATTTTATTGGCAAAAAGTAAATCACTAATTTCACTATCTGAAGGTGTTTTTTCAGTAACTACTTTTAATTCTTCGTGTGTTTCAATTTTTGCATCTCTTTCCTGTTTAATAACACCATGTAAAATGCTTCTGTAAGTATATTGTGGGAGTTGTTGAATTTTATTTATTAGAATAATTCTGTTAGCTTTGGATTTAAGAATATTTAGTGCCTCTGCTTCATAAGATGGTGCGATGATGACTTCAAAAAACAATTTATTAATTTCATTGGCTGTGTTGGCGTCAATAGTTCTATTGGCGATTAAAATACCACCGAAAGCGGAGAGAGGGTCAGAAGAGAGAGCAGTAAGGTAAGCATCATAGATTGTTTCTCTGCTCGCTACACCACAGGCGTTGTTATGTTTGATGATTGCAAAGGTCGGTTCATCAAAATCTGCAATGAGTTGCACGGCTGCTTCTATGTCTAAAAGATTGTTGTAGGAAATTTCTTTACCGTTTAATTTTTCTAATTGTGCCTCTAAATTGCCATAACACCACGCTTTTTGATGTGGATTTTCACCATAGCGAAGAGTTTGAGCATTTAAAGAACTTTCTTTGAAGTAGGGTAGTTGTGCAAATTGATTGAAGTAATGAAAAATCATCGTATCGTAATGTGATGAAATAGCAAAGGCATAGGCGGCAAATTTTTTTCTATCGTTGAATTGAGTAAAGCCCTGTTGGGTTTCAAGTAAGTTTAAAAATTCATTGTAATATCTTCTATCAGGAACAATAATTGTATCATTGAAATTTTTAGCAGCTGCTCTAATCAGGGAAATACCACCAATATCTATTTTCTCAATAATGGCGGCTTCATCGTTTGTAGATTTTACGGTCTCTTCAAAGGGATACAAATCCACAATCACACAATCAATCAAAGGAATTTGATGTGTATTTACTTGTTGTACATCTGTTTCGTTTTGTCTTCTGGCGAGGATTCCACCGAAAATTTTGGGATGTAGAGTTTTGACACGACCACCTAAAATTTCAGGAAATTGGGTTATGTTATCCACTGATGTTACGGGTATTCCAAGATTTTTGATAAAATCATAAGTTCCACCAGTAGAAATCAATTGAACATTAAGTTGGTGTAATTTTTTTACAATGGGTTCAAGACCATTTTTATTAAACACTGAAATGAGAGCGGTTTGGATTTTTTTTTGCATAATTAGTGAGATTTTATTTTTGAATGAGCAATTAGTACGGCTTTATGTAATTTTTCTGCCAAAATTTCTTTGGATGGTAGTTTAGTAAGATATTCTGAAACTTTAATTTGTTCGTTGTTTAGGAATAGAAGTTCTACTTGTTCTTTGCTTTTTTCGGTGCATAAAATTATTCCAATGGGTGGATTTTCATCGTTTTCTGTTTCATACTTTTCGATGTATCGTAAATACAATTCCATTTGTCCTTTGTATTCTGCTCTGAATTTGTCTAATTTAAGGTCAATTAAAACAAAACATTTAAGTTTTCGGTGATAAAAAACAAGGTCAATGTAGTAATCAATATCGTCTACAGTAATTCTTTTTTGTCGGGCAACGAAGTAAAAATCTCTTCCAAGTTCTAATATGAATTTTTCAAGCGCTTGTAGAATGGCATTTTCTAAATCTTTTTCTGTAAAGCTATCTGAAAGTTCTAAGAAATCAAGAACGTAGGGATCACGAAAAACTAATTCAGGAGTCATTTTATCTTTTTCTTTCAATTCTTTAAGTTGAAGTTCTATTGTTTTTTCTGGAAGTTTGGATAAAGCTGTTCGTTCATATAGCATGCTTTTAATTCTATCTTGTAGTGTTCTGGTGCTCCACCTTTCTTTTTGACAGAGGACAGCATAAAATTGTCTTTTGAGAGGATCTTTTATGGGCAGAATAGTAATAATGTGTGTCCAGCTTAACCCTTCTAATTCTCCAAGCACTGATTGGAGAATTGGATAGGTTTCATAAAATTGAACCATGTACCAGAGATTCTGGGCAGAAAAGCCCTTTCCGTATTTCTCGGTCAGTTGTTGACTAAGCGTCTGAATTAACTGCTTACCGTACTCTGCTCTATCGGATTGAATAATATTCTCTTTAATGATTTTTCCGATGTTCCAATAGAGTAAAACCATTTCTTGGTTAATCGTGTAGGCAATTTTACTGCGTGCACTTTCAATTAGTTTGGAAACTTCGTCAAACAGGTAATTTTTGGAAACGAAAGTATTTGTTTTTTTCATTCAACTTATTATTTACTACAACTGCGGCTAATCAACAACTTTCAAAAATTGTGATTTGACAAAAGAACAGGGAGGATGATGGGACTCGAACCCACGACCTTCAGAGCCACAATCTGACGCTCTAACCAACTGAGCTACACCCTCCGTTAAAAGAACGGTGCAAATGTAGGATAAACTACAATTTTTTGCAAGAATATTTTATGAAACGATTGATTTTTTCTAATACAGGTCCGGCAGAAATTATTTCAGGACTTGCTAAATCTTCAAATTCTTTAAAGTTGTCAATAAATTTCTTAGCCAGGTTTAATGCCGCTTTATCATATTCTTCTGTATTTTCCCATGATTTTCTTGGATTCAAAACGTTATAAGGGATGTCTCTACACGTTTTAGGGAATTCTAAATTAAAGAAAGGAATTTTTTCGTATTCAACATTATCTAATTCACCATTCAAAGCAGCATGAATCATTGCTCTTGTATAAGAGAGTTTCATTCGTTTGCTTTTTTTAGCGCCCCCGGCAATCCAGCCTGTATTGACAAGCCAAACATTAATTTTACCAGATTTCAATTTTTCACCTAATAATTGAGCATATTTAGCGGGATGCAAGGGAAGGAATGCTTTTCCAAAACAAGCTGAAAAAGTAGCAGTGGGTTCTGTAACTCCCATTTCTGTACCGGCAACTTTTGCAGTGTATCCGGAAATGAAGTAATACATTGCTTGATGGATATTCAACCTGGAAATAGGAGGGAAAATGCCATAAGCATCACAAGTTAAGAAGAAGATGTTTTTAGGTGCATTACCAATTGCGGGAGATACAGCATTTTCAATATAATGGGAGGGGTAACTTACTCTTGTATTTTCTGTAACGGAAATGTCTTCATAATTCACTGTCGAAGTACCTGGATAGAATCTTGTGTTTTCGAGTAAAGAACCAAACTTGATTGCATTAAAAATTTGTGGTTCATTTTCTTTTGATAAATTGACACATTTAGCATAGCAGCCACCTTCAAAGTTAAATACTTTATCATCGCTCCAACCATGCTCGTCATCGCCAATTAATTTTCTTTCAGGGTCAGATGAAAGCGTTGTTTTGCCAGTACCAGATAATCCAAAAAATATTGCAGTGTCACCGTTTTTGCCGATGTTAGCAGAACAGTGCATTGAAAGCACGTTTTTTTCTTGTGGAAGAATGTAATTTAAAATAGTGAATACAGATTTTTTGATTTCTCCTGTATAACCTGTTCCGCCAATTAAAATTATCTTTTTTGGTAAAATTAATGATAGCAAAATTATGTTGTTTGGTACCGTCTTCTTTTGCATTGGCACGGAATCCGGGAGCATTGATGATTAACCAGTCATGTTTAAAATTTTGAATCTCTTCTTTTGTTGGGCGAAGAAATAAATTATAGCTGAATAAATTTGCCCAGGGAGTTTCAGTAATCACTCTCAAATTCAATCTGTAATCAGGATGTGCACAAGCATAAGCATCTCTGATAAAAATATCTTTTCCTTCAAAATAGTTTAATACCTTTTGGAGTAGTTTGTCAAATTTTTCTGGATCAAATGGATGATTGATGTCGCCCCACCAAATAGTGTTTTCAGTAATGGAATCTTTTACAATAAATTTATCTTTTGGTGAACGACCGGTAAATTCACCGGTATCTACCATTAAAGCACCTGTATCGGTTAAAACGGCTTGTTTACGAATTATACTTTCCATTACAAGTTGAGGAACGTCTAAGTTCCAGTATGCAATATTAAAATTTTTCAATCCAATTTCGTTCAAAACGCTATCACTTGAACGAACACCTATTTGTTGATTCATAATTTCAAAAATTTCGGGCGAAAGTAAGAAATAATTTAATAGCAAAATGCATGATAAAAATCAAATGAAAATTTGGAAGGTATCTGCATCTAAATAGGCAGGGAATTTACGACGAAATTCTTCTAATTCGGATTTATTGAGTTCTATATAAGCAATAGTATTTTTATTGTCAAGATTACAAATTTCTTCTCCTTTGAAGTTGACTGCCATACTTTGTCCGTTGTATTCTTTTTGCGTTCCATCTTTACCTATTCTATTGACTCCAATGCAGTATGAAAGATTTTCAATTGCACGAGCAAAAAGCAATTTTTTCCAGGCATCTATTCTTACGGCAGGCCAGTTTGCCACATAAATAAGAACATCGTATTCGTATTCGGTGCCAAATTGATTTCTACTCCAAACTGGGAAGCGAAGATCATAACAGATAAGAGGCAAAAATCTAAAACCTTTGTATTCACATATTATTTTGTGTTTTCCCCGGTGAATAATAGAGATTTTCATCCGCCATTCTAAATAAATGTCGTTTATGATAAGCTTTGTATGTACCATCGGGATACGCCCATATTAGAGTATTATAGAATTTTTCTTGTTCAGTCGTTATAATACTTCCGACGATGCAACCATTTTTAGTTGAAGCTTTTTGTAGCATCCATTTTGTAGTATTTTCTCCAATTTTTTCAGCTAAATTTTTACTATTCATAGTGAAGCCAGTTGTAAACATTTCTGGTAAGATGTAAATGTCTGCTGATTCAGCATTATCAATAATTTCAGAAAAATGTTGTAAGTTTTTTTCCTTGTTTTCCCAATGCAATTCAGTTTGAATTAATGTGAGTTTCATTTTTTTTGACAAAAATACTTTTTAGTATATGTATTTTCTGAAAAAATTTTTACTTTAAATTTGGAAAATTGAGAATATATTACCTATATTTGCGGCTCCAAATTCGATGGCCCGTTCGTCTAGGGGTTAGGACGCATCCCTTTCACGGATGAAACACGGGTTCGATTCCCGTACGGGCTACAAAACTTCCTTAAAAAGGAAGTTTTTTGTTTTTAAATCTGGTGTTATTGGTAAATTCAAGGAAGTATATTGAAATTCATGGTGAAATTTTATTGGTTGAATTTAATTTATGTGCTATTGAGAAATTTCCAGTAGATTTGCCGCAATGATTAAGAAAGATCTTTACAAGTTTGGTGCTGTTTTATTAATTTTATTTTCGTTGGTTGTAGGATTTTTAAATGAGGTTCCACGGTTGCCGATATTGAATGAAAGTATAAGAAATTTGTATTTTCATGTTCCGATGTGGTTTGTATTAATGTTTCAAATGTCCGTTTCATTATATTACGCGTTGAGATACCTGAGTAACTATAATTTACAAGATGATATAAAAAGTGTATCGGCTGCACAAGTAGGTTTTTTCTTTTCTATTCCCGGGATATTAACGGGAATGTTATGGGCAAAATCAACCTGGGGAACTTATTGGACATTTGCAGATCCAAAATTGAATGGTGTAGCGATGGCTATTTTAGTATATGCCGCTTATTTTATATTAAGAAGTTCTGTGGATGATGAAATAAAAAGGGCCAAACTTTCGGGGGTTTACAATGTTTTTGCGTATGTGATGATGATGGTATTTTTAATGATTTTACCACGGCTAACGGATTCATTGCATCCAGGGAATGGAGGTAATCCTGCGTTCAGTCAATATGATTTGAACAATAATATGCGTGTAGTGTTTTATCCTGCTGTATTGGGCTGGATATTATTGAGTTGGTGGTTGTTTGAACTTAAAATACGCATTAAAAATATTCATAATAAACTTTCAGAATATGATGAATGAAACAGTTGAAATGGCTGACAAGTTGAGAGAAAATGGAAAAATTTATGTTGTAATTGCTGTCGTTGTGGTTATCTTTTTATCTCTTGTTGCTTACTTGTTTTATCAGGATAGAAAAATTAAGCAGATTGAAGAAAAGTTGAAGCAAAAAAATTAATTCATTTATGAAGAAAATTTACATTATTACATTAGTGATTATTGCTATTGCGATTGGCGTTATATTAACGTCTTTAAGTAATACGGCTACATATTCTAACTTTAAGGAAGCGGCACAAAATCCGGATAAGGAATATCATATTGTGGGGAAACGTGATACAACGGAAAGTGAAGTGTATAATCCTTTGGTAAATCCAGACCAATTTGAATTTTATTTGATTGATCAATTGGGCGAAAAGAGAAAAGTAGTTTTACATAAAAGCAAGCCACAAGATTTTGATAAAAGTGAACAAATTGTAGTTATTGGAAAAATGCAAGGAGATCATTTTGAAGCAGATGATATTTTGATGAAATGTCCATCAAAGTATAATGATGTGAATGCGGGAAAATAATTTTTATTCTCTGATATTTTTAAGGAACACTGATGACGCAGATTTAGACAGATTTTCACAGATTATTTTAAGGTTTTTATTAGCCACGAATGCACGAATAATGAGTGCATTTAATTATATATTTTTCAAAAAAAAATTACTTTGCTTCTGAATTAGCGACAACTTTTTCTTTCAGGGCTTTGATTTCATCTCTGTATTTGGCGGCTAATAAGTAGTTTTCCTCTTCTACCGCTTCTTTCATTTTTTCTTCTAATGATTTGATGAATCTCATTAATTGTTCTGTATTCATATATTGGATGACAGGGTCTGCTGCAATGTTGATTTCTTCGGATTCTATATAATAACGATTTTGATAAGAAAGGGGCTTTTCATAGTTTGGAGAGGGTTGTATGAGTGTTTTCTTTCCGGCTTGTTTAGGTATGATGCCGTGTTTGAGGTTATATTCCATTTGTTTATGGCGGCGCCGTTGGGTTTCGTCAATGGTTCTTTGCATACTTTCGGTAATTTTATCGGCATACATAATGACTCTGCCATTCACATTTCGGGCGGCTCTACCAACGGTTTGTACTAACGATCGTGTATCTCTCAAAAATCCTTCTTTGTCTGCATCCAATATGGCTACTAATGAAACTTCTGGTAAATCAAGTCCTTCCCGCAAAAGATTTACGCCTACTAACACACTAATCATTCCTTCTCTCAATTGTCTTAAAATTTCTACTCGTTCAAGGGTATCAATATCGGAATGAATGTAGGCAGAACGAATGTTGAGTTTCAATAAGTATTTGTCTAATTCTTCTGCCATTCGCTTGGTTAGTACTGTTATGAGTACGCGTTCATCTTTTTCTGTGGTTTTTCGAATTTCTTCAATGAGGTCATCAATTTGGTTGTGAGATGGTCTAACTTCAATGATAGGGTCTAATACGCCAGTAGGACGAATCAATTGTTCAACAATAATACCTTCGGATTTTTTCAATTCATAATCTGCTGGAGTAGCACTTACATAAACGACTTGATTGACCAATGCTTCAAATTCATCAAATTTCAATGGTCTATTATCCAACGCGGCAGGTAAGCGAAAGCCATATTCAACAAGCGTTGTTTTACGCATTCTATCGCCATTGTACATACCACGAATTTGTGGAATTGTTACGTGACTTTCATCGATGAAGAGTAAAAAATCTTTTGGGAAATAATCCAACAAGCAGAATGGGCGTGAACCCGGTGGTCTGCCATCAAAATAACGAGAGTAATTTTCAATACCACTGCAATAGCCCAATTCAGTAAGCATTTCTACATCGTGTTTTACGCGTTCTTCTAATCGTTTGGCTTCAATGGTTTTACCTTCACTTAAAAATTTCTGGACTTGAATTTCAAGGTCTTTGTTGATTTCAAAAATAGCACGATTGATGTTATCAGGAGAAGTGACGAAGATATTAGCAGGGTAGATATTGTAAGCGTCAAAATTTTCAATCACGTGTTTGGGGTCAGAATCGAAGGTATAAATTTCTTCAATTTCATCGCCAAAGAAGGAAACACGCAAATTGTAATCGGCGTAAGCGAGATTAATATCAACAGTATCACCGGCTACACGGAAGTTGCCACGTTCAAACTTATCGTGTGAACGGCTGTAAAGAGATGTAACTAACAGGTGAAGGAATTTGTTTCTTGAAATTTTTTGTCCAACTTTGATGTGGATGATGTTATTTCGGAAATCCTGTGGATTTCCAATTCCATAAATACAGGATACAGAACTTACAATGATAACATCATTTCTTCCAGAAAGCAGAGCAGATGTAGCACTTAAACGGAGTTTTTCAATTTCGGCATTAATGGATAAATCTTTTTCAATGTATGTATCAGTGGTAGGAATGTAAGCTTCGGGCTGATAATAATCGTAGTAACTTACAAAATATTCTACTGCATTGTTAGGAAAGAATTGTTTAAATTCACTATAAAGTTGTGCTGCTAAAGTTTTATTATGACTCAATACCAATGTAGGGCGATTAATGTTTTGAATCACATTAGCCATAGTAAAGGTTTTACCAGATCCCGTAACGCCCAGTAAAACCTGATGCTTTACGCCATTCAGGATGTTTTGTGTCAATTGTTCAATAGCTTCGGGTTGGTCACCAGTAGGTTGATAGGGGGAAACCAGTTGAAATTTCATAGTAGCATTGTTCTAAATAACGCCATTCCAGCGTCGTATTATCCATTCGCTCAAAGATAATAAAACAATCAGGATTAACCAATACTTATTTTCAATCCAGTATTGATATGTTTCATTTTGTGTGATGATTGTTTTAATGTCATCGTTGTTTAAAATGTCTTTTTTTAGTTCTTCTATTTGATGAAGAAGATAAAATTTTCCATTGGTTTTTTGGGCTAATGTTTTAAGAGGGGAGTGTTGAGCGGTGAGGTTGTTTTTTTCAATGGAGTAGGGGAGGATATGAAGTTTTCCCGATTGTTCGTATTCTTTTCCTTTGTATTGAGTGAGTGCTTTGTAGGTGTATTCGCCAGAGGGAAGAATTCCAGCATTGAGGAAATAATTGTTTGCGGCTTTATTAAATACAAATTTAAATTCATTTTTGCTGCTGTCTTTTATGGTAAAAAAGACATCGGGATCGGTAATTGGTTGCATTGTTTCGTTTAATAATTCTGCGGTGATTCGTAACGGGTCATTTTCATAAATGACGGGTGGAATGAATACTTTAAATGGTCTTTTGTCTTTTTTTACTGATAGGTAACGAAATGTATTGAGTATAAGATGATTGAACCAATCGGTATTTTGATAGATTTGAAAATTTGTCATTTTCCATCTCCACAATCCATCGCCTAAAAAGACAGCAAATTTTCCAGAAGTAGTTTGAGTAAAATAAAAAAGAGGTAATTCTGTAAATACATTATTGATTTTTTGATAACATAAAATCTCATATTCACCGAGTGGTGAATAATCTCCGTAAGGAGCGAGAATAATGGGTAAGTAAGGAGAGATGGAATTGTAATCATTGTTGAGAGCAAAAGCAGAAAATGACGAATTGAATTGTGCTTCTATTTCATTGGTTTGATTGGGAATGAACTGCTTGATAGATAGGAATTTATTTTGAATAGTATTTAATTGAGCATTAATAATGAACATTGGGATATTCAGTTGTAAACATTTATTGAATAAAACAGAATTATTGTTTGGTGAGTGATAAACTACGACGTCATAATTTTTTAGATTGTTGTTAAATGTATTTTCCTGAAAACAATCTACTTCGTATTGAAGCGAAGAATTTAAAGATTGGCGAATAGCAGAAATATCGGGGTGAGGAGCAGTGTAAAGAATTAATACTTTTGTTTTATTTTCAATCACATGTATGTTAAAATAAAATTCATTGTTTTTAGTGTTGTGTTCATCTTTTAATAGAGTTGTTTTAATTTTGTAGGTGTGATGACCGCCTTTATTAGCAGAAAGTTGAAATTGAACGGAATAATAGGGTTGAATATCTGAATTGATGAGAACATCTTTGCTTACTAATTCCTGATTATTTTCAAAAATGCTAATTTTTACTTTTTCATTTTTTACAGAATTAGCTTGAATCAAAGCTTCCACCATAAAATCATTTCCAATGTATACATTCTTGTTATGTAAGACATTTTTAACGGCTATATCTTTGTATAAAGTAGTATCTCCTGTGCCTATTACGTAAACGGGATAATTGATGTTATCGGTCAAAGAGACAGGATGAATGCCTTCATTGAAAATGCCATCCGTCATCATTATCATAGCATTGATAGAGGAATTGTTCAAAACATCTGAGGCAGTTGTAAAAATGTTTTCAGCATTGGATTTATGCTCATTGAAAAGAATGCTATCAGTGATAAATTGATTTTTTTCTCCAAAGGTTAAAATCTGAACATCTAATTTGTCACTTAATTCGTTAATAAATGTTTTGAATTGACTATTTATGAAGGACTTAACGGCTGCAGAATCTTTTGCACTTATCATGGATTGGCTATTATCAATAGCGATTATTATGTTGGGTTTTATGTATTCATTTTTAGTAAATTTGGAGTAAAAATCTAATAGTAGAAGTGCAAGTATTAAAAGAAGTATGAATCGTAAGAAAAATAAAACTTTTTTTGTGTTTTTTGAAAATACAGTAGAATTTTTGTTTTTATAGTAATACTGGAAATAAGCAATAATTAAGGCAAGCGGAACGATTAATAATAACCACAAGAAACTATGTTCTGAATAGATGTGCATTTTGGTATTTATGGGTTGTGAGTTATGAATTATTTTTTACCACATAGGTACATAGGGTACATAGAAAACATAGTTTTATTTTATGTGTTCTATGTTTTAATTTCCATGTGTCTATGTGTTTCATAAATAGTTGTGAGTTATGAGTTAATAGTTATGAGAATAATATGTAAAAGCGATGTAAAATAAATATCAGTTATTATTACTTTCAAGTTTCTTCATTACTTCATCAAATTTTGTTTCGGAGTTTTTAAGTTTTTCTTTACAATATAAAATTAATGTGGCTGCTCTATCAACTTTTTTGAGTAAGTCATCTAAATCTAATTCTCCACTTTCAATTTCATTGACAATTTGTTCTAATTCTTCAATGGCTTGTTTGTAGGTTATTTCAGTATTTTTTGAGTTCATAAATTTTTAATTTGAATGTTTTTGAGTTGGGCTTCTAATTCTGATTTATAAAATTTGATTTTAATGTGGTGATTTTCTTTCAAGATATTAGGATTTTTGATAATATTGTTATTCGCATCAAAAGCAATGGTAAATCCCCTTTTTAGTATGTTGTCAGGATGCATGATTTGTAAATGTTTTTCTATACTTTGAAGTTTAAGATAATGATTATTCAGAATATATTTTGATTGTTCAATTACAGATTTTTGAAGTAATTGAATATGATTCGAATATTTGTTGGTTATTGATTTAAACGAAAAGTTTAATTTTTGTTGAGCGCTATTGAGATAAAGATTTTCTTTTGAAACTTTGGTATGTATAAAATGCTTAATTTGATGTGCTTTCTGGATTAATTTTTTATCCTGATGAATAATATAATTTTTAACAATGTTTTTTAGCCATTGTTCATATTCTTGCAATGATAATTTTTGTTGATGGAATGTTTCTTTAATAGTAATCAATATGTTTTTACTGGTATCGTTAATAATTTGTTGTTGTTTATTGAAAAATACTTGTGAGTTTTGTAATAATGTTTGTTTTAAAGTGTTTAATTTTTCTTCAAATGTTTGAAATTTGTGAATAATGAGCATTGCAGTATCGGTTGGGGTGATGCCATTTTGATATGCGACCATTTCAGCAACGGTAAAATTTGTGGAATGCCCAATTCCTGTAATCACTGGAATAGGAAATGTGGCTATTGTTTTACAGAGTTCATAATCGTTATAACAACTTAATCCTACTTCACCACCACCGCCACGAATGATGAGAACAGCATCAAATTTCTTGTGTATATCAGCAATTTTTAGTAGTTGTTCTTTAATTTGTATGGCGGCTTCTTCTCCTTGCAGAAGGGATGGAAAAAGTTGGTATTGAATTTGATAAGTACCTTCGAATTTTTTGAAAGTCGTTATTAGATCATTAAAACCTTTACTGGTCTCAACGGAAATTATCGCTAATCGTTGTGGAACTAAAGATAGTTCTAATTTCTTATTGTTCTCAAGAATACCTTCGTTTTTAAGTTTTTCAATAGTTTGCTTTTTTTGTTTTTCCAATTCTCCGAGAGTGTAATTTGGGTCAATGTCTTTAATTTGTAAGCTTAATCCGTATTTTGGTTCAAATTTTACTTCAACGAGAAGTAAGGCATAAATGTTTTCTTTTAGGGGTTCTCCAATAGTTTCGATAAATTTTTGATTAATTCTTGTCAAATCGGATTTCCAGATTATTCCACGCATTTGACATACCACTTCATTGTCTTGTTTTTCTAAAAGTTCAGGATAAGCGTGCCCAGAATATTTATAAACATTTAATTTGTGAATTTCAGCTTTTACCCAAAAATACTTTCTGTAAAAATATTCATCAAGTACTTGTTTTATCAATAGGTTTAGTTGATAAAGAGTAATGGGTTGTAAATCTTTTTCTTGAAACATCATCTTAATTTATTTCAAACGTTTTATAACTCTCAAATGATGTGAGTGGTCTTTTAATTCAGGAGAGAAAATACCATAATGGTCAATTTTATCTACTCTCACTCTTCCAGAGGCGTGTATGATGTATTCCTGATTTATTAATATACCGGTATGCACAATATTTCCTTCTTCGTTATGAAAAAATGCAAGATCGCCGGGTTGAACTTCATCAAGGAAAGTGAGGGGTGTACCGTGTAGTGCCTGATCTTTTGCATCTCGAGGTAATGAATAGCCAGCCAGAGCGCAACAAACCTGTACAAGTCCGGAACAATCTATTCCCATAAAGGTTTTTCCGCCCCACAAATACGGACAATTTAAGAACATAAAGGCATAATCTACACAGGCCTGACCATTGTATGATATTGTTTCAGATATTGTGTTTACCTTTCCATAAGCTTCGAAGATTGTGGCTTCTATTTTAAATTGATTGTTTTGATAATTGGGGAAACGAGATCCGAAGGGAACTATTAAGTGATTTTTGCCAGATTGTACAATTTGCAGTAATTCTGCACTTAAAACAAGAGGCTGAGATTGTATTTGCTGATAGCCAGTTTCAGATAAAGTGGAATGTTGAAGGCGATTTATCCAACATTCATAACCATCAGAATGAATTTTAATTTTCAACCATTGTGCTTGTTCTTCAAGGATTGAATAGGTTTCACCAAACAACAATTGCGTAACCATTTCACTTTTACTTGAAGATTCTAATCTTCCGGGTATAATGGCAAGTTTACAAATTCCATAAGGTGAATCCATCATATTGCTTTATATTTTGGCAAATATCTGTAAATTTAAGTGAGATTAAAAATTAAAACCAATGGTAGCGGTCGTGTAGAATGTCAAACAATTTTCTTCGTTTTCTTTTTTTATGTTTGGATTTATGAAGATTTTCAGGATGTTTATGCCAGTGTAGTTGAAAGTAAAACAATCGTATGCCTGCTGAAAATCCAACATTTCTTAAACTAATAGAATTGTAAGGTAAAATTCTTGTTATACGCATATTATAATCTACAAAAAATGTTAGAAACCGAAGATGCCATTCTGCACCGAGCCCAGCATTAAAGCCAAACTGATTGTATGTTTTATTTTCCATAACACGTTTAAAATTTTTATCTAATAATTGAAAACCTTTGAATTGGCTATAAGCTGCACCAAAATATGGATAAATAAAGAACGTGCCATCTTGAGTACTGATGATATGATGATAGTTTACATTAATATTCCAGAAGTGAACTTTTTGCCAGAAAGAGGAAATATCAATTGGTTCAAATGTACAATACGAAATCTCAATTCTTGAAAGATTAGGAAATAAATAGTTGGCATTAAAGTTCCATCCTGTTATATATTCTACATCGTCACTATTTTGCTGCAAAGCAAGAATATTGATAATTCTACCTATACCAATTTGAAATGAACGAATAATTTGAATTGAATCTAAAACTTGAGCATTTAAGAAATTAAAGAAAATAAAAAGAAAAAGAATTATTTTGTTCATATCTACAATTATACATAACTAAGTTTAAATAAGCAATTTATTAGTTGCCAAAAAATATTTATTGATTGATTACACTGGCATGAACGTCTGAATATATTGTTTGAATAAGCAGTTGAGCATGATGTATATCTTTTACTGAATCAAAAACTAACATGAGTTTATTATTTTGTTCTTTGATAATACAAAAATTTTTTTGTGAAGAGATAAAATTGAGAATATTGTCAAATAATTTAGATTTATAAAAGACATGTTCTTGATTTGAAATGAAAACTAAAATCATTTTTCCATTTTTGAGAATAATTTTTTCAAAACCAAGTTTGGATGCTGTCCAGCGTAAATTTAACGAGTTGATAAGTTCCTCTGTTTCTAATGGTAATTGTCCAAAGCGGTCAATGATCATGTTCTTAAACTCTTCCAATTGTTGTTGTGTAGTGCAACTATTCAATTGACGATATAAATTTAAACGTTCTGTTGAGTTTTCCACATAATGAGATGGGATAAAGAGTGGTAAATCTGTATCTAATACAGTATCAACAAACATTTGTTTTGAAAAAGCTGTGGATGATACCTCATGTTCAACTTCATGTTCTTGTTTAATTTCAGCGATGGCTTCATTTAATATTTTCATGTAAGCATCAATTCCTAATTCATTAATAAATCCACTTTGTTCAGGGCCCAATAAATTGCCTGCTCCACGAATGTCCAAATCTTTCAATGCAATCTGAAAACCACTTCCTAAATCTGAAAACTCCAATATCACATTCAATCGTTTTTTTGCTTCATTAGTTAAGATATTTAATGAAGGTACTAATAAATAGCAATATGCTTGCCGATTACTTCTTCCCACTCTTCCACGCAATTGATGTAAATCGCTTAATCCAAAGTTTTGAGCATTGTTAATAATAATGGTATTAGCATTACTAATGTCTATACCAGATTCTATTATGTTTGTAGAAAGTAATACCTGTGCATCCCCATAAATAAAATTCATGATAGCATCTTCTAACTCGTGGCTTTTCATTTGTCCGTGAGCAATGGATATTTTGACCTTGGGAACAAGATTTTGAATGTATTGCCCTAATTCCAATATATCCTGTACTTTATTATGTACAATAAATACTTGTCCGCCTCTTTCTATTTCTTTAAGAATAGCCGATTGTATAACTTCATCAGAAAAAGCATGTAATTCTGTTTTTACAGGATATCGGTTGGGTGGAGGTGTTTGAATAACTGAAAGATCACGAGCGCCAATTAAACTGAATTGTAAAGTTCGGGGTATTGGTGTTGCCGTAAGAGTGAGTGTATCTACATTTTTTTTGATTAATTTTATTTTATCTTTGTCTGCTACACCAAATTTATGTTCTTCATCAATAATCAACAATCCTAAATCCTTGAAAACAACCTCTTTACCCAAAATTTTGTGTGTGCCAATTAAAATATCAATTTTCCCATCTTTTAATTTATTGAGAATATCTTTAACTTCTTTACTTGTTCTAAAACGATTAAGGTAATCAATGGTTACAGGAAAGTTCTTTAATCGTTCTGAAAACGTTCTATAATGCTGGAATGCTAAAATTGTAGTAGGCACTAATACAGCCACTTGTTTGTTATCACATACTGCTTTGAATGCAGCACGAATCGCAATTTCTGTTTTACCAAAGCCAACATCTCCACATACTAACCTATCCATTGGATAGGGCTTCTCCATATCTCTTTTGACCTCGCGTGTAACTTTGATTTGGTCGGGCGTATCTTCAAAAGGGAAAGATGCTTCTAATTCGTGTTGCAAGTATGTGTCTTTGCTAAAAGCAAAGCCCTCTGATGCTTTGCGTTCTGCATAAAGACGAATTAAATCGTAAGCCAGTTGTTTAACAGAATTCTTAACTTTTTGTTTCAGATTTTGCCAGCGTTGGCTTCCTAATTGGTCAATTTTAGGTTCATGCCCATCTTTTCCAGAGTATTTGCTTAATCGGTATAAATTGTGAATATTGACAAAAAGAGTATCGTTATTTTTATATAGTAATTTTATGACTTCCTGTTTTTTGCCGTTGACTTCGATAGTATGTAAACCAGCAAACCTTCCTATTCCGTGATCTATATGAACTACATAATCTCCTGGTTTTAATTGAATTAAAATCTTTAATAGTAAGTGACGCATTGCTTTCTTCTGCTTTATCTTTTCTCTTGATAGGATGATATTTTTCAAAGATTTGATGTTCTGTGTAAAAAGCAAATTTAAATTCATTGTCAATAAATCCTTGATTAATTTCAGCTACTAACAACTCAATTATAGGACTATCTAATTCAATATTTTTTTTATGTAAAATATCTCCAATGATTTGTGTTATTCGCTTATACTGATTTTTATTGGTGGAAACAAAGAAGTTCTTAAATCCATTCCGGTATTGATGATATAAGTGTTCTACAAGTGCATCATATTTTTTTCCAAATAAGGGTTGAGGGGTGATATTAACAGTAATCACTTCAGCACCCTTTTTTTGTGCCTATTCCGTATTTTATAAAATTGAATCTTTGCAGAGATGAAAGTATATCTTGTTTAGAAAATCTTTTAATGTCAGAATGATCAGAATAATCTTCAAGCAAATCAATATCTTTAGCAATAATGCAATCACTTTCAGATAAATAATCTAATAAAGAAACCAATTCAATGTTCTGGTCCTCAACTTTTGGGCAAATACTGATTTTTTCAATTTGACGAAAAGACATTTGAGTAGAAGGATGAAACTCGGAAAGCCGATCCACTATATCATTTTTGAGTTCAATACGTATAGGGTACTCATTGGCATAAGAAAAAACATCAATGATATTGCCTCTGACAGCGTATTGTCCGGGAAAATAAACAAATTCACTTTTTACAAAATGATATTCGCTCAAAAATTCAAGAAGAAAATTGTAAGATATTTTTTCATGTTTGTTTAAGGTAAAATGATGTTTTGAAAATTCTTGTTTGTTTAATACTGGTTCAGTAATAGCGTCATAGTATGAGACAATAATAGAATTTTGGGAAGAATTTTGTGAAAGACGTTCTAAAAGAGCAGTTCTCTGCTGAAAGTTGAAATCATAATATTTATGAGGTTGACCATCAGCATAATAGAGAGCCGGGAAAAAGAAGGTATGTTCAGAATTAAAAGAGCTTAATTCATTGAAACTTGCCAGAGCTTGTTCTTCGTCTGATAAAATATGTAAGACATTTCTTTCTTTGAATAATGTAAGAATTAGAAATGCAGAAAATGAAGAATTGTAATTTTCAACAAATAAAGTTTTCTTGTTTGTAAAACTAAATTTTAATTGTAGTTGATTTAGATAATTTTCAATAACCGAATTACTCATTTAATTTTCTCTCGCAAAATTAGATAAAGTAATTGAAAGGAGAGTATTAAAAAGTAATGTTTTTCCATTATTTAACTCTAAGATTTTGTTTCTACAGGTATAAAAAAAATCAATTGAACACTAAAAAATTAAGATTTTAATTTTCAATCTTAGAAATGATTTTTAAAGACAATTGATATTCAAGGGTAGTTAATTTGAAGAATTTCTAGTACCTTTGCAGAAAAAAATATGAGAGATATTTTTGATAAGGTTAAAAAGAACATGGGACCATTGGGAATGTATTCCTCTAAAGCACATGGTTATTTTACATTCCCAAAATTAGAAGGAGATATAGGACCTTATATGATGTTCAGAGGAAAGAAATTGTTGAACTGGAGTTTGAATAACTATTTAGGATTAGCGAATCATCCGGAAGTAAGAAAAACGGATGCAGAAGCAGCCGCCAAATTTGGGTTAGCCGCTCCAATGGGTGCTCGTATGATGAGTGGTAATTCGGTTTATCATGAGCAATTAGAAAAAGAACTTTCTGAGTTTGTAAATAAATCGGATACTATTTTATGTAATTATGGCTATCAAGCAATGGTTTCGGCTATTGATGCGTTAGTAGATAGAAGAGATGTAATTGTGTATGACGCAGAAAGCCACGCATGCATTATTGATGGGGTACGTTTGCACATGGGTAAAAGATTTGTTTTCAAACATAACGATGTTGAAGACCTTGAAAAACAATTACAACGCGCTGAAAGAATTGTAAAAGAAACAGGTGGTGGTATTTTAGTTTTAACGGAAGGGGTTTTTGGAATGCGAGGAGACCAGGGCAAACTAAAAGAAATTGTAGAACTTAAGAAAAAATATAGTTTTCGTTTATTTGTTGATGATGCTCATGGTATAGGAACAATGGGTAAAACAGGAGGTGGAACAGGTCAGGAACAAAATTGTCAGGATGG
The DNA here is from genome assembly GCA_026003255.1 of Bacteroidia bacterium. Taxonomy (GTDB): domain Bacteria; phylum Bacteroidota; class Bacteroidia; order B-17B0; family Aurantibacillaceae; genus BPGX01. The sequence goes on along the minus strand of BPGX01000007.1, from coordinate 72,359 downwards.
AATTGATATTTATTTTGGAACATTTGCAAAATCTTTTGCTTTAATTGGAGGATTTATTAGCTCCGAAAAAGACATTATTACTTATTTGCGATATAATATGCGTTCGCAAATTTTCGCCAAAAGTTTACCAATTCCTATTGTGATTGGTGCTCTTAAGAGATTAGAATTAATGAGAAATCATCCTGAATATAGAGAAAAACTCTGGGAAATTACTCGTGCTTTACAAAATGGATTAAAGGCAGCCGGATTTGATATAGGAAATACAAATACCCCTGTAACTCCGGTTTATCTGAATGGTTCTATTCCAGAAGCTACTAATATGGTGTATGATTTAAGAGAAAACTTTAATATATTTTGTTCAATGGTTACTTATCCTGTAGTACCCAAAGGGATGATTATTTTACGACTCATACCAACGGCTGTTCATACACTTGATGATGTAAAGTATACTATTGAATGTTTTTCAAAAATTGTTGATAAACTCAAATCTGGAAAATATCAATCCGATGATTTAGCGAAAGTTGAAGTTGAACTGTAACACGTAAATAAAATATTCTTAAAAAAATTATCCCCCACATTTTAACCCAAATTATGCAATAGAAATTAAGATTATTCACAAGAGATTGCTTCCCCTTCCACTCCTTTCTTTATTTTTATAGCGATGTGGAAGGCCCTTCCGTAAAACGGAAGGGGGGCAACTTCACAAGAGGTTGCTTCGGAAGCGATGCTTCCTCGCAACGACGGCCTTGTTCTTTATTCTCACAACTACCCTTCCACCTGTGGAAGGGTGAAGGTAAACATTGTCTAAAACCATCGGTAGCAAAGAAGATCACAATATTTGAGAAAGTCCAAATGAATAATTTGGGTTTAATGATTTTTATCTTAATGTGGGGGAGTTTAATATAAAAGTACTTACTTTTCTAAACTCCCAACTGTTTACCTTCCTCTATCTCTATCTACCACCTGACAATATACATGGCCTACATACTGATGTTTATTTCCAAAAACATCCAGAAGTGTTATTTTGTATGAGTATACTCCATCTTTTGGATTGGGGTCACCTTTAATACTTCCATCCCAACCAACTTTTAGATTATTGGAACTAAACACCAGATTACCCCATCTATCGTATATCAACATTTCATATTCATCTTCCATAATTCCGATACCAACAGGATAAAATACATCGTTCAACTCATTACCATCTGGAGTAAATGTATTCGGGATATAAACAGCAAATTGTGGACGAACTTCAATAGTAGCACTGGCTGTATCTTTACATCCATGAATATTTGATGCTATTAAATTAACCATATACGTTCCTTCATATTGGTAGTAATGAACCGTATTAGTATCATTTGAAATGTTATTTTGTGATGAATAATCTCCAAAATTCCAGGTATAATAATTGGCTCCTTGTGATTGATTAGTAAAACTTATTTCTGGATTAACCATGTCAACATAAAAAGGACTATAGGTAAATGCTGCAATAGGTTTGGGGTATACTTTGATACTATCTATAAAAGGATAATTTACATAACATCCATATTGATTACCCACAAGAACGCCTACTGCGTAACTTCCATTTGTTGTAAGTATTACGCTGACAGGATTGCCAGTTGCATCATAATCATACACTCCACCTGTTGTATCTATAAATCCGGCATTATATTCAATATGCCAGTTATAGTTGTTGATGCTATTTGTATTTGTTTCAATAGCAGTGAATGTAATTTGTGCAGGACTACATCCAATTTTTGGTATAATGCTAAAAGTAGGTGAAGGAAGAGGTTTAACATTAACCACAAAGCTTGCCATTGCATCGGGAATTGTACAACCATCTTTGATTAAAACGGAGTAGGTATAAGTACTACCTAACGCGAGGTTAACTGTAATGCTATCATAAGGATTTGTTGTCCCATCGCTCCAGTAAAACTGATAAGGTCCTCCATTGCCTAAGCTGGTGATAGTTGGAGTTAAGACAGCCACATGAGCATCGCAAACGTCTAAAGTTTTTCCAACAGCAGCAAGTGGCGGGTTTACAAACACTGTAATCACTCTTGGAGGAGCAATGCATCCATTCGCATCACTTGCCATCACTGTATAAGAAGTCGAAACAGTGGGTTGTACAACATAAGGTCCTGATCCGTTGTAAATAGAAGGAATCCATGTGTAGGTATACGGAGCAATACCTCCTGTACCTGCTGCAAAAATCTGTGTGTTTGTTTCATAGCAAATAGTATGATTGGGAGTTGCATTGATTACAACTTGATTAGGTTGATTTACTGTAACAGTGGTAAAAGTATTACATCCTACATTATCTGAAATGAAAACCTGATAAACACCTGCACCAAGACCTGTTAAAGTTGCTGTGTTACCACCTGAAGGTGCAGACCACGTGTATGTATATGGGGGAGTTCCTCCTGTTACCTGAATACCGGCTGCACCATTTTGTTGACCATAACAAATTGGTGGAGTATAAGATGTACTTGTTACAGTTGGATTAGGTGTTGGTAATATCTGTACAGTTGGATTGATGATACATCCATTAGCATCTATTACCTGACACGTCCATGTATTGGGTGGCAAGTTGATAGCTATACTTGTGTTTTGAGGATTAGGTGTATTCCAGAGATATTGATAAGGTGGCGTTCCACCGTTTACATTAATAGTAGCAGTGCCAACTGCATTTCCACAATAAGCAGGAGAAGAGTTAATGTTTGAAACAAGTGGAGCAGGTTCTGTTACTGTGAATATGAAAGTAGCAAGGCAAGATTTTCCATCGTTGACATTTAAGGTATAACTACCTCCACTCAGATTAGAAATAACAGGAGCGTTTACATTTGATGGATTCCATGTAAAAGTATAGGGTGGTGTTCCGCCAACTATGTTGGCTGCTATTTGACCATTATTACCGCCATTACATAATACATTTTGTATAGTGTAACTTCCAATGGAAATAGGATTAGGTTGTAAAATTTGTACAGTTTGAGTAGAAGTACATCCGTTAGCATCTTTTACGGTACAGGTATAATTTCCTGCAATTAAACTCACGGCCGTTTGAGAGTTTTGTGTACCGCTACTACCAGTCCATGTGAAAGTATATGCAGGCGTTCCTCCGTTCACAAGCATTGTAGCGCTTCCGTCATTCAAACCGAAACAAGACACATGACCTACATTTCCAATAGCACTATTTAATGGAGGTGGTTGAGAGATGGATACAGTGGCACTGCCCACACAACCAGCAGCGTCAATTACGGTAATACCATAGTTTCCAGCAGGTAGATTAGTTATAGTCAAACTACTTTGCCCTTGATACGTCCATGCGATATTATATGGAGGAGTACCTCCACTTAAATTTGCTTGAGCCGCACCATTGCTTTGTCCATAGCATGAAACATTGGTATAATTAGGAATAGTTACAACTGGCCCTGAAATATCATTTACAACTGCATTGGCATATACCACGCAATTGTTTGCATCTTTTACCATTACCGTATATATTCCTGCTGAGATGTTATTGATACAAGCATTTGTATAAGAGGGGCTTCCGCTCCATTGATAAGAATAACCCCCGGCGCCTCCAGATGCAGTTACGCATGCGTTTCCATTACTCATATTACAATTAGAATTAGTAGTTGTAACATTGGCTAATAATTGTGGAGGTTGATTAACAATGGTTGTGATGGTAGTTACACAGTTGTTAGCATCTGTCACTTGGATGGTATGAGTGCCGGCTGGTAAGTTAGTAGCATTGAAAGTATTGTGTAATGTTGGATACCACAATATGCTATAAGGACCTGTACCACCTGTTGCGGATGCAATTCCACTTCCATCATTTAATCCATAACAAGAAACATTCGTAATATTAACTGAAACTTGTAATGGGGTGGGTTGAGTAATATTGATAATTTGCTGAACTTGACAGTTTTTAGAGTCGGTTACTTTAATTGTATATGTTCCAGGGGCAAGGTTTGAGGCAGTTGGAGCATTACCTCCTGAAGGTAACCATTGATATGAATAAGAAGGAGTACCACCATTTGCTAATACAGATGCATAACCATTATTAGCACCAAAACAGGTTACGTTAGCTGAATTAGTAATGGTTGCGTTTAATGCAGGTGGCTCTGTAATGTTAAATACCGCTGATGCTGTACAATTATTCTGGTCCGTAAGAATGACTGTATAATTGCCAGGGCACAAGTTATTAAAAACTGGGGTTGTTTGAGGAGAAACGCCTCCTATCCAGTAGTAAGTAATGGTACCATTTGCGTTTATGGCATTGGCTGTAGCTATTCCATTACAAGCGCCATTACAGGTTACATTGGTATAATTGACACTGGCTTGCATTTGAGGAGGATTATTCAACTGAGTGGTTCCACTAATAGCACAGCCCATATTATCTTTTACATTTACTATATAAGTACCCGCTGTTAAATTAGTGGCTTGTGGTCCATTGCCACCAATAGGTGTCCATGTATAAGAATAAGGAGGAGTACCACCGTTAACAACAGCATTTGCAGAACCATTATTAGCATTATAACAAAGTGGATTTTGAGGAATAATATTTAATGATAACGCTGGAGGTTGAGTAATCTGCACACTGGCTGATGCAACGCAACCGACAGCGTCAGATACAGATACGGTGTAAATACCTGCTGAAAGGTTTACAGCAGTGGCAAGATTTTGACCATTGCTCCACATATAGGTATATGGAGGTACACCGCCACTGATAGATGTTGTAGCAACACCATTATTACCGCCATAGCAAGAAACATTTGTGTATCCAGTTACAGTTAAAGTAGGTCCATTTGTATTAGGTATGGTTATACCAAAGACACTCGTACAATTGTTAGCATCATTTACCACAACGGTGTATGTACCAGCTGCTACATTAGAAAGGATATTACCGGTAGCACCAGTGCTCCAAGTATAACTATATGCAGGGAAGCCACCTGAAGCAGATATTGTGGCTGAACCATTAGATTGCATGCAATAAGCAGTATTTACGGTGGAAGTAATACTTACTGATGAAGGTTGGGTAACATTTATTGAATAAGTTTTAGTACATCCTTTGGAATCTGTGATAATGCAAGAATAAGTACCGGCAATTAAATTTGTTGCAGTTGAAGATGTTTGTCCACCTGGAGTCCATGAATAAGTAAATGGTGGAGTTCCGCCACTAATATAATTTACATTGGCTGATCCAGAATTTTGGTTAAAACACAAGGCAGGATTAGAAGATATGCTAAAGTGCAAAGAATCGGGTTCTGTGATTCCTACTCCAATAGAAGAGGTACATCCATAAACATCTTGAATTGTACAGTTGTATGAGCCGGGGCCCAGGTTAGTTGCTGTTTGAGTATTTTGTCCGTTAGACCAGGAATAAGTTATTGGTGGTGTCATGTTGCCAATGTATCCAACAGTGACCCAACCGTTGTTATATCCTTTGCATGTAACATTTGCACCGGCTGTAACGATGGCTGTACCTCCCGGTATAGAATTGATAGTGAGAGTAATTGTTTTGGAACATCCGTTAAAGTCGGTTACTGTAACTGAGTAACTTCCGGCGGTTAAACTATTGGATATAGGAGAATTTCCACCAATGCTACTCCAACTATAAGCATAAGAAGGCGTTCCACCTGTAACATTCACTGTGGCAGCGCCGTTTGCAGCAATACAATTCGCATTTTGTGTTGTTACGGACAATTGTAAATCGTTTGGTTGCGAAATTTGGACTGTTTGAGTGAGAGAGCAATTATTATTGTCCTTTATGGTAATATTGTAATAACCAGCAAAGAGGTTATTGAATGTTGAAGATGATTGAAAACTACCTCCATTTAAGGCAAATTGATAAGGAGCAGTACCTCCGCTTCCTGTGCAATTTATCGCTCCATTATTTCCTCCATAACAAGAAACATTTGTTGGATTAAGAGTCAGAGATAGTGGTGCTGGTTGGTTTATAGTTGTAGTATTGGAATACGTACAATTATTGGCGTCTTTGACGATAAGGGTATAGGTTCCGGCTGATAAATTATTGAATATTCCGAGTCCATTTATGATATTATTGGGCATTAATGTGTAGTTGTATGGCGCTGTTCCGCCGGTTGTGGAAACACTTATAGAACCATTATTCCCACCATTACAAGATACATTTGTTGTAGAGAAGTTTAAAGCAGTGGGTCCGCCTATATTAGCAACATTGAAATTTACTGACAAGGTACAGGAATTTATATCTTTAATTATTACGTTATGAATACCTGCCGGTAAATTTGAAATTGCATTGTTAGAGCTGAACGGGCCTCCATTGAAGGAATATTGATATGGACTTGCACCGCCAGATACATTGATGACAGTAGCACCTCCGTTATTGTTTCCACAGGCAGCATTGGTAACGTTGACAGTTGCAGAAGAGGGGCCGGGTATTGTAGAGATATTAAAGGTAGTAGAATAAACACAGTTGTTAGCATCAGTTACTACTACAGTATGAAGGCCTGCTGATAAAGAAGTTACAATAGTATTTGTTCCAATACCATCTACTTGATAAGAATAGGGTGGGGTACCTCCTATTACCGTATTTAATGTAAAGGACCCTGTGCTTCCAACACAAGCACTTGGGGCAGTTTGATAATTAATGCCAGATGGCCCGGGCGCTGCGTTAATTACGACATTAGTGCTGTAAGTACATCCTATAATGTCTTTTACAAAGAGTGTATAATTTCCTGGTGATAAGTTATTGAAAGAAGGAGAGGAGGAATAAGAAGAACTATTTAAGGCATACTGATAACCTGGAGTTCCGCCTATTACATTGGTAACATTAATTACACCATTATTATTTCCGCAAGTAGCAGGATAACTTGTGTAAGTAATGTTTGTAATCGGTGGGGTATTGGATATATTTACAGTGGTTGTAGTAGAACATCCAAAATTGTTGGTAATACCTACCGTGTGGGTACCAGATGAAACATTGTTGATTGTTGGAGTTGGAACATTACTACTATTAAATTGATAGAATGAGACGAATTGACCGGGAGGAGATAAATTATTGATAATAATAATACCGTTATTATTACCGCAAGTGGCATTAGTATAAGATGCTGATATTACTGGAATTGGGTTTATTGTAATAACACTTTGTGTAGTCATAGTACAACCTAAGTCGGTAACCGAATGAACAACGGTATAGTTTCCAGCAGAAGAAAATGAAACCGGTCCATAATTTTGAGCGTTAGAAGAAGGTGGAGCACCGGATGTAGGTGAAAATGAGTATTGGTGGATACCGCCTGAATAGGAAGAAGTAAAGATAAAAGAATTATTATTTAAACATTGAAAAGGGTTATTGATGCTAAATGCAGGATTAGGAGGTGTGGGCACATTAACTACTGTTGAATATGTAGCTGTACAGGAAGCACTGTTTGTAACAGTTTGCATGATAGTATACGTGCCAGGATTGGGAAAGATAACAGTACTTGTATTAGCTGTGGTGGTAAATGAACCGGGTGGTGAGGTGCCTATGAAAGAGTATGTTTGAATGGCAGGAGATGAACTACCAGTGTTATTAAGTGTATATGAGTTACAGGAGTTAAGAAAAGTAAAACCTGCATTAGGATTGGGGGCAATAGATACCTGAACCGTTTTTGTTATGGGAGCACAAACTCCCGGAGGATTCATGGTAAGAGTGTAAGTTCCACTTACAGAAGTAGTGATTGTTTGATTGTTATTATTGACAATCCCACTACCAGGAGGCCCATTCCATGTGTAAGGCGCTAAACCTGCTGGTGCTGTTAATGTTGCAGTAGATATTCCACAAGAACTCACGTATACATTGGAAGTTCCTGCTGGGAAATCAGTGCCATTAACATTTAGTGTCATCGGTTTACAAATAGCGTCAAAGTAACAATAGCCATAATGTCCGCCTAATGAACAATCCCCAACGGTTACACGAATCATTACACATTGACCAATGTATTGTGTAAGATCCACTGAACCAATTTGCCACGTAGGTGTATAGGCAACTCCACCAGATTGTGTCCATCCACCAGGCAATGCTGGACAACCTGACGAAGGGGGAGAAATATCCACTTTTGGACAGGAGAGCGGAGTATTACTACAATTGGAAGCATTACAACTGCTACATGTAGAAATATCGATTTTAATGTAAGGTTGATTACAACATGAATGGCCTGGATTTTGTAAGACAGCGACGTAAGCAAATTGGAACAAAGCATTGGATGCAGTTACAGGCACAATTTGAGTGAGCCGGGCTACTTTTGCACCAGTAGCGGCATCGTTTATTTTTGCAACTTTGGTGCCTCCGAAAGGCGAAGCAGGGATAGTTCCTACCACAGGGTCCGTAAATGGTGTAGTCAAGATCCAGACAAGTCCAGCCCCATTATTACAGCATCCTGCCATAGTACAAGAATTACTATTGTTACCAGTGGTATTTGTCCAACCTGTTAGTGTCCCTGTTTCAAAATCTTCATTGACGCAAGGCGTGCCGGTAGGGACAGGATTGTTATTATCTCCGATTCCTTTCCAAGTCATTGTGGTTTCCCACACATTTTCTTCATCGGAATGTAGATTATATTTTTGTTTAATAAATTCTCTTTTAGCATAATACATAAATACTTTGTATTCTTCACCAAAACAATTGGTTTGTAAAGCTTGTTGATGAGCGGTTTGTTCATCAAAACCAATAAGGGAATCAAAAGTAAATTTATAATAAGCAATCTTACTTATATAGTCGTTTTGACTGTATATAGTAACTGTAAATAATATCAGTATCAGTAGATATTTTTTCATAGTATTTTATTTAACTTATTTTACGAAATTGTGTTACAAAGGTAATATGTTTTTTGATGAACAAAAACAAATTTTTATCCACAATAAAAGATAAAAATTAAAAGTTAAATTAGTAGAAAAATCTAAAATAATTATGGTTTTGTCTATATTTTTGCAGAAGTATCAACAATTCATCAAATGGTGTAATTTTAATGTTAAGAAATAATTAATAAAAATATTCAATATCTTTGCGAAAAAAGATATGCAGTATCTTGATTTTGAAAAGCCGATTGAAGAACTTGAACATCAATTAGAAAAATTAAAAGAAGTACAAGAAAAGAGTAAAGTGGATTTAAGTTCTTCTATTTCGGATATAGAAACAAAAATACAAGAAAAGATTAAAGAGATATATTCAAATTTGACACCATGGCAAACTGTTCAAGTAAGTAGGCATCCCAATAGACCTTACACTTTACAATATATTGAATATTTGACTGGTGGTAATTTTATAGAATTTCATGGAGATCGGCATGTTGCTGATGATAAAGCGATTGTAGGTGGTTTTGGTTCCTTAGATGGGGAAACGGTAATGTTTATTGGACATCAAAAAGGTATAAACACTAAAATGCGCCAGTTGAGGAGATTTGGGATGGCGAATCCAGATGGTTACAGAAAAGCGTTGCGATTGATGCGTTTGGCAGAAAAATTTAATAAGCCAATTGTAACTTTAATTGACACGCCGGGTGCCTATCCTGGCTTGGAAGCAGAAGAAAGAGGGCAGGGAGAAGCAATAGCCAGAAATATCCAGGAGATGTTTTCACTAAAAGTTCCGGTTGTGTGTATTATCATTGGAGAAGGAGCAAGTGGTGGGGCATTGGGAATTGGAGTAGGGGATAGAGTGTATATGTTGCAATATACCTGGTATTCTGTGATTTCACCTGAATCGTGTTCGTCTATATTATGGAGAGGTTGGCAGTTTAAAGAAAAAGCCGCTGAGGCATTGAAACTTACTGCTAAAGATATGTTAGAATTAAAGTTAATTGATGGAATAATACCAGAGCCCTTAGGTGGAGCCCATAGAAATCCGGAGCAAGCTGCTATGTATGTAAAAGAAACATTAGTGAAGGTGCTTTCGGAACTAAAGCAAATCAGTCCTGAAGAGCGAATTAATCAAAGAATTGAGAAGTTTACTTCTATGGGAGTATTTAAAGAAATTGACACCAATGATTTAGCAGAAGCTAATTTATAATATTTGGTATGGCACAAGATATAAGTTTATCAGATTTTTTCATTCTCTTTTTCATTGGCGTAGTTTTTATTACTGGGGTAGTTGTTTTGTATAAGTTTATTAATAAAAAGATATTAAAATGATACCTTTGTTTTTAAATCTGGGAATGAGTGAAGTGTTAATGATTTTGTTTGTTATTTTATTATTGTTTGGAAGTAAAGGTTTACCAAATATTGCCAGAACATTAGGTAAAGGTATCAATGAATTCAAAAGAGCTTCAGAAAGTGTTCAAAAAGATATTTTATCAAATACAGGTGAAATTACTCATCAGGTCAAGCGAGAGATTGAAGAAGTTAAAAAAGAATTAGAAGAATAATAGATTTACTTTAAACTAAAAAGTTTTTTCAAGACATTAAAAAAGGGACTTCATAGTCCCCTTTTTAATTCATAATAAATTCAAATTAATTGATTATAAATTTCCTCTTTTAGCTTGTTCTCTTTCAATACTTTCAAAAAGTGCTTTGAAGTTGCCTTTTCCAAAGGATTTTGCTCCTTTTCTTTGAATGATTTCGTAAAATAATGTTGGTCGGTCTTCAACAGGTTTGGTAAAGATTTGCAGTAAATATCCTTCTTCATCACGGTCAACAAGAATTCTTAGTTTTCTTAATACTTCTATATCTTCATCAATTTTACCAACTCTATCTAATAAAGTTTTGTAATATGAATCTGGTGTATCAAGAAATTCAACGCCTCTTTTTCTCATTTCTGTTACGGTTTCAATAATATTATCTGTTGCGAGTGCGATATGTTGAACACCTTGTCCTTCATAAAATTCAATATATTCTTCGATTTGAGATTTCTTTTTTCCTTCGGCAGGTTCATTGATTGGAAATTTAATATAACCATTGCCATTGGACATTACTTTACTCATCAATGCAGAATATTCTGTAGATATGTCTTTATCATCAAAGGTTAATAGATTATAGAAGCCCATTACTTCTTCATAAAATTTTACCCAGATGTTCATTTCACCCCAATTTACATTACCTACCATGTGGTCAATATATTTAAATCCTATTGGTGTTGGTTTGTATTCCGGGTTCCATGGTTGATAACCGGGAAGAAATGCCCCATTATAGTTTTTTCGCTCTGTAAAAATGTGTACAGTATCTCCGTAAATATGAATACCGCTTTGAATGACATATCCATCTTTATCTTCGTAGCGAGTTGGTTCAAGATAGGGTTTAGCACCTCGTTTTACGGTTTCTTCAAAAGCTTTGGTAGCATCGTCTACCCAGAGCGCAATTACTTTTACTCCATCACCGTGTTTAACAATATGTTGATTGATAGGATTTTTTGAGTTTAATGGAGTTGTAAGCACCAGACGTACTTTACCTTGTTGCAACACATAAGATGCTGTTTGTCTGTTGCCAGTTTCAAGTCCGCTGTATGCAAGAGGTTGAAATCCAAAAGCGGTTTGATAGTAGTATGCTGCTTGCTTGGCGTTCCCTACATAAAATTCTACATAATCTGTTCCATTGATTGGTAGCCAGTCGCCAGTTTTTGGAGTATTAGTGGCTGATTTTACCTGTGTTTCCATAGCTTTCAAAGTTTTTTGCAAATATAAGTATTTTTTTATCAGGAATAAATATGATTTAAATCAGATTTTATAGTTTAATAAATCTTGCATAACTTTATCAAAAAAAATGTATGAGTAAGCTTTCAGTATTTGTTATGTTTTTTGTTTTAATTTCATATTTAAAAGCTCAAAAAATTAGTAATTGTCAAAAATTAAAAGCATCTGTTTTTCAAACGAATAGTTTGTATTACTCTCCAGAAAATTTGAGAAGCGATACATTTGATGTGTTGCATTATGATATTCATTTAGATATTAATTTTACTAACACACAAATTAGTGGTTTTACAGAAATAAAGATAGTTCCTAAAATGAATGGACAAACGTCGGTTCGTCTGGATTTATTGAGAATGCAAGTTGATTCTATAAAAGTAGATAATCAAATTAGTTCATTTTGGTATAATGATACTTTGTTGAGTATTCAATTAGGTGGTATAAAAAATATAGGCGATACGTTTAATGTAAGTGTGTTTTATCATGGTGTTCCGCAGGTTGATCCATCGGGCTGGGGTGGATTTTATTTTAATGGGAATTATGCTTTTAATTTAGGAGTTGGCTTTGCGTCGTTGCCACATAATTTTGGTCGTGTGTGGTTTCCGTGTTTTGATAATTTTGTAGAGAAAAGTGCGTATGATTTTTATATTCAAACAGATTCAACAAAGTTTGCATATTGTAATGGTGCATTGTTATCTGATAATGTGGTGAATGGGAAACGGATTCAGACATTGGTATATAGATAAAGAAATTCCATCGTATCTGGCGTCTTTAGCGGTAGCTGATTATTCGCAGGTTAATATGATTATTACAACACCCTCTCATACAATTCCAGCTATTATTGCTGCTCGTGCTTCTGATACTAATGGTGTAAAAGCGGCTTTTGTTCATTTACCTAATGCGGTGAATATCTTTGAAGACAAATATGGTTTATACCGATGGAATAGAGTGGGGTATTGTTTGGTGCCATTCAATAGTGGTGCGATGGAGCATGCTACAAATATTGCGTATCCGCAATTGGCAATAGGTAATACCAATTATGAATCTGAACTCATGGCACATGAACTTTCGCATCATTGGTGGGGCGACCTTGTAACCTGCGAAACACAAGAGGATATGTGGATAAACGAAGGGATGGCGACTTACAGTGAAATGGTATTTTTAGAAAATATGTATGATTATTCGCAGTATCAAAGTCAATTGTTGGCGATGTTAATTGATATGGTGCAATTTGGAAATTTTAAAGAGCAGCAGTATTGGGCTGTGTCTGGTGTTCCAGCACAATACACTTATGGTGACCATGTGTATAAAAAAGGTGCAATTGTGGCTCATAATTTACGAACATATATGGGGGATAGTTTGTTTTTTGGAGGATTGAAGTATGTTTTGAATCAAAAAGCATTTAAGAACATGAATAGTGCGGAGTTTCAGACATTACTAGAAAATTATTCTGGTTTGACATTAAATGATTTTTTTCAAAATTGGGTATTTAATGGTGGATATCCTGTATTTGGAGTAGATTCAGCAGTATATTCCAATATTGGAACAAATGTTTATCAATACAAAATATATGTTCGTCAAAAATTACATGGTGCGTCTAATTATTTTAATAATGTTCCGATGACTATTGCATTTTTTGACAATAATTGGCAATATGTTACAAGGTCAGCAGTATTGAGTGGTAGTTTGAGTGTTGTTACGGGGACTTTAAGTTTTCAACCTATATTTGAGATACTTAATTACGATAAAAAATTAGCGTATGCTTCTATTGGTGATTCAAAAGTAGTGAAGAATACAGGGAATATAAGTTTTCCGAATGCGAAGGTGAGTTTGAATGTAATTAATAAAGGTAGTGATTCTTCATTCATTTATGTAGAACATCATTATGCAGCACCAGATACACAGCCCAATATTCAAAATGGGGATAGAAAATATAAATTTTCAAATCAACATTATTGGAAAGTAAGTGGGAAATTGAGTAATGGGTTTTATTCAAAATTGCGATTAAATTATAATGGAAATATAGTGTTTTCTGGGTATGGATGTATGGATACTTGCTTGACATCTGTGAATGCGGATAGTATTGTAGTTTTATATAGAAGTAAAGTGGGAGAAAAATGGCGAGAAGTTCCATTTGTCAAGTATCCATCGGGTCAGAAAGCAGGATTGTTGATGGTAGATAGTTTAAGATTGGGAGAGTATACTTTTGCGAATAGAAATGGATATTATGTGAATGTGGGGATTGAAGAAAATGATTTGCTAAAAAATTATTTAGAACTTTATCCTAATCCAACATCTGGATATGTAAGAATTAAAAGTAATATTCTGTCAAGAAAAGATAAAGTAGAGATTGAAATATATGGTATTGAAGGACAAAAGGTAAAAGAGTTAAGTTTACATTCAATGACAGATAGTATAGATATATTTGAATTACCGAGTGGTTGTTATTTTGTCAATGTAAAAATTAATGAAGAAAGTAATTTTTTTAAGATTTTGAAGATGTAGGGATTATTGTTTTACAAATTTCTTAACAATAAAATTAGTATCATCAAAATTAATTTGTAATGTGTAAAATCCTGAAGGGAAGTCAGACAGGTTAATATAAAAATGATTGTTTGAGATTTCTTTATTTTCATAAATTTGTTTTCCTGTTATATCAAAAATTTTTAATGAATTAAAATGAATTGGTGATTGAATGTTCAAAGATTGAGAAGTAGGATTAGGATAGATATTAACCAAATCGGATAGATTATCAATGTTTGTGAGTTGAGAGATGGAAGTTATATTGGAGATTTTATATGAGAAACAGATTGGATAATAAACAGAGTAATCGTTTGGTATTGATGAAAATTTTAAATAATAGGTATTAGGGGATAAATTAATTGCTGTATCTAAAAAGTTTCTGCCGTTGGCTATAAAATTAAATACTGGCATATTTGTTATAGAGTCAATGATTTGGCATTGAGTATAAAAATTAGAGATGTCCCATAATTGTAATTGAAATAAAGAATGATAAGGTATTTTTAATTTGAAGTAATCAAGGTCAATATTGGGTTTATCTTGTGGTTGTCTTGAATGAATGAACCAATATTTATTGTTAGGATTAATTTGATATGCCAGTGAAGGGATATCTGGTTCATCTATGTTCATAGTATTATAGGATGGAAAAGTATGAATATGATTATGCCAGACATTGAATAAAGTATTGTCAGGTAAATTGAATGTATCAGCAATATTTGGATAGAAATTGTTTAAATTGGCACTATAGTCGGGTACCACATCGTCTCCGTTGTTAAGTCCGCCGCTTCCGATGATACAACTGTAATCTACATCAGATGGTATAGGTTTAGCATTTAATCCGATAATGGCATCGTATTGAAAGCCATTGCAATTGACATCGTAGTTATAATATGTATCGTAATTTGATATTAAGAATTCTAATCCACCGAAGAGGAAAGTGCCGGGGATGGCGTCTGTAATGCTCCAATAGGTAGTTCTTAAATCTCTTACTGCTTCGGAGTTATCATCCAATCCAACGAAACCTTCTAATCCCAGTAAAGAAGCATTACTGCCACCGTGAGGTGTTCCGACTGTTACTAATTTTGCCACGTGATGTTTGTTGTCGCTTTGATAGTAATTAGGATTTTGGAGATACTGACGAGAAGCCAGCCCTCCCATGCTATGACCTACAAGGATTACCTTATTTTTGCCTGTTTTTTGGAGAATTAGATTTATGGCATCTCTTACAGCATAACCTTGTTTATATATTGCTGATTGATTGGATAGTACTGTATTGTTGAATGGTGTTCCATTTGGATTCACATCAAAATTTAGCGTATACATATCAGCATTTTGAATACCATTGATGTTGGTAAACATGTTGTAATCATTGATACTACAAAAAGAATTATTTCCATCCATATTGAGACAGGCATCTATTCGTCCTCCATAACTCCATCCATAATATGCTTGTAAACTACCTAACAGGGGATTCCATGTATTGCTGGAAGAGTTAAGTCCGTGAATAAAAAGAATGGGGTAGGGTAGATGAATTTCATTTACTACTGTAGAAGATATGTTGATAGTTTGAGTTAAATAAAAATTATTATTAGTTTCAATTGTTTCATTGACTAAGTTAGTTGGGTCAATTTTCAATAAAATGTAATTAGTACCATTATCAGGATAATTACCCGGAATAGGATAAATGAATGGAAATGTATATTGACCGTTGGGAGGTATAGAAGGAACATTGATAACATTCAAAACAGTAGCATTGCTATAAGTAATAGCACTATTGAGGTAAAAAGCAACTTTGCACATATTGGACGTTTGATTACCCATATTTTTAATGGTTATTGTAAAAGTTAAAGATTGCCCTTTTGAGTAATTGAGTGGGTTGATTGTGTAATTTCCAATTGTAAGATCAGGTTGAGCAAAATAGTTTTGAGTTAAGATACAAACAGTTGTTAGAAAGTAAAATAATAAAAAGAATACAGATTTGTATTTTACCATAATTAATTTTTTACAAAAATACTAAGTTTTATCTAAAATCAGCAAATAAATTATTTTTTTTGCGTAGTTTTTTTTGATTGTATGAGAAGTAGAAAATTATTTATTTTTTCTTTATTACTTTCCATTCAATATAATTTTTTTTTATCTCAAAATAACTCCGAAGCCACAGTGCATGGTAATTTTGAAATAGATGCTCAATATTATGAGCCCGATTCATTAATAGGGGCACCGAATGTTCCAGAAAAAGTTTTATCAAATGTTTTTGGTAATTTAGTATATGAAAAAGACAAGTTTTCAGCAGGCATTCGTTATGAAGCTTACAATAATGTGATGCAAGGTTTTGACAAACGTTATAAAGGACAAGGAATAACCTATCGCTTTGCAAGGTACAAAACAGATTTTTTAGATATTACTATTGGTAATATCTATGAACAATTTGGAAGTGGATTGATTTTTAGAACATACTATGAACCAGGATTATTGTATGATAATTCATTAGATGGGGCAAGGGTTATTGCTACACCTCATAAGGCATTAACTTTTAAAGGATTGATTGGAAGACAAAGAAACTTTTTTACTCTTGGAGAAGGTATTGTGAGAGCATTTGATGGAGAATTAGTCATCAATGATTTGTTTGATTCACTTAAATTAAAAACACGATTTATTATTGGAGGGAGTTTTGTAAGTAAATATCAGCCCGATAAGGATCCTGATTTAGTTTTACCTGAAAATGTTGGTTGTTATGGAGGTAGGATTAATATTATAAACGAGAGCATCAATTTCTTTGCGGAGTATGCATATAAAATCAATGATCCTGGTTATGTAAATGGATATAATTACAAATTCGGAGAAGCGCTATTTACTTCTTTTTCTTATGCTACATCAGGATTTGCTTTTATCTTGCAAGCCAAGCGAATTGATAACATGGATTTCAGAAGTGAACGTGATGCTACTTTACAACAACTTTTGATTAATTACATGCCTGCTACAACCAAGCAACACACCTATTTGATGCCTGCTTTCTTCCCGTATGCTACTCAACCCAATGGCGAAATAGGCGGAATGGCAGAAATTCAATTTAAACTTCCTAAAAACACATTATGGGGCGGAAAATACGGCACTGATGTTACTTTCAATTTTTCTTTTGCTAACGGATTGAAAAAACATCCTGTAAACGATTCAACTACTTCTATGAATTATTACAGCACACGTTGGGATGAAATTGGTGAACAATATTATCACGATTTCTTCATAGAGATTCAAAGAAAAGTCAATAAGCAATGGAAATTTACTGCCATGTATTCCAACCAGTTTTACAACAAAAATATTGTCATGTTTAACTCTCCAAATGCCGGTTTTCCTAACATGCAGGCACATATTGGCGTATTAGATGTAACCTATAAGTACAAAACACATTCAGCAATAAGAGTAGAAGCACAGGGAAGATTTGCATACAAAAGAGATATAAATGGAGGAAGTTGGGCTGTTGGACTCATTGAATGGACGCCATCATCACATTTTTATCTTACGCTTATTGATCAATATAATTACGACAATCCCGATAGTCGTTTACAAATACATTACTATACAGCTGGAATTGGTTTTGTAAAAGAATCACATAGAATAAGTATTACGTATGGGAAACAAAGGGCTGGTGTGTTTTGTGTAGGAGGTGTATGTAGAAATGTACCTGCTTCAAATGGATTGGCGATTAGTATTACTTCAACGTTTTAAAGTATTACCTTAATAACAACAAATTATTTTAATTCATTTGACGAATCAATCACTTTATCACCAAGTGTTTTTTTAAAGGACAGCATTTTTTCTAAAATTGAAGCATCGGAGGTACTAAGAATTTGAGCGGCTAAAATTCCAGCATTTTGTGCAGCATTTATAGCAACTGTTGCAACAGGCACACCATTGGGCATCTGAACAATACTCAGTAAACTATCCCATCCATCAATACTATTGCGGCTTTTTATTGGAACACCAATTACAGGTAAAGGTGTTAGGGATGCAACCATACCCGGCAGATGAGCCGCCCCGCCAGCACCAGCAATAATCACCTTTAAGCCACGCTGATGGGCTGTTTGGGCATATTCCACCATTTTTAAGGGTGTTCTGTGAGCTGATACAATGTCTTTTTCATAAGGAATACCAAATTGGTCTAAAATCTTTGCAGCATCCTGCATGATTTCCCAATCACTAATGCTCCCCATGATAATACCTACAAGTGGAGACATAATTAATTAGTTTCTAATACTTTGAAAAGTTCATCTAATTTCGGTGTTAAAATGATTTCTGTTCTTCTGTTTTTCTTTCTTGCTTCTGGAGTTTTAGAAGGATCAAGGGGTAAAAATTCGCCTCTTCCGGCTGCGGTTATTCTTTTAGGGTCGATATTTCCATTTGCGAGAATAATTTTTGTTACAGAAGTGGCACGCATCACACTCAAATCCCAATTGTCTTTAATTTCACCACTTCCTTTCATGGGAATATCATCTGTGTGACCTTCTACCATGATGTTTATATCAGGATTTTGTTCTAAAACTTTAGCTAAACTTTTTAGTGCTTCTATGCCTTTGGGACTTACATTGGTTTTACCGATGTCAAATAATAAGTTTTCTTCCATACTTACATATACTTTGCCGTTTTTGATATTGATAGATAGACCTTTATTTTCAAAGGCAAACAAAGCTTCTTGCAACTTCTTTTTAAGTTGATTGGTAGCATCTTCTTTTTGTTTGAGAATGTTTTCAAGTTCTTTGATTCTTGCTTCTCTTTTATTTAACTCATCGCTTAATTTCGCCAGGTCATTTTTTTGTTGGAGGAGTTGTTGTTCTAAAAGTTTGAGTTCAGCTTCTTTGCGAATTAAATCTTCTTTTGTTTTTTGGAGGTCGCTACTTAATAAGGCGTTATCTTTTTCCATTCCTGCTTGAAGTTTTTCTAATTTAGCAATCAATTGGTCATTCAGAGCACTCAGTTTTTGATATTTCATGTTAAGTTCACGATAACTACTTCCACGAAGTGTAGAGTCCAATTTTAATGTGTTATTTTCTTTTTCTAATGTTGTCATTTGTTCTTTGACGGAAGCCAATTGTTTTTCGCAATCTTGTTGTAATTTTTTACAATTTTCAAGGTCGGTTTGACAGGTTTTAAGTTTGTTTTCAGTTTCTTCAAATACGCGATGAGGTACACAGGATGTTATAAGCATAACAACAGTGAAGGAAACCAGTAGTTTTTTCATAAAATTTTTTGAGCCAAATGTGTAAAAAAAAACAGGATGTAGCAAATAATTTTGGGTGTGGATAAGTGTAGAGTAATCCCAAATTATTCATCCTAGATTATGCAATAGAACTAATTGAAATTTAAATTGACTATAAATATTTTAACCACAATGAACACAAAGAAAATAAACAAAGTCCGCAAAGTTCCGATATATTTTGTAAACGAGAAATTCTTTGTGTTCTTTATGAAAAACTTTGTGATGTTTGTGGTTCAAAATACCAGACAATTTAATTTAAAACCAAATTGGTGATGAGTATTTTTGTTGAAATCTCAATAAAATAAAGCAATGTATACCGCATGCTAATTTTTAGTGCATAATTTGGGTTCATTAGGGCTTTCTCAAACGTTGTAATCTTCTTTATTATCGATAGTTTTAGGCATTGTTTGTTTTCACCAGTTTGATAGTTGTAAGAATAAAGAACAAGGCCGTCATTGCGAGGAAGCGTCGCTTCCGAAGTAATCTCTTTTGAATAATCTTAATTTCTAATGCAGAATTTGGGATAATAGTATAACAAAAATTTCAAAAGTCGTAATCCTACTCGGGAGTGGAGAAGGGTTTCAAGGGGTTTTAAGAATATCGTGCCATGCTTTTGGTATAAGTCGTAATCCTACTCGGGAGTGGAGAAGGGTTTCAAGCACGATTATGCTGATTTGAGGGAGTTTATTTGTGAAGTCGTAATCCTACTCGGGAGTGGAGAAGGGTTTCAAGAACCCGATTATACAACCATGGAGGGTATAGCAAAAATGTCGTAATCCTACTCGGGAGTGGAGAAGGGTTTCAAGAACATCAATACGAAGAGATGAGAGAATTGAAAGTCGTAATCCTACTCGGGAGTGGAGAAGGGTTTCAAGACGATCAAGACGAAGGAGATGAGAGAATTGAATAGTCGTAATCCTACTCGGGAGTGGAGAAGGGTTTCAAGTCATACGGATTGGGATGTTTCATTAGCGATCCAGTGTCGTAATCCTACTCGGGAGTGGAGAAGGGTTTCAAGTTCAACAAAATTTAATTAAAATAGCTAACTTTCAGTCGTAATCCTACTCGGGAGTGGAGAAGGGTTTCAAGAAAGATACTATACTCCCCCTTACAACTGCAATAGTGTCGTAATCCTACTCGGGAGTGGAGAAGGGTTTCAAGAAAGATACTATACTCCCCCTTACAACTGCAATAGTGTCGTAATCCTACTCGGGAGTGGAGAAGGGTTTCAAGATAAAGTTGATAAGCAAAATGAAAATGATTTGATAGTCGTAATCCTACTCGGGAGTGGAGAAGGGTTTCAAGATAGACCTTGCGACAATAGCTGATTTATATGAACTGTCGTAATCCTACTCGGGAGTGGAGAAGGGTTTCAAGGCGGTCATTACGTTGTAAATGATGTCTTTGAAGGGTCGTAATCCTACTCGGGAGTGGAGAAGGGTTTCAAGGGAAAAGTATCCAAAAGATCATGCAACTTGCCTGTGTCGTAATCCTACTCGGGAGTGGAGAAGGGTTTCAAGAACTTTGTGTCAGATGATAGCAATACTCTGTATTGTCGTAATCCTACTCGGGAGTGGAGAAGGGTTTCAAGTGTAATTAACGACGCCAGTTGGAACGTCGTTGGAGAAGTCGTAATCCTACTCGGGAGTGGAGAAGGGTTTCAAGAACCCGATTATACAACCATGGAGGGTATAGCAAAAATGTCGTAATCCTACTCGGGAGTGGAGAAGGGTTTCAAGACCAAAACGCCAACCACATTGCTGATGTTATCAAGGTCGTAATCCTACTCGGGAGTGGAGAAGGGTTTCAAGATTGCTGTTCCGAATGAGGCAAAAAATCGAACAAAGTCGTAATCCTACTCGGGAGTGGAGAAGGGTTTCAAGAAATTTACCTTGCATTGTGAATTGACTAATCGTGTCGTAATCCTACTCGGGAGTGGAGAAGGGTTTCAAGATCCCTATCGTGGTGGGCGTCTGAAGAAGGATTTGAGTCGTAATCCTACTCGGGAGTGGAGAAGGGTTTCAAGAAAAACTGAAATTAAAAAGTTGGAAGATGAGTTGAGTCGTAATCCTACTCGGGAGTGGAGAAGGGTTTCAAGTACAAGCAATGGGAAATGAGAGTAGTAAATTATCAGAGTCGTAATCCTACTCGGGAGTGGAGAAGGGTTTCAAGGCAGAGTTGACCGATGGTGAGTTTGCTCTTTTCAGTCGTAATCCTACTCGGGAGTGGAGAAGGGTTTCAAGATAAGTTATGGTTCTTTTCAAGAACTCCTTTTTATGTCGTAATCCTACTCGGGAGTGGAGAAGGGTTTCAAGTTTCAAATTGATTATGATGTGGAATTGTTTCAAAGTCGTAATCCTACTCGGGAGTGGAGAAGGGTTTCAAGAAGGCGAAATACGCAGGGAATACAAGCATTGCAGCGTCGTAATCCTACTCGGGAGTGGAGAAGGGTTTCAAGTACAAGCAATGGGAAATGAGAGTAGTAAATTATCAGAGTCGTAATCCTACTCGGGAGTGGAGAAGGGTTTCAAGGATGATAATGATGCAGAAGGATTGAGAGATTTACTGTCGTAATCCTACTCGGGAGTGGAGAAGGGTTTCAAGAAACACAAATAAATATGAAAACAAAATTTGAAGTAGTCGTAATCCTACTCGGGAGTGGAGAAGGGTTTCAAGCACTAATGCTGCTAATTCAACAGAAACACCTGCTGTCGTAATCCTACTCGGGAGTGGAGAAGGGTTTCAAGCAAAACGCACCCTCTCAAGTAATAAAATTATTACTGTCGTAATCCTACTCGGGAGTGGAGAAGGGTTTCAAGAGCAAATACATTAGAGTGGTAGAAATTGAGAAGTCGTAATCCTACTCGGGAGTGGAGAAGGGTTTCAAGAAAACAGGAAAAAAGAAATAATGTAATGTCGTAATCCTACTCGGGAGTGGAGAAGGGTTTCAAGAGGAATAACAACCATGGAAGAGTAGTACATATTAAGTCGTAATCCTACTCGGGAGTGGAGAAGGGTTTCAAGATAATTACGACATTTCTATGTACTATCAATTGGCTAGTCGTAATCCTACTCGGGAGTGGAGAAGGGTTTCAAGAAAGGATTCTAATGGGAAAAAATGTATGGCGAATGTCGTAATCCTACTCGGGAGTGGAGAAGGGTTTCAAGAATCTAACTTGAAATCTGATAAATTCGCAGATAGTGTCGTAATCCTACTCGGGAGTGGAGAAGGGTTTCAAGACAAAAAAGATAGTAAAGAAACCCACGAAAAAAGTTGTCGTAATCCTACTCGGGAGTGGAGAAGGGTTTCAAGAGAAGAGTTAGAAGTAGAGATTGAGGAAGCGATAATGTCGTAATCCTACTCGGGAGTGGAGAAGGGTTTCAAGAGATGATGTTGAATAGTTGCAAGATAGATGCGAAGTCGTAATCCTACTCGGGAGTGGAGAAGGGTTTCAAGAGCACGGGGGCACATCTTCATCTAACATTAAGAGAGTCGTAATCCTACTCGGGAGTGGAGAAGGGTTTCAAGTTGGTCGGTGAAATAGCACCAAATGGTGGCTTCGTGTCGTAATCCTACTCGGGAGTGGAGAAGGGTTTCAAGGAAACTATTATCAAACACGTTGCCAAATTTTCAAAGTCGTAATCCTACTCGGGAGTGGAGAAGGGTTTCAAGCATAAGAACTTCTATGTGTTTGCGAAAGAGTATGTGTCGTAATCCTACTCGGGAGTGGAGAAGGGTTTCAAGAGCATATTGGTTTAAGTTATTGATTTTTAATATGTTGTATAGAATTTGTTTTACAAAAATATGTTTTTTAATTTATATGTGAAAATAGATTTCAATGGTTGTATATATTTTTAATTTTGTATGCATTTATTTGTAGATACAATAGGGGTGAGTTTGTCGTTGAGGGATGGTGTTTTGATAATAGAAAAGGATGATAAGGTAATGCAGGAGGTATCGTTTATGCATTTGAGTTCGATACATTTGACGGTACATTGCAGGGTGAGTACTGGGGTGATTATTGAATGTTCGCATCGTCAGATTCCTATTTTTGTGGAGGACAATATACATATTTCTTCGATGGTGTGGTCTCCGGCATATTCTTCGATTTCGCTCATAAGAATTAAGCAGGGGTTATTGAGTTTAAGCAGAGTGAAGTATGTGGTGATAAGGCGTTTATTGATTTCAAAAAATATGAAACGTTTGGAGTTATTTAAGGGGATAATGAGTGGATATCATTATAGGAGGTTGAATGAAGAGATTGGGAGGATAAATGAGGGTATAAAAGAGGGGTTTGATGATAATAAGTTGAGGTCGTTGGAAGCGCATGCGTCGAAGATGTTTTTTGATGTGTATTTTTATTTATTTCCTGAGGTGTTCAGGCCGAAGAGGCGGGAGCACAGGAATGCAATGGATATTGTGAATATGGTGTTGAATTATGCATTTGGGATATTGTATAAGCATGTGATGAAGTCATGTGTGTATGCTGGTGTGGATCCTTATTTGCCTTTATTTCATCAGGCGCAATATAATAAACCGACTTTGGTGTTTGATTTGATAGAGCCGTATCGGCCATATGCGGAGCGTTGGGTGTATGATTTTTTTAGTGGGGATGAGGAGAGGATTGTAAGTTTAATTAAGGAAGAGAGTATGGAGGAATTATCGCAAATACCTGGAAGTTTGAAAAGGGCTTTTTTAGAGTATTTTTATGATCGTTTTTCGAATGAAGTTATTAATCGGAATGGGAAGATGCGGAGTATGGAGAGTCATATACAGATTGAATTGCAGCAGTTTGCTACATATTTGAAGAATCTGGATATTGAGGAATTAAAAAAAGAGTTGATATGAAAAGGATTCTGGTATTTTATGATATTAGTGAGGATAGGGTGAGGAATGAGATGGTAAAAGTTTTGAAACGTTGTGGTTTTTATAGGATACAAAAGAGTGTGTTTATGGGATGTACGAATGAGGAGGGTATGAATAGAATAGAGGGTTTTGTGAAGTATATGAGAAGTAAGGAGGAGTGTCGGATGGATTCGGTGATTGTGATGCATTTGGATGATAGGATTTTGCAATCGATGCGTGATTTGATGCGAGATGAGGAGGAGGTTTTTAGTAATTGGTTGAAGATGGTTATGGGTAAAAAGGTGGTGGTGGTGATTTAAGCAAATTATGCATTGGAAATTATGTGTATTCACAAGGGATTGCTTCCCCTTCCACTCCTCTTTTTATTTTTATAGCGATGTGGAAGGCCCTTCCGTAAAACGGAAGGGGGGCAACTTCACAAGAGATTGCTTCGGAAGCGATGCTTCCTCGCAATGACGGGGTTCTTCTTTAATTTTTACAACTATCAAACTGGTGAAAATAAAAATAATGTCTAAAACCAGAAGTAACAAATAAAGCATAATGTTTGAGAAAAGTTTAATGAATAATTTGGGATTATTGTTATGTTTTTATTGAGAGTATAGAAAGTTTGTAAATGGTAAATAGAAGGGATCTGGTTAAGAGTCAATTAAAATATAAGGTCTAAACTGAATAAACTGAAATGTTGATTGTTTGATATTGTTTTTTTCTGTTACAATTCGGTGAGTTGTACTTGCGAAACATGGTACATGGTTTTTGAGAAAGATTTGAATAAGCAGGAAGATGTAGGTGTGTTCTCCCATGATATGCATGGCGTATGGGGAATGGTTGTATTTATTGTGGATTTTATTAAATTCTGAAAAGGCGAGTTTTTTTATTTCATCGATGGGATCATGTGGGTTGATGTAAGGGAAAGGTTCATCGATGATTTGATGGAATTGATGGATGGCTGCTTTTTTTTGTTCTTCAGGCCAGAGGTTTGAAGGGTGATTGGAATAGTTGATGAGCATGGGATTTTGCTATTTACTTTGATTAACTCAACTTATTAATTTTTAGTTTCTAGTAATTTCATTACTTTTAAATAAAGTTCTCTTAATTTATTTGAAATATTTTTAGATGACATTGAATTATTTCTAAAACCAGCATGATTTATATCATTTCTAATGTCACTAATCTCAGAAAAAATTTTTTCTTTTACAAGATTAGCTAAGATAGGAGAATTATTGATTTTGCATATAATTGACTTGATTTTTTCTTTTTCATCATCATTTTTTACAATCCATTCATGTTCAGGAATGTTATTTTCAGCAATTCTGATAGTTTTAGAAAAAATTTCTCTGGAATTATTATTTGATTCTATCGCAATTTCATCTTCATTACATATTGCCATAAAATAGGACAATAATCCTTCATTCAAAATAGTATAACCTTGTTGTATCCAATTGTATCTCAGACACCATTCTACAATTTTTAAGAATGCAAAATAATGATTATTTTCATTTAGTTTATTAATCTGATTCTTTAATTTTTGAAATGGTATGTATAATTGCGGAATGAGGTAATTTTCATTTGGATTAATGATTTTATCAATTTCTGAGAGCATTTTTAAAAGTTTCGTTTTCAAAAAATCGAGAATGTCTTTGGATCTGCAAGTATAAATTGCATCCATGAATTCTGATAATTCTTTGGTTACATTTCTAATTGTGCTAGCGGTTATATCTTTACCTTTTGTCTCTGAAAGTATTGGCTTGATATCTTTTTCGCTTAAATGTTTTAATTTTTCTGCTCTACCATATTCAAGGAAATTGTATATTGCCAAGGTCCATTCATTTATAGCATCAAGATAGGTAATATCCAGCATTTTGACGATTCTGTTTTCAACCGGTATATTTTCAACATCGCGAGGATTACCAAGCACTTCAAAAGCTCCATAATAAATTTTTTCAACGTAAACATTTTTAGTTACTTTGAGGTAGTTAATTACAGAACTTAAATTCAAAGGCAATGAACGAAAAGAATGAGTTACATCTATGATTAATTGAGAATTTTGGTCCACATTATTAACAAGTTTATCGAAAATATCCAATAATTCCTGTGTATTGAATCCGTTTGGTATGTCAATTTCATGAATTAAACATTTATCAATATTTTCAGACAATATTTTGCTTAATAGTTTATTTTCACCTGACCAATTTTTTTCTTTTGCATCCTTTGTCAGAAAAAATAAATACTTGTTAATTTCATTTTTATGTTTTTTGATAATTGCAATTTGAGTAAATTCAGTTTGAATTTTTAAATCTTCTCCAGTGAATTCATAAACACATTCCTTGTAATTGTTTGTTCCTAAAAAGGATAAAAAGATTTTATTGCTCATAGCAAAATTTTTTCAATTTCTAAAATTGCGTTTTGTATATTTTTAATTGCCTTATCAGGAGTGATTTGTTTTTCAAGTTGATGGGCTATACCGTTTCGAATATCGTCAATTTTGTTTTTTGAAATTATATCACGAATGGATTTGTAGTTCTTTTTTGGGTAAAATTTTTTTTTGGCTATTTCACGATCATTATACGCCAATGGATTTAGATTTTCTTTATAACAAATGTATGAAAAGATGGCTTCATAGAGGATTATAACAGCCAATCCATATCGTTTGTTTTCGAATTGCCATTTGGCAAGTTCCAGCTGTAATTTCCAATCGGGGATGTTTTTCAAATCTCCTTTGAAACGTTGTAAGAAGCCGGAGAGGACGTTTGGTATGATATTTTTTCCTAAGGAGGGATATTCTTTATTGAGGATGCCACGAAGTTGCTGGATGTTTTGTTTGAAATGGAAAATGAGATTCAGATTCAGGTTTTCGGAGAATTGACGAATTAAATTGGCTTCGGAGGGATTGGTGTTATTGATGAGTTGAGATAAAAGATAACCGTTGCCATAATTCTGGAAGTCGTAGGCGGCTTGAGTCCATTGCTGAATGTTCCAAATAGAAGAAAGATCAATGATGGGAGCATATCCGAGTTCGTTTATTACTTCCAGCATTCCATAATAGATTCCTTTTATCTGTATCTTGTCGTTATGAATCCAGGAGAAATACTGGATTACCTGCAGTAGAACGAGAGGAAGGGAGCGGAAACTATGGGTAGTATCGATGTGAAGTTGAACAGGATGGGGATGGTGAATGAATTCATCGAGAAGCTGCTGATAGATGATTTGAATGTTTTGGTGGATTTCATCCTGATTGATGCCGTAGTTGACAATGATGATTTTTATTTTGGTGTGAGAGTGTTGATTTATTTGTTGTTCGAGTTCTGAAAATATTTGTGGGTTGTAGGGGTCGGAGTGTTTTTTGTTGTGGAGTTCGAGGAGTTGGTTGAGGAGAGGTTCGTTAATGTTGTGGGGAGGGACGAGGTCGATGTAGATTTGTTCCCACATGGATTTGAAGGTACCGATGAAGATGATTTTATCGGCTTTGAGTTGCTGAGCGAGGAAGAGAGAGACGTATTTAGTTTCTTGAATTTGGTTATTAAATTGATACTTTGCGGTTCTGTATTCTCTTTTATTATCTACCAGATGGAATGAGCCGGTACCGAGGAAGGAGATGAGGTGGGGCATGAAAAAATGAATTAGTTTTGATAGGAAAGCTCAATGTAACCTGGAACATGATACTTATTATCCACTTTGACTAATCTTCTGGTTTTTGGGAAGAAAAATTTTTCATAACCTGGAGATTTAACAAGAAAAATCTTTAGGTTATTCCAAATTTCATCATCTAATTTTTTTGCCCATGCACCGGTCATAAAATCCCAACCGCTGGCAAATCCGACACGGAGTAAATATTTGCAATTTAAGAGATTTTTATAGCAATTCAAAATATCATTATACAGATTATCGCTTAGGAATCCGGATTCCGAATCATTTTCAAAATTATCTTTTTCTAATTCTGACAGTTCATGAAAATGATTATTTATAATTTTCAGAAGGTCATTTATATTACTAATACCAAAAGAATTGTACTTATAAAATCTTTCGTCAATTTTCATGGTTAACTTGAATTCTCCCTGGATTACTTGCAGAAGAATGCTTAATCTATTGTCAATTTTCCAGTTGCCCTCATCTTTCGACACTCCTTTCCAGTTAAGAGTATTTAATTCTGCAACGAATAAATTGTTTTTATCGAGTTCGACATCAGAGATTTGAATAAATCTGAAAACATCGTTTTGAGCACCTTCACCATTGATATTTTTGTTTTGAAAAATATCATCTACTATTCGATTGGTATGATGTTCTAAATCTTTTCTTAAATCATTTATTTTTCTATTATTTGATAGTTTATTATGAGCTTCATTAATTTTTTCTTTAAATGCTTCAAGTTTTGATTTGTCTTGTAATATTTTATGAGTAAAAACAGCCGTTCGAATGGCACCTTTTATTGAACTTCCGGGAATAATTGGATTAGAGGTATACTGATTTCTTAAGAATTCTCTGATTTGATTTTTATATGAAGATGTTTTTAATGGTAAAATTTCTTTAGAAATATCATCCAGCGAACACTTATACTTATCTCTCAGTTCATACCAGATATCTTCACCGGATTTTATTTTATCAGTCCACCATTGAATTTTACTTTCTCCGATTTTATTGTAGATTTTATGAATATCTATGATTCCTGCTTGATTATTGTCGATAAAAAAGTCAATTCCTTTATTGAGAACATTACCGCTACCAATGTGTAATGGAGTTAATATTTTACAGTTTAATTCTATAATTTCTTTTTTATAGCTTTTTACTTGTTCTACCTGCATAATCAAGAGAGTTTAATAGGTAAAAAAATTGATCTTCCATCTCTGAAAACTTGATGAGGCAAAGAACTGGAATTTAATGCTATCACATTTTTTCCAAAAATAATTTTTTCGGTTTCGGATTGATTATTAAATTTTAATATACTTCCTTCGTCAAACATCCACACGTATTTTCTTATCCAGTGTCTTTTGGAATGATCAGAGGAACCGGCAATATATCCGCCGCATAGGGATAAATTGTACATGCTGTTTTCTAATGATATGTTCTGAAATTCTTTTTCAGAAGGGAGAAATTTTGATAGATTAATGATGTGTGAAAAATCCGATGGATAATTTAATTCAATGGTAGCTACTTCAAATTCAAATTTTCCATGACCAATACTTTTGTCGGCACCGATTCCATTGTTTTTAAGTAACTCTAATGCGTTTAGTAGGCAATCATTGATTTTGATTACATCGGCTTGATTAGATTGCCAGGCAAACCACAATCCGGTTGAATACTTATCGGATTGAAAGAAGTGAGTTCTTGTAAAATAATATGGATCACCTTTTTCAGAGTGTGGAATGTCAAGGTAAGGTTTACAACCTAAACTGACACGTTCAATTGTTTCAGAAACGTAAATTTTAGAAGGATAGTTAGTATTAGAAGATATAGGACTTTTTAATGCGATAGATTCAAAGTCATTGAAATTAATAATTTCATCAAAATATAATTTAGTCCCGGAGATAATTTTTTCTAAAACATTTTTTTCAATGAATTTGACTTTTTTCAACTTTTTTCTATACTTCAGTTCAAAATCATTTTGGTTTTGGTTTTGGTTTTGAGATTTTTCAATATAATTTTGAATAGATAATTGAGGTTTAGGGAAGAAATAAAGATCATTAATAAACGGAAAAGCAGAAGAAACAATAAGATGTTCGTTAAATTCGTTGATTTCAATCTGGTTAGTAGAAACTTCAGCAAAAGCAGAGATGAGAGCAGCTTTTAGAGTATCTGAAGGAATGGAATTTACGTCTTTGATATAATCATCGTCTCTTTCAGAGCTAAGAGCAATAGGTTCTATAAATTTAAGTTTAATGATAGAAAATTTTAAAGTAGAGTTATTTTGAGACATTGCTTACTCATTTTTAAAATCATCGAAATGTTCTGAAATTTCAGAAGGATCATCTTCGAAGGAATTATTTCCTGGATAATTTTTTACTTTAATTTTTGTGTTGATGAATTTAATTTGACCGTAACCTCTTGAACCATTTGCACCAATGTAATCTTCTTCAAGAAGTTTAATGCCTTCTGCGAGTAGTTTACATAATTTTTCTTCTTCTTCCTTCACATTTTGTTCTTCACAAACAATGTTAATTATCATTTCATAATTGAACTTTGCTCCGGCTGGTACACGTTCATTTGTTCTGGGAGTGGCTTTGGATGTAAGGCGATTGATGACAACTTCTGTTTTTGCTTCTGAGTATAAGAGATCGGTATTGTCCCAGCGCTTATCATTTTCATCAACGATGAGTTTGGCATCTCTGACAATTAATCTTGAAGCATGACTATTTTCATTTTCTGCAGCACTAGTTCCGAATAAACAAGTAATGGCAGGATCATTACCAACGTCTCCACCAGATTTATACTTTCCTTTTGAAAGTTCCAGAAGTGCTCTCATTTTCCCTTTGAGAGAGGAACCGGGAATGATGGGTAATTGTGTAAGAGGATCTCTTATGATGGATTTGTCTAGTCCTCCAATTCCCATCTGATTATTAGTACCTCCAATCATGGTACCAGTAAGAAGCTTGATTTCTCCCTGAATAAAGATTTTTTTTCTGAGTTGTATCATAGTTTTTTCTATTTTAGTTTTATGATTAATAACTTTTAAAATGTTTTTTTAATTTCTTTTTTAATTATATACATTTTCCTCGTGTTCATTTTCAATTTAATCCCAATATTTATGATACGCCAAGATTGCTTCAAAATAATTATGAAAATTGTTAAAGATTTTGTCATTGTTAAAATTATCTATTGCTATTTTTATAGCTTTTTCTAAGTGATTTTTGATAAACTTGTTAAAAATTTCTTTTCCTAATTCCTTTTGCATACGACTATTATTGTAGTAAAGTTTCGGCTTTAAAAGAATTAAATCATTTTTGCTATCAATTCTTTTATTTCTTTTCATTTTTATTCTTAAAATTTCTCCATAGATGTTTCTTAATTGAGAAGAAGTAACCTTAACATCAACAAGAATCTTAGCAATTTTTGAGCAATATTCAATCATATTTTCATCAGCTTCAGTTTTTATCCAATCTTCTTTAAATTTCAAAGAATCAAATTCATCCTTTAATTTTTTACTTTCTTCATTTTTTTTATAATCTTTTCTTGTGTTTTCAAAATGTTTATTCATATATTTTAATTTTTATGGTTTCTTACTTTAAATTCTGCTACTCTTGCAGAAAGAGCATAAAGGATTAAACTATGATAATTTGTGTTGATTTGATTTTCTTTCCATTTATTTTCAAAAATATCTTTTAATATTTGTTCTAAAAATTGTTTTTGATTTTTATTTCTTTCCATCATTCTTGCAAAATCATAAGCTAACAACCAAAATAATCTTTTATTATATATTTGATTGCTGGAAATTGGTTCGTTTAATGAATTTCTTGTAAATATCTCCTGTTCGTAATAGTGCTGTATTTTTTGAATGAATGTTTTGGGCAATTCTTTATTAACTATTTTATTGAAAATTTCTTCACCAAGTTCATATATTTTACTAAACTCCACATCCCAGCTTAGGGCAAAATCAAAAACACCAATTGCATCTTTTTCTTTATCAGCATTAAATGGTTTACCTTCTCTATCAAAGAAAATTACTTTTTCATTTTTCCATTTATATTTTTTACCCTTTTTCTCCATTTCATCGCACCATTCGGCCATTTTGAGAATTGGATATTTTGGTGGTACAATGATAATACCTCCTGATAACGTAATTAATGGATGTTCACAAACATATTTCCTGAAGTCATCACGAATTTTTTTAGCAAAGTTGATGGTAATTTCCCAATCTCCAAGCAGGAATAAATCATCACCGCCAGCATAAAGAATTACAGTATGATTTTGATAGTCGTTATTACTGTTCCATAGATGAGTTAAATATCCTTTGAAGAATAAATCAAGATTTCGACTCAATTGAGAATATCTGCTGAATGAACGTTGTTCGGGCTTAAAACCATTTTGAAATAAATATCCCAGATTATCAACATCCATTCGGATGATAGCATTTTTATTGAGTTCGCCTTTGGGAAGCTGGTCATAACTTTTAGGATTACCATTTTCATCAACAGGATAAGTATTTCCACCATAAAATTCAAAGCCTATTACGGCTCCCATTACATCATTTTGGGGAGGAGTAATATCGTTTAAGAAATCTGTGTTATTAAATAATAAAACTTTTGTATATGAATTATTAAAACATGCTTTGTATTCATCAAGAGAGTTTTTCTTAAATAAGTAATGCGAGTATCCCAGAAACTTAACATGTCCGTTGTTTTCATTAGAAGGAGTGATAATCCAATAATCTGCGTTTTTAAGAATTTTACCCAGGTCAATTTGCTCTTTTGAAGTATGTGATACTGTTAATCCATCTGTTTTTTCAGGATGCGTAATTAATTTTCCAGTAATATCATCTTTTTCAATTGATTTACCTTTTTCAATAACATCATTAACAGATAATCTCCAATGATGATTATTATTGCTATTGTTTTCTACATTAAAAAACAAATTATAGGCATTTTCATCTTTTAATAATGGAAGAAATTTTTGTTGTTTTTTTACTTCAAGTTTATTAAACAACCTTTCCCAGATTTCATTTATTTTTTTATTCATTACTTCTTCCATGGAAAATTCCACATATTGCATTGCCAGGGAAAGTTCTCCATAAGTTTTTTCTAAGAGTTCTTTTTGGACTTCTTTTTCTATCTCATTAATGATTGATTTGATATTTTCTGTATTAGGCAGGATCAAGTAAAAACCTCCACCGGAATTATAAATAAGATTGCATTCAAATAAATTTGTTTTATCAAGAATTTTTTTGACTATAGTTGTAGTAATTAAGTGTAAATAAAAGGACCGACCTTTCAGATTTTTTGCGGCATTTTTAGAAATTACATTGAAAATGTATTTTTGAATTCCTGACAAATCTGCTCCTAATAAGAGAAAAGGACATTCGTTATTATTAATGTTATTATTAATTTCTGAGATGCTTTGTTTCTTTTTATCTTTTATGTATTCCCATAAGCAAACGGCAAATGCTGCTGTAGTTTTACTATGGTCATACAAGGATACATCAGGCAAGTCGTGAGTGCTTGATGGTATGTATGAGCAATATTTTTGGAATAAATACAATAAAGTATCACAAAAACTTTTATTGTATATATTATTGTCATACTTTGACTTCAAGTTTTTTATTTCAGTTACAAATTTTTCCCAGGTATCTTTGTAAAGTTTTTCTATTTCATCAGGACGGAATTGTTCAGTGATAGGCATTATATTGTTGATATCTAATATCTGAACGGGCAATCTATACTTCAAGCTTACTTGATCTGTATCTTTTCTACTAATCGTACCAAAAATAGATCTAATTGGAGTAGATTTATAATTTCCAATATCATCTTCATTTTTTTGATCTTCGGTTAATTGACTTCTGTCCATGCCGCTTGATAAATGATCTGCCTTTGTGATGATATTACATAAAAGATTACTTCCTGGATCGTGATGCTTTGCAGCAATTCTAATTAAGCTTTCTTCTCCTTCCCCTTTAATCCCTAAAATTTCTTCAACAAATTGAGCCGTCCATAAAACATGTTTATGAGAGTATGAATTATTGTATTTAGGACAAAAAACTTCTTCTTTAAATTGATCTTTATTTAGATTTTCCCATTTTCCGTTTATGTAAGTATCCGCCCTTTGCCAAAACTTCCCAATATCATGCAATAAAGCAGCGAGGTATATTTTGTATTTTTCATTGCTCAATTGTTCGGTCATAATGAAATGTTGTTTTTTTTCGATAAGTGTGCAATTTTAATTAATAAATCCTATAAATCATCGTAAATTTTATCCACAAATTATATTTTTTTATTCACAATTTTTGATGGATGTTTTTGAGGAAAGACAACACCATAATTTTTTGCAGCTCCTTTGCCTAATCCTATGTGTGGTGGTAAGAAGATATTGGTCTTGAATTTGACATTAAAATATTTGAATTTTACGTCTTTGAAGCTTATCCAATCTTCTTTGAGAATTTGAAAATTTTGTATTTCTATTTTATCATTATTATTTGTAAAATTAAAGTCAATCCCTCTTAAAAAAGTAAGGATATTGTCTTTCAAACGAATTTTCAAAAATATCTCTTTTTCTTCTGGTAGTTCAAGTTGTTTAAATTCTTCGTAATATTCATCGTAAAGTGGTAGCCATCTAAGCAATTCATATTCAAATTCTCCGTTTGATACAATAGAATAATTAAAGGAAAAAATTTTTTGAAGTTTGAGTTTAATTTTCCCTTTACTTTCTTCTAATTGATTAAACAAGTAATGAATGTGCTCAATACCGTGATGTAAATACAAAATAGCGCCTTTGTTGCTAATGATTTTATATTGTATGAGTGGGTAGTCGTAATTAAATTTGTTTTCAATATGATTATGATAAAGAATAGCATGCCCTTTTGTTAGAGAAATAGCAATATCTCTAAGTTTATCTACTTCGTAAGGTTGAAATGAATTTTCAAAAACTAATTTGAGATATGGTAATTTTGTGATGTGCATATTGGGGGAGTAATTATAATTATTTTATCACTAAAAAGTATAAAAATTTATTAAATTTCAAAGTGAATGTTATTGAGTTGAATTTTTGAAAATCTTTGCATTCATTTTTTTCCTACTTTTGCCCTTCATTTTTTTATATGGTAGATAATAGAGAATATTTTGCGCATCCGACGGCTGTAATTGATGAAGGTTGTAAGATTGGAAAAGGCACTAAAATATGGCATTTTTCGCATATTATGCCGGATTGTGTAATTGGAGAAAATTGTAACATTGGACAAAATGTGGTGGTGTCTCCAAAGGTAGTATTAGGGAATAATGTAAAGGTTCAAAATAATGTGTCTATCTATACGGGTGTAATTTGTGAGGATGATGTGTTTTTAGGACCATCTATGGTTTTTACGAATGTCATTAATCCAAGAAGTGCTATTGCTCGAAGAGACCAATACCTTCAGACATTAGTAAAAAAAGGTGCATCTATTGGTGCTAATGCGACTATTGTTTGCGGGCATACGATTGGCAAGTATGCCTTTATTGGTGCGGGTGCAGTAGTTACAAAAGATGTGCCCGATTATGCGCTTGTGGTAGGGAATCCTGCTCGTCAGATTGGATGGATGAGTGAGTATGGACATCGTTTGAATTTTGATGAAAAGGGCATTGCTGTTTGTCCAGAGAGTGGACAAAAGTATCAATTAAAAGATGGTAAAGTTTTTAGAATTGAATAATATGAAAAAGATAAATTTTGCTGTTATAGGTCAGGGACATATTGGGAAGCGACACGCAGAGATGATTCGCCGTAATGAACACTGTCATCTGGTGGCTGTGTGTGATATTCAAGACAAAGAAGCATTGGGGTTATCAGAGTTGAAAGAGCCATTTTATCAGGACTATATTGAGATGTTAAATAAACTTCCCGAAATAGAAGTAGTAAATATCTGTACTCCAAATGGATTGCATGCTCAGCAAGCCATTGATTGTTTGACTCATTCTAAGCATGTAGTGGTAGAAAAGCCACTAGCATTAAGTACAGCGGATGCAGAGAAAATTATTTACACAGCATTGAAATATCACAAGCAAGTTTTTTGTGTAATGCAGAACAGATATTCGCCGCCTTCTGTCTGGTTAAAGGAAATTGTTGATAAAAAAATTATTGGTGATATATACATGGTTCAATTAAATTGTTATTGGAACAGAGACGAACGTTATTACACTGGAAAGAATTGGAAAGGATCTCAGGAATTGGATGGAGGAACATTGTTTACTCAGTTTTCACATTGGATTGATTTGTTGTATTGGATTTTTGGAGATATAAAAAATATACAAGCTAAGTTTGCAGATTTTAATCATCAACGGTTAACTGATTTTGAAGATAGTGGATTGGTTCAGTTTGAATTTGTGAATGGTGGTATAGGTTGCATCAATTATTCTACTGCGGTGTGGGATAGAAATTTAGAATCATCCATTACTGTCATTGGGAGTAAGGGGTCTATAAAAGTAGGTGGTCAGTATATGGATAGAGTAGAATATTGTCATATTAAAGATTATCAAATGCCGGAATTGCCACCCACCAATCCTGCTAATGATTACGGACCTTATAAAGGTTCTGCTAATAATCATCATTATGTGATAGAAAATGTTGTACAAACATTAAACAATACACAATCTGCTACTACTAATGCATTGGAAGGGCTTAAAGTGGTAAATATTATTGAACGAATTTATGCCTTAAGGCCAATGAGTTTATTAAAGAAAAATCATTCTTTATTACAAAAATCTAATAGTTTACTATAAATTTTTTATAATATGAGTATTTCCAGAGATATTATTGAAAAGAAAAAAAGTATTGCAGTAATAGGATTGGGATATGTAGGATTACCAATTGCACTTGCTTTTGCAAAGAAAGTAAAGGTAATTGGATTTGACATAAATGAAGAACGGGTAAAAATGATGAAGAACAAGAAAGATCCAAGTAATGAACTGCCGTCTTCCGAATTTGAAAATTCAGATATTACTTTTACTTCAAATCCGAATGATTTAAAGAAAGCAAACTTTTTTATAGTTGCTGTTCCAACACCTATTGATGAGCATAACTTACCTGATTTGAAGCCATTATTATCGGCCTGTCATACAGTTGGAAAGGCATTGAAAAAAGGAGATTATGTGGTTTTTGAATCAACGGTATACCCGGGCTGTACGGAAGAAGATTGTGTGCCTGTATTGGAAAAAGAATCGGGTTTGAAATTTTGTAAAGATTTTAAGGTAGGTTACTCGCCTGAGAGAATCAATCCGGGAGATAAAGAACATACTATTACAAAAATTATTAAAGTCGTTTCTGGATGTGATAAAGAAAGTTTGGAAGAGATTTCAAAGGTTTATGAAATTATTGTAGAACCGGGTGTTTTCAAAGCCAAAAGCATTAAGGTTGCGGAAGCCGCCAAGATTATTGAAAATACGCAAAGAGATGTGAATATCGCTTTGATGAATGAATTATCCATCATTTTTTCACGCATGGGTATCAATACTTATGATGTATTGGAGGCAGCCGGTACAAAGTGGAATTTTTTAAAGTTTTATCCGGGATTAGTGGGTGGACATTGTATTGGGGTTGATCCATATTATTTAACATACAAAGCAGAATCGTTGGGATATCACGCGAGAATTATTAATAGTGGACGCTATGTGAATGATAGTATGGGATTTTATGTAGCCAAAAATACGGTTAAGAAAATTATTGCTGCTGGTAAAAATCCAAGAAATGCGAAAGTTTTAATCATGGGTTTCACATTTAAAGAAAATGTGTCGGATATAAGAAATAGTAAAGTGGCTGATATCGTAAAAGAACTGCAATCCTATTCGGTAAAAGTCGATATTGTAGATCCGCATGCTGATAATGAAGAAGTAAAACACGAATATGGGTTAAGTTTAATCAAGAAGCCAAAAGTAAAAGCTTATGATGCTATTATTGTTGCAGTAAATCATAAAGAATATTTGAATTTGACAGAAAAAAGATTTTCAAAAATTACTAAAGCCAAAAGGACTTTTAGTAGACGTGAAGGGGTATTTATAAGGATAAAAATTAAAAAGTTGAATTATTGGAGTTTGTGAGTGAGGAGGTGGGGGTTGATAGTTAATGAGTTGTGAGTGTTGAATTGAGAGTTAATAGTATGAGATAAGATTTTTCAATACAATGGAACACTGATGACACAGATTGTTACTGATGCTCACCAGATTATTATACTGAATTTTTATTTACAAAAATTTGTTCAATGTGCTCTATGAATTTTCTATGTGCCTATGTGTTTCATAAGATTTGAGAGTTATGAGTTGTAAAGTGAATAATTTATTGAATATAATGAAACACAGATGGCGTTGATTGGGACTGATTTACACAATAAAATAAGTTAAGAGGTAGGAGTTGGGGATTAGAAGTTAGAAATGGTAAGTTAAAGGTAAGTTAGATGTTGAGCGTTTTAGTTATAGAATAGAGAAATGATTTGTGTTTTCTATGATTTTTTAATTGGTTCAAAATAAAGTTGCATTATACAATCCTTTATATTTTGTACAAAAAAAATGAAGTATCAAGAAGTATTGGATTATTTGTATGCTCAATTACCAATGTTTCAAAGAATAGGAGCTGCTGCGCTATAAAAGCAGATTTGAAGAATATACAAGCATTGTGTGAAAAGTTAGGGTATCCTGAAAAAAAATTAAGGTTTATACACATTGCTGGAACAAATGGAAAGGGGATCAGTTTCGAATATGTTGGCTGCAATATTTCAGAGGAAAACGGATATAAAACCACGGGATTATTTACATCGCCACATTTGATTGATTTCAGGGAGCGTATTCGTATTAATGGAGAAATGATTTCAAAGAGATATGTAACAAGTTTTGTTAAAAAAATATAAAAGTCATTTTGAAGAAATCAAACCATCTTTTTTTGAGTGGACGACAGCATTGGCTTTTCAATATTTTTTCTGATAAGAAAGTAGATATTGTAATCATTGGAAACAGGAATGGGTGGGAGGTTAGATTCAACAAATGTTGTGATACCTGAATTATCCATTATTACAAACATTGGAGAAGATCACAAACAATTTTTAGGTGATACATTGGATAAAATTGCATTTGAAAAAGCTGGAATTATTAAGCATCAAAGACCGGTATTAATTTCAGAAT
The DNA here is from genome assembly GCA_026003255.1 of Bacteroidia bacterium. GTDB lineage: Bacteria > Bacteroidota > Bacteroidia > B-17B0 > Aurantibacillaceae > BPGX01. The sequence continues at coordinate 33,305 of BPGX01000007.1, read as the reverse complement.
TTCAAAAAGGAGTTGCATTTTGTATTTTCAAAAGTGGCAAAGGAGAGACAGGCCACCCTTCATTTATGCTCACTAAAATTGTAAAAATACAAAACATCATACAAACCCCCAAAATTTTTAGAATTGTCTTATTTTTTTAATTATAATATTCTAAATAAATTTTTAGACAAATATAAAAAAATATAATAATAATTGTCTAAAAAATAATTTAGATAAATTAAATATAAATAATTTGAATTATCAAAAAAAATAATTTAGATAAATCTAAAAAATGAAATCAATAAAATTGCAATCCGCCTTATCTGGCATTTATCAAGTCAAAAAATATAAGATGTGTGTTGGCTGCTTGTGAAATATTGAGAGGATTAGGATGGAAATTAAAAACCAATAAAATACAATATGCTATAAAAAATACTCCAAAAATTACTGGCTTTATGGGTAGATGGGAGATATTAAAAATTTCTCCTTTTATCATTGCTGATATCGCTCATAACAAACAGGGATTACAAAACACATTATCTAACCTGAAAAATTATTCTTACCATACATTGAGAGTAGTTTTCGGAGTTGTCAAAGACAAAGAAATAGAAAACATTATTCCATTACTTACCCCCAAAAAGCCATTTATTACATTACGCAACCCCAATGTTCCTCGTGCTTTACCAGTTGATGAATTAGAAACCGTATTCAAAAAAATTTTCACTAAGCTACAAAAAGTATTCAAATGTTTCCGATAGCATTAAGAGATGCAGTAGCTGATTCAAAACGAAATGACTTAATATTAATAACTGGAAGTGCATTTGTAGTCGCAGATGGGTTAATGGCATACTGATAAATTAAAATAAATACACTAAATTTGTACAAATGAAATTTTTTTTCGGAACATTAGTATCTTTGATTATTTGTACTATTTCAATTGCCCAAAATAATTTAATTATTTTTTCAGAAAGTACAGAACCCATTCCAAGTAGAGTGGGGGAGTAATTTATTCCCAGCTTATACCCACAAACTGATGTAAAACTTACTCCTGACTTGTAACTTTTAGTGCGGTGTAAAAAGTTTATTTATGATTTCGCTTAAATTTTTTGGAATCGGTGTAGATATATTAAACTTTTTTTCGTTCATCTTATCATAAATCTCTCCATCTAATACTCTCCTACTCTCCTGTACAAATCTCTTAATGCTTACCCCTGTTTTTAATTCAATATGCTTGGAAATCGCTAATGCTATAAAACAAATCAATATATGAAGTTGTATCGGCTCTTCTTTATAGTGATATATCGGTCTTGTCTTTATGTCGCTTTTTGATATCCTAAATGCTTGCTCTATTCTGTATAACTCATGATATCTTTCTATTATCATCCTATCATCTGCCACAGATGAATCTAAACTCGTATAATATCCTTTTATCCCAAGTAATTGTTTCGTCTTTTGTATAAGTTCTTCGTTCAACTCAACCTTTGATTCTGTCATTTTAATAAACTTTATTCTCTTCTTCTTATGAGGATTTTCAAGTATATCTTTTGCTTTTTGAATTTGTTGTTCCATTTCATATTTGTCCTTGTGATATCTGGGTGTAGAATAACTACAAATTAAATCCCCTTTATCTGTTTTTATTCTAATACTATGCCCATTTATTCTTTCTAACTCTTTATCTATCTTATCTATTAACCACTTCGGTAAATTACCCAATCTCGCTCCTACAATATAATCTATCTTATGCTTTTGAAGTTCTTCTATATTGGATTTGCTTATCATCCCTGCATCGGCAACAATAGTAACAGAAGAAATATTATGCTTTTGCATAAATCTTTTTACAACAGGAATAAGTGTATGACCTTCAAATGTATTCCCAGAAAATATATCATAACAAATCGGAAAGCCATCTTGGGTAACCATTAAAGCAACCAATATCTGTGGTTGATGCATTTTATTGTCTTTTGAAAAGCCATTTGCCCGCAATTTATCTTCTTCAAATGTTTCAAAATACAATGTAGTAACATCATAAAACAAAAGATTAAAACTACATTGATAATGTTGTTTTACAAATTCCAATACTTTTCTTTCAGTAATGTTTTTTAACTGATAATGTTGGGGCACCAGTTTATAATAATTTTTACGAACATGTTGAATACCAAAATAATCTTCTATAAGGCGAATAGATTGCAATTTAGATGCAGGTTCAAATACTCTGATGGTAGCCAAATCATTTAATAAATCAGGCAATACATTTAAGCCCATTAAATGAAGTATCTTGTTGATAGTGTTGTAGAAAAAACGATACTTAACCCCCAGAAAATTACAATTATCTAATGATACCAAAAGTGTAGATGGTTGTGGAAATAAAGAGAGTTGATGAGAATGCTTTTGAATCCATTGCTGAGCGAGATGTATCATTTGTTTAAGTTCTGCCTCCGAATGAGCAGAGCCAATGTGTTTGAGAACGATGCGTTTGTTATTACGATAAGTTACAACTTGAACTGCTTTTGCATGAGAAGCCGTTGAAACCACTCTAACCTTCATAAAAAAAATGCTTTAGTGCGGTAAAAAGCACTAATTTTAAGGAAAAACATACTGAAAATCAAATACTTAAAAAATTAAAAAATAAAATGGGTACAAGTCGGGAGGGATTACAAAACACATTATCTAACCTGAAAAATTATTCTTTCACCATACATTGAGAGTAGTTTTCGGAGTTGTCAAAGACAAAGAAATAGAAAACATTATTCCATTATTACCCCAAAAAAGCCATTTATTACATTACGCAACCCAATGTTCCTCGTGCTTTATACCAGTTGATGAATTAGAAACCGTATTCAAAAAATTTTCACTAAGCTACAAAAAGTATTCAAATGTTTCCGATGCATTAAGAGATGCAGTAGCTGATTCAAAACGAAATGACTTAATATTAATAACTGGAAGTGCATTTGTAGTCGCAGATGGGTTAATGGCATATGATAAATTAAAATAAATACACTAAATTTGTACAAATGAAATTTTTTTTCGGAACATTAGTATCTTTGATTATTTGTACTATTTCAATTGCCCAAAATAATTTAATTATTTTTTCAGAAAAGTACAGAACCATTCCAAGTAGAGTGGAGGGAGTAATTTTATTCCCAGCTATACCACAAACTGATGTAAAACTTACTCAAATCAATGACAATCCTATTAAAGTCAAGATAATTTTTGCTAATCCCTAACTTAAAATCTATTGATACTACATGTATATTTATTTCATCCTGCAAAATCTGTACAAAAACCAAGATGTAATTTATGTAATACAAAAAAATAACCAACGAATTCAATACCTTGCAACCTTACCCTTCATCCCGATTTAAAGCCCATTATACCCGCAAGTAGACACAACGATACAAGTAAAAACTCGTGAAGAAAAAACATTGCATAAAATAATCTTTCTGAATGATACTAATAATGTTTGTTTGAAAGGCAATGGATACGGCAGATTTTTACAAAGTATTCAAACATCTTGAAGGTATTCCTAATGTAGATAGGCGAATTGTTTTAATGGAACAATTTATTAAACATAATTGCTTTAATCCTACACAAGCCCAAAATCTTCTTGAACTTGTGCCTTTTGAAGTGGAACGATTGAAAATTGCTAAACAATTATTACCAAAATTGAATAACGTTTTTGAATTAGAGAATTGGAATTTTCTATTTAAAAAACAATGTCGCACAACAAACATTTTTAGAACACTATCAAAACTATCCTTCTTAATTTATCTAATCATCCCAACCTTACCAGATTCTGTTTTGAATAATTTTATTACTCAAATAAAAAAACTTACAAAATGATTTAGAAATATTAGATATAATGAAAATAATTTTTTCTCACTATACCATTACTATTCATCAACTTTCCACATTAATTCACTTATTACAACACGACCAAACTAAAGAAGATGCATTAAAAAAATCCTATTATTCCTTGAAAGACAAAAAAGGACTTTGAAAAAACTTTTCAATGGCTATACTTTAAAGAATCTAAAGAACGATTAAAACAATTTTATGAAAAACAAAATCGTTAAATTTCAGATATTGATATCTGTAATTCTTGGTGCCAAAGCGGAATTATTTTAGGCGCATTCTCTGCTCACGGTCTTGAAAATTTTTTGAGAAGCGGCATAATAGACCGACATGATTTAGAAGTTTTTGAAAAAGGGGATTAAATATCAAATGTATACTGCCTTTACATTACTCTCATACTTTCAATAGCTAATAAGTTTTTATCCAAAACAATACTTTTATTGGTCATATTGGTTGATATTTGCGGGGTTGTTTATTTTTTTTCTGGTTCTGTGTATTTTATTGCATTGAAAAAAATAACAGAAATTTCTTTTCCTTCCTATTTATTCTGGATAACACCTCTTGGAGGACTATTAATGATTGTTGGTTGCGTTGCTAATTTTCTTTGAATTTAAAAAAGGGGACTTGTAATACTATTTTCACATAATTTTTTAAAGTTGTAATTTTAAATTTTAATGTATTTTTGCAAAAAAAATGTATGAAAGCGTATTTACTATTTTTTTTATGTAATTATTTCAATTAGTGTTGTCTTTGCTCAAGACAACAAGTTTGGCACTAAGGTTAAAGAGCAAGCCAAAACCTCATCAGAGAATAGAACATTAGGTGAAGTAGATAATGCGGTCAATAAAACATTTGATGTAGTGAAAGAAGGAGCTATAAATGTCTTTAAGAAAAAAGATAAAAAGAAGAAAAATCAACAAGAAAACAATACAGTAGAAGATAATGCTAATTCCAATTCACCTACTGCCAATGCTGATAATAATAATTCCTCATCCACAAATTCTTCCAAAGCAAACACTTCATTGACCTATTATTTCCAAATATGATTTTATTCCCGCGTGAAAAAGTTATCTGCAGTTGAAGATTTTAATCAGGATAACATTGGCGATTACCCCTGCTAAATGGAATACTAATGAGTACTGGTGAAAATCGTAAATATCGAAGGAGAACAAGGTAAATGGCTCATGCCTTAATAAACAAGGCAAACATTATCCAGAGTATATTAATAATTTACCCCGAGAATTTTACGTTAGAATATGACTTAATAATAAACGATAATTTCAATTATTATTCTCCACCATTAGGCATTATTTTGCAACCGGAAAACAAGGCAAAGAAATTTTTGATATTTCTTATATTCCGTATCAAAAAAAGGTCTGCAGTAGTTGTTTCAATAGAACCCAACCGATGATAAATCAGGACTTGTTAAATTAGAAGTTTTTGAAAATGGAGAGAAAAGTTTTTTTAATGAAATGGTAACAAAGCAAATTAATAATAAAGATAAAAGAAAATTACATGTCTCGGTTTGGAGGCAAAAATCAAGGTTAAGAGTATATCTTAACGAAGAAAAAAGTTATTGATTCACACCCAAAAGCTTTTGCTGCTAATCAAAATTTTTCAACAATTCTTTTTGAAATTCTATCCTCCATGTATAAAAGATGATGACCGTTATTTTATATCCAATCTCAAATTAGCAATAGGTGCACCGGATACAAGACATAAGCCTTATTGAAACTGGAAAATTTTCTACCACAGGAATTAAATTTGACAGTGGTAGTGATAAAATCAAACCTGAATCGTATGGTACTTTGAAAGAAATTGCACAAGTTTTAAAAGAATTCCCTGGTGTGAAAATAAAAATTGTTGGACATACAGATACCGATGGAACACCAGAAAAAAATTTAGACCTTTCTAAAAGAAGAGCATTGTCCGTTAAAAATGCTTTAATAAAAGAATTTGGAATTGACGCATCAAGAATGGAAACGGATGGTAAAGGGGCAAAACCCGAACCCGTTGATTCTAATTCAACCCCCTGAAGGTAAAGGCAAATAACAGAAGGGTTGAATTTATTAAATTATAATCAAACTAATTGACCTAATGAATATTGTTGAAAATCCATTTCAACCCGGTGAGAAATTAAAAAAAATCAACTCACCGGATGATTTGAAGAAATTTGATATAAATGATTTGCCCGAAATTTCAAAGGAATTAAGAAATTACATTATTGATGTCGTATCTGTAAAAGGAGGACATTTTGGAGCATCTTTAGGTGTAGTAGAACTTACAGTAGCATTGCATTACGTTTTCAATACGCCCTTATGATTTATTAGTTTGGGATGTAGGCCATCAAGCGTATGGACATAAAATTTTAACCGGCAGAAGAGATATTTTTCATACCAATCAGAAAATACAAAGGCATTAGCGGCTTTCCTAAACGTTCTGAAAGCATATACGATACCTTCGGAGTAGGGCATTCATCTACATCTATTGGTGCAGCACTTGGTATGGCAGTTGCGTCTCAACTTTCCGGTATTAAAGATAAACACCCACATTGCTGTTATTGGAGATGGTGCTATGACGGCTGGCATGGCCTTTGAAGCGCTCAATCACGCGGGACATTTAAATGCCAACTTGCTGGTCATTCTTAACGATAATCAGATGAGCATTGACCCGAACGTAGGGGCATTGAAAGATTATTTGTTAGATATTTCTACATCATACACCTATAATAAATTAAAAGACGAAGTTTGGAACTGGTTAGGAAAATTAAAAACTTTAGGTCCTATTGCTCAGGATATGGTGTCAAAAGTTGAAAATGCTATTAAAACCACATTATTAAAACAAAGTAATTTATTTGAATCGTTTAATTTCAGATATTTTGGTCCAGTAGATGGTCATGATGTAATACGCTTGACACAAGTATTAAAAGATATTAAAAATATCCCCTGGACCGAAATTATTGCATGTGTTAACGAAAAAGGGAAAGGGCTATAAATTTTCAGAAGAGGGAGATGAAACATTATGGCATGCACCAGGATTATTCAATAAAGAAACGGGAGAATTAGTAAAAATTGTTCCTAAACAACCACAACCACCCAAATATCAAGATGTTTTTGGTTATACCATTGTTGAATTAGCAGAAAAAAATCCTAAAATTGTAGGTATTACACCCAGCCCCATGCCCCACCGGCTGTTTCATTGAATATCATGATGAAAGCAATGCCAGACAGGGCATTTGATGTTGGAATCGCAGAACAGCATGCAGTTACTTTCAGCGCAGGATTGGCTACTCAGGGCTACATTCCCTTTTGTAATATCTACTCTTCATTTATGCAACGAGCTTATGACCAGGTGATTCACGATGTGGCTTTACAAAAATTAAAAGTAATATTTTGTTTAGATCGGGGAGGATTGGTTGGTGCAGATGGACCATACGCATCATGGAGTATTTGACTTAGCATATTTTAGATGTATTCCAAATATGATAGTTGCTGCCACCAATGAATGAAGTGGAATTGCGAAATATGATGTATACTGCTACACTTGGATGAGGTTGCAACAACCTTTTAGTATTCGCTATCCACGAGGAAATGGTGTATTAGTAGATTGGAAAAAAGCCCTTTGAAAAAATTGAAATTGGAAAGGGTAGAAAAATTAAAGATGGAAAGGATATATGTTTTTTAAGTATTGGACATATTGGAAATTTTGTAGAAGAAGCTATTAAAACACTAGAAGAAAAAACATCACATCTCGCCTGCACATTATGACATGCGATTTGTTAAGCCCCATTGATGAAGAAATTTTACACGAAGTTTGTAATAAATATTCAACAATTATTACCATTGAAGATGGTACAATAATTGGAGGATTGGGTAGTGCAGTTCTTGAATTCATGGCAGATAATAATTATAAGAATGACCTTATTAGAATGGGAATCCCTGATCAATTTATTGAGCATGGAGAGCCCATGGAATTATACGAAGAATGTGGTATTTCACCTAATAAAAATTGTAGAAAGAACATTGGAAATTATTCAAAAGAAAGTGCCTTCAAAATATTATTCTAAAATTGCATTGAAATAAAAATTTAATTTTATAAATTTGCATCAACTTAAAACTTTAATACTATGAAAAAATTATGTTTATCAATTTTAGTTTTTACCAGTATTTCAATCTTTTCTCAAACACTCAATCAAAGCACACACGCACCAGCCCGTTGGAGATGTTTACACCTTTCAATACGCCGATCCCGACTACATTACCTACTAATTTAGGTAAATCCAGGGTCCCTGGTAAATACTTTTAATTTTGCCTCATTAAGTATAACACACCAGGAACTTACACAATGCAAGGTGTTTCGGTTGCATCTACTGGTAGTCGGCATCTGCTTTATCCATCTGCTAATGTAGCAGTACAAACAGGTACTGATAACACTTTTTATAACTCACAATCTAATAAATTAGAATTCTATGGAGGTAATTTAACTTTAGGTGGTTATCCTGTTATTTTAAAATTATACTTCTCTCCTGCTACTCTGGGAGTTTATCCTATGGGATTAGGAACAACCAATACCAGTACAGTTGCAGGTACTATTAATGCACTTGGAAATAACGGTAATTTTGTTGGCACGAGTAGTTTTACTGCAAATGCCACTGGTACTTTAATTGTTCCAGGGGGACAAACGTATGTTAATGTTATCAGGGTTCAAACGCAGCAATTAATGACATTTACTATATCTTTTATTCAAGGAACATTAACAGTTGATCAATATGACTATTATGCTCCTTCGTATTCCAATTTCCCTAACCCTAATAACAATTGGCCAATATTAACAGTACAAAATTCTACCATTTCATCTACTATTGGTGGAACTTCTGTACAATCAACAGTGACCATAAATAGTAACTATCAAACTTTAAGTAATGAAACCAATAATTTTATATTAAATAATTCTAATATTTCATTCTTCCCTAATCCTGCTAAAGATTTTGTTACTGTTCTTGCAGACAATATTAAAAATATTGTAATTACAGATATTTCTGGCAAAAAGATACTTGAAACCAATCAAAATTCAATTGATTTATCTGCTTTTCATAGTGGAATATATTTCATCAGAGTTGAAACGGATTCAAATTCAATAGTTGAAAAATTAATTATTCAATAATTTGAGGTATGTTCTGATTTAGTTTTTGATCCATATTTATATAATCAATAATCAAAAAGCCCTTCAAATTTTGAAGGGCTTTTTGATTTTGTTATATGATTGACTTACTTATTTCAAGCGTGCTTCTTCTTCTACTTCTTGTTTACTTGCCATTAACTGTTCGTATTCATCGTAGGATCCTACAACGAGTTTTTCGTATTTGCGTAATCCAGTTCCGGCGGGTATCAAATGTCCAACAATCACATTTTCTTTTAGACCTAATAATGGATCTTCCTTAGCGCTTACTGCTGCTTCATTTAGAACCTTCGTTGTTTCTTGGAAAGATGCAGCAGAAATCCAGCTGCATTGTTTGTAAGGAAGCTCTAGTAATACCTTGTAAGTATAGGTTTTGCCGTTGCTGGACTGAGCATCTCTTGCCTCAACTAATTTCAAATCCTTTCGTTTCAAAACAGAATTGATTTCTCTTAGTTTTCTGGCTGAGATAATTTGTCCACGTTTTACTTCAGTAGAATCACCTGGATCTAATACTACTTTATTACCATAAATCCTATCGTTTTCTGCCATAAATTCAATCTTGCTTACAATCTGTTGTTCAAGGAAGTTAGTATCACCTGGTTCAACTATTTCAACTTTACGCATCATTTGTCTTACAATGACTTCAAAATGTTTATCGTTCAATCTTTGACCTTGTCTTCTATACACCTCTTGAATTTCATTCACGATATATTCCTGAACAGCAGTGGGCCCTTTGATGTTGAGTATATCATTTAAGCTGATAGCACCATCACATAACGGGTCTCCCGCTCTAACGTAATCGTTTTCCTGAACTAAAATATGTTTAGTCAATGGGATGAGATATGTTCTTCTTTCACCAGTTTTAGATTCCACAATAATTTCTCTGTTACCTCTTTTTACTTTACCAAAACTAACTGAACCATCAATTTCACTCAACTACAGCGGGATCTGATGGGTTACGTGCTTCAAATAATTCTGTTACTCTCGGTAACCCCCCGGTAATATCACCTGATTTTGCTGACACTCTTGGAATCTTAACTAAGTATCTTACCTGCCTTAATTTTTTCATTATTATTTACCATAATATGGGCGCCAACAGGAATATTGTATCTCTTAAGTTCATTTCCAGCCGCATCACTAATTTTTATTACTGGGGTTAATGGACTTATCTTTACTATCAATGATAACTTTGTCTCTAAAGCCAGTATTTTCGTCCACTTCTTCGTGATAAGTAACATTTTCAATAATGTTTTCATATTCTACTTTACCACCAAATTCTGCAACGATTACAGCGTTATATGGATCCCATTCACAAAGCAATTGGTCTTTTTTAACTTTTTGTCCACTTTTCACTCTTAGTGCAGACCCATAAGGAATATTACCAGTGAAAAGTACTAATCCGGTATTAGGATCAACTACTCTTAATTCTGATGATCTACCTACTACCACATTTATTTTTTCTCCGTTTTGGTCTTCAGTTTCTACTGTCTTAATTTCATCTAATTCAACAATACCATCATATTTTGAGCGCAATGCGTTTTCTGCCATCACTACCGAGGCAGTACCACCAGCGTGGAAAGTACGAAGCGTTAAGCTGAGTACCTGGCTCTCCGATAGATTGTGCTGCAATTACTCCAACAGCTTCTCCTAATTGAACCATTCTGCCGTTACCAAGGTTGCGTCCATAACATTTTGCACAAACGCCAATTTTGGATTCGCAGGTAAGTACAGAACGAATTTCTACACTTTCAATCGGTGAGTCAGCAATTTTTTGAGCTACTTTTTCATCAATCAATTCACCTCCTGCTACTATGAGTTCTCCTGTAGTGAGGATGATATACATCGTTGAATGCAACACGACCTAAAATTCTATCGTATAAACTTTCAATGATTTCATCACCTTGTTTTAAGGCGGACATTGTTATACCTCTTAATGTACCACAATCTGTTTCAGTAATAATAACATCTTGAGCAACATCCACTAACCTACGAGTCAGATAACCGGCGTCAGCTGTTTTAAGCGCTGTATCGGCAAGACCTTTACGAGCACCGTGGGTAGAGATGAAATACTCATGAACAGTCAATCCTTCACGGAAATTACTAATAATTGGGTTTTCAATAAACTCAGAGCTTGTACTTCCTGATTTTTGTGGCTTAGCCATCAATCCTCTCCAACCACTTAACTGCTTAATCTGCTCATTAGAACCACGGGCACCGGAATCTAACATCATATAAACCGGGTTAAATCCTTGTCGGTCAGATTTTAATGTCGTCAATGACGGTTTTAGTGATTTTCACGTTCGCGTGTGTCCAAATATCGATAATCTGGTTATATCTTTCTTTGCTTGGTGATAAACCCCATATTATAGTTAGCATTACTTCTTCTACTTTCTTTCTGGCCTCTTCATAGATCTCTTTTTTCTTTTCGAGGTGTAGTAATATCACTTAATGTAAATGATAAGCCGCCTCTGAAATGCAGTCATGAATCCTAAGTTCTTTAATGTCATCTAAGAATTGAGCATGTTCTGGCACATTCCTACTTATTTTAATACTATTCGCAATAATATCTCTCAATGATTTTTTTGTCAATAATTCATTGATAAATCCTACTTCTCTTGGGACTTTTGATTAAAAATAACTCTTCCAACTGTAGTGTCTATAATTTTGTGACTAATTGATCATTTTCTATAACATTATCATCTTAACTTTATTTTGAGCGTGAAGTCAACTTTTTCTCATTTAAGCAATTATTACTTCTTCTGAGCTATAAAAAACTTCTCCTTCTCCTTTTACAGGTTTTCTTAGTGACTAGATTTTTCTTTGGTGAGATAATAAATCCAAGACCATGTCTTGGGAAGGAACGGCAATAGGTGTTCCGTTGGAAGGATTGAAGATATTGTGGGAAGACAAGCATTAAAATTTGGGCTTCAAAATTGCTGCATTGCTAAGGGAACATGCACGGCCATTTGGTCACCGTCAAAGTCGGCATTAAATGCAGTACATACCAATGGGTGAACTGAATGGCTTTACCTTCTACTAATTTTGGCTGAAATGCTTGAATACCTAAACGGTGTAAGGTGGGGGCACGGTTTAATAGTACCGGATGACCTTTCAATATGTTTTCTAATATATCCCATATAACAGGGTCTTTTCTTTCTACAACTTTTTTGGCGGATTTTACTGTTTTTACAACTACCTCTTTCAATCAGACTTCGAATGATAAAGGGCTTGAATAATTCTGCGGCCATATCTTTTGGCAAGCCGCATTCGTGTAGTTTTAATTCAGGACCAACGACAATTACGGAACGAGCAGAATAATCAACTCTTTTTCCAAGTAAGTTTTGTCTGAAACGACCTTGCTTTCCTTTTAATGCATCGGATAATGATTTTAATGGACGGTTGATTTCTGTTTTAACTGCTGTTGTTTTTCTTGAGTTATCAAATAGCGCATCTACGGCTTCCTGAAGCATTCTCTTTTCGTTGCGTCAAGATAACTTCAGGGGCTTTAATTTCAATTAATCCTTTTAAACGGTTGTTACGAATAATTACTCTGTCTGATACAAGTCATTCAAATCAGCGGTTGCAAAACGCCACCATCTAATGGAACTAACGGCCTTAATTCAGGGGGAATTACAGGAATACTTTTATGACCATCCATTCGGGTCTGTTTTCAACTCTTGATTGGCTTGACGAAAAGCTTCAATAACTTGCAAACGTTTTAAAGCTTCTTGCTTTCTTTGTTGAGATGTTTCTTTGGATGCTTTATCTCTAATTCAAAAGAAATGTCGTCTAAGTCAATTCGTGCTAACAATCGTGATGGCTTCTGCACCCATTTTAGCGATAAACTTATTGGGATCTTTGTCGTCTAAAATTGATTTTCTTTTGGAAGTTGTTCCAAAATTTGATAATATTCTTCTTCGCTTAAAAAGTCAAGGTATTCTACACCGGTTTATCGCATAGGGATATTGGCTGCTGCACCTGGCTGAATAACTACATATTTTCGTAATAAATGATGGATCTAATTTTTTTGATGGTAATCCTAATAAATAACCTATTTTGTTGGGTAATGATCTGAAATACCATATGTGTACAACTGGAACAACAAGATTGATATGTCCATACCCGATCTCTTCTCACTTTTTTTTCTGTAACTTCTACACCACAACGATCACAAACAATGCCTTTGTAACGAATTCTTTTGTATTTACCGCAATGACATTCATAGTCTTTTATAGGTCCGAAATATTCTCTCACAAAATAAACCATCTCTTTCTGGTTTGTATGTTCTGTAATTAATAGTTTCTGGTTTTAATACTTCACCTGAATGACCTTCTTAATATAGTTTCAGGAGAAGCTAAGCTAATAATTACTTTGGAAGAAATTGCTTTTGTGTTTTACATTGGTTTTGAGAGCCATAGTTTTAAGTTATTATTTTAAGTTAGAGGTGATGGTTTATTCAGTTTATTCAAGATTTACATCTAATGCCTAACCTCTTAATTCGTGCATAAGCACATTAAAGGACTCTGGTATGCCAGGAGTTGGGATATTGTCGCCTTTTACAATTGCTTCATATGTTTTTGCTCTACCTGTCACATCATCCGACTTAATGGTAAGAAGTTCCTGTAATACATTTGCGGCACCATACGCTTCAATAGCCCAAACTTCCATTTCTCCGAATCTTTGACCACCGAATTGTGCTTTACCTCCAAGGGGTTGTTGAGTAATCAAGAGAATATGGACCTACAGAACGTGCGTGCATTTTATCGTCTACCAAGTGATGTAATTTGAGCATATAAATCACTCCAACCGTTGCGGGCTGACTGAATCTTTCACCTGTACCGCCATCATATAAATAGGTTCTTCCAAATGCGGGTAATCCTGCTTTTTCTGTCCATTCATTAATTTGTTCTGGAGTCGCTCCGTCAAAAATAGGAGTAGCAAATTTTACTCCTAATTTTTTACCTGCCCAACCTAATACGGTTTCATAAATCTGACCAATATTCATACGAGAAGGCACTCCAAGTGGATTTAATACAATATCCACTGGCGTTCCATCTTCTAAGAATGGCATGTCTTCATCTTTCACAATTTTAGCTACAACGCCTTTGTTTCCGTGACGTACCGGCAACTTATCTCCAACTTTAAGTTTTCTTTTTTCTGCAATATAAACTTTCGCTAATTTAATGATTCCAGGTGGTAAGTCATCACCTGAACTGATTTGATATCTTTCTCTTTTATACGCTCCAAGTATTCGTTGTATTTAATGGAGTAATTATGAATAGGGTTTCTATAAGTTTGATTGTTTCTTTATCATTTGTCCAATGTCCCGAATTTATTTCAGAATAGTCAATTCTTTCTAATGTTTTTAATACAAATTTACCTCCTTTTGGTATAACTTCTTCGCCTAAAATATTTGTAACGCCTGCAGATGTTTTATCTTTTACAAGTTGATATAATTTTTCAACTAATTAGATTTTAAGTCTGTTTAATCTTTTCGTTAAATCTGCTTCAAGTTTATCTAAAATAATTTTCTCTTCTGCTCTGGCTTTTTTATCTTTTATTACTTTTGAGAATAATTTTCTATCAATTACAACTCCTCTAACAGATGGAGGTACTCTTAACGAAGCATCTTTTACATCACCTGCTTTATCACCGAAGATAGCTCTCAATAATTTTTCTTCAGGAGTTGGATCGGATTCTCCTTTTGGAGTAATTTTTCCGACTAAAATATCTCCTTCTTTTACTTCTGTACCAATTCTAATAAGTCCATTTTCATCAAGTCTTTGGTTGCTTCTTCATTGACGTTTGGAATTTCTGCGTTAAGTTCTTCTGCGCCTAAGTTTTGTCTCTCTTACTTCAAGGGTATATTCATCAATATGGATGGAAGTAAAGACATCTTCTCTGACTATTCTTTCGGAAATTACAATAGCATCCTCAAAGTTATATCCCTTCCAAGGCATGAAGGCAACTAATAAGATTTTTTCCTAATGCTAATTCTCCATTTTGTGTGGCGTATCCTTCGCAAAGGACCTGGCCTTTTGTTACTTTTGTCCTTTTGATACAATTGGTTTTAAGTTAATACATGTGCTTTGATTTGTTTTTCGGAATTTAGTAAGTTTATATACTTTTATGTCGCTTCAAAACTTACAAGTTTTTCTTTCTCAGTACGGTTAGTATCTTACATGAATTTCATTGGCATCCACATATTCTACAACTCCATCTACCTTCAGCATTGATAAGTACTCGGGAATCTTTTGCCACCTGATGCTTCAATTCCTGTTCCTACAATTGGTGCTTCTGGTTGAAGTAATGGAACAGCTTGCCTTTGCATGTTAGAACCCATCAATGCACGGTTGGCATCGTCGTGTTCAAGAAAGGAATAAGAGAGGCAGCAATAGATGCAATTTGATTGGATGCCACATCCATATATTGAACTTCTTCTTTGTTTACAATCGGGAAGTCGCCTTCTTTTCTCGCTACCAATTGTTCTTTTAATATTTCGCCTTTTTCGTTAATGGGTTCAGTTGCTTGTGCAATAATTTTATCATCGTCTTCTTCTGGACTTAAATAAACAGACTGTATTCAAATCAACTTTACCATTTGTAACAGGTCTGTAGGGTGTTTCAATAAATCCTAATCTGATTAATCTTTGCATATACAGTTAGAGATGAAATCAAACCAATGTTTGGTCCTTCTGGTGTTTCAATAGGACATAAGCGTCCGTAATGTGTATAGTGAACGTCACGTACTTCAAACCCTGCTCTTTCTCTTGTAATCCACCTGGTCCGAGTGCAGATAATCTTCTTTTATGAGTAATTTCTGATAGTGGATTGGTTTGATCCATGAACTGAGATAGCTGGTTTGTTCCAAAGAAAGAATTGATTACTGCGGATAATGTTTTAGCATTGATTAAATCAGTAGGCGTGAAAACTTCGTTGTCGCGTACATTCATTCTTTCACGAATGGTTCTGGCCATTCTTGCTAACCCAACGCCAAATTGAGCAGCTAATTGTTCACCTACAGGTTCTGATTCTTCTGTTACTTAAATGGTCAATATCATCCACATCTGATTTTGAATTCACTAAATCAATTAAGTATTTAATGATTAAAACAATATCTTCTTTAGTAAGTACACGAATATCAATAGGTGTATCAATTCCTAATTTTTTATTTAAACGATAACGTCCAACTTCTCCCAAATCATAACGTTTGTCCGAGAAAGAATAATTTATCAATTGTAGAGCGGGCTGTTTCTTCATCTGTCGGTTCACTGTTTCTTAATAAACGATATATGTGATAAATAGCATCTTTTTCGGAATTTGTTGGGTCTTTTTGGAGTGTATTATAGATTATGGAGTATTGATTTGTGTCAGCATCGTCACTATGAACTACAATCGTTTTGGCTTGTGATTCTAAAATAACGTCTATATGTTCTTCTTGTATAACTGTTTCTCTTTCAAGGAGTACTTCATTTCGTTCAATCGATACCACTTCACCTGTTCCTTCATCTACAAAATCTTCAAACCATGTTCTCAAAATACGAGCCGCTAATTTTTTACCAACTGCTTTTTTCAAATCATTCTTCGTAACAGGAATTTCTTCTGCTAATTTGAAGATTTCTAAAATATCTTTATCTGTTCCAAATCCAATAGCACGAAGTAATGTGGTTACAGGTAATTTTTTCTTTCGGTCAATGTAAGCATACATTGTATTATTTACATCGGTAGCAAATTCTATCCATGCACCCTTAAATGGAATAACTCTGGCGCTATACAATCTCGCTCCACTGGCATGTCTACTAAGACCAAAGAAAACCCCTGGTGAACGATGGATTTGAGATACAATAACTCTTTCTGCACCGTTGAAAATGAATGAACCACGAGGAGTCATGTATGGGATGTTCCCAAGATAAACATCTTGCATAATAGGTTCGAAATCCTCGTGTTGAGGATCAGTACAATATAAATATAACTTTGCCTTAAGAGGAACGCTATATGTTAGCCCTCTTTC
The DNA here is from genome assembly GCA_026003255.1 of Bacteroidia bacterium. Lineage (GTDB taxonomy): Bacteria > Bacteroidota > Bacteroidia > B-17B0 > Aurantibacillaceae > BPGX01. The sequence continues at coordinate 16,286 of BPGX01000007.1, read as the reverse complement.
CAGACATTCTTCAATTGTATATCTGGGTGGATCTATGTAATAATCTTTAAATTCCAAAACAAAAACGCCACGGGCATCTATAATAGGAAAGTTCTCCTGAAATACTTTATAAAGTCCTTCATTTTTTCTATTTTCAGGAGTTGTTTCTAATTGAAAGAAATCTTTAAATGATTGTAATTGAATTCCTAAAAAATCTGGGTATTCGGCAGGAAAGGGATTGGTAGAAAAATCAATTCTACCTGATTTAGTTTTTTTTAATTCTCCTTTTTTTGTAGAATTAAGATTTTGATTGGGTGTTGCCAAGGCGGTAAGTTTTTAAGTTATTGATTTGAAGTTAATAAAATAAATGTAAAAACAAAGACCAGAAAAGATGTCCATGGACATCTTTTCTGTCTTTGAAAAAAGGTATGACTAATAAAGTCATTATTTAACTTCAACTTTAGCACCAGCTTCTTCAAGTGCTTTCTTGATAGATTCAGCTTCTTCTTTTGAGATTCCTTGTTTAACTGGCTTTGGAGCTTGGTCTACGAGGTCTTTAGCTTCTTTAAGACCTAAACCTGTTAATTCTTTTACAACTTTAACAACACCTAATTTTTGAGCGCCTGCATCAACTAAAACAACATCAAAGGATGTTTTTGCTGCACCTGCATCACCACCAGCACCAGCTCCACCTGCTACAACAACAGCAGCAGCTGCAGGTTCTATACCATACTCGTCTTTTAAGATTTTTGCTAATTCTTGAACTTCTTTTACTGTTAAGTTTACTAATGATTCAGCGATTGCTTTAACATCTGCCATAGTTTGTGAATTTTAAAGGTTAATTAATTTTTGAATAATTGATTTTGATTTTTGTGTTATTGTTTTTTTATGCTGCGTTTTCTTCTCCTTTTTTATTTTCTAAAGCTGAGATTACGCGGCGAATGGGTGATTGCAGTAAGCTAATAACTTCTGCAATAAGTTCATTTTTAGATTTAAGTTGTGCTAATGTTTCAACTGATTCGTCACCTATGTAAAGTGTTTCTTCTACATAAGCCGCTTTAAGAACTGGCTTACCATTACATTTTTCTTTAAATTCTTTAATGATTTTTGCAGGAGCGTTTGGTGACTCAAAAGAAAAAAGAATGGCTGTTTCTCCTTTAAGGTGAGGAATCATGTCCTTAAGCACATCATTTCTTGAAGATTGTTCAATGGCTTTTTCAATAAGCGTGTTTTTTGCTACACGCATTTTAACTTTTTTCTCAAAACAAGATCTTCTCATCAAGTTGGTATTGATGCCATTGATAGTAGAACAATCTACAAGATAAATTTTATCAGTAGAGTTTATGAGTTCTACTAATTCATTAATTATTTGTGCTTTTTCTTGTTTATTCATAAGTATTTCTTTTAATTGATGTTTTTGGTATCGACTTTAATTCCAGGACCCATTGTGCTACTTAATGTGATGGATTTGATGTACGTTCCTTTTGCAGCAGCAGGTTTCAATTTAATTACGGTTTGGATAATTTCATTGGCATTCTCGGCTAAATTTTTTGAGGATCAAAAGAAACTTTTCCCGCAACGGAATGAATAATTCCTGTTTTATCAGTTTTAAATTCAACTTTACCTGCTTTTGCTTCTTGAACAGCCTTACCAATTTCCATAGTAACCGTACCAGTTTTTGGGTTAGGCATTAAACCTCGTGGACCTAAAATTTTACCTAAGAGCACCTACTTTACCCATTGCACTTGGAGTAGTGATAATCACATCAACATCCGTCCAACCTTTTTTGATTTTTTCAATGTATTCATCTAAACCAACATAATCAGCACCTGCTTTTTTAGCTTCATCTTCTTTATCAGGAGGCACAAGAGCTAAAACTCTCACACTTTTTCCAGTACCATGAGGAAGCATAGCCGTTCCTCTAACTAATTGATTGGACTTTTTGGGGTCTATACCAAGACGAATGGCTATGTCAACAGTTGCATCAAATTTTGTAGTACTTGTTTCTTTACCAAGTTTAGCCGCATCTTCTAATGAATAGGTTTTAGTTGATGTCTACCTTTGAAATACCTCTTTTCTTTTTTTAGTTATCTTTGCCATAGGTTTAGTTTTTCCCTCCGCAAATTTGCGTGTAATAACGGGTTAGGTTAGGATAAATTTTAATTATTAAAAGGTGGTTCTCCTACAACTGTAACGCCCATACTTCTGGCAGTACCTGCTACCATTTTCATCGCACTTTCAATGGTAAAACAGTTCATATCGGGCATTTTATCTTCTGCAATCTTTCTAACCTGATCCCATGTAATGCTACCCACTTTTTTACGATTACTTTGGTCAGAACCTCTTTGGATTTTTGCCATTTCTTTGATTTGAGCAGCTACTGGTGGACGTTTAATAATAAAATCAAATGTTTTGTCGTATATACATTAATAATCACAGGTAGAAGTTTATCCTTCATTTCCTGTGTTCGAGCATTAAACTGCTTACAAAACTCCATAATGTTAACCCTTTGGCACCTAATGCAGGTCCAATAGGAGGGGCGGGGTTTGCAGCACCTCCTTTAATTTGAAGTTTTACAATTGCGAATAGTTGCTTTGCCATAATTTATTTTGTTTAGATATTGAGATTAAATATTAAGTCAGAAAGTGGAAGCAGCAAGCGTATTCTGATTAATTTAATCTCAAATTTGTATTATTCTTTTTCTACTTCCCGAAAATTTAATTCTACGGGGGTTTTTCTTCCAAAGATTTTCACTGTTACTTTCAAGTTTTTTCTTTTCAGATTTAATTTCTTCAATAATTCCTGTAAATCCGTTAAAAGGTCCATTAATAATTTTCACAGATTCACCAAGTGTAAAATTAGTTTCAATTACGCCTTCTGATTCACAAGTTCATCTACTTTACCTAATAATCTATTGATTTCTGATGGGTCTTAGAGGAATAGGGTCGCCTCCTTTTGTCTCTGATAAGAAACCTAATACCCCAGGTATATTTCTGAACTACGTGTTTTACTTCCCCATTTAAATTTGCTTCAATCAAAATATAACCCGGGAAATAATTTCTTTCTTTAGTAATTTTTTTACCGCCTCTAATTTGATATAATTTTTTCAGTAGGGATAAGAACTTGTGCAACAAAATTATTAAGTTTAAGCGAGTAATTCAGATTCAATATATGATTTTATCTTTTTTTCTTGTCCGCTCACTGCCTTTAAAACATACCATTTCATCTCGGTATGTGGCTTCTGTATGGTAGAAGTTGTATTATTTGTAATTTCGTTCATTTTATAGAAGTTATTAAATACTATTAACTAATTGATATAAAAGTTCCATTATCTTTGAGAATGCACTATCCATTGCAAAAATTACCAATGCAATGATAATGGATGAAATTAAAACAATTAAAGAACTTTCTTGTAGTTCAGCCCATGTAGGCCAACTCACTTTATTCACCAACTCTTGATAAGATTCTTTAACAAAGGAAGTAAATGAAGACATGTTTAAAAATTTGGGGGTGCAAGTATAAATATTTTTTTAATGCCAAAAAAATGTTTTTAAACATTTTTGGCATTTTAGACAAAATCAGCACGGGCAGAGAGATTCGAACTCCCATCAACGGTTTTGGAGACCGCTATTCTACCATTGAACTATGCCCGTGTATTAAACACAAAGCCCATTCTACTGACTCTACAGAAGAATGGGTACTTTGTGTTTTGTATTTTATTTTTTATTATTCTAAAATTTCAGTTACTTGGCCTGCGCCAACAGTTCTACCACCTTCACGAATAGCAAAGCGCAATCCTTTGTCCATAGCAACAGGAGCAATTAATTGTACTGTAATAGTTACATTATCACCAGGCATTACCATTTCTCTACCAGGTTCAAGTTGAATTTCACCAGTTACATCAGTTGTACGGAAATAAAATTGAGGTCTGTATTTGTTATGGAATGGAGTATGTCTTCCTCCTTCTTCTTTTTTAAGGATATAAACTTCAGCTTTAAATTTAGTGTGAGGAGTTATAGAACCTGGTTTAGCAATTACCATACCTCTACGAATGTCTTTCTTTTCAATACCTCTTAAAAGTAAACCTACATTATCTCCTGCTTCTCCGTAATCTAATATTTTTCTAAACATCTCTACCCCTGTTACAGTTGTTTTTAATTTATCAGCATTAAAACCAATAATTTCAACTTCATCACCAGTATTGATAACCCCAGTTTCAATTCTTCCTGTAGCTACAGTACCACGACCAGTAATTGTAAACACGTCTTCAACAGGCATTAAGAATGGCTTATCTTTATCACGAGGAGGCAATGGAATGTATTCGTCAACGGCTTTCATTAATTCAAGTACTTTTTCAACCCATTTTGGTTCTCTGTTTAATGCACCCAATGCTGAACCACGAATTACAGGAACATTAGCACCATCGTATCCATAGAAAGAAAGAAGATCTCTTACTTCCATTTCAACAAGGTCTAACAATTCAGGGTCGTCAACCATATCTACCTTGTTAAGGAAAACAACGATACGAGGAACACCTACCTGACGCGCTAAAAGGATGTGTTCTCTTGTTTGAGGCATTGGACCGTCTGTTGCGGCAACTACAAGAATAGCACCGTCCATTTGAGCAGCACCAGTAACCATGTTTTTTACGTAGTCAGCGTGACCAGGACAGTCAACGTGTGCGTAGTGTCTATTTTCTGTTTGATATTCTACGTGAGAAGTATTAATGGTAATACCTCTTTCTTTTTCTTCTGGAGCGTTATCAATTTGGTCGAAATGATCTTGCTTCAGCTAATCCTCTTTCTGCTAATACTTGTGTAATAGCAGCTGTTAATGTGGTTTTCCCATGGTCTACGTGACCAATTGTACCAATGTTTACGTGTGGTTTAGAACGATCAAATTTTTCTTTTGCCATAGTTTTTTAGTTTAGTGGTTATTTTTTATTTGTTTTTCAGTAAATCCGAAAGTTATCGGATATTTTTTTCGGGTTATAGTCAGAATTAGAGCTGTTGAGCAGGATTGAACTGCCGACCTCTTCCTTACCAAGGAAGTGCTCTACCACTGAGCTACAACAGCTAAATATCTTATTATTTGGCTGATGTTCTTTTAAATGTGCAAATGGAGCGGAAGACGGGGCTCGAACCCGCAACCTTTAGCTTGGAAGGCTAAAGCTCTACCAATTGAGCTACTTCCGCATTATTGTGGGTGGTGATGGATTCGAACCACCGAAGGCATAACGCCAGCAGATTTACAGTCTGCCCCATTTGGCCACTCTGGAAACCACCCGATTCAGAGCCGAAGAAGGGACTCGAACCCCCGACCAGCTGATTACAAGTCAGCTGCTCTACCAGCTGAGCTACTTCGGCTTATTATTTCAAGGTTCTTTATTTTGAGGGTGCAAATATACAAAACATTATTCTTAATTTCCAAATAAAAAATTCATTTTTTTTTATTTTTTCTTTAGACATTTATAATAAACTTTCAATCAAATTCTAATTTAAAACACTGGTTTATTTTTCTAGATTTATGCATTATATATTCCCAAATTATGTATCAGAAATTAAAGTACTGTAGACATTAATTCATTGCATTGATATTAAAATATAAATTTCCTTCACCAACTTTGTTTTAAGTATTTGATTTTTTGAACCACAGAGAAAGCAAAGTTTTTTTTGCAAAGAACACAAAGTATAAATCGTTTACAAAAGTTATCGGTACTTTGTGGGCTTTGTTTTGTTTTCTTTGTGTCCATTGCGGTTAAAATAAAAAAGTTAACTTTAAAGAAATTTCAAACTTAATTAATCCTATTGCATTATTCTATGTTTATACAATTAATCTTTCAGTTTTAGTACAGCCATGAAGGCATTTTGAGGAATTTCTACTTTTCCAACTTGACGCATTCTTTTTTTACCTTCTTTTTGTTTTTCCAATAGTTTTCTTTTTCTGGAAATATCTCCTCCATAACATTTTGCTGTTACATCTTTTCTCAATGCCTTGATTGTTTCTCTTGCTATAATTTTTGAGCCAATAGCCGCTTGAATTGGAATTTCAAATTGATGCCTTGGAATGAGTTCTTTTAATTTTTCACACATTTTTTTACCAAATTCATAAGCATTACTTCGGTGTATCAAGGCACTTAAAGCATCAACAGGTTCTCCATTCAGCAAAATATCAAGCTTAACAAGGTCTGCCTCTTTATATCCAATAGGATGATAATCAAATGAAGCATAACCACGAGAAATACTTTTTAATCGGTCATAGAAATCAAATACAATTTCTCCTAAAGGCATTTCAAAAATAAGTTCAACGCGGTCTGTGGTTAAGTAGTTTTGTGATATTAATGTGCCTCTTTTTTCTATACACAAACTCATTACAGGACCTACATATTCAGATTTTGTTATAATGCTTGCTTTAATGTAGGGTTCTTCAATATAGGCAATTTTAGCGATGGGCGGTAAATCAGATGGATTGTTTACAGTAAGTGTTTCTCCTGAAGTTGTATGTACTAAATAACTTACGTTAGGAACAGTTATAATCACGTTCATATTAAATTCTCTCTCTAAACGTTCCTGAACGATTTCCATGTGGAGCATGCCTAAAAATCCACAACGAAAACCAAAACCTAATGCAGCAGAAGATTCTGGTTCCCAAGTTAATGCGGCATCATTAAGTTTTAATTTTTCCATGCTGGCTCTTAAATCTTCGTAATCTTCGGTATCTACTGGATATATGCCAGCAAACACCATTGGTTTTACATCTTCAAATCCTTTGATGGGTTCGGGTGCTGGATTAAGTGCATGTGTGATAGTATCTCCCACTTTAACTTCCGATGCTTGTTTAATACCAGTTACAATGTATCCAACATTTCCTGCTTGAATTTCATCTTTTGGAACGAGGTTTAATTTTAGTATACCCACTTCTTCTGCAATGTATTCATTTCCAGTATTAAAAAATTTAACCTTATCGCCTTTTTTTAAAGTACCATTATAAACTCTATAGTAAGCAATAACGCCTCTAAATGAATTAAAAACAGAATCAAAAATTAGTGCTTGTAGTGGTGCGTTGGGATCACCGGTAGGGTGGGGGATTCGTTCAATGATGGCTTCTAAAATTTTATCTACGCCAAATCCCGTTTTTCCAGAAGCGTGAATGATTTCTTCTCTTTTGCATCCTAACAAGTCTACAATTTGGTCTTTAACTTCTTCGATATTAGCACTTGGTAAATCTACTTTATTCAAAACTGGAATAATGGTCAAATTATGGTCGAGAGCCATGAAGAGATTAGAAATGGTTTGAGCTTGAATACCCTGTGAGGCATCTACTACAAGCAATGCACCTTCACATGAGGCAATAGAACGAGATACTTCATAACTAAAATCTACGTGACCTGGTGTATCAATAAGGTTGAGTATATATTTTTCACCTTTGTACTCATAATCCATTTGAATGGCATGGCTTTTGATGGTGATACCGCGTTCTTTTTCAAGTTCCATGTCGTCCAGAACCTGATCTTGCATCTGTCTTTTATCAATCGTGTTTGTAAATTCTAATAAGCGGTCAGCCAATGTACTTTTCCCATGGTCAATATGAGCTATAATACAGAAATTGCGAATGTTTTTCATTGTTGATTTTTAAGAATGGGTGGCAAAAATACACAATGAAAAGAAATTATGAACATTTAATAACTTTTAATTAATATTGTCGTATAATTCAAAAAAATTACAATTATGGAAAGTGTAGAAAAAGTAAAATTTGAAATGATTGAAAAAGAAAAAATTGCTGAATTAAGGTTTCCTGAAGAGGATGTTTTGAAAGATGAAGAAGCCAGAAAAGAACGATGGAATGATTTGGAGAGAGCGACCACATTAGGCAATTTAGATAAAATTAAGTTTAAAATTTATTTTGCGGATGATAAAGGAAATAAATATACAGAAACCACAATATGGGGATTGACGGATAAAAGAGTGATATTAAAACAGGGAATAATGATACCTGTAAGCCGTATTTATGGAATTAAATATTAAAATAAAAAAAATCTATGAGGGCAACTGTTTTCTATAATGATAAAAATGATTTTATAGAAGAATACCAGAAAGAGGGAATTAATGTAAATCTCTTGCACTTTTTTCGTCATAGTTTCTGGCAAGAGAAAACGGCACTGGATAACCTCAAAAGTATTTTTGGATATCAGTTAGTGGATAAATACGAAAAAGAAAGGAAAGTCAAACTTATTCAATATCTCATAAATCCATTATTTTCATCAAGGTTTATTCGACTAGGAATTTACATTTCAGGATGTCAAAATGTTTTGAGTAAATTAGTTAGGGATCATAAATACAATTTGCTAAGAAATGTTTTAGATGATATTTTTAACCCACAAACATTTAATGGTAAAATGCCATTTGAATTTTACCTTATTGGAACATACAACTATTATCAGATGATAGAAATCAGTTCTGGATTTAAGGAAGGATTATCCTTAGATAAAATACTTTTTTACTCGCAATTAAATTCAAATTGTCAGCCAATTTATAACCATTTACAAATGCATGTCATAAGAAAGGGTTTTTTAGAGGGACTAACAGACAATGCAATTCTCAAGTTTGCACGATTAGATAAAAATAAAAAACCCATATTTAATCATCTACAAATGAATGCCATATTAAAATGTTACTTAAATTTTCCGCAATTTGTTGATTACATTTCTCGTATATCGAAAAATGAGAAACCATCATTTGACACTAGGGATATGTTTATTAATTTTATTAGCTTTCGAAAGTGGATTGTCTTTAAATGAAATTGATAAGTATATTAAATGGAATAAAAAGTCAAACTTTGCTTGGATTGACTATAAATCATTAATTTCAAAAATAAATGATTAATATAATTTACTTTATCAGATCTTTCTCAAAGCTATTATCTTAAACTTATTATGTGATTTCAAAAAATTAGATATTTTTTCTTTCAAGTTTAGATTTTAATGTTAACAAAAAATTTTTTTGTTTCACTATAATTTACATTATGTTAAGTTAAAAACAGTAAAACTATTTTTTCCTATTTAATTGAATACTAATTAATTTTGCAATTCAAAAAATTAAAGTTTTCTTATTATAAGCAAATATTATGGCAACAACAACTGCTGTTATTCTCGTAGGAAAAAAAGATGACAATCATGGTGGAATTATTCCTCACCATCTTATTCAACTTTTTGAAAATGACAAACCAAATCTTTTAATAAGAGATCTAACTGAACAAAATGAACCTATTGTAATTATTCCTACGGTTGAGAATATGGTTCACGATATTTATCTGATTATAGCTTCGCTAATTCTAAAAAAAATTGATTTAAATAAAAACTTGAAAGATATTAGAAGAAAAAGCTTTTACAATAATTTCAGCAAAGATGAGTTGAATCAGCTTTACTTTCAAACTATGAATGTTTTAAAGGAAAACACTATAAAAGTTGTTTTTAATATTTTAGATGGTAGTACATTAGTTAATCAATTAGATGAGATAAGAAAATATCCTAATGATTTTGAAGTTACATTAACAACGCTAAAGAAAGAATTCAATTCATGGTCAAACAAAATTGAAACAAAAGGACTATAAAATAAACAATGCAAGTTCTATTTTGAAGTTTGACACTTTAACAAATCAACTTTTACATCTTTTTTCAAACAAAGGAGAAGGGAAAAATTTCTCTTCCCTCCTTACCTTTGTCCGAAAAAAATTACTCCTATGAGCCGCAAATATAAACAAATTTCTTTTGAACAAAGGGTCGTCCTTCAAACCCTCCTTTCTCAGATCAAAAGACCATCAGGACAACCCAATATCTCTCAAATAGCCAGAGAAATGAACATCAGCCGACAAAGCATTTACAATGAACTTAAAAGAAATAGCTCCCCTATCTATAAAAAATACACTGCTACTGAAGCACAAAAAAGGAGAAATGAAAGAAGAAAGAACTCTAATAAGCCCTATCTGATTGAAAATCATCCGAAACTGCAGGAATACATTCATAAGCGATTAAAGCAAGATGGATGGTCGGTAGAGGGTATTGTTAAAAGGACGAATAAATGGGAAAAAGAGACGAAGGAACAGATAGGGAAGATACCTTGCATAGAGACGATATACAGGTATATTTATCGTCAGGCGAAGGATGGGGGAGAGGATTTAAGGGTGTATTTACGATTTAGTCATCAACGAAGGCAGAAGCGAAAACAAAAGAAGGACAGGAGAGGGATAATAAAAGGCAGGAAGTTCATAGAGGAACGAGACAAGATAGTAGAATGGCGTAACAGGATAGGAGATTGGGAGATAGATACGATGGAAATGAAAGGACATAAAGGATATATTTTAACGATGGTAGAAAGGTGCTCCCGTTATACCCAGGCAAGGATTTTGTCTTCTAAAAATGCTCAATTATGTACAGAAAGCATTATTGAGATGTTACGCCCTTTCGCTGAATCAGGATGGGTAAAGAGCATCACAGTAGATAATGGGAAAGAATTTGCTTATCATCAAAAGATAAGCGATGTGTTGAAAGCCCCTGTTTATTTCTGTCGTCCATACTCTGCCTGGCAAAAAGGAACTATTGAAGCGATTCATTCTCAATACAGACGATTTATTCCTAAGAAAATGAGTATAGAAATGATTTCACAAAAGTATTTGGATATGTGCGTAAGGTATCTGAATCATCGTCCCAGAAAAGTGTTAGATTGGAAAAGTGCAAATGAGATATTATATTTGCACCTGCAATCAAAATTGAGAGAATTGAAATATACTTTTCAACAGACAAAACTGTCAAACTTCCAAGTGGAATCTGCCCAGAAAAAAAAAACAAATTTTTCTGCAGATTTTTTGGTAAGTGGTTGAAAATGAACGGGATAAAATTTTCAATAAAGGTAATATCTTATCTGCATCAATGAATAAAAACAAAATGAGCATTATACAAAAACAGAAAGTTGACCCCCATTAGTCCAAAACGAATTGACGGATTCTAACCCATTGATATATAAGTCTTCAAAATAGAATTCTCTCTTTACAATAAAGGGAAAATTAATTTTCCATTTTCTTCTTGTACCATGTAAAGTAATAAAGCATTCCTCCTAAAAACGGAAAGGATAGCACAATAAGAAATAAAGCTAACTTTAACCAAATAGATAATTCCTTCTGAAATGCATCTTTCACTACAATAAAAAGACAGGTGAAATGTATAATTATTGAAATACCAAATAAAAAGTTAGCCCATCTGAAATAATGTAAGGAAAACAATAACGCTCCGGTGATAATAGTGACAGGCATTAGTACTAATAATGGTAGGAATAAACTTTGTGTTTTCATTGTAATAAAATTTTATTAGTTAATTGTATAGGTATGCCAAAGAATATCCCATCATAAATCCTCTCCTGAAATAAATGTGCCTGAATTTACAGAATTTTTTGCATTCCCCTGATTTTCAATTTTTATCCTTTGTATGATGTCCTATGCCTTTTTCTTATAGTTCAAAAAATTCAATACAATATACACAAGATACAATATAAATGTAGTAACAACAAGATAAGGAATAAATTCTGTATATCTTTGAAAATACTGAAAACAAAAAGCAAGCACTATAGGAATGTAAGAAATGTAAAACAAACTCTTGAATATTTTTTTATTTTTGGAGAATATCAAATTCTCCAATAATACCAATAATAATGTTCCAATTATAATTATATAATTTTCCATAGTTATGTTTTTAGTATAAACCAGACATCCCAATTGTACAATATGCAACAATCATTGCCGCACAATACTGACCAAAAGCCATACAGGTAATTGCGTTAATAGGATCATTTTCTATTTTACCAATAGTACATTCTATACAATCAGTCCAGCTTGCACACCCTTTATGACATTCTTTCTTGGGGTCACAATTAGGTCTCAAATTAATTGTACTATTGCTTTTACTATAAACGATTTCTAAACCATCCTGTACATTTCTAAGCTGGTATATCTTTACCACTGTATCATTTGTATGCTTAATAACTGTCTTGATTACACCAAACTCCTTACCATTACTTACATTTTTGTATATAATTAAACTCCCCTCTTTTCCATCCTGTTCAAATGGAATACCTGCAGCATAAATGCCCTCATAGTCCGGAAATGAATATATCTCTGCTCTGTTCATTTGTAATATAACAGTAGGATAGTTCTGCTTAAAATATTTGTATATCTTTTTCTGAAGTAAATGTGCCCAAATTTACAGAATTTTTTGCATTCTCATAGTTTTCAATTTTTATCATTCGCGGCAAATTGTTCTTTATACTTTGCAGGGTTGATGATTGGACGGACGGACTATTTATCTCTTCTTTTATCTCCTTTTTATTACATTTTATAAGCAAAGCAACCGAAACGAATGCTAATGTAATTAAAAGGATACTTACTTTTCTCATAACTTTAATTTTTTAAGAGTTAATGATAATTTGTTTGTTGTGCCTGTTTTTTTTTGAAAAAGGAAAAACAAGCCCCAAAAAAACCTTTACCTGCAGGTCTTGTGAATATTTCTCTGCCGGCTATGAGAAATATTCACGGTGCAAGTATATAGCAGAAAAAAAAAACAAATTTTTCTGCAGATTTTTTGTTAATTGACTGATAATAAGGTAGATAGATTTGAAATTAAAATGTAGGAATTATCACAAATTTGCACGATAACTTTCTATTCACACAAAGATTTTATCTACTAGACCATCAAGCCACGAATGACACGAATACACACAAATGAATTTGTGTATTCATGGCTCATTACTCTATTCTATTAATGAGACAGAAAATACTATTCCCTCCTTCAATCGTTGAAGGATAATATTGAATAAAAAATTTAATTCTTATTAAACAATTTTCTAATAAATGAATGCAAACGAAACCCGTAATAAATAATTACTAACACAACAGATGTTATGAATAAGGGCATCACTAAAAATTCCACTTTCTTAATCTTAAAAATAGAAATTACAAATCCTATTAAAAATAAAATACGACCCATCCAGTCTAAATATTTAATCTTATCAGCATTGTTCATATTTTTATATTTTTAGTTGCGATTATATTTTTTAGTTGAGTGCTGCCCCTATACATGCAATTGAAATCACAATAGCACATTCTTTTCCAAATACTAAACATGTTAATGCAAATAGCGGGTCACTTAATTCTTCGTTAACAACACATCTAACACAACTAGACCATGAATTACATCTTTCAACACAGGACTTATTAGGGTCATCTTTACATCCGGGTCTTAAGTTAATACTACTGCCTCCTTTGCTAAAAGTAATTTCTATCATCTCCTGTGGATTTCTTAATAATTCCATCCTCACCACAGTGTCTGCTACCTCTCTCTTAACAGATTTGACTATGCTCAACTCCTTACCATTACTTACATTTTTGTAAATAATTAAACTCCCCTCTTTTCCATCCTGTTCAAATGGAATACCTGCAGCATAAATGCCCTCATAGTCCGGAAAAGAATATATTTCTGCTCTATTCATTTGTAATGTAACAGTAGGATAGTTTTGCTTAAAATATTTGTAATCCTCTCCTGAAGTAAATGTGCCTATATTTACAGAATTTTTTGCATTCTCCTGATTTTCAATTTTTATCATTCGTGGTAAATTGTTCTTTATACTCTGTTGTGTTGATGAATGGACAGACGGGCTATTTATCTCTTCCTTTATTTCCTTTTTATTACATTTTATAAGCAAAGCAACCGAAACGAATGCTAATGTAATTAAAATGATACTTACTTTTTTCATAACTTTAATTTTTTAAGGTGAATGATAATTTTTTGAGATATTGTTTTTTTGAAAAAGGAAAAAACAACATCATAAAAACCCTTTACCTGCAGGCGGTGTGAATACTTCTCTGCCGGCGTTGAGAAACATTCACGGGTGCAAATATATAGCAGAAAAAAAAAAAAAAAAAACAAATTTTTCTGCAGATTTTTTAGTAAGTAGTTGAAAATGAATGGGATAAATTTTATTTCAGTGCCCCCTACATAAATAAATAAAAATCAAAATGAGCATTATTCAAAAACAGAAAACTGATTTTTATTGACCAGCTGACCGCAGGCAGCATCAATGTCTTGTCCACGTCTTTTTCTTATGGTTACAATAATTTTGTTTTTTGCCTATGTCTTTGGCGATCAAGTTCGCCGCCAAAAGCGAAGAGAGATACATAATAAAGTAAGAAGTTAAAGTATTGCAGATTCCAGTTGGAAGTGCAACAAATTATTTTTAAGAGAATGGTTCAAATTTAGGGAATAATTTTGATTGGATAAAACATAAAAGAGATATTCGTATGGAGATAGGTATCCAAGGACTTTTCGTGGTAGAGTATTGATTGTTTCTTGGATAAGAGGTAATTGCTGTACGAGGTTGTCTGTGAGAGGTGTTTTTTTGGGGATATAGAATCGGACATCTTTGTTGAATCGTTCAATAGTGCCTTTTTCCCAGGCGGAATAAGGGTGAGTAAAGAAAGTGGGAATGTTCCATTTTTTTGCGATAGTGTGATGGAAAGCGAACTCTTTGCCATTATCAAAGGTAATGGATTGGACAAGACCTATTTGGCGAAAAGGTGCGAGAGCGTCAATAATTGTTTGGCAGACAGCATTGGCAGATTTAGAGGGCACATATCTTAATAAGAGCGTCCTGCTCATTCTTTCAACCATACTCACAATTATTCCTTTATGCCCTTTGCCTTCTATCGTATCTATTTCCCAATCTCCTATTCTCATTCGTTCATTTACTTCTCTTGGTCTTTGGTCAATAAATACTCTGTCCCGAATAACTCCTCTCTGCTTCTTTTTCAATATCCTTTTGTGTCTTCGCTTCCTCCTTGTTTTTAGGCAACCTATTATCTCCATATCGTTCTTTTCTTTGTAGGAACGATAAATATAGCCATAGATGGTTTCTTTGCAAGGAATGAAGGGTAGTTCTTTCAATAATCCCGCCTCTTTTTCCATTCTTCCTCTTTTTTCTATCATCTCCGGGCTGTATCCCGATTTCAGTTTTTCTCTGATATATTTCTCTATTTTCGGGTTATTTTCTATGATTGTTTTTTTGTTAGAGTTTTCTCGTTTTTTATCCCTTCTTTTCTGTGCTTGTTCGGCAGTATATTTTCCATATATGGGCGAACCATTTCTCTTGATTTCCCTGCTAATGGTAGAAGGGCTAACGCCAATTTCTTTGGCTATTGCTCTGTTAGTTTTGCCTTGTTTAAGCAAAAATTCAATCAGGTGTCTTTGTGAAAGAGATAATTGTTTATATTTGCGGCTCATAGGGATTATTTTAGTCAGGCAAAGATGGGGTGGAGTTTGTTTTTTTGCAACTCCCCCTTCTTTGTTTGAAAAATTTTTCAATCAATTTGTTAATTTTGTTGCACTTCAAAATGGAAGATGCGCAAGAAAAAAACCTTATTTTATACAATATTTAGAGCTTATTAAAATTAAACAAGTACACTTACAATCATTAAAAAAATCTCAACAATTGTCTGATTTTTTATGTTTTATCGCTTTAAAAAATAATCACTCCGGTGAATAAAGGTTTTAGCCAACCATATTAGTATTAATTATTTCATCTATGTTAACATATTCCGTTGAAACTTAAAATTAAAAATCTATAAACAATTTATCCCAACAATTATCTAAACTTTTATATTTTACCTTTTTAATAAAAAACCAGCCTATTGGTGAATAAGGTTTAACCCATCCATCTTTATCAATATACACGTTTAATCCCTCATGAACCTTTATAGCAATATTTTTTGGCATTGCATCCGTTTTAATACCATCTATTTTTTGAGGCAGATTTTTTATTGGTAAAGCATCGCAACTATCTTCTGATTTAAATATTGCTTTACCTGGATATTTGTTCTCTAATAAAAGAACATAATTTTTCTTAAATATAAATTCAAAAGATCCATAAATTCCGGATATTAAAAAAAACAGTACACCCAATTTAATTTTCTTAAATAATACAATCATTAATAAACCTATCAAAACAAAAACAACTGTTATTGTCAAAGGATCCGCCCATTTAATTTTTTCCCGAATCATATTTCATATTTGAACAATAAAGAACCCGATAACCTTATTAAACGAAAAAAAACAAGAATTATTATGATACAGAAAAACAAGGAAAATTAAAGTCGGGCTGACTGAAAAAAATATCATCAATATCTAATTCATTTTCAGTTGATTATATTTTTTTGTTTCGCAGGCTGTTTCACACAAGTAGCAAATATACAAATATTGTAATGTTTTAAAT
>BPGX01000006.1 GCA_026003255.1 Bacteroidia bacterium | reverse complement strand
GTTACTAAAACATTGCTTAAAGTTTGATTTCTAGCAAGCACTATTCCATTTGAGGCGGCATTGTTTATTACATTGCCAACTATTTGGGTATTTCTTGCGTTGTTGTCAATAACCTCAACCGCATTAGCTCCTATTTGTTGAAAATTATTGCCAATAATAGAAATGGTTTGAGATAAATGAGCATCTACTCCATATCCGATATTATGGAAATAATTAAGTTCATTATCCGCATTACCACCAATATTAACAATAAAGTTTATCTCCGGTTTTACTAAATAATCATCCGTTCCAAAAGAACAAATAGCTGTTCCCGGCATGCATTCTTGCTTTGCTTGCCCTTGCAACATAGTTACATTTTGAAACCTGTTATTATAAACTGATATACCACTCTCTGTAGAATATATTCCATAATCTGCATTATCAAAAATGTTTTGATTGGAAGGGCTTGTGGCATCACCAATTGTAATTTGCCTTACATTATTTATTTCTATTGCCTTATGTGTACGCCTGCCTACATGAGGAGCAATTAAAGAGTTGCCACCGCTGCATAATAACTGCGTACTTACAATTGATGCAGTGTGTTGAGCTGATTATAGTTTTCTGACTACAAAGTGTTTGTAGTTTCTGTCAAATGTAGAACTGCTTACCGTAAAAAATGTCCTCCGTTTCTTGAAACTATAGCGTTTTGGGCATCTTTAAATACCGAGTTTTGAGAACCTGTTATATCGCACAATATAGATAGATCATCGGGCATATAAATGCCGTCCCACATATAATTACAGCCTGCTTGTAAGGTACAATTTCTTAAGCGTTAGAGAATTGCCCGATGTTACGTCTATTTTAGCATCCGGGCCTAAATAAATTTGTTTATTTACTAATGTTAAATTTTGGTTTACGGTAAATATGCCGTTAATAACTATATAATTTGCAGTGGCACTAACCAAACTGGCAGAAGTATTATTCCAAAAATCAGGTGTTTGCGGCAAGTTAGTTGGGATGCAACATGGATGAACCAATAATATCTCTGATATTTTTTGACAATTATTTACATTTGTTGTTGTAACACTAATTGTACCGCCTTGGCTACTATTCCATTGTATGGTTGCATTAGCTCCGCTTTGGTTTATTACTGTGCCTCCGGTTACATTCCATACATAGGTTTGCTGTGTATTGTAATTAGTAATTGTATAGTTAAGTGTTAAACCATCGCAAGTATTATTTATGCCGCTTAAGATGGGTTTGTCAGGTAAGGGATAAACATATATCACAATCGTGTCTTGCCTTATGCAACCGTTCGGGTAGCTTGCATATAAAGTGTAAACCGTTGTTTGTTGAGGTGTGGCAATTGGATTGGCAATGGTAGAATTATTTAAGGTTTGCGGGTTTGACCATTGCAAATTAGCACATAAATTACTTAATGCAAATAATTGTGTGCTTTGTCCTTTGCAAACATTTCTGTTTATTAGGTTTTTATCAATAAGCGCAACATGGCTTGGTATATAATTTTGTGCTGCTTGCACAGCCTTAAAGGCATTTAGCCTTCCTGCTCCCAATAAACCCGGATATTGATTGGCATCATTTATAGGGTCGGCATTGGCCGGATTACTTAAAATCTCATCAATATCGTGTGGTGTTAAGCAGGGGTTTACACTTTTCATTAATGCTGCCGTTCCTGCTACAATTGGTGCCGACATAGATGTTCCACTACATTTTGTAACAAATGTATTACTTGGATTTAATCTCATTAAATGATAACTCGGAGCACAAATATCAATCTTTTCATTATGCGACCACACAATTGGAGGGGTTAAGGTGCCACAGGCAACGTTAATGTTAAATATATTTTGAGGAGTATTATGTGGATTATGATTATCCATTATATCAGTACCTGTAACCAATATAATATCTTCACAACCTGGATAGGTTGGCGAAAAGGGATAGGGATATTCTTCTTGCGGTGGACAGCTATATGAATATTCACCATTGCCGGCCGCTACAACTATATTCGTGCCGTTTTTTAAAATATCTTTAACTATTGCTTCTTCATATCCTAATAAATCCGGGCCGCAAAAGTTATTTTTCCATGATATGCTAATTATATCCGCGCACATCATATACGAAGCATGATGCGCTTTTTGCAATCCGGTTATCCCCCAAATGGGATTGGGGATATTTGGAGGTGGTACATGCCCTAATTCATAAAAAATTAACGAACTATTAAAACCTATGGAAGCATAATCGGCTCCTGTCGGCTGATTTCCTAGTGCTGGCGTTGTTTGCGCTGCTGCAAACCCGCTCACCGCTGTTCCGTGGTCATACACACTCAAATTGCTTGTAGGGACAGTATATGCTTGTCCTGTCAATGGGTCTGCATTGGTTAATAATTTACTTTGTAAATCCGGGTGAGTTGCATCTATAAAATTATCAACTACCGCTATTTTTATATTAGGATTACCTATGGTAATATTCCAAGCCTGAGGTGCTTGTATATTTAACAAATGCCACAAATATTGATTTGGGTCTAATAATGTTAACTGCCACAACTCATCCTCCGGATTGTAATTCATAAATTCCGGTAATGGAAGTTTTTTAGGATGTATAATCAAACCTTGCAAATTTTGATTAATGTCCGCAATTAAATCATCAATGTTACAATTACAATAAATTTCGTAAAAAGTGCTTACAACACTATCGTTTGACCATGGGAATGCTTTTTGAAAATAAACGATATTATAATTATTTAAAACAGAGTTAATGACATTGTTAGGGGTTTGTATGCTTTGTGTACCAGTAGGAGCATTTTGTTCACTTAATACTTTTACCCAAATTCTGTTTGGATAAAACTGATTATTTTGAGCACACAAAATACTTACATACATTATACATATTATTAACAATCAGCTTTTTAGATGGAATGGGTTAATTTTCAAAGCCCTGCCCTTAAATATGTAAAATGTGCCATAAGCAAAAATTTTTAGGTTTAACAAAGCGAAGATATAAAAATATTTAAAAAAAGCAAATTTTAACGGATATGTTTAAGCTCTATACTATTCACTATCTTTGTATGTTAGCAACAAAATTTAATGGCTAACGTTTAGCAAAAAATGGCAGCTGCAAATTTTCATACATTAATAGAAAAGCTGGACGCCTTTATTCGCAAGTACTATAAAAACTTGCTGGTAAAAGGCGCCATCTATTCTTTTGCATTGCTGCTGAGCTTTTTCCTGGCTATTGCTTTTTTAGAATATTTCGGCCGTTTCCAATCGCTTACCCGTACCATTTTGTTTTATGGCTTTATTACCCTTTCGATTTTGGTATTGCTACGCTATGTAATTATTCCTTTGCTTAAGTTATATCGCATGGGGCAAATTATTTCGTATGAAGAAGCAGCAAAAATTATTGGAACACATTTCAGAGAAGTAGAAGACCGCTTGCTCAATGTGCTGCAGCTTCAACAAAACAAGGCACAGGTGAGCGTTGTATCGCTTTCTTTGTTAGAAGCAAGTATTAATCAAAAAATAGCGCAGCTAAAACCCTTGCCATTCGATGCGGCCATTGATATTAAGAAAAATCTGCACTATGTACGCTACGCAGCTGTACCATTAAGTGTTTTAATTTTAGTACTCATTATTCGTCCCGGAGCTATTACCGAAAGCGCAGAACGATTGGTTAAGCACGATGTGTATTTTGAAAAACCCGCACCCTTTACTTTTTTTATCGAAAATAATGAGTTAAGCGCTATTCAGCAGGAAGATTTTGAATTAATCATAAATGTAAAAGGCAACGAAACACCCGAAAACGCCTACATAAAAATTGGCGAAAGCTCTTTTAAATTAGACAAGTTAAGCCCGGTTAAGTTTTCTTATTTGTTTAAAAATGTTCAGGAAAACGTTCGTTTTACACTTTATGCTAATGAAGTTTTTTCAAAAGAATTTGAGTTGCAGGTGTTGCCCTATCCGCTTTTGCTCGATTTTAAATTAGAACTGGTTTATCCCTCATACATAGGAAAGAAAAACGAAGAAATTGCCAATAGTGGCGATTTAACTATTCCGGCAGGAACAATTGTAAAATGGAATTTTTCTACGCAAAACGCACAAGCACTGCGCATGGCCTTTGCCGACACATCGTTTAGTCTTTCTCCAAATCGCGAAAACGGATTTGTGTTTGAACAACGATTTTTAAGAAGCAATCAATATACCGTTACGGCAGCCAATCAGTTTGTAAAAAACAAAGATGCTATCAGCTACGCCATTAATGTAATTCCTGATGCTTATCCTGAAATTGAAGTAGAGGAGCGTATAGATAGCCTATCGCCCAAACGTGTTTATTTTAGAGGAAGCATTGCCGATGATTATGGCTTTAGAAATTTGAGTTTTAATATTATTCATACCAAAGGAGAAAGCAAAGAAGAAAAGCGCAGCCAAAGCTCAATAGCCATTGATAAAAAAACAACCCGTCAATCGTTTTTTCATGTATTTGATTTAACAGAAATGGAAATTCAACCGGGCGATATGGTGGAATATTATTTTGAAGTGTTTGATAATGATGGCGTAAACGGCTCAAAATCTACACGCAGCAAAACGCTGATATATAAAGCACCAACTAAAAAAGAACTTCAGGAACAGGCAGAAAAAAATAATCAGAATATTAAATCATCGCTCGAAAGCGCTTTGCAGGAAGCTAAAGCCTTGCAAAAAGAAATTAACGAGATGAACAAGCGCATGATTGAAAAACAAAATCTTGACTGGAATGATAAAAAGAAAATGCAGGATTTACTTAATAAACAAAAAGAATTGCAGCAAAAAGTAGAAGATATACAAAAGCAAACACAACAGAATTTTAATCAACAAAATCAGTATAACGACCAAAATGAACGCATTTTAGAAAAACAAAAACAACTCGAAGAAATTTTTGAAAAAGTGCTCAACGATGAAATGAAAGAACTTTTCCGACAAATGGAAAAGCTGATGGAACAGCTAAACAAAGACAAGCTGAAAGACCTGAACGAGCAAATGAAACTTTCCAATAAAGATTTGGAAAAAGAATTAGACCGAACGCTGGAATTATTCAAGCGTTTAGAAGTAGAGCAAAAAATGCAGGAAAGCATTGATAAGCTAAAAGAATTAGCTAAAGAGCAAGAAAAACTTTCAGAACAATCGCAACAAAAAAATGCAGATAGCAAGCAATTAGAACAAAAGCAAAACGAATTGAACAAACAGTTTGAGGAATTAAAAAAACAAATTGACGATGCCGAAAAGAAAAACAAAGAGCTGGAAGACCCCATGAATTTGCCGGACACCGAACAGCAAGAAAAAGAAATACAGCAACAAATGGAAAACAGCTCAAAAGAGTTGCAAAAAAACAACAATAAAAAAGCTTCGGAATCGCAAAAAAATGCTTCTCAAAAAATGCAGGACATGGCCAATCAAATGGATATGGCAATGCAGGCAAACGAACAGCAGCAAAGCGAAGAAGATATGAAAACCCTCCGCGAAATTTTAGAAAATCTCATAGCCACATCATTTGAGCAAGAGCGTATTATGCAAGAGTTGAAAAAAAACAGACAAAAACAATCCACAATATGTAAAACTTACACAACAACAAAAGAAACTAAAAGACGATGCAAAAGTTGCCGAAGATAGTTTGCTTGCTTTAAGCAAACGCGTTCCGCAAATCAGCGCAACAATTAACAAAGAAATTTCGGCTATCCACATGAATATGGATAAATCGCTCGAGTTTTTAGGCGAACGCCAAACCGCTATGGCAACTGCCCGCCAGCAATATGTAATGACATCTGTTAATAATCTTGCACTTCTTTTAAGTGAAGCTTTAAAACAGATGCAACAGCAAGCAGCTCAACAAAAGCAAGGACAAGGTAGCTGTAATAAACCCGGTGGCGGAGGTCAATCTAAATCAATGCCTAAGTCATCTGCACAAAGTATGCGCAAAATGCAGGAGCAAATCAATCAGCAAATACAAAAAATGAAAGAACAGATGGAGAAACAAGGAGGAATGCCTAAAGGAAGAAGCAAAGGAAGCTCTGGAATTAGCGAAGATTTAGCAAAAACAGCAGCACAACAGGAAGCCATCCGACAGCAATTAAGAAAACTTGCAGAAGAACTGGGAAAAGATGGTGAAAACGGAAAACCCGGAGCAGGAAATATGGATAAGCTGGCCAAAATGATGGAAGAAACCGAAAAAGATTTGGTAAACAAACAAATAACCCAGGAAACATTAAAGCGACAGCAGGAAATTTTGACAAAACTGCTCGAAGCAGAAAAAGCTGAGCGTGAACGCGAGTTTGACGAAAAAAGACAATCTAATGAAGCAAAAAATCAAAATTTTAGTAACCCTGAGCAATTTTTTGAGTATAAAAGGCAAAAAGAGAAGGAGGCAGAGTTGTTAAAAACCGTTCCGGTAACTTTGCAGCCTTTTTATAAGAAAAAGGTAAACGAATATTTTAATAAGCTGGAGGATTAAATTATGGTACTTATGGAAGCACAAAAACTGGAACTGGAATCAACCATTGAAAATATTAAAGAAGTTGAAAAGTTGGTTGATCAGGTTTGTTCAGATTATAAAATAAAAGAAGATTATTACGGCAACATATTAATTGCAGTTACAGAAGCAGTAAATAACGCCATTATTCATGGCAATAAACAAAATCCTGAAAAAACTTTTTCAGTTATTTTTAATCCAGGAGAAGACCAATTGGTATTTTCCGTTGAAGATCAAGGCGATGGCTTTGACTTTAATAATTTACCCGACCCAACTGACCCGGAAAACCTTGAAAAACCTAATGGACGTGGAGTTTTTTTAATGAAAAACCTGGCAGATAAAATTGAGTTTGAAAATAATGGTAGAAAAGTAAATATTTCGTTTAAAATCTTCAATAATTAATACACACTTACAGATAAATTTTAGCCATCAAATATTTTTGATGGCTTTTTTGTTTTCTTTGTGGCTGAACCATAAGAAAAATACGTATGAACAAAATTTCTTTTTCAAACTCAGACATAAAATTTACCCTAAAAAACAAAAAAAATATTTCAGCATGGATTATCGAAACTATTGAAAAAGAAAAGAAAATCTGCGGACAAATTGCCTATGTGTTTTGTTCAGACGATTTTTTGCTGGATTTAAATCAGCGCTTTTTAAACCATAATACCTATACCGATATTATCACATTTGATTATTCAGAAGGAAAGACTTTAAATGGAGAGATGTATATCAGCATTGACCGTGTAAAAGAAAACGCACAAAAATTTGAAGTGGATTTTGAAAAAGAGTTATTGCGCGTTATCATTCATGGCGCATTGCATCTAGCAGGATATAAAGACAAAACAAATGAACAAAAAGAAAAAATGCGCAAAAAGGAAGACGCTGCTCTAATGTCTTATCTAAAAATGTTTTGATTTTATTTGGCACAAGGTTTGGACTGAATACAAAAAGCGTATATATTTGAAAGTTAAACCGCTTAAATTTCAGAGCAAACCTTGTTGATAAACTACATACAACGATTAATTAAAAGCATACTACCAATTGTGCTTTTAATATTCTTTTGCTCTTACATTCCTATTCCTTATCGTTTAGCTCAGAATATTGATACTAATGCCAAGTACAAGGCAATGTTTGTTTACAATTTTACCAAGTATTTTGAATGGCCTCAAAGTTATAAAGACGGTAATTTTGTTATTGGTATTTTAGGAAACTCCCCTCTCTTGTCGGAGTTAAACAATATGGCATCAACAAAAAAAGTTGGCAATCAATCTTTTGAAATAAGAACGTTTCCGAATGTGGCTGCAATTACAAATTGTCATATGCTGATTGTTGCTCCTGATGTTACAACTCCATTAACTGAAATTATTGCAAAAATTAAGAAAAACAGTACCCTGTTAATTACTGAAAAGCAAGGATTTGCCAAGCAGGGAGCTGCAATCAACTTTGTGGTACAAAATAATAAACCGGCTTTTGAGCTAAACAAATCAAATGCGGAAAAACAAGATTTAAAAGTAAGTACTAACCTCTTATCATTGGCAATTTTAGTAGAATGAGAATTTGGCTTACATATCTGATGATGCTATTAACAGCAGCCTCTTTTGCTCAGAAGGAAAGGGTTGTCAAAGCATTAGAATTTGTTGAAGCCGGAGATTTTGAAAAAGCCAAAACAGAAATAGATGCAGCAGTTTTAAATGAAGCAACCTCTTCAGATTCATACACCTGGTATGTAAAAGGATTTGTTTATAAAGAACTTTACAAGAAAAACGAAAAGAGCAATCCGTTATCTCCTTTAAGAAATCAGGCGATAGCCGCACTTAAAAAATCAATGGAGCTGGACACCAAAGGAGAAAATATAAACGAGAATAAGCAAACATTAAAATTCCTTGCTACCACCCTAAATAACGATGCGGCAAATAGTATTAATGCCAACAATCCCGAAGCTGCGCAAAAAGCATTTGAAAAATACAAAGAAACAATGCTGCTTATTGACCCTCAAGCCGATTTAAAACCAAAAACAATAGAGTTCTTGCTTGCTTTGGCCTCAATGCTCAATAGTCAATATCAGGCAGAGCAGGATTCAGCTAAGAAAGAATTTAAATTCTTGGGAGTAAGAAATATGTATCAAGAGGTACTAAAGCTTGATTCCAATAATTTAAGTGCCAATTATAATTTAGGAATTCTTTTTTACAATAAAGCTGTAAACATTATAAATAATTTAGATTATGATTTAGATATTTATGCTTTAATGGAAATACAAGACAATTGTGTAGCAATATTTAAACAATCATTACCTTTTATGGAAAAAGCCCTCGAGCTCGATCCTAATAGAGTTGAAACACTAAAAGGTCTTGAAGGAATCTATATCAGCTTAAATGAATTTGAAAAATCTAATGCTATCAGAGCTCGTTTAGATGCATTAGATAAATAAAAATGAAATTAAGAATTACCATAGGTAGAAAAATTGGATTTGGGTTTGGAATATTAATATTCTTTACCCTGTCAGCCTTTTATCTAACATTTAAAACAACCAATAATAGCAAAGAAATAAACGATGAAATTACCAATGTGGTAAATCCTTCGGTTGATGCTTTAGAAGAATTAAATCTTTTACTTGTACAGTCAAAAATGCTGATTTCAAAATGGGTATATTTTGCAAGTTCAGATGATATAGATTTTAAAAACAGCCATCGCCAGCTGGTGTTTAAAGATTATCCTAATCTTAAAGAAAAATTACACAAATACTCAGAAAACTGGCAGCCCAGTGAGCAGGAAAAGCTTAGGGAAATTTTTGGATGGCTTGACCTCTTATTTAAAGAACATAAAAGAATAATGAATGAACTAAACAGTATTGAAGTTTATAAAGACCCCCTTATTGTTTTAATCGCCAGAGAATCTGTAGATGAAGGAGATTTAAATGAAAAGTATGAAAAGGTAATGGAGCTGCTTTCTGATTTAATTGCCGATCAGCAAAATTTGGCTAAAGAGTCAACCAAACGTATGAACTCCTCTTTTAGTGAGCTGCAAATTAATTGTTCGTTTATTAGGTATTGCATTAACATTGGGAGGATTATTAATTGCATTTTTTACGGTACGTTCTATTGTGCGACCTGTTTATCAGCTTAAGCGATTGTTGCTTCAAATGGGAAGAGGAATTGTTCCTAAAGAAAAAATTGAACCACGCAACGATGAGATTGGAGAAATGTCAATGGCCTTAAATCAATTAATTAGCGCAGTAGAACGCCAAACAGAATTTGCCAAAGGTTTGGGTGCCGGTAATTTCTCACAGGAATATCATCCATTAAGCGAACAAGATACATTAGGGCATGCTTTACTAAAAATGCGTGATGACTTGTATGAAAACGAACGATTCCTTGAGCAAAAAGTAGAAGAACGTACTGCAGAAGTAGTTCGCCAAAAAGAAGAAATCGAACGTCAAAGAGTCAAACTTGAACATTTATATAATGAAGTTACTGATAGTATTAAATATGCTAAACGAATTCAGGAAGCCATTTTGCCACTTGAAGCAGACGTAAAAAAACAATTACCTGATTCTTTCGTACTTTACAAACCTAAAGACATTGTTTCCGGAGACTTTTACTGGATGGAAAAAGTTGGCAAAAAAGTGTTTTTTGCAGCTGTAGATTGTACAGGACACGGTGTGCCGGGAGCCTTTATGAGTATAGTAGGATATAATTTGCTTAAACAAATCGTTAAAGAAGAGAATAACCCCGGTGAAATTTTAAATAAATTAAGTAAAGGGGTTAAAGACACCCTACATCAAGGCGTTGAAGAAGGAACATCAAAAGATGGAATGGATATAGCATTATGCTCTTACGATTCAGAAACATATGAACTACAATTTGCCGGAGCATATAATCCATTGTATTTAGTTAGAGATGGAAAATTAATAGAAATTAAAGCAGATAAATTCCCCATAGGCGGAGCCTTAGAAGATAGTGATTATCGTAAATACACCAGCCATAACATTCAATTAAAAAAGGGTGATACTATTTATATTTTCTCTGATGGATATGCCGACCAGTTTGGCGGAACAAAAGGCAAAAAGTTCATGGTAAAACAGTTCCGTCAACTTATATTGGATATTCAAAATAAATCAATGGAAGAACAAAAGCGCTTCTTAAACGATACTATTGAAAACTGGAGAGGCGCCCACGAACAGGTGGATGATATTCTTGTTATAGGTGTTCGCATATAAAAAATTTCTCCCAAAATCATTAATTTGCTAAAAATTATTAATTTAGCTTTATCTTATATTTTAAAATCAGCTCCTTCTTAAAGGAAAAATTTACATATATTAATATTTTTACATTGAAAATAAACAAAATGAAAAATATAGTATTAGCAATTATCGTATGTTTGATAGTTAATATAGCCTATGCTCAATTACCTGTAAACGGTATTAACTATCAAGCAATAGCAAGAGATAATAACGGAAATGAAATTATAAATCAAACTATTGGTATTCAAATTACTATTAAAAATGGTAATACTGTTTTATACCAAGAAAGACATACAAAAACTACCAATCAATTTGGTTTATTTAATTTGGTAATTGGAGCAGGAAACCCCGTTAGTCCATTTACTAGTGGAGATATACAAAATATATCTTGGGCAAGTCAACCAACATCATTTCAAATAGAGATAGATCCTCAAGGGGGCACCAATTATCAAAATGTTGGAACTACATCTTTTGAAGCAGTACCATATGCATTTGCATCCGGAAGCGGACCTGCAGGTCCTCAGGGAGTTACCGGTCCAACAGGTCCAACCGGTTCTATTGGAGCTACTGGCCCAACCGGTCCTTCCGGAGATGGAATAGTAAATATAATAGATAATAATAATGGTACATTAACAATTTTTTATGGCTCAGGAGGAAGTGTTGTTACTTCAAGCTTATATGGTTCTACAGGAGTAACAGGTCCAACAGGAGCAACAGGAAATACAGGAGCTACTGGCGCAACAGGCAATACAGGTTCAACAGGTGTAACGGGCGCTACAGGCGCTACAGGAAATCCCGGTCCAACAGGCGCTACCGGCAATCCCGGTCAAACAGGCGCTACAGGAAATACGGGAGCTACTGGCTCAACAGGCAATACAGGTTCAACAGGTGTAACGGGTGCTACAGGTGCTATTGGTAATACCGGTCCAACAGGAGCAACAGGAAACAATGGCGCAACAGGAAATACGGGCGCTACTGGTGCAACAGGCATTACAGGGTCAACAGGTGTAACGGGTGCTACAGGTGCAATTGGTAATACTGGTGCCACAGGCGCCACAGGAACTACAGGTGCCACAGGAGCTCAAGGAGCAACAGGAAATACAGGTTCCACCGGGGTAACAGGAGCTACCGGCTTAATTGGAGCCACAGGCGCTACAGGTGCTATAGGCGCCACAGGTGCTCAAGGAGCAACAGGGAATACAGGCTCCACAGGGGTAACAGGAGCTACCGGCTTAATTGGAGCCACAGGAGCAACCGGTCCAACATGGACAATCAATACTGTAAGTTTTAATACAAGCGGAATTTTTGAAATTCAAACAAGCCAACCTAATACCATAACATCTACTCAAAAAGCATGGTTATTAACAGGTAATACGGGAGTTTCTTCGGCTGACTTTATAGGAACATTAAATAACGAATCTCTTCGATTTAAAACAAATAATACCGAAAAAATGATATTAACAAATATTGGTAATTTAGGAATAGGAACATCTTTTCCAAATTCCAAATTGCATATCATAGATACTACTCCGCCCCCTTTAATTAGTGCTTTTAAAGAATTAGATGGAATTAATACATTGATTGGAGGAGATATTAATACTCGTTTATCTTTAACAGCACCAGGCAATAATCAAAAAACAACTTTACAAGTAAGTGTTGGAGGAACAGGAACTGGTCAGCAAAATGCCGTTTTTGCACAGGCAGAAGGAAACGCTACCGGAAGTTTTAATAGAGCATTTGTAGGTGGAGCTAGAAACAATTCTATTTCTAATATTGCAGCAGATTTATTTGCAGATGGCAATATCGGAGAAAATATTGGCGTTAGAGTAACAATAGGCGGAACACAAAATAATAATAAATATGCGGCTTATTTAAGTTCTAGTGGAAATGGTGTAAAATATGGTATTTATTCAACAGGTGAAAATAGAAATTATTTTAGCAATAGAGTTGGGATAGGGGTTCCTAATCCCCAACAAATGTTAGATGTAAATGGAACAGTTTTAATTTCAGGAGCTAACACTAATGAATTAAACAGAGCTCAAACATCTGATGCTAATTTAGTTCCAATTGCTTATGGAAACATAGATTTTGCAGGAGTAATAAACCCAGCATCATCTACTGATAATTTTTCTGTTAGTAAAACAGGAACAGGAGAATATCGTATTGATATAACCGGAGAGTCATACCATTATCAGAGTTATACAACTATAGCAACTATTAATTCAGGGAGCCCCGGGTTTATTACCATTAATTCAATATCTGGTGATTTATTTATAAGAACATATAATTCTACTGGTCTTCCATCAGATACACATTTTACATTTGTTGTTTATAAGAAATAGTTAATGCGCAGTATTATTTTAAAAATAACCTTTTTATTACTAAGCTTTAATGCAATATCACAGGTACAGCTTTCTCCTGTACTGGTTGGTAGTGTCGGAGGTTTTTATAATTTTAGCGGGGGTAGTATTTCTGCATCAGCAGGAGAGGCGGTAATACTAACCATTAATAATTCAAACAATATATTAACACAAGGCTTTCATCAGCCACAAGCAAATAGCAGTCAAGCATTTAGTTTATCTGTAAAAACATATTCTTCTACTTGTAAAGGGTCAAATAATGGAGCATTAAAAGTTATTATAGAGGGCGGAGTTTCCCCCTTTACCATTAATTATGAATTTGAAGATACACAGCTCGGGTATGTACCGATAAACACCTCTGCTGATAGCATAGATACTTTATATAACCTTAAACCCGGAAATTATATAATTACAGTTACAGATTTTTATAATCGTGTTTATCAAGATACCGTTAATATTGGAATTGAATACGAAGGCGATTGCTTGCTTAAAATTTATTCAGGATTTAGCCCTAATGGCGATGGGGTAAACGATACATGGATTATTGATGGAATTGAATTTTATCCTGAAAATTCGGTAGCAATATATAACCGTTGGGGTGATATTGTTTGGCAGAAAAACGCATATGACAATACTAATGTAGTTTGGGATGGTATTTGGTCGTTTACAGGTGAAAAATTACCCAACGGCACTTATTTTTATATTATCAACATCCCCAATCAACAATTTAAAGGATGGGTGGAATTGACCAGGTAGAAATTTAGTAAATAGCGATTAGTTGATTTGATGATTTGACAAATTGGCGATGAAAAAAGCAGTTGGCAAACGGTAGTTAGCAAATAAGATAAAAGCACAAAGACAACTAAATTGTACAATAATAAATGAAACTAAACAAAGTAAACAAAATCTTATTGGGCATATTGCTTTTAATGGCTTCAGAAAAGGCTATTGCCCAGCAGGATGCAATGTTTAGTCAGTACATGGTGAATCATTTTGTTATTAACCCAGCTTATGCTGGGTCGAGAGAAGCCATTAGCTCCTTTTTAATAAATAGAAACCAATGGATATCAATACCCGGAGCACCTAAAACAGCTATGCTAAGCATAAATACTCCTATTGCTTTAAGAGCCGGGGTTGGGTTACAGATAATAAGCGATCAAATAGGTCCCAAAAACGTAACAGGAGCATTAGGAACATATTCGTATAAACTGCCTTTTAAAAAAAGCAATTTAGCCTTTGGCTTACGAATAGGAGCTTTTAATTATCGCTTTGATACAAATAAAATAGAATACAAAGATCAAACCGACATATATGCCAATCAAGGTATTGTACAAAAAACCGCATTTAATGCTGATTTTGGAATATTTTACTACACCCATAAATTTTTTGCAGGATTTGCCATTAATCATTTATCCAATACATTAATTAATAAACATATTTACAAAAATTCGGTAGAACCAAAGTATTTATCACAGCACGGTTTTTTGCATATTGGTTATACATTTGAGTTTAGCGATAATTTTGCTATACAACCCTCTTTACTAATAAGAGCATCACAAGGAGCCCCCAATGCCAACGACTTAAATTTAAACCTGATGTTTTATAAACGATTCTGGATAGGAGCATCAATTAGAACAAAAAATGCATTTGTTGTTTTAACACAAATATATTTAACCGATAAATTCAGGGCAGGATATGCCTATGATTTAGGTATTAATAAAATAGGCCAAGTAGGTAGAGGAGCTCACGAAGTTTTTATTGGATACGATTTTGCCAAAAAAAATAAATCTGTTGTTCATCCGCGCTATTTTTGATGTTTTATATTTGAAATGAAAAAAAAATTACTTTTCGTCATATTTCTTTTAGCCGGTAAATTTATAATAGCCCAATACTCCAAAGGTGTTCAATTGTTCGAAAATGGATATTATCAACAGTCCATTCCATATTTCAAAAAAGAATTAAAGGGAAAAAATCAAGATAAGGTCATTGAAAAACTTGCCCAAGCCTATTATAAAACGCGTAATTTTAATGAAGCAGAACAATACTATCAACAAGCTACACAAAAAAAACAATGTTAATTCTCAAATTATTTTAGAATATGGACAGGTTCTTTTAACTCTAGGAAAAATAAATGAGGCTGAGGCTCAGTTCAAAAACTATTCTAAAATAAATCCGGGCGATAAACGCGGTAATTTGTTAATAAAAGCATGCAAAGAACTTTCAAAAAATAACTACCAACAAGACAAAGAATTTTTGCTTAGCGAAGTAAAATCTATTAATACCGATTATAATGAATTTTGTCCGGTAATTCATCCTAAAGGGATAGTTTACTGTTCAGATAAACAGCAAAATTTTGATTATACAGCAGGTACAACATTCGGCATTGTAAAAACCAACTTATTACTTTCTGAAAAAACCCAAAAATACAAGCGATAGTTTGCAATTTAACCTACCCAAAATTTTTGCTGCCGAAATATCAAAAGGACAATATAATGGACCTTTAAGTTTTAATTCCGATTATACATTTATGGCTTTTAACCGGGTTGAAGAAAAATCAATAGGCAAAACAAAAAAAAACACGGCAAAAATTTATTTTGCAGAAAACAAAGGCTATAATTGGTTTAACATAATACCTTTCCCATATAATTCTGATGAGTATTCCTGCTTACATCCCACATTATCGCCCGATGGTAAAACATTGATTTTCGCATCTAATATGCCTGATTCATACGGAGAATTTGATTTATATGTATCTTATAAAAACAACTCGGAATGGACAAAGCCGCAAAATTTAGGCAACAATATTAATACACCTTTTAATGATGTATTTCCATATATATCCTATTCCGGCACCTTGTACTTTTCAAGCAATGGTCATGTAAGTATGGGAGGCTTAGATATATATTATGCCGAAAAAGAAGATAATACATGGAAAAACCCAATAAATGCAGGTAAAACATTAAACAGCCCTTTTGATGATTTTGGAATAGTACTTAATAAAGACGAAAAATTTGGTTTTTTTACTTCAAACCGTAAAGAAGGTAAAAGTGATGATGATATCTATGCTATAAATATTACGTATAAAAAAAATGCGTTTAAAGGTAAAATATTATTAAGCGAAAATATTAATGATGTTGCACCTAATATAAAATTGATACTTGTTACACCCGAAGGTAACGTTGTGCAACAGACTACATCCGATAAAAACGGGTTCTTTAAGTTTGCTGCATTGCCGTCAGAAAATAATTACATACTCAAAACCCCCGAAGAAGACTCTCCGCTTGATGCGTATAAAAAAATTTATTTAGCAGACGAAAACAACAATATACGTAAAAAAACCACAACTGATGACAAAGGAGCTTTTGTGTTTTATAACCTACCTTTTAATCAACCCTTTAATGGAAAAATAGAAGACGATACACGAATAATGATTACTGGAAGTATTTTGTATGGCGAAAATCCGTCTAAACCACTTACCAATCAAAGCATACAACTATTAGACGAAAAAGGTAATATCATAGCAAAAGGCAAAACAGATAATTATGGAGGGTTTAAGTTTGCACATCTTGACCCTGAAAAAAACTATATGGTAACGATTGATGAAAACGACACAAAGCTATCTGCAAATACCAAAATTATAATTACCGATAACAAAGGGAAAATATTCAGAATTTTTACTGCCGATGGTAAGGGCTTATTTAAGTTTGATGTTTTAGCTTCAGAAAACAATACTCTTCGCTTATTAGAGGAAGAAGATACATCTATCCGAATTGAATTTAAAGGTAAACTGTATTCTGATGAAGCCTCCCAAAACCCTCTTCCCAATACCACAATTACTCTATTAGATAGCAAAGGAAAAGTGATTGAAACAACCCAAACCGATGCCTTTGGGAATTTTAAATTTATTAATTTACCCTCAGATAAAAATTATATGATGATAATTAGTGAAACAGACGTGCCGGCATCAATAAAAAAAATATATATAGCCAACGAAAAAGGGAAAATTGTTAGAACATTGTTTTTTGAAAACAAAAACTTTAAATACGAATTATTACCTGAAGATAGAAAAGTTTTAACAGAAATTTATGTAGAAGACCCATGGATAAAAATGAAAGAAATAAAAGAAAACAAAAAAGATTCTATTACAGTTATTGAAAACATCTATTACGATTACGGAAAATGGAACATTACAGCTCAGGCAGCTCAAATACTTGATAAAGTAGCAAATATTATGAAAGAAAATCCTACCATTTTTATTGAACTTTCATCCCATACCGATTCGCGTTCGAGCACAGAGTTTAATTTAGAGCTATCTAAAAAAAGAGCTAAATCAGCTGTTGATTATATTGTTTCAAAAGGAATTGATAAAAACAGAATTACGGGAATAGGAATGGGCGAATCAAAACTTATAAATTATTGTGCCGATGGAGTAGAATGCTCCGAAGAACAGCATGCACAAAATCGCAGAACGGAGTTTAAAGTGCTTAATCAAAAAGCAAACTAAAAAACAAATTTTTTGTTTGCTTGTTTAAAAAGGTATGAAGTTTACATACCATCAAATTATAGCATTAGACCGATTATATAGAGCTAACTTAATAAATTCAATAACCGGTTTTAAAAGCGTTGCGCTGCTTGGTACAAAAAGCGAAAATGGAAATTTGAATCTTGCTTTATTTTCGCAAGTTTTTCATGTTGGCGCAAACCCTCCATTTATGGGAGTTTTGTTTAGACCGGAATCTCAGTTGGGAGGAAATCATAGCCTAAAAAATGTAAGAAACACCGAATATTTTACACTCAATCATATAACAGCCAATATTTATAAGCAAGCGCATCAAACCAGTGCGCGCTATGCCGAAGATATTTCTGAATTTGATGCGGTAGGACTTACTCCGTATTTTTCTGAAAACTTTTTTGCTCCCTATGTACAGCAAAGCCCTGTAAAAATAGGATTAAAAAAAGAAGAAGAAATTCCTTTGATAATTAATGGTACAACATTAATTGTTGCATCCATTCAGGAATTGATAATAGAAGATAAATTCATAAAAGCGGATGGTTTTGCAGATTTACATGCAGCAGGAAGCATCACCTGCAGCGGATTAGACGCCTATTTGTCCACAAATAAGCTGGCTCGATTTTCTTATGCCAAGCCTGATAAACCCATAGAGAATATAAGCTATTAGCATCATGCAAAACATAACTGTTTTCTGGCATCGCAGAGATTTGCGCATTCAAGATAATGCAGGCTTGTATCATGCGTTAAAAAGTCAATATCCCGTTTTACCCATATTTATTTTTGATAGAAATATATTAGATAAACTCGATGATAAAGATGATGCTCGAGTAGAATTTATTTATAAGCAAATAGAAGAATTAAAAAAGCAATATGAAACTAAAGGCTCTTCTTTAAAAGTATATTACGGTAAACCGGAAGAGGTGTGGAAAGAAATTTTAGAAAAATTTTCAGTTAAAGAAGTTTATTGTAATCGCGATTATGAACCCTATGCACAGCAAAGAGATAAGGCTGTTTTTGATTTCCTTGCATCAAAAAAAATTTCTTTTAAGGGTTTTAAAGACCATGTAATATTTGAAAAAAACGAAGTACTCAAAGATGATGGTAAGCCTTACACTGTTTACACTCCTTACTCCAAAAAATGGAAAGCAAAACTCAATGATTTTTATTTAAAATCTTATCCGACAGATAAATACATCCTTAATTTGTATCAAACAAACGCTTATGAATTAATTAGCTTGGAACAAATGGGTTTTAAATCATCCGGAAAAGTTTTTCCGGATAAAGAGCCCAATGAAGATATAATTAAAAATTATCATGCAACCAGAGATGTGCCATCAATAAAAGGTACAACCCGCCTTAGTGTACATTTACGTTTTGGGACCATCAGCATTCGCGAATTGGCAAGAAAAGCCAAATCCTTAAACGAAAAATATTTGAATGAATTAATCTGGCGCGATTTTTATCAGTCAATTTTATTTCATTTTCCACATACAGCAAATAAAGCCTTTAAGCCCGAATATGATAAAATTCAATGGTTAAACAATGAAAAAGAATTTAAAGCCTGGTGCGAAGGAAAAACAGGTTATCCGATTGTTGATGCGGGAATGCGAGAGCTTAATGCAACAGGTTTTATGCATAATAGAGTAAGAATGATAGTCGCCAGTTTTTTAACTAAGCATTTATTAATTGATTGGCGGTGGGGTGAAGCCTACTTTGCCAAAAGATTATTGGATTTTGAATTGGCCTCTAATGTTGGAGGTTGGCAATGGGCTGCGGGCTGCGGTGTAGATGCAGCGCCTTATTTCAGAGTGTTTAATCCCGCTTTGCAAACCGAAAAATTTGATAAGGATTTAAAATACATTAAACAATGGGTTCCTGAATATGGCACACTTGCATATCCAAAACCTATAGTTGACCATAAAATGGCGCGCGAGCGAGTTTTAAAAACCTATAAAGCTGCATTGCAAAATGTATAAAAACTTAATTTTTGCTGTTTTGTTTTTTTTGTGCTTTCAAGCTATAGCACAAAAACCTGAGAGCTTTGAACAAAATCGCCTGGATATAAATAAATATGGAATGTAAGTACTTGGTTCTTGGGCATTGGTTAATATTGCATCAGGTGTAGCCTTTTCAGTAAACAATAATAATTTGTATCAAAAAAATTTCTGGCAAATGAATGCCATGTGGAATACCGTTAATTTAGCATTGGCAGCCCCTGGTTTATATATGGCGCTTAAGCAGCCTGAACAAAGTTTGCTTTGGGCCGATGTTTTAAAAGAACAGCAGTTTACAGAAAAAATATTTTTATTCAATACCGCGTTAGACGTTGCCTACATAACAGCCGGATTTTGGATGAACGATAGGTCAAATTATGTATCAAAAAACAATGAACGTTGGAAAGGCTGGGGACAAAGCTTAATTCTTCAAGGCTCTTTTTTGTTTTTTTTCGATGCTATTATGTATGGTTTGCATCATCAGCATGCTGTTAAAAAACTGCCGCTGCTTAGTCCTTCTCCAAATGGAATTGGAATGGTTATAAATTTTTAGAAGAACATGAAAGCCAATAAAAGTTATTTGCCTCAAAAGGAATGCATTGTTTGTAAGCGCCCATTTACCTGGAGAAAAAAATGGGAAAAGGTATGGGATGAGGTAAAATATTGCAGCCACAAATGCAGAAAAAGAAAATCTTTACAAAATGGCAGCTAAAGCAATTCTATGGTTTAGGAATAATTTGCGATTAAACGACAATCGCTGCTTACATTATGCGACGGTTAATAATATTTCTGTTTTGCCCCTATATATTATAGATGAACGCTTAGATGAACTCGTAATTTCAAACATACCACGATGTGGTGAAAAACGTAAAGCATGGATACTTGCAAATATTGTTTCTTTACAAAAAGATTTGCAAAAATTAGGTGCAGAGCTGTATATTAATAAAGGGAATGTTGTTACAACATTATTAGACGTAATTCAACGAACGGGAATAAGTACTGTTTTTACAAATTATGAACCCGGATTTGAAGAAGAGCAAGATATTCAAAAGCTACAGCAATATACAAATAATAAGATCCATGTAATTAATGACAATTTTTTAATTCATCCAAACAGGGCTCCTTTTACTTTAAATCAAACTCCCTTAGTTTTCACTGATTTTAGAATTCAAATTGAAAAAAATTACAAGGAAGAAAATTTCTATTCCGACTTATTGCCTAACTTTATCTGCAATAATTCAATAAAATCAGATTTTGTTTGCTGTTCAAACAATGAAAGCTTTTTTGAACCCGGAGAGCAAGGCGCTTTAAATCGAGTACACTATTATTTATTTGAATCAAAATTAGTGTCAACATACAAAGAAACCCGTAATCAATTACTTGGCACAGATTTTTCTTCACATTTTTCCCCCTGGCTTGCTTTAGGCGTTTTATCTCCTCAAACTATTTTAAGATATTTACGCAATTATGAAAAAGATTTTGGTGCCAATGAATCCACTTATTGGCTTTGGTTTGAACTATTATGGCGAGATTTTTTTCGCTATCAAATGATGAAATTCGGCAAATTATTTTTCCGTAAAACAGGAATAAGAGATAGAAAGATTGACAGCCCTCAAAATCAATTGTTGTTTAAACAATGGATAAATGGAACAACATCAGAGCCTTTTGTAAATGCCAATATGATTGAACTTAAGCAAACAGGTTTTATGAGTAACAGAGGAAGACAAAATGTAGCAAGTTATTTGATTCATGATTTAAACATAGACTGGCGCTGGGGTGCAGCATATTTCGAAATGCAATTGTTGGATTATGATGTTTCATCGAATTGGGGCAATTGGGCTTATATTGCCGGAGTTGGCAACGACCCAAGACCATTTAGAAAATTTAATATTAAAAAACAGCAGGAGCAATACGACCCTGAATGTAAGTTTACTAATTATTGGCTAAACAATAATTAGTATTTACTAACCAGCGTAAAATAATCTCTCAACACAATTTTGTTCTGTGTTTTTTTCATTAGGATGCTCCAATAGGGGCATCCATTCTTTACTTGCTTGATTAAAATAAAACAATGAGTCTTTATTTAAAATTCCCATATAAATATGTGCCGCAAATATCCAGGCGCTTTCCAAATCTCCTATGTTATATGTATATTTTCCATTACTCCATTTTATTTGCAATGAATCGTACTGTCTTAATTCGCCAAAAAATTCAGGAATAATAAATGCTTCATCTTCTATCCAATGATTAATAATGATAAAATGAATTCCATTTTCTTCTACTTTATATACGTGTGCATTTCTAAAGCGATACACATCCTGGTATGATGACTCAAAATTTTGAATGTTGTAATAATAGGAGCGTAAATTTTTAAAACGTAATTCAGCTGATTCTGTGGTTTTAAAACGAACTTTTTCAGGATTTATCTTGCGCTCATTGTCTGATAGTAAAAACAAAACGCCAACAATTACTGTCAGCGTAATGAAAAATATTTTTAGAAATTTTGGAGGCATGCTTTTTTAACAAAAAAGCATGCCCGAAGGTTTATTTTATTACTCCCAATTCTTTTCCAACTTTTTCAAATGCAGCAATGGCCTTATCCAAATGTTCTTTTTCATGTGCTGCTGAAAGCTGAACGCGAATACGAGCCTGGCCTTTAGGAACAACGGGGTAAAAGAATCCGATTACATAAATTCCTTCTTGCAATAATCTATCAGCAAAATCTTGCGATAGTTTAGCATCGTAAAGCATAACCGGTACTATGGCCGATTCTCCGTCCTTAATTTCTAAACCTGCTTTTTTAATACCTTGTTTAAAGTAATTTACATTCCACTCTAATTTGTCGCGTAGTTCGGTAGTTTCGCTAAGCATATCAAATACGGCAATAGAAGCGCCTACAATATGTGGTGCAAGTGAATTAGAGAATAAATAAGGGCGCGAACGTTGGCGTAACATTTCTATTATTTCTTTTTTACCGGTGGTAAATCCGCCCATTGCTCCGCCTAAGGCTTTTCCAAGTGTGCCTGTAATAATATCTACGCGATGCATTACATTTTTTAATTCAACAGTACCGCGTCCGGTTTTACCAATAAAGCCTGTTGCATGGCTTTCATCAACCATTACAAGTGCATTATATTTTTCTGCCAGATCGCAAATTTTATCTAATGGTGCTACAAAGCCATCCATAGAGAAAACTCCATCAGTAACAATTATGCGGAAACGCTGTGCTTGCGCCTTTTTCAACTGCTCTTCCAAATCGTTCATGTCGCAGTTTTTATAACGGTAGCGTTGCGCTTTACACAGTCGTACACCATCAATAATGGAGGCGTGATTTAATTCATCAGAAATTATAGCATCTTCTTCGCCAAATAAAGGTTCAAATACTCCTCCGTTTGCGTCAAAACAAGCAGCATATAAAATGGTATCTTCTTGTCCTAAAAATTTGGCAATTTTTGCTTCCAGTTCTTTATGAATATCCTGTGTTCCGCAAATAAAACGCACGGATGACATACCGTAGCCTCTGTTATCAAGCGTTTTATGAGCTGCTTCAATTAATTTGGGATGCGAAGAAAGCCCTAAATAATTATTGGCACAAAAAATTATAACTTCTTTACCATCAACTAATTTTACAACCGCACCTTGCTCAGATGCCAATATGCGCTCGCGTTTAAATAAGCCCGCATCCTGTATGTTTTGTAATTCTTTTTGAAGAAAATCTTTATAAGCTCCGTACATATATATCTATTTTGTGGGTTTAGTTAATAATGTCGAATCCGGTAAACTTTTGTAATGCTTTTGGTATTCTAATACCTTCAGGTGTTTGATGATTTTCTAAAATGGAAGCTACTATTCGAGGTAGAGCTAAGGCGCTTCCGTTAAGGGTATGCGCAAGTTTGGTTTTTCCATCAGTATCTTTAAAACGAAGTTTTAAGCGATTTGCTTGAAAAGTTTCAAAGTTTGAAATAGAGCTTACTTCCAACCATTTTTGTTGAGCGGTAGAATATACTTCCATGTCGTATGTTAGTGCTGATGAAAAGCTCATATCTCCTCCGCAAAGGCGCAAAACACGATAAGGAAGTTCCAGTTTGCGCAAAAGCGTTTTCACATATTCTACCATTTCATTTAAAGTATCGTATGATTTATCAGGATGTTGTATTTGAACAATTTCAACTTTATCAAATTGGTGTAAACGATTTAATCCGCGTACATCTTTTCCGTAAGAACCTGCTTCTCTTCTAAAGCAAGGAGTATAAGCCGTTTGTTTAATAGGAAAATCTTCGGCTTTGTAAATCATGTCGCGGTGAAAATTGGTAACCGGAACTTCTGCAGTAGGTATTAAATACAAATTATCAATGCCTACATGATACATTTGCCCTTCTTTGTCAGGTAGTTGACCGGTGCCATAGCCTGAAGCTTCGTTTACCATATGTGGTGGCTGAAATTCCATGTAACCGGCATTGGTGGCTTCTTCTAAAAAGAAGTTGATTAATGCGCGTTGTAATTTTGCACCTTTGCCTTTATAAACAGGAAATCCGGCTCCGGTAATTTTTACGCCAAGTTCAAAGTCTATTAAATCATACTGTTTAGCCAAATCCCAGTGGGGTTTTGCATCTTTATGCAAAGTTGGTATTTCGCCTTCCTGATAGGCTATTTCATTTTCTTCAGGCGTTTTTCCTTTAGGTACGCTGGCATGAGGAAGATTTGGAACCTGATACAAAAGCTGTTTTATTTTTTCTTCAGCTTCTGCCATTTTTATTTCAAGCGTTTTGGCACTTTCTTTTAAGGCGGTTGATTTATTTTTTAAATCTTCAGCTTCGGCTTTTTTGCCTTCTTTCATCAGTTGCCCTACTTGTTTGGCAATGTTGTTTGATTCTGCCAAAATGCTGTCTAATTCTGTTTGAGTTTGCTTACGTGCATTGTCCCATTCAATTATTTCCGGGATAATTTTGCTGCCGTCAAAATGTTTCTTGGCAAGACGTTCAATTACTTCCTGAGTGTTTTCGCGAATATAATTTACTTGAAGCATAATGTTATTTTAATTTTCGTAATTCCTTTTTTATGATTTCCGGATTTTGGCGGTTGTCTATTATTGTAATAATTTCTATTTCTTTTTTGTTTATTCTGTAAAAGAACGCTGATTGTTTGGTTACAATACAACGATAAAGGTTTTTAAAACTTTTTGATTCTTCAAATGCTTTTGGATTTTTGGAAATGGTATTAA
This sequence comes from Bacteroidia bacterium, assembly GCA_026003255.1. Lineage (GTDB taxonomy): Bacteria > Bacteroidota > Bacteroidia > B-17B0 > Aurantibacillaceae > BPGX01. The sequence goes on along the minus strand of BPGX01000006.1, from coordinate 139,759 downwards.
AAGCCTTTTGAAGTTGTTTTAAATAGTCCTTTTTAGATTTTACACCCCACTCAATTTCTAAATATTCCAGCAATAATATTAGTTTCTTTTCGGCAATAGGGGATAAAAAAACACTGTACGAACTCATTTTTATGACACTTTTTTCAAAAAATCTTCAAATGATATTCTTTGTCCTTTGTTCAGCATTTTTAATCCTTGTTCAATCTCTTCTTTTTCGCTTTCGTTTAACAAATTCCAAAAGTCAGAACTTTCCCCCATTATCAAGTTTTTAATTTTTTTGATAAGCGAAGGGTTTTCCAATTCTAAAATTAGTTTTGCAAGTTCAATTTTTGTGCTTTGAATATTCATAACAGCAATCTTTTGACAAAAGTAAACAAAAAAAAATCCCGAACAGGTCGGGATTTTTTAAAAAATTATGAATACACCTGTTATGCGTTTGCAATTTCTTCAACCGATACAAATGACTTACCGTCTTTTTTCTTTGAGAATTTTACAATACCGTTAGTAAGAGCAAATAAAGTGTGGTCTTTGCCAATACCTACATTTTTGCCGGGATTGTGTTGTGTACCTCTTTGACGAACAATAATATTTCCTGCAATAGCTAATTGTCCGCCATATATTTTAACGCCTAAACGTTTGCTGTGTGACTCGCGACCGTTACGTGAACTACCTTCGCCTTTCTTGTGTGCCATGGTTCAGTGTTTTTTTAATTATTATGCTTTAATAGATTCAATTTCAATTTGTGTAAGGCTCTGACGGTGGTTATTCCACTTTTGGTAACCTTTTCTTCTCTTTTTCTTAAATACAGATACTTTATCACCTTTCAAATGCTTTACAATTTTAGCTGTTACTTTTGCATTTGAAACTACCGGAGAACCAACAGCTACTTTACCATCATTATCAACAAGTAATACCTTGTCAAATTCAACTTTTGCACCTTCGGTTCCTTCTAAACGGTTAACATAAACTTTCTTGTTAGCCTCTACTTTATATTGCAACCCTGCAATGTCAACTATAGCGTACATAATCTTTGTTTTTGAGTTTTCAACAATTTGGGGCTGCGAAGTTAACAAAACTTTTTAACTCGCAAAAAATTATTTATAAATTATTCTGTAAAAATAATCTTTTTAGTTTCAAAACCTTTGGAATGTTCCATTTTTAGTATGTATTGCCCTTGAGGTAACCCAAAGCTTCTTAAGTCAAACATAGCATTTTGAACACCGTTGTTCATTTGCCCAGAAAAAATTGTAAAAACCTTTTGTCCCAGTATATTATATACAGAAAGATCGATTAATTCTCCTGAAGTAACAGCGTATTCAATTTGTACTTTTCCTGAAGATGGGTTGGGATAAACGTTTAAACTATTTTCAAAAGTAGTATGTTCTTTTTCACCTGTGGACAAACCAAGTGTGTACATAACGGTTATCAGCATCATTTCGTCATTGGATGTAAGTCCGAAAAACACGGTTCCGCTACCGGTATTATTAAATACGGCTTCGTGTATTAGTCCATCCTTTAAAAAAATCGGCTCCAAAGGGTCAAATTCTCGTACAGCAGGATGCGCCCAATCGTAATAGCCTTGGTTAAATGTATAATCTATATCATAAAAACCCTCATACAATTGCACCCCTCTTGTTCCATCTGCGTTTCTTTTATATACATCGTAATCTCTACCCCATTTGTGAGTATGTGTAGAGAGTTGCCACAGGTTCATAATATAGGGAGAACTTGGCTGTGCAAAGGTGTCGGTAAAGGTTTTGTTAACGCCATTATTGGGAATGTTAAATATTGCAGGATTATTATATTTTGAATATAAAATTAGGTTGGAGAACATTTCATGTTGGGCTGTTCCTTTAGGCTGGGTATAAACATTTGCATAAGTATATGCAGGAAAAATAGAATCGGCACTATAGTTAATTACATGATAGTTTAAATCTAAAGTTGTTCCTAATGGCCACTTAAATGCAGTGCCTTGGGGTAGTACAAAATCTTTGTTATATTGTGCAATTATAACAGGGGTGGTGACAATGCCCGAAGGGCTTTGGTTGGGGGTTCTTAAGCCATCAGGGAAAGAGCCTGAAGATCCCGGATTAAACTTGTAAATGATATAGTGATGCGATTGGGTGTTCATAAAAATTTCAACACGATTTACTTCTAATGAGTCCGGCAGGAGTAATTGATGTTTTTTAAAATACTCTACTTCGCGATATGGCTCTAACAGAATTGGTCCTAAACGAATCTGAAATCCTTGATTTGGATTAGGTGCTGGTGGAACGGGAAGTGGCACCATTCCCTGCCCGGCATAAAAATCGTTTATGGTAGAATCTTGTATTACAACTCCTGTTTGAGGAGCTCCAAAATAAATCCATTGACGAATTTTTTCCATTTCCTGAGGAGTAAGCGCTGCCTGATTTTGTGGCATTGCAGCTCCTTCATTACTTTCGAGCGCTTCGTAATAGTTATCAAAAGAACTGTTACATTTTCTAAACAAAAAGCTTCTTTCGGGATATCCAGGAGCAATACGTTTGTTGCCTTTTGCTGCTGCTGCCGGGTTGGTTGGGGTAACATTTACTAATGCACTGTAAACAGCATTTTGTGTTCCGTTTAAAACCAAATTTCCTGATGGAGAAGTAGATGTGTGGCAGGCTCCTGTACATTTTGCCTGAAAAATGTTATAAATATCTGCGTATGTACTTTGAGCAAAAACGCTTGTAGTAAAAGCCAATCCGGATAAAAGTAAAGTATAAGATTTATTCATGGGACTAGTATTTTAAAATCAAATATATAAAAAACATATCAGCTTTTTACTTTTGTGAAATTTACGGCATTTTTTCAAAACCGAGATTATGCAATAGAATTCTACATTATAAGGGAGCAATATTGCATAGAGAGATAAGATAGAGCGATGGTGTTTCGCTTAATCCTGATGAAACTTAGTTTTTATCGACCAACCGTTTTAATGCATAATTTGGGAGAATAGAATAAAGAAGTAATATTTGTTTTATGCACTCAAGCATTGCATATGCTTTAATTTGAAGGTTTGCAACAAAGTAAAAACGCATTAGCTATGCTTTAAAAAGGTGTAAAAAGTAATTACAGAATAATAAACTTGAGAGCTTTTTTGTTTTATTAACAAAGTTTAGCTTAATAGTTTTTTATGTTGTTCCTAATTATAAAAAAGCCCTTATTATATTTGTGCTTCCTGCATTATGAAAAAAAATACAATCAGAACAATATCGCTATTTCTTGCCTTTTTACTGGCTGTGCCTTTATTAGCTCAAAATCAGGTTTTTGATTTTAAAGACGACCCTGTTGCTGCCGCACTGGATAGTTTAGTTACCCTTAAAATTTTCGATAATACATCTACTCGCCAATTCAAGAAATCGATTGGTAATAAATATAATTTCCCTCCAGATTCGGTACCCCGTTACAGCGATTTGGTTTATGAAGCTCGAATGGCAAAATTAAATGCCAAATCGCCTATTAAATTAGAGTATAACGATGAAGTAAGAAAATACATAGAGCTTTATGCAATTAGAAAAAGAGAGCAGGTTTCGCGCATGCTCGGATTGGCAGAATTATATTTTCCGCTTTTTGAAGAAATGCTTGACAAATATGACTTGCCCTTAGAATTAAAATATCTGGCAATAGTTGAATCTGCCTTAAATCCTCAGGCAAAATCACGTTCGGGAGCCATGGGCTTATGGCAGTTTATGTATGGAACCGGCAAACACATGAACTTGAACATTACTTCGTATGTTGATGAGCGCTGTGACCCATATCGTTCTACTGAAGCAGCATGCCAGTATTTAAAAATGCTCTATGGAATGTTTGGCGACTGGCATTTGGCCTTAGCAGCCTATAATGCAGGCCCGGGAACTATTAATAAGGCCATCAGACGATCAGGAGGAAAAACAAATTACTGGGAACTTCGTCCTTATTTACCGGCAGAAACCAATGGATATGTACCGGCATTTATTGCAGTAAACTATGTTATGAGTCATGCTGCAGAGCATAATTTATATTTAACTCCCCCAAAATATTATCATAATGATTTGGACACGGTAAAAATTAAAAGTACCGTTACTTTTCAGCAACTATCTCAGGCTTTGAATATTTCTACAGAGGAAATATCGTTTTTAAACCCTGAGTTTAAAAGAGGAATTATACCATACAGCGGTGGAGATACTTATTATACCTTACGTTTGCCAAAGCCTCATATCGGACTTTTTGTTTCAAACGAAAGCGCTATTTATGCTATTAATCAACAGCCTGCGGTTGCTTCAGAAAGTACATCAGGACCGGTAATTACTCGGCAAGAAGTTAAAAAGGTACATGTTGTTAAAAGCGGGGAGCACTTAAGTGTTATTGCTCGAAAATACAATGTATCGGTAAAAGATATTAAAGTGTGGAATAAATTAAAAAGCAATGCTTTGTATAAGGGGCAGAAATTGGTTATTTATACTGAAGAGCAAAATGCTTCAAAACAAGCGGATAATATTGTTACAGCAAAAGCCCCCGCAGCAACAAGTGAATCCAATTCGGTGTCAGCTTCTGTAGAAAAAGGAAAGGTAATCTATCACACCGTAAAAGCTGGAGATACACTGTGGAATATCTCTAAGCGTTATGACGGGGTTACGGTTGAAGATATAATGAAATGGAATAACCTTACTCCCAAAAGTAGCATTAAGGCCGGAGATAAAATTAAAATCATTTTAAATGGTTAAAAAGCCTCTCATTCATTTGTTTGTTGTTACAACTTTTTTGTTTTTTTCCTGTAAGGACGAGAACGGTTTTTTGCCCGAAATGACAGGCAAACCGGGAGAAATTATCTTGGTAGCAAATAATTCTATATGGCAATCTCCGGCAGGTGATTCTTTAAAAGAGTTATTTAATCAGTCGGTTTATGGCTTGCCTCAAGACGAATCAGTGTTTAGAGTTTTTAGAGTTACAAAAAGCGGATTTAGCAATGTTATAGAACGCCACAGAAGCGTTTTGTGGGTTGAAATAGACAGTGCATCTAAATCAGCCTTTACCGTAAAAAAAGATGTGTGGGCAAGAGGCCAGCTGGTGATAAGTTTAAGCGCAAGAAACGATAGTGCTCTCGCACAAATTATTTCTATGAGTAAAGAATCTATTTTAAATTATTTTCAGGAAGAAGAATTAAAGCGCCTTGAACTTGCACAGGGGAAATTAAGTGATAAGGTTCTTGAAAAAAAGATTGCCGAAAAGCATTTAGTAAAAATGATAATTCCTAAAGCTTTTTATGCCATGATTGATACAGCAGGCTTTGTATGGTTAAAACAGGAACTTCAAAAAACACAAGGAGGAGAGGCGCATGATATTTTAAAAAACATATTGATTTATTATATACCCTATACCAACGAAAAACAAACAGAGCAGAAATATTTACTACAATTAAGAGATTCATTAAGCAGGCAATTTGTACTCGGTCCTGTTGAAGGCTCATACATGAAAGTTTATCAGCCATATCCTCCTTTAAGTAAGATTTTTACTCATAAAGGAAAGTATATACATAGTATCAAAGGCTTATGGAATATGGAAAAATACCCTATGGGAGGACCATTTTTAAATTATGTATTTGTTGATGAAAAGAACCAACGCATAGTATGTGTAGATGCCTTTTTATACTGTCCAAATTTCGATAAGCGAGAACTTATGCGCGAAATGGAAGCACTATTGCGTTCTACTTCTTTTTAACCCCCTTTATTTGTTTTATTTGAGAATTGTTATAAATTAGATTTTTTAGAAAAGCATTTTTGTCTAACATCTTTTCAGCCTATGAAAAAAATCCTACTCTCATTATTTGCCTTTACATCTTCATTTGCAGCAATTGCGCAATGTACAACAACAAACGCAACTTCATGTGTTTGTGCAGATGGGTCTAACAACTGTGATTTATTACCCGATATCACAATCTCATGGCAGGGTATAACCAATTATGCCGGAGGGCCGGATGAGTATCCTCAAGTTTGTAATCCTCCATGCAGTGGTAATGACGGAAGATTAAGACTAACAGGCTCTACTCCCAACATCGGATTAGGACCATTAACCGTCCGCGGAACAGATTATTATGTTTGCGGAACAGACACCTTTCAATCTACAACAGCTCCCGGAAATTGCCCTGACGGCTCCATTCCTCGCCAATTAATTAAACAAAGAGTATATCATAAAAATGGGAATACCATGACTTTTTATGATCGCTGGGCAGGCGCTATGACTTACCACCCCGGACATGGACATAACCATGTGGATGATTGGGGAGTATTTACATTAAGAATTAATAATGGAGACCCGCATCCATTAAACTGGCCTATTGTTGGCACAGGATCTAAACTTGGCTTTTGTTTAATGGACTATGGTCAGTGTGGTACAGGAACAGGTTCTACTTATTATGGACACTGTAGAAATAACAATACAGTTTACAATCAAGGAACAATTTTATTAAATAGCAATTTCCCTAATTGGGGATTAGGAGGCGGTTCTTACGGATGTTCGGTTGTTGAACAAGGAATTTCTTCCGGATGGACAGATGTTTATAGCGAAAGCTTAGATGGTATGTGGATTAATCTTCCTCCCAATTTATGTAACGGACAATATTGGATTGTTGTTGAGGTTGATCCTCTTGGTTTTTTCCTTGAATCAAACGAAAATAATAACTATACTGCGGTTCCTTTTACTTTAACTCAGCAAAACCCTCCCGGAAATCCCGTTGCTACTATTACGGCTAATCGTTCTGCGCAATTATGCGTTGGCGATAGCATTACTCTTACCGCAAGCGCAGGAACAAGTTTTCAATGGAGCAATGGCGCTACAACGCAAAGTATCACTGTAAATCAGCCCGGTAATTATACCGTAACAGTAAATAGTTTTTGTGGTACAGCAACATCTCAGCCATTTATAGTTACTCAGTTGCCACAACCATCAATGCCGCTTGTTCAGCACGACACAATCTGCCCCGGACAATCTGCAACTCTATCTGCTACCGGTAGCGGCATCATTAAATGGTATAATAGCTCTGGCACATTATTACATACCGGAAACACATTTAATACCCCAACATTAACCACTACCACAAACTATATTGTTCAAAATGAAGAAAGCTACGCTACTACTTCAAACATTGGGCCCTTAAATAATTCTTTTGGAGCAGGAGGGTATAATAATGGACAATATTTACTTTTTAACGCCTCTCAACCCATTAAAATTGTTTCTGTATTGGTTTATGCTGATGTTGCAGGTGTAAGAAATATTGAGTTAAGAAGCAGTACAGGAACAATGATGCAAAATGTAAGCGTGAATGTTCCTGCAGGTCAAAGTCGTATTACATTAAACTTTAATGTGCCTCAAGGAAACAATTATCAATTAGCCTTAACATCAGGAGGAAACCTATTTAGAAATTCTGCAGGAGTTGCTTTCCCATATTCCTTAAATGGAGTAGCAAGCATCACCGGTTCATCTGCCGGAAATTCCTTTTATTACTATTTTTATGACTGGGAAATTGAGCACAACATCAGTAATTGCGTAAGTACAAGCGCTACCGCTACCGCCTATATTGGAACAGCTTCAGGTTCTATCAGTGGGCTTAACAGTACATACGATTTAGCATATTTTAGCGGAGGTGTAACAATGGTTGGTATTCCTGCCGGAGGTACTTTTAGTGGACCCGGAGTTGGCGGAAACATATTCGATCCTGCAACGGCAGGTGTTGGAACTCATACTATTACCTATACCTTTACTGATGCAAATGGCTGTTCAGGAACTGTAACTCAGCAAGTAACCGTAATTTCAACAACAGGAATTTTTGATAAATACGATTTTACAAATGCTATTAATGTATTCCCTAATCCTGCTAAGGACAATGTAAATATTACATTCGATATTCCGGGAACAGCTGATGTAGTAATCGAATTAAAAGATGTGTTGGGCAAAACTATTTATAGCAGCAAAGAAAAAGCCGCAAATGCATCGTTTAAGCACAGCATCAATACATCTTCATACGAAACAGGAGTGTATTTTATTTCGGTATTTATTTCAGGAAAACCTCATACCAAGCGTATAGTAATAGAGTAAATGAGGGTTTTTAAAATTTTTAGAACAGCTCTTTTGCTTTTGTTTTTAAGCAAAGGGGCTGTTTTGTTTTCGCAAGGGGGTTGGCAAACATTTAATTCGCAAAATTCAGATTTGCCAGAAAATACCGTTCGATGTTTAACCATCGATCAACAACAAAAAATATGGATTGGAACCGATGGCGGCCTTGCTGTTTTTGATGATACTACATGGCAAATATTTAATACCAATAATTCGCCATTAACAAGCAATTCCATAAGAGCATTACGTGTAGATAAAAATAATCATATCTGGATTGGCACTTTTACAGGTGGCTTATACAAATACGACCAGCAAGGTAATTGGGTAAATTTTAACACTTCTAATTCAGGAATAAGCGATGATTATATAAGAGCAATTGCTTTTGATACACTCAACAATTTATGGATTGGCACAACCGATGGATTAAATTTTTATGACGGAACCAATTGGACTGTTTTTAATACCTCAAACAGTACTCTTTCTTCTAATAATATTACTTGCATACAAGTGGGAAAAGATAACCGAAAATTTATTGGAACCATTAATGGGGGTTTGGTTTATTATAACGATACATTGTTTACCATATTTTACAACACTAGCTCCAATATGCCTGACAACAGCGCCTTGCATATTGCATTAGACTCAAACGACTTTAGATGGGTAGCAACACCTTCTGCAGGACTTGTAGCGCATTTAAACGGCAGTGCATGGCAGGTGTTTCACGAATTAAATTCGGGTATTCCGGCAAGCAGCGTTAATTATGTGGCTATTGATAAAGCACAAACCAAATTCTTAGCTATGCAGCAAAACGGCTTGGTAATTTTTAAAAATGGACAATGGACTAATTATACAAGCACCAACAGCGGCTTGCCTGATAACTACCTGCTTTCATTAGCCATAGAAAACGACTCTATTCTTTGGATAGGTACTCAAAGCCATGGAATGGTTAAATGGAATATTTATACCAATACAGCCGTAAAACAATTAAGAATAGAAAATCAATGTTTAAACACTGTTTATACAACAAATGGAGAGCTTTTGTTGGGAAACAATTTTGAAAGCTCAGAAATTTATAACCTTTCAGGGCAGCTTTGTGTAATAGCAAAAAACACAAACAGGATTTCTTTAGGAGCCTTTAATAGCGGTGTTTATTTGCTTGTGTTAAAAAACAAGAATAGCATTTGCAGGCAGAAAGTTTACGTAAAAACGAATTAAAAATCACTTGCTTTTCTCACATATTTTCATAAATTAGCTTTGTTAAACCAATAAAAATTATGCTTATGGCACATTTTACATTTTTAAGGGCCGGGCTTGGTAAAATTACCCCCCCCCTATTTTAAATCGCTGATATTTAGCTTTTTAGCAATTTTGTTTGTTGGCAGTGTAAATGCTCAAATAATTGTTAGTCCTCAAGTAAGCATAGGCACAAACAATGTAACGATTTTCGGCTCAGTACCGCCAGGTTATACTGGGCAAACGCTAAGATTAGAAGCAGAAGTGAAATGTACAAATGAATCATTCAATAATATTGTTGATTTCACAGGAGCGCCTAGTTTAGTTACAGGAAACGGAACGTTTCTTCTTAGTCCTATTATTATTAATTTTAATCAACTTTGCCCTGGAGCACACTATATGGTAAGAGTAAGAGCATATAATGTGATTACAAATGTTGCAGGGGCATGGACAACACAATCACTTGGATTTAATACTTTGTCTCAGGGAGGTGCAGTTCCCATAAATGATGTAGTAAGCGCAAGTCCGACAAATGCTGTTTGCGGACAACCTGTTACACTTACAGCACAAGTAAGCGGAGGCTGTAAATTTTTAAACTTTGTTTGGAGAGCAGGAGGCGCGGCTGGTTCGCCATCATTAGGTTCAGGTACATCAAGCACATCCGGAGGAATTACTACTTATACAATAACAGTTACACCAACTTCTACCAATAATGTATTTAGCGCTCATGCTATTTATTGTAGTAATACGGTGTTACAACCAATTACAATACCAGTAACAGATAATCCAACACCAGGAGTAATTAGCGTGTCGTCTACAAATGTTTGTGATGGCGATGCTGTAAATTTAACAATTAATGGGAACTCTCCCGGAACTACAGTCAATTGGGAACGTTCTTGTACCGGTGGTGCAAGTTGGTTAATGCTTGGTAATGGTAATAGCATTAATAATGTATTAAATACGCTTAGCCCTACTTCACCAAGAACTTGTTGTTTTAGAGCAAGAGTAAAATATACTAATCCAGGTTGTACTACACAGGTTTATACCAATCAGGTATGTGTAACCGTTAGCCCTAAGCCTAATGTAACGGCTAATCTTACCCCAAATAATGTTTGCGAGGGAGAAATTATAAATCTCTCCTCTAATGCAACACCACCGGGACAGGGCCCATTTGTTTATAATTGGGCACCCACAGCAGGAGTAAGTAATCCTAATGCTCAAAATACTACGGTTATTGCTCCATTAGGAACAACTACTTATACGGTTACTGCTACTAACCAATGGGGATGCAGCAATACAGCCAGCGCAACAACAAATAATGTAAAACCTTGTCCATGCGACAAAGATGTTGTGTTTGATTATAATAATATTACAGTAAATGGAACAGAAATTTGGAATTTAAGCGGTAGAAATATTAATGGAGTTTTTTCTCCATGGCCAGTAGGAGTAAATCCTAATAATATTAAAATTAAAGGCAAAATCACAGTAATGCCTAATGCCAATCTTCATATTAGTGATATTACATTGGCTTTTGGTGCAAGTGGTATGATTGAAATAAGAAGAGCAGGAATAGGATTAAACTCCACTGGAGGGAATGTTGTTACAAATAATGTAAAGTTAACAGCTGTTGCCAATTGTATGTGGTGGGGCGTTGATGTTTGGGGCTGGAGTGCAGAGCTTCCCGGTCAAAAACAGGGCACCTTTACATTTAGAAGCTCAGTTATGGAACATGCGGCAGAGGGAATATTTGTAGGAAGAAGACAAGCCTTAATTTCAATACAATCTTCTTATATTGGATTTAATCCTACTATTAATTATTCCGGAGGCACTATTTCTGTAATGAATTCAACTTTTAAAAACTGTAAAAACAGTATCAATTTTCCTTTACCTTACGGGCCGAGTGTTGAAAGTAAAATATTTGGTTGTAATTTTATATGCGATGCGTCACTTAGACAGCCACAGATATATGCAAGTACATGGAATTTTAGTCAGCGCAGCGAATATTTTATAAGAACAATAGGAATAAATTCTTATGCCGTTGGCAATGATAATTTAATTGGCACAAATAATACTTTTAGCAATACACCAACATCAATTACAAATTCAAATAATAATACAATTGGCGTTTTTTGCGAAAACTCAACATTAGATGTAACCTTTTGTAGCTTTAACAATGTTTCAACAGGCGTTTATATCAGCTCTGCAACCAATTCTTATGTTTCAACACACTCAATAAAACATAATACATTTAACCAATCCGACAGAGCAATTGTAGCAATTGGAGTCGGTAAAGCCGATATTCGCCAAAATACGATAAACAATGGAGTTTGGCCAATGTTATCATTAATGGGCACATCTTTAGGGGTTTATATGAATGATGTAGCATTTTATTCATGTTACGCCAATAGCATTAATAATGTGGAACATGCTATTACAGCCCTCAACTGTAATGGAGTACAGTTTCAAAAAAATTACATACAAAAAAATATCATTAATAATTGTATTCAAGGAATAGCCTTAGGCGGAGACAATGAACACGTGGATATTCATTGTAACGAAATTAGCAATTACAGCCTCCGTGCTTGGAATGTGTATGATTTCCCGCTTAGCTCTGGTAATGCAAAACTTAGTGATCAGTTTGGTGTTTTTAATAATAATCCAGTTTCTGATATCGGAGCAGGAAACTTATTTAACGATTTAGGAAGCATAACTGATATCAGAGTGCTAACATCAAACCCGCTATTTACTCAGGCTAATCCTTTATTTACATATTATTTTGATGGTGGATGGAATCCACAGGTTAATCCGCTTATGCCTGATGTTATTATTGGTCCCGTTAGCGTTCAACAAATTAATATAAATCCAGAGTCAATTTCTCTATGTGGTTCAATGCCTCCAATTGCGCCACCCAATCCTGTTGACAGCATTCGCCCAAGGCCAAGAGAGAAAGACAGTATTTTGGCAGATTTAATTAATACCAATGATACCTTATTGCAACAAAGGTATCGTTTAGAATTGGCTGATTATGCCGCATATTATCAGGAAGACAGTTTGCTGTTTGCCACCTTGCATAGCATAAATACCGAAAGCGCACAGCGTTTATTAACAGGAACCTATATTGCTAAAGAAATGGAGGCAGAAGCTGCACAAAGCCTTGCGCTTATACCACAAAACACCTTTGAAAAGCAAAAGTTTCACGAATATATAAATTTAATGCGCGGGCAAATACAAGCCGGGCGCAATGTGTATTTAAGCGAACCACAAGAAGAACAGCAAATACGCAGCATAGCCCCTTTAAAACCGGCACCGGGCATACATGCACAAAATGCTATAACAGTTCTTGCTTTTGAGCCTATGCCAATTGATTGCGAGCATTTGGGAATTTGCGATATTCAAAACAATCGTATTGAGAATTTTAATAACGCACAACAGGAGCAGAGCGATAAAATAAGCAATGCAATTTATACTACACAAGAAAAAACTAAGATAATAACCAGCCCAAACCCCAACAGCGGCACATTTGCCATACAAATAGACAATGCCATAAATGGCAATTATTTGATAGAAGTAATAGATTTGCGTGGTATAGTAGTATATAAAGATAGCTACAGCATAGAAGAGCAAAGCCATTTACACTATATAAGACTAAATGAACAAGGCAAAGGCTTGTATTTTATAAAAATTACAAGTAATGAAAATCAATTTACGCACATTAGTAAAATAGTAGTGCAATAAAAAAACTTAAAAAGGCTGTACTAAAAATTTACAGCCTTTTTTTAAAATATAATGTTATGCGCAAATACCAGATAATATTTATAATACTTTGCTTTAGTATAAACACAAGCCATGCACAAAGCGCAAAGTATTTTGAACGTTTTTTTTATACTGATACTACTATAGTTCCAACAAAAGGGGCAAGAGGAATGGCTACTATTAAAAGCAATAATCACTATTTGGTTTCTGGTCCAACTGCAATAATTAATAATGGCCCAAAAGATGGATTTATATTAAAAATAAATGAGCTTGGCGATAGCATAATTGTGAAAGAAAATTTTAGTGAAAACGATAAAACTTTAATAGGTGTTTACATGTATTATTTTAATGATAGCTATTTTTTTTAGGAAATTTTGTTGATTTAACAAATAATATTTCAAATATATTTTTAGTTAAATTAGATTCAAATTTTATTGAGCTTAGTCGAAATTATTTAGTTTTTGATACCTCTTTTATTGCTCCTGTCAGCGGAGTTATTATGGGCTCCAGCATGAGCAACTTCAAATTTTTATCTGACAGTACATTTTTAATAATGGGTTCAACCAATATACCCGATACCATAGCAAAGCCCATTTATTTTAAGGTAGATACTATGGGGAATATATTATGGCGAAAAAAACTTGAACAACCCATAAGCGGCATGTTAAATACCTCCTTTAATGATGCTATTGAGCTACCCGATAGCAATTTGATTTTTGTTGGCCATAGAAACTTTAATTTTCAAAATAGCGATATATGGATTGCAAAAACAGATAAAAATGGCAATTTATTATGGGACAGAAATTGGTATAGTCCACCAAGTAATAGTACACACGAATTTGCATTTGGAGCGTTGTACTTGCCACAAGAAAATAATTTGTTGGTTGCATGTACAAAGGGAGACTTCCCTTATGTTTTTAAAATAGATACATCAGGTGTGGTTTTACAAATATTTGACATGGTTAATTATGAAAACGGAGCAGTTTTATTAGGAGGCTTTAATAATATTATAAAAGCCCATGATGGTAATTATATTGCATTTGGGTCAAGGGCAAAACAAAGTAATAACAATGTTTTGGAGGGGCTTGTAGTGAAGTATAATACATTTGGAAATGTATTGTGGACACGTTCGTTTATAGGATATGGTTATGGTCGTGTAGGCTTTCAGCATGGCATAGCCACAAGCGATGGAGGTTATTTATTTACTGGAGCAGCTAATTTGGCAGTGTATAATCAAAATTCATTAAAACAAATTGTGTATGTGGTAAAAACTAATTGCTTAGGCTTTACCGGCCCGCCACAGGCGCAAATGCAATGCAACGGCAACGGCTTAAACTATACCTTTACCAACCTAAGCGAGCGGGCAGATACCTGCTATTTAGATTTTGGCGATGGCAGCCCTTTACTTGTTTTTAGAGCAGAGCACGATACTTTGCCAATTAATCATACGTATGCCACACAGGGCAATTATCAAATAACATTAATAGCTACCGCCTGTGGCGAAGCCGATACCATGGTGTGCAGCTTTAATACCTCTACCGGAGCCTTGTATGATGTGGAGGAGGAGTTAAGTGTTTACCCAAACCCCGCAATCAACCAAATAACCATAAAAGCAGTAAGAGAAATACAATCCATTAAAATATACAATTCATTAGGAGCATTGGTTTATAATGAAACAGGAATAAATGCTAATACTAAAATGATTAATGTTGAAACATTAAAACCGGGTATTTATTTTATGGAATTAGAAGGGGCGGGGTATTTTAAAAAAGAAAAGTTTATTAAAAGCTAAAAAACATGAAGCATCCTTTTGTAAAAACACCTTTACTTATTTTGTTTATTTTACTAAATAATATTGTAAATGCACAAAATTATCCCAGCGATTGTATAACTACAGTAGCTATTTGCAATAATGATACTTTAAATTTTCAGCAATCATCAGGTCAAGGCAATGTTATTGATTTTACAGCTTCTAGTCATAATATTTCAAACCCTTCAACAAATCCGGCAAGTACAAATTCAGGATGTTTGTTTTCCGGAGAAATAAATTCTACCTGGTTGTTAATTTATGTGGCATCAAACGGCACCTTAGAGTTTAATATGGCAGCAGGCACTCAAACTAATTGCTTAGATTGGATTATGTGGCCTTACAATATTAATACCTGCAGTGGTATTTTTAATAACACCTTAGCCCCGATACGTTGTAATTGGAATGCTGCCTGTTCTGGTTGTGGAACAGGTATTGGTCCTGTTCCTTCAACGGCAGTGGGCAATGCTTGTTATGGAAATTACGAACCTACGTTAAATGTTAATTCCGGAGATGCTTTTTTATTGTGTATTTCTAATTTTATAGGACAATCCCTTTCAGTACCGATTAATTTTACCGGAACGGCTCAATTAGCTTGCAGTGCAACATTTTATTTAATTGGAGATACAATTTGCGAAGGCCAAACAGCCATAATTAAAGCTATTGGAGGCTCAAGCCACGATTGGTCGGCTAATAGCGGTATATCACTAATGAATAATAATACGCTTGCATGGGTAAGCCCAACAGCCACTACACAATACATTGTTTCTGCCAATGTATTAAATGCAGGAATAGTTTATGATACTACTACTGTTGTAGTATTGCCTGCAAGCGACCCTCAATGCCAATCAAGTTGTACAATAAACATAAATCCACCTTCACCGATTTGTGAAGGCTCAATTATTAATGTAACAGCTGATACCTTAAATGGCTTTAATTATAACTGGATTGCACCAAATGGGCATTATCAAAACAATCAAAACTTTATCCTCTCATCAATCCCATTATGGAACGACAGTGTTTTAATATTAATTGTTGATTCCGGTTTAATACAATGCTCCGATACTATTACTTTGTCTGTTTTGCCAAAACCATACATAACCATTACACCACCTACCGATACAATATGTGTTGGGGATACCGTGCATTTTACTTTTAGTGGAGCAAATTGGTACACAATAAGCCCATCTAACGGAATTATAAACTATCAAATGAATGGATTTTCAGCGGTTCTTTACTTTAGTGAAACATATCAAATTTATGGTAATATGCCTAACGGATGTTTTGATATGAAATATTTGCCTGTGTATGTAAAACCTGGCGGAGGTCTGGCTCCAAATATAACTTACTCATCTAATAATGTTTTAACCACCAATGTTACAATGGTACAATATCAATGGAGTTTGAACGGAAATCCAATTCCGGGTGCTACAGGTCAAAGTTATACCCCTTTGCAAAACGGGAGTTATACACTTACAGTAACCTATCAAAATGGATGTATAAGAACATCTCCGCCTTTTATAGTTACCAATGTTGGAATAAATGAAACAAGCAATTCGTCATTTAATTGTACCATTTTCCCTAATCCAACAAACACTTTTTTAAATATTCATTCTAACGATAATTTTTCTGATATTAAAATATATGATTTTATAGGAAAATGCATATACCATGAAGGTGGGATAAACACAAGCGACAAACAAATTAATGTTGAAACATTAAAATCGGGGATATATATTTTGAGTATAGTAAGTGAAAAAGGAAGCACACAGCATAAATTTGTGAAAGAGTAGTACTTCTCCTTAATCCCCCTCATAGGCCACCCCTCTTGAGAGAGCTTATTCCGATTTATAAGATGATTAATGGAGGTGTTAATTCCTCATTAATTCATTTGAAAAAGCCAGCAGCTTTTCTTCTTCAAACATATTAGCCATTAGCTGCACGCCAAATGGCATTCCATTACTATGTTTGCCTAATGGAAGTGATATAGCCGGAACCCCTGTTAAATTAGCTTGTACAGTAAAAATATCTTCTAAATACATGGCAACAGGGTCAGCTGATTTTTGCCCAAATTCAAATGCCGTTCCGGGAGTAGAAGGCAACAATATAAAATCGTAATCAGATAAAATTTCTTTGGTTTTATCTTGTAAAATTCTTCGCACTTTTTGTGCTTTAGAATAGTAGGCATCATAATATCCGGAGCTAAGCACAAAAGTACCGAGCATAATTCTGCGTTTTACTTCTTTGCCAAAGCCTTCGCTGCGTGATTTTTTGTAGGTAGATTCTAAATCTGTTGCATTCGGGCTTCTGTAGCCATAATGTACGCCATCATATCGCGAAAGATTCGATGATGCTTCTGCCGTTGTTAAAACATAATAAGCGGGAACTAAGTAATCTAAATAAGGAAAATCTACCCCTTCAACCGTGTGTCCTTCTACTTTTAGCTTTTCAATATAATTGCTGAAAAAGTTTTTAATTTCAGGGTTTAGACCATCGTTGTTTAAACAATCATTTATGTAGGCTATTCTTACTTTTTTCCCTTTATAAGAATTGATGGTTTGGCTGTATGCCGCAACAGACTTGGAGGATGCAGTGCTATCGTATTCGTCTTTTCCTGCCATAACTTCCAACAACAAAGCTGCGTCTTCTACATTTTTTGTCAATGGGCCTATCTGGTCGAAAGATGATGCATAAGCAATTAAGCCCCATCTTGAAACACGACCATAAGTGGGCTTTAAACCAACCACTCCGCAAAAAGAAGCCGGTTGGCGAATTGAGCCTCCCGTATCAGAACCTAATGCTACATGGCATAAATCTGCTGCAACAGCTGCGGCAGAACCTCCTGAAGAGCCTCCGGGTACACATTTTTCGTTTAAAGGATTTAGTACATTTCCATAGGCTGAGTTTTCGTTGGAACTACCCATAGCAAATTCATCGCAGTTTAATCGACCAATAATAATAGCATCTTCTGCTAATAAACGTTCTACTACGGTAGCACTAAAAAGCGATTCAAAATTTTCTAAAATTTTTGAGGATGCTGATACTTTATGATTTCTGTAACAGATATTATCTTTAATTCCTATAACAACTCCGGCTAATTTTCCAGCTTTGTTTTTTTTTAGTTTTACATCTACTTCATTAGCTTTTGCCAAAGCACTATCGATAAATACTTCAAGGAATGCATTCAGATGTTTTTTTTCTTCAATGCGCTTTAAATATTTTTGAGTAAGGCTAAGGCAACTTGTTTCGTTATTGCGAAGTGCCTCTTGAATTTGAGCAATAGAAGAATAACCGAGTGTAGAATTCATTCAATGGTAAAATTAAGCTTCTTGATATTTAAGAAGGAAGAGAAAAATGATTACTTTGATTAGTCTTTTTTCTCAGTTTGGTTGGTATTAGTGTCTTCCTGCTTTTGAGCGTCTTTAAATTCTTTAATGCCTTGTCCAACACCTTTCATTAATTCCGGTATTTTTTTAGCACCAAATAATAGCACCACCACCAGTAAAATTAATACTACTTGCCAAGGGCCAATTGTGCCAAGTATAATTGAAGCGTTCATAAACATTTTTTTAGTAACGCAAAGATAGGAATAAAAAGGACTAAATAAAAAGGCTTTAGTTAACTAAAGCCTTTTTATTTAAAGTTTAATTTCTTCTTCTCCTTTAAAAATTCGGTATTCCAGCATGTGATAGGCGGGTAATTGGCTGAATGTTTACCCACTGCCTATATTTTAAAAACCATTTAAAACGCAAGGATGGGAATCCTTGAGTAAGGTATGCGGCAATATACGGATGTGCATGTATGCTCAGATTTTTTTCTTTTTGTTCTGTTATAATATAACGTAGGTTGGTTTTCAATTTCATCGGTTAGTAATATGCTTGCTTGCACTTCTCCTGTACCTCCGCAGGATGGGCATTTTTCGGTGGTTTTAACTTCTACCTCAGGTCTTACACGTTCGCGTGTTATTTGCACCAAACCAAATTTGCTGGGAGGTAATATGGTATGCTTGGCTTTATCTTCAGCCATCTCTTCTTTTAATCGTTGGTATAATATTTTGCGATTTTCCGGGTCGTGCATATCAATAAAATCCACCACAATAATTCCACCCATATCTCTAAGGCGAAGCTGACGGGCAATTTCAACGGCAGCATCAAGGTTTACTTCTAAAGCATTGCTTTCTTGGCTCATATCGCTTTTTGAGCGATTACCGCTATTTACGTCAATAACATGCAGTGCCTCTGTTTTTTCAATTATCAGATAGGCACCGCTTTTCATGGTAACGGTTTTGCCAAACAATGATTTTATTTGTTTTTCAAGCCCAAAATGCTCAAAAATTGAAAGGTTTGATTTGTAAAGCTTTAAAATGTTTTCTTTATCAGGAGCGATATTTTGAAGATAAGAGCGTATTTCATCATATACTTCTTGCTCATTTACTGTTATGCTGCTGTATGATGGATTAAGCATATCGCGTAAAAAAGCAGATGCTCTGTCAAGTTCTCCTAAAGCTTTGTAGGGAGGATTAGCGTTTTTTAATTCTTTAAATAAATCATCCCATTTTTTCATCAAATCTTTAAGGTCGTTTTCTAAATCAGCAACACTTTTACCTTCTGCCACTGTGCGAACAATAACTCCAAAATTTTTGGGTTTAATGTTCAACATTAATTTTTTCAGACGTTCTTTTTCTTCACTGTTTTTTATTTTTTGCGAAACAGATACACGCTCTGAAAAAGGAACTAATACAATGTAGCGTCCTGCAATAGAAATTTCAGAACTTATACGTGGCCCTTTAGTTGAAATAGGCTCTTTTGCTATCTGAATAATGATGTCTTGACCGGATTGAAGAACATCGCTTATTTTACCATCTTTTCGAATATCTTCTTCGTTTTTAAAATACATTAACGAGGAGGTATTCTGTTTTCCATTACGAACATCTTTAACGTATTTGTTAAGAGATAGAACCTGTGGTCCTAAGTCCAGATAATGCAAGAACGCATCTTTTTCATGCCCTACATCAACAAATGCGGCATTTAGTCCCTGCATTACTTTTTTTACTCTACCCAAATAGATGTCGCCTACAGAAAAAGCAATATTTTTCTTTTCGCGATGAAGTTCAATCAATCTTTTTTCTTTCAACAGCGCAATGAGCATTTCATTGGGCTGCGAATTAATAACGAGTTCGTAACTCACACTACCGATTTTTGATTAAACAACAGTAGCCCAAAGGCGAAACGCTTTTGGGCATAGGCTACTTGTGAAAGGTGTTTTTTACACCTTGCATCATAAAAAGTAAAAACTATTTGTTTTTCTTTTTATGTCTGTTTTTTCTTAGACGCTTTTTACGCTTATGCGTAGCCATTTTGTGTCTTTTTCTTTTTTTACCGCTTGGCATAATGTTTTGTTTTTAATTAGTAATTCCTTTTTTTAGCTTTTCTATATATCTTGTTACATCAGCTGCTATTGTTGGATTTTTAACAGCCGATACATAAAGCTCGTAATTTTTTATAGCGTTATTTATATCACCTTTCTGCTCGTACACATCGCCAATGTATAAATATGCTTCAATATAATTCGGATCAATATCCAGAATTTTAGTAAAGCGTTCAATGGCTTTATCGTATTGAGCAGATTTTACAGAGAACAAACCAAGATTTAAATGTGCTTTAATGTTGGTAGAATCCTTTTCCAGTACAGCTCTCAACAAGCCAATTCCTTTCATGGGTTCTGATGAAGCTTCTACGTAACACGCACCTAAATTTATCTGAGCATCTATGTTATTCGGGTTCAACTCCAGCACTTTTTCGTAGCTTCTAATTGCGCCTTCGTATGCCAGTTGTTTTTCCGATGGAATGGTAAAGCTGGCTGCAAAAAAGAAATGGTCTGCAGCGTTTTGCCATGCCACTTCTGTGTTTTTTAAACGTGCAGATTTTTCAGCAAATATAGCAGATGCCAGAGGTTGTTGTGTGGTATCTAAAATGGCAACTATCTGATCAAAAGCTTCTGCATTGTTTTGCTTTTCAAGCTCTTCAATCTTCTTTAGCGTATTTTCATTCAGCATTTTTTTTGCTCCGGCAATTGGGTCGGCACTGCTATTTTCGCTGTGGTTGTGAGCGTCATCTTCGTGAAGCTTCTGTTCTCCGCTTTTTGGGGCAAAATATAAAAGAACGACTAATAGCAAAGCCCCGGCAATAAGTAAAAATTGTTTGGTGCTAAGGCTTTGCATAAAAAATTATAATTAATCTACTTTAACGTTTTTCTTTACTTTATCTACAAATACTTTTGCAGGTTTAAAAGCAGGAACGTTGTGAGCAGGGATAATAATTGTAGTGTTTTTTGAAATGTTTCTTCCGGTTTTTTCAGCACGTTTTTTTACGATAAAACTTCCGAATCCCCTCAAATAAACATTGTTACCTTTAGCTAAAGAGTCTTTAATACTTTTCATAGCAGCTTCAATTACTGCTTGTGCGGCCATTTTTTCTACTCCTGTTTTTTCTGATACTTCTGCAACTAAATCAGCTTTTGTCATTGTTAATTCGTGTTAGGTTAGTTACTTGATTTTTAATTCGTTTTGTTTTTGGGGTTGCAAAGATAATTGTTAATATCAAATTTAAAAACAAAAAGGCTAATTTTGGAGTTTTATATACGACTAAATCTCCAAAACCCTTGATGAATGAGCTTTTCGGCCATACTGATAAACTGGTATTTAACACATAAGCGTGATTTGCCTTGGAGAAACACCTCCGACCCATACAAAATATGGCTTTCTGAAATTATTTTGCAGCAAACAAGAGTAGAGCAGGGTTTGCCGTATTATCTTAAATTTATTAAAAAATATCCTGATGTAAAAAAACTGGCAAAAGCCGATGAAGATGAAGTTTTAAAACTTTGGCAAGGGTTGGGTTATTATTCCCGTGCCAGAAATTTGCATTTTACCGCTAAAGAAATAGCAACAAAATACAAAGGCAATTTCCCTTCAAATTACCACGAAATAAGAGCATTAAAGGGAATAGGAGATTATACGGCAGCTGCTATTGCATCATTTGCTTATAATCTACCACATGCGGTTGTAGATGGAAATGTAATGCGGGTGCTTTCCCGTTATTTGGGAATAAATGAAGCAATTGATAGTTCAAAAGGCAAAAAAATGCTTGCCGAAGCTGCTCAGGAATTATTGGATTTTAAAAATCCTGCAGTTTATAATCAGGCAATTATGGAGTTTGGAGCAACTTTTTGCGTGCCGGTAAAACCCGATTGTGAAAATTGCCCTTTTAACTATTCCTGCGAAGCTTTTCGATTAAATAAAGTAAACGAGTTGCCTTTTAAATCCAAGAAAACAAAAATTACAAAACGCTATTTTCATTACTTTATATTTGATTATAAAGGAAAAACCTATTTACATAAACGTAAGTCGGGAGATATTTGGCAAGGTTTATATGAATTCCCATTGCATGAAGCAAACTCGTATCTGGAATTTGAAGAGCTTTTAAAATCGCAATTATTAAAAGATGTTGCGAGACACACAAAAATGCGCTTAATTAAAACCTCCTCAATCAAAAAACACATTTTAAGTCATCAGCATATTTTCGCGCAATTTTACCATATTCATTTAAACAAGCCATTTACAAACAAACGATACATAGAAGTCCCTTTTGAAGCATTAAATAACTATGCCCTGCCACGATTAATTCATCGTTATCTGGAGGAAGAGACGCTGCTTTAAATATTTGCACCTTTCACATATTTTTATATCTTAGCTTTGTTAAACCTAAAAATTTTTGCTTATGGCGCATTTTACATATTTAAGGGCAGGGCTTTGTTAAAATCACCCCCCCCTCCATCTAACAAGCTGGTTGTTAGCTAATATGTATGAATGTATGCGAAGTCTGTTGTGTGCTCAAAATAATCAGTTTTATCCAAACAGAATTTGGGTAAAAGTATTAAGTGAACAAAATGCTCCAACTAGGCACACAAAGCGTACAAACCCCTAACAATGTCATTAACTCTGTTTTAAATAATTATGATATCGTTTATTTTCAAAAAGCATTCCCATGGTCAAACGATAGCGTTGTAAGCACTTTTTACGAAATTTATTGTAATTGTAACATTGATGATTTAATTGCGGACATTAATCAAAATTTGCAAGGTTTGATTATACATCCTAAAAAACTTCCATTACCGGAATTTATGAATTACAATCCGGAGGATGAGTTGTGGCAGTTAACATTATTAGACCCAAATCAATATTTGTGGCATTTGTTAAATATACAAGCACCTCAGGCTTGGAATATTACCATAGGTAATCCTAATATAAAAATAGCGGTAGTTGATAATTTTATAGATGCAACTCACCCGGATTTACAAAGTAAATTATTAACCAATGCAGACCCATTGACAGGACAAGCATATACTGTCCCTACAAGCAATTTGAGTGTGTATGACCACGGAACAGCGGTGAGCGGGTTTGCAGCAGCGCAAACAACGCCAGCACTAGGAAATCAGCCGACAGGAGCCGATTATGCTTCCATAGGTTTTAATAGTTCGTTAATTTTTTATGAATTAGGGCATGTACCACCTCCAAATATCCCCAATCCCATTTGGGGGATAACCGGATTGCAAAAAGCGCATCATGCTTCGTATATGATGTGCGCGGATATAATTAGCATATCATGGAAAAATAACTTTTGCGGCCCGGATTTATTAGGATATGAAGAAGCAATAGTTAAAGATATTTTAAAAAACGGCACGAATATAGTTGTAGCGGCCGGCAATGGTGAATATTCATATAGCTGTCCACCGCAAGAAGAATATCCCTATCCCTTTTCGCCAACCTATCCAGGTTGTGAAGATATTATATTGGTTACAGGTACTGATATAATGGATAATCATAATCCACATAATACTCCTCAAAATATATTTAACATTAACGTTGCCTGTGGGCACCTTAACCCCTCCAATTGTGTGGTCGCATAATGAAAAGATTGATATTTGTGCTCCGAGTTATCATTTAATGAGATTAAATCCAAGTAATACATTTGTTACAAAATGTAGTGGAACATCTATGTCGGCACCAATTGTAGCAGGAACGGCAGCATTAATGAAAAGTGTAAACCCCTGCTTAACACCACACGATATTGATGAGATTTTAAGTAATCCGGCCAATGCCGACCCTATAAATGATGCCAATCAATATCCGGGTTTATTGGGAGCAGGAAGGCTAAATGCCTTTAAGGCTGTGCAAGCAGCACAAAATTATATACCAAGCCATGTTGCGCTTATTGATAAAAACCTAATAAACAGAAATGTTTGCAAAGGACAAAGCACACAATTATTTGCATTAAGTAATTTATGTGCTAATTTGCAATGGTCAAACCCGCAAACCTTAAATAATTCTACCATTGCCAATCCAATTGCCACACCTCAACAAACAACGGTTTACACTTTATATGCAAGCTACCCGAACGGTTGCATAAGGCAAGACACGATTGTGATATATGTTTATCCCTTACCTGACAAACCCATCTTAAGCGGCATAAATAATACTTGCGATGGTTTAACACTTAACTATACAATTACTAATTACAATACACAGCAAACCTATGTATGGAATGTAACCGGAGGCACAGTAAATAAACCAAAGCGGAGCTAATGCAACCATACAATGGAATAGTAGCCAAGGCGGTACAATTAGTGTTACAACAACAAATGTAAATAATTGTCAAAAAATATCAGAGATATTATTGGTTCATCCATGTTGCATCCCAACTAACTTGCCGCAAACACCTGATTTTTGGAATAATACTTCTGCCAGTTTGGTTAGTGCCACTGCAAATTATATAGTTATTAACGGCATATTTACTGTAAACCAAAATTTAACATTAGTAAATAAACAAATTTATTTAGGCCCTGATGCTAAAATAGACTTAACATCGGGTAATTCTCTAACACTTAGAAATTGTACTTTACAGGCTGGCTGTAATTATATGTGGGATGGAATTTATACAGAAGCCCCCAATTCTTTTGTGGGCATATATAAACAAAGTAAAATACAAGATGCTAAAAATGCTATTGTTTCAAGAAACGGAGGAGATTTTACGGTAAGCGGTTCTTATTTGATAAAAACTACAAACATTTTGTAGTAGAAAATTATAATCAGTCACACACTGCATCAATTGTAGTTCGCAGCTATTATGCACCGGAGGCAACACATTAATTGCTCCTCATGTAGGTAAACGTACAGATAAAGCAATAGAAATAAAAGACGTATTTCAATTACAAATTGGTTCACAACTTAATTGCAGCAGATAAAAACACCATAGATAATGCCGATTATGGTATTTGGGCAGAACGCTCACAAGTAATGGTGTATAACAACGATTTTAAAAACATTACTAATGTGCCACCGCCACTAGGTACAGTACCTACAAAACGTGAACCTTGCCCTAGGGGTACGGCAATATGCTCCTATACCGATGCTAATTATTATTTTGCAGAACTACACATTGGGGGCATGGCACAAAACGAGGCTAACTTGTTTGACAACTGCGGAAAAGGAGTTGTTTCTAATTTTTCGCATCATATAAACATTGTTAAAAACAATTTTAATAATATAAACCAAACAGCTGTTGAAGTAAACGATGCCGAATGGAGAAATATAAAAATAGACCGTAATAATTTTACCGCAGCAACCACAGGTGTTAATATATGGAACTGTGTGTTTTCTCCGGTAGATGTAATAAACAACAATTTCGATTTGGCTAATAAAACCAATGGTACGGCAATTATTTTGCGTGCCATTTACCCATCGGGGCCCTGTACAAATGCACAGTGTGCGCAACAACTGTATTTACAATTACAGCAATGGCATAGTTACAGA
Organism: Bacteroidia bacterium; assembly: GCA_026003255.1. Lineage (GTDB taxonomy): Bacteria > Bacteroidota > Bacteroidia > B-17B0 > Aurantibacillaceae > BPGX01. The sequence continues at coordinate 113,984 of BPGX01000006.1, read as the reverse complement.
TAATACATTAGCCACATCCATTGCCGACAATATAATACGCATACGCCACACCAACCAACCCGCAATAAAAAATGGCATTAACTCTTCGTTTAGCGTAAATAGCAAAATACTAAGCAACGATATACGCCTTGCAGGTAATAACAATACTTTTACTAACGACCCAAATGTAAATGGCATATATGCATCTTTGAGCATGGGTAGTAATTTTATTTGCAATCAAATAAGAAATACAGGAACCGCAATGCGTTGTGCCGGGCAAATGCCAAGTGATATTGTTGGAAACAGTTTATTAGGAAGATACACTGGTTTGTGGCTAAGTAACGATGGATTTATTGGTGTACAAGACCACCCTCAAATACCCGGTTGGCCAAGTTATAATACATGGCATATTAATGTAAACCAGTATAGCTTAGGCTTTAAAACATTAACCAGCCATAACACAAATGGATTTAACTCTCCAATTATTTACCGCCAGCAAGGTGCTATGCATAATCCTAATCCTAGTTCTTCTATCATAAATTCGTTACCGTTTGCAACATACAGCACAAATCTTGGAACAGCTCAATATGCTTGTGCCGTATTAGCCGGAGGCTGCAATCAAGCTTCTCCTCAAAACAGTATTCCAAATAATATGGGGAAAAAGCCAAAGCGCATTTCAGAAGACATAATAAATGAAACCCCTGTTTTTAATGGAAATGTAGCAGAAGCACATCTTTTAAACAAAAAAGCCTTATATCATTATTTAAAAAATGACACTAGTGCATTAACTACTACAGAGCAACAGTTTATAAGCAATAATGATGTATTAACTGAGGGTAAAATTCGCGAATGGGTTTTTATTAACTGCCGATACAACTTTTACTACAAATGTTTTACTTCAACAACAAGCCCAAAGTGTTGAAGCAAGCATTGCGCCACAACACTCAATGGAACAATATGTAAAAACTGTAATGGAAATATACCGCCAGCGATTAGGTGCAGAAGTAGATTACCTTTAGCCAAAGCCAGTTGCAGCAGTTAGAAGAAATAGCCCAGCTCTGCCCTTTTACCGATGGCTATGGGGTATATATGGCAAGGGCTATATTGCTCGATAATGGCACAGAACTAATTTATAATGCGTGTGAGTTTGATGTTGTTTCAACTAATAGAATAGATAATGGCAATAATAATGAAAGCATAGAACCAATAATAATGGGAGAAGAAATTGCCGATATATCTGTATTTGCTGTTTATCCAAATCCTGCCAGCGAGTACATACAAGTGGAATACGAAACACAGGATAATTTAATTTTTGAGATAGTAGATGCTTATGGCAAAGTAGTAATAAGCGATATATTAGTTAAAGAGCAAACTAAGCAATCTATAGACGTAAGTAATTTGCCATCCGGTATTTATTATTATGTAATAGAGAAAGGTGGAACAAAATTAGTAAGAGATAAGATAGTAATAGTAAGATAATAATGTGCAGGGTATTTATTATACTACTCTTTTTAACTTGTGCTTGTATAATAAAACTGCAAGCACAAGTTAACTTAGTGCCTAACTCATCTTTTGAGTGGAATGGTTGTGGTCCTATAGGGCAAACCATTAGTACAATTTCATATTTCAGATGTGTTCCATGGTATAATCCTGGTTTTGGTGCATCTCCTGACCATACAGGATACCTGTGCAGCAGTAAATCTTAACTACACACCTCATCCAAATACTGGGAATTGTTATATGGGAATCTTCGTTTTTCATGATTATGGAGTTTCTCGAGAATATGTAGTAACTAAACTAAGTATTGAATCATTAGAAATAGATAAGACTTATTGTTTGGAAGTCTATCTCAGATTATTAAATGTATGCAAATACGGAACAAGTTCGATTGGAATAGCTTTTTCAAAAGATAGTATATTTTACAACTCTAATATTACTCCTGTTTTAACTTCATTGAATTTTGCACTTAAGCCACATTCGCCAATAGTTGATACAGAAAATTGGGTTTTAGTAAAAGGTAAATATAAAGCTAATGGAGATGAAAAATTTTTAATTATTGGAAATTTTAATACAGACTCAAATACTGATATTATAGAAGTAGAACAAAAAGACTCAACATTAAATTACTTCCCCTTTTCTTATTATATAATTGATGATGTGTGGCTGTTTACGAGTGCGAAGAAGACAGCATACCCACAGAGCCACCCCCTGCCAGCGATAGCTCGCTGCATTACAAAGTACCCAATGTAATAAGCCCCAATGGCGATGGTTTAAACGATGCTTTTGTGTTAGAGAGCAGAGGGGTAAAAGAGGTGAGTGTAAAGGTGTATAATAGATGGGGAGAGGAAGTCGTTAGTCGTAAGGTGTCAGGTATAAGTACGGATATATTAAGCAAAACAATTATGGGATGCTACGCACAAAGGGCAACCCGCCCCGCAAGGCGTATATTATTACCATTATAGAGCTAAGCACCAAAAACGGGGAGGTAATAATAGAGAAGGGAACGGTAACGGTGTTATAACCTCCCCCTCCCCCCGACTCCTCTCCTAAGGAGAGGGAGTAAAACATTTCTCCCTCTTGGCTTGCCTACCATGCCTACGGCAGGTAAACCGTAGGTAGGGAGGGCCTGCCCCGATTTGTCGGGGAGGAATAGGGAGGGTGTAAAAATTTTCTTAACTTGCATGTATGATGCAACTTTGTTTAATAAGTTTACTTTCTTTAATAGCCCACCTCTGCCCCTTTACCGATGGCTATGGAGTATATATGGCAAGGGCTATATTGCTCGATAATGGTACAGAACTAATTTATAATGCTTGCGAGTTTTGATGTTGTTTCAACTAATAGAATGAATAACAGCAGTATAATGGTAGTATAGAGCAAATAACATTGGGAGAAGAAATTGCCGATATATCTGTATTTGCTGTTTACCCCAATCCTGCCAGCGAGTACATACAAGTGGAATACGAAACACAGGATAATTTAATTTTTGAGATAGTAGATGCTTATGGCAAAGTAGTAATAAGCGATATATTAGTTAAAGAGCAAACTAAGCAATCTATAGACGTAAGTAATTTGCCATCCGGTATTTATTATTATGTAATAGAGAAAGGTGGAACAAAATTAGTAAGAGATAAGATAGTAATAGTAAGATAATAATGTGCCGGACATTTATTATATTACTCTTTTTAACTTGTGCTTGTATAATAAAACTGCAAGCACAAGTTAACTTGGTGCCCAATCATAGCTTTGAAGAATTTATAAATTGTAATAGCCAATCTAGTTTTTGTGAAATTACAAATGTTAAATACTGGTTTTCTCCAAATTTAGCAACGCCTGATTATTATAGTCAAAATTGTTCTTTAAATAATTCTTGTTTGCCTAGCAATAATAATATGGGAGGAATTTCACCAAATGAAGGAGATTCTTATATTGGGATTTTTTTATTTTACTCACCAGATAATTTTAGAGAATATATTTCCGTACAATTACTTGAGCAATTGGTTAAAAACAAGAAATATTGCATAAAATTACATATTGCTAAGGCTCGCAAAAGTTCTTTAGCCCATAAAAGATTTTTGTGTATTATTTACAAATGATTCAATATTTGAAAATAATACTGATATTATAAATGTTCAACCTTATTTAGTTTTTGAAAACTTGCACTATTACAAAGATACTAACTGGGTCGAATTAACAAAAACATTCACAGCCAATGGAAATGAAAGGTATTTAACCTTAGGTAATTTTTACAATACAAGCAATACTAATTATATAGACACTGATAGTAGTAACATAGTAAAAAACAGCATACTATTATATTGATTATGTTTTTGTTTACGAGTGTGAAGAAGATAGCATGCCACCCCCTGCCAGCGATAGCTCGCTGCATTACAAAGTACCCAATGTAATAAGCCCCAATGGCGATGGTTTAAACGATGCTTTTGTGCTTAGAGAGCAGAGGGGTAAAAGAGGTGAGTGTAAAGGTGTATAATAGGTGGGGAGAGCTTGTACAATAGTACATAAGGTATCAGGTACAAAGTCGGATGTATTAAGCAAAACCATATTATGGGATGCTACGCACAAAGGGCAACCCGCTCCGCAAGGCGTGTATTATTACCTTATAGAGCTAAGTACCAAAGCCGGAGAAGTAATAATAGAAAAAGGAACGGTAACAATACTATAAGCACCCCTCCTTAATCCTCCCCAAAGGGGAGGAAATAAATTTTCACCACTTGAAAAGGGTTATCTCAATTTATTGGAAAGGCAAACAAGCAACAACCGTTTAATAACCCAAGCATACCATTTACACATTTACTGAAACACATTTTATATTTTACAGTAAATTAGCATATAAGTTTAAATGCAAAAATGTTTATGCGATTAATGATAGAAGGAGAAGAACAGCGTAGCGATAAGTTTATAATTATTAAATAAACCAAGTATGCTTGTGCGTTTGCTTTCAATAGGAGTTGGTATTGCATATAGCTTAGTTGCTTGTGCACAAAACAACTTAGTGCATAACCCAAGCTTTGAAGAATATATAGACTGCCACTTATTGTAAATATTAAAGCAAAATTGGTATAATCCTAAAGTTTAGGAACTCCAGATTATTTTGACTGAGTATGTTTAGTCAATACTCGACTATGGTGTACCATATTAATGGGTTTGGTCCAATAGCCTCAAAATGGAAGGCTATATGTAATCTATGGATGGCATTATCAAGCCTATGATTTTGATGTAAGAGAATATATAGCTCAAAGAATAAAAGAACCCTTACAGGCAGGTAAAGAATATTGCATAAGTTTTTGGGCTAGCTTGCTGAATGTACATATATTACAAAGGTAGCAATGCCTTAGGCTTAATTTATCAAAAGACAGTAATTATGGACAAACGATTCTATCTAATTATAACGGCACCTCAAGTGAATATTAAATGCACAGAGTATTTTAGTACAGAACTTTAAATTGGGTAAAAATAGAAGGCAAGTACATAGCTAAAGGCGGTGAAGAGTTTTTGGCAATCGGTAATTTTTATAAATCAGTCAAACCGCTTCTATTGCAAACTCAAACCACATGGAAAGCTTCGTATTTTATATGATAATGTAGAGTTTATTTTGTGCGAAGATACGGTACAAAAGCCTGCCGAGCCACCCCCTGCAAGCGATAGCTCGCTGCATTACAAAGTACCCAATGTAATAAGCCCCAATGGCGATGGTTTAAACGATGCTTTTGTGTTAGAGAGCAGAGGGGTAAAAGAGGTGAGTGTAAAGGTGTATAATAGGTGGGGAGAGGAAGTTGTTAGTCGTAAGGTGTCAGGTATAAGTACGGATGTTGTAAGCAAAACAATTTATGGGATGCTACGCACAACGCGGGCAACCCGCCCCCGCAGGGGCGTGTACTACTACCTTGTAGAGCTAAGCACCAAAAACGGGGAGGTAATAATAGAGAAAGGGAACGGTAACGGTGTTATAACCTCTCCCCCAACCCCTCTCCTCAGGAGAGGGGAGGGATGCTTTTCCCTCCTTGAGGAGAGCTTTGTCCCGATTTATCGGGAGTTTATGGGAGTGTAAAAGCAAAAACACCTATCTTTGCGCCATGCCTAATCAAAAAAATAAATATATTCAGCTAATTGGAATTGCAGCTCAAATGGGTGCAACCGTGTTTTTGGGTGCATGGCTGGGCAAATTATTAGACGAAAAATATCCTTCCAACAAAAAATGGTTTACCATGGGCTTAACTATTTTTTCCGTAATAGTAGCGCTTTACATGGTGTTGCAGCAATTGAACAGAATTAATAAAAATGATAAATAATAAAATTTTTAAACGAAAACAGTTTTTACTGGATTCTACCTGCTATTCTACTTATTGTTTTTTTAATTCACACACAAGTTTTTTCCTTTTCAGCTACTGAAAACAAAATTAGCCTCATCTTACATAGTAAATGCTTTTTTAGCTTTTACTATTTATGTGGTAATAAATATCATAATTAAAAACAAGCCTGAAATTGCCGGATTTGTATTTATGGGAGGAAGTGGTATAAAATTTATTTTCTTCTTCTTGTTTTTTTATCCCGCTTATAAGGAAGATGGGCAAATAAGTAAACCGGAGTTTTTATCCTTTTTTATTCCCTATGCAATTTGCTTAATTACAGAGGTTTATTTTTCTTATAAAGCGCCTTAAGCAGTAAAAAGACGAGGCTTGCAGACTTATAGCATAATTTTGCCTATATTTTTGTTTTGTGTATTAAATAATTGTATAGCTTTGCAGCGTTTTTTTTTGAGCCTAATAATATAAAGACATGTTAAGAAAGATATTTGCCCTTTTAATAGCTTTATTTTTAATCATTCCAACCGCAGTTTTTGCAGATAATCATCAGGAATCCGCTCATCAGGAAGACAGCACCGTTACGCATGATGAAGCGCATGAGCACGAAGCTACAGAAGCACTTCACGATACACACGGCACTCATACGGAACATGAAGAATTAGATTTAAAAGCACGTATTAAAGCGGATATCAAACACCACTTACAAGACTCATACGATTTTCATTTGTTTTCATACACCGGAGCTGATGGACGCGAACATCATGTTGGATTTCCATTACCTGTAATTTTAATTGACGGAGGTTTGCATATTTTTTTATCTTCAGCTTTTCATCATGGAGAAAAAGTAGTTGAATCAAAAGGCAATTACTATATTTTACATCATAATAAAATATACAAAACCGATGCTGAAGGTACTATAGAATATGACGAGCATCACCATGTGTTAAATGCAAAACCATTAGACTTTTCTATCACCAAAAATGTGTTTATGATTATTGTAATCATGAGCATTATTTTCTTTATATTTAAAGGAATGGCAAGTTCCTACCAAAAAAATGGTGGATTGCCAACCGGTATTGGTCGTTTTTTAGAGCCAATAATACTTTATATTAGAGACGATATTGCCATTCCAAACATTGGCGAAAAACATTATAAGCGTTACATGTCATATCTGTTAACCGTGTTTTTCTTTGTGTGGATTGTTAACTTATTTGGTTTAACGCCACTTGGAGTAAACATTACCAATAATATTGCAGTAACATTTTGCTTAGCCATCCTAACTTATTTAATTACAACATTTACAGCAAACAAATATTACTGGAAACACATTTTCTGGATGCCGGGAGTTCCGGCTCCAATGAAAGTGGTTTTAGCTCCAATTGAATTGTTAGGAACATTTATTAAGCCTTTCTCATTAATGATACGTTTGTATGCAAACATTACAGCAGGACACATTGTATTAATGAGCATTTTAGGTTTGATGTTTGTATTTGCAAACTGGATAGGAAGCTCGCTTTCATTTTTGTTAGCGTTTGTACTTTCTATATTAGAATTGTTAGTTGCAGCATTACAGGCATATATTTTTACGATGTTGTCGGCATTGTACTTCGGAACAGCAGTTGAAGAACACCATGACGATCATCATTAACAAAAAGTTTATTATTAACCCTTAAATACAAACAATTATGGAAATCCCAGCAATCGTAGGTGCAGGCCTAATCGTAATCGGTGCCGGAATGGGTATCGGTAAAATCGGAAGTTCAGCAATGGAAGCTATTGCTCGTCAGCCTGAAGCTACTGGTAAAATTCAAACAGCAATGCTTATTGCAGCAGCGCTTATTGAAGGTATCGGATTTGCTGCTCTATTTGCAGTTTAATCTTTTCAATCGAGCCGCTTGGCGGTTGGCCACGGCTCGATTGTTATTTAAACAAAAATTGAAACTTAAATACAATATAATAAATGGAAAAGTTAATCAGTGAATTTTCAATCGGACTGTTTTTTTTGGCAAACAGTATTATTTGTTGGATTGATTTTCTTACTTAGAAAATTTGCATGGAAACCGATTTTAAATGCGGTAAACGAGCGTGAAGAAAAAATTCAGGGCGCATTAAAAGCTGCTGAAGAAGCAGAAAAGAAAATGCAGGCTTTAAATAACCAAAGCGAAGCTTTATTAAAACAGGCCAGAGAAGAGCGCGACCAGATTTTAAAAGAAGCACGCGAGGCTAGAGAAGCAATTATTAGCGAAGCAAAAGGAAAAGCCAGTGCTGAAGCAGATAAAATTATTGCACAGGCTCGTGAAACTATTAACAACGAAAAATTGGCTGCTATTACTGAATTAAAAAATCAAGTAGCAGTATTGTCAATCGAAATTGCCGAGAAAATTTTAAAAGAGCAATTAAATAATGACGACAAGCAAAAAGCAATCGTAGATAATTTATTGAAAGAAGTTAACCTTAACTAAACATGGTAGATACTAAAGTAGCATCCAGATACGCCAAGTCTTTAATTGGCCTTGCTCAGGAGCAAAATATGCTTGAGGAGGTAAAGAAAGACATGGAAGTTATTTTAAATGCTTGCCGTACTTCTAAAGAATTTCAGATGGTTTTAAAAAGCCCGATTATTAAAGGCGATAAGAAACTTTCTATCTTTAAAGAAGCTTTTGGCAGCCTTGTAAGTAATTTAACCGTATCGTTTGTAGATATTTTAACCCGCAAAGGTCGCGAAATCTATTTAGAAGGAATTGCCGCAGAGTATGTGCGCCAATACAGAGAAATTAAAAAAATTGTTACAGCAAAAGTTATTACAGCTGTTCCATTAGATGATACCTTAAGAGCTAAAATAGCGGCATTGGTAAAAAACACAGCATCGTCTGTTGAAATTGAAGAAAAAGTAGATCCATCCATCATTGGTGGATTAATTGTAACAGTAGGTGATAGGCAAATTGATGCAAGTTTAGCTGGGAAAATTAATGCATTACGCAAAGAATTCAGCAAAAATTTATATGTAAAAGAATATTAATAACAAAAGATAAACATAAATAACGATGGCAGAAATAAGACCGGCAGAAGTATCTGCAATTTTAAGACAGCAACTTTCAGGCTTTAAATCAGAAGCTGAATTAGAACAAGTAGGTACCGTATTACAAGTGGGTGATGGTATTGCCCGTATTTACGGCTTAACTCAAGTACAATCAGGAGAGTTAATTGAGTTTGCAAACGGCTTAAAAGGTATCGTAATGAACCTTGAAGAAGACAACGTGGGTGCGGTACTTTTAGGAAGCTCTAACGATGTTAAAGAAGGTGATACCGTAAAACGAACAGGCTTAATTGCTTCCATCAAAGTAGGGGAAGGTATGTTGGGTCGTGTAGTAAATACTTTGGGAGAACCAATTGACGGAAAGGGTCCTATTACAGGCCAACTATATGAAATGCCACTTGAACGTAAAGCTCCGGGTGTAATTTACCGCCAGCCGGTTAATGAGCCCTTACAAACAGGAATCAAAGCAGTAGATGCCATGATTCCTATTGGTCGTGGTCAGCGTGAGTTAATCATTGGCGATCGTCAAACCGGTAAAACAGCAATTGCAATAGATACCATCATTAATCAAAAAGAATTTTACGAAGCAGGAAACCCTGTTTATTGTATCTATGTAGCTATTGGACAAAAAGGTTCAACCGTTGCAAATATCGTTCGTGTGTTAGAAGAAAACGGAGCAATGCCATACAGTGTAGTAGTTTCAGCATCTGCTTCAGATCCTGCTCCAATGCAGTTCTATGCAGCATTTGCCGGTTGTGCAATTGGTGAATATTTCCGCGATACCGGTCGTCCGGCATTAATCGTTTATGATGATTTATCTAAACAAGCTGTAGCTTACCGCGAAGTATCGCTTTTATTAAGAAGACCTCCCGGACGTGAAGCATATCCCGGTGATGTGTTCTATTTACACTCTCGCTTATTGGAAAGAGCTGCTAAAATTAATGCAACCGATGAAATCGCTCGTCAAATGAATGACTTACCGGATAGCATTCGCCCAATAGTAAAAGGTGGAGGTTCTTTAACAGCGTTGCCAATTATCGAAACTCAAGCAGGTGACGTATCTGCTTATATCCCAACCAACGTAATTTCTATTACCGATGGTCAGATATTCCTTGAGTCAAACTTGTTTAACTCAGGAGTTCGTCCGGCAATTAACGTAGGTATTTCTGTATCGCGTGTAGGAGGAAACGCTCAAATTAAATCCATGAAGAAAGTATCCGGTACTTTAAAACTTGACCAAGCACAGTACCGCGAGTTAGAAGCTTTTGCTAAATTTGGTTCCGACTTAGATGCAGCTACAAAATCAGTTCTTGAAAAAGGTGCCAGAAACGTTGAAATTTTAAAACAAGGTCAGTTCTCTCCATTAACCGTAGAAAAACAAATTGCTATTATTTACTGCGGAACAAAAGGTTTATTACAAGATGTTCCTGTAAATAAAGTAAGAGAGTTTGAGGCAGATTACCTAGGCGTATTAGAAGCTCAGCATAAAGATGTATTAAATACATTAAAGTCTGGTACTATTAATGATGAAGTAACCGATAAGCTTGAAAAAGTAGCAAAAGAAGTAGCTGCCAAGTATAAAAAATAATTCAGTTAGCATTTAAAATAAGCAAATTGTATTTTGCCAACTGATTAACGCCAATTAATGGATTATGCCAAATTTAAAAGAAGTACGTAACAGAATTACCTCGGTAAACTCAACCTCGCAAATTACCAGTGCGATGAAAATGGTGAGTGCTGCCAAGTTAAGAAGAGCGCAGGATGCAATTACGCAATTACGTCCCTATGCTTCTAAATTAAAAGAAGTATTGGAGAATGTAACAGCAACTATGGAAAGCAGCACCGGAAGCATTTATGCTGAAAAACGTGCCGAAAACAATATTTTAATTGTGCCAATTACTTCTAACAGGGGTTTGTGCGGTGCGTTTAATGCAAATGTTATAAAGCTTACCAATCGTTTAATTCGCGAAGATTATGCCGGTAAAAACATTAGTATTTTCCCTGTGGGTAAAAAAGCAAACGATTTCTTTAAAAAAGGCAATTTAACCTTGTTTAAAGAAAATGGTGAAGCAAATGTATTATTCGATAAACTAACTTTTGATAATGTAGCTCCTTTTGCGGAAGAGATTATGGCTGCTTTTGCAAATAAACAATTTGATAAAGTTGTATTGATATATAACCGCTTTAAAAATGCAGCTGTTCAATTACCCACAGCTGAACAATTATTGCCGGTAGAGCAATCAGAAAACACAAGCATAAGCAGTACAGAATATATTTACGAGCCAAATAAAGAGTTTATTGTAAACGAATTAATTCCTAAATCATTAAAAATTCAGTTTTACAAGGCCTTATTAGATTCCCATGCTGCAGAGCATGGTGCTCGTATGACTGCCATGCATAAGGCAACGGATAATGCAAAAGAGCTTTTACGTACACTTCGAATTAGCTACAATAAAGCTCGTCAGGCTGCCATTACCAACGAAATTTTAGAAATTGTTGGTGGAGCCAATGCCTTAAAAGGATAATCTTTAAAAATAAATAGCCTTACTAAAAGGCTCTTGCAAAAAATTGCAAGAGCCTTTTTTGTTTATGACGAAAATCATATTTAGAATAAAAACAGTTTTATTGACTTTCACTTTATTTGTAAAAAAATTAAAAACTTTTTAATGATAAAGTTGTTTGTAGATAAGCGTGAGTTTAAACGATTGAGCAGTCTTTCTACATATTCAATAAAAGACCTGGAAAAACTTTCAGGCATAAAAGCCCATACATTGCGTATTTGGGAGCAGCGCTACGGTGTGCTTAAGCCTCAGCGAACAGAATCAAACATACGCTATTATTCAAATGAAGATTTAAAAAAAATACTCAACATCAATATTTTAAATAATCATGGCATAAAAATTTCAAAAATTGTAAAACTTAGCGATAAGGAAATTTCACAGAAAGTAATAGAGTTGTCGCAGGTTAACACTGCAATTGATACTCAAATAGATGCATTAATGCTGGCCATGATAGAATTGGATGAATTACGCTTTGAGCAGGTAGTAACATCATCTATTGTTCAAAATGGATTTGAAAACACCATTTCAAAAATTATTTTCCCTTTCTTAAAAAAAATTGGAGTAATGTGGCAAACAGGGGCCGTTAATCCTGCTCAGGAGCATTTTATTTCTAATCTTATACGTCAAAAAGTTATTGTGGGTATCGACAGGCTGCCTTATCCAACATCAAAAACAGCTCCACGCTATATGTTTTTTCTCCCCGAAGGAGAATTACATGAACTAAGCCTGTTGCTTTATTGTTACATGGCTAAAGCAAGAGGTGCGCACACCATTTATTTAGGACAAAGTGTACCTCTTGATGATATTCAAAAAGTATTTAATGTTAGAAAACCGCAGTTTATTGTTTCGGTTTTTACATTTTCATTCCAGATAGAAACAGAAGAATATATAAAGCAGCTATCTAAAGTTTTATCTGAAAGTACCATACTGCTTTCTGGATTTCAACTAATGGAATATAAAAAAAAGCTTCCATCTAATATTAAAATATTTAAAGAGCCCGAAGATTTTGCAAAATTGGTAGAAGATCATATCAAAGCTACAATAGCATAATCTAAGATTATAAATTTGTAAAACTGACACGTATCATTCCATAATTGAAAAAAATCATGTAGGTTTGTTGAATAAGCTCTGCTTAAACAATAAAACTTGAAATGAAGAAAATATTATTCCCAACAGATTTTTCTGATAATGCTGCTAAAGCAATGCAGTATGCGCTGTTTTTGGCAAAAGAACTTAGTGCAGATTTAATTTTATTAAATACCTACCAAATACCTGCAGGAGGAAACACCAGCATAAAATCTTTGCATTTGGCCGAAATTTTAAAATCTGATGCAGAAGAAGGATTGCAAAAAGTTTTGAAAGAAATTCGCGCGCAGAAGGAGTTTGACTCTGTAAGTGTAGAAACAGTTGCAAAGCAAGGCGATTTGGTTCAACTGGTTAACGAAATGTCAGAAGAATTTATGTTTGATTTAATTGTAATGGGAACTAAAGGTGCAACAGGAGCAAAAGAAGTACTTGTTGGGAGCAATACCGCAGCGGTAATTAAGGGCGCATTTTGCCCTGTTCTTGTTATTCCTGAAAAAGCCATGTATAAAAAACCGCAGAAATTTACATTTGCCTACGACTTAAAACCAATAATTGAAACGCAGGGTTTTGCACTTTTTAAAACATTAGCTAGTAAATTAGATGCTGAAATAGCAATATTAAATGTAGGCTTAGATGAGCTTCCGGGCAGTACAGAAGAAGCTGTTGCGGGCATAAAGCTAAATCATTTGCTGGAAGGAGTAAAGCATAATTTTTATTTTGTAAAAAACGAAAACGTATCAGAAGGTATAGATAGTTATATAAAGGAAAAAGGAACCGATTGCCTTGTTATGATTGCGCGCAAACATTCGTTTCTTGAAAAAATATTTCACAAGAGCGTAACCAAAAAAATGGCATATCATGTAGATGTTCCATTACTAGTATTAAAAGATAAATAATTAATGTTTAAACAACAATGTTATGGTAACTAAAAAAATTGAACAAGCCCTAAACAAACAAATAGAACTTGAGGCAAGCTCTTCGCAATATTATTTAGCAATGGCCTCTTGGGCAGAAAATAATGGCTTAAGCGGAGTGGCAGCTTTTTTTTATCAACATTCTGACGAAGAACGTATGCATATGCTAAAGCTAATTAAATACTTAAACGAAAGAGGGGGTAAGGCCATCATCCCGGCATTAAAACAGCCTCCAAAAGATTTTAAATCATTACAATATGCTTTTGATAATTTATTAAAGCATGAGGTTATGGTATCAAACGAAATAAATAAGTTGGTTGATGACTGTTTAAAAGAAAAGGACTATACCACACACAATTTCTTACAGTGGTATGTATCAGAGCAAATAGAAGAAGAAGCTTTGGCAAGAACTATTTTAGATAAACTAAACTTAATTGGAAACGATAAGGGAGGTTTATATCTGTTTGATCGTGACTTGCAAAATATCTCTGTTCAGTCGGCAGCGGCTGATAATGCAGGTGGAAAAAAGTAAGAGTGCACACAAAATAAAAAAGAAAGGCGCAGTTAACTGCGCCTTTCTTTTTTGGTATAGAACAAATTATTTTTCCGCCAGTAATTTTTCAATAAAGGCTGTTGTTTCTGTAACAAATGTATCGTAATATTTTCCGGTAGCCGACCCTGTAAATCCTGTGTTAATCCCAAATTACGCATTAAAAAATGCGTAATCGAAAAAGTGCTTGTAATCATTCCGATTTATCGGAATGATTACAAGCACTATTCGGGGTTAACGCAACTAAATCAAATAGTTCGGCTCATACTTCACCTCCTATTGATTAATTTGGGTTAATTTTTCTAACTATTCTTTTACTGCCAAACTTATATTTTGAAAAATATTTTGATAAAAACTTGACTCGTATTATTATTATTATTTTTTTTTCGTGTCGAAATTTTATAAGCATTAATCTATATGAACAAGGTATATATAATTTTGACAATGTTCTTTGCATTAATTACCAATTTGCTAATAGCTCAAAGTTTTACATGGTCAACCCTAGGGAATAGTGATATTACCCTTGAAAATTGGTTAGGAACACGCAACGATGCCATGTTGAAAGATGTAATTATTAAAACCGACAGCAAAGAGCGTATGCGAATAAAAGGTGGAGGATTTTTTGGAATAGGATTAAACAATCCGAGCAATATCGTTCATATACATAATCCTAAGAATAGCCCAACAATAAGCGAAGCGATAGTCGGGCCACGTTTAGGAGGCGGACCGCCAACACCAACCACTAATACCGAATCGCCTTATTTTGGCAGCACGGGCTTACAAATAACTAATGTAGAAAGCGGTACGGGTATAAATGATGGCTTACATATAGGTTTGCGTAATGGAATGGTACAAGGCATACGATTAAATGCAATTTTTAACCTGAAAGAAAATGCCGATATGCAGTTTTTTACCAACAACAGTCATCGCATGACTATTGACAGAAAAGGCGACATAGGCATAGGCACATCTAACCCACAAGCAACATTGCATTTAAAAAAAGGAGCCAATAGCATTTTATTTGAGCGACAGGGCTATGCCACCTTTATAATACAACAAAGTGTGGGCAATGGTTTAAGTATAACACGGCAAGCTACAAATACTCCTGATTTTTACATAGATGCAAATGGGAATATTTTTGCTGCAAAAAATGGCAACATGGGTATTGGCACAAATTGTCCAACAGAAAAATTGGTGGTTAATGGCAAAATAAAAGCTAAAACAGAAGTGTATGTAAACGAGATAGGAGGCTTTTGCGATTACGTATTTGAAGAAGACTATAAACGAATGACCTTTGAAGAAAAGGCAAATTACTACAAGCAACATAAACATTTGTACCTAATGCCTTCTGAAAAAGAAATAGAAGATAGAGGATTGCCGGTAGTAGAGGTAATAAAAGGATTAACTTTAAATGTTGAGGAGCAAGCTTTAGATATAATTGAATTGTATAAAAGGTTTGAACATCTCAATAAAGAAAACGAATATTTAAAGCAAATTTTATACAGAATAGCGCTTGAATCGGGCTATAATTTATTTAAATAAGCAAAAACCATGAGAATGAACTATTTTTTTTTACTTTTTATATTATTTCAAATTTCATTTAATTCATTATCGCAAACTATCAATTATGCTAATATAGAAAAAAGAAATATTGTTAATTTAATAGGATATTACAGAGTAGATTCTATTAAAAATATTCCGGTGCTTTATTATTCAAACTTTAATTTTTCTGTTACATTAAATTCTTCGAATTATTTTTTGTCAAATTTTTCAGGATTTCAAGCAGTATTGGGTAAAAGTAAAATTAAAACTGTTATTAGTGCTAATTTAAACACCAATAATTTTAATTTTAATAATTATCATCAATATGCTTTTTTTCAAAATACGATTATATCAACTGGATACTATGTTAAAAGGTTTTTTTTAAGCTTACAATTTAACCAGGCAATACCATTAACAGCATATACAGAATTTAAAGATTTAGACATATTAATTGAAGATAGCTTTAAAAATTATCCTATTAAAGGGTGGTACAATTACACAAACATTGGATATTATGCAGGGATAAACGTAGGATATTCAATTAAACAACGATTTGATATTGTTTTATCATATGATAATCGAATTAATGATATGGTATATTTTTCTAAAGTAATCAAGCCCAATAATAATTTTAGTATCAATAAATTCAGAATTAATTTTAATTACTTTTTTTAAATGTTAGCGAGAATAATATTATTATTTGTTTTAACATTAGTTGCATTACAAACTATTATAGCTCAGCATTATTCCAATTTAACTCTTTTTTGTAATAACACAGAAAATGATATTCATTTTAAAAATTGTGATCTTTTAGAAGATTTGATTTTTAATGCTGGGTATAATTATGTAATTGAGTCAGGCGGAAAGTTTACATGGCAATTATACAGAAATGGAATATTAATAAATGAAAAGGTGCAAGTAATAAATTATAAATCCGGATGTATCACGATTCCCGAATTACCTAACTATTCATTTCAAACTTCATCCATTTCGGGAACTTACGAATTAACCTTGTTTTACGAAAATTATTCATTTATCGGAGTTGGTTGCTCTGGAGTATATTTAAACAATCCATCAAATAGTAATGATTTAATTTTGTATTCAAATAAAATAAAGGTTACCCGTTTTGATGATGAAAGCGAATGCAAATGCGAACAAAATCCTGAAACTATAAATGCGGATTGTTTTCAGTTAAATATTATACATAATGGTGGTAGTTTGGGCTTTATTAACATTCCTCCACAAGATGTAAAATTAAGAGCAAGACAAATACTTATATCTAACTGCGATATTGCACCAAACGGCTATAATGTTTCATTTATTGCTGGCAATACAGTCTCATTAAAACAAGGGTTTAAAAGCGGTAACAATTTTAGAGCTTACCTCGATAATTGCGATGATGGAATAATTGTTCAACGTACTGAAAAATATGAAGAGACAGAAGACACCATAAATTTGTATTCAAATAAAAATAAATTAATTACTGTAGAAAAATTTAATAATTTAACAAATTGCATCATTTACCCCAACCCAACCAATGGCATTATTACAATAGAAATCCCTGAAATTGCTGAAAATACAACTTTGCAAATTTACAATGCTTACGGCCAATTAATGTTGCAACAACAAATAAAGCCAACACAAACTCAAGTAGATTTATCTCCTTTTGGAAAAGGCTTGTATGTGGTGCAAATAAGAGATGCACTAAATAATATAAGTACAAATAAAATAGTGCTGCAGTAAAATTCAATTATTTTTCCGCCAGTAATTTTTCAATAAAAGCAGTTGTTTCTGAAACAAATGTATCGTAATATTTTCCGGTAGCAGGGCCACTAAATCCTGTGTGAATTTTTCTCACATTTCCCTTTTTGTCAATAAACATAGTAGTAGGAAAAGAAAGTACGTGATTTAGAAATGGCAATGCTTGTGCTGCTTCTTGTTTATTAGATGTACCCGCAATTAAAAATGTATAGTCAGCATTTAACCCCTGCGCCATTTTTTTTACGTTGGCACTTGCTTTTTCAAATTCTTTGGTTGTTTCAAAGCATAAGCCAATTATTTCCACCCCTCGGCTGTTATATTGCTTGTAAATGTCTGATAAAAATTTTGTTTCATCTGCGCAATTTGGGCACCATGAACCTAATATCTGAACAATGGTTACTTTATTTTTAAATTTTTGATCTTCTAAAGAAACGTTGTTGCCGTTTAAATCAGGAAAAGTAAATGAGATTTTTTCTACTCCTTCTTTTAGGCTTGTAAGTTTTTCGGGGTCAGGTAAAGTTGCGCTTTCATTTCGCTCCCCAACCCATTTTTCATAATGATGAATACCGCTCCAGAATTCGCCCTCCATTCTATCTCCCTGCACATTTGCTTTAAACAAAAATGCGTGTGCTCCGTCAAAGCATGAAAGATAAAGAATATCACCATCTAAAACCCCTTCTAAAAAGCGATAATCACCTGTGGTAGTCATGAATGTTCCGGTGATAATTCCTGCTTTTTGCTGAAATTCACCAATAGCTTTTGTAACAACCGGTACACTGTCTTTGGGGTTGTAAAAACCTACTTCCCATTTTCCGGTTATATTGTGATTAGGTTTTGAAGATGTGTTGAATCGTTTGTCAATAGCGTGTTCTGCACTAAAAGGAATTTCATTGTTTTCTTTTCTTGCATTATTAATCCATTTACCGTTAAGCTTTTTATCAGCATAAGTAGCTTTAATATGTGAATCAAATAAAGGCAGATGAATGGTAATTTCGTTACCGTTTACTTCAATATCATCCACAAAAATTTTTTCTTCGCCATTTAAGATTTCAAAAGTTGTTCCTAAATCGTTTTTTCGAAGTTCGAAAATAAATGGAAGTTTTTCTTCAGAACTTAACAGCAACTCTCCTCTCCATTTTCCTTCAGGTAAATCGTGGCTTTCAGGTTCGTTGTTGTTTTCGCTATTGTTTTTACAACTTGTAAAAACGGAGGCAACGATTAGCAGCAATGAAAAAATCTTTTTAGTCATAATTATATGATTTTGGACAAAAATAATGTTTTGAACTACAAGAAAATACAAAAATGGATAAATGCTAAGTTTTAACAAACAAAAGCTGCATATTGTTCCCTCAAACAAATGCAGCTTTTGTTGAATATAAAGGTTTAAAATTTATATTTCAAACTTTATCCCTTGAGCTAAGGGTAATTGTGTTGAATAGTTAATGGTATTGGTTTGTCTGCGCATATAAACTTTCCAAGCATCAGAGCCTGATTCGCGTCCACCGCCTGTTTCTTTTTCGCCACCAAAAGCTCCGCCAATTTCTGCACCTGAAGTTCCAATGTTTACGTTTGCAATGCCGCAGTCAGAACCTTCGTGTGAAAGAAATTTTTCTGCCTCAAGCATATTGGTTGTAAAAATAGCCGAAGATAAACCTTGTGGTACTCCATTTTGAATAGCTATTGCCTCTTCAATGGTTTTGTATTTCATGATGTAAAGTATTGGAGCAAAGGTTTCGTGTTGTACTATTTGAAAATGATTTTTGGCTTCTGCTACACATGGTTTTACATAGCATCCGCTTTCGTAGCCCTCACCTTCTAAAACGCCACCTTCTACAATCATGTTGCCACCTTCTTTTTTTACTTGTTCTATGGCATGTAAATAATTTTTTACAGCATCTTTATCAATTAATGGTCCAACATGATTTTTTTCATCCAGCGGATTTCCTATACGTAATTGCTTATATGCATTAACTAATTTATTTTTCACCTCTTCATAAATATCTTCGTGTACAATTAATCTGCGGGTGGTAGTACAGCGTTGTCCGGCTGTTCCTACTGCACCAAATAAAACAGCAGTAAGCATCATTTGTAAATCAGCATTTGGAGTAACAATAATGGCGTTGTTTCCTCCTAATTCAAGCAACGAACGGCCAAGACGTTCACCAACTGCTTTACCTACTGCTTTGCCCATTCTGGTAGAACCTGTAGCCGATATTAAAGGTACTCTTATATCATGAGACATTAATTCGCCAATCTTATAATCGCCAATAATAATATTTGAAACGCCTTCAGGTACATTATTTTGCTTTAAAACATCTGCAATTATATTTTGACATGCAACAGCGCACAAAGGTGTTTTTTCGCTTGGTTTCCAAATGCACACATCTCCGCAAACCCATGCCAGCATAGCGTTCCACGACCATACGGCAACAGGGAAATTAAAAGCACTAATAATTCCAACTATTCCTAAAGGATGGTATTGTTCATACATTCTGTGTAAAGGGCGTTCCGAATGCATGGTTAAACCATATAATTGGCGCGATAAACCTACTGCAAAGTCGCATATATCAATAATTTCCTGAACTTCTCCTAAGCCTTCCTGATAGGATTTTCCCATTTCGTATGAAACCAATTTGCCTAAATCAGCTTTGTGCTTTCTGAATGCATCGCCCATTTGACGAACTATTTCTCCGCGTTTTGGAGCGGGAATCATGCGCCATACTTTAAATGCTTCTTCTGCTTTTTTAATTATTTTTTCGTAATCTTCACCAGTGGCCGATGTTACGTTGCCAATTAAGTTTCCATCAACCGGTGAATAAGAGGCTATTTTATTTCCTGAACATTTCCAGCTTTCAAGACCGGTTGTTGCTCCAAAGTTTAATTTTTTAATTCCAAGATTTTCGAGGGCTTTTGCAATGCCAAAAGCATTTGCAGTAAGTGTTTGTGACATAGGAATTACAATTAAGTTTAGAATGCAAAGTTACTAATATGCTTTGGTTTTATGTTCAAAAAAGAAATTAAGCGTGTTTTTTAGCTTCTAAAAATTTTGTTTAACAAATTTTAGCAATTGGCTAAACAAATAATTTGCTTCATTATCAATGGTTTATATAAAAATGTTTAATAAAAAGCTAAAAAAGATAAACAAAATATTGCTTTATGTTTAACTAAAATATACATTTGCATAAACAAAACAAAAATTAAAACTTAAACATATGACAGCCATCGAATTTAACACACAAGTAATCGGGCTCCGCAAAACATTAAAATATTTTGCTTTAAGCTTAACATCTGATAGTGAAGATGCAAAAGATCTTTTACAAGACACCATTTTAAAAGCTTTTGCATACAGAGACAAATTTGTGGATAAAACCAATTTAAAGGCATGGTTATTTACCATCATGAAAAACACTTTCATAAATAACTACAGACGTGCGGTAAGAACCAATACCATAATAGATGGAACAAAAGATTTGTACTACATAAATATACCCAATAAAAATGGATATGCCTCCCCGGAATCAACATTAAACTCAAAGCAAATAAATAATGTTATTGAATTATTGGAAGATGAATATAAAATTCCTTTTACACGTTATGTAGATGGTTTTAAATACAAAGAAATTGCCGAAGAGTTGGATTTGCCAATAGGTACAGTTAAAAGCAGAATATTTATTGCGCGCAAAAAGTTGATGGAAGTATTAAAAGATTATGCAATAAAAAACTAAATAATAATGCAAAAAGCAATTGTAATAGGAGCAGGATTTTCTGGATTGTCAGCCGCCAGTTTTCTGGCTAAGCAAGGCTATGAAGTTACCGTATTGGAAAAACATGCTATCCCGGGAGGAAGGGCTCGTCAGTACAAAGAAAATGGATTTACATTTGATATGGGCCCAAGCTGGTATTGGATGCCTGATGTGTTCGAACGCTATTTTGCTCAATTTGGTAAAAAAACATCTGATTACTACCGGCTGGAGCGTCTGGATCCTTCCTACCGCGTATTTTGGGGAAAAGACGATTATACAGATTTGCCTGCAAATTATAACGAGTTAAGAAATTTATTTGAATCAATCGAAAAGGGAAGTGCTACAAAACTCGATGAATTTTTAGCAGAAGCAGCATACAAATACGATGCAGGAATAAACGATTTGGTTCACAAGCCGGGTCGTTCTATTATGGAGTTTGCTAACTTTAAAGTTTTATCCGGATTAATTAAGTTAGATTTACTGCAATCATTCCATTCTCATATACGTAAATTTTTTAAAAATCCTCGCTTATTACAATTAATAGAATTCCCGGTGTTGTTTTTAGGTGCTGTACCACAAAACACTCCGGCTTTATACAGTTTAATGAACTATGCCGATATAAAATTAGGTACCTGGTATCCGGTAGGTGGTATGTATAAAGTTGTAGAAGGCATGTACAAGCTCGCATTGGAACTGGGCGTAAAATTTGAATTTAACTGCGATGTACAAAAACTTGATGTAAATAATGCACAAGTAAATAGTGTTATAACAAATAAAGGAGCTTTTGTTGCAGATGTTGTTATTGCAGGAGCAGATTATCATCATGTGGAAACAAAATTGCTCGATAAAAAATATCGTAGTTACAGTAACGAATACTGGGAGAATCGTGTAATGGCCCCATCTTCACTAATATATTATGTAGGCTTGAATAAAAAAGTGAGCAAGGTTTTACACCATACACTTGTATTTGATAAACCATTTGATAAACACGCAAAAGAAATTTACGAAACACCTCAGTGGCCAACAGAACCATTATTGTATTTATCCTGCACATCACAAACAGATAATACCGTAGCTCCCGAAGGTCATGAAGCATTATTTATTTTAATTCCGGTTGCACCCGGTTTAAATGATACAGAAGAAGTACGTGAAAAATATTTCAATCTGGCAATTGACAGACTGGAAGAAAACTTAGGAGAAAACCTTCGTGATTATGTTGTTTATAAGCGCAGTTATGCTCACAGCAATTTTATAAACGATTATAATTCTTTTAAAGGAAATGCTTATGGACTTGCTAATACATTAATGCAAACAGCCATTCTAAAGCCATCCTTGAAGAGTAAAAAAGTTAAAAATTTATTTTATACCGGACAGTTAACTGTGCCTGGTCCAGGAGTTCCACCTTCCTTAATTTCAGGCGAAGTGGTAGCAAAAGAAGTAGTTAAAGAATTTTCAAAAACAAAAAAATATGCAACTGTTTGATCAGGTTAGTTTAAAGTGTAGTAAAATTACTACAACCAGCTACAGCACATCATTTTCGTTTGGCATTAAACTTTTGAACAAAAAGTTTCATGATCCAATTTATGCCATTTATGGATTTGTGCGATTTGCAGATGAAATAGTTGACACATTTCATGAGCACAACAAAGCTTCATTGCTCGAGCGATTTAAAGAAGATACCTATAAGGCTATTGAAGACGGAATTAGCTTAAATCCAATTTTAAATAGTTTTCAGTGGGTAGTAAATAAATATCAGATAGATCTCAAACTGATAGATACATTTCTGCATAGTATGGAAATGGATTTACACCAAAATTTTCATGATCAATTGAGCTATGAAAAATATATTTTAGGTTCTGCAGAAGTTGTAGGTTTAATGTGTTTGCAGGTGTTTTGCGAAGGAAATAAAAAGATGTACGATAGCCTTAAACATCAGGCAATGAAGTTAGGATCGGCATTTCAGAAAATTAATTTCCTTCGAGATTTACAGGCGGATTTTCAGCATCTTGGAAGAACCTATTTCCCGGGAGTTGATATCTCTCGATTTGATGAAAATGTTAAAAAAGAAATTGAAGCCGATATTGAAAAAGATTTTGCAACAGGTTTAGAGGGTATTTTAAACTTGCCTATGGGCGCAAAACTTGGTGTATATGTTGCATATGTATATTACTACAATTTATTCAACAAAATCAAAAATATACCGGCTTCTGAATTGATGAGACAACGTGCTCGAATTCCCAATCTTAAAAAAATTGGATTGGTATTCAGTTCTTATTTCCGCTTAAGATTTAATATGCTATAAAATAATGAAGAGGCTATTTATTCTATACATACTTTTAAGCACTAAAATAATTTGGGCAAAAAATGATGTTGAAACATTGAGAAAAGTTTTTATTATTGCTTCAGAAGATATAAACAAAGCAAAAGCACTTCATCAGTATTTTGAAAATAAGGGAAATATAACAGAACCAACAGAACTAGCTTATAAAGGTGCTACTATTGCATTAATGGCCAAGTTCTCAGTCGGGCCTCATACAAAATTAAAATATGTAAATAGAGCCTTGGAAATTATAAACGAAGCGGTAAGAAAAGATCCCGGAAAATTTTGAAATTACGATATCTCCGTTTTTCAATAGAAAGAAACCTGCCGGCCATACTAAACAGCTCCAAAAATATTGAATCAGACATAGAGTTAATTCACTCTCATTTAACGAATAAAAAGAACTGGAGCGATTTTGAAACGGATATCGCAAAAGATTTAGTATGCCAGTAACCGCTTATCCGATACATGCAATCTAATCAACTGAACAATCAATTAAACCAGATAAAGAAATGCATAAAGAAAATGTAATATTAGTGGATGAAAACGACAATGAGCTTAGGACTAATGGAAAAGATAGAAGCCCACGAAAAAGGATTGCTTCATCGCGGCTTTTTCAGTTTTTGTATTTAATTCAAAAAAGGAATTAATGTTGCAACAGCGTTCTGATAATAAATATCATTCGGGCGGATTGTGGA
Source organism: Bacteroidia bacterium (assembly GCA_026003255.1). Classification (GTDB taxonomy): domain Bacteria; phylum Bacteroidota; class Bacteroidia; order B-17B0; family Aurantibacillaceae; genus BPGX01. Next base: position 89,968 of record BPGX01000006.1, on the reverse strand, counting down.
CAAATACCTGTTGCAGCCATCCAAGAGTCAGGAGAAAAATTAGAGGCAGCGGCCCCAAAGAAGAATGATGGAAGAAATGGGTTTTACTTGTGAGCTTAGCTCATGAGTTTTCATTTATTTATAAGGCGCATTTAGATAATAATCTTACTGGAGCACGAATTGGATCATGTGTTTTTTGGGTTTTACGACGGTCTTCCGCATGATAAATCAGGATGAGGCAAAAGCATGGAAATACGCCTCAATTGAAGCCATAAAAAGATGACATTGCATAAAAATCCGCAATCAATTATACAGCATGGTTTAAAGTTATCTTTCGATCGAGTTGAAGAGCATCTACTTATTAAACTCCAGAAAAACTGCCTAAACAATTCTAAAATAATCCCACCATGAAAACCGAAAAATTAATAGTGCCTATTGAAGAATCGGAGCGTTGAGAAGCCTTTGATGTAATAGGAGAGAACCATATCGCGACTTCAGTTGAAACCGCCTATAAGAGATGATGCCTTTGTTTTGTCAGATAAAGAGAAAATAGAGATAATTGAGCGCCATTTCAGAGAAATAATGCTAACGCTAGGTCTCGATTTAACCGATGATAGCCTTAAAAGGTACACTCCAAAGCGTGTTGCTAAAATGTATGTACAAGAAGTGTTTAGTGGCTTAAATCCTGAAAACAAACCGAAAGTTGCCTTATTTGAAAATAAATATCAGTATAAAGAAATGCTGGTTGAAAAAGATATTTTGCTTCACTCTTTTTGTGAGCATCATTTTGTACCGATTATTGGGAAAGCGCATGTTGCTTACATCTCTAATGGTAATGTAATAGGGCTTTCTAAAATAAACCGTATTGTTCAATATTATGCTAAACGACCTCAAGTTCAGGAACGTTTAACTTTACAAATAGCCAACGAATTAAAAAACGTTTTGAAAACAAACGATGTGGCTGTGTTAATTGATGCAAAACACATGTGCGTTTCTATGAGAGGAATTGAAGACGTGAGTAGTAGTACAGTTACAGCAAGCTATCATGGAAAATTTTTGGAAGAAGCTACCAAAAACGAATTTTTAAACATTATTAAATAAGATGTTTTCATTATTTAAAAAAGATCCTGTAAAAAAACTAGAACAGGAGTACAAAAAGTATATGGAAGAATACTTTCGTCTTTCTACATCAAATAGAGCCGAAAGTGATAAAGCCTTTGCTAAAGCCGAAGAAATAATGAAAGAACTGGAAAAACTAAAACAAAAAAATGGCTAAATATATAGTAGTTGGAGGAAGTAAAGGGATAGGAGCTGCAATAGTAGCGGATTTGTTACAAAGAGGCTGCGAAATTATTGTTTTTTCGAGAACTAAACCCAATGCAGAATCAATTGAATGGCATCAAATTGATGTTGCAACAACTAATATATTTCCTGAAATAGACCAAATAGATGGTTTGGTTTACTGTCCGGGCAGTATTAATTTAAAACCTATTAATCGTTTAAGTACTGACGATTTTTTAAACGATTTGTCTATTAATTTTTTATCTGCCGTAAAAGTTTTTCAGCATTATTTACCGCAATTAAAAAAATCTCCAAATGCTTCTGTAGTTTTCTTTTCAACTGTTGCAGTATCGCAAGGCATGCCATTTCATGCCAGTATTTCGGCTGCAAAAGCTGCATTAGAAGGTTTTGCAAGAAGCGCAGCAGCAGAACTTGCTCCAATAATTAGAATTAATGTAGTTGCTCCATCTTTGACAGATACACCCTTAGCTGCAACACTTTTAAATACCGATGTAAAAAAAGAAAATGCAGCCAATCGTCATCCGCTTAAAAGAGTTGGTTCTGTTTCAGATATTGCGCAAGCTGCAGTTTATTTGCTTACAGATGCCAAATGGACTACAGGTCAGGTTTTGCATGTAGATGGAGGATTATCAACTTTAAGAGTATAAAGTTGATAATCCAAATTTAATTTATTTTATCACCACTAATTTTTCTGCTTTACTTTTTCCGTTTATATCCTGAATATAGTAGAAATACGTTCCGGAAGAAAGAGCAGAAATATCAATTTTTTCAGATTGTTTGGCATAATTCAATGTTTGAACATGTACTAATTTCCCAAACTGATCAAAAATATTTAGGTTTGCATTCTCAGATATGTTATAGTTTATAGTAATATAGTTATTTGCCGGATTTGGAAAGGCATTTATAAGTTTTGATTCACCATCATTTTCAATGCCTGATGGTACATAAGGAATAATATATGTGATATCTAAATCATCAAAATAAAAACCATCGGCTGTAACACCATTGTCTGAAATTAATCTGAAACGAATTAAAATATCTTTTGCTATATAATCGCTTAAGTCAATTTCTTCTTTTACCCATGTTAATTGTTTACCATCGTATAATGGATTTCCATAGTCCTGATTGCTATTTCCGGGTTTAGTATATAAGCCACATAATGGATTCCAGCTGGAGCCAAAATTATCAGATGCCATTACCTGCACATAATCATAGCCGGCTTCAATATCCCATTTAGCATAAAAAGTTAATTTAGGGAATAAAGCATTTTGTGGAATTGATATTGTGCTGCTGGTAGTAATTGTTCTGTTTGTGTTGTTGGGATAGTTTCCGGATGGTGAATCTGTAATGGAGCTTGGTGCAGAGTAAAACTGATTGGTTGTTATATTCCAGTTGGTGCTTGTCCAACCAAGCATCGAGTTAGCATCGCTGCTAAATAGAACTACACCGCTACCGAAAACTTTTGTTATGGTATCGCGATAAGTATATAATCCATTGTTTACAGAAAGCACATATCTAAAAGTTTGTCCGGGTTGAATAGAACTGTTTAATGTAAAAGAAATGGAATCGCTAATAGTTTGCAATAAGCTTAAATTATTATATACTTTAGGTGCACCTGTACTTGCCATGTTTTGCAAAGGCGAAATACTTACGGTGTATGTAGCCGGGCTATCTAGTCCAAAACGTTGTAAATCATATTTTAAAAAACCGCTGGTTTGTGTAAATTCTGAAGGCGATTTATCGGTCGCTTTTGCATAGCGTAATGCTAAGTGTGCCATCCATAAATTTTGTGTAACATTTACTTTGCAAATATCTTCAATGCGATTAATGTTTGGCCAGAAACCATCAGAGCTTAAACCTGCTTCCGGAGTCATTGAAAAGATTTTGTTTTTAGTGTTTTGTTCACCATACATCCAATCGTCTGAGTCGCCATTGGTTACATATCCTACTGTTTGATCACCTGTACCGTATAAATAATTATTGTCTTGTGTCATAATTTCTGCAAAGTTTACAAACTCGGCAGAGTCTGGCGTATAAATGGAAAGTTCATATCCCCATGGATAAATTAATAAATCGCCATAGGTGTGATAGTTTAAAGCAAATTTGAATTCGTGATTTTCACAAAACCATTTCATAGCTTGTGTTTCGGGTTCTGAAAATGCAGATGGTCCTCTATACGTATCAGAGCTGGTATTTGGAGAAGAGCCGGAATTATCATAACCCCAGTTGTAACCATAATTTCTGTTTAGATCAACTCCAAAGGTTCCGTTACCGTTATTCCTTCTGTTTTTGCGCCACATACCGCCACCATTCGGATTTGTTGTTTCGTTTCGTATATAACCATCAGGATTTACACATGGTACAAAATACATTTCTAAATTATCAACCAAGTATTTTATTTCAGGATTAGAATTATAATTTTCGAGCAAATACCACATATAAAAAATTAGCTGAGATGCCGATGCCGCTTCGCGTGCGTGGTGAAGAGCATCATATAAAACTTCAGGTTCGTTTTCGTTGGTATTGGGGTTGTCTGAAATTTTAACCCAGTAAATTGGTCTTCCTTCATGTGTTTGAAACGTATGTATTTGTTGTTTTGTGCTTATTAAGTTTGGGTATCGAGCAGCCATACTATCTAAATTGGCCAGTATTTCTGAATAGGTCATAAAACCACCCATGCTTCCTAATGTAAAATTTGATGGTGTAACAATATTTGTGTTGTTGTCACTGCAAATATTTCTGCTTTCATCTGATTTTACAGGAAATTTATTTTGATTTTCGTAAAAAGAAATAACATCTTCAATTAGTATTTCTGTAATAAAACCCGCATTTTTAGCAATGTTTATTTCCTCTTCACTTAAGTCGGTAATAATCCATGTGCCTTTTTTTACTTCACCATGATCGGCTGCAACGCCTAACGATAATAACTTTTCCAAAGAGTTCTTATTATCAAGTAAAACTTTAACACGTGAGTATTTTTCCTGAGCATGTGTAATTGTAAATAGAAAAATGAACAGAATAGAAAGAATTGTTTTATTCATAAAACAGAAAATTTAGTTGGTTGATTATGAATGCAATTTACAAAAAATAAAATCCTTTACAAAGATTTAATAAGCTGAAGAAAAATGTTGTAATCAACAGGTTTATTTAAAAGGTGTTTGTTTGTAATATCAATTATATCCTTTTCAGTATTTAAAGAAGAATTTCCGGTAGTAAATACCAAGGGGATATTGGAGGTTTTTCGAATATGCCTGGCAACATCAATACCGGTAATGTGTCCTTTTAATTGAATATCGAGTACGGCAATATCGGGTTTAAACTCTTCGAACAGAATTTGTGCATCTGTTCCACTGGCAACATTTTTAACTTGGTATCCTTCTTTACTAAGAATACGCGAATAGACTTTAGCAATGATAAGTTCATCTTCGGCAATTAATACTTTTTTCATTTAGCGTGTAGGTAGTTAGTAGTTTTTAGGAATGCAAGATAAAAATTAAACCTCTGATTTTAGAACATTAAACAGTTTACACTATGTTTAAACTAAAAATCCCGCAATTAGCGGGATATGTAAATTAGTGGAGAATAGGGGAGTCGAACCCCTGACCTCTTGCATGCCATGCAAGCGCTCTAGCCAGCTGAGCTAATTCCCCAAGCACGTGCAAAATTAAACACAATGTTTGATTTTGCAAGGGGCTTTAAATTTTCTAAAACTCCGGTCGTGCAGGTTTGTTTTGTAAAATACCTTCAAGACGTTCCATTACTTCAGGCGTAATTTTGTGCAAATGCTCTAAGCTTTCAAGATTTTCTTTTAATTGCTCAATTTTTGAAGCACCAAGAATAATGGTACTTACATTTGGATTTACTGCGCACCATGTTAATGCTAATTGAGCAGTGGTCATATCAAGCTCTTTTGCTATTTGTGCAATTTGTTTTACTTTATTTACACGCTCTTCAGTAATGGTTCTTTCGCGCAGCCAGTCCATCCCTTCAATGTTTAAGCGGGTATATTTTGGCATTCCATCATTGTATTTTCCGGTTAATAATCCTGAAGCCAATGGCGACCAAATAGTAGTGCCTAAACCAACTGTTTTATAAATCTGACTGTATTCTACTTCTACTTTTTCGCGATGAAACATATTGTATTGGGGTTGTTCCATTACAGGTCCAATCAAATTATATTTTTGAGCTACCATGTGTGCTTCCATAATTTCCTGTGCGCTCCATTCAGATGTTCCCCAATATAAAATTTTCCCCTGCTGTATTAAGTTGTGCATGGTCCACACGGTTTCTTCAATTGGCGTTTCTTTATCCGGTCGGTGGCAAAAATATAAATCTAAATATTCTACCTGAAGGCGCTTTAATGCAGCATTACAGGCTTCTACAATGTGTTTGCGATGCAAGCCTACTTGAGTAGGAAGTTTTCCTCCATCGCCAAAAAATACTTTGCTTGATACGGTATATGAATCTCTGCTCCATTGCATTTTATTTAATATGCGACCCATTACACGTTCAGATTCTCCACGTGAATAAATTTCTGCATTGTCGAAAAAGTTGATGCCATTATCATAGGCATATTTCATTAAAGCTTCTGATTGATCATCCCCAATTTGTTTTCCAAATGTAAGCCAAGATCCATAACTTAATAAGGATACTTTTAATCCTGATTTTCCAAGTCGTCTGTATTGCATTTCCATAGTTTAAAAAATAATAGTTGATATTGAAACAGTAGTAGGTTGTTTTTGTTTAATAAATTCAATGTGCAAAAGTAATATATTTGTAAGTCTAAAAAATAATTATGAACAACGATAGAATAGAATCTCAAAAAGCGCCAAAACCGGTTGGTCTATATCCGCATGCACGCAAAGTGGGTAATTTATTATTTTTATCAGGAGTTGGACCGCGTGTGCCTAAAAGCAATGCTAACGACTCTGAAGTACCGGGGCTAAAATTAGACCACAATGGAAATTTTATTGAATTCGATTTTGAAGCACAGGTTCATTCTGTTTTTGCTAATGTAAAAGCCGTTTTAGAAGATTCAGGCAGCTCCTGGGATAAAATAGTAGATGTAACCGTTTTTTTGGTAAACATGAAACGCGATTTTTATACATTCAATAAAATTTATGCAGAATATTTTAAAGAAAATTTACCATGCAGAACCACCGTTGAAATTAATGCCTTGCCTACTCCAATTGCCATTGAGCTTAAAGTAATAGCTACGATTGATTAATGTGAGTATTGCTACATCATACATTATTGTTGGTCAGGGATTGGCGGGTACTACGCTTGCATGGAGCCTGTATAAAGAAAAAATTCCTTTTGTAATTATTGATAATCATCATCAGCATTGTGCTTCTAAAGTAGCGGCAGGATTGTACAATCCTGTTGTGTTTAAGCGTATGGTTAAAAGCTGGATGGTAGATGATTTACTACCAGTAGCAGATGATTTTTATGCGTATTGCGAAGAAATTTTAGAAACAAAATTCTGGCACAAATTACCTATTAAAAAAATATTTGTAAACGAAGAAGAAAAAAATCTCTGGCGAAAAAAATCTGCGGAAAACCTTTATTTGGGAGCAATAGAAGAAGATGTTGCAATAAATGAAATTGATAGCAAAGAAGGCTTGGGAGAAGTAAACAATGCAGGCTGGTTGGATCTGCCTTTGTTTTTAGAAAAATCAAAGAAGTTTTTTTTAGGAAAAAAATTGTTGTTGCAACAACAATTTAATTATGATGATATTGTTCTTTCAGAAAATCAAATTAGTTATAAAGATATAATAACAAATGCAATTGTTTTTTGCGAAGGCTTTCAAATGCTTTATAATCCTTATTTTTCTAAACTTCCATTAATACCTACCAAAGGAGAAGTGCTTACATTGGAAGTAAAAAATTTTAGTCTAGAATGTACGTTAAACAAAGGAGTTTTTTTATTGCCTTTAAAAAACAATACATTTAAGTGTGGTGCCACTTATGAGTGGCATACTACCAAAGCAGATATTACGCTAAATGGTAAAAAAGAAATCGAAGACAAGTTGCAGAAATTTTTAAAAGCCGATTATTCCATATTGCATCATGAATCAGGAATTCGCCCAACGGTAGTTGATAGAAGACCTTTGCTGGGAAGTCATCCGCAATATAATAATATATTTGTGTTTAATGGCCTTGGAACAAAAGGGGTTATGCTTGCACCATTTTTTGCAGAGCACATGAAAAATTATTTGCTCAATAAAGCAAAGCTTTCAGAAGATGTGGATATAAAAAGGTTTTTTAATTAAAATAGTTTATTAACATACTCCTGTTTTAAAAAAATCCTTGTTAAATAAATTCAGCTTAAAAAGCTTTGCTTATTTAGTAGTGTGGTAAATCCTCGCCATATATTAATTTTTACTGCAAGCGTTTTGATAATGCTTGGGTTAATTATGCTTGTATTTCCTGTTGATGGAGTTAAAATTGGAAATATTTCAACGCTAAAATTCCCGCAATTTCAAAAATTCTTTTTTGATGAAAAACCGCAATATGCTGACATCAGCACTATTATTGCAGCAGCTGATTCTTCACTAAACGATAATGATTCATTAGTAATTGAAGAAGAAAAACCGGGTAAGCAGTTTTTGCAATTTCCACCAGATAATGAAAACGCCTTGGATAAATTTTTTAACAAACTGGAATCAGCAAATTCCGATAATCGTTTGGTGCACATTTTACATATTGGAGATTCTCAAATAGAAGGAGATAGAATTTCTGCATTTCTCAGAAATAAGTTACAACAAAAGTTTGGAGGCAATGGCCCGGGCTTATTGTCGCTTTTGGGAATATTTCCGCGTTCAACAGTTGTGCAGCAATCGTCTGATAACTGGAAACGTTATACCAATTTTGGAAAAGTAGATACAGATGTGCCGCATACTAAATATGGTGTAATGATGAGTTTTTCAAAATTTACCCCCTTTGTAACCGTGCGCGATTCTACAGGAAAAAGACAAATACATCAGGCATGGGTTAAAATTAAACCTTCTGCATCGGCATATGCAAGCTCAAAAACTTTTACACGCATGCGCTTGTTTTACGGGCCTTCTAGCGATACGCTTTCATTAGCATTATTGGTAAATGATGAGCCGGCAACACAATTAACTGAAGTGCCTTATAAACAACTTAATGTATTTGAATATAATTTTGGAGCTACTCCCGGCTCAGTAGAACTATTGCTCGAAACCAAGACAAGCCCTGATTTTTATGGTATTGAATTAGGAACTCCAAGTGGTGTTATGCTTGACAATATTGCATTGCGTGGAAGTTCAGGAACTGATTTTGTAAAAACTGATGCTCAGCTTTGGTCGCGCATGATGGAAGAGTTAAATACTGAATTATTGCTTTTGCAATTTGGGGGCAATGCGGTACCATACATAAAAGATGAAGAAGCTGCAATTCGATATGGAAATTGGTTTTACACACAATTAATGTATCTGAAAAAAGCAAAACCCGGTATTGGAATTATAGTTATTGGTCCTTCAGATATGAGCTATAAAGAAGGCGAAAATTATGTTTCTTATCCTTTATTGCCTAATGTAAGAGATGCCTTAAAAGAAGCAACGTTAAAAGCAGGAGGTGCATTTTGGGATATGTATAATGCTATGGGAGGAAAAAACTCTATGCCTTCGTGGGTAAATGCAGATCCTCCTTTGGCTGCACCGGATTACACACATTTTTCACCCAAAGGCGCTACTTATATTGCAGAATTATTTTATGATGCATTAATTGCCGCCTATAATGATTATTTGAAACGAAAAAAGACGGAAGAATCTATAAAAACAGAAGAGGCAAATGTTCAGTAAGAGAAGTGTAATAGCTAATATAATTGGAGTAATATTTTATGTGCATAGTATTAGTGCGCAAACAGTATATGATTCTGTGCAGATAAAGCAATATCCTTTTATTCAATATGAATTAAATGTGTTGGAACGCGCAGATAGTTCTGAAAGTTTTCAAAAGTTTTTGGCAAAAACAGATTCCTTGTTCAAACAAAAAAAATCAAAACTATCTATTGTACATTTTGGAGGTTCTCATATTCAGGCAGATATTTATACCGATTATATACGTTATCATTTACAAAACGATACTGCAGGAATTAAAGGTGCCAGAGGCATGATTTTCCCTTATAAAACAGCTAAAACAAACAATCCTGTAAACTATACAATTAATCAAACAGGCAACTGGATAGGTTGTAGAAATGCCCTTACAAAAAACGAATGTAACTGGGGTGTAACAGGTATTAATGCTTCTACTACTGATAGTGTAGCAAGTATAAGTGTAAGTTCTGCCAATAAATTCGAAAAGCTATATATTGAAAATTTAAGGATTTTTTACAATTTGCATTGTACAACACATCAGTTAAAACTAGACTATCCGCAGACTGTTCAATCAGCTAGAATAGATTCTTTAGGAGGATTTGTTGAGTTTACGTTTACAGTCCCTATTGATTCTTTTTCTTTTTCAATACAAAAAGATACACTTGATTCTATTCCTTTTGAAATATATGGAATGTTGTTAGAGAATAATCGCCCCGGTATTCGTTATCATGCTATGGGTGTAAATGGAGCCAAAACGAGTTCTTTTAACAGATGTTCGATGTTGGAACATCAATTAAAATTTTTAAACCCTGATTTGGCTATTTTATCACTTGGCACAAATGATACACATGATAGTTCTTTTACTGCCGAAAATTATTATAATTCTTATGATACACTTATTCAAACAATAAAGCGCGTTAATCCCAATGTTGCAATTATTATTACAGTGCCTAATAATAGCTATGTGCGTAAAAATTCGGAGAATAAAAATCTTTCAACAGCGGAGCAGGTAATAAAAGATTTATGTACAAAACACGATGCTGTTTACTGGAATTTTTACCGCATAATGGGCGGGCCAAAATCCGCTTATACTTGGTATAGAAATGGTATTATGAAAAGAGATTTAGTACATTTTAATCGTGAAGGATACTGGATAAAAGGTGATTTGTTTTACAAAGCATTTATGAATTCGTACAAAAATTATGTGGAGCGAACTACTACAAAATAACGAATGGATAAATGCCATGATTGAATTTTTGGATTTTAATCCAAAGGCTCCTATTATATTTACAAGAGGGGCATTTTGGATATTTTTCTTTTTTGTATATGCAGGATTTTCATTATTGCACAATCGTTTTTTATTGCGTAATACCTATTTATTTTTTATCAGTGTTTTCTTTTACTATAAAGCCAGCGGATTTTATTTTATTCTTTTGATTTTTTCGATTATGGCAAATTTTGCCATTGGCGCTATTTTGTATGATAATACTTCAAAAGTAATACGCAAATGGCTTGTTGGTGTTGCAGTTTTTATCAATCTGTTTATTCTTGGCTACTTTAAATACGCCTATTTTTTTACCGATTCATTCAACAAAATATTCAATACGGATTATGTAGTTATTAATCACCTTTTATTGTGGTCAAATAGTTTTTTCAATACGGCATTTTCCATTGATAAAATTATACTACCGGTAGGAATTTCGTTTTTTACATTTCAAGCTATTAGCTACATTGTAGATATTTATCGAAACGATGTAAAACCCTGTAACAATATTTTAGATTTTGGTTTTTTTCTTTCCTTTTTCCCGCAATTGGTTGCAGGTCCAATTGTTCGCGCATCTGAGTTTATTCCACAATTATATCAACCATTTCGTTTAACCCGTCTTGAGTTCGGTACGGCAACCTATATGATTTTAAAAGGCTTGTTTAAAAAATTGTTTATCGCAGATTATATTGCTGTTAATTTTATTGACCGAATTTTTGCTGCACCTGAAAGTTATAGCGGTTTCGAAAATTTATTTGCCATTATTTCATACTCTATTCAAATTTATTGCGATTTTTCCGGCTATACAGATATTGCTATAGGCCTGGCTTTATATATGGGCTTTAGATTACCCAAAAATTTTAATTCGCCTTATAAGGCAAAAAATGTTGCGGAATTCTGGAAACGATGGCATATGACGCTTTCCAATTGGTTAAAAGATTATTTATACATTCCAATAGGAGGTAATAAACATGGTGTATTCAGAACAAATATCAATTTAATGATAACCATGTTGCTTGGCGGTTTATGGCATGGTGCAAGTTGGTTGTTTGTAATTTGGGGTGGGTTAAATGGCCTGGCATTACTAGTGTATAAAAACTGGAAGCGTATTAGCCCATATGAAAAAAACAATTCTGTTGCAATTCAAGTTTGGAAAGTACTTTTTACTTTTTTATTTATTTCTTTTACACGCATTTTTTTCCGATCTGAAAGTCTTGAAGGTGCATGGTCAATGATCGTACAGATTACCAGAGCCTTTGACGTAAGCATTGTTACAGATGTAGTGCTTTCGTATTACAAAATTTTTATTGTTGTTGCCATTGGCTTTATCACACATTGGCTACCTGAAGATTGGAAAGAAGGATTGATTATTCGTTTTGCATCATCTCCCTACGTTGTTCAGGCTATTGTAGCTGTATTTACAGTGTTTCTTATTTATCAGTCGGTATCTGCTGAAATGCAGCCTTTTGTGTATTTCCAGTTTTAGTGATGAGGTGCCGCCCCCTCAATTTTTTTAATAAAAAGATGAAGTGGTTTTTATAATCGATAAATTGCTATTTTTGATAAGTAAAGAAATACAATTTAAAGGTGAAAAAGCTTTTTTTATATATAATCCTGCTGTTTATTTCTCCCATCAATTATTTTAGCTCAAGGCTCATTGTTTATGCCGGGGGCTACTAATTGGGTTGCAGTTGGCGATTTAGATGTTCCTGGAGATCAACTAACAGTAGAGGCCTTAATCCATTATACCGGAGCTTCTGTAAATATTGTTTCAAAACATACCGATCCAAGCAATGTAAATTATCTTTTGCGCATAGGAAGCTTTGAAATTACTACTACCAGTGGTTTTGCAAATTTTGGTGGTGTTGCTGCCGCAGGTGTTACATTAGTTCCTAACAGAACGTATCATGTTGCTGCTACTTATGATGGTCAGTTTTTAAGGTATTATGTAAATGGTTGTTTAACCGGTCAGATGGCATGGACTGGTAATATGGTTCAAAATAATTTAATAACTGCAATTGGAAATCAATCAAGTTGTCAGTGTGAACAATTTACCGGATATATTGATGAAGTAAGAATTTGGAATGTTGCCAGAACACAGGCTCAAATAGCAGCAAACATGCTGGATTTGCCAACACCAACCTTACAAACCGGATTATTAGGTTACTGGAAATTTAATGGCAATTATACCAATTTACAGGGTAACGCAGCATTTAATGGAACACCTGTTGGATCTCCTCAATTTCAGCAGATTCCTTATCCGTATCCATCAGCATTACATGCATCTGTTACATCATCTAATCCTGTTTGTGCAGGAGAAGCAAATGGATTGATAAATGTTGCAGCTAGTGGTCTATATACTCCTTATGAATATTCTTTAGACGGTGTTAATTATACCACAAATCCCGTTTTCTCCAATTTATCGGCTGGTAACTATACCGTTTTTACCCGACCACAAAACAACAATAATTGCGTGGTAACAAATAACGTTTCAATCGTTGACCCAGCGGTATTAAATGCCAATTTAACAACTACCAATGTTTCTTGCAATGGAGGAAATAATGGAACTGCAAGTGTTGCTCCAAGCGGGGGAGATGGAGCTCCCTATAATCAATTATGGATTCCGCAAAACAGTGTTGCAACATCGATAAATAATCTTTCTCCGGGAAATTATTCGGTAATTGTATCTGACAGTTGTCGTCAGGCAGGCCCTGAACTTGTAACAAATGGAACATTTGAAAATGGAGCAACTGGATTTACCAGCGATTATACCCATTGCACTACCTGTAATGCAGGGGCAACTGTATTAGACGCTGGGCAATATTTGGTTTCTTTTAATGCGGCTTTACATCATGGAGCATTTGTAGGAACCGGAAATGGAGGAGGAGGAAACTTTTTAAATGTTAACGGGGGAGGAACGCCAAATACAAATGTTTGGTGTCAAACCATTCCGGTTGTTCCTAATTCGTATTATACCTTTTCAACATGGGCGGCATCTTTACATACTACTTCACCTGCCATTTTACAATTTTCAATAAATGGTAATCCTCTTGGTGCTCCTTTTAATGCTCCAGCAACAACAGGTGTTTGGTCGCAGTTTTTTTACCACATGGTTTTCGGGGGCTAATACTTCGGCTACTATTTGTATTGTTAATCAAAATACAACTTTAAGCGGAAATGATTTTGGATTAGATGATATTTCATTTAAGCGTTGCCTGTCTTGTATTGATACTATACCTTATACCATAACTCAACCAACAGCGCTTCAAGTTACAACTACACAAACCAATGTAAGTTGTAATGGAGGAAATAATGGAACAGCAACCGCTAATGCCACCGGAGGAACTCCTCCCTATACTTATTCATGGAATACAACACCGGTTCAAACAACCCAAACAGCCAATAATTTGATTGCCGGAACATATACGGTAACTGTAACAGATTCTAATAACTGTACACAAACAGCTACTGTTACAATTACACAACCTGCTGCGTTACAATTAAGTACCAATCAGTTAAATGTAACTTGTAATGGCGGAAGCAATGGAGAGGCAACCGTTTCTGCTACAGGAGGAACACCTCCTTATTCCTATTCGTGGAATACTACACCAGTTCAAACAACGGCAACTGCCAATAACTTAACACAGGGAAATTATATTGTAACAGTTACGGATTCAAATAACTGTGTTCAAACATCAACTGTAACTATTACAGAGCCTGCTCCATTAACCTTAGTATTAGATAATAAAAGCAATCCAACGTGTTTTGGTGCAAGCAATGGAACAATATCCGTCTTAGCAAACGGAGGGACTGGAACCTATACATATACATGGAATCCTAATGTTTCAACAACAGCTTCTGCAACAGGATTGGCTGATGGCAGCTACGATATAACCGTAACTGATATTAATAACTGTTCGCAAACTATAACAGTGGTGCTTATTCAACCGCCAGCTTTAACTTTAAATGTTTCTGCTACACCTACATCAATTTGTTTGGGACAATCATCTACGCTTAATGCAACTGCAGGTGGAGGTTCAGGAACATTAAACTATTTATGGAGTAATTTATCAACCCAATCTTCGCAAACAGTTCAGCCACTTACAACCACTATGTTTTATGTGGTCGTTACCGATTCTTTTAACTGTTTAATAACTGATAGTGTTTTAGTAACCGTTAATACTGCAGTTCCTGTTAATTTAGGAAACGATACAGCATTTTGTTTTGGAGAACAAATAACCTTAGATGCAGGATCAGGATATGCAAGTTACCAATGGCAAGATGGAAGTACTTCACAGTTTTTTCAGGTAACACAAAGTAATATGTATCATGTAATTGTTACTGATGCAAATGGCTGTCAGGCAAGAGATACCATATTTGTAACCGTTCATTCATTACCTAATCCCGGTAATCCTTCAAGTGTAAGTTTTTGTCCCGGAGAAAGTATATCGGTAAATGCAACAAGAGGTTTTCAAAGTTATTTGTGGAGTAACGGAGCTATTACACCTTCTATTACTATTTCAAATCCGGGAATTTATTCGTTGATCGTTCAAGATGCTAACGGATGTGTAAATAACAGTAATACCATTGCAATGCATCATCCATTACCTATTTTAAATTTCAATGTTCAACCATCAAGTGGATGTGCTCCACTGGATGTAAAAATCAATAATTTTTCTTCCATGAATGGAGCTGTTGTTAACAATTGGGAATGGACAATTGCTTCTCAAACATCGTTTTTATTTGAGCCGAATTATCTGTTATCAGACAGTGGCTGGTATAATGTTGCATTAAAAGTAACTACTTCTAATATGTGTGTAATAGATACAGTAGTAAGTAATATGATTCATGTTTTCCCCACTCCTATAGCAAAAGGAGTTCCATCTAAAGGCGTATATGAACAATATGATCCTGAAATTTTAATTTATAATGAATCACTTTTTGCAGATACTTATAAATGGTTTATTGCAGATGATTTAATTTCTGAAAGTGAGAATCTGAAATTTGCCATTGTAGATTCAGGTGAATACGCTTTTCAATTGATTGCACTTAATTCATATGGCTGTGTCGATACTACTGAAATTATTGTAAAAGTATTGCCGGATTTTGCTTTGTATTTTCCCAATGCATTTACACCAGATGGGAATACTGTAAATGAAATTTTTGCACCTAAAGGATTTGGTGTAAAAGAATATCGCTTATTGATTTTTAATCGCTGGGGCGAATTAGTTTTTGAATCAGAAACTCCTTATGAGGGTTGGGACGGCACATTTAATGGCCTTCCGGCTAATCCGGATACGTATGTTTTTAAATGCAACTTTATAGATTTTAGAAACAGAAAACACGAACGCAGAGGACACTTTAATTTAATCAGATAATTATGAAAGAAAAAAGAATTTATTTATTGCTTAAGCTTTTGTTGTTTACAAATGTTTTGTTAGCACAACAAAAATGTAGGTATTGGAACAACTACTCCAAATGCGTCAGCAAAGCTGGATATAAGTGCAAATGATAAAGGGGTTTTAATTCCCAGATTAACAACTGCACAAAGAACAGCCATTGTAAATCCTGCTACGGGCTTATTAGTGTTTGATACTAATGTAAATTGTTTCTTTTTCTATGATGGTGTAACATGGTCTTCGCTATGCGCTGCACAGGTTGGTCCAACCGGTCCAACGGGTGCACAAGGCCCTGCCGGAGTAACGGGAGCCACAGGAGCAACAGGTATTCAAGGTCCAACAGGCATAACGGGTAGTACAGGTGTAACAGGCCCAACCGGCCCCGGAGGATATTGTGCTACAGCAGCAGCAGGGTACTTGCCTGTATTTACAAATCCAAATACTTTGTGTAATTCAGTTGTTTTTCAAAGTGGAAATAATATTGGAGTAAATACAACTACTCCAGCTGTTTCCGTTCAGATTAATGCGACAGATGCGATTGCAATACCAACTGGTACTACTGCACAACAACCCGCTAGCGCTCCAATTGGTTCAATCCGATTTAACACTACATTGGGTGTTGTGGAAGTGTTTAACGGAACTTGCTGGCAAAATGTAAATACACCACCAATCGGGGCAACTTACATACAGTGGTTTAATGCAGCTGACCCTAATACAATTTATCCATGTACACAATGGATAGCAACGGATATACAAAATGGCGAATTTATTAGAGCAAGAGGAGGAGATGCAAATGTAGCTCAAGCCGCTGCTTTAACCGGAACTGTTCAGCAGCATGCAATACAAACCCATCAACATACAGGAACAATTACAATTAATAACATAACAGGTTTATCAACCAATCCCGCCGGCTCTCATAATCATGGAGGTTATACAGGAGGATATAATGATATTGGAACCGGTTGTGGTAGCCCCAAATATGTCCCTTATGATGATAATACAGGCTCGTCTAATATATCTTCTTCAGGAAGTACAAGTAGCCCATCATTAAATTGTCCATGGAATTCAAATCTTACTACCGGAAATTTTTTAGGAAGATTGGATGTTGAGTTAAACCATAACCATTCCATTAGTGCAGATGGTAATCATACACATTCCATACCAGATCACAATCATACAGGAACAGTTACCATTAACAATAATAATGGCAATAGCGCAAATGAAACCAGACCAACCAATGTAGCGGTTATTTTCTGGAGAAGAGTTAATTAAAACAATGTTTAAACAATGAAACAGCATATGCAAAAAATATTATTATTAATGCTTTATGCAATATCTGCTGCTAAATTAATTGCACAAACAACAGAGTTATTTAATAATGGCGATACTGTTTTTGTAAACAATGAAATTGTATTTGTAAACGGAGGGATTACAAACTCAAATAATGGTATTTTTGATAATTACGGTCAAATTTATCTTACTGAAAATTGGACAAACAACGCAGGAAATACAGCCTTTACAAACACAAGCAATGGTGAGATAATTTTAGCAGGTGCAAATCAATCTATTCAGGGTTCGGATGTAACAGAGTTTTATACTTTAACTTTAACAGGTACAGGGATAAAATCATTAAATAATATTGATGCAATAGTAAAACATCAGTTAAATTTAAACGACTTAGAGTTAGCAACTAATACCAATGTTTTATATATAAAAAACCCTACCTTAAATGCCATACAAAGAACCACCGGCTTTGTTAGCAGCTTGGGGAACGGAGCATTATCAAGAGATATGACATTAGGTCTTCCATATTTGTTTCCGGTTGGTTCAAGTGATGGCGTTTTAAGATACCGACCAATTAAAATAATGCCAACACTAAATTCTAATGTAACTTATTCAGTAAGAATGGCCAATGTTAACGCTACAAGCGAAGGATATGATATTTCAGTAAAAGAAACCAAGATATCGCAAGTAAATCCAAATTACTACCATTTAATTAATAGAACCCAAGGAAGTCAAAGTGCTGATTTAATTTTTTACTATGATCCTGTTGAAGATGGAGCAGTAAACGATGTGGCTCACTGGCAAAATATACCACAATGGGAAAGCTTAGATGCAAAAACAAATGCCCCTGAAAATGGTTTAAATGCTTTGAAGGTTGATGCATGGGATGATTTTACAAATCCGGCATTTGCGTTAACAGTTACAGATATTATTTGTGGAGACGTTTTTTTCCCTACAATATTTTCACCTAACGGAGATGGCTTAAATGATGAACAATGTGTTTTTGGAAATTGTATAGAAAGTGTATATTGGGCAGTATATAACAGATGGGGTGAAAAAGTTTTTGAAACTGAAGATAAAACTGCTTGTTGGGATGGTACATTTAGAGGAAATACACTAAATACCGGAGTTTATATATATAAATTAACGGCTAGATTGACAAATGGCGAAGTAATAAAACAAAATGGGAATTTAACTATTGTAAAATAACAAATTCGTATAACATATGAAACACAAAATTTTTGTATCGGCAATTCTTTTAATTGCCGCTAATTTAGCAAAGTCTCAAAACAATGTGGGTATAGGAACCAATACTCCACATCCATCATCAAAATTAGAAATAACAGCAAATGATAAAGGAGTTTTAATACCACGCCTAACAAGTGCGCAACGCTTGGCCATACCGAGTCCTGCAAATGGATTGTTAGTATATGATACCGATGCGGATTGCTTTTATTATTATGTAACAGCCAGTACAAGTTGGGTATCGTTATGTGCAGCAGGAGTAGGTGCTACAGGCCCAACGGGAGCAACAGGGTCACAAGGTCCTACAGGAGCAACGGGAGCAACAGGTATTCAAGGAGCAACAGGAGATACCGGCCCAACGGGACCACAAGGTCCACAGGGTCTAGCCGGAGCAACAGGAGCAACGGGAGCACAAGGTCCAGCTGGTCCACAGGGTCCACAAGGTCCTGCCGGAGCAACAGGAGCAACGGGAGCACAAGGTCCAGCTGGTCCACAGGGTCCACAAGGTCCTGCCGGAGCAACAGGAGCAACGGGAGCACAAGGTCCAGCTGGTCCACAGGGTCCACAAGGTCCTGCCGGAGCAACAGGAGCAACGGGAGCACAAGGTCCAGCTGGTCCACAAGGTCCACAGGGTCCTGCCGGAGCAACAGGAGCAACGGGAGCACAAGGTCCAGCTGGTCCACAAGGTCCACAGGGTCCTGCGGGTCCAGTAGGTTGTTCTACTTCAAATCAGGTTATTAAATCTAATGGCTCTTCTGCAGTTTGTAGTATTATTACCGATAATGGAACAAACGTTGGGGTTAATACAACAACCCCAATTGCTTCAGCTCAATTAGATGTAACAGCCTCAAATAAAGGTGTTATTTTCCCTCGTATTTCTTTAACCGGAGCAACCGATAATATAACTGTACCTGGTGTAGTAAATGGAATATTGGTATATAATACTGCTACTGTGGGTTCAGGACAAAATGCTATTACACCGGGGTATTATTATTGGTATAATAATCGATGGAATAAATTGCAAACCAGTGCTTATGCCGGTGTTGTGTTTGGGGTGCATACATCTACAATTCCTAACCATATAACAGCTACCCCTCCTTCATGGCAATATACAAATTCTTATATTGATTTACCTCCGGGCAAATGGGTTGTTTATATATTTGAATTAATTTCTCCAAGTAATGGAGGGGTAAATCAATGGGATGGTACAGGTACAGATAGAGCTATATGGGTTAGGACATCCCTCTCTAACAGCAATGTAACGCCAACTCCTTCTTCGCATATAGTAGGAAGTCCATTAGTTAGTGGCGCTGTTGTAGCACCGTCTTATTATGGAATGACTAGCGGAGCGATATATATTAATAATAATACAGGAATAACTCAACGCTATTATTTATGGGCGCATGCGGATAAAATTGGAACTACTTGTAATTTACATAACTTTGCTACAACCTCATGGGGAGAGAATCAGTTTTTTGCAGTTCCGGCAGAATAAATTTAAATTTGAAATAATTAAAATTAAAACTATGAGAAAAATCGTAATTATAGTATTGTGCTTGGTGCTTATTAAAAATATAATGGCACAAAATGTTGGTATTAACACCACAGGAGCAACCCCACACAATAGTGCTATGCTTGATGTTGATGCATCAAATAAGGGCTTGTTAATTCCTCGGGTTGCATTAACAGGAACAAACGATGTTTCAACAATTACCTCACCGGCAACCAGCTTAATGGTTTACAATACAGCAACTGCCGGCTCAGGAACTACTGCTGTAACTCCCGGATATTATTACTGGGGAGGTTCAGCATGGATAAGAGTGGCTACTGATGGGGATAGCTGGAAAACAATTGGTAATAGTGGAACAAATCCTTCTACCAATTTTTTAGGTACTACGGATGCAAATGATTTTTTGATAAAAACGAATAATATTGATAGAGTAAGAATTATGAATGATGGTAGCACACAAAATAGAATTGGATTTGGAACAAATTCTCCAACACAGGTTGTTTCAGGAGGCACTTCAACTATGATGCATATTCATGATTCAGGAAATACAGCAAATGATTTTGCTCAATTAATATTAGGCAGCCACAAAACAGTTAATAATTCTTTTTTGGGAGTTATAAATTTTGCAGCAACTCAAACAGGAGGAGAAAGAAGAATAGCAAGTTTGGAAAGTCATATGATTACAGCAGGAGCTAATCCAACCGGTGATTTAAGGTTTTTTACAACAGAAACAGGCTCTCATACTGAGAAAATGAGAATTGATGGTAATGGTCAAGTTTCAATAGCAACAACAATTCCTACTACAAATTATTTACTAACTGTAAATCCAACAACTAATGCGTTAAGAAGCGGTATAAGTATTCCAATGTCTGGTGCAACTTCTACTGCATTTGGAATAAATATTACTGCTGCAAATGGAAATTCAAGAGGTTTATTTTATTCCAATTCAACTACAGCCTCTGGCGTGGTTTATGGTGTTGGTTCTGAGATTACAGGAGGAGTTCCAGTTTCAGGATACTTATCATACAGAACAGGTAGCCCCAATAATTATGGAGTGTTTGGGATCACTGGAACTAATGCAACATATAATTCAACTAACGCAAATGCCTGGGCCGGTTTTTTTCAAGGTAGGGTTGTTATATCAGGTGAAACATCACCAACATCACTTATTGGAACAGATTTAGAAATTAGAAATACAACAACAGGAGCTGGAAACCCTGTTGTATTGTCTATGAGGCAATCTACATCAAATGCTACTAATGGATCGGTTTTAACTCAATTAAATTTTGGAGACAATTATTCAACAAGTCCACAAGCAGCAATTTTTACTATTAGAGATGCTGCTGGAGGAGCAGGAGATAATCCGACAGCTTTATTGTTTGGAACTACTCCTGATGGAAGTTCAACACTAACCGAGCGAATGCGAATAAATAATGCCGGCAATGTTGGTATTGGCACAACTACACCATCAAGGAGACTACATGTGGCTGATGGAAGCGGAATAATTGCTTCATCATCAACATCAGTTATTGCTATCACATCAATGGCAAATACATGGGCTACTCACGATTCTTATGTTTTTAGTAATTCAGTAGAACATCCTGCTTTTGTTGGGTTAAGAGCTAGAGGCAATATTTCCTCACCTGCTTATCCTCAATTAAATGATGTTTTGCTATCTTTAACCGGTAGGGATGCTATAGATGGATATTCGTCATTAAACTATGGTGGAGCTACAATCAATTTTATAAGTTCAGAAAACTGGTCATCATCTGCTAAAGGTGCGATTATTCAGTTTTTAACAACTAATAATGGAACTAATACCTTATCAGAAAAAGCAAGAATTACTAATCAAGGGAATTTCCTAATTGGAACTACAACTGCTGGAGCTAGATTACATGTTGTGGGTACTGGACAAAATATAGCAAGAATTCAAACAGGAGGTTCTTTCCATAACGATTGGCCAGTTGGATGGGGAGGTGGTATAGAAACATGGGATATTTGTGGAGCATCTACATTTATGACACAAAATATACTCAGGTCTGATATTAGGTATAAGAAAAACATTAATAATATTTCAACTGCTATCGCCCAAATTAATAAATTACGTCCTGTTTCATACAACATGCTACCCGAACTAGAAAGCGATTTTAAAGAACATTTACATTTTGGGTTTATTGCACAAGAGGTTGAAGCAATTTTCCCGAATTTAGTTGTTACAACAACAAATGGATATAAAGGATTAAATTATACAGAGTTAATTCCTATTCTCACCAAAGCAATTCAAGAGCAGCAGGCAATTATTGAATCTCAGAAAAGTGAAATGGAACAACTAAAGAAAAAATCTATAGAAATAGATAATCTAAAAGCAGAAATTGAATTTATTAAATCGCAATTAAATGCCGATAAGCAAAGTTCAAACAGGTAAAATTTAGATAGAACGATAATGGCTAAAAATCCCGAAAACAATTTCGGGATTTTTTTTTACCGCTTTATGGAATTTTAGAATAACTTGCATCTACTTGACAAAACAAGTTAATATTTACACGTATGCAAGCTAAAAAAATCATTTCCATTGCCTTTATTGTAGGTGCGCTATTTCTGGCATTTTCTAAAAATGCTACACTGAGAATTTTTAAAACTTCGGCCCAATTTCAAGAAAATTATAAAAACATGAATAACTATAACTCTGAATGGAAAAAGGTAGATTCCTTAGAAAATAAAGGACTAACCGAATCAGCATTAAAAATTGTAGAAACAATTTATAATACAGCCAAGCAAGAAAAAAATCATCAGCAAATTATTAAGGCGCTTATTTTTAGAGCAAAATTTTATTCCTATAAAGAAGAAGATGCTTTAATAAAATCCATTCTTCAAATTGAAAAAGATGCAGAAGAATTATCTTTTCCCGGTAAACAGGTAGCACATTCGGTAGTGGCTGATTTATACTGGCGTTATTATCAAAATAATCGCTGGCATTTTTTAAACAGAACAGAAACCGTTGATTTTATTCCAGATGATATTCGCACATGGGATTTGCGAAAAATTGTAGAAAAAACAATTTATCACTACAACCAATCACTTACTGAAACTACTAAGCTTCAGCAACTATCTGTTTCAGAATTTGATGCTATAATTGTTTCAACACAAAAAGAAGCCAGAAATTTACGTCCCTCTTTATATGAGTTTTTGGCATATAGAGCCATTGATTTTTTTTCAAACGATGAAGCATCTTTAACCCAGTCAGCAGAAGCCTTTCATTTGAATGATGAAAAATATTTCTTACAGGGAGATATATTTATTGAAATAAAAATTCCGGCAAATGATACCTTTTCATTTTCCTATCAGACTATTAAAATTTTTCAGGAACTTATAGCCTATCAATTAAAACAAAATAATTCCGATGCCATTGTTGATACAGAATTAAAACGATTGGCATTTGTAAAACACAAATCCTCATTTAGCAATAAAGCAGAATTGTATGAAAAAACCATTGATGAATTAATTAAAAAATATACCGGGCAATCAGCTGTAGCACATTTAATATATGAAAAGGCGCAATTTTATTTTTCCATTCCTTATAATGAGCAAAAACCTGAAACAAAATTTACCAAACAAAAAGCTGCAGCACTTTGTAAAGAAGCAATAGATAAATATCCAAAATCATACGGTGCAGGATTATGCAACTATTTATTAGCTAAAATAGAAGAAAAAAGTTTGTCGCTACAAACAGAACGTGTAAACCCTAAGGATAAAGAATTTAGAGCACTACTATCATATAAAAATTTGAATAAAGTGTATTTTAAGATTGTAGAAAATCCTTTTCCAAAAAATAACGAACGCTATTATTATGATGAAAACACAGTTATAAAACTTTTGATGCAAAAAGCAATTAAATCATGGGAAGTGAAATTGCCAGTTGACGATGATTATAATTCTCATGCTATTGAAATTGCGATACCCGCTTTAGCTTTTGGTTCTTATTTTATTTTGTGTTCTGATACTTCAGCATTTTTATATAATAACAACGCAATTGCCTATGCCGAAATTAACATAAGCAACATGGCATATATTACTCGCAATAATACGGATGGAACCATTGACGGATATGTTTTTGAACGAACTAGCGGTGAACGTTTAAAAAATGTTACCGTTCAATTATGGATAGAAAAATACAATTACAGCACCAGAGAATATGAATTCGAAAAGCGCGATAAACTTACAAGCGATGCTGAAGGCAACTTTAAAGTACCGGTAAATGGAAATTACAGAAATCTGCATTTTGAATTTATTAATGGAGATGACAAGTTATATAGTAATAATGCCATTTATCAGTACAAACCTTATCGTGAAGATAAAAGATGGAGAACGCACACTTACTTTTTTACCGACAGAAGTATTTATCGCCCGGGTCAAACCATTTATTTTAAAGGTATTGTAGTAGAGTCAAATGGAGATAGTACGCGTATAAAAACCAATTTTTCAAGCAATGTTATTTTATACGATGTTAATTATCAAAAAATAACAGAACAATTATTTACTACCAATGAGTACGGAACATTTAATGGATCGTTTACATTGCCAACTGGAGTGTTGAATGGGCAAATGCAAATAAATAATACATATGGCAGTTTTTATTTTAACGTAGAAGAATATAAACGTCCAAAATTTGAAGTTGCTGTAGAACCCGTTAAAGGTTCATTCCGATTAAACGATAAAGTAACAATTACAGGAAATGCTAAAAGTTATGCAGGAGCAGTTGTAGATGGAGCAGAGGTAAAATATCGTGTTGTCAGAAACGCACGGTACAACTGGTGGTGGTGGTATTACAGAGGCGGAGTTCCAACTTCTGCTGCCATGGAAATTATACATGGAATTACACAAACAAAAGAAGACGGAACCTTTACATTTGATTTTAATGCAATTCCTGATAAATCTTTGAGTAAAGAAGAATGTCCATCATTTTCATACACGGTATATGTTGATGTAACCGATATTAATGGCGAAACCCGCAGCTCATCATATACTTTAAATGTAGGTTATCAATCCTTAATGATTGATATAGATATGCCAATGCAAATAAATATAGCCGAAAAAGGAGAATTTACTTTACAAACAAAAAACCTTAACGGACAAGCAGAACCTGCTGAAGTAAAATTAGTGGTTCATCGCATGCAGCCGAATAATCGTATAATTAGAAATCGTTTATGGAGTAAGCCAGATAAATTTATATTATCGGAACAAGAATATTTAAAAAAGTTTCCGAACGATGAGTATGCAGATGAAAGTGCCCCAAACCGATTTAACAGAAAAGAAAAAACAAAAGAAGCAGTTTTATCAACCAAAGAAAAGGTAAAAATTAATTTGCCTGCATTAGGAATTAATAAAGAGGGAGTTTATCATCTCGAAATTTCTTTAAAAGATAAATATGGAGAAGAGGTAAAAGAAGAACGTTATATTGAAGTATTTAATCCTGATTCGAAAGATTTACTAAAACCCTGTACTGAATTTTTTACTGTTTTAAAAGATAAATGCGAGCCGGGAGAAAATGCAACTTTCTTAATAGGTTCGTCTTATCAAAATGTTGAAGTATTAATAGAAATTGAGCACGACAAAAAAATAGAGCAAAGAGAATGGATACATCTTTCAAATGAACAAAGATTAATTGAAATACCTGTTTTAGAAAAATATCGTGGAAATTTTGCAGTACATTTTATATTTATAAAAAACAGTCGTTCTTACTATTATACACAAATAATTACAGTACCTCATAATAATAAAGAACTTGATATTATTTTCGAAACTTTCAGAGATAAATTATTGCCGGGACAGCAAGAAGAATGGCGATTGAAAATAAAAGATAAAAAAGGCTATAAGGTTGTAGCCGAAATGGTAGCCGCCATGTACGATGCATCTTTAGACGCCTTTAAACCGCATAATTGGTATTTGAATTTATATAAAAATTATTACTCCATATTAAATTGGCAAAGTAATATTTCTTTCGTAAGTAATTCATTATTGCTAACATATTCATGGAATAACTATCCGGAACTTCCTTATAGAGAATACGATTATTTAAACTGGTTTGGATTTGATAATTATTATAGTAGCTATATGGGTGGCAGATATGCAGAAGCAGTAAAAACAGCTTCATTACCATCATCTGCACCACGAGGTAAAATGGGCGATATAATTGATGAAGAATCTGTTTCAACCAAAAAGAATGATGAAAAAACAAAATCAGAAGGCTTTAACAATATTAACAGAGAAGAACAAACAGAAGATGTAGTAAGTACTTTAAATCATCGAAAATTAGATGATAACTCAGGAGCTGAAAAGCAAATTGGCGTTAGAACCAATTTGAAAGAAACAGCATTTTTTATGCCGGAGTTAAAAACTAATGAGCAAGGTGAAATTATTATTTCATTTACTGCTCCCGAAGCATTAACCAAATGGAAGTTTTTAGGCTTAGCTCATACCAAAGATTTAAAAATGGGTACCATTACCAAAGAAACCCTAACACAAAAAGAATTAATGGTAACACCTAATTTGCCTCGTTTTTTTAGAGAAGGCGACAAATTAAACATTTCCGTTAAAATAAATAACCTTACTCAAAACGATATACAGGGTCAAAGCGAGTTACAAATTTTAGATGCTTATACACGCGAATCATTAGATCATCTTTTTTTAAATAAAGAAAGGCAACAATTATTTACAGCTAAAAAAGAACAAAGTGCCTCATCAACCTGGAGTGTTTCTATACCTGAAGGAGTATATGCGGTAATTGTTCGTACAACGGCAAAGTCGGGTAAACATACCGATGGGGAAGAAACCGTTATTCCTGTTTTAACTAATCGAATGTTGGTTACTGAAACATTACCATTGCCTGTAAGAGGAAATCAAACGAAAAATTTAACGTTTGAAAAACTCATTAGCCAGAATAATGGATCAACTACATTACGAAATTATCAGCTTACATTGGAGTTTACCGCAAATCCTGTTTGGTATGCTATACAAGCATTACCATATATGATGGAATATCCTTACGAATGTGCCGAGCAAACATTCAGCCGCTACTATGCCAATAGCATAGCAACGCATGTGGCAAATTCGCATCCAAAAATCAAGGGCAGTTTTCGAAAGCTGGAAAATAGATTCTCCGGAAGCGCTATTGTCAAATCTGGAAAAAAATCAGGAATTAAAAAGTGTGATTTTATCTGAAACGCCTTGGGTGCTCGATGCAAAAAGTGAAATCGAACGAAAAAAAACGTGTGGCATTATTGTTTGATATGAACCGCATGGCAAAAGAGCTGGCATCTGCCAGAAAAAAACTTATGCAGTTGCAATCATCAAACGGAGGTTTTATGTGGTTTAAAGGAATGAGAGATGACAGATACATTACACAACATATAGTAGCAGGCATAGGGCATCTTCAGCATTTGAATATTACCAATGCAAAAGAAGATAAAGAGATGAAAAGCATGCTAAAAAATGCTATAAATTATTTAGATAACAGCATTCGCGAAGATTATGAAAGATTGATAAGAAACAAGCAAGATTTATCAAAACGACAAATCAATAATTTTCAGATTCATTATTTCTACGCACGTAGTTTCTTTACGGATGTTAAAGTGTCCTCGCAAAAACCAAAAAGCATACGATTACTATTACGCACAAATGCAAAAGTATTGGTTAGACAATAATCGTTATGCGCAAGGAATGATTTGCATTGGCGCTCTATCGCACAGGAGATAAAACCATTCCAAACGACATAGTAAAATCATTAAAAGAAAACGCCCTTGTTTCATGATGAACTTGGAATGTATTGGAAAGAAAATGTTCCGGGTTATTACTGGTATCAGGCTCCAATCGAAACGCATTCATTATTATTAGAAGTTTTTAATGAAATTGCAAAAGACAAAAAGCTGGTGGATGAATTACGTATTTGGTTATTAAAACAAAAACAAGTGCAAGACTGGAAAACAACCAAAGCCACAGCTGAAGCGTGTTATGCACTTTTATTAACCGGAACAGACTGGACACAAACTACTGCAGATAATGTGGAAATTAAATTAGGCGATATTCAAATTAATCCATCAAAAGTGCAGGGATTAAAAGTAGAAGCAGGAACAGGATATTTTAAAACATCGTGGAAAGATAAAAATGTAAAACCACAAATGGGAAATATTACCGTAACTAAAAAAGATGAAGGCATTGGCTGGGGCGCAGTTTACTGGCAGTATTTTGAACAGTTGGATAAAATTGCAGCGCATGAAAACGCCACTCAAAACTAAAACAAGAAATTATTTATTGAAAAAACTTCTGCAACCGGAAATGTAATTGTTCCATTAGATAATAATCATGAATTAAAAGTTGGTGATAAAGTAATAGTACGAATTGAATTACGAGTTGATAGAAGCATGGAATATGTACACATGAAAGATATGCGCGCCTCCTGCTTTGAGCCACAGAACGTACTTTCAGGCTATCGTTATCAGGGAGGTTTGGGTTACTATGAAAGTACGAGCGATGCAGCAACTAATTTCTTTTTTGATTATTTACCAAAAGGAACCTACGTATTTGAATATCCATTACGCGTTTTTCATCAAGGAGATTTTTCAAATGGAATTACAAGCATACAATGTATGTATGCGCCTGAATTTACAAGTCATTCAGAAGGCGTAAGAGTGAATGTGAAAGAAAAATAATTTGCAGAAACAAAAAATAAATTCTGAAATCAACATTTTAAAAAATGAAAAACATAATTCTAAGTTTGTGTTTATTGTGAAAATAATTTTT
The DNA here is from genome assembly GCA_026003255.1 of Bacteroidia bacterium. GTDB lineage: Bacteria > Bacteroidota > Bacteroidia > B-17B0 > Aurantibacillaceae > BPGX01. The sequence continues at coordinate 61,348 of BPGX01000006.1, read as the reverse complement.
TAGTAGATGCTTGGAAACGCTTGATTTTACTATATATTCAGATAGCGATGTGTTTTCACAAACTAAATTGTTTTTTTTATAGTTGTGATTATCAACATATAAGTGTTGAAAAAATGAAGTATATAAATATAGGAGTGTAACCTGATTTTGATTTACTTCGTATCAGTTAACACTTAAAAAACCAAAAGTCATGGCTAAAAAAGCGACAACAAAAACAGCAGCTAAACCAGCTGCTAAAAAAGCGGCAGCTAAGAAGCCTGCTGCTAAGAAAGCTGCTCCTAAAAAAGCTGCTGCTAAGAAACCGGCTGCAAAGAAAGCTGCTCCGGCTAAGAAAGCTGCTGCTAAGAAACCAGCTGCAAAGAAAGCTGCTGCTCCTAAAAAAGCTGCTGCTAAAAAACCAGCTGCAAAGAAAGCTGCTGCTCCTAAAAAAGCTGCCGCTAAGAAATAATTCTTTAGCAGTTAAAAACCTTAGGGGGTTGGAATTCGGGTTCGCTCAATTCCAACCCCCGATTTTTTTTGAAGAATTATTCTTCCATCGTTTAGTATAACTTCTTTAAAAGGATTGTTTGAAATTAAATGAGAACCATCTAAATCGGCAAAGTCACAAAGTGGTGCTATTTGGCTCGCAGCAGCAATTCCACAGCTTGTTTCAGTCATGCAGCCCATCATAATTTTTAAATTGCTTTTACGGGCAAATGAAATCATTTTAATGGCGTTTTTTATTCCGCCACATTTCATCAGTTTTATATTTACTCCATCAAAACAAAAATAATATTTGTTTAAATCTGAAAAATTAGTAATCGATTCATCTGCAAAAACAGGAAGAATATTTCTTTGTTTTAATTTATAACTTAATTGATAGGCTTTTTTTGAAAAAGGTTGTTCTATAAAAAGACATTTTCTTTCTCTTAAAAATTCACACATGTAAACAGCCTCGTGTAGGCTTTTCCAGCCTTGATTGGCATCTGCAAAAAATGGTTTATCGGTGTTTTTTAAAATAAAATCAATAAAGTGTTTATCGTGTTTTGTTCCAAGTTTTAATTTTAGTTGTTTAAATTCTTTCGCATCATTTATCTTTTCTAATAAAATACTTTCATCTTCTTCATACGTGATGGTATAAGAAAGCAAAGGTGTTATCTTGCTTTCTACGTTTAATATTTCATGACATGGAGTATTGGATAATTTTCCTGCCAAATCAAAAATTGCCATATCAATTGCTGCCATACCCGGGTAATTTATTTTTTCTTGTTTATTTAAATAATCTAAAAAATCAAGCGGTGCAGATTCATTAAAAACATTCCAGTCTATGCTTTCAAAATAGGCAATAACACTTCCAGGGTTTTCTTTTAAGTAAGGAGGCAAGCTGGCTTCTCCATATGATATTAAGTTTGCATATTCTATTTTAAGTAACACACAGGGTGTAGAGTTTCTTTTTCCATGTGCAAGATGAAATGTATGTTTTAGAGTAAGCGGATATGAAATGTAGCTAACTTTTAGCTTCGACATTTTTTTGCCTTGGAATTATGTTATTTTTTAAAAATCACGTAGGTTTGCTATACAATATCTAAAAAAGAATCGATATGAAAAAATTATTTTTTGCTTTAGCGATTGCAATTTCAACATTGTTTCTTTATTCATGTGGAGGAAATGAAGAATCAACAACAACTACTGCTGAAATACCTCAGGGAATGGTTGAGTACGATTTAAGTGAGCATGGGCATATAGGAATGCCTTGTTTAATAAATTTACCTGATGAAGAAACCGGAAAAGGGATACCTCAAGTTATGGAAGGACCAATGGGAGGTACACAAATTGTTGTTGGAAAAGATTTTAATATCGAAATAGTGGTTGGCGATGGAGATATGAATCAAAAGAAAGCAGACATTGGTGCTGATGCTGTTTTTAAGTCAACCTATTTAGTTGATGAGCCAACGGCTATTTTGTATAAATCAGAAATTCCAGATGCCGGTGTGGTGCAATATCATATCTATGTAATTGTAAAAGTAGGAAATGTTACTTACGAAATTGAAGATGTTCGCGGTGAAGAAAACTATTCGGAAGAAGGAGCAAAAAGAATGCTGGAGGCTGCTAAAAGTTTAAGAGCAAAAGTACAAGCATAATTATTTATAAAAAAAGATATTTTAAAGGGAGGCGTATGTCTCCTTTTTTTATACAGCATAAATTTTTTCGTTGCCAACTACATAAATTTTATCATATTCTTTTTGATGAATAATATGTAAGCCTGTTAGTTCGCCAAATGCCGGCAGCATAAGGGTGTTTTCTTTTTGAGCAAAGCAAGGAAGTTTTAACGATAATTTGCCATAGCCTTTAATTTTTATTCCGGGATGTGTATGACCGTAAAATTGAAATACAAATTTTTCATTTTCTGTTTTCTCATGGCTAAATAAAATTCCTTCTACATTTAAACTATCATATAATGAAATATGGTTTTTACTGAAAAGCTCCGATTGTATAATATCATGATTTCCCTTTACTAGAATAAATGATATATGATAGAAAAATTTTCTCAGTTCGATAAAATCTTCCCATTCTTTATTGTACTCGCTGTGAAATAAATCACCCAAAAAAATAATTGATAGAGGAGCGTATTCTACAATTAAATTGTTTAATATTTCTAAATCTTTTAGGGCTGATGCTTGCGAAATAGCAATACCGTTTTTTCTAAAATGACCGGCTTTGCCCAAATGTAAGTCGGAAATAATTAGAGCTTTTTTTTCTTGCCAAAAAATTGCTTTTTGGCTCAAGAGAAGAAAGTGCTGATTACTTATTTCGAGTTCCATTAAAATTGATGCAAATATGATAAAAATCATTTGCTTGTCTGATGTAAGTCATAGTAAAGTTTTTTTATCAAAAATAAATTTGTTCCATAAAATAATTTTAAAAATGAAAAACCTTGTTATTCTAGTAACTATTTTTTTAGCACTAGCAACAATGGCTTCTTGTAAAAAGAAGAAAAATATTCCTGATGCTCCGGAGGGCTTAAATTTTTCAACTACTTCAAATTCATTAACATTAACATGGATTGACAATTCTGATAATGAATTAGGATTTTACATACAGGAACTAAACAATGGTGCTAGCGAATGGAAAATAAAAACCTATGTAGCAGCAAATGAAACTAAATTTACTTATTCTATTTATATGTTAGATCCTTCAACATCGTATAGGATTGTAGCATGGAATGATGATGGAGAATCTGAAGCAAGTAATGCTGTTTACGTTCCAACATATTCAAGTGCTATGGCCTATATTTTTGTTTGTCCTTCATCTGCCTCAGGAGCTTGTGGGCAAAATTATTTGGTATTAGACGGTAATTGCAGACAAGTTACTGCAGATTATAATAATGGAGGATGGTATAATACAGGTTTTGAAGTTGTTGGAAATAATAGTTATGCATTGCAGTTTTGTCAAGGTTGCGTTAGCAATTGTGGTCAGGCAGCTTCTTTTACTACACCACCATTTTTTTTAAAAGGGAAGTTTAATACAGGTATATATAATTATTGTAATAATGACCCTTGTACACCTAGCGCATTTATTGAATAACATTTATATAAAACAATAAAAAAAGGAGGTAATATGAGTAATTTAACTAAAAGAAGCGGGTTTTTTCCAAGTACATTGTTTGACGATTTTTTTACAAAAGATTTCTTTGATTGGTCAAACAAAAATTTTTCGGATTTTGGCAGTACCTTGCCATCAGTAAATATTAAAGAGGCAGATGCCGATTATAAAATCGAAATGGCTGTACCCGGCTTAAAAAAAGACGATTTTAAAATTAAGTTAGAAAACAATGTGCTAAGTATTTCTTCAGAAAAGAAAGAAGAAAAAGAGGAGAAAGATAAAGATGGTAAATATACTCGCAGAGAGTACAATTATCAATCTTTCTGCCGTACATTTACTTTGCCTGAAAACACCAATGCAGATGGAATTCAGGCTGATTACAAAGACGGAATTTTAAAAGTGGTGGTTCCTAAAAAGGAAATTACACCTGCCGTACCAAAAGAAAAATTAATTGAAGTAAAATAATTTAGTCTGCGTATTTTTTCAATATACGCTCAATGCGGCTTTCCAGGTCTTCGTTGCTGAAGCGCTCTCTTAATCTGTCAACCATAATGGGGAACGAGAATGGGGAGGGCTTCGGCAATTTTTTTATAATTACTTTTTTGTTTTGAATTTTTTGCAAAGATTTTCTTAATCGCGATTCCTCCAATTGAAATGTCAATACTTCATCAAATGATTGTCGCAGCAATAAATTTTCTTTATCGTAATCTTCAAACACTTTAAAAAATAATTGCGAGGATGCCTGCAAGTGTTTTGTCTTTTTTTGTTTGCCGGGATATCCGTTAAATACCAAGCCTGAAATGGTGGCAATATCTCTAAATCGTCTTTTAGCCATTTCGGTAATGTTTACACTCTTGTAAATATCGTTTTGTAAATTTTCGGTATTGAATAAATTGTTTTCTAAAGCTTGTTGTATGGGTATTTCCTGGTCGCTCAATAATTCAAACCCGTAATCGTTTAATGCTATTGAAAATGATATAGGTTTAATTTGCGATATTCTATGAGCAAAAAGTGCTGCCATACCTTCGTGCACAAAGCGTCCTTCGATGGGGTAGAAAAATAAATGATATCCTTCCTTATCCGAAAATTCTTCAATTAAAAATTCTTTTTCATTAATAATGGATGAGCGTTTTTCTTGCAGCTCCAATAATGGAATTAAATCTTTTAATTCATCATTTGGGTGCTTGTTTTCGACATATCCCTGTAATTTATGTTGCATCATTCCAGAAAGTTCGCTTGATAACGGCATACGCCCTCCCATCCAGGCGGGAATAACCCCTTTTTTGTTCCCCGCATTTTTTACCAATACCTGCATTTCTTTAATCTGCAAAAACTGTAAACTTCTTCCTGCAAACCAAAATATATCTCCCGCTTTTAATTTGCTAATGAACCATTCTTCAATACTGCCTAGTTTTTTACCTCCCAGAAATTTTACCGTTAGCATACTATCGCTTACAATGGTACCAATTTGCATACGATGACGCATGGCTATTGATCGGCTTTTTACCACATATTTACCGTTTTCAATTTCAATTTTTTTAAATTCATCATAAGCAGATAAACTATTGCCTCCGTATACTAAAAATTGCAAACACCAGTTAAACTCTTCGTTCCTAATACTTTCAAAACAATGCGTTTGTTTTATCTCATGAAAAATTTTGTCGGGATAAAATCCATCTCCAACAGCAAGCGTGGTAAGGTATTGAATTAATACATCAAAACTTCTGATGTAAGGAATTCTTTGTTCTATATTTTTTTGCTTGATAGCATCGCGCAATGCTGCAGCTTCAATAATCTCTAAAGCATGCGTGGGTAAAAAATATATTTTACTTTTTGCAAGTGGCTGATGTCCGCTCCTGCCTGCTCGTTGCATAAACCGTGCAACACCTTTAGGGCTTCCTATTTGTATTACGCAATCAACCGGACGAAAATCTACACCTAAATCTAATGAAGAGGTGCACACAACAGCTTTTAATTTCCCTTCGTGTAAAGCATTTTCAACCCAAGTACGAATTTCACTGCTCAGTGAGCCATGATGCAAGGCTACTAATCCAGCCAAATGCGGTGCTTTTCCCATTAAGGCATGATACCATATTTCTGACTGCGAGCGGGTGTTGGTAAAAATTAAAACCGATTGATGTTGTTCAATAATGGGAATTACCTTTTCAATCAGTTTGATGCCGATATGCCCTGCCCATGGCATTTTATCAATAGTATCAGGCAACAAAGTTTTAATTTCAATTTCTTTTTCATTGTTATATTGAACAAACGCAATATGTTTATTTTGTGGATGTAATATTGCTGCAGCTTCTTTTAAATTTCCGATGGTTGCAGAAATTCCCCATACTTGTAATGTTGAATTTATACTTCTTAAGCGAGAAAGGGCTAATTCTACCTGTACTCCGCGTTTGCTTCCTAATAATTCATGCCACTCATCTACCACTACATATTGCAAGGATGAAAAAATTTCTTCATGATTTTTTTGCGATAAAAGCAAGTGCAAACTTTCGGGGGTTATAATTAACAAATCGGGCATTGCTTTTTTTTGTGCAGCACGTTCTTTTAATTTTGTATCACCGGTACGCACTCCAACTTTTATATTTAATTGATATTCAACACAAGGAAATTCGCAGGCATTTTTTATTTCCTGTGCAAGCGCTCGCAATGGTGTTATCCATATTGCTTTTAGACCGATTTTATTTTTTTGTTCGCTTAGTTTTTTTAAAATACCCAGCCACAATGCATAAGTTTTTCCGCTGCCGGTTGGAGCATTCAAAAATCCTGATTTACCTGCTTCAATAGCTTGCCAGCATTCTACCTGAAAATGAAATGCCTGCCAATTTTTATTTTTAAGCCATTGGTGTATATTAAACATGCTTCGGTATTAGTTTTTTTAAATCGTCCAGAGAGTTTGCTTCGTATATGGTTTTATCTTTTCTCCATCTGGCTATTCTCGGAAAACGCAATGCAACTCCGCTTTTATGACGATTAGAATAAGCAATGCCTTCAAAAGCAATTTCAAAAACAAGTTGAGGGGTAACACTTCTTACCGGTCCGAATTTTTCTATGGTATTTTTGCGTACAAAAGCATCTACTTCTTTAATTTCCTCATCGCTTAATCCTGAATAGGCTTTAGTGAAAGTTACCAATTCATTATTATTCCATAGGGCAAATGTATAGTCGGTAAACAGGTTAGCGCGCCCTTCCATGACCTTGCATAGCATAGGTTAATACCGCATCAATAGAGTAGGGGGTTTACTTTCCATTTCCACCAGTCGCCTTTTTTTCTACCTACCTGATATGCAGAAAATTTATGTTTTAACATCAATCCTTCCGCAAATTTTTCTCTTGATTTTGTTTGAATTTCTATTAATTCATCCCAAGTTGAAAAATGAATTTTTTCAGAAAGATGAATCAAGGGGTTGTTATTGGGTATAATATTTTCTAAAATGTTTCTTCTTTCTGATAAAGTTAATTGACGAATGTCTTTTGACTGATGCTCCAATATATCATACGCAATGAAAGCAGCAGGAATTTCTTCCATAGTTTTTTTGCCTACGTTTTTTCTTCCCAGTCGTTTTTGTAAGTGCTGAAAACTTAATATTTCGGAATTTTTATAGGCAATTATTTCTCCGTCTAATACTGTTCCATCAGGCAAATGCTTTTTTAAATTTTCAAATTCGGGAAATTGATGTGTAATTAATTCTTCACCGCGCGACCATACAAATAGTTCATCATTTCTGAAAATGATTTGTCCGCGTATGCCGTCCCATTTATATTCGGCTTGCCAGTTTGCCGTATCGCCCAATTGGTTTAAATTTTCTTCTAAGGCATAAGCTAAATAAAAAGGATAAGGTTTTGAAAAGTTTTTTTCATTAGAAAAAAGTAATTCGTTTAAGCTTGTTTCAAAAGGATTCCAGTTGCCCATTAATTTGTGGGCAATTTCATCTTCCTGAATATTAAATGCTAAACTTAGAGCTTTAATAATATTTTTTTTCTGATACGCCAACTCTGAATGAACCGCTTATCAGTTTATTGAAAATAAAAATTTCATCTTTTGATAAATTATTCCAATAATGGATAATTAATTCTTTTTTTATATCATCATTTTTATCTTTTAAATCAGCTATGTCTTGGATTATTGCACTGAGATTTTTTTCAAGTTTTTTTTCGGTATTATTATCATAGGCTAAGTGTGCTATAGTTTCGCCCAAATCGCCTGCTATATGATGGCATTCGTCAACCAACCAATAAGGCAAATTACTTTTTTCGGCCACCCATATTTTGAGCTGAGTGGTGCTTACCGGTTTTTTAAATCGCTTGCCGATAAAAAGCGCAATACACCAAATGATATCCTCATTACTTGCCGATAAAAAATAATTTTTAAGCAAATTGATCTTTTCATTGCTCGAATTGGTTTCGTCTAATTGCTTATATAATTCAACAAAGTGTTTCACGCTGTTTCGTTTGATATATCAGCTGTTTCACCCTCAAATTGAGTTTTTTCGGTTAGAGCGTTATAGCCATTTTCGCGCAGCCATTTCGAAAAAATTTCGGTATAGCCGTGTGTAGCAATTACTGTTTCGCAAGCGGTATTTTTAATGGCACTGTTTAAGCCTTTCCAATCAGCATGGTCGCTTAATACAAATCCTTTATCAATGTTTCTGCGTCTGCGTGCTCCTCTAAGCGCCATCCATCCACTTGCAAGTGCTGTTTTATACGGCTCAAGTTTTCTTAACCAAGGAGTATCTTGTGCCGATGGCGGTGCAATTATGGTTTTGCCTTTTAAGTTTTTTAAATTGCTTTCTTTATTAATCAAAATAGTTGGTGCTATCTGTATTCCACTCTCGCGAATAACCTGATTGGTATTTTCAATGGCTCCATGTGTATAAATTTCTGATATTTCCGGATAAAGATTTTGAATAATTCGTTGCGCTTTTCCCAAGGCATAAGCAAAGATTACCGAGTTTATTCCCAAACGCTCGTTTTGCTTTATCCATTTTATCATTTCAGAAAAAACATCCTGTTGATTTTGCCAATTGTATATAGGTAATCCAAAAGTACATTCAGTAATAAATGTATGGCATTTTACAGGTTCAAATGCATCACTTAGGCTGTCATTTTCTGTTTTATAATCGCCACTTACAACCCAAACTTCTCCTTTGTATTCCACACGTATTTGAGAAGAACCGATTACATGTCCGGCAGGATGTAATGAAAAAGTTACACCATTAATTGTAAATGGTTCATTGTATTTTTTTGTTTCAATAGAAATGTTATTACCTAAACGATACTGAATTATTGCTTTACTTTTTTCGTGACATAGATAATATTTCATTCCCCAGCGTGCATGGTCAGAATGTGCGTGAGTAATAATGGCTTTAGCTACAGGTCTCCATGGATCTATATACACATCGGCCTGTGGGCAATAAATTCCTTTATCAGTAAATTCAAGCAGCATTTATACAACTATAATACCTTCATTTTTATTACCATATTGTTGATGCAAATTATTCAAATATCGAAATCCACTGTGCCAGCAAAGCATAGCGTCTAATTGATGCAGTGTTTCGGGTTTTATAAAATTAAATGGAATTTGATACTTTAAATGTTTAAGAAGTGCAATAGAAATATTCTTGTCTTTTTTCTTTGGATAATAATCTTTTAGGTTTAATGTTTCAATCAGCATTTTGGGATAAACTTCTATAACTTGTATATTTTTTTCTTGGAGGATGTTTTTTAACTGAATAGCACGTGCTGTAAATGCGCCAACAAACATGGGCGACATGGCTTTACACAACTTGTCGCATTGGCGATACATATAATCATTAAACTCCGGTGTTTGGTAATAAACGGCAGGCAGCGTTAAGGGCGCATCTATACAAACTAAATGTATGTTGTGTTTTTTAATTATTTCAAGAATAATATTTAGTTCGTCAACTTTTTTGGTGGGTTGAATAAATTGCAGTTGATTTTGATTTAAAAAACACAATGCCGTGTTTCCGGAAGCTTTATTCCCTAAGTCAATTCCAAGAATTTGATGAGGCGAAAACTTTTTATAATTCTTCGTCATGCACTGCCGTTAAAAGAAAATCATGAAAAGGACGAGCTGTTTTAATAAAAGAAATAAATAGTTTTTTAAAACTTTCGTCACTTATTTCTTTGTCTGAAATAGCAACACTAACGATATAACTTTTCAGTTTTAAAAATTCTATCATCGGGTGATTTTTATCGTAGCCTTTAGGTGTGGTTTTTACCTTGTCGCCTTCAATTTCGCCAAATTGTTTTTTAAAGTTTTTATCGTTTATAATTTTTAAAAAATCGCTGCTGTTATAATCTATTTCTTCACGTATTTTATTTAAAACATCTGATGGCGGCATCCAGCAGCCGCAGGCAAAAAAACTATTGCCGGGTTCTATGTGCAAATAATATCCGGGTCCTGAACTCTTTTTGCCCAATATGGATAAATATATAGCCAGATTTTCTTTATAAGGGCGCTTGTCGCTAGAAAAACGTATATCGCGATTTATCCGAAACATGCAATCTTTAGCAGTAAGCTTTTGAAAACGCCCGTCTATTTTAGAAATACTTGCAATGATTTTTTCAATATCGCTTACTAATTGCTCGCGTATTTTATGGTACCAATCACGATTGGCGTCCATCCACTCTTTGTGATTGTTTTTTTTAATCGCTTTAATAAATTTTATGTACTCGTTTGGCATAACACACTTTTAAACAAATATAGGTATATATTGTTCTGTAAGGTATGCAAACAAAAATATTACGGCTAATACTTGGCGATCAGCTTAATATTCAACATTCATGGTTTAAAGAAGTACGTACGGATGTTTTATATGTGATGATGGAAATACGACAAGAGACTGATTATGTGCAGCATCATATACAAAAAGTGATGGCCTTTTTTTTAGCTATGCGCAATTTTGCAGAGGAATTAAAAAATAAAGGACATCAAGTTCATTACATAAAATTAGATGACCCTAACAATACACAATTGCTTACTCAAAATCTAATTGCCCTGATTGATGAACATCATATCGTTCATTTTGAATATCAATTGCCTGATGAATATCGTTTAGATGTTCAATTAAAGCAATTTTGTACTTCATTAAAAATTTCTCACAAAGTTTACGATACCGAACATTTTTATTCCTCTCGTAATGAACTCGCAGATTTTTTTAAAGGCAAGAAAACATTTTTAATGGAGAGTTTTTATCGCCACATGCGCAAAAAGCATGGTGTAATGATGCAGGGAGAAAATCCGATTGCCGACAAATGGAATTTTGATGCAGAGAACAGAAAAGCCTTACCGAAAGATTTAAAAATTCCTGAACCAAAAATTTTCAAACGTAGTGTAAGCGAGCTTTATTCGATGTTAAACAAACAAGGAGTAAAAACAATCGGAACCGTTTATGCTGAAAATTTTATTTGGCCTATAACACGAAAACAAAATTTAGAACTGCTCGAATATTTTGCCAAAAAACTTCTGCCTTTATTTGGCAATTATCAGGATGCTATGACAACTCAATCATGGTCAGTTTTTCATTCGCGCCTTTCTTTTGGAATGAATGTAAAATTAATCTCACCGCAAGAAGTAGTAAATCGCTGTATTGCTGAATGGGAAAAAAGACCCAATGAAATTTCCATTTCGCAAATAGAAGGTTTTGTTCGTCAGATTTTAGGCTGGCGAGAATATATGCGTGGCATTTACTGGGCTAAAATGCCTGAATATAGCCAACTCAATTTTTTTAATCATCAGCAAAAATTACCCGAATGGTTTTGGACAGGAAAAACGAAAATGAATTGCCTGCATCATGCCATAAAACAAAGTTTAGATTATTCTTATGCACACCACATACAGCGCTTAATGATTACCGGAAACTTTGCTTTGCTTACAGGTGTTCATCCCGATGAAGTAGATAAATGGTATTTGGGAATTTACATTGATGCCATTGAATGGGTAGAAATTACCAATACGCGCGGCATGAGTCAGTTTGCAGATGGAGGAATTGTTGGCACTAAACCCTATATCAGCTCTGCTGCTTATATAGATAAAATGAGTAATTATTGCAAAGGCTGCTATTACGATAAATCAAAAAAAACTGGGGGAAAGGCTTGTCCTTTTAATTCGCTGTACTGGAATTTTTATGATAGCAACAGAAAATTATTGGAGAAAAATCCACGCATTGGCATGATGTATAAAGTGTGGGATAAAATGCAACCGATACTAAATCGGAAATTTTACATCAAGCTGAAAAATATTTAAATGAAATAGAAAGTCTGTAAATTTGTAAATGATGCAAGAAGAATTTCATAATCCAATTGACCCTGATAAAATTACCGAAACGCCCGGTTCTTTGCCCTATGCACACAACCGTGGCAGTGCAGTTGTTAAACCAACAGAAGAAGGCGTTATAAAGCATCAGGCACTTAATGCTATGGAAGAGCAAACGGATATGCAATTAAAGCAAATTCGTGAGCAAATAGAATTGTTGGCAAAACAAGCAGCAGAAATTCAGGAACGCAAAGAATTATCGCATAAAATTTATGAAGCAAAAATGAATTTTACGCCTGTTATCAATCATGTTTATTATCTCTATGAAAATAAAAACGGAGAAACCATTTTATCAATGATTTCTCCGGAAGAGTGGGGTAAGAAAATACCTTTCGAAAAATTTATAGCAAGCGTAAAGCAACTTGCCGATCGCACATGGATGAAGTTTTAATGGCTGGCAACAATTTATTTCTTTTTTTAATTAAGACCTTTTCTTGTAAATTTCAAGTAATGGGTAATTGAAATTACTATAACTTTTGTATTTCAATTATAATTTCTAATTAATAAGCTATTTAGTGTTTATAATAATAATTACATACTTGTTCCATTAATTTTTCCGTATGGCAAAGGTGTTAAATTATGAGTAATATTCTTTTTCATAGCATTAATTTTTTTCAAAATTCTTTCTGATTTTAAAAAAATTCAATACTGCAAATGCTGTATATTGAAACCAATATGATGATTAAATAATATGGTTTATATAACAAAGCATCAAAGGTTTGTTAAATAAAAAAATTCATCCTTTCATGCATTTTTTTAAAGTTAAGTCTTAGTGATAAAGCTATGGTTAATTATATTTAATAAAAAAGAGCTTCTCGTTTGAAGCTCTTTTTTAAAATCAACCAAAACCACACCGACGATATTATGAAGGGAAAAGGTGTGCTTTTAAAAACCAATACAAAGCAATATTTATTACATTATTATTACTTCAATTGAGCATTAAGCTATTGTTAATCTTTTATTTATAAGCATTCATCTAATTTGGAAACAAAAAAAACAAAAAATGTTCCCATTTGTTAAAAAAAATATAATTTTGCACCCCGTGGAAAAAAAAGAGCAAATAATAATTCAGGCCTTTGAGCTTTTTATGAAATATGGCATAAAGAGCATGACAATGGATGACATAGCCAAAAATATGAGCATGTCGAAAAAAACGCTTTACCAGCATTTTGCCAATAAAGACGAATTAGTTAATGCTGTAATGGAAAAACATCTGGAAATTGACCAGTGTCAGGTAAAAAGTTTATTAAGTTCTAAAAACAATGCCATTGACGATTTAATGCAAATAGCAACCACCATTAATGAAACTTTAAAGCGAATACACCCATCAATCCATTACGATTTAGAAAAGTACCACCCCACTGCATGGAAAAAATTTGGCGATCACAAACGCAATTTTATTTACGAATCTATTAAACATAATATCACAAAAGGTATTAATGAAGGCTTATATCGTGAAGATATAAACCCCGAAATAATAAGCATGCTATATGTGTCTAAAGCTGATGTTATTTTCGACCCCATAGTTTTTCCGCCAGATAGGTTTTCTTTTAATCGAGTTTATTTGGAAATGCTAAAACAACATATTCGTGGTATAGCTACCACAAAAGGATTAAAATACTTAGATAAAAAACTTAAAACAATCGAATCTCTTTTTTATAACACATAAACTGAAATATGAATCATTTTAAAAAGTTTGGGTTTATTCTGCTCTTTATTTCTTCAAATTGCTTATATGCTCAAGAAAAAAAATCGGCAGGAGCATATAGTTTAAAAGAAGCTCAAGAGTTTGCACTTAAAAATTCTTATGTAGTAAAAAATGCGCAAGCCGATGTAAAAATTGCAGAAAAGAAAATTTTTGAAACTACTACTATTGGCTTACCCCAAGTAAATGGAGAAGTTAATTTTCAGAACTTTATTGATATACCTACTCAGGTATTGCCTGCAAATGCCTTTAATCCTATGGCTAACCCTAACGATTTGGTTCCACTTAGGTTTGGTACTAATTATAATACCAATGCCGGAATAAGTGCTTCTCAGTTAATTTTTGATGGTTCATACATTGTAGCGCTTCAGGCATCCAGAACCTATTCATTGGTTTCTAAGCTTTCGTTAAGTAAAACAGAAAATGATGTAAAGGAGGCGGTAGCTCAAGCTTATTACACAGTTATTGTTGCTGAAGAAAATAAAAAAGTATTACAGCAATCGCTCGATAATATGAATAAAATTCTGAAAGAAACAGAAGCAATTTATAAATCTGGCTTTGCTGAAGAGCAAGATGTAGATCAAATGAAAGTTAGTGTTGCAACATTAACCAATAGTTTAAACCGATTAAACAAACAAACCGATTTAGCCTATAAACTTTTAAAATTACAAATGGGGCTCGATGTTGATTCGCAAATTACATTAACCGATAACTTGTCATCGCTTATTGCAGATAATACCGCTGAAACGATTACAAATACAGAGTTTAAGTATAACGATAATCTCGATTATAAAATATTACAAACACAAACTCAATTAGCAAAACTTAACTTGAGAAGAGAACGCTATGGGTATATGCCAAGAGTAGGAGCGTTTTTTTCGCACACACAAAATGCTTTAAGAAACGATTTTGATGTTTTTGACACTGATAAAAAATGGTTCCCCACTACATTATGGGGATTAAAAATTTCTGTGCCAATTTTTGATAGCGGAATGAAAGGCGCTAAAATTGGACAAGCCAAACAAGAGTATCAAAAACTTTTAAATACACAAAAACAAATTGAACAAAGCCTGAAAATACAGGCAGAAAGCGCAAAAGCTGATTTTTCATCAGCTATGGAGCGCTATATGGTTGAAAAAGAAAATTTAAATCTTACCGAGAAAATTTACAATAAAACACTTATTAAATACAAAGAAGGTTTAGCCAGCAGCATGGAATTAGCTCAGGCACAAGCACAGTTTTTAAGCACACAAGGAAATTATGTAAATGCCATGCTGGATTTATTAAACAGCAAAGCTCGTTTAGAAAAAATAATGAACAATAAATAATCCAATTCATGAAATCATCTATTAACCATAAATCAAAAATAAATTATATGAGGGCCCTTACAGCGCTATCACTTATCGTGTTTTTAGCTTCATGCGGAACAAATACTAACGGAGATTTGGAAAAGAAAAAATCTGAACTGGCAAAATATCATAGCCAATTAAACGATTTAAAAACAAAAATTGCCAATCTGGAAAAAGAAATAGCAGCATTAGATACAAATGCCACAAAGTCTGATATAGGAATTTTAGTTGAAACGAAATTAATACAACCTGAAAAATTCGAGCACTTTTTTGAAGTGAGCGGAACAGTTACAACAGACGAAAATGTTACTTTAAGTGCCGAGGCTGCCGGACAAATTAAATCTATTTTAGTTAAAGAAGGTCAAAAGGTAAGTGCCGGTCAGGTGTTGGTTAAATTAAATACCGCAACTATCGAAAGTAGCATTGAAGAGGTTAAAACAGCACTTGATTTAGCAACTACTGTATATGAGCGCCAAAAAAGACTATGGGAACAAAAGATTGGTTCAGAAATTCAATATTTACAAGCTAAAAATAACAAAGAGAGTTTAGAACAAAAATTAAAAACATTACAAACTCAATTAGCCCTTTCTATAGTTAAAGCTCCCGGTGATGGAATTGTTGATGAGATTTTCCGTAAAGAAGGAGAAATGGTTATGCCCGGCACTCCTTTAATTCAGTTTGTAAATTTAAACAACATGAAAATGCTGGCTGATGTTTCTGAAATGTATGTTAAATCTGTTAAACAAGGTGATAAAGCAATCGTAAATTTCCCTGCATTAGGAATTGAAAATTTAGAGGCTAATATTAATAGAACTTCTAATGTAATTAATATTAAAAACAGAACATTTAAAGTAGAAGTTGGCTTACCAAATAAAGACCAAATACTTAAACCAAATGCTATAGGTATGCTTAAAATAAAAGATTTTGAAGCAGACTCAGCTTTTGTTGTTCCAACAATGATTTTAGGTAAAGACTCTAAAGGAGATTATTTATATACTACAGTAGAAAAAGAAGGTAAAAAAGTTGCCCGAAAAACATACGTTAAAACAGGAAAAACAAGTGGCGGTCAAACAATGATAATAGAAGGCTTAAACCCTAATGATAAGGTTATAACTGCAGGATATAACGAAGTGTCAGATGGTGCAATTATCAGAACTAAGTAATCTATCACATAAACTTCTAAATAAATATGAGTAATAATTCTCAAAATAAAATACAACCAAACGACAAAGGTTTTTCCCTCACTAACTGGTCGCTGAAAAATAAAACCAGTGTAATGATTATTACATTGTTGATTATATTTTTCGGATTAGGCTCTTACATTACCATGCCGAAAGATTTATTTCCCGAATTAAAAATGCCTACCATTTATGTACGTACTGTATATCCGGGAAACTCACCAATTGATATAGAAAATTTAATTACCCGTCCGCTCGAAAAACAAATAAAATCGGTTGACGGAATTAAAAATTTAAAATCTACTTCGGTGCAAGATAACTCTGCCATTTTTGTTGAATTTAATACGGATGTAGATGTTGAAGAAGCGCTAAAAGACGTGAAAGACGCTGTAGATAAAGCCAAGAAAGATTTACCAAACGATCTGGATATGGAACCAATGGTAATGGATATTGATTTTTCTGAATTCCCGATAATGAACATAAACCTTTCAGGCGATTACAGTTTAGATGATTTAAAAAAATATGCCGAAGACTTACAAGATGAATTAGAAAATCTGGATGAAATAAAACGTGTTGATTTAAAAGGAGCACTTAAACGCGAAATCAATATAGTAGTTGATTTGCCGAGAATGGAAGCTATGGAGCTTTCGTTTAACGACATTGAAAATGCTATTAAGTTTGAAAATATGACCATGTCGGGCGGGGATATTTTATTGGGAGAAAACCGCAGAAATATACGAGTAGTTGGAGAGTTTAAAAATGTGAGCGACATTGAAAATATCATTGTAAAACACGAGATGGAAAAAATTGTGTATTTACGTGATATAGCCAAAGTAATTGATGGATACGAAGAACCCAAAAGTTTTGCTCGTTTAGATGGACTACCCGTTGTATCGTTAGATGTAATTAAAAAGAGTGGTGAAAATCTTTTAGATGCAACCGATAAAATTAATTTGTTGATAGCTGATTTTAAGAAAACGCGTTTCCCTGCCGATTTACAGGTAACTATTACCAATGATCAATCGCAAAATACCCGTAATCAAATTTCCAATTTAGAAAACAGCATTATCATGGGAGTAATACTGGTGGTATTGGTATTACTTTTCTTTATTGGTTTGCGTAATTCTATGTTTGTGGGTATTGCCATTCCACTATCTATGTTCATGTCATTTGCCATACTTTCAATTATGGATGTGAGCATGAATTTGGTAGTATTATTTTCATTAATTCTTGCCCTTGGAATGTTGGTTGATAATGCCATAGTGGTAGTTGAAAATGTATATCGTTTGTATACAGAAAAAGGAATGTCGCCCATGCGCGCTGCATGGAATGGAGTGGGCGAAATAGCCGTGCCGATTATTTCTTCTACAGCAACTACTTTGGCAGCTTTCTTCCCATTGCTTTTTTGGAAAGATTTAATGGGTGAGTTTATGAAGTTTTTACCAATGACTTTAATCATTGTACTCCCTGCATCGTTGTTTGTGGCATTGGTAATAAATCCGGTATTGCTTGCAAATTATATCAAAAAAGAAGATAATGAATACAAACCTAACTTAAAGAAAGCATTAAAATATGCAGGAATTTTTACCGGTTTAGGAATCATATTTTTACTAATGGGCAAAATTGCATTTGGTAATTTATTAATTGCCTTTGCTATTTTAACATTTATAAATACCTATGGATTGCGTCCTGCAACCATTTGGTTTCAAAATAAATTATTGCCTCGCGTAGAAAATTTTTACGAGCGTACATTACGATACTGGCTAAGTGGGAAACGCCCGGTATTATTAATAGCAGTGTATTTGCCATTGCTAATGATTTTCTCGTTTGTTCTGTTAGGAATTAGAGCACCAAAGGTTTTATTCTTCCCTGAAAACGAACCAAAGTACATAAATGTATTTATTGAAGCTCCCATTGGAACAGACATTACCACAACCGATTCTATCGTTAAAAAAATCGAACGTCAAATTTTTGAATTAACTCAAAACGATAAAGACATTATTTCTTCTATTGTATCAAATGTTGGCGAAGGCTCTAATGATCCAAATGAAGGCCCAAGCCAGGGCAATACACCTAATAAGGCACGTATTACCATTTCGTTCGTAGAGTTTAATAAACGTAATGGAAAAAGTTCTTCTGAAGTAATGAAAATGATTTCAGAAAATGTAAAAGATTATCCGGGAATCAGAATTTCTGTTGATAAAAACAATGAAGGACCTCCTGTTGGAAAACCAATCAATCTCGAAATTATAGGAGAAGATTATGACAAGCTTTTATACTTAACAGATGATATTCAGCGTAAAATTGATGAAGAAAATATTCCGGGAATTGAAGGTTTGAAAATAGATTTGGAAGTAAGCAAACCGGAAATGCTTGTATCTATTGACAGAGAAAAAGCCCGTATGTTTGGTCTTTCTACCGCACAAATTGGCTCCGCATTGCGCAATGCCTTGTTTGGAAAAGAAATTTCAAAATACAAAGATGGAGAGGATGAATATCCTATACAATTGCGTTTAGATGATTATTATCGATATAACATCGCTGCATTAATGAATCAGAAAATCACTTTTCGTGATCCAACCAACGGACGCATTTCACAAGTTCCTATATCTTCTGTTGCAACTTTTTATAATAGCAATACATACGGCTCAGTTAAACGTAAAGATTTAGACAGAGTTATTACTATCTCATCAAATGTATTGGAAGGATACAATGCAACAGAAATTAATAATAAACTAAAAGAAATTTTAGCGAGCTATCCAATGCCGGAAGGATATTCTTACAAATTTACCGGTGAACAAGAAGAGCAAGCAAAATCAATGGCATTTTTAACCAATGCATTATTAATTGCGGTGGCATTAATTACTTTAATTTTAGTGTCGCAGTTTAATTCTGTTATCAAACCTTTTATCATTATGATTTCTGTATTCTTTAGTACCATTGGTGTTTTCTTGGGATTGTCTATTTTTAATATGGAATTTGTTATTATGATGACAGGTATCGGTATTGTTTCATTGGCAGGTATTGTGGTGAATAATGCCATTGTATTAATTGACTATACTGATCTTGTACGCAAACGCAAACGTGAAGAAAAAAATATGGATGATGATGACATTCTCCCAATTGAAGAAGCAAAAGAAGCCATTGTTGAGGCCGGAAAAACGCGTCTTCGTCCTGTATTGCTTACTGCTATTACTACCGTATTAGGTTTAGTTCCATTAGCTACCGGAATGAACATTGATTTTTTCGGATTATTTGAAAAACTAAATCCCGATATATATTTTGGAGGAGACAACGCCATTTTCTGGGGACCAATGTCATGGACTGTAATTTTCGGTTTAACCTTTGCAACATTCCTAACTCTTGTAGCTGTTCCTGCCATGTATTTAATAACCGATAAAATTAATCGCAGAGTTAGAAAATGGCAGGGTAAAACGTATTAAAAGCTATTTTTTTAAATTTTTTAAAATGTGTTTTTGAGCTAAAAAATCAAGATTGAAATAAATATGTTATTTAGCAAAGGTTTTATGCTATTTAATTAAATGTATTTTCTTAGTTTTGTAAGTTCCATTGCTATATTGCACTTGCAATAAATACAAACCTTCGGCAGGCAGGCTTAGGCTCAATGTTTCCTGCATGGTGCCATTGCTCTTTTGCTCAAATATCTTTTTACCAGAAATATCTATTATGTGTATATTTTCTATTTGTTGGCTGCTTTGTATATAAAACAAGCCCTTACTTGGATTAGGATAAACATTTAGCTCCTCTTGCGCTGTGGGGCTTTTTTCTTCTATGGCATCAAACAACTCGCAGCCTTGTTGCAGGCAGCCAAAGCTATCTACTTTGCAAAGCCATGCCTCCTGGCAATACATGCCATTAGGCAAAAACTCCGAACCAAAACCCGCTATGATAAAACCGCCATCGCTCGTTTTTTCTATATCGCGCGAGTAATTATCGCGTGCAAATTTGTTTATATTCCTGTGCCATACTTTTTGCCCGGCCGCATTTATTTTGCTTATTACACTATGATTTTTATTACCCATGATATCCTGATGCACGCCTGTTAATATATAAGAGCCATCAACTTCTACACAGGAGTTGTAAGATTGTAGTCTATTTACAGCATCAGCAAATTTTAATTCCCATTGTACCTGCTTACCACCATTTAGTTTCTGAACAAAATATTGCTTGTAATTTGGCAATGAACTTATTTTATATCCACCTAAATATAAATAACCCCCATCATCTGTTTCTATTATTCTCCCCCCCCCTCCTCCGTTGGTATTAATGTTGTGTGTCCATAACACATTGCCTGCGGTATCTAATTTTATGGCAAGGGCATTATAATTATTGCCACTACCAGTTTCTCCACATAATAAAACATTGCCATCCATAGTTATTTGTATGCCAATTGCTCCTTGATTTCCTGCACCTCCATACTTTTTCTCCCATATAGCATTGCCCATGCTATCGGCTTTTACTACATACATATCGTAATGTAAACCTATGGTATCGTAAGCGGTACCCGCTAAATAATAATTACCTTCAATGCTTTGAATGCCGGCATAAAGTACCTCTGTTGTATTTGAACCATATCTTCTTGTCCATAGTGTATCGCCTAAACTATTTAATTTCACTAATATACCATCCGCTTCGCTGGTTGTATCTTGCAAATAACTACCGCTTATAGCATAATTGCCATCAGTTGTTGCAAATAGGCCTCCTCCATATCCTTGATAAAAGGCTTCTCCCGGTTGACCATAGCTTTTAATGCAAATGGTGTCCCCCAATATATCTGTTACAATAAAATACAATACTCTTTGCATGGTATCTACATAAACGCCTCCCGCTAAAAACCCGTATTCTGTTTCAATAGCATTAAAAGCATAAGTAGGAAAATATTGTGAACTTGTATAGGGTATATGAGGGTTATAACTTTTATTAAAGTATTCCTGAGCCTGTACAGAAAGGCTTAGGAATAAAAGTAAGCTTGCTATATATATGTTGGGCATAGGAGTTTGGGTTGCGATGGCTGTTATTTAACAATATGTATTTTCTTAGTTTCGTAAGTTCCATTGCTATATTGCACTTGCAATAAATACAAACCTTCGGCAGGCAGGTTTAGGCTCAATGTTTCCTGCATAGTGCCATTGACCTTTTGCTCAAATACCCTTTTACCCGAAATATCTATTATGTGTATAGTTTCTATTTGTTGGCTGCTTTGTATATAAAACAAGCCCTTGCTTGGATTAGGATAAACATTTAGCTCCTCTTGCGCTGTGGGGCTTTTTTCTTCTATGGCATCAAACAACTCGCAGCCTTGTTGCAGGCAGCCAAAGCTATCTACTTTGCAAAGCCATGCCTCCTGGCAATACATTCCATTAGGCAAAAACTCCGAACCAAAACCCGCTATGATAAAACCGCCATCGCTCGTTTTTTCTATATCGCGCGAGTAATTATCGCGTGCAAATTTGTTTATATTCCTGTGCCATACTTTTTGCCCGGCTGCATTTATTTTGCTTATTACACTATGATTTTTATTACCCATGCTATCCTGATGCCCCCCCATAAATATAAAAGCATTATTATCTTCTATAAAATCATTAAACACATTTATCCTGTTTAAAGCATCATAAAATTTTTGCTCCCATTGTATTTGTTTACTAGTATTTAACCTTTGCACAAAATATTGAGTAAAGTTTGGCAATGAGCTGATGCGCCATTGCCCATGAAAAACATAACCTCCATCATTGGTTTCAATCAAGTGCCCTCCCCCTCCTCCGTTGGTATTAATGCTGTGTGTCCATAACACATTGCCTGCGGTATCTAATTTTATGGCAAGGGCATTATAATTATTGCCGCTGCCACTATAGCCGCTTATTAATATATTGCCATCCATTGTTATTTGTATATTACTGGCTGATTGGCTTCCTGCGCCTCCATACTTTTTCTCCCATATAGCATTGCCCATGCTATCGGCTTTTACTACATACATATCGTAATGTAAACCTATAGTATCGTAGGCCGTACCCGCTAAATAATAATTACCATCTATACTTTGAATGCCGGCATAAAAGGTTTCCTCTGTGGGTGTGCCATATTTTTTTGTCCATAAGGTGTCGCCAATGTTATTCATTTTTAATAATAAACCATCTGCTTCGCTTAGAGTATCCTTTTTGTATGTTCCGCTTATAGCATAATTGCCATCGGTAGTTGCAAACATACCACCACCATACCCAGAGTAATAAACCTCTCCGGTTTCTCCGTATGTTTTTGTACATATTGTATCTCCTATAATATCAGTAACAACAATATATAGTACACGCTTATCCATAGTTGGATAACTTCCCGAAGTAAGATAACCGATATTGGTTTCACAAACATTTACAATCCCTACAGGTATATATTGTGTGGCACTATATGGTAAATAGGGAGAATAACTTTTGTTAAAATACACCTGAGCAGAAGCACTCAAGTGTATTAAAAGTAGTATAAATAATAAGTTATGTTTTTTGTGCATCTGTTTATTTAACTATATGTATTTTCTTGGTTTCGTAAGTTCCATTGCTATATTGCACTTGCAATAAATACAAACCTTCGGCAGGCAGGTTTAGGCTCAATGTTTCCTGCATAGTGCCATTGCTCTTTTGCTCAAATACTTTTTTACCCGAAATATCTATTATGTGTATAGTTTCTATTTGTTGCTCTGTTGTTAGCTCTATGTTTACATTTCCCGTACTTGGGTTAGGGTACACCCGAATGGTTTGCGGGTTTTGCGCTACATTTTCGTCATCAGGTGTTTGTATGCGCAGCGATGGGTTTTCTTCCAGTTCTTCGGGCTCGGCTATTAATTGCTCTCCGCTTACTAAGGTATATACGGCTCTTGCTCTGGCACCCACTGCGCTGTTATCTTGAGCAAGCAGGTATATAAATTCTATTTCGGAGGCATCTAAATCGAAATAGCCGTTAGGGCGCCTTTCTATTTGAGCTACCATACGGTAAAATTCGCAAAAACCTTTTAAATGAATGGCGCGGGAGTCGGCAGGGTTAGCCGCAACAGCCGAATCGGCAATAATTTCTATTTTTTCGAGCGCAAGGCTTGCGCTAACAGTATCGCGTGCGTCAATAGCCACAGGAACATAGGCACATACGTATTCAGGCGCTTCAAACTGTTCTAAATACACTTTAGCGCTTCGCACATCGTTGCTGTCTAAATACTGGCGTATAACCTCGGCAATGTTTTGACGTGCCGATGCTTCGTAAAACTCAATTGTTTTGAGCGCCTGCGTATATGGCGAAACGCCATTTTGCAGCGCCATTATTTGCGAGCGTACTCCGTTAGGTAAATTTATTTGCTGCAAGGCATCGAGCACAGTAGCAGGCAAAGGGCTGTTGGCGCTTAAAATTTCTTTTAATATGCCTGCGGGCAAGCCGCGTGCTACAATTGCCAAAAGCAATTGCTCGCTCAAATAAGGCGATGCCTGCAATAAATTGTTTTTGGCAATGCCGGGAGCATCGTGTTGCAGGCTATGGTAGAGGGCAGGGCTATTGCCCGCCTCTAACAAAATTTTTATTTGCTGCTGCATGGCAAAATAATCGTTTGCCAGCTCTTTGTGCTGATGAATGGTTTTTATACTACTAAGATTAGAAGGGCAGGCTTGGTCGTAATTTATTGCAAATGAAATACAGTTATTCACTTGAATAGGGCTTGTTACACAATTATTATCAGGCAACATTTCAGGGTTTGAATAAGCACTGTAAATATATCCGGGCACAGTAGCATTTTTGGCCAATTGCAATATATTATTATCGCAATAGCCATAAAAACGATTGGCTTCGGGGTTGGTTGGGAAGTTTATTATATTCTGACAAGTTCCCTGGTCAATTAAATAGCCGCTTGTAAGTGCAATATCTTGCTGTCGGTTTTGTTGTTTATCGTAAAAATCGTTGCAGTCTATTAGTGCCATGCTGTTATCGGCTTCTGCCTGCACCCTTGTGGCAGCGCCATGCAGGGTGTTGCGGTAAACACTTGCTCCCAGCTCGCGCGAGTTGCGTACAATAATACCTTTGTGCAGGTTTTGTGGGAAGTTTATGGTGTTTTGTTCTACCTGCAAAGCGGTAGAGCTATTGGCATACACGGCAAAAATACTGCGCTTGGCAGCAAATGGGTCGCTTGGTGGCGGTGGGTTATAGCTATGGTTAAAGGTATTTAAAACTATACGGCTTCCGGTAGTATTTTCTATAATAATGGCTTTTTCTACATCGTTAAACACCGAGCGGCTGCATGTAAGCTGCGATATTTTG
This sequence comes from Bacteroidia bacterium, assembly GCA_026003255.1. Taxonomy (GTDB): domain Bacteria; phylum Bacteroidota; class Bacteroidia; order B-17B0; family Aurantibacillaceae; genus BPGX01. The sequence continues at coordinate 36,877 of BPGX01000006.1, read as the reverse complement.
CCGGGGGTGGCGCTTTCTTTAATACCTATAAATAAGTTTGTAAAGGTATTAGGCACTCCGGTGCAACCGTATTGGTCGTAGCTCAGGCAGGTAGATTCTACCCGGTAAGTAGCATCAATACTGCGTATGCCTTCGCCTCGCTTATTAAAAGGTAAATTAGTTAGGGTATTGCTAAAGCTGTTCCCTCTAAAAGAGACGCCTTTAACATCCCACAGGGTAATGTGGGCATCGTGTGTTCGCCTTGTGCCATCAGGCCATAGCCAGTTAGGGTCGCGCAAATAATCGTTACTTGTAAAGGTACAATTGGTAACAAAACTTAAATTGTTTGGCTCTACCCCGTTTGACAATAAGGGGCGATGGTATTTCATAAACTCAATACTTTTAAAATTGTTTATAAAAGAGCTGTTGCTTGCAATAATATATCCCCCGTTATAGCCACAACAATCGCCCTTTTTCGACAGGGTAACAGCTACCCGCGCATTTGTAATGGTAGCATTGCTAATGGTAATTCTTCCTTGTAGGGCAGGGCTTTGGTTAGCATTAGGATTGCCCCATACCTGTATACCGTCCCACATGGCATCAGGGCAATTATTAAATGCAGTAAGTAATGCCCCGTTTTTAATAGTTAATAAGCCTCCTGGTTTTACAATAATATTTGTTTCTTTTCCAAGCCGCTTAGTGTCTGCAAACTCTACAATAGCACCATCAATAATTAATTCAGAGCCGGTTTCTATTTGAATACTTCCTCTTACTTTTAAGTTACCTGTCCATGTTGTAACTCCATTATTTATACTTACTATGTTATTATCGTTTGGTCCCGGAGCTATATCACAATGTGTATAAAATACGCAATCGGAATAAATTTTAGCAATATAATTATCATCAAAATTATGACTGGAGTTTCCAGAAATAACCAAGCCTCCATCATCAGCTTCGGTAATATGGTACAAACATTCAGCCTTTTTTAAATCGCCCGGATAGTAAGAGGGCGCTAAATCATCCGCATCAAAAGTTTTTTCCCACATTAATTGGTAATTGCTGTTAAATTTAGCCAAATAAGCATCGCTACGCCAGTTTTTACTTTCCATAAAACAATTCAAATTTGAATCAAAGTAAGGGGTAACTTCCGTTATTGTTCTTTTGGTTGAAACAACAGCAAAGCCTCCGTTTCTTAAAGCGGTTACACCAGCTTTTAAATCAAAAGCTCTTATTTGCCCCAAATCTATAGGAGGAAAAACTACATCTGTTCCATTAGTAGGTGTTAACACAAATATTTTTAATTGTCCAAATCTGTCATAATTATAGTAATTACAATTACTACAATTATCTATTACTGGCCAAATAATATTCCCAGCATTATCAAATGTAACATCAAACGAAATTGATTGTGTATTATTGCCAAAAAACGCCCCAAAAGGCCAATCTCTGTACCAATTATTACTGCTTTCTATCATTCTTACAAATGCTTTAATAGTATAGGTTTGGCTATATGGTGGTGTACCTAAATAGTCATCTACTTTTCCTGTAATAACATATCCGTTTCCATTTGGATTTTTGGCAATTCCCAAGGCTGTACCTCCTAAATTTTGATTGTTAAAAAAGAGATTTCCGCCCAAGTATAAACCATTAAAATCAATGTCAAAAACATAGGTATATGCTTTCCCTGTATTATTATTTGTTTCGGCATCTCCCACAACTTTATAACCGATAGTGGTTTCAACAATATCAAACGCTTTTGTATTTTTTTTGTATGCAGTTATTCCATTATCAGTAATATAATCTACAAATCCGTATAAATAATTCCAAATAACATCTCCTTGCGCATCTATCTTAATAACTGTTGCATGCCTTTTATTAAAAAAGTATTCATCACAATGTGTATTTGGAATAAAAAACTGAGAGGAATTAATGCTTTCCGGATTGTATGCAATGGGATTCCCATTTTTATCATGTGTACTTTTTGTATAACCAACGGCAATAAATCCTCCATCATTTGTTTGTTTAACCGTAAATAATTCACCTTCATTATAATACTTAATCCATTCCAATTTTCCGGTCAAACTTAATTTTCCTATAGTGCCATAGGTGCTTCCTTTTACATTTCCAGGGGTTTCTAATTCAGTACATTCGGGATTGTGTAAAGAAGTATTTAAGCAGCCATTTTGTATTGTATGATTAATAAACCCTGAATAACCACAGGCTACATATCCAGTATGTACACCATTATTATAAATATTTTCATGATTATACCACCAATCCTCATCTGACTCTGTTTGGGTTTGTTGCTGACCGTTAGGTTTTGTAGGAAACCACGATAATTCTCGCCATTCGATGCCCGGAGAATTAGTTTGAGCAAACGTATTAAACTGTAAAGCACAGAAAATCAACAAAATAAAAATGGGGGGGGGTAATTTTACCAAGCCCTGCTCTTAAAAATGTAAAGTGTATCATAAGCATTAAGTATTAATAAAAGCTAATTTATGAAAATATATAACATTTGCAAACATATTTTTTTATTAAAATGTTTTATATTCGATATATGAATCATAATCTGTTTCTTTTTTTATATGCTTTCTTGTTTGCTTTAACAAATGTGTTTGCACAACAAGTAGATAGTTTTGATGCCATTAAGAAAAAAATTCAGGTTAGTACCTACTACGATTCTGCACAAGTTTTTCAATTAGGAGAAAAAGCTATTGAAATAGCCCGTAAAGAAAACTCTCTTTCAAAAGAAGCAGAAATATTACAGTATTACGGCAATTACTTTTATTTCTCTCAACAAAAAAAAGTTGCCAAAGAATGGTATAAAAAAGCATTACAGCTTGCATCGAAAGATAAAAATCGAACACTCGAAAATTCTACCAAAATTCGTATGGCCTTTATTATAATGGATGAAGGTAATGACGAACTGGCAGAATCGTTGTTTAAACAAATAATTAATGAGTCTGTAAAACGTAACGATTTTAAAAATCACGTTGAAGCCCTTAATGGATTAGGACTTTTATACGAAAGTAAAGGATTAGAAAGCCAAGCATTAAATTATTATCTCGAAGGTTATAAAGTAGCAGAAAAGGGTCATCAAAAATATTACGAAGCTATAATCCTCAACAATCTTGGATTACTGCATTATCGCAACGGAAAAACACAAAAAGCGTTAGAGGAGTTTCAACGCGCCCTTAGCATTGCCGAACAAGAAAAAGAATATCGTTTAGCCATTAATCTTTTGATTAATATCGGATTATATTACATGAACGAAAAAGATTCACAAAAAGCATTAGAACATTATAAAAAATCATTGAGTTATGCTAAAACAATGGGATTTCCAACTGCAATTGGAGTTGCATATCTAAATTTAGGAAGTACCTATTATAATTTAAAAGATTATGGAAATGCATTGGCTTATTACGATTCAGCACATGTACTTTTTCAAAACACACAAAATTTTCAATTTGTTTCAAAAGCAGTTTTGGTTAAGGCGCGATTATTCTTAGCTCAGAAAAATTTTACCCAAGCTGAAAAATTGGCCAAAGAAGGATTAAGTATTGCTATTGAAAATAAAGTTAACGAAGATATATCATTAGCAAAAAGCTTATTAACCGATATATACGAAGAAACAGGTAATTTTAAGCAAGCATTTAAAGAATTAAAAAGTTATTATGAACTTAAAGACAGCCTCGATAAATTACACAATAAAGAAGTAATGGCAGAACTTGAAGTGCGATATGATGTTGAAAAAAAAGAGAATGCATTGATTAAAGAAAAAAACAGAGCAACAGAACTTGAAAAGGAAAATTTAAAACGACAAAGTAGGATAAGAATTATTATTGGCAGCTCTTTGTTTATAATACTTTTGGTTGGAGGAACTTTATACATTCGTCATGTAAGAATTATGCGTAAACAACAACAGGAGTTCTCTTCAAAACTAATTGAAAATATAGAAAAAGAAAGAAGCAGAATTTCAAAAGACTTGCATGATGATATTGGTCAATCATTATCAGTTGTAAAATCAAAAGTACATTTATTTAATCAAGGACAAATACAAAATTTAGATGGCCTGGAAGAAGCTATTGGCGAAATAATAGAACAAACACGTCAAATTTCCAAAAGCCTTTATCCTTCTTACTTAGAAAAAATCGGATTGGCGCGTTCCGTGGCAAGTATGCTCGATAAAGTACAAAAAGATACCAATATTGAATGTAGTTTTGAAATTTGTGAAGAAGCAGAAAATCTCGATTTGGAAAGAAAAACCCACATATATCGCATTTTGCAAGAATGTGTTAATAATACCTTAAAACATTCAGGCGCAACAGCACTTAAAATTGTAATTGAAAAAGAAAACGAATTGCTTAAACTTACCTATCAAGATAATGGTAAAGGAATTAGTAAAAGTGATTTTACAACCGGAATGGGATTTATGTCTATTAGAGAACGCGTAAGAATTATAAATGGCATTTTAAGTTTAAACGATAAAAACGATAAAGGATTTAAACTTACATTAAAATTAGAACTATAATTTTTTGTAAAAATTTTACATTCATTGCAACAAGCTATGCAAATTTTAATTGCAGACGATCATCCTTTATTTAGAAAAGGCTTAGCCTTTATGCTCGAATCAGCATTTGATCATTTACAATTAATAGAGTGTGAAAATGGATTGCAAGCATTAAATGCCATAAAAAAAAATCAGCCACAAATAGCCATCCTCGATATAAACATGCCCGAGAAAAACGGCTTAGAAGTATGTAAAGAACTAAAGCAAGAAAATATATCCACTTCAATCATAATTCTTACCATGTATAAAGAAGAAGAAGTACTTAAAAAGGCATTACTTTATGGTGCTAAAGGATATATTGTTAAAGATAATTCTGCCAATGAAATAGAAAAATGTATTTCTAAAGTGCTTAATGGAGAAGTTTACATTGGAACAGGAATTAATACAGGCACACAACAAATAGATAAAGAGCTTCAAAAGCTCAAAGAAACCTTGCAATCGCTTACACAGGTAGAATTAAAAACATTAAAACTTGTTAGCAAACATTTATCCAGTAAAGAAATAGCTGAATTATTATTTGTATCTGTAAAATCAGTGGAAAATTATCGTTCACGAATTTGTAAAAAATTAGGTCTTGATGCACGCAACAATAGCCTTTTGCATTGGGTTTTAGAAAATAAAGAATTACTTGACTCCATAAAAGAGCTTTAATAAATTAGTTATTTAGTTAATAGCCATTAGCCATTAGTTTATTTGGTATTTTGGATTTTTTATTACACAAAATCTCTGTCTTCATTTTTAAACCATTAAGGAATGTATTATCAAGTCATCTTTTACCTTTGTTCATTTATCTTTTTTCGTCTTTGCATACTGCCATTTGCCAATTGCCAACTGTCTTGTTGTTTCTGTTTTCAAAAAAATGAGGGGGTAGCCCCCTATCATGCAATTGTATGCTTCGATAAATTTGTAAATCAAATCGACCAAAAACCAATCCTATGAAAAATCTAAGATTTGTAGTGCTATTGTTATATTTAGCTTTTAATACTACAAAGGCTCAAACTACATTCAGAATTAATTACGATGTGGCATTATTTGATTTGCCGGTAAATGCTACCGAAGCATTAACTGCAGACAACTATGTTTTTTCGGGTTATCATTCTAACATAATTCCATTTGTTTCATCATTAAGTCAAATTGATGGAAATGGCAATTTAGTTTGGGCAAAGCGCTATTCTGATGCCAGTTTATCTTTTTCTTTTGGAGATTTTAAACGCGATAATGCTTTAAATAGATATTATGTGTGTGGAGGTAGTGATAATGGACCTGCATTTTTATTGTTTGTTGATGCCGGTGGAAATTTTATAAGTGGTCGTAGATTTTCAATTGCACAAGCAGATGGAGCATTTTTTAATAAAGTTATTAAAACCAGTGACGGAGGCTATTTGTGTGTAGGATATGTAATTGGTTATGACCCTGACGGAGCCGGTGCTGAAGTTAAATTCTCATCTGTTACAAATAATGATGCAAGTTGTAGTGGCCCGGCTACAGAGTTTATTTCATCTCCCTTAATTGTAAAGTTTGATGCAAGCGGAAATCATCAATGGCATAGAGTATTCAGATACTATGTTTCATCCGCAACCCCTGCAAATAGAATTTATAATGATGCAAGTTTTGTTGATGTTGTTGAAGTAAGTGATGGTTATATCGCAATTGGAAATTATAAAGTAAACAATGTTTTTTTCTGTTTTTGATTCTGATTGTGAAGATACAACCCCAACCGATGCAATGTTTTTAAAAACAGATTTTTCGGGTAATATTTTTATGGCATAGACAAATTGATAATCCTTCCAATTCAACTTCTCAGTCAAGCAAAAGTTTAAGCTCAGCTTCAAAAACTGCTGCAGGACAAGTATTAATATCAGGAGTTGATAATACAGGAGGAACAACTCGCCCATGGTATGCTTATGCGTTTAACCGGTAGCGGCGGCTCATGGAGCAATCCTGCATGGATTAGATTATATGGAGGAGGAATGTTAGTGCCTTTATTAGGCCCTTATTATCCTGTTTTACCAAGTCGATTTTTTGAAACCAGCGATGGCAATTATGCCGTTTGGGCTAATTATTTAGTTTTGGGAGCTCCTCCTTCATTTGGCAACCTACTATTTAAAATAAATTCATCAACAAGTGCTGTAAGTTGGTCTAAGTACCATGTGTTTAATTTTGCATCAATTTTTCCATATGGTGAAGAAGTTTCTGATGGAGGATATATTGGTGTTTCATACAACTTGGCAGGATCAGGACATGATTTACATTTTATTAAAACAGATAATAATGGTAATGCACCTACCGGTTGTGCTGCAACCAATGTAAGCATGACTAACTCTACACCCTCTTATACTTATGGTACACCAATTTATAACAGTTGGAATGGAAATACTGTAACTAATACAGCAATTACTCCTACCGTTACCAATATTACGCCAAATAGAGCAGTACAATGTATTCAAACAGTATGTACACCTCCTCCGGCACCTACAACTGTTACAGCTACACCTAATCCTATATGCGCAGGCAGTTCAACAACAATTACAGCCAGTGGAGGTGGGGTTGGTAATACGTATAATGTTTTTGCAAATCCAACAGGAGGTACTGCATTAGGCGCTACTCCATTTACTGTTTCACCCGGAACTACAACTACTTATTATGTAGAAACAGTTTCCGGCTCAGACCCAACTTGTGTAAGTACTTCACGAACACCAGTTACGGTTACCGTTAATCCAACAAATACTGTTACCGGCCCTGTTTCGGAAACAGTATGTGTTAACCAAGCAATTTCTCCAGTAATTACACACACTACAACCGGTGCTACAGGAATTGGAGCACCAAGTGGTCTTCCAGCCGGAGTAACAGCTACATGGAATGCTAATACGATTACCATAAGTGGAACACCAACCGCAACAGGAACATTTAACTATTCTATTCCATTAACAGGAGGTTGTGGTACAGTAAATGCCACAGGAACAATTACTGTTATTAGTAACAATACAGTTTCTGGACCAAATACTGCCAATGTTTGTGTAAATGAACCTATAAGTCCTGTTATTACGCATACTACAGGAGGAGCTACAGGAATTGGCTCACCAAGCGGACTTCCTGCAGGGGTAACTGCCACATGGAATGCTAATACCATTACCATAAGCGGAACTCCAACAGCAACAGGAATATTTAACTATACTATTCCATTAACAGGTGGTTGTGGAACGGTAAATGCAACGGGAACAATTACTGTTAGTCCGGCAAATACAGTTACCGGTCCGGGTTCTGCAACTGTATGTATAAATACTGCCCTTGCGCCAAATATTACGCATACCACAAGTGGAGCAACAGGAATAGGAGTTCCAAGCGGTCTTCCTGCCGGAGTTACGGCCACATGGAATGCTAATACAATTACCATAAGCGGTACTCCAACCGTTGCAGGAACTTTTAACTATACCATTCCATTAACAGGAGGTTGTGGTACAGTAAATGCAACAGGAACCATTACAGTAAATCCAGAAAATACAGTTACAGGATTGGCCAATGCAACAGTTTGTGTTAATGAGCCATTAAGTCCAAGTATAAACCTTACCACAACCGGGGCCACCGGAATAGGCGCACCAACGGGATTGCCAACCGGAGTAACTGCAAGCTGGAATGCTAATACCATAACCATAAGTGGAACACCAACCGCAACCGGAACATTTAATTATAGCATCCCTCTAACTGGTGGTTGCGGAACTATAAATGCAAACAGGAACAATTACGGTTAACCCGGAAAATACAGTTACAGGAACCGCTAATGCATCGGTGTGTGTAAATCAGGCATTAAGTCCAAGTATCACCTTAACAACCACTGGAGCAACAGGAATAGGAGTTCCAAGCGGTCTTCCAGCAGGAGTAACTGCTACATGGAATGCTAATACCATAACCATAAGCGGAACACCAACATCAACAGGCACATTTAACTATACCATTCCATTAACAGGTGGTTGCGGAACCGTAAATGCAACGGGAACAATTACTGTTGTTTCCTCGAATGCAGTTACTGGCCCGGTAAATCAAAATTTATGTTTTGGGGAAATTGTATCTCCCCCAATTGTACATGTAACAAGCGGAGCAACAGGTATAGGCGCTTCAAGTGGATTGCCACCCGGATTAACAGCTGTATGGAACAATGATACAATAACAATTACAGGTACTCCAACCTCTACAGGAACATTTAATTATACAATCCCGTTAACAGGTGGATGTGGAACTATAGATGCAACAGGAACTTTAACAGTTAATCCGGCACCAATACCGGTTATAACAGGCGATTCTGTTATTTGTCAAGGGCAATCGGCTAATTTAACAACAGGTAATTTTAACTCATATAACTGGAGTTCTGGTGCAACAAATCAAAGTACAACAGTATCTCCATCAGCTACTACAACCTATTACGTAATAGTAACAGATGCTAATAATTGTACAGGTATAGATAGTATAGATGTAGTTGTAAACCCATTGCCAATCATTACAATTAATGGAAATACAACAATTTGCGAAGGTCAATCTACAACCCTTACAGCCACTGGAGGAGGAAGTTATTTATGGAATAATGGGAACACCGCTTCTTCAATTACAGTTTCACCGTCTACTCCTGCTACCTATACTGTTGTAGTAACTACCAATGCAGGTTGTGTAGATTCTTCAAGTGTTAATATTAGTGTGTTACAACAACCAAACGCTCAAATTACAGGAAATACAAATATGTGTAGCGGTAAAGAATACATATTAACAGCAAGTGGTGGAGGAACATATTTGTGGAGTACCGGAGATAGTACAAGTACAATTAATGTTTCAACAACGATTGATACAACATTTATAGTGATGGTATCTAATGGGGCTTGCAATGCTTACGATACAATAAATGTAAATGTATTAAGTAATCCATCAGCAAATGCCGGTTCAGATGTAACCATTAATCAGATTCAAACTGCTACTCTAACTGCTACAGGTGGTGGAACATATTTATGGACACCATCTGCAGGATTAGATTGCGATACATGTGCTACCGTAAATGCTAAACCAACTGAAACTACTAACTATTGTGTTACTGTTACAAATACAGATGGTTGTGTTGATACAGCCTGTGTAACGGTTACAGTTGATTTTATTTGCGGTGAAATATTTGTACCAACAATATTTTCACCAAACGATGACGGTAAAAATGACACTTATTGTGTTTTAGGAAACTGTATTAAAGAAATAGATTTTAAAATTTATAGTAGATGGGGAGAAATTGTTTTCTCGACTAACGATCCAAAAATCTGCTGGGATGGAACATATAAAGGTAAATTAATGAATACAGGTTCTTTTGTTTATGTATTGGAAGCAACTCTAACAGATGGAACACTGATACAGGAAAAAGGTAATTTTACTTTAGTAAGATAATATAATTATTGGTAAAATGAATAAAATACTCTTTTTATACCTCCTTACTTTTAATCTAACTTTCATTACTTATTCAAGTAATAATAAAACTCATATTAAGTGGGAAGGCGGATTACATCGTCAAAAATCTTTTATTGAAAACAAAGGACAATTTCATGTTAGAGATTACAATGCAGACATAAAATTTGCCTATGATGGAGGAAGTCATAATTACTATTTTGCTCCCGGAGAAGTAATTATTGAATTATCGCAAAAAACGCTTAGAGGAAGAACAGACATTGAAAAAGAGCAACGAAAACAGCGCAAACAAAAAGGATTTAATACACTTCAGGATTGGCAGGATTTTCAAAAAAATGATTTTGGAAAAAGGATTAATGAAGTTAGAGATGTATTAATAACAAAATGGTTAAATTCAAATTCCAATGTACAATTACAAGCATTGGATAAAACAGTTGATTATCATAATTACACCATTAAAAAGAATGGACAATACGAAACATTGTCGCAAATTACAGCTTATAAAAAATTAGTTTATAAAAATCTCTATAATGGAATAGATATAGTGTATGAACTCCATCCTGAAATAGGTTTAAAATATTCCTTAATTGTTCATCCGGGAGCTGATTTATCAAGCGTAGCTTTAAGTTATTCAAAATCGTTTCAACTGAATACCGATGGAACAATAAGAACTCAAACTGCTTTAGGAGAAATTAAAGATCATGCTCCACTTACTTTTTATGCTGATAATAAAAACAATGTTATACCATCGAAATATAGAGTCAATGGAAATAATATTACTTTTGAATTAGATGTATATGATAAATCAAAGACCATTATTATCGACCCATGGACACAAACACCAAGCTTTGCTACAAATTGGGATTGTGTGTGGGAATGCGAAAGAGATGCCGCAGGTAATGTGTATATAATTGGAGGGGTTATGCCTTTGCAATTATTAAAATATAATTCAACCGGAACATTGCAATGGACTTATAATACACCTTACGATACTACCATGTGGCTGGGCACATTTGCAACTGATAATGCCGGAAACTCTTATGTTACCAATGGTTCTAATGCCATGATACAAAAAGTATCTACAGCAGGAACATTAGTTTGGAATAATCCAAGTCCGGGAGGTTTATTTACACTTACAGAATTTTGGAATATCGCCTTCAATTGCGATCAAACCAGATTAATTATTGGTGGAACAGGAGGAACTATAATGCCTCCCACGCCTTATATCTACGAAATTGATATGAACTCCGGAAATGTACTATCTAGTGTTGCAGTTACGAGTGGAAATTCGCTTCAGATTCCTCCTGCTGATCAAGAAGTACGTTCTATAACAGCATGTGGCAATGGAAAATATTTCTATTTAACTCATGATACATTAGGATATATTCATCAAAATCTAACGTCTTGTTCTTCATCAGGAGGTTCAAATGTTAAATTTCCGCATAACTATGCACTTTCATATAAGTGTGAAAATTATCGCTATAATAATTCAGGAATAATGGCGGTAAGATATTACAATGGATTTGTATATATACACAGAGGTAATCAGCTCCATAAGCGTAATTTTATAAATGGTGCTTTAGTGGGTACAGTAAATATTCCGGGAGGTTCTTTCATTACTTCATTAGGCAGAAATCAGGTAGGGTGTAGTGGAATAGATATTGATAATTGCGGAAATATTTATGTAGGATCAACAAATGCAGTAGTTAAATTCGATCAAAACTTAACACAATTAGCATCTTATCCAACTTCATTTAATGTTTATGATGTGCATGTAAATTCAAATGGTGAAGTAATAGCTTGTGGCGCTACAGGAAATTCTAATTCCAGCTCAAGAACAGGGTATATTGTTTCTATTGCTGCCAGTGCATGTACCACAGTTCCTTTAACCTGTTGCGATGCTACGGTTTGTCCTGTAAATCCGGTCTGTACCACAACAGCTCCTTTTAATTTAAATCCAATTCAAAGTGGAGGAACATTTAGCGGACCGGGAGTTTCGCCAACCGGAAACTTTGATCCGGCTGCTGCTGGTGTTGGAACGCACACAATTGTATATACATTATCTTGCGGAAGCGATTCTATACAAATTACAGTTTATAATTGTACACCATTATCATTATGTTTAGAATCAAACGGACAATTAACTGTATCGGGTGGCACTGCACCTTATACATGGTATCAATGGCAAAATGGAAGTTCTACTCCTATTACAAATCAAACACAATGTTTGGCTTGTAATGCAAGTTATACATGGATTGGTTTCCCTTTTAACCAGTGTTTAAATAATGCTATTCCGGTTACCAATTGTGTTGTTCCGGCAGGATATGTTCAGTTTGCAAGTGGGGCATCTGTTACACCTACATCCAACTTCCCTATTAAAGTAGTTAGCGCAAATGGCGATTCTATCGTTATTAATAGTTTAACGGGAATACCAGCATGTTCGCCAACAACTTGTTCTACCGCAGTTGTAAATATTTCAGTAAATAATCATGTTAGTTGTTTTGGAGGTAATAATGGTTCGGCAACAGCATCGGCAACAGGAGGTACAGCTCCATACAATTTTACTTGGCAACCGGGTAATTTATCAGGAGCTACGCAAAACAATTTAACTGCAGGCACATATACTGTTTATGTTACACATAGTGGTGGAAATTGTATAGATTCTGCAACAGTTGTAATAACTCAGCCATCAAGTGCTGTAAATGCTAGTATAGCAAGTTTTAACAATACTTCTTGTACAGCAAATACAGGTTCTGCAACAGTAAGTGTAAGCGGGGGTACATCTCCTTATACCTATTCTTGGTCACCTAGTGGAGGAAATGCTGTTACTGCAAATAATTTAGGTGTAGGTACATACATTGTAACTGTTACAGATAATAATGGTTGCCAGGATACTGCAACCATAAATATTTCAACGATTAATGGCCCTGTAATTTCAAATCCACAACAAAACAATGTTACTTGTTTTGGACTCTCCGATGGTAATGCATCTATTACAGTATCAGGAGGAACAACACCATATACTTATTCATGGTCACCAAGCGGAGGAAATGCAGCAACTGCTTCCGGTTTAGCCGCGGGTTCATACACTGTTACCGTTACAGATAATGCAGGATGTTCTGCTACACAAACTTTTATTATTACACAACCTAATGAATTGATAGCTACTATTGCATCAATTACTCCTGCAGATTGTGGCTTGAGCAATGGTGCTGCATCAATAACGGTATCAGGAGGAACTGGAACTTATACTTATTCATGGTCACCAAGCGGAGGTAACACTGCATCAGCTTCAGGTTTAGCAGCTGGACCTTATTTGGTTACGGTAACCGATCAAAATGGCTGTCAAGATACAGTTAACGTTATTATTACAACTACCGGTGGACCAACAATTAATGTTGTAACACAGAATAATGTTTCTTGTAATGGTGGAAATAATGGTTCAATAACTGTAAGTGCATCAGGCACTACACCTCCATATACTTATTCATGGTCGCCAACCGGTGGAAATACGGCAACTGCTTCAAATTTAAGCGCAGGAAATTATACCGTTACGGTAACAGATAGTATTGGTTGTGTTTCTTTTCAAACTTTTACAATAACACAACCACAACCAATTTCTGCAAATGCAAATACAACAGCTGCAACTTGCGGAGCTTCAGACGGTGCTATTTCTATAAACGCAACTGGTGGTACTGCTCCATATACTTATCAGTGGAATCCGGGGAATTTTACGGGAGCAACCATTACAAATCTCAGCGGAGGAACTTATACGGTTCTTATTACAGATGTTAATAATTGTACCTATACCGGTTCTGTAACAGTGCCTGTTACAGGAAGTTTAAATGTAGATATTACTCCAACATCAGCAACAATTATTCAGGGAGATTCAATTCAGCTTGTTGCAAATTCTCTTTCAAATTATACTTATTCTTGGTCTCCGGCTTCAGGTTTAAGTTGTACAAATTGTCCTAATCCATACGCATCGCCAAATATTACTACAGTTTATTATGTAACAGTAGCAGATGGTAATGGATGTACCGGTACTGACAGTGTTTTAATTAAAGTAGACATTAAATGTGGCGAAATATTTTTCCCAACTATATTCTCTCCAAATAATGATGGAGTTAATGATTTGCAGTGTGTTTTTGGAAATTGTATCGGCTCAATAGAATGGGCAGTTTACAGTCGTTGGGGTGAAAAACTCTTTGAAACTACTGACCCAAAAGCTTGTTGGGATGGAACTTACAAAGGAAAACTTATGAATACAGGAGTGTATGTTTACAAACTACGAGCAGTACTTTTTAATGGAGATATTGTTGAACAACAAGGAAATTTTACAATAACAAGATAATATGAACTTAAATATAAATCCTATGAAAAATAATTTTGTAAAAGTTGCAATGGTATTTATAGCTACAGTAGCTATTGAGCGTTTATCTGCTCAAGATATACACTTTTCGCAAATGCCTTATTCACCGCTAAATTTAAATCCTGCATTAGCCGGTGCAAACTTCGATATGCAGGCTGTTGCAAATTATAAAAGCCAATGGCAAAGCGTGGCTGTTCCATACAAAACAATAGGGGCTTCATACGATATGAGATTAAATCGTAAAAAAGCTAAAAAAGGATTTTTTGCAGCGGGTATAAATTTATTTAATGACCAAGCCGGAGATGTTAAAATGACGACAACAAATGTATCTTTAACAGGAGCTTATCACGTTTTAATAGATAATAATAGTACCATTGGAGGAGCGCTATATGCAGGCTTTGGTCAAAGAGGTTTTAATCCTTCTTCAGGAAAATGGGCAAGTCAATACGATGGTTTGCAATACAATGCTTCATTACCAAGCGGAGAGAATTTTAACTCTCAAAACTTTGGTCATTTAGATGCAGGTTTGGGAATTCTATATACCTATAAAAAGAGTGAGCGATATATGACCGGTAATGACCAAATGCAGATTAATGCAGGTCTTGCTGCGTATCATTTAAATCAACCAAAATACTCATTTGTTGATGCACCAACCGAAAAATTATATATGCGTATTTCAGCATTTGCTAATGCTAATATAGGAATAGGAAATACACGTCTTTCTGCAATGCCCGGATTATATTACAATCGCCAGGGAACATCACAAGAAATTTTAATGGGTTCATATATAAAGTATATGACCAGTGAAGCTTCTAAGTTTACTAATTTAAAAGATGCATCGGCAGTATCTGCTGGTGTGTTTTACAGAAACAAAGATGCAGTAATTATAAAAGGAATGTTTGAATGGCAAAACTATGCTCTTGGAATAGCCTACGATTTAAATACCTCCAGCCTGTCAGAAGTATCTAAGCGTAAGGGTGGATTTGAAATCTTTTTACGTTTTGTAAATCCATCGCCATTTGGCGGAGGTTCTCGTTCAAGAATATAACTTTATTTATAAAATAAAAATGCGTGTTTCAACATTAATTATATTGTTACTATCTTTTAATTTGATATTTGCACAAACAAAAACCGCTAAAAAGCCAAGCGCAGATAACGATTCTGTTAAGGTAGAAATCATTAAGCTTGATAATGCTATCAATTCCGATTTTGATGATTTTGCACCGGTAATTACAGCAGATGGGTCGCAAATGTTTTTTACTTCAACGCGACCATTTACTGAAAAAGAGAAAAAGAAAAATCAAGAAGGTAAAGAACGTATCTATGTTTCTACTTATGATGCAGATACTAAAAAATGGAGTAATGCCGAACCAATGCCCGATAATATCAATCTGCCGAATATAAATGTATCAAATATTGCTATTTCTAACGATGGACAGCGATTGTTGATTTATCAGGGATTTGATATAAAACAAGGCGATATATTTGAAACTGTATTAAAAGGTAAAAAATGGACCGATGCTGTTTCGTTAGGAAAAGAAATTAATACCGAATTTCATGAATCATCAGCCAGTATTGCACCCGATGGAAAAACCATTTATTTTGTAAGCGAACGCAAAGGTGGTATTGGAGGAAGAGATATCTGGAAATCAACCTTAGGCCCTGATAATAAGTGGGGTTCTGCCGAAAATCTTGGGAAAACAATAAACACTATACAAGATGAAGAGGCAGTATATATTCATCCTGATGGCAAAACATTATATTTTTCTTCAAAAGGACATAAATCTTTGGGAGGGTACGATATTTATAAATCAACCTTTGACGGCACTAAATGGTCAAAGCCTCAAAATCTCGGTGCGCCAATAAATACAGAGGGAGATGATTTGTTTTTTGTTTTAGATGCAAGTGGTAAAAAAGCATATTATTCTTCCGCAAAAGATGGTGGCAAACAAAATATTTATGAGATAAATTTTATACCACTAAAAAAAGAAGCCGACTTACAACCTTTGTTAACATTATTAAAAGGTACTGTTAAAGATGCTCAAACTAAACAGGCTATTGAGGCTAAAATTGAGATAATAGATAACGAAAAAAACGAAGTTATAGCTACGTTTAGTTCTAATAGCGAAACAGGTAGATACCTTGTTTCACTTCCTTCAGGCAAAAACTACGGGATAAATGTAAGCGCAGCCGGATATTTATTTCACTCCGAAAATTTCACATTGTCGGATACTGCATCCTATAAAGAAGTCAGAAAAAATATTTTGCTTAATAAAGCCGATGTTGGAACAAAGGTTGTGTTGCGAAATATTTTCTTCGATTTTGGAAAAGCAACACTTCGGCCTGAGTCTATCAATGAATTAAATAAGCTCAAAAAAGTAATGGAAGAAAATTCAACCATAAAAATTGAAATATCGGGACATACAGATAACATAGCTTCAGAAGAATTTAATCAAAAACTTTCCGAAAATAGAGCAAAAGCAGTAGTAGATTATTTAGTTCAAAACGGAGTGGCTAAGGAACGATTAACTTATAAAGGTTATGGGAAATCGCAACCCATAGCAACAAACGAAACAGAAGAAGGCCGACAAGAAAATAGACGGGTAGAGTTTAAAATTATTAGCAAATAGTATTTATGTTAAATTGCTGCATTTTACATAGGTGTAGCAATTTTTCATAGGGGCCAAAAAAGGGCTGCTCGTTCGAGCAGCCCTTTGGCTTATTAACTATTGCTGTATTTTTATTATTGACCAATATTATCTTTTACAGGTTCTTTATTTTCTTCTTCATCTTTTCCAACTTCAATAACAGGAGTAGTATCTTTTTTCTTACGATTAAAGTTAAACGCAAAAAATACTTCCATCGATCCGGATGTGTGTGTTCTTAAATTGCTTAATGTAACATCGTAAGCAAAACCTAAACTAATCTGATTGTAATTAATTCCTAGAATAGGAATTACACTTTCTTGATTTCTGTATGATATACCCGCCCAAATAAATTCTTTATAATGAAGCTTAGTGTTTAAATCATATTGAACAGGTGCTCCATTTACATACTTTACCAAAAACGATGGCTCTAACACAAAATGATCTTTAAATCCATAGCGATAACCTGCGGTAAAGAAATAATGACGGCTTAATTTATTTTCTGCACTACCGGTTCCGCTGTATTTTAATTTGCTTTCTATTAGTTGAGGAACAGAGAATCCCACATAGTATTTGGTGTTATAGAAATACATTCCGAAGGTAGCATCAGGGGCTATTGCTCTATCATTTCCACTTTGTATGGCTATATCACCCGGCTGGTCAGTTGTAAGACTGGTTTTATCTAAGAATGTTTGATAAATCATTCCTGAAATACCAAATGACAATTTTGCGCCACCTTCAGTAACCGGTAAATGATAAGCATAAGAAGCTTGTGCTCCTAAGCGGCTCATTGGGCCTGTTTTATCGCTGTAAATTAAACCGCCTGCAGCAGTTCTTTTGTTAATTAACGTATTGCCGCTAATCATTTGCGTGCGTGGAGCGTTGTCTAATCCAATCCATTGGTTTTTTACGCCAATAGCAATTGGGTCAAATTCGCTGGCTCCGGCTGCTGCCGGGTTTATCAGATAAGGATTAAACATGTATTGGCTGTAATAAGGCAATTGCTGAGCGTAAGCCTTAAATCCAAATAGTGCAATAAGTAAGATATATAGTTTTCTCATAATTTTCTTTTTTGTTATCTAACAACAGTTACAGTTCCTTTAAATAAATCACTTCCATTTCCTAAGTTGATAAAATAATAATATACGGCCGAAGAAACTTGCTCCCCATTATATGTTCCATCCCATGCATTAGAGTCATTATAACCATTTGTGCTAAAAATCAATTGCCCCCAGCGGTTATAAATCTCCACAGTATTTTGTGAGAATTTATCCAGATTACGAATTATCCATTTGTCATTAACGCCATCACCATTTGGGGTAAACGAGTTTGGAATATTTATGTCTGTACATGCTCCTTTTACGCCAACAATAAAGCTTTGTGTGGCATTGCAGCCAATGGCATCGGTAACATTAAGTGTATAATTCCCTTTTGGAATATCCGATATGTTTTGAGTTGTTGCCTGATTAGACCAAGCAAAAGTATATGGAGCTGTTCCTCCACTTACAGATACTTCCAGTTTACCATCTGATTTGCCATCGCAGCTCTCGTCAGATTTATCATTTATTCCAATTATTATAGGTGAAGATTGTGTGCCTATTGTAACACTTGCTCCTCTGATACAATTATTGTTATCGTTTAATTGCAATACATAAGTTCCGGCTGATATATTGCTTAAGTCCTCTGTTTGAGCAATTAAATTTCCATTTTTATTCCAGAAATATATATAGGGAGGTGTTCCTCCATTTACTGTTAAATCAATTGCTCCATTACTTTGTCCGTTGCATAAAACATCGGTAGTACTAATGTCATAGGTTAAAGGAGTTGGACCTATAATGGTAAAACTCATGGTAGATAAGCAGAAATTAACATCTCTTACTGTAACCAGATAGTTTCCGGGAAGTAAGTTGCTAATATCCTGTGTGGTTTGTCCGCTACTCCATTGATAGGTATATGGAGGCGTTGCACCTGTTACTGAAATATAAATTGCTCCATCATTGGTGTAAGAAATTACGGTATCATTAAATAATGTAGCACATTTAGAGTTTATAAGGGAATCTAAAGAGATGATTGGTCCACCAACGCTTGTAATGATAGCAGATTCAGATGCAATACATCCATTTTGGTCAGTAACGGTAAATGAATAACCACCTGCCGCCAACTGATTGGCAGTTAATGAAGTTTGTGGAGGAGTAGTATTCCATAAATATGAATATCCTGGAGTTCCGCCACTAACACTTGCAACTGCCGAACCATTATTAAATCCGCAATCAGCCGGTGTGGTTGTAATATTAATTACAATAGCATTTGGTTCGTTTACGGTATAAGTTTGACTTAATGAACAATTATAAAAATCAGATACTGTAACAGTATAGTTACCTCCTGATAATCCGCTCAAATCTTGAGTGTTTGCACCATTATTCCAAGTGTAAGAGTAGGGTAATGTTCCTCCTGAAACAGAAATATCAATAGCTCCATTTGCAGTACCATTACACAATAAATGATTTACATTGTTTAAACTGATATTTAAAGGAGCCGGTTCTGAAACGTTTATGGCTATTGCAGCAGTACAGTTATTATTATCTGTAACAGTAACAGTGTATGAACCTGCAGGAATATTACTGATATCTTCAGTTTGAGCACCATTATTCCAAATGTAAGTATATGGAGCCGTTCCTCCTTGTACATTTAAATCAATAGCTCCAGTACTTGCTCCATTACAGGTTGCATTGGTGGTATTAAATCCTAGTAAAAGAATTGGAGGATTACTTAAGTTTACTGTACCTCCCACTGTACAGTTATTAAAATCTGTTACAGTTACTGAATAACTATTTGGGCTTAATCCTGATATATTTTGAGTTGTAGCATTGTTACTCCATAAATAGGAATAAGGAGCTGTTCCTCCTGCAACCGACAATAAAATTTGACCATTAGTTCCATTATAACATGATGGATTTTGAGGGGTAAAATTTAAAGAAAGAGGATTCGGTTGTCCGATAACTGCCGAAATAAAATAGGTACAGCTAGTGTTATCAGTAATTAGCAATGAATACGAGCCTGCTGGCTTATTGGAAATATCCTGAGTGTTTTCTCCTGAACTCCAAACATAGGAAAATGGAGCATTTCCTCCAATTACTGTTATATCAATTGCACCGGTACTTGCTCCATAACAAGTAGCGTTTGTAACTGCTGCTGTAGCAGATAGCCCTGATGAAGAACTTACAATTACCGATGTTGCCGTAACACATCCTGTACCGTCTGTAACAGTTACCGAGTAAGTCCCTGCTGCTAAATTAATAGCAGTAGGAGTTGTTTGGTTTGATGGGTCATTCCATTGATAGGTATAAGAGCCAGATCCTCCGCTGGCACTCACTGTTGCTGTTCCTGTATTGCCCGAGCAGGTAGAAGGTGTGCTTCCCGTTGTTAAGTTGATAGATGTAGGTTGAGAAATTATTGCACTGGTATTTGCTTGGCAACCATTTGCATCGGTAACTGTAACAGTATAGGTTCCCGCTCCAAGTCCGGTTATATCTTCGGTGGTGGCACCATTACTCCAAAAAAATGTAAAAGGCCCGGTTCCTCCGTTTAAAATTAAGTCAATCGTTCCATTATTAACACCACTGCAAGTAGCGTTGTTTACATTGGTGCTTAAGGTAATAGCAGAAGGAGCAGTAATAGTAGCAGAGCCATTAGCATTACAGCTATTTGCATCGGTAACACTTACTGAATAGGTATTTGCAGTTAATCCGCTTATATCTTCACTTGTTGCTCCATTGCTCCAACTGTAAGAATATGGTGATGTTCCTCCAACAACGGTTAAATTAATAGCCCCGTTGCTATTCCCAAAACAATCTATATTGGTAGGTTGTAGCACTAATGTTAATTGCTGTGGTTGATTTACGGTATAGCTAAATGAAGCTTGACAAGAATTTGCATCGGTTATCGTCAATCCATAATTACCGGCTGTTAGTCCGCTTAAGTCTTGTGTTGTTTGTCCGTTGCTCCAAGCGTAGCTGTATGGTGAAGTGCCTCCGTTAGGTGTTATGTCTATAGCCCCATTGCTGTTTCCAAAACAATTTACATGTGTGATATTTGCAGGAGCAACAATTGCTGCCGGTTGGTTTACAATTATGTTCGTAAGGTTTTGCTGACAGCCATTATTATCTGTTACAACCACAGAATAAGTACCTGCAGGAATATTGCTGATATCTTCTACCGATGCTGCATTGCTCCAAACATAATTGTAAGGTGCAGCGCCACCACTTACTGTTAAATCTATACTTCCATTGGTGCCTCCATTACAAGTTACATGTGTAATCGAGGTAGAAAGGTTAATTGGAACAGCAGCAGGAATTACAACCGTAGTAGTTTCACTGCAAGCAGTATTATCGGTAATAATTACAGTATATGTTCCGGGACTTAAATTTGATTGAGAACCACCTGATAAATTTCCGGGTTGCCAAACATAAGTAACCGGGTCAACAGCACCGATTGCAGTTATGCTTGCAGCACCATTATTCAATCCCGCACAACTTTCGGGAGTTATGGTAGTGTTTAACGTAAAACCACAACTTACAAGCATGCTGCTTTTTGCTCCATTTCCCGAATCATTATTTGCTTTTACAATATTGGGCAAAACACATGCTATCAATAATAAATATGCTAATCGCTTCATAGTTCTTTGTTAGATATTTCGAACTTTAAAAATACAAAAAACTCAAAGGCTACAAGTATTTTTATTAGTTTTTCTTAAAAACCGGTAAATGTGGCTATTTTTGCTGTATGCCCCAATTTAAAGACATTTTTAATTTTCTCTCCAAGCTTAGTTTCAGCAGGATTTACAATGCTTTTTTGGTGCTTTTTTCTTATTATTTTTCAAAAATCAGTAAAAAACCTTTTCAGTGGGGCTTTCCGATAAGTATAGCGGTTGAGCCTACTACATCATGTAACCTTCGTTGTCCCGAATGTCCCAGCGGATTAAGGAGTTTTACTCGTCCTACCGGGATGCTAAAAAAAGATTTTTTCGAGAAATTTATTTCAGAAATTCATAACAAAACCCTTTATCTTACTTTTTATTTTCAGGGAGAGCCTTATCTCAATCCCAATTTTTTGGATATGGTTAAACTTGCATCATCCAAAAAAATTTATACTGCCACATCAACCAATGCGCATTATTTAACACCTGAAAATGCTGAAAAAACTATTAAAAGCGGCTTAGACAGGCTAATTATTTCTATTGATGGCACATCGCAGGAAACTTATCAGCAATACAGAGTAGGCGGGTCTTTGGAAAAAGTAATACAGGGAACTAAAAACATAATCCAGGCCAAAAGAAAGTTATGTTCACATACTCCTTATGTAATTTTTCAATTTTTGGTTGTTAAGCCCAACGCGCATCAAACCGATGAGGTATTAAAACTGGCAAAAGAATTGGGAGTGGATGAAGTAAAATTTAAAACTGCTCAGGTATATAATTATGAAAAAGGTAATCCGCTTATTCCTGATAACCCTAAGTTTTCGCGTTATCAAAAGCTTGCTGATGGAACCTATATTATTAAAAATAAATTGCTAAACCATTGCTGGAAATTGTGGCATTCATGCGTAATTACCTGGGATGGCAAAGTAGTTCCGTGCTGTTTCGATAAAGATGCTAATCATCAATTGGGCGATTTACAAGAAAATAATTTTGAAACTATTTGGCAAAGCCAGGCTTATAATCGATTTAGAAATGCTGTTTTAAAGTCGCGAAAAGAAATTGATATATGTTCCAACTGCAGCGAGGGAACCAAAGTTTGGGCATAATAAGCACTTGAAAATCAAATAGAAATATACATTTTTTTATCTTCTGTAACTTTTAAAGTCCTAAGTCGTCATACTTTTGATTTTGCACATAAAATGACCGCAGCCGAATATAATAAATGTGTTACAGAGCATGCTGATGCGCTTTATCGTTTTATCTTAAAAAGTATTAAAGATAGCGAAAAAGCTAAGGACATTATTCAAGATACCTATGAAAAAATGTGGATTAAAAGTGCAGACATAAATCCTGAAAAGGCAAAGTCATATTTATTTACCGCAGCTTATCGAACTATGATTGACTGCATAAGAAGAGATAATAAACAAACTGATTTATCTGAAGCTAATTTAAAAACGCTAAGTCATAATCATCAATATTCTGATGTGCAGGAAGTATTACATAAGGCAATAGATTTACTTCCTGAAGACCAGCGTGCAGTAATTTTGCTTAGAGATTACGAAGGCTATTCATATGAAGAAATAGAACAGATTACCGGTTTAAGCCAGTCGCAGGTAAAAGTTTATATTTTCAGAGCCCGTGTATTTTTAAAGAAATATATTGGAAGCAAGGAGGTGTTGGTATGAGTGCTATTAATAAACATAACTGCGAAGCATGGTTTTTAGATTATTTTGAAGGTAATTTAAATGCAGAGCAATCTGAACAATTATTTCGTTTTTTAGAAGAAAATCCTCAATTTCAGAAGGTTTTTAGTGAGTATGAAAATGTTTCCCTTGAACCGGAAAATTTAAGTTTTAATGTTCAAACATTATTTAAAGATATTCCTGTTGAATTGGCAAATGAAATATCCGGAAGTGAATATGTTGCAATTGCTTATACAGAAAATATTTTAAGTGATAACGAAAAAGGTAAAATAACTGATATTATTAAACATGAAAAAGCTTTAAGAGATAAGGTTGATCTATATTCTAAGCTAAAATTAAAGCCTGATACCTCCATTGTTTTTGAACAAAAAAATAAACTGAAAAAACCGCTTATAATTCCATTTATAAGATTTAAAGATACCTATAAATATGTTGCTTCTGCTGCAGCAATTGTTTTATTCGCTTTAACCTTGTGGAACTATTTGCCTAAGGAAAACAACGAAAACATTATAGGTTTGGCAGCTCCTTCAAAACGACCAATGATTGAATTTAAATCAAAACAACACAATAGCGAAACATTTAAAATGCCGGTAAATGTTCAAAAGGAACAAAAGTTCGATTTAGAACAAATTAGTTTTAAAAATAAAAAAGTTCAAACATCAAAATATCTTGAAAAGATTGAAAATGAGGAAATAGAAGTTGCTGAAAAGGTTGATCAAGAAATTGAAAAAGAACAAAATAAAGATAAATTAGAGATTGTTAATATCAATGAAAAATCAATAAAATCAGAACATATATCAGAAAATAATGTTAAAACATTAAATGAAGAAAAATATTTAAACCCGGAAGATTTAATTGTTTCAAAATTACTTAAAACAGACGCAGAGGCTTTATCGGCAAATGAAAATATTAAAAAGTCTAAATTCTGGAATATAATAGATTTAGCAAGCAAAAGATATAGTGATATAACAGGAAGAAAGGTAAAAATTAAAAAAGTAGTTAAAGAAGATAAAACCGTATTTGCTCTAATTACTGATAAATTTGAAATCTCACACACCGCATCAAAAAAATAAGCTTCTGTTGTAACTTTTAAAATAGTAGAAGCGTCATACGCAAAAACCCGAATATATAAATACAAAACATATAAATTATGAAAAAGTTGATAGTTGTATTGTTAAGCGCTTTGTCCACCATGCTGTTTGCACAAAGTGAAAAAGAGCAGAAAAAAGTTGTTGAAAGAAATGTAGCTTCCTTTAATTCCATTGAAGTAGGCGATAATATTTCTTTTGAAATTAAAAATGGTAATAGTCCATCGTTACTAATTGAAGTTTCTGAGGGATTTGAAGAGTTTATTAAGTCAGAAGTAGTTGCTGGTGTTTTAAAAATTACAAGCGATAAGCCTATGAAACAGCCTCATAATTTAAAACTAATAGTAGTAACACCTGAAATATCATCTGTTAAGCTATTTGGAGCAGCTGAAATGAAAAGCACAGATACACTTAGAGCTGAAAATTTGGAAGTAAAATTATCGGGGGCAGCTAGTGCCAATCTGATACTTGCTGTGCAAAATTTAAAAACAGAAATTTCAGGTGCAGGTAATTTTACAGCTACAGGATATGCAATAAATCATGTTTCAAATATTGATGGTGCCGGAGATTTAAAAGCTTTTAGCTTAGCAACAGAAAAAACCGCTTTAACTGTTACCGGAGCTGGTGATGCACAGGTAAATGCAAGTAAAGAATTACAAGTAAAGGCTAGCGGAGCAGGAGATGTAATTTACATAAATGAACCTGAAAATTTAATAGCAGAAGTTTCAGGCGCTGGTGAAGTAAGAAAAAAAAGTGCTTCTTCTCTTGAACAAAGTTCAGATACAACTCGTTTGCGCATAGGGGATATAAAGCTTATCATTATTGATGAATCAAAAATCAAAGAGACTAATAAAGAAAATGAAGATTTATCGGGCAATGCGACTAAGAAAAACAAGCATCAGAAAATTGGACATTGGGCAGGATTGGATTTGGGAATTAATGCATACATGACCTATGATAATTCATTTAGTATGGCGCCTTTTAATCAACACTTAGAACTAGATTTGCTTAGAAGTACGAATCTTGCTTTAAATTTTGTGCAATGGGAATTGCCTATAGTAAAAAATTATTTAAGCTTTGTAAGCGGCTTAGGACTTGAATGGCATAAATATGCTTTTAAAAATAATACTACCATGCTGCCCGATAAAAACCAACATATTGGTTTTATAGATACACTTACATTTTACAATAAGTCCTTATTTAAAACTTCATGGATAAATGCTCCCTTATTAATTGCGTTTAATAGCAATAAAAAAGAAGAAAAATCATTTCATATAGCAGCCGGAGTGGTGTTTGGTTATAACTACACTCAAAAAACAAAAACACGTTATACCGTTACTGGAAATGAATTTAAGAATAAAACCAGAGGAGATTATGCTTTAGACCCTTTTAAGTATGCAGCAACGGTTCGTTTAGGATACGGTAAGTTTAATATATTTGCTTCCTATCAGCTAAATCAAATGTTTAAAAAGGGAGCCGGACCGGAATTATTCCCTGTTACAGCAGGTATAACATTAGTTGGTTTTTAATGTAAACCTAATAAAATAGCCCCTATTGGGGCTATTTATTAGAGATTGTCTTAATATGCACAAACAGAAAAACAGCTTAGGCTGATTTATTAAGCTAATATTTTTTAAAACGCTTTTAATTTTTTATTTCAAATTATGTGTTAGAAAAAATTACCTCTGTTATTTTAGTGACTATTCATTTTATATTATTAGAGTAATTATGATTGGTTACTAATTGCATTGCATTTAAAAAGGCGAAAACTAAAATTCTCTATAAACATTGATAATATTCGATTGTAAATTGTATGTTCTAAAGCATAATCTGGATTGAAATAATTAACTTATAAATATAGAATTAAATTATTAAAACAAAAATGGAGCTATTGTTGAAACACCTTTTTATTCTAATTCCTTTAGTGTTTTATTTTTTAAAAACACATATTTAATAAGCCAGGTAATGGTAAAACTGGGTATAACATCTGTGCCTGGTAATAGCTCTTCTAAAAAAGCAAAACTTCCTCCAAATATTCCAATCCTGCCTTTAAACAAATAATAATATACCGCACCGGAAATAGGCGCCCAAATTAAATCTACGGCTTCTCCTATACCTGGTATGGCATAGGTAAACACTCCAATAATGTCCATTAGCAAGCATACTGGTAGCAGGGTATTTCTCTTTTTAATAAAAGTTGATGTTTTTTCTATGTGAGTCATGTGTTTTTTATAACGCCAAGCTTTCTGTTTTATTGAGAGGCGTTTTTATCAAATCGAAATTCGCTGTTTTCTAACAAAAACTTTTTAAGATTAGGTCGTAATCGGCTTTTATAAACACTATGTGCATTTTCTTTTGTTTTCCCTTTTCGTAGTTTTATTTGTTCTTCTATCGGAAGCTCAATAATACTCATACATTGCGGTGTGCAGCAGCCTTTATATTTTGTTTTGCATTCATCGCACTGTATAAATAATAAATGGCAATCATCGTTTGCACAATTGGTATGATTATCACAAGGTTTGCCGCACTGGTGGCAAGTGCTTAAAATATCATCGGTAATGCGTTCGCCTAATCGTTGGTCAAACACAAAATTTTTCCCTTTAAATTTCGATGGCAATCCAAAATGCTTTACTTGACGAGCGTACTCAATAATTCCTCCATGTAATTGATTAACATCTTTAAAACCATGATGTTTTAAATAAGCGCTTGCCTTTTCGCAGCGCACACCTCCGGTGCAATAAAGCAATACTTTTTTATCTTCTTTACCTTTCAGTATATCCATTACAATAGGCAATTCCTCTTTAAAAGTATCTGCATCAGGACAAATAGCATTTTCAAATCTTCCCACTTCACTTTCATAATGGTTGCGCATGTCAATTACTATTGTGTCAGGATTTTCTAGCGCTTCATTAAATTCTGCTGCACTCAGGCGTTTTCCTACATTGGTTACATCAAAGCTGTTATCATCCAATCCATCAGCTACAATTTTTTTACGCACTTTTACATCCAGTTTATAAAAAGATTTTCCATTATCTTCAATAGCAATTTTTAAGGGCATGTTTTCAAGCTCTTTTGTGTGGTTTAAATACTTTTTAAAATCATCCCAATTGTGTTCCGGTACACTTATTTGTGCATTAATACCTTCGTAAGCTACATATATACGCCCAAAAATTTCTAAATCTTCAAAATCGAGATAAAGCTTATTTCTGAATTCCTGAGGATTGTTTAAAATAACATAGCGGTAAAACGAAACCGTAATTCGTTTAAAAGATTCCTGCATTAATCGCTCTTTCAGAACATTGCGATTAATACGATTGTGTAATGCTCTCATAATAAAAAAACTTATTTTGCATGAATAAGCCGGGCACAAAGATACAAAATCAAAGCCTCTTTTTGTTACTTCATCATTGTAATAGCAACAAATAGCAAAAAAGCAGAAACAATCTTTACAAAATTTTAAAAAATCATGTAGGTTTGTTGCAACATAAAAAAATATGAGATATGTCTAAAATACTCGTTATAGGTTCAGGAGGCCAAATAGGAACAGAACTACTCACTAAATTACGTCAGATTTTTGGAGATACTAATGTAATAGCATCAGACATAAAGCCCGCTACTGAACAGGATTTAGCATTAGGCCCTTATGAAGAGTTAAACGTATTGGATAAAAATAGACTATATGAAATTATAGCCAAACATAAAGTAGAACAAGTGTATTTATTAGCTGCCTTGTTATCTGCAACAGCCGAAAAAAATCCAGCATTTGCATGGGAGCTTAATATGAACAGCTTGTTTTATATTCTTGATTTAGCCAAAGAAGGAAAGTTAAAAAAAATTTACTGGCCAAGCTCTATTGCAGTGTTTGGCCCAACAACACCTCGCCAGAATACTCCTCAGTTTACTGTAATGGAACCTAATACCGTTTACGGAATTAGCAAACAAGCAGGTGAGCGTTGGTGCGAATATTATTTTAATAAGTATCTGGTTGATGTCAGAAGCATTCGCTATCCAGGCTTAATAGGCTATAAATCTGCTCCGGGAGGAGGTACAACCGATTATGCGGTGCATATATTTTATGAAGCAAGAAAAAACAAACAATACGAGTGTTTTTTGTCTGAAAACACCGCATTACCAATGATGTATATGCCGGATGCCATAAGGGCTACCATCGAATTAATGGAAGCTCCGGCCGAAAAAGTTAAAATTCGTTCGAGCTATAATATATCAGGAATGAGTTTTACGCCAAAAGAAATTGCAGCTGAAATTCAAAAACACATACCCGATTTTAAAATTTCATATAAGCCCGATTTTCGCCAGCTAATAGCCGATAGCTGGCCTCAAAGTATTGATGATGAGCGCGCAAGAATTGATTGGGGTTGGAAAAGTCAATATGATTTAAAAGCTATGGTAGAAGATATGATTAAAAATATTTAGTTTTTTTGTAACCCTTTTTACATTTTTGCGTTAAATCGTGTAAAACATAGGAGTGTCTTGTTTTAGTCGCAATTAAATCAAGTTTCGTCTAAAAAAAGATAAATCCTTTAAAAAGTTTGACTAAATTTATGTTAAGAGAAATAATTTAGCATGTATGAAGAAGGTTTTACTCATTCTTATATTCATCACCTATCAGATAAGTTTGGCACAGTCCTTCGAAATTTATAATCAGGACACCATCAACCTTATTGATGCCAATAACTTAAAACAAGGACATTGGATATTTTTTGGCAGAATGAAAAAGTTGCCAAATTATGCCGATGACGCAAAGGTGGAAGAGGGAAAATTTATTGATAGTAAAAAGACAGGAAAATGGATTAAATATTTTCCTAGTGGTAAAATAGAAAACGAAATTACTTATCAAAACGGGCGACCTAACGGATATTACATAAATTACTATGAAAATGGTAAAGTGCAGGAAGAAGGAACGTGGGTAAATAACAAGCAGGTTGGAAATTTTAAACGTTACTATGAAAATGGGGTGATATCTCAAGAGTTTAAATTTAATGAAGGCGGCAAGCGTGAAGGAATGCAAAAATATTATTACGAAAACGGGCAAATAATGATTGAGGGCGAATTTGTTGATGGCAAAGAAGCCGGAGTTATAAAAGAATACTATGAAAACGGAGATTTAAAAGCAGAAAAAGTATTTAATGGAGGCTCTTTAGATGTAGCTGCTACTAAAGTATACGAGCCTAAAAAGCCTATTGCTGTTAAAAAAGAAGAACCAATTAAAGACGCTCCTCCGGCTCCGGTTGTAACAAAATCTTCTGAAATATCATTGTCAGGCGTGTTTAATGGAAACGGTTACGCAAAACTTTTTAACGCTAATCGTCAAGTATCAAAAGATGGTACATTCTTAAACTATAAACTTATTGATGGTAAAGAATACATTTACGATAAAAATGGTATTCTCCAAAAAATTCAAATTTATAAAGATGGCAAGTATGTGGGTGATGGTGTAATTGAGAACACGAAATAAGCAAATTAAATAAACAATATTTCTAAAAGGTGTGTATTTTTACACACCTTTTTCATTTTAAAACAATTCATTTAAAAAATGACGAATTCAGTAAAACTTCAAATATATAATTCGCTAAGCCGAAAAAAAGAAATATTTGAACCTATCAACCCTCCTTTTGTAGGTATGTATGTGTGTGGTCCTACCGTATATGGCGATCCGCATTTAGGACATGCACGTTCTGCCATTACCTTTGACCTGGTGTTTCGTTATTTATTGGAATTAGGCTACAAAGTACGTTATGTCAGAAATATTACCGATGTTGGGCATTTGGAAAATGATAGTGATTCAGGGGAAGATAAAATAGCGAAGAAAGCACGTATAGAGCAAATAGAGCCTATGGAAGTAGCCCAATATTATGCCAATCGCTATCATGAATTTTTAGATAAATTAAATGTAAAAAAGCCAAGCATAGAGCCACATGCAAGTGGGCATATCATGGAGCAAATTGCCATAGTAGAGCAAATTATCAAAGAAGGATTGGCTTATGAAGTAAATGGTTCGGTATATTTTGATGTACCAAAATATCATCAGCAAAAACATTATGGGAAGCTTTCCGGGCGAGTTATTGAAGATTTACTGGCAAATACCCGCGATTTAGAAGGACAAGACGAAAAACGGAGTCCGCTTGATTTTGCCTTGTGGAAAAAAGCCGCTCCCGAACATATCATGCGCTGGAAATCACCTTGGGGAGAAGGTTTTCCGGGATGGCATATAGAGTGTACAGCCATGAGTACAAAATACCTTGGCGAAACATTTGATATACACGGAGGTGGAATGGATTTACTTTTTCCACATCACGAATGTGAAATTGCCCAATCGCAAGCTGCAAGTCATAAAGACCCTTGCAAATACTGGATGCACAATAATATGATTACCATTAATGGACAAAAAATGGGTAAATCATTAAATAATTTTATCACACTAGCAGAGTTTTTCACTGGTTCGCATCCTGCATTAGATAAGGCCTATCATCCAATGACTATTCGCTTTTTTATTTTGCAGGCACATTATCGCAGCACGCTTGATTTTAGTAACGAAGCGCTACAGGCAGCTGAAAAAGGCCTTTCCAGATTATTTAAGGCTATGCATCTCGCAGAAAAATTAATCGCAAAAGATAAAAGTACTTTAGATATTGCATCCTGGCAGCAGCGGTGCGAAACAGCCATTGCAGACGATTTTAATACACCGATTCTTATTGCAGAGTTGTTTGATGCGGTACGCATGGTTAACCTACTAGCAGAAGGCAAAGAATCGCTTACAAGTAACGATTTGAGTATGCTGAAAGAACAGTTAAATCGCTATATTGTACGTATATTAGGTCTTACAGAAGATATTTCTGATGAAAGTGCAGCTGTGGTAGAAGGTT
The DNA here is from genome assembly GCA_026003255.1 of Bacteroidia bacterium. Classification (GTDB taxonomy): domain Bacteria; phylum Bacteroidota; class Bacteroidia; order B-17B0; family Aurantibacillaceae; genus BPGX01. Next base: position 5,507 of record BPGX01000006.1, on the reverse strand, counting down.
TAATGCAATTGATTTTAGATATTCGCAAAAAAGCCAAAGAAAATAAAGATTACGCTACTTCCGATACCATTCGCGAAAGCTTAAGCAAACTAAAAATAAAAATCAAAGATGCTAAAGACAGTACTTCCTGGGAATTTGATGTATAAGGCACTGGTATTCATTTTTTTGCCGTGTATATCTTTAATTGTTGCTTGTGGTGAAAGTGAACAAAAAAAGACTGAAATAAAAAACGCACAAAAAATTGATAATAAAGAGCAGCAAAGCTTTAATCAAGCCCCCGAATTTAATTCAGATTCAGCGTATTACTTTATTGAAAAACAAGTTGCTTTTGGCCCGAGAGTACCAAATACAAAAGAACATGCAGCCTGTGCAGATTGGCTTAAAAATAAATTGTCTTCATTTAATGGTTGGGAAGTGCAAATTCAGGAATTTAAAGCAAGAGCCTTTGATGATAAAATACTTAATGGGAAAAACATTATTGCCAGCTACAATAAAAATGCTTCAAAACGCATTTTACTTTTTGCCCATTGGGATACACGCCCATTTGCCGATCAGGATAGTATAGATAAAAACAAACCAATTCCCGGAGCTAATGATGGCGGAAGCGGAGTAGGTGTGTTGCTCGAAATAGGCCGTCAAATTAGCCTAAATCCTATAAATATTGGTGTTGATATTATTTTGTTTGATGCAGAAGATTATGGCCAGCCCGATGGAACCATGATTCCGCGTAAACCCGATACCTATTGTCTTGGCTCGCAATATTGGGCTAAAAACCCACATTTGCCCGGTTACAGAGCATATTACGGAATTTTATTGGATATGGTAGGTGCAAAAGATGCCACATTTACAATGGAAGCAACTTCTATGTATTATGCATCAAATGTGGTTGAAAAGATTTGGGCGGTGGCACATAAATTAGGTTATGGCAATTACTTTTTATACAAACGCACCGATGGAATTACAGACGACCATTATTATGTAAATACCATTGCCAACATTCCTTCTATTGATATCATTCAACACAACCCTGAAACCCGCAGCAATTTTGGGAAATACTGGCATACTCATGATGATAACATGGATGTAATAGACCGCAATACATTAAAGGCTGTGGGCCAAACGTTGCTTCAGGTTTTATATAACGAATAATTGATGTTGTAACAACAATATAATGCACGAAAAAAAACTATTTTTATTAGATGCCTTTGCCCTTATTTATAGAGGATATTTTGCTTTAAACGCCAATGCAAAGTTTAATCCTGTAAATTCCAAAGGGCTTGACACTTCTGCTATTTTAGGCTTTACCAATACCTTAGTAGAGGTGCTAACCAAGCAAAAGCCTACACATATTGCGGTGGTGTTTGATACTGCTGCACCAACAGCACGCCACGAAGATTTTACCGATTATAAAGCCAATCGTGAAGAAATGCCTGATGCTATTGCCATCGCTATTCCTTACATCAAACAAATTTTAGTAGCATTTAAAATCCCTGTTATTGAATCAGATGGTTATGAGGCTGATGATGTAATCGGAACCTTGGCTAAAAAAGCCGAAGAAAAAGGCTTTATTACCTATATGATGACGCCCGATAAAGATTTTGGGCAATTGGTAAGCGAAAATATTTTTATATACAAGCCCGGTAGATTTGGCGCTGATGCTGAAATATTGGGCGTTAAAGAAGTTTGCGAAAAATTTGAAGTATCTAATCCCAAACAAGTAATTGATATTTTAGGTTTATGGGGCGATGCTGTTGACAATATTCCCGGAATACCCGGTGTGGGCGAAAAAACAGCAAAGCAATTAATTAAGGAATTTGGCAGTATTGAAAATTTACTGGCTAATACCGATAAACTAAAAGGGAAGCTCAAAGAACGTGTTGAAGAGAATAAAGAAAAAGCAATCATGTCCAAAAAGTTGGCAACTATTCTTACTGAAGCTCCGGTAGAGTTCAATGAGCAGGAACTTATCTTAGAAGAACCCGATAAAGAAAAAGTGCTTGAATTGTTTTCAGAACTTGAATTTAGAACACTTGCTAGGCGTGTATTGGGACAAGAGATACAATTGATAAATAAAAGTGGCCAAATGGATATGTTTGGGAATGTGGAAGAATTGCCTGTGAACCAAAAAGAAATTGAAGAATTTAACACTATAAAAAATACCCCACATAACTATATCCTTGTTCAAACATTGAATGAAGTAGAAACCCTCTGCGAACAATTGCTTCAGCAAAAAGAAATTTGTTTTGATACAGAAACGACATCGCTCGATGCTATTGATGCGGAGCTGGTAGGGATGTCTTTTTCTTTTAAAAAATCAGAAGCATATTATATAGCTTTTCCTACAGATAGAACTGAAGTAGAAAAATTGATACAGCCCATTAAAAAAGTTTTAGAAAATGAAAAAATCGTAAAAGTTGGGCAGAATATTAAGTACGATGTATTAGTTTTTAAAAAATTATGGAGTAGAAGTAAGAGGTGTTTTGTTTGATACCATGCTGGCACATTATTTAATTGAGCCGGAGAAAAAACATGGTATGGATTATTTGTCGGAAACTTTTTTGAATTATCGTCCTGTTTCCATTGAGGAATTGATTGGTAAAAAAGGGAAAAGCCAAGGGAATATGCGCGATGTGCCTTTAGATTTAATTAAAGAATATGCAGCCGAAGATGCCGATATTACCCTACAGTTAAAAGAAGTTCTTGCACCCCAATTAGCCTCTAATAATTGCGAAAAATTATTTTACGAAATTGAAACTCCCCTTATTCAGGTGCTTGCTGCAATGGAGTACGAAGGAGTAAACATAAGTGCAGCATTTTTAAATGAATATTCGCAAAAATTACAGGATGAATTATTGGTATTAGAAAAATCAATTTACGAGCAAGCAGCATTAGCTTTAATATTGATTCACCAAAGCAATTAGGTGAAGTATTGTTTGATAAATTGAAAATTGATGAAAATGCCAAAAAAACTAAAACCGGTCAATATGCTACGGGAGAAGATGTGCTCACAAAGCTTTCAAAAAAACATCCCATCATTGAGCAGATACTAGATTATCGCGAGTTGCGAAAATTAAAATCTACTTATGTAGATAGCTTACCCGAAATGGTAAACAAAAAAACAGGTCGTGTTCACACTTCCTTTATGCAGGCGGTAGCGGCTACCGGGCGTTTAAGTTCCAATAATCCCAATTTGCAAAATATTCCTATTCGCACCGAGCGCGGGCGCATGGTTCGAAAAGCATTTATTCCCAGAAATCCCGATTATTTACTGCTATCAGCCGATTATTCGCAGGTTGAATTGCGCATTATTGCTGCCCTGAGTAAAGATGAAAATATGATTACTGCTTTTAAGGAAGGCAAAGAATTCATGCCGCCACTGCTGCCAGAGTTTTGGTGTCCCTTTAGAAAGAAGTTTCGAAAGATATGCGTAGCAAGGCAAAAGCTGTTAACTTCGGAATAATTTATGGTCAATCGGCATTTGGTTTATCCGAAAATTTAGGCATATCGCGTACCGAAGCGAAAGAAATAATTGATAATTATTTTCAGCAATATCCCGCAATTAAGTCTTACATGGATAAAAATATTGATTTTGCCCGTAAAAACGGATATGTTGAAACAATTATGGGCAGAAGAAGATATTTGAATGATATAAATTCTTCGAACGCAACAGTAAGAGGTTTTGCTGAACGTAATGCCATTAATGCACCTATCCAAGGCTCAGCTGCAGATATTATTAAAAAAGCAATGATTGATATTTTTGCCGAATTGAAAAAAAATCAATTACAAACTAAAATGATATTGCAGGTACATGATGAATTGGTGTTTTGACTTATACAAGCCTGAAAAAGAGCATGTAATGCATTTGGTAAAAGAAAAAATGGAAGGCGCATTTAACATAGGAGTACCTCTTATAACCGAAATGAATACCGGTGAAAACTGGTTAGAAGCTCATTAGTTTTTATTATCGATAATTTTCCTATATTTGAAGTAATTTATATTTGTTTCAGCTAAAATTACCCTTATGATAAAATCAAATTTGATAAAGTTTGTTTTGCCTTTAATTTTAGGTTTAACAATATTGGCGTGTAATGGCGATGATTCAGAAAACGAGTCTGGAACATCAGCAAATACAGTTGTAGATTCTTTAAAAGCGGTATCTGCCGAAAAGATTTTTTACAGCATACCATCTCCAATAGAAATGGCTTCTATACTTAAGGCTAGCGGAAGCGTATATGATAATACCTTACCAAATCCGGTAGATAGAAAAGATAAATATTCAACCGTTAGAAGTCGTGCATTAAACTTAGGAGTTTATGGCGCAGACTTAAGCTATGCAGTTGTTTATGATAATACCCAGGAATCAATGCTTTATCTTGCTTGTGCTAAAAAATTAGCAGATGGATTAGGAATTACCAGTGCATTTAGCGAAGAAAAAATAGCTAAAATGGAGGCAAATATGAGCAACAGAGATTCCATGCTGGCTTTGATTTCTGATTCATACTGGGAAACAGATGCTTATTTGCAGGAAAATGAAAGAGGAAATGTATCTGCCTACATAATTACCGGTGGCTGGATTGAAGGCATTTATTTAGGCTGTAAAATTGAAAGAAAACTAAAAACAAGCGATAAAAACAAAGAAATTGCTAAACGCATAGCCGAACAAAAAGTTTCACTTGACAATTTAATTGCATTGCTTGAAAGCTATGCATCACCAGATAGTTTTGGCGATTTGATAGATGATTTAAAAGCGTTACAGGCAATTTATGCAACTATAAAAGAAACTGAATCTGAAACTACTGCTACAGCCAATGCTGATGGTACTACTACTATTGGCGGAGGCTCTGAGTTTGAAATAAATGAAGAGCAATTATCAGCCATAGATAAAAAAGTAACCGAAATCAGAAATAAAATTACTCAGCCTTAATTATAGTTCCATATAAAAATGAAAAAAGTTTGTTTTGTTGTTGCAACATTGTTTTATTTATTTGTAGTAAATACAACTTTTGCGCAATGTAAAAGTTTTGCCAAAAGCAAATGTCTTCCGGATTTAGCACCATACATACATAATGGACAAATGAACGGAGCTACTATGATGGCCGGTGAAAAGGCAGAATTACAAATGAGTTTTTATGCCGGTCAGGATTATCGTTTAATGGTTTGTGCACAGCCTATTTTAGGCGATGTTGCATTTCGCTTACTGGATAAAAATAAAAAGGTGGTATTTAACAGTAAAGACCATAAAAATGTTTCCTTTGGGATTTTAATGTAGCATCAACCCAGCAAATGATTTTAGAAATAGATGTTCCTGAATCAAGTGCCAAACATGGAATGATTCCTAGTGGCTGTGTTAATATTTTGGTTGGGTTTAAACAAAAAGATTAATTTGTTATTCGGAAAATTTTTAAAGGCAGAGTAAATTTACTCTGCCTTTTTTTATTCCAATAAAATTCGGTCTTTACCATCAAATTTTGGCGATTGAACCGAAATGACTTTCAATGGATTTTTTG
>BPGX01000005.1 GCA_026003255.1 Bacteroidia bacterium | reverse complement strand
GCCAATTTCTTCATACATACTGCCGACAAATTAACGCAAAATTATTGTATTGACATTTAAAAGTAAAAAAAGCCGCTGTGCAAAACAGCGGCTTTGAATGTGTGACTTACAGTTTTGAAAAACTAATCCTTCAAAAATTTTAAGGATTGATTTTTTTCTGGCATAGTAGGGTGTATAATATTCAGAATGTATATGCCTTTTTCCCAACTTTCGCATGGAATCGATAGTTTTTGTTTGAAACTTGGTTTGATACATCATTCTACCATCAATTTGAAAGGATACTTAATGTATATGTTTCCTGATCGTTAAGTTCAATGTTAATTGAATTTTGAGTGGGATTAGGATATAATAATGCGTTAGTGTTATTTGAGATAAAAGAATTATTTACACCAAGAACATAATTTATGGGATGGTCTATTTCTACCTCAAAATCATTAACATTTAAAGCAGGGATATTTAATTTTTCATATTGAATCCATAAAACCGGAAATTTTTGACCACTGATATAATATTCATATTCAGTCATCGTTTGTGTTCCGGTAACAGTGGATAAACTCCCTGTTTCCTTGAATTAGTAAAGTAGAAGTAGATTTTACTCTTAATACATTATTATGAACGATAGTTGGATTACTAGGTAAAATAAGTGTGCCTTGACCATCAGCTACAACATTTATAGTTCCGGTAAGGTTGAAGGAACCACCCGGAAAAGTCATTGTACCACTTGTAACATCGGTAAATGAACTTCCATAACTAAAAGGATATTGCATAAAAGTTACAGGATTGGGAGTTAAATCAAATATTTCACCATCAGGACTTATATCGCCCAAATATTCTAATTTAGTACTTGAACTTTTATAGAAGTCACTATCCTGTAAAGCAACATTGCATCCAGCAGCAATATATATTGAAGAACCTGCTAATGTTGTAGGGTCTACAAATACATTCACAAGTGTATTTGTATTGGATGCTAGTTTGTTGGTAAAATCCCAGGTTACACCATTGCCTGTAATGTTCAGGGTTGGTATAATGGAGTTAAATAGTGTCCTGCCTGTCGGCGGGGGATTGTTATCACCAATAACAGGTGCATGATTACTTTGGGTGAGTGTTACTTGTGCCTCAATTGAAAAGGCACTGAAGATTGCTAATGTTGAAAGGTAAATGTTCGTTTTCATAATTTTAAGTTTTATTTTTTGTAAAATTAGGTGAGATTTGAACAATGTAATATGATTTAAGTCAGAAAAACATCTATTTTTTAATAATCACTTTAAGTAATCGTGTAACTTTATGGCTAAAATCTTTGGTATGCGAAAGATTCAAAATGTAGATGAATATCTTCTTAAAGGATGTGGACGTTGTGAAAAGTTTGATACAGAAAAATGTAAAGTGAAAATATGGAATAAAGAAATAAGATTATTACGAGATATTTTACTGCAAACGAAATTGAAAGAAGAACTGAAATGGTCACAACCTTGTTATACATTCAATGGTAAGAATGTATGCTTATTAGCGGTGTTCAAAAGCTATTGTGCAGTTTCTTTTTTCAAAGGTGCTTTAATAAATGATGTATTTCAAGTTCTTGAGAAGCCAGGAGAGCATTCTCATCAAGTAAGAATGATGAAGTTTGTAAATGTTGAACAAATTATGGATCGTAAAGAAATTTTACTTAATTACATACAACAAGCCATTGAATTGGAAGAAAAAGGGAGTAGTATTTAATAAGTTACAGGATGAACTGGAATATCCCGCGGAATTAATCAAAATGTTTCAAGAAAATCCAGAATTGAAACAAGCATTTGAAAAGCTTACTCCTGGCAGAAAACGTTCCTATTTGATTCACTTTAATTCAGCTAAACAATCGCAAACTATTGAAAACAGGATTAAAAAGTGTATTCCAAAAATTTTGATGGGTAAAGGATTTAATGAGTATTAAGAACACTTTATCTAAATGATTACATTTGTGCTATAATAAAATCATTACGATGATGCGTTTTGCAAAAAATTTTTTTACAAAAGAAGAACAACAGAAAATAATTCAATGTATTCAGGAAGCAGAGAAAAATACATCTGCTGAAATCAGAGTTCATCTTGAAAATTTTTGTTTTATTAATCCGATTAAACGTGCTGAAAAGGTTTTTATTAAAAATAAAATGCATTTGACTCAACACCGTAATGCGGTTTTATTTTATTTTGCAGTGATTTCCAGAAAGATGGCTATTATCGGTGATAAAGGTATTTATGAAAAAGTGGACAGAAAGTTTTGGGATGATTTAGTAAATCAACTCATTCAATCCCTGAAAAATAATAGCCATACAGCTGATGTATTGTGTAATTGTATTATTAAAGTAGGTGAGGTTTTAGCACAATATTTTCCACCAACTGAAGAAAATCCTAATGAGTTATCTAATGAAATATCTTTTTAATTATGAAAGAACTTTTTACAAAAACGAGAATTAAAACTACTCATTATTTAATCTCAGTTGTTTTATTAAGTTTATCTTATTTGAATATTTTAGCACAGATTCCCGAAAAGCCGAATCCTCCAAGATTGTATAATAATTTTTCAAAAGAGTTTCCAAATTTTTTAGCACCAGATGAAGCGGAAGCAATTGAGCAAAAATTGGAAAAGTTTAGTAGAGAGACCAGCAATCAAATTGCAGTGGTTGTTTGTAGATGATTTTGGAGGATATACAGCCGCAGAATTTGCAACTTTAATTGGAGAAAAATGGGGGAGTAGGGTAAAAAAGATAAAGATAATGGAGTAGTAGTGTTGATAAAACCTACTGGTGGAAAAGGGCAGAGAGAACTTTTCATTGCTGTTGGATTAGGGCTAGAGGGCGCGATACCGGATTTGGCGACTAAAAAAATACGGGGAAAACATTATGCAGCCATTGTTTGCAGAAGGTAGATATTATGAGGGATTAGACAAAGGGCTGGATGCCTTAATGCAACTGGCAAAAGGAGAAATTAGTGAAAAAGATTTGCCGGGCAGCCAGGGGAAAAGATGCTACAGCTATTGTTCTAATTATATTGGTTATTTTAATTTTAAGTTGGATATTCAGAAAAAGTAAGCCAGTAGTGTATACATCAGGAAGAAGAACCTATTGGGGTGGATATTATGGCGGTCATTCATCTTGGGGAGGGTAGTAGTTCAGGAAGTAGTGGATGGAGTGGATTTGGAGGTGGAAGTTTTGGAGGAGGAGGTTCAGGTGGGGAAATGGTAGAATTAAATAGTGAGGATAATTTCTTCCCAAAAAATATCATTCATATACCTAACATAAAGTAATGGAAAATAGATAATAAAGATTGATACAGAATGTTTTTGAATGATTTTTATTTCTCCCATAAATTTTTTTGAATAAATTTAAAAACAATATGGAACACGGATGCCACAGATTGAAACAGATTTCCACAGATTATTTTTTTAGATTTTCATTCTTCGATGGGTTATTGGATGAATTTCGAATAAATTTCATAAATTTGTTGTGGTATTATTTGAAAAATTTCATGGATATTTGGAAAATGGCATAAAACATCCTACATTTGCAGCCGATGCCTGCGCAAGTGGCGTAATTGGTAGCCGCACCAGACTTAGGATCTGGCGCCGAAAGGCGTGGGGGTTCGAGTCCCTCCTTGCGCACAAATGTTACTAGTTTTTTAGGAAGATTAATTTGGTTCAAATTTCTCTACTGTATTTTGAACATTAATTATTCATGTATCAAAAATTTGATAACTTGGAACGAGTAGATGATAATTGTTTTTTTCAATAAAATTTCCCATTTTTCAATTTATACAAATTCCCATTAATAAAAAATTCATTAGATGCATTTTGAATTAAAAAATCGATATCTTCTTCAATGGTATGAATAGAACCTTTAGTTTTATATGCGATATTTAAGTAATCGGCGTTGATTTTCATTCCGTTGGTTACACCACAAAGAATAACGTGAACTGGCACTTTAATTTTGGGTAATAGATTAATATCTCTTACTGGTGCCCAGTTGTCAGCAATTAATATAACGTGTTCAATTTCTTTTATTTTTTTGAGTCCATATAATATGGCTTCAATGACATTTTTCTTGAGCATCACCACCTTCGCCATTTCTAATAGCCAGGTTCATTGTTTTGATAATGTCTTCAACTTTTCTGGCTGCTGTAAAGTAAGTTCCTCCTGTTACACCCACCTTTTTAGCTGCATCGGGTTTCCTATCTCCATCATTAAAAAAAACAAAATATTGTTGGGTACTATCATTTGAAAAATGAAGTTGTAGCCAGGTAGAAACTTGTTGTGCATACGGATACATACTTCCCGTAATGTCCATAACAATCAATTCTTTGTTCCATTTTCTTTGATTTCGTTGAATCACTTTGTATATAACATTGTTTGAAGTATCTGATAGATTGGGCTGAAGATTTAAATCTGTCGTTACGATTCTTGTTTCATAAGCAAAATGCCCACGTTTATTAAACACTTTATAAAATCCCTCCAATGCGCCTTTTTTGTAAAATCCTTCGGCTTTTTTGATACCGTTATCATAGTACTCATATTCCCAACCTTCTTTAATTCCGTTGACATATTGTTCTTCAAAAATTTTTTTACATCTTTTGGAATAGCGAATTAACCAGCCGTTCAGTGTGTCGTTCTTATAATAAGCTTCTTGTTCGGGACAATCGGGGAGAGTCGTAAAAAATTATTTCTAAACCATTTTTTTTTGCCGTCAATGTAAAATGTTTCACTTCTTAAATCTCCATTACTCCAGAATGTTCTCCATATCCCTTGTTTTAAGCCATTTTTATCAATGATATTGATGGTATCTCCATCTATAACTTCAAAAGATAAATAGCTTTGAGCGTTGATATTACAATTAAGTATTGCCAGCAATATCCCAAAAAAAATACCTACTTTTGCCCTTTCAAAATGCATGTGAAAATTATGAAAGACAAAATTGCAAATTATTTAGTGGAACTACAAAACGAACAAATTGCAGATAAACAGTCATTGGAACAATTTCGATTAAAATGGTTAAGCAAAAAGGGTATTGTACAGGTTTTAATGGACGAATTTAAAAACATCACAGATATTTCTGTAAAAAAAGAATTAGGAAAACATATTAATGAATTAAAACAAAAGGCACAATTATTTTTTGATGAAAAACGTAAAGAATTAGACAATCAAATTGATATTAAAGTGGAGGATGATTTGACTTTAGAACTCAATTTAGTGGAACAGGGTTCTTTACATCCTTTGACGATTGTGAGAAAACAAATTATTGATATTTTTTCAAAAATTGGTTTTGTTGTGAGTGATGGGCCAGAAATAGAAGACGACTGGCATAATTTTACGGCATTGAATACACCGCCAGACCATCCAGCAAGAGATATGCAGGATACGTTTTATATTGAAAATACAACAGATGATATTACAGAGAGCCCCAAAATGTTGCGTACTCAAACATCCAGCGTGCAAATTCGTGTGATGGAAAATGCGGAGCCACCGATTAGAATCATTTGTCCGGGAAGAGTTTATCGGAATGAGACCATTAGTGCACGCGCTCATTGTCAATTTCATCAAGTAGAAGGATTATATGTTGATGAAGATGTATCTTTTGCTGACCTTAAGAGTACATTATTATATTTTGTCAAAGAAATGTTTGGAAAGGACACACAATTACGAATGCGACCAAGTTATTTCCCATTTACAGAACCCAGTGCAGAGGTGGATATTAGTTGTACAATATGTGGAGGAAAAGGATGTCCTGTTTGTAAACATACAGGTTGGGTAGAGATATTGGGATGTGGAATGGTTGACCCCAAGGTATTAGATAATTGCGGTATATCATCCAGAAAATACACTGGATTTGCTTTTGGAATGGGTATTGAGAGAATCACTATGTTGAAGTATAGAATCAATGATTTGAGATTATTTTTTGAGAATGATGTGCGATTTTTGAAGCAGTTTAAAGATGAACGGTTAGTTTCATTTTAGGTAATTTAACATGAGAAACTATAATAATTGTTTTTGGTAAGTAAAGTTTCATCTAAACTTAATGATTTTTTGATTGAAAGTTTAATTTTATTCTATATCTTTGTAGTGACAATTTAATGTAATGAATCCCTTTTGTAAGTTTTTTTGTTCTGTAATTCTATTTTTAGGCACATTGATGAATGTTTTTACGCAGAATGTCTGTATAACAGGAGGCATGAGTATTTACAATGAATGTAATAATGGACAGGGTTGTACAGGAGGTTGCGATTTGACAGAGTTTTCGTGGTTTGGTGCAATGTGTAATTGTACTTCTTTTAGTGGAAATTGTTTTGGGGCAAGTGGTTCTGGTGGGCAGCAACAGAAAAGTACAATAATTACAATACCTGCGGGGTGTTCTTCTACCTTATCAGCTAGTTTTAGACAAAGATGCAATAGTAATGGGTGCAATAACTGTGGAACAAATTGTTCTAACAATGCTACTAATTGTAGTTCTACTACTGGATGTGGAAATTCCGGATTAGATGGTGGAGATAATTTCTCAATAGAAGGTTCTGCTGCTCCCACTAGTACAAATATGATTACCCATTCAGGTACTCCATTATACTCTCAAAGTGGTAATAGATTTACTGTAACTGGAGGGTGGCAATAGTGGTGCTACTTTTCAATACGCGATGAGCAGTGGTGGTACTTATACATTAGCAATGTCAGCAAATAGAAGTGATGAAATTGTTACTTTTACTCTTCAAATTCAATCGGGTTGTAACTGTTCTGATGTTTTGCCGGTAGATATTTATAGTTTTTGGGCAGAAACAGATAAAAATTTAGTTTACCTGAAATGGTTGGTCAAAAATGAAAAGAATTTAAGTCATTATCGTATTGAAAAGAGCAAAGATGGTATACATTTCAATTTGCTTGCTAAAGTTCCTTCTGAAAATTCTTTATATGAAAAACTCTATGTTCTAACGGATGATAATCCGTATGAAGGAATTAGTTATTACAGATTGGTTGTGGTAAATAATGAACAAACAGATGAAAAGTTCATCATCAGAGATGTTTTATTTCAATACGAGTACATACCTTTTCGTTATGAATTTGATAATAATGAGGTATTTTTTTATTTTGTAGAAAATCCTTATTCTATCTTTGAGTTATTGGATTTAAGTGGAAAGAAAATTTTTGAAATCAATCCGATTAAAAAAGACGAATATAGATTTTCAAGAGAACAAATTCCTTCTGGCTATTATATTGCAATATATTTTAATGGCAAAAAATACTACCAATATAAAGTTATCCTTCCTTAAAATTCCAATGTTCTAATAATTTTGTGAAAAAAATTCTTTTTTTGAAACTTTCGATATCCATAAGTTTCAAATTGTAGATTCAATTTACAACTTTTACAGTTTATTACATCTAAACATTATAACTTTTTTTCAAACAAAGGGGAAAACAAAAAATTCTTTCCATTAGTTGTCCAGAAAGTGTTAGGTTATTTATCGTCTAACTAATTATTATTGAAAAAATTAAGCATTGAAATTTTACCTAAACTGTCAAACTCTTCCACTCGTGGAAGGGTGAAAGGTTTAACCAGCATGTGTTTTGATATTATGTATTTTTTACTGAAAACTAATTCTCAGACTAAATCCAGCATTGGTATTGGAAGTTGGAAAAGTTGCGGAAGTTTGAGGAATATTTTTAATCCAATCGTAGAATATTCTCAAAGCGATATTTGAAGTAATTTGATAAGTAGCTGAAGAACGAAGTGAAATAATGTCAGCACCAGTGGTAGGTAGTGTTACACCATCGGAGATTCTTCGCACAACATTGAGATTGCGTCTATAACTTAAATCAATTTTGATATTCAAATCACTTTCTAATACTTTGCCCTGTATTTTAATTTTTTTCAATTTTAATTTCGGATAGCGATAACCAATGCCGACAACATATTCTTGTCCTTTGGTTTCAGTAATTTGAGGACCGGTTAAATTGAGATTTACGGTTTTATCTTTTTTCAATTCAAAGTTAGCTTGCCATCCGGGTTTTACAAAATTGAAATCCACTCGAATCAAAGGAGCAAATGCTTCTTGTATGGTTACAGTGGTGATGTTGTATTTGGGGTTAAAGTTTTGAGTAGTTTGTACGCCATTGACAATTGGGTTTTCCACAGGTGAACGAGAAAATTGGTAACCATTTAATTCGTCGTATAATAGGTTATTGTTATAACCGCCAATCGTGTAAGTTGATTTATAACTGTGTTTAAGTGTAATGGCTTTGAACCATTTTTGGAGGAATTTAATTTTACCTAAACCATCAAATGTTATGTTCCAGTTTGGCATTGGGAATGAAGGGAAAAGATTTTTTGTACTATAGTTTTTAATTCTTTTACCTGTATAGGCATCATAAAATGCGCCGATAAGAACATCTTGTTGTGTATAACCGTAACCATCATAATACGTGTTACCTGTACCATCGGTTTTAATTCCAGCAGAATTGGGGTTTTGACTGCTTAAGAATTGTGCATATTCTTTTCGTAAATCAAGAAAATCCTTGAACAACTGCGATTCTGTGCCTTTCCATTTTTCTTTGAAAGATTTATTTAAGGTAAAAATAGAGATACTAAAGTTCCCCGTTTCATTAGGGCTTACATAAGTAAATTGCTTGGTAATAGTGTCCCACACAAGATATTGAGCAAGGTTTTGAGTAAAACTTTGATTGCCATTAATTTCAATCCGAATACCAGCGGGTGGTTCAACCGATGCTCTGTAGTTAAAAGTTTTTTGATAATTTTTGGTGATGGGTGAGGTTTGAATTAGGTTTTTGGAAATCCAACCTTTTTCAATAGCATTAGGAATAATATCTTTTTGTATTCCTGCAGCAAATTCAAAGCCGGGCGCATATTTTTGAGTACCATCTACACCGAGGTATTGAGAAGAAGGTTTGAAATTGGGTATAATTGTTCCTTTTTGTTCCTGAAAACTAATAGAAATTGTCTTGACCATTGTGATGGTTTTCCCAAATACTTGTAAAACTTGAGAAAGGATATTTGGAGAATTTGTTTTTTTATTTGTTTTGGCAGAATCTACTTTGTCTTTGCCTTTTTTAGATGGTTTATCAAAGAGCGTTCCTTTCACCATTTTGTCGATGAATTTTATTTTATTGTAGAGCATAGTCATACTCAAATTAGCTGTCCAGTTTTGATTGTTAGAATTTTGAATGGTATTACCAATCGTATCTGCAGAAGCAAAGGGACGACGTGTCCATTGATAGTTACCAGTATATTTGTAAGATAAATTGATGAACTCTAAATATGGTATTTGATTGATGGGAACTTGATAATTTAAGTTTATTGTTTGTTTGAAATCAGTGGTGGTGCCACCTTTTTTGAATTCTTGTTTAATGCTATCTTTTTTTTCTTTTGTGTCAATTGCCCCGTAAGGTTCTAAGATTCGGCCATTATTGGTAGCATTGTAATCAAATTTAAGGGACTTACTTAAATCCCAACGGAGGGAGTAATTTCTTGTCCATAAAAATTGTTTGTTGTATTGAGTTAAAGTTTTATCAGGTTCGTTGAAATAAAAACTTGTGATGTCACGGTTGAGGAGTTCAGAATAGTTGCGGGTAATATCTGTTGAGAAGCCATAACTATTAGGGAGTGGCTGGAAGTTGAAGTTTTTGATAAGAGCAAAAAGGGGTTTGTCAAAAATTTTGAATTTATCAAAAGGTTTAATGGATTTTACTTTCAGATTATATTGATAGGTAAGGTTAAATTTGTATTGTTTAATAATTTGATGGTCAATGTTGACATTATGTTTGAGTTGTTCATTGTAAGCATAAGAAAAAGTAAAGTTAGAGAGGTCAGTAGGCAAAGGGGGCATTTTTTTTGTTTTTCAAACCTTCAATTTTGACATTAGTAAAATTAAATCCTTTTCGACGAGTATAGTCCATAGCGTCGTTTTGCATTTTTTTAATTTCTGCATCACTGAGGAAATCGTTTTTAGGAATATCTTTTGTTTTGACATCAGGGTCAAAGGGGTTGAAGAGTGGGATTATCCTTGTTTCACCATAATTGTAGTAGAAAGGAACACTTACTTTCCATTTTTCCGGGAAAAATTTCCCGAGTTGTAATTGAGTTGAAAAATCCCATGTGAGATTGGTTTCTTTGCTTCGTTCATTGATTTTTTTGTCAACACTTCCAAAAAAACGGAAGTACTATAAGTACCGGCGATATTAGCCGTACCAAGGTCGGCAAGTTGGGCTTGTAATTTACCAGTAGTCGCCCATCCGCCTTTGTTATTGAAGTCGGTGAGTCGTAGTTCGTTTATCCATACTTCTGCACTATGGTATTGCATCGATGGGTCTTTAGGATTTCTAATGCCCACCATAATACTTCTGATAGTACCAATATTGGGATTCCCCCGAATGGAAAGTGTTCGTGTGCCAACCGTCATTTGGTAGACATTTTGACTACCGGCAAAAACTATTGCCGTACGTTCTATTGCGGGATTGTTTGAGGTTCACTAATTCGTCAAAATCAATAACAACTTCGTTTTCTTCTGGCCAGACGATGTATTTTTCATTATCGGAATTATTATCGTATTTACCGGCTGGTGTTAATTTCAAAGGAAGTTCGTATTCGTAATAGTTATCGTTGTAATCGGTTCCTAATCTTACGAATAGAGTGAGGTCGCCATCTTTGAGAAGGTTATCAGCGGTTGGGATTTTTTCAGCGTGTACAAACATTCTCATTTTTTTGAACATTCGTGCGTCCAGTTCAATGTTTCTATAAATGGCTCTTGCGTCGCCATCTTCAAGATTAACAACACGCATTTGAAGGGCTTGTTCATTGAGTAGTACAAGGTTAGTTGTTTGAACATTTTGCTGTTGCTGAATGCTGGGTCGGCATTATATAACTCACAGGAGTTTTGGTCCCATTTTCCTGTAAACTTACTGCTGAAACATCAAAAGAAGTATTAGAGTTGTCGTGAGCAATGTATTCACCGGGTTTAGATAAATCATAGGGATATCTTCTCCAATCGGTGCGAACGAGTTCAAATCTTGCAAAGCGAAGGATAACAGGTTTGTCAAAGCCCTTTACTAACATTCTCATAAAACGAATAGAATTGAATCCTTCAATGTTTCCAACAGCCTTCTGGAATTCGGTAACAGGAATTTTAAATTGATACCATTTCACTGTTTTTTTTGACACCTTCAATATCCGCAGTAGTTTCAAAACTATTGACAATAAAATTTTGTCCAACTCGTGTAGGAGAAATATCGTTTTTAGAAATTTTAATTTTATATTCATAATAGTTTTCTGTTTCACTTAAAGTATTGTCTCTGTTAAGGTCTTCAATATCGGGCATGTTGGTAGCCACTGTTGGATAGCCGCCGCTGTTTTGATTTTTGTATTGCTGTTCGGTAGGGGAATTGCCCTGTGGGTTGTTGTATTTTTTATAACGTTCTAAAGTTTTAAGTTGTTGTTGGTCAAAATCATCGCCACGGAAGAAGTGATAATTGTCAGAAGCGGGGTCGTTTAGGAATTCCTGTATGAGTGGGGCAGAGGTATTAAATCCGCCACTTGTAATTTGACTAAGTAGGTATTTATATCGTTCTTTTTCTTTGTTATCGTCCATACCATCGTAACCAACGTCTTGTTGGGCACGGTCATTAGGGTCAGATGAAAAAGCAGTAGTAATAGGTGGAACGGAAGGTACTATTGCTACACTGCTTTGAGAGATAGGTAAATTTTGTGTAGCTGATGAAGAAGCGGGTAGTCCGTTTTCATAACTCATTCTTCCGTCTTTCAATATATCTTCTGAAACATTACCGAGATGTATAATTAATTCGCCGGAAGGTGGATTGCCGGCATCCATATCAGGATAGGTAGAAGAGTTGTAATCGGAATTGAAAGGGTCCATTAACCAGAATTGTATGTATTCTACATTAGCAGAGAAAAAGTCATTAGTAGTTAGATTTCTCATGATTCCAGCCCACCTTTTTTCGGGGTTTTTAAGTTTTCCGGTGTTTGGGTCAATTCCCGCGGAAATAGGTGTAGGATTGATATCAAAGTTATAGGGACCTCTTTCTGTTGGGTAATATGCTAAGTCAAGAACTGGTAAAATGACGGGTTGTCCATTCGGTGGAGTTTTGAGTGGAAAGAGTTCTGTTTCCAATACTTGTCGGTAAAAGTTATTGGAATAGATATTTTTATTGTAATATGAAGGGGTGATGTCTTGTTGTTGTCTTTGAAGAGCAGGGTCGACAGTGTACCAAGATAATTTTGCTCTGTTAAAATTAGTGGCTATGGTGTCGCTCAAGCTGGCTTCAGGGAAGATGGATGGTTGTCCCTGGGGAATACTGGCTAATTTCCAGGATTGTGGACTTCTTAAATCGATAAAACTTACACTTCCTTCAAAGTCATCAATATAGGATGTTCCGCCGTTTTGATTGATGGCGGCTGCATTGCCGGGGATGAGTTGGGCAAATTCGCCTTGTGTGGTGATAAAGCTTTTTTCCTTGGTGCTGAAAAGGGGTAATTTATCTAATAATCTTGTTAAAAATGGTGCTTCAGTTTTATAATTATAATCCAGTCCCCAAATAATATTGGATACAGGTTCGTCCCCAAAGGTTACTTTTTGAGTCATGGGGCGCTCAGAATATCTCATAAAGGTACCGCCCAATAGTAAATCGCGGTTGACTTTGTAATCCAGCCGTGTACCTATTAAGCTTTTTTGTTGAATGTTGAATAGTGAATTACTTTCAACCGATACTTTTATTTGAGCGCCGCTGTTTAATAAACCATCATTGATGATTTTCACTCTACCGAGCGTATAATCAACAGTATAATCTACATTTTCGGTAAGGCGGACACCATTGGCAGTAACGACTACTGCACCTTGTGGGATGTTTAATGCATTTAATGTGATTTCTGAACCTGAGGAAGAAGTATAAGTTCCTTTTAGTTTGTATCTGTTTTTTTCAGGGATTTGCTGTGCGGCAACTTTTAAGGAGTCGTAGAGTTCCTGAAAGATGTATTTATTGGCATTCGGAAAGTCGGTTGCACTGAATTTTGATTTCAGATAAGAACCAAATGGTTCAACTGATGTAAAATAAATTCGTCCGTTGGCGGGATTGATGGTGTAACCGGGAAGAAAGTCAAAAACGCCGTCGTAATGTCTATCGCCATTGACAGTTAGGTTGTCTAATCCTAATACACGAATGAGAAGGTCGCCATTGACTGCACCGTAAGGGATGTAAGGTATATCTACGCCTGTTTCAATGTTGTTGTAATAAATTTGTAGGTTGAAGTTTTGAGGATTGATGTTGTAAGCACCGATGGCGTAAACGTTTTTCATCATCAATTTCCATGTAGGATAACGAACGTTCACATTGGCACCTTTTAGTAATTTAGTTACAAGGATTTTATTATTGTCTGGAAATTGGTCGCTAAATTCTCCAACCTGATAGGTTTTACCATTGTAGGTATATTGGAAAGATACAGCAAGTACCTGATCGTTATTGAGGGTTTGATTAAGGGATATGTAACCTAATCTTGGATTAAGAGTATATTCGGAGGGATTGAGTTTTCTGGCGTTATAGATGATGTCAAAATCACGGGATTGAACCATGTATTCACCACTGGAGTTACAGGAGTTGGAGGTAGCGTTTTTTATAGTAGCAGCGATATTGGTGCTGTTTCGGTCTTTTAATATTCCGGTAGCTGGGTTGGTAATGATGTAGTATAAATTGTTAGCGCCGTTGTGGGGTATAATTCCATTACTATCAGTAACTACATAATTAGGATTAGCAATGCAAGATGGATTTTTCATAGAAGGAAATACATCAGTAGAATCTTCTCCGAGGTCTTCAAAGGCGACGACATTTCTATTTTGGTCAGTAGTTCCGGTTTGATTAAGAACATATACTTCTACTTTTGTAATGACAACAGGGGAGTTAATTACAGGAAGAGTGGACATCCATTTGTCGTAGTTTTTCATAAAGAAATGGGAGAGAAAGAAGTGCTTATTGGCTTCGTAATTGTCGGCGGTGATAACAAAAGGTTGGGTTTGGGCGCCGCCTTGTACGGTTACTTCTTGTCTTTTCCCACGCTGTTGGGCAAAAACAGTAGTAGCGGTTAATTTTCCCCATTGCGTGGTTAATTTAATACCAAATAAACTTTGACTACCGGTAATGAGGGAGCTATTTAAAGGTAAGGTAACATTTCCTGCTTCAATTTTTTTGAGAATATCATCTTCACCTCCGGCCCAATCGAGTTTTACTTGATTTTCCCAATCAAAATTGGCTTCGGTATTGTAATTCATGTTGATTTTGAATTTCTCACCAATTTTTCCGAGAAGATTGAGTTGGATACGCATGTTGAAGTCGAAGTTCGTAATTTTTTGTTGACGTTGAGGGATGGCGGGATTAAAGTTTTTCATTCGGTTGATACCAAATATTAATTCAATTGTTCCGGTAGGTCTTATATCAATGGTATTTCCACCAAAAATTCTATCAAAAAGTTCGTTTTGTATTTGAAGGGAAGGGATAAGACCTTTTTTGGGTTTATTTAAATCTTCGGCGGCAATTTTAGAACGCCAGTAGTTTCTTACCGCTTTTTTAAACATATAATCCTGATACTCCTGTTCATCAAGGTAAGTATCAGGACGGTATCTATAATCACCAATTTTTTGTTGAATGTTGTATTTTTTTTCTTGAGGGTCGTATTCAATATTGGTTTTGATATTGGAAGGATTATTCAGGTAAAGTTTGTGTTGTTCGTTATAAATCGGTTCTTCGCCTTTGTTGTCTGAAAAATTGTAGGGTAGAGGAGGAGGGGAGTCAATAGGTGTCAATGCTTTTGGTGTAGTTTGAGAAAGTGCTAAAACAGAATAGGAACGGTAAGAGGCATCGGTTTTGTATAAAGATAGAAGTACAAAAAACGAGATTAGAGCACCTAAAACTATATTGAATACTTCTCTGTTTTTCACTTGTTAAAGTGGTTTATTGAAGGTTTTTTAGTGTGATTTTTAAAAGCATTTCAACGGAAGAAAGGGCTTCTTTATTGTGTAAAATGGTTTTTTCTATGGCTTTTTCTGCTTGTGATTTATTAAAACCGAGGGCTACAAGTGCCATCAGGGTATCTTCTTTGATTTTGTCATTTGCGGTATGTATAATTTGTCCGATGCCACCTTCGTGCTTACCTAATTTTCCTTTAAGGTCCACAACAATTCTTTGGGCTGTTTTTTCTCCAATTCCTTTGATACTTTTCAGTAAGGAAACATTGGCGGTATTTATGGCTCCAATAATTTCGGAAGGAGATAAAGAGGATAGCATCAACATGGCTGAATTTCCGCCTACACCTGATACAGAAATGAGATGCCGAAAAATTTCTCTTTCTTCTTTTGTAGCAAAGCCATAATGCTTGGGTAGTTCATCCCGTTGGTAAATACTTTCTGTATAAACTTTTACTTCTGTTTTGTTTTGAAAAAACTGATAGCTTTGTAAAGAAATCAAAAATTTATAACCGATTTGGTTATTTTCAATTATCACAAAAGCAGGATTCAGTTCAATAAGCTTCCCGAAAATGTAATCTATCATTTTAAAATTTTGGCAAATATAATTTGAAAAAAAATATAATGAAAAAAGAAGTGATGGGCTACTTTATAGTTATGAGTTATAAGTTGTGAGTTATTTTTTTACCACATAGATTAATAGAAAAAAATAGATTTTATTCTATGTGTTTTAAATTGCAAGTTTTATGTGACTAAGAGTTTATATGGTTTTGAGTTTTGTGTTATGAATTTAAACCCCAGTTATTCATTAAAAATTCCTCAAATGTTGATCATTCCTTTATCACTGCGATTTTTAGGAATTTTTTAATTACACCCTTTCACCTTTGTAGAGTAGTTGTGAGAATAAAGAATAAACCCCTTCCGTTTTACGGAAGGATCTTCCATAAAATGGAAGGGGCAGCACTCTCTTGTGAATAATGTAGTTTCTAATGCATAATTTGGTTTAAATTAAAATTAGTTCAGAATTCTGTATTGTAAGCCGATGCCTAAAATAAGACCTTTTCCTTTCCAGTTCATTAAGATATATTGATTAAGAAAGGCATCACTGGTACTCATGTCTGAATAATTTATACTTGGTAGCCCGACGTAGGCATTGAAACCAAATTTTTTGAAATAAAACATAGGTTGTATGTGTAAATCAAAGTAAGTTCCTTTTCCATTTACCGTAATAGGATTGTTAGGGTCATTGTTATTGTAGGTTAATGAGGATCCGCCTATAGAAACACCTAATGGTAGGTCAAAGTGTTTTACACGAAAAAGATGTGCTCTTATAGTGAATGCAATATCAAAAGAATTGGCAGACGGAGTAGTGCCTGTTAAATTGTCTTTTTCTGTAAAATATTTATTAACCTTTGCTTTGAGACCAATGCCTAACCATTTTAAAGGTCCGTATTCTAATCCCAGAAAGTAATTAGAGTTGGCGGCTTTATCTTTAATGAGTGTATCAAGATTGGTATTAATGAGTTTGTAGTTGTATTCTGTATTCAGGGCTTCAATGCCTACATTGAAGTGTAAGAGTAAAGAATTGCCTGTAAAAGATTGCGCAATAGTAGAAATGTAGAGAAAAATACTACTTGTTGTTAATAATAGATATTTCATATATTTAGAATTTAATTCCGAAAATGAGATTTAATTTAACTTGAGTGAGAATTTTATCTCCTACAAGAACGGTTTCATCTTTTTTTAATCCTAATCCAAAATTTCCGGTTATGGTAAGCCATTGATTAATGTGGTAAATAAAACCATTGTTAATTCCACCAGCAATATGTTGTCCATCATATCTCATAGGTTCAACATAGGAAGTTAAATAATAACCACCATAAGGATCCTGTACTTTTATTTCTTTTTTTATTCTGTAAGCAAAATAACCCCA
The DNA here is from genome assembly GCA_026003255.1 of Bacteroidia bacterium. Lineage (GTDB taxonomy): Bacteria > Bacteroidota > Bacteroidia > B-17B0 > Aurantibacillaceae > BPGX01. Next base: position 170,529 of record BPGX01000005.1, on the reverse strand, counting down.
TTCTGCATAGCATCCTAAAAAGTAACGAAGTTTCCCCATTCCAAATGGATAATAGTTGAATTCAAGTGAAGAACCGAAAATTTTTCCTTTTTGATAAATGTAGTAATTGTCGTTTTGACCATTGTAATAATTATATGATTTATTGTCGTTGATAATGAGATTATCGTCATTGCCAATGTAATAGAAGCCAAAGGAAAATGGAATACGAATAGAAAATTGAGAGAGTTTTCCAAAGAAACGTTCGTACGCCATTCCGGCGGAGACATAAATAAATTGAGCAGCGTCCCATCCGACGATATTTTTCTTTTTACGAACAATGGAATCAAATTTTAGTTTTTCATATTCTTCCGGGTAGGCATAAGGATATATCGTATTTGTGGCATTTATTATTTCTTCTTTACCATTGGCGTATACTATTTTACTTACATTGCTTTTTGCAATAGAATAAATCACATTACCGGGGATGTTGATTTTTTTATACTTTACCAGAAGGTCTGTTATTTCAACTACTTTTCCTTCGATGACTTCGCCATTTGTTTTAAAGATCATATCCTGTGCTATTATAGTTGAAGTAAAAACTAATACATAGCACATCATAAAAAACTTCCTTGTAATTGAGATGTTTTTTTTCATAGGTTTATAATTAAATTAATAGATGTCCCTTCTGCTAACTAATTTTTGAGAATATATTGTGAATTTTAATGGCAAGTTGTAATAATGCGTTGTAGTGTGTTTTCATGCATGAGAAATAGAATGCCAGTATTTTATCCAGAATTTTACGCTTCTGTTTATGTCGGGATATTTATTTACAATTGTGAAACACTCTTCCGGATACTTTTTGTAGAGCCATTTTATATCTTTGAAGGAGCCATAAATTAAAATTCTATAAATTAATTTTTCTAACGGTGCTTTCCCTTCAATATGATCCCACAAATAAGCTTTGAATTTTTTGGGCACAGATACTTCCTGAAAATATGTCCATCTAACTCTATTCATTTTTTAATTTTCTTTTCTACCCAATGGATAATTTCTTCGGCTAATTTCATTCCAGTTTTAGCAATTTGAGCATTTAATTCTCCATCATAACCCATGAATAAATGAAGATGATTATAAGCAGAGTTGAAAGTTTTTAGTAGCTTTAGATTTTCTCTTGCAATTAAATCTCTGTAATCGTCTACATTTTTTCTACCTTTCTTATTGATGCCTTTTTCATGCATCAAAACATCCAATGCTACTAAAACACCATTCCATGCAGTATTACCCGCCATTTTAACATACTTTGGTTTTGAGTAATAACCTCCTTCCAATTGTGCTTTTTCTTTTAATATGCTTTTTGCATTTTCTAAATAAGTTTTTGCATCTTCAATGGTTTCTTGCTTTTTCATAAAATATCTTTTATTCTACATGCTTTTCTGCATGATAGGAAGAACGAACGAGCGGACCACTTTCTACATGTTTAAATCCTTTTTTCAATGCGTATTCTTTGAATGCTTTGAATTCATCGGGATGTACAAATCTGGCAACAGGTAAGTGTTTAGCAGTTGGTTGAAGATATTGACCAATCGTAATGACATCTACTTTTACCGATGCAAGGTCGTCAATGGTTTCATAAATTTCATCCACTGTTTCTCCGAGCCCTACCATAAAACCGGATTTCGTGCGCATACCGGCTTCTTTGAGTATGCGGAGTACTTCTAAACTTCTTTCGTATTTTGCTTGAATACGAACTTGTTTGGTAAGTCGTCTCACCGTTTCAATGTTGTGAGAAACGATGTCGGGCTTTGCATCTACAATACGTTTAATATTTTCCCATTTCCCTTGAAAGTCGGGAATAAGGCATTCAAACTTAGTTTCAGGAGATATTTCACGAATGGCTTTAATAGTTTCTGCCCATATTATAGACCCACCGTCTTTCAAATCATCACGGTCAACAGAAGTGATGACACAATGTTTAACACCCATTAATTTTACGGATCGAGCAACACGCATTGGTTCGTCCCAATCAACAGGAAGAGGTCTACCAGTAGCAACAGCACAAAAGCCGCAGGAACGAGTACAGATATTTCCTAAAATCATAAAGGTAGCAGTACCAGCGCCCCAGCATTCTCCCATGTTAGGACAATTACCACTTTGACAAATAGTGTGCAATTTGTGTTTGTCAACAATTTCGCGGACCTTAAGATAATTTTCTCCTAATGGTAATTTTACTTTTAGCCATTCGGGTTTTTTATATTTAGGTTTATCGCTTTGAGTTGCAACAGTAGTTTCCATACATCAATTTTTAAAACCATTTTTTACCAAAAACAAAACCAAGTTGTAATGTGATAATATAATTTTCAGCCGGATTTTGAGCCATAATAGGAAGTGCTCTGGGATAGAAATCACCAATAATACCAACTTCAATGGCTTTTATTTTGTAAGACACATTTGCATATTCTATACTCATCAGAAATTTAGCCGTTATGGCTGGATAAATTTTGATTTCATCAAATCCATATAAAAAAGATCCACGACCTACAATGCTATCAATTGAGGTAATTTTTTGAGGGTCGTATTTTACAATTTGTGTATTTCTGAATCCACCTTCTCCAACTATTTGAACATAATAAGGTTTAGCAAATGACAAATTCCCTTCTAAAAAGTAAGTGGCTCTGATTTCTACAGCTTTTCGGTCGTTCCTTTTAAAGATAGTATGTTGAGTACCAATTCCACTTCTTAAAATCATTATAGAATTTAATTTACCGTACACAAAAGAAACCTTATTTTCAGCATTGCCACGCAATTTAACTTCTTTAGGATGTTTTAGATAAGCGCCTTCAATTTCAAAAAGTCCTTTTATTCTGCCAGTAATGTGCTTTCCTCTTCTATAACCAAAGCCCCATCCACGTGTGTTTAAGAAGATATTAAACGAATGTTCATTGCGGTATAACACATTTAAATCCTGTCCACTTTCAATTACATCCAGAGCACTTTGTGAAAAAGCCAATATGGGAAATAACAAAACAAATAATTTAATCGCAAGTTTCATAACATCACAAAGTTACAAAAAAATTTGCTATTGAGTATAGGTTAATAATTTCTAATTTGTTCTACGAATAAATTTTCCGATGGTATTTAAATAATTTGAGAATCCCATTTTTAATGGCACTTCGCCGTGGTCAGCATCATTTACGAGGTAATATTCTTTAAAGAGTCCAGAATGATTTTTGTAAATTACTTCACCATGTGTTTTATAATTCAAAAAATTATCCTTTGTGCCATGAATCCATAATAAAGGTTGATGGACTTTTTTGATTAAGTCGGCATTATTGATTTTAAGATTCGTAAAATAATCGGCAGGCATATTGAGTTGAGTACCATCTTGTACCATAACTGCCGCGCTGGCAAATGGAGCTTCTAATATAAGTTTAGAAGGTTTTAAACTACGGGGTTCAGCAGATAATTTCGTAGCAGGAGCACTTCCTAAACTAAAACCATAAATAATCAGCCGATTGTCAGTAAGACCTTTGTTTTTTAGCCAATTTAAGCAAGCATCAACATCTTCATACAATCCTTCCTCAGTGGGTTTTCCTTCGCTCAGCCCGAAACCACGATAATCCATCATCATAACACCATAACGATTTTTACCATTAACGTGTGCCAATAGTTTTGCTCTTTGCCAATAAAAATCCATGTGCCACTTATTTCCGTGACAATATACGATGATTGTATCGGTAGAAATTTTATTAATGTCGCCAATGTAAATAGCTTTGATATTGTAGTTACCAGAACGAATGGTGAGGAGGTTTATCAGATGCGAAGGAATGTTGTAAGAAGCATCTAATACAAAATCTTGTTCGCCCGTGTAATTATCCAATTTATATTCAGTAATTTTTTGATTATTAAAAAGTTGGTTATCTAATTTTAGACATGAATGGTGAAGTAAAGAAATAATAACTATAAGTAAGAAGTATTTTCTCATGGTGATTAAAATTTGAATGTGATGTTATAATAAATTCCCAACGTTCCTTTGTGATTGATGCCAATATAGGGAACAACGTTAGGTAGATTATTGATTCCCGGAGCAATATATTTTATTTCTATTTGATGATTCCATTTTTTGGAGTTGGTCAACCAGCCCAGATGAATATCAGGCAAAACAAGTGTGTTTTGTTTTTCTCCATGTGCTTTATATTTTGAAAATTCCATCCAATTTGAATTTCCCAAATACAGATAGTTAGTGCTATTTGGAAGTTTGTAATAGACATTAGCTTCTAACGACGGCCAAATTTTAAAACCAGTTTTATTTCTAAAGTTGTAAATTATTTGAAATGCTGGAGATATTGAAATCCCCCAAATACTGTCGTTTTTTCGTAAAGATTGAACGATTCCTAAATCTGTTTGAAAATTACCGAATAGTAAAGAGGTAGTGTGAATACTTCCAAATGAGGTCGTTTGATTGGTAATTCCATAAGCATAGCATAAAGTGGACAAAGGAATGGGCATTGGAATTTTATTGAAGTTGATAAGTGGACCGCCAAAACTTAAAGATAATGTTTGTTCGTTTTTTTGTAAGGGCTTGACAAATCTAGAAGGTGCACAGGAGATAATGAAAATTAGAAGAAAACTTAAAAGAATATTTCTCATTGTATTCAAATTTTAATTTCATCTAATGAAATTTCTAATCCACAACGGAAGTGCCCTCTTGGACATTGTTTGTGACCATGAATGCCGCATGGACGACAATCTAAATTTTCAACTTCAATAACTTGAGCATCATCGGATAATGGAAAAAAACCAAAGTTCGTTACAGTGCTGCAAAAAAAAGCTGTAACCGGAATATTCAACGCTGAAGCAATATGTAAGGGTGCGCTATCATTGACAAAAACTCTTTTCGCCTTTTGCACAATGCTTGCTGTTTCAAGAAGAGAAAACATTCCTGCAATGTTGGTAACATTGGGATGTTGAGATTTGACTTTAATGTATTCGCATAAATTATTGTCCTCTTTTGAACCACACAGGAAGATATTGAATTTGTCAGGAATCTTATGGATGAGTTCTATCCATTTAGTGGGTGGTAATTGTTTTGTTGGCCATAATGATCCGGGGAAAAGACAAATATATTCTTTTTCAGAGAAAAAATTATCAGGTAAATTTTGAGGAGGATAAATTTTAGGGAGAAAAATTTTTTCAGAATGTGTGAGTGGTTGGATAATAGAATGATAGCGATGAATTTCGTGTAGACCTTTTTGAAAATTATGCTGAATAGTGTGGGTGTAAAACATTTTGAAAATTGAAGAATAACCTAATTTTACTCGTGCGCCTGATAGGATTGTCAGCAGATGAGAGGAAGTGTAGCGATGCAAATTGACAACTACATCAAATTTTTCTTTACGAATATTTTTGAAAAGATTAAAAAGCGAAGAAAACTTATGGGTTTTATCGTGGGTTAAAATTTGTAGAAAAGGATGGTTTTCAAATAGGGCGTGATTACCTTTTCTTACAAGTAAAAATATTTCAGATTGTGGAAAAAACTCATGCAATTCTTCTGCAACCGATGTAGCTAGGATGGTATCACCAATAAAAGCAGTTTGTATTACTAATATCTTTTTAAAAGATAAATTCATTAAACAGAGATATTGTATTCTCGCAATGCTTGATTAAGAGATGTTTTAAGATCGGTGCTTTCTTTACGTTTACCAATGATTAGAGCGCAAGATACGGAGTATTCACCTGCAGGAAATTTTTTGGGATATGAACCGGGAATTACAACACTTCTTTGGGGGACATAAGCTTTGTATTCAATTGGTTCATTGCCTGAAACATCGATTATTTTGGTAGATTGAGTTATCACAACATTTGCACCTAGCACGGCTTCTTTTCCGATTCGTACACCTTCAACAATGATACAGCGTGAACCGATGAATGCTCCATCTTCTATGATAACGGGCTGTGCTTGAGGTGGTTCTAAAACGCCACCAATTCCTACACCACCACTGAGATGTACATTTTTTCCAATTTGAGCACAACTTCCGACTGTGGCCCATGTATCTACCATTGTGCCTGAATCTACATACGCTCCAATGTTCACATAAGATGGCATTAATATTACACCGGGTGCTATGAAACTACCATATCGGGCAATAGCAGGTGGTACACATCTTACACCAAGTTGATCATAATTTTTTTTAGGAAGAATTTTATCATAAAAATTTAAATCACCGGCTATAATGCTTTTGTTTTCTAATATTTGAAAATACAATAATATTGCCTTTTTAATCCATTCGTTAACAACCCATTTATCTGTATCTTCCTGATATTCTGCTACTCTTAACAGTCCTTTATCAAGTTTATCAATCGTTTCTAATATTGCTTGACGCACATTCTCCTCTTTAAGTAAATTTTTATTATCAAAAGCAGTGTTGATTAATTCTATTTTATTCATGGTTGTTATTTTAAAACAAAAAATTAAGAGGTAGTATTTTTTTCTTTAAGTTTTTGAAGTAAGAATGCTTTAATGAATGGGTCTATTTCGCCATTAAGGACGGCATCGGCATCTGTTATTTTCAATTCTGTACGGTGGTCGTTGACCATTTTGTAAGGATGAAGTACATAACTTCTGATTTGTGAGCCCCATTCAATTTTCATTTTTGAACTTTCCAATTTTTCTCTTGCTTCATTTCGTTTGCGCATTTCCAATTCATAGAGTTGTGACTTTAACATTTGCATGGCTCTTTCTCTGTTAGCTAATTGTGTTCTTTCAACCTGACAAACAACGGTAATACCAGTTGGTTTGTGATAGATTTGTACTTTGGTTTCTACCTTGTTGACATTTTGTCCTCCTGCTCCACCGCTGCGTGAAGTCGTAATTTCAATGTCATTGGGGTGAATCTGAATATCAATTGTATCATCTATTACCGGATAAACAAATACAGAGGCAAATGAGGTATGTCTTTTGGCATTAGCATCAAAGGGACTGATTCGAACTAACCGATGAACGCCGTTTTCAGATTTTAATAAGCCGTAAGCATAAGGTCCATCTATTTGAATGGAAGCAGATTTAATACCAGCTACATCTCCGGGGTTAATATCTAATTCGGTTACTTTGTAATTATGTTTATTAGCCCACATTTCGTACATCCTCAATAACATGGAAGCCCAGTCGCAACTTTCTGTTCCTCCTGCTCCTGCATTAATTTGAAGAATACACGAAAGTGTATCTTCTTGTTCGGTAAGTGTGTTTTTAATTTCAAATTCTTCAATTAAATCTTTTACCTTTTCATACTCTTCCGAAAGAGATTTTTCGTCTATTTCACCTTCTTTGTAGAAATCATACATGACCTGAAGGTCGGATACAGCCGATTCAACTTTTTCCAAACTTTGCAGTTTGTCTTTATGTAGTTCTAATTCTTTGAGCAATTGTTTTGCCCTGGAAGGATTGTTCCATAAGTCGGGAGCAGAAGTTTTTTCTTCCAGTTCTGTAATTTGAAGTTTTAATCTGGCCTTGTCAAAGAAACCTCCCCAGAGCGCCTGCTCTTTCCACCAATTCTTTAATGTTATCGTATGAGAACATAGATATGTTTTTGGGGTTATTGAGTGATAGCCCTTGAAATCACGATTCTTTGAACTTCGGATGTGCCCTCGTAGATTTGAGTGATTTTGGCATCACGCATTAAACGTTCTACGTGGTATTCTTTAACATAACCATAGCCACCGTGGATTTGAACGGCTTCTGTTGTAACCCACATAGCTGTTTCAGAAGCAAAAAGTTTGGCCATAGCGCTTTCTTTGTCAAAAGGTAGTCCTTGGTCTTTTAACCATGCAGCACGCAATACTAATAGCCGTGCAGCTTCTATACGAGTTGCCATATCTGCTAATTTAAATGCAATGGCCTGATGTTTATAGATTTCTTGTCCAAATGCTTTTCGTTGCTTGGCATATTCTTTGGCTAATTCATAAGCACCAGAAGCAATACCTAATGCCTGAGCTGCTATTCCAATTCTTCCGCCGGACAATGTTTTCATGGCAAATTTAAAACCAAAACCTTCTTCACCTATTCTATTAGATTTTGGAACTTTCACATTGTTGAACATTAGAGAATGTGTATCGCTGGCGCGGATTCCCATTTTATTTTCTTTCGGACCAATGGTAAATCCTTCCATTCCTTTTTCAACAATGAGACAATTGATGCCTTTATGTCCTTTTTCTCTGTCTGTTTGAGCCATCACAAGATAGACAGAAGCACTCCCACCATTAGTAATCCAGTTTTTGACGCCGTTTAATAGGTAATAATCGCCTTTATCTTCTGCTGTAGTTTTTTGTGAAGTAGCATCGCTACCGGCTTCTGGTTCGGATAGACAGAAAGCGCCGATGATTTCGCCTTTTGCAAGTGGAATAAGGTATTTTTGTTTTTGTTCTTCCGTGCCAAATTTTTCAAGACCCCAGCAGACCAATGAATTATTCACACTCATTATGACGCTACACGATGCATCAACTTTTGATATTTCTTCCATGGCAAGCACATAAGAGATAGTATCTAATCCGGCTCCGCCATACTTTGAGTCTACCATCATTCCTAAGAAGCCAAGTTCAGCCATTCGCTTTACCTGTTCGGCTGGAAATTGTTGTTTTTCATCTCTTTCAATAACACCGGGTTTTAGCTCATTTTGAGCAAAATCCCGTGCCATTTTTTGAATCATTAAGTGTTCTTCGGTGAGTTGAAAGTCCATAGTTTTATGAATTTTGAGTTAAGGGTAGATAGTTATGAGTGATAAGTTTTTTTATGTAAAGATTATTGTTCTTTAATTTTTTCAGAAATTTTTAGCGGGTTTTGGGTAATTTCTTTATGAAGTTTGCGGTTATTTAATATATCTATGGCGAGATATATTGAATTTAGCATGGATTGGTGGTTGGCGCAAAACTTTTGAGCGATGTCATAAGCTGTACCGTGGTCTGGACTTGTTCGGACAACTGAAAGACCTGCGGTGTAATTTACGCCTGTTTCAAACTCCAACATTTTGAAAGGAATAAGTCCCTGGTCGTGATACATTGCTAAAACAGCATCGAATTCTTTGTACATTCTTTTTCCAAAAAAAGCATCGGAGGAGAATGGACCATAAACAAGACAGGATTTATCGTTTTCAAAAGATTGAATGGCAGGAGAAATGATTTCTTTGTCTTCATTACCGATTAAGCCATTTTCACCGGCGTGAGGATTTAGACCTAAAACAGCAATTTTTGGCTTTCGTATTTGAAAGTCCTGAATGAGGGAATTTTTTAGAATATTGATTTTTTCAATGATATTTTCTTGAGTAATAAATTTGGTAACAGAGCTAATTGGTGTGTGTATGGTTAATAAGGCGATTTTAAGTTCTTCGCCTACAAAGGTCATCAGAGGTTTTTCCTTTAATTTATAGGCAATGTATTCAGTATGTCCTCTGAATTCCTGGCGTATTTTTTGAATGGATTGTTTATTGATTGGTGCTGTAACAAGGGCGTGAATTTGTTTGGATAATAGGGCATTCACAGCGGTTTCTAAGGAGATATAGGCATATTTTGCAGATTCTAATGTAGGTTGACCTAAATCAATGGGGACTTCTTCCTCATAACAGACAAAAACATTGACTTTTTTAGGATTTAATTGAGAAAAGTTTTTTATGGGATGAAAATTGAAGTCATTGAGATGCAGCGCTTTTCTAAAATAGGTGATGGTTTTTTGAGAACTGAAAATAACCGGGGTACAGATTTCAAGAATATCGGGGTTGTATACAGATTTTAGAATCACTTCTGGACCTATTCCGTTAATGTCGCCTTGTGAAATTCCAATGATGGGTTTATTTTTAATCATAGGGGCAAAAATACACTTTAATTTATGCAATTACAAAACTAATGTATGAAATTTAGAGGTTCATTCACTCAATAAAAGCATACATTCACTCAATCAAATAGCCCGTTCGCTCAATAGTTTTACATTTTCTGTAATTTTTACCAACTAGGGGCATCTAATTTGCGTATAAAATTCAAAACAAGTTTTATGAGACAGTTAAAAATTACACCTAAAATTACGCAAAGAGATGAAGCATCGTTAGAAAGGTATATGGCGGAGGTTAGCAAAGAAGAGATGATAACGTATCACGAAGAAGTAGAGTTAGCCAAGAGAATTAAACAAGGTGATCATGAGGCGTTGAATAAGCTTGTTAGGGCAAATTTAAGGTTTGTAATTTCTGTTGCGAAGCAGTATCAGAATCAAGGACTACCATTACAGGATTTAATTACAGAAGGTAATATCGGGTTAATTAAAGCGGCTCAAAGGTTTGATGAAACCAAAGGATTTAAATTTATTTCGTATGCTGTATGGTGGATACGACAATCTATTTTGCAAGCCATTGCAGAGCATTCCAGAGTTGTAAGATTGCCATTGAATAGAATTTCTAATATCTCTAAAGTGAATAAAATAGTTTCAAAAATTGAACAGGAAGAAGAAAGAGATTTGACTATACAAGAAATAGCAGAGGAATGTGGATTAAGTGTAGAAGAAGTCAATGAGGCCTTAATGTTTAATAGTAGAACCAGTAGTTTGGATGCACCATTGCCTTCCACTGATGATGGAGTTACTCTTCTGGATTTATTATCTAAAGATGAAGGGTTAAGACCTGATGAAGAACTTGAGAAAGAAAGTTTGAGAAAGGATATAGAAAGAGTATTGAAATCTTTGCCTGAAAGAGAAGCAGAAATATTAAGTGCGGCGTATGGTTTAAACGGCTTTCACCCTTTATCTTTAGATGAAATTGCAAAGCGGTTTAATTTAACCAAAGAAAGAGTAAGACAGATAAAAGATAAAGCGATTATGAAATTAAAATATTTCTCTAAAAATAAAATTTTACGATCTTACATTGCTTGATTTTTTTATTAATAAAATTTTTCATAATTTTGCAACAAAATAATTATAGTAAACTATAAAAGAGAATTGTTATTGAGTACAACATTTACGTTCTAATAACCCCCAAAATCAACGTTATAGAGAGCACATCTACCCAGCATTAATCATTAAATTTAATGGGTATGATGTATTTTCCTGTTTCTGAATTAAAAAAGAAGTCGGATGCCGAATTATTGCAATTATTTTACAAAGGACATACAAATGCTATTGCAACATTGTTTGCAAAGTATAAGCGAAAAATTTGTTATCATATTTTTAATTATGTGCGGTCTAAAGAGGTAACAGAGGATTTGTATCAGGATATTGTATGTAAGGCCTTGATGCAATTACAAAGCAAAAAATATACGGATAATGGAAAATTTTATCCGTGGTTATTACAGATTGCTAAAAATCAGGTGATTGATTATTATCGTTGTAATAAAAATAAAAAACATATTTCTTGTGTAACAAATGAAGACGATGAAGAAGTAAATATTTTTGATATATTAAGTACAGAAGAAATAAAAAACACCGATATTTCTAAAAATATAGAGCAGTGTGAAACAAAAAAGAAACATAAAGATATTATTAAAAAGTTAATTGAACAATTGCCTGCAGAACAAAAAGAAGTTGTGATATTAAGAATGTATTATGATATGAGTTTTAAGGAAATTGCTGAATATAGTAAAGTTTCAATTAATACTTCATTAGGTAGGATGCGTTATGCATTAATGAATTTAGAAAAAATGATTAATGAACAGAATTTGCAGAGAGAATTGTTGTGTGGTTAACGAATTTCTTTAATTCTGTACTTTTTTGTTTTTTTGCTCAAAATCGGAAGATGATATTCAATAGAAATTTTTTTGTGTTAGGTATAGTAATCTTGATATTCTATAATTTTATAAGTGCTCAAAGGAATATTGACACAATCTATTTGATGAATGGACAGAAAGTGAGTAGTTTAGTTATAGATACTTCTTTTGCATTGGTTACTTACAAGGACATTAATTCAAAACAACCCGATAAAATTCGCAATTTTGAAAAAGATGAAGTATTTTGTATATGGTACAAAAGTGGAGAAAAAGTATACTATTATTCTCAAGATACTTCAAGAGGAGATTGGTTTACAAGAGAAGAGATGTGGCATTTTACGCAGGGGGAGCGAGATGCTATAAAAGGTTTTAAACCAGTTCCAACATTAGTGATAAATGGGGTGTTAGGTATAGCATCCGGTATGACGGGGATGTTTGTTGCACCAGTTGTTCCATTAGGTTTTTATTTAGTTTCAGATGTGACTAAAATTAAAATCAAACATAAAACAATTTCTAATCCTGAATTATTACAACACGATGCTTATATTTTGGGGTATCAAAAAGTTGCGAGAACAAGAAGGAGAATTTATTCTATCATAGGAGGGGCATCTGGATTATTGCTTGGTTATTTGACTTATTTTACTTTAAAAAATCAATATCCTCAAGCCATTAAAGATATTTTATTTAATTAAAAACTATGTTATGAAAAACAAAAATGCTAACAAGATAGAATTTATTGTTGAATATGTGGGATTGCCTGTAGGAGAGCATATATTTGAATTTGATATTAATAATCAATTTATGCAGCAATACTTTGAAGAACCTTTAGAGAATGTTTTCAAAGTGCATTCGGTAGTAAAATTGTTGAAATACAACCATTCTTTACAAGCAAAAATACAATTGAAAGGAGTTATTTCTGTTGTATGTGATAAATGTTTAATATCGTATGAATATCCTATTCAATATGAAGCAGATTTATTGATTGAAAAAGGAAATCCTGAAAATTCCAGCGATGAAATTTTAATGGTTGAAGAAAATGACAATAAAATTAATTTTTCTCAATATCTCTATGAAAGTGTAGTTATGTCTCTACCGCCTAAAATTGTACCTTGTGAAGTATTTGATAATGTAGAGTGTGATGAAGAAATTTTAAAAAAAATTCAACCTGATTTGTCAGAACAAAATAAATCCTATATATTTGCCGAACTTTTGAAAAACAAGTTTAAATCTTAAAAACATACCATTATGCCAAATCCTAAGCGAAAAATGTCAAAATCAAGAAGGGATAAAAGACGCTCTACTTACAAAGCCCCCCAATTTACCATTGCTACTGACCCTACTACAGGAGAAGCACATATTTACCATCGTGCTTATTGGTTGGATAATAAGTTATATTACAGAGGGAAAGTAGTTATGGAAAAATAGTTTCTTGTAAGCAAACTAATAATGAAATAAAAGAGGTAAATATTTTTACCTCTTTTTTTATTTTAAATTTTACTATATTTGCAAACTAAACTTCAAAAATTAAAAGCTATGAAAAAAACATTATTGACTTTGATCAGCACTGGTGCGAGTTTGGTAGCATTGGCACAAACGCCAACTCCATCTCCATTCTGGAGTATCATTCAAAATCCAATGTGGCCAGTAGTATCTGGAGGAGTGAGGTATATGGATGCAGTCAACCCCAATGTGGTCTGGTGTACCGGGTATGATGGGTTTGCACCTGGGTTGGCGTACAATTTCTTTGCGAGAACCATTGATGGTGGAAATACCTGGAACAATGGTAATGTTTTTGCCGATACGAATACCTATATCATTTCAAACATTGAGGGGGTGAATGATACGGTGGCGTGGGTATCTGCTTACATGAAAGCTTCACAGGACAGAGGCGTACTTTATTATACTACTAACGGAGGAATGACATGGCAACAAGGTAGCGACACTACCATGTTTCAAACGGCTGGTCAATCTTTTGCCAATGTAGTGTGCTTTTTAACGCCATCAGTTGGTATAGCAATGGGCGATCCTATTCCTTCTAATGGTGGTAAACACGAAATATACCGAACAACAGATGCCGGAGCCACTTGGACAATGGTTCCAGGTACTAATATCCCTGCTCCATTGTCTGGTGAGTATGGTTTGACAAATTCATATACTAAAGTTGATGGTGATCCCAATCATATGTGGTTTGGAACGAATAAAAGAAGAGTATTTTACACAAAAAATGCTGGACAAACCTGGACAGTTTCAACTTTAACTGGTGCTCCTACCAGTATGTATGTGAATGATATTGCTTTTACTGATACACTGAATGGTTTAGCAATGGGGTCAGTGGTGAGTGGAACTACTGCTACTTATTATCTATTCAAAACAACTGATGGTGGTGCTACATGGACACAAATTACCCCATTAGATCCCAATTTAGGTCATAATGATATTTGTGCCATTCCTGGAACAACATGGTTTGCTTCTGCTGGTGCAGGAACTGGTAATCAAGTAATTTCTTATTCAACTGATCATGGTACAACATGGAACAGTTGGGGAGGTAGCAATGTTCAGTATCTCGCTATTGACTTTGTGGATAACATCAATGGCTGGGCAGGCGGCTTTGAAGATCAGGTACAAGTGGATGGTGGCATTTTTAAATATTCTGGTTCTCCATTAGGATTTAATACTCCTGTTGCAATTCCAAGAAATTTGAATGTATATCCTAATCCTTCAAGAGGAGAAATCAATATTAAATTACCATTAGCAAAAAAAAGGCATGACTTTGCAGGTGATAAATAATTTAGGTCAGGTAGTTCATCAAGAAAATATCAAAAATTTATTACCTGCTGCTGATTATAAACTTAACTTAAATCTCCCAGCTGGAATCTATGTAATTAAAATGAATGTAGATGACGAAGTGTTTGTGAACAAAATAACTATTGAATAAAATAAATGTGAATTAGTTGTAAAAAAGCCACTTAAAAATTAAGTGGCTTTTTTATTTTTTAAACTCAGCAAATGTTGAGCAAGAGGCATAAAATCTCTATAATAAAAGATAATTGTAGCTAAAATCAAAGTACAAGAAAATAATACATTGTTTAAGAAAATATTCAAATTCAATACAAAAAATAAAAGGATTGCTAATAAAGTGGGAAGAATAGATATTGCCAGCCATTGTTTTTTTAAATTTGCAATAGATAAAATTTTGAAAACTTAAATGGTAAAGTATAATCTGAATGAACTTTGAAGCGATACTAATAAATACAGCAGATGCGAGTCCCCCAATAGGGATAAACCACCATGATAAAAGGATCTGAAATATGATTGTTAAAAAGTTTAACTGAAACATTTTATGAGTTTTTTTAGCATACAGAAATGCAAAGTAATAGGGATAAGATATGCTTCTAATAATATATGCTGATGCAATTAAAGGCAAATATTTAAATCCTGAATAATAATATTGTTCGTGAATTATTAGCTTAATAAAAAAAGGGAGAATTAAAATAAATACCAGTATGGATAGAAAAATGGATATAACAAATCCTTGTGAATATTTACCAGCATTGGTATTTAATGATATGGTATTATTCTTTTTCCAATCATCAAAAATTTTTGCAATAATTGCTATTCCTAAACCATTTTGAATAAACTCAATACCAATAAAGCATTTCATGATTAAATCATAACTAGCTAATTCATTTACATCAATATAACTTTTTAGAAAATAACGATCAATGTTCCCAGTAATCCAATTGACAATGGAATAAGCAAATAAAGCCCAACTTTTGTGAATATATTCTTTAATAAATTTCCATTCAATATTCCATTCAATTTGATTGTGTAATAAAATCAGATTGAATAAAACAATAATTAAACCAGAAAAAAAACGACCGTAAATAGGCCCATTTAATGAATCAGGATATACATACAAACCTGAAAGCGAAAGACAAAGAGTAGCAAAGAAGTTAATAATATTAGTAGAAAAAAATAACTTAGCCGATTGACTGTAAATAAATGGAGCACAGGAAACTTTGAATAACGCATTCAAAAAGCCCGTTAAGATAGAAATTAAACCATAAGGATAAAAATGTACTTCAATGGATTTTTCAGTGAAAATTATTTTAAACAAACTATCACCTATCAGTAAACTCAATAATATTATTATTATCCCTTGTACTATCAAATATAATAAAGTACTACCATTTAATACTTTAATTTTATTTGCATCATCTTTATTTTCAGTAAAAATTACACCGTAATACTGTTCAAATGAAAAAGAAAATAGAATTTGATAAAGTAAAGAAATACCTATGTAAAAACTTAAAGCAACATAGTTAGAAGAACTTAGTAAATTCGCATAAAAAGGAAGCAAAATCACACTTGCTAAAACAGGAAGTGCATTCCCAATGGTAAATACAAGTGATTCTTTTATGAATGATAATTTTATCATTTACGCAATGTAATTACATTTTTTCATTTTATCCTTTGAATAATTTTTGAAACAGTTGTTCTAATTTATTCACTCCAATAATTTCTATCTTATTACTCTTCTCAGTCAATGATTTAAAATTATTTTGTGCAATGAAAATTTTTTGAAAGCCCAGTTTTTCAGCTTCCGAGATTCTTTGATCAATTCTATTCACTGGACGAATTTCTCCTGTTAATCCTATTTCAGCACAAAAACAAAATTTTTGAGAAATAGGAATATCATAATTACTGGATGTAATAGCCACAGCAAGTGCTAAATCCGTTGCGGGATCTTCAACTTTCAAGCCACCAGCAATGTTTACGAACACATCTTTTTGATACAACTTTAAACCGTATTTTTTTTCAAGCACCGCTAAAAGCATTGCTAATCTTCTTAAATCAAAGCCAGTGCTCGAACGTTGTGCGGTTGCATAAGCGGAGGTTGTAACCAATGCTTGTGTTTCTATCATCAAAGGACGATTTCCTTCTAATACTGATGCAATAGCAACGCCAGATACATCTTCTTCTCTGTGATTAATTAAAATTTCAGAAGGATTAGAAACCTGTCTTAGTCCCATGCCTTGCATTTCGTAAATGCCAATTTCATTGGTGCTTCCAAATCGGTTTTTAGTTGTTCGTAGTATGCGGTAGAGATAATGTTGATCGCCTTCAAATTGCAATACAGTATCTACCATGTGTTCTAAAACTTTTGGACCAGCTAATGTTCCATCTTTTGTAATATGTCCAATTATAAAAAACGGAATATTTTTAGTTTTTGCCAATCGCATGATTTCAGCAGTACATTCTCGTACTTGCGAAACGCTTCCGGGAGCGCTTTCTAAAAGGTTGGTGGTGAGCGTTTGAATGGAATCTACTATAACGAGTTGTGGTTGTATATGTTCAATGATGGGAATAATATTTTGTATGACGGTTTCATTAACGATATAACATTCCTTGTTTTGATAAGGTAATCGTTTCGCTCGTAATAAAATTTGTTGTTCACTTTCTTCACCGGAAATATAAAGGACCCGCCATTTATTTTGTAAGGCAGTTTGCAACATGAGTGTAGATTTACCAATACCCGGTTCACCACCAAATAATATCAACGAACCGGGCACAATCCCGCCTCCTAAAACACGATTAAGTTCTTCATCTTTGGTTACAAAACGTTCTTGTTCACAAACATTTATTTCATGTAAAAGCTTAATTTTATCGGTTTTGACTGAAGCAAAAGTATTTTTTCTATCTTTACTTACAATTTCTTCAACAAAAGTATTCCATTCGTTGCAAGACGGGCATTTTCCAAGCCATTTTACGGATTCAAAACCACACTTCTGACAATAGTAAACACTTTTAATTTTTGACATTCGTTGTATTCTTTTTTAGTAATTCATTACATCTTAAAAATAACTCGCTCATTGTAATTCTTAAATTTGTGTTTCTACTCACATTATTGTAAGCCGTATTGAATAAATCATACAATTTTTCCATGTTATTGAAATGTACATAAGGATAAAATTTCGAAATAAATGCTTTTTCATGTTGGGTTGTACGAATGAGTTGTGGTAATTGATAGTTTTGCATTATGGCATAGTGTAAAATATCTAATGCATATTCAAGAAAGCGCTTGAATGCTTCTCTTCCTGCCGATTCATAATTTCGCATCCATTGTTCAATTCCATTAACATCGTATTTTATGGCTAATCGAGCAAATTCTCTAAAATCATCTAATAATGCAATGTACTCGTCATAATGCAACAATATCTGAATAGCTTTATTGATATTTCCCTGACAAATCATTGCAATTTCCTGTGCTTTGGAAGGTTCAACCTGATAGTTAATAATTAAATAATCCACTACATCTTTATCATTAAACTTTGGAACCTCGATTTTTTGAACACGAGATAAAATTGTAGCTAAAAGTTCTTCCGGTCTTGAACAAATTAAAAAAAACAATGTTTGGGGCGGTGGTTCTTCAAGAGTTTTCAGCAATTTATTAGCAGCTGCTGGTTGCATGTATTCCGGATTCCAGATACAAACAATATTGTATTTGTTGCCAATCGCAGAATAAGAAACACTTTCAATAATTTGATGCACCTCTTGTACAGAGATAAACGCCTGTTTATTTTTACCTTTTGCATCCTTTAGTACATCATCAAAAGTTAAAAAGATATTTTCTTTGAAAATAGAATAAAATATTTTTAATAAATCTGAATCCTCAGACCCTTCTGATTTTTGAGTAGATTGAGAAAATTTTGGTAAAACAAAATGAAAACCCGGATAAAACAAATTTTCTGTTTGTTTGCAGGATTTACAAATGCCACAAGGAAAATTATTGTGAGGATTATCACAATATAATAATTGCATATATCCCAATGCCAATGGCAATGCAGCACCACCTTCTTCTCCTTTGAATAATAAGGCATGAGGAATCTGTTGTCGAACAAATAATTCAGTCAAATAGAGTTTTAATGATTCTAAATCCGGTATTTTATGCCACAGCATTTCAATTTCTGTTTTAAGTTCTAATTACGCCGACATTAAATTTCTTTTCAATAGGTGCATGATTCGCCATTTCAATGCCCATGCTGATGACTTTTCTTGTATCTAATGGGTCTATAATAGCATCTACCCATAAGCGAGCAGCAGCATAATATGGCGACATTTGTTTGTCGTAGCGGGATTTTATTTTTTCAAATAGTTCTTTTTCTCTTTCCGGTGTGAGTTGTTCACCTTTTGCTTTGAGAGCGGCTGTTTCAATTTGCAATAATGTTTTGGCAGCTTGTGCTCCGCCCATTACTGCAATTTGCGCTGAAGGCCATGCTACAATCAAACGTGGATCATAAGCTTTTCCGCACATCGCATAATTCCCAGCCCCAAAACTATTTCCTACAATTATGGTAAATTTTGGAACAACAGAATTGCTCATGGCGTTCACCATTTTTGCACCATCTTTGATAATTCCCCCGTGTTCACTTTTTGAGCCAACCATAAAACCTGTTACATCTTGTATGAATACCAATGGAATGCGTTTTTGATTACAGTTCATTATAAAATGAGCCGCTTTATCGGCACTATCGCTATAAATTACGCCCCCAAATTGCATTTCGCCCTTTTTGGTTTTTACGACTTTTCTTTGGTTGGCAACAATTCCCACTGCCCAGCCATCAATTCTTGCATACGCACAGATAATGGTTTTTCCATACAATGCTTTGTATTCTTCAAATTCACTATTATCCACTAATCGCTCAATAATCTCGTACATATCGTATTGCTTGTCTCTTGTATCAGGAATTATACCATTGATTTCATTATGGTCTTTTTTAGGCGGAGCAGGAGTTATTCGATTAAATCCTGCTTTGGGGAAATCTCCTAATTTACTCATGATGCGTTTAATTCTGTCTAAACAATCTTTATCGTTTGCACATTTGTAATCTGTAACACCGGATATTTCGCAATGTGTTGTGGCACCTCCTAATGTTTCATTATCAATGTCTTCTCCAATAGCTGCTTTTACAAGGTAAGAACCGGCCAGAAAAATTGTTCCGGTTTTATCTACAATCATTGCCTCATCGCTCATGATGGGTAAATACGCTCCTCCTGCAACACAACTGCCCATAATTGCGGCAATTTGCGGAATGCCCATACTACTCATGATAGCATTATTTCTAAAGATGCGACCAAAATTTTCTTTATCAGGAAAAATTTCGTCCTGCATAGGTAAATAAACACCAGCACTATCCACAAGATATATGATAGGCAAGCGATTTTCCATGGCTATTTCTTGTGCTCTTAAATTTTTCTTTCCTGTAATCGGAAACCATGCACCGGCTTTTACGGTGGCATCATTAGCAACGACAATACATTGTTTTCCGCTTACATAACCAATTTCAACCACTACTCCTCCTGCAGGACAGCCCCCATGATCTTCATACATCTCATACCCTGCAAGTGCTCCAATTTCAAATCTTGGTTTATCTTTATCGAATAAATAATCCAGCCGCTCTCTGGCGGTCATTTTACCTTGTTCGTGTTGTTTTTTTATTTTGTCTTTACCTCCACCAAGGTAGATTTTAGCCAGTATTTGATTGAGATTAGAAACTGCTAACCGCATGACATCGGCGTTTCTGTTGAATTCTAAATCTTCTTTTTTAAGAGTATCTTGTTGAGCCATATATTTTTTTGCTCAAAAATGCGAAAAAAAGTAGAGATGGGGAAAGTATATTTTGAAACCGATGCATGTTCAAAAGTAATCAAGTTTTCAACAAGATGATTTTATGATAACTTGTAATCGTTGTCTAACTTGCATTTTATTTATGTAACAAATATTTTAGTAAATTCTATCAAATCTTCAAATTTTAACAATGTAGTTCAATGGTTAAAATTTTTCAAAAAACATTTGCAAATAAGGAATAGTATTTTGTATATTTGCACCCACAAAGATCGCGGAGTAGAGCAGAGGTAGCTCGTCGGGCTCATAACCCGAAGGTCGGAGGTTCGAGTCCTCCCT
Source organism: Bacteroidia bacterium (assembly GCA_026003255.1). Lineage (GTDB taxonomy): Bacteria > Bacteroidota > Bacteroidia > B-17B0 > Aurantibacillaceae > BPGX01. Next base: position 149,855 of record BPGX01000005.1, on the reverse strand, counting down.
CCGCTACCAAAAAGCCCTTGTGTTTTAAGAAAGGGCTTTTTTATTTGTGTTTAAAAAAGAACAAAAAGTGCAATTATATTTTGTTTACATTTTGTATTCCTTGAAAAATGGAAGAAGTTACACAGGAATGACGAGTAACCTGATTGAACGAATGCGTTCACATAATTATTTAGGGAAAGATAGTACACAGTATCATAGGCCGTGGTTGTTATTGCACTATGAAGTGTATTTTGACAAGGTTTCTGCAATGAGACGAGAGAAATATTTGAAAAGAGGTCGAGGGTTTTATGAGAAGCGACAAATTATTGAACGTTGTTTAAAAGAATTAGGTATCCAATAGTTTTGTTTTTTTTAGAGGTAGTTTGTCGGGCTCATACCCTTCCGATTTCGGAAGGGCGGATGGTTCGAGTCCTCCCTCCGCTACAATAAAGCCCTTGTGTTTTAGGAAAGGGCTTTTTTATTTGTAGGTGAATTCAAGTCACAAATGCAACTTTTTGATGGTTCAAATATAAATAAAATTTTAATCTTGGAAAAATAAATAGATGTATGAGTAAATATTTATAGAAAACTCTACTCAAACAAGCAGTTTTTAGAAAAATTGTAAGGGGATCAAAACAAGAAAAAACACTTTATACGATGAAATGTTAAAGGATATAGAGGAGGGTGTATGAATCTTTTGGGAAGTTGATTATCTTTGGTATAACTTAAAGAAGAAATTAAGTTGCAGAAAAACAGAGAGCGTTTGATGGAGAGATGTGCGTATAGCACTCTATTGGTGAGAGATAACCCAATCTTTTTCTTGGTCTGTTATTAAGTTTGTCTTGCACTTCTTGTATCTGTTCATCAGTGATATTTTCAAAAGATAATTTCTTCGGAAAGTATTGTCTAATGAGCCCATTTAGATTTTCATTTGCTCCTCTTTGCCATGACTGATAAGGTTTTGCAAAATATATTTCTACACCTAATCTTTGACTTATCTTTTCATGTGCAGCAAATTCTTTTCCGTTATCTACTGTAATAGTATGTAAATACTCTTTTATTGGTGAAAGTGTGTGTATTACTTTTTCTGATAGTATATGGGCATTTTTACCCGGTAATTTACTTATCCATACCATTCCCGTTGCTCTATCATTGATGGTAAGCAAACAACCTTTGTGATTTTTTCCTATTATCGTATCCATCTCTAAATCTCCAAATCGTTTTTTGAATTCTACCTCTTTAGTCCTTAAATCTATATCCTTTCTATTTTTGATAATGCCTCTATTATCGGTTTTATTCCCTCTTTTTTTATACTTTTTACCTTGCCTTCGCAAGTGCTTGTATAAACTACCTCCTTTCTTTTTATCTTCCCATATATGTTGATATATCCGTTCATGGCTTACTGTAGGACGCCCTTCTTTCTTGAGCCGATTTGCAATCTGCTCTGGACTATGATCTTTCGCTAATAATTCCTCTACAACGGCTTTGATTTCTTCTGTAAAATATCGCTTTTTAGGTTTATTTCTCATTCGTGTTTCATACTTTCGTTGTGCTAAATCAGATCTATATTCTCCTGTCCGTTTATCACAATTTCGCTTTAACTCTCTACTAATTACCGATTTGTCTTTACCAATAGCTTCTGCTATTTCTTTGAGTGAATAATTTTTTGTTCTCATTACACTTATTGCGTATCTTTGCTCTTTGGTGAGATGTTTCATTTTGCAACTTTTTTAGGAAGGAAAGGGACAAAAATAATATCTCTCCATCAGGGTAAAGAGGAGAAAGAATATTTTCTTTCTCCCTTTCCTTGAAAAATATAATTTTTTTACTCCAAAAGTTGCATTTATTAGTTGAATTTAGTGTACTTAAAAAAGAACAAAAAGTTCAATTATATTTTGTTTACATTTTGTATTCCTTGAAAAATGGAAGAAGTTACACAGGAATGACGAGTAACCTGATTGAACGAATGCGTTCACATAATTATTTAGGGGAAGATAGTACACAGTATCATAGGCCGTGGTTGTTATTGCACTATGAAGTGTATTTTGACAAGGTTTCTGCAATGAGACGAGAGAAATATTTGAAAAGAGGTCGAGGGTTTTATGAGAAGCGACAAATTATTGAACGTTGTTTAAAAGAATTAGGTATCCAATAGTTTTGTTTTTTTTTTTAGAGGTAGTTTGTCGGGCTCATACACTTCCGATTTCGGAAGGGCGGAAGGTTCGAGTCCTCCCTCCGCTACAAAAAAGCCCTTGTGTTTTAAGAAAGGTTTTTTTTATTTGTACTTAAAAAAGAACAAGAAGTGCAATTATATTTTGTTTACATTTTGTATTCCTTGAAAAATGGAAGAAATTACACAGGAATGACGAGTAACCTGATTGAACGAATGTGTTCACATAATTATTTAGGGAAAGATAGTACACAGTATCATAGGCCGTGGTTGTTATTGCACTATGAAGTGTATTTTGACAAGGTTTCTGCAATGAGACGAGAGAAATATTTGAAAAGAGGTCGAGGGTTTTATGAGAAGCGACAAATTATTGAACGTTGTTTAAAAGAATTAGGTATCCAATAGTTTTGTTTTTTTTTTAGAGGTAGTTTGTCGGGCTCATACACTTCCGATTTCGGAAGGGCGGAAGGTTCGAGTCCTCCCTCCGCTACAAAAAAGCCCTTGTGTTTTAAGAAAGGTTTTTTTTATTTGTACTTAAAAAAGAACAAGAAGTGCAATTATATTTTGTTTACATTTTGTATTCCTTGAAAAATGGAAGAAATTACACAGGAATGACGAGTAACCTGATTGAACGAATGTGTTCACATAATTATTTAGGGAAAGATAGTACACAGTATCATAGGCCGTGGTTGTTATTGCACTATGAAGTGTATTTTGACAAGGTTACTGCAATGAGACGAGAGAAATATTTGAAAAGAGGTCGAGGGTTTTATGAGAAGCGACAAATTATTGAACGTTGTTTAAAAGAATTAGGTATCCAATAGTTTTGTTTTTTTAGAGGTAGTTTGTCGGGCTCATACCCTTCCGATTTCGGAAGGGCGGATGGTTCGAGTCCTCCCTCCGCTACAAAAAAGCCCTTGTGTTTTAAGAAAGGGCTTTTTTATTTGTGTTTAATAAATTACTTCAAGTTTATGTACTTAAAAAAATTATGTTATCGTTACCCAGCGCTAGCTGATTCTGTAATTTTAAGTCATTCCAATTTGCAATAGGGGCTTCTATTCCATTCCTAAACTCTACATTTTTACTTTTCAAAATACGTACCTCATCAAACATTTTTTTATCCAGAAAACCTTGCAGTGTCTTACTTCCTCCTTCAATCAAAACGCTTACAATATTTAAATCATAAAGACGTTTTAATATTTCTTCTTCTTTCACATTCCAATGAATTTTTCTGTATATCAAATGATTACCTTCATTCTCTTTAATGGTATTAAAAATAATTACTTTTTCTTCACCTTTGAAAACATTAAATTGATTGATATTTAAACTCAAATACTTATCTAAAACAATTTTTTGCGGATTTTTACCTTTAACCAATCTAACATTTAATAATGGATTATCATTTAATACAGTATTATATCCTACCAATATACTATGTTCTTCACTTCTCCATTGATGTACAATTTTTAATGCTTCTGGCGAGCTAATGATATTCTCTTCTCTACTTTGAAATACTTTTTTACTAATAAATCCATCTTTTGTTTCAGCCCATTTTAGAATAATGTAAGGACGTTTTTGTAAGTGAAAAGTAAAAAAGCGCTTATTAAGATCTCTTGCTTGTTTTTCACATACACCTGTTGTAATTTCAATGCCATGTTTTTCTAATTGATGAATGCCTTTTCCAGCCACAATTGGATTGGGGTCTGTTGTAGCAATTACAACTTTTTTTATGCCTTTCTGAATAATCAAATTGGTACAAGGAGGAGTTTTCCCAAAATGGGCACAGGGTTCAAGTGTTACATATAAACAAACTTTGTCCCAATCATTAAAACCTTTGTTTTCAAGGTTTTTGATAGCATTCACTTCTGCATGCGGACCGCCATAATACTCATGGTAACCTTCACTTAAAATTTTATTATCTTTTACAATTACACATCCCACCATAGGATTAGGATGCACATAGCCACTTCCTTTCCGGGCAAGTGCTATCGCCTGTTGCATAAAATATTCATCCTGCATAGAATACATCAAGGGCTAAAAATACAAGAAATAAGGGAAAGCGACTAAGTTTAATAATGAATTTATTTTATTGAAAACTTAACATAAATACTACAATGTACTTTAATCTTCTCAAATTCAATAACATTATTTTGAGACATTTCTACTCCATCAATAAAATAAGTATTGTTAGTTGAACGTCCTCCTCTAACATTTAAAACACTTTCTTTGGAATTAGAAGCTTTTGTCTCAATTTCCTTAACTATCAATGGTTTTCCGGTTTGTTCTCCGATCGCTTGTAATAAATAATCGGCTTTAGATTTTGCATCTTTAATAGCCATAATTTTCACCACTTTTTTTATACTATCAAGTTTTGAATGGTTTACTCTTAAAATATACACGTCTTTAATTTCAAGATTTTCAAGTGCCTGAAACACCTGTTCCACCATATTGGCATTTGATACCTTTAATAGGTATTCTCTTTTAGTCATAACATTTTTCTTCCAAAAAAATTCTTACATAATCTGCATTTGCATCGGATAAAGATAAATTAGACATATCAATACCCAGATTAATAATAGCTTTTTTAAGTTTTTCTTCCTTGTTCTTCTATTGTCACTTTACTTTTATTATTACTTTTTTCTACAATATTAATACGAATAAAAATTTCATCCGGAACCACTTCCAGTTCTGCTGTGCCAATTACTTCAATGTAAGGTTGTTCAGTGTTTTCATAACTATTGTTTTGTCCAGAAATATTTAAAGTTAGAAATAAAACCACTACCAGAGCAAGAATACGTTTTAACATAACCTGTTTTTAATCGCAAAAATACATTTAATTTTACTTTTATTTTGAATGTTTCCTAAACTGTGAATGAATACAAATATTTTTTTCTTTAAGAACATTCTATTCTGTATTATTGCACCAAATTTTGGAGAGATGCCGGAGTGGTTGAACGGGCACGCCTGGAGAGCGTGTATACCGTGAAAACGGTATCGGGGGTTCGAATCCCCCTCTCTCCGCATCAAGTCCTCATTTTTATCTTCATTTTTTTCTGTTTTTTTCAAAAGCACTCATCCCAAATAAAGCAAAATCGTATTTTACAGGGTCTTTTTCATCTAAAGTTTTTAATAAATGCGTCAAATGTAGTACATTCTTCAAGTTCGCATTTTGATTATTTATTAGCCCTAAATGATACGCTGTTCGGGCTGTATGTACATCCAATGGTATCAATAGATTTGAAGTATCAATGGTTCTCCATATTCCTAAATCTATACAATCCTTTCGCACCATCCATCTTAAAAACATATTAATGCGTTTGGCCGCACTGCCTTTTGTTACATCAGATAAATGTTTTTCACTTCTTTTTGAATGCGGTATTTGTAAAAACCATTCTCTTAAATGCTGAATCCCTTCTAAAATTGAGCGTCCTTGAAAAATAATTTCTAAACTATCCTGTGTAGAATAAAATTTGGATAAACCTCTCACAAAGAAAATTGTATCCTCTCCCTGAAATGTCCTATAATAAAAGGTTTTCAGATGTTTATTATCAACTGATGAATAATTAAGAACATAATGATATGGCTGAAAGTTTAAAAATCGCATTAAATGGTGCGCAGAATGAAGGATACTTTTACGATTTCCCCACGAAATAATCGCCGTCAAAAAACCTGCAATTTCTATATCCTGCTTTTGAGAGAATAAGTGTGGAATTTGAATAGGGTCGGTTGAAATAAACTCTGGCCTTTGATACAACTTTAATTTCTCATTCAACAATTGTGCTATTGACGCGTCAATTTGATTACTCATTCACGAGCCATTTTCTTAATAAAAATTTTTGTTCTTCTGAAAATTCAGGAAAAAACACCAAGTGAATTATAAATTGTTTTCTTAATCTTTTTCGCTTTGCCCTTCAATACTACATTTTTACTTTCACCTTTTTTGTTCTTACGAATAACTTCAAAAGTAACCACATCGCCTTCTTTAGCCGTATCAAGAAAATCATTCAGAATTTCTTCAGCTGTTTCTAATGTAAATAAACGGTTGTTGAATGCATAGATAATATCTCCTTCTTTAAATCCAAATTGCTTTCCAAAGGCATCTAAATTTTCCAATGAAGAAATATAAATCTGGTCGTTATCGTTTACTTTTACATCAATTCCACCAAAGGTAAATTCTTCCACTTCTTTTTCTTTTACAAAGTCCAATCCCACATAAGCAAATATCTCGCTTAAAGGCAATGGTTGAGTGCCCTGCTACATGAGTTCTCAAAAACTTACCAATAGAAGGATAGGTCATCCGTTCTATTTCTGCAAAAAGTGAATCGTCCTTAAATGGTTTGTTTTTTCCATATTTTTTTGATAGATCCAGCAATAATCTCCTTAAATTATATTCACCTTTACTTTCCTTGAGTAACAATATATCTCAAACACATACCTATCAATGCACCTTTTTCATAAACATTGTTGTAATTTTTATGATAATAAGGGTCTAAAACATTTTTACTCATTTTGGTAAAAGACATCGTGTCGTTGAAATCATCTGCATTTCTGATTTTTTGAAGCATGTTACTTAAAAAATAATCTGGGGAAATAAGTCCTTCTCTGGCTTGCAAATAATGCGCATGATATTCTGTTGTTCCTTCATACAACCACAAATGTTGACTCATCTTTGGATTATTAAAATCAAAATACTCTATTTCTTCTGAATGAATATTCAAAGGTGTCAGAATATGCAGAAATTCATGAGCTGCTACATCTTTTATCGTTTGTGCAATAAATACGCTGTCTATTTCAGGTAATACATATAAAGAAGATTGATTATGTTCTAACGCACCCGATGCTCCAGATAGTGTGCCTTTATCAGTAAAATAAAATAAAAACGCATATTTATCTACTGGCAATTTTCCCTCAAAAAAATTAGATAAAGCAAATAATAAATCTCTCAAAATAGATGCAATGTATTGAGAATTCAATAATTTATTAGGAGAATAACACGAAATTAAAACCTGTGCATTATGGATTTTAATACTGGTAGTATCTGGAAATGAGTAAATCACTGGAAAATCAACCAACTGATGATAATCTGTATAAAACAAATCATCACTATTTTGTCCGATTGTGAAAGTATTTATAGCTGTAGCAGGATAAAAATTAATTGGCTTTGTGTAATGAATATTAAAAGGCATTTTATCATATCCTCTGAAATATCCAAAGAAACCATGGTTATTAATCACAAAAACACTATCTGGAAGAATATTCGTTCCTGCAGGTTCAAAAACAATTTTTTCTTTAATACTTGTATGCCATGTATCTGTTACATAATAAGTAATTTTATCAATGTTTTGAGCAGGATAAATTTTGTAACAATTCTCATCTATTCTTTTCATTAATACATTAGTGTTACTTTTAGGTAACACCTTTAATTCTTGAATAAATCTTCCAAAATCGTATTTTTCATAAGTACCCGGAACTACAGCAGGAAAACAAAATACCACAGTGTCTTTATTGATTGCAGGTGGCAAGAGTTCCACTTTTACTTTTTTATCTTTTACATTTACCAAATCCACTGAATAACTATAGATTGTTTGTGCAGAAATTGAAAAATAATACACCATCATTAAAATATAAAGCCCAATTTTTTTCATGATAATTTATTTTAGATGTTGATTTAAATTTTTGAATTGATACTTAGCTATAAAAATAATCAGTGTTACAACAGCTCCTCCTATCCAGAGTAGGAAATCATTCACTGGATTTTCTTTCTGAATTATAAACAAGGCGTCTGTTTGTAATACAGAATTTTTAGATGTAATAAGTAAAGAAGACAAGATATTATTAGCAGCATGAATACCAATGGATAATTCTAAACCATTGTTCCATAATGCTAATACTCCTAAAAACAAACCAAACAAAGAATAATACGGCAACATAATAAATGCACCAAACTTCTGTGCTTCCGGATTATTCATGTGTGCCAGCCCAAATAATAACGAAGTTAATAATAATGGCATATATCCATTTTTAAATACTAACGCCAAACCTTGCATTAAATATCCTCTGAAAAATATCTCTTCAAAGGAAGTTTGTAAAGGCAAGAAAATAATACTGATGACAAATAAAACAACAAATTTTGATGCATCAAAATTCAAAACATAATTATCTGGCGAAACAATCAAATAATCTATCAAAAACATTAATAAAAAAATCACAGCCCACGCCCCAAATGCAAAAAATACTCTACTCCACCGCACATCAGGGTATGCTGTAATTACAGATATAAAGTTTTTTTGATGGATACGTTTAACCGCCACATAAAAAGTCCAAAAAGTAAATACAAACATACCTAACAACAAAACAAGCATAAAATTTTTTGATATTCCCAATGCTTCTGGATTTAATAAAACTCTGGCCAATGTTTGTGTATCATAGATATTCACTCCGTTCTTTTGAGCAAAATAAATCAATACTATTCCCATTAAAATCTGATAAGAAAAATAAGCAAAAATTGTCAACAATATAGTGCTGATATATTTGGTTATGCTATTATCACCCGATACAAAACCAGCATTTAAGAATAAATTTTTAAAAGGCAATTCTAATCTAATCTCATCCTTACTTTTAGATGAATTATTATCCATATTTTTAGTATCTAAAATTATTCATGTATAGTTAACACAGGAACAGGGCTATGAAACACAATTTCTTTTGTAACACTTTCTTTAAATAATCTTTCAAACAAAGTATGCTTTAGCGGCGAAATAATCAACCAATCACATTTTCTAACTTTAATGTATTCTAAAATCCCTTCTGATGCTTTATTATGTGTAACAAAAAAATGCTGATGTGGAATGCCTTCCATTTTTTGCTCAAAATACAAATAATCTTCTGCAAATTTTACATCTATATCTTTCTCTGAACCTACTACACTTACTACCTCTAATTCTGCTCCAAGATACTGAACTATATTCATCACTTTCAAATACAAATCCGATTTTGATAAATCTTTATGAAAATCACAAGCAAACGCTACTTTCTTAATGTCTGAGTATTCTGCATCTTTGGGAATAATCAATACCGGAATTTTACTCTCTCTGGATAAATCATAAGCTGTACTTCCAATTAATTTCTCTTTAATAAAACCTTGTCCTACAATACCAACTACAATTAAATCAAAACCCTGTTCTTCTGCCACTTCCAAAATAACCTCTGCTGCAAATCCCATCTTAATAATAGTATTAAACCTATATCCAGAAAACTGATTTAACAAAGCATTCATTTCAGCTTCTGCCTCTTTCTGCATATCTTCAACAGGGGGAATATATCCCGTTTCAAAATTTACCAATGGAAGTGTATACGAATGAACAAGAGTAATATCAGCACTAAATTTATTGGCTAATTGAATAGCGTATTTCAATGTTTTTTTACTATGCTCACTAAAATCTATACCAACTAAAATTTTTCTTATCATAAAAACAGTTTTACATCCGCCAAAAATACACTAAAACACAACATATTACAAAAAATTATCTTTCTTAAAACCATTTTTACATTTTTTTACCATAAAATAATTATTCACTATTATTGCACCCATCAAAAATAGCTAGCTATGAAAAAAATTAAAGTTCAAAATCCAGTCGTAGAATTAGATGGCGATGAAATGACCAGAATTATCTGGAAAATGATAAAAGAAAAATTAATTTTTCCTTACCTTGACCTTGATATAAAATATTTTGACTTAGGTATACAAAACAGAGATGCTACTAATGATCAGGTTACCATTGATGCAGCCAATGCTATTAAACAATACAATGTTGGAATTAAATGTGCGACTATAACACCTGATGAAGCAAGAGTAAAAGAATTCAACCTTAAACAAATGTGGAAGTCTCCAAACGGAACCATTCGTAATATCCTTGATGGCACTGTATTTCGTGAACCCATTGTGATTAAAAACATCCCCAGATTAGTGTCTACCTGGAAAAAACCTATTATTGTTGGCCGTCACGCTTTTGGTGACCAATACAGAGCAACCGACTTTGTAATTCCCGGAAAAGGCAAACTTACCATCAAATTTGAAGGAGAAGATGGTACAGTAATTGAACACGAAGTATTTAAATTTAAAGGTGCTGGCGTGGCAATGGGTATGTATAATACCGATGAATCCATTCGTGGCTTTGCCTACGCTTGCTTCAATATGGCGCTCCAGAAAAAATGGCCTTTATACTTATCAACCAAAAATACCATTCTTAAAAAATACGACGGTCGTTTCAAAGACATCTTTCAGGAAATTTATGAAAAAGAATTTAAAGAAAAATTCCAGGAAGCAGGAATTACTTACGAACATCGCCTAATTGATGATATGGTTGCTTCCGCTTTGAAATGGGAAGGCGGATTTATCTGGGCTTGCAAAAACTACGATGGAGATGTACAATCCGACCAGGTAGCACAGGGATTTGGCTCATTAGGGTTAATGACTTCTGTTCTGATTACTCCCGATGGCAAAACTATGGAAGCAGAAGCCGCACACGGCACCGTTACTCGTCATTATAGGGATTATCAAGCCGGCAAACCTACTTCCACAAACCCAATTGCTTCTATTTTTGCATGGACAAGAGGTTTAGCATTTAGAGGCAAGTTAGATAACAATCCGGAACTCATTAGATTCTGTGAAATCCTTGAACAATCCTGCATAGAAACTGTTGAAAGTGGTAAAATGACCAAAGATTTAGCCGTTTGTATCCACGGTAATAATGTAAAACATGGTGAACATTATCTTTATACCGAAGAATTTATGGATGCCATTGACAAAACACTTCAAAATAAATTGAAATCCGTAGTATTAGCCTAATACCATCCATTAACCTAAAATTTTCAAGTCATGAAATTAAATGAAATTCAAGAACTCATAAAATTTGTATCAAAAAGTAATGTAAGTGAAGTAGAACTTGAAACCAAAGAATTTAAAATTGTTATTAAAACAGGAAAAAATGCCCCCTTACAAGCCAGCACGCCTCCTGTTGTAGTACAAAGTGTCCCACCGGTCGTTCCTACGGTAGTACCTGCTAATGTTCCGACGACTACACCTCCCATAGCAGAAGCAACCAACAATAAATCCGAATCCAAACCTGCTGATAATAAACCTTCAAACGAGGTTGCAGATGAGAAAAAATATCATGTTGTAAAATCTCCTATGATTGGAACGTTCTATCGTTCATCTGCTCCCGACAAGCCACCTTTTGTAAACATTGGTGATATAGTAGAGGTAGGTCAGCCACTTTGTATTATTGAAGCTATGAAACTATTTAATGAAATTGAAAGCGATGTAAAAGGACGCGTTGTGAAAATTTTAGTAGAAAATGCTACTCCTGTTGAATATGACCAACCTTTATTCCTGATTGATACAAATATCTAATGATTTAAAGTCACATGAAATCCTATTTTTCAGAAATATAAATTTTAGATTTTTATTTAACCAACTATATTGAAATACAAAAAATGAAAATAAGGCCAGTATCCTTGTGAACATTGAATAAACTCATCGCTCACAACTCAAAACCATTATGAAACACATAGGCACATAAAACTAAAAATAGCACACATAGAATTCCAAACTATGTTTTCTATTTCTCCTATGTTTCTATGTGGTAAAAATATCATAACTCATAACTCTTAACTCTCAACTCATACCTCAACTCTGCAACTATGTTCAAAAAGATATTAATAGCCAATCGAGGCGAAATTGCCTTACGCGTTATTCGTACCTGCCATGAAATGGGCATTAAAACCGTTGCTGTATACTCTACTGCAGATAAAGATTCTCTACATGTAAAATTTGCAGATGAAGCGATTTGTATTGGTCCTCCTGCCAGCAAAGATAGTTATCTGAATATTGCTCACATCATTGCTGCCGCTGAAATTACAAATGCTGATGCCATTCACCCGGGTTACGGTTTTTTAAGTGAAAATGCCCGTTTCTCTGAAATTTGCCAGCTCAATAAAATCAAGTTTATCGGCCCATCACCGGAGATGATTACCGCCATGGGCGATAAAAATAATGCCAAAGAAACCGCTAAAAAAGCCGGTGCACCTGTTATTCCGGGTTCAGAAGGTCTTTTAGAGAACGTTGAACAGGCCAAAAGTGTCGCCAAAGAAATTGGTTATCCTGTTATATTAAAAGCAACTGCCGGTGGCGGCGGAAAAGGAATGCGTGTCGTATGGGATGAAGAACAAATGGAAAGTGCCTTTAATACTGCTACAACAGAAGCACAAGCAGCTTTCGGAAATGGTGCTGTCTACATGGAAAAATATATTGAAGAACCTCGTCATATTGAAATTCAAATCATCGGAGACCAATACGGTAAAGTTTGCCACCTTTCAGAAAGAGATTGTTCCATTCAAAGAAGACACCAGAAACTTGTAGAAGAAACACCATCACCATTCATGACACCCGAACTACGCGATAAAATGGGCGAAGCCGCTATCAAAATTGCTTCTGCCATCAATTACGAGGGAGTTGGAACTATTGAGTTTCTTGTCGACAAACACGGCAATTTCTATTTCATGGAAATGAATACTCGTATTCAGGTAGAACATCCTATTACTGAAGAAGTTATTAACTACGATTTAATTCGTGAACAAATTCTTGTAGCCGCTGGTGTTCCCATCTCTGGAAAAAATTATTATCCTCAACTACACGCTATTGAATGCCGCATCAACGCCGAAGACCCATTCAATGATTTTCGTCCATCTCCCGGAAAAATTACCACGCTCCATACACCCGGCGGACACGGAGTGCGAGTTGACTCACATATTTACAGCGGATATGTAATTCCCCCATATTACGATAGCATGGTCGGAAAACTTATAACAGTCGCTCAAACGCGTGAAGAAGCTATTGCCAAAATGCACAGAGCACTGAGTGAATACGTCATTGAAGGTATTAAAACCACCATTCCTTTTCACTTAAAGTTAATGGAAAACGAAGATTTCAAAAAAGGCAATTATTCTACCAAGTTTTTAGAGCAGTGGAATTTTAAGGAGGGATAAACTTAAACGATAGTATTTTTACCATTAGAATCTACTATATCTGAATATTCAGAAATACTGATATTCGTGAATCTTAATCTTATGGTCAAAAAAAAATAGATTGTAGTGTCCTCTATCTCATAAAAATCAATGTAGCAATATGTAATAATCTTTTTATCAGCACGCTTAATTTTATTAACGCTATAATTGGTTAAAGTATCAGTGCGTTCATTATAGTTTATTGGAAGATATAAAGAATTATTCAATGATAGTAAACTAATTCTTAGTATTTTTTGCAAAAAGTTAACAATAAGAAAAATAAAAACAATAACTTCGTTTGATATGAACTAAGAAACATTTTTGTTCAAAAATGCAAAAAAAGTGGAGATGAGGAAAAGCTACTAATTTGAAAAAGAATTCTAAAAGACAAAACATTAAAAATTCAGTATTTACTTTTTACCTACTTTTGTTCCTCTTTTTAAATTACTTATGAAAATATTCATAATAGGTCCTGCATTTCCATATAGAGGCGGTCCGGCACGATTCAATGAAAATTTTGTATCAGCATTATTACATCATAATATCTCTACTGAAATTATTTCTTTTACTCTTCAATATCCATCGCTTTTGTTTCCAGGAACTTCACAATTTGAAAATACTTCACAAATACCCACCTTTCCTTTCAAGATTGTTCGCTTAATAAGTACAATTAATCCATTTTCCTGGTTTCATACAGCAAGATATATTAATCGTGAAAAGCCAGATGCTATAATTTTTCGTTATTGGTTACCTTTTTTCGCACCAGCATTTGGGACAATTGCAAAATTGCTTGATAAAAAGATAAAAATTTTAGCACTTACTGATAATGTTGAACCTCACGAAAGAAGGGTGGGGGATAAAATTTTTAATCAGTATTTTCTATCCAGTTGTGATGGTTTTATTACAATGTCTGACAAGGTATTGAATGACCTAAATCAATATGTGCCGAAAAAACCAAAGATAAAAGTTTTTCACCCATTGTATGAAAATTATCCGCCAATTATTGATAAACATCAAGCCAGGCAATTATTGCAATTGCCAGTAGATAAAAAGATATTACTTTTCTTTGGATTGATTCGTTCGTACAAAGGATTAGACATTTTGCTGAATGCTTTGAAAGATATAAATTTGCAGAAAGAAGATTTTGTATTGCTGATCGCAGGTGAATTTTACGATGATAAAGAAAAATATCTTCAAATTATACGCAACTTAAATTTAGATTCTAAAATTATTTTACATGATTATTACATTCCGGATGAAAAAGTGAATTTGTATTTTAGTGCTTGTGATGTTGTGGTTCAACCATACAAATCTGCTACCAACAGTGGTGTAAGTATGGTAAGTTATTTTTACAACAAGCCAATTATTTCTACAAATGTAGGCGGATTAAGAGAAATTATTTTAGATAAAAAAACAGGTTGGCTGTGTGAACCCACATCGGAGTCACTTTCTTTAGCGATAATGAATTTCCTTATGGAAACAAATTTACATGAGATTGAAAAAAACATTTTATCATTTAAGAAAGAATTTTCATGGAATACATTTGTAGAAAAAATTGTAAAGTTTACTCAAGATATTAAAAAATGATGCTACGTTATTGGATAAAAATAATATTTAGTTTATATGTGCAATTAGTAATTGCAAAAGTTCCCAATGATAGTATTTATCATAAAATACAAACATTGGAAATGCGCTTAAAGCATTTGGCTGAATATGCTTTTAAATCCAAAAATGAACAACAACGATTAGATTCAAATAAAGTATTTTTTCAGTTATTTAAAGAGATTTTTCAATATCCTGAATCCTTTCAATATCCCTTTGATAGTTTGAAAAAGGATGTGTCATTTTTAATGAATAAAGATAAAACATTTCGCATCATTACCTGGAACGTACCTAAAAACGATGGAACTCATTTGTATTTTGGATTTATTCAACATTGGTTTAAAGAAAAAAAAAATGAAAGTGTAACATATCGTTTACATACTTTAATAGATGTATCAAACACTCTTAAAAATAGTCCTGAAACTTATGTAGGCAAGCCCGATAAATGGTTTGGAATGTTGTATTATCAAATTATTGAAGGAATAGATTATTGGATTTTATTAGGGTGGGATGGGAATGAAAAATTAATTCAACGAAAATTTATTGATGTATTGTATTTCAAAAAAGATGGCACACCGATATTTGGCAAAGATGTGTTTAAAATGCCTAAGAAAAATCCTAAACGAATTATGTTTCAATATAGTTCAGATGTAGTAATGACCTTACGATATGAACCCAAAAAGAATGCTATTGTTTTCAGCCATTTATCGCCTGATTCTGATGACCCATACTTAAAAAATCAATATCAATTTTATGGACCTGATGGAAGTTTTGATGCTTTTGTAAAAGATAAAGATAAATGGAAATTAGTAGAAGATATTGATATGCGCAATCCAGACGATAGCTACAGTCCATCCAAAAAGCCCGATCCCAAAAAACAAAAGCCTTTGTATCAACCAAAATAATTAGGAAGTTCTTTACTTATTTTCATTACATTTTCTAACGGTTCTTTGTTCAATTCTTTTCTCGTATTTTTCACCTTGAAAAATTCTGTTGACAAAAATACCTGGTGTGTGTATTTGGTCAGGGTCTAATTCACCTGCGGGCACAAGAATTTCTACTTCTGCAATTGTTATTTTTCCAGCCATTGCCATCAAAGGGTTAAAATTTCTGGCAGTAGAACGGTAGATTAAATTTCCGGCTGTATCTCCTTTCCATGCTTTAACCAGTGCGAAATCGGCTTCAAATGCGTATTCTAAAAGATATTCTTTTTCCTGTCCGTTAAATGTGAATGTTCGTACTTCTTTACCTTTGGCTACTTCTGTTCCAACGCCTGCTGGTAAATACAATGCGGGAATACCATAGCCAGCGGCCAAGCAACGAGTTGCAAGTGTGCCTTGCGGAATAAGTTCTACTTCTAATTCTCCACTCAACATTTGTCTTTCAAACTCTTCGTTTTCACCTACATACGAAGAAATCATCTTTTTTATTTGTCTTGTTTTAAGTAATAAACCAAGTCCGAAATCATCCACTCCTGCGTTGTTACTGATGCAGGTTAAATTTTTTACGCCTTTTCTGACCAGTGCTGCAATTAAGTTTTCAGGAATACCACACAATCCAAAACCACCAACCATCAATGTTGCACCATCTTGTATATCTTTGATAGCTTCATCAGCATTTTTGACAACTTTATTTATCATATCAAAATTTTTTGGAGCACAATAATACTAATTTTAGTATGGATATTTACAATGCTTGTGTTTTTAATTTTTGTAATTGATCTCTAATAGCTTCAATTTTTTGTAAAGTATCTTTTTCCTTTTGTCTTTCTTTTTCAACCAATTCGGATTTTGCATTTTGAATAAATTTTTCATTGGATAATTTTTTTTGAACACTTTCTAAAAAGCCCTGTAAATACTCTAATTCTTTTGAAAGTTTTTTTATTTCTGTTTCAATAGTTTCAATATTTAATCCTGAAATTTTTTCTTCAATGTTTAGGTAAATTTTTCTGGAAGGATGAACAATTAATTTACCACTTGTATTTTCTGAAATTTGTTTAGTATTTAGATGAGCAAGTTTTTCAATCCAATTGTCATGCTTATATGAAATATTTTCTGTCCAGTTTAATTTTTCTTTGGGGGATATTTGAACTCTGGCACGCACTTCACGAATTTGAGTAACAATGTTCTTTAAATCTTCGTATAATTCCACTAATTGCAAATTGTATTTTTGAGTTTCAGGCCAGCTTTGAATAATTAAATCTTCTTTATCTTTTCTATTTTTCAATAAATGCCAGATTTCTTCACTAACAAAAGGCATCCATGGATGTAGTATTTTCAAGATATTTTCAAATAATTCAATTGTTTTTTGAATAACATTTGAATTAATTTTTTCGTTTATATCATTAGGTTTAATGGCTTCCAAATACCATGAACAAAAATCATCCCAGATGAGCTTATAGGTAAGCATCAATGCATCGTTTAAGCGGAATTTTTCAAAAGCATCGTTAATAGTATCTAATTGTTTGTAAAAATAATTTTCAAATAATTCAATTGCTTGTGATTGATAATTATGAATATTTTGTTCAGTTGAAGTTCTTTGTTGTAATTGATGAATTAAACGAAATGCATTCCAAATTTTGTTCGCAAAATTTCTTCCCTGTACACAATATTCTTCATCAAATAGTAAATCATTTCCAGCTGGTGATGAAAATAACATTCCTACTCTCACTGCATCAGCACCATATTTTTCAATTAAATCCAATGGGTCAGGACTATTCCCTAAACTTTTACTCATTTTTCTACCCAACTTATCTCGCACTATACCTGTGAGATAAACATTTGTAAATGGTTTATTATTTCCCCATAAATAGCCCGCAATAATCATTCTTGCAACCCAGAAAAATAAAATTTCAGGAGCCGTTACTAAATCATTGGTTGGGTAATAATATTTGAAGTCATCGTTAAATTCTTTTTTATCAGAACCAACAACAGTTGGGTCAAAAACCGAAATAGGCCACAACCAGGATGAAAACCATGTATCCAACACATCTTCGTCCTGACGAACATTGTTAGTACTTAAATTATTCTTTTGAAAAAATTCAATAGCTTCTTCTTTAGTTTTACAAACAGCAATATCGTTGTTTTCATTGTACCATGCAGGAATGCGATGTCCCCACCACAATTGGCGACTTATGCACCAATCTTTTACATTCTCCATCCAGTGTTTGTATGTATTGATAAATTTGTCTGGAATGAGTTTTACATCTCCTTTCAAAACAGCATCTAATGCAGCTTTGCTAATATCATTCATTTTGACAAACCATTGATAACTCAAATAGGGCTCTACTACGGCATCGGTGCGTTCACTATGTCCTACTTTATTTTTAATTGTTTCAATTTTTTGGATTAATCCAAGTTCTTCAAGGTCTTTAATAATCTTTTTTCTACAAACAAATCTATCTAAACCTATGTATTGATCAGCATATTTGGATCTTGGGGAATCAATGATTTCTTTGCTAATTTTACCATCTGGTGTTAATCCTATAATAATGGGCAATTGATGTTTAACACCTAATTCATAATCGGCGATGTCATGTGCTGGTGTTACTTTTAAGGCACCTGTACCAAAAGTTGGATCTATATAAGTATCAGCAATAATAGGCACTATGCGGTTTACAATAGGTACTATAACTTTTTTCCCTATCAGATGTTTGTATCTTTGATCATCCGGATGTACGCATACTGCAACGTCTGCCATGATGGTTTCTGGACGAGTAGTAGCAATAGTGATGTGTCCTGAATTATCTTCCAGAAAGTATTTTACGAAAACCAATTGACTATTGCTTTCTTTGTATATAACCTCTTCATCACTCAAAGCCGTAAGTCCAACAGGATCCCAATTAATCATTCTATATCCACGATAAATGTATCCTTTGCGATAAAGATCAATAAATGCATTCAGGACCGAATCGCTGTACTTTTCATCCATTGTAAAGGTAGTACGTTTCCAGTCACAAGATGCACCTAATTTTTTGAGTTGTTCTAAAATGATACCGCCATATTTTTCTTTCCATTCCCAGGCGTATTTTAGAAATTCTTCTCTGTTTAAATCTGATTTTTTGATACCTTTTTCGGCAAGCATTTTTACGACTTTGGCTTCAGTAGCAATGCTGGCGTGGTCAGTACCAGGTACCCAGCAGGCATTGTATCCTTGCATTCTTTTACGACGAATGAGTACATCCTGAATAGTATTATTGAGCATGTGTCCCATGTGCAATACGCCTGTAACATTAGGGGGAGGCATTACAATGGTGTAGGGTTTTTTATTTGGGTCTGGTTGTGAATTGAAGTAATGATTGTTCAACCAATGTTCGTACCATTTGGATTCAACTTTTTGAGGTTCAAATACTTTTGGAATGTCTTTTTGATCAATCATGTGATGATATTTTGTGCTGTTAATTTTCGCAAAAATAATTAAAGATTAGTAAATGTATTTTGTTGGGTATAATTTTTGTAAGTATTTTTGTAAGCAAAATTTAAAGCTATGAAAAAAATTTTCTACATCATTGGCGTTTCAGGAGCAATGTTATTTGCTGCTACAACTTATGCACAAGATGCCAAACAAGCCAATCCTACTAATGGTGAACAACCTGCGAGTTTAGCAGACATTAAATTTGACAAAACCGTTCATGATTTTGGAACGATTCCACAAGGTGGTAATGGTGAATGTGAATTTACATTTACCAATACAGGAAAAGAACCATTAGTGATTACCAATTGTATGGGAAGTTGTGGATGTACGGTGCCTCAATGTCCGAAAGAACCTGTATTACCTGGTAAGAAAGGTACTATTAAAGTAAAATATGATACGAACAGAGTAGGTCCTTTTGTAAAAAGTGTAACAGTGAATTCTAATGCTAAAAGTGGTGTAGTAACTTTACAAATAAAAGGTACAGTTGAAGCAAAACCCGTTGAAGAAGCATTCCCACAAAATAAAAACGAAGGTGCACCAAAAGCTAATTAATTTATGCCTTACAGCATACCAATTAAAATATACGAACAACGTGAAGCCAAATTAGGAAAGGAGAGTGCTCATACGATTATAGAAGCATTAGAAGAAAGTATTCTGAATAGTTTTGAAGAAGGTAAGGCCCAGTTGAAAGTTGAAGTTTCAGAAGAACTTAAAAAAGAATTGGCTACAAAATACGATTTGAAACTTGTTGATACAGAATTGAGAAAGGGAATTGACTTGGTGAGAATGGAAATAGAATTAGTGCGAAAAGATATGAGGATAATGGAGATTCGGATAATTGCAGTAATAGTTATATTATTTATTCTTTCAAATCCAAATACTCTTGAATTTTTGAGCCGCATATTTGGAATCATTAAATAAAAAACAAAAACTATGAAAAGAATAGCCAGCTTTGTAACAGTTGTTGGAATGTGTGCATTATTGAATTTAAAGGCACAGGAAAGTGTAGTTCCTACAAATGACCCTAATGCTCCTGATATTAAATTTGAAACAGAAGTTATTGATTATGGTGTGATTCCTTATGATTCGGATGGAGTGCGTGAGTTTAAGTTCAAAAATGTCGGAAAATCTCCTTTAACTATCACAAATGTTCAAGGAGAATGCGGTTGTACCGCCACAACCATTGATGGTAAACCAGGATGGCCACAAGAACCTATTCTACCAGGAAAAACAGGAACAATTAAAGTAAAATATGATACAAAAAGAACAGGTCGTTTTGAAAAAAATATCACTGTAACTTCTAATGCAAAATATCCAGTAGTGAAGTTGAAAATTAAAGGTGAAGTTAAACCAAAAGAATAATTTTCATTTAATAGTGATAAGTGATAAACAAAAAACGCTCTGCATTAGCAGAGCGTTTTTTGTTTAGGAATTTCTCAAATACAATTAATTTTTTCTATTACCAAACAATCTTAATAAAGCCAGGAATAAATTAATAAAATCTAAGTATAAAGTAAGAGCGCCTATTATTCCTAATTTTTTGTAAATAACACTTCCATCATTTTGATAAGAAAGCATTTTAATTTTTTGAACATCATAAGCAGTTAATCCTGTAAAAACGATCACAGTAATAATACTGAGGACATAATCCATTGTGTCGCTTTTCATAAAAAAATTGATAACTGAAGCAAGGATAATACCAATAAGTCCAAAAATTAAAATTCTTCCAAAACTTGTTAGGTCTGTTTTTGTAGTATAACCTGCAATGGCCATTACTCCAAATAATGTTGAAGCACTTAAAAATGCTTTGAAAATACTTCCTATTTCATAAGCGTAAAAAATAAAACTTAAACTAATTCCATTTACAAGTGCATAAAGTATGAAAATACTGGCTAATTGAAAATAGTTTAAACGATTAAATGCCCAACTCATTATTAGAACAAAGCCAATAGGTGCAAGCATAACTAACCAACCTAAAATATTAAGTTTTGCGCCGTTTTCATTGACAGAAAATAAGTAACTAATTGCTTCTGGATTAAAGGCAAAAAACAAAGAACTGATAGTAGTAAGTAACAATCCTCCAAACATCCACGCAAATACCTGCCTGAATAATTTTGTTGTACTTAATACTGAACTTTGGATTTCTTCATAGTTTAATTGGTCAATGTTTGTGCTTCTTGTTGTTTCCATAGTTGATATTTTCCTGCAAAGTTAAGGAATAAAACTAATTCTTAAAAAGTTAATTAAACTAAATAGCAATGTTTTTCCTATCAAAGAAATGCGTTTTTATTTTTATACTTGCAGCAAAAATGATAAATATGAAGAAAATCGCAGGAATAGTTTTGTCCATTGTGAGTATTGGACTTTTAAGTGCACAGAAGAAGATAGATAAAATTAATGAGAAAATTAATTCTCATAAAGAAAAAATCAGTGCTGCGGCTACAAATACAATTAATCCTAAAATTAAAGGATATAATTTGCAATTTAATCTTTCCAACTGTAAGGATACGATGGTGTTCCTTGCAAAATACACCTTTGATAAACAATACATAGTAGATACCTGTAAAAAAGTAAAAAATGGAAAAATAGTTTTTAAGTCAGACAAGGAAATAGAAAAAGGCGTATACTTTTTAGTAAGTCAGGATAAAGCACGTTACTTTGATTTCTTTATCAATGAGAATAATAAGTTTTCAATTAGCGGCGATATTAAATTAATACAAACATTCAAGGTTTCTGGTTCAAAAGAGAATGAAAAATTTTTGGAATATATTAAATTTATTGCTTCGAAAAATGAGATGTTTGGTAAATTAAGAGACAAAGCACAACAAATGCCCAAAAAAGATTCAGCCGAATTTATGGAAAGAGAAGTAAAGCAATTAAACGAAGATGTAAAGAAGTTTCAAAAAGATTTTTATAATGCAAACAAAGGGACATTTTTAGCGGACGTGATAAACTTGCAAATATCCAAAGAACCTGAAAATGTTCCCAAAGCATCTAATGGCAGACCTGATAGTATATATGTTTACAATTACATTAAAAGCCATTATTGGGATGGTGTTAACTTTAAAGATGATAGATTGTTGATTACCCCATTTTTTGGTGAGAAATTCAAAAATTATTTTGAAAGAGTTATTCCACAAATACCGGATTCTGCTATTGTTGAGATAGATAAAATTTTAGGACAATGTGATCCTAAAAGTGATATGTTTAAGTTTTTGTTGGCTTACTTAACACCTTATTATGAAGCACATAAGGTGATGGGATTTGATAAAGTATTTGTGCATATTATTGACAAATACATCAGAACAGGATTAGCCAATGATTTATATGACGAGAAAGTAAGAGAAAAAATAATTGAAAGAGGAAATATTTTAAAACCATTATTGATTGGCAATCAAGCACCTGAATTATTGATGATAGATACAACAGGAGGAAAAATTACAAATAAGATGGGCTTTGATACAGCAAGAACAAGTGAAGGAATTACAAGATTATATTATGAAAACGTTCAAAAAATCACACCATTATTGGTTTCATTGTATCAAACCAAAGCAGATTATACTATTCTTGTATTTTGGGATGTGGATTGCGGACATTGTCAAAAAGAAATTCCAGAATTATTAAAAACGTATCACGAACTAAAACAAAAATATGATGTAAAAGTATATTCGGTATATACGCATACAGAATATGATAAATGGAGAAAATTCATTATTGAAAAGAAATTAGATTTTATAAATGTGTATGACCCGATTCATATTAATAATATTCGTGAAAAGTACGACATTTTCTCAACACCTGTAATTTATTTATTGGATAAAAATAAAATTATTCGTGCAAAAAAATTATCTCACGAAGCCATTCCTAAAATTATTGAATTTTTAGAAAAAGAAAAAAGTAAGAATAAGAATTAACCAGTTTAACTTATTTAAATTTTTATTAAATTTGTGATATAAATTTTAATCGGAAGAAACGATGAGTAAGAAAAGCAAAAAATATAAAACCAGCGAAACATCAAAAAATAACGAAGTAAAAGAAATATCAGAAACCTATAATCAACCATTTGACTGGCGGGAAATGTATCGTCAAGTTTGGGAAACATTAAATGAGATTGGTAAAAAACATAAAGAATTTGAAGATCAATTTGAAAAAGAAAAAAGAGAACGGGAAGCACAATTGGAAAAAGAGAGAAGAGAACGAGAAGCGCAATTAGAAAAAGAAAGAAAAGAACGAGAAGCGCAATTAGAAAAAGAAAGAAAAGAACGAGAAGCACAACGTGAAAAAGAAAGAAAAGAATGGGAAGAAAGAATGAAACGACATGATGAGCAAATGCAAAAGTTAGAAAAAATGTTTGGTTTGCACTGGGGAAGATTAGTTGAAGCTTTATTAGCACCAGGAGCAAGAAAAGTTTTTCAAGAGCGAGGTATTAATATACATTATCGTGGTTCTAATATTGAAGCTACAATAGGCGGAGATAAAATGGAAATTGACGTATTATTAGAAAATGAAAAAGATGTAGTAATAGTTGAAATAAAGACAACCGCCAGAGTGAGTGACATAAAAGATACATTAAAAAATATGGAACGAGTGAGAAAATTCTTTCCACGATTTGAGGGGAAAAACATATATGGTGCTGTAGCAGCATTGAAATACTATGCAGGTTCTGATAAATTTGCAGAATCAAAAGGTTTGTTTGTAATAGAACCAAGTGGTGAAGACACTGTAATTATAAAAAACGACAAAAACTTTAAACCTAAAAAGTGGTAGTATTCTATGATAAAAGATAAAAAAGTAGTGGTTGTTTTGCCTGCTTACAATGCAGCATTGACATTGGAAAAAACCTATAATGAAATCCCTTTTGATATCGTTGATGATGTTGTTTTAGTGGATGATTGTAGTAAAGACAATACAATTGAAGTAGCAAAGAAAATTGGTATTAAGCACATCATTCAACACGATAGAAACAAAGGTTATGGAGGAAACCAAAAAACGTGTTACGACACTGCATTAAAACTCGGAGCAGATATTGTCATCATGCTGCATCCTGATTATCAATATACGCCTAAATTAATTCACAGCATGGCGTATTTAATTGCCAATGAAGTATATCCTGTAGTATTAGGTTCTCGTATATTAGGAGGTGGGGCATTAAAAGGAGGTATGCCCTTGTATAAATATGTTTTCAATCGTTTTTTGACACTGACTCAGAATATCATTATATGGCAAAAATTATCGGAATACCACACAGGATACAGAGCGTTTTCAAGAGAAGTTTTGGAAAAAATAAATTATCACGCTAATTCAGATGATTTTGTGTTTGATAATCAAATGTTGTCACAAATTTTTTATGCTGGATTTGAAATAGCAGAAATTACGTGCCCTACGAAGTATTTCCCAGAAGCAAGTTCTATCAATTTTAGAAGAAGTGTCAAATATGGTTTAGGTGTATTAAAAACATCTATCATTCATCGGCTCAATAAATGGGGCATTCTTCATTCTGAAATTTATAAAATCAAAAAATAATACCAATGGCTATATACAAATTTAAAATTGTTTGGGATGAAAATGAAGAAGTGGAAAGAGTCATTTTAATTAAATCCAATCAAACTTTTGAAGATTTCTTTCATGCCATAACAGATGCTTTTGAATTAACAAATAAAGATGTTTCAGCGTCTTTTTTTTCGTCTGATGATTATTGGGATAAACATATTGAAATTACTCTCAAAAAAGAGGATATTCAGGGAGATGAAAAATTAATGCGTCAAACAAAAATAGCGTCTCTCATTGAACAACCCCGACAACGATTTGTTTTCGTTTATGATGCTCAACTACAACTTACTTTTTTAATTGAACTAATTAAAATTGAAAAGGAAGACGTTCTCTCTTCCTCTGAAAATTTTCCTAAAGTAGTTTCTTCAAAAAATAAAATTCCTAATCGTAGAAAAAAAATTCAAACAACCCGTGCAAGCGATGCTTCACTTGCAGCAACTAATACCAATTCCCTATCGGATGATGATATTGACCAAATGATTTATCAAAATCTTTTAAACAATAATATCTCTGAAGATGATATTTTAAGCGGAAAGTTAGATAAACTTTTTGCAGGAACTGATTCTTCCAAACCTGCTGATATTCTTGATGATTCTGATGAAGAAGATGTAGAAGATATTTTTGATGAAGAAGATGATATTTATGATGACGATGAGTTTAATCAAGATGGATATTATGATATGAATGATGAATATGAAAATTAATTAGTATGCTTTTGAGATGGATTTTTTGGATATTAGTGATATTTTGGCTGTTTTATAAGGTAAAAGAACTATTCAAGGATAATGACACCAATGACGAGAGAAGAGAAAAAATTAAATATAATCAACGCAATCAAGAAAATAAATCTCTTAAAAATGATGCTGGTGATTATGTTGATTATGAAGAAGTAAGATAACTATGAATGCTTTACAATTTTATAGATTGTTAGAAAATCCCAATGAAAATTTTAATCTTCAAGAGTTAGAAAAAGTTTGTTGGCAATTTCCTTATTTCGTATCAGCACAAATGTTGTATTTACTTAAACTTTACAACTTATCGGATAAAGATTTTTCTGAAAAACTCAAACAATTTTCGCATATTATTCCAGATAGAAAATATTTTTTTCAACATTTAAAGAAAAACAAAAAGCCCATTGAGTTTAAACTTAATGAAGAAAAAAATATTAAAGAAGTCGCAGGCATAAAAAATGAAGTAAATGAAATTCCAGTTATACCGCAAGTAGTTTCTAAAGATGCGATTCACAAAGAAATTAATAAATCTATTGCCGAAAGCATAGTGCAAAAAGAGTTGTTAGAAATACATCCAAAAATTAAAGAAAAAGCAGAGGAAATAAAGATTGAAGAAAAAACATTAGAACAAAAAAGTGAAATTAAAGAAACAAAATCAACATTACTTGAAACACAAATAAACATACCAGCAGAAGAAAATACGAATTATTCAAACTTTACAGGTTCACTATCGACATTATTAAAACAAGCAACAAAAGAAAACACTTCACAAACTTCAACTCAAAACACAGAATCACACCCAAACAAAGACGATAAAAAAGAACGAATTAAAAAACAACAGGATATTATTGATAAAATCATTTCCAGTCCACCCAAGACCAGCAAAACCACTACACAAAAATTCTTTTCAGCAGAAAACAAAGCAAAAGAAAGTTTGTTAGAAACCGAAGACCTTGTATCAGAAACTTTAGCACAAATTTATGCGGCACAGGGCAATATCCATAAGGCGATTCGTGCTTATGAAATTTTGGCTTTGAAATTTCCCCAAAAAAACACTTACTTTGCAGCCAAAATTCAAGAACTTAAAAATCAACTCAAAAAACAATAATTAAAAATTAACTCATTATGGAAACATTCTTTACAATTTTACTTATCCTTGTTTGTGTATTATTAGTATTAGTAGTTTTAATGCAAAACTCAAAAGGCGGTGGAATTTCCAGCGAATTTTCAACTGCCAATCAAATCATTGGTGTAACAAAAGGAGCGGATTTTATTGAGAAAACTACATGGACGTTAGCAGGTGTTATGCTTGTGTTAAGTTTATTGTTAGCGCCAAAAGTGAATACAACTTCAACTTCTACTGAAAGTTCAGAGTCTACTACTCGTAAAAAAGCAGCAAATGCTGTGATACCACAAGCACCCACTGCACCAATGCAAAATAATAACCAGCAGGCGCCAGCACAAAAATAGTTTTGAATAAAAAATAAATACTTGAACATATTTGTTCATAAATTTGGTGGAGCATCTTTAAAAGATGCTCTTTCTGTTAGAAACGTAGCGCATATTATTCAAGAGCAGCAGAAACCTATGATAGTTGTAGTATCTGCCATGGGCAAAACGACAAATGCTCTTGAAAATTTTGTGAAATCTACGTTTTACAAGAAAGCAAATCCTGTTGAAGAATTACAATCTGTTAAACTTTATCACGATAATATTATAGAACAGTTATTTGAAGAATTCACAAAAGATAAAGTTTTGCAAGTTCAATCACTTACGAATGCCTTCTGGAACAATGTTGAAAAATCAATTTCACAGCCCCTTACTTATTCCTTTGGACAACTTTATGACCAGATAGTTTCTGTTGGTGAATTAGTCAGTAGTATTATTGTGTCTGAATATCTAAATTGTAAAGGAATTTACAATACATGGATGGATATTAGAAAAATTTTAATTTCGGATACCCACTGGCGATCAGCTAATGTGCAAATGGATATATCAGAAAAGAATTATCAGGAACTTATTGTTCCGTTTTTATCAGAATCATCTTTAATTCTTACGCAGGGATTTATAGCAGGCACATCGCACGGATATACTACTACTCTTGGAAGAGAAGGGTCGGATTATACGGCGTCTTTAATGGCATATTTTTCCAATGCTCAATTCGTAACAATATGGAAAGATGTGGATGGTGTTCTCAATGCTGACCCAAGATATTTCAAAAATGCACAAAAAATTGATGAATTAAGTTATTACGACGCTATTGAAATGACGTATTATGGTGCAACGGTCATTCATCCTAAAACCATCAAACCACTTCAAAATAAAAATATCCCATTATTTGTAAAATGCTTTTTACATCCAGAAAAAAATGGCACAATCATACACCAACCAGCAGAGTATAAAAAAATTACGACGTATTCCTACTTACCCAATCAAGTGCTGATTTCACTTCAATCTCAAGATTTTTCCTTCTTTTCAGAAACTCATATTCAGAAGGTCTTTCAAATCATTAATGATTTTGGAATAAAAATAAATTTGATGCAAAACACAGCATTAAATTTTTCAATTTGTATTCATTATGATGAGATATATTTTAATTCTCTTATTAGTCAACTACAAAAAAACTTTAAAGTGCTTTTTAATACTAATGTTGCCATACTTACAATTCGTAATTATGTACCCAATCAATTATCATCAATTATTCAAGGAAGAGATGTATTATTAGAACAAAGAACCAGAAATCATGTGCAATTTGTATTGAAAGAAATTTGAGTTTATACACTTTTCAACTCAACACTCTTAACTCATAATTATATAAAAACACATAGGTACATAGAAATTCATAGAACAAATTCTTTAAATAAAAAAATCACTACCAAAATCTGTGATCATCAGTAATAATCTGCGTCATCTGTGTTCTATTGTATTCAAAAAAACTCCTAACTCCTAACTCACAACTCATTTCTAAAATTCCCTATCTTTGCCCAAAATTATTAGTATGAAAACAATAGATAATATTTCATTTAAAAATGAAAAGGCCTTAATTCGTGTGGATTTTAATGTGCCGTTAGATAAAACAACATTAAAAGTTACCGATGATACTCGTATTAAAGCTGCAATACCTACCATTCGAAAAGTATTAAATGATGGTGGTGCAGTTGTACTAATGTCACATTTAGGAAGACCAAAAGGAACTAGAGAAAACAAATATTCTCTATCGCATACTATTTCAGTTATTGAACAATTATTAGGACAAAAAATAAAATTTGCTGACGATTGTATTTCGCCCCAAGCATTCGAATTATCCTCTCTTCTTCAACCGGGAGAAGTATTATTGTTGGAAAATTTGAGATTTTATCCGGAAGAAGAAAAGGGAGATATTGAATTTGCAAAAAAATTAGCTCAACACGGAACCATCTATATTAACGATGCTTTCGGAACTGCGCATCGTGCTCATGCTTCCACAACTATTGTTGCAAACTTTTTTCCAAACAACAAAAAGTATTTTGGCTATTTAATGGCAAAAGAAGTTGAAAATTTGAGAAAAATTCTTCAAAGTCCGGAAAAACCATTTACTGCTATTGTTGGAGGAGCTAAGGTGAGTGATAAAATAAAAGTTTTGGAAGCACTTACGAAAGTTGCAGATAATATTATTATTGGAGGCGCAATGGCTTTTACTTTTATCAAAGCAAAAGGTGGAAATATTGGAAAATCACTATGTGAAAATGACCATATTGAAACTGCTTTGCACTTTCTTAATCAGATAGAAATAAAAAATGCTCAATCCATAAAAAATATCAGAGTTATATTGCCGGTTGATGCTGTTTGTGCATCAGAATTTATGGATAGCCCCAATAATTCTGTTCATGATATTACAGATATCCCAACCGATTTAATGGGATTAGACATTGGACCTAAAAGCATTCAATTATTCAAAGATATTTTAGCATCCAGTAAAAGTATTTTATGGAATGGGCCAATGGGTGTTTTTGAATTTTCAAATTTTGAAACAGGCACAAAGGAAATCGCATTTACGGTAGCTGAAATTACTCATAAAAACAATGCTTTTTCTGTGGTAGGTGGAGGTGATAGTGTAGCAGCCATCAATAAATATAACTTGGAAAATCAAATTAGTTTTATAAGTACGGGTGGTGGAGCAATGTTAGAATTTATTGAAAATGGAACTCTTCCCGGTATTGAAGCGATTGAGAGTAATACGTATCAACCTGTTTAAATGAAAATAGGATTAGTTCTTTCCGGAGGCGGGGTACGCGGAGTAGCACATCTTGGAGTCATCAAATGTTTGAAAGAATGGAATGTGCCAATACATTGTATTTCGGGCACAAGTGCAGGTGCGCTAGTGGGTGCATTTATCGCATCCAATTATAAACCAGAAGATATATTAAAGATTACAAAACATATAGAACTTTTTGACTGGAAAACACTATCCATCGGAACGTTGGGATTCCTCAAGATGCATAAGATTGAAATTATGTTAGAGAAATATTTGCCTGAAACATTTGAAAAACTTAAAATTCCTTTGTTTGTTTGTGCTACTGATATTATTAATAACCAATATACTATTTTCAATACTGGCCAACTTATTCCTACACTTTTAGCATCTTCATCCATACCAATTTTGTATGAACCTGTTTTGTTGAATAATATCTATTATGTGGATGGTGGAGTACTCAATAATTTACCAGTAGAACCAATTGAAAATCAGTGTGATAAAATTATTGCTATTCACGTGAATCACATGTTACCTTCCACAACAAATAAAATTAGTTTTAAGGATCTGTTGGAAAAAACATTTCACTTATCCATTAGTCAATCGGTTTATCTCAAAAAAGATAAATGTGATATTTTTATTGATATTCCCAACATGAGTCAATTCAGTATGTTTGATATAAAAAATGCAGATGCTATCTATGATTATGCTTATCAGTATACAAATCAGAATAAAGAACACATTTTACAACAAATCAATAGATAAATTCACTTTGGAACATCAAATAATGAATTGATAAGAAAAACGTTTTTTATTTTTCTCTCAACAAACGAATTTTTTTACCTATTTTTGTTTGCAAAAAATACTATGGCACAACAGGAAATTACAATGCCCAAAATGGGAGAAAGTGTAATGGAAGCTACTATTACTAAATGGGTTAAAAACGAAGGCGATTATGTAAAAATTGATGAAACGATTGTAGAAATTGCAACGGATAAAGTGGATAGCGAAGTGCCATCGCCTGTTGAAGGTTATCTTGTCAAAAAACTATATAAAGAAGGCGATGTGGTGCAAGTTGGTAAACCATTTGCGATTTTATCTACCGAAAAAGATGCACCTGTTTCTGAAAAACCTTCTACATCTCCGACAAATGGTGAAATTAAAAAAACAGAACTTGTTGAATCCACTGCATCACAAGTAACTTCTACAGCATCTACTACCGAAAAATCGTCTCGTTTTTATTCACCTCTTGTAAAAACCATTGCCAAAAAAGAAGGTATCTCAATGGCAGAACTTGACCAAATTCAAGGCAGTGGCTTGCATGGTAGAGTAACTAAAAACGATGTTTTGAATTATCTTGAAAAAAGAGTAAGCGGTAATGTAGCTACTCAAAAAGAAATTCAAACCTTTGAAAAAGAAATTGCTCAACCTTCAAAAGTCAATGTTACTTCATCTTCTGCTACTTCTAACATTGAAATCAAGAGACCAGCCGTGCCTATTTATCCAGGTGATGAAATTATTGAAATGGACAGAATGCGTAAGCTCATTGCCGATCACATGGTGATGAGTAAGCATGTATCTCCTCATGTAACTTCTTTTGTAGAAGCTGATGTTACAAACATCGTATTGTGGAGAGAAAAAGTGAAAAAACAATTTGAAAAAAGAGAAAATCAAAAGATAACGTATACCCCCATTTTTATTGAATGTATTATAAAAGCACTGAAGGACTTCCCGATGATTAATGTATCTGTTGATGAAACACAAACGAAAATTATTAAACGCAAAAACATCAATATTGGAATGGCTACTGCTTTGCCAAATGGCAACTTAATTGTGCCTGTGATTAAAAATGCAGATGAGAAAAATTTAATTGGCTTAACCAAAGCAGTCAACGATTTGGCTCAAAGAGCAAGAGAAAATAAATTACAACCCGATGAAATACAAGGCGGTACATTTACATTAACCAATGTTGGAAATTTTGGTAATGTCATGGGCACACCAATTATCAATCAGCCACAGGTAGCCATTTTAGCAACTGGAACAATTAAGAAGAAACCGGCTGTTATTGAAACGCCACAGGGGGATATGATTGCTATTCGTCACATGATGTTCTTATCACTCTCTTATGACCATAGAGTAGTGGATGGTTCATTAGGTGGATCTTTCTTAAGAAGAGTAGCCGATTATCTTGAAGCATGGGATGTCAACAGAGAAATTTAATTAGTAAGCGTTTCCATATAATATTTTTTAATACATCTTAATGGTAATAATAGGGATTGACCCTGGAACAATTCGAATGGGTTATGCCATTATCAAATCTAATCTATCTAATAAAACAAAGGTTGAGGTTTTAAAATTAGGGATTATTGATTTGAAAAATATTCAGGAGCATGCAGAAAAATTAAAAGTTATTTATGAAGAAGTTCAAGATTTATTAGAAAAGTTTAGTCCGGATTCAATGGCCATTGAATCGCCGTTTCATGGCAAAAATGTTCAATCCATGTTAAAGTTAGGACGTTCTCAAGGAATTGCCATGGCAGTAGCATACGCTCATAATATGACAGTTTCAGAGTATTTTCCAAAGCAAATCAAATTAAGCATTACAGGTAATGGCAATGCCAGTAAAGAACAGGTATTACGCATGCTTCAACAACTTTATGATTTTGATTATGATAGTAAATATCTGGATGCTTCGGATGCTCTGGCAGTAGCGGTGTGTCATCATTTTTATATTAGTAATTCCGCCATTGCTTCTCTTTCAAAAAAGAAAATGACAAAGTCCAATAATAGTAAGAAAAGTAATTGGAAAAGTTTTATAGAAAAGAATCCTCATAGAAAAATATAAAATGCTTGACCCAACTACATTGGATGAAGAAGAATTATATGAACATCATACCTTTAAAGTAGATAAAGGTCAAAGTTTAATTCGTATTGATAAGTATTTGTTTAATCTTCTTCCAAATGCTTCTCGAACTAAGATTCAAACTGCGTGTAAGGCGAATTGTGTATTAGTCAATGGTAAACCCGTTCAGCCCAATTATAGAGTAAAACCTAATGATGAAATTAAGATATTACTAACACGACCACCGCGAGATTTTAAACTAATCCCTGAAAATATTCCACTGAATATTATTTATGAAGATGAATACATTTTAGTAATTAATAAAGACGCAGGAATGGTGGTACATCCAGGCGCTGGTAACTATTCTGGAACTTTGGTCAATGCGCTTTTGTATCACTATCAAAATTTACCTACACAAAAACAAAAATTGTCCGAAGATTGGATATTAGATAGACCCGGCTTAGTGCATAGAATTGATAAAAATACTTCAGGCATTCTTGTTATTGCCAAAACAGAATTGGCATTGCAATTATTAGCAAAAGATTTTTTTGAACATAATATTGAACGCAAATACATTGCTTTAGTTTGGGGCAATTTACCAGATAAAGAAGGTACTATACGAGGTTACATTGGCCGTGATCCATCCAATAGAAAAATTATGAAACTTTATGATGATGAAACGAAAGGAAAATGGTCGGTTACACATTACAAAGTACTTGAAGAATTCAAATATTTTACATTAGTAGAATGTAAATTAGAAACTGGTAGAACACATCAAATTCGTGTTCATTTCAAATCCATTAAGCATCCTTTATTCAATGATGAAGAATATGGTGGGAAATTGATTTTGTACGGAATAAATTCTTCAAATTACAAAGCATTTGTTCATTCGCTCTTTGAGCTCATTCCAGGTCAAGCGCTGCATGCCGCCTATCTGGGATTTCAACATCCAATAAAAAAGCAATGGCTTTCATTTGAAAGTCCACTGCCTTCTGGTTTTCAAAAAATTCTGGAGAAACTTCGTAATTACTCTTCAAACTCTGCCTGAAGAATAGTTCGTACTCTTTGAATGGTTTCTCTATCTAATCGAGCAACATTTTCAAGGAAATCGTCCGTTTTTTCTAATACCTGACGCGCTGTATCTAATCCAACACTTCTCAATTGCTCAATAATACTCATATCTATCTCGTCCGCAAACTCTATCAGTTCTACATCATCAATTTCTTCTGTTTCTTCTTTGTATACATCAATATCGTATCCAGTAAGTTTGCTGGCTAATTTAATATTGATACCATTCTTTCCAATTGCAAGTGAAATTTGATCAGGTTTTAAATATACTTCTGCTTTTTTATTTTTTTCATCAATAATTACTTGAGAAACTTTTGCAGGAGATAATGCTCTTTGAACATACAATTGGGGATTAGTAGAAAAATTTATGACGTCAATATTTTCATTACGAAGTTCTTTTACAATGCCATGTATTCTCGAACCTTTCATTCCTACGCATGCGCCAACTGGGTCAATTCTTTCATCTAAACTTTCTACTGCTACTTTCGCTCTTTCACCCGGTTCTCTTACTATTTTCTTAATTACAATTATACCATCATATATTTCTGGCACTTCTTGTTCAAATAATCTCTCCAAAAATACTGGGGAAGTGCGGGATAATTGAATAATTGGAGTAGCACCACGCATTTCTACTTTGGTAATCACAGATCTTACAATGTCGCCTTTTTTGAAAAAGTCCGTAGGAATTTGTTCTTTTCTGGGCATTATTAATTCATTTCCTTCTTCGTCAATAAACATGATTTCATTCTTCCAGATTTGATAAACTTCAGCAGATACAATTTCACCTACTTTATCTTTGTATTTGTTGTAAACTTCTGATTTTTCAAGTTCATTGATTTTTTGAATCAAATGTTGACGCATTGCCATAATAGTGCGTCGACCAAAACTTTCTAAATTTACTTGTTCAGAAACTTGTTCGCCAATTTCAAATGTTTCATCAATTTTTCTTGCTTCTGACAAACTGATGTGTTTGTTAGGATCAAAGTCAAAGGAATCTTCGGCAAATTCATCATCTACAATGGTTCTGTTTTTCCAGATTTCAATATCTCCTTTGTCAGGGTTAATAATCACATCAAAATTATTCGCCTTTCCATATTTCTTGGCA
This sequence comes from Bacteroidia bacterium, assembly GCA_026003255.1. Lineage (GTDB taxonomy): Bacteria > Bacteroidota > Bacteroidia > B-17B0 > Aurantibacillaceae > BPGX01. The sequence goes on along the minus strand of BPGX01000005.1, from coordinate 115,100 downwards.
ATAGCATGTTTAATAACATCCACTAATATACTCATTAGTGATGTCTTATCAATGCCTTTTACTTCTTTAAATTCTTCAAAAGATTCAATTAAGTTTTTTGTCAAATTTGCCATAAAGTTTGTTTTTAAGTTAATGTATTAAAATGGTAATTTTACTTTTCCTTTTTTAATAGTAGAAAATGGTATTTCAATTTCTTCTTCTATTAATTTCTTTTTATTGTTTTCTTTATTTTTTCTTTGAACTAATAGTACAATTTTTTCACTATCAGCAGCAATAAGTTTTCCTTTTATTTCTTTATTTTCATTTGTTAATACCACCAATTCTTTCCCTACATGTTTAGGATATTGTCTTGGTATTTTTAAAGGTTGAGTTGCGTCAGGACTTCCCACTATTAAAGCATAATCTTCAATATCTCTGTTTAATTGACTTTCTACATATCTGGATACTTCTGTACATTTTTCAATGCTCACGTAATCTTCGCCATCAATAATAATCTCTATTTCATTGTAAGGCGAAATGTGAATGTCAATAATAAATAATTTTTTACTTTCTAAGAATGGATTTAATATTTCTTGAAGTGTGGCTCCGGATATCATGCCAATAAAAATTAAAATACCCTACACTTTGTAGGGTACTTAAAATTGCGGCACAAATTTAAGGAATAAATTTCAGATAAAAAAATTAAAATTTTATCTAACTTTTTGTAAATTTTATCGTATATTTGTAAGAAAATATCTAAAATTAATTCTATGAAAACATTATTTTTTTTAATCAAAGGTTTAATTTTATCAGCATGGGATAACTTAATGGAAGAATTATCTAAAATGGAATTTAGTCAAGAGGGTATCTACATTCTTACTGGAATTATCAGTTTTGTCGTAATTGGCTTAATTGTAATGACCATCAAAGAGCGAATGGAGAAAAAAAGAGAAGAAAACCATCCTCATACACAATCACCCTCACAACATCACCACCACCATCATCATCACAGAAAGCATCACCATAAAAGATGATTTAAATCCTTTTTTGATTTTTTCTTGTAAATAAAAAGTTGGAATTTTGCAGGGTAATTTTTTTTCTATGAAAATATTTCGTTATGGAGTATTTCTTTTAATCTTACCGTATTTACTTTTATCTCAAACAGGGACAACAATAATTGACAGCATTTTAAGTAATAATATTTACAGAACTTACCGCCTGTATATCCCCCCTAATTATTCAGTAACGACACCAGTTCCTTTAATTATTAATCTACATGGATATACTTCCAATGCTTTGCAACAACAATTGTACTCCAATTTCATGCCCATTGCAGATACAGCAGGATTTTTAATGGTGTATCCACAAGGCAAGACAGATAGTTATGGAAATCCATTCTGGAATGCTGGTACTGTCCCAATTTCTTATGTAAACGACACACTTTTTTTGAATCAACTCATTGATACTCTAATCAGTCAATATAACATAGACGCTGGACGCGTATTTATGACTGGATTGAGCAATGGGGGATTTATGAATCATTACATGGCTTGTTTTTGTAATAGAAAAATTAAAGCCATTGCATCCGTGGCCGGTACCTGGTTTAATTTTTGGCCGAGTTGTAATCCTGGAAAAATTGTTCCGATGCTACATATCCATGGGACGGCTGACCCTACCGTTCCATATTATGGGAATTCTTCAATGCTTGGCGCCGATAGCACTGTTCAACGATGGATCACTAAAAATGGCTGCAATCCTACACCTTCTTATTCTATGGTGCCAGACATCAATCCAACAGACGGTAGTACCGCAGAGCATTTCCAATACTTTATAAACTCCAATCCAAAATCTATTGTGGAGTTTTTTAAGATAAACAATGGAGCTCATACGTGGCCAGGTTCGCTTTATATTATTGGTACTACTAATCAGGATATTAATGCTTCTGCTGAAATCTGGCGGTTTTTCAGACAATTTTCGTCTTCGGACTTTCCAAATAATGTAACCGACTTAAATTTTAATGATGCAAGCATATCTGTTTACCCAAATCCCACAAAAAATGTGATTTATGTAAAGTTAAATGAAACTATCAAAAGTATATCCATTACTGATCTTGCTGGAAAAGTTGTGTGGTATCAAAACTTCATAGGTAATAAGAATTTCGTTTCTTTAAATATATCTCAACTTGAGAAAGGAATGTATTTTCTTAAGGTTAATCAAAAAATGTTTCAGTCACTTCGTTTTATTAAAGAGTAGTATCATTACTTATGTTTATAGTTTTGGAAACTTAATAGAAATTTCAAATTAATCCCTATATTTCTTTTTCCTACTTTTGCAGCAAAGTATTTATTTATGAAAAAATCTATTTTTATTACATCATCATTGCTTCTAACACTATCTTTTTTTTACGCTCAACAAGATTCAATTCCTTCTGATACTTCTAAAACCAAAGAAGATGATTTTCAAATTCCTGTGTACTCTGTTACATCTGATGAAAGTGATGCAGAAAGCAACAGTCAGGATGTAGCTTCATTATTACAAGCCTCAAGAGATATTTATTTAAGTTATGGTTCTTTTCATTTAGCATCTGTAAATTTTAGATTAAGAGGATTACCATCAGACCAGAGTTTAGTGATGATCAATGGTATCAATATGGCAAATCCTGAATTGGGTTATGCCAGTTGGAGCAACTGGGGAGGGTTGAACGATGTTATGCGTTTCCCTGAAATACGCATTGGAGTTACGCCATCACGTTATGCATTCAGCCCTTCTGCCGGATATACTTATATTGACAGTCGTGCTTCTTTATTCAAAAAAGGCACTCGTTTTTCTTATGCCAACTCTAATCGTATCTTTCAGCATAGAATAATGTTGACGCATTCTACTGGTATGATGGAGAACGGCTGGGCAATTACAGTTTCTGCATCTGCACGTTTGTCTGATACAAGTTATTACATTGGTACGTATTTTAATTCTCAAAGTTATTATTTAGGTATTGAAAAACGAATCAACGATCGGCATTCTATTTCGCTGACAGCTTTTTATGCCGACATTGAAAGAGCCAGAAAAGGAATGGCAACACAGGAAGTTTACGACCTTGTAGGAACAAATTTTTACAATCCTTACTGGGGCTATCAACAAGGGAAAAAACGTAATGGTTACATTACCAATAATGCTTATCCAACGGGTATTTTGAGTCATATTTTTACTATGTCTGAAAAAACAAAACTTATTACATCTGCTTCTTTTTCTTATGGAAAAAATAAATCAACCGGTGTTACCTGGTACGATGCTGCCAATCCCAATCCTACTTATTATAAATATCTACCAAGTTATTATCAATTTTCTAATCCAACTTATGCACAAATCCTTACACAATTATGGAAAACCGATGTAAATACGCAACAGTTACGATGGGATGACTTTTATCAAGCCAATTATGGAAACTTATTTACTGTATATAATGTTGATGGAATCGTTGGAAATAATTATGAAGGAAAACGTTCTAAATATATTATTCAGGCACAGCATTCTGATAGTAAAGTAATTAATTTCTCTTCTTTTATTAATTCAAGAATTGATAAGTTCTTTGTAAGTGGAGGCATCAATGGAAATTATACCATCATTCACCACTATAAAACTGTGGATGATTTATTAGGTGGTGATTTCTGGTTAGATTATGATATCTTTGCCAGAGGTTTGACTACTGATGAACTTTATTATCAAAACGATATTGAACATCCTAATAAGTTAATTCGTAAAGGAGATGTGTTGGGTTACAACTATAATTTAAAAATGCAACGTTATGAAGGATGGGGACAAGTGGAATATAATTTAGATAAAATAGATGTGTACGCAGGTTTGTCATTAAGTTATTCTTCTATTTTACGAGAAGGTTTAATGAAAAACGGGAAATTCCCTGATAATTCCAAAGGTAATTCTCCAACAAAATCTTTTTTTAATTATGGTTTTAAGACAGGTGCAACCTATAAAATTAATGGAAAAAATTATGTCTCTATTAATGCAATGTATAACACAAAACCAACCGATTTTCAAAACATTTTCATTTCCCCACAAACTCGTAACGACTACATCAACCCTATCCAAAATGAAGAAGCACTCGCAACTGATATAAATTATTATGCCAACCTTGGCTCCTTAAAAGCACGTGCCACTTATTACTTTTATCAATTCAAAAATTCTACTTATTTGAGAACATATTTCCATGATGAGTTTAATACAATAGTTAATTATATCATGACTGGTGTAAATACACAGCATCAAGGTATAGAACTTGGATTGGAAGCCAAATTTTTAAGAGGTTTTACAGCTACTGCAGTTTTTGGTATGGGAGAATATATTTATACTAATAGACCTGTTGCACAAGCTTGGCGCAACAATTCAGGAGAACAATTATTTTCTAACAGAACTGTTTATTTGAAAAATTACAGAATTGGAGGGACACCACAAACTATTGGAGGTTTGGGATTAAGATATAATAGCAAAAAATTTTGGTATGCAGGTATTTATTTTAACTATTTTGCAAATATGTATATAGAGACCAACCCGGATAGAAGAACAGAAGCTGCTATTAGTAAATATATCCCATCTGACCCACAATGGCAACAGCTTTTAGGTCAGGAAAAATTGCCAGCTAAATATACCATTGATGCTAATATTGGTAAGTCATTTAGAATTAAAAGAAAATATACCCTCGGTATCAACGGTTCTATTTCTAATCTCTTAAATAATAAAACAATTATTGCTAATGGCATTGAACAACTTCGATATGACGCGAACGATCCCTTGAAATTCCCCAATAAATACAATTATGCAATGGGATTAACGTATATGGTTATCGTGAATTTCAATTTTTAATTTATGTCAAAAATTAAATTTTTATTTGCTGTTCTTTTATTTTCTAACTTCAGTTATTCTCAGAAATTAGAAAAAGGGACTAATTATCATTTAGTTGTAGTGGCATTCTGGAATCTCGAAAATTTATATGATACTATAGATGACCCCAAAAAAATTGATGAAGAATTTTTACCAAATGGCACAAACCTATGGAATACTTCAAGATACTTAAGAAAATTAGACCATCTGGCGGAAGTAATTAAACAATTAGGTGAAGAATATACTCCTGATGGTCCCGCTGTTATTGGAATGTGCGAAGTGGAAAACATTAATGTATTAAAGGATTTGGCAAAACAAGAAAAAATAGCCAATAGAAATTATCAAGCCATACTTATTGAAGGACCTGACGCCCGAGGAGTAGACCCAGCATTGATGTATAATCCTAAGTATTTTAAGCTAGAAAAATATCTTTCTTACCCTATTACAATTGTTACAGACCCAGAACATAAAACAAGAGATATTTTGGTTGTATATGGCAAGCTTTTGGGTGAGCCCTTTGCATTTCTTGTAAATCACTGGCCTTCCAGAAGAGGTGGAGAAGAAGCCAGCAGACCCAATAGAATTGCTGCTGCTAAAGTTGCCAGGCACATTGCCGATAGTATTATAAAAACAGACCCCAATGTCAAAATTATGATAATGGGCGATTACAACGATGACCCAACCAATGAAAGTATCAAAAAGTACATTCGTACTTATGGTGATTTGAAACGCACCCGAGAAGATGAATTTTTCAATCCTATGGAAGAACTTCATAAAAAAGGATTTGGAACGCTTGCATATCAAGATCAATGGAACTTATTTGACCAGATTTTAATGAATAAGCCCTTACTTCCAACCGATTATTCATCTTTGCAATATTTCAAAGCAAAAATATTTAATAAGCCATTTGTCAGAAACGATTTTGGAAACTTTAAAGGTTATCCATTTAGAACCATTGTAGGTGGAAATTATCAGGGTGGTTATAGTGACCACTTTGCGGTGTATGCTGTATTGGCAAGAAAGGTGAAAGAGAAAACAAATAAGTAGAATTTTTATTTTAATTCCTGAATATCCAGTCCTTAATAATTTTACAACCAGGTAGTTTTTCTTTAATGGTTTGATGTGCTACCTCATAAGCATTCTTAAAGTAGCCATACAAGTTAATTACTTTTAAGTTCTTTAAATTAAAAAATTCACCTGGAAAAGTGATAGTATTGTTTAAACCTATGACTAAGTATTCCAACGAAGTTAATAATCCTATTTCTTTTGGCAATGTTGTTAGATTGTTATTACTTAAATCTAAATATTTCAATGTTCTTATGAAAGATAGTTTCTTTAAAAGATCAGCGAAATTCAATTCAGGATTATTGGTCAAAATTAGTTTTTCTAATGCTGGAAAATTCATAATCTCATCAGGAATGGTGTCTAATCTACAGCCCGACAAATCAAGTATTTTCAGATTTGGTAATTTTGATAAGCTAATAATTGTCTGTTTGCCATTTAGCTTCCAATTATTTGACAAATCAATTTTTTCAAGATTTTTGAGATTTATTATACTATCACCTATGTTTTGGAGTGTATTATTATTATGGCTAATTATAATAGTCTTTAAATTTGTTAGTTTAAATAATTCTATTGGTAAACTCTCAAAAAAATTATCACTTAAATCTATGAATTCAAGTTCTTTCAATTTTACAATAGAGTGAGGTAATGGTTTATGTTTGTTATCAAGTCCATTATTTTTTAAATAAAGCGACTTAATCTTTAATGAAGATAAACGATCTAAACTTTTTTTATAGTTGAAGTAATAATCCATATGGTTTATCTTTAGTGTTTTTAAGTTTTTGATTTCTTTGATATTCTCTGGAATAACATTTAGTTTATCAATTCCACTTAAATCGAGGGTTTCTAAATTGGGTAGTTGCTTTAAAACTTTAATAGCATTCTTAATATTAAGTTCTTCAATAAAACTTATATCAATTTGTTTAATGGATTTGATTTGAGTGATACAATTAGGCAATTCTTTAATATTTGACATGTTTAATTCTAAGTATTCTAAACTATCAAGTTCTTGGAGTTTACATAATTCATTCTCATAATTAAAATTATACAAACAATTAAGAGACAATCTTTTTAATCGCTTTAGTTGATTTATTGAATTGGGGAGAGTTTTAATTTTACTTTCACTTATAATAAGCGAATGTAAATTGTAAAATTTGCCTATATCATTAGGTAAACTATCGCATCCATCTGTTCCAAATTCATTACAATGCATACAGTTTATTGTAATACTTTTTACACTGTCAATGTTTTTGAAAGCTGCAGAAAATTTAAAATAGCAACCATTTTTTTGACTGAAAGAAAGTAAAGTGTTAAAGATGATTAATGTAATTAATTGATTTTTCATGAACGTTTATTCATCTATTAATTTTCTTAAAAGAATAATAAAATTTAATTGAATAACAAAATTAATCTAATTTTTCTATAAATTATAGAAACAAAATTATGATTTATTTTCACCACAATATTTTATAATTACATTTACTCCAATAATGTCAAATACCCTTTGTATTCTTTGATTTCGCCATTCAACAGAATACATTTAATGAGGTAGTAATAAGTTCCAGTAGGCGCTTTGCTGTTGTTCTTCAGATAACCATTCCATCCATCGTTGACATTATCCCATTCAAATAATAACACTCCCCATCTATCATAAATTTGCCCATAGAATTCTTTAATAGCTTTGGATCTGACTTTAAATACATCATTTGTACCATCGTTATTAGGAGTAAATACGTTGGGAATTTCAATTTCAAAATTATCTAAAACTCTAATACACTTTGTAATGGTATCACTGCACAAAAATGATGTATCAATGGCGGTTAACAATATACAGTAATTACCAGCATTGGCATAACTATGAGAAATATTGTATGAAAAAGTGTTAATAGAATTACCATCTCCAAACGACCAATTAAAGAGTTGAGCACCAGATGAATTGTTATTAAAGTTTATTATATCCCCTGTATAAGCTTCGTTGGGAAGATTAAAATCTGCTGTTGGATTAGGAATTACATTTATTGTTACAAGTGATGAAGTATTAACACACCCATTAGTATATGTTCCAGAAGCTACAGCAGTATAAGTTCCAATTGTATTGTAGCAATTATAATTTTGATATGAAATACCTGAACCATAATTAAACATAACATTAGAATAGGTGGTAGGTGCATAATTAAACGTTACACAATTATTCTGACAAACAGTTGTTACATCAGGAATGAGAGTTAAAGATGGAGCAGTGTTGACTACAACTATTGCTGTTTGAGTATTTACACAATTATTTTGTTCGCCAGTTACAGTATATGTTGAGGTTGAAGAAGGAAAAACAATAATAGAATTTGTCAACGCACCTGTATTCCACGTATAACTGGTAGCACCACTTGCTGTTAATGTTGCATTTTGACCACTACAGATAGTTGGGTTATTAACTGTAATAACGGGAGGATTATTTACTATTATTTGAGCGGTTGTCGTGCTGATACAACCAGAATTTTCTCCTGTAATGGTATATGTTGTTGATGTAATTGGATTTGAAGTGATGGAACTAGAAATAGCCCCTGTATTCCATGTATAACTAGTGGCACCATTGGCTATCAATGTCGCACTTTGTCCGCTACATATTGTTGCATTATTCACGCTGATTGTTGGGGTTGGAATTACAACAACTTGAGTAGTTTGTGAAGTAGTACAAGCACCGTTGTCGCCGGTTACTGTATAATTGGCATTACTAATTGGATTAACAAGTATAGAATTTGTTGTTGCGCCTGTGTTCCATGTATATGAACTTGCACCACTGGCTATTAAAGTAGCGCTTTGTCCGCTGCAAATGGTGGGGCTATTAACGGAAATTGTGGGGGAAGGATTGACTATTACTTGTGCGGTCCTTGTGTCAATGCAACTTCCACTTCCACCAGAAACCGTATAATTAGTAGATACAGTTGGGTTCACAATGATAGAATTAGTAGTAGCCCCTGTATTCCAGGTATAACTACTTGCACCATTGGCTATCAATGTCGCACTTTGTCCGCTACATATTGTTGCATTATTGACAGTAATAGAAGGATTAGGTACAACCGTTATTTGAATACTTGTTCTTATCCAACCAGGGCATTGACCTGCATAAAATGTGTAAGTACCTGCTACTAATGTATTTGTACTTAAAACACTGCCAGTTGCAACAGAAACAGTACTGGAAAAACTGGAATACCATTCAATGGGCAGAGTAGTGTTCGTTGTAACAGCAGTTGCTGTTAGCACACTTCCTTCACATAAGGTAATAGTGGAAGGAGATATAGTAATAATATCTGGTGGAGTGAGAGTGTTGGTAACAATTCCAGCGCCACCTTTGGTAGCACCATTGGGAGGAAAGTTATCATCAATCAAACAGCCGTTAGAACCACTCAGATATTGAACAATTCCATTATTACCACCTGAAACATTGGTATTTGAAATGTTTACATTGCTGCCAATGTATCCGCCACCGCCACCACCACCGGGTCCATAGGCATCGTTAGGTGAACCAAAAATGTACCCTGATTTCATTTGTTGATTACCTCCGTTTCCTCCTCGGGCTGTAACTGTAGGAGTGCCTATAATGGGATTGGGGGTTTTGATAATGATAGCGCCTCCTCCACCTCCGCCTCCTGCACCGTCTCTTCCGGTCAATTGATTAGCACCAGGAGTAGGAGTTGACGAATTGTATCCATCCCGTCCATTTGCAGAAATAAGACCATTTGCTATGATTTGACCATAATTGAGGATAAAAATAATGCCTCCACCATTACCCCCTCTACCTCCGTATCCATTGTCGGAATCACCTCCGCCTCCGCCACCACCTAAAAACACTCTACCAGATGCATAATCTAATGGTCTACCTCCTAATCCTCCGTTATTACTTCTACCATCTCCGCCCCAGTTGGTATAATCATTTGGACCATAAATCAGAGGATTTTTATTGGAACTCGAGTAAGTATATCCACCTCTTCCTCCTCCAGAAGAGACATTAGAGGCAAAACCGGGAGATTCTAAATTCCAGGCAGTTATCCACGAAGAATTGGAAATATCAGGATTCCCCATTCCATTCCACATAGATGTATCACCTGCATTTGCTCCGCCACCTCCGCCTGCATTTAATGAGTTGCCACCGCCTCCACCATTTGCCACTGCACCTTTACAGAATCTTCCTGAAAATTGTGAGGCATATACCCCTGTATCCCCTGCAATGCTTTCGCCTTTGTATACACCCATGAGTTTATCTAAATGCCCCATATCTCCAACACCATACGCGGAATTTGAAGTTCTTAAATTTGTAATCCCACCTCTAAAACCTATAGTATCAGCAGAAATTTTTGCATTGGCATTAATCGTAAGAGTCCCAGAAACTTCAACCGCAACAACACCACCAGTATTCCCGTTCCACGGTAGTCCGTATAATGTGTTAGAACTATTAACAGTAAGATTATTGAATCTTGGTACTCTTATAAGTTGAGTTTTCCCTAAGGCGGTATAGTTTTTTTGAAAAGGACAAATCACGTATACACTATTCCCATTTACAGTTGTAACCTGATTGAATTCATAATTTCCGGCATTATTATAATTTGTAATGGCTCCATAATTGGTATTAGGTAGAGAAGCAAGCGTATTAGATGGATTAGCATAAGAATTTACACTTGCACCTTGCATCTGTATGAGCAATATTAAATCTCCTGGGGATAATGCTGGTGCAGTGCTAAGTACTACATAATTATCTCCAGAATTGACATTGAAGGCAACTGTATAATATTGATTTACAACAGTATTTGAACTTGTAGATAAATTGCCGTCTTTACCAATTTGAGGGAAAACAAAATTTGAAATACTTAGTGAGATTAAAACTGAAAAATTTTTTTTCATTTAAAGAAATTTGGAGGCAAAAATAATGTTATTGGCTTTAAAAAACGGTGATTTTTGAAATAAATTATACCAATGGTAGAATAATTTGAATAGTGGTGTGTGAATTAGCAATAATAAAATTTTTAATATAGAATAGCGGGTAGATTGGGATAAAATAATGAAATTAAATTTTATTGGATTTAATAAAAATTGACCTATATTTGCCGCCCTAAAATTTTATCTATGAGTGAAAATGTAATGTTTGTAGTACCTGTTTTAGGCTTAATTGGATTATTAGTAATGCTATTCAGATATTGGTGGGTAACAAAACAACCTGCTGGTGATTCCAAAATGCAAGAGTTGGCGGGGTATATTGCCAGAGGCGCTATGGCGTTTTTAAAAGCAGAATGGAAAATCCTATTCTATTTTGCAATCATTGTGGCTATATTATTGGCATATAGTGGAACAATACATGAAGTAAACGGTATAAAAATACATTCTCACTGGTTAATTGCAGTTGCATTTGTTATTGGTGCGGTTTCTTCTGCATTAGCAGGATATATTGGAATGAGTATCGCTACAAAAGCGAATGTTCGTACCGCACAAGCAGCGCGTTCTTCATTAGCAGAAGCATTGAAGGTTTCTTTTACAGGTGGGTCTGTAATGGGCTTAGGTGTAGCGGGATTAGCCGTATTTGGTTTAGGTTCGTTATTTATTGTATTTTATTACATGTTTGCAAAAGGTACTCCTGTTACAGGTGATGAGATGAAACGAACTATTGAAGTATTAACTGGTTTTTCCCTTGGTGCAGAGTCCATCGCTTTGTTTGCTCGTGTGGGTGGAGGAATTTATACTAAAGCAGCCGATGTAGGGGCGGATTTAGTGGGAAAAGTGGAAGCTGGTATTCCTGAAGATGATGTAAGAAATCCGGCAACCATTGCAGATAATGTGGGTGATAATGTAGGAGATGTGGCGGGTATGGGTGCAGATCTTTTTGGTTCTTATGTTGCAACTATTTTAGCTACTATGGTATTAGGGCAAGAAATTGATGCGAAAGATAATTTTGGCGGATTATCTCCTGTATTACTACCAATGGTGATTGCAGGGGTGGGGTTGATTTTCTCGATTGTAGGAACATGGTTTGTGAAAATAAAAGATGAGAAAGCGTCTGTTCAAAATGCATTAAATTTAGGGAACTGGTCGTCTATTATTTTGACAATTTTTGCTTCTTATTTTTTAGTAAAATGGTTATTACCAGATACCATGGTCTTGAGAAATTTTGAGTTTTCATCCAATGATGTTTATATTTCAATAGTTATAGGACTAATTGTTGGAGCTATTATGAGCTGGATTACAGAATATTATACTTCAATGGGTAAGCGTCCAGTTTTATCCATTGTTCAGAAATCCGCAACTGGTCATGCAACCAACATTATTGGTGGTTTAGCAGTTGGAATGGAATCTACAGCTGTCCCTGCAATTGTTTTAGCAGGTGGCATTATTGCATCTTATTATTTTGCAGGTCTTTACGGTGTTGCGATTGCGGCGGCTGGTATGATGGCAACTACGGCTATGCAATTGTCTATTGATGCTTTTGGACCAATTGCTGATAATGCCGGTGGTATTGCTGAAATGAGTCAATTACCCTCCGAAGTGAGAGAAAAAACGGACATTTTAGATGCTGTTGGAAACACGACTGCTGCCACGGGAAAAGGGTTTGCCATTGCTTCTGCTGCACTTACTTCGTTGGCATTGTTTGCGGCATTTGTAGGTGTAGCTGGAATTGATGCGATTAATATTTACAATGCAGAAGTATTAGGAGGATTGCTTATTGGTGCAATGATACCTTATCTGTTTTCTTCCTTGGCAATTTCAGCAGTTGGTAGAGCCGCTATGGATATGGTGAACGAAGTAAGAAGACAATTTAGAGAAATTCCCGGAATAATGGAATATAAGGCCAAACCAGAATACGAAAAGTGTGTGGAAATATCTACTAAAGCTTCTATCAGAGAAATGGTGGCGCCCGGAGCTTTAGCAGTAATTATTCCGGTAGTGATTGGATTTACATTTGGACCTGAAGTATTGGGAGGATTGTTAGCAGGCGTTACAGTATCGGGTGTGTTAATTGGTATTTTCCAGAATAATGCCGGTGGTGCCTGGGATAATGCAAAAAAATCATTTGAAAAAGGCGTTGTTATTAATGGAGAAACCTATTACAAGAAATCTGAACCACACAAAGCATCTGTTACAGGTGATACTGTGGGCGATCCATTTAAAGACACATCCGGACCGTCAATGAACATTTTAATTAAATTAATGAGTATCGTTTCCTTGATTATTGCACCGTATATTGCTGTTAAAAAGTCGAATTCGGCAGAAGGAGAAAATAAAATTTCTCAAACAATTGAAATTAACAAGAAAGTAAACTCTTTACCAATTGAAGAAGTTTCCGGAAAATTCAATATTGATGCCGCACATACATCTGTAAAATTTTCTGTAAAACATTTAGTAGCAAATACCAGTGGAGTGATTGGAGTAGATAGTGGTTATGTGGATTTTGGAGGAGAAACTAAAATATTTGTGGTATTGAATCCAGCAACTATTAATACACAAAATTCCATGAGAGATGGGCATTTGAAAGAAAAAGAAGAGTTTTTCAATATCGCAAAGTATAAAAGCATTGTAATGTCCATTCACCAAGTAATTAAAGATACGACAGATGGCAGATATACATACATTGGTTTGGGGCAATTGACTTTAAAGGATGTTACTAAGGATATTGCAATTAAATTCAATATCACGGCAAAAGATACTGTGGACTATCAGGGTCAAAAATTTATTGTGATGGGCTTTGAAGGTCAAACCAGTATTAATAGATTAGGTTTTAATTTAGGACCTAATTTGTCCATTGGCGAAATTGTGAATATTGAATTTTCTGGTGAAGCAATGCAGGCAATTAAAGAATAAATGATTGGTAATAGTGAAATTTGGAAAAATAAAGTAGTAAATCAAAAGGGCTCACTAAAGTGCCCTTTTGATTTTTAATAATGAAAGATGTTATTAGTAAAAAATAACGAAAAAGATTGGTTGTTGTTGAATTGTATCTCTCTCTTTGCTTTTAATTTCAGTATATTGGCACTTCAAAATTAAATTATCACACATGCAAATTTTACAGTTATTATTAGCACTTTCAATTCTTGTTGCTATTCATGAGTTTGGTCATTTTATGTTTGCTAAATTATTCAAAACTCGTGTTGAAAAGTTTTATCTCTTTTTTGATTTTCTATTCCCATTTGCCAATGTGGCTAAATTTTCTTTATTTAAAAAGAAAATAGGTGATACAGAATATGGTATAGGATGGTTTCCATTAGGTGGCTATGTTCAAATCTCTGGCATGATTGATGAACAGATGGATACAGAAGTGCTCAAAACACCACCACAACCCTGGGAATTTCGTAGTAAACCAGCATGGCAACGTTTATTAATTATGTTAGGCGGTATTTTAATGAATGTGATATTAGGTGTATTATTATACTGGATGATTTTATGGATTTGGGGTAAGGATTACATACCTGCTAATGAATTAAAATACGGTGTTCAATGTGATTCCGTTGCTTTGTCAATAGGATTAAAGAACGGAGATAAACTTCTTGCTCTGGATAATAAACCCATTCAATCTATTGAAAAAATTGCACTTAAGATTTTAATGGAACAACCCAAAAGTATTCAGGTGGAAAGGAATGGAAAAGTAATTAATATCCCTATTAAAGAAGAACATATCAGTCAAATTTTATCGAATGCAAAAAAATCAATGTTTGTTTTACCAAGAACACCTGTGGAAGTGGATAGTGTCATTCCACATTCTTATGCTTATGCGGCAGGATTTAGAAAAGGCGATGTGGTGATTAAAGTAGATTCTTTTCCTGTGTATTTTTTTGACGAATATCAAACTGCTATTGCAAAATATAAAGGCAAAGAAAAAGTGCCCTTCACTGTGCTTCGAAAGAAGGATACGATAGTTCTGTATTCTAACATTAGTTTACAAGGAACATTAGGATTTATCAGAAGTGTGGAAAAATATCTTCCAATAAAACATGAGGATTATACTTTTTCTCAAGCGATAGTTCAAGGTACAAAAAATGCAATTGAGAATATTGAAATGCAGATAAAACAATTTGAAATATTATTTAAAGTAAAAGACGCACATAAGCAAGTCGGGGGATTTTACAGCATGTACAAAGCAATGCCCGAAGAATGGGATTGGCGGGCATTCTGGTCGTTTACAGCGTTCTTATCATTGGTATTGGCGTTTATGAATTTTCTACCAATACCAATGTTGGATGGAGGTTATATTTTGTTTACACTATTTGAAATGATTACCGGTATAAAAGTTCCGGAAAAAGTGATTTACTATGCCAATCAGGTCGGATTGTTTTTATTATTAGCATTGATGATTTGGGCAAACACGGATTGGTTGAGAAATTAGTTTGGAGTATAATTACATTTTAATTTGGTTTAATAAACAGGAATGCGAATATTACAGGTTATAAAGAATTATAGATGATACGATTTTTTGTAAATATCATGTAACCTTCTTTTCATCTGTGAGTTACAAAGAATTTCATTTACATTTGTCGCCAAAAAATTTATGTCTCAAACACTAACTAATAAAGAGATTACACCAAGAAGCAAAGATTACAGTCAATGGTATAATGATATTGTATTAAAAGCAGGATTAGCGGATTATAGTGCCGTGCGAGGATGTATGATTATTAAACCTTATGGATACACTATTTGGGAAAAAATGCAACAAACATTAGATAAAATGTTCAAAGATACAGGGCATGTGAATGCGTATTTCCCATTATTTATTCCGAAATCCTTTTTTAGTAAAGAAGCAACGCATGTAGAAGGATTTGCAAAAGAATGCGCAGTCGTAACGCATTATCGCTTGAAATTAGATGAATCAAAGAAGGAGATTGTAGTAGATGAAGAAGCTAAATTAGAAGAAGAGTTAATTGTTCGTCCTACATCTGAAACGATTATCTGGAACACGTATCGGAATTGGATTCAGTCGTATAGAGATTTGCCGTTGTTGATAAATCAGTGGGCGAATGTAGTGCGATGGGAAATGCGAACACGATTGTTTTTGAGAACAGCAGAATTTCTCTGGCAAGAGGGACACACAGCTCATGCAACCGCCGAAGAAGCCATTGAAGAAGCCGAACGGATGTTGCATGTCTATGCTGATTTTGCTGAAAACACATTGGCAATACCAGTGATTAAGGGAATTAAAACAGCCAACGAGCGCTTTGCAGGAGCGGTAGAAACGTATTGTATAGAAGCATTGATGCAGGATGGTAAAGCATTGCAAGCGGGCACTTCGCATTTTTTAGGACAAAATTTTGCGAAAGCATTTGATGTAAAATTTGCGAATAAAAATGGCGAATTAGAATATGTATGGGCTACTTCATGGGGTGTGTCTACAAGATTAATGGGAGCATTGGTAATGTCTCACAGTGATGATCTAGGATTGGTATTACCACCTAAAATTGCCCCTTTACAAGTGGTTATTGTTCCGATTTACAAGGGCGTTGAAGAAATGGAAGAAATAAAATCACAAGTGTTGCCAATCATTCAAGCACTGAAAGAAAAAAATGTGAGTGTAAAATTTGATGATGATGATAAACAAAGACCGGGCTGGAAATTTGCACAATATGAGATGCAGGGTGTACCAGTAAGAATTGCGGTGGGTAAAAGGGATTTGCAAAACAAGCAAATAGAAATTGCCAGAAGAGACACTTTAAGCAAAGAGTTAGTTCCGATAGAGAATGCAGTTGATTATGTAGTTAATTTACTAAATGAAATTCAAAAATCCTTATTTGAAAAAGCAAAGAAGCGTCTTGATGAAAACATTTATAGAGTAGATACATGGGAAGAATTTCTGGATGTAATTGAAAATAAAGGGGGATTTGTGTATGCCCATTGGGACGGAACTTCTGAAACAGAATTGAAGATTAAAGAAGAAACAAAAGCCACGATTCGTTGCATTCCATTGGGAAATCCTTTAGAAGAAGGAAAATGTATTTATTCTGGTAAGCCAAGCAAACAAAGAGTGTTGTTTGCAAGAGCGTATTAGTATTTTTGTGTAGTAATTTTTCTGATGCTAAATAAAAAAGCCAGAACTTATGTTCTGGCTTTTTATGTGTGTAACAATAAAATCTACTCTTTTATAAATTTACTACTAAACGTTTTGTGATTTTTTTCATCTGAGAATTGAATAATGTACACACCATTAGACCAAAACTGGGTATCTATAAAATATTCTTGTGAATTGAGTTTATCTTTGAATACTTGTTGACCATTGATATTAAAAACTTCAATTTGATAAGAATCGGATAAATTAGATTGAATGGTAATGCCTTTTGTAGTTGGATTGGGAAAAACTAAAACATAAGGTGTGTTGTTTTCGTTCAGTTGATTGACATTCAATACAAGGGAGGCATCATGTTCCATATTGAACTGTTTTTGTGTACCGGAAAAATTTGTATTTGTTAGATAACCGTAAACTAATATGGGAAATTTTGATCCATTTTTGTAAAAGTGATAATTTGTGGAAGTTAATGTGCTATTAAAAGCAGAGAGTGTTCCAGTGCCTGTAACGGTCCAGGACATTTGAACTTTAACACGGAGGACAGAAAAACTAGTAGGTGATGGATTGGTGGGTAGTATTAAAGTTCCTTGCCCATCAGCGGTAGAGGTTATAGAACCGTTAACACTCATTGTTCCATTGAAAGCAGCATAATAATTATATCCAGAAAAATTATCTGTGTAAGAACTACCATAAGTAAAAGGATAATGCATAATTTCCATTGTATTAGAGAAAAAGCCATAAGAACCATCAGGTAACATGTAGCCAAGATGTTCGAGTTTGGTGGAAGAGGATTTCAAGAAAACATATTTATCAGAACGCGCTACATTAGATCCAGCGCTTACAAAAATAGAGGTGCCTGGCAATGTCGCTGGATTTACCCATGAATAAGTATATGTTGCAGTATTGGTATTTATAGCTTTTGTACCTGTTAAATTCCACGTTACGGCATTACCTGATGTAGAATTCGGTAATGATCCGGTAGTATCTGCACCTTTTCTGGAATCTACATCACCAGGAATAGGTGCGTGAGAAGATTGAGTAAGTGTTTGTGACTTCAATAATAGTGAGGAAGCCACTAATGTTGTGAGAAAGTAAATATGTGTTTTCATAATTTTAGGTTTAAAGGTTTTATGCAAATATATATGAAATTTTTCAGATAACACACAAACGAATAAAAAACTGAAAAAGAATAAATAAGCCACGAATGCACGAATAAATTAGTATTATTTGTGGAAGTGATATTTAAGTGAACCTAAAATAGATAATTACTTTAAACTTCTTGTATAAGAGTGGACAATTTCTACAAATAATTTTACTTTTTCTTTTTCAATATCAGGGTAAAGCCCGTGGCCTAAATTAGCGATGTATGGAACACTATTAAATTTTTTCAGCATTTTAAATGTATGCAATTCTATTGTTTTTTCATCAGCGTATAATAAACAAGGGTCGGCATTGCCCTGAAGCGTTTTATCGGGTAATGTTTTTATTGCTATTTCTGGTTCAATTGTCCAATCTAAACTAACTACATTGCAATTTAAGGAAGAGATGCTTTGAAGAGTAAAGTGTCCATCTTTAGGAAAAATAATAACAGGTACTTCGGATATAGCATTACAAATTTGCTTTAAGTAGGGTATGCAAAAAGTATCGTAAAGTTCTTTATTTAATACACCTGCCCATGAATCAAAGAGTTGCACGATATCTGCCCCAGATTTTATTTGGTCTTTTAAGTAATGAATAATTGAATCAGTAATTTTTTGCAACAACTGATGACTGGCTTCTGGGTTAGAATACAACCATTTTTTGGATTTACTAAATGTTTTGCTGCCTTTTCCTTCGGTCATGTAAGCAAATAGCGTCCATGGTGCACCACTGAATCCAATTAAAGGGATTCGGTTTTGTAAATGCTTCTTTGTGAGTTGTATGGCATCTAATACATAATGATAATCATTTGCGGTTGCCACATGAAGTTTTTCAATATCTTTTTCAGATTGAATATAATCTGGAAAAACAGGACCTTTTTCTTCTTGCATGAGATAAGGTAATCCCATGGCTTCAGGAATAACTAAAATATCCGAAAAGATAATGGCTGCATCAACATTGAGAATATCAACGGGCTGAATCGTTACTTCCGCTGCTAATTCAGGGGATTTGACAAAGTTAATAAAATCTCTTGCTTTTTGGCGAACGGCACGGTATTCTGGTAATACTCTTCCTGCCTGACGCATTAACCAGACAGGAATTTTAGGAGTTATTTCACCTTTGGCGGCTTTAAGGAGTAGTTCGTTTGCTAGCAATGAAATTAACTTTTAGTCGTTTCAATACCTTCTGTAGTAATGGCTGATTTTACAACGCGCATTCTGGAACCATCTTCGGTTTCCATTAACACAGTAGTTTCATCTGTATCTACAACTTTTCCATAGATACCACCAATGGTGAGGATTTTATCGCCTTTTTTTAAGTTTTCTACAAATTTCTTTTGTTCTTTGGCTTTTTTCATTTGAGGACGTATCATGAAGAAGTAAAAAACTACAATGATAAGAATAAGAGGAAGCATTTGCATGATGGGGTTACCTTGTCCACCTTGAGGAGGCGCCATTAAAATAATTTGTGAATAGTTCATGTTTTTTTGTTTTTAGTTATTGATGGAATGAATATTATTGTTTAGTGGGTTCTACGATATCTACTTTTATTTTTAGAATTTTTGTATTGGGTTCACAGTTGGTAACAACGGTAATTGTTTTTTCAGTATATCCTGATTTTCCTTCGCTGTTAAATTCTACCGTGATTTTTCCGCTTTTTCCGGGAGGAATGGGTTCTTTGGGAAAATCGGCTACAGTGCAACCACAACTGGCAGCTGCATTACTAATGACTAAATTACTTTTTCCTACATTGGTGAATTTGAAATCGTAAGTTACTTTTTCTCCTTGAACAATTTTTCCAAAATCGTGTTCTTCTTCTTCAAAATCAATGATAGGTAATTCGTTTTTATTCCCAACATTAATTTCATTAGAACTTGGTTCTTGATTAGATGAATTGTCTGTATTTTGAGAACATGAAGCAAAAATTAAACTTAAAGAAATAAGATAACTCAATACTAATGTATTTTTTTTCATAGGTCAGTTTTTTCAAAGGTAGAGTAAGATGGGAAGAAATTATGAAGTTTGTTGTTGAGATGCTTTAAAGTCCCCCATCATGCCTTTAACGATATTGAGTTTAGCTTTCCATTCCTGAATATAATGATTGATTTTCTCTTTTTTATTAAAAGCATCTTTGAAGATAGGGTTATCAGGTTTCGCATTTTTGAAAAATGCAAGATTGTTGTCTATTTGAGTGATTTCATTTTCTAATTCAGTAATTTTTTTCTTGATAAATTTTTCTTCCTTTTTAAGAATTTCAAAGGGGGTTGAGGATGATTGAAGTTGCTGTTGAAGTTTACTTTTGTATTGAATAGCAATTCTTTTTTCTTCACTTAGATTTAATTCAGCATAAAGTTGATTGATTTTGCTAAAAAATTCATCGTTTACTTTGTCTTTTTCTTCAATAGGAACGTGTCCGATGGAATTAAATTCTTTGATAAAATTTTGAATTTGTTCTAATACAGCTTCGGGATTGGAAGTGTCAAATTTGGTTTCTTTGAGTTGATGAATGAGTTCTAATTTTTTTACCAGATTATCTTTTTCTTGTTGGATTCTTTCTTTTTCAAAATGTCGTTTTGCTTCAAAAAATTTGTCGCAAAGTTCTTTGAATTGTTGATTAAGTTGGTCGTTTTCTTCTTTATTTCGTAAATAGTATTTTTTCCACTCTTGTTGAATCTGGAGAACTCTTTTAGAATTTTTATCAAAATTATTTTCTTGAATAATATTTTCTAATTCGTTGATTAAATTTTGTTTAATCTGTCTGATTTCTTCTTGTTTTTTCTGAATAATTTCCTGGTGTTTTCTTTTGCCGTTGAAGTATATGTCCAGAAAATGATTGTATTGTTCATTGATTTCTTTCAAAAATTCAGATGGAATATGTCCAATTTTTTCCCATTCATTACGAATTTTCTGAACCTGTTCATTTATTTCTTTCCAGAAAACATTCTCGTTATTTTGAATAGTTTCTGTAATTATTTTTAAAGCATTTAAGAGTTCTTTTTTCAGTTCTAAATTCTTTTGTTTTTCTTCTTCAAGAGATTGGTAAAATTGGTCTAATTTTTCTTTAATTTTTTGGTTTAATTCATTAAAACGAGTTTTAATTTCAGCGTACTTTTCACTTACAACATTTCCAATTTGATTCCATTCTTTTTTATAAGTTTTGAGTAAATCTTCAATTTTTTTGTAATCATCAAGTTCAAGAAGTTGTTCAAATTTTTTTAGCAATTCTTCTTTAAGTTCTGTATTTTTTTGTAAGTCATATTGTTGCAGGGTATCAAATGCTTTTATATTTTCATTTATTTTGTCTAATAAGAGATTATATTTCCTTTGAAGTTCAGCGTAGTCAGCTTTTTTGAGTTCTTTAATTTCTTTCCACTGGTTTTGAATTTCTCTTAACTTTTTAATAATTGGTGTGATATCTTTAATATCTGCTTCAGAAAGGAGTTCTAATTGACTTAATAATTCTTCCTTTTTACGTTTATTTTCAGCACGCAGTTGCTCTAATTTTTTTTCTTCGGATTCTAATTTCTTTTCAAATTTAGCCAATAATTCTGGTATCGTTTCATCTTCTGGAGTGTTAGAATAGGTAAAATCTTTAGCTTTTCCACCTTCGTCAATAAATTGTTGTTTAGCTTTTTCAAACTCTGCAGTCCAGATTTTTTTGTACTCTTTTTCTAATTGCTTAACTTCTTTTGCTACTTCTAAAGCTGGTTGTTCTAATAAATCTTTTAATCTTTGGATAATGTCTTGCTTATTCATTTCTTAAAAATTTCGTTTTTTTCTTTGTAAATTTAAAAAATAGGTCGCAAAGATGCAAAAAATATTTCAACAAATGGATGTGGAAATAATTTTTAATTTTTTATGCTTTTATGAAAAAAAATATCAACATTTATGTCGTATATTTGCAAGGCATTCTACTAATAAAATAAAATATGAATTTTAAATTATCACCAAAGGTTAAACACGCACTGGAAATTGCCAGTGAAGAAGCCAGAAATTCTGGCAGTTCATCTATTCAAGTAGAACATATTGTTTTAGGAATTCTTAAAGAAGGAAAAAACAAAGCAGTTAATATACTTAACAAATTAGGTATTAACCTTGATGAACTTATAAATGAACTTGAACAATCTGCTGCTGCTAATAGTTCTTTGAAGAAATCACCACTTGACAAAAATGAAATACCATTGAATAAAGAAGTGGAAAGTATTATGCGCTTATCTTTGTTGCACGCCAAAGAATTAAAAGATTCGTTTGTAGGAACAGAACATATTTTGCTTACCATTTTATCTGGAGATAATGTAGTTACATCTATATTTAATAAAATGGGAATAGATGAAACAAGTTTTTTACAGGAATTGAAAAATGAAATTGGTCAGGACGATGTTACAAAAACAAAAAAAATGCGTGATTCTCTTTCGGATGATGAGGACGATGAACCATTACCATCCAGCAGTAGTAGTAAGAAATCGGATGTGAAAAGCAAAACACCTGTGTTAGATAACTTTGGAAGAGACCTCACGAAAATGGCGGAAGAAGGTAAACTTGACCCTGTTGTAGGCAGAGAAAAAGAAATTGAGCGGGTGGCTCAGATTTTATCGCGTCGTAAGAAAAATAATCCTATTTTGATTGGTGAACCCGGCGTTGGAAAATCAGCTATTGCAGAAGGGTTGGCATTAAGAATTATTCAAAGAAAAGTGCCAAGAGTATTGTATAACAAACGGATTGTAACATTGGATTTGGCGTCATTAGTAGCAGGTACAAAATACAGAGGTCAGTTTGAAGAACGCATGAAAGCTGTATTGAATGAATTGGAAAAAAATCCGGATGTAATATTATTCATTGACGAGATTCACACAATAATTGGTGCAGGAGGTGCCAGTGGTTCTTTGGATGCCAGCAATATGTTCAAACCCGCTCTGGCAAGAGGAGAAATTCAATGCATTGGTGCTACGACTTTAGATGAGTATAGACAATATATTGAAAAAGATGGCGCACTGGAAAGACGTTTTCAGAAAGTCATGATTGAACCTACTTCCATTGATGAGACCATTCAGATATTAAATAATATCAAAAGTAAATACGAAGCACATCATAATGTAGTTTATACGCCCGAAGCTATTAAGGCCTGTGTTACTTTAACTGCACGATACATCACAGATAGATTTTTACCGGATAAGGCCATTGATGCGCTGGATGAGGTAGGGGCAAGAGTGCATATAAACAATATTAGTCAACATGTTCCGCCCAATATCATTGAGTTAGAGAAAAAAATAGAGGAAATAAGGGAAATTAAAAACCAGGTTGTAAAATCTCAAAAATTTGAAGAAGCTGCCAGATTGCGTGATACAGAAAAACATTTATTAATGGAATTGGAAGAAGCAAAAAGAAAATGGGAAGAAGACACCAAAAATAATCCAGTAAAAGTTACCGAAGACGATGTGGCTGAAGTAGTATCTATGATGAGTGGAGTGCCAGTAAGTAGAGTAGGGGAGTCCGAAAATAAGAAATTAGCCCGAATGGCAGAAGCATTGAAAGGAAAAGTAATTGGTCAGGAAGAAGCTGTTCAAAAAGTAGTAAAGGCCATTCAAAGAAATCGTGTGGGATTGAAAGACCCCAATAAGCCGATAGGTTCATTTATCTTTTTGGGACCAACTGGGGTTGGAAAAACACAATTAGCCAAAGAATTAGCAAAATATCTTTTTGATAGTGAAGATGCGCTCATTCGTATTGATATGAGTGAATATATGGAGAAGTTCTCAGTAACACGTTTGATTGGTGCACCTCCGGGCTATGTTGGCTATGAAGAAGGTGGACAATTGACTGAAAAAGTAAGAAGAAGGCCATATTCTATTGTATTATTGGATGAGATTGAAAAGGCCCACCCGGATGTGTTTAATATGTTGTTACAAGTGTTAGATGATGGACAATTAACAGATAGTTTAGGAAGAAAGATAGATTTTAAAAACACAGTTATTATAATGACCTCTAATATCGGAGCAAGACAATTGAAAGATTTTGGGCAAGGAGTTGGTTTTACTACGAAAGCGAAAAAAGAAAATGTTGAAGAACATAATCGTAGTGTTATTGAAAATGCATTAAAAAAGGCCTTTGCTCCAGAGTTTTTGAACCGTATAGATGATGTGATTATCTTTAATTCACTTGAAAAAGAAGACATGAAGAAAATCATTGAAATTGAATTGCAAGGACTCTACAAGAGAATAAGTGACTTAGGATATACTTTAAAAATCACAGAACAAGCCAAAGAGTTTATTATAGAAAAAGGATTTGATCCAAATTATGGGGCAAGACCACTAAAACGAGCCATTCAAAAATACATAGAGGATCCTTTAGCAGAAGAAATGATTCAAGGTGATTTATCAGAAGGTGATGAAATTGAAATTGATTACAACAAAGAAGAAGATAAAATTAAGGTAAACATTCAGAAGCCCAAGAAAAGAACCAAAAAAGACGATAATACTAATAAAAACTAATTAAATGCACGGAGGCAACAGGGTGGTTGCCTCTTTTTTTGTATAAAAAATTTTTCTATGAAATACAAAAGAATACTTTTAAAACTCTCGGGAGAAGCATTGATGGGTTCTAAAAATTTTGGTATAGATGAAGCAAAATTATTAGAATATGCTCATGAAATTAAATCTGTTCACGAAATAGGTTGTCAGATAGCGATTGTAATTGGTGGCGGAAATATCTTTCGTGGCGTTCAAACTCAAAAGAATCACATTATTGACAGAGTACAAGGAGATTACATGGGAATGTTAGCTACAGTTATTAATGCCATGGCTATTCAATCTACCCTTGAATCTATTGGAGTTCCAACGCGTTTGCAAAGTGCAATTAAGATGGAACAGATTTGCGAACCTTTTATTCGTCGTCGTGCTGTCAGACATTTAGAAAAAGGAAGAGTGGTTATTTTTGGAGCCGGTACCGGGAATCCTTATTTTACAACCGATACAGCAGCTACATTAAGAGCCATTGAAATAGAAGCGGATGTAATTATTAAGGGGACAAGAGTAGATGGTATTTATTCTGCAGATCCTGAAAAATATGAAGATGCTGTAAAGTACGATATAATCACCTTTGATGAAGTTTATGAGAAACAATTGCAAGTAATGGATTTAACGGCTTTTACATTGTGTAAAGAGAATAAATTGCCTATTATTGTTTTTGATATTAACAAGAAAGGGAATTTGTTGAAAATAGTGAAAGGTGAAAGTATAGGAACTTTGGTGAATAACTAAAAAGAGTATTTAATATTTTAGTTGATTTTTTGAATTTAGATGTTAAAAACATTTTCAATACAAATTCCTTTTTTCAAAATCAATGATGATAAATACATCCGATCAATTATTCAACAAGAAACTGGATTAGAAAATTTTTATTACACCATCCTTAAAAAAAGTATTGATGCCAGAAAGAAACCGATAAAAATTAACCTGAAAGTTCTTGTTGATACTACTCCTATAACAAGAGAAATCAATCAACCTGTTGTAAAAGATATCAGCAATTCGTCTCCAATTGTACATATTGTTGGCGCCGGACCGGCCGGATTATTCGCAGCTTTAAGATGTCTGGAATTGGGTATAAAACCGGTTATTTTTGAACAGGGTAAGATGGTAAGAGACAGAAGACGAGATTTAGCTAACATAACAAAAAATGGCATTGTAAATCCTTATTCAAATTACTGTTTTGGAGAAGGAGGAGCGGGGACATATAGTGATGGAAAGCTTTACACAAGGTCAGACAAAAGAGGAGATGTCGATACTGTTTTAAATTATCTCGTTTATTTTGGTGCATCAACAGATATTTTAGTAGACGCACATCCCCACATTGGTACAAATAAACTGCCACACATTATTGAATTTATTCGCACATTTATTCTTCAAAATGGAGGTGAAATTTATTTTCAACATCAATTAATCAATTTTAATTTATCGGATGATAAAACTCAAATAAAAAGCATTTTAGTCAAAGACCTTATAGGGCAAAAAATTCTGGAAATCCCTTGTAATGATTTGATATTGGCGACCGGGCATAGTGCCAGAAGTATTTATAGATTATTGCATGAAAAACAAATTTATATTGAATTTAAACCTTTTGCAATAGGTGTAAGAGTAGAGCATCCACAGGATCTTGTGGATTCTATTCAATACCATTGCGCTACTAATTCAGAAGTAGAATATGTGAGGAGTTACTTGCCGGCTGCAAGATATACACTTGTTCATACCACTCAAGAATTTAGTGCTTATTCTTTTTGTATGTGTCCGGGTGGAATTATTGCCCCGTGTGCTACTGATGTCAATGAAGTTGTAACGAATGGTTGGTCACCCAGCAAGCGAAATAATCCTTTTGCTAATAGTGGTATAGTGGTAGCAATTAACGAAAAAATTATTCCGGATAGTAAAAACAATCCATTAGCGGGAATGCATTATCAGCAAGAAATCGAAAGAGTTTGTTTTAATATAGGAGGTAAAAACTTATTTGCGCCGGCTCAAAGAATTACCGACTTTGTCAATAACAAAGAAAGTGCTTCGTTGCCGGATTGTTCATACCGTCCGGGTGTTACGTCTGCTCATCTTAAAGAATGTTTACCTTCTTATGTGTATACTGCTTTGAAAGAAGCATTTATTACTTTCAATAAAAAGATGCGGGGGTATATAACAGAACAAGCGATAGTTGTAGCGCCTGAAAGTAGAACATCTTCGCCGGTGCGTATTCCAAGAAACAAAGAAACATTACAACATGTACAGGTAAAAAATCTTTATCCTTGTGCAGAAGGATCCGGATATGCAGGTGGTATTGTTAGTGCTGCTATAGATGGAATGAATGTGGTAAATGCCATTGCAAAGAAAATTGGGGTTTAGTAATTATTCTAACAATCGTTTATACATCCTGACCGTGTTTTCCAATCCATAATACAAAGCATCGGATATAAGCGCGTGCCCAATAGATACTTCTGCAAGAAAGGGAATATTTTCTTTTAAGTATTTCAGATTTTCTAAATTCAAATCGTGTCCAGCATTTACTTTTATTCCTAATGTTTTTGCCAGTTCTGCAGCTTGTTTATAAGGTACAATAATAATTTCTCTTTCTTTTGAATATCTTTTGGCATATTCTTCTGTGTATAATTCTATACGATTTGTATTTGTTCTGGCTGCGCCTTCAACCATTCTCAAATCAGGATTCACAAAAATAGAAACTCTACAACCTAAAGATTGAAAATATTTTACAATATCTTTGAGAAAATCCTGATAGGTAATTGTATCCCATCCATGGTCAGAAGTAAGTTGGTGGGCAACATCGGGAACTAATGTAACCTGTGCTGGTTTTACATCTTCAATTAGTTTTACAAATTTTTTTTCTTGTGGATTACCTTCTACATTCAGTTCGACTTTCAGATGTTTTTTTAATTCATAAACATCGTTATATCGAATATGTCGTTCATCTGGTCTTGGATGAACAGTAATACCGTCGGCACCAAAACGTTCAATGTCTAATGCTGCCCTTAATAAATCCGGGATATTTCCACCTCTTGAATTACGAATCAATGCAATTTTGTTGATGTTTACACTTAATTTTGTTTTTTGTTGAATCATGAAACAAATTTTTTTCCATTAATGAATACTTCTTCAATCAAAGGATGAGCAAAATGATAAGCAAAGCTTGTTGGTGTTACCGATTTGTCAGTTAAAAAGAAATTAGCCACATTCCCTCTATCTATCCAGCCCATATTATTCAAGTCCATGGCAAATGCCGCATTCACAGTAGCTGCGTTGTATGCTTGTTGTGGCGTGATTTTATTCATCACACAAACCAAACTTATCATCATACTCATATTCCCAGACGGAGAACTACCAGGATTAAAATCGGAAGCAATTGCTATGGGGAGATTATATTCTATCATCTTAGAAGCCGGAGCAGGAGGTAAATTAAGAAAATAGGCAGCGCCTGGAAGAATAACAGGAATTGTATTAGAATTCTTTAAAGCAATTAAATCTTCTTCATTAGCATATTCCAGATGGTCAACAGATAAAGCATTCATTTTTACGCCGGCCAGAATACCAGCGGTATGTGATAATTGTTCAGCATGTACTTTACCTTTAAGATGGTATTTCTGTCCTGCTTCAAGTATTTTAAGTGTATCATGGTAATCAAAATAATTTTGTTCACAAAAAATATCGATAAAGTCGGCTAAGTTTTCTTCAGCTATTTTAGGAAGCATATCATCAATGATGTGTTGAATATATTCGTTCTTTCTATTTTGAAAATGAGGAGGAATGGCATGTGCACCAAGAAACGTGGCTTTTATTGGAATTTCAAAATGTTTTTTCAATTCTTGAATAATATGTAGCATTTTGATTTCAGATTCCATTGTGAGTCCATAACCGCTTTTAATTTCAATGGCGCCGGTGCCCATTTTAATAAGCATTTCAACTCTTTTTTTAGCCATCAAAAAAAGTTCTTCTTCAGAAGTGTTTTGCAATAATTTAGCAGAATTAAGTATGCCTCCTCCTTTTTGAGCTATTTCCTGATAAGTCATGCCATGAAGCCGCCATTCAAATTCTTGTTCTCGATTGCCTGCAAAAACAAGATGCGTATGTGCATCAACAAAGCAAGGGAAAACATTTTTATTTTCTGCATCAATTACATTTAAATCTTTCCAGTCAGAAATACCCGGAAAATCATTCATCAAACCAAAATCTACTATAAATCCATCTTCAACTGCCAGCCATGCATTCTCTAAGCATGGAACATGATTTAATTCTTTTCCTCTTAAAGGTTTCTGGATATTTTCCCGAACCTGATATAATTTGTTAATGTTTTTTACTAAAAGTTTTTTCATTTGTTGATACAATTTACAACTTTTACACTTTATTACAACTAAACATTACTAACATTTCCAAAATTTGGAAGAGCAAAGATAGGAAAAATCATTGCCTTACTTTTACCTTAAAAGGTTCCCCTATGATAGCCCGCAAATCTACATTAAATTTTTCAAGTAACACACGAGCGAATAAAATCATTAACCCAAATTTTTAATTGGAAATTAATTGTATTCTTAAGAGATTGATTCAGAAGTGATTCTTCCTCGCAATGACGCTCTTATTCTTTATTCTTACAATTACCAAACAATGGAAAACAAAATACTGTTTAAAGCCAGCAGAATAAATGAAAAGCAAAAAGCATAATATTAGAGAAATGTATAATGTATAATGAATAATTTGAGATTAATGAAATGAAGTAATATTTACAATGCGATAATTTCTAATGACTAATTTGAGATAAAACAATCTGATGATATTTATTATTTTCATTATGTTTGGCAAAAATTTTTATGACATTATCCATTATTATACCTGCCTACAATGAAGAAAAGACAATAACATATATTCTGAATAAAATAAAAGAAGTTGAACTTTTAAATAATATTCAAAAAGAAATTGTCATCATCAACGATTGTTCCAAAGATAATACAGAACAAGTGATATTAAAATATATCCAAGAAAATAAAGAACTTAATATACAATATTACAAACACGATGTAAACAAAGGCAAAGGTGCAGCCATTCGTACTGGCATTCAAAAAGCAAATGGCGACTTTATTATTATTCAAGATGCTGATTTAGAATACGACCCAAGAGAATATAATATTTTACTTCGCCCCATTATTGAAGGTTTTGCAGACGTCGTATATGGTTCTCGCTTTATGGGAGGAAAACCTCACCGTATTTTATTCTTCTGGCATACTATTGGAAATAAATTTCTGACCTTTGTTTCAAACATGTTTACCGATTTGAATTTGACCGACATGGAGACATGCTATAAACTCTTCAAAAGTGAAATCATTAAAAACATAGAATTGAAAGAAAACCGATTTGGCTTTGAACCCGAAGTTACCTGTAAAATCGCCAGAATGCCTAATATTCGCATCTATGAAGTTGGAATCTCCTACTATGGTAGAACTTATGCAGAAGGAAAAAAAATTAATTGGAAAGACGGATTCAGAGCTTTGTATTGTATTCTCAAATACGGTTTATTAAAATTATAAGTATGCTTCACAATAAATGGATTTTAAGCCTGTTATATTTATTTACTTTTTCAATTGGTATTTTCCTTGTAGGCATTGATCTCTATGGATTTTTAGATGCTTCATATCATTATTGTGGCGATTTATGGGATACAAGATTTAATAATGTTATTTTAGAACACAACTACAGATTTTTTCTTGGTAAAGAAAAATCATATTGGTCAGCTCAATTTTTTTTTCCTGCTAAAAACACTTTAGCTGGTTCCGATACTCATACTGCCACCGCATTATTTTATTGTTTTTTCAGAATAATTGGATTGGATTACTTTGCATCGTTCAATTTATGGTTGGCTTTGTTATTTCTTTTAAATTTCATTTCAATAATTTTTGTTTGCAATAAATTAAATGTAAATATTATTCCAACACTGGTTGGATCATACTTATTCACATTTTCAATTCCCGTTTTGGACCAGGTTCATCACGTTCAGTCACTTTACAAATTTCCAATTCCTTTGATTTTTTATTTTACTTATCAATTTTTAATGTATTATAATCCAAGGTATCTGTATGGTGCATTATTTTCATTCATTATTTTAATATATTCTTCTCTTTACAATATAGTATTTTTAATTATACCATTTTTGATTTTTATTTTCCTAATTATTTCTTTTAACCTAAAAAAATCTTATTCACTTAAAGAAAACTTAACTTCTTTAATAAATAAATTATTTACAAAAAATAAATGGCACTTCATTATTTCTATTGTTATTTTATTAATCGCTTATTTACCTATTCACATTTATTACGGCAATCATCACTGTTGGGATAAAAACTTTTTATTAAATACTATCTCTAACTGGAAAGTCATATTTATTACTCATTACAATAGTATTCTCTATGGAGATATTGTCTCTTGTTTAGATAATTCTATCCAACCTACTGCATGGGAACATCATTATAACTTTGGCTATATCTCTTTTTTTATGTTCCTGTTGCTTTTGTTATATTCCATTCTAAAAAAAGATTTTAATTCATTAATTTGGATTATTCCAGGCATAATCTTTTATGTAATTTATACAAAAATCAATGATTTTACATTATTTGAATACCTTGCTGGCATCAAGGGCTTCTGTAATGCAAAAGGAACCTGGCGTTTTTATTTAATCACTTTAAGCACTATATCCATATTTTATTCCATAGCATTAGATAAATTTTCAAAAACAATAAACCTAAAAATTTTATCCATTTTATTTCTTATCATTCTAATTACAGAAAATTCTCTGAAAAAAAATACATTAAAATACACAGATTTGAATTATGCACGAAATAAACATTTGCCATTGCTCAATATTATTCAAAAAAACAGAAAATCCAATCACAAAGCATTTGTTGTATTACCTGACTCTACTTTTCAACAAGAGGCTATAGACTTAGTTTCTACAATGGTCGCTTATCAATTTTCTAATTTACCTACTATCAATGGTTACACCACCTACTCCCCAGATGGATATTGCCTGGATTGGTCCAAACCTCAAAAAGAACAGGTTTATCGTTGGTTAAAGTATAACAACTGGTCTGATAATGATATTGAAAACAATGTGTTGTACATTTATTGTTCTAACGACTCTACTTATTATGTAAAATAAAACACTCAACCCAAATTATTCAATAGGCATTTTTCAAACATTGTGCTTTTCTTTACTATTGCTGGTTTTAGGAGTTATTTTATTTTCACCCAAATTATTCATTAAACATTTCTCAAATAGTGTGCATTCTTTATTAATGCTATTTCTTAGAATTATTTATTTTCACCCTTCCATAAGTGGAAGGCTGGATGGTATAACAATGAATATACCCGTCATTATGAGGCATGTCAACGCCCGAAGCAATCTCTTGTAAATATTTTTGATTTCTAATGCATAATTGGGGATAATAATTTAGGTTTACTCTTACCAAATTATTTTCTTTCATAATAATTCTTTTCTACATTTCCCCAACATAATATATTTTATGAATCAAGCTTATGTTAAAACAGATTTATCATCAAATGGAATTGCTTATATCACTTTTTTTCATCCACAAAGTAATTCACTTCCTAGTGAAATTTTGAGAGAACTGGCAAAGCAAATTGAAGATGCCGGAAAAGATGATGTTGTAAAAATTATTGTATTATAGAGTATCGGTGAAAAAGCATTATGTGCTGGTGCCAGTTTTGATGAACTCTTGAATATTGCAGAAACATCCACTAACAATATTGAAATTATAGGCAATTTTTGCTATACTATGTATTGATGTAATTTTTAATAAAAGAGAATATAAATAAATTTAAGAAATGAATTTTATTTAATTGATGAATAGATAATATACTTAATTTTACTCTAATGAGTAATAAAATTAAAATTTATGAACATGAAGAAAAAGATAATTTATTCAGATAGAAAAAAAATAAATACGTAAGATAAAATCTCATTACAAAATCAACATAGCATCTCCGTATGTAAAGAAACGGTATTTTTCTTTAACGGCTTCTTTATATGCTTGCATAATAAGTTCATAACCACCAAATGCTGCAGTGAGCATTAGCGGGGTAGATTCAGGAGTATGAAAATTAGTTACTAATGCATTAGGGATATGAAATTGATAAGGCGGGAAAATGAATTTGTTTGTCCAACCGATACCAGGGTTTAAGCGATTAGTAGTAGAAACAGAAGATTCTATAGTCCTCACAGCACTGGTACCAACGGCTACTACTCTTTTTTTATTGTCTAATGCTTCGTTAATGATTTTAGCGGCATTGGCCGGAATGATGTATTCTTCACTCTCCATTTTATGTTTGCTTAGGTCCTCTACTTCTACTGGTCTAAAGGTGCCTAATCCAACATGAAGCGTAATGGTAGCAAATTTGATGCCTTTAATTTCCATTCTTTTCAGGAGTTCACGGCTAAAATGTAATCCGGCAGTAGGTGCTGCAACAGCACCTTCATTTTTAGCATATACTGTTTGGTATCTTTCTGCATCAATAGGTTCTGGTCTTCTTTTAATATATTTAGGTAATGGTACTTCACCAAGTTCGTATAGTTTTTTTCGAAACGCTTCATAAGGACCTTCAAATAAGAATCTCAGAGTTCTACCTCTGGATGTCGTATTATCAATCACTTCTGCTACTAATTCATCATTGTCGCCAAAATAGATTTTATTACCAATTCGGATTTTTCTTGCGGGGTCAACGAGTACATCCCATATTTTCATTTCTGCATTAATTTCCCTCAACAAAAATACTTCTATTTTTGCTCCGGTTTTTTCTTTATTACCATATAGTCGTGCAGGGAATACTTTTGTATCATTGAGTATAAACACATCGCCTTCGTCAAAATAATCAATGATGTCCTTGAACACTTTATGTTCTATTTTACCAGTATCACGATGTACTACCATTAATCGACTTTCATCGCGTTCTTTGGAAGGATATTCTGCCAAAAGTTCTTTTGGTAAATTAAATTTAAACATTGATAGTTTCATAATCTTACGGGATTATTGGGTTAATAAAAAACAAAAAATAATTTTTATGATTTTAGTGCTTCAGCACCAGCAACTATTTCTAAAATTTCTTTGGTAATTGCTGCCTGTCTTGCTTTATTGTAATCGATTCGTAATGTTCTTAATAGTTCTTTTGCGTTGTCAGTAGCTTTGTGCATTGCTGTCATTCTGGCGCCATGTTCAGAAGCGTTAGAATCTAACAATGCTTTGAATAATTGGGTTTTTAAGGTTTGGGGAATTAATACTTCAATAATAAAATTTCGATTGGGTTCAAAAATATAATCTACGTGAGCAGATTGTAATTCATCCGATTTTTTAATTGGTAAAAAATCTTCCACTACCGGGTATTGTACAGCAGCATTTTTAAATTGATTATAAATGAGCAGGACAGAATCCATTTTTTTGTTTAAAAATAAACGCACTAACTCGTCAACTAATACGGCAGCGTTTTCAAATTTAGGTTTTTCTGAAAGTTCAAACAGATCAACATTAATATTTTCAATATTAAATAAATTATATTTCTTCTTACGACCAAATTCTGTAACTTTTTTACCAATTGGAAAAATAAAAATGTTTGCTTGCGGATGAAGATTTTGTAGATTATTTGTGATTTCGGTAAGTTTTTTATTAATGTTGGAATTAAATGCTCCTGCTAATCCTCTATTGCTTGAAATAGGAATAATTAAGATATTTTGTGGCTTTTCAGTTGTTCGGGCAAAATGGTTTTCAGAAATATCAATACCAGCACTTACATTTTGAATAATAGATTTCAATTTATTGGCATAAGGTCTGAGTTGCAAAATAGTATCTTGTGCTTTTCTCAACTTTGCAGCACTTACCATTTTCATAGCGTTGGTAATCTGCATTGTTGAATTTACGGATGCTATTCTATTTCTTACTTCTTTTAAGCTTGGCATATTTGTAGATTAAGAGTATTAAAATATTATTATGCCTTACTGTATTTTTCAGCAACTTGGTTAGCTACTTTGTCTAGTACGTCTGTTATGCTATCATCAATAATTCCCTGTTTAAGTTTATCAAGAATGTCTCTGTATTGTGTATCCAGGATTGCTAAATAATCTTTCTCAAATTCTTTTACTTTATTTACAGGAACATTTCTTAAAAGATTTTTAGTTCCAGCATAAATAATAGCAATTTGTTTTTCAACAGGCATTGGAGAAAATAAATCTTGTTTCAGAATTTCCACGTTTCTTGCACCTTTATCAAGAATGTTTTTAGTAGCTGCATCCAGGTCAGATCCAAATTTAGCAAAGGCCTCTAATTCTCTGTATTGTGCCTGGTCAAGTTTTAAGGTACCGGCAACTTTTTTCATTGACTTAATTTGGGCATTACCACCAACGCGTGATACCGAAATACCAACATTAATAGCAGGACGAATACCAGCGTTAAATAAATTCGACTCAAGGAAAATTTGTCCATCCGTAATAGAGATTACATTAGTTGGAATATATGCAGAAACGTCTCCTGCTTGTGTTTCAATAATTGGAAGAGCAGTTAAAGAGCCACCACCTTTTACAAGAGGTTTAATACTTTCTGGTAAGTCGTTCATTTGTTTGGCGATGTTATCATCGGCGATGATTTTAGCCGCTCTTTCTAATAATCTGGAGTGGAGATAAAATACATCACCGGGATATGCTTCTCTTCCGGGAGGTCGACGTAATAATAGAGAAACTTCACGATAAGCAACGGCTTGCTTTGACAAATCATCGTATATGATTAATGCAGGTCTTCCAGTGTCTCTAAAAAACTCACCGATTGCTGCACCTGCAAAAGGTGCATAAAATTGCATTGGTGCAGGGTCAGAAGCATTAGCGGCTACTACAATGGTATAAGGCATTGCGCCGTATTCTTCAAGTGTTCTTACGATTTGAGCTACTGTTGAACCTTTTTGACCAATGGCTACATAGATACAATAAACTGGTTTTCCAGCTTCGTAAAATTCTTTTTGATTGATAATGGTATCAAGACAAATCGAAGTTTTACCTGTTTGTCTATCGCCGATTACCAATTCTCTTTGTCCACGACCAATAGGAATCATTGCATCAATAGCTTTGATACCTGTTTGAAGCGGTTCGTTTACGGGCTGACGGTAGATAACTCCGGGTGCTTTTCTTTCGATGGGCATTTCATATAATTCACCTTTGATAGGTCCTTTGCCATCAATTGGTTGTCCAAGAGTATTAACAACTCTACCGAGCATTCCTTCTCCTACACGAATAGAAGCAATACGATGTGTTCTTTTGCAGGTACTTCCTTCTTTAATACCTTCACTGGTTCCTAATAATACTGCACCTACATTATCTTCTTCCAGATTTAATGCAATTCCTTGAATGCCATTATCAAATTCAATTAACTCACCCGATTGTACATTGGTAAGGCCATAAATTCTTGCAATACCATCTCCGACTTGAAGGACAGTGCCAATTTCTTGTAGTTCTGTTTCAGTTTTTAATCCTGAAATTTGTTCTTTTAAGATATTGGTAATTTCAGAAGGTTTAATTTCTATCATAATAGTTTAGTTTAAAGAGTTGGTTTGGAGAAATGATTGATATAAGTGGTTAAGTTGTGTTTTAATACTTGAATCAATTTGTTCGTTTTCAGTTTTTAGAATGAATCCGCCAATAATGCTTTCGTCAATAACTTCCTGAAGTTCAATTTTATCTGTTTTCTTCCAGTTTTTAATTTTTTCAATAAGATTTTTTCTTAATTCATCATCAAATTTAAATGCTGTTACTAATTGGGCAGTAACGATATTATTTCTTCTTTTATATTCTTGAATGATGGCTTGTAGGATTTCAGGGAAAATGGCTTCTCTTCTTCGTTTGCATAAAATACTAATTAACTGCATTAGAATGGAATGAGTACTTTTTTCAAAAAGTTGGCGAATAATTTTTTCTTTTTTATCTGACTTAATTAATGGGCTTTTGAAGAAGTTGTACAAATCCTTGTTGGATTTAATAATTTTAAATAAGGATTGAGCGTTGTTGTAGATTACTTCTGTAGCGTTTTGTTGTTGAGCAAGGTCAAGAATGGCTTGTGCGTATCTATTAGCAGCAATCATAAAGCACTTTTAATTTAGAATAGTTTCTTCTAACATTTGTTTAGCAAGTTGTTTTTGTGCATCTGGATTGGAAAGTTCTTTTTTTAAGATTTTAGACGCAATTTCTATGGAAAGAGTAGCAACTTGTTGTTTAATTTCGGCGATAGCAGCGGCTTTTTGGGCTGCAATACTTTCTTGTGCAGAACGAATTATTTTTTGTGCTTCTTTTTGAGCATCTTCTTTGGCTTGTGCGATGGTTTTCTCTTTAACTTCTCTAGCTTCTTTCAGTATGTTTTCTGCTTCCTGGCGGGCTTCTGCCAGGAGTTTTTCATTATCAGATTTTAATTTTTGAATTTCTTCTCTTGCTTTCGCGGCTTCCTGAAGTGCCGATTCAATTTTTTGTTCTCTGCTTTTAATAGCAGAAAGTATGGGTTTCCACGCAAATTTAGATAGAATGATAAGTAATATAATAAAAACAATACTTGTCCAGAAAATCAAACCAACTGAAGGAGTTGTAAGTGCATTAAGAATAAGAAGTGTTTTCATATTTTGTGTTTTATTGTTTTTTCAAAGAAAATCCGCCTCTTAATCAACCATTAAGAGGCGGGATCCTTTTTACTTCATTAAAGATACAACTACACCAAAGAGAGCAACACCTTCAATAAGTGCTGCCGCGATGAGCATAGTTGTTCTAATGTTGTTTACAGCTTCGGGTTGACGAGCAATGCCATCCATTGCTTTTCCGCCAATCATTCCGATTCCAAGTCCGGCGCCAATTACAGCTAAACCGGCTCCAATTACAGAGATACTTCCTGTCATAGTGGTTGGTTTTTATGATTTATGATGGTTTTAATGGTGTTCTTCATGATGATGTTCTTCAATAGCACCGCCTATATAAAGAGAGGTGAGTAATGTAAAGATATACGCCTGTAAGAAAGCCACAAATGTTTCTAACATATCAATAAATACGCCGAAGGCAACGGAGATGGGTGCAACGAATATGGTTTTAAAGATGAATATCAATCCAATTAAACTAATAATGATAATATGACCGGCAGTAATGTTTGCAAAAAGACGAATCATTAAAGCAAATGGTTTTGTGAAAATTCCGATAATTTCAATGGGAATAAGGATAGGCCAGAGGGCAACAGGAGCAGGAGGCATAAAAATGTGCTTCCAGTAATTACTATTGGCTTTTATATTAACAACCAATAAAACAATAAATGCTAATGTGAAGGTAAAGGCGATGTTGCCTGTAACATTTGCGCTAACAGGTATAAGTCCTAAAAGATTATTGATTAAAATTAAGAAGAAAATAGTAAGTAAAAAGGGAACATATTTGTCGGCTTTTTCTAATGGGATATTTTCTCTTGCCACTTCATCTCTAATAAATAAAATAACAGGTTCTAATAAAGATTGAAGTCCTTTTGGTGCGGAATTAACGCCAGTAGTTCGATACGCTTTTGCGGCAGATGTAAATACTAAAATCAAAATTATAGCACTTAAAAATAACTGAATAACATTTTTAGTTAAGGAAAAATCATAAATTTTTTCTTCGAGGTCTTCTGAAACAATTTTATCTTCTTCTAATTTTAAGTCATTGAAAGATTTGGTACCATGTTCAAAAACGGATGCAGAAAAAAACATTAAACCTCTTTTATTAGAATAAACAATACATGGTAATGGGATGGAAACAGCATCGTGACCTTCTCCCCAGAAATGCCAATAATGTGAATCTAATATGTGTTCAAACGCAACTTTAGCAATATCTACGTTTTCATTTTCAGAGTGCAATGAGGTATTAGATGAATGTGAATTATCATTCGCAAAAAAATTGAGGGTTAAAGTACTGAGAAGAGCAAACAATAAAACTCTAAACATTATTCTTTTTTTAAATTGGCGGCAAATATACAATCTAAAACTCTAATTGTCAATAAAAAAATACTGATTATTGTCAATTTTGTTACGCGAAAGTTTCCTTACGATATATTTTATGAATTATTTCCTGATATTTACTAAGAATAAATTTTCTCTTTAAACTCATTTTTGGTGTAAGTTCACCGCCTTCCACACTCCATTGTTCTTGTAATACATGAGGATTACGAATTTGTTCGTGTGGAGCCAGTTGTTTATTTATTTTGTTAATAAAAGAATGAATCTCTTTTAAGATATCGGAATCAATGGATATTTTTTCTAATCCTAATCTTTGTTTATCAGGAAACTTATTGAAAATGTTGGTGATATTTAAAGTTATCAAAGCGGACGGGAATTTTTCATTAGCGCCAATTACCATACAATGTTCAATAAAAGGATGTTCTTTAAGTTTATTTTCTATGTAAGCGGGAGATATATATTTACCTGAAGTTGTTTTGAAGATTTCTTTTTTTCTATCGGTAATTTTTAAGAATTTTCCATCTATCAGTTCTCCAATATCGCCGGTATGAAACCAACCATCTTCATCAATGGCTTCTTTTGTAGCATCTGGATTTTTGTAATAACCTACCATAACACCGGGTCCTTTTACCAGAATTTCCCCATCTTCAGCAATTTTGACTTCCGTATTGGGAATAATAGGTCCAACAGTACCAATGCATTTTCCAGAATCGTCAAATGTATTTACAGCAACTACTGGCGAGGTTTCTGTAAGTCCATATCCTTGCATGCAATTGATTTTAGCACACAAAAATAAGCGTTCCAGCTTAGGATTTAAAGCGGCTCCGCCTGAAATCATACATTCTAAATTTCCTCCCAAAGCTTCTCGCCATTTTTTATACACAAGTTTATCAGCAATTTTCCTCAGAAATTCGTACCATAGCCCATTTTTACCACGCAATTCGTAATTTTCTGCAAGTTGTATCGCCCAGGATAAAATGTGTTTTTTAATTCCTTTTAGTTCATCTCTTGTAGATGTTATTTTTTGATATACTCTTTCTAAAAGACGTGGTACTGAAACGAAAACGTGCGGTTTTACTTCTTTAATATTATCCACTACTTTTTCTATCCCTTCTGCATAATAAATAGATATATTCTTATACAAAAATAAAGTATTTACCATTCTCTCATAAACGTGATTTAAAGGTAAAAAACTTAATGCACGCCAATAATCTTGAAACGGCGCAATGTGTTGACAATTCAAAATATTGGATAATAAATTAGTATGTGTAAGCATAACGCCTTTGGGCTGACCAGATGTGCCCGATGTATACAATAAAGTCAGCAGGTCGTCTGGTTGAACTTGATTGTAAAGTTGAAGAATTTTAGATTCTATGTTTTTATCAAAAGGATTTTGTTGCAAAACTTCGGTTAAACTTTTAATGCCTTCAATTTTTGAGAAAGATAAAATATTGTTTACTCCAACCTGATGCAAAAATAAATTTTGAAACTTATTGAAGAGACCGTTTTGAGATACAAAGATAAATTTGACCTCAGCATCTTTCAGAATAAAAGACAAATCATGTTCAGATATATTGGGAAAAACAGGTACAGTTACAAGTCCTATGAGTTGACAGGCAAAATCGACAATATTCCATTCAGGACGATTTTCTGACATTAACAATACTTTATCTCCTTTTTGAAATCCCTGTTTGTGGAGAAAATGTGCTAATTGAAAAACCTGATTGTAAAATTCTTTTCCGGATATAGCTTTCCATTCCTTGTTTAATTTATAGTTTAAGAGATTGGGCTTATTAATAACTTTATCTAAAAATAGAATGTCGGTAACTTTCTGCATAAAATTTTTTTGCTGAAATATACGAATTAAAAAATTCTATTATGCTTTTGATTGATAGTGTGAAGGAAATGATTTTGGTGCGGTTGGAAAATAGAAAAGTATAATACTAGACATACTTGTTTTGTTGCTACTAATAACACTAATACATTTGTGCATTTGTGGCTTATTTATTTTTTTTGCCACTAATGACACTAATACATTCGTGCATTCGTGGCTTAAAATAATTAGGAAGTTTAATT
Source organism: Bacteroidia bacterium (assembly GCA_026003255.1). Taxonomy (GTDB): domain Bacteria; phylum Bacteroidota; class Bacteroidia; order B-17B0; family Aurantibacillaceae; genus BPGX01. The sequence goes on along the minus strand of BPGX01000005.1, from coordinate 74,391 downwards.
TTTTCATTCATACAATAGATATTTTTTTCGAATGTTTTGAAACTCCTGTAATTCTTTTTCCCATTTTTTGCGTATTTTATCTTCACTTAATCCTGCAGTAATATCTTTTTGTAGTTCTGAATTTCCTGCATGATAGTTGAAATTTTTATCAAAAAATTTTTTGTTTTTCAACAATTTGTAGAACTGTATAATCCATTTAAGGTTTATTTTTTGGGGATGTTGAAAGAGATATGTGTCATTAGATAAATCAAGCCCACAGCATACTTTATCTTTGTACTTGGGATTTTTGCTGATAGCATTGGATTTTGGCGTGAAGCAAAAAGATTTATCGGGATAGTCCGGATGTCCAATAACTTGAAAAGGTTTCTCAGTTCCACGGCCAACGCTAATAATTGTGCCTTCAAAAAGTCCAAGAGAAGGATATAAAATAATAGATTGCCATGAATTTAGATTCGGAGAAGGAACTGACTGCATTTTTATCATCATGTTGTGGGAATAATTTTTTAGTTTGATGATTGTCAAATCGGCTTTTTGAGAGGAAGGGCGAAATTTAGGTTCGTTATTCATCATCCTTGCTAATTCTCCAATGGTCATTCCATAAACTATTGGAATAGGTATTACTCCAACAAAAGATTTATAATTTGTGTCTAAAACTGGTCCATCAACATAAAAGCCATTAGGATTTGGGCGATCTAAAACAATAAGGGGTATTTTGTTTTCTGCACAGGATTTAAGGATGTAATATAATGTAGAAATGTAAGTATAAAATCTAACTCCTACATCTTGCAGGTCAAAAAGAATAACATCGATGTTTTCTAAATCTTTTGCTGATGGCGCTTTCTTTTTTCCATAAAGAGAAATGATGGGTATGCCTGTTTTTAAATCAATGGAATCACTCACTTTTACACCTGCATCGGCGGTTGTTCTGAAGCCATGTTCAGGAGCAAAAATTTTGGTAATATGGATGTTATGAGATAATAGTGTATCTATTAAGTGTTTATTTTTAATATAAGAACAGGCATTGGCAACTACTGCTACTTTTTTATTTTGAATAAGAGGTAAATACTCATGGATTTGCTCGTTGCCTTTAATAATTTGATGTTCATCAACAACTTGAATTTCCTTACAATTATTTTGAGAATACGTTGAAGCATTAACTACAATACATAAAATCCAGAATAGTATTTCCATGCGTCTTCTTTTTTGAAATTGGGGAAAAATTATTTTGTTCGTCAAATTTTTCATCAGTTTAAACTTAAAGCAATAGAACACAGATGACGCAGATTGGTGTAGATTTTCACGGATTATTTTTTTATTTGTAAGTGAAATGATTTATTTACCAATTATTAAAAGCGCGGTTAAAAATATCTTCTGTGAGTTGGCGAAAAATTTCGTTAAGTAAATTATTTTCAACTTCGGAGATGTTTTTAGTTCCGTCGTAATCAGTGTAGCGGGTGAAAGTTTGTTCGAAACTTTTAGATGGGTCAAAGGGATTTGTATATTTTACGAAGACGCTGATGGTAAGGCGATTTTGAGCAGGCCTATCGCTGCTTTGGATAGCAACAGGACTAATAACATAATCTGCAATGTAGCCGCTAAATTGAAGATCGCCGTTCTTTGGAACCAGTGAAAGATTAGTTTGAGATTGTAAAACATCTCGTAATTTTTCGGTGAATCGTTGTGGCACGTGTGGTCCTGCAATGGAGGATTGGTTGCCGAAATATTCTACTGATACGGTTTTTGCTTCTGGTGGAATGGTGGCGCCACTCAGAGACATTTTGACTTTGCAGGATTGAATGATTGTGGTTGTAAGTAGAAGAAGGATGGAGAGATAGATGGGGATTGTTGAGTATAGTGGTTTAAAGTCATTGCGTGAGGGATGCGGAGGGCGGCGAGGGCTTCCCTTCTCTAAAAGAAGGGAAGCCCGAAGCCGGCACTGCCCCGAAGCGAACGGACGGAATAAGGTAGACGTCATTGCGAGCCACGACGAAGTCGTGGCGAAGCAATCTCGGGAGATAACATGCGTCATTGCGACCCTTCCATTAAAATGGAAGGGGAAACAATCTCGAAAGGGAAAGTGGGAAAACAGTTGGGATTGCTTCGTCGCTATGCTCCTCGCAATGACGGGCTTTTTCACAGGAGATTGCTTCGGAAGCGATGCTTCCTCGCAATGACGGGCTTTTTCACGGGAAATTGCTTCCCCTTCCACTCCTTTCTTTATTTTTATAGCGATGTGGAAGGGTCGCAATGACGGGGCAGAGGAGTGAGCGGAGGGGATTGCCGCAGCGAAGCGTAGCCCGAAGCAGCCCGACCCCCGATGAGCGAAACGAATCGGGGGGCACGCCCTACCAAAAAAATTAGAAGGGCACGTCCCAATAAAAGAGAAAAAAAAGTTAATAATTTTGAAGATTGGATGGCTTGTTATTTTCATTAAAATTCGCAATTTTTGGGGGTGCGAGGGAATGGGATAACGTCACGAATATTAGACATTCCTGTGCAGAATTGTACCAATCGTTCAAAGCCCAGTCCGAAACCGGCGTGTGGAACGGTTCCGAAACGTCGTGTGTCTAAGTACCAGTACATTTCTTCGGTGGAGATGTTGAGTTCTTTCATCCGTTGTTCAAGGATTTCCAGCCGTTCTTCTCTCTGGGAACCGCCGATGATTTCGCCAATGCCGGGGAAGAGGATGTCCATGGCTCTGACGGTTTTACCATCGTCGTTTTGACGCATGTAAAAGGCCTTGATGTCTTTTGGATAGTCGGTGAGTATAACTGGCTTGTTGAATTCTTTTTCAACTAAGTAACGTTCGTGTTCTGTTTGTAAGTCCATGCCCCATTGAACAGGGAATTGGAATTTTTTCTTTTTATTGTAACTGGAGTTTTCGAGGATTTCAATGGCTTTTGTGTAGGTGAGTCGCTCAAATGGTTCTTTAATGCAAAATTGAAGTTTTTCAATAAGAGGCATGCTGCTTCGTTCGTTTTGGGGCTTTTGTTTTTCTTCATCTAATTGTCGTTGTTGAAGGAATTCAAGTTCTTTTGGAAAATTGTCTAAAACATATTTAAGGAGGTATTTAAGCATTTCTTCGGCTAAGTCCATGTTGTCATTAAGGTCGTAGAAAGCCATTTCGGGCTCAATCATCCAGAATTCTGCAAGATGACGAGGTGTGTTAGAGTTTTCGGCACGGAAGGTTGGTCCAAAAGTATACACTTCGGAAAAGGCCATAGCACCAAGTTCGGCTTCTAATTGTCCGGAAACGGTGAGGTTAGCGGGTTTTCCGAAAAAATCTTCTGTGTAATCTACGAGTCCGTCTGCTGTTTTTGGGATATTATTTAAATCAAGCGTTGTTACCTGAAAGAGTTCGCCAGCACCTTCGGCATCGGAAGCGGTGATGATGGGCGAATGGATGTAAACGAATCCACGATTTTGAAAGAATTGATGAATAGCAAAAGCGAGGCCATTACGAATACGAAAGATGGACTGAAAAGTAGTAGTACGCATTCGCAGATGTGCAATTTCACGAAGGAATTCTAAACTGTGTTTTTTAGGTTGAAGAGGGTATTTTTCAGGGTCGCATTCTCCAAGGATTTCAATAGTATTGGCAATGATTTCGTGGGTTTGATTTTTGCCTTGTGAAGGGACTAATTTTCCAGAGATTTTTAAGGAAGTACCGGTATGAATTTTTTTCAAGAGTTCTTCTGGAAATGTAGTAAAATCAACAACAATCTGTAGATTTTCGATGGTAGAACCGTCGTTTAAGGAAATGAATTGATTGTTTCGAAAAGTTCGGACCCAGCCCATTACGGTGAGTTGTTGTTGGTTGGGTGGTAGTTTCAGTACTTCTGATATTTTAGTTCGTTTCATATTTTCTTCGTTTGATGATTAAATAAATACCAATGACAATGAAGGGGATACTTAAAATTTGTCCCATATTGAGGGGGAGTTGGTTTTCAAATGCTTCCTGATTTTCTTTCAGAAACTCAATAAAAAAGCGGAATGTGAATAATAGAACACAAAACAAGCCGAACATGAAACCATGAGCAAAATCCATACGTTTATTTTTCCATAGGTAAATAAATAAAATGAATAAAAGACCAGCATAAATAGCTTCATATAATTGAGAAGGATGGCGTGGGATGTTATCTACACTTTCAAAAATAAAGGCAAAGGGTAGGGTAGTGGGTTTGCCGATGATTTCTGAGTTCATTAAATTTCCAATTCGGATGAGCATTCCTGCGAGAGGGACAACAATAACGATTCTATCAAGGAGCCACCATATATTTTCTTTTGTTTTTCGTACATACAACCAGATGGCAAGTAGAATACCAATTGCACCACCGTGGCTGGCCAGTCCTCCTTCGTATATTTTTAGAATATCCAGTGGATGTGTGATGTAGTATTTGAAGTCGTAAAATAAACAATGACCTAATCGGGCGCCAATTATGGAACCTAACATAACATAGAGAGTGAGATTGTCTAAATCTTCTTGTTTTCTGTTTTCTAACTTATACACTTTGCTTAAAATGTAATGTGATAGAATGAAAGACAAAGCCCACATTAGTCCATACCAGCGTACAGGCCAATCAATTCCCGGAATGGTGAAAATTTCAGGGGAAGGATTCCAACGAATATAATTTGTGAGCATAAAATTATTTAAGCAAGGTTAATAACGTCTAACACTACTAATAAAGCAAAAATTATGGCAGGAAGAACTAATAAAAGGTGAAGTATAAGGTCAATCCAAAAATTGGTAGTTACTTTTTTGCCATCATGCAGATAAATGGCAATTAAACATAAAATAGGAATTAGTGAAAGGATTACCCAAATAATTTTATCATCGTCTTTTTTTTGTGATATTGTAAATGCAGTAATGTTTTTTTGTTGTGGTTTGAAGGAATGGTAAGAATTTGGGGTATATGAATGATTAGAAGAACTCAGAGAAGTGCGTTTGTTATTTTGCAATTGGTGTTTATTTGAAAGAAGTATTTGCTTTTTGGAATAAGTTTTAGTTTCGGATATATTATTTTGAGAAATTATATTTTCCTGATTATTAGGTGAGGTAGATGATAATTCAATAGGATTGTTGTGTAAATGTTTAGAAATTAATGGATAAGAAGTTTGGTTATCATTTGTAATGTAATTTGATTGAGGTTTCTTTGAATGTGCGATGGTTTCAATGAACATTCCTTTTGTATACTTTCTTTTCAAGAAGTTTTGAGTGGAGCAGGAAGTAAGAAACACTCCAATGGTAAGAAGATAGATGAAAATACTTAACTTTTTCATAATTTTAATTTTTGCCGTGAATGTACATCATTTTTTCCATTCAATAATTTGCATATTTGATATTTTGCTGTCGTTTAATTCAAATAAAAGTGCTGTGGAAACTTTGTGAAAACCGTATTTACCTGCTGCACCTGGATTGATATACCACAACTTGTATTTTTCATCCCATTTTATTTTAAGAATATGAGAGTGTCCGCAAACGAGAATATCTGGTTGATGTTGTAAAATTAATTTTTGAGTTTGTGGATTATATTTGCCAAATGTTCCTGCGATGTGAATAATCAGGATTTTGAAATTTTCTAATTCAAAGATTAGATGATCTTGTGTTTGAGTTCTGACATTATGATTATCTATGTTTCCATAAACAATTCTTAATTTTTTATTTACACTAATTGATTTTAATTTATTGAGAAATTCTTCATCTCCTATGTCTCCTGCGTGCCATAATTCATCTGCATTTTGAATGTGTTTGTTCCATTCATCGTTCCAGTGAGAGTGTGTATCCGAAAATAAGAATACTTTGGTCATGTTCTTTTTTTATGCTGCAAAAATAACTATTGGTGCAGTGTAGGTGGGACAATTAAATTTTAATTCCTATTAGGGTTACATCATCGGTTTGATAGCCCTCTCCTCGCCATTGAACATAAAATGTTTCTAATGTTTTTTTCTGTTCTTCCATGGTTTTGTTTACCAAACTACTTAACAACTCCTTAAACTGCTTTGTGCCTATCTTCTTACCTTTTTCTCCTCCAAACTGGTCAGCATAGCCGTCAGTAGTTAAGTAAAGTGTGGTATTTTCTTTTAGTTCTATTTGTTGTGCTGTAAATGGCATCGCTTCTTCGTATTTTCCAATGGGTTGTTTGTCTGGTTTGATTTCAATGAGTATGTTGTTCTCTGCAATATACAAAGGTCGATTCGCTCCGCTGTATTGGATTTGCTTTCGGTTTTGTTTGTTGATTCTTATTAAACACACATCCATTCCATCACGAATGTTTTCATCACTTCCACTAAGTTTTTCAATGACTATCTCTCTAACTTTGTCAAGAATTTGGTTTGTTTCTGTTAGTTTTTCTTCAAGCACTGCTCTGGTAAGTGCATTACTACATACTACGCTTACCATTGCGCCCGGTACTCCATGTCCGGTGCAATCTGCTGCGGCAACAAAGATGTATTGGTCTGTTTCTTCCAACCAGTAAAAGTCACCGGCTACAATGTCTTTGGGTAGATATAAAATAAAACTATCCGGAAAGAGTTGTTTCCATTTGTTAGGATGAGGTAATATGGCCTCCTGAATACGTTTGGCGTAATTGATACTATCCAGAATATCCTTATTCTTTTCTTCCACGATTTTCTTTTGTGCCGCAATTTCATCTCTGGCTTGTTCTATGATTTTCTTTTGTCGTTTAGTAGTTTGAAGGGATTTATACACAATTCCTAAAATCACCAGAATGGCGGCAGCAATAGCCAACGCAAGGTACAAATACAATCTTTGCTGTTTTTCTTTAGCTTCTCTTTTTAAGAGTTCTTGTTCGTGTTTAGCTTTTTCTTCATCTTGTTTTTTTTCAAACTGATATTGCATTTCTTTGGTGGCAAGGGCTTTTTTGTTTTCTTCGCTGTTCACACTGTCTTTGTATAAAATATGTTTTTTATAGGCATTCAAAGCTTCTTTGTGTTTTCCCATTTGCACATATAATTCGGATAGAGATTTATAGTAATCTTTTAATTCATTGGTAATTTGTAATTCTTCACCGATTTGAATAGCTTGTAAAAGATACTGTTCTGCTTCTGTATATTTTTGTTGTTTACTATAAACAGTGCCAATATTTACGAAATTGGATATTAGCCCCCACTTGTTTTCAACTTCCTTGTTAATTTTCATTGCTTTTGTTAAATAATACATTGCTTTTTCATGTTCTCCAAGGTCTACATACAAATTTCCAATGTTTCCCAATACAATAGCATAATTTCTTTTATTATTCTCAAGTTCTTTTATGATTTTCAATGCCATGAAATAGTATTTTATTGCTTTACGATAATGCCCTTGTTCTTCATGGATAATGCCAATATTTATATAATCGGATGCCTGACCGTCTTTATTTTCGATTTCCTTATCAATGTGTAATGCTTTTGTATAATATTCTAATGCTTTGGCGTAATTTTTTTGACTGGCATAAATAATACCAATATTTGCAAGATTATTGGCTTGGTTAAACTTATTATCGCATGCTTCATTCATTTTTAGAGCATTAAAGTAACATTCTAATGCTTTGTTGAAATTCCCTTGAACATGATATACAGCTCCTAAATTTCCCAAAATAGAACCGTATTCTTTCTTCTTAATTTTTCTATATTTATTTTCTATTAATTTTGGTAACAAGTTTAATGCTTGTTCAAATGTTTCAATAGCTTTTTGATTTTCTCCTTTGAGAAATAAACACCAGGCAATTTGTTGGGTACTTTCAGCTAAATTTATTATATTATTTAATTTCCTTGCTTTTTCTTGGCTTTTCTTTAAGTAAAAAATAGCTGTGTCTGGGTTTTGGTTTTGAAGATATCTTCCTAATTTGTAATAAACATTATACAAAATTGTATCTGCTTGATAACTTTTCTCATTTTCCCATTTCTTTAATGTTGAAAAAAGTGAATCTATCTTTCTAATATTTTGAGAAATAATATTTGTAATAAATAATAAAGTGAATAAAATAATGTAGTAGAAATATCGAAGCATGTTACGGGTTAAATTTAATTGATTTTATTCAGAAATAATCATAACAATTATCAAGGGAATAGACAAAAGATTAATTTATATTAATAAATTGAACATAATGGGGGGACGAAATATTTATTTTTAATGATGAGTGGATGATGAAATGAAGAATCAATGAAAATGCAACAAAATAAATTTTTCATTACATTTGCTCAATTGTTTAAAATTGAATAAAAATGGCGGATAAACAGAAAACGATTAAAGAAAAAATTAGTATTTCTGGCGTTGGGCTGCATACAGGAAAGCCCGTTCAATTGACCTTTTTACCAGCTCCTCACAATCATTGGTTTAAATTTCAAAGAATTGACTTACCGGGGCAACCCATAATTGATGCAGATGTAGATAATGTTATCAGTACTGAAAGAGGAACTTCATTAGGGTTATTAGATTCTAATGGAAAATTAAAAGATAATGCTGTTGTACATACCACTGAACATGTTTTAGCGGCTCTGATTGGAATGGATTTAGACAATTGTTTAATACAAGTGGATGGGCCTGAAATGCCCATAATGGATGGAAGTGCGATGCCATTTGTAGAAGCATTGCAAAAAGCCGGTGTGGTAGAACAAGATGCTGAAAGAGAGTATTTTGAATTAAAAGAAAATCTTACCTATGAATGTCCTGAACGAAAGATTGAGATGTTAGCAGTACCGCAAGAGACGTTTAGAATTACAGTGATGGTAGATTACAATAGTGAAGTTTTAGGGACACAGCATGCGAGCATGTACCATACAGGTGAGTTTATTCCTGAAATCGCTAAATGCAGAACATTTGTGTTTTTACACGAATTGGAGGCATTGTTACAACATAATTTAATAAAAGGAGGTGATTTAAATAATGCGATTGTACTGGTGGACCGAGAGCTACCAAAAGAAAAAATTGATTATTTGAAAAAAGTTTTTCATAAAGAAGATGTGGAAGTTAAAGGAAAAGGGGTTCTTAATAATACTAAGTTACATTTTTATAATGAACCGGCGCGGCATAAGTTGTTAGATATTGTTGGTGATTTGGCGCTTGTTGGACAACACTTGAAAATTCACATACTTGCAGCTCGCCCGGGTCATTATGGGAATACACAATTTGCAAAAAAAATAAAAGAAGCTATCAAGAAACAGAAGAAAGAACAATATATCCCTAAAATTAATTTGAATACACCCGCATTGATTGATGTCAGAGAAATTCAAAAGATATTACCGCATCGTCATCCGTTTTTATTAGTAGATAGAATTGTAGAACTTACTCCTGAATATGTTGTGGGTATTCGCAATGTAACAATTAATGATTTCTGGTTTCCGGGGCATTTTCCGGATGAACCAGTGATGCCGGGCGTTTTAATTATTGAAGCATTGGCACAAACGGGAGGTATATTAGCGTTAAAATCTGTACCAGATCCGGAAAATTATCAAACGTATTTTTTGAAAATTGACAGTGCGAAGTTTAAGCAAAAAGTTGTACCGGGTGATACATTGGTGATGCGCATGGATCTGGCGGAGCCCATTCGTAGAGGAATTTGTCACATGATTGGACGGGCGTATGTGGGGAATAAACTGGTGTGTGAAGCCGATATGACAGCACAAATTGTCAAAGTCAGAAATATTCAACAACCTGAAAAATCAGTTACCGTATGATTTCTCCACTTGCCAGTGTGAGCACCAAAGCAAAACTTGGGAAAAACGTTGTAGTATCGCCTTTTGCAACGATTGAAGATAAGGTGGAAATTGGAGATAATACTTGGATTGGACCGAATGCGGTGATTATGAATTATACTAAAATAGGTGCGAATTGTAAGATTTTTCCCGGTGCAGTAATTGGCGCAGAGCCGCAGGACTTAAAATTCAAGGGAGAGGAGAGTACTGTGGAAATTGGCAATAATACTACGATTCGTGAGTTTGTTACTATTCATCGCGGAACATTGGATAAAATGACCACGAAAGTGGGAGATAACTGTTTGATAATGGCTTATGTTCACATAGCACACGATTGTATTATTGGAAACAATGTGATTATTGCTAATAGTGTTGGACTTTCCGGACATATCACTATTGAAGATTGGGCGATAATAGAAGGTATGAGCGCGGCTCAACAGTTTATTACTATTGGGAAACATTCATTTGTAGCTGGTGCATCATTGATTCGCAAGAGTGTCCCACCGTATGTTCGTTGTGCGCGTGAGCCATTGCAGTATATAGGTGTAAATAGTGTAGGGCTCACCAGAAGAGGGTTTACACCTGAACAAATAAAACAGATTGAGGATATATATAGAATTATTTATGTGAAGGGATATAATTTGCAGAATGCATTGGAGATTGTAGAAAAAGAAATTCCTGATTCTGTATTCAAACAAGAAATACTTACTTTTATTCGTAATCAAAAAGATGGAGTAATTAAAGGGATATAGATTTTTTTAAATATGCGTTTAGATAAAATAGAAAAATTTGAACACAGATGCCACAGATTGATGCAGATTTCCGCAGGTTATTCTTTTAAATTATCAATCTTCTATAAATTGAATGTTTTCATTTGCAGAAATGTTACTTAGTAATTTTATTTAAATTTGTAACTAATTTTCATGGTTGTACCTTCTATTCATTTAAGAAATGTATCCAAAAGGTTTAATAAACATTTTTTATACAAGGATTTAAGTTTTGATATTTTGCCAAAAGAAAAAGTTGTTGTAATAGGCAATAATGGTTCAGGAAAATCTACTTTGTTGAAAATTATTATTGGATACATTAGTCCTTCTTCAGGTGATGTGAAGTATATTTATGAAAATCGTGAAATAGAAAGAAAGAATTGGTATAAATTTGTGAGTGTTGCTGCGCCATACATGGGCTTGATTGAAGATTTTACATTACACGAGATTATAGATCATGTCTTTTGTTTTAGACAATATCAAGTATCAAAAAATGAGATGATAGAATTATTGGGTTTGGAAAAACATTTGTATAAACAGATAAAACATTACTCCAGCGGGATGAAACAAAAGTTGAGATTGTTATTAGCCATTATGGATCGGTCGCCTATTTTACTCTTAGATGAACCTACGACAAATCTTGATGCAATGAATATTCAATGGTATTCCAATATGATTGAAAAATGGGCTGCACAAAAGACAATTATTGTGTTTTCCAATAATGTTAAGGAAGAGTTTTATTTTTGTGAAAGAAAGATAACATTGTAGTTTTAATACGGCGATTGTTTGCGAATGAGCCAGTTGAAAAGAGGTAAACAGAAACGTTTTAGGTAGACCATGAGTAATTCCTTTCCACCAACAAGCACTTCTTCCCTTTTGTTTGCAATGGCTTTTAATATTTTAATGGCAGCAACTTCTGCAGACATAGCATTTTGATGGCTTTCGTCCATTTTACCATGAGAAATGCCTTCTTTACTCAAAGCATTAATCGATACATTGGTTTTGATTTTACCGGGACAAACAATGGATACAATAATTCCCTCATTTTCATATTCTAAACGTAAAGATTCAAAATATCCATGAAGGGCGTGTTTGGCAGCCGAGTAGGTGCTTCGCAAATAAAAGCCAAATTTTCCAGCGATACTGCTGGTAACTACAATATGTCCGTATTTTTGTTGAAGCATGTATGGAAGAACGGCTTTTGTCAGTTTAATATGAGCGAAATAATTGATTTCAAAGAGTTGTCGTTCTAATTCTTCGCTGATTTCTAATACTTTTGTTCGTTGACTTATTCCGCCGTTATTAATGAGGATGTCGATTTTTCCAAAGTGTTGAATAATTTTGTTAGCAAGTTCAGGAGCGTTAAAGGATTGACCTAAATCAAATGGAAGAATAAGAGTACGATTAGGATTTTGGGATTGTTGGGCGATTTGCTTTAATTTTACCTCATTTCTTGCTGAAAGTACAAGTTTTGCATTGGTATTTCTCAATAAATAATTAGCAATTGCTGCGCCAATTCCTGATGAAGCACCAGTAATCCAGATGACTTTGTTATTGTAATAGTTATTCATTTTTTAATAAAATTGAATTTAAAATATCAGCCACATGATAAGTCGAAATAGATTGAATGCAATGACAAAGTTCTGGATTATTTTTACAATCGTTGCAAAATTTATTTTGATGTAATATGTAAGTATGCTTGCCAATAGGTGCCCATCTACCTGCGTGCATTGGACGAATGGAAGGGAATAATCCGATAGCATGCTTTCCAAGAGTAGCCGCAATATGCAATGTGCCGGTACTTGCTGCAATAAGTGCATCACAAGCGTTAATCAAACTGATAAGTTCTTCAAGAGATGTTTTCCCAGCAAGATTAAGTACTTCCGGACATTCTTTAATAATTGGTTCTAAAAATTTCTCTTCTTGTTTTGTACCAGTTATGATAATTTGAAATTTAGATTTATCTAAAATTTTAATTAGATTAATATAATTTTGAATGCCCCATTCTCTGGCACTGCCTTTTGATTTAGGATGTATGATGAGTTTAAATTTATCGGGATTTAGTAATTGAGACAAATGTTTAGGTAAGGGTGGTATTGGCTTCCAAATATAATAATTAGTAAGTTCTTCTATTGTAGGAATTTTCTGAATGCCAAGGGGTTGTAATAATTTAAAATTGAGTTGTGCCTCGTGGAGGTCAGATTTTTTACGGCTGAAAGAAACTTTCTGATTACAGTATAACCAGTTGTACCAGCGATGTGAGGTACTGATTCTATAAGGAATTTTGAGAGAATAGATGAGTTTACTAATTGAATAGCTTGGGAAAACAATGATAGAAGTGTGAAAGTTATGCTTTATTACAAATTGATGTTGTTCGGATTTTGTGAAGGTTTGTAGTTCTTCTACAGAGATTGTATAATCTATGGTTTGGATAAGGTCAAGAATGGGTTTAGTGTAGTTGGAGCATAGAAAAATAATTTTGTTAGCGGGATATAATTTTTTTAGTGCATAAGTAATAGGTATAGTTAATATTACATCGCCGATGCTATCTGTTCTTGAAATCAGTATTGATGCATTATTGGGTAGGTGAATTTTCATGTTCGGAAATGATATTGATTAAAGTTTTTTTCTTTTTTCCTGAAAAAATCGTTGAATAATGTCTTTACATTCTTCTGCGAGAACTTCTTTGATAACAATAGTTTTAGGATGTAAGATATTTTCTGAAAATAGTGAGTAACCTTTTTTAAGGTCGTATGCACCAAACACGAGAGTTGGAATTTGCGCCCAACCGATGGCACCTGCACACATGGGGCATGGTTCAATAGTTACATAAATGCTACATTCACGAAGATATTTGCTACCGATATAAATTGAAGCAGATGTGATGGCTTGAATTTCAGCATGAGCGGTTACGTCTTTAAGTTGTTCGGTGAGATTATGTCCACGAGCAATGATTTTATTATTCCAAACGATTACAGCCCCGATGGGCACTTCATTTTTTTCATAAGCTTTTTCGGCTTCTTTGAGTGCTTCTCTCATAAAATATTCATGGTCTCTTACGGGCATTGGCATTTGGAAGTATTTTGAAAGATTAGTTCTTCTATTACTGTAGTTTCGTCACAATCTTTTACAATAATTTGATATGGATAAAATTTTTTAAATTGTTCACGAGGTTCTAAAAAATAGATTCTACAAGGTTTTTCACGAGGTTGGCTTTTGTCAAAATTTATTTCAAAAAATTCTAATTCGGATTTAAGTTGAGATGAAGATTTTTTCAAACATTTTATTTGACAATGAGATTTTTCAGAAAGTTTTAATGTTTGTCTTTTTAGTTCGCTTATTTTGACTTCACTTAATGAGGTGCATGTTCTTGTACCAAATAGTGCATATACAAGAATAAGACCAATTAAGAATCCAATCATGTAAAGTTTTAATCGTTCCTGAAAGGTCATAATTCACTTTTTTCAATAATGGTGAAATTAAAGTCGGAATTTATTTGTGGTGTACTAAAAGGAATGATATTATCAATAAAATTTTTAATGGTATTAATGTTTAAAGTGTTTGATGCATAAGCAACATTCCATTTTCTATCCTGCATAATTCCATCTGGAAAGAAGTTAGAATAAATATCTTCAATGTGATTTACAATTATATTATTTTTTTGTTTGATGCTTTTATTAAGTTTTTGTTCAAGAGTGTCTATTGCTTTTAATGCTTTGGTATGTTCAGCATTTACAAAAGGAATCAGTGATTTGTCTATATTTTCTGTTTGTTTGAGAAGATTATCATAAATTGAATTAACTTGTTGTTTTTCCGCTTTAAAATTAATACTTAAATTTAATTTGTCAAGAATATTTTTAATGAGTGTAGATTTATTATAATGGAAAATGTCAGAAAGTTGAATTTGTAATTTTTCTATTTTTGAAGATATTCTGGGAGGTGAGATAAAAATAATAGGTCTTTGTATTAACAAAGGATAGTGGACAGAAAAAGAGTCAAAAGTAGAGGTAAGTTCTAACCAATATGCGATTTCAGCACTGCCCCCAATATAAGCCAGATTAGGAAGAATGGTTTGTTGAAATAAAGGGCGTAATAATACATTAGGGCTAAATAATTCAGGTTGCGTTACCAATAATTTTTCTAATTCATTTTTTGAGAAAGTAATGTCTAAATCTTTTAATTTAAATGTTTCATTGTTTTCTATAATTAAACTTCTTTTATTATTGTAATTCAAAAAGGTATTAATTGTTCTTGGGTTAACCTGAATGTGAAAATTGTGTTTATCAAATAAATCTAAAGTTGATAATATACTATGATAAGTTTTTTTTTCAAAAATTTCCTGATAGAAAATATCTTTAAATTTTTCTTTGAATGCTTTTTCATTTGGATTCAGGATGATTAGTCCATACTTACCAAAGAGTTCATTTAGAAGGAATCTTGTGGCATCAATATAGTTGGAATGTTGTAAATACGCTTGTTGAAACAATTCCAAATCTTCAGGAGAGAAAAGTTGAGAAATTTTCATGCTATTGAAAACGTCCTCAAGTCCTTCAGTAGTGATTGAAAACACTGGACTTCCATTGGTTGATTGATTCCACTGGAAAAGATGGTCGTTGTAGTAAAAATGATTGATTTCGTTAATGTCATGGTCTTCTGAAGCCATCCAGAAAACGGGTACAAAATTGTATTCAGGAAATTGATTTTGAAGCCATTGAGATAATTGGATGGTAGCAGATATTTTATAAATAACATAAAGTGGTCCGGTAAATAAACAGAGTTGGTGTCCGGTAGTAATTGTAAAAGTATAGTTGTCAGCTAATTTCTGGATGTTTTGAAAAGTTTCAGGAGTTGTATTAGAAACCGATTGTGCTTGACCGTTTAGTATTTTCAATAATTGTGGTCGGTTAAAATTAATTTGTTGAAATGAAGTGATAATTTTTTGGATGTGTTCTTTTGTTGGCAAAAAATTTGATAAGGAAGAGGGTAATTGCTGGTTTAAAAAATCCCAAACGATTTTATCAAAGAAAACAGGAGAAGCAGGTATACGATGAGAAGTAAGAGACATGATTACATTTTTTCACCAAATGCGAGGTCACCGGCGTCTCCAAGTCCAGGAACGATATATGCAGTAGAGGTCAATTCATCGTCAATAGCACCACACCAAAGAGTATAATTGACATCTGGCATGTTCTTTTTTACATAATCAATGCCTTGCTTACTGGCGATGGCACACACGATGTGTGTATGTTTAGGTTTACCATGATTAAGGAGTGATTTAAAGGTAAGCACCATTGAAGAACCGGTAGCAAGCATAGGGTCGCATAAAATGAGAGTTTTGTTATCCAGCGGAGGACAAGAAACATATTCTAAAGCGATGTCAAAAGAGTGGTCTTTGTGATGTCGTCTATATGCACTGATGAATGCATTTTCTGCCTTATCAAAGACGTCTAAAATTCCCATGTGGAGTGGCAATCCTGCTCTTAAAATGGTAGCAATAACGGGTTGTTGTGCAAGTACTTTGGAATCAGCAATTCCAAGTGGAGTAGTAACTGGAATGGGTTTATATTCCAATTCTTTTGAAATTTCAAAGGCAATTAGTTGACCGATTCTTTCAAGATTTTTTCGAAAGCGCCAGCTATCTTTTTGAATATTTATATCACGAATTTCAGACAGGTATTGATTTATAATTGAATCAGATTGAGAAAGATTGTGTATCATATTTATTATTTCTTTTTTAGTTGAATGTGATGTGTGATTTCGGATTGATAAGATGCTTTATCAAAAATCTCTAAAGTAGTTTCATAAGTTTTAAATTCAGGATGTTCGGCAGTGAGTTTATATTTTCCGGGAGGTAAAATCATGACGTACCTTCCTGTATTCGGATTAGGAATATAATTGCCAATCAATTCACCGTTGTTCAATTGTGTTACTTGAATGTTAACATCTCTGTAATCTGTGATAGGTTCAGAAGTTTGAATTTGTCCAACGATGAGGGTGAATTCTGGTTCTTCATCATTAAATATGATTCTGTAAATATCATAGTCACCAAGACCGCTGCCACGAATGCTTGCCATGTAACCATAACGTTTGGTTTTTGACAATCGAAAATTCATATCATCATAGGAGGTATTGATAGGATATCCGATGTTTTTAGGATTTTCAAATTTATTGGTTTCAGGATTTCTGGTAGCTTTGAATATATCGTAACCGCCCATGCTACCATGACCTTTTGAACTAAAAAATAGAATGGTTTCGTCGGGAGAAAGATTGGGAAAGTCCTCATCAAATTCAGTATTTATAGAAGGTCCAAGGTTTTCAGGTTCAGCCCATTTTCCATTATCTAACTTTCTGCATACATAAATATCAGTTCCACCATATCCGCCTTTTCTGTTGCTGGCAAAATAAATTTCATTTCCGGCATTATTGATAGAGGCGGCAATGACATCACCGTTTGAATTTATGATAGTGGGCAATGGCTCTAATTTTTGAAATACGCCAAGTTCATTCATTTGACTTAAATAGAGTTTTCCATTTTTATGAACGATTAAAATTCTACCATTAGAGCTCATCCCAACAATTTCCTCTCCTGAATTTCCTTTTGACACAGGTTCTCCAATTGGTGAAGATTCCATAAATTCACCGTTCACTACTTTTGAAACAAAGATTGAAGATGGAAATTGTCCATTGGGCATTTTTTCTGATTTAGAATTAATAGGTCTATTAGTATTGTAGATTAAAAAATTTTCCCTTTCATCTATAAATGGGTAATAATCCGCATATTCAGAATTGATGTTTTTACCAAGGTTGTGGAAGGTTACATTTACTGGGAATTTGATGAGTTCACGGGCATTAAAACAGTGTTGTATTTCAAGATCAACTAATTTGAGATTTTCTGGACTTCCTTTTCCGTTGGATTTGAATTTTTGAAAATATTCCAGTGCTTCGGTAAATCTATTCGCATATTGATAAGCACGCGCCAGAAGGAATTCTGCATTGGGATTATGATTGTCTGATTTAACAACATTTTCAAGATAAGGAATGGCTTTGCTTTTATTGAAGTTAGTATTTAAGTAGCAAACAGCGATGTTATATTGATAATCAATGTTTTTAGGATTAATTTGATAAAGTTGTAACCAATCATCTAATGCTTCTTCAAAATTTTCATTCAGCATTTTTTCTTTTGCTGATTCTAAAAGTTTTTTCTCGTCAATATTTTGTGCTTTGAGCATTGAAAAAATAAGAACTAAAAAGAAAAAAGAAATTAGTTTAATAAACTTCATTTTGTTTTTTGGCAAAAATAAAGAATAGATTGTTTGGATGAAAAATGAATTTACCAGAGTTGAGAGGTAATGTAAACGGTTCCCTTAAATAAAGCGACAATTTTCTTGTCTGGCATAGTATAGATATTGACCTGATAAACTCCAATTTTGTTAGACCGATGTAGTTCTTCTGCTTCTGCTCGAATAATATCACCTTCTTTTAATGCTTCTGTATGGGAAATGGAAGTTTCTACTGAAACAGCTTTGTAGCCGTGACTATTAGAAGCGAAAGCCAGAGCACTATCTGCCAGTGAATAGGTAATTCCACCATGTGCAATGTGAAAACCATTGAGCATTTCTTTACGCACTTGCATTTGTAGTTTGCAATAACCATGTTTTATTTCAAGTACTTGAATTCCCAACCACTGACTGAAAGCATCATTTTTCATCATTAATTGATTGACAATTTCTTCGGGGGATTTCATCCGTTTAGATTTTTATGATACAAATGTAAGGTGTTTTATTATTTTTGACAATATTTTTCTATTACAAAACAAATGATTGCACTAACAAAAATAGTATTTTTGCGAACAAAATTAAATAATGAGTATACATTTGAATAAAATTGAAGAAGCGTTGGAAGATTTGCGAAATGGGAAGATGGTTATTGTTGTGGATGATGAGGATAGAGAAAATGAGGGCGACTTTATTATGGCGTCGGAATTTGTAAGACCAGAAGATATTAACTTTATGACTAAGCATGCAAGAGGGTTAATTTGTGTGGCTATAACTGAAGAACGTGCTAATGAATTGAATTTAGATCCGATGGTTCCTCAAAACACGGCTTTGCATGAAACAGCATTTACTGTTTCTGTTGATTTAATTGGAGACGGTTGTACCACTGGTATTTCGGCATACGATAGATCTAAAACGATTCAGGCATTGGTCAATCCTCAAAAGCAGGCGAAGGACTTTGCCAGACCCGGACATATATTTCCGCTTGTTGCAAAAGAAGGTGGTGTCTTGAGAAGAGCGGGACATACCGAAGCAACCATAGATTTGATGAAGTTAGCGGGATTAAAACCAAGTGGAGTTTTAGTAGAAATTATGAACGATGATGGTAGTATGGCGCGATTGCCAGATCTATTAAAGATTGCAGAAAAGTTTCAGATAAAAATTATTTCTATTAAAGATTTAATTCAATATCGTTTGCAAAAAGAGAGCATTGTTGAAAAAGTGGTAGTAGTGGATTTACCTACGAAATATGGGCATTTCAAATTGCATGCCTATAGAGTAAAAACAAATGGACAGGAACATTTAGCATTAGTAAAGGGAGAGATTAACCCGGATGAACCGATTTTATGCAGAGTTCATTCTTCCTGCTTGACAGGGGATATTTTAGGTTCTTTGCGTTGTGATTGTGGAGACCAATTGCATGCGGCGATGGAAGCGATTGAAAAGGAGGGCAGAGGGGTGCTACTTTACTTAAATCAAGAAGGGCGCGGAATTGGATTAATAAATAAATTGAAAGCATATAAATTGCAAGAGGAAGGATTAGATACAGTGGAAGCCAATGTGCAATTGGGTTTTGCACCAGATGAAAGAGATTTTGGAATTGGTGCACAGATTTTGAGAGATTTAGGTGTTAGAAAAATTCGTTTATTGACCAATAATCCTAAAAAGCGTGCTGCATTAGAAGGTTATGATTTGCAAATTGTTGAAAATGTGCCAATAATTGTGCCCTGTAATCCGCACAATGCGAAATACCTTGCTACTAAAAAAACAAAGCTGGGACACATTTTGTGAGTTATGAGTTTTGAGTTAATATTTTTTTGAATTTAATGGAACACGGATGACGCAGATGGGGACTGATGTGCATAATAGATAAAATTAGTTATGAGTTATAATTTTTGTGTTTGGAAGTGCATTAGAAAAAATGTTTTTTTACAACGGAAAAATTTAAAGTATGAAGAAATTTTGCAGTGTATTTTTTCAAGTATGGTTGATGGTTATTTTGTTTTCATTTATAGAATTTGTATTTGCGCAAAAAAAGATAAGTTTAGAAGATATTTGGATTAAATATACTTTTCGTACCAATCCACCACCACATTTCACGTTCACAAAAGTTGGTGATTATTACATTACCGAAGATGATTCAAAAAATATTATTAAGAAGGTATTGATAAGTGGAAAGTCCACACAAACATTGGTATTGTATAGTGATGTTCTGGGAAAAAATAAAAACATTCAGTTAGAGGATTATCAACTTTCACCAAATGAAAATTATCTCTTAATTTTTAAGAATCGAGAACTGATATATCGCCATTCGTCTGTGGCTGAAACATACTTGTGGGATATTCGCAAAGAAGAATTAATTTTGTTATCGGAAGGAGAAAAAATAATGTTTCCAAAGTTTTCTCCGGATGAAACAAAACTTGTTTTTATTAAAAAAAATAATCTTTACTTATTTGATATTGTGCAAAAAAAAGAAATTGCAATAACAAATGATGGAGAATGGAATAAAATAAAAAATGGTTGGGCAGATTGGGTGTATGAGGAAGAATTTGGTAAGCCGGATTTTATTGAGTGGAGTAGTGGTAGTCAATTCATTGCGTATTTGAAGTTTAATGAATCAAAAGTGAAAGAGTTTTCAATGGACATATACAATGGAAATGTATATCCTGATAAATATTCATTTAAGTATCCCAAAGCAGGAGAAGATAATTCAGAAGTTACTTTGTGGATATATGATATAAAAAATAGTAAAAGTATTAAAATCCCTGTTTCAGAAGATTTTCAGAACATATACATACCAAGAATACAATGGTTACCTAAATCAGAGCGCTTGTGTTTTACATTATTAAACAGACATCAGAATTATCTGCAATTGTATTTGTATGATCCAATCAAAAATAATTTAGAAAAATTTTTTGAAGAAAAGTCGGATACTTATATTGAAATTAATGATGCCTTACGGTTTGTGAATAATGATAAGAATTTTATATGGATGAGTAATCAAAATGGTTTTCAACACCTGTATTTATATGATTTAAGTGGAAAACTTGTAAATCCGATAACGAGTGGAAATTTTGATGTTGAGAATATTTTGGTCGTTGATGAAAGTAAAAAGGAGATATATTATACTTCTACTGAAAATGGTGTGATGAATCGGCCTGTATATAAGATAAAGTGGAACGGTAAAGATAAACAACTAATTTCTCCTGCTGAAGGATTTAGTCGTGTAGAATTTTCTCCAACATTTAAATATTACATTTTATCGCATCATACTGCCAATCATCCACCTGTTTACACATTAAAGTCAATTGATAACAAATTTGTTCAAGTGCTTGATGATAACAAAAAGTTAATAGAAACAATGAAAGAATATTCATTAAGTAAAAAGGAATTCAATAGTTTTAAGACCAGTGAAGGCATTGAATTGCACTATTGGATGATGAAGCCGGTTGATTTTGATCCACAAAAAAAATATCCTGTGTATGTAACGGCATATAATGGACCAGGAATAAACAAGGTGAATGATGCATTTGAATATGAGTATTGGTTTCATCAATATCTGTGTCAAAATGGTTATATTGTGGCTTGTGCTGATGGAAGAGGAACATTCGGAAAAGGTAAAGCATTTCAGCATTGTACGTATTTACAACTGGGTAAGTTAGAAACACAGGATCAAATTGAATTTGTGAAATATCTAGGGACATTAAGTTATGTAGATAAAAACAGAATTGCCTTTCAGGGATGGAGTTATGGAGGGTTTATGGCTTTGAATATGATTACGAAAGGTTCTGATATAATTAATGCAGCCATTTCGGTAGCACCAGTTACCAATTGGAAATTTTATGATAATATCTACACAGAACGTTATATGCGACTACCAAAAGAAAATCCTTATGGATATAATGAATTATCACCTATTAACCATGTAAAAAACATTAAAGGGAAACTATTGTTGATTCACGGTGCAGCGGATGATAATGTGCACTTACAAAATGCCATGGAATTTGTAAAAGCATGTGTGGAAAATAATAAACCATTGGAGTATTTTATTTATCCGAATAAAAATCATAGTATTTATGGAGGATATACGCGTTATCATTTGTATTCGAAGATAGTGGAATTTTTTAGAAAGAAATTTGAAGTAAGTTGGTAGTTATGAGTAGTGAATTTTGATTTATGAGTTATGAATATTGAGTAAATAATTTTCTTAAAATAATGGAACACAGATGACACACAGATGCGGATTGATTTACACAGACAAATAGGTTAAGATTTTTGAGGGATGAATTATGAGTTTTGAGGTAGGAAATGATTTGAGCTATTTTTTTATTTTAGATTGGAAGTAGAGAGGGGTTTCTATAATCCAAAATTATGCATTAAAAATTAGCATGTTTATACATTTGCTTTATTCTATTAAGATTTCAGTAAAAATACTCATCACCAATTTGGTATTAATTACTTTCATTTTTAATTTACTTAAACCACAAAGAATACAAAGTTTTTTTACGAATAACCACAATGCATTTCTTGCTTGCAAATATTCAGTCCCTTGTGAACTTTGATTATTTTCTTTGTGTTCATTGTGGTTAAAATATAACAGATTGATTTTTTATAGAAAATTCAAATTCCATTAATCCTATGCATAATCTGGGATTAACAAAAAGAAAAAAGATTATACTTTTTAGCAAATCCCATCTTCAATTCACTACCATGATTTTAGCAACGGCTTTTTGTTGGGCATCGGGAGTAGAAGTATATACGATGTAGATACCTTCGTTTACTTTTTGGTTGTAAAGATTTTGTAAATTCCAGGTAATCATTCCTCCGGTAGATTTACCTTCCCATACGAGGTTACCGGCAATATCGGTAATTTTTACAATAGAACCATCTATTAGACCTTTAATGTATATGTTGTCATTTGAACGTTTTACTGGATTAGGGAAGGCGTGAACGTTTGTATAGTTTTCAAATCCGCCGATGATGTCTGTTCGGTAAGATTGAATGCCTTTATCGGTACCGATGATGATGTCACCTGTTTTTTCATCGTAAGCGATATCGATAATATTATTGGAAGCGATTGGACTGTTATCTGTGGTGAAGTGATAAATTTGAGTTTGCCCATCTGGTGAGAAACAAAATAATCCGGAAGATTCTGTTCCTATCCATTTTCTATCTGCTCCATCAATTGTAATAGCGGTAACTTTTTCTGTTGCTAAAAGCAATTGTGTTTGACCATCCTGAGTGATAAATATTTGTTGAGCATCATAATTTCCGCCATTGAAGACGTTTTCAGGATTGTAGATAACAGCGACTCCCTGAGAAGTGCCAATCCAGATGTAACCATTTTTATCTTCTGCTATAGACCAGACATAATTGGAGGGCAAGTTACCATTACCTTTTACATTACTAAGGAATTTGGTATTAGATGAACTCATAGGTTCAAAGTTATTATGTTTATAAACTAAGATACCTTTACCGCCTGGAATAATCATCCATACTTGATTGTTTTTGTCAAAGAGGATATTTGAAGTAAGGTTGATACTGGTGTTAAAAGTTGAGTTAAAGAAATTGACAACTTGTCCATTGCTTTTTAGTACACTCATAGGAGAATTAGGTACCGCATGGCTAATCCATATATTTTTATTAGGGTCCATAACGAGCCCCCCGTATCTATGCCAACTTAATCCTAATGAACTGATATTGACAAGCCCGGAATTAGCGCTATTGTATACTTTGGAAAGTTTGTTATTCTTATATTCTACCAATCCGTTTATCCAACTGGTGGCATAAATGTGTGTTTCATCATCAGGGTCAATCATGGCATCTGTTATGTCTACAATTGTGTCATTATTAAAATCTCTCAGGTAATTCCATTTTTCACCATCATAGAAGGAAATTCCTTCTCGATAGAAATGAGGTCCTCCTGTTTCGTCAATTTTAGAAGGGGCTATTAATATCTTGCCATTGTAAGCTTTAATACGACTCACCAACTTATGTCTGGCGCCATCAATGGGAATAGGAAAAGCATCCCAATAGGTTCTTAGAAAGCCGTGAAACTCGTCAGCGATATAAGAAATAACGGGCTGACCGGAAGGAAAGTTGTTATAGTAGTTAATGGCTATGTCTTTAATATTCTGGTTACCGAAGCTATAATTTCCGAGTGCGAATATCTGGTTATTATTTTTATCAATGGCGTTAGCGCCATAAGGGCCAATAAATGCAATGCAGGCATTATTGAAGGTATACATTTTTTTAATAATAGTACCGCTGTTAGGACTTGTATTAAGAAATGTTTTTGTCCATGTACCTGTATTATCTCGAACATAAAGAGTATCTTTCATAAAGTTGGCATTGTTTCTTGTGTATGGTGAATAGGCAGCATAAACTTTTCCATTGAAATTCACTATACCGCTGTAAGTGCCATTAGGGATTTGATTAGAATTAAATTTTTTCCAGTTTCTGAAATCGTTTAATAGTGTGTTCAATGAGCATCTGAATACACTACTATCTGTTGCTGCGTAAATCAATGAATCGTCAAATGCTACTTGATAAACGTTAATGTAAGAATTGTTTTTTCCAATAAAATAGGTTTCTTTAATTTCTAATTTATTCATATCTAATACAGAAATTCCGAAACCACAAGCCAGATAAGCAAGATGATTTTTAAAAGTTACTTCATTGATTTTTTTACTGGCGATGATATTGGCATTTTTAATATCACTGATGTTGATTATTGAATTATTATCAAGTACATCGATATTACCGTTTTCGTAACATATTAAAACCTTATTGTTATATGGATTGTTTCTGATAATCTGAATGTCAACGTCGGATAATCCGTTGGTTTTGTTGTAAATGTTTTCAATTTCAAAAGTGGTCGTATTGTATACTGCAATACTATTTCTGTTGCTTACATAAATTTTTGTCCAATCCGATGAATAGGTAATAGAGTTGCAAGAATAAAAACCTAATAAGTCCTTCCATTGACCAATACCTTGATTTTTTTGAGCAATGATGTTTACTGAGATAAAAAGGAACATGTATAAAATGAATGGATTTTTTTTCATATTATTGAAAAACGATAAAAACTTAAAATTATTGTTTAAGGCAATGAAATTTATTTGACTAAATTCCCGTTATTATCTAATTCAGTAATAGGAAGCCCTAATGAATTAATTTTATTAAAGATTGTTTTTTTATCACCAACGACAACAAGTATTAATCTATTGTTATTAAAAATTTTTTTAGCAAGGTCATTCAGTTCTTTGGTAGTGATGGAATTAAGTATTTCTCTTTGGTGTTCTTTGAAATTAATTGGTAAGTTGTAATCCATTATTGTTTTCATCAGATATAATTTTTGGTAAGGAGATTCCATTTTTAATGCTTCGGATTGTAATAATGCGCTTTTGGTGAATTTTAATTCATCCTCATTAATTCCATTATTTATGAGTTTATCAAATTCATTCATGATTAAATGAATAGTAGAGTCGGTGGCGTCTTTTTTGAAACCACCAGAAAGAATGTATCTTCCAGAAAATTTATCTCCTTCGAATCTGCCCCTTGTACCATAAGTATAACCTTTTAATTCACGTAATAAGTAGTTCACACGGCTATTGAACGCACCAGCAAATGGAAAGTTGAGAATGTTGCTTTTGAAATAATTCCCTGCATAGTCAAATGGCAATCCGATAGAGCCAACAATAATTTCAGATTGAGCAGCGTTTGGTTTATCTACAAAATAGATTTGTGTTGCAGGAATATTTGGAATGGAAGGTTCTGTATAATTTATTGAAGTATTGGGAAGTCCGGCTAAAAATCCTAATTTTTGTAGAAGTGTTTTTTCGTCGGATTTATCAGAAATAATGGAGATATTCATCGTTTTTTTACTCAACATTTTTTTGTAATAATCTTTCACGTCTTCAATGGTAAGATTTTTCAAGGTATTTTCAGTACCAATGGATGGAGTAGACAGCACATTTGCGTTTCCATAATATATTTTATCAAAAACATCCGCTGCAATGGAAGATGCGGTTACTTTACGTTGTTGTAAACTTTCTATTTTTCTTTTAATGATTCTCTTAAAATCAGCGGTATCAAATTTTGGTTCATAAAGTATTTCTTGAGTTAATTTTAATGTGCTGTCAAGATTTTCGGTCAATGATGAAATGCTAATAATAAAATCATTGTTTGAAACACTGACACTAATTTCACTGCCCAATGTTTGCAACTTATCATCTATTTCTTCGGCGGTTCTTTTTTTAGTAGTTTCTTTTAGTAAATCTGCTAACACACTGGCTACACCGGCTTTTTCAATGGGTTCAAAACGATGCCCTGCTTGAAAACTGATTAGTATTTTTGTCTTAGGTACTTCTGCTTCTGTCATAAAAGCATAAGGAGATTGAAATGCCGTTTTATTTAATTTGATATTAGGTGTAGGAATTTTGATTTCAGAAGTTGCTTGTGGCATTTTAGATCTATCAAATGTATCTTTGGGTTCAATATAAGTGAGTCCTTTGTATTCTTCGCTTTCTGATTCGATAGTTCTCTCATACATTTTCCAGTTATCTTCTGCGGCTTTCAATTCAGGTTTTCCTTTTGGTACTACGCTCAATACTACTTTATTTTTTCCTTTAATGTATTTGTAATAGACGTTCATTACATCTTGTGGTGTTATTTTTTTGATAGATTCAAGTTCTTTTGGCAAATAGTTTGGTGTACCAAAGAATGTTTGATAATATGCCAGTTTAGCACCTTTACTTTGGACGGTGTAGAGTTGTTCGTAAATATCAGAGATGTATTTGTTTTTTAATTTTTGAATATCCTTAATGGATGCACCCCCTTTTTTTTCCCATTCATTAAGTGTTTCTTCTAAAATTTTTTGAGTTTCAGCAAGTGAACCATTAGCACGAATTGCAAATTCAAATTGTCCGGCTAGTTCTCTGCTATAGTGGTATGCGGATGCAGAGGTTGCTTTTCCGGTTTTGATAAATGCCTGATACAAAGGCGATGATTTTCCATTTGATAAAATATCGGCAAGAAAGTCAAGTGCTGTGGCTTCTTCTGATGTGAAGGGGACGGTAGGGAATGCCCATTTGAGCATTGGAAATTTGATATTATCTTCGTAAGAAATGTAGCGAGTTTCCGGAAGAGTTACTGGTTGAGGTTTCAAAGGTTGAACGTCTTTTCCTTTTGGAATAGAACCAAAGTATTTAACTACCCATTGCAATGTTTTTTGAACATCAATGTCGCCGGCAATAGTTAATACCGCGTTGTTAGGACCATACCAGCGTAAGTAAAAACGTTTAAGATCATTAACGTCAACTCTATTGAGGTCTTCAATGTATCCGATGGTTTGCCAACTATAAGGATGTCCTTTGGGAAAGAGTGCTTCGGCGGTTTTTTCCCAGGCAAGTCCGTAAGGTGCGTTATCATAACGTTGTCCTCGTTCATTTTTTACAGTAGCGCGTTGGATTTCAAATTTCTGTTGTGTAACAGAGTCAAGCAAGAAGCCCATTCTGTCTGCTTCGAGCCAGAGTATTTTTTCTAATTGATTAGAGGGAACTACTTCAAAGTAGTTGGTTCTATCGGAATTCGTAGTCCCATTGAGTGTTCCGCCTGCTTCTGTGATTATTTTGAAGTGTTGGTCATCCGCAACGTGCTTGGATCCCTGAAACATCATGTGTTCAAAGAAGTGAGCAAATCCTGAACGGCCTTGTTGTTCTCTTGCAGAACCTACGTGAAAAGTTACATCCACATATACGATTGGGTCTGAATGGTCTTCGTGAATAATAACGGTAAGTCCATTATCCAGAACATATTTGAAGTAAGGGATATTGATTATTCCTTTTTGGGCGGGAACATTTTCAACAAAGCGCATTCCTGCTGGTGGTCTATATTGGAGTGTTTCTTTTAAGTTTTTTTGAAATTGATTAGTAATTTTTTTAGGTTGTTGAGGAAAGATAATTAAAGTGAATGAAGAGATGAAGAGAGCAAGAATTATTTTTTTCATGGTTTTTAATTTATAGGTTATTGGTAATTTCTTTGATTTTATTTACAGTTTCAGATACGGTGCGTAGTTGATCTTCAAGATTTTGAGTTGGTTCATTGTTTTGTATGTTTTTGTTGATAGCATCTTTTAGATTTTTTTCTTTTTCGGACCATATTTTTGATAAATTTAAAAGAGTTTGTTTGTAAGCGAATTTACTAACTTTTTCGGCGTGATTGTAGTGTTCATTCAGAGTTTTAGCAATTGTAATAGCAGTGCCTGAGTGGTTAAGATTTTTGATATATTTATTAAGCATACCAATGTAAGAGAATGTTTCAAATCCTGTAAAAGTGGTGAGGTGCGTTTTAAAGAAATCCCAATATTTCTCACTTCCATTATCAGCATATATTTGTGCAATGGCTATGATGATTCTTTTACTTTTATCTTTTTCAAATTTTATGGCATATTCTATTGCTTTGTTTTTGTCTACTTCATTTAATCCGAAGAGTGCAGCAGAGATAATGTCTGAACTGTATTCTTTGTTGAGAGCATTGAGGTATAATTCAGTAATTTTATCAGATTTGATAGAACTCAAATTTCTTAATGCTTCGGATCTTACAGATGGTGAAGGGTCATTTTGAGCCATTTCAATTAATTTATTTTGCAGAACAGGATGGGATGAAATTTTGGATTTCAAATGGTCTATTACATTTATTCTAATTCCAGCATATTTATCATTTAGTCCTTTGTTAATTAAAAAATTGGTTATTGTTTCGTTTTCTGATTTTTTGAGTTGTTCTGCAAGTTGGGTAATGGCTTCGTATCTGTCCATCCATAAGGGAGCATGTTCAAATTGATACATGTATTCTTCAATAGTTTTTGTATAAGAAATTTCGGCAAGTAATTGTCTTTCAGCATCAAAATTTACAAGGAGTGGTTTTTCATTAATTGAAAATGTAAAAGTTTGTTCTACTTGTGTTATATCTATCCATTTACGATCTACTGATTTTGAAGTGTAGATGTCAACATATACAGGTAAGCGGTAAATAGGATATTCAATAGGTTGCGTTTGTTTAATGGTAATTGACAGTATTTTGTTTTTTTCATCATAGTTTTTTTCAATCTTTAAGTACGGATGTCCGCCGTAGAAAAACCATTGATTAAAGAACCAGTTAAGGTCTTGCCCGGTTGTTTCTTCAAATGCTAATCGCAAGTGGTTAATTTCAACGGGTTTGAATTTATTTTGAGTGAGGTATAATTTAAGTGATTGGAAGAAGGCATCATCTCCTACGAGTTTTCGTAACATGTGGAGTACCTGTCCGCCTTTGTTGTAACTGATGTTATCAAACATTTCTTCACGATTATCGTAGAAGAAACGGATAAGAGGAGGATTTTTATCGGGTTTATTGACAAGATAACCTTTTCCAGAGAAATAATGGTGTTCATCTGCGGCATCACGTCCGTTAAAGTATTCTTCCCATAGATATTCACCATAAGTGGCAAAGGATTCGTTGAGTGGAAGATTGCTCCAACTTTCACAGGTTACAAGGTCTCCGAACCATTGATGGAATAATTCATGAGCAATGACATCTTCAGCTTTTACGCCACCAACGGTATCTCTATCGGTTTGATATAAGAATTCACCGTGAAGAGTGGCTGAAGTGTTTTCCATGGCGCCGCTGACATAATCTCTGCAAATAATCTGGCTGTATTTTGGCCATGGAAAGTCAACACCGAGTTTTTTTGAGTAGAATTCAATCATTTTGGAGGTATTGCCAAAAATGGCTTTGGCGTAGGGTTCATAAGCAGGTTCAACATAATAGCTGATTTCTTTGCCTTTCCATGGTTTGTCAGTTACTTTTTTGAATTCACCTATTCCCATCATGACAAGGTATGGAGCGTGAGGTAAGTCCATTTTCCAATGGTCAGTTTTTGTTCCGTCTTTATTAATAATACTTTCTACAAGTAACCCATTTGAAAGCGTGGTGTATTTTTTATTTACTGTGATAAAAATATCATGGGTCATTTTTTCATTGGGAGAATCTACAGTTGGAAACCAAACGGAGTTACTTTGCGTTTCACCTTGTGTCCATATTTGAGGCATTTTGCCAGGTATTTCACCTTTAGGGTTAATAAAGTATAGTCCTTTATCGCTTTGAATAGCAGCACTTCCGCCAACTTTTATTTTTTCTGGCTGAGCAACATATTCAATGGTAATTACTATTGTTTGGGCGGGAGTAATTGATTTTTTAAGGAAAAATTTTATGGAGTCATTTTCATAAGTGTAGTTAAATGGAATTGATGTTTTTGAGCTTTTATCTTGTAGTGTTACTTTGTTGATTCTCATTCCACGAGCGTTCAAAAAGAATTTATCTGTGGAATAAAAGTAAGGTTTCGCATAAATTTCTGCTTTTCCAATTAAAATAGAACTGTCCCAGATAGGTTTCACATGTAAGTTTGTGTGAAGAATGTCAATTATTAGAGTATTGCTGGATCTGTATTCAGGGTTATAGATGTAAGGGCGTTTTTTGAGGGTATCATCAAAGTTTAGTGAATTAGAATAGATATTTGTTAGGAATGTAAGAAATAATGATAAGGAACTAAGAAGGGTTGTTTTTTTCATAGTTATTGTTTTGATGATAGGAATAAATGCTGACTAAAATAGCGATAAATCCCCAAAATGGGAGAGATAATTTATCAGTATCGAGGAAGTTATTGAAAAATCCGTGCACAAAATATGTAACAAGACCGAGAAAAATTCCGGTTGCGATGATTTTAGTAGGTTTATGAGTTATATTGTAACAAAGAGAATATCCAAGTGAAAAAACTGAAAGAAGTAATATAAATACGATGAGAAGTCCGGGTAATCCTTCTTCTGCAAGTGGACCAAGGTATTCAGAGTGGGCATTACCGCCGGTTCCAAAATTTGTACTGATAATGGTTTTTTCTCTACTGATTTGATAGGGAGCATAGAAGAATTGATAAGTGCCGGGTCCGAAGCCGAAGATGGGTTTATCTAAGAACATACGAATAGCACAATTCCAGCGATTGATTCGTTCAAGGTTAGAAGCATCGTTTTGAATATTGTAAGTTGAAACGATGTTTTCATAGAAGCTTCCTTCGGAGTCAGTTTTGTTTTTTCCCATCAGGATGAGAAGTTCTTCACTGAAACTAAAAATAATAACGATGATAGAAATAAATGAAATTAATAAAGTTCTGAATTTGATTTTGAGTAAAAGTGTGATGAGGACAAGCAATGCAGCAATAATTCCAATCCATGCAGCTCTGGCGAATGATAAAATCGTGGCAATAATTAATAAAAGAGATAAGCAAATTAAAATGACTTTCTTTAGTAAATTTTTTTCAATCATAAATAAAGCCACAGTTGGAGGTAAGAATAAAGCAAGTGCTGCGCCATAAGCGGTATGGTCATTGTAAAATGGCGTTACAATCCAATCTGCAATTTTGTGGTGGAAATTATATTCAGCATGTTGGATAATTGTAATGATAGCAACAGCAGATAATCCTATAAGGTACATCCAGATAAATTTGAAGATGTTTTTAAAATCTTGAAACAGGTAGGTCATTAAAAAGTATGAACTTAGAATGAACCACAAGCGAGCTGTTAAGTATTTTAAGGAAACTATTATATCCTGACTTGTTAAGGTAGTGATGAACATCCAGAGAAGTTGAATGAAAATAATTTGAGTAATGGGATGTTTGAAAATTTGTTTAGGAGTAATTCCTTTTAGCCATTCGTTAATAAGGTAAATACCGGAGAAAATAATCATCAATGGCTCAGTAGGAATACTCAAATCCATTCCTTGTGTAATGCCCATTTCACGTAATCCAATCGCAAAGGGAGTTATAAAAACCATGAAAAAAATGACCCATTCTGTAAAATAGAAAATACCGGTTAAAATTAGTAATCCGAGTGGCAATAAATTATAAGGTATAAACCAGGTATATTTATTTAGTAAAATATACGCTTCTGCTGTTAAAAATGCAGCAATTATTAGGAATAAGAGTATTTCCTTTTTAATCGACAAGTTTATTTATTTTGAGATTTTTCAGTAAGTAAGAAGTAAATAATTAAAAGGGATATTACAGATAATTCAGATAATGCAACGATAAGCCATCTCACTGGAAAATATTTTTTATCCGGAACATAAGGTGGAGAGATAACTTGTGTAAAATGTAATTCACCTTTTAAATCTACTTCTAATCTATCCCGTTCTCTTTTTAGATTTCCTAGGGATAGGATTTGTTCTTTAATAATTTTTTGAAGGATATTAATATATTCTTTCTTATTTTTCAAATCACTTATAAGTTTTTCTGTTTCCTTGTCAATTTTACCATTCGCTAATTTTTTACTTAAGTATCTTGCTTGATAATTAGCATCTAATATATTATATTGATTTTGAATGGCTACGATTAACTGATTTAAGCTATCAATTCTTCTTTGAACGACGTTAATTTCATTTTGATAATTGTTATATTCTTCAAGAATCACTTTCTTTTTTAGTGCTAAAATCACAGAGTCGGTTGTTGAAATGATACAATCTGCAATGGCTTTGGTCATTTCTGGTTTTTTATCTCTGACTTCAATTTCTATGGACTCATATAATGTGGGCGAAAATGAGATGTTTTCTCTGTAAATATAATTTAATAAACTTCTCCAATCTTGACGTGTAGTGTCAATTTTATAATGCTCAATCAACTTCAATTTTTTTATCACCACATCTCTTACAGCAACACTGTTTAAGTACTGTAATAACTGCTCCGTTTGTGATTCTTCTGAGTAGGGCGTAAGGTGAATGGGATAAACTACTGCAAGAGTTTTATATTTTGGGGGAATAATATAAGAAACAATAATGGATAATATGGCAGTAATAACTATTGCTATTAAAAAAGTTTTTTTCTTTTTAACTACAAGTTTAAAGAATGAATTAAGTTCCAAGTTTGTAGAATTATTCATAATTATTAGATTTACTTTTTATGAGATAATAAATAAAAATTAATATATTTGTAGATACAATACAAATCAAAACGATTAGCCAACGAATAGGTCTCGCTTTTTTATTGTCCACTATCCCTTTTTGAACGGTGTATTTTAATGGTAACACATAGTTAGCATCCACAATTATTTGGTCGTATTTACTTTTTATGACGGCAAATTTGGCTCTATACTTTCTGAGATTTTCACTCCATGTATTGTAAGCCCCACCGTATTTTTGAAGTTTTTCAAGCATTTTTTCTAAGTGTTCTATTGCTTTTAAGTCATTTTTTGCGAGAGCTTTAGAGTATTCTTTTGAAATCGCTTTAACTTGTTCTTTGTAATCCAAAATTCCCATTGTTCTTAATGTTTTTAAGCTGTCTTCCATATCGTTGATTCGCTGAATGGTTGTTTCGTATTCGTGTTTGACAATTTGCAACGCGGCATTCGCACGTTCTGCTGTCATTCTTTTTTGAATGGTATCAATCAGTTCAATGATAGTATTTGCAATAAGAGCCGCTGTGTCCGGATGTCGGTCATACACTTTAATTCTTATTGAAGTATAATTGGTTCTATAGATATTAATATAATGATCCCATTTACCTTTCAAATAATAAAATTTGTATTCTTTGTTTTCTATCTTCCATCGTTTCCATAAGTTCATTTTATTTGCCAATAATATTTTTAATTCATCGGAGTAAATGATTTGTAATAATCTTTCAAGATCATCATCATCTCCCAATTCTAAATAATCTTCCTGATTACCAACATTAGGTTCTATCAACATTTTTGAAACGGAAAAATGTCTGGCAGGAAAAACGATAATTTCGGATTGATACTCTACAGGCAATAAAAATGCAAGGATTGTTCCACATATTAATGCGACAATCGTGCCTATGATAAATGTTCTTAAATGTTCAGTTATTATTTTATAGAACAATCCAGCTGCTAGGAATGCATTCATTTTCGTATTTTTAAAAATCTTAAAGTAGATTGAAGGGGCAGAAGTTGCGTCATAAAAGCCCACAAGATACTGAATAAAATCATTATGGAAAAGTTAATCATCCATTTGGAGCTTAAATGCAATGAAAGATAATTAATAATAATAATTCCTAAAAGGAAGAGTAACAAAGAACGTAGTAATTTGTAATTTATTTTAAAATGGAAGATTTTTTTTGCCATCCAAACCTGAACTATTGCCGTAAAAAATTGTGTAATGACGCTTGCCCAGGCACTTCCATAAGCTTTAAATTTTGGAATAAAAATCAAGTTTAATAAAACATTAATTAAAATACCGGATATTGCCATTATATTAAGTTGTTTTAAATTACCATTCGCTGTGAGAAGAGTTCCGAAAATATAAGTTGTTGAAATGGCTGTAAAGCAAAACATCAGAATCCCAAATACTTCGGCTGCATCCGTTGTCCCTTTATTGATTAAAGCCACAAGTTCCTTATTATAGAAAAAACAAGACACAGAAGTAATTAGTGCAGGTACTATGAGTAATGAAAAGGCAAGTTTTGTAATATCTTCCACACTTTTCTTTTCTTCAATCAATCTTGCAAAAATTGGTAATAGTTGTACTGAAAACAGGTAAGCAATCATATTGGCTGCATCTAAAAAACGAAATGCTTTGGCGTAAATACCCGACTGAATAGCGCCTTCAGGGTAGGGCAATAATCGTTCTAACATCACTGCATCCAGTCGATTATAAAAAACCATTAATAAAATTAGAATCGCATAAGGTGTGCTTTTCTTTAATATTAATAGATTAAACTTCCAATTCCATGAAAAATTAAAGTGTTCTGTTTGTTTGAGAACAGCAAAGAACGCAACAATGGCCGTTAAAGCGTAAGCCGTTACTTGAGCATATACAAAACTCAAGATATTCAATTCAAAGGGCAATATCTGAAAAAATAATAATCCAATGAGTCCTATCATAATGAGACGATCTAAAACAGAAATGATGCTATCCACTTTAAATAAATGCAAGCCCAATAAATTGCTTCTTAAATACAATACCATGCTAATGAAAAACTGATTAATCGTTAATACAAATAACAATTTAAGATAACGCAGATTGAATCCAATTGCCCAGCCAATAAACATGGTAACAAAAATGTATAAAAATGCCATGGCTAATTTTAATGTAATGAGATTCGAGAAATGCTTACTTAACAAATGCGTGTTTTGAGCAATATTGCGATTATTAAAATTGACCAGACCAAAATCTAAAAATATCGCAAATAAAAAGGAAAAATTAAAGAGTGTAAAATATTCACCATAGTATTGATTCCCAACTTTGTATTGCACATAAGGTTCTATAACTAATATCCAGAATGGCTTGATTAACAAGTTTAAGAAAAGTAAAAAAAACAAATTCTTTATGAAGTTTTTTTGTTGCATTTTATCTTAATCGTGGCAAATATGTGAAAAAATAACATTTTTCTTTATGGATAAATACTTCATCACGAACAAAAATAAAAAACCTCGTTAAATAATAACGAGGTTTCAATAAGATAAAAGGATAAAAGAATATTAATTTTAAGTGTTTTCAGGATAACGGTAATAAATTTTATTTTCTAAAAACTCTTCAATGGCAATAGTACTTGGTTTAGGTAACTTTTCAAAATAAATAGCTACACTGGCTTGTTCAGGATTTTCAATTACTTCTTCTAACGTATCGTTAGAATCCTTAAATTCTTCTAGTTTTTCTTTAATTATTTCTTTTAGTTCAGAATTGATTTGATTGGCTCTTTTACTCATGATTGCAATGGCTTCATAGATATTGCCGGTTTGTGCATCAAATTGTCTTACATCTCTGGTTACAATAGAAGGATTACCTTTAATTTTAGTCAAATCTAATGACATAGTTTAATGTTTTAATAAATGGGGGGCAATTTTACAAAAATTTTATTTGACCTACAAAGAATTTTCATTTTGATTTTTCCAATTGCTTTTCTACCCATTCAATTATACGCTCTGCTGTTTTTATGCCTTCCTGACAAAAAATATACTTTAAACCTCCATCATAACCCATGTAAAGGTGTAGTATCTCATACGCATCATTTAATTCCTGTAACATTTTTTTATTGTAATGTGCTAAAAACTCCTGATACTTTACAATATCCTTTCTACCTTTTACTGAATAATTGGAATGCTTCATTAATTCATCCAATGCTTCCAGTACGCCCAGATAAGCTGCATGCCCGGCTAAACGAACATATTTTTTATATTGATAGTGCCCATTTTTCTTTATTGCTTTTTCTTTCAATAATGATTTAGCATTTTCTAAATAATTACGGGCGTTATCCAATTTCACAAACTAAACTTTTATTGGCAAATTTACTTGATATTTTTTAACTACACACCAGCGAATAAAAATCTTGAAAAATAATCTGTGAAAATCCGTACTAATCTGTGGCATCCGTGTTCTATTCAGAATTTATTCGAGCATTCGTGGCATAAAAATAATTAGCCAGAAATTACAGAATTGGTGCATTAAGAACAATTGAAAATAAAAATAATCTGTGAAAATCTGTATTAAATCTGTGTAATCTGTGTTCTATTATTTTATGTTGATTAAAATTTGGGAATATTTCTTGAATAGCAAACTATCAAATTAACAATAAATTAATTCATGAAAAAGTGTTTGTAATTATCAACTAATTGAAACCAAAAATATCCTTACTGCAACAATTCTAACTCTCTCTTTGACTTTGAATAATAATTTTCTGCTAACTTTAAATATCTACTCTCTGGATGCAAAGACAAAAACTTCAAATAATATTCTCCTACTTTCTCTAATCGTTCTTTCTTTTTTTCCGGTATGCTATTTATTGCCAACAAATAACTTGCTTCAATCACCCAAAAACGAATTTCTTCATTATACTCAGAATCCGGATAATCTTTTTGAAAATTATTCCCTGCTGTAATCACCGCTTTGTAATCATCTAACATTCGGTATTGTTTAATGATTTCGTATTCTTTCTTCTCCAGTTTATGATGTAATATATTAATGATTTTATTGGCACTATCCACTTTTTCACTTTCCGGGAAATTGTCAATAAAACTTTGCATCTCTTTGATAGCATTTATCGTTGCTGTTTGGTCCAGCGAATATTTGGGAGAATTTAAGTAATAACAATACCCATTCATGAAAAAACATTCTTCTACTTTTGGACTTTCAGGAAATTGACGAACAAAATTTTTAAAGTGAAATTGTGCTAAAGCATAATCACCCGTATAAAAATGCGTCCAGGTATATCTATAATAAATATCTTCCGATTTATCAGTACCCTTGAAAATAGGAATTAATTCTTCATACAACTGTTGCGCACGAATGTAATTTTTTTTTCTCGTAGTAATGATTGGCTTTTTCTAATTTTAATTCGTAATTTGTACTTTTCAATAAACGATTATACTTATTGCAGGCAATAATCAGAATGGAAAATAAAGGTATTATAAAAAATTTTTTTTTCATATAACATTGGTCTATGCCATTACTGCACCAGATTTTTGAAGCCGTTTACGTTCATTTTCGTCTAAAATAATTTTTCTCATACGAATAGATTGAGGTGTAACTTCAACATACTCATCGGCTTGAATGTATTCTAATGCTTCTTCTAATGAAAATCTAACTTTTGGTGCGATTTTCATTTTTTCATCCGAACCGCTGGCACGCATGTTGGTCAATTTTTTTTCTGTACATAGATTAACCACCAAATCTTCTGAACGAATGTGTTCACCCACAATCATTCCGGTATAAATATCCTCTCCGGGGTCTACAAAAAATTTTCCTCTATCCTGTAATTTGTCAATGCTGTAAGCCACCGCTTTACCCGTTTCTTTACTTACTAAAACGCCGTTAATACGCATGGGAATTTCACCAGCCCATTCTTTAAAAGCAATAAAACGATGTGCCATTACTGCTTCTCCAGCAGTAGCAGTCAATACCTGATTTCGCAAGCCAATCAAACCTCTTGAAGGTATCTCAAATTCTAAATGTGTTCTGTCACCTTTAACCTGCATATTGACCATCGTTCCTTTTCTTTGAGTAGCAAGGTCTATCACTTTTCCTGAATATTCTGATGGAACATCGACTGTCAAAATCTCAAATGGTTCTAATTTTTTTCCATTTTCTTCTTTAATGATAACTTTTGGTTGACCCACTTGCAATTCATATCCTTCTCTTCGCATGGTTTCTATTAAAATAGATAAATGTAAAATACCCCTTCCATACACCAGATAAGCGTCCGGTGAATTAGTTTCTTCTACACGAAGGGCTAAGTTCTTCTCTAATTCTTTATACAATCGTTCTCTTAAATGTCGGGAAGTTACAAATTTTCCTTCTTTACCAAAGAACGGAGAATTATTGATGGTAAACAACATGCTCATGGTTGGTTCATCAATGTGAATTGGCGGCAAGGCCTCCGGATTTTCAAAATCAGCAACCGTATCACCAATCTCAAAGTTTTCAATGCCGGTAAAAGCACAAATATCACCAGCAGAAACTTCGTTCACTTTCACTTTCCCCAATTTGTCAAATACAAATAATTCTTTTACACGAGATTTTTGAATTCTACCATCTCTTTTAATCACACTGACCGGCATGTTTTCTTTAAGGGTTCCCCTAAAAACTCTTCCAATCGCAATTCTACCAATGTAGGATGAATAATCTAATGACGAAATCTGAATTTGTAATGTGCCTTCCGGAACTTGGGGTGACGGAATTTTTTCAATAATTTGGTCTAACAAATATAAAATATCGTTTGTAGGTGTTTTGTAATCGGGTCCCATCCATCCTTGTTTGGCAGAACCATATACTACTGGAAAATCCAATTGTTCTTCGGATGCATCCAAACTGAAAAATAATTCGTAAACGGCTTCAAGTGCTAATTCTGGCGAACAATTGGGCTTATCAACTTTATTGATAACTACAATTGGTTTTTTACCCGCCTGAATGGCTTTTTGAGTGACAAATCGTGTTTGGGGCATTGGACCTTCAAAAGCATCTACCAACAATAAAACGCCGTCTACCATGTTCATAATTCGTTCCACTTCACCACCAAAATCAGCGTGTCCCGGCGTATCAACGATATTAATTTTATATCCTTTATAATTAACTGCAACATTCTTGGCAATAATGGTAATCCCTCTTTCTCTTTCTAAATCATTATTATCTAAAATAAGTTCACCGGGATTTTCGTGTTCACGAAATACATCACAGGTTTTTAAAATTTTATCTACCAACGTTGTTTTCCCATGGTCAACATGGGCAATAATGGCAATGTTTCTGATTTTTTGTACATCCATAATTTTTAAAATAGCCCGCAAAAATAGAAATTTATTTTGTATAAAATGCTATCGTGATTTTGAATACCTGTGATTCAGAACTCACCTTATGTAATCCCGAAGGGATTAAAGGTTAATAGGGATTAAAGGTTAATAGAGAAATGAATAAAAGACATGATTTGTAATCCCGAAGGGATTAAAGGTTAATAGAGAAATGAATAAAAGACATTATTTGTAATCCCGAAGGGATTAAAGGTTAATAGAGAAATGAATAAAAGACATTGTTTGTAATCCCGAAGGGA
Organism: Bacteroidia bacterium; assembly: GCA_026003255.1. Taxonomy (GTDB): domain Bacteria; phylum Bacteroidota; class Bacteroidia; order B-17B0; family Aurantibacillaceae; genus BPGX01. Next base: position 35,080 of record BPGX01000005.1, on the reverse strand, counting down.
TTTAAGGTTAATAGAGAAATGAATAAAAGACATTGTTTGTAATCCCGAAGGGATTAAAGGTTAATAGAGAAATGAATAAAAGACATTATTTGTAATCCCGAAGGGATTTAAGGTTAATAGAGAAATGAATAAAAGACATTGTTTGTAATCCCGAAGGGATTAAAGGTTAATAGAGAAATGAATAAAAGACATTGTTTGTAATCCCGAAGGGATTAAAGGTTAATAGAGAAATGAATAAAAGACATTGTTTGTAATCCCGAAGGGATTAAAGGTTAATAGAGAAATGAATAAAAGACATTGTTTGTAATCCCGAAGGGATTAAAGGTTAATAGCATGATAATTTCTAATGCAAAATTTAGAATAAATTTACATCAATAAAATTTAATCTGAAAATATACAATAATGTAGCAATTCCATCGTTTATTATCTTCCAAAAAATAAAATAACTCACCCAGCAATTTACTAATTTGTATTATTGCGGCAAAAATAAACAGCATATACTCATGAATAGATGGATAATTATTTTAATGTGTATCCCTTTTGTTTTTAAATCACAAAACTCAGCATCTGGTCCTACCTTAACGACACAACAATTGTTAGGAGCATTAAATCCCATAACCACAGCTGTTCCTTTTTTGATTATTGGTCCCGATTCTAAACAAGGAGGAATGGGTGAAGTTGGTGCAGCAACCGATCCCGATATAAGCTCTATTCATTGGAATGGCGCTAAATTAGCAATGCATGAAAAAGATATGGGCTTTGGATTTTCTTATTCACCATGGTTAAGAAACCTCGTGCCGGATATTAGTTTAATGTATGTTTCATTTTACAAAAAAGTCAACAAGATGAGCGCTATTGGAAGTTCTTTAAGATACTTTTCATTAGGAAACATCACTTTTACAGACATTATGGGAAATACGATTGGGCAGTTTAAACCCAATGAATTTGCTATAGATTTGGCATACGCTCAAAAACTATCTCCTTATTTTTCAATGGGTATGGCTTTTCGTTATGTGAATTCTAACCTCACGGGCGGCTATGCAGTTGGCGGACAACCCACCAAAGCAGGACAAACAGTAGCAGTGGATGTATCGCTTTATTACAAAAGCAAAAAGTTTGATTTGGGCGATAAAAAAGCTATTGCAACGGGCGGGTTATCCATTTCAAATTTAGGCGGAAAAATTTCTTATGGCACTGGAACCAAAAATTTTATTCCTACGAATTTGAGATTAGGCGGGGGATTGAAAACCATTATGGATGAATACAATACCATTGGTCTTTATTTAGATTTCAATAAATTATTAGTTCCTACACCGCCCGTTTATCTGAAAAAAGCAGACGGACAGGGCGATTCAACCGATGCTGCTACTGGCAAAAAAATTATTGTAGCAGGGAAAGACCCGGATGTGCCAGTGATTCAAGGTGTTTTGCAATCTTTTAACGATGCTCCCGGCGGTTTTAGAGAAGAATTACGAGAAATTAATATCAACACAGGTTTTGAGTACTGGTATTCCAACATGTTTGCGTTCAGAATGGGCTATTTTTATGAGCATAAAACAAAGGGTGGAAGACAGTTTTTGACATTTGGTTTTGGTATCAGATATTCGGTGTTTGGTATTGATGCATCGTACTTGATTCCTACTGTAGCCAATAGAAACCATCCTTTGCAAAATACCTGGCGTTTTACCCTGTCTTTTGACTTTGATGCGTTCAAAAAACAAAACGAAGAAGATCAGAATAAAGAATAATTCGTGCTATTAGTGGCAAAAAAAAACAAAAATAAATCTGTGCAAATCTGTCTAAATCAGTGTGAATCTGTGTGCTATTATTATTAAAAAAATTAAGCCACGAACGTACGAATGTATTAGTGCATTTCGCTCAATAAAAGCACCCATTCACTCAATCAAATCCTTCATTCAATAAATCCCTTTAAATTTTAACAAAAAAAATATGTTTGTAAAGGATTTTGTATATATATTTGTTCGTAAAAAAATAAAATTATGAAAAAGTTTTTTATAATATTCATGTATTTAACTTCTTGGAAAGTATTTATTTTACACAGCCAAACTTATTTCCACCCAACATCGGGCATTGCAGGTACTTATGTTGGAAATTGTATGGTCAACACTTGTTCAGGTACATACTATGATAATGGTGGAGTTAGCGGTAATTATTCAAATAATATTGGTGACGGGGCTGGTGGTGGAATTTATAGAGTATTTTGTCCAAACGCACCGGGTCAGTGCATTCAGGTGTCATTTTCTTCATTTAATGTTGAATGTGCAAATCCTCCCTGTACTTTATGTTATGATTATTTAAGTTGCATACAATCTGCTACTCAAAACGGACCAGTTGCTTGGTTATTGTGTTCAAATGGTAGTATTATACCTCCTATTACAACAGCTACAAACTCTTCAGGTTGTCTATCGTTTAGATTTTATTCTGATGCTTCAATCAATAGGGCAGGATGGGTGGCTAACATCAGTTGCGTTCCTTGTTCTGCTAATTCAACACCTGCTAATACAGATTGTACGAATGCCATTGGATTGTGTGGGAATACTGGTGCGTCCGGAATAGCATCTTCTCCGGGGTTAACCTCTGAGGCTTGTACTGGATGTACTGCTGGAGGAGAAAATTACTCTGCATGGTATACTTTTTCAGTACAGACATCCGGTGTTCTATCATTTACTATTTCGCCTACTTCATCTAATGATTATGATTTTGCTCTATATGGGCCGAATGTATCATGTAATAGTTTGGGCACTCCTATAAGATGCAGTTACGCCGCTGGAAACGGAAACACGGGTCTTAGTCCCACTGCTGCCGATGTTTCTGAGGACGTAACAGGTAACAGTTGGGTTAGTAGGTTAAATGTAACTGCCGGTCAAATATATTATTTAATGATCAATGATTGGGACGGAGTGGGAAATGGATTTAACCTTACATTTTCAAGTGGAGGAAGCTTTGCTTCACTATCGTGTGCTTATCCTTTACCTGTTGAGTTAACTACATTTGAATGTACGCCTGAAGAAAGTGGTATATTATTACATTGGCAAACGGCCACCGAACACAATAATAAAGAATTTGTAGTTGAAAAATCAGAAGACGGAATAAATTTTACTGAATATAAAAAAGTAATGGGTAAAGGTACTTCATATACACCTAACGATTATCTTGTGTTTGATAACTCACCATACTTAGGTGAAAATTATTACAGAATAAAACAAGTTGATTTTGATGGCACAAGTACTTATTCTAAAATTATTTCCTGTTCATTGATATCTTCAAATGATATTTTTGATTTGCAAATTTTAAATCTGATGGGACAAGTATTATTTTCTTATAAAGGTGTAACGAGGAATGAATACGAGGCTATTCTCAATAATGTTCCAAATGGAATATACTTCGTAACCCTTTCTCAACCTAATTCAAATAAAAAACTAGTAAGTAAAGTTAATATTATACACTAAATAGAAAAACTATTTTATAGAATATTCTTGTATTAAGTTTTATTAGGAATTATAACAATTGAGAAAATAATTTAGAATATAAGTTGCAATTTGTTATAGAAATAAATAAACATTTAAACAAAACAGAAAAATCAAACGAATTATCTTTTTTCAGGAGGTGTCTAGTTATTAGTTCTTTGGGAATGTTGCTTTTCTATTCCTGTAAAAAAGATAAAATTGAAAATGTTCCAGCATCATCCTTGCCTGCACCTGCGTTTCAATATCTGAATTCATCCAATTCCAATTTACTCTCCGATAGTATCAATGCTTTGTTTCCTTTTAATAATCAGTTGTTTGTGTGTACTGCCAAAGGTTTGAGTGTATATACGAGTTCTGGTTTTATTAATTATACAACTCATAATTCTGGCTTACCTTCTGATTATGTGAATTGTTGTTTCATCACGGATTCAGTATGGTGGGTAGGAACTAATGCTGGGCTGGTAAAATATTCCGTTACATTTCAACAGTGGCAGGTGTTCAATATCTCAAACTCTTCTTTGCCCAATAATAAAATTCGTTCTATTCGAATGGATAAATATGGAAAGGTATGGGTTGGAACATTTACGGGTGGAGGGGTTGCATCTTATGATGGTGTCAATTGGCAGGTGTTTACGCCGTCTAATTCCCCATTGCCTTCCAGTTCTATTGCTCGTATATTTATTCAGGATAGTTTGTACTGGTTTGGAACAGGAGGAGGATTGGCACGATACAATGGTAATAAATGGACAATTTATACACCGGGAAATTCAGGATTACAAAGTGCGTGGATATATGATATTATTGAGGGTGCTAATGCTTCGTTATTGTTTATTGCTACCAATAATGGTATAAATACATTTAATTTAATCAACAATAGCTGGACGTATTATAATTCTACAAATTCGGGATTGACCGGCAATTTTACCAGAAAATTATCTTACGATAAAACTAAAAATATGTTGTGGATAGCGACGGATGGTAATGGATTATTCAAATCGGATGGGAATCAGTTTACGCAGTATAAATACACGGGTGCTGGTTCTTTACCTTCTAATTATTTGACCGATGTATGTTTGTTTAATGGAAAATTATGGGTCGCAACTAAAGAAAATGGTCTGGCCATTATGCAATAAGAGAATAATTTTCAATAAGTAAAAAAAGTTTTGTAAATTTGTAGCAAACTTTTAGATATTATGATAAGAATTCAAACTACAATTTTTTTAAAAATATGTTTTATATCAGTTTTTGCTATATTTTTACTTAATGATTTACGTGCTCAAGAAAAGTATGTAGGACAACATAATGATTGTGATACAACTTTATTACCTCCTTCTGATGCTTACAGAGTACATATTACGAATGTTGATGATGTTGAAAGAATCAATGCAGATTTTTCTTCCTATCCATTGCCTTGTGAAGTACTTTATCAAATTAATCAAAAAAGAAAGGAAGATGAAACGGTGTGGTGGCAATGGACACCAAGAATTTTAATTGAAATTTATCCTAAAAAATAAAAATTATGAAAAACCTATATATTACTTTTATATTGGTTATTTTAGTAAAGAATCATTTATTGGCTCAACCTGCCAATGATAATTGTGCTAACGCTACACAACTAACGAGTGGGTCTCAGTTGTGTGGACAAAATTCGACTAATGCAACTTTAGAGACCAATGAATGTTATATCAATTTTGCGGGTTCTAGTGAAAGTACTATGTGGTATTATTTTAATGCAACTAGTTCAACGATGGTATTAAATTTTCTTCAAACCAATGTTACAAATTGTTACCCAGCTTATATTGTCTCAGGACCTTATACATCTTTGACAAATGGCTGTAACACACAATTATCACCGTCCATACCTTGTAGTTCTAATGGAAGTACGGTTTTAGCAAATGCTACACCTCCACAATATGTAAGTTCAGCAGGGGGAATGTATTATAACTTATTAAATTTAGATCCGGGAAATTATATTACACTTAATGGACTAAATACGACAGCGGGAAATAATACTTATCTTGTGCAAATAATAAATAATAATTGTGGTGGAGGAAATTCTAGATGGGTAGATTTTTGTATTGGTGTAAATACTCCTGCATCTAACTCTACTCCTTCTGGGGCGTCTGTGATAAATTCTTGTGGTACCCAATTTAATGGTTCTACACAAGGTGGCTATGCTCCTAATGATTGGTCAACATCAACTATGGGTAATATTGATGGTAATAGTAGTACCAGTTGTCCATCTACTTTTGGAGGGAGTTGTAATGGTAGTAACGGGAATGATGTACCTTTTGTAGTAAATAATCCCTCTTACTTTACATTTTGTGCTGCTGCGAATGGTACGTATAATATTAATTTTGATGTTGGTACTTGTACTCAACCGATTAGCGGTGCGCAAGGAGCTCAAATGGCCATACTAATTGGAAGTGCGTCTTCAATGACATTAAATCAGGTGGCACCTAATCCAATGCTTCCAAGTTCTGCAGTGTGGACATCTTCTAATTTCTCTTTAGCTACTGGCCAGTGTGCTTATCTTGTTGTAGACGGTTATGCAGGTGACCAGTGTACTTATTCTTATACCTTAAATAATGTGGGAGGTGGATGTTTGCTGCCAATTGAACTCATTCGCTATACTGCTCAGAATGAAAATGGATTTAATCGTATTGGATGGGTTACGGCAACAGAAAAGGATAATGCTTACTTTACTTTAGAAAAATCAGAAGATGGAATACACTTTGAAGTATTACAAAAAGTCAATGGTGCTGGTACTTCTTATGTTCAAAGATATTATGAAGTAATAGATGACAAGCCCTTTGAACGCACCTATTACCAACTTTCTCAAACCGATTATGATGGTACTACCAAACGCTTGGGGATTGTGGTAGTAGATAATAAGTCCTTCAAGCCAGAAAGTGTTCAATTACTGCCCAATCCCACGAATGAGAACACGACTTTGTCTGTTTATTCAAATAACATAATCGATGCAGAAATTCGTATTGTAGATGTGAGTGGTAAAATAATAGATAGTCAAAATGTTCAATTGACAATTGGAAATAATGAATTTAATTTGAATACATCAGTTCTTGAAAAAGGAATTTATTTTGTAACGGTTCAAAGTCGGTATTCAACACAAGTTGTAAAATTAATTCGTAATTAGTTTCTTAATATAGCCACGAATGCACGAATGATTAGTATTATTAGTGGCTAATAAAATCTTAGAAAATCTGTTTAAATCTGCGTCATCTGTGTTCTATTAAACTTATCTAAATATAAATTGTAAGAATGGGTTATCTGTGAAAAACACATTTATTTTTATTACTTTCGCCCAATAGATTTTTTAAGATGAGAAAAGCTTGGTTTGTTTTGTTTTTTGTTTCGGGTTTATGTATAAATGCGCAGGTATTAGTAGATAAGGTTGTTGCAATGGTGGGGAAGCATCCAATTTTGCTTTCACAGGTGGAAATTGGTTATAGAGAGAAGTTAGCAGAAGATTCAAGTATTTCAAAATGCAGTGTGTTGGAAGAATTGATGTTTCAGAAATTATTGTTAATGCAGGCTGAAAAGGATAGTGTTACGGTAACAGATAATGAAGTGGATGCAGAGATTGGCCGCCGATTGGCTTATTATATCAATATGTTTGGGAGTCAGGAAAAGTTTGAAGAATTTTATGGTAAAAAAGTGAATGTGTTCAAAGATGAAGTAAGACCGGAAGTAAAAGACCAATTGATTATTCAAAAGATGCAGCAGAAAATTGTTGGTGATATTAAAATTTCACCATCCGAAGTGCAATTGTTTTACAATAGTATTCCACAAGATAGTTTGCCATTAATTCCAATGGAGTATGAATGGTCGCAGATTGTAATTCAACCCAAAGTTTCGTTGGAAGCAAAAATGTTAGCAAGAGAACAAATTGAATCGTATCGCAAACGTGTATTGAATGGTGAAAGTATGAGTGTGTTAGCAGCGTTATATAGCGAAGACCCTGGTTCTGCGAAGAATGGCGGCAGATATGACAATGTTGCGAGAGGAATGATGGTGCCGGAGTTTGAGTCGGTGGCGTTTAAATTAAAGCCCGGTGAGGTTTCAGAAGTTTTTGAGTCGCCGTATGGTTTTCATTTTATTCAATTGATTGCGAGAAAAGGAGAATTAGTGGACTTAAGACATATTTTGATTATACCTAAAATACAAAACATTGATGTGTACAAAGCGAAACAAAAAGCAGATAGTATTTACAATGCTATTGAAAACGGAAGTTTGAGTTTTGAAAAGGCAGTGCAATTGTATAGTGATGATAAAGACACGAAGCAAAACAATGGAGTGATGGTCAATCCTAATACATCTTCTGTCAAATGGGGCATTGAAGACATTTCACATTTGGATCAAAATCTGGTAGTGGTATTTGAAAAGATGAAAAGTGGAGAAATTACAAGGCCCATACAATATATGACACCGGACAATAAGCCTGCGTTCAGAATTATTAAATTGAATAATGTAACGCTGCCACATAGAGCAAATATGAAGGACGATTATCAGAAATTGGCACAATTAGCGCAATTGGATAAACAAAAGAAATTAATTAAAAAATGGATTGCACAAAAAAGTGCGATGACTTATATAAAGATTGATAACGAATTATATCATTGTAATTTTTCAGCGTATTGGAAACTTAATAATTAAATTTATTTTTATGACAACATCGCTTTCTGAAGCCGAAATAGCACAGCAATTACATAAAGATTATCATTTGCTCAAAAAAGAAATAGCAAAAAAAATTGTAGGTCAGGAAGAAGTTATTAAACAGACCATTTTATCTATATTTTCTCGTGGTCATTGTTTATTGATTGGTGTTCCCGGATTGGCAAAGACCTTGCTGGTAAAGACCATTGCAGATGTTTTAGGATTAGAATTTAATCGTATTCAATTTACACCGGATTTAATGCCCAGTGATATTTTAGGTTCAGAGATATTGAATGAGCAAAAGCAATTTCAATTTGTCAAAGGACCTGTTTTTGCGAATATTATTTTAGCGGATGAAATCAATCGTACGCCGCCGAAAACACAATCGGCTTTATTAGAAGCAATGCAGGAGCAACAAGTTACTATTGCTGGAAAATTGTATCCATTGCCACAGCCCTTTTTTGTATTGGCTACACAAAATCCGATTGAACAGGAAGGTACTTATCCTTTGCCAGAAGCACAATTAGACCGTTTTATGCTGAGTATTCAATTAGATTATCCAACTATTGAGGAAGAAATACAAATTGTCAAACAAACGACTACTGATTTGCAGGAAAAAGTCAATAAGATATTATCTAAAGAGCAAATTGAGCAATATCAACACATTGTCAGAAAAGTACCTGTAACGAATTTTGTGGTTGAATATGCGGTGAAGTTGGTGAATTTGACAAGAGATAAATCGAATGAGTTTACTAAAAATTATATTGAATGGGGGGCTGGTCCAAGAGCTTCACAAAATTTGATTTTAGGTGCTAAGTGTCACGCTTTGTTGAATGGAAAATTTAGTCCGGATATTGAAGATGTGAATGCAGTAGCTATTGGTGTTTTACAACATCGTATTGTTTTGAATTACAAAGCAGAAGCGGAGAATATAAAAGCAAAGGATATTATTTTGCAATTAATTGAACAATTGAAATTATAGATGAATAAAATATAGTCACGAATGCACGAATATTAAAATAGAACACAGATGCCACAGATTGAGACAGATTTTCACTGATTATATTTTATTTTTTATTTGCCACGAATGCACGAATATCTTTTAGTGCATTAGAGACAAAAAAATGTAAGGAATTGAACTTTTAATAAAAATGAAAAATTTATGAAGTTGAATGAAGAATTTTATTTAAGTGATGAAGAGAAAAATGAAGCACTGGGGGATAAGAAAGAATTGTCGGATGATTTTTTATTCAATGCAAAAAATTTCAATACAATTATTTTAGAGAAAAAAGAAAAAGAAGCAGAACAAAGCATAAAGATATTGGATGTAGAAAAATTTATTGAACAATACGATAATGTTTCTGAGAAAAACGACTTGCTTTTGTGGTTAAAACAAAATAATTATAAAACATTGCTTGCAGATCAAATTCAGGAAATTAAAGATGAAAACATACTTTCAAAATTGATATGTGCTTATTGGGAGGCAGGATTTAATGATTCCAAAGATTTATTGTTATTTATTCCGCATTTGTTGTCTTCTAATTTCTCTTTAGCATTAGAAGCGCATAGTGCCATTATTGGATTAGCCAGACCATTTGATGAAAATGATGTCCAACAATCTGTTGAACAAATAGAACAAGTTTATGATAGTTTATCAGAAGACACATTGTTTTTGGTGGATGAAGTTTTAGAAATGTTGAAATCTGAATTAAATACTAATTCTAATTAAACGATTGTTCAGTGAAAAAAATTATTATTGCTATAGATGGTTATTCAGCAACTGGGAAGAGCACGCTTGCGAAGGGGTTAGCGAGAAAATTAGGATATATTTATGTAGATTCTGGTGCGATGTATAGGGCAGTGGCTTATTATGCAATGAAAAATCATTTAATAAAAGAGGGAAGAATTTTAGTGGATGAATTGCTAAAGGCATTGACAAAATTAGATATTCAGTTCGTGTTTAATCCTGAGACCTATTCTTCTGAAACTTATTTAAATGGTGAAAATATTGAGAGAATCATTCGTACGCCAGAGGTTTCTGATGTAGTAAGTAAGATTAGTTCTATTAAAGAAGTTCGTCGTTTTTTAGTAGAAAAACAAAGAGAGTATGGAAAAAACAAAGGAATAGTAATGGATGGGCGGGATATAGGTACCAATGTTTTTCCGGATGCAGAACTAAAATTGTTTGTTATTACCGATTTGGATGTTAGAGTAAAGCGTAGGTTGGATGAACTGCACAGTAAAGGCATTTATGCTACTGAAGACGAAGTCAAAAAAAATTTATTAGAACGAGATTATTTGGATATTCATCGTAAAGAAAATCCATTAGTTCAAGCAAAAGATGCCATTGTTTTAGATACGACCGATTTAGACAGAGATCAACAATTGGAATATGTATTAAAACTTATTCAAGATTTAAAGTTATTAGAAAATCATTCTGTTCAATAGAATTAAGTTGATTACTTTTAATAATTATGGAAATTAAAGGAAAACTATTTGTAGTACCAACGCCGATAGGGAATTTGAAAGATATGACGTTTCGTGCGGTTGAAGTGTTACAGCAAGTAGATTATATTTTAGCAGAAGATACAAGAACGTCCAGACCATTATTGCAGAATTTTAATATCTCAACGAATTTAAAATCTTATCACGCACATAACGAGCATTCTATAATACAGAATATTATTCAAGATTTATTGGATGGAAAAAACATTGCATTGATAAGTGATGCAGGAACGCCGGCCATTTCAGATCCGGGCTATTTAATAGTAAAGCAGTGTATTGATAATCAAATTCCCGTAGAGTGTTTGCCGGGTGCAACTGCATTTGTGCCGGCATTGGTATGTAGTGGTATGCCTTTACATCACTTTGTGTTTTTTGGATTTTTACCTGTTAAAAAGGGAAGACAAAGTAAGTTGCAGGAATTAGCGCAATGTCCATATACAAAAGTGCTGTATGAAAGTCCACATAAATTTTTGAAAACATTGGAAGATTTGAAAAATATTTTTGGTGGTGAAAAAGAAATTAGCATATCAAGAGAAATATCTAAAAAGTTTGAAGAACATTTAAGAGGAAGCATAGATGAAATGATACTACATTTTCAACAACACGAACCAAGAGGAGAATTTGTAATAGTAATCTAATTAGATAAAATTTCTTGTTTTGGAAAACTCATTTTCACTTTTAGTCCGCTATCATTTTCAAGATGCAAAGACCCATTTAATTGTTCAACTAACAAATACATAAGTTCCATTCCTAATCCTTTTTTGAAGTTGGGGGATAATCCATTACCATTGTCTTTTATACACAAGATAACATTTTCTTCATGTTGGTAAAGATTTATTTTTAATATTGGGTTAGAACATTTAAGGAAAGTATGATGAATAGCATTTGAAATAATTTCGTGTAATAATATTCCTAAAGGAATTAAAACACTGGTTTTTATTTTACCTATACTATCATAATTTTCAATAATTTTAAGGTTGGATATTTTTGTTGATTTTATTGAATCGTGCAAGATTTTCTTTACAAAATCTTCTACATTAATATTTTCAACATTTTCATGAGTGTAAAGTAAGTTATGAATGTTGCTCATATTGAAAATCCTGTTTTGTAATGATGCAAGGGTAATGTTTACTGACTCATTATCGTTAGAATTTAACTTCATATTAATCATGCTGTTGAGAATAGCAAGATTGTTTTTTACACGATGATGCACTTCGGAAAGCAGAATTTCTTTTTGTTTAAGAGAAGATAATAACTGCTGATATAATGCATGTTCTTTTTGAAGTAACAGATTATATTCCTTAATATGATGGTTGGATAGCCATATATAAAAAGCTATAAAAAAGGCAATACAGATAGATGAGGTGATAAAATTAAACTTTCGTATCCACTCTACTTCTTTTGTAGTTATGTTTAGAAAATAATCCAAAGCAAATAGTTCTTTTAAATTTATTATAGAGATTAAAATCAAAATTACAACTGAAAAAAGAGCAGATAGAATGGAGGTTTTGTCTCTGAAAAAAGCGGTATTATTAATACCAATTACCATTGCAAATGGAAAATAATAAATATACCCATCAACTGCTTCTGGATAGAATGTAATCATGAAAGCTATTAAAAAGTTTATATAGATATACAATAAAACAGTTGAAAGTGTATGGTAAAAGAATTTATTTAATAAAATACCCAATACAGCTAATACTAAACAAAGAAGTTTTATCGTAACAAAAAATTCACTTTCTATAACATACCAAAATAATGCACTGTTTAAAAGAATGATAGAAAGCAAAAAATGTAAACCATTTAAAAAACGAATTTTGAATTTTTTATTTATGTCGTAATTGTCTTTAATACCAATATCCGTGATGCTCTTTAATATCTTTTTGATAAGAAATAACATATTGAAAAAAATTACCTTTTAGGAATCCATGGTGTTTCTTGCACGTTCAGTTTTTTTGTCAAAAATCGAGCTAAAACAAATAAATAATCCGATAATCTATTTAAGTAGGGTAAAATATGAGGTTCCAGTTCTGATTGAATGTGAGAATATCTAACCACACTTCGTTCTGCTCTTCGGCAGACACATCGAGCTATATGACAATGCGATATGACTTTATGTCCACCCGGAAGAACAAAATATTTCATAGGTTCTAAACTATTCTCCATTTCATCAATGGCAATTTCTAATTGTGTAATGTCTTCATCATACAAAGGAGGTAATAGGTCTTTTACTTTTTCAATCTTTCTCATGTCTGTGGCTAAATGCGAACCAATGCTGAATAATCTATCCTGAATGTGTATCAAAATTGAAATGATTTTATCTTTAGAATCAAAAGTTAGTTCATTAATCAGGTCTTTTAATAATCCAATGTAAGAATTTAATTCATCAATATTGCCATACGCTTCAATTTGCTCAAAATCCTTAGAAACTCTGGTGCCGCCAAAAAGTCCGGTAGTGCCTTTATCTCCTGTTTTGGTGTATATTTTAGAAGCCATTTTTTTGCTTGCAATTTAAGTAAAATTTCTTTTAAGTGAATGGTGTCAATTCACTACATTTACAGCGAAATATAAAGATATGATTACTACCACTCAAAAAATACAAAATCCTTTAACAGATAAAAATGTTGCAAAGCAGTTGGGTCTTTTAGAAGAAGAATTTGATAGAATTGTGGAAATTTTAGGTCGTGTTCCTAATTTTACAGAGCTATCCATGTTTTCTGTAATGTGGAGCGAGCATTGTTCGTACAAAAACTCTCTGTACTGGTTAAAACAATTACCAAAAGAAGGCAAACATTTATTAGCTAAAGCCGGAGAAGAAAATGCAGGGTTAGTAGATATTGGTGATAACCTGGCATGTGCTTTTAAGATAGAGTCACACAATCATCCCAGTGCTATTGAACCATATCAAGGAGCGGCTACGGGAGTGGGTGGTATCAATAGAGATATTTTTACAATGGGTGCACGGCCTATTGCTCAACTCAATTCATTGCGATTTGGAAATATCGCAGATAAAAAAACACAATGGTTAATCAAAGGCGTCGTAAAAGGAATTGGCGATTATGGAAATGCTTTTGGAGTGCCGACAGTTGCAGGTGAAGTGTTTTTTGATGAAAGTTTTTCAACAAATCCATTGGTAAATGCTATGAGCGTTGGTATTGTTGAAAAAAATAAAACGGTTCGTGCGATTTCGGAAGGTGAGGGAAATCCTGTGTTTATTGTAGGTTCAGCCACAGGGAAAGACGGTATTCACGGGGCTGCCTTTGCATCCAAAGATATTACTAAAAATTCTGCAGAAGATTTACCTGCTGTACAAGTGGGTGATCCTTTTCAGGAAAAATTATTGTTAGAAGCCACATTAGAAATTATTGAAACGGGAGCAGTAGTAGGGATGCAAGATATGGGAGCGGCAGGTATTACTTGCTCTACATCAGAGATGAGTGCTAAAGGGAATCATGGAATGATTGTCTGGTTAGACAAAGTGCCTTTGAGACAGCCGGATATGCAGCCCTTTGAAATTTTATTGAGTGAATCACAGGAGAGAATGCTGGTTGTTGTTAAGAAAGGTAGAGAAGAAGAAGTGAAAAAGATTTTTGAGAAATGGGATTTGAATTGCGTACAAATTGGAGTTGTTACGAAAGAACCGATTTTACGATATTATTTTTATGATGAATTAGTAGCAGAGGTACCTGCCGATGCATTAGTAGTGGGAGGTGGAGCGCCAGTGTATATTAGAGAATATAAAGAAGCAGAATACTATAAATTAAACAAACAATTTGATATTCATCAAGTGCCTGATATAAAGGATAAGGAGGAATTTTGAAAAAGTAGCAAAGTACATTATTTCACATCCTAATATAGCATCCAAACGATGGGTATATGAACAATACGATAGTATGGTACGAATTAATAACATGAGTACCAATTATCCATCGGATTCGACGGTAGTGAATATTCATAATACCAATAAGGCATTGGCAGTATCAGTAGATTGTAACAGTCGTTATGTATACGCTGATCCGGAAGAAGGTACGGCAATAGCTGTATGTGAGGCAGCCAGAAACATTGTGTGTAGTGGTGGAGAGCCAGTGGCAATAACGAATTGTTTGAACTTTGGGAATCCTTACAATCCAGAAGTGTATTGGCAATTTGTTGGCGCTATTAAAGGTATGAGTAAGGCGTGTAGAAAATTAGATACGCCGGTAACGGGAGGAAATGTGAGTTTTTACAATCAATCCGAAAGTGGGGCGGTGTTTCCAACTCCAACTATTGGTATGTTGGGTATACTGGAAGATAAAAAATATCAAACCCCATTAGCATTTCAGGACTCAGATGATGTGATATTAGTAATTGGAAAAATAGTAAATGATATTGCGGCATCGGAATATTTGTATTCTTACAGAAACTTAAAACATTTCCCGGCTCCTTATTTTAATCTGGAAGAAGAATATGCAATGCAGCAATGCGTAAAAGAATTAATCCAATCACAACTCATTTTAAGTGCGCATGACATTAGCGATGGAGGATTGTTTACAACATTATGTGAATCTGCGTTTGTGAATCATTTGGGTTTTGAAGTTCAAAAAGTGTTAGATATTCGTATTGATGCGTATTATTTTGGAGAAGCGCAGGGTAGGGTAGTGGTGAGTGCAAAAATAGATAAGTTGAAATTAATTGAAACTATTTGTTCAAAATGGAATGTGCCTTTGTATAAAATAGGAAAGGTAACAAGTGGTGAGATAATCCTTGATGGAGAAAATTATGGGAATGTTAGTGAATATAAAAAATTGTTATGAAAAGACATTCCCGGAATATTTAGGGGAATAGTTTTTGAGTTTGTATTTTTTTTGTATCTTTGTAGATAATATAATAAACATTTTCGGGAATTCTTAATGAAAAAAAAGATTGTTTATATAGTGTTTGGGTTTATATTATTTGTAATTATTTATAGTTTGATAGGAATTTACAGGATGCCTGCGAATGATATGAATGATACAATAGCGAAATCCGATGTTTTGGTATACAGAAAGTTTTTACTTTATCCGAATCATAATGATATGGTTATTTATCGAAGTGACTATTTTGAAGGACAGGATTCATCGGTAGATGCGAGATATTGGTTTGTTCAGCGGGTCATTGGTTTGCCGGGAGATAGTATTTTGATAGATAGTGGAAAAGTTTATGTTAATGGGAATTTGGAAGTTCCAATAGAAACTTATCAGAAAAATTATTTTGTTCAATTATCCGATAGTATTGAGAAAATAACTTCCATTAAAATCATTATTAGATGAAAGCGTTTTAATATCAATGAATTTGGAATATGCTGTGAGTGCAAGTTTTGTAGAATACATTAAAATGAAGCAAGATAGCAATGTATTGGCGATTTCCTATCAATTAGAACAGCCATTTGTTTTTGAAGACGATATTTATCCATATTCAGAAAAACTTAAGTGGAATAAGCATTTTTGGGGACCGATTTATTTGCCTAAAAAGGGAGATAAAATTCAACTTTCTCGAAATAATATTGATGTTTATTTGCCAATAATACAGGAAGAAGAAAGAACAGGCAAAGTTCACAACGATAGTTTATTTATCAAAGGAAGGTATGTGTCAGAATATGAATTCAAAAATGATTATTATTTTGTAATGGGCGATAATAGAGATAATGCGGTAGATAGCAGGTATTTAGGACCTATCAGAAGAAAGGATGTTGTGGGTATTGTTTTTTATAGTTACCATTTTAAGTGAATTATGTTAACTGAGAAAACATCAATGCCAGTTTTTTCTGTTCAATACTTTGGAAGTATTTATTTTTATTATCTCGTACAACAATATCCTAAAATATGCATTGAAACGAAAGAGTATTTTGTGAAGCAAACTTATCGGAACAGGCATTATATTTTGACAGCCAATGGGGTTATGCCTTTAATCATACCATTAAAACATCACTCCAGTAAAGAAATGATTGATAAAAAAGAAATTTGTTACAAAGAAAAATGGTATAAAAATCATTATGTAGCTATTCTTTCCGCTTACAGAAAATCTCCTTTTTTTGAATACTATGCTGATGAATTGTTACAACATTTGATTCAACCAGAAGAAAAATTTTTGTTTGAATTAGATATGAAATTGATGAAAACTATTTTGAAGATATTAGGTATTAAAACTACTATTGAATATACAAGTGAGTACAAGACGAACTACGAAATGGATTATAGAAATTTTTTTGATAAAAAGTTGACACTACCAGATAAATTAAAAGTTCCGTATTTACAAGTATTTTCAGATAGATTTCCTTTTCAACCTAATTTAAGTGTTTTAGATTTGATTTTTAATTTAGGACCGGATGCGGGTGAGTATGTTAGGGAATCATCAGATTAGGGCTTTTTAATGTTTTAATCAGTAGTATTACTTGAGTTACTTTTATTATTGCGATTATTTTCTTTATTATCATTGTTATCATTACTATTGTTACTTTTTAAATTATTTTCTGTGTTTTCAAACTTATCATTATCATTATTATCTTTATTTACTTTACAACAACAAGATGATTTATTATCATCGTTCAATACCCTAAAATCTGCAAGTGATTTTTACATATATCTCCAAAATCTTTGGTAGACAAAGAATTAAAACACTTTTTACTATAATTTAATTGCACCAAAACGGTGCTTACATCAAAAAAAATTAAATTTGATGAAATGCACAATTAACAAGGTCTTCAACCTATGATATAAAGATTTTTGATTATTCACTTGCGGATTCTTGGATTTTATGAATTTGAAACTTTAAATCTTTACCTGACCTATTAGTAGGAGATAAGTATAAAAGGAAAAAAATGGAAAGAATTGTTAAAAGTAAAACTATAACATAAAAAAGAGGAACACAGCAAGTGTTTTCATAACAACAATAACAGGCAAAATTACTTTGGTTTTTGCAGCAATTTTGAGTTCCTGAATAACTATGTGGGTATAAAATAAAATTGTAAAAAAGGTCCCATATTATAAATATCCAGAAAACGATAGCAATAAGGTTTAATATCAAAGTTATTTTAGTTGGGCTAAATGGGTAAGATTGTAATAAATTAAGTTTGTTATATGAATTTTGAGAAGTAGTAGTTTTAAGTAAAGGTCATGTAACTTCATCTTCCAGATTATCAATATGTGTCTCCCAATTTTCCATCCAATATTTACTACCTCTATTCACAAGATACCATGCAATAGAACTTATTAACCCAACACAAGAAGTAATTAATAAAATTTTTAATGAAATTTTATTATTTTGGGAGTTAATATTATTGTATATGTAAAAATAGCCGCCGGCAGTAGCCGCAAACATGGTATAGAAGAATTTTGTTCGACTCCAAAATAATTCTGTTTCAAATTTTCTTATGCCGTGAGCAATCTCTATAGCTTTTTCAATTTTTTTATTAAAACATTCTTTAGGGTAGTTGTCTTTTTCTTGAAAAGAACTTTTCATAGAAAAAAAATTATGATTAAATGACGGCGAAAATATAACAAAAAAATGTATTATAGAGTTATATTTGCCCACTCAAAAATACAAATAAAATGAACAAACAACTTTTAATTGGATTTCAAACCTATTTAATACCTACTGTTGTAATAATTGTAAGTATAATCATTGGTTGGTTTGTAGAAAAATACACTATTGCACGTTTTAAAAAACTCGCAGATAAAACTGAGTCCATTATTGATGATATACTGGTGCATTCGTTTCATAATTTAATTATATTCTGGTTTGGGGCAGTAGGTATTTATATTTCGCTGCATCAATTTCCTTTCCCAGAGAAAACTCAGGAAATACTTGTTAAGTTATTTTGGAGTGTCATTATATTTTCATTCACATTATTTACTGCACGTTTGTTAGTAGAGTTGACTAAAATTTATACTTCAAAAGTTTCTGGGTTATCGGGGTCTGTATCGGTATTTACCAATATCATCCGAATTGTAGTATTTAGCATTGGTATAATGATTATTCTCCAACATTTTGGAATTTCTATTACACCGATTATTACTGCTTTAGGTGTTGGTGGTTTGGCAGTAGCATTAGCGTTGCAGGATACATTGAGCAATTTTTTTGCAGGTATTCAGATTTTAGTTTCAAAGCAAGTTAGACCCGGTGATTTTGTAAGAATTGATCCTGCTAATGAAGGCGTAATCAAAGATATTACCTGGCGAAACACTTTAGTAGAAACTCCACAGGGAAATGTAATTGTTGTGCCTAATTCAAAGTTTTCCCAATCCATGATTGTGAACATGCATCTACCTGAAAAAAAATTACTCATAAGAGTGGAAGGAAGCGTCTCGTACAATTCAGACCTTGAATATGTAGAGAACGTTTTAATTGAAATTGGAAAAAAAATTTTACAAGAAAATGAAGGAGGGATTAAAGATTTTGAGCCCGTTGTAAGATTTTATTCTTTTGGTGACAGTGCAATTCTTTTCAGATTAATATTGGCTTGTGAAAGTTATGAGTATCAGTTTGCATTGATTCATAAAACGATTAAGTTAATACACAAAACATTTAATGAGAAAGGCATTGAAATTCCTTTCCCACAAAGAGTGGTGCACTTACAAAAAAATATTGGTCAATAATTTATCTTTTGTATTTAACAAATAAAAAGTTAAGACACTTCAACTTTGTCTTTTATACACTTACTTTTGTCAGGATTATATTTGACAAAAAAATTAAGCCACGTAATTCGCGAAACCCTGAAAGTCATTGGTGATAAAATCAAAATGGATAAGAAGAAAAAAATTAAGTAATGTAATAATTCCGCTTGAATAAAGAATGAGTTAATTGTAAATGTAACAATAAACCATCCTGCCATCCACGCATAACTAACATACATGGCGCCATAATAGAATCCCGTTTCTCTTTCAAATACTTCTCCACAGCAAGGACATGTGGTATTCATCTCATCAAAGCGTTTTAAATTGTAAGGATTATCGTACTTAAATACTTTTCCTTTATGACAACGAGGGCATCTATTGCCAAATGAAGAATAAAGTAATTCCCAAACTTTCATAGTTATTTTTTGAAGCAAAATTAATTTATTAGACATTCAAATTAATGTAATAGAAGTAACATAGAATGTAAATCTACATTACATTTTTCAACCACACACCAGCGAATAAAAATCTGTGGAAATCTGTATCAATCTGCGGCATCTGTGTTCTATTGTTTTTAGGTTTTTCGAAAAAAGATTTATAGGAGAATAAATTAATGGTCAATTTTGCTAAAATCCAGTTGAACTTTTTTAATTTTTAGTATCAATTGTAAAATTGCAATCAAAAATGGAACATTCTTTAATCCTTTTGGTAAGTCAAAATATTCTAAAATAATATCCGATTTTCTTTTGATTCTCTCTGAAATTAAAAACATACAGGGTACCAAAATCAATGTAAGGAATGTTCCAAAAATAAGTCCAAAAATCATTGTCCAGCTTAATGGTCCCCAGAATACATTATTATCTCCACCAAAGTAAATGTGTGGTTCAAAGGATTCAAATAAACCAAGAAAATCGATATTTAATCCAACTGCAAGGGGAATAAGCCCAAGAATGGCGGCAGTGGCTGTCAGAATCACAGGTGTCATACGAACAAAACCTGCCTGGTATGCGGCAATCATCAAGGATTTTCCTTCTTTCAAGGATTGTTCCGCAAATTCAATCAACAATATTCCATTTCTCACTACAATGCCGGCAAGTGCAAAGATTCCAACACCGGTCATCACGATACTCATTGGTATTTTAAACAAACCAAAGCCAATTAACACACCAATAATACTCAAAACAATCTCAGAAAGAATAATCACAGTTTTTCCAATGGAATTGAATTGGATAATCAAAATTAAAAGTATTAGACCAATAGAAGCCAGAAGTGCTTTACTTAAAAATCCTACTGTTTCGGCTTGTTCTTCTTGTTCTCCTCCTACTTTGATGCTGACCGTTTGAGGTGTTTGAATGGTATTTAATACATCTTTGATTTGAGCAACTATTTCGTTGGCATTATAACCTTCTTTTACATCTGAAGAAAGAGTAATAATTCTGGTTTTATTTTTATGTTTGATACCGCCATAAGTGTTGACATATTTTACTTCTGCAAATGCTGAAAGTGGTAAGCTTCTCAAAATACCGCCCATATTCATATCTCTGAATGTAATCTTAAGATTTTTAATCGCATCAATATCTTTTCTTTGTTTTGGTAAATAACGAATTTGAATAGGATACTCGTCGTCAATATCTTTAAATTTAGAATACCTATCAATTCCATATACTGCTTTACGAATCTCTAAAGCTAATTGTGCAGTAGAAACACCTTCTCTATTGGCACGTTCTCTGTCAATCTCCAGCCAGATTTCAGGTTTATTATCAATGAAATCGCTTTTTAATTCTACAATTCCGGGGTTTTTCAAATTATCAATTTTATTTTTTACCAAATCGGCATAGTATTTTATTTCTTTGAAATCATCGCCTTGAATTTCAATCACAATAGGTTTGGGTAGTGGAGGACCCATTTGTTCTTTGGATACAACAATTCTTGCGTTAGGAATGTTCCATTTCATATTTTGTAATTTATTCAAATATTCTGAGGTACTGATGCCATTTCGTTTTCCAAATTCTACAAAGTTGATGCTTATTTTAGCTTTATTAGGATAACTGTTTTGGTCGTCGTCTCTTGGGTCAGTAACTGCAATGGCTACATTAGTTATTACTGATTTTACTATTGGATTATTTTTTCCTAAAATTGAATCTACTTTTGAAGCTACTTGTGCTGCTACTTTATCAGTGTATTCTGGTGCAGTACCTTCAGGTAACTCAATGTAGATGTAGATGTTGTTGGGATCGCCACTTGGGAAAAATTGTACTGGCGGCTTCCGAATGGCAAAGAACACAATACTAAAGATAAATAATAACACAGTGTACCATAGCATTTTCACCGGTCTTTGTAAGGCCCAGTGCAGCATTTTACCATAGATATTTTTAATAGACGGCCAGATTTGTTCCTGCCATTTAGCAATCATTTTATACAACCATAAGCGATGAATGATTAAAAATACACTCATTGTAAGTACAATGTTTCCTAATGCTCTATTATCATTGGCATAAGAAAAAATAATGATTAATAAATAAATCAATAATTGCAACCAACCATTCCGATTTATTTTGCCATAATTTTTGAACTCTTCGTGATGTGGTTTCATAAAGTCCACGGCAAATACAGGATTGATGACATAAGCCACAAAGAGTGAAGCAAATAAGGAAATGATTAGTGTGATTGGTAAAAATATCATAAACTTACCAATAACACCCGTCCAGAAAGCAAGAGGTACAAAGGGGGCAATAGTAGTAAGTGTTCCACTTAATACAGGTAAAAACACTTCTCCTGCGGCTTTTTTAGCCGCTGTTACAATGGGTACTTTTCCATTATCAAATATACGATGTGTGTTTTCAATCACTACAATGGCATCATCCACCACGATACCTAATGCTAATAAGAATGCAAAGAGCACAATCATATTCATACTGAATCCTAATGAAGGCAGTAATAAAAATGCAATAAACATTGATAGAGGAACTGACAAAGCAACAAATAAAGCATTGGTTACGCCCATAAAAAACATTAATATAAAAGTTACAAGTAAAAATCCAATAACAATTGTATTAATTAAATCTTCTAAAGTTATTTTAGTATGGTCGGATTGGTCGCCTGTAATGACAATATCAATATCTTTTGGAAATTCGGATTGCTTTAATTTATCAATAATCTTGTAAATTTTTTTAGATGCATTGATAAGGTTTTCTCCCGGTCGTTTAACCACTTGTAAGGTGATGACATTCTTTTTATTCATTTTAGCATAACTTTCCATCTCGGCAATGGTATCTTTTATTTCTGCAATGTCTTTCAGATACATTTTAGCACCACTTTGCGATGTTATTAAAATGTTTTTTATATCATCAATCGATTTAAATTCTTTTTTGATATTGATGGTACGCTTTTGATTTCCAACTGGCACATTACCGGCGGATATCGTAATGTTTTCCATTTGTATAGTCCTCTCTATATCACCAATGGTAAGGTTGGTAGCTTGCATTTTATACATATCCAGATTGATTTGTATTTCTCTATTGGGTGCACCCACCATTCTCACTTCTGTGATTTCTTTCATACTTTCTATTTCATCTTTCAATCTATCAGCATATTTTTTCAAATGAATTAGTTCCATTGGACCTGCAATGTTGATAAACATAATGGGAATATCAGAAAATGCAATTTCTTTTACATAGGGTTCTTTTGTTAGATCAGCAGGCAAATCAGTTCGTGCTTCATCCACTTTATCTTTCACATCCTGACGGGCTTTGTCGGGCTTTATATCAGAATTAAATTCAACAATAATAAGAGAAACATCTTGTAATGATGTGCTGGTGATTTTCTTAATACCCGGGATGGATTTCAGTTTTTTTTCTAATGGCTTGGTAATTGTGTTTTCAATGTTTTCGGGAGAGTTACCTCCATAAATAGTTGTAATAATATACTTTGGTAATACAATATCCGGAAAACTTTCTTTGGGCAATGATATATAAGTTAATATTCCAGCAATAGTGATGAAAATGGTAAAAATGTATATGGCAATGCGATTGTCTATTGCCCAGGAACTGAGTTTGAATTCTTTGAATGGTTGCTGTGTCATAGTACTATAATTGTTTTAATTAAATATAAAGTTATAAAACAGAATTATTTTCAATCAACACTGGTGAACCTTCTTGTAAGTTGGTTGTTGTTTTTATCAATAAATCATTTTCATTCAGACCTGATAAGATTTCAGCTTTATCTTTGGATAATTTTCCAACGGAGATTTTTACTTTTTTGACTTTATTGTTTTCTACGATATATACAAACTTACTGCCATCTAAATCTGTTTGAATGAAATTAATTGGTATTGAAATAACGGGTTTTGTAGATGTATAATTATTAATTTCAAGAATAGCGACTTGATTGGGATGTAACTTGGAATTATTACCAATATACACTTCTACATTAAATGTTCTCGTGTAAGGATTAATTGTTCTTGATACATAAGTTATTCTCGAGTTAATACTATCATTGTTGTCAGGTAAAATAATTTTTACTTTATCATTGGGATGAATTTGAGAAATATAATTTTCAGGGACATCGGCTTTTGCTTTGAGTTTATTAAAGTTAATCACACGAATGGCAGGCATTCCGGGTGCAACTAGTTGACCGACCTTAATATCAATGGCATCAATGGTTCCATCTATTGGAGATATTATTTTGGTCATTCGTAGTTGTTCTTGTAATGATGCTAATGTTTTTTCCAAATTTTCTTTTTGTGATTTAACTTGAAGATATTGTACTTCTGTTCCAATTTTTTGTTCCCAAAGCTTTTTCTGTTTTTCGTATAATTCATTTACAAAATCTAAATTGCTTTGAAGTGCCTGGATGGATTGCATAATCGTTCTTGCGTCTGTTTCAGCTAAAACTTGTCCTGCTTTCACATTGTCACCAACATTGACATAAATTTTCGTTACAGTACCGGGCATTTCTGATGATACAGCAATGTTATCATCCGCATCAATTTTTCCTTGAAAGGTCAGGAATGAATTAAAATAATCTGCAGAAAGTTTTTCGACAGAAACTAATAAGGGCTGTATGCTGTCTTTTTTAAGGGATTGTATTTTGCTTTCTATTTCTGCTAATTGTTTTTTTAATTCTGCTTCTTGTTTTAATAATGTTTTTATGTCATTTTCTTTTTGTGATGAGCAAGATGCAATTAAAATTAATGATAAATAAGAAATAGTTTTTTTCATACTTTCTGATTTTGTATAGTGTTATTGAATGTTTCCAAGTGCTTTATCTAAATCTACTTTTGCATTGAGTGCATCGTATAATGCTGTGATATAGTTTGTTTGTGCTTCTTTTAGAGAAGCTTCTGCATTGACGACTTCCAGATTACTACCTACGCCGACTTCGTATTTTTTGATTGCCGTGTCAAAAACGGATTGAGCAAGTTTTAAATTATTTTCTTGATTTTTTAGTGATGCCAGAGCGTTTTTGTAATTTGTAAGTGCTGATTGATATTCTAATTGAACAGATTGTTTAATTTGTTCCAGATTATATTGCGATTTCAAAACATTGTACTGTGCTTGTTTTATTCTAAAGTATCTTTGTCCAGAGGTAAAGAGATTCCAGTTAAGCGTTACACCGATTAATTTTATATCAAACCATTGTTTATTTTTAGAAAAATCAAATACATCAAACTCTGTACGTTGCGCATTTTTTGTGTATGAACCATACGCTACAATTGAGGGTAAAAATTGCATTTTATATCTGTTCAGGTCAATTTCATTTAGTTTTTTTTGTTGATTGAAAATTTGGTATTCAATTCTTTTTTCTGGAGAGAATTGTAGTTCTTTAATGTCTGTAATCCTATCTTTGAATTGAATAAGCGAGTCGGTTAAAATTATTGAATCGGTTAAAGGATAGTTCATCTGATATTTTAATAATGTTTGAGAAAGACCAATTAATCGTAAAAATTTTTCTTTTTCGGTGAGTAAATTATTGTAGGCGATTTGAATCCTATCCAAATCAATTTTTTCTACAAAACCATTTTCATGAAGAGTTTTAGTGTCGTGAAGAAGTTTTTCTAATTTTTGTATATTAGTTTGAATGATATTGAAACGTTCTTTAGCCACTAATGCGTTTAGGTATGCTTTTGTAACCTGTACTTGTGTTTCAATTTTAGTGCGTTGAAGGTTTTTTTGTGTAAGTTCTACTAAACCTTTGGAGGCCTGCAAAGCCGAAATATAGTCCGAGCTGAAAATAATTTGAGAAACCGAAATGCCTGCATTTGCATTGTATTGAGTTCCAAATCGAACTGGTACATAAGTGCCGGGAGGAGCTCCGAAAAATTGTCCGGGCAAAAGGGAAGTGGGTAATTCTATGTAATCTTTCAAATCAAAAGAAGCGGATACTTGTGGAAGTCCGATTCCGGTGTATTCCCAATTTCTGGCTTTGGCTGATTTTACGTCAGTTTCTGATGCAAGATATGTAGGGCTATGTGTTAAGGCATAGTCAATGGCTTCTTTTAATGAAAAAGTTTTTAAGTTGTTTTGCGCTGGTATGCTGATGGTAAAAACTAAAGAAACTAAAATTGTTTTTAGAGTTTTCATAGAGTAAAAAAAATTTTAAGGTTCAGATTGTTGAATGATTTTAATGCCCTTTTCAGTAGCAATGCCGTATAAAAAGTGTTTTGTGAGTTGATTTTGAAGTTCATTAAAGGTGAGATTAAATTTTTCCAATATATCGGTTTCAAAAAGCAAGTTGATTTGTAACAAACGTAAATAGGCAATGAGTTTGATATTTATGTCTTTTCGAATGAGTCCTTGTTTTTGTCCTTTTTCAAGGCCTTTAATGATGGTTTGCATTATGAAGGATGCTTTGAAGTCCTCAAGATATTTCCATACTTTGGGATAGTATGTTTTTAAATCTTCAAATACAACGGGGTTAATATGGTTCATCATTTCGGAGGAGCATCGAACAACATTCATTGTTTCTTCTATAATGTTATCAGATTGTTCAATGAGTTTTTCAATAAGTTCTTTATGGTGATTGAGATGGGCTTTGACGAGTTCAAAAACAATAGCGTCTTTATTTTCAAAGGTTTCGTAAATGGTTTTTTTGGAAATTTTGAGTTTAGCGGCAATATCGTCAACAGTAACGGATTTTATGCCCTTTTTGAAGAACAACTCTTGAGCCGCAGATAGTATGTTGTCTTTTACGTTCATAATTCTGGTTGCAAAACTATGGAAACTATTTTCGTTTTACAAGTTTCCAATTAAATTTTTTAGAAGAATTAACAATTCGTTATTGTCTGGGAATTCTTGGTATAATAGTATCTGTTCGTAAACAAGGATGTTTGTCCGGACATACTTGAAGATAGTATTGAGGAGAAAGTTTGAATCTTTTTTTAGAAGAAACGATTATTGTAAAATCAGGATTTTGATACGCTTTTTGAAGACATTTTTTGTCATAGAATTGGATGGGATAGTCAGAAGGCGTTTGTTTGTAGAATTTCCAGGGTTCGTATAATTTATATTGTCCTTTTTTGTTTGATAATTTAATGGTTCCATTGTCATCCGTGTATATTGTGTCAATTTTTTTATTGGGATGCTCTAAAATCCATTTTTTATTGGATAATAAAAAAATAGAAGTAGTATCTTGTGATTTTGCGCCTCCGCATTTTGCTTTCTTATATTTTAAAGTAACATTCAATTGGGCCATAAATGGCGAGGACAGAGTTAATATGAACAAAATTAGAAAGTAATATCTATAAAATAAATTGAATTTGTTTGTTTTCATAATTATGGATTTGATGGTTGGTTGTTTTTATAGTTATTTTTCCATCATCACTGAGTCCGATAATTTTTCCTTTTAATAGGGTGTCTTTTTCTTTGTAAAAGAATTCATGTTGCCAGCCATATAGGTGATTAATATAATAGCGGTTGATATTTTCAAATTGTTGAAGAGTAAGTAATGGGAAGAGGTTTGAAATAATGTTTTCAAGGCTGTTGATTAGTAGAGAAATAGGATAGGTTTGAGCGGTGATGAGTGCAATGGATGTTGCGATTTTATTGAAAATACCAAATTCGGTTTGATTGACATTCAATCCAATTCCAATAATAGTTTTAGTGATTAGTTTATGTTCAATATTGTTTTCAATCAGAATGCCTGCGATTTTTTTATATTCTTTATTTGTATAAATTATCAAATCGTTTGGCCATTTTATTTTAATTAATGGTTCATCAATATAATTTTTTAAGAATTCTACAAGTACAATTGCTGTCCATCTGCTAATATAATTGTTATATTGAATAGGCAAATACAGGGGAAGTACTATGGAGCAAAGTAAATTTTTTGATGGTTCACTGTACCAGACATTATTTTGTTGTCCTCTTCCATTTGTTTGAAAATCAGCATAAATGATCGTAGGGATATTTACTTTTTCAAGGTTTTGTTTGGCATAATTGTTGGTACTATCAATTTGAGTGAGATGTTTTTTTTCAAATTTCATACTACCCTTTTAGAAAATAAAAAAGCAAGGGATATATCTCCCCTGCTTTCTATTTTTATGTAATAAACCCAATAAATATTATTCTTCTACTTCTACCATTTTGAATGGAATGCCGACAATGGTTTGATAGTCCTGTCCGGCTTCCATCATATCTTCATCGTCTTTTTCATAAATCCAGGTAATGTCAACCTGTGCTCCGTTTTTAAGAAGTTCTTGAAGTTTTTTGAAAATATCCAGAATGCATTTTGAGGAACTGGTATTAAAGTATTCTAATTGAATGGAAACGGTAATTTTATCTTTCGTTTTTTCTGCAATCCAGGTATCCAATGCATTAAATACCGGGGTGTAAAACTGTACAGAATTTTCAGGAATGGACCTACCTTTAATTGTAATGGATTTTGCCTTTGGGTCAAGTAATAAGTAAGGAGTTTTAGGGGTTGCTTCTACTGTTATTTTTTCCATAGTGGTTTTATTTTTTAGTTAATAAAATTTAAGTTGATTGTTTATTGGTAATTTTAATTTTCAGAATAAAGAATGAAATGTTGTTGGAAATAGTAAGGAATTCGTATTCTAATTTTTCTCCAGATTTTCTGGCAATATCAATGATGCCCAATCCGCCGCCGCCTTTTAGAGACATTTCTCCATTTGTGAGTACTTCTTTATAGTATTCTTTGAGTTCTTCTTTTGTCAATGAGTTAATTTCATCAATTCTATATTTAAGTCCTGGTATGTTTTCATTCAGAATGTAATTTCCGGTTAAAATTAAATATCCTTCATCGTTTTTTCCAATCATGAATATTGCGGATCTATCTTTGCCATTAACATGAGATGGAATTTCATCCATGTGATGATATAAATTTTGCAAACATTCTACCAGAACATGATAAACTTTCTTTTTTACTTTGGTATCTTCTTGAAAACTTTCTAAACGATTTTCCATAATTTGCAATACAGAGGTTAATAAATCAGAAGTAATATCTCCCTTGAAGGAGAGTATTATTCCGGAGTCCTCCATTGCCTGATATATGGAAAATATGTTGTCTAAATTCATTGTGATATAAAAGCTAATTGAGAGTTATTTCAAAAACATTGCCTCCAACAGATATTGTTGCTTTATTATCGCAAGTGCCATCGCCATAATTAATGGTTCTTGGTTTTAATCCAGAAGGCGTAATTGAAACTGTGCCTTTGGTGATGTATTTGCAAGATGTTGGTTTTTCAAGATTGGTGATATTTACTTCAAAACTTCTGTTTTCTCTATTTTTTCCATTCGCTGTTCCGCTTACAATTGTTACTACATCATCAGATGGGTCATTTGTATTTTTTGTATCTACTGAAACAGAACGCGATGAATTATAAGAAATTGTCCAGCTTGGAGCAGAGCAAACAGCATTATAAACGTTCATTGTGTATGTAAATACACCATTGTTTGTACCACCACTTTTGAAAACAATACTATCCGCAGAATAACTCACCGTTCCTAACTTGTAGTTAATTAATTGAATTAAAATAGAAGAACCGGGCTTTTTAATTCCGCCATTTCTAAAGGTTAAACGCCATTTTCCACTTCTTGGAACGCCATCAAACATGTATCCTCCGCAGGTGCCAAAGTCATATTCGTATACTGGATTTTCGTGAGTTGGCGATGTCCATAACGTATCACCAGCAATCCAGGTGAGTGTATCGCAAGTAGAAAGGATTCCAGAAAATCCTTGCATCAAGCGAGGTGGACTACTTTTCGTTTTAATTACAAGATTAGTAGCCGTTGGACCTACTTGAGAAAATTCTTTTTCACAAATTGAATAATCTATGGCTGTTTGTGATTCGGTATCTAACTGAACCGGTTCTGAGGATTTTTTACATCCCCAAAAAGAAGATACCAAAATTAATCCACTTATAAAGATTTTAAAATTCATGTTGTTTTTTTCCGCAAATATAAATAATAAATTTCCAAAATAAAAAATGCTTTTTGATAGCGTAGTAGAATACCTTATTTCAACTAATCCCGGATTTTTCATTTGAAACTTTGCATATACTAAGTATTTCTTTATGGATGTGTTTTTTTGATCTTTTTTGGCTTCACCCTTCCACAGGTGGAAGGGTAGTTATAAAGAACAAAGAATAAGTCCGTCATTGCGAGGGCGTGTCAACGCCCGAAGCAATCTCTTGTGAATATTCTTGATTTCTAATGCATAATTTGGGCTAATTAATACTATTTATCCAATCAACGAGTAAAGAGAATATTTTTTCATAATTCCAGAATGTCAAGTTTTTAGGAATGTCATAAATATCGTGATAGGCCTTAATGTCTCCTAAGGTATAAATAAAAAAGCTTTTTACACCTTTCTCTGTAAACCAATAATGGTCGCTGTTTTGTGCTTTACCTCTCGATTTTACTACTAAATGGTATTTTTCATTATTGATGTTTACTAACTTTTCAAATTCATTTTCAAATACTTTTCCATTAATCACCATAATCCCTTCGCTTCCTCCTCCCATTAAATCAAGATTTATTAAAAATTTTATTCTCTTTAAGTCAAATAAAGGATTGTCAACATAATACTTTGAACCAAGTAAACCAATTTCTTCACCAGTGAAAAAATAAAACGCAATAGAATATTTTAATGGATTTCTTTTGTAATATCGCATTAAATCTAATAAAACGGCTACTCCCGATACGTTGTCATTGGCACCGGGAAATATCGTTGTATCAATATTTCCAAGATGGTCGTAATGGGCAGAAAAAACAATAAATGAATCTGGAAATTGCGTACCGGGAATAAAAGTGTAAATATTATTTGTTTTGACTTTCTCTATTTGGGCTTTAATTTTAATCTTGCAATCAATAATTGAATTTTCCTTCTTCAACAAATCCTTTTTGATGTGAATTAGTACGAAATCTTCCTGCTGCTGCGAAGCAGAATAAATCAGTTTTTCACTTATCTTCAGAATTATTTTATGTTCTTTGTTAATAAAATGTATTGAATCAATTTTTATTAGTTGCCCCACAAAATCAATATTTGGGGAACTGGCATCCGGCAAATAATCTTGACCTAAAATGAGTTTTTGATTATTAATTTCTACATACACTTGATGGATGTTATTGAATGGAAAAAGAATTTCGTTTTTGTATGAAAATTTATTTTTTAAGGATTTAATACTTACTGACCTTGAAAATTGTTTAGTTTTAGTAATGTATTCTCTTAAATCATACCCGCCATTTTTTTTTATTTCCTGAATAATAAATTCTTTTGCTTTTTCAATACCAGTAATTTTCTGAGATGGATAGGCCGTATATCCTCTTCCACTATATTCTTTGGAACATAAAACAGTACAAACTTGTAATAGATACGACTTATCCTGTGCTAAAATTATTCTGGAAAGAAAAACAACAAAAACGAGTGTAGATTGGATTGGCTTCGAAACTAATTTAAAAAAATATAGCATTTTATTTTATCAAATAAAAAGCAATACCATCAGGATAGACACCTGCAAGAATAAGCAACACCAACGATACAACTAATAATACCCATTCTTTTGAACTAATAGTGATGTCCCAAACGTCTTTTTGCTTACTTTCTTTTTCAAACATGGTAATAATTAATTTCAAATAATAGACAACCCCTAAAATAGATGCCAGAATGGCTGCTATAATCATCCATTTGTAGGATGACATCATCAATGCGGATAAAACATAATACTTGGCAAAAAATCCAGCGGTAACAGGAATTCCAGCCATAGACAACAAAGCAATCATAAGTGTAATGGCCAGTAAAGGTTGTTTGTAAATAAGCCCTTTTAATACCTCTATTCTTTCTTCTTGTTGTTGCGAAATCAATCTAATAACAGCAAAAGCGGTTATGTTTGCAATAGAATAAGCAAAAGTATAATACAATAAAGCATTGATAGTAGAGTTGTTTCGGATGTTAGCAATAACTAAAAGCAACATAATAGAAGCATGACTTATACTTGAAAAAGCCAATAATCTTTTGATGTTGGTTTGTCGCAGTGCAGAGAAGTTAGAAACAACTAAAGAAAGAATAATCATCCCAGCCACTAATTCCACATAATGATTAAATGCAGGATAAAAATACCACAAAAACAATTTCATGATAGCCACAAATACTGATGTTTTTACAATAGTGCTCATCAATGCTGTGATAACAATTGGCGAACCTTCATAAACATCTGGTGTCCAGAAATGGAATGGTGCAATAGATACTTTGAAAGCCAGAGCAATTAAAATCATCACAATGCCCGTATAGGCAAATGTTGGAACATGGTCAGTACTCAATGTAGAATATATTGTCCACAAATCAAAACTACCAGAAGCACCATACAGTAATGCAATTCCAAAAAGTAAAAAACCTGAAGCAAACGACCCCATAATTAAATACTTGAAACCTGCTTCGTTAGATAAAATATCTTTTTTATTACTTGCTGCCAGAACATATAATGGTATACTTAAAATTTCTATACCTAAAAACAAACTTACCAGATTGTTGAATGACACTAAAAGCATACTGCCAATTAGTGAAAACAATACTAATGATGTATGCTCTACCAGATTCGTTTCTTCATTAAAATAGGATTGGGACATTAAAAACCATAAGAAGACAGTGATTAATAATACGGATGAAAAAGCCAATGCTACTTTATCAAATAGGACCATAGAATCAGAGTATTCCCACGAAAATGGATGATTCCACTCCATCACATTAAAAACCAATGCGATTAAAATTCCCAGTAATGATAAGCCATACAGGGCTTTCTTGAAATTGAAAATTTCAGTCAAAAGTGCGATTATTCCAGATATTAAGATGGTAACAAGTGCCCACATATATTATTTTTTTATTTACATTATTATTTTGCGAATAATCCATTGATATTTGCAGAAGTGAAAATATTCAATGCTTGTGGAAATATCCCTAAAAATAAAATGACGAATACAATTAAAAACAAACTCCATTTATCTTTTCCTTCTAATGCCCCAAAAGTGTAATTGGTTTTTACTACATCGCCTAACATCATTTTTTGATATGCTCTCAGCATATACACTGCCCCTAAAATCACGGACATTCCACCGATGATAGCCCACACTAATGAAGTTTGAGTTAATCCCGTAATGATTAGAAATTCTCCCACAAAGCCATGTGTTAAAGGCAATGCAATCGAACCTAATAAGATAATCAAGAATATATTAGAAAATTGACCATTGAGATTTCGAATACCGCCTAACTTCGTAATCTCTCTTGTGCCAGTATGTTTTTCAAAAAGATGTACTACATAAAACAATCCTGTTACATATACACCGTGAGCAAACATTTGTGCTGCTGCGCCATCCATACCTTGCCTGGTATTGCTTAATATCCCAGCAGCAATTAACCCAACGTGTGCCATAGATGCATAGGCGAGCATTCGTTTGAAATCCGTTTGAACCAGAGCAGAAAAGGAAGCGTAAACAACCCCTAATATAGACAATAACAATACAAAATTTTGCCATTCAGAAACCGCTGTTGGCACAACAGGAACCAGCCAAAACATCAGCCCAAATAAACCCATTTTCAGCATCAAACCTGAAAGCATCATGGTGCCTTGTACGGGCATATTGGTATAAGTATCTGGTTGCCATGAATGAAATGGAAATATTGGAACTTTGACTGCAAATCCCAGAAATATCATCCAGAACACCACCATTTGTTGTTGGGGAGTTAAGAGTTTTCCTGCTTGATAAAAATCCAAAATGTCCCATGAACGAATGCCTTTTTCATTTAATAACGCTGTATGATGATAGAGATAAATAAACCCTGCTAACATAAATAAGGAACCAATGAAAGTGTATAGGAAAAATTTCAAGGTAATTTTTTCTTTTCCATTTTCACCCCACATTAAGCCAATTAAATAAATTGGAATAAGCGATAACTCCCAGAAAATATAAAAAGAAAACGCATCTTTAGTAAGAAAAACACCCATCATCGCTGCTTGCATTAGCAAACCTAAAGCATAAAATAAATGTGGTTTATCAGCGTATTGATTTTTTTCAACAGATAAAAATATTACTACAAATACAAGTGCATTCAATAATGCTAAGACCATTGATACACCTGTAACATGTAAATGCCAATGGGCATTAATCGCTTGAATCCAATTGTAATCTATTTTAAGTAAACTATCAGAAACTGAGGAATAATTAAGTCCATACGCGATAAGTGCAATTAAAAATTCTATTCCTACAAAAAACAACGCTAATCTTCTTGCACTATCCCTAAAAGATGGTAATAATAACATTAAAAAACCCAACATTGGAACGAATATCAACAAATTTCCAATCATATTTTATGTTTTAGTATATTCAGATTAAAATCCAAAAATTTATTTTATTTCATTAGAATAAATAATGCAATGATACCGAGAGTCATTGCTATAATGTAGTATGCGATATTTCCTACATGAATTTTTCTTATCCAATTTCCTAATTGTAAAACGGTACTTCCTGTACCATCCACTAATCCATCTAAAACAATTTTATCAAAAAACTTATAGCAAACTTTTCCCATAAAATCTACTGGCTTACGAATTACTGCATCATAAAATTCATCCACATAAAATTTATGATAAATAATTTTTTGCCACCATTTTAATTCCTTTTCATCACTTACAGGCAACACACTATTTACTACAAATAATTGATACGCAAAATAAATACTTGCAAGTGCAGCCACAACGGCAATTCCCATTAACATCCATTCTGTCTCATGACTTAATCCTAAATACGATTTCATAACAATAACATTATCTAAATAACTTCCTATCCAGTTCTTTGTTCCTAAAAATTCTGGAAGTCCAATAACTCCACCAATAGCACTTAACACGGCTAATATCATTAATGGAATAGTCATCACTTGCGGCGATTCGTGTAAATGTTATACAATTCAGCACCACCTCTGAAGTAGCCCCAGAAGGTCAGGAACAACATTCTAAACATATAAAATGCCGTCAACATAGAGGCAATAACACCAATAAACCACAGAATTCTATTGTGTTCATAAACATGGGGCTACAAATTTCATCTTTGCTGAAAAATCCTGAAAACGGCGGAATACCACTGATGGCAATAGTAGCAATGAGCATTGTGTAATAAGTAATTGGTATTTTTTTGTTTAATCCACCCATTTTACGAATATCCTGCTCACCACCCATGGCGTGAATCACGGAACCAGCACCTAAAAATAACAACGCTTTGAAAAAAGCATGTGTAATCACATGAAAAACAGACGAAGAATAAGCCCCAGCTCCCA
>BPGX01000004.1 GCA_026003255.1 Bacteroidia bacterium | reverse complement strand
AGGAATACAATAGTTCATTTCATAAATATCCCCTGCTTTCAAATACTTTTGAATCTTCTGAAAGTTTTCATTGTAAACATTAAAATCAACCACACTAAAATAACCAGCATTAAAGGTTTTATTCAGATTAAACTCATTTAATACGGTTGAAATTTGTTGAAAGTTTTTAATCAGAATTTTTTCTTTAATTGGAATAATAAAAGGTATGCACAAATGATCGTTTTTGAAACAATTGGGTTCAACAACATTTTTAAAATCATAAGGAATCACTATCACAAGTTGATTAAATTGTTCTACATCAGAAATGTCTATAAGCTCATCTTCTAAAAGGTATAAAAAATTTTGAAATCCATAGTCAGGATAGTACGAATATGTTAACAAAAAATTATCCATATTATTTCAAGACATTAAATTTTATAGAAGCTTTTAAAATCGCCGCCATGCTTATAGAGTCCGTGATTTCATTATTCATTACCATTTGAAACGCTTCGGATAAATGAACTTTTTTTATACTTAGATCTTCTGTTTCTTCTGGCATTGATTGCATCTGCTTCAATCCTGTTGCAAGGTAAACAATTGCCAATTCATTAGTAACTGAATTACTTGTATGCAAGCGTAATAATTCTTCATAGTGCTCTGCAATCAATCCTGTTTCCTCTAATAATTCTCTTTTGGCACTTTCCAATGGGTCTACATTTAATTTACCACCACCCTCGGGAATTTCCCAACTATACTGATTGAGTGGATATCTCCATTGTCCCACAAGATAAGTATATCCTTCTTCATCTATTGGTAAAATACCGATGGCAAGATGTTTAAATTTCACAACATTGTAAATACCCTTATTTCCTGATGGATTTATGACATCATGAAGTTCCAGTTCTATCCACGGTGAATCAAATAACTTTTGAACTTTCAAAGTTTTCCAAGGATTGGAATATTCCATTTCAATAAAATTTGCACAAAGATAGTGTTATTATAGTACAATGTTTTATAACCATTAAAGAATAAATTCTAATAATTCTCATAATTGAGCATATTTTTGATTATCTTTGCCGACAATTTAAGAAACTATGGCAGAAAGCACGACTCCAACCAAACGAGCAAATGTTGTTTTAAGAGAATTTAATATCTCTTTTGAAACCCTTGTTGAAACCTTAAAGAAAAAAGGAGTTACGCCTCCTGAAACCGCTAATGCAAAAATATCAGAAGAAGCGTATTTCATTTTACAAAGAGAATTTTCACAGGATAAAAAAATTAAAGAAGAAGCTGATAAGAAATTAAAACAACTTCAATCTGATAAAAAAGAAACAGTTACTCTTGATAAAGTCATAAAAAAACAAGAAGAAGAAAAAATATCGGAAGAAAAAATTATCATCAAAAACGCTGCTACCGCAGAAATTATCAGCCCTGAAATTATCAAATCAGAAAAAGAAAAGAAAATTATTTCTAAGCAAACCGATACTATTTCAGAATCAAAAGAACCTAAAAAGAGAGAAGAAACTTTACAATCGGACGATATCGTTAAAACAGAAATACCAAAAATAGATGGACCAAAAGTTAAAGGTAAAATTGAATTAGAAAAAACGACTAAGAAAACCTCAAAAGATAAAGAAACAAAAGAAGAAAAAAAATCTACTACTACTACTAAAAAAGCAAAAACAAAAAAAGAAGAAACTACTGACGAGCCAAAAGGAACCACAAAGAAAGGTACAAAATCTACTTCTAAAAAATCTGTTTTATCATCAGAAGCAATTTCTGAAGATAGAAAAGAATCTTCTTCTTCAATAGATGCTCCACAATTAAAGGTATCCGAAACAGAAGCAAAAACTACTATAGAAAACACATCCGATTTTGCAATATCAACTATTAATCAAACTGATCAAAAAGAAGAAGAAAAGTTCATTAAAACAGAAATTCCTACTCAAGAACAGCCCAAAGTACTTGGAAAAATTGACCTTTCTCAATTTGAAAAAACAAAACCCAAAGAAGAGAAACCTAAAAAAGAAGAAAAAAAACCGATATTCTCAACTTCTACTCCTGTTTCTCCATCTCAAAAAGAACAAGAATCTCATCACAAAAAAGACAAAAAGAGAAAGCGCATTGGTAAACCCGATACATCCACTTCTAATAATGAAACTTTCAAAAAAGATAAACATAAACCATTCCGAAAACCTTTTGAAGAAAGAACATCGTTTAGTTCTCCAAAAACAGAACCCGATCCAGAAGAAGTAGCAAAGCGTATAAAAGAAACATTGGCAAGAAAAGAAAAAGAAAAACAAGAACGTTCAAAACTTGAAAAAATCAAAAGGGAAGCAAAAGAAAAAATCAAGGAAAAACTGGAAAAACAAAAAGAACAGGTCGCTGAAGAAAGTAAAATCCTTAAAGTAACAGAATTTGTTACAGCGAATCAATTAGCCAACATGATGAACGTTCCAGTGGCAAAAGTTATTCAGGCCTGTATGCAACTTGGATTATTTGTTTCAATCAATCAACGATTGGATGCAGAAACCATTTCTATTGTAGCAGAAGAATTTGGACATAAAGTTCAATTCGTTACTGTAGAAGATGTTGAGAACATTGAAGAGAAAGAAGAAACCAATCCTGAAAATCTGGTACCTCGTCCTCCAATAGTTACAGTCATGGGACACGTTGACCATGGTAAAACTTCGTTATTGGATTACATCCGAAAATCAAACGTTGTAGCCGGTGAAGCGGGAGGAATTACGCAGCATATTGGCGCATATCACGTTACACTTCCAAATGGTAAAGGTATTACCTTTTTAGATACACCCGGTCACGAAGCATTTACGGCCATGCGTGCCAGAGGTGCAAAACTTACAGACGTAGCCATTATTGTAATAGCCGCTGATGATGGCATCATGCCTCAAACAGTGGAAGCCATTAACCATGCTCAAGCCGCTGGAGTACCGATGGTCTTTGCCATCAATAAGA
Organism: Bacteroidia bacterium; assembly: GCA_026003255.1. Lineage (GTDB taxonomy): Bacteria > Bacteroidota > Bacteroidia > B-17B0 > Aurantibacillaceae > BPGX01. Next base: position 225,148 of record BPGX01000004.1, on the reverse strand, counting down.
TTGACAAACCAGGTGCTAATCCAGATAAAATTAGAGAAGCATTGGCCAATATGAATATATTGGTAGAAGAATGGGGCGGTAAATATCAATGCCAGGAAATCTCTGCAAAAAAAGGATTAAATGTAGATTTATTACTTGAAAAAGTTTTATTGGAAGCAGAATTTCTTGAACTTAAAGCCGACCCAACCAGAAAAGCCACTGGAACAGTAATTGAAGCAGCTTTAGAAGAAGGTAGAGGTTATGTTGCCACTGTTTTAGTTCAAAATGGTACTTTAAAAGTAGGTGATGTTCTTTTAGCCGGAGCATACAGCGGTAAGGTAAGGGCGATGTTTAATGAACGTGGTCAAAAAATAAATGAAGCTGGGCCATCAATACCGGCCAAAGTTCTTGGATTAGATGGCGCTCCTAATGCCGGTGATAAGTTTGTAGTAATGGAGGATGAACGTGAAGCCAGAGAAATTGCTAACAAACGTCAACAATTAATACGTGAACAAGCACTTCGTGCCCAGAAACATATTACATTAGATGAAATTGGTCGTAGATTGGCCATTGGCGATTTCAAAGAACTGAAAATCATCGTAAAAGCTGACGTGGATGGTTCTGCTGAAGCACTCACCGATGCCTTGTTGAAACTGTCAACCGATAAAATTCAAGTGAGCGTAATTCACAAAGCCGTTGGAGCCATTAGCGAAAGTGATGTGTTATTAGCATCTGCATCTGATGCGATCATAATTGGATTCCAGGTAAGACCCACATTAAAAGCACGTCAATTGGCCGAAAAAGAAGAAATAGAAATACGTACTTATTCTATCATCTACGATGCTATCAATGATGTAAAAGCCGCTATGGAAGGTATGTTAGAGCCAAAATTTGAAGAAAAAATAACCTGCAATGTAGAAGTACGTGAGATATTCAAAATTAGTAAAGTAGGCACTGTAGCCGGTTGTTATGTATTAGATGGAAAACTTACTCGCCAGACGAAAGTAAGAGTAATACGCGATGGAATAGTTGTTTATACTGGCAATTTATCATCCTTAAAACGTTTCAAAGAGGATGTAAAAGAAGTAACTGCCGGATTTGAATGCGGATTAACCATAGAAAATTTTAACGATATTAAAGTAGGCGATATCATTGAAGGATTTGAAATGGTAGAAGTGAAGCCAAAGTTATAGCTAACTGGTTGATAATATAATCCGAGATTATTCATTAAACATTTCTCAAATATTGTGCTTTCCTTTATAACCGTTACTTTTTAAGGATTTTTTGTTTTCACCCTTCCACAGTTGGAAGGGTAGTTATAAAAATAAGGAAGAGACCCGTCATTGCGAGGATGCAAAAGCATCCGAAGGAATCTCTTCTAAATGATTTTAATTTCTAATGTAGAATTGGATTAAATATACCTGATAAGACAGAAAAATTTAGCAAATAAATTCTCTACTTTCTACTTCTTCTGCAATTTTTCATCTGCTCTGGCTTTGGCGTCCGCCATGATTTTATCGCATTTTGCGTTGGTCTCATCAATGAGTTTTTGCGCTTTTTTATCGGCTTCTTTTCGTAATTGTTCGGCTAACTTCTTATTAGCCATTTTTTCGAGTGGATTGGCGCCTTTTTTCTCTAATTCCTCTGCTTGTTTGTAGGCCTCTTGTTTAATTTGTTCAGCTTGTTTTTGAGCTTCTGCTTTCAATTTGTTGACCTGTTCTTGCGCTTCTTCCAGGATTTTCTGCGCTTCTTCAGCAGCTTTGTCTACTACGGCTTGTGTAACTTGTTCCTTGATTTCTTGCTGCACGGCCTGTCCTGTTTCTTTCATACTGGTTTTAATAGTTGGTTTTGTCACCGTACCTCCAAATAACACGTCCAGATTAATCTTTTCAGGTAATTGAACATTGGTGCCGGCTTTCTGATTGAGTTGCTGTAATAATCCAGACATGGCGTTGTTGGTTTGATTGCCAAACATGCTTCGGGGAATTTCCATAGCCCATTTGTAATCAATCGTTTGGTCAAGTCCTGTACTTCCAGAGATAGTCGTTTGAATCTGGTTGATTTTGGTAGTAAATGGATCAAAACTCATTCGTCCGTTTTTGATTTTGTAAGATAAATTGAGGTTTTGAACATTAATCGTTTTGAATTGTTCTTGTTTCAGGGCTTCTGCAAGTTTGTTGAAAGGTTCGTATCCACTGATGACAATGTTATTGGTTTTAATTACGCCATAAGCATCTACACTATTCAAATCGGGTTCCATATTTTCATTCAAAGCCACATTAAAGTTTTCAAGCGTTGCAGTAAAGAATCCTTTGGCGTATTTGGCAATTGGGGCTAATTTTTGAACGGTATTGAATGTTTCAAATGTTTTTTGTACATCAAAGTTTTCTACTTTGAAGTTGAAATTCACTTTTGGTTGTTTCAAATTTTTGGAGTCGTAGTAGCCATCCATAATGAGTTTTCCACCTAATACATTCATTGCTACATCGTCCATTATTAAACGTTTTTCACGAATGGTAATTTTTCCTTTAAGGTCGGTAATTTCCATTTTGTCATAGAGTACTTTGTCAATTTTAGCATTGAGAACAAAATCCACATTGCCCGGGATGTCAGCAGGAGTTGTTGTAGAGGAAGAAGTGGTGGTAGTTGTGCCGGAAGATGCAGTAGTTGTAGAAGTAGTTGTGGTAGTAGTAGATGAACTACTCATGAGTTCATTGACATCAATTAGAGTGGAAGAGAAATCAAATTGTCCTTTCAAAAGTTCATCTTTGAAAACATATTGTATAAAGTTTTCAATTTTTCCTTTGGCATTAAAATCAGATTTTCCAACAAGTGCAGAAAATTCAGATAACTCAACATACTGATTGGTAAAGTTGAGTAACATTTTTTTGAGATTAACTGCATAAGGAAGTGATTGTGTTTGATATAACATATCCGAAATTTCAAGTTTTCCATTCGCTTTAAACTTATCGAATTGTTTTTTATCTACATCGCTCATTCTTCCGGCTAATTGAATATCAGAAGTGATTATTCCATTTAGATTATCGCTTTTTTCAAGAGGGATGAATTCCTTTACAGATGCTAAATTAATTTTACCTTTTAAAAAGACATCAAAATCTGGGTCTGAAATAGGTGTTTTGACAGTGGCTTTTGCATCGATTGGATTTTCAGCCATTTCTAAATGGAACTTATTTAAGTCAATGATCATTTTATCTAAAACATTTGAAGGACTGCTTATTTTCAAGTCAACATTGACATTATTAACTGATTTGGGTAATGATGGATATTTAAACATTCCATTGTTTACTACTAATTGGACATTAAAAGAAGGATAGGAATGATTGTTGTAAGTACCTTTTGCATCGGCATAAAAACTCACTTTTCCGGATGCTTGCAGTCCGGCAAAATCTTTCTTATACACGGCAGGGACAAGAGATAATAAGGATTTAAAGGTATTATTTACTGTTGAAGTTTTGATGTCCATTACAATATCACTGTCATTAGGCATTGCAACAAATCCATCTAATTTCAAGACAAAATCATTGAGGTCAAATTCATTTTCTTTGAAAGTAAATTTTATTTGTTTCATGTCAGCGTTCATGTTGGCTTTGGCGTTGAATTTTGCTTTATTAAGATAAGCGATATTGTCCATTTTGAAGGTAAGTTCTTTGATTGAAAGCGATTGTATTAAATCAAATTCATCCTGTGTAAAATCACCACTTAAATCATAATTCAAATCAGAAAGTTCACTGTACATTTTAGATTGTTGATCATCGTACACAATATAAGCATTTTCAATTTTGAATTTTTTGAGTGATAATTTGAATGGGGTAGCAGCCGATGTATCTTCAGTGGCAGTTGTAGTTGTATCCGATTTAGCAATATCCCAATTGGCTTTTCCATCGGGTAATACGATGGCTTTAATGCGAGGAGAAGTAATACTAATTTTATTGATTTGATATTGGTCGCCCGACAAAACACTTTTTAAATTCAAGTTTAAATCTAATTTATTAATAAAAGCAAGCGTATCTTTTGAAAATTCATTGATTCCAACAACCGATACGTTTTCAATTTCAAATTTGAAGTCAGGAAATGAGGAAATAATAGATAAATCAAAGTTACCAAAGTCCACTTTAGCATTCAGGTTTTCATTGATAGTATTTTTTACAGTTTGAATAATTTTGCCTTTGAAGAGAAAGGGAAGAGAAATTAGTAAAACAATTAGTACTACAATGACAATGGCTGAAATTTTAAGTACTTTTTTCATAGGTTTATTTTTATGCAGCAAATGTAAAATAAAAAACCCTGTTTTTCTATAACAGGGTTTAATGAAAATAGAGTAAAATTATTTTGAATTATTGAGGGTCTTTTAATTTATCTACAACGAATTCTTTTGTTACATTATGATTCACAAAAACTCTGTCTGAACCTTGTGCTCTTTTTTTAATTTCTTCGATAAAAATTTTTCTTTCTGATTTTTTCAATTCTTTTAAATTCATACAAATATCTACTTCACCTTCCCTTCCCCAACCATAAAGTTTGTATTTGGGCTTTTTAGGATGCGATTGAATGTATTTAATGATAGCATCATACTTTTCAAAATCAATTCCAGAAGCATGGCTGGTGAATGATATGATTAATTTAAAGGTAAGCTTTTTGGTTTGAGGGTTTTGACTTGAAGGGGTTTCCACAGTTTGAGGTTTAGTTTGATTACGCTGTGCATTACAGAATGAAAAAACACTTACAACAGAAAGAAAAATGAAAGACAATACAATTCTCATAGAATAATGATTTTACTAATAATAATAATATACTTTATTAGAGATGCCACAAGTCGTGTTCCCAACGGAACATATCGTTTTTAATCCTTTCGGCTTCCAATAAATTATCCAGGCCCCTTAAGTATTCTAATAACATTCTATCATAGACATTTTCTTCTTTGATGATAGTACTATTGAATTGTCTTTTCCAGAAAATATCTTCAAAGGTTCTGTTTTCAGAAGGATTTCTGGGGTTAAACACTTCGTGTTTTGCAAAGAAAGGACGGCAAGCAGGGTAGTATACCCAAAAAAGGTCTTTGAATGTTTCTTTTTCTTCAACATACAAATTAGCCTGCAAACCTAAAATCCTAACATCCAGGACAGAACGTTGTTTGTCAAAGAACCAATCTTCTTTCACTCTGTATTTTAGAACATTTCTTAAGATGGAGAGTGAATCACATTGCCATGTTTTAGTTAAAATTTCGTTGCCGTTAGCGTCGTAGGTACTTTCTTCTATTGAATCACATTTTGAGAATTTGGTTTTTACATCAGAAAGTTGTAATGGAATTAAAAATTGCTCATCAGAAAACGTGATAATTTGCCCACTTATAGCGTATCTTTTTAGAAGCTGAAAAAGAGAAATCCTTGTTTCAGATGATTCATAATTGATAGGATAATACAACGGCAAATTAATTTTATCCCTTAAATCAATGTCTCTCCAGATTCTTTTTTTGTATGCCACATCCGCCTCTCTCAAAAAGGTATATGGTATAAAGCGCCTATTCACAGAGTTTTCCTTTTCATATATTCCATCTCTATAATCGCCCGGTTTGAAAACGCCTTGTTGTGCATTCATCAGGGTCAAGGAAGAGGCACAGAGAATTAGCATTAAAAAAAATCTGGATATTGTTTTCATATAATTTTATTTTACTTTCAAAGATACTGTTGAAAGGGTACGAACAGAGCCATCTGGTGCTTTTACTTTAATGTTTTCAAAATAACATTTTCCACCTGGTGCAAGGGATTGTAAAACAGCTTTTGCTTCTGGAGACAAATTGGCACCTGTACACTTAAATTCTTTTAATGAACCCTTTACTACTGCACTGAAGGTGAATTCTAGCACAGGGAATTTTACATCAAAGTCAAATCCCGGAACTTCTGCACCCACACCACCAATAGAACCTAATTGTAATTTAGGCATTTCCATAACTCCATTGGCAGGTTTTCCACCTAATTTTGGAAGCGGGTCAGGAATTCTTTTCACGCGAAAAACTTTTGGAGGTCCTTGTGGTTTTACGCCATCTTTTGTTTTGGCTGAAACACTGATTTTACATTCTCCGGGAGTTGTAACAGTTACAATATATTTTCCGCCGCCTTTAGGCACGATTTTACCTCCACCTCCACTAATAGAAACTTGTAGGTCTGTTGGTGAAACACCAGCAGCAGAAACTACAACAGGGTTTTCTACACCAATATAAAACACATTCATTTTTTCAGGCTCAACGGCAACAGATGGAGCAGCCACCATATATGTTGTAGAAAAAGGATAATACTCATACTCACCGGTTGGTTTTTTGAATTTGATTACCCCTTTTAGGGTTTGTTCACCCTGTCCACCGGTTTGTACTTCATACTTACCCATTCCATCTTCTATTTTAATAGGATTGCCAGGCGATTTTAATTGTTTTGAAATAGAATCATATTCAGCACCTACAAGAACTTCCATCATATCTGCCGTCATAGCACTGGACGAGGCGGCGAGAAAAATGTCAGCTTTATAAACTTGCCCTGATTGAATATAGGAAGAGGGCGCATTACTTTTGCAGAAAGTTTGTCAAATTTGAGTGCTACCTTACCAGATGCTGCAGCAAAAACTTGATAAATTTCGGCTTCGGTATTTCTCATATCAGCAATCATCTTGTTTAAGTTCGTTACAACAGCGGCCATTGGTAAATGATTGAAGTTGGATATTTCCCAGGTTTGTTTCAAACCATCTTCAATTTTATCACTATCTTTAGGTCTTAGATTTTCTATTTTCTTTTTGATTTGTTCGTAGTCCTCTTTCAAAAATTGCGTTTTTTTATCTTGCTGCATATTATCTACCAATTTCGTCAGGTCCGTTACAAGTTTTTCCAATTTTCTTCTTAATGCTTTTGCTGAATATTCCCCATCAATCATCTTACTTGGATCGGAACCGATGAGCATGCCAGTGGGAGTATCGTAATCATCAATTTTACCTTTATCTAAACTTAAGCTTATAAGTTCTATCAACATTGGGTACCTGGTCCGTTTTTTTAATCACTTCAAACTTGGTTGTCTTCAAAGTACTTCACAGTTTCCTCAATGTAGTTTTCTGGCTTCCAGTGCTTTTTCGTAGTAGGGCTTTAGCCGCAGGGTTATTGTCGGCTGCTGCTTTAAATCCTTCCAGTAACACGTTTGTTGTTTTCATCCAGGTTGAGTAATAGTGGTTTCCATGCTTTCGTTGACAGTAATAAATCCTTTCAGGATCTGTTTAGACACATTAAGAGCCAATAGGGCAGTGAGATACGAGAGTACATCATCCCTATCATCTTTTGTCTGGGTGTTTCTTTACCGCCTGCCATTGAATTATGTTTTTAAGTTCAAGAAATTTCCAAGTTTAAATTTTTAATACTGATTTACGGGTTTGTAGCTCATGGCATTGAGCATATTACCATAAATAGTGTTCAGTGCCGACAAGTTAGATGCCAAAGTGCTCATTTCTTCTCTATATTTTTTGGTGTCTGCAGAATTTGCATCACGTCAGATTTTTCAATTAAATCTTCTAAGCTGCCGTAAAACTGATTGACATTTTCCAATGACTTTCTTTTGCCGAATTGTAGTTGCAGTTCGTAGGTAGCGTTGAGCGCAGCTACATTTTTGGAGAATTTACTTGAGTGATTCGCTAACTTCGTTAACATTTTCACCAAGTTGTCCGGCATCGGTGTTTGCCAAAGAACTCATACTTTGAATCAGCAGCTTTAGCGTAAGTATCAGCCAGTTCGCTCACATTTCGAGGATGCTTGTTTCAGACTATCCTACATATTCATTAGTGGCAACTTGGGCATCAGAAATGTCACCGATTTGCTTAGCGGTTTCGGATAATCTTAGTTAAGCCCTTCACTTAAGCTTTGTAACAGTTCAGGTCCAATTTTGGCATTTTCAAGAGCTAAGGTCCAATTGTTGAGTAGGGGTTAAGCCACGTTATCTTGCTCCTCTTCAGTATGTTCTGAAGCCATACCCGCCAGTTCAGGATATAGCTAAAGTCCAGTCGTATTCTTCGTGAGGGATATCCATGGCAAAAAGCGTAAATATAATTGCTTCGGTACACATTCCTGATATAAGCATTACATCCCATCCCGGCCAGTGCATAATTTTAAATAAGGCGCCGAGAATTACAATGGATGCGCCGCCGGATGAAGCGATGTGTAAGAATCTTTTGAACCCTTTTACTTTTGGTAGTTTGCTCATAGTACTTGATTTTTAATTGTTAGTGATTTTTGTTTTAATGGTTTGCTTTTATTGATGCATTACAACTCATCTCCTTTTGCTCTTCCGAGATAAGTCATAACATTTCTGAAGCCAACATAGCATTTGGCTGTATCTTGATATTCGTAAGTTCTGGCCCAAACCTGCAAATAAAATCCCACATCTTTCCAGCTTCCGCCTCTGATAACTTTTCTTTTTAAGACATTAGCTTCTTTATCTTGTGCTTCATATACATAATCGGGGTTTAAATCATGTGAGAAATCATAAGCAGATTCATCAAATGCGTTGCTTGTCCATTCTGCCACATTTCCTGCCATGCAGTAAAGTCCATAATCATTTGGGTTGTACGAATAAATATATACGGTATGAAATCCACCATCATCTATGTAAGAACCTCTCATGGGTTTAAAGTTGCCTAAGAAACATCCGCGAGCATTACGAATATAAGGGCCTCCCCAAGGGTAAGGAGATAATTTCAATCCGCCTCTGGCAGCATATTCCCACTCGGCTTCGGTTGGCAGGCGAAAATCGTTCACTATACTTTGCCCTGATCCAATCAAATAATTGTTTAACAACAAAGACCTCCAAATTGAAAAAGCACGTGCCTGCTTCCATGTAATACCCACCACGGGGTAATTGTCGTAAGCAGGGTGCCAGAAATACATATTGGTTAATGGCTCATTAAACGAATATGTATAATCATGAACCCAAGCCAATGTATCGGGATAAACATTAATAATATCTTTGACAATGAAGACCGACCTGTCTACTCCGTTTCTTTCTCTTAAGATATAATTACCTTGCCCTGTGGATACTTGATCTTTCACATTATATGCTCCCAATGTTTTATTGTCTTTTTCAGGGTCTCCGACAGGAGTGGTGGGTGTTCCCGGTTGTCCGTTTTGTCCATCATTCAAAGTAATTCCATTGATGTATTCTGCTTTTTTGTATTCGTGGGCGGCATCCCATACATCAGGCGATTTGTTGGGGATGAATCTGTTTGATTTTTGAGCAGCAAGGCGAATGTCTATTCTGTAATATTCATAATTGAGCTTACGGGTATCTATTTGCTTTCTGTTGTAAAATCTTTCAACTTCCGGAATATACAGTGGCTGAAGATCATTTCTGTAATCTTCATCATCACTATCCCAACGGATTTTAGTTTCCCAATTGATATAAAATTCGGGTAAATTTTGGTCGCCTTTGTATTCTGGCCACATGGCTAAAAAATCTTCTTGAGGTATTTGATATTCTTGTGCGTCTGCATTTGAACCATTAGCCAGTAATCTTCTCGCAATAGAATCTCTGACCCAGTACACAAATTGGCGGTATTCATTATTGGAAATTTCTGAGTCGTCAATATAAAATGATTGTACTGAAACCATCCGGCTTCTGGCTGTATGTGCCATGGTTGTTTCTTCATCACTGGGTCCCATGTGAAAACTTCCTAATGGAATATAAAGCATTCCATAAGGATCTGGTTGATACCATTGTTCGCGTGGTTGCACACCCACCAGTTCAGCGGTTCTCTTATTACATCCCGCTATTATGGCAAGCAGTAGAGAGAGAAAGAATATCTTTTTCATAGTGGTTTGCTTTTATTAATTGTAAGCATTTTCATAATATAATGCAGACATGTTCATTTTGTTACATTAAATTTTAATTTTTTTAATCCAAAAATCTGACATTGCCATATACGGTTGGTGCTTTTTGCTTTTTGATATTGAAGCAATAACCCAGCATAATTTCGTGTGTACCTGATGTATATCCTTTTAGTTTTGACATGGTATAATCAAATGCATACCCTATTTTCAAACTTTTATCTTTCAAAAGTTTCACCCCAACCATAGGAGATATGGCATCCTGTGCTCTGTAAGTAGCCCCCAACCATACCATATTATTATAGGTATATGTCAAATTAACATCTATAATAGATGTAGAACCATCAGATTTTACATTAATATTTGGAGTAATGCTGTTAAATGGGTTTAATTCAAAAGTATATCCTGCCATTACATAATAATGTCTTGCCAATTTGTAAATGGCATTACCGGATTTTAATTCTTGTGCGGGCAAGTGAGTGGAAGCCACACCTACATACATTTTGTTAGGTATTCCATAATATACCCCAAAGCCTAAGTCATAAGACATTTTATTTAGATCAGGATTGGTAATAGATTGTGTGCCGCTGGTGTAATTGCCGGGAATACTGTTATCCACTTTTCCGGGCTCTGGAACAATCCATGCTTCAGATACTTGATTTTGTAAAATGCCGGCATCGATACCCACGCCTAACTTTCCCGCACCTATTTGCTTATTATATGCAACTGCCAAACGGGCATAAAGAGTTTTCATGGCTCCTATCTGATCGTTCATAATGTTTAAGCCCGCACCTATGGGTAAATTCATGACAGGCATATCGGCACTTAAAAGCATGGTAGTGGGCGCACCAGGGAAACTTACCCATTGTTTTCTGAACAAGCCATTAACGCAAAGTGCGTCACTCGTGCCTGCATACCCGGGATTGTATATCAACTTGGTATGCATAAACTGCGTGATTTGTGGGTCTTGTTGAGCATTTACAGCTCCAATCACTACTAACATTAAAAGAATGGAAATTTTTTTCATATGATTATTTTTTAGGTTGGGGGCTAATGTATTGAAAATATTTTTTACCAAAAAACAAATTTTTCAAAAAATAATTTTTGAAAACACAAAAAAACATGTCTGCCCAATTAAGCAACTTTTTCGGCATTAGAAGTTTTTGCTTTTGAATAAGCCGGGCATTTTTCGTGTGATTTGCAAGAAACCACAATCGTTCCCGCAACAATCAATATAAAAAACCATCTGCTTTTTTTCATACAATAAAGTTTTATTTGAAGGGACAAAATTATGCAATATAAAAATACTATGCAAATTTTTTTTCAATTTTGTCCCCAAAACAACGAATGCAAACTATCTCCATCAATCCGAAAATTGAAGAGAGTTGGAAAAATATTCTACATGATGAGTTTCAACAAGATTATTTCATTGAACTAAAAAAATTTTTAATCAACGAAAAAAAACAATACGAAATATATCCGCCGGGAAACAGAATTTTTGCCGCATACAATTATACTCCCTTTGATAAATTAAAAGTAGTGATACTCGGGCAAGACCCTTATCATAATCCCGGGCGAAGCCAACGGGCTGTGTTTTTCCGTCAATGACGGCGTGAAGATTCCTCCTTCTTTACAAAACATATTGAAAGAATTAAAAGACGATATCGGTTGCGAAATACCCAAAAGCGGTAATCTTGAAAAATGGGCCTTGCAAGGCGTTTTTTTGCTCAATACTTCATTAACAGTGAGAAAAAATCAACCGGGTAGCCATAGAAATATTGGTTGGGAAAAATTTACCGATGCTACCATTAAAGTTATTTCTGAAAAGAAAGAACATGTAGTATTTATGCTATGGGGAAGATGGGCCATGGGAAAAATGGATTTGATTGATAAAAACAAACATTTGATTTTGACTGCTTCGCATCCTTCTCCATTGGCAAGAACGGGCTTTTTGGGATGCAGGCATTTCAGCAAAGCAAATGAGTATTTAATCAAAAACAATTTGTCTCCCATTGATTGGTGTTTGTGTTGATTTAGATTATCCAATATCAAGAAAAAAATATTTCATGAAAAAAGTTTTCATCATTTTTCTCATAACAATAAATACCCTACAATCGCAAAACATCAAAGTGGATACCATATACAAAGACAGTGTCCCCATCAAAATTTTATATGACAACAAAATATACAAATTAAATGCGGGATTTTTTACTATAGGCACAGGATCTTTTTCTTTCCAACAATATATCTTACAATATGAAAGGCATTTCATTGCACTTTAACTTTCATACATTCAAAGAAGCATATATGCAGGTAGGATTAATCAGAATAAAAGACAATAAATCTTTTACTTTTCCTGAAAGAAAAGACATCAATGTCAGTTATTTCAATTTTTTATTTTCGCCTTTTGTAATCAAAACTGAAAATATCCACTTTGCTTTTATATTCAATCCTATAGGAATCACATACGGCGGCGGATTCAAAGACGAAACTTATCATTATACCGGTATTATTGCACAAGATTCCACCAATACCATACAAAACAACTATTTTGGATGGCATCTGTATTCATCTGTGCAGTGTGTATATAAATTTAAATATGACCTTGGTGTGGGAGCAGATGTATACGCGGAATATATGAATGACCAAACAATTATTGCCGGTGTCAAATTATGTTTTTATTTGAGTGCGGCATTCAAGGGAATCAAACCAAACCTGCGTGGTATTACAAGAAAAATCCTGACAGGAATTAAAACATTAGTGGTAATAATTATTTGCAGTAACTTTGAGGCAAAAAATTTTATATGAGTTTCATCACATTATTAGCCAAAAAAATTAAAGTTCACAACTTTAGTGCCGGTCCCGGCATCTTACCTGAAGAAGTTTGCAAGAAGCGGCCGAAGCATGTATCAATTTTGATAACATGAATTTGTCATTGCTTGAAATTTCTCATCGCAGTAAGAATTTTGAAAAAGTAATGGATGAAGCAAGACATTTGGTATTGGAACACTTTGAAGTAAGTGCGGACGAGTATGAAGTGATTTATCTGGGCGGCGGAGCAAGTTTGCAATTTGCCATGGTGCCATACAATTTTTTGAAAACAAAAGCAGGTTATGTCAATACAGGCGTATGGGCAAGCAAAGCCATAAGAGAAGCACAGAAGATTAGGCGAACGTACAATAATTGTGGCAAGTTCTTCAGAAGATAAGAAGTTTGGATACATTCCAAAAGATTATGTGGTGCCAGAGGATTTGGATTATTTGCATATTACTTCCAATAATACGATTTATGGAACGCAACATAAGTCGTTCCCAAAAGTTTCTGTGCCATTGGTGTGCGATATGTCTTCTGATATATTTTCAAGAAAAGTGGATGCCCGGCAGTTTGCATTGATTTATGCTGGTGCGCAGAAAAATATGGGGCCTGCTGGTGCTACAATGGTGATGATTCGCAAAGATTTTTTAGAAAAAAATAAGTCGGGATTATTGACAATGTTGGATTATAAAACACACGTAAAAGCTGGAAGTATGTTCAATACACCGCCAGTATTTCCTGTGTATGTAGTGATGTTGACATTAAGATGGTTGAAGAAAATTGGGGGCGTTTCTGCTATTGAAAAAATTAATAATGAGAAAGCAAAATTATTATATGAAGAGATTGATAGAAATTCAATGTTTGAAGGAACGGTCATAAGCAAAGAAGATAGAAGTACTATGAATGTTTGTTTCAGATTAAGGAATGAATCATTAGAACCTGAATTTGATAAGATGTGGAAAGAAGCCAATATCAGTGGAATTAGAGGGCATAGAGATGTTGGGGGTTACAGAGCGTCGTTATACAATGCATTACCAATTGAAAGCGTGAAGGTTTTGATAGAAGTAATGCAAGAGTTTGAAAGGAAATTTGCCTGATAAAGAGGAAATACAACTATGGAAGTTGAGAAAAAAAATAACATCATTGATGCCGTAACACTAAATGAACTTATTAAAGCTCAAGATAAAGTATTAAGTGAAGTAATTTGTTATTTGTGGGTAAATACAATTAATCCTAAAGAACCTATTGATGTTATTGATGCAGTTGAGTTTGTATTTTCTGATGGTAGTAAACTGGCATTAACGGGCAACGAATCACAGGAGGGATTAACTTTTATTCAATACAATTTTGAAGAAGAAAAAGAACATATTGAGAGAGAATTTGAGGGAAAAATAAAAATTTTTAAGGTAAAAGCGAATGTTACGGAGATGTGGAAAGATGTGATAAATACAAAACTTACGAAAGTTCGATTGACAAAAGATAAAGAGAGTGAACACTACTTATGTGATGAAATTGTTTTAGAATTTGAAAACAACGAGATGCGTCTTATTCAAGTCCATCCATTAGATGGTGTGATTATTGACTATTATGAAGAGGTTTAAGTTATGAAAAAAAAAATGCCAATAGGAGTTCAGAGTTTTGAAGAGATAAGGAGTGGAGAGTATATTTATGTTGATAAAACCCGATACGTATTTGATTTAATCAGTAGTGGAAAATATTATTTTTTATCACGACCGAGACGATTTGGTAAGTCCTTGTTGGTAGATACGATGAGATGTTTGTTTGAGGGGAGGAAGGAGTTGTTTGAAGGGTTGTATATTTATGATAAGTGGGATTGGAAGAAGGAATATTCTGTTATTCGTATAGATTTTGGTGAACAAAAATCTACGAATGCTGAGGAGTTGGTTCATTACATTCAGTATGTACTGAAAGATATTGGGAATCGTAGTGGGATTGAGGTAGGAGAGGATTATTATTACATTGAGTTTCAGAAATTGATTAGGTGGTTGTATGAGAAATACGAAGGATTGAGGAATAAAATTATTTTAGTAGGAATAGAATTTTCAAAAGAAGTGAGAAATATCGTAAAGTATGAAGTACAAACCATTTAAATAATATATGCTTGAAAAAAAAATAGAAGAATACTTTGACAAGTTATTTCCAATATGCAGAAGTATTACTGGTAATGGAGTTCGTGAAAGTTTAAGAATTATTTCTGAAATAATTCCATTAAATATCCACGAAGTACCAAGTGGTACAGAAGTTTTTGACTGGCAAGTTCCAAAAGAATGGAACATACGAGATGCATTTATTATCACACCTGATGGAAAAAAAATATGTAATTTTAAAAAGCACAACTTACACATCGTTAATTATTCTATCCCAATTCATAAAAAAATTAGATTTGAAGAATTAAAACAACATTTACATACCTTGCCTCATAAACCTTCTGCTATTCCTTATGTTACTTCTTATTACAAAGAAAATTGGGGTTTTTGTATAACTTATGAAGAGTTTCAAAAATTGCCTCAAAATGGAGAATATGAAGTGTACATTGATTCAACTTTACAAAATGGCTCACTTACTTATGGTGATTTAATTTTAGAAGGCGAAACAAAAGATGAAGTTTTAATTTCAACTTATATCTGCCATCCAAGTATGGCAAATAATGAATTATCAGGGCCTTTAGTGGCAATGTTTTTATATCAACAGTTAGCACAACTTAAAAAAAGAAAATACAACTATCGTTTCGTATTTATTCCTGAAACGATTGGCTCATTGGTCTATCTTCTAAAGCACGGCGAACACTTAAAAAAGTATTGTAAAGCCGGATATGTACTAACCTGTGTGGGAGACAGAGGTATTTTTCATTACAAACAATCCAAATATGGAAATACATTAGCCGATAGAGCCGCTATACATACATTAAGTTATTCCAAAAAGCCCTTTCGTGTGCTTCCATTTTATCCCGGCGGTAGTGATGAAAGACAATATTGTTCGCCTGCCTTTAACTTGCCCGTTGGTTCTTTGATGCGTACACCATATAGAGAATATCCGGAATATCATACATCGCTTGATAACAAAGAATTTATCTCATTCAAAGCCCTTCGTGAAAGTGTAGAAATGTATTTTGAAATAATGTTGACATTAGAGAGTAATGGTAGATACTTGAATCAATATCCTTATGGCGAGCCACAATTAGGGAAAAGAAACTTGTATGTTGGTAATCTCAACCGAGAAAAGGTGATGCAAATAATGTATATTTTACAATACAGCGATGGTAATAATGATTTATTAGACATTGCCAATCGTATTAACGTCAATGTCAAAGAATTAAAACCATTAGTAGATTTGTTGTGTGAAAATAAATTATTAAGTGAATGAGTGTTACCAAAATATCTGAAAAGTTTACAGAGAAAAAAGCAAAGTTTAACTCTTATATTGATAATCCTCAACTATTTGATTGTTATGATTTTAATATCATAAAGTTATTTCAATATGCGATATTTAGAGAAGAAGGTTTTCGCGCAAGATTGTTCTGGAAATTACCATACTTTTTAATCAATTTTATTTTTTTTCTGAAAAGATTGAAAATAAAAAACAAACCAATTATTACCAGAAATGAAAAAATAAAAATTTTCATAGGAGATTGTGAACGTTCTATTGAAACCATTCAAAAAGAATACAAATCAAGGTATTATGAAAATATTCTTAATCAATTAAATAGAAAACAGGTTTTATTTTTCAAAACAAATACGCTCCCTTCAAAAGTTCAACACGATTTAAACTTTGAAGATTTTTACCAATGTTATTCTTTTTTACCTTTAAATGAAGACGATAAAATTTTACTAAGAGAATTAAGAAAAACTTATTCAAATATATTGAAGCAAATTAAATTAGACAATCATAAAATTAAGCTATTTGAAGAAATCATTGAGATATTCTGGAGAGAATACAGAACATACAGAGAAATTCTCAAAAACTTCCCTAATATTCAATTAGCATTTGTATTTCCGCATTATCAAAAAGAATCTTTGTTATACGCTTTGAGAAAAAGAAAAATTAAAATTATAGAATTACAACACGGACTTATTGCAGAAGAAGATATGTTTTATGTTTATGATAAAAAAATTATTCCTGTAAGACACAAAGCGTTGTTCGCAGATGAAATATGGCTATATGGCGAATACTGGAAATCAGTACTATCCAGAGGATATGAATATGATACTAATCAGATGAAAATTTTTGGCTACTATCTCTTTTATGAAAAAAATTTTTCTACTGAATTTATAGATTATATTGCAACTATTAAATCTAAATTTTCCAAAATCCTATTTGCAACAGCTCAAAAAAATTTAGAACATCATTTAGCCGATTATATCAATTTTTTAGTAGATGATGCTCACAGCAAAAAACAAAGTATAGCCATTATCATCAAACCACATCCTTCTGCAACGCAGGATATTTCAAAATTTATTAATAACAGAAACAACAATGTATTCATTACAAATTATCCAACTGAATGGTTATTTCAAATATGTGATGCTCATTTTTCTATTTATTCTACCACTTTGTTTGATGCATTGCTTTTTGGTGTCAAACATAATTATGCGATAAACCATCCACTATTTTCGGACTATGTAGAAAGTATTGTCAAAAAAGGAGTTGCAAAAGAGTTATCAATGAATGAAAATATTCTGGATAAAATTCAAAATTCTCAATCTGACTTAACCCTTAATGCAAACTACTTTTATACAGAACCTAACTATGAAATATTGAAAAATGAAATAGCTACTTTATAAAGTTATTCTTCTACAATCTTTCCATCTATAATATGCACTACTCTATCTGCCATTTGCGCAAGGTGTTCATTATGCGTAACAATAACAAAGGTTTGTTGAAATTCATTTCTTAAATCAAAAAACAATTGATGTAACGCTTCGGCATTGTGGCTGTCCAAATTTCCTGTTGGTTCATCCGCAAAAATTACCTTTGGATGATTTATCAAAGCACGCGCTACCGCCACTCGTTGTTGTTCACCGCCTGATAATTCACTGGGCTTATGATTCAAACGATGTGATAAACCCACTTTATCCAGTAGTGCTTTGGCTCGCTTCTCTGCTTCACTTTTTTTCTCTCCTTTAATTAATGCTGGAATAAAAACATTCTCAAGTGCTGTAAATTCTGGCAAGAGATGATGAAACTGAAATACAAAGCCAATGTTTTGATTTCTAAAATGCGCAATTTTCTTTTCATTAAAAGAAAAAACATCTTCTCCATCAAAGATAACTTTTCCACTCGTAGGTTTATCCAATGTTCCCAGAATACTTAATAATGTTGACTTTCCAGCACCAGACGGCCCTACTAAACTCACCACTTCCGATTCACGAATGTGTAATGAAATACCTTTCAGAATCTCTGTATCCCCAATTTTTTTATAGACATTTTCTGCAAGAATCATAATACAAAATAACAGTATAATGAGATGACAAATATACAGAATATATCCAGCCAGAATCCTGCTTTTAGAAAACTTTTCAAAGAAACATAACCGCTTCCAAATGCAATAGTATTGGGTGCAGTGGCTATAGGTAACATAAAACCTACTGAAGCAGACAATACACAGGGAAATAATAACTTAATCTGAATATCCAAAGAATAATGTGAAATCATTGCAATAATAACAGGTAATGCTAACTGAATGGAAGCGATATTAGATGCAAACTCACTGATGACAACTACAACAGTTGAAATAATTAATACAAGCCAAAAAGGAGATAATGCCTTTACAAATTCTAACTGTTCTACTAAATAATGTATTAATCCTGACTTTTCAAATCCATAAGCCAATGCAAAGCCACCACCAAATAATAACAATATCTCGTATTTCAATTGCTTTACATCATTCCATTCTAAAATTTTTTTCCCTTTGTTTTGCTTACTTGGTATTAAAAATAACAATACGCTCATCCCTATTGCTACAACCGAATCATCCAGATAATCTGAATGATGAAATAACATCTTCCATCCTTTAATATTCAAAAATCCAAAGTTCCATCCATCTTTTGTCAACCAAAGAATAATTGTAATACAGAATACAATTGCTATCACTTTTTCCTCATAACGCATTTTTGATATTTGAAAAGTATCTTTAATGGCATTGATTTTAATTTGACTTCTAATTTTATTCAAAAAAAGAATTTGTAAAATAACATAACAACCTATCAAAATTAAAACACTTAAAGGAAAGAAATAGCCCATCCATTGCGCAAAAGAAATGTGAAAATTTTCAGGCATCCATTTTGGATACATCTTAAAAAAATACATATTCGGCGGTGTTCCAACCGGAGTGGCCATCCCCCCTATACTTGCAGCATAAGCCATTCCAAGCAAAAGTGCTGATGCAAACCATTGGTGCTCTTGTTTATTAAAACTTTCTTCAAATGATTTTACCAAAGCCATTACTACACCAAACATCATCAAAGCCGTTGCCGTATTGCTTATCCAATTGCTCAGCAAAAAAGTAGAAACCATTATGCCTCCTAAAATGCCTTGAATACTTGTTCCAGTAAAATATAAAATAACACGTGCTATTCTGTAGTGCAAATGCCACTTTTCAATAGCGATGGAAATCAAAAAGCCACCTAAAAACAAAAAAATGATACTATCCCCATACTCTCTTGTAACCTCTTTTACAGAACAAATTTCTGCCAATGGTAGTAACACAATAGGTAACAATGAAGTAACAGCTAAATGAACACATTCTGTCATCCACCATATTGCCATCCAGAGAACAATTCCCATCATTTTATTAGTTTCAATAGTAGCGTTTAGCGGTTGATATATCCAGAAAAAAACAAACAAAACAGGAGCCAACAGAATAAATATATCCTTTGTAAGACGATTATTCATAACTTGCTCAAAAGTATTTTTTGATTCTTTGAAATCCAAATTCACAAAATACAAAATTATATCTCAAATGATGATTTATATCATATTTATCAAACATCAATGCCCGTATTTTTGTAAAAAATTTATTTATTTATGAAAAAATTCTTTTTAATAATAGTATTATTTAGCAATGCTCTATTAGCACAACAAAAATGTAAATTAAGAATTTACACTGAAATTGATAATTATTATCTATACATAGACAATAAGTTAATAGGCAAAAACATTGACGCTATTGATACTATTAGTTGTGAAGACCACTACATAAAAGTCATGTTTGATAATGTTATAGTATTCAGCGAAATTCTCTCATTTAAAGAAAATGAAAGCAAAAGTATTTTAATTAAAAAAACAAAAGAAGTTGAAGAAAAATTGTTGAAATCGAAGGCAGAGGAAATTGAGCAATACAAAAGAGAAAAAGTGGAAGTGATGATTAGTAAAAAATATATTACAACTACAGATGTTAACCTTCAGCACTATTCCTATAATCCTATGTTTCCGAATTATTACTCACTAAACTATGCGGGAGCAACATTTGGACAAAACATTACTTCAACCCAAGAAATAACTGATTGGTTCTTTGTAAAAGGTGGAAGTGTCAAATTAAACGAATTAGATTTTATTAAACTACATAGTCAATATACCTCTAACATCATTTACTTAAATCAGGTCAGCAACCAAATAAAGCAAATAGATGATCAAAATAAAATAATCGAAAAAAAGAATAAGAAAAAATCAATGTGGATGAATTTTGGTGGCATTGTGTTTTTAATAGGCACACTTTTAATGGCATGGGGATTTATTGAAATTCTTGTTCCTTTGTTTCTTACTTCCGATACAGCTATTAATGTATTTTTCTTCGGTCTTGGTGGTTTTCTGATTGGAATGCCTTTTACTTTTATGAAAACTTTGCCTTATCTTACCTATCCAGAACATTTCTTAAAATTAGAGGATGCTATGAAGATGAAAGATGAATATAATGCCAAATTGAAAGAAAAACTCGGATTACCAAAAGATTTTGATGTTATCAAATAGTGTGCTTGTTTTTACCTATTTTTGCTCCAAAAAATGCTACAAAGAAGACCAAGAAGAAATCGAAAAAACGAAGTGATTAGAAATTTAGTGCAGGAAACCAATCTATCTGTTTACGATTTTATTTATCCTCTATTTGTGAGTGATAGTGTAAAAGATAAGTTTGAAATTCCCTCAATGCCCGGTATTTATAGGTTTTCAATTGATAGCATTCTTAAAGAAATTGAAGAATGTTTAAAATTAGAATTAAAAATCTTTGCTCTTTTTCCTCATATATCCGACGCACTCAAAAATAATCAAGCCAGTGAAAGCTGGAATGAAAATGGATTGTATCTAAAAACCATTCGAAAAATTAAACATACATTTCCTGAATGTGTGATAATTACTGATGTAGCAATGGATCCTTATAGTAGCTATGGACACGATGGAGTGGTTGAAAATGGTGAAATTGTCAATGATAAAACATTAGAAATACTTGGCAAAATGGCATTAGCGCAAGCACAGGCCGGTGCAGATATTGTTGCTCCAAGCGATATGATGGATGGTAGAGTTGGCTATATTCGTGAGATTTTAGATGAAAACGGTTATACAAACGTTTCTATTTTAGCATACACAGCAAAATATGCGAGTGGATTTTATGGACCTTTCAGAGATGCGTTAGATAGCGCCCCAAAATTCGGTGACAAAAAAACGTATCAAATGAATCCTGCTAATAAAAAAGAAGCATTGATTGAATTAGAATTAGATACATTGGAAGGTGCAGATATGGTGATGGTAAAACCCGCATTGGCTTATCTGGATATTATTCACTTATTCAAAGAGCATTCCAACTTACCCATTGCTGCTTACAATGTTAGTGGCGAGTATGCGATGATTAAAGCCGCTGGTCAAAAAAACTGGATTGATGAAAAAAGAGTAAGAGATGAAGTATTATTAAGCATCAAACGTGCGGGGGCGGATATTATTTTAAGTTATTTCGCCAAAGAATGGGCAAAAGATAATTTCAACAAGTGATATTAATGTTTAATTAGAATCTAATAGATTTAATTTTCAATTACACACTACTTCCTTTTGTCTAACTACTTCATACAAAACAATACCCGCAGAAACCGAAACGTTCAAAGAATCAAAAGCATTATTCATAGGTATTTTTGCCTCCGAATCACAAATTTTCAAATATTCTTTTAATATCCCATTATGTTCAGAACCTAAAATTATTACTGTTGGTTTAGTGAAATCTACTTCATATATACGTTTACTTGTTTTTTCATGACAGGCAACGATTTGAAACCCTTGCTTCTTTAAATTCATTAAAGCTTCGGTAATATTTTGTTCCTTACATACAGGAATTTTAAGCAAAGCACCTGCAGAAGTTTTAATGGCATCCGCATTAATAGAAGCCGTGTCTTTAGAAGGAATCAAAATCGCATCCACGCCCATAGCATACGCACTGCGGGCAATAGCCCCAAAATTCCGCACATCTGTGATTCTATCTAAAAATACAATCAACCGAATGTTGTTATTTTTCACCAGTTCTAAAAGAGAATGATAGTGTATATCTAAAAGATGTGCAACGATACCTTGATGATTTTTTCCTTTTGCTAATTTTTCAATCTTTGCTTCCGGAACATACTGTACCGATATTTTATGTTCTCGTGCTTTATTGAGTAAAGAACTTAAACTTCGCTGCTTTTTTTCATCTACAAAAATTTTTTCAATTTTTTTTATTTGAGTAGAATCTTTCAAAAGTTCTTCTATAGCATGAATACCATAAACAATTCCCTCGTTATTTTTTGATTTCATAATACGTACTAACTAATATTATTCTATTAATCCGAATTGCCTCAAATGATGCAAAGCGTGTTTGTGTAACAAATGTAACCACTCTTCATAATTCAAGTCACCAAAAAAGGGATTTTGAACAATAATACCAGGATTGTTTTTATGATACTGAACGAAGTTTAAAATCTCCTTTTCTAATTCTTCTATTGCTTCAGCTATATTTTTGTTTCTCAGTTGTGGTGGTTTTTCACCCATGTATGGATTAGGCGTATTTTCCTTAAATGGCTTATCACTCAACATAAATGCTTTTGCTTTCGGGAGATTTTCAGGAGATGTGTACATTGGGTAAACTATTCTATTCCACCCAATTCCGATAGAGTCCGTCATGTGTTCAATCATTCCCTGAGCAGAGAATTTGCCCCATCTGGGCTGTTCATCTCCCTTTAATTTTTTCAGAATAGATATGTATTCTTCTCTTAAAAACTTTTCTTTTGGATGCATAAAAACATTGATTTATTAAGGAAATAACTCTTCCTAATCATCTGTTGGTTCTGGTGCTAACTTGGGCTTTGGCTTTTTAGGTTTTAACTTAGATGGGAATAAAACATTCACTAATTCATTATGAATGGTTATCATTGTTTCACTGATACCATTGATTATTTTTCTATCTTTATTAGAGTTGTTTTTCCATGATTTTTTGAACTCTTCATAGGTGCCATCTTCCAACAATATATAAAACTTATTAATTTTCCCATCAATCACTTCTACTTTACCGCTATAACAAGTAGCACTTCCTTTATATCTCACTGAAATAATAACATCCGTATAGACACCATCTTTTACATCTTCCGCCCCTCTTTCCTCAAATTTATTCGCCCATTTATTGTAACAATTCAGTTCGTCTTTGGATTTAGAACTTTCAGTTGTAATGGCTTCTTGTGAAAAAGTTAAAGAAAAACTTTGACAAAAAATGAGTAAAAACAATAAATTTTTATTCATACTAAAAAATTTCCCCCAAAAATAGGCATAATTAAGTTATTCGTTTGCAAAATTTTACATGGAAAAAAATTTGGTACATCAAGTAATTTTTTTGTATACTTGCAGCCCTAAATTTAAAACCATGAAAAAAGATATCCATCCATCCAACTATCGCTTATGTGTATTCAAAGATATGGGCAATGGTTATGCTTTCTTAACCAGAAGTTGCGCTGAAACAAAAGATACCATTGTTTGGGAAGACGGAAAGGAATACCCATTGGTAAAATTAGATATATCAATGGCTTCGCATCCTTACTATACGGGAAAACAAGTATTAGTAGACACTGCAGGTCGTGTAGATAAGTTCAGACAAAGATACCAAAAGAAAGCACAAAAATAACCTTGTTTTTTTCTTATATTGTTTTCAACCATTCTCATAACTTGAGAATGGTTTTTTGTTTTTAAATGCAATTTATTTTTCATGTTAGTATAAACAGATGTTATGACTATTACCTTATTTTAGAAATTCAAATGAAACTCTACAAATAAAACTAGTAAATAAAAACCCTGGAAAAATAATCTGCGATAATCTGTGCCAATCAGCGGTATCTGTGTTCAGTTGTTCTAAGTTTTATTCTGAAAAAATAGAAAAAAATAATTCAAAAAACTTATCCATGAGAATATAATCCTAATTTATTCCCTTCTGTATCCAAAATATAAGCCACATAACCACTTTGCTGGTCAATGTAGGTTTTAGCAATCGTTATCCGCCCATCTTCTAACTTATTTTTTAATAATGTTTTGGGCATTAAAATCTTTCCTCCAAATTGTTCTACTTTTCTCAATACATTGTCCATTCCAATGGCATTCACATCAAAAAAAATAACAGAACCAAATATCTCCTTATCACATTCTGAAACATCCCTCAATGCACCTGTAATTTCATAACTCTCTCGTCTTTTGCTTACAAAAACAGCATGCTGTATTCCTCCAAAAATCTGCATATCAAAACTAACATCCAACACATTTTCATAAAAGGTTTTAGCCCTTTGCATGTTTTTCACCGGAATTTCAAACCAACAAATTAGCTTCATTTTTTTTCTTACAAAGTTATTGAATATTCATTATATTTGTTTTAAAGCAAGATGATTGAACGATTAATTTTTTTCTTTAATAATGTTAAATTTAATATACATCTTGTAAAAATACATACTCATCTAAAACCGAATAACCAGTTTTTGAACCGATAGTATAAAGTTTAACAAGAAAACCTATCTATCCTTTTACTTTGCCCCTGCATGCAGCCAGATAAAAAAAACATAATCGTTGTAACTTCTGACCTACACTATTTCAACGCAAGCATTTGCTCTTTGCTGTATAAACATCTGAAAAATAAAGGATTGGACATGAATATCTTTCTCACTTATGAAAAACCTGAAAGAGAGCAAGAAATTCTCAATCATATCATAAAATCCAATAACATCGCTGGTTTAGTAATTTTCTCATCAAATAATAATCCTTTCTTTTTTAATGCTTACTTAAAAAATTTAAATGCACCTTGTGTTTTTGTGGATCGATTATTGCCATACTTAACCAATGCAAACTTTGTAACAGTTGATAATTACGGTGGGGCTTTTATGCTTGGAAAACAATTAATCAGCAAAGGCGTAAAAAATATTGCCTGTATAAGTATGCTCAAACATAACCACCTCAGTAATATGGAAGATAGAATAAATGGCTTTAGGGACAGTCATCTCCATCATAATAATTTACATTGCTTTAGAATAGATATAGATTATCACAATACAGAAAATGATTTAGAAAACATTTTACAAGAATGGGAAAAAGACAATAGCTTCCCGGATGCTGTTTTTGCCTGCAATCATTTGATAATAAGTGCCTATTTATCCTTACTTTCAAAAAATAAAAAATGGCAATCTTTAACCAAAAAACAGATATTGTCGTGCTTTGACGATTTGCCGTATTTTGATTGGATTAATAAACCCATCATTAGCGTAGAACAACCGATTCCTGAAATTGCTTTTTATTGTGCAGAAATTCTTTTAAAGAGAATTGAAAATCCTCAACTCCTCCAACAATACTCCAACATTATTCTGCCTGTTAAACTAAAGGATAGAACTACAACCGCCAAATAATTATCTAATAAAATCGGGCTTTCCTATTGCTTGATATATAAATTCAAAAGTAGATAAAATTTCTGCTTTTCCATTGATAATAGCAATATCGTGTTCAAAGTGAGCACTGGGCTTTTTATCTGCTGTTACAATCGTCCAGCCATCCTTTAATTGTTGCACTTTGTACTTTCCAAGATTAATCATAGGTTCAATAGCCAATACCATTCCGTTTTTTAGAAGATGTCCATTTCCCGGTCTTCCAAAATTGGGTACTTCTGGTTCTTCATGCAAATTTTTACCCAATCCGTGCCCAACCAGATCTCTCACCACTCCAAATCCATTTTGTTCAGCATGTTGTTGAATAGCATATCCTATATCTCCAATTCTATTCCCCACACTAGCTTGTTCAATTCCTAACATCAAACATTCATAAGTAACCTGAACTAATTTTTTTACTTCTGGCGCCACTGGTTCTATCAAAAATGTAAAAGCATGATCGCCATAAAAACCATTTTTTTTTACACCACAATCAATAGATACAATATCCCCTTCTTTAAATGGCTCATTATTAGGAATTCCATGCACTACCACTTCATTTACTGAAACACATAAACTAGCAGGATAACCGTGATAACCCTTAAATGCTGGATCTCCGCCATGATCACGAATATATTCCTCCGCTAATTTATCCAATTGCTTCCCTGTACTTCCTGCTTTTACAAAAGGTGCCAGATAACCTAATGTTTTAGAAACTAATTGTGCCGCCTCACGAATGAGTTCAATTTCTTCAAGTGTTTTAAGATATATCATGAAAAGTATTTATTTCTTACCAAATAATTTTTGAAAAAATGATTTTTTCTTGTAATTAAAATGCGCCTCTGGATCTTGAAGCACATGCTGAAAATCCCCACCTTCCGGATGCAACATTTGCCACACTTTGCTCCAACCCGGGAATCCTCCAATATTTCTATCATCAATAAATATATCTGCATTCAATTTTCTGGGTGTATCTGGTGTCCATTCTTCATCCGGAAAATTCTTATTTACAGCATAAAACTCCACTCCATTTTGTCTGCAAAATTCTACCGCTTCATCCAACAAATGTCCTGTACGAATCGTCCATAGAATGAGTTTATGCCCCTTTGCTTGTAATGCTTTAAGTGTGGCAAAAGCAAAAAGCATTTCCTTACCAATTTTTGGATAAGCATGTTCTACAATGGTGCCATCAAAATCTACTGCTATAATTTTAGGATTGGATGTTTTATCTCCATTCATAGTTATAGATTTTGCACAGATTGAATATTCAATTGTGCATCTAATTCATAAACTCTTGGTACTGCTGTCCCTAATTCAAAATTCAATATCTGTTCGGGCGTCATTTTTTCTAAATACATTACCAAGGCACGCAAACTATTCCCATGAGCTACAATTAACACGTTCTTATTTTGTTGAATATGTGGCAAAATATT
Organism: Bacteroidia bacterium; assembly: GCA_026003255.1. Lineage (GTDB taxonomy): Bacteria > Bacteroidota > Bacteroidia > B-17B0 > Aurantibacillaceae > BPGX01. The sequence continues at coordinate 198,140 of BPGX01000004.1, read as the reverse complement.
TTGTTCAAAATAAGGAATAACACGAGCAGCCGTATCTTTCAAACTTTCTCCATTAGGCGGAGCAATATCATAACTTCGTCTCCAAATTTTGACTTGTTCATCTCCAAATTTTTGTCTGGCTTCGTCCTTATTCATTCCTTGTAAATCGCCATACATACGCTCATTAAGCGCCTGATTAGAAAATACAGGAATATGAGTTTGATTGGTTTTTTCTAAAATGATTTTCAAAGTGTTTTGGGCTCTTTGAAGTGCTGATGTAAAAGCAATGTCAAATTTTAATCCAGATAATTTTTGGGCGGCTTGTTCGGCTTCTTTAATGCCATTTTCAGAAAGTGGAACATCCACCCACCCTGTAAAACGATTTTCTAAATTCCATGCACTTTGACCATGACGAACCAATACTAATTTGCTCATGATTTTTCGGGCAAAGATAATAAAGCTATAAGTTTTTGAACATTAAAATTTTCTTCTGGTAAAAAATCAATATTTAGAAACAATGATGTGTAAAGTATTTCTAAACAACAAAAAAGCCCTTCTCAGGAAGGGCTTTCTTTATTTAAATTCACATAAACTCTTATTTAATCTTAAAGGCCTTTTTAATATCTTTTACACGGTCTAATTTTTCCCATGTAAAGAGTTCTACTTTCTTCTTGATTTTGGTACCATCAGGTTTTTCAAACACTTTTTCAACAATTTCGGGTTTTCTTCCCATGTGGCCATAAGCAGCCGTTTCACTATAAATAGGATTTCTTAATTTGTAGGTCTGCTCAATCGCATAAGGTCTTAAGTCAAATAAGTCCTTTACAATTTCTGCAATTTTCCAATCAGGCATATCTACTTTTGATGTTCCATAAGTATTAACATACAATCCTACTGGTTCAACAACGCCAATAGCATAGGATACTTGCACCAAAACTTCATCTGCAACGCCTGCTGCTACTAAATTTTTGGCAATATGACGAGTAGCATAAGCAGCACTTCTATCTACTTTTGAAGGGTCCTTACCAGAAAAAGCACCTCCACCATGTGCTCCTTTTCCGCCATAAGTATCCACAATAATTTTTCTACCGGTAAGACCAGTATCTCCATGTGGACCACCAATAACAAACTTTCCGGTCGGATTAATCAAATACTGAATCTTATTATTAAATACAGATTTGTATTGAGGATATTTTTTCAATATTCTTGGAATTAAAATTTTTTGAATGTCTTCATAGATTTTCTTTTGCATTTTGGCATCTGTGTCAAACTCATCGTGCTGTGTGGATATTACAATTGTTCGTATAGCTTTGGGTTTTCTGTCATCACCATATTCTAATGTAACCTGCGATTTAGAATCAGGGCGAAGATATTTCATCTGTTTCCCTTCTTTGCGAATTTGCGCTAATTCATAAAGTAATTTATGAGATAAATCTATTGTAAGTGGCATGAAATCATCGGTTTCATTGGTAGCATAACCAAACATCATACCCTGGTCACCGGCACCTTGTTGCCATGGATCTTTTCTATCCACACCTCTGTTAATATCAGGAGATTGTTCATGAATAGCCGAAAAAATTCCACACGAATTAGCATCAAACATGTATTCGGACTTGTTGTAACCTATTCTGTTGATTACAGAACGAACGATTTTGTGCAAATCTAAATACGCCGATGATTTTACTTCTCCTGCAATGACGACTTGTCCCGTAGTAACAAGTGTTTCACATGCTACTTTGGATTGAGGGTCAAAAGCCAAAAAGTGGTCAATGATAGCATCCGAAACTTGGTCGGCTACTTTATCCGGATGTCCTTCTGATACTGATTCTGATGTAAATAAATAAGCCATAATTGAATTATTTTTTTGATTTATTTTACAGGATGAATGCTGATTTGATAGGTTTCCATAATAGGATTGTGTAATAAATTTTTACAAGCGGTTTCTGCGATTTGATATGCCTCCTTTTCATCATTAGCTTGAATTAATAATTGGATATGTTTTCCTACACGAACATCTTCTATTGTGGTAATGTTTAAATTCTTAAGTCCCATTAATACTGCTTTACCTTGTGGGTCAAGAAGTGCCTTATGCGGCATAACGTTTATTTCTGCATGAAATTGCGGCATAAAATTTTTTAAGGGGGCTAATGTAAGCAACAGGTTTTTATTTTTCAAGCGATAAAAAATTTGATAAATAAAGTTAATTTATGTATAATTGCGGCACAAAAATTTAAAAAAATGAAAAAAACAGTATCATTAGTATTAGTAGCAATTGCTGGCATAGCAATTGTAGCTTGCGGACCATCAAAAGAAGAGATTGAAGCAAGGGAAAAAGCAAAAGCTGACTCAATCGCAGCTGTAGAAAAAGCAAAAGCTGATTCAATCGCAGCAGCAGAAGCAGCAGCAAAAGCAAAAGCCGATTCAATCGCAAAAGCTGATTCTGCGAGAAAAGCGGATTCCATTGCAAAAGCTGAAGAAGCTAAAAAAGGTGGTAAGAAAAAATAATTCACCTCAGCGAATTAAAAAAGCCCACTTTTTAGTGGGCTTTTTTATTTTAAACATGTTATTCTTCCCAAACTTGCGGGAATAAAACGGAAGCTAACATTAAGCAAATAATATCCATACTATACAAAGAAAATATGTACTTTACATTCATTGAGGTAGGAATGTTTTGAATAGATGCTATACACATTTTAGCACTTAAAATCATTATTGGCAATAATAAAGGGAAGCTCATAATGCTCATCAAAGCAAAATTACTTTGTACTTTGTTGGAAATACTGCCCATTAAGGTCAATATAATTCCCATTCCAATAGAAAGTCCTATAGTATTGATGATAAATAGCGTAAGGTTTTCAATTTTCAAACCATTAAATAAAACAAATAATACAAACAATAAAAAAGCTACCACTAAATTCATTATAGAACTATAAATTATTTTTCCCAATATGTATTGAATAGGTGAATAAAATAGATAGTTGAATATCGTGCTGTTTTTATCTTCTTTCGCAAAATTTCTATAAGATATAATGATAGAGGTAAATAAAAAAATTATGAGATAAACAGATGAATAAGAAACAGGTGTGTAATTATTTTTAAACAACAATGATGTTGAATATAAAATTGAAATCAGATACACTATCACACTTGTCAAGCCCGAACTTTCTCTGAAATCAAGTAAAAATTCTTTTTTAAGAAGGATAAACAATTCTTTCATTCAAAAAAATTAGAACTATACATTCTCTTTCTCAGAAGTCAATTCATTTAAGCGAGAGTGCTTATACCCATAAATAAAATAAACCAATATTCCTAAAATTCCCCAAATAATAAAAGCGTGCCAGGTTTCATTTCGTACCTGTGTCATTAACACGACATTAAACAAAGCGCCACCGCCTGCTACCAATGGCAATGCTTTAACTTTAAAGGGTCTTTCAAGATGGGGCTCTTTGTATCTCAAAATCAATACTGCAATAGATACCATTGTAAATGCTAATAAAGTACCCATACTGGTCATTTCTGAAACATTTTGAATGGGTGTAATTGCCGCAACAATTGAAATAATAGCCCCTACAAGTAATGTGCTCTTATAAGGTGTTTTAAATTTAGGATGAATAGCGCCAAATATAGAAGGAGGTAATAACTTATCTTTTGCCATACCCAAAAAAATTCTGGTTTGACCCAACATCATCACCAACATTACAGAAATTAAACCAAGTGTTGCAGCTAAGGTAATCAAATAAGTAGCCCATGGAATACCCGCTTCCGCAAATGCCGATGCAACAGGTGCCTTTAAATCTAATTTATCATACCGTGCCATTCCTGTCAATACTAATGAAACCGCAATATACAGCAATGTACATATCAGCAATGAAGCAATAATTGCAAATGGAATGTCTTTTTTAGGATTAACGGCTTCTCCCGCTTGAGTGGATACTGCGTCAAAGCCAATGTAGGCAAAGAATACTATTGTAGCAGCCGTCAATATACCTTGCCATCCATACCGTGTATCGCCGTTTTGAGGATCTACAATAGGTTCGGGAATAAAGGGCTGCCAATTTTCCATTTTTACATAAAAAGCACCTACTAATATTACAAACAATACTACCGAAACTTTCAAAACAACAATAATATTGTTCGTATTTGCCGCTTCTTTGATTCCCTTTATAAGAATAAGTGTAACAATCCAGGAAATAACAAAGGCAGGTATATTGACAGCAAAACCCGGTGCTGCTTCTCCAAGTTGTTGAGCTATTTTCACGGCTGTTGGATAATCATTCATCAGATAATAAGGAATGCTTATACCAAACAAATGCAAAAGTTTATCAAAATAACCACTCCACGCCACAGCAACGGTTGTGGCGCCCATCATATATTCTAATATCAGATTCCATCCTATAAACCACGCAAAAATCTCCCCAATGGTTCCATACGCATACGCATAAGCTGAACCTTCCACTGGTAATACCGAAGCAAATTCAGCATAACTCAGTGCTGCAAACAAACATCCAATGCCAGCAATCAAGAATGAAATGGCTAACGCAGGACCAGCATAGATATTAGCAGCAATACCTGTTAAAGTAAAAATCCCACCACCAATAATGGCACCAATGCCAAGCGATGTTAACCCCCATTTTCCCAATACCCTTTTTAATTCATTTTTCTTAGCATCGGACTCATAAGCCCATATAGGTTTTTTACGAAAAATATCCATAAGATTATTTTTGTTGCACAAACTTGCAAAATAATTTTTCTTTTGTCAAATCAAATTATGCTAAACTAGGATTTTTAAAGCATAACAATTCAAATCGGACATGAAGACATAAAATGTTTATCTAATCTTTCTGTTCCACAAATTTCTAACTTTAATGTTATTTTTTCATAGTTTACGTTATCTACATACAATTGTGAATAAATTATTGACTCTTAGTATTTATTAAACTACTTATTTTTCTTTATCTTTGCTGCACTATTTTTTAGATGGAAAAATTTTACGAACTATACTCTAAAGCATTGTCTTCTACCAATTCTCAAAAACTCCCTGAGAGTATAAATGATTTATTAGTAAAAGATTTGAACGACGAAAATCTTACTGAACAACAAAAAAGAGCACTGCACAATTATTATAAATTCCGTACACAATTACTCGCCAGTGCTACTGATGATACAGATTTTTCAAACAAGGTGAAAAAATTACGAACCATTGCTAATTTTTCCGACTGGAAAGAATTTTTGAATGAGCTTTAATTTTAGAGATTATGAAAGTTAAAACATTAGGTCAATTTATTATAGAAAGACAAGCCGATTTTCCTTATGCCAAAGGCGAACTGTCTCGCTTATTAAGAGACATTGGTATTGCTTCAAAAATTGTCAATAGAGCCGTTACCAAAGCTGGATTGATAGAAATTCTCGGTGAAACAGGCGAAACAAATGTCCACGGCGAGCAAGTGAAAAAATTAGATGTTTACGCTAATGAACAATTTATCGCTGCTTTTAAGGCAGGTGGTGAAGTTTGCGCCATTGCCAGTGAAGAAAACGATGATATTATCCCCATTTATTCTGATATTTCTAAAAACGCCAAATATGTTGTAGCCATTGACCCATTGGACGGTTCAAGCAACATTGATGTAAATGTTTCAGTGGGCACTATCTTTTCTATCTATCGCAGAAAAAGCAATGTCGGTGCACCCGGTCAACTTTCCGATTTTTTACAAACTGGACTTGAACAAGTAGCAGCTGGTTATGTAGTTTACGGTTCTTCTTGCATGCTGGTGTATACAACAGGTCGTGGCGTCAACGGTTTTACATTAGACCCAAGCATCGGCGAATTCTGTTTATCACATCCAGATATTAAAATCCCTGAACAAGGCGCTATCTACTCCATTAATGAAGGTAACTATTTGAAATTTCCAGAAGGCGTAAAAAAATACATCAAATACTGTCAGGAAGAAGATAAAGCCACCAATCGCCCGTATTCTTCAAGATACATAGGTTCATTCGTAGCCGACTTTCACAGAAATTTGATGAAAGGCGGTATCTTCATTTATCCTTCTACTGCAAAAGCACCAAAAGGAAAATTACGTTTACTTTATGAGTGCCATCCCCTTGCATTTATTGTTGAACAGGCCGGTGGAATGGCCTCTGATGGGTTTAATAGAATTCTAGAAAAACGTGTAGAATCTTTACATCAAACCACACCGCTTTTCATCGGAAGTAAGGCAATGGTTGAAAAAGCAATGGAATTTATGAAAGAATATTCCTCTGAAAAAGTATAGTACCCTTGGAATCTTTAATTACCACTACTTCTCCTTGTCTTTATCTTATTCCTAATATCATTGGTTCTGCACCTATAGAGTGGCAATTACCAGAAAATAACAAATCCATCATTCGTTCACTTTCCTACTTTATTGCAGAAGACCTGAAATCCTGTCGTCAATTATTAAAATTATCCGGATACCAAGATATTTCGGCAGCTCAAATTGTGGAATACAATGAACATAACATAGATGAACCGACTGAAGATTTTTTTATACCCATGAAACAAGGACATTCCATTGGTCTGGTAAGTGAAGCAGGATGCCCGGTAATTGCTGACCCCGGCGATAAAATAGTTCGTTGGGCACATTTACATCAAATAAATGTTGTTCCATTGGTAGGTGCAAGTTCAATAATGTTAGCTATAATGGCTGCAGGACTTTCAGGTAATAATTTTGCTTTTAATGGTTATTTACCCATTGAAACACACGAAAGAGTGAGAAAAATTAAAGAGTTAGAACAATTCTCATTTCATAAAAAACAAGCACAATTTTTTATTGAGGCACCTTACAGGAATCAAAAATTGTTAGGTCTTTTAATTAATATCTTACAATCAGAAACGTGGTTATCTATTGCCAGCAATATACTTTCAGACAGCCCCATCATTCTTACAAAAAAAGTAAATAATTGGAAGCGCTCTTCATTAACCGATATTCAAAAGAAACCCTGTGTTTTTGGAATCTTAAAAGATTAATGCCCCCCATAGTTTTACCATTAGTATTTTTAACCAATTCATAAACACAATTTGTAAATTTACGCCCTAATGATGATTCCCTTTATTCTCATCACAGATTCAAATCTTCACGACATTTATTTAAGCATCTTAAAGTATCATATATTATCCACACATCCTCATTTAACTATTTTTGAACACTGTATTAATTCTTCAGAAAACAAAGTAAATAAAGCTGCAGCATATATCTTATTAAACGAACATCATTTTCCAGATAATACAATTTTCTTTATCGAAACCAACATTCCACAAAAAATTGAAACTCAAAAAATACTTTTAATTCAATATCACCAAAAATGGATTTTTACACCAGACAACGGACTCATTGGATTATTAGAGCAAAATAAAATTCAAAATGTCTATTATTGGAAAGAACATATTCATTCTTCTTTTTATTCAAAAAATGAAATGCTGAATGCATTAAAAAATTTTGTTGTAAACCAATTTAATATCTCCAATGATTTTAAACCTATTACGAATAAAAACTATATTCAACTTCATTGGCCAGATATTATTGAACATTCCTCAAATACAAATATTAAAAAAATTTTTATCCCAATATTATACATTGACAGTTACGACAACATTATTCTTCAATTCAAGAAAACACAATATGAAAGCTTATTAAATAATTACAATGTTACAATCCACACGCCCTACGAAAAAATAAATACCATTTCAAAAACCTATAACTATGTAGATAATGCCTCTACGATTGCACTTTTTAATGATGCTGAATACCTTGAAATCGCTTCTAATGGCGGAAAATTAGCATCTTTAATTGCCCACAAAGACATTTATTCCGAACCCACTTACTTAATATATGTTGAACTAAAACCTAAAAAATGATAAAGCGTATTGTAAAAATGAGTTTTCAGCCAGATAAAGTAGACGCTTTCCTTCAGTGGTTTAATCAACACAAAGAACACATTCGAAATTTTGAAGGATGTATGCATCTTGAACTCTGGCGTGACAAAAAACATCCAAATATCTTTTATACATATAGTATATGGAAAGATGAACAAAGCATTGAAAGCTATCGTAGCTCTGATCTCTTCAACAAAGTTTGGTCATTTACAAAACAATTATTTAATGAAAAACCTTCTGCTTTTTCTGCTTCTTTAGAACAAATTGTTTAATCTATAACTATGAAACACCTTATTCTTGTAAGGCACGGTAAGTCCGATTGGGGCTATGAATTCTTGAACGATATTGACCGCCCTCTAAACGAACGAGGTTATCGGGATGCTTATTATCAAAGTAAATGGGCAAAAGAAAATTTGCCAACTCCACAAGTTTTTGTTTCAAGTCCTGCTATTCGTGCTATCTCAACAGCTTTGATTTTTGCACGAACATTAAACTACGACGAACAAAACATCTTGATTCGTCACGGAATATACGACGCGACTACTGATGATTTTCTTAATAATATCCATCAACTATCTGAGAACATACAAACCGCTATTTTTTTCGGTCACAATCCTACCATTACAAACCTTTTTAATCTATTGAGTAACGATGTCTTCATAGATAATATTCCCACCTGCGGCATTGTACACCTCTCTTTTGAAGTATCCGAATGGAAAAGAATTGGTGAAGTTAAAGCCACAAAGAGCGAAACTAAATTCGTGAAATAGAATAGATGATTCAGGTTGTTTCTCCTTTTCAGTTTTCTAAATCCATTTGTGTACCTGCTTCAAAAAGCGTTCTTCAAAGATTAATAGCATTATCTACTTTTTGTGAAGAAACGTCAATGATCAAAAATGTCAATTATTGTGATGATGTAAAAGCAGCAATCAATGTTGCAAAAACCATCGGTGCAGAAATTCAGGAAAATGCTGATTATCTTGAAATTAAAGGCATTCCCCATCCTCAAAATAAATCCATTACGATTAATGTCAATGAATCGGGGCTTTGCGCCCGAATGTTTTCTTTAATACTTCCTGTATTTTTTGAAAATGTCATCATTGAAGGTAATGGAACTTTGTTGGATAGAAATATGCATTCTGTAATAAATATCTTAAATCAAGCGGGTTGCAATGTAACATCCAACCATCATCGTTTACCACTTATTATTGAAGGAATTGCTAATTATCAAAACATTTCTTTACAACAAATTGATTCTTCACAAATCATTACAGGATTATTATATGCAGCAGCCCTTTCCAGGCAAGCATCTATAATATCACTCACTAACGTTGTCAGTGTTCCTTACATTCAGCTATCTCTTCACATAGCTCAACAATTCGGACTTCAAATTATTGCATCTGATGAATTCAAATCTATTTACATACCAGCTAATCAAATAATAAGACCCATATCTAACTCTGCTGAAGGTGATTGGAGTAATGCTGCATTTTTTCTGGTAGCAGGGGCATTATCAGGCAAGGCAGAATTATACCATTTAAATCCTGCTTCCTTTCAAGGTGACAAGATTATTGTAGAAATATTAAAACAATGTGGCGCATACCTTTATTGGAATTCTGACATTTTAATAGTTGAAAAATCTGCACTAAAACCTTTTGAAGTAGACCTCACTCATTATCCCGATTTATTTCCCCCATTAAGTATTTTAGCGGCAGGAATAAAAGGCACATCCAGATTATCAGGTATCTCAAGATTAATCAACAAAGAAAGTCAAAGAGATAAAGCTATTTTGAAAATGTTAGAAACATTAGGTGTTGAAGCAAAGATTGAAGATGATACAATGTTCATCAATGGTAAAGAAAAAGTCAATGGTGGGATCATACATTCTTTTAATGATCATCGAATAGCAATGGCCGCTGCTACTGCTGCAACGATTGCTAATTCACCTATTACCATCGTAAATACAGAAGCAGTCAATAAATCGTATCCTAACTTTTTCAATGATTTTTTGAATTAGTTTTTTCACTATGACAAAAAATAGTGTTAAAAAAACAAAATAATGTTCAAACAACAATTGTTTATACATATATTTGCAGCAAAAATTTAATCTATGAAAAAATTAATCCTTACAATTATGACAACAGCAAGCATCGCCACACAGGCACAAGTAAAATGGAAATTAGACAACGCCCATTCCAAAGTGGGATTCACAGTAACCCACATGATGATTAGCGAAACAGAGGGCTATTTCAAAATCTACGGAGGGGAAGTTCAATCCAAATCAGAAACGGACTTCACCAACGCTACCATCACATTCACAGCAGATGTAAACAGCATCAATACAGACAACGAACAAAGAGATGGACACCTAAAATCACCTGAGTTCTTTGACGCCGCCAAGTACCCAACGATTAGCTTCAAATCAACATCTATGAAGCCAACTAAAAATCCAAACGAATACGAATTGGTTGGCGAACTCACCATTAAAGGAGTAACTAAAAAAGTTACGCTCAAAGCCATTGGAAGCGGAAAAACAGTAAAAGACCCTTGGGGAAACATTCGCTATGGATTTAAAGTAACTGGCGTAATCAAAAGAAGTGACTTTGGTTTAACCTGGAACGCAGCATTAGAAACAGGTGGAGTTGTAGTAAGTGATGAAGTAAATATCAATTGTAAAGTGGAATTGATTAAAGAAAAATAATTTTTTATCCCACACATTTCTTAATAATCCCTGGTGAATTCCATCAGGGATTTTTTATTTATAAACCATTTATGCAATAAAAATAAATTTCATCACCTCTTTTCATTGTCATTAAAATATAATTTTTTTTGAACCACAGAGAAAATAAGATTTTTACAAAGAACAACAAAGTATTTCTCGGTTGCAAAATATTCAGGGCTTAGTGAACTTTGTTTATTTTCTTGGTGTCATTGTGGTTAAAATATAAAAGGATTGATTTTATAGTAAATTCAAATTTCACTAATCCTATTGCGACGACAGCAAACAAAGAATTAGCCCGTCATTGCGAGGGCAACGCCGTTGCCCGAAAGCAATCCCAAAGGGAATGGGGATATTCAACTTGGGATTGTTTCCTCTTCCACTTTCTGGAAGGGTCGCAATGACGCCTTTTTTCTATATTCTCATCAATTACCCTTCGACACTGCTATAAAAATAAAGAAAAGAGTGGAAGGGTGAAAATAAAAAATATCTGAAAAGTGCGTCAATAAAGAGGAAATAGCACATTGAGAAGTATCTAATGCATAATCTGTTTTAAATCAATAAGTTGTATTTGAAAAAGATTATTTCTTATCTCTCAAATAATACAACACAGACATATTTTTTTCTTGAAATAATTCATGTGCTATTTTTTGTATATCCGATGGAGTAATACTTTCAATCATTCCCTTCTCTTTATTGATTAAATCTGTATCGCCTAATAGCGTGAAATAACTTAAAGAAAAGGATTTTGAACTGACCATCATCTCTTGAATAGTATTGGATGTTTCTACACTGTTTTTAATTTTTATCAATTCATTTTCATTAATTCCATCATGAACTATTTTTTGCAATTCAGCATACACTTTTTTTTCAGCATCTTCAATAGGATAATCGCTGATTAATTTTGCTTTTACAACAAACATTCCATCATCTATTGTATCAGTAATTAAAGCAGATGCTGAAACGCATATTTGTTGTTCTTTTACCAATGATTGGTGTAAACGAGAGGATTCGCCAAAACTTATGATGTCCTGCAGAAGTGCGGTGGCATAAAATTTTTTTAAAGTATCATAATTTTGAATGTTTTTTCCGACCATTCGGAATGCTAAATAAATAGCATCGTTGGGAACATTTCTATAAACTATCTGTGTTCGTTTCTCATTTTGTGATGGTTCCTGTGGTAACTGACGAATAGGTTTATTTTTGTAAGGTATATCTCCAAACCATTTTTCTACTAGTTGAAAAGCTTTTTCTGCTTTGATATTTCCAGAAATGCATAATATAGCATTGGAAGGAGTATAATAGGCATTGTAAAAGCTTTGCACATCCTGCAGTGTGGCTTTTTCAATATGAGAAATATCTTTTCCAATCGTATCCCATTGATAAGGATGTACTTTGTATACCAGAGGATGTAATAAAAGCCAGACATCTCCATAAGGTTTATTAAGGTATCGTTGTTTAAATTCTTCTATGACAACATTTTTTTGTACATCTAATTTTTCTTGATTAATATCTAAAGCAAACATTCTATCACTTTCAATCCATAATGCTGTTTCAATATTTTGGGCTGGTAGAGTGCAGTAATAATTGGTAATATCATTTGTTGTAAAAGCATTGTTTTCACCACCTGCCATTTGAAGTGCTTCATCAAAATTTGGGACATTTTTGCTTCCTTCAAACATGAGATGCTCAAAAAGATGTGCAAATCCTGTTCTTTCAGGATGTTCATCTTTTGAACCAACATCGTAAAGAATATTAACGGATACCATTGGGGTAGAAAAATCTTCATTGACAATTACAGTTAGTCCATTTGACAATTGGGTCTTTTGATAACTAATCATAGTTAGGAAGTTTTATTTATGATTTTTAATCGATTTTTAATTTACAAAGTTTAGTTATTACTTGATTGTATTCCTGGATAATTTCTTGAACAATTTGTGCAGCAGGTTTAATATCATCTATGAGTGCGGATACTTGTCCTATTTCCAGTTCACCTTCTTCTAAATCACCTTCAAACATGCCTTTTTTAGCACGAGCTCTGCCGAGAAGTTGCTGGAGTTCTTCAGCACTTGCGCCTCGTTGTTCGTATTCCAGAGCGGTTAAGGCAAATTTGTTTTTTATTAAACGGACAGGAGTGAGTTTTTTGAGTGTTAGAATAGTATCGCCTTCTTTGGCATTTACAACAGATTGTTTAAAGTTAGGGTGAGCAGATGATTCTTTGGAAGCTACGAATCGGCTGCCTATTTGAACGGCCTCTGCACCGAGAGCAAATGCTGCTGCCATAGATGATCCTGAACCTATTCCGCCCGCTGCGATGAGAGGAATGGATATGGCTTTGCGAACGGCAGGAATAAGTGTCAAGGTGGTAGTTTCTTCTTTACCATTATGTCCACCTGCTTCAAATCCTTCGGCTACAACGGCATCTACACCGGCTTCCTGTGCTTTCAGAGCATATTTTGTGCCGGGCACTACGTGAACAACGGTGATGCCGTGTTGTTTAAGAAAGGGTGTCCATGTTTTAGGATTACCAGCGGAGGTGAATACAATTTTCACACCTTCCTCTACAATGATTTGTATATGTTTGTCAATGTCTGGATAGAGTAGAGGAACATTCACGCCGAAAGGTTTATCAGTTGCGGCTTTGCATTTGCGAATGTGTTCTCTTAAAATGTCAGGATACATAGAACCTGAACCAATAAGTCCAAGTCCTCCTGCGTTACTTACTGCAGCTGCCAATTCCCATCCGCTGCACCAAATCATCCCTGCTTGAATAATTGGGTATTGAATATTAAATAATTGACAAATTCTATTGTTTTTCATAGATAAAATTTTATAAATCAGTTATTTTTAATTCATCTTTCATTCTAATGCCTCTTTCTGTATTTTGAAGATTACAAAGTTCAATACGAGGGTCGTGTTCAAAAAATAAAAATCCATTTTCATTTAATAAAGTATTCAGTATTTTTTCTTTTTCTTTGAGTGTTTCTAATGGACGTACATCATAAGCCATAACATAAGGAATGGGAATATGTCCTGCAGAAGGTATTAAGTCAGCCATGTAAATAATTTTATGATTTTTATATGTTATGATTGGTAGAATCATAGCTTCTGTATGTCCGTATACATCAATGAATTCAAAGGGTAAGTTGTAATTATCTTTATCAACAAATTTGAGTTGACCACTTTCCTGAATTGGGAGGATATTTTCTTTCAAAAAGCTTGCTTTTTCTCTTGGATTAGGGTTTATAGCCCATTCCCAATGTTTTGAATGGCTCCAGTAAGCAGCATTTGGGAAAGTTGGATAATAAATATTTTTTGATGCATCATAAGAAATAGCACCGCCGCAATGGTCAAAGTGTAGATGTGTGAGAAAAACATCTGTGATGTCAGAAGTTGTAAATCCGTGTTTGTTTAAGGATTTTTCAAGCGTATCATCCCCGTGTAAGTAGTAGAAACTGAAGAATTTTTCATTTTGTTTATTGCCGATGCCTGTATCTATCAATATAAGTCGGTTATTGTCTTCAATTAGCAAGCAGCGCATTGCCCATGTACACATATTGTTTTCATCAGCGGGGTTGAGTTTATTCCAGATGCTTTTGGGCACAACACCAAACATTGCGCCGCCATCTAATTTGAAAAAGCCCGTTGGGATAGAATAAAGTTGCATAAGAAGGATTTTTAATTCGAAAATAATAATGGGCGAAAGTAGAGATTATTCCCTTTCCATTCAAGAGCAGGAGCAGGTATTTTGATAAAATTAATGGTGTGTAAAAATGTATTAATCCATTTGTGTTTTGTTTTAATTTTAGAAAAATCTAAATCAATGCTTAAAAACCATTGTGTTTGTCTTGAGATATTAGAATAATCGTAATGAATTTGATTTCTATAAAAAGAATTACTCCTTGCGCCTATTACGCCATCAATACTATATCCAATAGAAAGACATAGCCATTCTAATTTTTCATTCCATTTGTAAAAAGGCGTAATGCTTATCCAATAGGTTTGTCCGTTGTAATCTTTAAGTATTTGTTCTGATAGTGAATTACCAAGCAAAGCGGGATTGAGTGGAGGATATGGAGTTTGAACAAAGGAAAATTTAGGTATAAAGAGTTTTTCTTGTAATTGCTGATGTGTGTAAAAAAGAGCGATGCCAAGTGTATTGGCGGTTAGGTCTCCCCAAGAGAAGCCCCAGCCCGAACTGAAACCATCCAAAATTTCAATATTGAGTAAATAAGTAAAAGCGATGGCAGAAGCCAGTTTATCAGAGTATTTGTAACGTGACCAATGGAATAATTTATTCAGGTAGTAAGTTCCGTAAAAAGCAGTAAAAGTATGTCCGCATTTATCCATTAAAAGCCATTCATTGTTATCATTAAAAAAATGAAAATTAGAAGTATGATAGGGTTTATACCATATTTGCTGTAGATAAAACAAACTACCTGTATAGGCGATGATAGTTGAAGAGGAAGTGAATGTTTTTCTAAACTTGTAGTTAGGTATTGTATCATTATTTTGAGCAGTACAGGAAAGTTTTTTAAAGAGAAGAACGAGAATGAAAATATGAATGGCTCGTTGAAACATTGGGCTAAAAATAGAGAATAAATTATGTTAAAATTTTCTTTTGTGAAGAAATAATTTCATACATTTGTCTTAAATTTTAAAACTATGAAAGAGATTAAAGTGTTTGTTATTTGTGGTATAATTACCACGATGACTGCTTATGCACAAGACGGCGGCAAGCAACAACCTAAAAAGGAAGAAACAAAAACAAAAGAGGCGCCTAAACAAGAAGTGGTTATTAAGCAGAAATCCTCTAATATTAAAGAAAATGTTACTAATCAATCAAGTAAAACAGCCAGACCAGCTGTTCAACCAGAAAAAGAAGGAACAAACAAAGCAAATTCTCCAAAGTAACCTTTAATAAAACATTTTTTGTTAGCCCCATTGTATTATCAGGTGGGGCTTTTATTTTTTAAATTGTATTTTACTTATTAAATCCTTTGTTTTGCGGGTATGTTTTTGAAGCATTTGCATGTTTTGTATTTTAAGAATATAGAGGATAAACAATTAGATTTTTCTAAAAAATTTATTGCTTTTGTTGGTAATAATGGTATAGGGAAAACCAACGTTTTAGATTCCATTTATTACCTTTCAATGACTAAAAGTTATTTTTCTTCCACAGAAGTACAAAATATTCAATTTGGAAAAGAGTTTTTTGTGATTTATGGAAAATTTGAGAATCAAGGAATGGACATGGAAGTAAGTTGTAGTGTTAGAAAATCAGAGGGGAAGCAAGTGCTTTTGAATCAGAAGCCCTATCCAAAAATTACAGAACACATTGGTAAAATTCCTGTTGTGATAATTACGCCACAAGATTTGTATTTAATAACGGAATATGCTGATACGAGAAGGAAATTTTTAGATGCATTGATTTCAAAATTTGATAAAGATTACCTGAATGCTCTTATTCAATATAATAAAGCATTACAACAACGAAACGCACTACTTAAGCAAGAAGAAAATGTTTATCAACAAATGGATTTGTTGGATATTTATGGTTTACAAATGGCACAATATGGAGAAATGATATTAAACAAGAGAAAATTATTTTTTGAAGAAGTAAAAGAAAAAGTAAAGAAAACATATTCGCAGCTACAAAACAGCAATGAACTTCTTGAACTAAATTATATTTCAACGATACAGAACGATTATTTCAAGGAGTTGCAAAATTCTATACCAAAAGATATTCGTCTGGGATACACATCATTAGGCATTCACAGGGATGATTTTGAGATATTGTTAAATGGTTATGCTGCCAAAAATTTTGCGTCGCAAGGTCAACAAAAAACGATTATTATTGCATTGAAATGGTTGGAGTTGTTGCACATATTTCAAAAAACGAATGTTTGCCCCATTCTTTTGTTAGACGATATTTATGATAAAATGGACGATCAGCGTTTGAATCAATTTGTTGACTTGTTGAATGCAGATTTTATAAAACAGGTATTTGTTACAGATACGAATAAAGAAAGAATTTTAAAGTTATTTAATACTCAAAATGTAGAGATATTTGAGATGAAATGAGGTTAAGAGGCATTTATAGATATTTTCAAGGATGTTATAAAAATTATTCAAAATTGTGCATTTCATAATTATGTAGTTTTGCGAATGAAATTATTTGAAATTATTATAATTTGAAGTTTTATGAATGAAATTGAATATGTTGGAGAAAGATTATGGGCAGGGCAATTCGGGCATTTTTTGGTGATAATACTTTTTGTTTCGTCATTGTTTAGTGCAATTATTTATTGGCTATCAAAGAAAGAAGAAAAATTAATAAAAACGGCACGTCTGTTTTTGTATGTTCATTTTGTTTCGGTTGTGTCAATTTTTTTATTGATGGTGTGGATGTTATTCCATCATTATTTTGAATACCAGTATGTGTGGCAGCATAGTAATCGTTCAATGGACAAGCAATTTATTTTATCCTGTTTGTGGGAGGGACAGGAAGGGAGTTTTTTGTTATGGATTTTCTGGCAGGGTTTGTTGAGTTTGATTTTTTACAGAACATTAGGGAAAAAAGAGCCCTTTGTGATGAGTGTGTATATGTTGGTGCAAGCGTTTTTGTCAACTATGATTTTAGGAGTTTATGTGGGAGATGTCAAAATTGGAAGTAGTATGTTTCTTTTATTGAGGGAACATCCGAATTTTATGAATTTACCGTTCCTTCAAAATCCAGAGTATTTAAGCACTTTGGATGGCAGAGGTTTGAATCCATTGTTAGCAAATTATTGGATGACGATACATCCGCCGACGTTGTTTTTGGGTTTTTCATCAACATTAATTCCTTTTGTATTAGCATTGTGGGGTTTGTATTCAAAAGAATATTATGGATGGCAAAAGGAAGGTATTAAATGGGCATTTTTTTCTGTATTAGTATTAGGTGCTGGCATTTTGATGGGTGGTGCTTGGGCTTATGAAGCATTGAGTTTTGGTGGATTCTGGGCGTGGGATCCTGTTGAGAATTCATCATTAGTTCCGTGGCTATTGATAGTAGCCGCTGCCCATTTAATGATTTTAAATAATAAAAATAAAGGGAGTTTTTTTTCAACTCATTTTTTTTCATTAGCAGCATTTATATTAGTGTTGTATTCTACATTTCTTACGAGGAGTGGTATTTTAGGTAATGCGTCTGTTCACGCTTTTACCGATCTTGGAATGCAAGGACAATTACTGCTATTTATTTTGTTTTTTATAGGAATAAGTGTGTGGATGTTGTTGGAAGATGTGTTGTTGAAAAATTTTTATGGGTTATCATCTATAATTATGTTATTTTTTGCTATTGTTAATGAAAATGATCGTTTGTATTTAATCGTATGGAGTGTAATGAGTTTGGGATTGTTGGTTTATTCATATATAAAACACTTTTATCAAAAAGAAGAAGAGGATTTGACATCTAAAGAATTCTGGATTTTTTTAGGATCGTTGCTATTATTTATTGCAGGAATTATTATTACTTACTTTACATCGGTTCCTGTATTTAATAAATTGTTTAATATTAATAAAGCGCCTATAAAACCTGAAGATTATAATCTTTGGATGATTCCATTTGCTGCATTTATTTTCTTGACTACAGGAGTGTCTCAATATTTAAGGTATTCTAAAACAAATGTTGCAGCCTTAAAAAAGATTTTTTTAAGTGATTTTGGAATATCTTTAATTGCAAGTATTTTAATTTATATTGTTCTATACATTAAAGATGATAAAATTTCAACATACAATCACATAATGTACACGCTACTTTTATTTTTTTCATTTTATTCGGTTGTGGCGAATTTTCATTATTGGTGGACAATAACAAAAATGAATTTAAAGAAGATAGCTTCTGCTTTGTCTCATATTGGATTTGCTTTGTTGATAATTGGTGCATTAATTTCTACATCTAAAAAATATAATTTAATTCCTTTGAACACATCGGTATTATCAGAACGATTGGGTGAAGGATTTGACAAGCAAAAAAGCATTGTCTTAACACAAGGCGATACGATTGCAGTGGGGAATTTATTTTTACAATATGAAGGCAAAGAGAAGAAAGGTTATAATTATTACTTTAAAGTCAATTATTTTAGAGAAAAAGAAAATAAACAAAAAGAACTCTGGTTTACTTTATATCCAAGGGTTCAGGACAATCCTATTATGGGCAAGGCGGCGGATCCTGATACCAAACATTTTTTGTGGTACGATATTTATACGCACATTACTTATGCTGACTTATCTGAAGATGCGATGTCAGAAAAATCAGAGTTACCAACGAATTACAAAGGACATTTGCATGATACAATTTTTTTAAGCAATACATTTGTTATACTTGATTCATTGTATGCCAACAAATCTTATGAAGAATTTTCAAAAAATCCCGATGAGCTGGAAATTACAATACGCATGAAAGTTGTAGAAGCATCTGGTAAATACACGTATATTTTTCCAAAATACTTTATTAAAAATAAAACCGTTGTTCCTTCTACTGAAAAGGTTAGTCATCTCGGATTGAGCTTTACAATATGGAAGTTGTATCCTGATACAGAAGAGATAGAAATTGCGGTGATAGAGAAAAAACAAAGCAAGGATTTTATTGTGATGGAAGCGAGCGTTTTTCCTATGATAAATGTTTTATGGTTGGGTTGTATTGTGATGTGTGTAGGATTGATAGTATATTTGATGCAATCATTAAAAAAATAAAATGCGAATTGCAATTATAGGTTCAGGAAGATTGGGGTATCATCTGGCAAAAAGATTAAACGCTTGTCATTATGATGTGGTTGTGGTAAATCACAGGGAAAATGAAGTGTTGCAAAGATTGAGTAGTGAAGGTATTCAAACAGAAATTGGATATAGGCAATTAAACACTGCGGACATTGTTGTTTTTTGCATAAAGGATGATTTAATTGAAGAGTTGGTAAATAAGTTGTATTCAGTTATAAAAAAAGATGCGGTGGTAGTCCATACGTCTGGAACCATTGATTCGGTGGTTCTTAAAGTGTTTGAAAATTATGGTGTGTTATATCCATTGTATTCTTTTACTTTAGAAGAAGAGGTTCAATGGCATCAAATTCCTATTTATTATGTATCTTGTAATGCATATAGTAGAGAGGTAATTTTGAGTATTGCAAACTCTTTGAATGAAAGAATGGTTTATGAAATTGATGATGAACAAAAACGGTTAATTCATTTATTAGCGGTTTTTTCGAATAATTTTACCAATACATTAGCGCATTGTATTTATACTTTATCAGATAATAATACATTAAAAAATTTAGATGTTTACAACAAAATGATTTCATTTGCCATTCAAAGTTTAATGAGAGTAAGAAATTCTAATCCATCGCACTTTCAAACAGGACCTGCTGTGCGTGGAGATAAAAAAACTATTCAACAACATTTAGAATATTTAAATCAATATACTGAAATAACAAACATTTACAATAGTTTCACTGCGTATATTACAAACATTATTAAGAATGAAAGAAAAGAAAAGTAAATATACTTTACTTTATTTGTTTGCTAAACTCATACGAATAGAAAATTTAATCATGATAGCACTGGTTTTGTATGTAGCAAATGATTATATAATACGAAAAGAAGGGGTGGGGTTGCCAATGAGTTATTTGATAGTATTGATTTTGAGTACAACATTCATAGCAGCAGGTGGTTATGTAATCAATGATTATTTTGATTTAAAAATTGACAGGATAAATCGCCCAGATGAAGTGATTATAGAAAAAACCATACACAGAAAGGCAGCGATATTATGGCATTTGTTTTTTTCGATATTGGGATTTGTAGGAGGAGTGTATCTTGGAATAAAGGTGGAACATATTTCTTTTTCTATTATTCAATTATTGTCAATAGTTTTATTGGTGGCGTATTCTAATGTTTTAAAGAAGATTTTTATTGTTGGAAATTTGGCAATTGCTTTATTAACTGGCTTATTGCCCATGTTGCCGTATATTTATGTAAATGCACTTTATCCACAGATTTCAATACTTACTTTGAATGCATTGTTATCTTTGAGTGCTTTTGCTTTTTTTACAACCATTATACGTGAATTAATCAAAGACATACAAGATATGGAAGGTGATAAGGAAGGAGGTCGAAATACTATTCCTGTGAGGTGGGGATTATTGCCTTCTAAAATCATCGTTTTTTTTCTGACATTTTTGTTGATAATTTTTTTAATACCTTTTAATGTGTATTATATTTTGAAGAATAACTTTGGAGCAGTTATTTATAATGTGATTTTTCTGATAATACCATCGATTATTTTAATGATTTTAGATGTTGTTATTAAAGATTTCAGGCAATTTGGTTGGCTATCTGCTTTAATGAAGTTAATTATGTTGACAGGAGTTGTATTTTATTATATCTTTTAATCCCAATAATTATGCTGCAATTAAAGAATAAAGTTATTTTGGGGTCGCAATCTCCAAGAAGAAGAGAGCTGATGAAGTTATTAGATATTCCATTTGAATGTATTAGTTTGAATGCAGATGAAACTTTTCCTTTTGATTTGCAGGCAGAGGAAATAGCGGAATACCTTGCTGAGAAAAAGTCATCTTTGTATACATTAAAAGAAAATGAATTGTTGATTACAGCAGATACGATTGTATGGATTAATAATCAAGTCCTCAATAAACCGAAAGATATTGAAGAAGCCAGACGAATGCTTCGATTATTAAGTAACAATGTGCATAGTGTTTATACAGGAGTATGTATTCGGACAATGAATAAGAAAGTAGTTTTTTCGGATGAAGCGAAAGTTTATTTCAAGAAACTTACGGAAGAGGAGATAGATTATTATGTTGAGCAGTATAAGCCATTTGATAAGGCGGGGGCTTATGGCGTGCAGGAGTGGATTGGAGCTGTTGCTATTTCAAAGATTGAGGGGAGTTATTTTAATGTAATGGGATTACCTGTGCATCTTGTGTATCAACATTTAAAATTATTTCAACATGTCTAAAATTCGTTTTTACGAAAACCTGCATATATTGTTTTGGTTAATCAAAGATTTAAGTTGGGTAATGTTCTGGCGACCTCTTGGGATGGCAATGATTATACCAACATTAGGATTTGCCATCTGGTTTTGTATAAAGACATTTCAAGAAAAAGAATTCTATGTGTATCTGGCCACATTGTTTTGGATAACGGCTAATGCTTTATGGATGTTGTTGGAATTTTTTCAAAGAGAAGAGTATAAGTTTATTTCAGCGATATTGTTTGTGATTGGGTTGGTGAATGTTGTGTATTATGTGTATCTTGAAATAAGGTGTTTAAGAAAATAAAAAAAACGTTGCAGGTTTAAACGAACTTACAACGTTTGAAATGATTGGTGAAAAAAGGAAGGTTTACTCTTTTTGTAAAATGATTTTTTGTGTATGAATGTTATTCTCGGAGAATGTCTTTATGAAGTAAATACCATTTGGTAGGTGTTGAATATTAATTGAATTGTTTATAGGTCTTTCTTCTTCAAATAATTTTTCTCCAACAGTGTTATAGATTTCTACTCGTTCAATGGAAGAAGAAGAAAAAATGTTTAACTCGCCATCAGTAGGATTAGGATAGAAAGATAAGGTAGAAATTGTGTTTACGAATTGAGGGGTTGATAAACAAGCGTCAGTATAAATCATTATAACTGAATTACCAGTTGGTGGGCAGTTATTAGAATATAACCATTGTCCCTGAACTGTTAATACATAGCCAGTAGGTAAATTACAGGTAAAAGTTGGAGCACCGGTTGAACAAGAAGTATAACCTGTAATAGTAAACGGCATAATCATATTGACTGGCGCATTTGGTATGGGTATGTAGTTCACTGTAAAAGTTGTATTAGCACAGACGGTGAATGTGGAGGGTGTTATTGTGGGATTAGATGCAATGGCTCCTACAACATTAAACGTTCCGCTTCCGACTGCATTATCACATATTGAGAAAGTATAAGTAGAAGGACTGGAGCCACAAAATACTGAAGTTTGATCAATAACCGAAACACCATAATCGCCGGGATATAATGAAATAGTATCCTGCAAGTTATTTGTTGTATGTGTGGTAATAACCGATGGAGGTACTGTAGAATAATTATACCATGTTACAGTATAGGGTGCTGTACCACCGGTGTAAGATACAGTGGCAATGTATTGGAAAGGTTGATAGGGAGGGACCGGTGCGGGGGCGTAGGTAACGGTTTGAATCACAGGTGGGTTAGCAGTATAAGTTGGAACGTTTACACTAGTAAATGCAAATTGTCCCAGGTTATCCATGCAATAAAGCGTATAGGTACCTGGACAGATGTTGGTAAAAGTTACAAAATTAGTTGAGGTAGTCATTATACTGACACCAACTAAGGACCATGTAATTGGTGGCGAGACAGTTCCATTTACACTAGCAACGATTGAGCCATTACAATTAGGTGAAGGACAGGAGGGGGTAACGCTGGTTGTAATAGATTGAGCTGAAAGAAAGAGCATTCCAACGATGCTCATGCTGATGGTTAATACTATTGTTTTCATAATTTTAAGTTTTATTGCAAATTTAAAGAAACTACAATGCAAAAATTAAATTTTTCACTCAATGAAAGCCATCATTCACTCAAAAAATACTACTTTTTGCTCAATCATTTATAAATTGGAAAAACTAAATGTTATTAAACTCATCGTTTGATAATTAAATTTGGTCGTAAAAATTTACTTATACTTGCGAAAAAAATAAAAATGAAAAAGATATTGTTTTCTATTCAACTAATCGTTTTATTAACCTCTTCTCTCAGTGCTCAAACAACTGATGAAAAGCAAAGCTACAAATCCTTATTTACGGAAGGAAGTTATTTGATATTAGAAGAAAATTATCCAGTGGCACTTAATTATTTGAAAAAGGCCTATGAAATAGATTCTACAAATGCGAATATTAATTTTTTAATTGGAGAATGTTATTTGCATTCTGCATTAGAAAAATCCAAAGCTGAATATTACTTAGCAAAAGCTATTCAAAATGTTAAGAAAAAGTATCGCCCTAATGATCCATCTGAAAAAGCAGCTCCTCCTCATGCATATTTGTTTTATGCCAAGGCATTGCATATAAATTATAAGTTTGATGAAGCCATTCAAAATTATGATAAATTTTTAGCATTCATTGGACCAAAAGCAGCTAAAGAGTGGCAATCGGAAATTAATTATTATAAAAACCAAAGTGTGTTTGCAAAAAAAATGGTCTCTAATCCCATCAATGTAAAGTTAATCAATATGGGAGATAGCATCAACAGTCCTTATCCCGACTATAGTCCTGTATTAACGGCTGATGAACGAATGTTGATTTTTACCACTCGTCGTCCTAATGTACAATGTAGCGAACGAACACCAGATGGACAATACTTTGAAGATTTAGTTGTGTCATATAAAGATGATAATGACCAGTGGTCAAAACCAACACTTTTAAGTGAAAATGTCAACACCTGTGGGCACGAAGCGTCTATCAATCTTACGCCAGATGGGCAAACGCTGATTGTATATAAAGACGAAAATGGAAACGGAGAATTGTTTTTTACTCAATGGGATGGACGTCAATGGACTTCGTTGCAAAAGTTTGGTTCAGATATAAATACGCCTTATTGGGAAACTCATGCTTGTCTATCAACAGACGGACAGGTTCTATACTTTGTGTCAGATAGACCGGGAGGGTATGGTGGTAGAGATATTTACAGAGTGGTAAAATTACCTAATGGTCAATGGAGCAAAGCATTGAATCTTGGACCAACTATCAACACTCCTTATGATGAAGATGGTGTATTCATGCATCCTGACGGCAAAACGCTTTTCTTTGCTTCAAAAGGGCATCAGAGCATGGGTGGCTTTGATATTTTCTTTTCTATTATAGATGAAGACGGCAAGTTTTCTGAACCTTTTAATATCGGTTATCCTATTAATACACCTGATGATGATGTGTTTTATGTCACATCTCCGGATGGCAAAAGAGCATACTATTCATCTTTCAAAGAAGGAGGTTATGGTGATAAGGATATATACATGATAACAATTCCAGAATCTACTGAAAAGAATGTGGTATTGTACAAAGGCCAATTTATTCCATCACAAGGAGAAAGCTTACCGGATGATATCTCTATTGTTGTGACGGATAAAGAAACAGGAGATATTGTAGGCGTATACAAACCACAAAAGAATGGAAATTTTGTTTTTATATTAAAGCCGGGTAAAGAGTATAACATCAGTTATGAAGCCAATGGTGAAAAATTTTATGAAGATGAAATCTATGCTGACAAAGAAGCAACCTATAAAGAGATTCAAATGGGACTTGAATTAGAGCCGATTAAAATTTTAGGAAAAGTAGCTGTAAAAAAGAAAGAATTTAAGCTGAACATTTCTGTATTAGATAATCCAAAAATAAAGCTCCCCGTTACAGAAGGCATTGTTCAACTAATTGACAATAAAAATAATAAAAAAGAATTTGTAATCAATGAAAGTAATAAAGGTAGTTTTTCTGAAATTGCATTATTACCTGAAACAAAATATACACTGACCGTGAATTCAAATAATATCATTCAAACTATTGAATTTGCCACAGATAAGGAGGATAAAGCAAAAACAATATCAAAGGTGGTTTATCTTAGATCAAAACCTGTTTCGTCTGTTCCAATAGTAAAATTGAATATTAGCGTATTGAATAAAAAGTTGAAAAAACCTATTGAAAATGTAAAAGTGGTATTGAAGGACATGGAGGGAAATGTTGAAGAATTTACTACAAACAAAAACGGCATTGCAGAGATAGATGCTGAAAAAGGAAAGGTATACGATATTGTAGCATCATCAGAGGACGGTAAAACATCAAATATTGTAAATATCAATCTGAACAAAGTTAAAGGCAAGGTTTTAAATAAAATAATATATCTTGAAGAAAGTGTTGCACAGGCAAGTAACCAGTTAAATAACAATGAACCTAAATCTAACAATGAAAATACTACTTCTAAATTGCCTTCATCCAGGTATGAGTTTTACTTCACTTACTTAAAATATGCTATTGATACAACAGAAGAAAAATGGATGAATTTTATAGATTATCTCGTAACAAAATCACAAAAAAGAAATGTTACTGTGTTTATAGAATCATCAGCATCCAAAGTTCCTACTCTTATGACCAATCCTGTACTTGCTAAATTAAGAGGCGAAAGATTGAAAGATAAAATCCTAAAAGCAGTTCAGGAAAAAGGTGGCAATACTTCTAAAATTAAATTCCAAATTACTTCCAAAGTTCAGGGACCACCTTGTAATATTAATAAAAAAGACCACGAAAATAAAAGAAAAGTTTACGAAAAATATCAATACGTAAAAGCAAGAGCAAAATAATTCTAGGTAACAAATTAATCAAGTCATTAGATATGGAAAATGAAAATTGGAAATTTGGAACAAAAGCAATTCATGCAGGAGTAGAACCTGATCCATCTACTGGTGCAATAATGACGCCCATTTTTCAAACTTCTACTTATGTTCAGGAATATCCTGGTAAGCACAAAGGTTATGCTTATGCAAGAGGTAAAAATCCAACTAGAGATGCCTTACAAAGAAATATAGCAGCACTTGAAAATGGGAAACATTGCTTGTGTTTCAGCAGCGGAATGGGTGCTATTGATGCAGTGATTAAATTATTAGCGTATGGTGATGAAGTAATTACTGGGAATGATTTATATGGCGGTACATACAGAATGTTCACCAAAATTTTTCAACCATTGGGTATTCATTTTCACTTTATTGACTTAAATGATGTGTCAAATATTGAAAAGTATGTAAGTTCTAAAACCAAACTCATCTGGATAGAAACACCGACGAATCCTACCATGCAAATTATTGATATCAAAGCATGTAGTGAAATAGCAAAACGAAATAATCTTTTATTAGCAGTAGATAATACATTTTCTTCGCCTTACTTACAAAATCCCCTTCAATTAGGTGCAGATATTGTTATGCATTCCGTAACAAAATATCTTGGAGGACATAGTGATGTAGTAATGGGTGCATTAGTTGTCAACGATGATGCACTTTATGAACGATTGGCTTTTATTCATAATAGCTGCGGTGCAACGCCTGGACCAATGGATTGTTTCCTTGTTTTGAGAGGTATAAAAACTTTACATTTAAGAATGGAAAGACATTGTTTTAATGGAAGAAAAGTGGCAGAATTTTTGAATCAACATCCAAAAGTTGAAAAAGTGTATTGGCCAGGACTTCCTACACATCCTAATCATGAAATAGCCCAAAAACAAATGAAGGACTTCGGAGGCATGGTTTCTTTTACTTTGAAAAATGCCACATTAGAAAAAACCTTTCAATTTGCTTCTTCTTTTAAGGTATTTTCATTAGCAGAATCATTAGGTGGGGTAGAATCTCTCATCAATCATCCTGCAACGATGACACATGCTTCCATTCCTAAAGAAGAAAGAGAAAAAGCGGGTGTTACAGATAATTTATTGAGATTAAGCGTGGGCATAGAAGATATTGATGATTTAATTAAGGATTTGAATCAGGCATTGGAAAAAATTTAAGATGCCAGCTAGTAAAAAAATTGGATTATTTTTTGGATCTTTTAATCCTATTCATATTGGTCATCTTGCTATTGCCAACTATTTTGCCGAATTTACAGATTTGAACGAAATTTGGTTTGTTGTTTCTCCTCATAATCCTCTTAAAGAAAAGAAAAGTTTATTAGCACAACACCACCGTTTTTACATGGTAAATCTGGCTATTGAAGATTATCCAAAATTCAGAAGTTCAGACATTGAATTTCATTTGCCCCAGCCCTCTTACACTATCCATACTTTAGCTCATCTCAAAGAAAAATATCCTCACTATCATTTTGCTCTATTACTTGGACAGGATAATTTGAGCACATTTCATAAGTGGAAAAATTTTGAAGTGATATTAGAAAAATATAAGTTATACATTTATCCACGACCTAACTCAACCCCATCTGATTTCGATAATCACCCAAATGTAGTATTTACAGATGCACCACAAATTGAAATATCTTCCACATTCATAAGAAATGCGATTAAAGAAAAAAAAGACATTCGTTTTTTTTTTACATCCAAAAGTTTGGGAATACATTGATGAGATGAATTTTTACAAACGGTAAAATACTTTCGTAAATTAATCTATACTTTTGCAAAAAAAATATGAAAACAAATTCTACAATTTGGGTAATTGTCTTATCTTTTTTTACTTTTATTTCATCGCAAGCACAGGTATCCAGAATATTATGTGGTGATGCGTTGTATAAAGAGTATCTTAATCAAAAATATCCTGGATTTAAGGAGAGTTATGAAAAAACACTTCAGCAAATTTCTGAACAAGTTAAGAACAATCAAATATTAAAGACAAATACTACTCAATATACTGTCAATGTTGTGGTACATGTAGTATGGAAAGACAGTGTTGAAAACCTTGCAGATAGCATTATTTACAATCAGATTCAAGTATTAAACGAGGATTACAATCGTTTGAATGCAGATACTATCAATCTACGTTCAATTTTTAACCCCATTGTGGGAAGAGCAGGCATTCATTTTAATTTATTCCAGATAATTAGAAAACACACAAACACTCTTTTCAATGTCAATTTATTATCTGGTGGAATGCCCAATCAGATGAAGTATGATTCGTTAGGAGGTTCGGATGCAATTGATCCTACTCATTATCTGAATATATGGGTTTGTAAGATACAACCTATAATGTTTGGTAACATTCAATTGGGTCAAATTTTAGGTTTTGCATTTCCTCCTAATAATTTATCTAACTGGCCATCCAATTCGGGAGCACCGGATATCAGAGAAGATGGAGTAGTAATTGATTACAGATGTTTTGGTAGAAATAATCCTAATGTGCTAACCATGGGAAGTCAAACTATTACGATTAAAGGACGAACACCTACACACGAAGTAGGGCACTATTTTGGTTTACGACATATCTGGGGTGATGGGGCTACTTTAGGTAACAACAATTGTACAGGAGATGACGGTATTCAGGATACGCCTAATGCTAATAATCAATCCAATTTTGATTGCAATACTTCAAAAAATACTTGTGTCGATACTAATTTAGGATGGACAACGGTAGATATGCCTGATTTAATTGAAAATTACATGGATTATTCTTCAGAAGATTGTATGAATATGTTTACACAAGGACAAGTAAATTGGATGATTACTACTTTAACAGGTCCAAGAAGTGGATTATTAAATGCCAATTCAATTACAGAATTAAACCAATCAGTGAATTTTCAGATATATCCCAATCCTGCAAAAGAAGAAGTGGTCATTTATTCATCAGAAATTCAAGGACCAATGAATGTGAGAATTTATGATATTTCCGGTAAATTGATACAAAATTTAAATGTTGAATTGATGAATGGAAAAGCAAAGTTAAAATTGAATGAGTTGGGAGAAGGAATGTATATGTTACATTTAATTAATGAAAAGCATTCAAAGATAATGAAATTGTTAGTAGATTAAAGTTCTCAAAAAACACTTTCTAATTAGGATAGTATTTATTCATTTGGTGGGTTTAATACTTAAAACATTAAAAGTATTTTAAATACTTTATTCACAATTTATTTGGGATAAGTTTTTGATAAAATACAGGGTAATAGTATCCTTAAATCTGCTTAAATTTGTTGCACTCTATTTTTTACAATGGCTAAAACAAAAAACAAAATAAAGACCACGCCGCTTTTAGAAGAAACGTATGTAGAAGATACAAATGATGAAACGTTTTTAAATAAAAACACTCATCCAAAGAAAAGTCCTGAAAATAATTCGTATTCAAAAGCACTTTCCAATGCACAATCCATTTATAATGAATTAAAGGCTAGTTCTACGTTTCAAATTATTATAGGAGGTGTTTTACTTTTTATAGCGATTTTTATTTTTATTTCATTTATTTCTTACTTTTATACATGGAAAGAAGATTTTGATGAAGTTACGTCTTCTTTTAGTCAACTATTTAGTTTTGAAACAAATATTGAAAATTGGGGTGGTGCCTGGGGTGCTTTGATTGCTCATATTTTGGTTTATAAATTTTTTGGTTGGGCAAGTGCAATTATTCCAATATCTATTTTCATCTGGGGCATTAATAAAATTCGCTTAAAGCCAACCTCTTTTAATTTATTACTTCATACTTTTTTCTGGCTTATCTGGTTGTCGCTTAGTTTTAATTTTATATTTCAGGAAAAATATCCTATAGCAGGTGGTAATTATGGAGAAATAATGAATGTTACTTTTATTCACTATATTGGAAAATGGGGATTGATTGGTTTATTACTCTGTTCATTGGTAGTTTATTTTATTCTTAATCCTCAATATCTGGAATGGACAAGCTGGTTTAAACTTAAAATGGATAAAAATACTGATGCTGAAAAAATGGATGTAAATATTCAACAAGAACATAATTTAAATGAAACTATCACAAATAGTAATATACCTGCACAAAATGAAGTAGAAGAAAAAGAAGACGAACCCATTATCATCACAGAAGAAACGTCAAATGAGATTAGTTTTACTATTGATACTAACAAAATAGAAGAACCATCAATTGAAAATTCAAATGAACCCAAATTTACTATCGAACAACCAGTTGAAAGCAATGATAAATCTGAACAACAAGAAGAAATTTCGGAAGAAAAAACTATTGAAGAAATTGCTGAAAAACTTGTAGAAGAACAAGGCGAATTCAATCCATTAGCTGAATTATCGGATTATGTGTATCCAACGCTGGATTTATTAAATGATTATGGAAGCGGTGTAGGAAAAATCAATCAGGAAGAACTATTACAAAACAAAGATAAAATTATCAAAACGCTTCGAAATTATGGCATTGAAATTCAGGAAATCAAAGCAACGATAGGACCTACCGTAACTCTTTATGAAATTGTCCCAGCGCCGGGCATTAGAATCGCTCGAATAAAAAATCTGGAAGACGATATTGCTCTGAGTTTAGCCGCCTTAGGTATTCGTATTATCGCCCCAATGCCGGGAAAAGGTACAATAGGTATTGAAGTCCCCAATCAACATCCCGAAATTGTTTCAATGAAAAACGTTTTATCTTCAGAGAAGTTTCAAAATACCAATTTTGAATTGCCGGTAGTTTTAGGAAAGACGATTAATAATGAAGTATACATCGCCGATCTTGCAAAAATGCCGCATTTATTAATGGCGGGCGCAACAGGTCAAGGTAAATCAGTGGGAATAAACGCTATATTGTTATCATTGTTATACAAAAAACATCCTGCCGAATTGAAATTGGTTTTAGTAGACCCCAAAAAAGTGGAACTCACCTTGTACAATAAAATTGAAAGGCATTTTCTGGCCAAATTACCTAATTCCGAAGAGTCCATTATAACAGACACCAAAAAGGTTATTCACACATTGAACTCTTTGACTATAGAAATGGACAATCGTTATGCCCTGTTACAGGATGCACAGGTGCGTAATATCAAGGAATATAATCAGAAGTTTATCAAACGTCGTTTAAATCCAAATGATGGGCATCGTTATCTTCCGTACATTGTTGTAATAATTGATGAATTTGCAGACCTGATAATGACCGCCGGTAAAGAAGTGGAAGGACCCATTGCACGACTGGCGCAATTAGCCCGTGCCGTTGGAATACATCTGGTGATTGCCACGCAACGACCTTCTGTAAATATCATCACAGGTGTTATTAAAGCTAACTTCCCGGCAAGAATTGCCTTCAAAGTATCCAGTAAAATTGACTCTCGAACAATTTTAGATTCCGGTGGCGCCGAGCAGTTGATTGGTCGTGGAGATATGTTGTACAGTGCAGGTAGTGAGATCATTCGCTTACAATGTGCTTTTGTGGACACACCGGAAGTAGAAAAGGTGGCTGAATTTATCGGAATACAAAGAGGATATCCAAGTGCGTTTCTATTACCTGAATATGCTGATGAAAATGAGGAAAGCAATCTGGATGAAATTGACTTATCTGAACGGGATAAATTGTTTGATGAAGCGGCTCGATTAGTAGTACAATTTCAACAGGGCAGTGTTTCCTTTTTACAAAGAAAATTGAAAATTGGTTTTAATAGGGCTGGACGTTTGATTGATGAGCTGGAAAAGGCAGGAGTTGTAGGAAAATTCGAAGGGTCTAAACAAAGAGAAGTTCTAATCAAAGATATGCAACAATTAGAAGAGTTGCTGAAAAGATTGTGAGGTAGTTAAGAGTTTTGAGTGAGGAGTGAATAGTTATGAGTTATGAGTGATGAGTTGAGTTTTATTACCACATAGAAAGATAGGAGAGATAGGGCACATAGATTTTATTCTATGTGTACTATGTGAGTTCTCTGTGCCTATATGTTTCGTAATTAGTTGTGAGTTCTTTGATAGAACACTGATAACACAGATTGATGCTTATTTTCGCAGATTATTTTTGCCACTGCTTGCTCTGACCTGTCGGAGAATGCAATAATATTCGTGTAATTCGTGGCTTTGTAAAAATAAAAAAGCCCTACTAAAAAGCAGGGCTTTTGCACTTCTATAGTGGAAAAGTTATGCTACTATGTTTTGTTCTTTTAATACATTGTTCATGTTTCTAACGGCATCGGCGCTTTTATTGAACAATTCTTGTTCTTCTTTGTTGAGTTGAATATCTACAATTTTTTCCCAGCCGTTTTTTCCAATAATTACAGGTACTCCAAGGCATATATCTTTTTGACCGTATTCTCCTTCTAGATAAACACTACATGGGAACAGGCGTTTTCTATCGTGCAAGATAGAATCTACTAATGTAGCCACAGCCGCGCCGGGTGCATACCATGCAGAAGTGCCAATTATAGCAGTAAGTGTAGCACCACCTACCATAGTATCAGAAGCCACTTTCTTTAATGTTTCTGCATCTAAAAATTGAGAGACAGGAACGCCACGATAAGTAGCTAATCGAGTAACCGGAATCATCGTTGTATCACCATGACCACCAATAACCATGCCATCTACATCAGCCGCAGATGCATTGAGTGCTTTAGCAAGGTAAAACTTGAAACGAGCACTATCTAAAATGCCGCCCATTCCAATGATTTTATTTTTTGGGAGCTTGCTTTCTTTTACGGCTAAATAAGTCATAGTGTCCATTGGATTGGATACAACAATAATAATCGCATTCGGAGAATGTTTCAAAACATTATCTACAACAGATTTTACAATTCCAGCGTTTGTTCCAATTAATTCTTCTCGGGTCATACCAGGCTTTCTTGGAATACCACTAGTGATGACAACCACATCGCTATTAGCAGTAAGAGAATAGTCGTTATTACTTCCAACAATTTTTGTGTTGTAACCAGTGATATTAGATGCTTGAGCCATGTCTGTGGCTTTTCCTTCGGCTAATTTTTCTTTAATGTCTAATAATACCACTTCGCTCGCAATGGAACGATATGCAATGACTTCGGCGCAAGTAGCACCTACATTTCCTGCACCAATGATAGATACTTTCATAGTTATTTGTTTTTTGAGTTTTATTTAGCGGCTAATTTAAGTGAATTATTGCTTTTAAAACAAATGATTTTTGTCAAAAAAAGTAAAGAGTGGAAAATGAAAATTTTAATCCAATATACTTTTTTCAATAATTTCAAGAGATTCTTGAATTTGTTCATCAGAAATAATGAGTGGAGGGGCTAAGCGAATGATGTTGCCGTGGGTTGGTTTAGCTAATAAGCCATTCTCTGCAAATTTTAAGCAAATGTCCCAGGCCGTTTTACCTTTTGATTCATCAATGACTATTGCGTTAAGTAATCCTTTTCCTCTCACGATGCTGATGATATTTGTTTTCTTTTGAATTTCTTTTAAGCCATTGCGAAATAATTCACCCATTTTGAGGGCATTTTCAGAGAGATTTTCGTTCAGAATAACTTTTACAGAAGTAATAGCAATTTTACAGGCCAATGGATTACCTCCAAATGTTGAACCGTGCTCGCCGGGTTGAATACACAACATAATGTCATCATTTGCCAGCACAGCAGAAACTGGATAAACGCCACCACCAAGTGCTTTACCTAAAATTAAAACATCGGGCTTAACATTTTCATAATCACAGGCAAGTAGTTTACCAGTTCTTCCCAAGCCGGTTTGAATTTCGTCTGCTATGAATAAAACATTGTATTGTTTGCAAAGTTCATAAGCGGCTTTTAAGTAGCCATCATCCGGTACATTTATACCTGCTTCGCCTTGAATTGGTTCCACTAAAAATCCTGCAATGGTAGAATGATGTTCTTCTAATGTTTTTCTCAAAGCTTCAATGTTGTTATATGGAATGGATAGAAATCCCGGTGTATAAGGTGCAAAGCCCTTTTTAGCAGTAGGGTCAGAGCTGAATGAAATAACTGTAGTAGTGCGACCGTGAAAGTTTTGTTCACACACAATGATTTGTGCTTTTCCTTCTGGAATACCTTTTTTCAGATATCCCCATTTACGCGCAAGTTTGATTGCGGTTTCTACAGCTTCTACCCCTGTATTTATGGGCAAAAGTTTGTCATAACCAAAAAGTTGAGTGAGAAATTGTTCATATTCACCTAAAACATTATTGTAAAACGCACGGGATGTTAAGGTCAATTGCTGTGCTTGTTGTACTAATGTTTCTATAATTTCTGGATGACAATGTCCTTGATTTACCGCACTGTAAGCGGAGAGAAAATCTAAATATCTTTTTCCTTCAACGTCCCATACATATACTCCTTTTCCTTTACTCAATACAACGGGTAATGGGTGATAATTGTGTGCGCCATATTTTTCTTCTAATTCAATATAATATTGGCTATCTAATTTTGTGGTCATCATAAGATGTTTTTGTTTGTGCAAAAGTACTAAAATATTAGGAAGAAATAAGTAAAACGGGCATTTACTCAGTATTTAAGATTTTTACACCAATGTTACATTCTGTGCAACGTTTTTTCTCACAATAGTTGGGATATAATTCTAACAATGCTTGAGAGTGCGTGACTGTTTGGATATATTTTGAAGCCGGTGAAAATTTTCGGATGATAGCATTGTCTTCGGCGGGTAATTGTTCTGCGTAATCCAATGCGAGATTTTGATAGTATTCGTTTCCGGTACTTTTTCCATAAAAGAAAAGATATGGAATGACCACATTAATGAAAATAAGATGAGTAGATGTTTCACCAAAATGATAAGTCGTGTGTGTAAATTTATCTTCATCAAACGTAAGGTGATTTTTGAAGTAGTTTTGTGGAGTAACGGATAATTTTTGCAAGTTGTTTTTGTCAGTAAAAAAAGTAGCAGGGTCGTGAAAGAGTTTGGGAAATTGATGAATGAAAAGAGCTAATTGATGTAATCGAAGCGAAGGAAAATTTGCTGGACGCATTCTGGCAAATTTCCAGTGATGTTCTTCAATAGGTTCAATAGAATATTTTTTCTTTAAAAATTCAAATTCGTTTTGTAAGTGTGTGAGGTAATTATCTTTGTAGTGTTTGTTTAGAAAGCCAGCGGTGCCATAAATTAAAGCTTCTATTAAATCTAACCTGTCGGAATGTTTGAGTAAGATGCTTAAAGGTAGTTTTTCGGCTAATTTTTCAAATGTTTCATTGTTGACTTTGAAGCCAAGATGTCTGCAAAACAAGCGATAAAAGGTTTCCTGATAACTTTTTGTTTGTTCAAAGTATTGGTGTATTTGCTGATATTTTTGTTCTAAACGTTGGACGAATAAGCGGGATAGCCAATTATTTATGATAATGTTATCAATTGAGTTCCATTGATGGATGCAGGCGGGGGAAGAAGTGTTTTTGATAAGATTATTGTATTGTTGAATGGTATGTTCGGCAATAAAGTGTTTCAGTTCAATGATTTCAACAGGATGAGGCAGAGGGAGTGTCGTATCGTGTTCGTAAACGACGTGTAAAATAAGAGAATGGTAGTTTTTATCGTGTTGGTGTTGATGTTTGAGAAAGTCCGAGGTTTTTTGGTGGATTTCAATATTACCTGCCCATTGGATAGAATCTAATTGAATTCGTGCATTAAGAAAATCGGGACCAGAATTGGTATTATGTTCTCCGGGGTGAAGGATTTCGACGGTTTTATTACTGATTGTTTTGAGAGGATACGTTTTGAAGATTTTGTATTTCCAAATCACATAAAGGAGTTGTTCATTAAGCATAACCTTTTAGTTTGTAGACAATGAGTCCAATCCATTCGTGAATGTATTTATAGAGCGTGCTCATAGCATCTGGATGAGGAAGCAAACAATGATCCAATTCAAATTTTCTGGGACCACTGGTTCTTTCCGCAGGATAGGGGATAATGCTTTGGAATCCTTGTTTTTCAAAGATTGCAACACTTCTTCGTAGATGATATGCAGAAGTTATTAAAACAATGTTTTTAGTTGGAACATGTAACGAATCTAATAAACGTTTTGAAAACACAGCATTTTCATAGGTATTTTTTGATTCGTTTTCGATAATGATATCGCTATCGGGTACTTGAACGTTTTTAAGATATTGATAAATGTAAATGGATTCTTTGTCTTCTGGATGTAGCACACTTCCGGATCCGCCAGTGATAAGAATTTTTTTGATTTTGCCTGATTTGTATAGTTCTAATGCCTTGAGTAAACGGTCTGCACTATTGGTAAATTCTATTCTTTTTTCAGTAGGGTCTATTTTACCGATACCGCCGAGAACGATGCCAATTTCGTAAGTTTGGTTCAGTTGAGGAATAGGATATTTTTCCCACCATCTTCCAATTTCATCTACGATGAAAGCATTGGAACAAAAGTATAAAAGCAGTAGAGCAAAAAATTGTATTTTAGAACGATGCTTTGAGAAAAATGAATAAATAAAAAGGGCAAAAATCCAGAATAATGGCATTATCAAGAAAGCCAGTATTTTAGAGAGATAGAAGAACATAAGGCAAAAGTAGTGAATTTTTGAGATGTTTTTTAGAATGTTTATTTTTGTGAAGCAATGTTTATGAATAAGTTGAAATCTTACATTTTTGTTTTATTTGTTTTTTTAATGATGTATTCAGGTATTGTATATTCTCAAAACGTAATCAATATCAAAGGAAGTATTATAGACACAGCGAAAAAACAAAGCGTACCCAATGTGTTGATATTATCTATTCGTTTTTCGGATTCAACGATTGTGCATCATACAAGAACAGATGAAAAGGGTTATTTTGAAGTGAATTTACCAAAAGATACTTTTCAAATTGTTTTTTTGCATCCGGATTTTTCAGAAAAAATTTATTTTGTTTTAGGTAATGAACAAAATAGAGAGTTGGATTTTGGAAAGATAATATTGCCGCCAAAAGAATATCAACTGGATGAAATTGTTATTTATGCTGATAAAGAACCAGTTTATTATAAAGGTGATACATTGGTGTACGTTGCAGATTCTTTTAAGGTAAAACCAGATGCAACTGTAGAAGACCTTTTAAAAAAATTACCAGGAATACAGGTTGATTCCAAAGGGAAAATTACTTTTCAAGGAAGAGAAGTAGATAAAGTGTTGGTAGATGGCGATGAATTTTTTGGCAGTGATCCCACTGTTGCAACAAAGAATCTGCAAGCTAAGCAGGTAGAGACCATTC
This sequence comes from Bacteroidia bacterium, assembly GCA_026003255.1. Classification (GTDB taxonomy): domain Bacteria; phylum Bacteroidota; class Bacteroidia; order B-17B0; family Aurantibacillaceae; genus BPGX01. Next base: position 160,868 of record BPGX01000004.1, on the reverse strand, counting down.
AGGCCTACGAACAAAAAAATACAGAAACGACAGATAATCAAGATAAAGAGACCTTGCAGATATTGAATATTCAGTTAAAAGAAGAAGCAAAAAAAGGATATTTCGGAACATTAATGGCTGGAAGTGATGCCAAAAAATTTTATGAATCAAAATTGCTGTTTAATCGTTTTAGAGATAAACATAAACTTTCCATTTTTGGTATGAGTGGGAATACACCTAATTTTCGTTTATCGTGGAGCGATATTGATAGGTATGGTTTAGAAAATGAGTATAACTATATTGAAACAGATGATGATATGTTTTTAATTACAAACGATGAAGATAATGGAATTCCGCAGCTTACAAAAGGAGGAGTATATTTCAATGAAAAGTTCAGGAAAATAAAGTTAAATGGCAATTATACCTTTAATCAAAAATATTTAAGGGTTATAAGATCTGAACGAAGTCAGTTTTTCCTGAGAGATTCTACTTATTATACAGAATTAAACAGTACAGCATTCAATAAAGAAGATAATCATATCATCAATTTGAATATTGAATATAAAATAGATAGTTTGTCTGACCTAGTTTTTAATCAAAATTTTCAATATTCTAAAATTAAAAACACCTACAATGAAGATATTCTTTACTCAGATTTAAGAGAAAAACAATTTAGAGAAACTATTACAGAAAATTCTTTTAATAGCAATAAAAAAACAAGTATTTCATCAATTGAATGGGAAAAAAAGTTTAAGAAAAAAGATCGGTTGTTTTCAATGCAGTATAAACTCCAGTATAATGAAGTTGAAAGAGATGGAAAACTAATTTCTACTAATAATTATTTTGTTTCGCTTCCAGTATTACCTGACTTTAGACAGAAAAAAGATCACTTGTCTTATACTCTTCTTCATAAGATAAATTCATCGTTTACAGAACCAATTGGAGAAAAATGGAGTGTGAATTTAAATTACGAGTATGAATTTTCGGATGGTCAAAGTAAATGGGATACGTATAATGCTGATTCAACCAATGATTTTGTTTTGTTTGATATAACCTTTTCCAATCGTTTTTTTCCCAGATATTTTATGCATCAACCATCTGCTGGTGTCAGTTATAAGTTAAAAAAGATTAGTATTTCAAGTGGCACAAGGTTTAGAGATTTCAATATACAAAATTTTAGTTTTTATGACAATACGAATATTAAGTATTCCGTTCAAAATTGGTTACCATACTTCAACATCAGCATAAAGCCCAATAAAACAACTTTTTTTAGAATGAATTACAGGACAAGTTCACAGGTACCTGATTTGAATAAACTGCAACCAGTTCGGAATAACAACAATCCCAATTTTATTGTAATTGGTAATCCTGAATTAATTCCTACTATCCATCATAATTTTTCAATGAACGCTTACACGTATAAGCCCATTTCAAATTCTTATTTTTGGTTTTCTACAAGATATACTTACAGTGAAATTGATTTTGCCAATGCTACTCACTACGACTCTGCCGGAAGAAGCATTTCGCAAACTATAAATGTCAGAGACAATTACAATTTCAACTTCAATGTGAGTGGTTCATTCCGATTATTCAAAAATACTCTTTTTATTGGTCCTTTCTTCGAATACAATAATTCAAAACGAGTGAATTATATTAATTTTCTGATGAATAAAACATTTAATCAAACCTATTATACGGGTCTGAATTTAGGTACTGATTTCAATAAAGAAAAGTGGACCTGGAATACAGACATAAATGCAAGTGTTGCTTACAATATACCGGTTTCAACATTAAACCAAATGAGTAACCAGCCCTATTATACTTTTTATTTTTCATTTAATACAAGTTTTGAATGGAACAGTCGATTTCAAATTTCAACAGATGTGAATTGGAGGCAATATAAAAATTTTAGTGCTGGCTTCAATCAAAATCCTATTATATGGAATGCATCGGCAGGTGTAAAAGTAGATAAAAAGAAACGGTTGAAAATTTCTCTCTTAGCTTATGACCTGTTGAATCAAAATATTTCTATTCAAAGAGAAGTATATTCTAATGTGATTACAGATAAGAAGATTAACATCATTCGTCAATACTTTTTAATACAACTCACTTATCAATTTAATATCACTGGACAAGTTGAAACAGATGAAGACGATGAATAACATTTTGATTTTAATAATGCTAATTTTAACTGAACTTCTTAATGCACAATTGCAGTATGGAAAAGTTGTTTATGAAAGAAGAACAAATTTATTAAAACGATTTTCAAAAATTCAGTGGTTGAAAGAATGGATTGAAGAAGATCAAAGTATTAAAATCAAAACAGAAACATTTGAACTTTACTTTAATGATACAATGTCTGTTTTCTTGCCAAAAGAGGATAATAAAATGACCTGGATGCAATGGGCTACTTCAAGTAACAAGGTTTACACAAATTTCAAGAAGCAAGAACGAATTACTTTCAAAGATATATTCGGAGAGATATTTGTTTTAAAAGATAGTATTCCTGTTCGAAAATGGAAGTATACTGGTAAAAAAAGAAAAATTGCAGGTTATGAATGTTTACAATTGGTATGGCCTGAAAACGATTCATCTCGCATTTATGCGTGGATAGCTATTTCAATTCCTGCGTCGGTAGGACCGGAAAGTTTCAGTGGCTTGCCGGGCGCAGTATTGGGACTGGCTACAGAAGATGGAGGGATCGTTTATTTTGCAAAATCTGTGGAATTTACAAAACCATCCGAAAAGATTTTTCGTATTCCTAAATACAAAAAAACACAATCAACACAGCAATTGTTTAATTATTTGAAAAGTCAAAATAGAAAATCAAAGTGGGATGAACTAACAATACAATTGAATTTTGGTGGAATTAATTAAACAACTGAAAAATATCATTTTTAATCATTCTATTATTGTAAGATTGAACTATTCTTTTAATCAACTCTTCTGATTTTTTCTGTGAAAGGGAATCTAAAAGCAGTTCTATAATATTTTGGTTTCTATAATCTATACTTTTCTGATATGAAAATTGATTGAAAAAATTCAGAGTGCTATCGTTTACTAAATAATAATTTCCACTCTCGTAAAATAAAGCCCAATGTGGAATTTCATTGTCGTAAAAATTATTTCCAAAGGAGAAAAACGAATGTGGATACTTCAATAGATAAAGAATAGTGGGAAGAATATCGATTTGTTGTATAATGTTTTTTTCAATTTGTTGAGAAGGATTTTTCGGATCAAAAATAATGAGGGGAATTTGATACCTTCCTGCAATGCTTGAATAATAAACATCTTCAGAGATACCTGTATGATCAGCCGTTATTACAAAAATAGAATTGTTGTACCATTTTTCTTTATGTATAGTGTGAAAAAATTTCTTTAATGATAAATCGGTATAAGCAATGCATTGATGAATGGGCAATGAACCTTTGGGCAAGACATTTTTATATTTTTCAGGAACATTGAAAGGATGATGAGAACTCAATGTAAAAATACTAGCTAAAAAGGGTTGCGGAAATTGAGAAATTTTTTTTGCAGCATATTGAAGAAAAGGTTCATCCCATATTCCCCAGAATCCATCAAAATCTTTATCAACACCATATTCGTTTTTTCCGTAGTAGTTGTCAAATCCTGCTTGTTTGGCATAAGCATCAAAGTTCATAGTGCCGTTGATTCCTCCGTGAAAAAAGGCAGAGTAATAACTTTCTTTTTTCAACAAAGCAGGAAATGAATGCGTTTTGTTATTACAATACAGTGAATTAATGAATGGATTATCCATCCAGCTGGGCATTGAAGATAGGATAGCAGGAATGCCTTCAATGGATTTTGTTCCGTTACTCCAGCAATTTTCAAATACAATAGAATATTGCATCAAACTATCAAGGAAAGGTGTGAATGATTTTCTTTTTCCCAATGCAGTGTATTCTTTTGAAAAACTCTCTAAAATGATGATAACGATGTTTTTCTTTTGCATCGAGTCAAACGGATAATGCTTGATTTGGTGGAGATGTTGAATGTTTTCGTTTTCATTGAAGTAATCGTATGTTAGTAAAGATTTTTGTTCAATGGATTTGATAATTGTAAATGGAGTATTTAAAACCAATGCCGTATATTCAGGTTCTGCGTAAAATCCGGCATCTACTATGTCCAGAGGAATTCTTTGTAATCCGCCACGAATGGAAATGATGGAAAGTCCAATAGTGACTATTACAGTTGTTGAATAAATAAGTACGTTTTTTGTATTTAAAGAAATGAAGAATGTTTGTTCATTTAAATACTTACATAATTTTTGATAAACTCTGTGATTGATATAAATTAAAATAAAAAATAATATAAAGAAATACCAATAATCTCGCACGTATGCAGGAATTTGCTTAATAATATCCGTTTGTCCACCCAGTTGATAAAGCAGATCAAAAGTAGAACGTTTGTGAATAAATGTGTAGTACGGGATATCTGCCAGATTAAGTAACAACATCAAATGAATGATGATAAAACTTATAGATGAGAATAATTTAAAAATCCTACGATGTGTTATTAGCGAGAAAGGCAAAAGAAAAAGCAGTATTAAAAAAGCATTACCAATAACAATCACAATCCAATCGAAACGACAGCCCCCTATAAAAATATGCCATAATTGTAGCCCTTTTAAATTTTTGAAATGTTCATAATGATATACCAACATTAAAAACCTTGTCAATTGAAATAAGACAACGTTATAAAATAGCCAGAGTAATAAAACTTTACCGCGATGAAACAGAATGTTGGTCATTAAAAATGTGTAATTTTGAGCAAAATTAGTGCTCAATTTTACTAATAAAAACGCTTGTGTTGTGAAAGAAAAGATTTATCAGATATTACAACAATATTGGAAATATAATTCGTTTCGACCTTTACAGGAAGAAATTATATTATCGGTATTATCGGGGAAAGACACAATAGCACTATTACCAACAGGAGGCGGAAAGTCCGTGTGTTTTCAGGTACCGGGAATGGCCATTGAAAATGGAATGACTTTAGTAATATCTCCTTTAATTGCCTTAATGCAAGATCAGGTAATGAATTTAAAGAGACGTGGTATTTCAGCAGCATTTGTCAATTCAACAATGCATCCGAAGGAAGTGGAAAAAGTGATACAAAATGCAATAGACAATGAATACAAGTTTTTATATGTTTCACCGGAACGATTAGAGACAGCGTCGTTTGTTGAGATTTTACCGGATCTTAAAGTTGGCTTATTGGCAGTTGATGAGGCGCATTGTATTTCTCAATGGGGCTATGACTTTCGTCCCAGTTATTTGAAAATAGCCGAAATCAGAAAACACTTGTACAATCCCAATATCCCGACGATTGCATTAACAGCCAGTGCAACGGAAAAGGTGATTGATGATATTACCGATAGATTAGAATTAAAATCTCCCAATATATTCAAGCAATCTTTTGCTAGAAAGAATCTACATTACATTGTATTATATGAAACAAATAAAATAGATCGAATACAAAGAATTATTCACAAAGTTGGAGGTGCAGGAATCATTTATGTGAGAAGTAGAAATAAAACAAAGGAAATTGCAGATGTTTTGAATAACAAAGGAATTCGATCAGATTATTATCATGCTGGATTGAGTGGTGAGGAAAAATACTTTAAGCAACAAAAATTTATTGAGAATGAATACCAGGTAATGGTGGCAACCAATGCTTTTGGGATGGGAATTGATAAGCCAGATGTTCGATTTGTGATACACTATGAATTGAGTGATAGTATTGAAAGTTATTTTCAGGAAGCAGGAAGAGGCGGAAGGGACTTGAAAACAGCTTATGCGGTATTGTTGTATTCAGAGGCAGATAAAGAAAAATTATGGCGAATGTATGAAGAGAGTTTTCCTGCGATTGAACAAATTAAAAGCGTGTATAATCATTTGTGTAATTATTACGAATTAGCAATTGATGAAGGAGAAGGAATGATGTTTGATTTTGACATTCGTGCTATTTCTGAATTGTATAAAATACCGATGAATCTGCTTTTTCATAGTGTTAAGTTTCTTGAGATGTTTGAATTAATAACTATTGAAGATGAACATTACCATCCATCACAGGTATTTATTGAATTATCCAAGCGAGATATTTACGATTTTTATTTGCGACATCCAGAATATGAAGAGATTATCAAAGTATTACTGCGAAGTTACGATGGTATTTTATCTCAATTTGTTTATATTAATGAATCTGAAATTGCTGCAAGAATTAAGCGAGACAAAAAATTTGTTGTTGAACAGTTGAAGTTTTTAGACAAGGAAGGCATATTGTATTACCGGCCAATGACGGGATTGCCGAAGATTACTTTTCTTAAAGACAGAATCTTACTATCAAAACTGAAACTTAATGAAGAACTTTATTATTTTTTGAAAGAGAGAAGAAAGTTTTTAACCGAAAAGATGATTGAATATGCTGAACAAAAGCATACTTGCAGGCAAGAATTTTTATTACACTACTTTGATGAGTTGAATACAGAATCTTGCGGACATTGTGATGTGTGTTTAGAAAAGAAAAGATTAAAAAATATTGAAACAATTAAGGATAAATTATTTGAGTTTTTTCAACACTACAATCAATCAATGAGCATAGAAGAAATTTGCAATCAATTTTCGCAATATTCAAAAGACCTTGTCATTCAAGCCATTCGTGAAATGATTGATGATAATCTTTTAAGATGCGATGAAAAAGATAGAGTGTTTTTAAATTGAATCCAAATTTTATTTACTCATAAATATTCTCTGTTCCTGATGTAGCGATTGCGTGTTCAGAAACAGCGCCATAACCTGCCATTCTACCTTTTAATCCCGCTTCTACAGCTAATCGGAAAGCTTCTGCCATTTGTGCAGGGTCTTTGGCAACAGCAATGGCCGTATTCACAAGTACCGCATCTGCGCCGATTTCCATTGCTAATGCTGCGTGTGAAGGTAAACCAAGTCCTGCATCTACAATTACTGGTAAGTTAGATTGCTCAATGATAATTTTGATAAAATCAAACGTGCGAAGACCTTTATTTGTTCCGATAGGTGCGCCGAGTGGCATCACTGCAGCAGCACCAACGTTTTCGAGATGTTTGCACAATACAGGGTCGGCGTGGATATACGGAAGTACTACAAATCCATCTTTGGCAAGAATTTCTGTCGCTTTAAGTGTTTCAATAGGATCGGGCATTAGATACTTTGGGTCGGGGTGAATTTCTAATTTAATCCAGTTGGTTTGCAATGCTTCTCTGGCTAATTGAGCTGCCAATACGGCGCCTTTTGCTGTACGTGCACCAGAAGTGTTTGGTAATACCTGTATGTTATGTTTTAATAAAACATTCAGCCATTTGTCTTCTGTTACATTTTTATCCAATCGTTTGAGTGCTAATGTAACCATTTCGGTTTTTGAACGAATAATAGCACCTTCAAATTCTTCAACGGTTCCGAATTTTCCTGAACCTAAGATTAATCTGGATTGAAAAGTTTTATCAGCAATTTTAAGTGGTTGCATAAAGTTTTTGATTAATTTGTTTTACAAAATTAGATTTGTCTTTGGCAGTATTAAATGCCGATGAAATAGCGATGCCATAAACTCCTGCAGCAATTAATGCTTCTATATCGTCTAATGTTATTCCACCGATTGCATAGATGGGAATTTGAATTTTATTTAATTTTTGAATGATTCTCTTATAACCTTCAATACCAAGGATGGGGCTTAAATTTTCTTTTGTAGTCGTAAATTTTAATGGTCCCAGTCCTATGTAAGTTACATTTTCTTTTATTCGTTGTAGAACATCATCATAAGTATTCGCAGTTCCGCCAATCCATTGGTGATTATGTAAAATGTTTCGTGCTTCTAAAACAGGAATGTCTTTTAATCCTAAATGAACACCAGTAGCGTTGATTTTTTTTGCTATGTGTGGATAGTCGTTGATAATGAGAATAGCGTTGTATGCGTCTGTTCTTAGTTTAATTTTTTCGGCAAGTTTCAATATATCAGATTCGTTCGCTTTTTTCCATCTCAGTTGAATCCATTGAATTCCAGCGTCCAGTGCAGAAAGAATAGAATATTCTTGTTCTTCATAAGTTTGACCGTGTGATATATATTGCAATTTTGGTAATGTCATAGAATATTAGAATGATAGCCAATTAAAGTGTTTGATGAGGCAAGGAAATTTTCAGTATATTCTTTTGCTTTGATAGCTGAAGTTTTCAGATCGTGCCCTGATGCTAAGTAAGCTGTAAGAGCAGAGGAATATACACAACCCGATCCGTGTTTGGGGTAAACAGCATGGTGGGTTTGTGGTATAATTTTAATGGGTTCTGGACGATTATATTCAAATAAATAATCCGTTCCTTTCTCTTTTTCGTTATGTCCCCCTTTAATAAGCACATTTGTATATTGGGATAATGTTTTGCCAGCTTCCCAAACATTTGATAATTCAGTTATTGCCAATGCTTCATTTACGTTAGGTGTGATGCAATATAGTTCTTTTAATACTGATTCAATTTTAGATATTTCATTTTTTTCAAAAAATACTTTTGAAGTAGATGATTTTAATACTGTGTCCCAGATTATTTTAATGTTTTGTTTTTTTAATGTATTCATAATTTCTTTCAGCATTTCTGCATCTTTGAGAATGCCAATTTTTGCGTAGTTTATCGGATAGTATTGAGTAAGAAAATGAATTTCATCGGTAACTTTTTTTATATCTCTCCACTGTATGTCGACGAATTCTTTTTCGGATTGTAAAGTAAGAGCAGTAATAACGGATAAGCCATATACTCCAATACATTCAAAAGTTTTAATATCAGTAAGAGTACCTGCTCCTCCCGAAGGGTCAAATCCCGCAATAGATAAAACTATTGGACGAAACTTTTTTTCCATGATTCATAAAAGTTCAAAAGTTGTTCAAGTGGATTAGTGCTTTGCCATATATGTCCTTTAATGGCTACGCCAGAAAATCCCATTTTTAATGCTTCTTTGAAATTATCCGAATTTATGCCACCTATTGCAATAATAGGAATACCAAAGTTTTCGTGAATGTTATGTAAATGGTTTTGAATTTCAAAATGACTCACTTTTGGAAAATAATTTTTCTTAGAAATGCTTTCAAAGACAGGACCATAAATGAGATAATTAAAATGATTAAAATCTTCTTCAATTTCAAAATGATGAATAGAGGCGCTTACATTTAAAGAATGATAATGATGATAAAATTCTTCGTGGTTTTGTATTAAAGAAAGGTAAATTTTGCTTACTTCTTCGGAAAAATGAAAGTTGTGAATTGAAAAGTTAGTAGTCAATTCGTCAATAATCTTTTGAAACTTGTGAACCGAAATTACAGATTCATTGTTATTAGATAATGTATGTTTATTAAGATGTATAACTATTTTATTTTTTAGTTCATTGTAAGAATCAACAAGAATTTTACTTAATATATTTTCGATATAATTTGTATAAACTCCTGAATATTCTGTGATTCGCAGATGTAATTTATCAACAAAACGCAAAGATTGCTGTAATACTTGAATATGATCGTTGCGAATTTTCTCGTTTGTAATCAATATTAACATGTCAAAATAAAATGGTTATAAGTAAATCTCACTTCCTTTTTCTTTGAACTCTTCGGATTTTTTGCGTAATTCTTCTTCATAATCACGAATATCTTGTGTTATTTGCATAGAGCAAAATTTTGGACCACACATAGAGCAAAAGTGAGCTACTTTCGCACCTTCAGCAGGTAATGTTTCGTCGTGAAATGCTTTGGCAGTTTCGGGGTCTAATGAAAGATTGAATTGATCTTCCCAGCGGAATTCGAATCGTGCTTTACTAAGCGCATTATCTCTGTATTGTGCACCGGGATGACCTTTGGCAAGGTCTGCTGCGTGTGCTGCTATTTTATAGGCAATGACACCATCTTTTACATCTTTTTTATTGGGTAATCCAAGATGTTCTTTTGGAGTTACATAACACAACATTGAGGTGCCAAACCAACCAATCATGGCTGCGCCTATTGCAGAAGTAATATGGTCATAACCTGGTGCAATGTCTGTTACTAATGGACCTAAGGTATAAAACGGCGCTTCCATGCAATCCTGCAATTCTCTATCCATGTTTTCTTTTATCAATTGCATAGGAATGTGACCGGGTCCTTCAATCATTACCTGCACATCGTATTTCCAGGCAATTTTGGTAAGTTCACCTAATGTTTTAAGTTCTGCAAATTGGGCTTCATCGTTGGCATCGTAAATACTACCGGGTCTTAATCCATCACCAAGCGAAAATGCCACATTATATGCTTTCATGATTTCGCAAATTTCTTCAAAGTGTGTATACAAAAAATTTTCTTTATGATGTGCTAAACACCATTTAGCCATGATGCTTCCTCCACGAGATACAATGCCGGTCATTCGTTTTGCCGTCAATGGGATATATCGTAATAATACGCCGGCGTGGATGGTAAAATAATCTACACCTTGTTCGGCTTGTTCTATCAAAGTATCTCTAAATATCTCCCAGGTAAGTTCTTCCGGTTTTCCATTAACTTTTTCTAGTGCCTGATAAATTGGTACTGTACCGACGGGGACAGGAGAATTGCGGATAATCCATTCACGTGTTTCATGGATGTTTTTTCCAGTCGATAAATCCATGATGGTATCAGCGCCCCAGCGGCAGGCCCATACGGCTTTTTCTACTTCTTCTTCAATACTGGATGTTACTGCACTATTACCAATGTTAGCATTGATTTTTACCAAAAAGTTTCTGCCAATAATCATCGGTTCACATTCGGGATGATTGATATTAGAAGGAATGATAGCTCTACCGGCGGCGACTTCCTGTCTTACAAATTCGGGAGTGATTTCTTTTGGGATGCTGGCACCAAAACTTTGACCGGGGTGTTGTTTGAATAAGATATCGTATTGTCCATTGAGTTTTTCTTTCATGATTTCCAACATCTGATTCTCGCGAATGGCTACGTATTCCATTTCCGGGGTGATGATGCCCTTTTTAGCGTAATGCATTTGTGAAACATTGTGTCCTGTTTTTGCCCTATAAGGTTTTGGGATGTTAGGAAAACGAATGCTATTGAGTTTTTCGTCGTTATTTCTTTGGCGAGTGTATTCTGATGTAAAATCGTTGAGTTGTTCGACATCGTTTCTATCTTTTATCCATTGTTCACGAATGCGTTCAATGCCTTTGTAAACATCTATTTTGATGTTGGGGTCGGTGTAAGGGCCGCTGGTATCGTATACATATACATCAGGATTTTCAATAATTTTTCCGTTAGATAGTTTGGTAGGAGAGAGTTTAATTTTTCGCATGGGGACTTTGATGAATGGGAAAATTTTTCCGCTTACATAAACTTTTTCTGAGTTTGGAAATGGTTCAGTGGTGATGACGGATGGGTTAGGAATTTTTTCTGTTTTCATATTATTTGATTTTAAGTTATTTTATTAACCGCCTTGTGCTGCAATGATGACAAGGATTCGGTCGTTGTTTTGAAGTTGATAGAAAGCCCATTGATGTTTAGGGATAATAGTTTCATTAACGGCAACGGCTATGCCTTTTTTTTCGGGTGTGATTTGAAGTTTTTCTAATAAAATTTGTTGTAAAGAAAACGATTGTTCGAGTTCTAATTTTTCATCATTAAGGTAGATGGTCATTGGTGAATGTTTTGAGATATTAAAACTTTAGGAATGCTTGAATAACTGGAACATAAACTGGATAACACATTGCTTATTCCCTTCGGCAGCATTACCTGCATCAGGTGATAAGGGTATTATCTCAGCCCGTTTTCCGAGCACCCCTAAAGCATTGCTGCAAAGGTAAGAAATAATTTTGGATATTGGGGAGGATTATTTTGTCAATGTGTATATTTCAATAATTTTTTGATTGTTTTTTCCTTATGTTTGCTGCAAAAAATGGTGAAGCAATATAATGTATTGGTCATAGGAAGCGGAGCAAGAGAACACGCTCTGACGTGGAAAATCAGTCAAAGTAAATTGTTGAATCAATTGTATATAACACCAGGAAATCCAGGAACAGCATTGTGTGGAACAAATTTGAATATTCCAGCAAGCGATTTTGAAAACATTAAAAAAATTATATGGGAAAAAGCCATTGATGTAGTAGTAGTAGGTCCTGAAGAGCCACTGGTAAATGGATTGGCCGATGCTATTTTAGATGATAAAGTGTTGTCGGATGTTATTGTTATTGGGCCACGAAGGGCGGGTGCGATGTTAGAAGGTAGTAAAGCATTTGCCAAAGCGTTTATGCAGAAATATAATATCCCAACGGCTCGCTACCAACGGTTTGAAAAATCGCAAGAAAAGGAGGCAATAGCATTTATTGATACGATGCGTTCGCCTTATGTTATCAAAGCAGATGGATTGGCCGCTGGCAAGGGCGTTGTAATAGCAGAAACGAAGGATGAAGCCATCAGCACTATTCAAGAAATGTTTAGCGGAAAGTTTGGCATAGCATCGGAAACATTGGTAATAGAAGAGTTTTTGAAGGGAATAGAAGTTTCGTATTTTGTGTTGTGTAATGGCGAACAATATGTTTTGTTGCCTGAAGCAAAGGATTACAAGCGTATAGGTGAAAATGATACTGGTTTGAATACAGGCGGGATGGGCACAGTAAGTCCGGCGTTGGGAGTAGCGACAGAGGAATTTACTCAAAAAGTGGTTGAAAGAATTATTGAACCTACCTTGAAGGGCTTGAAAAATGAAGGAATATCGTATTGTGGTTTTATCTTTTTTGGACTGATGAATGTGGATGGCGATCCGTATGTTATTGAATACAATTGTCGTTTGGGCGATCCGGAAACAGAGTCCATTTTATTGCGAATAGAAAGTGATTTGTTGGAATTATTGGTGAAAGCAGGGCAAAGGGAGTTGAGTACTAGTGATATAATAATCAGTAAGGAGTGTGCAGCAACGGTGATTTTGGCATCAAAAGGTTATCCGGAAAGTTTTGAAAAAGGTTTTGAAATTAGAATTGATGCAGAAAAACTGGAGTCGCATATTTTTCACGCAGGGACGAGTATTAAAGATGGTAAATTGGTAACGAATGGAGGAAGGGTGTTGGCGGTTTCATCAACGGGAAGTAGTTTAGAAGAAGCGTTACAAAAGTCGTATCAATCCATTGGTCATATTCATTTTGAAAACAAGTATTATCGGAGAGATATTGGTCAGGATATTTTGAAAAGGAGTAAGCAGTTGTTTTAATTAATAGAACACGGATGACGCAGATTGTTTCAGATTTTCACAGATATTATTTTAGTTGCCACTAATGCACTAATGATTCGTGTATTCGTGGCTTAAATTTTTTAATAATATATAATAGCACACAGATGACGCAGATTAAGACAGATTTTCGCAGGGTATCAAAATTGAAGCATATTCAGAAAGATTTTATTTTAAGTTTTGAATCACAGCAATAAAAAATTTTAGTTTAATTTGCTCAAAATTTTTTCTATGAAATTATTAGAGAATAAAGTAGCGTTAATTACAGGTGCTACGAGAGGCATAGGTCGAGGCATTGCTTTAAAGTTTGCAGAGCATGGATGTCACGTGGCGTTTACTTATGTAAGTTCCGAACAAAAAGCTATAGAATTAGAAAATGAATTGATTAAGTATGGTGTAAAAGCCAAAGGGTACAAAGCAGATGCGTCTGTGTATTCATTGGCAGAACAAATTGTTGATGAGATTGTAAAAGAATGGGGGTCAATTGATATTCTTGTGAATAATGCTGGTATTACAAGAGATGGCTTATTGATGCGTATGACAGAGGCGCAGTTTGACGAAGTGATTAATGCGAATTTGAAGTCCGTTTTTAATTACACAAAAGCAGTGCAGAAAATTATGTTGAAAAACAGAAAGGGAAGTATTATTAATATCTCGTCTGTTGTGGGTATTAAAGGAAATGCAGGACAGGCCAATTATGCGGCATCAAAGGCAGGAATTATTGGTTTTACTAAATCGGTGGCATTGGAAGTAGGTTCAAGGAATATTCGTTGTAATGCTGTGGCACCCGGATTTATTGAAACGGAGATGACACACGCATTAGATGAAAAAGTGATTGAACAATGGAGGCAAAGTATTCCACTTAAACGTGGCGGCACGCCGGAAGACATTGCGAATGCGTGTTTGTTTCTTGCATCTGATATGAGTAGTTACATTACAGGGCAATGTATAAATGTGTGTGGTGGAATGTTGACATAAAAATTTGTAGTATATTTGTCCAAAATAATTTGAAATATTATGAAGAAAATTAATGTAGAAAAAATTATTGCAGTATCAGGAATGCCTGGGCTTTTCAAAGTTATTTCCAATGGCACAAAAGGTGTTATTGTAGAAAATTTAATGGATAAAAAAAGAACAATTGTTTTGAATAACAGCAAAATTTTTGCACTTGATACTATACGAATTTTTGTGAATGAAGGCGAATTGCCTATTAATGAAGCATTGTATAAAGTTTACGAAACCTTAAATGGACAAGCCGCTCCGCATCACAAAAATGCAAGTGATGAAGAAATAAAATCGGTATTTGAAAAATCTATACCTGATTACGATAAAGAAAGAGTTCATATTAATAACATGCGAAAATTGTTTCAATGGTATAATATCTTACATGCTGCGAATTTATTAGAAGTAGTCAGCGATGAATCGCCTGACAATAATACAGAAGTAAAAACAAATGAAGGTGAAACAGTTTCAGAAAATCAAGAGGTTGCAGAAGTATCTTCTGAAACATCTGCTCCTAAAAAAAGAGGTCGTAAGAAGAAATCTGAAGATGAAAATAAGTAAAATTTCAAATCATTTTTTTCATAGAACATCCCCTTCTATTAGAGAAGGGGTTTTGTTTTTAATAGGATGGGCATTCTTTAATGCAGTATTGTTTTCTCAAACTAATTTATATCAACTGTCTCTTCAATTAAAAGATAGTGTCGTATTAAATCTTCCTGTTAAAATTGAAAATCAAAAAATTATTATTCCTGCGTATCCCAATGCTATTAAGTATGTTGAACCGTTTGAAGTGAAAAAAGATAGCGTAAAGTTTTCAGTTTCAATTTATGAAAATGTTTTCTTACTAAAAGCCACTTCAAAAAATTCTTATTCGGGAGAATGGATAAAATACTCTTCTGCTGGAAAACAATATCATATTCCTGTTAAAATCTTTCCACATACAAAGTGCATAGCGGATACTTTCAAGATGAGAACATTTCCTAAAAAATGGAAAATTCAAATAGAAAATGATAAGACTACTTATAATGCTGTTGGTACTTTCAGATATTATCCAGATAGCGATTTATCACATCTTTCGGGAAGTATTGCAACGCCTTATGGGGATTTAGGAAACTTGAATGGATATATTCGAAACGATAGTTTGTATCTATCTGTTTTCAATGGTTCATTTGCCACACAAATTATTGCAAAAATATTTAAGTCAGTCAATAGTCAAGACAGTATAAGTGGTTTTATTTATTATGGAAATTGGGGTGTGGAAAAATGCACGGGAATTGCAGATAATAAAGCATATTTGAATAATGAAATTCCATTACAGGATATTTTTTCTTCTCAATTTGTGTTCAAGCATAAATGGAAAGATATTTACGATAGAGAAATTCAATTAGAAACTAATAAACCATTTGTTTTGTTGATAATGGGTACATGGTGTCCCAATTGTGCTGATGAAAATAAATTGTTTTCTAATTGGTACGACAGTATTGCTAATAAAGTGCAAATCATTGCATTATCGGTTGAACGAACAAACGACAAACAAAAAGCTATTGAAATATTAAAAAAATATCAGAAAAAAATAAATATACCTTATCCAATTGTTTTGTTATCCGAAAGTGGAACGCAAAAGAGTTACGCATTATTTCCAGAGATGATAAAGATTCCGGCATTTCCGACAGCAATTTATTTTGACAAACAGCATCGGCCATATAAAGCGACCATTGGATTTAATGGACCATCTACGCATGAATTGTATTTGCAATCTCAAGAACACATTCGTCAAATTTTAAATGAGATAACACAACAATAAATTATGTTCACCGGTATTATTGAATCAATGAGCATTGTGAGAGAGATTAGGTATGACCAATCAAATATGATATTAACGCTTGAAAATCATCTTGCGAAAGAATTTTACATAGATCAAAGTATAGCACACAATGGTGCATGTCTTACAGTTACAGATGTTCAGCCGCCTTTTTATCAGGTAACACTTATCGAAGAGACATTAAATAAAACAAATTTCAGAAATATTCGGATTGGAGATAAAATTAATATAGAACGTAGTATGCTTGCCAATAGCCGATTGGATGGGCATTTTGTGACAGGACATGTGGATTGTGTAGGTAATGTAAAATCTATTACAGATAAAAATGGTAGCAAAGAAATATGGGTAGAACATCCTGAAAGTCCTTATTTTATTACTATTCCAAAAGGAAGCATTGGTGTGAATGGAGTGAGTTTAACGGTGGTAGAGAGCAAGGAGAGTGCTTTTTCTGTGCATATTATTCCTTACACATGGGAACACACTAATTTGCAAAACTTAAATGTAAATGATTGGGTCAATCTGGAGTTTGATATCTTAGGAAAATATATTCAGAAAATTATTTCAAAATCTAAATAGTAAAATTACATTATTATGAAAACATTTAGTGTCAAAACACTTGTCATTCTTGCTTTTGCTTTGAGTAGTTTTTATTCTCAAAACACTTCATTTCAACATCTTCAACAACACGTTCAATACCTTTCTTCTGACGAATTAAAAGGCAGAGGTGCCGGCACGGAAGATGAAAAAAAAGCGGCTTACTACATTGCCCGTCAATTCAAGAAATACGGATTACTTCCACTCTCGAAGCATCCTGAAAATCCCTATTTTTATGAATTTACCTTCAAAAAGAAAAGACATCCGCATGATACATCTACAAAAGGAATGCCGGAGTTAAAGGGCATTAATGTGATTGGTTTGCTTGATAACAAAGCAGACAAGACAATCGTTATTGGTGCACATTACGACCATTTGGGATTAGGGCATGATTACAATAGTTTGGAACCTGAACCAGAAGGTAAAATTCACAACGGTGCAGATGACAATGCGAGCGGCACAGCAGGTGTGTTAGAATTGGCAAGATATTTCTCACAAAATAAACAATTTAAAGAATATAATATCCTATTCATGGCATTTTCAGGAGAGGAATTAGGACTTCTTGGTTCTAAAAAATGGACAGAAAATCCTAATTATCCTTTGAATAAAATTTATTACATGATAAACATGGATATGATTGGACGTTTCAATGACTCTACTAAAAAATTAGTTATTTATGGCGTTGGCACATCCAATCAATGGGTGCCGTTAATAGATAGTGTAAATAACACTTTTCGTTTTAATATCAAAAAGGATAGCAGCGGTATTGGACCAAGCGACCAAACATCGTTTTATTTGAAAGATATTCCGGTATTACATTTTTTTACGGGACAACATTCGGATTATCATAAGCCATCGGATGATGCGGATAAAATCAATTATCAGGGCGAAGCAAAAATTTTGGGCTTCATTGCCAAATTGATTGAATATACTGCTAATGCAAAAGAACCAATGCACTTTCAAAAAACAGCAGCACCAAAAGAAAATAAAACATCTTTCAAAGTTACATTAGGTATTATGCCGGACTATACTTTTGATGGGAAAGGTGTGAAGATAGATGGCGTAAGTCCCAATAAACCTGCAGAAAAAGCGGGTCTAAAAAAGGGAGATATTATTATTCAGTTAGGAGATTATGAAATTAATAACATTGAAGATTACATGAAAGCGTTGTCAAAATTTGAAAAAGGACAATCCACTAAAATCCGCATTAAACGAGGAAATGAAGAAATTGAAAAGGAAGTGGTGTTTTGATAAATCTAAATTATACATTTGATACTTCTCAAATATGATGTTTCTTTTTATTGATGGACTTTTTGCTCATTTTTTTCACCAATTGGGTAGTTAATGACAATGAAAAAAAAGGCGTCATTACAAACCTATGAACAATCTCGAAGGGGAGAAGGAGCAATCACACTTGAGATTGTTTCAGGCGTTACACGCCTTCGCAATAACGGGCAACTGCACAAGGGATTGCTTCGGATGCAAAGCATCCTCGCAATGACGAATCATTTTTTTTGTTGTAATTATCATCGATGGAATTTTCATTACGGAATTTGTGTTTATTTTACTTCCCTATACAGAATTTTGAAAAGATATTTTTCAAAATATCTTCAGACGTAATATTGCCTGTGATGTTGGATAAATGATGAATAGCAAACTTTAAATCCTCTGCGATGAGTTCAGTGCTTACATTGGTTTTCAAATCATTTAATGCCTTATTCAAAAATTTTTTTGCAGCATTCAACTCATTGAAATGGCGAACATTAGTAACCATCGGACGATGGGGCTGATAACCTTTTTCTAATACGATGTGAAAAAGTTTTTGTTTTAATACATCAATGTTTATTTTTTCTTTTGCTGAAATATAAATGCTGTCGTCTTCTTTAAATTTAATTTCATTAAGCTTATCAATTTTATTGTATACTTTGAGAATTACAGCATTTGGATTGAATGAATTTATCATTTGAATATATTCTTCTGTTGAGTGATGATCACTTTTAGATATGTCTTGAAGAAGAATCACAATCATGGCTTTTTGAATGGATTGTTGGGCACGTTCTATTCCAATTTTTTCAATTTCATCTTTTGCTTCCCGAATCCCCGCCGTGTCTATTATTCTAAAAGCAATACCGTTAATGATTAATTTATCTTCAATCAAATCTCTGGTTGTACCGGGTATTTCGCTGACGATGGCTTTTTCTTCGTTGAGCAAAGCATTAAGTAATGTGGATTTTCCAGCATTGGGTTTTCCAAGAATGACAACAGGAATACCAGTTTTAATAGCGTTTCCCATTTGAAAGCTTTCGGTTAATTTTTCAATATCAGATAAAGCACTTTGTAAAAGTTGAATGAGCTGTGTTCTATTCGCAAATTCTACATCTTCTTCACTAAAATCCAGTTCCAGTTCAATAAGAGAAGCGAAGTTGAGAAGTTGTTCTCGTAAATGTTCAATCAGGTTTTTGTATCCACCGCGTAATTGGTCTATTGCTAAACGATGTTCTGCTTCGGTTTCAGCATGAATTAAATCGCCGATGGCTTCTGCTTCTGATAGATTGAGTTTACCATTAAGATAAGCACGGATGGTAAATTCTCCTGCATTTGCCAATCGTGCTCCTTTATTTAAATAGAGTTGTAAAATTTTTTGTTGTACATAAATTGAACCATGACAATAAATTTCCACTACATCTTCGCCTGTGTAAGAATGAGGAGATTGAAAGAAACAAACCATTACATCGTCAATTACATTTTCATTTTCAATAATAATACCATAGTACATTTTTCTAAAAACAATTTTCTTTAAATCCCATTTTGAAAATTTCTTTTTGAAGAATAATTGTTGGGTAATATTAAAAGCTAATTTACCAGAGCAACGTATAACAGCCACACCGCCCATTCCATAAGGCGAAGAAATAGCTACGATGGTATCTTCTAATGAATTTTGAAGTAACATGCGAATAAATTATTTTTTACCAGAAGATTTTTTGGAAGGCGTTGAAGTATTGTTTTTAGCAGGAGATGTGGGTGGAGGATTATTTAGTTTTTCATTTTCTCGTTTGACATATTCATCCCATGTTATTGATTTGTAATGATTCTCACCAAAGTAAATTAGAATATGTTGAAGTGCTTCGGGCGTTTGAAAGAAGCTAATTGTTTCAATGGGTTGCAGTTGTTCGTCTAAAATAGCAAAGGATGGTAATGAAAACTTATTATTAGTAATCGGTAAAACAGCAGAATTAAAAGGATAATTATTTATCATTTGTTTGGTGTACTTTTGTTTTTTGAAGACAATTGTATCTTCTTCTGCATTGAGAATGATAGTATTGTAATATTTGTTTAATACAGAAGCAACGAGTGAGTCGTGGATAAGGGCTTGTGTCATGACCTTACAACTGTTACAGAAATTGGTGTAAAAAAAACACAATTGTTTTTTTGTTATTATGCTTTAATTGTTCTACTTCTTTTAATGTAGTCAATTTTGTTCTTTTGATGAGATTAGGATTATAGAAGGCATCTTTGAAGAGAGTTTGGAAGATATTGAATGGCGTTGTGCGAAAAACATTTTCAACCATAAATACTAAGAATGGCTCAATGTCCTGTTCTTTTAAGTAACCTTGACTTAAGAAGTTTGTTTTTAAATCAGATGAAATGAAAACAGTGGATGGATAAGCGAGATTATTGCCTAAAAATTTTATGGCTAATTGGTGAGGTGATTTGGGATAGTTAGGATTTGTAGAGTAATATTTTGTCCATCAAATTCAATGGTATCTTTTGTTTCTGCGTTGAATTTGACCGGATAGAAGTAAGTATTGATGTAACCGGCGATATTTGGATTAGAGTATGTAGTACGCATCATGACCTTACACCAGCCGCACCAGTCGGTGTAGATATCAACTAAAAAGGGCTTGGGGGCTTGTTTATTGAGTTCCTGTGCTTCTTTGAAGGAAAGCCACTTGACTAGTCCGTCAGATTCAGGATTTTGAGCATGTGCTAAGTTTGTAATGAAAGTTGTTACAATAATGGTAATAAGTAGATGTTTCATTTTTTTACTGGCAAAAGTAGGAAATTAGGGGGATTTAATTTGGAAAGTTTGATCTTTTTGGTAATGTATGAATACACGAATGATTCAATGGTGTGTAGTTAGTTTTTATTAAAACTATATGTTATTGTTTTAATTATTTCAGCATAAAAAAACTGACCTATATCATATTTTTCTCTTATGCTTATGATTTCTTTTGCGGGCAAATTTTTCAGGCAATGAAAACAATTATTGAACCATTTAAAATAAAAGTAGTAGAGCCCATTCGTTTTACAAGCAAAGAAGAAAGAGAAAAAATACTAAAAAAAGCATTTTATAATCCATTTCAAATTGATTCTGAACATGTAATCATTGATTTATTGACAGATAGCGGAACATCTGCCATGAGTCAAAATCAGTGGGCAGCTATGATGCAAGGCGATGAGTCGTATGCAGGAGCCAGAAGTTATCACAAATTAGAACAAGTAGTGCGTCGGTTGACAGGAATGCCTTATTTTTTTCCAACGCATCAAGGAAGAGCAGCAGAAAGAATTTTGTATGGTGTTTTAGCAAAGTCCAAAAAGATATTTATTAGCAATACGCATTTTGACACGACTCGTGCAAACATTGAATATGCTGGGGGGACGGCTATTGATATCCCCTGTCCGGAAGCAAAGGATACAGCCGCAGAATATCCGTTTAAAAGGGAACATTGATTTAGAAAAATTAGAAGAACTTTTGAAAAAGCATAAAAATAAAGTGGGGGCGGTGATAATGACCGTGACGAATAATAGCGGAGGCGGACAACCTGTGAGTATGCAAAACATGAAGCAAGTAAAAATGCTGTGTGAAAAATATAACACATTGTTGGTATTGGATTGTTGTAGAATAGCAGAAAACAGTTGGTTTATCAAACATCGTGAAAAGGGATATGAAAGAAAAACATACTATCAGATAGCACAGGAAATGTTTCGTTATGCGGATGCAGCGGTGATGAGTGCCAAGAAAGATGGGCTAGTAAACATGGGTGGTTTCCTGACATTAAAAGATCAAAAATTAGCTGAAGAGTGTCAAAATCTGTTGATTATTACAGAAGGATTTACTACTTATGGCGGATTGAGTGGGCGAGATATGGAAGCGTTGGCTGTCGGATTAGAGGAAGTGTTTGATAAAGATTATTTACAGTATAGAATAAGAAGTACAGCTTTTTTAGGTGAACATTTAGATAAAATTGGAATACCAGTATTGAAGCCCTTTGGAGGACATGCGATATATGTAGATGCAAAGCGAATGTACGAACATATTCCGCCACATGAATTTCCGGGTCAGGCATTGGTGTGTGATTTGTATGTATATGGTGGAATTAGGGCTGTTGAAATTGGTTCATTAATGTTTGGAAAAACACTGAAAGGTAAGTTTGTACCAGCACATTGGGAATTAGTGAGGTTAGCTATTCCAAGAAGGGTATATACGCAAAGTCATGTGGAATACATCGTTGAAGTATTTGAAGAAGTGAAGAAACAAGTAAAAAAATCGAAAGGGTTTAAAATTTTGTATGAGCCGCCTTTTTTGAGGCGTTTTACCTGTAAATTACAAAGATTGTAAAATGGGGATAAAAAAAGAGGAGATGATTATTTTTCTTTTACATGTAAAAGATAGTGAGCGATTGCATTTACCATGCTTGGGAATTCAAGAGTAGGTGCGTAAATGTCTACTCTGTAGCCAAGTTCCTGAAGTTTATTGGCGGTTAAAATACTGTAAGCCGCAAAACGAGTTTTATTTTGTTTAAATTTTGGGAAGTATTTGTGTAAAGCTTCAACAGCAATAGGTGTAAAAAATACAATCATGTCGAATTTTTCCGGTTTTAAGTCCGAGATGTTTTCAGGAACTGTTTTATAAACGTCTACTGCTGTATATTCTAAATCTAAATCGTCTAATATTCTAATCACTTTTTCACGAATGGTATCGGAGGCGGGTAGTAAAATTTTTCCACCTTGATGTTTTTTTAGAATGGTCTTTAAATCATCTACCGGTCCTTGTCCCCAGAAGATTCTTCTTTTGCGTAGTTCCATGTATTTCTGCATGTAATAAGCAATTTGTTCGTTTAGGCAAAAGAAACGAGTGGTATCTGGTAGGGTAACACGCATTTCGTTGATGATTCTGAAAAAGTGATCAATGGCTAAACGGCTGGTGAAAATGATACTACTGTATTCTAATACATCTACTTTTTGATTTCTGAATTCTTGGGCACTGAGTCCTTCAACTTTAATAAACGGACGGAAGTGAACTTGTACTTTATACTTATCAATGAGAAGTTGATAAGGGTTTTGTAAATCTGATGGTTTAGCTTGCGTAATAAGAATGTTTTTTACAGGATATTTAGGAAAGTTACTAACTTCAAAAGTAGGTAATTGTTTGGCTTTTTCTTCCCAAGATTTAACTTTCTTTTTACGTTTTCTTCTCTTTTTAGTACCTTGTTCGTTTTCATTGGTGTCATTTTTTTCTCCTTCATCTAACTCTTTATCAGAAGTAGATGTTTTGATTTTTTTCTTTTCTTCTTCTAAAATATGGGACTCAGCCAGTTTTTTGGTTAAGTTTTGAATATTGAAAGATGAAGAGAAATCATTAACATTTTCACTAGAAGTATTGATGTTGTTTTTTACTTCTATGGTTGAAGGTTCTGAAGGAGTGCTTATATTTTGAGAACGATTTTGTACTTTTTTTGTTTGAAACTTTCTTTTTTTGAATTTTTTTGTTTTTAGCAGATTTTGAAGCAGATGCCCTTGCTTTTTTTACGGAAACTTTTTGGCTTTTTGTTGTATGATTCTTTTTTTTAGTCATCAGTAGAAAATAAAAATTTCAAAAAGAATAATAAAGGAATTATTTCAAGGGCGCAAAGGTACAAAATAAAATTTATATAATCTATTATCCCTTTTTGAGATACACTATTAAAGCTAATTATTAGAGATAAAAAATAAATAATAAGATTGACTGCAAATACAAAATAAAGGATTTGAATAGAATCAATGATTCTAAATGAGTATAGAAAAATTACTGGCAATAGCACCATTCCAAAAAATTTTAAGAGCATGTCTAAATTAAATATAAAGATAGAATAGCGATGTGTTTCGTCAAATAAATTTGCAATTGATAGGAATATTTGTCTTTTAAAGATAAGGGTAATAATGACGGCGATTAATACAAGTATGTAATGATATATTTCCTGATATTGAGTTATTTCGAAAAATGGAAGGGATAAAAACTGAAGGACATTAGATTTTTGGAATATGTAATACATTAAGAATGAAAAACTAATGTAAAAAACAAAGTCCAATAAGAATAATAGTCGGTATTGAAACGATTTACGTGCTTCCATCAATTCTCTTCGGACTCTGTGGTCAATTAATGATAAGAAAGGTAATAGAATTAGTTTGGGGGAATAAATGTATAATACAGAGGTAAGAGTTATTGCAATCAAAATAGGTATTAGTATCCAGAAAGGAATGTAAGGATGTTGTCGAATTTCAGGTTGTATATTAATTAGAAGAAGCATTAATTTTGACTTGACAAAAATACGCAAAAGAGAATGTTACAGAGAAAAAGAATTACTGAAGAAATCAATTGATTTTTCATTTTACTATTTACCTAACAAGGTTTTTATTTTCTCTAATTCCATTTTTATTATGACAAATTTGTGGCGAGAGGTTTTACCGCCTTTGATTTCAATATCCTGTTGAGGAAGAGATAGTTTTTCTGAAAGAAATTTGATTAAATATTCGTTGGCTTTGTTTTTTTCTGGAGGTTCAGGAATATCTATTTTCAGGGTTGTTTTATCTAACCATTGGTATTTTATAGTTCGGGCATTGGGCTTTACGAATACCTTCAATAAGGTGTTACTCATTTTACAAAATAATTTTGTTTTCAATGAATTGGGGTACAATGTGGTATTTATCAATAGTTAGACAAAAATCTATATCTGCGTCTAAATTCAAATTTTCTAGCCGCTTTTTATGAGAAGCCATATTCAAAAATTCTTTTAATTTTCTTCTGGATCGGTCAAAAGTCAGATAGCCAAGTAATGCAGCGTCGGACGCTAATTCGAAATGGTGATGGGTGTAAAGGGCGTGTGAAACAGAACCTGCAAACACAAAATCTTCTAAATTAAATTTATTCTTCCAACCAGCACAAAGAAATATTACATTTTTATTTTGAGTAACGATGTAATTTACAATAGCGCTTAAATTTAGAAAAGAACCAATAATAATTTCTCCTTTACCATTTGCTACTTGAATTGCCTGAGTGCCATTAGTGGTGGTGATTACAATATCTTTGTTTTTAATGTTTTCATTCAAAAATTCTAACGGACTATTACCAAAATCAAAACCATCAACGGGTATGCCATTTTTTTTCACCAGCTACTAAATAACCATTAGCTTTGTATTGTTTTGCAATTTCAATAGTTGGTACGGGTATTACAGAACGAGCACCGTTTGCTAATGCTGTAACAATGGTAGAAGTTGCTCTGAAAATGTCAATGATGACAATGATATTATTACTCTGATGGTGAACATTGTAAAACTCAAATTCTGCTGGTGTGAGAATGATGTTGATGTGTGGCATGAACTATTTTTTCAGGAATGGTATTTTTACAACTTTTGCTTTTACTGGTTTTTCTCTAATTACAATAAATATCTCCGTATCGGGTTCAGAAAGTTCAGTTTTTACATAACCCATTCCGATACCTTTATTTAAGGATGGGGATTGAGTTCCGGATGTTACTTCGCCAATGGTATTGCCCTGATGATCTTGGATTTTATAGTGTTGACGAGGAATACCCCGTTCAATCATTTCAAAACCCACTAATTTCTTTTGAACGCCTTTTTCTTTTTGATCTAATAAAATATCTTTTGCTATAAAATTTTTGGTAAACTTAGTAATCCATCCCAGTCCTGCTTCAATTGGGCTTGTTGTGTCATTAATATCGTTGCCATATAAGCAAAAGCCCATTTCTAATCTTAGAGTATCACGGGCACCTAATCCACAGGGCTTAATGCCAAATTCTTTGCCGGCTTCCATAATTGCGTCCCAAACTTTTTCAGCGTCTTTGTTCCATACATAAACTTCAAAACCACCCGCACCAGTATATCCTGTATTGGAAATGATAACATCTTTTACACCGGCTAATTCTCCTGCTTCAAAGCAATAATAAGGTATTTTTGATAAGTCAATGTTAGTAAGTTTTTGTAACGTTGAAATGGCTTTGGGTCCTTGTACGGCAAATAAACATAATTCGTCACTTATGTTTTGCATTTCTGCATCAAAAGTGTTGTGTTCTTTAATCCAGTTCCAATCTTTTTCAATATTGGAAGCATTGACTACCAGATAGTATTCCGTTTTTGACCAGCGATAAACGAGCAAATCATCCACAATACCCCCGTTATCATTGGTCATACACGAGTATTGGACTTTTTTATCCACTAATTTTGAAGCATCGTTGGTAGTTATAAGTTGTATTAAATCTAATGCTTGTTTGCCTTTAATTACAAACTCCCCCATGTGAGAGACATCAAAAATTCCAACAGCATTTCTGACTGTCAGATGTTCATCGTTTACTCCTGAATACGAAACGGGCATTTCAAAGCCAGCAAAAGGCACCATTTTAGCACCTAATTGAATGTGTTTGTGATGTAAAGCGGTTTTTTTGAGTGTTGTTGTTGACATATATAGATGTTTTTATATCTTAATGATAGGACAATCTATTTCAATTATCTTATTATTCATAACTCATTAGTACCCGAGGCGGGACTCGAACCCGCACTCCCGAAAGGGAACTGGCTTCTGAGACCAGTGCGTCTACCAATTCCGCCACCCGGGCAAATTAAATTGCTTTGCTAAATAATGGTTTTTCTGAATGTGCTGTCTGACTTGGTTTGTCAAGTGCGTAGCATACATTTCGTATCAAAATTTTTCCTAAATCGGTTGCTATTATTTTATTGTTTTCAATTTTTACAAGTCCGTCTTGTTGAATTTTTTCCCACTGTTCATTGTTTTTCATCAGTTCAAAAATCACATCTGCTTCGTCTTCCCATTGGGTTTCAAAATAACAGATAAGATTTAAGATATGTTTGCGAATGTTTTTTTCTTTTGGAGTAAGAGTATGCCCTTTAAAGATAGGAATTTGTTTTTCTACTGATAATTGATATTCTTCCACTTCTTTGATATTTTGAACATACATATCTCCTGAATCGCTAATAGAAGAAACACCAAGTGCAATAAGCGTATCGGTATGTTGAACGGTGTATCCCATGAAATTTCTATGCAAACGTTTTTCTTGTCGTGCTATAAAAAGTTCGTCTTCCGGAAGAGCAAAATGATCCATACCTACATCTTTGTAGCCATTATTCAAAAACATTTCTCTTCCCATCAGGTAAAGTTGAATTTTTTCAGTGGTAGGAGGCAGGTCGTTTTCCGTAAATTTTCTTTGAGCGGCTTTAATCCATGGGACGTGAGCATAGCTGTAGAAAGCAATTCGGTCAGGTTTGAGCTCTATAACTTGTTTTATTGTATTCTTAAATCCTTCTTTTGTTTGAAATGGTAAGCCATATACTAAGTCGTAATTTACGCTCTTATATCCTAATTTTCGGGCATATTCAGTTAACCGTTTAACTTCACTGTATTCTTGTGTGCGGTTAATAGCTATTTGAACTTTTTTATCAAAATCCTGAATGCCAATACTGATACGGTCGAAGTTTAATTTTCTCAATGTTTCAAGGTGTTCTAATTTTGAAAAATGAGGATGAATTTCTATACTACCC
Organism: Bacteroidia bacterium; assembly: GCA_026003255.1. Taxonomy (GTDB): domain Bacteria; phylum Bacteroidota; class Bacteroidia; order B-17B0; family Aurantibacillaceae; genus BPGX01. The sequence goes on along the minus strand of BPGX01000004.1, from coordinate 133,376 downwards.
TGAAAGTCATTGGAGAGAGTGTTATCTTTGTATATTTCAGAGAGTAGATAATGCAGGTTTTGAGGAGAAAAAAAAGTAGGTGTACCACCACCTAAGTGAATTTCACGTATGGTGATTGTTCCTAATAAACGTTTGTAGTATTCCCATTCTTTCAAAACTGAGGCAATATAAGGTTCTTCTACTTGATGATTGACGGTGATGCGTTTATTGCATCCACAGTAAGTACATAATTGTTCACAAAAAGGCAGATGAATGTAAATGCTAATTCCTTGCTGTTTAATTTTTTCAAGATTTTGAGAAAGGTTATTTTCCCAATCCTCCAAAGTAAAATTGTTTTTCCACATTGGAACAGGTGGATAACTGGTGTATCTGGGAACAGAAATGTTATATTTTAAAATAAGTTCAGAAAGTTCCATCTTTTTTATGCTTGAGCGGTAGGGGTACCAAAGCTAAAGGGAATATTACTTTCCTGATCTTTGATGCTGCCGTGTGTTTTTTCAAATGTCTTGATGTTGGTTTCTAATGCTTTTAAGAGTCGTTTAGCATTTTGAGGAGTTAGGATAATTCTTGAACGCACTCTGGCTTTTGGAACGCCGGGCATTATGCTGATAAAGTCAATGACAAACTCGTTCGGAGAGTGTGAAATTACAGCTAAATTAGAATAAATACCATCCGCAATTTCTGCTGTGATTTCTATATCCATTGCTTGATTAGGGTCGTTTGTGTTCATAGTTTTTTGTTTGCAAACATACAAATTTATTCATTGTGCCCAAAATGACAACAGCTGTAATACAAATCTATTATGGTGTTTTTTGAATCATACCATTTTCCGTTAAATCTTTTATCAATCCTACTAAAATTCCATTAATGAATATATAACTTTGAGAGGTGCTGTAATCTTTTGAAATTTCAATATACTCGTCAACACTCGTTTTCAAGGGTATGTCTGGAAAGTAAATTAACTCAACTAAACACATTTTGAGCAATAATAAATCTGTATAATTAATTCTATCCAGATCCCAGTTTTCTGAATATTTTTGTATGTACGAATCAAATAATTTGAAATTTTGAATAGTGTATTGAATGAGTTCTTCTACAAATTTTTTATCAACTTTTTCATCTTTATATAAATTAAAAATTCTTATAGTGTGATTATTTTGAAATTCTTCAATGTTTTTTATGACAAAATTTAATGAAATATACAGATCTTCCTGTGCGAACTGACTTTGTTCTTCAAAAAAATGTTCTAATAGTTCATTGTGATATAAGTAATCTGTAATAAACATTTCTAAACACTCAAAAAGATGCTCTTCGGATTTTTCTGATTCTTGATAGGTTTGAAATAATTCACTTTTTCGAAAGTTTCTGTATATTGAGTATATCCAATCTTTATCATTACCAAAATTAACTTTGTATTCTGTAATTTTTTGGTAAAAGGGTTTGTGTTCTTTTAAGGTAATGAGAAAAGGATGAATGGTAAAGAAGGGAGTAAATTCCGTATTCTTTTGAATGAATTTATTTTTTTTTCTTTCAATATCATCTGTTTCTAAGACACGCATTTCATCTAATAGAGATAAGATGAGCAAGTAAAAATAATACGTTTTCTCTAAACTCTTTAAGCATTGTTGTTTGACGAAATCAATGGATGGGGGCGGGTCTTGCTTGAAATAAGAAAATAGAAATTGAAAAACACGGATTCTAAGTGAACGACGAGATATCATTGTGCGTTAATTAAAGGGCTGCAAGTATACATTTATTTTGCTTATGGTTGTATAGAAATTGTATCATCACCGGGTTTATATAACATATATTGAAAAAAGAATTGAAACATTTCATCGGTAGTTTTCATAGAGTGAAAACCATCACCTTCTTTGACCTCAATAGGGGGATGATTTGGATTAAAAGGATTATTTGTTGTGTTATTATAGGTGGCAATGGCGACGATGATTGAACCTGCCGGAATGATAACCGGCTTTTTGAAAATGTAGTAGTATTGCCAGTTGAAATTCCATTTGTTGATGCGTATGAGAGGAATAGTGTCTCTATGCGATGTAACAGCAAAAGCCCAATACGACTGACCTAACAAGTGCATGTGTGGATTCACGGCTAAAATGCTAATGGTTGTTGGGATGCTTAAAGTGGTAGTGAAAGATTTAATAGTATTGGGCGGAATAATAAGAGGTGGTTGAATTTTTGACATGCCATGAGTGCCCATTTGTCCTTCATATACGGGTCGTTCGGGACGTTGAGGCGCAAAATACACGCGTAAATAACTGCTATCGTAGCAAGATTTATGCGTTGGACCATAGTGAATGTCGTTCAGAAAAAACACACCGTTTTTGGGTAAATAAAATCCACCAATGTTTTCTTTGTATCTTAAAGGAAGAAAGCCGGGTAAATAATACACCGTATTCGGAATTAAAACAGGTAATATGGAAGTAGGTTTATTGTCTTTTGCGTCTGTGTAGGTCAATCCCATTTTCTTGTAGGTTTCAACAAAGTTTTCAACGGGCTCTTCTACATGCGTAAGTCCTTTGAAATAATCAAACTTTCTTTTGGAATCATATTTTAGTAAATGACCATTGACATGATGGACTAATTTTTTTTGATGGGGTACAAATTCTACATATTGAACAAAAGTATCTTTTTCAAGTTGGTAAGGCATTTTCACGATAAAAAAATGATCAACGCCGTTACCATTTACTAATATAGGTTTTTGAAGTGGAATGATTAAATCAGGTTTTCTAAAATTTTTATGAACAGATGTTGTATTATACTTTGTTTTTGAAGTATCACCTGCTGGATAGCCATCTTGTATCCATTTTAGAATTTTATTTTTTTCAGGCAATGTAAGTATTAATTCATTTGAAAATCTTGTATAGTTTGTATCTGCTGGCCATGGAGGCATAAAACCGGATTCAAGACTAAAACGAATTTTATTTGCATGAGATTTAATTTCTTGATAAGTGATTAAACTAAAAGGTCCTGCTTCTCCCGGACGATGACAGATAGCACATTTCTGGTGAATTATTGGAGCAATATCTTTGAATGTTACTATTTCTTCTTCTTTTTGAGTTTTACAATTACTAATAAAAAAAATAATGATAAGGGTTCCTACACAGCTGAAAATTTGCTTAAAATCCATAATAAGGTCTTAAAAAGAGATAAACAATAGGTCCTGTGAAGCATACATATAACCAGAGAGGATAAGCAAAGCGAACAATTTTCTGATGTTGTAAAATTTTATTGTTTAACCCATAATAAAAAGACAATAAAATCAACGGAAATGCCACAGTAGCAAAAATTATATGCGTAGATAAAATCAATAGATATAGTTTTCTCAACAGTCCTACCTCAATTTTTTCATTTTCTTCTAGAATACCATTGTGGTTTGCATCACCATAAATTGTTTCAGGTAAATAAAAATGAGCCACAACATAGGAGATTAGAAATATTGCACTTAATATAAAAGCCAATAGATTCAAGTTTTTGTGCACATTAATCTTTTTTTGTTTGATTGCTAAAAGTGAGAAAATTAGTAATATAAAAGAAGTTGAATTGAGAATGGCATTTAAGAGGGGCAAGTGATAAATAAATTCTGGAATATGAGATGGAGGAGTAACGAATTTTTTGTTCAAGATTATAACAATTGCTAATACTATAATTGTCAAGATTGTAATTAAAATTTTGGTGGATTTTTCTGATTTCATAGATTGGGATTTAATAACCTAAAATGGGCGATAGCCATTTTTGTATTTCTTCAATGGATTTATTTTTTCTGACAGCATAATCTTCCACCTGATCTCTATTTATCTTTCCCACAGAGAAGTAATGTGCATCTGGATGAGCAAAATATAAACCACTTACGGATGCAGTCGGATACATTGCCATGCTTTCAGTAAGTTGAATACCAGCATTTTTTTCTACCTGTAATAGTTCCCAGATAATGGCTTTTTCAGTATGGTCGGGTTGTGCGGGATAGCCGGGTGCTGGGCGAATGCCTCTGTATTTTTCCTGAATGAGTTCATCATTGTCAAGATTCTCATCCGGTGCGTATCCCCAATATTTTTTCCGAACCTGTTGGTGCAGATATTCTGCTAATGCTTCTGCTAATCTATCGGCTATTACTTTAATCATGATGGCTTTGTAATCATCGTTTTTTCTTTCAAAATGTTGAACGATGTCTTGCTGACCAATTCCGGCAGTAACAGCAAATGCACCAATGTAGTCGGTTTTAGTTGGATGTAGAAAATCTGCAAGTGCTATGTTATATTGACCTTCTGGTTTTCTGGTCTGTTGTCTCAAAGTATGAAGAATGTATTTTTTATTCAGATAAAGGACTTCAATGTCGTCGCTATTAGTCACTTTTGCTGGAAAGATACCGAATACTGCATTAGCGGTTAGCCATTTTTTGCGAATAATTTCATCTAAAATTTTTTGTCCATCTGTAAACAATTTTTTTGCTTCTTCGCCCTTGTTGGGGTCTTCTAAAATTTTTGGAAAAACACCTTTCAATTCCCATGCGTGAAAGAATGGTGTCCAATCAATATATTCAGCAAGGATTGATAAATCAATATTTTTTAATGTATAAACTCCGGTGTGTTTGGGAATTGGAATTTCGTAGTTGTCCCAATTTGTTCTGAATTTATTTTCTCTGGCTTTTTGCAGAGATATATAGATATTGGGATTTTTTTCTTTGTTGTGTATATTTCTTAAAGTTTCGTATTCTGTTTGAATTTTCTGAATAAACTTCAATCGCTGTTCCTTTGATAATAATGAAGATACAACAGGTACGGATTTTGAGGCATCATTAACGTGAATAACGGGTTTGGAATAATGTGGGGCAATTTTTACAGCAGTATGAATTTTAGAGGTTGTTGCTCCACCAATAAGCAATGGCTTGTCCAGTCCAATTCGTTCCATTTCTTTGGCTACGTGAATCATCTCATCGAGTGATGGTGTAATGAGTCCACTCAATCCAATAATATCTGCATTTTCTTCAATGGCGCGTTGAATGATTTTCTCTGCTGGAACCATTACACCTAAATCAACGATTTCATAATTATTACATGCTAAAACAACACCTACAATGTTTTTGCCAATATCATGTACATCGCCTTTAACGGTGGCTAAAAGAATTTTCCCTTTTTTCTCTCCGCTTTTCTGTTGAGCAAGTAAAAAGGGTTGTAAATAAGCCACTGCTTTTTTCATTACACGCGCACTTTTCACTACTTGTGGTAAAAACATTTTTCCACTACCAAATAAATCGCCTACTACATTCATTCCATCCATTAGTGGTCCTTCAATCACTTTTAACGAATCGCCATATTTTATTCTGGCTTCTTCTGTATCTTTTTCAATGTATTCGTCAATGCCTTTAATTAAAGCATGTTTCAATCGTTCTTCCACTGAAAATTGTCGCCATTCTGAATCAGCACTTTTAGTTTTTTTACCAGAGTTATCACCACTTTCAGATTGTTTAATTTCTTCTGCTTTGGCAATGAGTTTTTCAGCTGCATCGTCACTTCGGTCAAATAGAACATCTTCAATGAGTTGTAATAATTCTTTGTCAATTTCTTCATAAACGGTGAGTTGAGCAGGATTGACGATGCCCATATCCATTCCGTAACGAATGCCATGATATAAGAAAGCCGCATGAATGGCTTCTCTTACCGTATCATTTCCCCTGAATGAAAAAGAAACATTGCTCACACCGCCGCTGACTTTTGCATGAGGTAAATTATTTTTTATCCACCTTGTTGCTTCAAAAAAATCTAAAGCATTTCTTCGGTGTTCTTCCATCCCTGTTGCAACAGGAAAAATATTAGGGTCAAAAATGATGTCTTCTGGAGGAAATTGTACTTTGTTGACGAGTATATCATAAGATCTTTTGCAAATGTCTATTCTTCTTTGTAAAGTATCGGCTTGTCCCTGTTCATCAAATGCCATGACTATTACAGCAGCACCAAACTTTCTGATGGTTTTTGCCTGACGAATGAATTCATCTTCACCATTTTTTAATGAAATGGAGTTAACGATGCTTTTACCCTGAATCTGTTTTAATGCAGCTTCAATGATTTCAAATTTGGATGAATCAATCATGATGGGAACACGAGCAATATCGGGTTCAGAGGCGATGTAATTGAGAAAAGTAGTCATAGCTTCTACGCCATCAATCATGGCTTCATCCATGCAAATATCAATCACCTGCGCACCGCTTTCTACTTGTTCTCTGGCAATGGATAAGGCTTCAACATAATTTTTTTCTTTTATTAGTCGTAAGAATTTTCTTGATCCGGTGACATTTGTTCTTTCCCCGACATTCATGAAGTTACTATCCGGTCTTAATACTGTTGCTTCAAGTCCGGATATTCTCAAGTATTTGGGTTGCTTTTGAGGTTTTCTTGGCTTTCCTTTTTGGGCATGTTCAGCAATATGGTGAATATGTTCAGGAGTTGTTCCGCAGCAACCCCCGACAATGTTGACTAAGCCACTTTCAATAAATTCACAGATATAATGCGACATGGTTTCGGGTGTCTCGTCGTATTCACCGAATTGGTTCGGCAATCCTGCATTAGGGTAGGCGCTGATGTAAAACTCGGATTTATTAGCCAGTTCTTCAATGTAAGGTCGCATTTCTTTGGCGCCTAAGGCACAATTTAGACCAATACTCAGTAAAGGAGCATGCGATACAGAAATTAAAAAAGCTTCTACCGTTTGTCCGGAGAGAGTGCGTCCACTGGCATCGGTGATAGTACCGGAAATCATTATAGGCAATTGGATGCCACGTTCTTCAAAGATGTTGAGTGCTGCGAAGATGGCTGCTTTGGCGTTTAGTGTATCAAAAATGGTTTCGATTAACAGTATATCTACTCCACCATCTATCAATCCACGAATTTGTTCAGCATAAGCGGAAGTCAGTTCATCAAAAGTTATGGAGCGGAATTCTGGTCTTGATACATCAGGAGAAATGGATAACGTTTTATTAGTGGGTCCAATAGCACCTGCTACAAATTTTGGCGAAGAATTAAAATCAGTTTGAGTTTCAAGGTAAAATTGATGGATGGCTTTGCGGGCTAATTGTGCGGCATTAAAGTTGATTTCATAAGCGAGTTCCTGCATGTCGTAGTCGGCGAGGGATATTTTTTGTGCATTGAAAGTGTTTGTTTCAATAATATCAGCACCTGCTTGCAAGTATTGCAAATGGATATTCTGGATGATTTCAGGTTGTGTTAATACTAAAATATCATTATTGCCTTTAATTTCTTTGTGCCAATTCTGGAATCTTTGCCCACGGTAATCATCTTCGGACAGGCGATGTTTTTGAATCATGGTGCCCATCGCACCGTCAATTACGAGAATGCGGCGATCCAGTTCTTTTTTGAGAATTTCAAAAGTTTTGGGTAATGTAAGTGTTGACATATTTTAGAGTGAAAAAGCCAGAGAGGATTCTATAATGCTTTGAAAGATGAAGAGTCCGTCTGTATTTCTGAGTTCTTCATCTGCGGCTCTTTCGGGGTGAGGCATCATCCCAAAAACATTTTTTTGTTTGTTGCAAATGCCTGCGATATTCAATAAAGAACCATTTGGATTACTTTCTTTTGACACAATACCATTTTCATCACAGTATTGAAAAATAATTTGTTCGTTATCTTGTAAGGATTTTAAGGTATCCTCATCTGTATAATAGTTTCCTTCTCCGTGTGCTATTGGTATTTTGAATGCTTTTTTCTCTTTTGGTAAATGTTGCGTAATAATAGTAGAGTAGTTAGCAGGTTTAATGAAAACATTTTTACAAATAAATTTTCTGTTTGTATTATGTAACAAGGCACCGGGAAGTAGATGTGCTTCGCAAAGTATTTGGAAGCCATTGCAAATACCGAGTACGAAGCCGCCTTTATTGGCATGTTCAATAACACTTTTCATGATAGGGGAAAAACGAGCAATGGCGCCACTTCTTAAATAGTCCCCATAAGAAAATCCACCGGGTAAAATAAGGTGAGTACAATCTTCAAGATCTGATTGTTTGTGCCATAGTTTTACAACTTTCTGGTTAAGTTTTTTTGAAAGAACATATACTGCGTCATCGTCACAGTTTGAACCGGGAAAAACAATAACACCAAATTTAATTGACATAAAAAATTTTTGGCGAAAGTACGAAAAAACACACGAATGTATAAGGAAAATAGCAGAATACATTCATTATGATTGGTAAAATATTTATTTGAATGGTTTTTAATATATTTGCACAAAAATTAATAATATGAAGAAAATTGGAGTATGGGTAAAAGTATCCCTTTTATTTTGGGTTCAAAGTGTATTTTCTCAAAATGTGGGTATTAATTCTACCGGTGCATTACCACATGCTTCGGCGGGTTTAGATGTGGATTATAATAACAGAGGTGTTCTTATTCCAAGGGTTTCATTAGTGGCAGTGAATAATCCCGCACCGATTACGGGTCCTGCTAATTCATTGTTGGTGTATAATACTAATGCAGCAGTTACAGGAGGATGTGGAGTGGGGTATTATTATTGGAATGGAACGCAATGGGTATGTTTATTGAGTTCAACGGGTAGTGGGGGAGGCAGTTCTCCCGCATGGCTCACAACAGGTAATGCAGGTACAAATCCTGCTGTAAACTTTTTAGGAACAACGGATAATAATGATTTAGTTTTTAGAACGAATAATCTGGAAAGAGTGCGTGTTGGTACAAATGGAGCAGTTCAGATAGGAGTGGCGAATCCGATTGTAGGAGTGAGAGGTTTGGAAGTAACAGGAGGAGGGAATGGTATTCATACCGCTATTTTTAGGAATACAACAACTAATATAGAACTTGGAATTGGTGCTTTGTCTAATGCACCTTTCAATAATGTTGCTTCCATTCAAGCACGAAATTCCAGCACTGGAAATGCTGCAACTTTAATTTTACAAACAACATTAGGTGGGGCCGTTTGTATTGGAACAACAACGCCTATTATGGCGGGAACAAGAATGCACATTGAAGGTACAACGATTGGTTTATATTCACATGTACCGAGTGGTGCTGGAATAAGCGGAGAAACGAACGGAAGTGGTAGTGGTAATAATGGTGTAGAAGGATATGCATGGAACTCAGGTTCTTCGTCTGCAACAACAGGTATGTTAGGTTATAGTGATGGATTGAATGGAAATGGAGTGTTTGGAGAGTGTAGCAATGGAACTGCGTTTCCTTTGGGAATATGGGGTGTTAGCATGAGAGGAAGCCCCAACATTGATGGTTATACGAATACAAATGGTTACGCCGGCTATTTTGGATTGGCAAGTACTCCTAACGCTGGTTATGTAAGAGTATTGAATGATATTTCAATTGTTGGAAATATGAGTGCCGGGACAAAGTCATTTAAGATAGATCATCCATTAGATCCTGAAAACAAATATTTATCACATAGTTGTGTAGAAAGCCCTGATATGATGAATATCTACAATGGTATTGTAACAACGGATGCAAATGGTGAAGCAGTAGTAAAGTTACCAGAATATTTTCAGGCATTGAATAAAGATTTTCGTTATCAACTGACACCTATTGGTCAGTTTGCACAATGTATTGTTTTGAAGGAGATAGAAAACAATCAGTTTGTGATTAAAACAGATAAGCCCAATGTAAAAGTAAGCTGGCAAGTTACAGGAATAAGAAATGATGCTGTGGCTAATATGTATAGAATCAAAGTAGAAGAAGAAAAGCCAGCACAAGAAAAGGGATATTATTTGCATCCAGAATGTTATGGACAACCAAGAAGTAAGTTTGTGGATAATGTATACAAGACTGAAAAACCAAGGTTGAGTAAATTTGTGTTTTCAGAGAAGAAGGATAAGTAAATAATTAATTATTGAATTTTACTAATAGAACACAGATAACGCTGATTTTGGCAGATAAACACAGATTTTAGTTTGTCTAAAAGTGATACGTTTTTGAGTGACCATGAAGGGTGAATATACATTGGTTTAAAGTTTGCCACCATCAATTAAAGCAGTGTAGGCATGAATTTTCTTGTTGTGCATTTCCATCCATATAGGGCGAACGATGTTGTTGTAAGCACAAACACCGATGTAGTCGCCGAAAAACACACTTGAGTCGGGTATAAAAGATTTTGAATTGAGTTTATAATTATTAAATGATGTGCCACCGTCTTTTGAGACAGCGAGGTAAACGTCGGTTTGTATATCGTTGTAATTTCTTCTATCGTAGAAAATGATGTAAAGGTAACCGGTTATAGGATCAATGGTCATCATGGGCATGAATTGATCGCGTTTTGAATTATCGTTGTTGACTTTGATTCTTTTGGACCATGTTTTTCCGCCATCAGTGGATTTAAGGAGCCAGATATTTTTGTCTCCATCTTTTTCATCGCCAAAGCAGATGTAGATATTGCCGGCGAATGGACTTTTAGGATTGTTATCGCAAACTAAAAAAGGTAAATTGTTGGCTCTGTAGAGTCCTTCAACCTTGATGTCCCAGCCGCCATAGATGGTGTCTAATTTTCTTTCTGGGTAAAGGAAGGTTTTTCCACCGTCGGTTGAATAAGTAAACATAATCCCTTTTGGACCTGCCCATGCTACATAGATTTCACCATTAGGTCCAGTAAAAGGTGTAGCACCTTCCACGGTGCCGTCGCTGTCAAGACAATCACCAGCGAAGTGTGACAAGCGAAGTGGAGTTGTCCATGTTTTACCATTGTCTTTTGACATTGAAAAAAGGATGATTGAACTATCTTTTGGGTCTTTGCTTTCGTACTTATCAAATTGTGTCCATGATACCAGAAGAGTATTGGTTTTTGAGTCATAGTAGGCCCAGTGTTTGTCTTGATTTTTGGAACCGTTTTTGCCGATGCCTGTGCAAAAATTAAAAGATTTTCCCAAATCAGAAGAAGCTTGAACAACAATACGGTCAATCCAATTAGCGTCCTTTACTAATCGCATATTGGGCATGGATAAATGGAAATAATAAAAAGTATTGGATGTATCCCATATTAGTACGGGGTCGCCATATACTCCAAAGGAGTCGCATTTAATGATGCTGGATTGCCAGGTTCTTCCGGTATCGGTGCTTACAAATAGTTTACTGATATTAGCGCCTGCGACAATTTGGGCAGGATTTTTGGGATTGATTGCAATACTTAATTCTTCGGGGTCGTATTTGTCTGAAATTAAAATTACGGGAAATGAGGATTGAGAGAAGATATTGTGGTACAGTAAAAAAATAAAAATAATGCGGAAAAAATTTTTCATATATTTTATTGTTTCTGCAAGTATAGGAATTTTATTAGTTTTGTGAGTTATGAAGTGGCATCTCAATGTTGAGGTAAAAAAATATCCTTTTGAAATTCATCTAAAGGATAAAATTTTTTTGATGGGGTCGTGTTTTGCAGAAAATTTATCGGAATGGTTGAAGGCAAGGAAGTTTAATGTTTATTCGAATCCAAATGGTATTTTATTTAATCCTGAAAGTATTTTGATAAATCTAAAAAATATTTTAGATCAGCCAAATTTTTTTGATAGGCGATTTATATTTAATGATGGAGTGTATTACAAATCTTTTTTGCATCAAACGCATTTTTTTTCAGATGATAAGGAAGAATTATACAAAGCAATTATTCAAAGACAGCAGGAAGCACACAATTTCCTTATTCAAGCGGATTATTTATTTATCACATTTGGTTCGGCGTATGTTTATGTTCATAAGGAACTAAATGAGGTGGTAGCCAATTGTCATAAATTGCCACATAGTATTTTTGATAGGAAGTTATTGGAGATAGGAGACATTGTAAGTAAGTATAAAGAATGGATACAAGAAGTTCGTGCATTCAATCCTGATTTGAAGATAATTTTTTCAGTATCGCCTGTGAAATATTTGAGTTATGGGGTTGTTGAGAATAATATTAGTAAGTCAATATTATTATTATCTGTTCATAAGTTGTGTTGTGATATAAAAGAAGTTTATTACTTTCCTGCATATGAATTGGTAATAGATGATTTGAGGGACTATAGATTTTTCAAAGAGGATATGGCACATCCGAATGAAGTGGCTGTAAAATATGTTATGGAGAAGTTTTCTGAAAGTATGATTTCAAAACAAACAAGAAGTATAGTAAAAGACATTGAAAAGATATTGAATGGATACAATCATAAGATTCAGAATATGAATTCAGAAAGCAGCAGGAAGTTTGCGATAGGTATTTTTAGAGAGTGTGAAAGATTAGAAAAGAATTATCCTTATTTGAATTTTAGTGAAGAAAAAGAATATTTCAAGAAAATTTTAGAAAGCAAAGAAGATTAAATAAAGTATATTAGCCACAAAAAAAATATGATTGCTATTACTGGAGCAGCGGGTTTTATAGGGAGTTGTGTGTTGTCGTATTTTAATCAAAAAGGATTAAAAGATATTTTTTTGGTAGATAGATACGGGACGATAAAAGATGATAATTTTTATGGGAAAGATTATGTGGATTTATTGCATAGAGATGAATTTATTAACTGGTTGAATTATCATGGATACGAGCATATAAAGTTTGTTATTCATTTAGGAGCAAGAACGGATACCACAGAATTTGATGAGAAGGTATTAGATGAATTGAATTTTGAGTATTCTAAAAGAGTGTGGGAGTTGTGTGTGAAGTATTCCATTCCTTTGATTTATGCGTCATCGGCGGCTACTTATGGTGCCGGGGAACATGGATATGATGATGATGAAAGTAAATTGCATTTGTTGAAACCATTGAATCCTTATGGTTGGAGTAAGCACAAGTTTGATTTATGGGTGATGGAGCAAAAAGAACAACCGCCGTATTGGGTTGGATTAAAATTTTTTAATGTATTTGGGCCAAACGAGTATCACAAGGGGAGAATGGCGTCGGTAGTGTTTCATTCGTTTCGTCAGATAAAAGAAACGGGAAAAGTAAGATTATTTCGTTCACATCGTCCGGATTACAAAGATGGTGAGCAATTGAGGGATTTTATTTATGTAAAAGATGTAGTAAAAATTATTTATTACTTATACGCAAATAGAGTAAAGAATGGGATTTACAATGTTGGAACTGGAAAGGCGAGGACATTTTTGGATTTAGCAAGGGCTGTGTTTAGCGCATTGAATTTGAAAGAGAATATTGAATTTATTGATACGCCAGAAGATATTAGGGATAAATATCAATATTTTACTGAAGCAAAGATGGATAAGTTAAGAAATGCCGGCTATAAGGAACCTTTTTATGAGTTAGAAGATGCAGTGAAAGATTATGTACAAAATTATTTGAAGGATGTGAATTATTTTGAGTATTATTGAAAATTGATAAAGTATAATTAAAATTGATAATAAGCGATTAAAAAAAATAGTTGTAAATTTGTGCTACTATTCAGAAATGAATGCGATATTTAAGTAATTATTTAGAAAGGAGTTTAGGGAATATATCAAGAGTGAAACTTTGGTGGTTTCATTTTTCTTTTTGGGTATTTTCTCTTGGTATTAAAAGCCAGGTACAATTCAGTACAATCAACATAAATGCTAAGAATGGTTTGCCTACTAATGCAGTGAATTATGTGTTTAAGGATTCTTATGGTTTTTACTGGATTGGTACACAATTGGGTTTGTGTAAATTCGATGGATATAAAGTTGAGAGAGTTTTTAATAGTAAATACGACAGCTTAAGTTTAAATTGTAATAATGTTTTTTGTATTAGTCAATATAAAAATTATCTGATATTGACGTGTGAGAATGGAATAAAGTTTTACGATATCATAAAACAAAAAATATTCGTACCAAAAAGATTAATGGATGCAACCGAAGGAGTTTATATTTATGAGTGTTTAGTGAGAGGAAAAAGTATTTTTGTGGTAAGTTCTAAAGGGTTAATAGAATATCATTTTGAACAAGATAATATATTTTGGTATAAAATAATGAATGATGAAAATGAAGATTATGAAATGTCTGGTGATACAAGATTTTTTATTGATAAAAATTATTTTTTATTGATAGATGTTAATTATGGAATTCGAAGGATTGATACGATTCGTAAGATCATTACTTCTGAAAAAATTATCGAGAATGTTTCGTATCGCCCGGTTGATGTGGTTCATTATGGTAATAATTTGTACGTTTTATACTCGAAATTAGGTTTAATAAGGGTTGATGCTAAAACGCTTGAGAAAATTGATGAACCAATAAACCCAAAAGTTTTAAAGTTAGAAACAAATGATGACTTTAAATCGTTAGTGATAATAAAAAATAAAATTTACATTGCTACCAAAAATTATATTTATGAATATAATCCATTATTTAGCACTATTCAACAACTAACATATAAAGATCGAAGTGAAAAAGAACAAATTAGACGAATGTTTAATTATGATGATAACCTTTTTATAGTAACTTATTTTAATGGTTTTTACATTTTACCATTTTCATTGCAAAAAGTTTTTTATTCAGTTCCTCCTCGTATAAATTCATTGTTTTCCAATACATTTGCAATATATGAATATCTGCCTGGAAAAATTTTAGTTGGCGGAGAGGGTAAGTTGTATTTGTATAATTACAAAACACAAAAAATTGAGGCCGATTTTCAGGATTTATTTAAAAACATCATGATTATTAGTATTTGTGCAACAAGAGATCCTGGTCAATTTTTCATTGGAACGTATGGTAATGGGTTAATTTTATTTGATATTTTAAAGAAAAAAATTCAAACAATAAAGAATGACAAAAATCCAGAAGCAAGGGATTATCTTTCACTCTATTTGGACAAAAATGATACTTTATGGTGTGGTTCTGTTGGTGAAGGAATGTTTAAATACCATATGAAATCAAAGAAGTGGATTAAGGTAGAATTTTTTCAAAACTTTACGATTAACTTTATTACCCGAAAAAATAACTATTACTGGGTTGGAACTATTGAAAACGGGGCATTTCAACTGGATAGTAATATGAATGTGATTGAACATTTTAATACAAACAATAAATCATTACCACATAATTGTGTGTATTGCATTGATGAAGATTCAAATTATGTTTATTTTGCTACTGACAATGGACTCGCGATGTATGATAAGAAAAATAAACTATCAAAATTTTATAATGAGTCCGATGGTTTGAGTGCTTCGACTGTACTTTCTGTAATGAAGGATAAAAACGAGAATTTATGGGTAAGCACTGTGAAAGGTATAGCAAAAATAGTTGTGCCCAATGCTTTTAAGCCCAATATGAACGTGTTATATAATTACACTACATTGGATGGTTTAGTGAACTATGAGTTTGATCAGAATGCTTATTGTATGTTGTTGAATGGCTACTTAGTATATGGCGGTACCAGTGGTTTAGATTTTATTAATCCTACAAAATTTCGTTCGAGTTTTAAGAATATACCTATTTTTGTTACATCTTTTAGAAAAAATGGGAAAGAATATTTTTTTGATACAGCTACTTTTCTTAAGCGTTTTTTTATAGTCGATTGGAGGCAGAACAATATTCAATTGGAAGTGACAGCAATTAGTCCGCTATCTTCTGAAAAAGTGTTGTACAAATATAAATTATCTGGTTATGATGATGAGTATTCTGAACCTACCGATATTCGTTATATATCTTACACTGGATTACCGGGTGGAACATATAAGCTTTTGATTTTAGCGACTAATCAGGATGGTGAATGGAATACAGAACCATATTATATCTATGTCAAAGTGATACCACCATTTTGGAAGACTCCGTGGTTTGTTATTACAGCATCAGTAATCATTTTAGGAGGAATAATTGGTACTAATCAATACAGAACATATCAAATTAAAAAAAGAAACAAAGAACTGGAACAAAAAGTACAGGAAAGAACAAAAGAGTTAGCCGATAAGAATCACGAGATTTTAAGCAGTATAGAATATGCTAAACGAATTCAACAAGCCATCTTGCCAGATGATAAATATATTCAAAAAGTATTACCCAACGCATTTATTCTATACAAACCTAAAGATATTGTTAGTGGGGACTTTTACTGGGTGTACGAAGTTACACCAAAAGATTCTTCTCAAAACAGATCCATCATTATTGCAGCAGTTGATTGTACGGGACATGGTGTACCGGGATCACTTATGAGTATGATAGGTAACAACTTATTGAACCAGATTGTGATAGAAAAAAATATTACCAGTCCTGATAAAATACTTTATGAGATGAATAAAGGCGTTCAAATGGCTCTAAAACAAGGACAAAGTGAAATACAAACCAATGATGGAATGGACGCTTCGATAGTTCAGATTTTTCAGGATGGTACTCTCTATTGGGCTGGAGCATATAGACCAATTGTCATTGTTAGAATTAATGGAACGGTTGAAAAAATAGAAGGCGACAAATATCCATTAGGAGGCGTACAAATGGATAGTAATAGACAATTTACCTTGCATAGCTTTAAACTTCAAAAAGGTGATGTGTTCTATATTTTTTCAGATGGTTATGCAGACCAATTTGGCGGAGATAAAGGTAGAAAAATGATGATGAAAAGATTTATTTCTATACTGAGTGAAATACACTTGAAACCAATTGAGGAGCAAAAAAGCATTCTTGAAACGTATTTTGAAAATTGGAAAGGTCAATATGATCAGATAGATGATGTATTGGTGATAGGTGTTGTTTATTCTTAAGCGGTTTAATTTTATTTTTTATGTAAGCTAATGTGTTTTTTGTCTAAATTTATTTATTTTCAGTCAAACATTATGTTTTAATTTGTGGCTATTATTTAAAATATATGGCAACCAATGTTAAAAAAATAACACTTGCATTACAAGGTGGAGGTGCTCATGGTGCTTTTACCTGGGGAGTTTTGGATCGACTTCTGGAAGTGGATGAATTAGAAGTTGAAGCAATGTCTGGAACGAGTGCTGGTGCAATTAATACTGTAGTGTGTGCATACGGATTGCATATTGGTGGACCGCAAAAAGCAAAAGAATTGCTTAATAAACTTTGGGAAAAAATTGCACTCAACGGCAGTTTCTTTCTGAAACCTTCTCCATTTGACGCATTTTTGAGCAATGGTGATATTTATCATTCACCTGGGTATATTTTATTTAATACGTTTACTCAATATGTTTCCCCTTATACATTTAATCCTTTTAATTATAATCCTTTAAGAGGCATACTCAATGAACTGGTAGATTTTGAAGAATTACATAAGTACAGTCGAAAAAAATTATTTATCTGTGCAACCAATGTAAAAAACAATCGTGCCAAAATTTTTACGAATAAAGAAATTACCGTGGACGCAGTGCTTGCATCATCCTGTTTACCCTTTTTATTTCAGGCAGTTGAAATTGATGGAGAATATTATTGGGATGGTGGATATATGGGCAATCCGCCGCTTTCACCAATGATAAATAATACAACCGCTCAAGATATAGTGCTTATTAAAATTAATTCAATCAATATTCACCATTTACCCGTTACTGCAAAAGATATTGCAGATAGAGTCAATGAAATCTCTTTTAATAGCAGTTTAATAAATGAAATGAAATTTATTCATTACAGAAATGAATTAATTCGCAATGGTATTATTAAATCAGATGGAAAGCTGAATCGAGAGATATTTATTCACGTCATATCTGGTTATAATGTGTTAAGTAAACTGGGATATAGTAGCAAGTTAAACACTTCTTATCAGTTTCTCAAAAAATTAAAAGAAGAAGGAAGAAGAGTAGCCGATGAATGGTTAAAAAATAATTTCCATAAAATTGGCTCTAATTCCACTTTTGATGTAGAAGAACATTTTTTTGAGCAGTATTAGTTTGTAGTTGTCAATTACATCTTTTACACAAACTTTATCAAAAAGAAAAAATGTTTTTTTTTTTAGTTTTAATAAAAATTTACATAAATTTACGCCCAAAAGTATTTTTAATTTAATACAATTTTAATACTATGATAAGAAGTTTAATTTCAACATTGTTTGTTTTGGCTTTTTTAGGAATCAGTGCTCAAAATAATACAGGAGCCATTAAAGTAACTTTGAAAGATAAAAAAACAGGGGAAACATTACCATTCGCTAGTGTAGTTGCCTACATGAAAGGTGTTCAAGTTGCAGGAACTACTACCGATATGGATGGTGAATGCTTCTTAAAGCCACTTCCCCCTGGAACTTATGATGTGAAAGCTGTTTATGTTGGTTACCAACCTAAAGAAATGAAAGGGATTTTAGTAGGTGAGGGTAAAACTGCTTATGTAACTATTCTTATGGATGCCGGTGAAGGTATAAAATTAGACGAAGTTACAGTTGAAACATATCAGGTGCCACTTGTAGACCCTGATACAAAATCAGGAGGTACAGTTACGAGAGAGGAATATCAAAACATGGCTACAAAAGATATTAATACAGCAGCAGCAAGTAATGCTGGTATATTCCAGGCAGATGAAGGAAGGTCTTTAAATGTTAGAGGAGGTAGAAATACGCAAAATACTTATTTTGTGGATGGTGTTAAAGTAATCGGTGGTTTAGCGCTTCCACAACAAGCGGTGGAACAAATTAATGTGATTACGGGTGGTGTACCTGCTATGTATGGAGATGTTACTTCTGGAGTTATTTCTGTTTCAACAAGAGGTCCTCAATCTAAATTTTTCGGCGGCATTGAATTCTATTCTTCTGGATTAGGTGAAAATAAAAAAGGAAAAGTGTTGGGATTAGACCCTTATGGTTTTAATTCATTAGGTTTTAGTATTGGTGGTCCTATCTGGAATAAAATAGATACTAATGGAAACAAAAAAACAATTGTGGGGTACTTCTTAGCAGGTCAGGGTAATTATGTGAAAGACCCATTGCCTTCTTTCTTGCCTGTATATGTTCTTAAAGAAGATGTGAAAAATGACTTAATTGCTAATCCACTTCAACCATCCCCCAGTGGTATTGGTTTTGTAAAAAGATATGATTATGTTACAAAGGATCAATTAGAAACAAGAAAATCACACGTTAATGTGGCATCTTATTATTTAGCTCTTAATGGTAAAATTGACATCAAACCAACAGATAATACAAATATCTCAGTAGGCGGCGCTTATGAGTTGAATAATGGTAGAAATTTTTCGTTCTCTCGTTCATTATTTACTCCTGAATCCAATTCTCAAACCATTTCAAATACGTGGAGAGTTTCTTTAAGAGTGACACAAAAATTCGGAAAACATATTAGCTCTCAGGATGAAAAGGAAAAATCTAATCAATTGCTTACTAATACTTTCTTCAATATTCTTGCAAGTTATGAGGGTGTTAACAGCGTAACGCAGGATGCAAAATTTAAAGATAAATTATTTGATTATGGTTACATTGGAAAATTTGATCAGAAATATTCTGGAAAAGAAAATATTAATAATTATGTATTTAATCCAAAATTAATTGTCGGAAACGATACCATTAAAGCTTATGAATACCAGGGACAAAGCCCAATAGGTTTTGATTTTACTCCTGGTAATCAAAATCCAGAGGCAGTAGCGTTTACTCAATATGTGATTAATAATTCTCCTTTTACATTACCTTCTATTGACTTTTTACCTGCTTTTGGTGGAATGCGCAATGGTGATAATAGCGGTGGAGCATTTGCCGGTGGTGGAACGGTGTATGGTATGTGGACATTCCCTGGAGTTATTTATAATGGGTATTCTAAAGTCAATTATAGACAATTTAGAGTAGCAGCATCTATTAACACAGACCTAAATATCAACCATACTACGCATGCCATTACAGCAGGATTTGAATTTGACCAAAGAGAACAAAGAGGATGGAGTATTGGCCCCGCTGGCTTGTGGACAAGAATGCGTCAAATTGTAAACCAGCACATATCTCAATTAGATAAGTCGAATCCAATTTACAATCCTGATTTATCTTATACATACCCTGCATATTATTATGAAAATTTATACAACTCCGCACAACAAACTGAATTTTCTATAAAATTATTACAAGCACTTGGTAAGCCAACTAACTCAAAGGAACAAATTAACATAGATGCATTAGATCCTTCTGTATTCTCAATGGATATGTTTAGTGCTGAAGACCTTTTAGGGAATAGTAGTGGTAATGCTTTAGTAGATTATTTTGGATATGACCATACAGGAAAAAAATATAATGGATCTACTAATTTATCAGATTTCTTGACTAAAACAGATGAGTATGGTAAAAAAACTTTCCTCGTAGGTGCTTTTAGACCAATTTACATGGCAGGTTATATTCAAGATAGATTTGATTACAGAGATTTGAAATTTAACGTAGGTATCAGAGTTGACCGTTATGATGCTAATCAAAAAACTTTAAAAGATCCTTATTTAGTTCATCCGGCAAAAACTGTAGCAGATACAAAGAATGAATTCAATCACCCCGCTAATATGGGTGATAATTATGTGGTATATACAACCGATATTAATGGAGGAAGTGTAATTGGTTATAGAAATGGAGATATCTGGTACGATGCTCAGGGTAACGAAGTTTCTGACCCAAATGCACTTGCAGGTGTAACAGGGAAATTAACACCTTACTTGAAAAATCCTCAAGAATATCAATCTGGCCAACCTTTTTCTCCAGAAGCATTTACAAATTATAAGGCCCAGGTGAATATAATGCCACGAATTGCTTTTTCTTTCCCAATTTCAGATATGGCGAATTTCTTCGCACATTATGATATTCTTACAAAAAGACCAGGAAGTACCTCTTTTGACGGCGGAAATAGATTTAGTCCTATGGACTACTACTTCTTGCCTAACGAAAGTTCATTGCCATTCTTGACAAACCCAAGCTTAAAACCTGAAAAAACAATTGATTACTCTCTTGGATTTGCACAAATACTAAATGAAAGAAAAAATTCTGTTTTGAAAATAGAATTGTTTTACAGAGAGTTAAGAGATATGTTAACTGTTAAAAATATCGTAGGAGCTTTTCCAAGAAATTATGTGACTTATGTAAATCAGGATTTTGGAACTGTAAAAGGGCTTACATTAGAATTTGACTTAAGGAGAACAGGTGGCTCAAGCTTTAAAGCTAATTATACTTTACAATTTGCTGAGGGTACGGGGTCTAATGCTAATTCTGGCGCTAATTTAGCATTGTCTGGCCAGCCAAATTTGAGAATACTTCAACCTCTGGATTATGATCAAAGACACACTATTGTATTAACTTATGACTATCGCTTTGGATCAGGTTCAGATTACAAAGGACCTGTTTGGAAAAAATCTGAAGAGAAAACTGTTCAAATATTCAAAGATTTAGGATTTAATATCCAATTCTTTATTGGTTCAGGAACTCCTTATACAAGATGGGCATTTCCTGTGGCAGCAAATGGAAGTCAAAGAGCAAGCATTGTTGGAGGTATAAATAGTTCTTATAAACCATGGACTATTCGTGGTAACCTAAGAATAGATAAAAACTTTGAATTGACTTTTGGTTCAAAAGATTCTGAAAACAAAAGAAAAGCAAATTTAAATGTTTATTTACAAGTTCTGAATGTACTTAATCAAAAAAATGTACTTAATGTATACAACTTTACTGGATTGCCAGACGACGACGGTTTCCTTTCTTCTCCTCTTGCGCAATCTACTATTCAATTAACTAATAGCCCAACTGCTTTTGTAGATCAGTATTCTATCTTTATTAACCGATTTTCAAACTATGCACAACCAAGACAAATAAGATTAGGAATTCAACTTGATTTTTAATAAAATAATCATAAATATTTAATTAAAACTAAATAATATGAGAACAAATACCAAAATTTTACTCAGTTTTTCATTAGCTACTTTTTTCTTCTATGTACAAGGAAGAGAAATAAATAAAGCCAGTGGTTTCAGAAATGCTTCTTCAAATTCTAATACCTTTAAAGTTTCAGCGCAATGTGTTGGTGCAAATGGTTCGAAAGAATTATGGGTGAATAATGTTAGAGCAATCATATTTACAGCTGGTGACATGTGGTGGGATTTATTTGGAAGTTCTAGTGCTTACTATATTGTACCTGCTCAGAAAGACAGAAGCAAAGCACCTTCCTCTCTTTTTGCTGGTTCTATTTGGATTGGTGGTTATGATGCAGGTGGGCAATTAAGAGTAGCCGCAATGACATATCGTCAAAGTGGTTATGATTATTGGCCAGGTCCTTTAGATATTACAAATGCATCAGTAACAGATGAAGTATGTCAAAAATACGATAAAATCTTCTCAATTAGTAGGGCAGAAGTAGAAAGTTATGTTTTAAACCCTGGGAATCCTATACCCTATAATGCTCAAATCTGGCCTGGTAATGGAGACCCTACTTACAATCAAGATCAATATTTAGCACCATTTGAGGATGTAGATGGGGATGGGTTCTATGATCCTTCTAAAGGAGATTATCCTGCTTTTGATATATATAACAAAGCTGAGAAGGATAATTGTGGCAATTGTAAAGCGCGACTTTTTGGCGATTATTGTTTATGGTGGGTTTTTAATGATATGGGAAATGCACACACTGAAACCCAAGGGTTACCTATTGGATTGGAGATTCGTGCTCAAGCTTTTGCTTTTCAAACATCGGATGAGATTAATAATATGACCTTTTATAGTTACCAGGTTATTAACCGTTCAACTTTTGAATTAAAGAATACTTATTTTACAGTTTGGACAGATGCTGATTTAGGGAATTATAATGATGATTATGTAGGGTGTGATGTTGCAAGGGGATTAGGTTACATATATAATGCAGATAGTAAAGATGAGAGTGTTTCTGGTGCACCCGGATACGAAGATTAT
This sequence comes from Bacteroidia bacterium, assembly GCA_026003255.1. Classification (GTDB taxonomy): domain Bacteria; phylum Bacteroidota; class Bacteroidia; order B-17B0; family Aurantibacillaceae; genus BPGX01. The sequence goes on along the minus strand of BPGX01000004.1, from coordinate 110,621 downwards.
CCTCCTGCTATTGGAGCTGACTTTTTTAGAGGTCCATTGGCTGACCCAAACGATGGCATTGATAATAATTTTAATGGTGTAATTGATGAACCCTGTGAAACAATAGGAATGACGAATTTTACTTATTATAATAACAATATTGGTTCTTTCCCTCCTCAAACTACAAATCCTGAAATTGCTGCACATTACTACGGATACATGATTGGTAAATGGAAAGATGGTTCACCGTTTACTTTTGGAGGTACTGCTTATGGGGGGGCTACTCCATTAAATACAACTAATCCTGAAGGAAGAGTTCTTGTTTATTCTGGGGACCCTTATGCTGGAACAGGATGGACAGAATATTCTGCCGGTAATACTGCTGGTGATAGGAGATTCTTACAAACAGCTGGCCCATTTACACTTAAACCCGGGGCTGTAAATAATATTACTTTCGGTTTACCATGGGCTCAAACTCCTATTAAAAACCAGCAATTATACTCTATTCCATTGATGAAAGCTGCAGATGATAAAGCACAAGCTTTATTTGATAACTGCTTTAAAATTTTAAATGGTCCAGATGCACCTGAATTAACAATTCAAGAATTAGACCAAGAGTTGATTATCTATTTAACTAATCCGCCTACATCCAACAATTATGCCGAAAGATATGAAGAAACCGATGTTACAATTTTACCCGTTCCAGGAAGCACTATTGCAGCTCTAGCAAATCCTGATAGAAAGTATAGATTTCAAGGGTATAAAGTTTATCAATTAAGAGATGAAACTGTTACTCAAACGGATTTAGAAGATCAAAGTAAAGCCAGATTGATTTTCCAATGCGATATTAAAGATGGCGTAACAAGATTAATTAACTATGAAACAGATAACGAATCTGGCCAATTAGTTCCAAAAGTAAAAGTAGATGGAGCAGACAAAGGAATTGTAAAATCATTTAGAATAACTACTGATGCATTTGCTGTATCAACATCTGGAGGTACTGCTAATAATCGATTGGTGAATCACAAGAAGTATTATTTTATGGCTGTAGCTTATGCGTACAATAATTACTTAACATATAAACCTGATACTGATCCAATTAGTAGCCCTGATGCTAACTATTTAGGTCAAAAAAGACCCTACTTAGAAGGTAGAAAAGTAAAAAAAGCTTCTGGCATTCCACATATCAACTCCCCTGAAAAAGATGGTACGGTTATGCAATCCTACTATGGATACGGCCCAAAAATCACTCGTATTGAAGGACAAGGTAACGGAGGTAATATTTTAGATCTTACTGATGAGAGTGTGAATAGGATACTTGCTAATAACTTTGATCCTAATCCAACTTATGTTAATGGTAGAGGTCCTGTTAATGTTAAAGTAATTGATCCACTAAAAGTAAAAAATACTACATATACTCTTAAGTTAATGAAATGGAATGGATTAGGAAATCCAGCTGTACCATTAACTCCTACTGATGGAGATGTCTTAAATATGGGTGCTGTCAATCCGGACAGAGCAACCTGGGTGCTAATTGATAACAATAGTGGAAATACATATCAATTAGATACTACTATAAAGATGGGTAAAGAATATGTAATTCCGGAAATTGGTTTATCTATTACTATGGAACAAGTGCTTGACCCCGGAACTCAATTAAAAGGTACAACGACTTATACAGTTGATAGAGATGTGTACAAAGAAGGGGACTTTTTAGAAGCTACTATGACCTTTGCTGAGCCACATAAATCATGGCTTACTGGAATAGGTGATGGAATTACTTCTCCTAATCCTTCGCCATTTAATTGGATAAGAAGTGGAGTTGGGACATCTACAGAACCTGCCGAATGTGGTGGACCGATTTATGGTTATGCCGGTTCTACAAACTGGACGGATAAAGATAATATAATGGCTAATATTCTTGGAGGTACCTGGGCACCATATTGTATTACTGCTTTTTCAGGTAAATTTAATATAAACAATGGTTGTGAGATTTATGCTGGACCAGGTTACGATTCAAGAATACGTTTTAATACTATTGGAGACGCCAATCCATCCAAAGTGGAACCAGGATATTTATCTAGTATTGACCTGGTAATTACGCCTGATAAAAGTAAATGGACAAGATGTATGGTGATTGAAATGCAGGATGACCCCAATTTAGCAGAAGGCGGAGCATTAAAATTTGAGATTAGAAAACATCCATCTGTTGATAAAAATGGAAATCCGGGAGATGGTGTTGTTACCAATGATCCAAACGACGCAGATTATATAGCAGCGGAAGGTATGAGTTGGTTCCCGGGCTATGCCATAAATGTAGAAACTGGAGAAAGATTAAACATTGTATTTGGAGAAGATAGCTGGAATACAAACGATAATGGAAATGATTTGATCTGGAATCCAACTGCAAACAGAACTGGTTCTGCCTATCAATATCCATTTGGTGGAAGACATTATATATACATTATCGGAAACAATAGATACGAAGTATATAAAACCAACACTTCTTCTGTACCAGCAATTGCAGCATTGGATGGTACGCCTATTGGAGCAGGCAGATATGATGGTTGCAAACAACTCTATCCTCAATGGAAAGCAGCATTTACAAATGTAACTGGTACTAATAGAAATCAGGTAATAAGATTATTTAAAACTTTATTACATGATTTTATGTGGGTGAATATTCCTGTTTTGACAAGTAGTAAGTATGCGTTCAAAAATCCATCACAGATTCCTACAGAAGTAAAAATTAGAATTCGCGTGAGAAAACCATACAGATACGGTTATTCTACATTCTATACGAATACAACACCAGGATCTTCACCCTATTATGCTGACTTAGTTTCCTGGCGATTCTCTCCATTCGCATCTTTATTGCCGCAAAATGTAGGTTCTGTAATAAATGTTTCTTCTAATCCGCAAAATAATAATTTCCCAATGTATCAATTCTCTACAAGTGATATCTATACTATTACAAACAAGGACGATATTGCTAAAAATGCGTTAGATATTATTCGTGTTGTACCAAATCCATATTATGGTTATTCAACTTATGAAGGCAATCGTCTTGAAACAAAAGTGAAAATTACGAATTTGCCAAGCGATTGTATTGTAAAAATTTACACCTTGAATGGTACACTTATTCGTACACTTAACAGAAATATGGAAAACATGGAGGACCAATTTACCTACACTAATGACTTTAAACAAGCAAAATGGTTGCCATACATTGAATGGGATCTAAAAAATCAAAATGGTATATTGGTGTCAAGTGGAATGTATATTATTCATATTGAATCTCCAAAATTTGGTGAGAAAATCATCAAATGGTTTGGAATTATGAGACCTTATGATTTACAAAACTTCTAACCTTCTTAAATTTCAAAATATGATAAAAATGAGATATTCATTCATTATTGGATTCTCTGTATTGGTTACTTGTGGTGATTTAAGTGCAGGTAACCCTGAACGTGCAGGACAAGCAGGTGCATCGCAATTGCTTATAAATCCTTTTGCCAGATCATCTGGCTGGGCGGGAGCTAATCAAGCTAATACCAGAGGAATTGAAGCAATTTTCTGGAACGCAGCTGGTACGGTTTTTACAAAAAAAACTGAAATTTATTTTTCAAGAGCGGATTGGTTAATAGGAACGGGCATTAACATTAATACACTTGGCTTTACGCAAAGGGTGGGTCAGGTTGGTGCACTGGGATTTGGCCTTGTAAATATAAATGGTGGAAATTTAGTTCGTACCACAGAAGATCAACCAGAAGGTGGTATGGGTACCTTTTCACCTAATTTTTTAAACTTAAGTTTGTCATATTCAAGAATGTTTTCCGATGATATTTATGGAGGTGTAAATATAAAAATAATCAATGAACGAATTCCTGGTGCACAAGCTACAGGCATTGCTATTGATGGCGGAATCCAATATCATACTGGTAAATATAAACAAACACACTTTGGGGTATCTATTAAAAACTGGGGACCAAAAATGCAATATAAAGGTGAAGCGTTAACCTTTCAAACACTTACTCAGGTATCACCTGAATATCAAAGAACTGTTCAAAATCGTTCTGCATTTTTTGAAATACCTTTGGCTATGAATATTGGCGCTTCTTATGATTTTAATTTAACTGGAGATACGATTATCAATGGTATCAGAGAACATCGGCTTACTGTGGCAGCAAATTATTTGTCTAACTCATTTACTTATGATAATTATTTGTTTGGAGTAGAGTATGCATGGAAAGAGCGGGTAATGTTGAGAGTGGGCTTTCAAGGAGAAAAATATATTTTTGATAGTGCCAAGAGAATGACAGCATTAACGGGGCCTACTGCTGGTCTTACAATAGAATGGCCTTTTAACAAGGAAAAAAATAGTACAGTTGGTTTAGATTATTCTTATAGATTAACCAATCCTTTTGGAGGCGTACATACTTTTGGAGTTAGAGTAAATTTGTAATTTAGTAATAAATTTATTATATTTGCAGTGCAAAATCCCGAATCCATTCGGGATTTTGCTTTTTATTAAAAATATAAAATGTATGAATAATTTTGTGTTTTATACTGAGGAGGGATTACAAAAATTAAAGGATGAATTACATCGCTTAAAAACTGAAGAAAGAAAAAAAGTAGCTCAACAAATTGCCGAAGCAAGAGAAAAAGGTGATTTGAGCGAAAATGCTGAATATGATGCAGCATTAGAAGCACAAGCACACCTTGAAGCAAGAATTGGTGAATTAGAACAAATTCTTCAAAATGCCAGAGTTATTGATCAAAGTCAGCTAAATACTGAAAAAGTTTCTATGTTTACAAAAGTGAAACTGAAGAATCATACTACCAAAACTATAGTGGAGTATTATTTAGTAGCTGAAAATGAAGCAAATATTTCGCAAGGGAAATTGTCCATAGCTTCTCCTATTGGTAAATGTTTGATTGGAAGAACTGTTGGGGAAATTGTGGAAGTAAAAGTGCCAGCCGGTCTATTAAAATTAGAAATTCTTGAAATTAGTATCTAATATGGCAAGCATTTTTTCTAAAATAGTAAATGGTGAAATACCCTCTTACAAAGTAGCGGAAAATGAACATTTTCTAGCTTTTTTAGATATTTTCCCATTAACAAAAGGACATACATTGGTAATACCCAAAAAAGAAGTGGATTATATTTTTGATTTGGACGATGAAACCTATTTAGGGTTAATGGATTTTTCAAAAAAAGTAGCCATTGCCATTAAAAAAACAATACCCTGTAATCGACTCTCAATGCAAGTAATAGGACTTGAAGTGCCTCATGCACATGTTCATTTAATTCCCATAAATTCCATGAGTGATTGCAATTTTGCGAATCCTAAATTGCAATTGTCTAAAGAAGAATTTGAGACGATTGCTGCATCTATTCGTCAAAATGTAATTCTATAATTTTCTCAAAATATGGTGAACTGGTTATCAGAAATTCAAAGGCGTCGTACCTTTGCTATTATTGCACACCCGGATGCCGGAAAAACAACGCTCACAGAAAAGTTGCTTTTGTTTGGTGGTGCCATTCAAATAGCAGGTGCGGTAAAGTCCAATAAAATTAATAGGGCTACTACTTCCGATTTTATGGAAATTGAAAAACAAAGAGGTATTTCTGTATCTACTTCTGTAATGGCATTTGAATACAAAGGTTACAAAGTAAATATCCTTGATACACCGGGGCACGAAGATTTTGCAGAAGATACATACAGAACGCTTACAGCAGTTGATAGTGTAATACTTGTTATAGATTGTGTGAAGGGTGTGGAAAGTCAAACTCGTAAATTATTGGAAGTATGTAGAATGCGTAATACTCCTGTAATTGTGTTTATCAATAAGTTAGATAGAGAAGGTAGAGACCCTTTTGATTTATTAGATGAGATTGAAAAAGAATTGAAAATAAAAGTATTTCCAATGACATGGCCGATAGGAATTGGAAAATTGTTTAAGGGAGTTTATCATTTGCAGGAAAAAAGATTGAATTTATTTAATAATGAAAATAAGTTTGTAAAGGCCGATAATTATATTTCAATAACGAATATTTATTCTAAAGAATTAGAGGAAAATGTTGGAGAAAATTTTGCAAATAAATTAAGAGAAGATGTAGAGATTATTCAAGGAGTTTATGATGTGTTTGATAAAGAGGAGTATTTGAAAGGCAATTTAAGTCCTGTATTTTTTGGTAGTGCTGTCAATAACTTTGGAATTCAGGAATTGTTGGATACTTTTGTAGAAATTGCGCCCTCGCCTAAAGGTAGAGAAAGTAATGAAAAATGGATTCCAGCAGATTATCCCAAGTTTACAGGATTTGTATTTAAGATTCACGCTAATTTAGATCCGAAACATAGAGATAGAATAGCGTTTTTGAGAATAGTATCCGGTAAATTTGAGCGAAATAAAAATTATTATCACGTTCGTCAGGATAAATGGTTAAAGTTTAGTAACCCAACGGCCTTTATGGCTCAACAAAAGAGTGTTATTGATGAAGCTTATCCCGGTGATGTAATTGGATTGTATGATTCTGGCAACTTTAAAATTGGAGACACACTAACTGATGGCGATAAAATTCATTTCAAAGGCATCCCAGCATTTTCTCCTGAGATATTTAAATATGTAGTGAATAAAGATCCGATGAAAACCAAACAACTTCAAAAAGGACTTGAACAACTGACAGAAGAAGGCGTGGCGCAGTTGTTTTACAAGAAAACGGATAATAGAAAAATTGTTGGGACAGTTGGACAATTGCAATTTGAAGTATTGCAACATCGTTTGGCACATGAATATTCTGCTAAATGTGACTTTGATAGTTTACCTATTTACAAAGCAGTTTGGTTGTCTTCTAACGATAATAAGAAATTACAAGAGTTTTTGAATGACCGTGCGCAGTATATTGCTTATGATAAAAGTGATAGACCGGTGTTTCTGGCAGAATCGGCGTGGTTGTTACAAATGGCACAGGAAAAATATCCGGAAATTAAGTTTCATACTATCAATGAGTTTGAATAATAATTTTTTTGTTTGTTATTTGTTAGATCTATTTTTCCTTCTTTTCCATTTATTATATGCCCATATACCTACAACTAACGCAATAATCGGAATTTTTAATGATACCAAACCATTGTGTCCTACATAACATAAAAAGCGTTCCCATCGATATTTGCCTTCTTTTGAGCTTTTAAATAAGGAACTAATAAATCCATTAAGTCCTCCTTTACCACTAATGGGATTATTGTCTTCATACTTTACACTGAGCCAGATAAAGAAGGGCTCACCAACGATATGATCAAATGGCACGAAACCCCAGCTTCTTGAATCCGCACTGTTATGCCGATTATCTCCCATCATCCAATAATAATTTTGCTTAAATGTATACGTTTCAATTGGTTTATTATCATAGTACACTACACCATTTTTCATCTCTACTTGATGCACTTTCCCAAAATCATCATAAGTATCCATGATTTTTCGATAAAGAATAAAGTTTGTACTATCCATTTTAATGGTCATACCTTTGTAAGGAATAGCAAGGGGACCAAAATTATCATTGTTCCATAAAAATTTTTCGTGATGCGGAAAAATTGTAATATCTCTTTGTCCTTTGGGATCAATTTTCCTTTCTACTGAAATTACTCCATCTAATTGCTTTACTTTTTCGGCTGTATATTTTGGCATAGTGAGTAGATAAACACAGGTGTCTTTTCTGGTTTGAATTAAATCCCCTTCTCCAACATATATATCTAACGCATCTAAAAGTTGAAAATTACTTAGTACAATTCTTCCGTTTCTCTCAATGCGTTCACCAAACAGGGCGCCTTTAGTTGTAACATAATATTTGAATTGAGCATGTTCAGGAGTGGTTTGCTCTTTCCCATTAATGAAAATAATACCATCCCGAATTTCTAGCGTATCACCAGCTATGGCCACACATCGTTTGACATAGTGCTCGCGTTTATCTACTGGTCTTGCAACAATTTTTCCAAATGGTTTTTCATTTAAGGGATTGATGTTATTGGGTTGATGAACATATTCCCAAGCCATTCGATGATATGCATCGTCCGTCTTCAAAGATTTACCCGCCTGAATGTCTTCGTTTTTCATCATCAGAGCAATTAATCTTACTGCCTGATAGTAACTAATATCCTGCATGTTTTGTATTACGGTATCGCCATCGGGATAATTGAATACCACAATTTCGTTTCGTTCTACTTTTCCTCCAACTGGTATGCGCATGTAAGGTAATTTGACCCAATTGACATACGCTGGGATGGAATTTGTACCAATTAAAGTATGATGTGAGAATGGAAACGCAATCACTGTTTGTGGGATACGGGGACCATAAGCGAGTTTATTCACAAACAAAAAATCGCCTACTAATAATGTTTTTTCAAGAGAAGAAGTAGGAATTGTAAATGCTTCAATAAAAAATGTACGAATGATAGAAGCGGCAATGGTTGCAAAGACAATCGGATCTACCCATTCTTTAATGAATTTAGAAGGTTCAGGAGTATATTTTTCTAAACCAACAAATTTCAGATTCTTTTCAAAAATCAATGATATGAAAAACAAAGGAGGTAAAAGTGAAGCTAACAATAATTCTGACGTTTTTGTTTTATCCAATGCACGAGCAGTATTAAATCCAAACACTCCCCACATTATCAAATTTACACCCGGAACAACCATAATTAAAGACCACCACCAGGGTTTTTTCAGTGCATGAGCTAATTTAAAAAAGTTGTGTATGGGGATAAACGCATTCCAAACAGGTATATTTAATACTTTAAAAATTTTTGCAATACCGAAAAAAGATAAAAAGGTAAGAATTAAAAAAAGAATATTACCCATAAGTTGTTTTTAGTTGGCAAAAATGTATAAAATATCCATTGAAAAATATTTTTTTTAAACTTTTAAACCTTTTCTTTATGTTTGCATCAAAATGACAGAAACCAAAAAAAATTAAACTTATGAAAACAAAATCCTTGTTAATGATGAGCGTAACCATCGGCATCATTGCCGCATTAACTGCAAGCGGTTGCAGAAAAAAAGACAAAAAAGATGAAGAACAGCCGGATACAAATTACACTTACGTAAACGACCACAATCTGGCAGAGTCCTACAACAATGATGTTGGGAACATTGGATCGGAAGCAGGTGAAACAGGTAGTGTTAACAATTATCGTTTAGAAAATGGTAATTCTGTTTTTGGAATTGAATCGGCACCCTGTGCTACTGTAACTTTAGATTTATCTGCAAAACAATTTACAGTGGATTTTGGTTCAACGCTTTGTTTATGTAAAGACGGAAGATATCGTTCAGGAAAACTTATCTACAACTATTCCGCTTCTACGAATGGTGCAGTTTGGCCAAGACAACCCGGTTATTCTATTACCTGTACTTCACAAAATTACCTTGTGTCTAATACTTCTTCACCGGCTGATGCGTATACTGTAAATATTATTAATCGTACACACACGAATACCACACCTCCCGGATTTAATCCATCTACTACGAATATTACATGGACAGTATCTGCTAATATTCAAGTGATAAAACCGGCCAGTGCAGGAGGTGGAACGATTTCATGGAATAGTAATAGAACAATAGAATTAATGAATACAAATGACCCCACTGTTTATGATCCATCCGGTAATCTCCCTATTGCTTGGAACAAAGTAAAACTCAAAATTAACGGTTCTACTAATGGTACAACTGCTAATGGTATAGCATATAATGTAACATTGAGCAATCTTATCTGGGATACACAATGCACTCCCGATCCATTAAGACCATTCCGTCATCCGTTTACTTCTGGTACAATAACATTCAAACCATCTGGAAAACCTGACAGAGTGATAGATTTTGGGTACGGTGGGGGATGTGATTTCCTTGCACAAGTATGTATTCCGGCCTACAATTTCTGTGCTAATATCACTTTACCATAGTTGACTCTATTCATAGTAATGAAGGGGACAAAATTTGTCCCCTTTTTTATATTTTATGATGACTTCTGAAATAGATAAAAAGATTTTAGAACTTATTGCACAATCTGATAAGCAGAATCAGGCATTAAAATTATTGATTGATACGTATCAAAAACGCTTATACTGGCAAGTACGACGAATTGTGATAAATCATGATGACGCCGATGACGCTTTGCAAAACACGTTCATCAAAGCATGGCAGGGATTGAAAAATTTTAATCAGAATAGCAGTTTGTTTACTTGGCTTTATAGAATTGCGACTAATGAGGCATTACAAGTATTAAGAAAAAATGCACAACATAACCATATCTCTTATGAACATGTAGCTCAACATTTAAGTAATTCATTGGTCAGTGATCCATATTTTAAAGGAGATGAAATTCAAAGAAAATTTCAACAAGCCATTTTATCCTTACCAGAAAAACAACGATTGGTTTTCAACATGCGTTATTACGATGAATTGAGTTATGAAGAGATTGCCGAGATATTGGACACTTCTGTTGGGGCGCTTAAAGCATCCTATCATCACGCGGTCAAGAAAATTGAGGAAATTTTATTAAACCAAATTGAAAATTAAGCATCTAATTAATAAATATGAATGAAAAGAAAAACATATTGAATAATCCGGGATTTAAGTCCAATCCATTTAGTGTGCCTGAAGATTATATTGAATCAAATAAATTAAAATTATTTGAAAAACTCTCTTCAGAGAATACTTCAATATTTTTAACACCAGATGATTATTTTATTACTAATGAACTAAAATTAAAAGAAAAGATTTTATCCCATTCAGATGAAAGTGGACTCGATGTTCCAGAAAATTATTTTGAAAAGAGTAAGGAAGAGATTATTGAAAAAATCAACCAATCGTTTAGCAAGAAAAAGAGAATTATCAGATGGAGTGTTTATTTATCTGCTGCAGCATCTGTATTAATTGCTCTATGGGCAATTCATTTGTATTTCTCATCATCAAACCATAATACTTCACTTTCTCAACCTTGCCAGACCATTGCCTGTCTTACCAAACAAGATATTTTGGAAGATCAACAGATATTAGATGAAGAATTAGTGGGAGAAAGCATCTCGGATGAATCTATTGAACAATATTTTGATTCAAAATTATCAACTCCTTCAATGGATACAAATTCTAATGAATTAAATGAAACATTTTAAGGCACATATTTTAGTTTTTTGCTTATTCATCTCTTTGATATGTTTTGCTCAAAATCCAAAAGTAGATCAGGCAAGAGCAAATTATATTGCTCAAAAATTACAACTCACTGAAGCAGAAAGTCAGAAATTCTGGCCACTTTATAACGAATATGTGGATAAACTAAAACAGATTCGAAAAGAGCGAAGAAAACTTTTTTCACAATTTCAATATTCTCTTAATCCAGCAGATGCAGAAGAATTTACCAAAAAGTATATTCAATTAGAAAACGCTGAATCACTGATAAAGCAAGAATACATTCAAAAATTCCGACAGGTGATAGGTGTCATTAAAACGGCTCATTTCATAAAAGCAGAAGAAGAATTTAGATTAGAACTGGTCAAGATTCTTAAATCGGATTAAATGAAAATTGTTCAAAAGGATAATTGGTGGATTTTAATTTTTATATGCATCTGGTTTTATGGACAAAACGATTCAGTAAAAATTCATTTGCCCAAACATTATTTCAATACCATTTTATTGTTCGATTACTATCAGAAGCCAAAAGTAGAACTACCATCAGTAGATTTCGTACATCAAAAATTAAAATCCTATCGGATACAGCAAGCAACGTTTGCATTAGGTATTCCAGTGTGGACAAAGGATGTGATTAAGTCCGACTCGTCTTGGACCAATTTTAATCTTGTTATTAACGGGTTATTTTTTATCCTATAATCCCAATTTTTCAGGGCTTTCAGAGAAACATATTTTGAAAAAAAGTGGTATTGGGATGAGGATGATATACAACAATGGCAAGAAGTCCATTTTCTTCATTGATTTTTCTCCTTTTTCTACTTTTGATGTGAATGATAGAAAAAATACAAGAGTAGTGCGAATGGCAAGTTTGTTATTATGGAGTTATAGTCCTTCTGATAGGTTCAACCTACGCATAGGACTTACAAAATCGTTTATGTGGGGCAATCGGTATTACTTGCCTTTTGTGGGTTTTAGAGTAGGGCAGTTGAATAAAGTAAACTTTAGTTTTCAGTTTCCACGGATTGTGAGTTTGAATGTTCCGATAACAAATTATTTACAGATTTCATTGTTTACAAAACCACAGGGCGGATTGTTTAGTATTAGTAATAAAGACACCTTATATGCAGCATTTTTGAATGAAAACAAAGTGGTGTATTTGGGGAGATATGAGTTTTTGAGTGGCTTGAGAATAGATGTGAAAATTGGGAAGCATTTTAATTTGTATGTAGCAGGTGGAGGCACCATCAATAATTTTTTAGCAATGTATTCCTTGCGATATAATAGAAACAGACAATTTGAATATCGTCCTTTTTTCAAAAATGAACAGGGTAAGTATCCTTTCGTTAATTTGGGATTGGCACTCTTTTTAGGTAAAACAAAAAGTTATTACAACAGAACTTCAATTGATGAAATGAAGCATTTGAATAATGAAATGGGGATGGGGGATAACAATTTGCAGGTTTATCAACCTACAGATAATTTTAAGAGAAAAGAAAATTTCAAAGTAAGTAATAATGAAATTAGTGATTTAGTGAATAGTTTTGATTATTGATGTTAACCGCCAGCTAGTTTGACTTTATATCCCATTTGAATGAGAATGTTTTGTAATTTTTCTCGTTGATTGCCTTGAATTAATATTTCCCCATCTTTCACATTACCACCGGTAGCACATTTATTTTTCAAGTATTTAGCCAATGCTTCTAGATCTTCAGTTTTTCCAATAAATCCTGAAATTCTACTCACAAATTTATTGCCACCAATTCTGTCTAAAAAAATTTTTAATTGTTGTTGTGAAGGAGGTAATGTATCTAGTTCTTGTTCCTGCTGTTCTTCCTGAATTTTCTTCAGATAATCTGCATTGGTGGAATATACGAGAGAACCAGAAGATGATTTTTTACTCTTGTTCATGACGATAATTTTTAATAAGTAGAATGGCTATTAAAGATGAACACAAAGATATTAAAATTAATTGAACCCATGAAATAATTGTGTTGTTGGTATTGGTTTTGTGTGTAGTGTTTGATTGTGATGATACATTTTCAGTAATAGACAAGCTGGTATTTTTTGCCCGATTTAAACTATCTTCCAGACGAATGTATATATTAAAATATTTTTGTGCGTTATCAACATCCTTTTGTAGTAAATAGTAATTCACTTTTTCACTTGTAAGGAGTTTTTTTCCCTCTAAATATCTTAATTTATCAATGATGGAATCTGCTAAATCCATAAGAGCTTTGGCATAGCTTAATTCTTTTTTTTCAAGATGCAACTCAATGGCTGTTAAGTAAGCATCTGCAAGTCCATAGTAATTTTCTAATTGTTCATAATTATTAAACGATTGATAAATATATCGTGACGCACTGTCCACCTGTCCTGTTTTTATGAATATTGCAGAAAGATTGTTTAAGCACATGGCTTCTTCTTCTAACAAATCGTTTTCCTTTGCATAATACAAAGCTAGTTTTAGATGATTGCGAGCGGAGTTAATTTGTTTAATATTAAATTCTTCAGTAGCAAGATTCATTAGTGCTCTCACTAAAAAGCGATAATCCTGCAATTCATTGAATAACCTCACTGCTTCTTCATAATATTTTATAGCAGAATAAGAGTAATTCAAATCAGATAAAGTATTTCCAAGATTAATGTAAATTTTAGATTTGAGTGTTTTGTCTTTTGTTAAAGATAATGCCCGATTTAAATTTTCAATAGATGCATAGTAATCATTCTTTTTGTAATATAAAATGCCTTTTAGATTCAATGCTTTAGCACGCCATTCCGAATTGGCTGTTAATTGAGAGATTTCTAATGCTTTGTTTATCCAGAAAAATGCAGAGTCAACATTGGTGTTTCTCAATTTATAAGCATAATCATAACAGATATAAAATTCAGTGCTGTCAGAATTATTATGTTGAGAAAATATATGAGAAGAAACAACAAGATAGAGAGTTACAAAAATCAGAGTACGCATTGCTTTATTTTACATAGATTTGCGGGGGCTAATAATACAAATAAAGATACTCAAATGGAACTATTATTTAATATCTTTCAAAAAAATCCAGTATCACATTACATAAATGTAAAACTTGTTTTACAGAATGTTCAGCAAAAAAAGATTGTACTTTTATTGCCCAGATGGCGACCGGGAAGATATGAGCTTGGTAATTTCTCAAAGAATATTCAGAACTTCAAAGCATACAACTCCGAAGGAAAAAATTTACTTGTGATTAAGCCTAATTCGTATTCATGGGAAATTTTTAATGATAATGGAGATGGTAAAATAGTTGTAGAATATAATTATTATGCTAATGAATACAATGCTGGCGCCTGTTTTGCTGATGAGAATATTCTTTATTTTAATCCTGTACATTTATTGATGTATCCAGCACTTACAGATACAAAACCAAAATTTAAAATCAAACTAAATGTTCCAAAAGAATATAAAATTATTTCTTCACTTAAATTCAAGAATAATATCATTGAAACGAGAGATTATGATGAATTACTGGATAGTCCTATTGTTGCTACTAAATTCTTTAAAACTTTTTCTTATAAAATTGATGAGATAAAATTTTATGTTCATACTATTAACACGCATGGTCACTATCTTGATACAGAAAAAACAAAAAAGGATTTTGAACAATTTTCAAAACAAATCTTGAAATTTTGGGGCACAGCGCCATTCAAAGAATACCATTTTATCATTCATCTATTACCTTATCATTACTATCATGGTGTAGAACATCTTAAGAACACCGTAATTGTTTTAGGTCCCTATCATCAAATAATGGATAAACTCTACAATGAGTTATTAGGTGTGGCTTCACATGAATTATTTCACGCATGGAATATTAAAACACTTCGTCCCAAACAAATGTATCCATATAATTATTATACTGAGAACTATTCTGAACTGGGCTTTGTTTACGAAGGATTTACCACTTATTATGGCGATAAATTACTCTGGCAATCTAACTTATTTAATGACGAACAATTTTTTTTATGTATTAATGAACGTTTGAATCGTCATTACATTAATTATGGTAAGTTTTCTCAATCTCTCTTAAATTCAAGTATTGATACATGGGTAGATGGTTATAGTAATCACGCTCCACACAAGAAAGTTTCTATTTATGATGAAGGTTGCATCCTTGCTATGATGATGGATATGTATTTACTTTATAAAACTAATAAAAGAAAATCCTTACGAGATGTGTTGTTGAAATTATATGACCATCAAATCAATCAGAAGCAACCATATACACTACACGATTTAATACAAGCTTTTGTTGAATTTACAAAAGATGAAACAGACATGATTTTTTTTGATAAAACACTTTTATTCCCTAATGATTATCTGCCTTTCTTTAAGGAAATAATTTCTCATTTTGGTTTAATAATACAATATACTGAATCTTCTAATTTTTGGGAAAGATTTTTTGGCTTTAAAGTCAATGAACAAAGTGGAAGATTTTTTGTATCTCACATTATTCCTGACTCACCTGCTTTTTACAAACTTTCATTGAATGATGAAATTTTAGCAATTAATCAATGTACTGCAAAGGATATATTTTCTGACAAAAAAGTAAGTTTTTCTAAACAAATAGAATTAATCATTCAAAGGTTTCAAAAGATACAAAAGGTTATCATTGATGCAGATAAGACGAGAACATATTATCATACACTTTCAATCCAGGCGAAAACTCAAATGAATCCGAAAGAAAAAGTTTTATTTATACACTACAAAAAAATATAAGATGCGAGCACTTATTCAAAGAGTAATTAAATCAAAAGTAATTGTTGATAATCAAACGGTGGGGAAAATAGGAAAAGGGTTATTAGTACTGTTAGCTGTTGGAAAAGAAGATACACTTGAAGATGTGGAATGGCTGGCTTCTAAAATTATTCAGATGAGAATTTTTTCCGATGAAAACGGGAAGATGAATAAAAGTGTAGTGGATGTTAATGGAGAAATTCTTGTCGTAAGTCAATTTACATTGTATGCTTCTACAAAAAAAGGCAATCGTCCTTCCTTTACAGAAAGTGCTCCACCTGATATGGCCAAACATTTGTATGAAAAATTCATAGAACATTGTGAAAAACTGATGAATAAAAGAATTCAAACGGGCGTATTTGCTGCGGATATGAAAGTTCATCTTATTAATGATGGCCCTGTAACAATCTGGATGGATAGCAAAAACAAAGAATAAACGGTATTGAAATAACTATATTAATTTAGTATTTTTGCAATTAAAATATGGGAAATAAAGTTCTGGTCATAGATGATGAAAAAGCTATTAGAAGTGTAGTAAAAGAAATACTACAAGCAGAACAATTTGATGTTGAAGAATGTGCAAATGGCGAAGAAGCGTTACAAAAAATTCAACAAACACAATACGATATTTTACTTTGCGATATTAAAATGCCAAAGATCAATGGAGAAGAATTGTTTGAAAAAATTAATCAACTAAATTATCCTACTGCCTTTATTGTAATGAGCGCACACGGTGATATTGATACCGCGGTCAAATTTATGAAAGCAGGTGCTTTTGATTATTTACAAAAACCATTTGGATTAGATAAGTTAATTCAAACGTGCAAAAACGCTGTGAGTAGAAATCAAACCATACAACAAAAAAGAACAACCACAACTAAGAATAAAAATACCTCTGAAACTCCCGAAATTATTGGACAATCCGAAGCCATACAAAAAATTTTACGAATCATTGATAAAGTAGCTCTTACAGATGCAAAAGTTTTGATAACTGGTCCAAATGGAAGTGGAAAAGAACTAGTAGCAAAAAGAATACACGCCCTTTCACATCGTAGTAAAAATCCTTTTGTAGAAGTAAATTGCGCTGCTATTCCATCTGAATTAATTGAAAGCGAGTTATTTGGTCACGAAAAGGGTTCCTTCACAGGAGCAGTTAGTCAGAAAAAAGGAAAATTTGAATTGGCTGATGGTGGCACATTATTTTTAGATGAAATCGGAGATATGAGTTTGTCGGCACAGGCAAAAGTTTTAAGAGCTATACAGGATAATAAAATTCAACGAGTAGGAAGTGAGAAGGATATAGTGGTTAATGTACGTTTGATTGCTGCTACCAATAAAAACTTAAAAGAAGAAATTAAAAAACAATTGTTCAGAGAAGATTTATATCATCGTTTGAATGTTATTCATATTGCTGTACCACCATTAAATGAACGTAGAGAAGACATACCACTTCTGATTGAGTATTTTAGTAAACAATTTGCAGAACAACATAAAGTGCCTGTAAAAGCATTTGACAAAAAATCAAAAGAGTTTCTGAAAAATATGGATTATACTGGTAATATAAGACAATTAAAAAATATCATAGAGAGATTATACGTTTTATGCGAAGGAGATGTAATAACCTCTTCGGAACTTGAAATGTATTGTTATGAATATTAATGTATCCAATTCAACAACTCCTTTGAAACAGAAAAACGACTTGTTTTCCACATTTACGAATGGTATTTTATCTGACTTTAATCCCATCGTTGGTAAACCTTACAATATAGAAAAAGTAACTTTAGAACAAGTGGACAATTTACAAATCTCATACATTTTCACCACTGGTCGTTCTGCTTCTACTTTACTCGGCGTTATGCTGATGATGAACGAACAAGTTGTATTTACTTCAGAAGAAATTTTTCCTGTGATCTTAAAGCAAAAGTATGCATCTGTCAAAAAGTGGAATGAAAAAACAATTCAAGAATATTGCGATGATTTTGTATTGATGAGTGAAGGTAAATTATATCCACTTTTCACTGGAAAAGATGTGTTATATCAACTTCTTATCCAATTTAAAGAACATTTAAATTATGAACGGGTAATTCGTTTGTCTTATTTATCTTTTGGCGTAAACAAAGATTTATCAAAGATTACCACAATTGTTGATAAACAATTGCGGTATTATTTAGCACATCATTATTTAAATCTTTTTCCAAAAGCAAAGGTATTATTGTTAGTAAGAGATCCAAGAGATAATGTATATTCTAAATATAAAAGAGCTGAACGAAAAAAAATAAAAAAAGATGTATGTCTTTATATTCAAACGTGGAAAGAAGCATTTGAAACATATTTTAAACTTCTAAATAATTCTTCTTGTCCACATTTAATTATTAATTATGAAAATCTTATAAATAACAGTAAACAGACGATGACTACTATTTCTGATTTTTTACATATCTCTTTTACAGAAAGGTATTTTCAGTACCCAGATATTGTCAATGATTTTTTTTCTAATATTCAACGTCCTAAATTAAAAGAACATTTTTTAATTACACATAAAAGTTTACAACAACCCATTTCTCCACAAAAAGTAAATGAATGGAAAAATTTCTGGAATGATAAAAAAATTTCTAAACTAATAAATGGAACGTGGTATCATACGAAAGACATTGCAATAAAATTAAATTATCAAGAACACGAAAATTATAAACACCAAAAATTATCTTGCTTTAAATCCTATTTAAAAGTCAAAATGGCTTCTATTCTGGCAAATCTGTATTTTAATTACATCTCCTTTTCTTTAAGAAAAAAAATCAAGCAAAAAAAATATCCTCATCGTATCAACGCTATTTCTGCTTATGATAAATTTTTAAGACAGGGTTATTTATAAAATTGCACTAATATGAACTTCTTTATATCAAAAATTGCACAACAATTAAACATCTCTGAAAAACAAGTACATTCAACGCTTTCATTATTTGAAGAAGGATGTACCATTCCTTTTATTGCCCGCTATCGCAAAGAAAAAACTGGCGGATTGGATGAAGTGCAAATTTCATCTATTAAAGAATTATTTGAAAAGTTATTGGCTCTTGAAAATAGAAGAAACACTATACTAAAAAGCATTGAAGAACAAGGCAAACTTACTGATGATTTAAAAAACAAAATTCTCATAGCAGAAACATTGAACGAATTAGAAGATCTCTACTTGCCCTACAAACCAAAGAAAAGAACCCGTGCCACCATTGCTCGTGAAAAAGGATTAGAGCCATTAGCCCTTCAAATCCTCCATCAGGAAATTTTCAATATCGAAGAAGTCGCATCAAAATATATTGATGTAGAAAAAGAACTCCATACAATAGACGATGTACTGCAAGGCGCTCGTGACATTATAGCGGAAGTCATTAATGAAAATGCTGAAATTAGATCTGACTTGAGAAAAGCATTTGAAGAAGAAGCTGTGTTAACATCCAGAGTTATTAAAAGCAAAGAAGAAAGCGGAATTAAATACAAAGATTATTACAACTGGTCTGAACCATTGATGAAATGTCCATCCCATCGTATGCTGGCGATGCGCCGTGGAGAAAAAGAAGACGTGTTGTACTTAGATATTTCTATTGATGAAGAATTAGCTTACAGTATCATACGTAAATACCTAATAAAAAACAAAAATCATCCCACCAATGAACAATTAGAATTAGCCCTTCAGGATGCATATAAACGTTTGTTACATCCTTCGTTAGAGACAGAATTTAGAATACTTACCAAAGAAAAAGCCGATGTTGAAGCCATTAAAGTATTTGCTAATAACCTCCGTGAATTATTATTGCAGTCGCCATTAGGTACTAAACGCGTATTAGCAATAGACCCGGGATTTAGAACAGGTTGCAAAGTTGTTGTCCTTGATGAACAAGGTAACTTATTAGATGATGATGTAATTTATCCTCACGAACCTCAAAGAGAAATTGTAAAATCACAACATACTATACTTGCACTCGCTGCAAAATATAATATAGAAGCCATTGCTATTGGAAATGGAACCGCGTCCCGGGAAACAGAACAATTTATCAGAAGTATCGAACAATTACCTAAAAGTATTCCTGTAATTGTGGTGAATGAAGCAGGCGCATCTGTTTACTCTGCATCAGAAGTTGCACGTGAGGAATTTCCTGATAAGGATGTTACAGTTCGTGGTGCTGTTTCAATTGGCAGAAGATTACAAGACCCTCTTGCAGAACTAGTTAAGATTGACCCTAAATCTATTGGCGTGGGACAATATCAGCACGATGTCGACCAAACACTCTTAAAAGAAAAATTGGATGAAGTTGTGATGAGTTGTGTGAATGCTGTTGGCGTTGAACTGAATACTGCTTCCAAACAACTATTATCTTATGTTTCTGGAATCGGTCCTTCATTAGCACAAAATATCGTTGAATACAGAAAACAAAATGGTCCATTTCGATCAAGAAAGGACTTGCTTAAAGTCCCACGCTTTGGTGAAAAGGCATTTCAACAATCCAGTGGCTTTTTACGCATTCGTGATGGCATGCATCCATTAGATAAAAGCGCTGTTCATCCTGAAAGTTATCATATCGTAGAAAAAATGGCAAACGACTTAAATTGTACCATAGAAGATTTACTTGCAAAACCTGAATTGAGAAAGAAAATACAATTAGAAAAATACATTACAGAAGATGTTGGCTTGCCTACATTACAAGATATATTAAATGAATTAGAAAAGCCCGGACGTGACCCTCGTAAAGAATTTGAGATTTTTCAGTTTGACGAACGCGTGCACACCATTGAAGATTTAAAGATTGGAATGAAACTACCGGGCATTGTTACAAATGTTACGAATTTCGGTGCTTTTGTGGATGTGGGCGTTCATCAGGATGGTTTAGTGCATATTTCACATCTATCAGATGAATTTGTTTCTGACCCAAATAATGTCATTAAAGTTGGTCAAAAAGTACAGGTTACAGTTATTGATGTGGACATTTCACGCAGACGTATAGCACTATCTCTAAAATCTAATCCTTTTGCAGATACACCAAAATCAAGGATAAACACGAAGAAGTCAACTTCAAATACAACGGTAGAAGTAAATGATGACAATGCCTTAGACCTCTTATTATCTAAATTTGGTAAAAAATAATTTTTTAATGAAAACTTTCGCAGATATATTTAATCAATTCCAATGGAATGAAATATCGGATTTTATATACTCTGTAAAACCTGAAAATGTTGAAGCAGCATTAAATAAATCACAATTAAATGTTTGGGATTTTGCAGCACTTGTATCTCCTGAAGCAAAAAAGTTTTTACCTCAAATGATTGAAAAAAGTCAATCTCTTACCAAACAACGTTTTGGAAAAAATATCTTCTTGTACGCTCCTCTCTATTTATCAAATGAATGTAAAAATATCTGTACCTATTGCGGATTTAGTTTTGATAATAAAATCAGAAGAAAAACACTTACAGATAATGAAATACGCAAAGAAGCAGAGTTTTTGAAGAATAAAGGATTTGAACACATTTTAATCGTAACCGGTGAAGACAATCAGAATGTCGGTATTTCTTACATTGCTCATGCTGTGGATATTTTAAATGAATATTTTGCAAACATCTCAATAGAAGTTCAACCATTAGATTTAGAAGAATACAAACTGTTAGCAGATAAAAATGTTTATGCCGTATTAGTGTATCAAGAAACTTATAATCTTCAACGGTATAAAACGTATCATCCCAAAGGTAAAAAAAGTAATTTTTATTATCGACTTGAAACTCCTGATAGAATTGGAATGGCGGAAATTCACAAAATAGGATTAGGTGTTTTATTAGGTTTAGAAGATTGGCGCGTAGATTCTTTTCTTACGGCCTTGCATCTGGATTATCTTCAAAAAAAATATTGGAAATCGCGCTATTCTATTTCTTTTCCACGAATCCGCCCTGCAGTAGGGGCTATTAAAGAAAACATTCACATTAATGATAATGAATTGATTCAATTAGTTTGTGCGTATCGATTGTTTAATCCAGATGTTGAACTATCTCTTTCTACCAGAGAAAGAAGGGAGTTAAGAGATAAATTGGTACAAATAGGTTTTACTACAATGAGTGCCGAATCTAAAACTAATCCCGGAGGATATGTAGTAGAACCACAATCTCTGGAACAATTTGAAATTGATGACAATAGAACGTTGGAAGAAATTATCGCGATGCTTAAAAATAAAGGTATTGAAGCGGTGATGAAAGATTGGGATTATGCTTTGTTTGATTAAATCATTATGATAACACCAGAAGAATTTAAATACTATCAAAGACAAATTATTCTTGAAAATTTTGGTCTGCAACATCAGGAAAAAATTAAAAACACTTCTCTTCTTATTGTTGGTGCTGGTGGTTTGGGATGTCCGTTATTACAAATGTGCAGTGGTATTGGATTTGGAAAAATAGGAATTGTAGATTTTGATACTGTTTCCCTGCACAATTTACATCGTCAATACCTTTATACTTTTGATGAAATTAATCATTCTAAATCAAAAATTGCCAGAGAGAAAATATCCAGTCGAAACCCTTTTATTGAAATTGTTGAATATCCAATATTATTAGATGAATCCAACATAGAAAGCATTCTTCAAAATTATGATATAATAACCGATGGCACGGATAATTTTAATACTCGTTACTTAATCAATGATACTTGTGTAAAATTAAATAAACCATTGGTTTTTGGTAGTATATTTAAATGGACATCACAGGTTGCATTATTAAATTTTAAGGGCAGTAAACACCTCCGAGATATTTTTCCTGAACCACCTTCTCCTGAAGAAGCACCAAGTTGTGCCGAAGCAGGAGTTGTAAATACAGTAACTACTCATTGTGCTTCCTTAATGGCACAATTAATAGTATTTGCAACGATTGGCAAGGGACACGAATGGTCAAACAAAATCATTCTTTCAGACCTGTGGAATATGAAACAAACGATTATTTCTTTTTGAAAGAAAAAAATCGCGTTTATTTCTCTCCTGTATAAGGTAAACAGGTTACATGTCCCACAAATTCATGTCTATTTCCTTTTAGGTCTTTCACATAAATTTTATACACATAGACATCTTGTGTGGCTTTACCTGTACTTCCTTTCACACTTCCGTCCCAACCTTTTTGGAAGTTATTACTTTCAAAAACGAGTTCACCCCATCTGTCAAATATAAGCATTTTGTAATCACTTTCATCAATACCGATGCCTTTGGGTTGGAAGACATCGTTTAGTCCGTTACCATCGGGAGTAAAAGCATCCGGGATGTATAAGCTAAATACTTTATCGACATAGATTACTTTAGTGATATAGTCAGCACAGCCATATTCATTTTTTGCTATTAGTGCTACCGTGTAGGTTCCGGAGTACAAATATTCATGACTTGGGTTGGTTTGAGTACTGGTATTGAGTAATCCGCTCATAGGGTCGCCGAAGTTCCATTGATAGCTGACGGCACCGGAAGATAGATTGATAAAATTAACGAGGGGGTCGTATGGCGTTACGGTCCAGCTATCAGCTTCAAAATCGGCAGTTGGATAGCCATAAGTTTGAATGTAGTTAGTTAGTACTGTTTGTGTAATACATCCGTATTGACTTTCAGCAGTTAAGGTGGGAGAATAAACGCCGGGAGCAGTGTAGCTGGTAGCAACAGGATTGCCTGTAGCAGTCAATCCATTTCCAAAATCCCATGTATAAGAACTTACACTAACACTATTGGTATTGGCTGTAAAGTTGACATTCACCGGCACACAACCTTTTGTGATGTCAGCGCTGAAAGAGATGACGGGGTTAGGATAGATGAAGATGGTAAATTCAGCGATGGCAGAAGGGTTTGTACAACCATCGTCTATGATGACCGAGTAAGTATTAGAAGAACCGAGAGCGATGTTAGCATTAACGGTGATAGAGGGCGAGGAGGCGCCATTGCTCCAGATGTAATTGTATGGTCCGTTATTACCTGGACTGGTAATAGTTGGATAGAGCGTGATGCTTTGTCCATCGCAGAGATTGGCGGTGAAGCCGGTAGCTGATAGAGGAGGTCTAACGAAGACCGTGATAACAGAAGACGGTCCTGTACAACCGTTAGCATCATTGACATTGACATAATAATTAGTAGTTACTGTTGGGTTTACAGTAATTGGTCCGCCAGTAGAGGTGATGTTAGGGTTCCATGAATAGGAGTAAGGCGGCGTTCCGCCATTGGCATTAGCGGAGATATTGGTGCTGTTGCCGAAACAGATGGTTGGGTTAGGTGTAACGGCGAGGTTGATAGCAGAAGGTTGTGTGATGTTAATGTTGGCAGAAATAGGACATCCGTTGGCGTCATTGACTTGTATGGTATAATTTCCTGCAAAGAGATTGGAAGCGGTAGTGTTATTACCTCCTGTTGGGGACCAGGTATAGGTGTATCCGCCCACGCCGCCTGATACAGAGGCGGTAGCAATACCGTCATTGTATCCATTACAGGTAACATTGGTACCTGTGATTGTTATACTTAATGCGGGCGGTTGAATAATTTGGATGGTAGTGCTAATAGGTCCGCAGTTATTAGCATCGGATACATTTATGGTATAAATGCCGGCGGTCAGAGATGATGTGTTGGCATTATTTCCACCTGATGGTGCCCATGTGTAGGAGTAACCACCGACACCGCCGCTGGCGGTTGCATTAGCAGCACCATTGTTACCGCCGTTACAACTTACACTTTGCGTTTGAGTAGCGGTGAGGGATAAGGCAGGCGGTTCAAGTATCTGGACGGTGGATGAGATAGTACAATTGTTAGCGTCACTGACGGTGATGGTGTAGATTCCTGTTGTAAGACCGGAAGCAGTTGAACTATTTCCGCCGGTAGGTGACCATGTATAAGTATATCCACCCACACCGCCGCTGGGGGAAGCATTAGCAGCACCATTGTTACCGCCGTTACAACTTACGCTTTGGGTTTGAGTAGCGGTGAGAGAAAGAGCAGGTGGTTGAGAAATGGTTATGACGGTATTGGTGATACAGTTGTTATTGTCTTTGACCTGAACGGAATAAGTTCCTCCGGATAATCCTGTGGCAACGGAGGAAGTACTAACGGAAGGTGTCCATGTATAGGAGTAGGGTGTAGCACCGCCGGAGAGGTTGATGGTGGCAGAGCCGTTGGAAAGTCCGTTACAAGCGACCGAGTTAATATTCACACCACTAATGCTAACGGCAGGAGCCCCTGTGATATTGGCAACGGCAGTAGTATAGCAGTTGTTTGCATCTTTGATGGTTACGGTGTAAGAACCTGGAGAGAGCCCTGTGGCGATGTTGGAGTTTCCGCCGCTAGGCGACCATGTGTAGGAATAAGGGGCTACAGCACCGCTTACAGATACGGTAGCAGAACCGGGTGTTGAACAGCTGGCGGATTGAGTGGTCATGGCAAGAGTGTAGAGAGAAGGTTGAGTGATTTGGACAGTTGCGTTGGCAGAACAGTTGTTAGCATCTTTAACGGTAACGGTATAATTGCCGGCTATTAGACCTGTTGCGGAGGCACTATTACCTCCTGTTGGTGACCATGTATAGGAGAAAGGCGAGGTACCTGAAGATACAGAAACGCTGGCACTACCATTTGAACCATTATAACAAGATATACTTGATGTTTGAAACGCGGAGGCGGTCATGGAGCAAGAAACAGAACAAGAGGCAGGAGCAGTATAATTAACTGCAAAAGTACATGTGGGGTCGGCAGAGAATCCTGCTGTTACAACACAAGATGCACCATTTGAATTTAAACCAGTAAAACTATAAGAAATGGATGTAGAAAATGGTGGGTTTAATGTAATTGGAGTTCCACCGCAACTATTTGTGATAGTGAGATTACCTGTGCTTGGGGGTGCTGTAACTGTGATTACTCCTGATACCGAATAAGTGTTATTAGAAGGATTACAAGCACTTGGAGAAGCAGTCATTCCTGTAATATTACATAAAATTGCACAGTTTGTTGCTCCAGTGCCACCTGTTTGAGTAGCAGTAATATTAGTAGGTTGGTTGGAATAATTAGTGATCAATAACATATACCACTGTCCTGCAATAGCATTGGGTATATTAACGTATTCTGTTGCTGCGGTAGAATAGCTACAATCTACAATATATGGGCCGCTTCCGCTAGAGGTCATAATATTAGGACACATTGCGGCTTGAGAGGAGTAAGGCCCCCATAAGATAAAGTCAATGTCAACATTAGCACTATTTGTCAATGTAATATCAATAGGACCAGAGGTAGCAATATTTAAGTAGTACCAAGCAGGGTTGGGTTGAGTTAATAAACAACCATAATCAGGTCCTGAAGGAGCGGAGCCATTATTCACACCAGCAGGAAAATTAACTCCGGTTGATGTGCAAAAAGGAGCTGCATTAGAACAAGTTGTTTGGGCGAGCATAATGTTTGAGAAAAACAGAATGAGAATGAAAAGATAAAGACAAACAAACGGGGATACTTTTCTCATATTTTATTTTTGTTGATGCAAATCTAAATATTAAACTTTTCTTAATTATAATCGTTCAATAAATCAAATAGCTCGTTCGCTCAATAAAATGACATTTTTAAAGAGTAATATGAGTAAGAAAATAAATATGGGTATATAAAATGACTATATGAAAATTTAAAAAACTACAAAAGCATTTTCGTCAATGATAGAATTTTAAAGACAATTAATTAAGAAATGAAAAGTTAATGACTACTAATCACATTAATACTTCCTTTGAAAATTACATTACTATCGGTAAACTTGATAACGTAATAATAAGCCCCATCGGGAACCTTATTACCCTGATAAGTACCATCCCAGTATACTTTTTGGTTATCGTATTTATTGGCTTTGTAAATCATTTGTCCGTAGCGGTTGAATACCATTACTTCATTATTTGGATAATGTTCAATCATTCCAATCCAGAAGAAGTCGTTGTAGTTATCGCCATTAGGTGTCATAGTATTGGCAATGATGAGTTTGTAATCCTTTTCAACAAATATTCTTACTGATGCCGTATCAACACAACCATATTGATTTGTCACTATTACAAAATAAGTAGTGTCTTTATATGGCCAAACTATTGGATTGAAAGCAGTTGTGTCTGAAATATTATAGTTGGGGGTCCAGGCGTAATTTGAACCACCGGTGGCAGTTATTTGGACTGAATATCCCAGGCTGATGGAAGTATCGAGTGGAAAAGCAATAGCACCATTGAATTGTTGAACATAAACAGTAACATAATTAGATGTATCAGATGGGCAAACACCGTTTTGAACCACTGCTGCAAATTGAGTAGTATCTGTTAAATTATTAAAGGTATAACTTGAGTTCGTATTTGGAATGATTTGATAACCATTGGTAGCATCATACATTATCCAATTTTGAATTGTAGAGAAATAATTCGTAAGAGTAAGAGTGCCAGAATTTACACCATAACAAACCACTGTGTCTTTCAATAATATACCGGCATCTGATTTTTTGTCTACTTGAACCGTTGCAATAGGGGTAGCCACCGGCGGACATGTTCCATTATAAACCCATGCAGAAAATAGTGTAGTATTGGTTAAATTATAATAGCCCTGAATAGATGCTGTATTAGATAATACAGACCATGTTTTTCCACTATCTACGCTCATTTGCCAGAATTGAATTTCGCTGTTAAAGCCATTAACAATTAAGGTACCTAAATTAGATCCTTCACAGACCGTTGTAAAAGATGGAGTTATGTTCCCAGATACGGATAAATTATCAATCTGGATAGTATATTGAGCTGTGTCATCGCAACCATAATCAGAAGTAGCCACAAGGGTTACTGTAAAGGTGCCGGCGGTGGAATACTTATGAAAAGGATTTTTTTGTGTGCTAGTATTTCCGTCTCCAAAATTCCAGTAAAAATTATTTAATATACTTCCGCTTCCTATCCAACTATTATTGATAAAGTAAATAGTATCAGATATACAAGCAGGGTTTTTACTGACCAGAAAATCCACACTCGGAGAAGGTTCTATTGATACCAGATGCATTACAGAATCTTTACAACCATAAGAGTTAGTAATAACTAAAGCTACATTTTTGATGCCGGGATAAGCGTATGTAATGTTATTGGCATTAGGTGTATTCACAGTTGAAGGAGTAGCCCCTGAACCAAGGTACCATGTATAACTATATCCAATTCCACTCGAACCTATATTGAGATAATTCGTTGGCAGATTTTCAAAACATGTATTATTGGTGAAAGTAAATTGACTGTATGGTTTAGGATAAACTGTTATTGTTTGATTATAACTTGATACGGTATTACCACAAATAGCATTCAGTTGGACCACATAGGAACCAGGGTTGGGTTGTAAAATAAGAGTATCTTTGTAATTTATTATTTGCGAATTGTTAATTATCCACTGAAAACAGGTACCTCCGCTTCCACCAGAGGTATTTTGAAGTATAATATAATCTCCTGTACAAAGTGTATTGGTAGAAGTTGAAAAAGCTGCTGATACATTTGAGCAGGAATAGCAATTAAATTGTTCATTGATAACTGGATTAGTTGAATACGGAACCGGATACTGTGTTTGTATGTTACTTGTGATATCCTGTGAATTAGAACTAACATTAATGTTATTAGATATGATGCTTGAAGTTATAATATTTGAGCTAAAAAATGCAGAAACATTATTACATCCTGAATTACCAATAGAATCAATTTTAATTATTAAAGGATCGTACTCATTATTAAAAGAACAAGTATTTAAGGTATTATTATAGTTGTTAGAAATTATGTAGCCCATGCCCATGTCGATGATATCATTTCCATAATCACACCCAATATTTCCATAACTCTTTGACCATAAGTAATTTCCACTATTGTCCAATCTCATTACAAAAGCATCTCTATCTCCATTTGTAAATGTATTAGTGTATCCTGTTACGAGGTATCCTCCAAGAGAAGAAATTATTATATTTTTTCCACTTTCATCCTGATTACCTCCATACACTCTTGCCCACAATACATTTCCACTTAAGTCAACATTGATTAAAAGAATATCCTTTCCACCAGCTGTGAGTGTTGTATTGTCGGTATAACTTACAATTAATATCCCTGTGGGGACCCTGATAGCTTTTATTTCTTTTGGTCCTCCTTCATTTGCTGAAGTCCCATAAGTTTTTATCCATAGTATATTTCCACTTGCATCTACATTAGCAAGAAATATATCATTTTGACCTGCACCAAAAGAATTAGTGTAACCTCCAATATAAAAATCATTTAAACTACCACCAATAACAAATTCAACTACATCATTACCATTATTTCCAATAACTTTTGTAGCAATCATTGCACCAGTACCACCTGAAATAATTGAGAAAAAACCATTTCTACCACTCCACGGAAAGTTACTGGTGTATCCGCCAACAATTACATTGCCTCCCGGCAGTTCAATTAAATCATTTCCCTCATCTTCATCGTTAGCAACACTGTTATTCAATGTAGAATGCCAGATGACGTTACCAAATACATCGGTTTTCAAAATAGAAACATCTTTTTTATCCCCTCCTCCGTTATTATCATCATAATAGCCCGTTATAAGATAGCCATTAGTAGAATGTTGTTTGACTTCGTTAGCACCATCGTTTGTGGAAGAACCAAAAGTTCTAAACCATTCAACATTTCCACAAGCACTTGCTTTATACAAATACATGTTAGCATCGCCACTGGATGTTTCTCTCATTTCACCAGTTAAAACATATCCATCATCTTGCGTCTTATACAAAGAATGAGCACCGGTATAACCCGGAAAATTAAACGTTTTCACGTAAGTGCCTTGATTTTGTGCTTCCAATTTAAGTACAACAATACACAATAATGTATTCACTAAAAGAATGTATTTTTTGATCATAAGATTATTTTTGAGAGTAAGTTAATGAGAAGAAATCACATTAATGTGACCTTTAAAAATTGTTTCAGCATTATTAAATTTTAATACGTAGTAATAAGTTCCATCTGGTACTTTTTGACCTTGATAAGTACCATCCCAATAAATTTTTTTATTATCATAATTTTTTGCTTGATAAATCATTTGTCCATAACGATTGAATATAAATACTTCATTTTCATTGTAGTTTTCAATATTAC
The DNA here is from genome assembly GCA_026003255.1 of Bacteroidia bacterium. Classification (GTDB taxonomy): domain Bacteria; phylum Bacteroidota; class Bacteroidia; order B-17B0; family Aurantibacillaceae; genus BPGX01. The sequence goes on along the minus strand of BPGX01000004.1, from coordinate 80,547 downwards.
CTATCCACCAGATGTCATTTTTACCATCGTTATTGGGAGTAATAGTATTAGCAATAATAAGTTGAAAATCTTTATTAACGATAATTCTAAAAGACAATGTGTCCTTACAACCATATTGATTGGTGACTATTACTGCATAATTAGTATCTTTCTGTGGCCATACAATTGGATTGAAAATAAACGGATTATTAATGTTATATGGTGGTTGCCAGTTAAATTGTGTTCCTCCTTCCGCAACGAGCTGAATACTATCTCCCAAACTAATAGTATTTGTATAAGAAAGAGGAGTTGTTGCATTGAATTTTTGAACATATACAGTAATTTTATTAGAAGAATCTACAGGGCATACACCATTTTTTACTAAAACTTGAAAATAAGAAGTATCATTTAAGTTTGTGATTTGCAAAGGATTTTGTCCATAAGATCCAGGAATTGTATCCCAGTTTATGCCATCTTGAGATAAAAGCCAGTATTCAATTGTTCCAATGTAATTATTCGTTGTTAGTGATAAAGTGTTGCCTTCAATACAAACTACAGTACTATTGGTTAATATTTCACCTGCTTTACTGGGCATATCCACTGTAATTGTCGCAAATGGTGTAGTATACATTGCAGGGCAATCGTCGCTTTTAATTAATGCTCTATACCATCTTGTAGATTGTATATTACTAAATGGTTGAACTATGGAAGTATTATTTATTACATACCAATTTACTCCATAGTTATCCGAATATTCCCATTGAAGCACCTGACCTACATTGCCACTTAACTGCAAAGTACCATTAGCAGAAGAGGCGCATACTGTTTGAGAAGAAATCACTATTCCTGCTGCACTATTTGGTGAAACATTTATTGTTTTAGTAATCGATGATGTACAACCATAATCAGTTACAGCGCTCAAGGTTACAGAATAAACTCCATTATTGGTATAATGATGTGCTGGATGTTGTTGAGTAGAAAAATTTCCATCACCAAAATTCCAGAGCCATCCGGTAATTTGACTTAATCCTCCTACCCAGGATAAATTAGTGAAATAAATACTATCACTTTGACAACTTTTAGTATTATAAATAAAATCTAAATCAGGAAGTGGTTCTACATGAACAAATTTAGTTATGCTATCTTTACAGTTACTCAATAAATTAGTACCAATTAATGTGATAGGGTATGTTCCAGGAGTGTTGTATTGAGTAAATCCAGGATTTGAAAAAGAAATAGAAGGGTTACCAGCTGCTCCAAAGTTCCAAGCAATGCTGTATGAACCAGTAGAGGTTAAAATGTTTGGAGTGAGAGTAAAGCTAGCATTTCCTTCACATTTATACCAATTATCAGGATTAAAATTTAATATTAAAAATCCTGGTCTTACAACCACTGTTGATGTTGCTGATGTTTTACAACCATTGTTCGGATCAATGTAATCTAAAGTATAGGTTGTGGTTACTGAGGGAGAGACAGCGATAGTTGAATTAATTGTTCCTGATGGCCACCAGATGTATGTTCCACCAGGAGGATTAACTGAACTGGCAGAAAGTATGATAAAATTGTTGGGTGATGAACAATAAGTATAATTACTAATTGAAACTGTTGGAGATGGATTAACATTTACGTTAATAACCGCAGATTGAAAACAACCATCTAATGAAAGATAATTTACCGTATATGAAGTATTAGTAGTTGGTGATACGGCTATTGAAGAAGAAGTTTGTCCTGTTGGCATCCATGTATAATTCCCACCAGATGGCGAAATAGTTGGATTCAGTATTGTACTTGATTGATTACATATTGTTTGATTAGACACAGTGATAGTAGGTGTAGGGAAAACTGTGATTGTAGTAGCAGTTGTATTAAAGCATCCAGCAGAGGTTTGAACTAAAAGTGTATAAGTGGTTGTAATAGGAGGAGTATCTGTGATATTAGGAGAATTATTCCCACCGGGAAGCCATGTATAACTTAATCCTGAAGAAGGATTTACAGTGGAGGTTATAATAATTGAATTTCCGCTACATAATGTACCTGATGATAATGCAATAGTTGGTGTTGGATTAACATTTAATGTAAATGTAGCAGAAGCAGGACAACTATTGGGTGCAGTATAATTGACTGTATAAACTTGTGATGAAGGTGGAGAAACAATTACACTGGAAGAATTAGATCCAGTAGGTATCCATGTAAATGTTCCGCCCGACATACTTGGATTAGCGGATAATGTGGCACTTTGCCCGGAACATATAGTTGTAGAACTACTATTTACAGAAAGTGTAATAGGTGGCGAAAAATTTAATGTCATGGTTTTAACAATAGGGGCACATATTCCCGGTGGACTCATGACTAATGTGTATACTCCAGCGACAGTGGTTGTAATTGTTTGATTAGGATTATTTGTTATTCCACTACTGGGAGGTCCATTCCAATTATATGGTGCTAATCCAGCAGGGGCAGTAAGAGTAGCGGTTGAAGCCCCACAAGCCGTTACATTGATATTATTGTTGCCAGCAGGAAATTGTATACCATTTACATCAATTGTGATTGGTTTACATATAGCATCAAAATAAGCATAGCCAAAATGCCCTGTCCACGTGCAGTCATATACATCCACAATGATACTAATGTTTTGTCCTAAAAAACTCGTTAAGTCAATAGAACCAATTTGCCATGTTGGATTATATACGACGGAACCTGCATTAACCCAACCAGCAGGTAATGGAGGACAACCACCTTGTGGAACCGAAATTTCTACTTGTGGACAACCTAAAATATTACCAGAAGGATCTATTATTCGAATTTTGATTTTGGGTACCGCACAGCAGGGATGTGAATTAGAGGGGACATTCAATACAGCAATATAAGCAAACTGAAACAAAGCATTATTGGGAGTAACATTGATGTTTTTTCGAATTCTTACAGCTCTTGCTCCCACTGCGACATCATTTAATTTTGCTACTCGTGTACCACCAAAAGGTGAAGCTGGTATGGCACCTACATAAGGGTCACTAAAAGGAGTAGTCATCACAGTGGCTAAACCAAAACCAGACCCACAACAACCAGCACCCGAACATGCGTCTGAAACTACACCTGTATTGACAATCCAACCCGTAAAATCCCCTGTTTCAAAATCTTCATTGTTGCACGCGACACTCAAAACTGAATTGTTGTCAAATTTATTGTTTAAATAGGATACATCATAACCTAAATCCTCTAATTCATGATGTAAATTATATTTGTGATTAATATAAATTCTCTTTTCTTTAAATACATTAAAAAATTTTTGTTCTAATGGATCTTTTGTTTCACTTTCTATTTCTTTTGAAATCCGTGCTTCATCAAATCCCTTTAAAGAATCTTCATCAAAAGGATATATTGCCAGTTTCTCAACAAACTTTCTCTCTTGATATTCAATTTCAGTTTCGTTTATCTGAGCGAAGATTAAACCATTGTGTACTACCCACAAAATAAATATCACAATTAAAAATTAATTTATTTTTCATAGTTTATTTTTTTTATTTGTGGATAGATTTAATGAATTTAATGTTTTTCAAAACTGTATTTTCTTTATCCATTAAAAGTAAGATATAAACCCCATCTGCAATATCCGAAACATCAATCAAGATTTTATTGTTTAAAGTGTAATAACTTCTTGGTAACATTTTTTGACCTAATGAGTTTAATATCGTAATATTTAATTCATTCAAATTTTTTACCATATCACTTTCTAAATATAGAAATTGTGAAGTTGGATTAGGGTATATTTTGGTATTTCCCAAGAAGTATTCTTCAATTCCTGTAACACATCCTATACTGAGTGTATAATTTTTAGTACATCCTGCCTGATCTTTTACTGATACAGTGTATGTTCCATTATACAAAAAGTTCACTTGATTGGAATGATAATTACCCGGCGTCCATGTATACGAGTAGTTTCCAATACCGCCATTAACTGTTATTGTTGCTGATCCATTATTACAAATTGGTTGAATTGCATCTTGTGTTTTGTATAGTAGATGTTATTTGGGATACGGCAATATTAATTGTTTTAGTATTACTTGTACATATACCCTGACTACCTTGTACAGAGTAGGTTGTGTTTTACTGTTGGACTTACAACTATGGACATTACTATTATATGTAGATCCATCTGACCCAGTCCATGTGTAATTACTTGCTCCACTGGCTGACAAGGTTACAGTACCAACATCACAAATAACCGATGATGTTGAAAAGGACATTAATATTTGGTACGCTGGAAACATAAATTTGAACAGTTTTAGTATCGGAACAATTGCCAGAAAAACCCAGTAACAGTATAAGATGTGTTAGCCGATAAAGATGTGGTTACTGTAGAACTATTATAATAATTACCTTGACTAGAAATCCATGAATAAGAAGTAGCACCAGAAGCACTCATTGTAAATGTTTTGACCAGAACAAACAGTATTTGAGGGGATAGAGATACTTACTGTAGGTTGTGGAACAACCGATAAAAACAAATTGATTATTACTCACGCAACCATAAGAATTGGTTCCACTCAATGAATAAGTTGTATTTGTAGTAGGACTTACAACAATTACATTTGTGTAGGAAATTTCCAGATGGCGTTGTCCATGTGTAACTATTTGCACCAGATGCAACAAGCGTGGCAGAACTTCCAACACAAATGGCATTGGATGAAGCAGAAATATTTAGATTAGGAGACGGATATACATATACTGTTTGAATTTGTGTTGACAGACAACCAAATGAGTTAGTTCCACTTACAGTATATGATTGAACGCCAGGTGATGATGCAATTGGAATATAAACATAAGGATTATTTGTAACGGTTGAGGTTGGAGTTGTCCATGTATAATTTACGGCACCCGAAGCATTTAATGTAAGATTAGTTTGTGCACACAATGTTGATGAACTAGCAGATGTTGTAATTGTTGGATTTGGGAATACAGAAATGGTAGTAATACTTTGACCAAAGCAACCATTGTTATCATAGCCATATACTGTATAAGATTGAGTAGTTGTGGGAGTATATGTAACAGGATCGAGAGTAGATGAACTTATACCATTTGTCCATGTAAATGTATTTAAACCCGTTTGACTTAAAGAAACAGAATTACCAAAACACAATGTTGAAGAAGAAGCTGTAACAGAAATTGTTGGTTGATTGTAAACACTAATTTGAATGGTATTACTTGCACTGCAGCCATTAATAGTTGAGACCTGTAAGGTGTAAATTGTGGTAGTAGTTGGTGATACTACGATTGAATTTGTTGTAGCACCTGTATTCCATGAATAATTATCTCCACCCGTTGTTATTAGAGTTGTACTTAACCCTGCACATAAAGGATTATTGGTTGCATATATGAAGGGCTTGTCAAATGTAGAAACTTGTACGCTATCTATATCTATCCAATAATCACCAGCGGCCCATTTGGCTTCTATTTTTAATCTTACATATTGGCCGGTATAAGAGGATCCTATACAAAATTGTGCTTTTTGAAAATCAGTTGTTTGAATATGTCTAGCACCATTTATAAATCCTATTAAATTCCAAGTGCTTCCGCAATCACTTGAAACATACACTTTTATGGAGTCATTATTACTATAATTTGTTGCAAGACCACCTGGATTTATATAATCGATATTATCTGTTATTCTATACAAAAATGAAATAGCAGCATTACTTCCTAGCGGTCCAACTACTGGCGTTTTCACCCAGGATTTGGGGCTGTAAATATAAAGGTTAGAACATAATCCTCTGGTAGGGGGTGTACCAGCACCATGTTCGTAAACTAAATCAGTTATTCGAGTATAAAATGAGTTTTCTGTACTAATTAAATCGTTTTTCCAATTAGTTGGTAAGCCAAACGGCGGTGCACTATCAAATGTCTCCAGGGTTGGATATGGTAATTTTGCACTTGTGTAAATAAAAACAAGAGTATCATTGTATACATTCATATCTCCTGCTGTACTGGCATACAATTTAATTGTGTATGTACCCGGTGTTGTCATATTGAAATTACCGAGATTAATTGTTGCTGTTCCTAACGATGAAATTGCTCCTGTTGTCCCGCTTAATGTACCATTATTAGGTCCAGAAATAATAATGCCAACATTACTACTACTTACAGCATTGCTTCCATAATTTTTCACTTTCACAAGAAATGTTTCATTGAAAAAACAATTGTCAAAATTTGTGGGCTGAAGAATACTTAGTGGTCCAACATCGGTCGGTAATAAGTTATATAGATTGATGTTATCAATATGCAGATCATAATTATTAGGATCAGCTACTGTTCCATCGGTAGCATAAAAAGCAACAATTATTGGAGTGTTAGAATAACTCGATAAAGATACGGTAAAATTGGTTAAACTATTAGGTAAATTATTACTTGCATTTACTGTAAAGATAGGAGTGTAGGTTATTCCACAATCAGTTGAAATCATCACATATAATGCGTCATCGCTTCCCATAGTAGAGGGTGTATTTATATCATTTACGTTTGTAACTGCGGCATCAAAACTTAAAATCGTACTATTAGTGGGAACAGCAATAGGGCCTATTATCCATTCATTTTTTACTGTTGAAAGTAAATTAACTTTTGCTGTATAGTTTGTAGCATCGCCCAGTCCAATGGCATAATCCCAAGCACTGGTGGTGCCTGTTGGAACTGATCCTCCCTGTCCTTCATTCCAACCCGTAAATAAAGTAGACAGGTTTGTTCCATCGTAATTTGTAAAATCAACATACTGAGGTAAAGCAAAAGTTGGTGGTTTATAGAAAGTAGCATAAGTAGTATCGTTATTAAAGTTCAAATCACCCGCAATGGATGTATACGCTTTAAAGTAATATGTGCCTGGATTAGTCATATTAGCTGTACCAACATTCATAGTAGCGCTTGAACCGGCAGTGATTGTACCGGTATAGGTTGCTGTGAGCAATTGGGAATTTGCACCACTAATTTTTACTGATACAGGAAAATTAGAAATATCAACACTTCCAAAATTATTAATAGTTACATTAACATTCTCACTGTTGCCATAACATCCAGTTGTTAAAGGATTATTTATGCTTGTGACACCTCCATCTACATTTGTACATTGTGGACCAAATTCAAAAGTTAAACCCGGACTGGGTTTGTTTTGGATAGTAGTAGTTTCGACTGTTTTACTCACGGCCGCTGAAATATCCAAAGTATCCACAGAATAATAATCTCCTGGAACAAAACCCGCTAATCCAATAGAAGCACTGCCATTGTTAACGTTTCCAGCCATTGGGTCATAAATAAATTCAATTTTATTGCTTCCTTCATACAGTTTTACTTGAAATCGAATGGCAGATTGTGAGGCGCCTTTATCCCAACGAATAGTATTCCATTCAACAGTCAGCACTCTACTACCGGGCGACCCTGTTCGTCTATATACCACCTTACCACCTATAGGAGAAGTCCTTAAATCATCCCATAATGGAGCAATGATTGGTCTGTCTGCTACATTAGCTAAATCATTATTAGGATAGGAATTCGTTATCGTATTACTTGTTGTTGTCAAATAAATAAAACCATTAGAGCTCACCTGCATTGTGTCATACAATTGACACCCAAACAGAAAATTAAAACCAATTGCAATAGGTGGACTTATTTGATCGTCCACACCAGCACCAAAAATTGTAGTAGCACCACCCGGTAAAGCATTAAAACTTCCATTTGATGCATTAAAAGTATAAGTAATTTGTGGTTTGATTAACTTAAAAATAAACACACTTATACATAATAGAATAAATCTCTTTTTAAGAAACATATTTTTTTTTTGCAAATTTATACAATTTTTTGTCAATTTTCCAAAAAATCCACAAAAAATTTTTCAACTTAAATTATGCATTAGAAATCAAGAATATTCCCAAGAGAATCTTCGGAAGCGATGCTTCTTCGAAATGACGAAAAGAACAACACGTCATTGCGAACGGAGTGAAGCAATCTCGTAATGGAAAGAAGGAATACCAGTCGGGATTGCTTTGTCGCTACGTTCCTCGCAATGACGGGCTTGTTCTTTATTCTTGCAACTACCCTTCCACCTGTGGAAAGGTGAAAACTAGCAGTAATATGGAAAAGCACAATGTTTGAGTAATGTTTAATGAATAATTTGGGTTAAAATAATCTACCTCCTTTCAATTTATTAACTCTAATGACTACTAATCACGTTAATGCTTCCTTTGAAAATTACATTACTATCGGTAAATTTAATCACATAGTAATATGCCCCATCGGGAACTTTATTGCCCTGATAAGTGCCATCCCAATATACTTTTTGATTATCGTATTTTGATGCTTTGTAAATCATTTGTCCATAACGGTTGAAGACCATTACTTCATTATTTGGATAATGTTCAATCATTCCTATCCAGAAGAAATCGTTGTAGTTATCTCCGTTAGGCGTCATAGTATTGGCAATGATGAGTTTGTAATCTTTTAGAACAAATATTTTTACAGTAGCGGTATCCAAACAACCGTACTGATCGCGAACATAAACAATGTAAGTAGTGTCTTTCGTCGGCCATACAAAAGGATTATTAATAGTAGTGTCGGAGATGTTGTAGTTGGGTGACCATGCAAATCCATTACCTCCACTAGCAATAATTTGAACAGAAAAACCAATGCTTATTGAAGTATCAGGTGAAGGAATAATTTTTGCTCCATTAAAATATCTCACCAAAACTTTTGTAATCGGTGTTGTATCTGGCGGACAAATTCCACTTTGAACAACTGCCGTATAATAGGTAGTATCTGTCAAACCTGAAAAAGCATAATAAGGATTGGTGTTTGACAAGGATGTCCAAGTTAATCCATTATCCGTTGAACTAAACCAGTCAACAACATTTCCAGTATAGTTTATCAAAGCAAGAGTGCCTTGGTTAGTAGGAATAAAACAAACGAGTGTATCGCGTCTGATAAATCCTGCTTGTGAAATAGGATCTACTGTGATTGTAGCATTAGGAGTAGTTGTTGCAGTGGGACAGGAACCACTTTGAACCACTGCACCGAAGATGGTTGTTTGGGATAAATTATTGTAAGTATAAACAGTGTTGGTATTTGCAATTGGTATCCATGTATTACCATTATCAACAGAATACATCCAGGATACTACATTACCATTATTGCCATTTACAGTTAAAGTGCCACTATTTGATACAGCGCAAACCGTATCATTTGCACTTACACTTCCCGGGATGGTGAGTGGTGAAACAGTAACAGTTTTAAACAATGTATCATCACAACCCCAATCCGAAGTGGCGACAAGGTATACTGTATAAGTTCCGCCTGTTGAATATAAATGAGACGGCTGGTATAGAGTGGAAGTATTTCCATCGCCAAAATTCCAGAACCACGAGGCAATCGTAGCACTACCGCCAATCCATGAATAATTAATAAAGAAAACAGAATCGGTAACACAGGTAGGAGATGAAGCGGAAAAATTAACAAAAGGCAAATCTTCAATAGTAACTTGATGTACAATTGAATCCTTGCAGCCCGATGATAGATTGGTGATTACCAGATAAACATTTTTAATACCTGAGAAAGAATAATTTACTGATGCGGACGGGGTTGTCGCAGTAGGCGGTGTGGCACCATTTCCGAAATTCCATTGATAGGAATAAGGACCACTACCACTCACAGTCGCAGAAAATGTATAGGGTTGATTATCTACACAAGGGTGATTAGGATAAGTAAAATCAGCAAAACTAAAACCTGGAAGAACGGTTACATAAGATACTGCTGAATTAGAACATCCGCCGGGTTCTGTGTATGTAACTGTATAACTTGTTGATGAAGTAGGTGAAACTACAACAATAGGACCTCCACCACCGATGGGTGTCCATGTGTAAGTACCACCTCCTGGTGAAACAGTAGCGGTTAATACAACGCTGGCACCCGGAGCAGAACAAAGAGTGGCATTATTCACGGCAACAGTCGGTAATGAGCTAACAAACACTGTGGCTTGAGTGGTATTGGTACAACCAGCAGGTGAGGTATAACTTAGTGTATAATTTGAAGTAGAAGCAGGAGATACTATTACTGAAGACGTTGTCATTCCACCGGGGGACCATAAATAACTTCCGCCTGTCGGATTGACAGTAGAAGTTAAGGTAGCACTGCCAGCACCACATATCGTAGCATTGTTGACCGCTACTGTTGGCAGAGGATTTACAACAACAGTAGCCACAGCGGTTCCAGGACAGCCAGGTCCGGTTGTGTATTGAACAGTGTAGGTAGAAGTAGAACCAGGTGAAACAACAATAGAGTTAGTTGTAGCCCCACCGGGTGACCATAAATAAGTACCACCTGATGGATTACCTGTCGCTGTTATAGTAGTGGATTGGCCAGCACAAATCGTTGGATTATTAATTGTTATAGAAGGTGCGGGATTCACATCTACTGTACCGGAAGCCGTTGCTGAACAACCATTAAGGTCAGTATAAGTAAGATTATACACTTGTGTAGAAGGTGGAGAAACGACGATACTTGAAGTTGTAAAGCCGCCGGGTGTCCAGTTGTATGAACCGCCGGGAGGATTGACAACGCTGGTCAAGGTAGCACTTTGGCCTGCGCAGATAGTGGCATTACTTACAGATACAGAAGGCAAGGGATTAACTGTGATACATATTACATTGGAATATGCCGTACCACCGCAGGTTACTTGTGCTCTGTAACAAGTATTGGTAGTGAGAACGCCCGTATTGTATGTAGCAGAAGTAGCACCGGGGATATTTGTCCATGGTCCGCCTGAAGTAGGAGCCGATTGCCACTGAATACTTCCTCCTGTTTGATACCCTGCTAAAGTAAGATTAACCGACTGCCCCGAACAAACAGTAGAACTGCTTGCCGACGCCGTACCCGGATTAGGAGTAGAAGAGCGGTAACACAATACCACTTCTATTCTGTCAATACATTCGGAACTTCCACTAAAATTACCGGATACTGTATTAGAACCTCCATAGTTGTATGAAGGAATACCGCAATTAAAAGGTGTATTGGGAGTAGATGTAAAAAAACATGAACCACAACTACAGTTAACGGCGGTGAAGTTGGCATTCCCAATGTTTACTCCGTTAAGGGATGTAGTCATAAACCCGGAACCACCGGAACAACCACTATAATAATAATTCACCTGAGCCCCTACTACAATGTTACCCGGAGGCACGGGGTCTGTGAAACTACTTGAAAAAGAAGAACCTGTACATAAACCACAAGTGCCAAAACACTGATAGTCACTGAAACAGACCCCCCCGCTTGAGGTACAAGCTGAACCTAATGAGAATGCCCCAGAAAATTGGATAGTAATGGAAGTCGTAGTACACTGAGCCACACCTTGATTAGGAATCAGCATTATTACAAATAATGAGAAAACACCCCAATTGAATAATAATTTTTTATTCATACAAAATAATTTTTGCTGCAAAGGTATAAAAAAAATAATAACAAAGTACAAAAAAACAAAAATATTTCAACGACCAGCTAACCCTGCTACCATTGAATAAGACAATCAGGCAAGAGAGATAAAGTAATCATGCATGAAAAATTTACATTCACAAAAACTACCGATAAACGGGTGTGTTTTAATAACAAAAATACAGTTTAATTTAAACAAATAAAATCACTTCACTAAAACAGATGCCTTGTTGTGAAGGACTTCCACCACTCCTCCGTTTATCTTTAATTGTTCTCTTTTGCCATTGATATCCCATTCTATCATTCCTTCTTTCAATACAGAGATGACAGGGGCATGATTGGTCAATACTCCAAATGCCCCTACTTCTCCGGGGAATATCACAGAATTTACTTCACCTTCAAATATTTTCGCAGACGGAGATAATATTTCTAAATGCAACATAAAAACTATTTTGATTCTGCCAACATTTTTTTGCCTTTTTCTATCGCTTCCTCTATTGTTCCCACAAGATTGAATGCTGCTTCAGGATATTCATCCACTTCACCATCCATTATCATGTTGAACCCGCGGATAGTATCTTCTATGCTCACAAAAACACCTTTTAATCCTGTAAATTGCTCTGCCACATGGAAAGGTTGAGATAAAAATCTTTGTACGCGACGAGCACGATGCACCACCAGTTTATCTTCTTCACTTAACTCATCCATACCCAAAATAGCGATGATGTCCTGCAATTCCTTATATCTTTGTAAAATTCCTTTTACTCTTTGAGCACACTCGTAATGTGCTTTTCCTACAATGGCAGGATTAAGAATACGAGAGGTAGAATCTAATGGGTCTACGGCAGGATAAATACCCAACTCTGCAATTTTTCTACTCAATACAGTGGTAGCATCCAGGTGGGCAAAGGTAGTGGCAGGTGCAGGGTCAGTGAGGTCGTCTGCGGGAACATAAACAGCTTGCACGGAAGTGATAGAGCCATTTTTGGTAGAAGTAATTCTTTCCTGCATAGCGCCCATTTCAGTAGCCAATGTTGGTTGATAACCTACTGCACTGGGCATACGGCCTAACAATGCGGATACTTCAGAACCAGCTTGTGTGAATCGGAAGATGTTATCGATGAAGAAAAGAATATCTCTACCTTTACCTTCGCCTTCCCCGTCGCGAAAATACTCAGCTAATGTTAATCCGGATAATGCTACACGAGCACGGGCGCCAGGTGGTTCATTCATCTGACCAAATACAAAAGTTGCCTGAGAGTTTTCGAGTTCTTTTAAATCTACTTTTGATAAATCCCAGCCACCTTTATGCAAGGATACTTTGAATGCTTCGCCATAGCGAACAATGTTGGCTTCAATCATTTCACGCAATAAATCATTTCCTTCACGAGATCTTTCACCAACTCCGGCAAATACAGAATATCCAGAATAACCTTTTGCAATATTATTAATTAATTCTTGAATTAACACGGTTTTTCCTACTCCGGCACCACCGAATAATCCGATTTTTCCACCTTTTGCATAGGGCTCAATAAGGTCAATTACTTTAATTCCAGTGTAAAGAACTTCTGTCGAAGTTGATAATTCTTCAAATTTAGGTGCGGGCTGATGTATTACACGACCGTTTTTATTATCTAATTGATTTATACCATCAATTGTTTCTCCAACAACATTGAATAATCTTCCTCTTACTTGCTTACCAATGGGCATTTTTATTCCATCTCCAAGTGCAGTAACTTCCATGCCTCTGTATAAACCATCGGTACTGTCCATGGCAATCGTACGAACGGTGTCTTCACCAATGTGTTGTTGCACTTCTAAGATTAATTTTTGTCCATTGGGGCGAACAACTTCAATGGCTTCTAATATCATTGGTAATTGTCCATTTTGTGTATCAAAACGAACGTCTACTACTGGACCGATAACCTGTGTAATTCTACCTTTTTGCATGGTATTTAATTTTATGGGCGGCAAAGATAGGTGATTTATTTTTAATTATTAAAAAAAAGTTGTTGATAATTATCAGGTTTTAAATTTAAATGTCTTTGGGATATCCAAGCAATTTCAAAACTCTTTCAATATCTTCCGGATAATCAATACAATGACTATCATGTTGCGTTTCTATGCATAAAATTTTATAACCGTTTTCAAGCCATCTTAATTGTTCTAATGATTCTTTTTGCTCCAAGGTAGAAGGTGGCAATTGAGTAATTGATTCTAAAATATCTGTTCTATAAGCATACATACCTACATGTCTAAAATAGTCATGTTTTTGATGCCACTCTTCTTTGGGAACATTTTTTAAATAAGGTATCACGGAGCGACTAAAATACAGGGCATAATTATTTTTATCTAAAACAATTTTGACTTCCCCTTCATTGAATAATTCCTCTTGTGTTTTGCAGCGAATCATTAAAGTGGCTATTTCATCATTTTTTTTAAAGGACTTAATCAGTAATTCTATCTGGGAAGGGTCGATAAATGGTTCATCACCTTGAATATTAATGATAACATCGTATTCCTTATTGAGTTTAGTATATGCTTCAAAGCATCGGTCGGTGCCGCTGGGGTGATGTTCTGAGGTCATAATAACCTTTGCTCCTAATGATTGAGCGTGTTGAAAGATAAGATCATCATCCGTGGCTACTATTACGTCTTGCAATAAATTACACTTTCTTGCTTGTTCGAAAACGCGTTGAAGCATTGATTTTCCAGCAATATCAACTAATGGCTTACCGGTAAAACGGGTAGATTTGTAACGAACCGGAATGATGCCAAGAAAACGCATAAAAACTTAAGAGGTTCCGAGCGGATTCGAACCGCTGTACAAGGTTTTGCAGACCTCTGCCTAGCCACTCGGCCACGGAACCATTTTCTTAAAAACGGGACAAATATACATTCAAAAATTCGTTTCCAAAAATTATTTTGCAAAAATATAAAATGAATGAGTAAAATTTAAATAATCTTCTGTGAATTGCCCGTTTTTATCCTGAATAGTCAACGATGTAACTTCCTCTTCATTTACTTTTTCTTTTCTTATGTCTAATAAAAAGAGATATGGTTGTGATTTAGTAGAACTTGAAAATACCATCATCATTCGATGAATAAACATATTTTGTTCTCTACATTTTTCTATAAATGCATTATATTCGTTGAAAGGGATACATACATAAAAACTACCTTGCTCTTTCAATAGTTTTTTTACGCCATAAATTAAATCTTCGTAGGATAATTCTTCCTGATGTCTGTACAAATTTTTTGTGAAAGAAGAACTTTTAAGAGAATTAGAAAAATAAGGTGGATTGCATATAATTACATCAAAAGTATCTTTAGTTTTCTCTAAAAAATTTTTTAGAGAAGTCAAAATTACTGAAAATGAATTTTTGAAAGGAGAATTGTAAATATTATATTCAGCGTTTTTACATGCGTTGGGGTTTATATCAATTAAGATAAACTCAAGAGATGGATTTTTTTGTGCTAACATTAACGATAATAATCCTGTACCACATCCAATATCAAGCGCTTTCCCATTCTCCAATTTTTCTACATCTGCAAAACATCCTAACAAAACACTATCTGTGCTTACTTTCATTACATCATCAAAAGGCTGGTAGATTGTAAACTGTTTAAAAGCAGAATAATCTTTGGGCATTCAAGTCCAATTTTTCCAGTGTATATAAATTTCTTTGAAAACAATTTTGATAATCACATACATTGGTATAGCCATCATCATCCATATAATACCTCCTAACATCCCTGCACTGATGATTACCAGAAATACTTCTAAAGGATGTGCTTGCAAGACATTAGAAAAAATATACGGTTGAAAAATCGTACCATCTAATAAATTGACTATTACTAATGTTAAAATAATTTTAATAACAGTTCCACCAATGAGTTCATAATGCCCATCTAAAATATTACCACTTACACCCAAAAAAAGACCAATGATGAGCGTAATCAGCGGACCTACATAAGGTATAATGTTTAATACACCCGATAGAATGCCTATTAATACACTGTTTTTTACACCTAAAATACTTAATATCACTGAATTTATCAGCATTACAAGAAACACATCAATTAATAAACCACGAAAATATCTTCCTAAAATCTCTTTTATATGCAACAACATGTCATCTACATCGTTTTTATATTCATTGCTTATTAAAAACTTCAATGTGTTGTTTAAGAAAACCTCATCTCTTAATAAGTGAAATGTGATGAAAAAAACAATTAATAAATTAATTACAATATGGGAGAAATTATTCAACAAGACGCTTGACCATTTGGTAATAATTTCAATATTGATAAGTTGATTCAACGTATCCTGAATACTTTTCAACATATATTTTTTACCTCCTAAATGATTACTCATATTTTCAATAAATGGAAATTCCTTTAAAATGTTATCAAAAACCTCTTCATAACTCAGGTAAACCAATGAATTAAGTTGAGTAATAATTACCGGAAACACATATAATATTACTATAAAAAGTATCAACGATGGTAGCAAAAGTGACAGTATAGAAGACAATGCATGTGATTTAATTTTTAATTTTTTCTGGATGGTTTTCTTAACTGGAAATAACATACTGAACAAAATATAACTTCCGATTAACAATAACAAAAGATTGCCCAAATAACGTACTAAAATTCCCAACACTATTAAAATGACAATCCATTTAATTAACTTTACAACGCTCATATACAAAACAAAATATTACTGAGCAATAATACAAACTAATTATTGAATGATTAGTACAAAAGTCCATAAGTGTTTTTTAGGAATGTGTTTTATCTTTAAGATTATCTTTTTGCAATGTACTTCTCATCGCTATAATTCTGATTTACCTAAAAGTAAAACATCCATTAGCATTGCAAAAGAAGATGAGTTGAACGCTCAATTTTATTTTTACAAAAACTCTGATACAACTGCAACTTTTTATACGTTGTTTAATACAGAACCTCTGTTGTTTGCAAGATTAGATACAGGGTTGCAATTTTATGCATCTGTAAAAATAACAATCAACTTATATTCCATTACAAAAAATAAATGGACGGACTCGGTCAATCGTATTATCCACATTAATCAAAATACACCACAATTTTTTTATTCGTTTTCTTTTCCACTTAATCAGGATAACTATCAGGTCAAAATTTTTATTACAGACCTAAACAGAAAAATGCAATACAGCTATTTTACTGAATTATTGGTTACAACAGAATACAGTAGAAATAATTTTTTAACCACTATTCAAGATAAGATGCTTTTCAAACCTTATGTTTATGAACAAAATGAAGTAAAAATCTATCACCGAAAAAAATTACCTTTTCTTTATGTAGACGTTTTTAGGTACAATCACAGACCTGCTCCACCTCCTTTTTCAAATATCGTTCCCTCTTTGCAGTATTTACCCGATTCCTCTTTTACTATACAACTACAACAAGAAGGTTATTATTCTCTTACTGTCCAATCCAATTGTTTTTATCACATTCGAGCCAATCAAAATACATTGGATGGTTTTACTTTGTTTAGTATTGACTCCGTGTTTCCAAATATTAAAGATAGCAGAGAAATGTTGTATACTTCCAGATACATCATGAATAAAAACGAATTTGAACGTTGTGCTAATCTTTCAAATTTAGATGAAATAAAAAAATGTGTAGATAATTTCTGGATTCAAATTGGAGGCAGTAAAGAAAGAGCAAAGGAAATGATTAAAAATTATTATCAAAGAGTGATTGATGCCAATCGACTATTTACTTCGTATCATTATGGATGGCAAAGCGATAGAGGAATGATTTACATTGTATTTGGAAAACCAGAAGATATTCAAAAGAATTTTCAAACAGAAAAATGGTATTATTCTTTAAATGGTCAAAAAAATGCACTGGTATTTACATTTCATAAAAACAAAAACAATCCTTTTACAAATTCCGATTATATACTTGAAAGAAGCGATTATTACAAAGATATATGGTACTTAACGGTAGACAAAATTCGTCAGGGACGATTGAGTGTGAAGTGATATTCAATGTTTGTAGGAATTTAATTTGTGGATTACAATTGTTAAAAAATAACAAAAGATAAATTCAGGAATAATTTTTGTTTTTTACTTTTGCCAAAAATTAAACACTATGAAAGCAAAACATTTACTGGTAAAAGTTTCAACAATTGTGGGCATGGTTTTAGGTGGAATCATTAATGCCCAAAATGATTTAGTAGTTTTTAGTGATAATGGAGAAAAATTTTATTTGTATGTGAATGGTGTAAAACAAAATTCTACACCAGAAACGAATGTTAGGGTTACAAACATCAAACATTCACAGGTACGACTTAAAGTTGTTTTTGAAGATAATAAAAAAATACCTGACCTTACTACTAATGCTATTTTAATGTGGGAAGGAGAAGACAAAAAGGGGTGGGAATTCGTTTACCAAATTGTGAATAAAGCAGGTAAATATAAAATTAAACATTACACGGCATCTGAAATTCATAGGGATAATTCTGGTGAACAAACCGTTGTAAACTATACATCAGAAGAACCTACGCCAAATGTTACCATCTCTGCTCCTGAAAACACAAACGTTTCTCTTAATACTCAAACCGTTACATCTACTACCGTAGTAACTACCAATTCTGGTGCACAATCTCCAAACTCCAATTCAACTGCCGGAGTTAATATAAGTTTTTCACCAACAGGTGTTGGCATTCATATTAAAGACGATGATTTAGTTCAAAATTCCAGCACCTCCTCTTCCTATACAACTTCTGTTGTATCAACAACGGTAGTGTCCTCCTCTTCTTCTGCTGCTTCACCTGTAACTACAAATCCTAAACCATCTCCTGTAAGTCCGAAGCCAAAAACGGTTGTAAAATGTGCCGTGAGTGATTCAGAGTTTGAAAGCATTAAAAAAAGTATCAACTCCAAATCTTTTGAAGATAGTAAACTAACAATGGCGAAGCAAATCAGCGACTCCAAATGTCTTAAAAGTTCTCAGGTAAGAGATATAATGAAACTCTTTTCATTTGAACAAACCCGATTGGAATTTGCAAAATATGCATATAAGAATGTAATAGATAAAGATAATTATTATCAGGTAAACGACGCATTTCAATTTGAAAATTCTATTGAAGAACTCAACGAAAGTATTGGAAAGTAAACTTTTTGTATAAATAGAATAGTTAAACTAAATTAAATATCTACCGTCAGATTTTAAGAGACACAAAGTTTATTCTTTGTGTCTTTTTTACTTTTTAAAAATTTTAATTTTCTTTTCATCAGTATTAGAAAATTAACCAGTAATTTTGCAAATGAGAAAATAAAAATGATTACAAGTAATAAAAAAGGTAAAGTATTAGTGGCAATGAGTGGAGGTATTGATAGTTCCATCAGTGCACTTTTATTGAAACAACAAGGATACGAATTAGTGGGTATCACAATGAAAACCTGGGATTATGAGACCTCTAAAGTAAATGGCAAAGAAACTGGTTGTTGTAGTTTGGATAGTATCAATGATGCGAGAATTGTAGCCGTAAAACTTGGATTCCCTCATTATGTGCTGGATATAAGAGAAGAGTTTACTGAAAAAATCATACAAAATTTCATTGATGAATATATCAATGGAAGAACACCCAATCCTTGTGTTTTGTGTAACACGTACATTAAATGGGATGCTTTACTAAAACGTGCCGATGCTCTTGGTTGTGATTACATAGCAACCGGTCATTATTCTCAAATTCGCTATGAAAATGGACGTTACATCATTTCAAAAGGTAAGGACACTACGAAAGACCAAACCTATGTTTTATGGGGCTTAACGCAAGATGTTTTATCCCGAACCATTTTCCCTTTATCTGGTTATACAAAAGCGGAAGTGAGAGAAATTGCTAAAAGAGAAGGTTTTGATTACCTTGCAAAGAAAAGTGAAAGCTACGATATTTGCTTTATTCCGGATGGCGATTACCGAACGTTCTTGAACAATCAGGTGCCAGATTTACCTGAAAAAGTAGGAGAAGGCAATTTTATCTATAAAGATAAAGTCATAGGAAAACACAAAGGATATCCTTACTACACGATTGGTCAGCGAAAAGGTTTGGATGTGGCACTGGGACATCCTGTTTATGTGAAAGAAATTCGTCCTGATACAAATGAGGTAATATTGGGTGATAAAGAAGAACTGGCACAGCAAATCATCAGAGTACGAGATTATAACCTGATCAAATATGAAAAGTTACCAGAAAATTATCAGGCCTTGGTCAAAATCCGATATAAAGATGTAGGAAAAATGTCTACAATTCACACGATAGACGATAAACATTTAGAAATTGTGTTTCACGAACCCGTATATGCGGTTGCTCCCGGACAAAGCGCTGTGTTTTATGAAGGGGATGATTTAGTGGGTGGCGGTTTCATTGAAAAAAGTATCTAACAACTTTATCTTTTTTTTTTCCATTTCAATTTTTCCATCATTCATCAAGTCCTGTAATGCTCTTGTAATAACTTCTCTTGATGAATTAAGTTCTCGGGCTATTTGTTCATGAGTTGTTTCAATCACATTTGTTTTCAACACTTTAGATTTGTAATGCAATAAAAAAATAATTTTTTCTTCTATGTTATTAAAAACATGATTGGACATGGAGTTGATTAAATCAAGAAAGATGTTGAAATAAATTTCTAAAAGATGCTGAAAAATATCAGGATGTTTACACAATAAAAGATTAAAATATTCTAATGGAATGTATCCAATTTCACAGTTTGTTTCTGCTTCTATTCTCAAAGATAAGCTTTCCTTGAACAGTCCTTGAGAGATTGTAGTAACAGAAGTACTACCTTCTGAAATGTAGTATAGAAAAACTTCTTTGGAATCTTTTCTATCTACTAAAATAATTTTTGTTACTCCCGATATTACTATTGGAATAGCTTTTGCATAAGATTGTTCTCTTTGGATAATATCGCCCTTCAAATACTCTTTGACAAAAATATTTTTACGAAGGTCGTGTAATTCTTCATTCGTCAAAGACGAAAAAATTCGCATTTTTCTCAATAACTCGTAAATAAGCATTTGGCTTTTTACTTTTCAAAAGAACTTAATAATAGCACACCCACAATAATCCCGTAAATAACACTCGTGTATGGATTGGATGTTATAGGACATGTTCCGGAAGAACAACCAATGTATTTGTAATATAAAAATCCTCCAATACCACCTAAAAGTCCTCCAATCAAAGAAAATTTATACTTCAACAATAGCTCAATCATAGTTAGAAAATATTAGGATTGACTTTCAGATTTGGATTTAGTATTGATATTGAATGGCAAATACAATGGGCAAAATCCAATGAAACTTGTTGCCGCAAAAACTATAGCTAATATCATTAAAACCAGTCCAGTTGTTCCGGGAACAGTATCGGTAAAATACAAAATAGCAAAAATAAGTGCTACCACTATTCGGATTATTCTATCCGCTTTTCCCATGTTAGTTTTCATAATTTTTTTTGCAAAGGTAAAAATTAATGTTCAAACAATAATGTAACTTTTATCACAAAAGGGTAAATACTTAAAATTTTAATGCCCAACTAAATTCTAAACAATCATTTATTCTATAACAAATTTAGGATTTCAATTTTGCCTCTATAGATTTTTATCTTTTTTTCATCCGCCAATTGATTGAGTATTCTGGTTATCACTTCTCTTGTAGACCTTAATTCACGGGCTAATTCCTCATGGGTTGTTTCAACGATATTACTTTCTCTTAATTTGGCTTTAGCAATTAAAAGGGCATATAATTGTTTTTCTAATGGATAAAATGATAAGGCAGAAACAGTGTTCACAATTTTCTTGAATATCTGCAAATAGTTTTGTAACAATAGTTCAAAAAGTTCAGGATGTTTGGAGAGTAATTGAGTAAAGTAATAAAGTGGTAAGAATAAAATTTCACAATCGGTTTCTGCTTCTACACGAATATCAATTTTATCATTAAATATTCCGCTGGCTATACTACTTGAACAGGTCTCTCCTTCTTTCATATAATACAACAAAACTTCTCTTTTTCCCACATCTTCCTGATTCACTACAAACACTCTTACCACTCCACTCAATATAATGGGCAAGGTTTTCAAGAATGTGTTTTCTTTTAAAATGACATCATTTCTTTTGAAATAGCCGATTTTACCAGATTTCAAGATGTCATCTAACTCTTCATTGGATAATTGATTAAGAAAATTTGATTTCTTAAGAGGATTATTGTTCATAAAAAATTTTTCTTACAAAAATTATTAGAAAAATTTGTTCTTTAAAATTAAAAAACTGCTGTATCAGGAGAGGATACAGCAGTTTTAGGTAACATTAAAAATGATTCATATATCTTATACCATTTTTTCAGGTCTTACCCATTCATCAAATTGTTCTGCAGTAAGAAGTCCTAATTCAATCGCGGCTTCTTTCAAGGTTTTATTTTCTTTATGCGCTTTTTTGGCAATTTTTGCGGCATTTTCATAACCAATATGTGGATTTAAAGCTGTTACTAACATTAAAGAATTATCTAAATGTTTTTTGATATTTGTCAGATTGGGTTCAATGCCCACTGCACATTTATCATTAAAGCTTACACATACATCACCAATTAATCGTGCAGACAGTAGAACATTATACGCTATTACCGGTTTGAACACATTTAATTCAAAATGGCCATTTGACCCGCCAACTGCCACTGCCATGTCGTTTCCAATCACTTGTGCGGCTACCATCGTCATGGCTTCGGGCTGAGTAGGATTAACTTTGCCCGGCATGATGGATGAACCTGGCTCATTATCAGGGATTAAGATTTCACCTATTCCACATCTTGGTCCGGATGCTAATAAACGAATATCGTTGGCTATTTTCATTAAAGACACAGCCACACGTTTTAGGGCACCACTTAATTCCACCATCGCATCGTGTGTTGCCAGTGCTTCAAATTTATTGGGTGCTGTAACAAATGGATAACCTGTTAGTTCGGCGATTTTTTTTGCGACTAAAACATCATAACCTTTTGGAGCGTTTAAGCCAGTGCCAACAGCAGTGCCACCCAATGCCAGTTCTCTGACCGCTTCAAGAGCGTTCTTCAATGCACGAATGCCCATATTTAATTGCTGAACATATCCGCTAAATTCTTGTCCTAATGTAAGTGGAGTAGCGTCCATCAAATGTGTTCTGCCGGTTTTTACTATGTCCTTAAATGCTTCTGATTTGGCTTTTAAGGTATCTCTCAATTTTTCGATACCCGGAATGGTTACTTCTACTACCATTTTGTAAGCCGCAATATGCATCGCAGTAGGAAATGTATCATTGGAAGATTGTGATTTATTTACATCGTCATTCGGATGTAAAATTTTCTTTTCGTCAGTAAGTTTTCCACCTTTCAAAACATGCGCACGGTTGGCAATGACTTCGTTTACATTCATATTGCTCTGCGTACCGGAACCGGTTTGCCATATTACTAATGGGAACTGGTCATCTAATTTTCCTGCAATGATTTCATCTGCTACCTGACAAATTAAATCGCATTTTTCCTTAGATAAGACGCCCAATTCGTAATTTGCCAGTGCAGCCGCTTTTTTCAAATAACCAAAAGCATGAATAATCTCTTTTGGCATACTAGCTTCTGGTCCAATTCTGAAATTGTTGCGGGAACGTTCCGTTTGGGCACCCCAGTAAACATGAGCAGGTACTTTTACTTCGCCCATTGTGTCCCGTTCAATTCTGTACTCTGAATTTGTGATAACTTTTTCCATAGTTTTTAGTTTTGAGTGAATAGTTTTGAGTTAGTGTTTTTTGTTTTTTTATTTTTTTCTGATAGCATTTTGTGTTTAGCCGTTTTGATGATGCTTGTTGAAATTTTTGAAATCTAATTACAATTGTGAATATATTCTGGAAAATTAAAATTTATCATTTGACTTTCATTTAATAATTCTAACCAGTACAAGGTTTCTCTCGCTTCCTTATTAGCAATATCCATCTTATTTATGAAATCAACCTTACTTACACCAACTAAATCTTCATTTACATTAGCACCAATACTGGTACCACTTCTCAACAATTGTCTTGATATAACATGTTCATTATTTTTTTTAAGGAAAACATATAACTCTATAATTTGTAAGGCAAAGTTAAAACTTTTTTCTTTTATAATACTCTCTTTCATAACTCATAATTCATAACTTCTAAGCCATTTCATATTCAGACGTTGGTAAACAAGTACAAATTAAATTCCTATCGCCATAAGCATTATCAATTCTGGCTACTGAAGGCCATACTTTGGAGAGTTTTATCCAGGGTCTTGGGAATGCGGCATATTCACGAGAGTATGGATAATTCCATGGTTCAGATACTACCATTTCTGCCGTATGTGGAGCATTTTTCAATGGATTGTTTTTCTTATCATAAGTACCATTTTGAATGTTTTCTATTTCCCGCTTTATTGTAATCATTGCATCTGCAAATCTGTCCAATTCGTGTTTACTCTCACTTTCTGTTGGCTCAATCATTAAAGTATTTGGAACAGGAAACGCCACTGTTGGGGCATGATAACCAAAATCCATCAAGCGTTTAGCAATATCCACTACTTCCACATCGGTTTGTAATTTAAAAGTAGAACAATCAATTATAAATTCATGAGCACAGCGGTTGTTGTGATTTGTGTAAAGTATTTTGTAATAATCTTTCAAAACATCTTTTAAGTAATTGGCGTTCAAAATAGCAATTTTAGTGGTGTTGGTCAATCCCTTTGAACCTAACATTCTTATATACCCGTATGTTATCAGCAATATTAATGCACTACCATAATGAGATGCGGAAACAGGGTAAATGTTTTTTGTGTTTTCTTCATCACTCAATGGATGTTTAGGTAAATAGGGTTTTAGTTTATCATTTACTAATACAGGCCCCATACCCGGACCACCGCCACCATGAGGAATGGCGAATGTTTTATGTAAATTCAAATGACAAACATCTGCGCCAATAATAGCTGGATTGGTAAGACCAACCTGAGCATTCATATTTGCACCATCCATGTAAACCAGGCCACCATTCTGATGTATGATGTCAGTAATTTCTTTTATTCTTTCTTCAAAAACGCCGTGCGTACTTGGATAAGTAATCATCAATCCTGCAAGATCGTTTTTATGTTGTTCAACTTTTGATTTCAAGTCCTCCACATCTACATTTCCTTTGGCATCACATTTCACAACAACAATTTTAAATCCTGCCATTGCAGCAGATGCTGGATTGGTACCATGTGCAGATGAAGGAATCAGTATAACATTCCGATGCCCTTCTCCTTTATCTTTATGGTATGATCTAATCAGTAATAATCCGGTGTACTCTCCTTGAGCGCCTGAATTCGGCTGAAAACTAATTCCACTAAATCCGGTAATTTCACAAAGATATTTTTCTAATTCATTTATGATAAAATGATAACCTTCTGCTTGTCCATCAGGAACATACGGATGAATATTAGCAAATTCAGGCCAACTCAAAGGAATAAGTTCTGAGGCAGCATTCAGTTTCATTGTACAAGAACCCAATGAAATCATGGAATGAACCAACGAAATATCTTTATTTTCAAGTGTTTTGATATAACGCATCATTTCGGTTTCAGTATGATAACTATTGAAAACGGGATGCGTCAGGTATTCAGAAGTTCTAAGTAATGGAGAATGCTCAATATAATTAATAGATTTTTCTTCAAATGCAATCTTTTGATTTTTTACTTGTGCAAAAATTTCAAGGATTTCCTTTAAGTCAGAAATAGTGGTAGTTTCATCCAATGAGATGGATATTGAACCATTTTTGTTGTATCTAAAATTGATGCATTTTTGTTCAGCAATTGAACGAATCTTGCTTGTGTCTGCTTCAAATGTAATTGTATCAAAAAATAACTTATTTAGAACTTTGTAACCTAACTTTTCTAAATGGTATTTCAGAGAACAAGCGTTTTGATGAATGTTTAATGCAATATCTTTTAGACCTTCTGGTCCGTGATAGACAGCATACATACCACTCATGATAGCCAATAATGCTTGTGCCGTACAGATATTAGAAGTCGCTCTTTCGCGTTTGATGTGTTGTTCTCTTGTTTGTAGTGCCATGCGTAAAGCTTTTTTGCCCTGTGCATCAACAGAAACTCCAATGATTCTACCGGGAATAAATCGTTTGAAATTTTCTGTTGTAGCAAAGAATGCAGCATGAGGGCCACCATATCCTAATGGTACACCAAATCTTTGAGCATTACCAAAGGCACAATCTGCCCCCATTTCACCTGGCGATTTAACCAACAATAAAGCCATCAAATCCGTTGCTATCGCAACTGGAATATGGTATTGTTTGGCTTTTTGTATAAATTCAGTGTAATCCAATATTTCTCCGTCAACATTAGGATATTGTACCAGCGCACCAAAGAAATTATCATTCAATGTTACGCTATTAAAATTTTGTACAACTAATTCAATACCAAATGAAATAGCCCTGTTTTTTAATGTATTAATGGTTTGAGGAAAACATTTTTCATCAACGAAGAATTTCAATGCGTTTTGTTTATTTTTTTCACGCGCATTAAAAAACATCATCATGGCTTCTACGGCTGCACTGGCTTCGTCTAACAAAGAAGCATTGGCGATAGGAAGTCCCGTTAAATCGCTTACCATCGTTTGATAATTCAATAAGGCTTCTAATCTGCCTTGTGCAATTTCTGCCTGATATGGCGTGTATGCTGTATACCAACCCGGATTTTCAAATATGTTTCTTAAAATAACGGATGGAGTGTAAGTATTGTAAAATCCAAGCCCTATGTAGGATTTGAAAGTTTTATTTTTCCTGGCTATTTCTCTAATGTGGTTAAGATATTCTGGTTCTGATAATGCTTCTGGTAAATCTAAATTTTTCTGTAAACGAATTTCAGACGGTATAGTTTCATCTATTAATTGATCTAAGCTTTCAACTCCAATTGTTTTGATCATTTGTTGGATTTCATCGTCATTGACTCCTAAATGACGTGGAGAAAAATTATGTGCAAGCATAAAAAAATTTTGAACTGCAAAGGAACAAAATTTTTTTCTCTCCTAATAACACCAAAAATTCGTGCATTCGCGGCTAATTAATTTTACCAAAATTAACACTAGATTATTTATTTTTTAAATCATGAATTTAAATACGGCTTATTTGTAAAATAACATTTTGTAAGAAGTATTTATGAGAAAATTTATTTATTTACATAAAATATCCCATCTGGGCTAATAAAAAAATTACTATTTTTGCGGGCTAAAAAAGAAATTATGTTGTTTGATTTTGAAATGATTAAATCGGTTTATCAAAATTTCCCTGAAAAAATTAATGCAGCAAAAAAAACGATTGAATCGTCCGCTCACCTTTGCTGAAAAAGTTTTATATGCACATTTACATCCGACTCAAAAATTAGAGGACTTTCAAAGAGGAAAATCGTATGTGGAATTTGCTCCCGATAGAGTCGCTATGCAAGATGCAACTGCACAGATGGCGCTTTTGCAGTTTATGCAAGCAGGCAGGCCAAAAGTTGCGGTGCCTTCTACTGTTCATTGTGACCATTTAATTGTGGCCAAATCTAATTCTAAAGAAGATTTAGAACGGGCTATAAAAATGAATCAAGAGGTTTATGATTTTCTTGCGTCTGTTTCTGCAAAGTATGGCATTGGTTTCTGGAAACCCGGCGTTGGTATTATTCATCAGGTTATTCTTGAAAATTATGCTTTTCCCGGAGGAATGATGATAGGAACTGATAGCCATACTGTAAATGCTGGTGGCTTGGGCATGATAGCCATTGGTGTTGGAGGTGCAGATGCATGTGATGTGATGGCAGGACTTCCGTGGGAATTAAAATGGCCACAATTAATTGGCGTTAAACTAACGGGAAAATTGAATGGATGGACATCTGCAAAAGATGTGATACTCAAAGTAGCAGGTATATTAACTGTAAAAGGAGGGACAGATAAAATCATTGAATATTTTGGAGAGGGTGCTTTATCTTTAAGTGCAACTGGAAAAGGAACTATATGCAACATGGGTGCAGAAGTTGGTGCAACGACTTCTATTTTTGCTTATGACGAATCCATGTACCGTTACCTTGTTGCAACTGGAAGAAAAGAGGTAGCAGAACTTGCTAATTCAATAAAAGAACATTTAACGGCTGATCCTGAAGTTTATGCCAATCCAGAAAAATATTTTGATCAGGTGATTGAAATTGACCTTTCTGAATTAGAGCCACATATAAATGGACCATTTACACCGGATTTAGCAACACCAATTAGTAAAATAAAGGAAGTGGCTGAGAAAAATGGATGGCCATTGGAAGTGAGTGCTGGCTTAATAGGTTCTTGTACCAATTCTTCTTACGAGGATATTTCACGTGCTGCATCTGTTGCAAAGCAAGCTGTTGAGAAAAGATTAAAAGCAAAGGCAGAATTTACGATTACACCGGGTTCAGAACAGGTTCGTTACACTATCGAAAAAGATGGTTTGATTGATATCTTTAATAAAATAGGCGCTAAAGTTTTTGCAAATGCGTGTGGTCCTTGCATTGGAATGTGGGACAGACCTGGTGCTGAAAAGAAAGAAAAGAATACCATTGTTCACTCGTTTAACCGAAATTTTTCTGCTCGTCAGGATGGAAATCCTAATACACATGCCTTTGTAGCATCCCCGGAATTAGTAACAGCACTTGCAATAGCAGGAAGATTGGATTTTAATCCTATTACGGATACCTTGATAAATGAAGAAGGGCAAGCCGTGAAATTAGATCCACCTACCGGATTTGAATTACCACCTAATGGATTCAAAGTTGAAGATCCAGGGTATCAAGCGCCAGCAGAAGATGGTTCTAAAATTGAAGTTATTGTAAAACCAGATAGCCAACGATTACAATTGCTTGAACCTTTTGCACCGTGGGAAGGTACTGATTGGTATGGTTTAAAGCTTTTAATTAAAGCAAAAGGAAAATGTACTACTGATCATATTTCACCAGCTGGAAAATGGTTGCAATACAGAGGGCATTTAGACAATATCTCTAATAATCTTTTGCTTGGTGCTGTAAATGCTTTTACTGGTGAAGCTGGAAAAACCAAGAATCAACTGACAGGTCAATACGAAGAAGTAGCCAAAGTCCAAAGGGCATATAAAGCAGCGGGCATAGGATCTATAATCGTAGGTGATGAAAACTACGGCGAAGGTTCATCCAGAGAACACGCAGCTATGGAGCCAAGATATTTAGGTGTAAAAGCAGTATTGGTAAAGTCCTTTGCGCGTATTCATGAAACGAATTTGAAAAAACAAGGAATGTTAGCCCTCACATTTGCTGACAAATCCGATTATGATAAGATTCAGGAAGACGATACTTTTGACATTATCGGTTTGACAGAATTTACACCCGGAAAGCCCCTGACCATTGTTATTCATCACAAAGATGGAAGTTCAGAAACCATATTAGCCAATCATTCTTATAATGCTCAACAAATTGAATGGTTCAAAGCCGGTGGTGCTCTGAATATCATTCGAAATAAGGTGAGGAAGTAGATTCTTTTTGTAAAATTCATTCTTTTATAAACGCTGTTCAACTTGAACAGCGTTTTTTTTTAGTGCGGATTATTTTTAATGAAAAAATTCAGAAGCACACGAAGTTATATCAAAAAATTTTAACTATCTTTACTAAATACTCTTTTAAGTAAATTCACAAAAACTCATTTACTTATTTCATCATATCTTCTAATTGCTTACCTACATTTGGTGCTTTTTCAGCGCCGGCTTCGGCTTCAAAATAAGGCAATGGCGTAAATCCAAATAATCCAGCCACTATATTGCCAGGGAAAAATTGAATGGACTTATTGTATTCTTTTACTAACTCATTGTATTTCATTCTTTGCACGGCTATTCTGTTTTCTGTTCCTTCTAATTCGGTACGCAATTCTGAAAATGCTTGATTGGTGCGTAATTCGGGATAATTTTCGGCAACAGCCAATAATCTTCCAAGAGCGCTACTCAATTCGCCCTGTGCTTGTTTAAACTTTTCTATAGAGGACTCGTCAAGGTTTTCAGCATTAATCGTTACTTGTGTAGCTTTTGCACGGGCATTAATTACATCTTCTAATGTTTTTCTTTCAAAATTGGCTTGTGCTTTTACAGTACTGACGATATTGGGAATTAAATCCATTCTTCTTTGATATTGTGTTTGCACTTGTTGCCATTGGGCTTTGGCTTCTTCTTTTTTGGACACAAATTGATTGCGTTTAGAACACGTCCACATTCCAGCTAATACGAAGAAAACTATTAGACCAATTAAAATGTTTCTTGAATTCATAGTTTAAGCTTTTTAGAGATTAATATTTTATGCCTGAAACACCGATGTTTTCAATGGGATGCCAGGTTGTTTTAATTTCACATGTGTCTAAAATGAGGTAAGGATTTTCTGCATCCGTTTCTTTCCACCAATCTTTATTATTCCAGAGTACAACTCGTTTTACATTGAGTGGTGCTAAATCCTGAATGGTTTTAATGGATTCAGTGTTATTTCTTGCATAGACAACAGCATTGACATCCATGTGATTGGCAAAATGTGATAATAATTCTTTTTCAAATCCCGTTAAGATATTAATTACTCCTGCTGGTAAATCAGAAGTAGCAAGCATTTCAGCAAATGTGATGGCATTGAGTGGATATTTTTCGGATGCTAAAACTACTGTTGTATTTCCTGAAACAATGACTGGAACGATTGTAGAAATTAGTCCCAGAAATGAGGGTTCTTCTGGTGCTATGATACTAACTACACCTGTGGGTTCTGGCAAAGAAAAGTTGAAGTGAGAGGAAGCAACGGGGTTGACCGTAGAATAAATTTGTACAAATTTATCTGCCCATCCAGCAAAATAGACAATTCTATCGATTGCAGTAACGACTTCAGATTCTGCTTTTTTTGGTGAAACGTCTTGAATTAAAAGTTCATCTATAATTTGATTCTTACGGCCTTCCAACATTTCAGCTAAACGATATAGAATTTGACTTTTATTAAGAGCGGATTTGGAAGACCAGCCCAATTGTGCAGTGCGAGCAGCTACAACAGCATTCCTGAAATCCTTTCTGGATGCACGACATACATTGGCTAATAATTTACCGTGTTTGTTTTTAATTGGATAATAACGTCCGCTTTCTGTGCGTGGAAACTGCCCGTTTATGTATAGTTTATATGTTTTTAATACATCAATTCTTGCCATAAGATAATTTTAATGAGTACTGCAAAAATACAAGAAATTTTTCATAAGCGAATTAACTAATTAATAACAAAGTATAATCTGCGACAATTCATAAAATTTTTAGAATCAGTATTCTATTTTTTGGAAATAATTGATTTGTGAGGTAAGTATTAAACTTTATCACGAAAATTTGGTGACAATTATTTTTTATTTGTTAGAAACTCCATTGCTTTTCGGACACTACCTTGTTTGATTAAAATCTCTTTCAAATACTCATAATCATCAATCCCTGTATTTCGCATGAGAATTCTTGTACCTCGGTCTATTAACTTGTTATTAGCAAGTTGCATATCCACCATTTTATTATCCAATACTCTACCTAATTTTATCATTACCGAAGTAGAAATCATATTGAGTACCAGTTTTTGTGCAGTGCCGGCCTTCATTCGTGTAGAACCTGTAACAAATTCCGGACCCACAACCACTTCAATTGGAAAATCCGCATACTTGCTGATCAAAGCATCCGGGTTACACGAAATAGAACCTGTTTTAATGCCTTTTTTTTGACACATTTGTAAAGCACCGATTACATAAGGCGTAGTACCAGATGCTGACAAACCAATGACAACATCAGAAGTGGACACTTTGTGTTTCTTTAAATCTTTCCATCCTTGCGTCATATCATCTTCTGCAAATTCTACCGCTTGTGTAATGGCTTTTTTTCCACCTGCAATAATGCCAATTACTCTTCCATACTCCACTCCAAATGTCGGTGGACATTCAGATGCGTCAACAATTCCTAATCTTCCACTGGTGCCAGCACCTATATAAAATAACCTTCCTCCTGATTTCATTTTTTCAATGATGCATTCAATCAACGGAATAATTTGTGGAATTACTTTTTGAACAGCGAGCGGCACTTTTTGATCTTCCTGATTTATGTTGACTAATAGATCTTCTACACTCATCTTTTCCAGATGCCGATATAATGAATCGCTTTCAGTTATTTTTTTCATTTTAAATACTTTTTTATGATTAAACCAATAATTAAAAATCCAACCAAAGAAAGAGCAAGATAAATATACATTTCTGTTTTATCCGGAATAATGTTTTTATGAAATACAGATGGTTGAATCGCTTTATCAATCGCTATTTCAGGGAAAGCTTGTTGTAATTTATTTAACTCTTCATCATAAGTAATAACGTGTGTTGCAATAAAAAAATCTTCAACATCATTGACAAATCTTTTCCTGCTCCATCCACACCAATCTATTGAAAAAGTATTGATTTGTTTTTCTTTAGCATAAATAATCCATTCTTCTCCTTCTCTAACTGGGATGGCACAAGGATCATTTTCAGGAAATAGAATTTTACAAAATCTACCAGATTTCCCTTTAAATAAATTTAATATCTCTACCTCAGCTACACTAAAATTATTCTGCTGTGGAATTATTTTATCAATTACAACTCTTGCTATAAAATCATACTGATTCGCTCCTTCTTTTGACCATTGAATCATTGGGCATTGACAGGCCAATAAATACTGAACGTTCCAGATAATAATTATCCAACTTAAAATCCACTTCATATTAATCATTTAATTCATTATACCATTTCAACATATTTTTTTCAATAAATTCTTTTGTTAAACGAATGTATAAATACATTTCACAATCTTCTTCAATAAATGGCACTATTTTTCTGTATTCAATTAAAATGTTTTCAATAAATTCAGAGGATTGAGAAGGTCTACGAAATTCAAAGGCCTGAGCGGCAGTAAATAACTCTATCGCTAATATGTCTTTTAGATTTTCTAATATCTCCAAACTTTTATTGGCCGCATTCGCTCCCATGCTTACATAATCTTCCTGACCATTGGAAGATACAATACTATCGGCAGATGCTGGTGTGCACAATATCTTGTTTCTATTTACCAATGATGCTGCTGTATATTGTGGAATCATAAATCCAGAGTTCAATCCGGGCTTTTTTACTAAAAATGAAGGTAAGTTGCGACTACCGGAAATTAATTGATATACTCGCCTTTCAGAAATTCCTCCTAATTGATTCATAGCCAGTGCCACAATATCAAAAGCATTAGAAAGTATTTGCCCATGAAAGTTTCCACCTGATAAAATTTTATTCTCTTCTGAAAACACTAAAGGATTATCTGTTACAGAATTAATTTCTGCTTCTATTACTTGTTGGAAAAATTGTATTAAATCATAAGATGCACCATGCACTTGTGGAATACAACGAAACGAATATGGGTCCTGAACTGCTTTACTTTCATTTGAATAGAAAGACGGACTTTCTTGTAATATTTTATTTATTAATTCTGCTACAAATTTCTGTCCAACGTGTGGTCTTGCTTCATGAATCAGTTTATCAAATGGTTCATTTCTACAACAGAATGCTTCTAAAGAAATTGCCGCAATTACATTTGTCGCTATGAATAAAGGTAACAAATGTGTAAGTATATAGATTCCTATTCCGCTCATATATTGTGTGCCATTCAACAATGCCAATCCTTCTTTTGGACTTAAATTAATTTTACGCCAACCCATTTTTTCAAAAACTACTTTTGTGTCTACAATTTGATTTTCATAATACACTTTTCCTTTTCCAATCAAAGTTAATGATAAATGTGCTAATGGTGCTAAATCCCCTGATGCTCCAAGAGAACCTTGCTGGTAAATAACAGGATAAATTTTATGATTAAACATCTCAATCAAACGTTGAATAATTTCAGGATTGACCGCACTATAACCCAGTGATAGATTAATAATTTTTGAAAATAATATCCACTTGACAATTTCTGGTGGCAATAATTTCCCAACTCCACACGCATGGCTTTTAATTAAGTTTTCCTGTAACTGATTTAATTCCTCACTTGAAATTTTCACATTACACAATGAACCAAACCCAGTATTGACGCCATAAATGGGCTTATCTGCATTTTTGATAAATTCATTCAAATACTCAAAACTTTTTTGCGAAGCATACAAAAATTCTTTTTCATAAGTTAGGGTTTGAAGGTTTTCGTTAATTAGTTTTTTAATGATAATGCGTTGATTTTTCTGCAAATGCATAAAATAGAGTTTAAAATGGATAACCTATTCCAAAATTAAAAATGGAATGTTTGAGTGGTTGTTTATCAAAAGTAAATCGTTGCCCTTCAGGATATTTAGGGTCTTTAATGGGCATAGCCCAATCCAATCGTAACAAGAAATATTCAAAGTCCCAACGAAAACCAAGTCCTGCACCAACAGCAAATTCATTCCAGAATGTCAATGGATTAAATTCTCCTTTTGGCTTATCAGGTCTTGGTTGTAAGAGCCATATATTCCCGGCATCTGCAAAGATGGCACCATTGTATGATCCAATGATATTAAAACGATATTCTATATTTCCCTCAATTAATATATCACCGATTTTATCATATCTTGCATTGTCGGTTGGCATATATGCACCCGGCCCAATACTTCTGGCACGCCACGCTCTTACACTATTTGGACCACCTGCAAAAAAACTCTGTTCATACGGTAATATATTCAAATTTTTTAATGGAACACCAATACCTCCAGCCGCTCGCATAACTAATTTACTCTTTTTATATACTGGCAAATAAACTCTGTAATCAATTTCAGATTTCAAAAAATGAGCAAATGGCACATCTAACAAAAGAAATCTATTTAAAGTATCCTTCTTTAGATTTAGTATCGGTGATAATTCTCTTAATAATAAACCTGCACCAGTAAAACTCACTCGTACATAATGCTGAATGGAATTGGTTTTAGTGTTAAAAATTCCCGTATTATAAATTACCGATGCCTTGAAGTTGTTAGTAATGTGTGTAATAAATGAATTTAATAACATGTAATCTTTAATGGATAGTAGATTATCTCTGAAAGTAGGATTGAGATATGCCTGTACTAAGTACACTTCCGCAGGTAAAAGTTCAAAACGATATTTATGATTTAAGGAATAAAATTGAAACCCATAAGATAAATTGGAAATTGTTCTGGAAAATTCCATTCTGGATTGATAATTCAACGAAGCATTAAAAAATGTTCTGGCAGCGTCTTTCTTAAATTTTAGTAATGAAAAGGGAAAAAAATCTCTTGGTATGGAAATTCTTAATTCCGGACCTAATTGAACAGTATTAAAAGTATTACGAATAGTAGTCGTGTTTATATTAGTAAGATTATTAATATCAGTAAGATTGCCTAAGCTGGACTGTGTCAATCCTTGCTGGTTGCTAAATACTTGTTTCTGTGCAATCAATGCGCCAGTAATTCTAAAATCAAATTTCTCACCTCCTCCAAATAAACTTCTATGACTATATAGAAATGATCCGTCAACTCCTAAATTAGCCGCTGTATTGGTACCCTCCGTTTCTATGGAGATGTATTGCTTAGGAATTGTTTGAGTAATGATGTATACACTTAAATAGTTCCAACCACTGCTATCCTTCGTCTGTATATCATCAAACTGAACCAGTACGCTTCTGAAAATTCCAACATTTGTCAATCTCCGATATGTTTCTTCTGCTTTTTCCCTGCTAAAAAGCTCTCCTCTGTGAATCTTTATTTGAGAAGCAATAGAAGTCGGACGAAACATTAAATCTTTGTTATGCAAAAAAATTATGTCTTTAATTCTTGTAGTATCCTTAAAGTAAACATTCTTATAACTCCCTTCAAAGGGATCAGAAATAAAATATATATCTTTTATTTTATATCTTGGATGAGAAACAAAAACAATGGAATCGGAATTATTATCAGGATGTGTAGGAAATAAATTTAAGCGCATTGTAAGACCAATATTGGGAGCGTAAGTAACACTATCGGCTTCATATTGAAAAAACTCTGGTGCAAAATAGTAATAACCATTATTTTGTAAATAATCAGAGATTCTCTCTCGTTCTTTGTTTAAAATATCCATATCAAATGGTATTCCTTTTTTCAAAAGACGATGTGTACTATCATTTAATACATGACGAAGTATGATACTATCTCCAAATTCATATTTAATTTCGCTAATATATTTTCTTTTTCCGGCACTAATTTCATAAGTGACGTAAGCCGTTTTAAAAGCAGGATTGAAAAAAACTTTATCTTTTACTTCTGCATAAAAATACCCTTTGGTTTGAAGATATTTTTTAATTTGTTCAACAGATTGCTTGGTTAATACTGAATCATAAATTACAGGTTCTTCAGCTATTTCTCTTAATCGCTCACGCCATGTTGGCTTATCTTTGTCTTTTAATTTGGGTTCTTTAGGTTTCTTACCCTTTGCTATTCGTTTTTGATTTTTCTTCTCCGTTTTTGCAATTCGTTTTTTATTGATTTCATCATACTTCAAATTTCGTTTTTCTATGGATTCTCTCATCTTTTGTGTATCAATCTGAAAATATAACCACGCATTGAATGGTATATTAGATAAAATCATAGAATTGGGCTTCTGTTTCACATAAAGCATTATTTCATCCTTGTTTATTCTTGCCTTATCTTTATCTTTAATATCCACATACGCTACAACATATTGATTCCCTTTAATGAACTTACTTAAACTTTTTCGTATATTACAACTATTAAAGAACAATAAAATAAATACAACAGAAAGATTAATAAGTATTTTTGCAAAACATTTTTTCAACATGCTGTTTTTAAGTAAAAATCAAATTAAGTTTATTAAATCCTTGCATCAAAAAAAATACAGACAAGAACATCAGAAATTTATATTAGAAGGCGAAAAGTTAGTAAATGAAGCATTAAGAGACAAACCCGAAATTATTGAATTTATTGTAGTTCAAAATGAACATTCAATTAATTTTAATTTTCACCAATCTATTCCTGTATATCATACAAATAAAGATGTGTTTGATGCTATCTCCACCCTTACAACACCAGCAAAAATTCTTGCAGTTTGCAATTTTATTAAAACTCCTGCTTTTTCAGGAATTGATTTAAAGAATAAATTTACCTTTTATCTGGATAACATTAATGATCCGGGTAATTTGGGGGACAATCATTAGAATCGCCGACTGGTTTGGTATTAATGAAATTTTCTGCTCTCCTACAACTGTCGAACTCTACAATCCTAAAACAATTCAAGCAAGTAAAGGATCATTTCTCCGTGTAAATGTTTATTACATCCCATTTAATGAACTTAAAATGGACTCAAATATCTATGCTACTGACATGCAGGGACAAAGTATTTATTCTTTAAAGAATAAAACTGGACTAATTATTCTTGGCAATGAAGCACACGGTATATCACCCAAAATTAAAGAAAAAGCTCATCAAATTATTACTATTCCAAAAAATCCTTACAGTAAAGCAGAGTCCTTAAATGTTGCAATGAGCGCAGCTATTATTGCCAGTGAATTTTCAAGACGTTCCTGACTATCGGTAAAGCGTGATGTGCCCAACAAACTCTTTCTTAATATTCTGTACCGTTGTAAAACATCTTATTTTGTATACATACACATCATTCTTCGCATCCACGCCTTTTATCTTACCATCCCAGCCCACATAAGGACTATTACTCTTAAAAATCAATCTTCCCCATCTATCAAAGATTAACATTTCAAAACCCTCTTCTATAAACCCTGCGCCCTTTACCATAAAAACATCATTCAATCCATCGCCATTCGGCGTAAATACATCCGGTATGTACATCGTAAATTCCTCTGTAACACTTATTACACGATATACCGTGTCCCTGCATCCATACTCATTCTCTGCAATCAACATCACCGGATAGTTCGACACATAAGTGTACGTATAATTGGCAATTTGAGTGTTCGCTGTATCACTATTGGTCATAATATCTCCAAAATCCCAATGCCAATAAACGATGGGCGATTGTGTGTTATAAGTTGCAGTAAATTCCACTTCATTGTGTAACAAGGTAATCACACTTGGACTATAATAAATTGCCGGTTCTGGTCGTGGATATACTTCTATTACAAACGGCGCTATCACTTCGTTCTTACATCCATTGGAATCCACTAAAAATACCTTCACTGGATATACACCCACCTTATCAAAACAATAATTAATGCTATCCCCGTTCGCATACAAATTATAACCAAAATCCCATATAGTATTGATAGACGGCGGACTGGATAATCCACTCATACTCACGCACAACGGACGACAACCTTTAATCTGGTCATACACAAAATTCGGTTCCGGTAAAGGTAAAACATTAATCCAAAAACTACTCGTTATCGTTTGTTGTGGACACGCTACATCATTGGCGATTACTGTGTAATAAGTGCTCTGGTTCGGCTGAGCAATGTTGGCAAATCCGGAAGGGAAATACAAACCACTGTAAGGATACCATTGATAATTGTAAACACCACTGCCGCCTGTGCACATTGCATATACAAAAACACTATCGCCTTTACAAATTGTTTTATCTGTTGGAACAACGGAAAATGAAATGGGTGTTAAGACAGTTACATTGATGTTATTGGATGAAATACACCCGCCATTGGGCTGGACAGAAAGGGTATAAACGCCACTCATTCCGAAATTTGCATTTGGAATGTATAAGTTCTGTTGATTAGAAACAACTTGATTATATGGATTGACCCAGGTATAAGAAGAAGCACCAGCCGGACCATTGATTTGAATGGCTTCTCCGGGGCAAACATTGGGAACAGGGTTTAGAGTGAAATTCACTTTTGGTAAGACAGATAAATCGGTAGTAGTATAAGTTGAACAGGAAGTATTACCGCTTGTAAAGATGGCAGTAACGGTGTAAGTTCCGGATTGATTGGCTTGTGCGTTGATAAAGTTGATGTTTTGAGTATTGGCGGTGAAATTATTAGGGCCGGTCCAGGAATAACTGCTGGCAGAAGTAGCAGAAGTTGTGAAAGTTGTATTATCGCCAACACATATAGTAGTTGGTGGGGTAACATTAGGAGTGTAGATGGGTAAAACATTTAGTGTTGATGATGAATTTGTACTACATTGAAGAGTACCAAATGTTACAGAGGTAGTTACAGTATAAGCACCTGCTTGCGATGGTAAAATGTTATTTAATATTGGATTTTGTTGAGTAGAGCTAAAAGAAGCGGGTCCGGACCATGTATAAGTTGTCGTTAGAGTAGAGTTATTGGATGCAGATAAAGTGAAACTGGACCCCTGACATACGGTATCTGCTGGAAAAATAGTGATAGTACCTGGACTTACCACATTCACAGTAGTTGTAGCTGAGCAGGTTCCATTAGGTGCTGTTACCAATACAGTATAAATACCACTCGCGGTTGAAGGTGCATTTGTTACTACAGTATTTTGTTGAGAAGCAGAAAACCCTCCGGGTCCTGACCATGAGTAGGAAGTTGCATTCGTAACGGTTGTTGCTGAAAGTGAAAAGGTGCCCCCTGTACATACATTTCCACTATTAGAAGCGGCTACTGTACATCCACATACAGGTGCGATGATGATGACATATCCATTACCCGGATTATTACCAGCAGTACAGGACATGCCCGGAGGAACTAGACTTGAACCACCTCCGCCAGCACCTCCACCATTTGAACCATTACAACAGCCATCACTACCTCCTCCGCCGCCACCATAGTAACCACCACCGCCGCCGCCACCATGTGCTTCTGCTCCACTAACACCCACTGCACCATTCCCACCTTGACCTAAACTTCCGTTTTGACCTGTATTGCCTCCA
This sequence comes from Bacteroidia bacterium, assembly GCA_026003255.1. Taxonomy (GTDB): domain Bacteria; phylum Bacteroidota; class Bacteroidia; order B-17B0; family Aurantibacillaceae; genus BPGX01. The sequence goes on along the minus strand of BPGX01000004.1, from coordinate 41,159 downwards.
CCACTCCAGGGTGGTCCTCCTGTTCCGCCAGAAGATTGAGTACCTCCTGTTCCACCTGTACCAGTAAAAATTGAACCTTGTCCAGCACCACCACTTGCACACCCGCCTGCGCCACCTGAAACAAGGTATTGTGAAGCACCACCATTTTGTCCTCCTCCCCCACCAGCCACTACAATTCTATCATTTAAGCCATAAGGTGGCACTCTAATATCCGATGCACCTCCACCACCACAAGATGGCACTTGACCAGACATACTTACACCTACGCCATTCCCTCCGCCATTCCATCCTCCACCTCCGGGAACTCCATTGGGCGTCGTCGGGCATGTTCCTTGTCCGCCTACGTTCACTTGTAAAACTTGTCCAGGCGTTACATTTAAAACTCCACTTACAGTGGCACCAAAATTAGTGGCACCACTGGATGAAGCCCCACCTTGCGCCCCGGCAACAGTAACTGTTATGGTATTAGCACAAGCAGGTACAGTAAATTGTTGTGGTGCTCCTGTGAAATTAAATGTAACTGTTTGAGTTGCTTGAGATTTTAATTCTACAGGATTCAATACGAAATACAACAATAAAGTAATTATTAATAAAAATCTTTTCATTCTTAAAATTCTGCCCTAAATTTAAATAAATAAAAATACATTTTTCAAATATTTCACTCAATGAAATAGCCCATTCAATAAATAATATGTCCTATTCACTCAAAGAATAGTATATTTGACCACAAAAAAATGTTTATTTATTCTGTAACAATTGCAATTGATAAAGAACTTGAACAAGAATGGTTGAATTGGATGAAAGTGAAACACATCCCGGATGTAATGAATACCGGATGCTTCACACAATATAAAATTTTTCAAGTTTATTCTGCAATGTCAGAAGACCTTTCCACTTATAATATCCAGTATTATTTTGAAAAAGTAGAAGATATTGAAAAATATCAAAAAGAGTTTGCAACTGATTTACAACGAGAACATAAAAATAAGTTTGAAGGTAAATTTGTAGCAACCAGAACTATTTTAAGAACCATTGAATAATCAAAATTGTGGTTAAACCTAAAAAGTATTTTGGTCAGCATTTTTTAAATAATCCTCACATCGCTGAAAAAATTGTTCAATCCTTTCTGAAATATCCTCAACATTTCACCATTGAAATTGGGGCAGGTACAGGAGTATTGACTGAAAAGTTGATTCAATGCTTACCCAAAAAGAAATTTGTAGCTATTGATATTGATGAAGAATCCATCAATTATTTACGGATCAAATTCCCTGAACATTCTGAACAATTCTTGTTAGAGGATTTTTTAAATTCAAATTATATTCAACTATTATTATCTAATCAGAAAACAAACATTATTGGTAATTTTCCATACAATATTTCCAGCCAAATTTTATTTAAAGTTTTGGAGCATAAAAATAATGTGGAATTTCTTATAGGAATGTTTCAGAAAGAAGTAGCGGAAAGGATTTGTTCGCAACCGGGCAATAAAGATTATGGAATTTTAAGTGTGTTGATTCAAACTTTTTACAAAACAAGCTATTTGTTCACTGTGAATGAAGGTTCTTTCAATCCACCTCCCAAAGTTAAATCGGCTGTTATTTCGCTTGAAAATAAGCACTTTCAATTACCTGTAAGTGAAAAACTTTTTTTTGATGTGGTAAAAACGGCTTTTCAACAAAGAAGAAAAACATTAAGGAATAGTTTGAAAAAATGGTCTTCTACTATAACACTACCTTATTTAGATAAGCGTCCGGAACAACTGCATTTTGAGCAATTTATAGAACTCACTTCAATTATTGAAAAAAATTTATAGATAATTATTTTGCACTAATGATTTTAAACTCAACGCGCCTATTGTTTTGACGCCCTTCTTCTGTATCGTTGGTATCAATAGGTTGTGTTTCTCCATATCCTTTTGCAATCAATCGGTCTGATGAAATTCCTTTGTTAATCAAATAATTCACCACTGATTCTGCACGTTTCTGAGAAAGTTTCATATTATATTCATCAGACCCTTTACTATCTGTATGAGCAGAAATTTCCACTTTAATAGAAGGATTTTCAGTAAGTAAAGTTACTAATCTGTCCAACTCATTGTATGATTCTGGTCGTAAGGTGGCTTTATCAAAATCAAAGAAGATGTTTTTCAAAACAATTGCATTACCAATTTCAATCTTTTTAAGTGGAATATCTTTTGTAACTTCCTGATAGTCGGCATCGGCAGGTAGGTTGAAATTTTCAGAATGGAACAAATAACCTTCTCGTTGAACAGCAATACCATAATTTTTTCCGGACGGAAGTGTTACCAGATATTTACCTGTTGCAGCATTGGATTTAAATGAAGCCAATATCACATTTTTTTCATTATCAATCAGATTGAGGATGGCTTCCAGCGGTTCATTGGTTTTAGCATCATAAACAATACCTTTCAATAATGTCATTTTTGGTTTGGTAACTTCTACTGCTTGCTCTACTTTCAGATTCGTAACAGGTTTGGCAGCCATTGCTAATAACTGGTCTTGTGTATTGAGCAATGGTTGTTTTTCGGGACCAAGAATGGTAATCTTATATAAGTCCATTCCACCATAGCCACCGAGTGAAGCGGAAGAATAGTATGCTCTGCGTCCACTTCCCGCCAATGCAAAAAACGCATCGTCGTCCGGCGTATTAATTGGAATACCCAAGTTAACGGGCTTTGTCCATTGTCCATTTTCAAAAGTAGTTTTGAACACATCGTATCCGCCAATTGAATTATGTCCTTTGGAGGCAAAGTACATTGTTTTTCCATCCGGCATCATGTATACAGCTTCTTCATCGTATTCTGTATTAATTACCGGACCAATGTTCACAGCTTTTTCAAATTTCCCTTTTTCATTGATTTCTGAATAATAAATATCGTGACCGCCAATTCCACCATCTCTATCACTCACAAAATATAATATTTTACCATCATAAGAGAATGAAGCTGAGGACTCATGGTATTTTGTATTAATGGCTTTTCCTAAATTTTCTGGCTTTGACCAAACTTTACCCACTAAATAAGAAATAAATAAGTCTCCTCCATTTACACCACCCTGATAGGTAATTAATTTTTGACCATCAGGCGATAAACAAACGGCGGCGTCGTGGTTCTCTGTATTCACTGGCGGTCCCAGGTTAGTGGCAGTTGTAAATTTTTTGCCCGACTTGTAACTTACCCAAACATCTTCAAAGTATTCGTTTTTGTTTTCATCAATTTTATTTCCTACACCACCCGGTCGTCGAGAAGTAAACATTAATACACTTTCATCGGTTGTAATCACAGGAGAGTATTCATTAAAAGAAGTATTGACTTCTGGACCTAAATTATCAACCCAAACGCGAATTGGAGTTTGAGATAAAATTTTGCCATTATTACATTCTTCAATTTTTTTCTTGACATCTTTAATTTCATTTTTATCTTTAATACTATTCAAATACATATTGTATTCCTGAATGGCTTTATCCCATTCGGAATTTAGATGATAAACTCTTCCCATATAATAACGAATCTTTGGATCAACCTGAGGGTCTAAAGTAAACGCTTTTAAAATATAATCGTATGCTTTTTTCTTTTCAAACGAATGTAAATAAGCAAGTCCAATCTTAAAATTTAGTTTTGCATTATTGGGATTAAACGCTTGTGCCTTTAAATAATAAGGCAATGCATCTCTGTAATACGCTTCGCCTTGTTCAAATATCTCATCGCCTTTTTTGATATTATCTTTTGCTTCGTTCAATTCATCTTTTCTTCCTGGAAAATTTTTCTTTTCAAATTCTACATTTTGTGCTATTAACTGCACACTTACAAATAATGCTATTAAAAAATTTATGGTTTTCATATTCTACTTATTTTAGTTTTTACTAATCTTCACAATCGGTTGAGATAAAGGATTTTGCAGGCGTGATGCCCAATTCCAAAGCTTTTTTCCAATCCTTACAGCATTCTTCTTCTTCACGTAACATTTGTCTGGCAATACCTCTGTTGTAATAGGCCTGTCCATTATTAGGGTCTAATTCAATCGCGCGTGTAGCCATTTCTTTGGCTTTTTTGTAATCTTTTTCTTTAATATAAACACCCGCAAGTCCATTGTACGCGGCAGAATTTTTTGGGTCTTTTTTAATTACCTTTTCAAAATCTGCTTTTGCACCAGATAAATCGCCTTTTTCTAATCGTGCAGCACCACTATTGATGTAGGCAAGAAAATAATTTTCATCTATCATAGTGGCTTTAGTATAAGCTTCAATGGCTTTGGTATAATCTTTCTTTTGTCTATATGCTGATCCAAGATTGTTGTAAATAAATGCTTGAGGTGCGTATTTGGCGGCTAATTCATAGTTTTTAATAGCATTTTCAATATCATTTTTCATCAGATAAGTAGATGCTAAATCATTATAAGCGTACGCATAATCGGACTTAGATTGAATGGCTTTTTGATAGTATTGTAGGGCTTTATCGTAATCCTGATAATTAAAATAAAGCATGCCTAAATAATAATTTGCTTCTGCGTGGTTAGGGTTGATTACTAAAACTTTTTGTAATACCTGTTCCTGGCTATCTTTCAGATTTTGATGAAAAAAGATGAGTGATTTTGAAAAATAATATTCATCGGAGGGTTTAAGTTGTATGGCCTGATTGATGTCCTTGAGTGCTTCAGAATAATTTTTTTGTTGAATATATGCTAATGATCTGTTGTAGAATGCTTTTTCAAAATTAGGGAGATTTTGTAATGCTTGAGTGAAGAATTGAATAGCCATTGTTGGATTATTGTTATTTAAATAATTTAAACCTGTATTATAATCATTTTGTGCGATTTGTTCGGGTGTAAGTGTGGCTGCTATTTTAACGGTATCTGTTTGTGATTGTACAAATAATGAGGAAAGAAACAGCCAGAAATAAATTTGTATAATCTTTTTCATATTTTTTTGCACAAAAATACATTAAAATTTTATAGTGTTATTATTACACTAAAAGATTTTGTAATTTTGTTACGCTTTTTAGAAAATGGTTGCGGGAATAGCTCAGTTGGTAGAGCATCACTTTCCCAAAGTGAGGGTCGCGGATTCGAGTCCCGTTTCCCGCTCGTTAGTAGGAAATAAGAAAAAGAGGTCAATAGAAAAAATAAATTTGGAAAATCGGAAGAAATGTGTGTATATTTGCAGCGGTTTTGAAAGTACTTTGACAATGCGGGAGTAGCTCAGTTGGTAGAGCATCACCTTGCCAAGGTGAGGGTCGCGGGTTCGAGTCCCGTTTCCCGCTCATTGTTTTGTGGAGTAGTTGCATTAAGGTAGGGGGTTTTTAATTTCACAAAATGAAGTTGCCTGGGTGGTGGAATTGGTAGACACGCAGGACTTAAAATCCTGTGGCACTAACAATGCCGTGCGGGTTCAAGTCCCGCCCCGGGTACGCGGATTGTTTGAACGAGTTGAACTAATTTGCCCGGGTGGCGGAATTGGTAGACGCGCTGGTCTCAAAAACCAGTTCCTGCAAAGGATTGCGGGTTCGAGTCCCGCCTCGGGTACGAAGAGAGAGTTGAGAGCTTTGAGTTTATAATTTTGTTGAGTTTAGTGGAACACAGAAGACGTAGATGGGGACTGATTTGCACGGATAATTTTTTTCAATTATTTAGTTGAAAGATTTCCTAAAACCCGCAAGTGAAATTACAAAAATTTTTCTATAACCTGTTGGTTCTCTTGTTAATTCTACATTTCATAAAATTAAGTTATTTTGTTATATGCACCATTTTGGTGCATTATAGTTTTAGAAAAATGTGTCTTAATCCTACTTCTACCTTTGATTTTGGAAGTGTGCATAAAAATTACTTGCGGATTTTAGGTATTTAACCGTTCTGCTCACACATTTGTTATCCTATACTTCACAATACCTATAATCCTTTCCTTAAAATGCTTCAAAGTATTCTCTACTTTCTTCATCGGCTCTATATTCAATTTCACAGCATTCTCGTACCATCTATTAAAGGAATCACCTTTTTTTACGATTTTCATTAATCTCAAATCATGAAATAGGATTAATGAAATTTGAATTTACTTGTAAAATCTTTGTATTTTAAACACCAAGAACACAATGAAATAATCAAAGTTCACAAAGTTCTGAAACAATTTCAAGTGAAAAATGCTTTGTGTGCTTTGTGAAAAAACTTCGCGTGCTTCATGTTTTAAATAAATTAAGAATGAAATTAATTAAAACCAAATTAGTGACGCTTATTTTTGTTGAAATCTCAATAAAATAAAGCAATGTATAAGAATACTAATTTTTTAATGTATAATTTGGGTTAATTTATTTCATAATCCAGTTAATATCCTGCATTATTCCATAACTCATCCCATATTTCTCATATTATTCGTAAATTTCAGCAAAAATTTTTATGAGTGCATGGATTCAGTTGCTACAAATAGTATTGCCATCATTATTAACAGCCGGAGTAATTTATTTTATTATTCGCGAATTTATTAAATCTGAAGAGAAAAGAAGAGAAGCCGAAATACGAAAACAGATAATTAGCCATGTTACACCCATGAAAGTGCAGGCGTATGAACGAATGGTAATTTTTTTAGAACGACTTAATCCAAATTCATTAGTACTGAGAGTTAATAAACACAATATGACCAACAAACAACTTTATCATGCGCTTATACAAAACATCAAACAAGAATACGAACACAATCTTTCACAACAACTTTTTATCTCCAATGGCGCATGGGAGCTCATTAAAACAGCTAAAGAAGAAACTATTAAACTTATCAATATCGCTTATTCAAAAGTAGCTCCCGAAAACTCTAGTAATGAGTTATCATTAACTATTATCAATGCTGTTAGTTCTATTGACAAAAAATTACCTCACGAAATTGCCCTTGAATATCTTAAAAAAGAAGCCGCTCAATTCCTATAAAAATTTAATATATGAAAATCTTTTCTGAATTCAAACCTGTCTCCGCAAAGGAATGGGAAGAAAAAATTTTGAAAGACCTAAAAATTGAATCTATTTCAGAATTACTCTGGAAAACTGACGAACAGCTTACCATTAAACCATTCTATACCATTGAAGACCTGAATGAAAATCCACTTCCCACTTTATTCAATCATACCAATTGGGAAATTGTTCAATTTCTTCCCACTTCACATCATTCTGATGAAGAACTTAATGAGCATCTTCTAAAATCCCTCAATGGCGGTTCATCAGGGATTAACATGACCTTCTTTAAAAATCATAATTTCACCGAGATATTTAATAATATCTCTCTTCCACACATATATTCCAATCTCAATATCTCTTTTGATGCATTAGATTTATTAGAAAAATACAAAGAAGTTTATTTTTCCATCAATCCTACTACTCAACAAAAACTTTGTTTTATCAACTTAGATCCTATTTACTTATTTGAATACTTTGGTGAATGGCACTACTCCTCTCATCAAGACGACTTTAAAATTTTGAATCAATTTAATCACATTCCCGTAAACGCTACTTTATATAAAGAAAGCGGCGCTAACATCACACAAGAATTAGCATACACCCTCTCTCATCTCAATGAATACCTTTTTTATTTAGAACAAAACAATAGTTTAAAACAATATAAACACATACATATACAAGTATCCATCGGTCATTCATTTTTTAGCGAAATCTCTAAACTAAGATCTTTAGGCATCTTAGTTCAACATCTATTGAAAGAATACAATCATTCTGCATCTATTCACATCCATGCTCAAACCACATTAATTAATAAAAGTTATCTGGATATATACAACAACTTAATTCGTACAACAACAGAAGCTATAAGCGCAATATTTGGTGGTGCAAACAGCATCAGCATCCTTCCTTATGATTATCCCTTTCAAAAAATATCTGATTTTTCCTTGAGAATGGCACGCAATCAATTACTCATAATGAAAGAAGAAAGTTTCTTGAATAAAGTAGCGGATGTTTCGGTGGGCAACTACTTCACAGAAAACTATACGAAAGAATTAACCAATGCTGCTTATCAAAAATTTCTTCAAATCGAAAAAAGTAACGGACTTGTTTCTTGTCTTGAAAATGCTTCTATACAAAATGAAATCGCTCTTGAGTTTGAAAAACAACTCCAAAATTATATCAACAATCAATCCATTTTAATTGGAGTTAATAAATATCCCAATCCGAAGCAAGAAAAACTATCAAAAACATTCTACAAACATTCCATAAACAATTCTGTATCTCTCAAGCCCAGAAGATTTGCCGAATATTTTGAAGAAAAATTTGAAAAAGAACATCTCCAACATACATTGAATTAAATTGAAGTAGTATAAAATTACTTTATTATGAGAAAACAATTTTCAGAGAAAGTGAATTATAAACCAGAAAGTCATCTCAAAAATGAATTTATTTTTGAATTTGCAGAAGGTATTAAAATAAAAAATTTTTTTACACCAGAAGACATTAAAGATGCCGAACATCAGCACTTTGCAGCAGGCATTCCGCCCTTTTTGAGAGGTCCTTATTCCAGCATGTATGTTAAAAATCCATGGACAATTCGTCAATACGCAGGATTCAGTACTGCCGAAGAAAGCAATGCGTTTTATAGAAAAAACTTAGCCGCTGGTCAGAAAGGTCTATCCGTGGCTTTTGACCTGGCTACTCACAGGGGTTACGATAGCGATCATCCAAGAGTTGTAGGAGATGTTGGAAAAGCAGGCGTAGCCATAGATACTGTTGAAGATATGAAAATCTTATTTGACCAGATTCCATTGGATCAGATGAGTGTATCCATGACTATGAACGGCGCTGTCTTACCTATTATGGCTTTCTACATTGTTGCCGCCGAGGAACAAGGCGTAAAACAAGAACAATTAAGTGGCACCATACAGAACGATATTCTCAAAGAATTCATGGTACGCAACACATACATTTATCCTCCCGAACCCTCAATGAAAATTATCGGTGATATATTTTCTTACACTGCCAAATACATGCCAAAGTTTAATTCCATTTCTATTAGTGGCTATCACATGCAGGAAGCAGGTGCCACGGCAGATATTGAAATGGCTTATACGCTCGCCGATGGACTTGAATACATTCGAACTGGATTAAAGGCAGGTTTAAGTATTGATGACTTTGCACCTCGTCTCTCTTTCTTCTGGGGCATCGGAATGAATTATTTTGTTGAAATAGCCAAAATGCGCGCAGCCAGAATGATATGGGCTAAACTTGTCAAACAATTCAACCCCAAGAACGAAAAGTCAATGGCATTACGCACACACTGTCAAACAAGTGGTTGGAGCTTAACTGCCCAAGACCCCTTTAATAATGTTGCTCGCACCACCATTGAAGCACTCGCTGCTGTATTAGGTCACACTCAAAGTTTACATACCAATTCCTTAGACGAAGCATTAGCATTACCATCCGAGTTCAGTGCCCGCATCGCACGAAACACTCAACTCATTCTTCAAAATGAATTGAACATCACAAAAGTAATCGATCCCTGGGGCGGTTCTTATTATTTAGAATATCTTACACATCATCTTGCTCACAAAGCATGGCAATTGATTCAGGAAATAGAACAACTCGGTGGAATGACCAAAGCTATCATGGAGGGGCTACCTCAACGACGGATTGAAGAAGCATCGGCCGCCAAACAAGCAAGAATTGATAGTAAAAAAGATATTATTGTTGGAGTAAACGATTACATTATTGAAGAAGAAACCAAGATAGATATTTTAGAAGTAGATAACACAAAAGTAAGAGAACAACAAATTGCACGACTCAACAAAATAAAAAAAGAACGAAATCAACAAGCAGTGGAAGAAGCGTTGAATAACCTCACCAATGCAGCCGCAACTGGTAAAGGCAATTTATTAGAATTAGCCATTATCGCTGCAAGACAAAGAGCCACGCTCGGTGAAATCTCTTATGCATTAGAAGAAGTGTATGGAAGATACCAGGCACGACCCAATACTTTAACTGGCGTATATATGAAAGCTTCTGACAACAAATCTGAAATACAGGAAATCAGAGAAATGTCCGACAAATTTGCACTTCAAGCCGGACGACGCCCTCGCATTATGATTGCTAAACTTGGTCAGGATGGCCACGACCGTGGAGCTAAAGTAGTAGCCACTGCTTATGCCGATATGGGATTTGATGTCGATTTAGGCCCACTTTTTCAAACTCCAGAAGAAGCCGTTAAACAAGCCATTGAAAACGATGTGCATGTATTAGCCATTTCAAGTTTGGCCGGTGGACACAAAACGCTTGTTCCTCAAGTGATACAGGAACTCAAAAAATACAAAAGAGACGATATTGTTGTAGTAGCTGGCGGAGTTATTCCTCCACAAGATTACGATTTTCTTTATAATAGTGGTGTGAAGTTCATATTTGGTCCCGGTACCTCAAATGTTGTTTCAGCAAAGAAACTTCTCACTTATTTATTTGAAAACTTTAACGTCTAACCATCAAAATCATCGTGATTCAAAATAAACTATATTTGCCTCAAAAAATGAAAAAAACAAAAGTACTTTTTTGGTTTGGAGTATTTATACTGTTTTCACTAACTCTTATGATAAACTCCTGTAAAAACAAACTTAATATCCTTGCACCTTACAAGGAATTAGTGAGCGTTTATGCGATATTAAATCCTCAAGAACAATATCAATTCATTCGCATTAATAAGGTATTTGCCGGTGAAGGCAACGCTTATGACATGGCTCAAAATAAAGATTCTATCAACTTTCCAGCAGGACAATTACAAGTTTCTCTTAAACGCAAAGTAAATGGAAGTTATGCCCCAGTAGTAGTTTCATCTTCAATTATGGAATTATTTTTGAGAGATACGGTAATCTACACACAATCTGGAACATTTAATAAAGAACAAAGATATTATTATACCAACCAAAAAATATACCCTTCTGGCACTTATGAATTATACATTAAAGACACTAAAACTAATGTCACCTTTACTGCTTCTACAACAATGATAGATAGTGTAAAACCCGGCTTTACTCAACCTTTAGCACCTCCTTATTACCCAGTGCCCCCCAATCCGAATAATCCACCCTACTATTATCTTGATTTAAGCAATCTTACAATTGAAAGAGACGTTCGTTTTAATAGCGAACCCGGCGCTTATATGTATGAACTTTATATTCAAATGCATTATATTGACTCTATGATAGATAAAAGTATTGTACCAAAAATTGCTGTAAATAGATATACACCGATTTTTTCAAATACACTTAATGGTGGAGAAACTCTGAAATTCACATATACTTCCAATCAACTACTCAATAGTTTTTATCTTTATATTTTGAATAACGACAATGACCCTAATATCCTCTTCAGAAGAATTGTCAAATTTGATTATATCATTTATGCTGCCAATTACGATTATTACGTATTCTTACAATCCAATATTCCATCAAGTTCTGTTGCACAAGATAAACCAATTTATAGTAATATCTCAAATGGCGCTGTTGGTATATTTGCTGCCCGTTCCAGAATCCATGTAAGTAAACATCCTTCTAATTCTTTTATTTCCTTTTTAGCAACGACTAAGCCATTTTGTAATTTAAGATTTCTCAATTACGACGGAACCCCATCATCCACATGTAACTAATCTTTTTTTCATGATTGCTATCGTTGCGACTGATTTAAATAATGGAATTGGTAACAATAACCAATTACTATGTCATTTGCCTGATGATTTAAAACGATTTAAACAACTAACTATTGGGCATGTCGTTGTCATGGGACGAAAAACCTTTGAAAGCATTGGCAAACCTCTGCCTAACAGAACAAATATTGTACTTACTTCTTCTACAAATTTCAAACATCCCGATATAATAATGTATAATGATTACGAAAAATTATTGAAGGAAATTCCACAAAAATTTTCAGATAAAAAAATTTTTATCATTGGTGGTGGTCAAATTTATCAATTGTTTTACTCTTACATTAATGAAATTCAAAGAACTTTAATTCACCATTCTTTCAGTGCCGATGCTTTCTTTCCTTCTTTTGAAAAGGATTTTGTGTTAGTTGAAAAAACATTTCATCCTGCAGATGAAAAACATTCTTACCCCTTTGAATTTCAGGTTTGGAAACGAAAGTAAAAGTTCTACAAAAATTATTTCTTCAATTTGTCTTTAAATATTTTCTCAAACTTTTCAACTTTTGGCTTAATGACCAATTGACAATATGGTTTATTTGAATTTAAACGAAAATAATTCTTATGATAATCTTCTGCCGGATAAAAATTCTTGAACGGTTCTACCGCAGTAACTACTGGTTTCCCGAAAACATTTTGTTGATTTAATTCCTGAATAATTTTTTCTGCGACTTGTTTTTGATGTTCATTATGATAAAAAATCACAGAACGGTATTGAAATCCCACATCCTCACCCTGTCTGTTTAATGTAGTGGGATCATGAACCTTAAAAAAAACCTCTAATAGTTCTTCAAAAGTAATCTTTAGTGGATCGTATTGAATTTGTGCTACCTCAGTGTGGCCAGTATTTCCTGCACATACTTCTTCATAAGTAGGATTAGGAACGTGTCCACCAGCATAGCCAGGCATTACACTAATTACTCCTTTCAACTCTTGAAAAATGGCTTCTGTACACCAAAAACAACCCATTCCAAATGTAGCAGTTTCAGTTTTTTTTATCTGTGCATCCATTGTATTTAAAATTAATAATATGAACCAATATTTGATAATTTCATTTTTTATCTTTAATCTTTGTGGCTTTCTCACTGCCTGAAAATTCAAAATGTTTTTTGAGTTTATCATTTTTCATAATTTTAATTTCTCCCTCAATATTTTCATTTTCTATTTTGCAAAATAGAGTTGTTTCCTCCTTTTCCTCATTTTTCACGGATGCTTTTATTTCAAAATAACGAACTTGTGCCTCTGTAATAGAATCAACATAACTTGTATCTTTTTCAATTACATATTTCAGCCAACTTACATTAAATTTATCATTTAAAAAATTACTAAAAACTTTTCCATCCTTGAATTCCAACTCATCCTTCATAATTTTATTTGTTGGCACTCCAGATTTTATTTCTGTGATATTGGTATTAAAAATCCTTTTATGTAACGGGTCTTTGTCTTTATCTCTAAATGCCACAAAAAACAATGAAAACATAATAAACGCTACAATAATTTTTTTCATAATACCCAATTTGGGGTAAATATAGTAAATTTAAAGCCAATAAAATTTATGCAACCATTAGCAGAACGTTTACGCCCCAAAGAATGGAAAGATTTGATTGGTCAATCCCATCTTGTTGGTCCCAATGGAATACTTACAAAATTTTTACAGCAAAATTTCATTCCTTCAATGATATTATGGGGTCCACCAGGCGTTGGGAAAACGAGTATTGCGTCCTTGATAGCGAATGAATTGAAGCGCCCTTTTTATTCTTTGTCTGCAATTAGTTCTGGGGTAAAAGAAGTTAGAGAAATCTTAGAAAAATCTGAAAAAAACTTATTCCTGCAGAAAAATAGTCCTATTGTATTCATTGATGAAATTCATCGTTTTAATAAAACCCAACAAGATGCGTTATTATCAGCAGTGGAAAAGGGAACCATCACATTAATTGGTGCAACGACTGAAAATCCCTCATTTGAAATTGTCCCCGCTTTATTATCCAGAATGCAAGTGTTTGTTCTTCATCATCTGAATAAAGAAGAATTACTACAATTATTAAATAAAGCCATCAAAGAAGATAGTATTTTATCACAAAAGAACATTGTAGTGAAAGAACCAGAAGCATTATTGGCTTATAGTGGCGGAGATGCCAGAAAATTATTAAATGGATTAGAATACATCATTCAACATTCCGATCATCCTACTATTGAGATAACAAACGATTTAACACATACTCTCTTACAAAATTCCATTTTATACGACAAAAACGCGGAACAACACTATGATGTTATTTCTGCCTTCATTAAATCGGTTCGCGGATCAGATATTGATGCGGCCTTGTATTGGCTGGCGGTAATGCTCAAAGGTGGAGAAGACCCTCTGTTCATTGCAAGACGATTAATCATTCTAGCAGCAGAAGATATTGGACTCGCAAATCCCAATGCTCTCTTATTAGCCAATGCTTGTTTTGATGCAGTACACAAGATAGGTATGCCCGAAGCACGAATTATTTTATCACAAGTAACGATTTATTTAGCCCAATCTCCCAAAAGTAATTCTGCTTATTTAGCCATTGATAGAGCATTGAATTTTATTGATAAAAATGGCAATCAACCCGTTCCACTTCATCTTCGCAACGCACCTACACAACTAATGAAAGAATTAAATTACAGTTTAGGATACAAATATCCACATGATTTTCCCAGCCACTATGTTGAACAACAATATCTTCCAGATTCCTTGGTAAAAATTAAATTTTTCGAAGCATCTGAAAATGATAAGATTTCTAAAAAATAAATTTTCGTTTACATCGTTATATTGAATTCCTTAATTCAACTAAATTATCTCTTATATTTGCCTCTTTATTAAGTTGTTATGCTAAAAAGGTTCTTTTCTTTAATTATATTGATTTGTTCAAACTACTCTATTTATTCCCAGCACAATGAAGGTGCAGGACAAAATCTCCCCAATTTCTATCACAATAAACTTCATTTTGGATTTACCATTGCTTTTAACTCCACCGACTTTCGTATTCATACCAAACCCATTGCACTTTTACCTGACACTATTATTGACACCGTACGTTATCAAATGAAAAATATCTATCATAAATCGGCGCCGGGCTTTGCATTAGGAATTGTTAGTGATTTTCGTTTACACGATTATGTTCGCTTACGTTTCACACCTAATATCAGTTTTGCTTCCAGAAGTTTGCAATATTATTTGTATAATAAAAACGGAGATAGTTCCTTAGTTTTTGAAAAGTCCGTAGAATCAACATTTTTAATATTTCCATTAGAATTGAAAATTCAATCCAAGCGGGCTTTCAATTTTAGTGCGTATGTTATTGGTGGCGGCGGATATGCAATGGATCTGGCAGGAAATAAAAAATCACAGGGTACATCTGGCAGTGGCAATGTATTAGATAATAGTATGGTTCGACTTTATCGTGATGATTTTTTTTATAGTGGTGGTGGTGGCGTTGATTTTTATTTGAAATACTTTAAATTTGGATTAGAAATTAAAATTCTGGCAGGAACAAGGAATTTGCTATATCAACGTAATAATATCTTTTCACAAAAAAGCATTGATAAAGTTAATTCTCGAATGGTAGTTTTTACACTCACATTTGAAGGGTAATGTTTTCGGGTATTAGAACTTACTTCTCAAGCGACTTCTGCTTCTTTTATATTTGAAAACATACCCGCCTTTCAATTGAATACTAAAATAGGAATCTTTTTGCTTAGAATCGCCTCTTTGGGCAGGATTTCCCGCTGCGTCTGGCTTAGAAAAGCCAGGAATATTACCCAAGCTTGGGTCTGCCATCTCAGCAGATTTTGGACCGTAAGCTGCGGCCAGTTTTCCCGGATCATAATACACAGTACTCACATCATCAATATAATCTGTAAAAGTTTTTCTCCAGTTTAATTCAAGGCCTATTGTCCACTGTCTTTTGATGTACATATTTACGCCTATACCCATTGGAATGCAAATTGAAAAATTACTGTATTGTTTTGGACCTCCCGGTAAGCCCTGACCTTCTGTGTGCAAAGGGCGTAATGGTACCCACTGTCCTTTTTTATCTAAACCTTTTGGATTATAATAAAACCCGCCAATACCAATAAATCCAACCCACTCGGTTTGTATTCCTTTCATACGTCTACTAAAAGTTTTTTTAATACTATAACGATTGGTAACTCTATTAGCAAAATAAGCAAATTCAATTCTTGCGGCTAATTCAAAGATATTTGATTTAAAGTTTAAGTTTCTCTCATTCCGAAAAGGTTCTTTAGTGAGTTTATCGTCTCCTTTTACTATCAACCAATTAAAGGTAGTTACAACATTTAACCATTGTTGCAATTTATACTTGTATCCAACGCCCATTGCCGTTCTGGTAATTTGAAAATCATAATCTACCGGCGAATAATCTGTACCTACTTTATCTAATCCTCCTAAATCACCCAAGAAACCAGAAGCTCCCATTTGCACAAAAACTTCCTTTCTTATTTTTTTCCAATCGTTTGGCCTTGCGAAGTTTTGTGCCATTGATAAAAAAATAACACCACTCATCAAAAATATTACGCTACAAAAAAAATAAACCCTCTTCATTATTTGTTTTTGCGTTCAAAAGTACATAATTTTTTTTACATTAAAATACCAAAAGTTAATTTTTTAAAGTTTTAATAATTTGAGCGGCTTTTTCTAATGTTTCATTTTTCTTGGCAAAACAAAATCTTAATAAATGATAATCTTTTTTTGTATGATAAAAAACAGACATCGGTACAGCCGCTATTTTATACTTTTCCACCAATTCTATTACAAATTTTGTGTCTTGATTAAAACTTAATTTTGAATAATCTAATAAAATAAAATAAGTCCCTTGTGTACTTAATGGCTTAAAGTAGGATGTATTTAATAAAGATAAAAAATAATCTCTCTTATCTTGATAAAATTTTTTTAAGCTTAAATAATTTTGTGGGTTATTTAAATATTCTGCTATTGTTTTTTGCAATGGATGATTGACTGCAAATACAAGATATTGATGAACTTTTCGGATAATTTTCATTAATGGCTCAGGAGCTACCAAATAACCTATTTTCCACCCGGTAGTGTGTATTGTTTTTCCAAAAGAAGAAACCATAATGGACCTTTGAAACAATTCGTCAAATCTCAATACAGATTGATGTTCCTGATTATCAAAAATGATATGCTCGTAAACTTCATCACTTAAAACTATAATATTTGTTTTTCTTGTAATTTCTTGAAGTTGTAACAAATCTTCTCTGCTTAAAGTAGTTCCTGTTGGATTATGTGGTGAGTTAATAATAATCATCTTTGTTTTAGAAGTTATTTTATCTTTTACTTCATTCCAATCAATCTTAAAGTCCGGATATTTTAATTCACTATATACAGGCACTCCCCCATTCACTATAACTGCTGGTGCATAGCAATCATACGCCGGTTCAAAAATAATAACCTCATCTCCACGGTCTACAAAACTGGCTATAGCTGTGTAAATGGCTTGTGTTGCACCGGCAGTAATAGTTATTTCTGTTTCTGGATTTACTTTTCTTTTGTAACAATTATAAATAATATCACTTACTGTCTCCCTTAGTTCAATACAACCCGGCATTGGGGCATATTGCTGAAAAGAAGAAGAAAAATATTTTCTGGCAATTTCTAATAGCAAAGGATCTGGATCAAAATCTGGAAAACCCTGAGATAAATTAATAGCATTGTGTTTTTGAGCTAATGCGCTCATTACCGTAAAAATAGTCGTACCAAAGCTTTCTAATTTATCTCTTAAAATCATATATATTATACTTCTGTTTCTTTTAATTGATGAACCGATGGTTTCGGAATAAGCCCCATTACTTCAAACAACCATTTGTCTTGATTTATATCATTATTGGGTGTAGTTAATAATTTTTCTCCTACAAAAATTGAATTAGCGCCTGCCAAAAAACATAATGCCTGTGCTTCTGTTGATAATTCAATTCTACCAGCAGATAAACGCACCATTGATTTTGGTAATACGATTCGTGTTGTAGCAATCATTCTCACTAATTCCCATACAGAAACTCTGGGTTGATTTTCCAATGGCGTACCCTTAACAGGAACCAAAGTATTTATCGGAACCGACTCTGGATGCGGATTCAATAAATTCAAAGTATACAACATACTTATTCTGTCCTCGTCACTTTCTCCCATTCCGATTATCCCGCCACTACATATTGTTAATCCGGCTTTTCTGACATTTTTCAAGGTATTTAATCTATCCTGATAATCTCTGGTAGTGATTATTTTATTGTAATATTCTTCCGATGTATCAATATTGTGATTGTAAGCATACAATCCCGCTTCTGCTAATTTTTTTGCCTGTTCTTCATTAATCATTCCAAAAGTCGCGCATACTTCTAATCCTTCATTTGTAATCATTCGAACCATTTCTAATACCTTATCAAAATCTCTATTATCTCGCACTTCTCTCCACGCAGCACCCAAACATAACCGGCTAACGCCATTTTCTTTGGCGTAATCAATTTGTTCACTCAATTCTTCCGGTTCCATTAATTTATGCACTTTAATCTCTGTCTGGTACTTTGCTGACTGCGGACAATACGCACAATCTTCCGGACAACCGCCTGTTTTAATAGATACTAATGAACTAATCTGAACTTCTCTTACATTAAAATTTTGCTTGTGAACTTCCGCTGCACGGTGTATCAGTTCTATTAGTGGTAAATTATAAATCTCTTTGATTTCTTCTTTAGTCAATGGTTTCATAATAATAATTATTTTATATTATTCAAATACTTGATGTTTATAGCTTATCTAATGTTATTATTGGTATTCTTTTATTAATTCTTCTCGCAAAAATAATCATTCCTTAATTAATGATATATTTCAAATATCTCTCTTGCAATATCCTGAGATTTACGGAATTCATCCATATTTATCTTAAAATGCAAATTGCTTTCTTTGGCACATTGAATCAAAGTTTCAGTTGCTATATTCCCGGTTAATTTATCTTTTGCCATCGGACATCCTCCATATCCCAGAATTGCAGAATCGAAATTAATACAGCCATTATCAATAGCTGAAAGAATTTTATTCTTCGCAGTGTCTGGTGTAGAATGTAAATGTGCAATAAAATTCACTTCCGGTAATGCTTTCATTAAATGAGAAAACAATAATTGAATATTATCTTCTGTTGAACATCCAATAGTATCTGCCAATGCTATCTCTTTAATTCCCATTCTATACAACCGTTCTGCCATTTGAAAAACTTTTTCTGGATTCCACTCTTCACCATAAGGATTACCAAACGCCATAGATAAATATACTCTCAATTGCTTTCCTTTTTTAAAACATAAATTATGGATTTCCTCTACTCTTATAAACGCATCTTCAATAGTTGCATTGGTATTACGTTTCTGGAATTCTTCTGAAACAGATAATGGGAATCCCAAATAAGAAACTTGTTCAAACTGACAAGCATCTTCTGCCCCTCTATAATTTGCAATAATTGCCAAAAGTTTTGTTTTAGTATTGGATAATTCTAATTGCTTGGTAATTTCTCCCGTATCTTGCATTTGCGGAATTGCTTTGGAAGACACAAAACTTCCATAATCCAATACATCAAAACCAACTTTCAATAATTGTTGAATGTATCTCAATTTCAAATCAGTTGGAATAAATGTTTTAATTCCTTGCATCGCATCTCTCGGGCATTCTGTAATATATAATGTTTTCATACATTTATACTTTTTCTGATTTCTGTAATAAGTTGAGGCCCTTTATAGATAAACCCTGTATACAATTGAATTGCATTTGCACCAGCATTCAACATCATTTGTGCACGCTCAGTATTATCAATTCCTCCTACTCCTATTAGTATTTTATTATCAGGTAACAATTCTTTTATTTTTTTTACCACATATAAACTTTTTTCAAATAATGGCTTTCCACTTAATCCTCCCTGCCCATACTTGTCTACATCTTCCTCATATCTCA
Source organism: Bacteroidia bacterium (assembly GCA_026003255.1). Taxonomy (GTDB): domain Bacteria; phylum Bacteroidota; class Bacteroidia; order B-17B0; family Aurantibacillaceae; genus BPGX01. Next base: position 21,475 of record BPGX01000004.1, on the reverse strand, counting down.
AATTATCTCTTGTGATAGTAGTATTCGTAGCAATAATTCCATCAATATCTGATTTTACAACCACTTCTACAATATCCTTTAATTGATCATCAGATAAATCAGGTGCAATTTTTAGTAAAATAACCTTATGCGCTGAATCTTTACTTAATTTTTTTTCTTCTTCTCTTAATGCCTTTAAAATCTGCATCAAAGGTTCTTTTTCTTGCAATTCTCTTAAATTCGGTGTATTTGGTGAACTCACATTTACCACAAAATAATCTGCCACACTGTATAATTCTCTAAAACAAATTAAATAATCCTCAATTGCCTTATCATTTGGAGTATCCTTATTCTTGCCAATATTTACTCCTACAACAATATCTGTTGGTTTATTCGTCAAACGTTCCTTAATTTTTTGTACACCATCATTATTAAATCCCATTCTATTAATGATGGCTTCGTCTTTAATTAAACGAAATAACCTTGGTTTTGGATTTCCTGATTGGGGACGTGGTGTCACTGTTCCTATTTCTACAAACTGAAAGCCCAGTGCTGCAAGGGCTTTGTAATGCTGAGCGTTTTTATCTAATCCAGCCGCTAATCCAATTTTTAATGAGTGAAATAAATTATTTTTATCAATTCTATTTGCTGAATAATCGGGTATTTTAAACAACCATTTAAATACTCTTTTAGGTAAAATTTTATGTATAAAGCTTAAAGATGATAAACCAATGTGATGTGCTGTCTCAGCATCTAATAAAAATAATATCTTTCTTATGATACAATACATTGTTCGCTGGTTATTTTATTGCCTCGTAAAAATTCCTCAATATCCATTTGCCGTTTTCCTTCTGCCTGTAACAATTTTATATCAAGTGCTCCATCTTCTGATACAATTCTTAAAAAATGTTTGTTATCGGTTAATAAAGTACCTGCAGGTAATGGTTTTAATAAATTGATTTTTTCAGCCCATAAAATTTTACAATATGTTTTCCTACCATTAATATCCAGAAAAGTATAGGCAGCGGGATAAGGCGCTAATCCTCTGATAAAGTCATATATTTTCTTCGAAGGTTGTTGCCAGTTAATTTGACAAAATTCTTTGGTTATTTTAGGCGCATAAGTTGCTTGCGAATTATCCTGTTCTAACAGTTGTAACTTATTTTGTTCAAGCAATTCAAGCGTTTTAATCATCAAATCCGCACCAATAGTCATCATCTTATCGTGCAATGTTCCTGCAGTATCTTTTTCGTCAATAGCAATTTTTTCTTGTAAAGCAATATTACCAGTATCTATTTGTTCCTGAATTTTAAATGTAGTAACACCTGTTTCAGTTTCTCCATTAATAATGGCAAAGTTAATTGGTGCAGCGCCTCTGTATTTTGGCAATAAAGATGCGTGCAAATTAAATGTACCATGCGGTGGCATACTCCATACTTCTTTTGGCAACATGCGAAACGCCACTACCACAAAAACATCGGCATTCAAATTTTTTAATTGCTGTAAAAAATCAGGGTCTTTTAATTTCTCTGGTTGTAAAACTGGAATATTATGCTTTATTGCACATTCCTTTACTGCACTGGATTGCAGCTTCAATCCTCTACCAGCTGGTTTATCAGGCGTTGTAACAACACTCAAAACATTATGGTATTGAACTAATTTTTCAAATGTTGGCACTGCAAATGCTGGTGTCCCCATGAATACAACCTTCAATGCCATATTACAATTTTCTCAATAAGTTTTTAATACTCGTTTTTTCTTCAATATAGGAATATACTTTACTTATGTGTATTCTCTCTTGTTGCATCGTATCTCTTTCACGAATAGTCACGGTTTCATTCTGTAATGTTTCATTGTCAATTGTAATACAATATGGTGTTCCAATAGCATCCTGTCTTCTGTAACGACGACCAATGGTGTCTTTATCTTCGTAAATAATTTTTCCAAGATATTTTAATTCTTCCCAAAGTTTTTGGGCAATTTCGGGCATTCCATCTTTTTTCACCAGTGGTAACACGGCCGCTTTAACGGGCGCAAGTGCAGCAGGAATGGATAAAACAGTTCTTGTTTCATTTTCCACTAATTCTTCTTTATAGCCCGCTGAAAGAATGGCTAAAAACAATCTATCCAAACCAACAGATGTTTCAATTACATAAGGCACATATCTTCTGTTTTCTTCTACATCAAAATATTGCAATTTTTTTCCACTATATTTTTCATGGTTGGATAAATCAAAATCTGTTCTGGAATGAATACCTTCTAATTCTTTAAATCCAAAAGGAAATTTAAATTCAATATCACAAGCAGCATTCGCATAATGAGCAAGTTTTACATGGTCTTTGAAACGGTAGTAATCATTTGAAAAACCAAGTGCTTTATGCCATTTCAAACGGGCTTCTTTCCAATATTCATACCATTCCATCTCTGTTCCAGGTTTCACAAAATATTGCATTTCCATTTGCTCAAACTCTCGCATTCTAAAAATAAATTGCCGTGCCACAATTTCATTCCGAAACGCCTTCCCGGTTTGAGCAATTCCAAAAGGTATTTTCATTCGTGCCGTTTTCTGAACATTCAAAAAGTTGACAAAAATTCCTTGTGCTGTTTCCGGACGTAAATAAATCGTATTAGCTTCATCTGCAACTGAACCTAATTGAGTAGCAAACATTAAATTAAATTGCCGAACATCCGTCCAGTTTCTGGTACCACTAATTGGACAAGCAATTTCGCAATCTAAAATAATCTGTTTTATTTCCTGTAAATCATTTTTTTCAAGAGCATTTTTGAATCGTTCTTCAATTTGTTGAATTTTTTCCTGAATTTCTTTTACTCTTGGATTGGTAGAACGAAATAAGTTTTCATCAAAATTTTCAAAACGTTTTCTTGCTTTCTCAATTTCTTTATTGATTTTTTCCTGCAATTTTGTAATGTGTTCTTCGATCAACACATCGGCTCTGTAACGCTTCTTACTATCTTTATTGTCAATTAAAGGGTCATTAAACGCATCTACGTGACCACTGGCTTTCCATGTTGTGGGATGCATAAAAATAGCCGCATCAATACCTACAATATTTTGATGTAAATACGTCATTGCCTGCCACCAATACGCACGAATGTTATTTTTTAATTCTGCTCCATACGCACCATAATCATAAACAGCACTTAAACCATCATAAATTTCACTGCTGGGATAAATAAAACCATATTCTTTGGAATGTGAAATAATTTTCTTAAACAATTCTTCTGTTTGCAATGTTGTATTCTGCGACATATTTTTCATTTTTAAAACTTGTGCGAAAGTAAGAAAAGTAATTTGTATGTAATCATTCAAAGAATAAAAATTTAATTAGATTAGTTTCATACTTTTGCAACCAAAAAAGTAATGAACAATATTTTCGAATTTGAAGGTTTTAAGCCCTACATTCATCCTTCTGCATTTATTCATCCAAATGCTTGCATCATTGGGAATGTAAGTATCGGAAAGGATGTATTTGTAGGTGCGGGCGCAGTCATTCGTGGCGATTGGGGAGAAATCATTATTGAAGATGGATGTAATGTTCAGGAAAATTGCATCATTCACATGTTCCCAGGAACCACCGTTTTACTCAAAGAATCTGCACATATTGGACATGGGGCTATTATTCATGGAGCAACGATTGGAAGAAATTGTTTAATAGGAATGAATAGTGTGATAATGGACAATGTAGAAATTGGCGATGAATGCATCGTTGGAGCATTAACCTTTGTACCTCAAGAAATGAAAATTCCGAATAGAAAAGTGGTAGTTGGTAATCCTGCTAAAATTGTGAAAGACGTATCCGACGAAATGATTCAATGGAAAACCGAAGGAACAAAACTCTATCAACAATTACCAAAAGATTGTTACAATACTCTTAAACCCTGTGAACCATTAAGAGAAAAACCATTATTCAAAAAAACACAAGAAAAAAATTATCTCACATTCAAAGAGCTAAAAAAATCATAAAAGTAATCCTATGAAAAAAAGATTATTCATTTATCTTAATCTATTTTTAGCATTTAATATATGGGCTGACGAAGGAATGTGGTTGCCTCAATTATTACAGGCAACTGGCATTTATTCTAAAATGAAACAAGCAGGTTGTAAACTTACTCCAGAACAAATTTATAGTGTCAATAAATCATCACTCAAAGATGCCATTGTTTTATTCGGTGGTGGATGTACTGGTGAAATTATCTCAGATAAGGGATTATTCATTACCAATCATCACTGCGGCTATTCAAGTGTAGTGAATTTGAGCACCGTTGAAAAAAATTATCTTAAAAATGGCTATTGGGCAAAAAATCATCAGGAAGAATTGTATTGTCCCAACCTTTCCATTTCTATTGTTATAAGAATTGAAGATGTTACAAAAGAAGTATTAGCAAATACAAATCAATTTACAGATAAAAAACAAAAAGAAGAAATCATTCAAAAAAATATCAAAAACATAATCAACAAAGCCATTGAAGGTACTCACTATAACGCTGTTGTAAAACCATTTAATTATGAGTTACAATATTTTCTCATCGTTTATGAAACTTTTAAAGACATTCGTTTAGTAGCTGCTCCACCCGAACACATTGGTAAATTTGGTGGAGAAGATGACAACTGGATGTGGCCAAGACACAATGCAGATTTTACAATGTTTCGCATCTATGCTTCAAAAGATAATAAACCAGCAGAATATTCACCTGACAACGTTCCCTACCGTCCAAAATATGTAATACCAATTAGTTTGAAAGGATATAAAGAAGGTGATTTTACAATGGTTTACGGATTCCCCGGTCGTACACAGGAATACTTGAGTTCTTATGCCGTTGATATTATTGTGAATGATATAGACCCACGTCGTGTGAAATTAAGAGAAAAGAAGTTAAATATCTTAGAAAAGTATATGAAGCAGAGTGATGCACTCAATCTAAAATATGCCAACGCTTATGCCTCTGTTGCTAACTACTACAAAAAATGGAAAGGTGAAATGATTGGATTAAAAAAATTTAATGCCGTTGAAAAAAAGAAAACATTTGAAAATCAATTGTATCAAAAACTACAAAACAAGCTCTCTGCATTGGATAGTTTTAAAATTATTAAAAACAATTTTGAACAACTTTATCCTCAGTACCGCTATTATCAAATGCTTGCTGATTATTACCAAGAATGCTTTATGGCAATAGATGCTATTCGTTACATTAGCAATTATGTTGATTTTTTCACGGAATACAATAGATACAAAATGGGACTAAGCAATGAGTTGGAAAAAATGAAATTACAATTATCGAAAAGTATTCCTATCTCTTTTCACATTTCAGCTGATAAAGAGATTTTTGTTGCATTATTGAAAGATTATTTTGAGAGCATACCATCATCCGACAGAATACCTTTTTTAGATTCATTATATAATCAATTCAATAAAGATGTTCAAAAATTGGCGGAATATTTATATTCTAAATCTTTATTCTTAAATAACGAGAAATTAAAAGAATTATTAAGCACTCCTGATGATACTAAAATCAAGGATTTTGAAAGCGATTTATTTTATAGAATGGTGCAAAGTGTAAAATTAAATTTCTATTCCAATATCTTACCTAATTTAAAGGAAATAGATTCAAAAATTACGGATAATCAGAAAATGTATTTAAAGCTTTTAATGGACTATCAAAAAGATAAAGCAATTTATCCTGATGCTAATTCTACTCTTCGCATTACCTTTGGTAAAGTGAAAAAGTACGAACCACGTGATGGTGTGCGTTACAACTACTTTACTACTTACAAAGGTATTCTTGAAAAAGAAAATCCCAATAATCCAGATTATTATGTAAACGATAGTTTGAAAAATCTCTTTCTGAAAAAGGACTTTGGAAGGTACGCAGATAAAGATGGCGAATTACATATTGCTTTCATTGCATCCAACCACACAACAGGTGGAAATAGCGGAAGTCCTGTCTTTAATGCTAATGGCGAATTGATTGGTACAAACTTTGACCGATGCTGGGAAGGCACAATGAGCGACATTATGTACAATCCAGAAATTTGTAGGAATATTATCCTGGATATTCGCTATACATTATTTTTGGTGGATAAATACGCTCACTGCGATTGGCTAATTAAAGAAATGAAAATTGTGCAATAATTATTTTCTTGCCAAATAAATTGTTGCAATTCCACCAGTCAAAGGAAAATAATCACAGTTTCTAAACCCTTTTGAAATTATAATATTACAAAAATTTTCATATTGTGGAAAAGATGCAACACTATCTGGTAAATAATCATACGCTTTTTTATCTCCTGTTAAAATCCACGCTATGATTGGCAATATATACTTGAAATAAAAATTATACAATCCTCTCATCAACTTATTTTTAGGTAAAGTAAATTCAAGAATTAAAAGTACCCCATTTTCTTTTAAAACTCTATACATTTCCCCTAATCCTTTCTGATAATCTTCAAAATTACGAATACCAAAGGAGATCGTTATAGCATCAAAAGCAGCATCCTTAAAGGACAAATTTTCTCCATCTTCTTGCTTTATCTCTATAATGTTGTTTAATTTTTTTGCAACAATTTTTTTGTGAGCAATACCCAACATTTTTTCTGCATAATCTGCAGCAATAATTTTTTCTGCTGGCAATTGAGCGAGTGCAATAGCCAAATCCCCTGTACCAGTCGCTAAATCTAAAATGTATTTAGGATGAAACTGTTTTAATTTTTCAATACATTTTTTTCTCCAATAATAATGTATTCCAAATGACAGAACTGAATTGGTTACATCGTATTTGTGAGAAATGTTATTAAACATTTCTCTCACCTGAGTTTTCTTGGGCTTTTCTTTATTATAGGGCTTTACTTCCTGAATATTCATCTCACAAAATCTAATTCTAACGCTTCTTCCAATAATCTTTCCTTATTAATTGGAACCACTCCAACTTCTTCACATACTAAGCCACCTGCTAAATTTGCTAACGCTGCCGTAAGTATTGGTTCACAACGCATTGCTTCACAAAGAGCTGCAACGCTAATCACTGTATCTCCTGCACCACTCACATCGGCAATTTTACGAACATGCGCAGGTAAATGAATTTTTGACGTTCTTGTATTCATTATCACTCCTTTGTCAGCTAAAGTTAATAAAACAGCATTTAATTTTTGCTTTACTCTAAAACTGCTTACAATTTTCTGTAAATCATTAATTGATAATTCGTCATCATCTAATTTTAATCCTTCTTTAAGTTCTTTCAGGTTGGGCTTAAATATGGTTACATTTTTATAAGCGTGAAAGTTTTTCTTTTTAGGGTCAACACAAATAGGTATGTTTTTTTGCTTTGCCAAATCCACGACCTTTTGAATAAGCTTAGCCGTGATTAATCCTTTGTTGTAATCTTCAAATATTATCACATCAATCTTATCGTGATGAATAATATAATTTATAAGTGTCAATAAGTTTTGTGTTTCATTAGCATTAATATCTTCTTCTGTTTCTTCATCAATACGCAATAAATGATGCTTGTTTCCAATCACTCTTGTTTTAATAGTCGTAGGCCGATTCCGTGATTTCAAAATTCCCTTAGGACTTAATTTTTGTTTTTTCAATAATTCTAAAAACGCATTTCCTTCCATATCTGCTCCAATCACCGAACATAAAATGGGATTTGAGCCCATTGCCTGCACATTCAACGCTACATTCGCTGCGCCACCCAAACGCATCTCCTTCTTTTCTACCGAAACAATCGGCACTGGTGCTTCTGGTGACAATCTATTAACCTTTCCCCACACATAATTGTCAATCATCACATCGCCAATTATCAACACATTCAAATTATTAAATGAACGAAATAATTCTCTAATATGTTCTTTTTTAATGCTAAACTTTTTCATTTTATTTTATTGTAATTTTTGAATAGCTGCTTTAATTTGAGTTAATGCTTTTTCAAGATTTATTTCAGATGCTGCATACGATATTCTTACATAATTATCATCTCCAAATGCAGCGCCCGGTACTATTGATACTCTTGCTTCTTCTAATAAATAAAAACACAAGTCGGTACCACTCTTTATTTCTCTTTCACCATAACGTTTACCAAATAAACCAGAAACATCCACAAATACATAAAATGCACCATCAGGAATATTAAATTTAATGCCCGGTATTTCAGCCAATTTTTTAAGCACTAAATCTCTTCTTTTTCTGAATGCTTCAACCATGGGCATTACATACGTTTTCACATCTATTTCCATCGCTTTGTGCATCGCTTTTTGAGTGATGCTACAAGTAGCCGAAGTGAATTGTCCTTGCATTTTATCACAGGCCTGTGCTAACCACTTAGGTCCCGCTAAAATTCCTCCTCTCCATCCAGTCATTGCAAAACCTTTAGAAACACCGTTAATTACAGTGACTCTCTCTTTCATACTTTCAAACTGCGCAATACTGTAATGTTTCCCAACATAATTAATATGTTCATAAATTTCATCACTAATAACAAAAATATTCGGATATTTTTCTAAAACTTTAACCCACGCTTCTAACTCTTCTTTTGAATATACGCTCCCTGTTGGATTACAAGGCGAACTAAATATAATTAACTTTGTTTTAGGTGTAATGTGTTTTTCCAAGACATCAGCAGTTACTTTAAAATTAGTTTCTATACCCGTTTTAATAATAACAGGTTTTGCATCAATCAACTTCAAAAATTCAACATAAGTTACCCAATAGGGAGCTGGAACAATCACCTCATCACCCGGATTTAGCAAGCATAAATAGGCGTTAGCAATACTCTGTTTAGCACCAGTAGATACAACTATTTGCTCTGGCGTATAATCTAAATTGTTATCACGTTTAAATTTTTGACATATAGCTTGTCTTAATTCTAAATAGCCAGACACTGCTGTATAGTGAGTGAAATTATTTTGAATTGCTTCAATCGCTGCTTGCTTGATAGGTTCTGGTGTATCAAAATCTGGCTCACCTAAACTCAAATTAATCACTTTAATACCCTGCTGAGATAATTCTCTACTTCTTCTGGACATGCCAATTGTCAATGGCTCTTCAATACTTTGAACACGCTTGGATGGTTCCATTTTTTTGGTTGTAAATTAAACGAAAAATTTTCAGTTAATATTCTAAAAAAATAACTCTAATACCATTGTCTCATAAGTACTTATTCACATTCAAAATAAATTCGTAAGCAGAAAGAACTTTAATTTTATCTGACAATGTTTTTAATGTATGATCATCTTTGTCTACTGTAATTATATATCCTGTCTTAGATTTAAAGTATTTCATTGCTTCCATTAGCCCGTTTATTTCTCTTTTTTGAGTTTCTTCATTCATAAATTCAACGCATACTTGAACTGGTATTTTTTGATCAACAACAAAATCGCACTCTTTTGTAGGTGAATGATAATACATAATTTTTTCAGTAGTTTCAAGATGTCTGTAGATCTCTAACATCATCAAGTTTTCTAATAACTTATTCTTTATGTTCAAATCTGCTGATACGGCGCTAACAAGTCCCATATCAATAGCATAATATTTTTTACTCATCTCTCTTTTATTAACCGATTGATTTTGATTAAAAATATATTTTGTCAAATACCCTGTGTACACCATATCCACATAATCATACAAATCATTTTTGGATATTTTGTAACCCCTTGATTTTAATTCATTATAAATTTTATTAATGGACAATGGTTTTGAAATGGATTCAAAAATTCGTTTTATAAAAAACTTCAATAATGAAAGGTCTTTTATTTTATATCGCTCTGCGATGTCTCTAAAAATCATCACATTGAAGTATTCCTGTAAAATCTTGATTTTTAACTTTTCCGGGAAATCAACTATTTCAGGGAATCCACCATACATCAAGTATTCCATAAAGTAATTTTTGATGAGCGCGTGCTTTTGCAATTTATACATATCCCGATCAGTATCTACTTTTAATCCTTTAAATAATAAAAATTCATAGAAACTCAATGGCAATACTTCATAATTCAAACATCTTCCGCGCAAAGAAGTTGAAATTTCAACACTTAAAAACTTTGCATTAGAACCTGTCAGAAATATATTTTTTGAAATACTATCATACAAACGGCGCACAAATTTTTCCCAGCCCGGAATGTTCTGAATTTCATCAAAAAAGAAATAAACATTTCGTAAATCCTCCTGTGGATACAACTCAGTATAGGCCTGAATAATCCAATCAAATTTTGTAACATCCATTTCCAATCTTTCATCTTCAAAATTCAGATACACAATTTGATGTTGTTTAACCTTATATTTTTTCATTAAATCCCGCATTAATTGAAACATAACAGTCGATTTTCCACTTCTTCTGGGACCTATAATGGTAATAATTTTCCTTGTATCCATTGGTATATCTATTACTCTGTCTATAAATTCTCTTTTTCTAAACTCATCAAAATTGAGTATTATCTTTTTTATTAATTCTTTCATAATCTCTCTGTTTGGGAGCAAAATTAGTAAAGTTTTTCCTTAAAATAAAGAAATTTTACTAAAATATTTTACTTGAATTTACAAAATATTTACTAAAATATTTATTTAATTTAAAGAAAAAAATATAAAAAAGTTTCTCTTTTTTAAAGAAACTTTTTAAAAACCTGAAGCTGTAATTTCATAAATACCTGATGTTCATTCTTTATTACCAACTCCATTAAACCTTTTCTCTTTATCTTCATTCCTTGAAAATTTCACTCTTAAAAATAACAAACATCTTGCATAAAACATTTTTTTTACACTAATTTGTGGCAAAACAAAACAATCTCCAAAAACATACAATTATGAGTAATTCTTCTCAACAAGGTCATCCTAGAGGTTTGTATCTTTTGTTCTTTACTGAAATGTGGGAAAGATTTAGTTATTATGGAATGCGTGCCATTTTAATGTTGTATATGACTAAAGCACTTTTGTATGACAAAGATTTTGCTTCCGGAATATATGGAAATTACACTGGACTAGTATATCTAACACCACTAATCGGTGGCTATATTTCCGATAGATATTGGGGCAACAGACGCTCCATCATCGTAGGAGGTATAATAATGGCTATTGGCCAGTTTTTTCTTTTTTTAAGCGCATCGATCAGAGAAACAAACTGGACGACCGCTGGTATTTTTTTCTTTTTAGGCCTCTTAGCATTAGTAGTAGGAAATGGTTTCTTCAAACCTAATATTTCCACTATGGTCAATAGTTTGTATCCCCCTAATGATAAACGTATTGATGCAGCCTTTTCTATTTTCTACATGGGGATTAACTTAGGAGCTTTCTTTTCTCCACTAGTATGCGGCACATTAGCAGAAAAGTTCGACTATAAGTGGGGCTTCCTCGCAGCATGTGTCGGAATGTTAATAGGATTATTACTTTTTGTTTTATTAAAAGATAAATACATTGTTACTTCGTCAGGCGAACCTATTGGAGGTAAGCCCTCTAAAAAAATTGATGAATTAGTAGAAAACAATCCCGCTGCAAAGCAAGAATTTGACATTCGAAGAGTAGCTACCTGGTTAGTAATTTATATTGCTTTATTGTTCTTCTTTTATTTCGTTGTCCCATTCACAAAACATAATTTTGTTAGCACCATTATCTTTGGCACCTCTATCCCAGCTGCTGGATTTATCATCACAGACCCAACACTTACACGTGCTGAAAGAACACGCATTACAGTAATTTACATCATTGCTTTCTTCGTTATTTTCTTCTGGGCGGCATTTGAACAGGCAGGTGCTTCACTCACTTTGTTTGCCGATAGACAAACCGATAGAGTTATATTCGGATGGGAAATGCCCGCCAGTTATTTTCAATCTATCAATCCTCTTGCTATCATCATATTTGCTCCACTATTTGCTATGTTGTGGACTAAATTAGGTCAACGAAACATGGAACCACCTTCTCCACTCAAACAATCCATTGGTTTATTTTTATTAAGTATAGGTTATCTAGTAATTGCATTTGGTGTGAAAGGTGTTACGGCTGAACAAAAAGTCAGTATGTTCTGGCTGTTTTCAATGTATATTCTTCATACGCTTGGTGAATTGTGCTTATCACCTATTGGCTTATCCATGGTAGCTAAATTAGCCCCTGCACGTTTAGCATCTCTTTTAATGGGCGTATGGTTTTTAAGTACAGCAATGGCCAATGATTTTGCAGGGATGTTGAGTAAACTATATCCTATTCAAAATCCTGAAACTGGTGTAGTAGAACCTACTCACTTTTTAGGTCTTGAAATTTCAAGTGCCTATGAGTTTTTCATGGTTTTTGTAATTATGTCCGGGCTTGCTTCCATTATATTATTCTTTCTGAATAAAAAATTAGTCAGCATGATGGAAGCAAAGGATGAATAATTCCTTTTTATTTGTTGGTTAGTATTGCACAATTTTTTTTGTTCTTCATCGTTTATCTCAAAAATAATTTAATTAAATTTGGGCTTATGAAATCATTAGTAACTTTCTTATTTTCTTCCTTTTGTTTTCTTTCTCTATTAGCACAAAAATATTCTAATGAATTTCTTAATATTGGTGTTGGTGCGAGGGCATTGGGCATGGCAAATAGTATTATTGCCAGCAACAATGATGTAACTACCGGATATTGGAATCCATCTGCATTATTACTGCAAAAAAATAATTTAGAACTTGGTCTGATGCATGCTGAATACTTTGCAGGTATTGCAAAATACGACTACATCGGCGCTTCAAAAATAATTGATTCCAATAGTGTGGGTGCTATCAGTATTTTAAGATTTGGAATTGACAATATTCCTAATACACTTGATTTAGTAGACCCTAATGGGAATGTGGATTATTCAAGAGTAACATCTTTTAGTGCAACCGACTTGGCAGTATTGTTATCTTACGCAAGAAAAATTCCTCAACTTAAAGGCATATTACTGGGCGGTAACTTTAAAATTATCAATCGTAAAATTGGGCCCTTTGCAAAAGCTTGGGGATTTGGATTAGATGTTTCTGCTACCTATCATCACAAAGATTGGCGATTTGCTGCAATGGCAAAAGATATAACCGGCACATTTAATGCATGGAGTTTTTCATTTACCGAAGATGAAAAAGCTGTATTATTAGCGACCGGGAATACTATTCCTTCTAACTCATTGGAAATTACAAAACCTTCTTTAATACTTGGCGCTGCCAGAACTTTTACTTTCAAAAAAGATTTTTCCTTATTAGCAGAAATAAACTTTTTTAATACCTTTGATGGGAAAAGAAATACTGTAATTAAAACCAATTTATGGAGTTTAGAACCACGAATGGGCATTGAATTAGGATATAAAAATCTAATCTTCGTGAGAGCTGGAATTGGTAATATCCAAAAACAACTGAATCCAGAAGGCACAACTTACATTACTACTTTCCAACCCAATATTGGTGCAGGTATTCATTACAAAATTTTTACTATTGATTACGCACTTTCTGATGTAGGTGATAAAAGTATTGCACCTTACTCCAATATATTCTCACTGAAAATTGATATTAATCCTCAAAATGAAAAGAAATAACATATACAATAATGAATGGCGTTCTATTTTCTTTTCTCTGTTATTTTTTCTCATAATAAGTAGTATAAAGTTATTTTCTCAATCTTACGGCAACGAATGGATTAATCATAATTTAGTTTACTTTAAGTTTCCAATTTATCAACAGGGTATCTACAGAATAGATTCAACAACACTTGCCAACGCAGGATTTCCCATTCAAACCATTGATCCAAGAAACATCCAGATTTTTTTATATGGACAGGAACAATATATTTACATCAAAGGTGAACAAGACGGTGTTTTTAATTCAACTGATTTCATAGAATTCTATGCTGAACCACGCCCAGATATTTTAGACAGTTTATTATACACTAATATCACGGCTTTACCAAATCCTTATGTTGGTGTATGTTCTGGTGGACCTGGGAAAAAAGATACTGTTTATGCTTTTATTACGTTTAATTCATCTACCAATAACAAACGAATGAGTGTAGAAACAGATACCTCTTTTTCTTCACACAATAATCCCGAAACTTTTGTTTACACTGAACAAATCTACGCTCCTAAGAACAATTACAATTATCTTCCACAATATACTTCTGAAGGATTAAGTGATGCACGATATACAAAAGGAGAAGGTTGGGGCTATTATTTTCAACGTGGTAATTATGCTACTTTTTTCTCTTCTTCTTTTGCTAATCTGGTTACTTCACAAGCATTACCTGTTTATCTGAAATGGTCTGTTTCCGGATGGGGCGTAGATTATATGATGCCACAAGACCATCATATTAAAGTAAAATGGTATGACGGTGCAAGCACAAACATAACCGTCTGGGATACAATTTTCAGAGGTTGGGAACACTTTGTCAGAACTTCTACTGTTTCTGCTAACTTGTTGAATAATAATGTCAAGCCATATATTGACCTCGTGGCCGATGCAAATACTTCCACAAATCCCAATATTGCTTTAATCGCACATTACATCTATGTAAAATATCCGATGAACAATAATTTTATGGGACAAAATAAAGGGATTATTTACGTGAATGATAATGTATCTTTACCAAAATCTTTTGTTTACCTCAATAATATAAATGGTGGTACTACAAATGAAATCGTATTTTACGATTTAAATAATTACAAGCGAATAGAAAATCAATATTCAGCAGGCACATTAAAAGTACTGGTGCCCAACAGCGGTAGTGAAAAAAAATGCTATCTATCTGCAACTTCCGAGATTATCAATGTAACCTCCATCAAAAAAGTCAATAATAACACGGGCTATTTCACTAATTACTCTATTTCCAAAGATTCTGCTTTTATCATTATTACACACGCATCATTACTCTCATCTGCTAATCAGTACAAAGCTTACAGAGAAAGCCCTGCTGGCGGAAGTTACAATGTTATATTAGCTGATGTAGAGGAACTCTATGAACAATTTGGATACGGTACTCCAAAACATCCACAAGCCATAAGAAACTTCTGTAAATTTTTAATTGACAATATGCCCAGTCCACCACGCTATTTATTATTAATTGGAAAAGGAATTACTTATGAATATTTAAATCAAAATTACAATTTAGACCAAAACCTTATTCCAACAATGGGTTGGCCTGCTTGCGATTTATTACTTACAGCAAAACTCCATTCTAATAATGATTTAAAACCTGAAATTCCAACAGGAAGAATTGCTGCATTAAACAACAACCAAGTATTGAACTATTTAAATAAATTGCAACAAGCCGAAAACCCAGATATAGTTGAGTGGAAAAAACAAGCCATTCACTTTTCTGGTGGGATAAACAATTCTGAACAAACTACTTTTGTAAACTACATGAATAACTTAAAAACAATTTTTGAAGATACTCTATTAGGTGGGCATGTTATTACAACCATCAAAAAAACAACATCTTCTCCTGTGCAAACCAACATAACAGATTCTGTAAAAACGATTATCAATAATGGCGTTGGCTTGATTGGATACTTTGGTCATGGGTCTCCATCTGG
Organism: Bacteroidia bacterium; assembly: GCA_026003255.1. GTDB lineage: Bacteria > Bacteroidota > Bacteroidia > B-17B0 > Aurantibacillaceae > BPGX01. Next base: position 5,965 of record BPGX01000004.1, on the reverse strand, counting down.
CTTTGATATTGCTATAGAAGATGTAAACATGTACAACAATAGCGGGAAATATCCAATCTTTCTCGTAAATGGTTGTTATGCTGGCGGAATATATTTTCCAAATAATATTTCTGTTTCAGAAAATTGGATTTTCTCCAATCAAAAAGGTGCTATCGACTTTGTAGCAAGTGCATCCCTTGGCTTTACTAATTACCTTTATTTATTTAGTTATAATTTTTACAAAAACCTCACTTATTACACTTATGGAAAAGGTATAGGAAACAATGTCCAAAAAATTGCAGAGGTTGCTTATTTATCCAATGACATTTACTATCAAATAAATACCATGGATTTTTCTTTACACGGAGACCCTGCCTACAAATTTTGGAGTGGACAATTACCCGATTATAAAATCACAAACGCAGATATTAGTTTTGATACGCAAACTTATCCTGATTCTATCGGAATTATTGTGAATACAAAAAATTTAGGTAAAGCAATTAATGATAGTTTTTTTGTAAAGATAACAAGAATTTTTCCCAATAACGATACATCCATAATTATCAAACGCGTCAAAGCCCCTTATTATCAAAGTAGTTACAAATTTTTCACCTATACTGATTTCTCAAGAGCAGGTGGCATCAATAAATTTTCAATTTACGTTGACTCCTATTTTGAAATTAATGAAACCAATGAAAATAACAATTCTACAATAGGAACCGTGGACTTGTTTATCACTTCTGGGGATATTGTCCCTGTATGGCCTTACAAATATGCGATTGTACCTAAAACTCCTTCCATTACATTAAAAGCTTCTACTATAGACCCTCTGATTCAAAACACAGCATGGCGTTTTCAATTAGATACTACTGATAAATTCACTAACCCTATTCAACAAGCGGTTATTTACAGCCAGGGCGGTGTTGTTGAATGGACAGTCAATTTACCATTCAAAGACAGCACCGTTTATTATTGGCGTGTCAGTAAAGATTCTGTTTCTACTACTGATAAATTCAACTGGCGAGAGAGTTCCTTTCAAACAATAGGAAACAAAAGGGGCTGGGGACAGGCACACTATTTTCAATTCAAAAATGATTATTACCGTTATGTCAAATATAACTTACCTCAAAGAAATTTTACTTTTGTGAATAACAAAATTTCAATTTTCTGTCGAAACGGATTTTTAGGAGCATTAAACTATGACCAAATTATTTATGCCGTCAATGGTGGTGTAAAACATATATGGTCTTGTGCTCCGGATGGCTGGACCATTGTAGTATTTGACTCCATCAGTGGTGAACCATGGGCATCAACATTACCAAACTATTCTAATCCTTCTCCACAAGTTGGGACGTATGGAAATTGCCACTGCGATGGTGCCAGACCTCTCTATGCCTTTGATTTCGGAAACGGCTATTGTGGTTCTTTACCAAACTGGCAGCAAGACATGGCTAATTTTATCTTGAATGATGTACCGAATGGAAATTATGTATTGGCCTATTCTCCAAAATTTGTTCCAAATTATACGTTTATTCCGCAAGTATATTCTGCCATGCAAAGCATTGGAAGTGCCAATTTCATCAACTATAATGACACATTACCGATGATTATCTTCGGAAAAAAAGGAAGTCCTCCCGGTAGCGCTAATGAAGTCATTGCACCAAATGCTTCAACACCTATTCAATTGACTGACTCTATTAATACAAGATGGAAAAATGGCTTTATACTTTCTGAAATAATTGGTCCGGCCTATAAATGGGGCAGTTTACACTGGCGTGTTGCATCCCTTGATAATCCTAAAACAGATACAACAATAGTCAAAGTGATTGGTATAAAATCCAATGGTCAAAAAGATACATTGGCTACATTCACTGAAGATAGTTTGGATATAATGGACTTATACAATTATGTAGATGCGGCTGTTTATCCAAATATTCAATTAATTGCCTATATGCGTGATAATGTCAATTATACTGCTCCACAATTAAAACGTTGGCAAGTATTGTACGATGAAGCCCCCGAATGTGCAATAAATCCAAAGAAAGGTTTTTATCTTAAAAATGACACGATTCAGCAAGGCGATAAATTTATAGTAGCGTATGCTATTGAAAACATCAGCCATAAAACATTTCAGGATAGTTTACTTGTAACTTATTATTTAGAAAAAAACAACATCAAAACACCTTTACCAGACAAGCTAAAAATAAAACCATTTTATCCTGCTGCTATTATTATAGACACCTTAACAATCCCTACTCTTACTTTATCCGGGAATACTGATTTATGGATAGATGTGAATCCGCCCGGGCATCCAAAATATCAACACGAACAATATCATTTCAATAACATTCTAAAATTATCTTTTAATACTTCAAAAGACATTATAAATCCTTTATTAGATGTAACATTTGATGGTATTCGTATTTTGAATGGTGATATTGTCTCTGCAAAACCTCATATTGTTATTTCTGTTCTGGATGAAAACAAATTTTTATTACTCAATGACACTTCCGATATTCAGGTATTCATTAAAAAAGACAATGAACCTGAAAAGCAATTATTCTTTGCAAAAGATTTAAATTTTATTCCCGCCTCCAATTCCAACAAAAACAAATGTCAAATCGAATACAAGCCAGTTTTAGAGGATGGTTATTATACTTTACGAACACAAGCAAAAGACAGAAGTCAAAATGTTTCAGGATCTAATGATTATAAAGTAAGTTTTCGTGTAATAAATAAGCCCACTATTACACAAATCATGAACTATCCTAATCCTTTTTCTACTTCTACTCGTTTTGTTTTTACGCTTACTGGTTCTGAAATTCCCGAAATTTTTGACATACAAATTTTTACTATTACAGGGAAATTGGTAAAAACAATTCGCAAAGAAGATTTAGGTAAAATACACATTGGGAGAAACATTACAGAATATACCTGGGACGGGACTGATGACTTCGGTGATAAATTAGCCAACGGTGTTTATTTATACAAAGTAAATGTTCGTTTAAATGGACAAAAAATTGAAACCAATCCAACCGAAGCCGATAAGTTTTTCACAAAAGAAATAGGGAAAATGGTGATTTTGAGATAAGCATAACATAGCACTAAAATTCAAGATAAATTCTAACTTATGATTTAAATCTTTATTATTGCACTCAAAAAAAAATGAGTTTGAAATCCTGGAAAACTATCTCACCCAATTCTGACTTTTCTATACATAACATCCCTTTTGGTATATATAGTGATGCTTCTGTTAAACACGCTGCCTGTTCGGCTATTGGTGATGAAATCATTGACTTAAAAGAATTAGCACAAAATGGCTTCTTCAAAGATATTCATCCTCAACTTACAGAAATTTTTTCTAAGCCATATCTGAATGACTTTATAGCATTAGGTAAGTCCGTTACTTTTGCCGTTAGAAAAAGAATTCAAGAATTGCTTTCAGACAATAACAACGAATTAAAATCTGCACATCATTTATATAATAGAATCTTTAAACCAATTTCCTCTGTCAAAATGCTTCTTCCTATTGAGATTGGTGATTATACTGATTTCTATTCCAGTGAGTATCATGCTACGAATGTTGGTAAAATGTTTAGAGACCCGAATAATGCCCTTTTACCTAACTGGAAACATCTACCGGTAGGTTATCATGGAAGGTCTTCTAGTATTTTCGTAAGCCCGCATTCTTTTTATCGCCCTAATGGTCAGACAAAACCTGCTGATAGCGATAAACCTATTTTTGGACCCAGTAAACTTCTGGACTTTGAATTAGAAACAGCTTTTGTTGTAGGCAAATCTACACAGCAAGGAGAAGTAATTCCTGTGAATAAAGCCAAAGATTATATTTTTGGAATGTTATTATTTAACGACTGGAGTGCCAGAGATATTCAAACCTGGGAGTATCAACCATTAGGTCCATTTTTGGCCAAAAATTTTGCTTCAACCATTTCTCCATGGATCGTAACTCTTGAAGCATTAGAACCCTTTTATATTCCTGCTTCTCCACAATCACCTGAACCATTACCCTATTTGAAACAAGAGCCCTTACAAAACTTAGACATTTCGTTAGAAGTTATTCTTAAAACTTCGGATGGTGTTGAAACAACTATTTGCCGTAGTAATACGAAAATACTTATACTGGACAATGGAACAACAGTTAGCACATCACACTATTAATGGTTGTCCGGTGAATGTTGGTGATCTAATGGCCAGCGGAACAATCAGTGGACCAGATCCTCATGAATTTGGAAGCATGTTGGAACTAACCTGGAAAGGCACAAAACCCTTGAAGTTGAACAATGGTGAAGAACGTAAGTTTTTACAAGACGGAGACACAATTATTATTAAAGGATTCGCTGAAAAAAATGGCATTCGTGTAGGATTTGGAACCTGTGAAGCAACCATCCTTCCTGCTAAAACTCTCACCTTTTAATTTGAATATATGAAACAATATCACCAGTTGCTTCAACATGTTTTAGATAATGGAATAAAAAAAGAAGACAGAACAGGCGTTGGAACTATCAGTGTTTTTGGTTATCAGATGCGTTTTAACTTACAAGAAGGTTTTCCTTTAATAACTACAAAAAAATTACATGTAAAATCCATTATTCACGAATTGTTGTGGTTTTTAAAAGGTTCAACCAATATCAAATACTTAAAAGAAAATGGCGTAACCATCTGGGATGAATGGGCAGACGAAAACGGCGAATTAGGACCCATCTATGGTTACCAATGGAGAAGCTGGCTGGATTACAATGGTGGACACATTGACCAGATTAGTCAATTAATTGAAGACATCAAAAAAAATCCAAACTCAAGACGATTAATTGTAAGTGCCTGGAATGTTGCTCAAATCAAAGAAATGCGACTACCTCCCTGTCATATTTTATTTCAATTTTATGTAGCCAATGGAAAATTATCCTGTCAACTCTATCAGAGAAGTGCGGATATTTTTTTAGGTGTTCCATTTAATATAGCTTCTTACGCCTTGCTTTTGATGATGGTAGCACAGGTCACCAATCTCGAACCCTATGAATTTGTACACACATTAGGTGATGCGCATCTTTACTTAAATCATATTGAACAGGCAAAATTGCAATTGTCCAGAGATTGCAGACCATTACCCAGGATGATTTTGAATCCAGAAATCAAAAATATCTTTGACTTTAAATACGAAGATTTCAAATTAGAAGGTTACGACCCACATCCACACATTAAAGCAGAAGTGGCGGTTTAATATTAATTATTTTAAATACAAAAACTCCCCTAATTCAGATTGTATAAACACTTCTGTATTATTAGATTTTTCAACTCTTCCAATAATTTGTGCCTCTATTCCAAACTGGTTGGATATTTCAATCATCTTTAATGCTACACTTTCATTCGTGTATATCTCCAATCGATGTCCCATGTTGAATACTTTGTACAACTCTTTCAGGTTATTTTTATTTTGTTCAGCAATGATTTGAAATATCTTTGGGAGACCAAAAAGATTATTTTTCACTATTCGTAAGGGCTTGTCTAAAAAATGTAACACCTTGGTTTGCCCACCTCCTGTACAATGTATTATTCCATGTATTTCTTTTGAATATGTCTTCAAAATTTCCATCAACAAGGGTGCATACGTTCTGGTGGGCGATAGTGCTAATTTTCCAATCGGCACGTTTTCTTTTAAAGTTTGATTATTGACATTATATTTAATTTCTATCGTATCTGTAACAAAATATCTTCCTGTATAAATCACTTCTTCATTCAAATTGGTATCATACGATTCAGGATACTTTTCGGCAACTAATTTGTTGAACAACTCATGCCTTGCCATTGTGAGTCCGTTACTTCCAATGCCGCTGTTGTACTCTGTTTCATAAATTGACTTTCCTGATGAAGAAAAACCAACAATTACATCATTTTCCTGAATATCAATCGGAAGAATTTTTTTCTTTTGAATTTGAGCAGCCATTGTGCTATCTACAATAATGGTTTC
>BPGX01000003.1 GCA_026003255.1 Bacteroidia bacterium | reverse complement strand
CTACCTTCTGTGGTGTACATACTACAATAGCACCACTTAATGGAATTTGACCACATAGTGTAATTTGTATGTCTCCTGTACCCGGCGGTAAATCTACAATAAGATAATCTAACTCTCCCCAAACGGTATCATAAAACAACTGTTGTAATGCTTTAGATACCATTGGTCCTCTGAGTGCAATGGGTTGGTCTTCTTTTGCCATAAAGCCAATGGAATTTAATTTTATTCCATAAGCATGTACTGGTGCCATTTTTCGTTGTCCATCAAATTCTGCTGAACCGGGCATTTCATCTTCAACACCAAAAATGATTGATTGAGAAGGTCCATAGATATCCGCATCTAACAAGCCAACTTTTGCACCCATTTGTTGCAAAGCCAGAGCAAGGTTGGCAGAAATAGTACTTTTCCCTACCCCACCCTTTCCAGACGCTACAGCAATGATGTGTTTGACATCTTTCAACGTACTATTTTCTTTCTGAATGTTGCTTCTGACACGAGCCGTTACTTCAATTTCAATTTCTGCATCTTTGTTGACAAACTCTTTGATGGCATTGATGCAGGCATTTTTTAGAACTTCTTTTAGTGGACAGGCCGGAGTAGTCAATTCCAATTTGAATTTAACCTTGTTACCTTCAATCGTCAAATCCTTTACCATTCCAAGCGAGACAATATCCTTTTTCAAATCCGGATCTTCAACATTTGAAAGTGCTTTTAGAATATCATTTGTGGTCATAAAAAATAATTTTATTCGATTCTTTTGAGATTGATGAGAGATGGCGTTCTAAAAATCATTGGATATTTTTCAATTTTTACAACACTCATATCCAACCCAAATGCCTTACCCTCACTTAAAGAGAATTTTTTCAAAATATAATAAGACGTAAAAATTAATTTTTCAAAGAAAGGCAATTCATTATCGTAAGAAAGATATTTTTCAATAATAACAAACTTAAAGTCACCACTGATGTTATTTCTTTGTAAAGATTCATAGCGTGAAGTAATATCAACTTCTTTATTTTTCACCAATTCTTCTACAACTTTTCGGAACATCAAATTGATTCGAGGCGCAATTCTAAAACCAAGATAAAAATCCACTCTAATAATATCATCTTTGGCTATGTGAGTTACTCTATATTCCATTCTATAGGGCTCATCCACTACATCCACATGAATAAACCAATAAATGTCTGCTCTTTTGGGTCGTCGTTGTAAAATAGAATGAATAATTTTTTGTTCAATGAGTTCAGGATCACGAACAGAGGTAAGGTAAACAAGATGAGTAGCATATTTGGGAATAGATGTATCAGCAGATAATTCAATGATATATTTTTTGTAATCTTCTAATTTTACAGTATCAACATATCTTTCAGATAATTTTTTAGCAGTATACCAGATACCCATAACAAATGACAATGCGCCAGCAACAGCCAACGTAATGTAACCACCGTGAAAAAACTTACTTAAATTCGCATAGAGTAAAATAGATTCAATGATTACATAAATCCCTATAAAAATCACAATGAACATAATATTGTAACGTTTCATGTGCAAATAAAAATTCAACAATGTGGTTGTCATTAACATTGTCAAAATGATAGCCAGACCATAAGCTGCTTCCATTTTTGTACTCTCTTTGAAAAACAATACAATGAAAATACATCCTCCTAACATGAGCCAATTTACAACCGGGATATATAACTGTCCTCTTAATTCAGTTGGATATTTTACTAACAATTTTGGAAAAATATTGAGCCGCATTGCTTCATTTACCAGTGTAAATGACCCACTAATCAATGCTTGCGAAGCAATTATTGCCGCCATTGTAGCGATAAGAATACTGAACACTAAAAATGTATCAGGGACTATTAGAAAAAAGGGATTACCATTTGCTCCAAGTTCTGATAATTTATACCCCTCATGTTTTAATAACCAGGCTCCTTGTCCAAAGTAATTGAGCAGCAACATAATTTTTACAAAAATCCATGAAATTCGGATATTTTTTCTACCACAATGCCCCATGTCAGAATACAGTGCCTCCGCACCAGTGGTACATAAAAAAACTGCTCCTAAGACAAAAATTCCTTCAGGATGCTTTTGAATCAGTTCAAAAGCATATATCGGATTGAAAGCGGACAAAACAGACCATTCTTTGATAATTTCTTTTCCTCCTAAAATTCCTAACATTAAGAACCATACCAACATAATCGGACCGAAAGATTTTCCTACCAGATCCGTTCCTGCACGTTGAAAGACAAATAGTAAGATTAATATGAAAATCACAATGGGGACAACATTGACCTCATAATAAATATTCTGTATCCCCTCAATAGCGGAAGTTACGGTAATGGGCGGAGTTATTATTCCATCTGCAAGTAAAGCACTACCGCCAATAATAGCAGGCACAATCAACCACTTATACTTATTTCTTCTCACTAGTGTGTATAAAGCGAATATTCCACCTTCACCTTTATTGTCTGCATTCAGAGTCAGAATAACATATTTGACGGTCGTTTGCATGGTCAACATCCAGAAAATAGCTGACAAGGCGCCTTTTACAATATCTGCCGTAATGTAATTTTCTCCCAAAATGGCTTTTAAGGTATACAGCGGAGAGGTTCCAATATCTCCGTAAACAATTCCAAGAGAAACAACCAGCCCCGCTAATGAAAGAGCGGGCTGATGAAAGTCATGCTTTTTGTGACCGGACATTTAAATTAAAAGTATCTATATTATTAATTATAGTCGCGTTCGACCAAATTTTTTTTAAAGGTGTGCTACAACCAACCTGAACTTTTTCAAAACAGACAAAAAGATTAAAATTAACTCTATCCGCAATTAAGTAGATAAAAAAAGAAAGAAAGGCATTTAATAGAAACACCTTTCTTTTAATTATTGATAAACAATCATTTACCATCATCTGATGATGATGTAATAACATTTATTTACTTATGCGTTTTTTCGTCAGAAACTGTAAGTTTTTTTCTGCCTTTTTTTCTACGAGCTGCTAATACTCTTCTACCATTAGCAGTACTCATTCTTTTTCTGAAACCATGTTTATTTTTTCTTTTTCTTCTGGATGGTTGATAGGTTCTTTTCATTGTCTGATATTTTTGAGCCGCAAATTTAATAAAATTAAATCAAAGATACAAAACAATTCCTTTTATTTAACACTACTTCCATTAGTTAATTCCTGAATCGGAGAAACAGGGACTAATTGACCATTCCCATTATCTGCATATAAAATCATTCCCTTGCTTTCAATCCCTTTAATCTTTCGTGGTTTCAAATTAGCCAATACAATTACTTGTTTCCCAACAATATCTTTAGGGTTTATACAATGTGCTACTCCGCTTACAATAGTTCTTATTTCAAGTCCAATATCTACTTCTAATTTCAACAATTTATCGGTATTAGGAACTTTTTCAGCTTTCAATACCTTGCCTACACGAATGTCGCATTTATCAAATTCATCAATTGAAATTTCAGTTTTTAATGGCATTAATGGTTGGTTATTATTTGTATAGGAAACTTTTTTCTCTTGTAATTTTTGAATTTGTTTTTCAATCACACTATCCTCAATCTTTTCAAATAAAATGATTGGTTCTTTTTGTATTTGATGACCAGTGTTCAAAATATTTACGCTTCCTGCATTTGACCATTTAAGATGAGGCAATTTTAATGCATTGAAAATTTTTGCAGATGTATTCGGTAAAAATGGTTCGGATAGTATTGCAATATTTGCTGCTATTTGTGCTGATAGATTCATCACTGTATTGACTAACTCAGGATTTGATTTAATTTGTTTCCAGGGTTCATTGTCTGCCAGATATTTATTTCCAAATCTTGCCAATTGCATGAGTTCAAATAAAGCATCTCTAAATTTATATTGCTCTATCTTTTCTCCGATTTTTAGAGGTGCTTCAGAAATTGAATTAATCAATAACATATCTTGCTTTGAGAAAGTACCAGCGTGTGGAATCTTTCCTTCATAAAATTTATTAATAAGCACCACTACTCTATTGATAAAATTACCCAGAATATCCGCCAACTCGCTGTTATTTCTGGTTTGAAATTCTTTCCAGGTAAAATCGTTATCTTTTGTTTCAGGCGCCGTCGCACATAATACGTATCTTAATACATCTTCCTTACCCGGAAAATCTTTCAGATATTCATCTACCCAAACAGCCCAGTTTCTGGATGTAGAAATTTTCTCACCTTCCAGATTGAGAAATTCATTTGCTGGTACATCATAAGGCAACACATACTCTCCGTGTTCCATCAACATTGCAGGAAAGATGATACAATGAAAAACAATATTATCTTTTCCAATAAAATGTACTAACTTCGTATCTTGACTTTTCCAGTATATTTCCCATTTATCAGGCATTAATTCTTTAGTGGCAGAAATATATCCTATAGGTGCATCAAACCAGACATATAAAACTTTACCTTGCGAGCCAGGTATTTCAGGTGGCACTGGCACTCCCCAATTTAAATCCCTGGTCATAGCTCGTGGTTGTAATCCCCCTGTACTTTCTAACCAGCTCTTGCATTGCCCATACACATTGGGTTTCCAATGTTTATGCTGCTCAATATATTCGGCAATTTTAGGTTGTAATTTATCGAGTGGCAAATACCAGTTTTTAGTAACTTTTTTCACAGGAGTAGCATTCGTCAAAGCAGATTTCGGATTTATCAATTCTTCCGGACTTAATGTAGAACCACACTTTTCGCATTGATCTCCATAAGCTTTATCATTGCCACATTTGGGGCAGGTGCCGATAATATATCTATCTGCTAAAAATTGATTGGCTTCCGGATCATAAAATTGTTCACTCTCTTTTTCTATAAAAACTCCTTTTTGATACAATGTTCTAAAAAAATCTTGTGCTGTCTGATAATGCAATTTATTCGTAGTACGGGAATATATATCAAATGAAATATTCAAACCCTTGAATGATTCCTTCAAAATTTGATGATACTTATCTACTATCGCCTGAGGAGTAGTATTTTCTTTTTGAGCACGAATAGTAATTGGTACTCCATGTTCATCGCTTCCACAAATAAAAATAACATCTTCACCTTTGCTTCTCAAATAACGCACATAAATATCTGCAGGTAAATAACACCCTGCAATATGACCAATATGTAAAGGACCATTTGCATAAGGTAAAGCAGCAGTTACTAATATTCTCTTAAACTTCATAAATTCTATTAAACAGCCACAAAAGTACTGAATAATCTACATTATTTTGAAATAGGTATTAAATTTGTTAGTATTTTTGTAGATGAAAATTAAATTAAATTATGAGATATACGAATAAATTAATTATCTCGCTTTTTATACTTTTTACATCAAGCATTTTGGGACAAAACAACTCATTATCTCGTGAAGAAGAAGACAAAAGAGCCAATACGCCTGTTCCTTTCACTCTCGGAGATAGAGACAGAATACTAAAAATGGAATTTGAAATAACCGAACTAAGAGAAGAAATGCTACTTAGATTTGAAAACCAGCAACAACAATTACAAGCAATGGAAAAAAACAATCAAGAAAGATTGGAAGCACTTGAAAAAAAATATGACCTAATGTTTTCCATTCTTTATGGCTTGATAATTGCCATGTTCGGATACATCATCTGGGATAGACGCTCTTTTCTTAAACCCCTCGAAAAAATCGTACAAAAACTTATGTATGATACCGAAAACATTAAAACCAATCAGGAAAAATTTGACAACCTCATCAACGCCCTCAAAGAACTCGCTAAAACCGATGAAAACGTCAAAAAAGTATTACAACAATTTCATTTATTATAACCAACCTACCTTAATCAAAAAAATAAGTTATGAAAGCAGTAATTTTATCATTATTCAGCTCATGTCTATTATTCCTTAGTAGCAGTGATAAAATGCCTGACATAATAGTCAAAAAACTTGATGGCACTAAAGTTAATACTACAGAAATTATTAAGAACGAAGGAAAGCCCGTCGTCATTAGTTTCTGGGCTACATGGTGCAAACCCTGTAAAAAAGAATTAGACGCCATGGCTGAAAATTATGACGATTGGAAAAAAGAAACAGGAGTAAAAATTATCGCTATTTCAATAGATGATTCTCGTAGTTCTGCCAAAGTTGTAACCGATGTAAAAGCTAAAAATTGGCCTTTTGAAATCTATCTGGACGAAAATCAAGATTTAAAGAGAGCATTAAATGTAATTAATGTTCCTCACACTTTTTTATTAGATGGAGTAGGTAACATTGTTTGGACACACAATTCTTATGTTGAAGGAGATGAAGATATTTTATTTGAAAATATTAAAAAAGTGATAAAAGGAGAAAAGATTCACTAGCCAGTTAGTACTTCTTCAATAAGTGTACAAAATTTCCTTCTTGCTTAACTTCCCATTCAGGCGGCTTAAAAAACTTCTCGACAAATCTTAAAAAAACTCTTGTTCTGCCAGTTACTTCTATTTTTTGTTCTATCTCAAATTGTCTTCTCTCTCCTGAAAAAACATAGTGATTGACATTCGGATGATCCTTTGAAAAACTTAAAATTATCAAACACACTGTATTCAATACTCTGTAAACATCACCTTTATTAATTATCGCATACTGATCATTTTCATATTCATCATTTGTAACACAAAATGAAATTGTCACTTTTAAATAATTATTTCCATCCCTTGAAAAAGACACTTCATAATGATCATTAAATCGATTGGTAAAATAATAACTAAATTTTACAGGAAAAGGATCTTTATAAAAAGGATAATGAAGTAAATCAGTTTTTAAATGCATTCTCTTTTCCTTTAATTATGGAATGTAGAGCAAAATTAATAAAAAGTATTGGTAATATAAAATACCTATACCGTACTATTGCGCCTGTATTTGGCGAAGTAACTGCAATTATTAAAATTATACTTCCTAACCAGATCAATAAGTAAGCATAATACGAATATCTCTTATCTTTTATCATTAATATCGTAACAGCAAAAAACAATAAAAGTAAAATAATATTTTCAAACCATACCACAATATCCAATATTCCTTCAATATCTCTTGGATAAAAGAAAAAAACTTTTAATGCTTCAACAATTGAATGAATATTTTGAAATATAGAAGCATTCTTATTAAGTGTTGGAATATAAACTGTTCTGTTAGCTTTTTCGATAAAATAAACAAGTTTATATTCTTCTATACTATCCCTATTTATTTCAAAAATAGTATCATTAAAATTAACCAGATACCAATACATTAAAGGAACATTTTTCTTAATTCTCACTACTGAAATCCCATTTAAAGAATCAATTCTTACATTATTCCAATCATAAGGCACTCTGACAAATTTTTTATCATTTACCAAAAAAATCCCTCCTCTTGATGCATCTAGAAATCTTTCCTGCCTATATTGTGCTAATTCTAAAATATTTTTATTAAAAACAATTTTGAAAATGGAAGAAAAAAATAATAAAATAATAAAACATAAAACAATAAAAGCTAAAAATCGATGTTTGTTATTAATATAACGAATAACGATCCAGAAAAGAATAGAAAAACAAACGGTAGGAATTATATAAACAGGACGAAAAGTAATTCCGATTAATATTAGCATCAAGATAATGATTAATACCTTCCAATTTAATTTTTCTTCAAAGAATCTTTTAATAAATAATAAAATCAGAGCTAATAAAAATAATAACAAACTCTCTTTAAGTACAAAAGATGTATAAAAAAAATAAGCAGGAAATAATTGAGATACAACAAACACAACTGAAATTCTTTGCTTAATATTTTCATGAAACTGTTTTTCAAAAATTCTCTCAATTATTTCATTAAAATATCCAAATAAAATTAATCCACCTATTATTGAAATAAATCCAGAAAATAACCGATGAACCGACAACTCCCCATTACTCAAAAAAACAAATAAACTATGAACCTTTACCACCCATCTGTTATCATTGTAAAAAAATTCTGGCGCTTTGAACCATGCATTTGTAGTAGTAAAATATTTATTATAAATCTCAACTTTTTCTGGTTCTATGTCAAGCAAAATTTTAAAATAATAAAACAGATCTTCTTTGGCAAGTGAGTAAAACATAAGTGCATCATGAAAATAGTTGTCTTCATCTGGAACATTCAAAAAAGAACACTTTCTCAAATCAGAATAACTTATTAAAAATATAAAAATAACCTTAAATAACCAAACCCAAAATACAATCTTAAAATCTAAATCATATTTCTTGCAGAAATAATAAATTGCCCATCCCAAAAAGAGAGCATATATCAAAAAAAATATCATCTAATTATCCTTGACAAGTAAATACCTTTGAAACAACAAAAATACAAAATATGCAATCACCATTCCCATTACCCAACCCATTAAAACATCCGTAAAAAAATGCACACCCAGATACATCCTGCTCACACCAGATAGCAGTGGATAAATTACCATCCAGTATTTTACTCTACTTCTCCTTACCAATAAAAATGTCAACATCCCTATAGCTGCACTATTCGAAGCATGTGCTGAGTAAAAACCATATTTTCCTCCAACATATCCATTTACAACTTTTATTTTTTCCTTATATTCTTGCTGATGAGTCGGTCTTAACCTTTTTACTTGATTCTTAAAGACATTACATATCTGATCACTAATTAAAATAGTGAACCCTACTATTACAATAATCTTCCAAATCTGTTTTACACCATACAATCCAAATATCTCATACAACGCCCATCCCCACAATGGGAAGAAAATCCATCCTTCAGAAACGTACCAAAATACATTATCCAGGATTTTATTATGAATACCTTGAAACCACAATAAAATCCATTCATCCAATAACCTGATACTTTCTAACATCAGAAATTATTATAAACTAAATGTATCTCTAAATTTCACAGATTGCCTACGACTCAAATCTACCTCCATACCATTACTTAATTTCACCATATAACCATTATTAACCCATGTTGATATTTGAGTAACATGATGTAAATTAATAATAAACTTCCTATTCGCTCTAAAAAACATTTCAGAAGGTAGCCGTTCTTCAAGAGCATTCAAACTATTGAAAATAATCGGATGCGAATTGGCCAGATGAACTTTCACATAATTCCCTAATGACTCAAATAAAATTATATCCCTTAAAGTCACAAACCAACAATTATCCCCATCTTTCAAAAATACACGCGAATCAACATCTAACTTGGTAGTAACCACAGTTGCCTGACTTTCTTTTTCTTCTTTTATCTGATACTTCTTTATACATTCTGCCAAACGCTGCGGATCCAATGGTTTCAACAAATAATCCAACGCCTGAAATTCAAATGCTTTAATAGCATATTCATCATAAGCTGAAATAAACACAACATCCGGTATAGCACTAATTTCATTCAACATTTCAAAACCCGTTTTATCAGGCATTTCAATATCCAGAAAAACTAAATCCGGTTTTAGTTCTTCAATTTTCTTTTTACCCTCTTCAGCATTCGCACATTCGGCAAGAATCTCAACATCCGGATATTGCTTTAATAACTTTTTCAGCTCTTCTCTTGATAAACGCTCATCATCTACTATAACTACTTTCATATCTCTTATTTTTTATTGCGAAAAATACACAATTGAATACAAATTTCATCTACATTTTTTGATGAAAGGACAAAAATTAAATCTCATCGGAAAAATAAACAGATGGATAACCTCGTAAATTATAATTTGAAGCCATTACTTCTCCATACGCCCCCGCTGAACGCACTGCAATATAATCTCCTCTTTGTGTCTCCGGTAATAATACATTCTTTCCAAAATAATCTGTTGTTTCACAAATTGGACCGCAAACATCGTATAACATAACGTTTAGCTCATTATACTTACTTATATTTTCCATCTTATGATATGCTTCATACAACGCCGGACGAATCAAATGATTCATGCCACTATCCAATATCAAAAAATGTTTCTTTCCAGACGTTTTATGAAAAATCACCTTACAAATTAATGCTCCACATTGTGCCACCAATGCTCTTCCTAACTCAAAATGTAATTGTTGATTGGGTCGTCTCTCTAAAAATTTTTCAAAAACATTGAAATAACCTTCAAAATCTGGAAACAAATGCTCATCAGGATACATATAATTTATTCCCAATCCACCACCAACATTGATATGATTTACTTCTATTCTCCTTTCTTCCAGAAATCTTAATATCTCATTAATCTTTAAACATAAATTTTTAAACACCGATAAATCTGTTATTTGCGAGCCAATATGAAAGTGAATACCAATTAATTCTACATTCTTTAAATTACTCAATTTTTCTAACGCATCTTTCAAATCCGACGCATTGATTCCAAATTTATTTTCTTCCAGACCCGTTGTGATAAACTTATGTGTATAAGCATCCACATTGGGATTTATTCTCAATGCAATTGACACCTTATCGTTCATCTTTTGGGCAATGCTATCAATTACCATTAATTCCTCTATACTCTCTACATTTAAGCAAAACACTTTATTCTTTATAGCATACTCAATCTCCGCATCTGTCTTGCCAACCCCGGCAAAAACGATAGATTCCGCCGAAATACCATTTTCTAACGCTTTTTGTATTTCACCTCCACTCACACAATCCGCTCCCAACCCACTCTTTGCAACTATTCCAAGCAATCTATTCTGGTGATTAGCTTTCAGCGCATAATGTATTTTCCCATTTATATTCTTACTCGCTTCAATCACTTTTTTAATCGTCATTTCAAAAATATCCACATCATAATAATAAAAAGGCGTTGGTAACTTTAAAAGTTTTGAGATAATCTTTTCACTAAAAAACATATCCTTAATTTATAAATTAAACAACACTTTGTTCAATTGCTCCATCGCTTGCTTCTTATGTTTTTGATGAATCAATACAGAGATATTATAATCACTTCCACCATAAGAAATCATACTTATTGGAATATCCTTTAACGCCTCTGCCACTTTGAACAAATAACCCGCTTTTCCTTTCGGTAAATAACCCGCAATACATATAATTGCTTGTTCTGGTATAATTTCTACACTCGCTATCTGCTTTAAATCCTCTACAATCTCATTCAAATGCGTAGTATCATCAATCGTTACACTCACCGCCACTTCTGACGTCGTAATCATATCAATCGGCGTTTTATATCGTTCAAAAATCTCAAATATCGCCCGCAAAAATCCATACGCCAACAACATTCTGTAACTCTTAATTTGCAAAGCCGTAATATTATCTTTGGCAGCAACTGCCTTAAAACCTTCATTCGGAAAAGCACTGGTAATAATGGTTCCAAATGCTTGTGGCTGCATCGTGTTTTTCAAAATCACAGGAATTTGTTCTTTTTGTGCCGGCAAAATACAGGCCGGATGTAATATCTTAGCACCAAAATATGCCAACTCAGCCGCTTCATCAAAACTCAAATAATTCACAGGATATGTCCGTGATACCACTCTTGGATCATTATTGTGCATTCCGTCAATATCTGTCCAAATTTGAATTTCTCTCACACGAATAGCCGCTCCTATAATTGATGCCGTATAATCACTACCTCCTCTTTTTAAGTTATCTACTTCTCCAAAAGCATTGCGACAAATGTATCCCTGTGTTATGAATAATTTATCATCTTTATATTCCTTCAAAGTATTAGATAACACCTGACGAGTAAAATCAATGTCTGGCTCATTATTTTCATCTAATTTCATAAAATCAAGTGCATTCAATAATACAGCTTTTACTCCTATTTGTTGTAAGTAAAAATAAAACAAATGTGTGCTTAAAAGTTCTCCCTGTGCCAATATTATTTTTTCTTCTACTTTCGTAAACACGTTTGCTTCATTGTGAAAACCTTTGATGGTCTCAAATACAGAATTGACAAAGGAAATACCCGTTTCAAGATATTCATTGACCAACAAATCTTTACATACATTTAAATAATTTTGATGTAAATTATTTATTTCTAATAGTGCTTCTTTAAATTTTTCTTGTGCTAATAAATCACTAATTTTTACCAAGGCATTTGTAGTACCGCTCATTGCTGATAAAACAACTATCTTTGGTTCATCATTTACAATCAACTTCACCAGATTCTTCATCCGTTCTGCTGTTCCTACACTCGTACCACCAAATTTCAAAATTTTCCAGTTACTAAAATCTCCATTCATATTTCATTTTTGCGGCTAATACTATTAAAAATATCTTAAAAAAATTCTGTATTAAGTTAATTTGCTGTATTTTTACCAAAAAAAATTTTTCAATGAAAACAATATCACAAATCGTCATAAATACTGTTTTAGCATTATCTTTTTCCATTGCTCAAACACCCATAAAATTTTCCATCAAAGGAACTCTCAAAGGAACAAGCAAATATTCCAAAATATACCTTCATCACAAATGGAATAACGACTTTAAAACGGACTCGGTTATTATTAGAAACAACTCTTTTAACTTCAAAGGCACCACACCTGAAATCAATATGTACTGGATTAATTTTGATAGGAACCCAATGGCACTCCCCAATGCGCCATTTTTCATTGACCAATCAAACATTACTATTGAAGCACACGTTGATTCTCTCTACAATGCCCGAGTAAAAGCAGGCAAAGAACAAAACTATTTTGTAGAATACAGAACTCTCATGAAAAATTTTGGAACACAACAACAAGCAATGTATCAAAAATACAACGAAGCACTTCAACGAAACGACGCTGCTACAGTCAATCAAATTCAAGAAGATTTTACAAAACTCAATGAAAAAGTGAAAAATACCTTAAAAGAAATGATTAAAACACATCCTGCATCGCCTGTAAGCGGTTATATAATTTATCAGGAATTCAATAACAATCCCAACATTTCAGTTACCGAATTAGAAGAAGTTGTCTCCTATCTTGATAAAAATTTTTTGAATACTAAATTCGGCAAACTCGCACAGCAAAAACTCATGCAAATCAATGGTACTGCTATTGGCAAAAAAATTATGGAATTTACTCAAAATGACCCTAACGGAAAACCAGTCAACATTCGTGATTTTGAAGGCAAATATGTTTTAATCGATTTCTGGGCAAGCTGGTGTGGACCTTGCAGAATGGAAAATCCTTTTGTTGTTGCAGCATACAATAAGTTCAAAGACAAAGGTTTTACGGTGTTAGGCGTATCATTAGACCAAAACAAAAATGCCTGGCTCAAAGCCATTGAAAAAGACGGGCTCACATGGACACACGTAAGCGATTTGAAAGGATGGAGTAATGAAGTGGCACAGGCCTTTGGTATTAGTTCTATTCCACAAAATATCTTAATTGATAAAAACGGCATTATTATTGCAAAAAACCTTCGTGGCGATGCATTAGAAAGAAAATTAAGTGAAATTTTTGGAGAATAGATTTTTATCCCTGATTATGTAATAGGATTAATGAAAATTGAATTGACTTATAAAATACATGAATTTTAAACGCAAAGAACTAAATGGAATAAACAAAGTCCACAAAGTTCTGACACACTTTGCCAACAAAAAATTACTTTGTGAGCTTTATGAAAAAAACTTCTTGTTCTTCGTGGTTTGTATGAATAAAAGATGAATATTATTAATTTTAGTTTATGATTCAAAATAAAATACTTCAACTTTCAGAAAAGATTTTTCCAGAAATTGACCAACATCGCAGACACCTTCATCAAAACCCGGAACTCTCTTTTCAAGAATACAAAACAGCCGAATACATTGAACAACAACTTCGTCAATGGAACATTTCGTATAAAAAAGTAGCTAATACTGGGATTATTGCAACATTAGGAAAATCCACTAAAACCAATCGCTGTATTGCTTTACGTGCTGATATTGACGCCTTACCGATTCAAGAAAAAAACAACTGCTCGTATGCTTCCAGTGTTCCAAATGTAATGCATGCCTGCGGACACGATGTACATACCGCTTGTGCATTAGGTGTCATTCGTGTATTAAAAGAAATTGAACACAATTTAAACGGTTGTGTCAAAATTTTCTTTCAACCCGGCGAAGAAGTATTGCCCGGTGGTGCAACGCTAATGATTAAAGAAAAAGCGCTTTCCAACCCAAAAGTGAATAGCGTTATTGCCCAACATGTATTTCCTGATTTAGAAGCCGGAAAAGTAGGTTTTCGTTCAGGTCCATATATGGCCAGTACAGATGAAATTTACATCACTATCATTGGTAAAGGCGGTCATGGCGCTATGCCAGAAAGGGCAAACAATCCAATACCTGTTGCCAGTCATTTAATTACAGAAATCTCAAAAGAATTTCCCCTTGAACGAATGATTAAAGAACATACTATACTTTCATTTGGAAAATTTATCGCCAATGGCGCTACTAATGTAATCCCCGAAAAAGTAGAACTGGCGGGCACAATGCGCACCTTAAACCCCAAAAAACGCGAACAACTCTATAAGTTTTTGAAACAAATCACAACAAATTTCTCTAAAAAATACAAAGTAAAAGTACAACTCAATATCGTAAAAGGTTACCCACCATTAATCAACAACCCATCACTCACAGAATTTTTCAAGATAAAAGCCATTGAATTATTAGGCAAGAAAAATGTTGTAGAACTTCCCATCCGAATGACCGCCGATGATTTTGCCTACTATCTTCAAAAAGTACCCGGTACCTATTATCGTTTAGGAACCGGTAATAAGAAAAAAGGAATTACACACAATGTGCACACGCCTTATTTTGACATAGATGAAAACGCCTTATTTTACGGAACTTCAACAATGAGTTGGTTAATATTCAATTATCTTAATAATTTTAATAATTAAATTCTATGAAAAAATCGTTGATTGTTCATTCGCTCGTTATTTTCACGCTTTCCTGTACTACCTTAAAATTAGCAGAACCAACAGAAATAGATGTTGAAAAAGGAAAAGATATTTTTCCTAATCTTACATTAGAAGAATTAAAAGAAGGCAAAAAATTGTATCAAAATAATTGCAATCTTTGTCATAAATTATACAATCCAAAAGCATTGAATGAAGCAGAGTGGAGAAAAATAATTCCTCCAATGGTTAAAAAAGTAAATAAAAAATTAGGACAACAAATATTATCCTCACAAGATGAAGAAAAGATATTAAAATACGTCTTAGTGATTCAACAAAGGTAAAAACACTCCATAAAATTACTTATAGTTTAATGTTTCATTTATTATATTTAAGGCAAAAACTATGTATAGTGAAAAATTTTATCGTGCAATTGGTCATGCGTTCTATGCTGTAGCACATGCTGATAAGCAAGTAAAAAAAGAAGAATTTCAAACTTTAATTAAAATCGTAAGAGAACAATGGGTTCCATTAGAGGAAGACACAGATGAGTTTGGTGAGGATGTAGCATTTCAAATAGTTTCAGTATTTGATTGGTTAGCAGACAACGATGTAAAAGAAAAAGAAGCACTCAAACACTTTAAAGAATATGTTGAGGAACATAAAAAATTATTCACATCAGATGTAACCCAGAAAATTTTAAAAACCTGTCGCAAAATTGCTGAAACCACACACGGCATATCAAAAAAAGAGAACAAAATTTTACACGAAATAGAAAATATCCTTTCTTAAAAAATCCTATTATATCCCAACTTTAAGGTTACTTTTTCGTATAATTGTGTATCAATTAATATGAAAAAGTTAATCTCCTTTTTGTTTTTATGGTTGATTAAATTTTCAGTATTTCCTCAGGATAGTGAAGAAAAAATTTATTTACCTGTAAAAGGCATTATAGTTGAACATGATACTTTTCCTATCATTGATTTACCGGAAGTTCAAGTTTGGACATACTGGGGAAAAGTCATGTATTCTAAAAAAGCATTTGAAGAATGGACTAAAACAAAATACCATGTTAAAAAAGTTTATCCTTATGCTGTTTTGGCATCTGCTATCCTTAAAGAAATGGATAATAAATTGGCACAAATACCTACTGAAAAAGAACGAAAAAAATTCATTAAACAATGTGAAAAAGAACTTCGGGCAAAGTTTGAAGAAGACCTCAAAAACTTGTCCGTTACACAAGGTCGCATATTAATGAAACTCATTTATCGTGAAACAGGTAAAACAACTTATCAAATTGTGAAAGAAATGCGTGGTGGCTTTGAAGCCGCTATGTGGCAAGCATTAGCATATATTTTTGGAAACTCTATGAAAGTAACTTATGACCCAACCGGAGAAGATTATATGGTTGAAAAAGCGGTACAATTGGTTGAAAAAGGATACTTCTAATTAGTTTTCATTGTTTTTTCTTTCGGTAAATCCCTTTGATACTTTGGTTTGGACTTTTTGCTACAAGGGCAATAGTTTATGGTATAAAAAGGTATTCCCTGCATACATGTAGTAGCTTTGTTTTTTTGAACATAACCTGTTGCTTTAATACAACTTCCTTCCTTAATCTCCGTTTTTAAATTCAGTAGTAAGTAAACTTTTTGTTCCCTGGTAGTAAGAATAATACATCCTGCTTCCACACCTTTTGAAACAATCCCCTTGATGGTAATTGTTTTTTGTGTGGTGTCTTTAATAGTTGTAGTATTCTCTTTTTTTTGCGCCATAATAGCAAGCGAAACGAAAGATAATAACATGATAGTTACTCTTTTTAATACCATATTATATTGATTTTTTGGTTTATATCAGGATGTAAACTTTTTGCTACTGGGCAAGTATATGCAGCGTTTTCAAGCATTTTTTTGTGTTTTTCAGAATAATTAAAATTTTTGATTTTAAGTTCAATATGTATTTCACTAACTCTTCGTGGATTATCTGCCATAATTTTTGTAACTTCTGCTTCTACTTCTAATGGTATATTTTCCCGTTCGGCAATAATACTCATAATAGTAATCATACAGGACGCAAGAGATGTAGCCAATAAATCGGTTGGAGAAAAACGTTCTCCTTTTCCATTATTATCTGGTGGTGCATCGGTTTCAATAATACTTTGACTTCTAATGTGAATGGCTTTTGTTTTCTTTTCTCCAATATATTTTACAATAGATGTTGGCATAACATATTGATTTTATGATTTCCGGGCTATTCCATAAACAATGTGCATACTATCTGATGGTAAAAGTTTGCAAAACATTTTGTCAATAGGCAAAATTAGTTTTTGCAGTTTTGTATTAGTTATAAATGCACTAATATAACCAAAAGATTTTATTTCAACAATTTGAAATCTCTGCTGTAAGTAATACTCAAGAAACTCAATCTTAGGATAATTCCAGTATTTACTCCACGGTTTTAATTTTCTAAAAATTTGATGCAAATAAGAAGCTTTTGCATTTTCTGCAAATAAAAAATAACCTCCTTGCTTTAATGCTTTATGAACCTGCTCAATCGTTTTAATTTGCCTATCTTGCCTATTATTTGCTCCAATTCCTCCTAATACAGATTTCATTATGATTACGTCAAAATAATTCTCATAAGGAATATTTGTAGCATCTATATCAGTGTAAGTAATTTTGTTTGATAGGTTATATTTTTTATGTAAAAAGCTTGCCTTAATTTCAGGATTTTGAATATCTGAACAGATTACATCCAGATTCTTCAATGCTAACCATAAAGACAAACCGCCTTCTCGTGCTCCAATTTCAAGGGCTTTTGAATTATTATCAAATTTCTTCCAATCTACTTTTTCTTCCCAATACAACAAAGGTGTTTTCCATAAATGATGTTGCCATTGTAAAATATCTTTTAATACTTCCTCTTTCATTAAAATTTCTTTTCACTATTAAAGGGCTTTTTAGGTGGTTCTATTTTAGTGAGAATTTCTTTTATTTTGGTTTTATCTGACAACAATTGAATACACTGATCAATCTCATTATCTTTCAATACAATATATTCTTCTTTTCCTTTTGAGTAATAATAAAAATTGATTATATTAATTTCTAAAAATTCCCTGATATAACGAACATTCTTGATCAATAATTTTTCTTGAATCCGGCTTAAGCTATTAAATAATTCCTCATATTCTTTTTTAACTTCCGCATAAATACTATCATTTTCAGCGCTTACCTTAAATTCTTTCAAAATACTTTCCTGATTGGAATGATATACATATTTTTTATCTTTTAGTAATTTAAAGAAATCATCCAGATCTTTATCTGTCAAAGAAAAATCTTTAACCGTTGGTATTGTAGCCCTCTTCAAAGCATACTGATAAGCAAATTGAAAAAATAAATTCTGTTGGTTTAAATCTATCAAAATGTTGGATATACTTTCTGGCTTTGTTATTACATCTGGAGTAATACCTGCTCCGTCATAAACAATTCTTCCATTTTTAGTTTTAAAGGCTGTAATCAGGGAATCTGGTACTTTCAGTACTCTTCCATTTTTATCTTTTTGGGAATAATCCAATGCCTGAATACATCTGCCGCTTGGTGTATAATACTTTGCTATTGTAATTTTCATTTTAGTATTGTATGGTAAATCAATGGTGTTTTGTACTAATCCTTTTCCAAAGGAACGACTTCCAACAATCACCGCCCTATCCAAATCCTGTAAAGCACCAGCCACAATTTCAGATGCAGACGCAGAATTTTCATTCACTAATACAATTAAAGGCACTTCTGTATCCACAGGATTTTCAAGTGTTCTGTATGACTTATACCAATTCGACGTTCTTCCTTTCGTAAAAACCACTTCAACATCTTTTGGCACAAATAAATTTACAATCTGTATCGCCTCCATCAACAAACCACCCGGATTATCTCGTAAATCTAATATCAATCCCTGAACATTTTGCTTTTTAAGGTCTAACAAAGATTTTTTTACCTCACTTGCACAATTATCTGTAAATGACTGCAAGCGAATGTATCCGATGTTGTTCTTCAATATAGAAGAAAAAACATTCGTCTGACTTTTAATTTCATTACGAACAATTGTTTTCTCAACAGGTGAATTACTTCTAAACGGAATAAATTTAATTTGTACCGATGTACCTGCTTCTCCTTTTATTAAACTGGTGATTTCATTTAGTGAAAGTTTTGAAACATCCTTCCCGTTTACTGCAATAATCTCTGTTCCGGGCACTAAACCATTTTCTAATGCTGGTGAGTTTTCATACACTTCTGTAATAAACAACTTTCCATCCATTTTTTCAAGAGCGCCTCCAATGCCAGCATAAACCCCTGTTGTTTGAAAACGATAATCTTCAATATCATCTTCACTAATATAAGTTGTATAAGGATCTAAAGAATTAAGCATCGCGTCAATAGCCGTTTTAATTAATTCTCCTGACTTGGGCTTCTCAATATATGACTCGTGAATATTCCTGTATACGCTATTGAATATCTCTAAATTTTTAGTGATTTCAAATAAATCATTATCATCATAAAAAAAATAAAATACAGGTAATACAAAAATCAAAACCCAAACTACCCAAAATTTATTACTTCTTATATGCCTAAACATCTTAAAATTTTAATGCAAATATCCATGAATTTTTTCAAATAATACACCTCCCAATAACAAAACATTCAAAAAATCAATGAAAATCAGTTTCAATCTGTGCTTTTAGTGTTATATTATTTTATAAATCGGCTGCTTCTACAATCAATTGTGCAATATCTTTTACACCAACTTGATTCTCTTTTTGATAATGTTTTACACCATCGTTCAACATCAAATTACAGAATGGACAAGCCACTGCAATGATTTCAGGATTTTCATTCAAAGCTTCTTCCGCACGTTCATTATTCACTTCTTTTGTTCCTTTTTCTGCTTCTTTGAATATCTGTGCACCTCCTGCACCACAACAGAAACCTTTGGCTCGGCTTCGTTTCATTTCAGTTAATTCTGCATCTAATTTTTGTATCAATTCTCTTGGTGCTTCATAAATGTTGTTGGCCCTTCCAAGATAACAAGGATCATGATAAACAATTCTCTTTCCTTTAAAACTTCCTCCTTGAATTTTAATCTTTCCTTCATCTAATAATTTTTGAATCAATTGAGTGTGATGCAAAACTTCGTAATTACCACCCAAAGCAGGATACTCGTTTTTAAGTGTATTTAAACAATGCGGACAGGCGGTTACAATTTTTTTAACACCATAGTTATTCAATGTTGTAATATTTTGCATGGCTTGCATCTGAAATAAAAATTCATTACCCGCACGTTTAGCAGGATCGCCAGTACATGTTTCTTCTGTACCAAGCACCGCAAAGGAAACTCCGGCTGCCTGAAGAATTTTAGCCACTGCTTTCATGATTTTTTGAGCCCTTTCATCAAAACTCCCAGCGCAACCAACCCAAAAAAGATATTCAACAGTTTCGCCACTCGCTACCACTTCTGCCATTGTCCTAACTTTCAACTCTGACATAAAAAAATTTTAGGGCAATACTAATAAATTTTATGGGAATTATCGCCTCAAATGTTGAATGTTATAAAATTTTACATCATAATATGAAAATACAAGATTTTTACGAATAATACTATCTTGTGCTTTATCACTTACTACAGGATTATCCCCAAAATGAATTAAAAACTTAGCACCTTTTTTAGCGTACTTGATGTATTCATCCATTGTAGAAAAACTAGCGTTAAATAGTGTCCACCCTTTAAGATTGAATAAAGATAATACATACGTAGGACTTTGATCAAAATTACAAATTGCGGTATCTTTCTGATGAATACCATATTTTTCTAATAAATTACTTTTATAAACTGATAATTGTCTTATTTTAGACCATTTAATCTCATCGTCGTATTTAAACCATAACATTAACTTCTCTTCGTTTTCAGGTGTTAAAAGATTGTACCCTAAGGGTGAAAAATCTCTCAAATGATAATTTTCATATCCCTGATAGATAGAGAATACAGCTAATATGATAAAAATTATTCTTGTATTTTTTATTCCTAAATTATTGATTAAAATGCAACTAATGGATACAAGTATTACTAAAAATACAGGCACAACAGGTATAAGATAATAATCATGAACATTAAATATTTTAAACCATAATAACATATATATTATTCCTCCAACAATACCTATTAAAGTAAAATTTCTTAACCATACAGGAATTTGTTTTACTCCCAACAGAATAATTAGAAATATTACAATATATGAAATAACATTACGAAAGATAAAACCCAATTGATTAAATTGAAAATCCTTTAAAGCATATATAATTTCTCTTATATCGTCTGCTGTACACACAAACAAACTATACTCTGAAGGATTAGATACAGGGTAATTATTATTCTTATGTTGATAGTAATACCAAATAACAATTATCAAAAAACTTGCTGCAAGATTAAAAAGAAAATTTATTGATTTATGTATATGATTCTTAGATAAAAAAATAACACACAAAAAAGCTAACGATAAAATTATAGCAGGCAAACGAAGTAAAGCCGATAAAGTAAAAAAAATAAAACCGTATATTCCATAATACATTTGATTAGAATCCAACATTCTCTTCCAGAAGTAAACAGAAGCTATGCTAAAACTAATTGCTGGTACATCTGTATTAAAATTCGCATTGTAAAATAAAACAACTGGAATACTGAGGAAAATGAACATTATAGCATAACTTACTACTTCATCTTTACAGATTTCATTCATTAATTTATATCCGTAATAAAAACCTATCAATGAAAAAATAAATACTATCCATCTAAAATAAGAAAGATACATGTCAGGCAAAAAAGATGCTAACCATTGTAATAAAGGGAATTCTAATAACAAATTACCCGTATCATCTTGATTCAATAAGTTATTGATTGCTGGCTTAAAGATATTATGACCATTCTCTTTAAAATTTTGAACCATAGAAAAATTCATAGATTGACGCCAGGCATGCAATCCATAAGGCAATTCCGTAAAATGTCTTGTTCCATTGTAAATGATGATATGAAAAATTGTAAAAACAAAAAAAACAAAAAAATCATTTTTAATAGAATGTAAAATAACCTGCTTCATTAAGAAAATTTTCCGACAAATATATCCATTATGTTTATGGCAAAAAAATGCTACGATTTACTCTTGCTGATAAAGTACTTGTAAGTATTGTGAAGATTCAATTTCATAAAACAATCTGGTGATATTTATTATTTTCATTATGTTTGGCAAAACTTTTCTATGACATTATCTATCATTATTCCTGCCTACAATGAAGAAAAAACAATTACTTACATTCTAAATAAAATAAAAGAAGTTGAACTTATAAATAATATTCAAAAAGAAATTGTCATTATTAACGATTGCTCCAAAGATAATACAGAACAAGT
Organism: Bacteroidia bacterium; assembly: GCA_026003255.1. Lineage (GTDB taxonomy): Bacteria > Bacteroidota > Bacteroidia > B-17B0 > Aurantibacillaceae > BPGX01. The sequence continues at coordinate 268,309 of BPGX01000003.1, read as the reverse complement.
GATACTAATGTACATTCAAGAGAATATAGAACTTAATATACAATATTACAAACACGAAGTAAACAAAGGTAAAGGTGCAGCCATTCGTACTGGTATTCAAAAAGCGAATGGCGACTTTATCATCATTCAAGATGCCGATTTGGAATACGACCCACGAGAATATAATATCTTACTGCGTCCCATTATAGAAGGTTTTGCTGATGTAGTATATGGTTCACGTTTTATGGGTGGTAAGCCCCATCGAATCTTATTTTTCTGGCATACTATTGGAAATAAATTTTTGACCTTTGTTTCAAACATGTTTACCGACTTGAATTTGACTGACATGGAAACATGTTACAAACTCTTCAAAAGTGAAATCATTAAAAACATTGAACTCAAAGAAAACCGCTTTGGTTTTGAACCCGAAGTTACCTGCAAAATCGCCAGAATACCGAACATCCGAATTTATGAAGTAGGCATTTCTTACTATGGAAGAACATACGCAGAGGGAAAAAAAATAAATTGGAAAGATGGATTCAGAGCATTGTATTGTATTCTCAAATACGGTTTATTAAAATTGTAATTGTTATCTTTTTATCTTCTTTGCATCATTTGTTATTTTCATTTCATTCTTTTAGCCCCTTTACCATTCTTACTACTCTAATTTCCGCTCATCATAATTTTAAAGTTTTACCGTAACATTTTTCGTATAACCCTTGAAAATCAAGACAATGAAAACACTTCATATAGTAACCCTTAAAAATTACTACTATGAAAACAAAAATACTCGCCCTGTACATTGCCGCTGTCCTTACAGCCAATGGGCAAACGGTATCACTCACCACCAATACGGATAATACACAACAAAACATTTCGTATTGGTTAAACATCGCACGGCAGAAAAATCTTAATCCTGCCGAAACACAAGAATTTGTACAATCGCACTTAAAAGACAATACCAATTCCTTCAAAACAATCGTCCATAATCCTCCATCCATTCAACAATCCTGCACCAATATGGATTTTGAAAGTGGTAATCTGAATGGATGGATAGCATCTAACGGTTATCATCCTCAATATAACGTCACCGGTTGCTGCCCTTTTGCTGGTGGATCTCAAACTATAATGAGCGGAAATGCTACCGACCCTTGTGGGAGTTTTCCGGTTGTAGCACCGGGCGGTAATTTTTCTTTGAAGTTAGGTGATAATCAAACCGGCGGAAGAGCTGACAGAATTGAACAAACATTTCTTGTTACAAACACTAATGCTTATTTTACATACAAATACGCTGTTGTATTACAAGACCCAGGCCACAATCCCATTGACCAGCCCAAATTTGAAATTGAGATGTTTGACCAGAATGGTAATCCTATTCCATGCACCTATTATAGTGTTACAGCAGGACAAGGTATCCCCGGTTTTCAAAACTCAACATCCTGTCCGAGTGTTATTTTCAAACCTTGGTCCAGTGTATCCGTTGATTTAACCGCTTACATAGGACAAAATATAACCATTCGTTTTACTACTTATGATTGTGCACTCGGTGGTCATTATGGTTATGCTTATATTGACGGCGATTGCCTCTCTTTTCCACAAACACAACCAGATACAATATGTGTAGGTCAAACTAAAACACTCTGTGCACCTCCCGGCTTTGCCTCTTATATCTGGAATGGAACTGGCATTAATGGAAATACCAATCAATGTGTAACGGTAAGCAATCCAGGTACTTATGCTGTTCAAACTACCATGTTTACAGGTTGTCCCGGCCCCACATTTTATTATCCACTATACAATCATCCAACTCCAAATGCCAATTTCAATATCGGAAATAGCAACACCTCTTGCGGTCTAACCGTAAGTTTCCATAATACTTCCAGCAATGCCGGTGGAAACACTTTCTGGTTCTGGAATTTCGGAGATGGTAATACTTCTACTGTTCAAAATCCCGTTCACACTTACGCCAGCGCAGGCCAATATAGTGTAACACTAATCGTAGGAAATTCCTTTGGATGTTATGATACTACAGGAATGCTTATTGATGTCAACAACCCATTAGTAGCAGATTTTAATTACAATAATGTTTGCTTTGGAACACCCACATCTTTTACAAACACAAGCACAATCTCTCAAGGTGCAATCACTTCCGTTCAATGGGATTTTGGTAACGGCGGAACATCCGCTCAAAACAATCCTTCTTACACTTATACCAACCCGGGCACTTATAGTGTTACATTGATTGCTACATCCAACAAAGGTTGTACCGATACTGTCACAAAAATTGTAACTGTATATCCAACTCCTACTGTTTCATTTTCAGCACAAAATAGCTGTCAAGGAAATCCAGTTGCTTTCAGCAGTTCTGTAAGCATAAGCAATGGAAACATCGTCTCATATCTTTGGAATTTTGGAAATGGTCAAACTTCAACATCCTCTAATCCAATTTATACATATCCATCTTCTGGTAACTATATTGTGAGCTTAACAGCAACTTCTAATAATAACTGCATTTCAACTAATACTTTACCCATCACTATCTACCCATTACCAAATGTAAATTTTACCGCTAACAATGTATGTTTGGGAACTGCTGTAAATTTCAATAATCAAACAACCATTAGTAACGGAAGTATTATATCCTATTTATGGAATTTTGGAAACGGACAAACTTCTACTCAAGTGAATCCACAATCACCCTACACTAATCCTGGCATTTATACTGTAACACTTACTGCTACAAGCGACCATAACTGCATTGCACACGTCACTAATACTGTTGAAGTATACCCATTACCCAATGTTCAATTTTCTGCCAACAACAACTGTGTAAATAACCTTATTACATTCAACAATCAATCCAATATCACTAATGGGCAAATTATTCAATACCAATGGAATTTTAGCAATGGTGCAACCTCTTCGTTGTTCAATCCTACAATTACTGTTCCCGTTGCTGGCATTTACACAGCTACACTTTCTGTTATTAGTAATCACAACTGCATTGCTTCTGCAACGAACACTTTTGAAGCATATCCATTACCATTCGTATCCTTTTCATTCAACAATGTATGTGAAGGTAATCCTGTTTATTTTACAAACAACAGTAGCATTCAAAGTGGTAATATTCAAAACTATCAATGGAATTTTGGGAATGGCTTAATTTCCTCACAAATAAACCCAAATGTTTTATACAATTCAGCAGGAAATTACATTGTAACACTTACTGCAATTTCCGATAAATCTTGTGTAAGCACAGCAACTAATGCAGTAACTATTTATCCTACACCTCAAGCACAATTTAGCGTAACCTCTGCCTGTTATAATCAACCCAATCAATTCATTAACCAAAGTACAATAGCATCTGGTAGTATTACAAAATTCAAATGGGATTTTCAAAACGATGGAATATGGGACGATACAATAAATATCAATCCTACTCACATCTATCCATCTTTTGGACAATATAAAGCAAGATTACAAACGATAAGTAACAATGGCTGCATACATCAAACATTAAAAAATGTAATGGTATATCCCAATCCTGTTGCAAACTTCAGCAGTAGCAAAACCTGTTTAGGTGATGAAACACAATTCACCAATTTATCTTTTTCTCCAAACGGCTCTATCACTGCTTACTATTGGGATTTGAATGCCGATGGTTTTTATGATAATGTAGCTGCTAATCCAACTTTCCAATACCCTGCTCATGGAAGTTATTTAATCACATTAGAAGTACAAAACGAATTTGGATGTATCAATATTATCAAAAAGCCAGTGTATGTCAACCCAAATCCCAATCCGATATTTTCAATTGTTAATCCTAATGGTTGTCCTAAACATTGCGTGGTATTTCAAAATCAATCTACCATTGTAACTGGCAATATACAATCTTACCAATGGTATTTTGGCGATGGAGAAATTGATAATACTTTCAATCCTGTTCATTGCTATGAAAACAGCGGCATTTATTCAGTCATTCTGAAAGCCATTTCGGATAGTGGCTGCGTTGGTAGTTTTATGTTGCCCAATAGCATAAATGTTTACCCAACGCCAGTTGCTGGATTTATCACTAATCCAGAAAGAGTATTAGATGAAATGGAACCATTAGAAGTTAAAGACGCCTCAACTGGTGCAAGTATAATAACATACACATTAAGCGACGGCAAGATATACAATGTGCCCAATTTCATCTACAATGTTACACAAGAAGACATGAAGCAATTACTCATCTATCAAAAAGTCATTAATCAATATGGCTGCAAAGATTCTACCTTGAAATTAATTGAAATTGTACCAGGATTTGCGATTTACTTCCCTAATGCCTTCACTCCCAATGATGATAATTTGAACGATGGATTTACAGGTAAAGGTTATGGAATAAAAGAGTTCAAGATGATGATATTTGACAGATGGGGACATGTTATCTATGAAACAGATGATATTAATAAACCATGGGATGGAAAAGATAAGTCAAAAAACGAATTAGTACCCAACGATACTTATGTATGGAAAGCGATAGTTAAAGACAAAAGAAGTAAAGCGCACGAATTCGTTGGAAAAGTTACAGTTGTTAGGTAGTCATAAAAATTGTTTTTAGCATCTTTGTCAGCAAAAAATGTCAAAGTATTTAATTGCAGGATTGGGAAATATCGGTGAAGAATATAAACACACGAGACACAATATCGGATTTGATATTGTGGATGCCTTAGCACAAAAGTTTGAAACCAAATTTTCAACCGACCGATTAGCCGAAGTTACAGAAATTAAATATAAAGGTAGAACACTCTTTGTCATTAAGCCCACTACTTACATGAACTTAAGTGGAAAAGCGATTCTCTATTGGAAAAACCATCTCAAAATTGACAATCAAAATTTACTGGTAATTGTAGATGAAATTGCTTTTCCGCTTGGTCAATTCAAAATACATCCAAAAGGAAGCAATGGTGGACACAATGGACTGAGAAACATAGAAGAAAATTTAAAGACAACAGAATATCCAAGATTACGATTTGGAATTGGAAATAATTATCCAAAAGGCAAACAAGTTGAATATGTGCTTGGCAAATGGAAAGAAGAAGAATGGAAAATCGTTCAGGAAAAAATTCCACTTTGTGTAGAAGCAATACTTTCTTTTGTTTTTGAAGGCATACAAAATGCGATGAATAAGTTTAATAGATTAAAATAAAAACAGGGTTAGAACTATTCTAACCCTGTTGGATGTATTTTTAAATGTTGTAAAGAATTTTAGTTCTTAATAAATTGTTTAGATACTACGCCTTTTTCAGTGTTTAATTTAATAATGTAAAATCCTGATGGCAATTCATGGATATTGATAACTCCATGATTATTATTATTCATTTCGGCTTTCAAAATATTCTGACCGGTTAGTGAAAAAATTTCTACCGAATTTACTTTTTCATTCGATGAAACATAAATATAATTATTTGCAGGGTTGGGATATAAATTCAAAGTTGTTGTTGATTCATTAATCACATCCACTGATGTAACAAGGTTAGAGAAAACAGGATCATTGAAATCAGCACCAGAACTTGCTATTCCAGTAGATACAGGTCTATAATCAGGATTAAAATAATCGTAGGGATTTACTAAAATTCCAGATGTTGAAACTAATGAATCGTTGCTGTTAGCACCAAACCATGCAGGTGCATTGAAAGTACTTCCACCTAATACTTCTGTAACCTTTCCTGTTTGATTTCCTGCTACAATATTATGTTTAAATTTCAAAGTACCATTTGTAGCATTATTTTCACAGGCAGTTCCATCAATCATTACACCACGAGGATGATCCATAAAAATAGAGTTGAAGATTTTTAGTTCTGTATTTCTTCTTAATCTTGCTCCTCTCCTAAATCCAGATGCTATTGGATTTGATGTATTACCTCTGTAAGGTCCTATAATGGAAACATTAGAAAAAATTGCAGACGTTTTAGGAGTAGCATTACTTCCGGTTGGGTCATTATCAGATTCAAAACCTTCAGAAGTTGAAACAGAAGGATTATCAGCTAATTGTGGGTCTCTTACTGCTAATGCAAATTGTACGTACCCTTTGTATCCTTCATCAGTATCAAAATCATCGTCTAAGTTTCTGTATGAAACAAGGTGCTTGCAATTAACAGAACCACCAAACCATTCAAATCCATCATCGTTAGCGAATGACACTTGAACATAATCTATAATAGTTTTTCTACCCACTGCTCCGAATGTTAGACCATTAATTTCTTTATTAGGTTGATAGGCATAACCAGCAAATTCAATTCTAACATATTTCAAAATTCCTGAACTATCGTTATCATTTGGTGATGCTCCTCCGCCATATTGAGTATCCGGACCTGGTGCAAAACCTTCAATATAATTTGTACCACCAGAAGCATTGGTAGCGGCATTACCCAATATTACTAAACCACCCCAATCACCAATATTTCTCTGACCAGACGCCTGATCTGACGTAAAAACAATTGGTTGATTGGGGGTACCTTGTGCAATAATTTTTGAACCTCTTGTGATGAACAATCCTGCGCCTGCAATACTTTTATCACCTCTAATGATTACACCAGGTTGAATCGTCAATACAGCATTGTTTTTGACAAAAATTTGTCCGCTTAATAAAATTACCTGCCCTGTTGTCCAAGTTGTATTTGATGTAATGTTGGAGGTAATTATGGTATTAGGTGCAGGATAAACTTTGTTTTGTGGATCCCATTCACACCAGGTATCGGTCCACATCGGTGTGGGTGCAGGAGCAAAAGCACCACGATAGGTTGTTGGCTGAAAAAATGCCTGTTGTGCGTTTTCAATCTGCAACATTGCTGTAAGAGCAATGACTGGTAAAATTGTTTTTTTCATAGTTTTATGATTTATTTGTTTTCACAAAGAACGAGTGTTTACATTACCTAATGATTAAATTAAAATTATCATAGGTTTATATTACTGTTAATCTTCTCTTTCTATAATCTTCACAGTATCAATATTTAATTTGTATCCTACTCCTTTGATTGTTTTAATAATATTTTTACCTAATTTTTTTCTTATGCTTACAATATGTACATCGACTGTTCTTTCCTTTATATTACAATCTTTTGGCCAGATAAATTTAAAGATGTCTGAACGGCTAAATACTTTTCCGGGAGTTTGTGATAATAACTTTAATATGTCTAACTCAGTTTTAGAAACATCTACGATTATTCCATTTTTATTAACAACATACTTCTCACAATCTACAATCAACATAATCATTAAAATTTATAAGAGATAGAAAATTGATAAATAGTTGGATAAGTAGTTTTTAATATGGTAAAATCTTTTGTTCGGTCATATTTAATATTATTATCAGCATTTTGATAAACAAACTGAGATTGATGTAAAATATCACGGATATTAAATTTCAATTCAAGTTTTTTGTTAAATAGTTTTTTAGAGATTTGTAAATCAAAAACATCCCTTCCGGTTTCGTATCTATCTGGATCTCTCTGGTTTCCTGCAAACAGTATTCTATGACCTATTCTATTATATACTAAGGTTATACTCCAATTGGTCTTTTTATCGAAATAAGTTATACCAGAATTAATAAGATAAGGTGATTGACCTTGCAAAGGTCTTTTTTTACTTGCTGCATAAACATAATCTGGTAAAGTAACTTCTGAACGTATATACGCGAGATTACTGAAAAATGAAAATTTGTTCAGAATTGAACTTGTATCTACTTTGAATATACTGGATAATTCTACTTTTATTTCGGCTTCAATTCCAAAAACTTTTGCATAATCTGCATTAGCCCAGGTAATTTCATTAGTATAACCCGGGGACATTACCTGCTCTATTGGTTTAATAAAGTATTTATAAAATGGTGTAAAAGTGATAAGTTGCCCTTTGCCTGGATATATCTCATAACGTAAATCAAAATTATGAATTGTAGAAGGTTGTAAAGAATCGTTCCCATAAAATACCCAACGATTCATAGGATTGTACCAGCTCACCGGTGCAAGTTCTCTAAATTCAGGACGATTCACTGTTTGAGAATAACAAACCCTTATGGCGGATTTATCGTTTAGCTGAAAAATTAAATTGGCACTTGGTAAAATACTGACATAATTATTATTAAGATTTATAGTATCCTGAAAACTTTTTCTTGCAAATAATTGTTGATTAAAAAACTCGTAACGTAGACCAGTAATAAGTTTTACAAACTTGTATTCTATAGTAAACATAAAATAAGTAGCGTGATTGTTTGATTTTGCAAAGTATTTGTCGCTTGGCTTTGTAATTTCAATTAATTTGAATCCAGTTTTTCCATTTGGTAATAGGCCTATATTCTGTTCTGAAAAAATTTGATCTGGTTGGAGATACAATAAACTATCATCAAAAAATTTTCCCAATTGGATATATCTTGCATACCCAAATTGTCTGATATCAAAGTTTCTTTGTCTTTGTTGAAAATAATATCCTGTTTGTAAACCAACTTTAATATCCTTTACAGAAAAATTCTTTTCAATGTCCCATTTAATAGACCGAATATCTTCGTTCATTTTTGAATAGAATCTGTATCCAGCATAATCTGGTCCTGTTGAAGCAATTGCCACATTAGCCGCATATATTGTGTCTTTGATATAAGGCGGAGGTGGTTCAGAAGGGTCTGGTAAATTTTGAATTCTAACAAATTTTGAATAACTCATATAACGCACATTGGGAGTAATAATGTTGATATTACTGTATCCAAAATTTAAATTGGATTTAAGTCCAATTTTATCAATGAAATTTTCAAAATTTAATTGTGAAGCAAAGATTTTAGAGTGTGTATAAAAGAAGGCAATATTTTTATCTACTGTTCTGTTAGAATCAAGCGGAGCAGAAGTACCGTATTGTTCAATTGTTGATTGATTAGAATTAAGTATGAATGTATTTTTGAAATTTATTTGATTGAAATTATTAAACTTATAACCAACATTGAATAAACTGGTGTTAGTTACTAAATTTTGTGAGTTATAAATCTTGTAATCATCATCTTGTTGAACATCGGCATCATTATTTGGATTGTTAGTATAATTTGTCCTGTGCATTAAAAATTTTGAATTGGAATTATTGTAGTTTTGAGAAAATATCAATCCCAATTTATGATTGTTTTTGAATTGATGTACCCAACCAGCATTTAAGTTAAAACTTAAATTAGGTAACATTTTTACATTCTTTGAATCAAAATCGTTTTTAAAGTGTTTAGCCATTTCCATTTGTTGCTGATTAGTAATCCAACTCTTTGGGTCTTCTGGAATTTCGGATGGTATATTTTGTGAGTTGTCATAAATACCAAGAACGTGCCATTGACTTGCAGAATATTTACTAAAGTTTTTATTTGTAGCGAGTGAGTTATAACCTATAGATGAAGAAACTTGAACAAACGACTTATCAGGTATGGACTTGGTGGTGATTTGAATATTACCTCCTCCAAAATCTGCTGGTAAATCCGCAGTAGCAGTTTTATTAATAAGTATATTATCAATAATTTGCGAAGGAATTAAATCAAAAGAAAATGCTCTCTTATCAATTTCTGTACTTGGTAATGGTGCATTATTCAGAAAAGACAAATTATACCTTTCATTTAATCCTCTTATTACTACAAATTTATTGTTTTGAATGCTAACGCCACTTACTCTTTTTAAAACATCTGATGTTGTTCTATCAGCGGTTTTCTTAATTAATTCAGCAGACACTCCATCACTCACGCTTTTATTTTCTTTTTGCAATAAGACAAGACCTGCATCGTTATTTAATACTTTTTCTGCTACAACTTGTACTTCGTTCAATGTGGTATTTTGCTCTGGTTTTAATTTGATATTAATGAACACACTGTCATTTTTGATAATTATTTGAGTTTTGTATGGAGAATAGGTTACATAACTACATACTAGATTGTAAATTCCAGGTCTTAATTTTAATTTGAAGTTTCCATCAAAATCAGTGGTTGTAGAGATATTAGTACCATCAATGTATACAATAGCACCGGGTATAATTTCCTTAGTTAAGGAATCTTGTACAATACCTGACAAAACATTTTGTTGAGCAAAAATTTCACCGGCACTAAACATTAAACTAACAAATAAAGGATAAAATGCTCTCATAAAATTTTTGGAGCAAAGTTATCCTAAGCAATTCACTTAAATATTACGCTAAAATTATGATTATTTGAAGAAAAATTAACTAAAAAGTTAAACAAAAGTAAACTTAATGTTAAACAATAATTTATTACAAAAATCCTAATTCTAATTGAGCGATTTCACTCATCCTGCTTTTATCCCAGGGAGGGTCAAATGTAAGACGAATCTCTACTTTTTTAAGTTCAGGTAGTTCTTTTAATTTATTTTCAACTTCCAATGGTAAATGTTCTGCAGCGGGACAATTGGGCGAAGTTAAAGTCATTACTACCAATAACTCATTCTGATCATTCAAATGCAACTCATAAATCAATCCTAATTCCCAAATATCAACAGGTATTTCAGGGTCATAGCAGGTTTTTATCGTATCAATCACTTTCTGCATTAATTCAGTGTTGCTCGTTATTATTATTGCAGACATATTTTTAAGTTTTATTACTTGCTAATGCTTTAATAGTGTTTATCATACTAACCAGACCATTTGCACGTGTAGGTGATAAATGTTGTTGTAATCCAATTTTATTAATCACATCAAAATCATATTGCTGAATATCTTCTGCTTTTTGATGATTGACAAGTTTTAATAATAAAGCAATAATTCCTTTTGGTATTAAAGCATCACTATCTGCCATGAATTCAACAATACCATTTTTTCTTTCTGCTTTCAACCATACTCTGCTCTGACAACCTTTTATCAAATACTCATCTTTTTTATATTGTTCTGAAATAGGTGCCAACTCTTTTCCCAACTCAATAATATAATTATATTTTGCTTCCCAATCATCCCCAAATACACTAAATTCATCAATAATTTCTTCTTCTATTTTTTTTATAGGATTCATTTAGGATAACATTTTGATAGATTTATTCAATGCAATAATAAATTTGTCAATTTCTTCGAAAGTATTATAAACAGCCAGTGATACTCTGATAGTTCCCTGTATCTTCAAATACTTCATTAATGGTTGTGTGCAATGATGCCCCGTTCTCACTGCAATACCATAATTATTCAATAATGTCCCCACATCATAAGGATGCTCATTTTTTACATTAAAAGAAATAACAGATACGGAAGGTGTTTGGGGAGTAGTGTAAATTATTAAGTCGGAAAAATTTTCGTTTAATTGTTGGTATAAATATTTTCTCAGTTCTTCTTCCCATAAATAAAATTGATGAATACCGCCATTTTTATTGATAAAATCTATAGCCGCTTTAAGCCCGATTACACCTTCTATATTGGGCGTTCCTGCTTCTAAACGAAGCGGAACATTTGCAAATTGTGTGTTGTACAAATCTACGTCAATAATGGTACCTCCCCCACTACTCAATGGCACCATGTATTCGTGATATTTTTCTTTTGCATAAAGCAATCCAATTCCAGTAGGTGCATATATTTTGTGTCCGCTAAATACTAAAAAATCTACATCTAATTTTTGAACATCTATTGGTAAATGTGCAATAGATTGTGCAGCATCAATTAATACTGGAATTCCATAAGTGTGAGCAAAAAGAATTATTTCTTCAATATTATTAATACTGCCTAATGTGTTTGAAACGTGAGAAATAGCAATGAGTTTTGTTTTTTCATTCACTAATGACTTTAAATGCTGAACATCTATTTGAAAGTTTTCATTAATCGTAGCAAATTGTAACTTAACTTTATTTTTTTTACCTCTGTTTTGCCATGGTAAGATATTAGAATGATGTTCTAACACAGATAAAATTATTTCATCGTTTTCATGAAAGTAAGTATTAAACAAGCACTCTGCTAATAAATTTATACTATGCGTAGTACCTGAAGTAAATACAATTTCTGATGGTTTCGAAGCATTGATGAATTTTGCAATTGTATTCCTTGCTTCCTCGTACTGTTCTGTTGCCTGAATACTAAATGAATGAACGCCTCTGTGAATGTTAGAATTAACCCGCTTATAATAATTTTGTATAGATTCTAAAACAATCTGCGGCTTTTGAGTAGTTGCCGCATTATCAAAGTAAATTGCATTTTTATGTTCAACTATGAAAGGAAATTGCTGACGAATATCATGTGTTGTACTAATCATTTATATTTGAATTAAAGATTCAATGTAATCTTTTATATTCTTCTCTTCAATGCTTTCAATAATATCACTATAAAATGCCTGCAATAATAATTTTTGCGCTTCTGATTCTTCAATACCTCTTGCTTTTAAGTAAAATAAAGCATCTTCATTTAATGCACCAGTAGAAGAACCGTGAGAACACTTTACATCATCGGCATAAATTTCTAACTGAGGTCTTGCAAAAATGGTAGCATTATCGTTTAATAAGATATTTTTACTGTTTTGATAAGCGTCTGTTTTTTGCGCATTTTTATCTACCAGAATAAATCCATTAAACAGCACTGTGCTTTTATCCTCTGCGATATTTTTATACAATTGATGAGAATGGGAATAGCCAGAATGATGACAAATTGCCGTATTCTGACTGATAATATTCTGACCTTTACCAATAGACAATCCTTTTAACTCACAATTAACTTCTTTATCCTGAATATGAAAATTCAAATTGTTTCTCCACAATGCACCTTCCAAAGAAATTTGATAATGTTTTAATGATGCACTTTTTTGTAAAGCAAAAGCGGTGTTTTGAATAGAATAAACACTATTACTTACATTTTTTTGTACCGAATACCACTCTACCGAAGTATTCTCGCCGACATAAATTTCGGTCAGAGTGTTGTATAAATAAGGATGTTGAATATTTCCGCTATACAGAGTTTCAATAAATTTTACGGACACATTATCATCAATCAAAATTAATAAGCGATGTTGCGAAAAATTCAAATAGGGTTCCAGATCATGAAGAATGTGTAATGGTTCGTCGATGCTCTTTTGAATATGAACTACAGTGAATCTATGATTGTATGCTGTATTCAGCGCTGCAAAAAAATCCTTTTGATGCATTTGAGTTTGACCAATAAATTCTAAATACCGCTTTGGAACATCGTTTAGTGAAGATACAACAAAAATGCCTTCATGATAACCATAAGTCAGTGTATAATTCGGAGAAAGAATGATGTGAAGCGGAAAAGTTGATGTTGGTGTATTTACTTCTGAAGATAAATTATATTCTATTGTTCTAAAATATCTTTTTAAGATACTTTCAATTGGAACATTCCTATATGCTTCGTTTTTCAGGTTAGGAATACCATTTTCTTCAATGTACTTCAAACTTTCCACTAAAACAGAATCAGGAATAAAATCTACCTTTGTTGAGCTAATTTGATTTATCCAGTCATTCAAAAAAACATTAGATGTGGTTGTAATTTCCATTGTATCAATTTTTATTAAACTTTGAATGTTTCATAACCTTTTTTCTCTAATTCGAATGCTAATGATTTATCGCCACTCTTAATAATTTTTCCCTTGTAAAGAATATGAACATAGTCAGGCACAATATAATCTAACAATCTTTGATAGTGCGTAATTACTAATACAGCATTATCATTGTTATGATATTGATTAACGCCATTGGCTACGATTTTCAAGGCATCAATATCTAATCCCGAATCTGTTTCATCTAAAATGGCAAGCAAAGGATTGAGAATGGACAGTTGAAAAATCTCATTTTTCTTTTTTTCACCTCCGCTAAAACCATCGTTTAATGAACGATTAATAAGATTGGAAGGTAAATCCAATGCTTTTTGCTTCTCTTTTACTAATTTGAGAAAATCAGATGATTCAATAGGTTCAAGTCCTTTGTATTGACGAATACTATTGAGTGCTGTTCTCAAAAACTGAATGGTATTAACCCCCGGAATTTCCACAGGATACTGAAAAGAGAGAAAAATACCTTCCCGTGCTCTTTCCTCTGGTTTTAGTTCTAATAAATTTTTTCCATTAAAAATAATTTCTCCCTCTGTTACTTCATATCCCTCTTTACCTGCTAAAACATACGAGAGAGTAGATTTTCCAGAACCATTCGGTCCCATTATGGCGTGAATTTCACCTTTTTTTATTTCTAAATCAATTCCCTTCAAAATTTCATTTCCATCAACAGTAACATGTAAATTTTTAATACTTAATAAACTTGACATATTGGATTTATTTTATTTATAACTTTATATTTTATTGACTTAAAACTCATAACTATTAACTAATAATTGTATCATCCAACGCTTCCCTCTAAACTTACTTCTAATAATTTTTGTGCTTCCACTGCAAATTCCATCGGTAATTTATTTAATATATCTTTACAATATCCATTCACTATAATAGACACTGCCTTTTCTTTATCAATTCCTCTTTGCATGCAATAAAACAATTGTTCTTCAGAAATTTTTCCAGTCGTTGCTTCATGTTCTACAATCGCTGATGTATCTTTGACTTCAATGTATGGAAAAGTATGCGCTCCGCAAGTATCAGAAAGAAGCAAACTATCGCATTGAGAAAAATTACGGGCATTTTTTGCACCCTTGCGAATCTGTACCAATCCTCTGTAATTATTTTCACTATGTCCTGCCGCTATACCTTTCGAAATAATAGTAGAACGCGTGTTTTTTCCAATATGTATCATCTTTGTCCCCGTATCAGCTTGTTGAAAATTATTGGTCAATGCAATAGAATAAAATTCACCTACACTATTATCGCCTTTTAATACAACTGATGGATACTTCCAGGTTATAGCAGAACCTGTTTCTACTTGTGTCCAGCTGATTTTGGAATTTTCTTCTAAACAAATACCGCGTTTTGTAACGAAATTATAGACGCCACCCTTTCCTTCTTTATCGCCGGGATACCAATTTTGAACGGTGCTATATTTGACTTCTGCATTACGATGCGCCACTATTTCTACTACCGCAGCGTGTAATTGATTCTCATCTCTTCGTGGTGCAGTGCAACCTTCTAAATAACTCACATAACTATCTTCATCTGCAATTATCAAAGTTCTTTCAAATTGCCCAGTACCAGCCGTATTGATTCTAAAATAAGTAGATAACTCCATCGGGCATCTCACTCCTTTGGGGATATAACAAAACGAACCATCGGAAAATACAGCAGAATTCAATGCCGCATAAAAATTGTCCGTATAAGGCACCACACTACCAAGATATTTTTTGACTAAATCCGGATGATTTTGAACTGCCTCACTGAATGAGCAAAAAATTATTCCTTTTTCCGCTAATACTTCTTTGAAAGTTGTTTTTACCGAAACACTGTCCAGCACCGCATCAATAGCCACATTGGGTGTAACACCCGCTAACACTTTTTGTTCTTCTAATGGAATACCCAATCGTTCAAACATTTTTAATATCTCGGGGTCAACTTCTTCCAAACTATTGACCGTTTTTTTCTTTGGTGCTGCGTAATAAATGATATCCTGAAAATCCGGTATTTCTATACGCAAGTGTGCCCACTGTGGATGAGATAATTCCTTCCAATAACGAAATGCTTTCAAACGAAAATCTAACAACCAATCGGGTTCATTTTTTTTGTAAGAAATAAAACGAATGATTTCTTCATTTAAACCTTTTGGAGCAGTTTCTGCCTCAATATCAAAACTCCAGCCCCATTCGTATTCTTTATTTATTTTTTCGTGTAATATATCGTTGGACATACTCAGAATTTAATTGTACTATACTGCAAAACTTTCACCACATCCGCAGGTTCTGGTAGCGTTAGGGTTATTAAACACAAAGCCCTTTCCATTCAAGCCATCTGTGTAATCTAATTCTGTTCCTACCAGATATAAGAAACTTTTTTTATCTACAACAATTTTAATTCCTTTATCTTCAAACACTTTATCGTTTTCTTTGAGTTGATTATCAAATTCTAATTTGTAAGTAAGACCAGAACAACCGCCTCCTTGAACTGACACGCGTATAAAAGAATCAGCAGGTCTGTTTTCTTTTTGCATCAGTTCTATTGCTTTATTTTTGGCGCTTTCAGTAATAGTAATCATAGATTTAAATTTTATTTAGATTTATTCTAAATTTCATTTTGGGGCAAAGATACCTATTTTTAGGTATTGAATAAAAAATAATTTTTGTTAAGAGGTCTCAATTCACATGGTACATATATACTATTTTGTTAAAATAATTAAATGGCGTAACTTTGCAGAAAATCATTAAACTTTAAAACTATGAAAAAAGTAGCATCAATCATTGGATTAGCAGCTTTAATTGCTACAATTAACACATCCTGCAAAAAAAATTGGACATGTGAGTGTTGTGCAACAAGTGGTGGCTCAACAGTTTGTACAAGTGGTACAACTGAAAAAATGAAAAAGAAAGATGCTGAAGCAAAATGTAATGAAGGTGATGTAACATCAGGTTCAGTTACACAAGATTGCAAAATTAAATATTTAAAGGGGCTTTTGCCCCTTTTTTTTGTTTTAGAAGGATTTCCAAGTATTCATATTCGTTTGTATTTTTGCCTTAAAAACTCATGAGTCATAAAAAGGGATTTTACACAACATTACTTAACAGAGTAGTAATTGTTGCGGCTCTAGGTTATTTTGTGGATATTTATGATTTAGTGCTTTTTGGGATGGAGAGAGTAGCTTCTTTACGAGATATTTTATCACAAACTCTGCCATCCAGCGAGATAGATAAAATGGATAAATACATTGAAGAAGTAGGGACAAAACTATTAAACTGGCAAATGTTCGGAATGTTGGTAGGCGGTATTGTGTGGGGGATTTTGGCAGATAAGAAGGGGCGACTTTCGGTTTTGTTTGGAAGTATTATTACTTATTCTGTGGCCAATGTTTTAAATGGAATGGTAAATGATACAGATACTTACGCATTACTTCGTTTTGTCTCTGGTTTTGGTTTAGCTGGAGAATTAGGAGCGGGTGTTACTTTAGTTTCTGAGACCATGCCAAAGGAAACTCGTGGAATGGGCACAACGATGGTTGCTACTATTGGATTGTTAGGTGCAGTTTTTGCTGGTCTTACAACGTATTACATCAATAACTGGCGAATGTCATATTACATTGGTGGAATATTGGGCTTTTTATTACTTTTACTGAGAATAGGTGTATTTGAATCTGGAATGTACAGTAATTTAAAAGAGAGTAAGGTTAAAAAAGGGAACTTTATGTACTTATTTTCGCATCCTAATGTTTTGATTAAATATCTTTCAGTGATAATCATTGCCTTGCCTGTATGGTATGTTACCTATATGTTGATTCAATTTGCCCCCGAAATGACCAGAGCATTAGGTATGCAGAATTATCCCAAAGAAGCACGAATACCAATAATGGTAGAGTATATGGGCGTTTCTTTGGGTGACTTATCCAGTGGATTATTAAGTCAAAAATTGAGAAGTCGTAAAAAAGCGTTATATGTTTTTATACTTGGTACAATGTTAGCTACTGCGGTATATTTTATGATGATTCAGGATTCTCTTTTGTGGTTTTATTTTATAGTTTTTATACTAGGTTATTTTGCAGGATATTGGGCTGTATTTATGGCTACTGCGGCTGAATCATTTGGCACCAACATTCGTGGTACCGTTGCAACTACTGCTCCCAATTTCGTAAGAGGTTCTGTGCCTCTAATGTCAATTTCACATCTTTATTTAAAAGATATAGTTGGTCCTGTAAATTCTGCTATTATTATTGGTGTTATTATATTTGCTTTAGCATTGTGGTCTGTTTACAAATTGGATGAAACTTTTCATAAAGAACTGAATTATGTAGAAGGGGAAGAATTAGTGCCGTAAAGGGGTAATTTATTAATTCAATAATTGTTAATTATTTTCTTCGTTTTTAATTTCAATATATTTATCACTACCGAGGTATAAATAATATGCTATTGCAAAAGCAATGGTATTATTAATAATTGATAAAATTTTAATTTTATCAAAGGACCTTGAAACTAAAAAAATTATAACACCTAAAAATTGAAGCCCACTGCCAACCATAGTAATAATAGTAGAAATTTTAATCATTAATTTTAATTTTTGATTCCTCATGATTAACAAAATAATTATTGATATTGTAAATAGTAATGAAAGCAAATAAATTAATTTAAATGATACAAACAAATTATATACCTTTAAGAAAAAATCAAACATCAGTATTAACCACAAAATTGATATATATGTTTTATTAGTAATATTTACTTTTGGCATAATTTTTTTTATTTATATGTTTACTAAAATTAAAGTAAAATAGAAATATAAAAATCATATATTAATCATTTTTTCATCTCAATTAGTATTATATCTTAATTTAATCATTTGTAATTGTTAGAACTATTATTAAAACATTTGTACATTTTATAATAGTTTAAATATTCCCAAATCATTTGTAACTCTCATATCTTTGTTAGTTTACGATTAAACAATTTCTCTTATTCTACAAGTTTTCCAATTTTTTTTAATACTTCAGCCAATTCATCGGGCTTATTGGTTCCAATGAGTAATTTATTATTGTCTGTAAATTCAAGTTGCATGCCCATGTTACCCGAAACATTATAGGCAGTTACTTTTCCACCCTTACCGGTTCTGATGCCCCATCCGCCGAATTCAATCAAGGGAGAATACTTTCGTATATAACATTTGTTTATTGTATCCCAGCCATAGTATTTAAATTTTCTGTGAATGGGATAAAAACGAACGTAGATACCGTCTTTTTTTACAATAGTTTCAAGACAATGTATGTAAAAAAATATGGTGAATAAAACCATCAATACGGTTATAATTGATAATTCTGTATAACTTACAGAATCATCTCCTGATGGTTTTTCTCCAAAAATTTGTATGGAAATAATACTAATAAGAAGAGCATTGAGGCCCAAAAGAACAACCCAAATCCACCATTGTCTGAAACGTTGTTTTTCCGAGAATAAGATTTCGTCATTCATGGTATTGTGATAATGTTGTTTTTATTGTTGTATTGAAATAATTAACAGAAGCATAAAAATTTCATTACAATAATACAAAAAAAATTAATCATGCTCTTTTCCTCAAATAATCCCCGCTCCCAAAGCAAGCGATAATAATATCAACATGATAGCCACAGTTATCTGTAAAAATCGTAAGGTTACTTTTTTCAAAAGTTTGTTTCCGATAAACGCTCCTGCTATAGCAGACAAAGTGGCGCATACTACCAAAGGCAGATTATCTGCAAGTCCGGATGTGTTGAACTGTGTGGCATATATGCTTAATCGTGTGAAATCTACAAAGGTGGAAACCACAACGGCAGTTCCCACAAAGGACTCTTTGGAAAGCCCTGCTTTGATTAAAAATGCACTTCTTAATGCTCCCTGATTGCCTGATAGTCCTCCGAAAAATCCGCTTAAAAAACCGCCAATCGGTAATTTGTCCTTGCTGAATTGCAGAGTATTAAAATAAGAAATTAAATCCATACTTGCGAACAGGATAAGCAACACGGATATGATAAATTTGACCGGATACACTTCAATATGTTTTCCGAAAAGTTCATAACTGAACAGAGGTTGTAAATCCGTGATATTTAATAACACCCATGAACCCAGAGCAGCTGCAATAACAGCAGGAATTCCAAAACGTAATAATACTTCTTTATCAGCATGCCTGCCTGCCAGAAGTAGTTTAAAAATATTATTGAAGAAATGTACCACACCTGTTAAAGCAATGGCTGTTTCAGTTGGGAAATAAACCATAAACACAGGCGTAAGTATGGTTCCAAGCCCAAAGCCGGAGAAGAAGGTGAGAATGGCTGTAACAAATGCAACTAAAGATAATAATAAATACTCCATGAGTTTAGTAAAAGAGATATGCTGAATCAAACGGTATTTGGTTCAAATATAATGAGTAAAAAGGGATATTTAAAAGGCAGTATCCTGGAAAAGAGTGTAAAGTTGTTGTTTGTCCATATATTTTAGATTTAAGGTTTGAATATTTAATCAATTCAATTTACTTTACATACTTTTTGAGTTAAGACAGTCCCAACACAAAAAATCCTCTCTTTTATCCCAACTTAAAAATTACTCCTCAATCATTTCCAAATACTTACATTCCCTAATACTTAATCTCTGTCTTACTACTTTACTACTTTTGTCCGAATAAAAATCATAGCAATGGCTGTCGTCAATGTTCCCATTATAAGTGCACCAATGGCTCCCTGTATGGCGTAATTCCGGTAATTGAAATATGCTTCGGCTTCCTCAATCGTTTTATAATACCCTAACTCAACGGAGCGTTTGATGACATTCGGAAAATATTCCGGAGTAATCACATACGATGTAATCCATTGTGTGAGCGGACTTAACAATGCAATAAAAACAGACAAAATAATTCCGGAAATCAATCCTTGTATATAACTCATCTTACCGTTGTAATCTTTCTTCTTTTTGTCCTTCAATGCCATCACCATCACAACAATGGCCGGAATGGCAAAGAGATTGGTCAGATACAGATGATAATCAATGTACTTTCCGTGAAGTCCGCATACTTTTTCCAATACCATCCATAATAAAGCCATCACCGAAAAAATTACTGCCCATTTTAATTCTGTTTTAAGATTTTTCATGTATAAAATTTTCCTGAAAAATAGGGAAAATTAAGACATGCTTTTCAGAAAACTATTTTCAGTAATAAAATTTTAAAAAATATTTTGTTCATGCTAATCTGAAATAATGCATTTCCCTTTTCCTTTTGGTACTCCATTCTCATCAATGCTGAAAAAATAAATTCCCGCAGGAAGTTGCATTCTGTTGAATAGTATTTCTTTTCCCTGAAGATTTTCCAACTTAAATATTTTTTCTCCTAATGAATTAATAAAGGTCAAGGTAGCATTATGTAAAAGAGTGTCGCTTTGAATTACACAGAAATCTGAAAAGGGCTGTGGAAATAATGTGAAATGATAATGGTTATTGTTCACTTCCGAAATTCCCGACACATTCTGAACCTGATATTTAATCAGATAAACACCGGAGCCGTTTCGGTCGTAAGTAAGATATAAATAACCGTTTTTCAATACCAGATGAGGACGAAAGCTGCCTGTGGATGTAATATGATTTCGCTCCAGTAGATTGAATGAATTGTCAAATGCAAGTAAATCAATATGTTCCTGACCAATGCTTTGTCCTGAATTAATGTGATTCATCGCAATATACCAACGAAGGTTCACATTATCGAATACAACACCGGTCGAAAAGAAATTTCCGTCTCCGCCGATGCTGGTCAGAATGTCCTGTGAATTCATGGAACCCCAGTTGTTGTTCCAGGATGTATATCGCAGATTGGAATTAAAACCAAAACCGGAACCCGTAAACATGTAAAAAATATTGTTCATGAATATGGCATTACCAAGATTATTATGTCCGTTATTGGAAGTGGAAAAGGGAGAAGATACAGAAACAAGGTTGGTATTGAATTTATAAACGTGGTGCTGGTCTGGAGGATCGAAATGCAATACATAAATGTATGTACCGTCGGTAACAAGAATCATGTCATTGGTCGGGTCAGGAGATCCGGAAACTACTGTTACGATATTTCCGATACGATTACCGTTTATATCCGTCTTGAAAAGATATAAATCCTGATCTCCAATTGTTGAAAAAGCAATGAAGATTTCATTGTTGAGCACAATGGATTTATGATCCGTAAGATTGGGAATACTTGTGAAATCGCTGTCGAAAGTAAGTTGCTTGAGAGAAGAGGATTGTGAGATGTTCGTATAGTTTACTTTTCTCAGAAAGAGATGTGGTTTGGAAAAAGGATTGAAGGTGGTGGTAACACACAAACTGTCTCCTTTATCCGAACAAACGCCCCAAATCTGTGCATTCGAAAAAGCAATGGAATCTACTTTGGTGAATACCTGTGCAAGAATATTATGGAAGAGGTTCAATACACAGAGATTCAGCAAAATAATTCTTTTGAAAGACAAAGCAGATTCCATCGTTTTTCATTTATAGTTTAATGGGCATTTTAGTTTTTGATTATCTTAAATCTCATTATATTTTTTCCGTCGTTAACTTCTATCAGATAAATTCCCGATTCGGGTAAAAATATGGCGTTTTGTTGCAGTTGAATGTTTTCCAGTTCTTCTCCCAGAATATTAAACACTTTTACCGAGGTTAACGCCGGGTTGTCGGATAAAATGTAAACGAAATCCTTGGTTGGATTAGGGAAAATATTAATGTTTGATTTCGGAGAAATATGATTTAATCCTGTGGTCAGTGAAGTTCGTTGGGTATAAAATATGGTATCTCCTTTACCTCCCATTTTGGAGATATTGTAGGTGGCACGCATAATACCATCATTACCAACTTTAAAGTTGTGATAAGAAACTTCAAAAGTGTCTTCATCGGTAATAAATTCCTGAGGTGAAATAACCGGAGTTCCTGTATTTTGAATATACACTGCTTTTAAATCTGACTGAGGATTGTTGGGCAAATTGCCGAAATCCATTTCATCTTTCCAGGTACACCAGACATAATTATTATTATAATCATACGCTGTTTTAATCAGATGACTACGAATGCCGGTAGTAGAAAGTTGCATGGGAGATGACCATGTATTGCCACCGTTCAGAGAGTATTCATACATAATATTAGCATTGTAATCGGGAAGTGCCAGATTATGGTAGATATGATAAAAAGCATGAATGACTCCGTTTTTGTCAACAATAACATTCGGGTCCCACTGGTCGTCGTCAGTATCATTTGCTCCGCTGCCCTGAAGTGTAAAAACGGGGTTCCATGAAGCTCCGCCATCGTAAGAAATTCTGGCTTTCACATCCCAGTTCCATCCATTGGGATAATTCGGATTGCCCGGCAAACTGGACGTTGAAAATTTCCATCCGTTAACATTCTCTCTCCAGGCAATCATCAAAGTATCATGAGCAGTACCTCCGAAATCTGCAACGGGAAAAGCCGCATGATAAGTATTCCCTTGAGAAAGCAGGGTGGTTGTAAAGGTATTACCTCCGTCTGTAGAACGGGCATACCAGCAAGTGGATTTTATTCTGGGATTATAATTCTGATGATTACCCTGCTGCCACATGATATGAATTCTTCCTTTGCGATCAACCGTAATTTGTGAGAATGAGATAGTATCGGATGAGGTTTGGGTAGTAGTATTTATGGTATATGTCGGAGACCACGATGATCCGTTAAATTTAGCAAAACCAAGAGAGAAAGTCCCGGATTTCCAAACAATGTAAATATTATCGTTTTGGTCAATATCAGCAGAAATGGTAGATAGTCCCCCAATTGCAGATGCAGGTAGATTTCCCGGAGATGACCATGTATTTCCACCGTTGGAAGATTGAACCCATTTATTTTGACCGTTTTGTTTGTAGAATAAAATAACCGTACCATTTTGTTTAACGACCATATTATTGGCTACGGCCCCATGGACGTAATTAGTGGGTGAGAAAGCTCCTGTCAAAACGGTTGCTGTTTTTGAAGATTGATACCAGTTTGCATCAATACCGTGGTTGGTGGATTGGGAATATCCAAAACCAAACCAGAAGAAGGATAGGCAAGTAGTAATTAATTTTTTCATAAATGTTGATTTAGGTAATAGATGATAAAAAATTAAAAAAGTTTAAAGGTTGTTTTAATCTTTAAGAATTTTCCAATAAGAAAAAAGATGAATAGACAATATTATAGAATTTACTTCTTTGTATTAGTTTTCAATTAATAATCTATCCACTGCAATGGTTTTATTTTCTTCTGTCAACCGAATGAAATATAATCCACATGGGAGATTGCCACGGGAGAAAGTTATTCTCTGCCCATAAATATTTTTTATTTGTTCTACCGTCTGTCCGAAAATATTAGTAATAGTAAGTGTTGCGTCTGCCAACTGTTTGTGTGTTTGTAAAATTGTCTGTGTGGAAAAAGGGTTGGGATAGATAATTAAATTATTATCAGGAGGAAGATAGGATGAGGATATTCCCGTAAGCGGAAAAGACCGGTAAGTATAATATATGGAAGATATCCCGCCGGGAGGTGTTTCATAAAATAAATGCACCTTTCCATCAGGTCCGATGGCACATTTTTTAAAGCCCAATGATTGTGAACCTATGTCCGTACACCATTCAACGCCACCGCCGGAAGGATTGGTATTACTCCAGGATTGAGTATTATTGTCAAAAAATCTTCCACCAATGTCCATGTGATTAGGTGCTTCTGCTGCGTATCTCCATTTCCAGAAAGCGTAGTATAGATTATTTTTGTAATCGTATCCATGTATCAGCAACTCACTTTGAACAGTATCTGATATTTGGGAAAAAGAAGGATCGGTTGTAACGATATTACTTGATTTGCCGGCATATATTTTTTTATATCCGTTTGTCGGCCAATCTTCATACGCAATAATTATGCTGTTGTCTTTTAAAACTGCTGATACAGGGTCCCTCTGTTGACCGTGACCGGAAGCAGTAGAACAAATTCTTGTCTGCCAGCTCACCCCTCCGTTTGTTGAATAAGCGAGCATGATATCCCAATTAGTTCCACTCGGGTTTACACTTTCGCGCCACACATATACAAGGGTATCGCTGAATGTTCCCGAAAAATCTGACCGTTGCCAGCAGGATGGATATCCGGGAGTGTTACTGATATTTTGTTGAGCGTCCCATGTTGTTCCGTTGTCAGGGGAACGTCTGTACATTATTTCACCATTTACGGAGTTATCATTTTGTCCATCTATCCACGACACATGCACCCTCATTTTTCGATCAACGGTAATCGAAGTTCCTCTGATACTTTCATTGACTGTATTGCTGATAATAGTGTTTGTTATTACCCATTGTGATAAATTGCAATCGTATTTTGAATAGTAAAGTTGCCCCGTAGAGTTTTTAACCCAGACAACATGAATATTATTTGCAGTATCAATAGCAACATTATAGTAACCGGGCTTATCATTTTGGGCAGGAGGAAAAATATTCGGGGTCCAGTTAATACCGTCCGAAGAAGTATTGATGTATATCCGTTCTGTCGTGGGATTATTCAAATCCATTTCTTTGTAAAAAACATAAATTTTTCCGGATTTATCCACTACTACGGCACTGCCTACGGTTGTATAGGCAGCATACGTCGGATTTACTTTGGGTAACGGGACCACTGTGGATTGCCAGCCGGGCGTTACTCCGTGTTGAGCAAACAGATGAATTAATTGTAAAAACAGAGATGAAAAAATCAGCCAAGCAGTTTTCATAAATTTAACTTTATTGTTAGATGAGTTTATCTTACAAAGGTTTATTTGTCCATAATGTTTTTTTGATTCAGATTTTTTATTTTGCTAAGTCAATTTTTAAGTTTGACAATTTAAATAAAATTTTAACCATTCTTCAACAGGAAAAAAATGAATTGAAAATGTAATAGAATTTGCATAAACTTGCCGCAAAAAAGTTATGGCATTACAAGTAACTGATAGCAATTTTGAAGAAATTGTATTAAAAAGCGATAAGCCCGTATTAGTAGATTTTTGGGCTGAATGGTGTGGTCCTTGCCGTGCAATCGGACCTATTATTGAAGAACTCTCCAAAGAGTATGAAGGTAAAGCGGTGATTGCAAAAGTAAATACAGATGAAAATCCTGTAACACCCACGAATTATGGCATCAGAAGCATTCCTACCCTTCTCTTTTTTAAGAATGGACAGGTGGTAGATAAATTAATTGGTGCCGTGCCAAAACCAAGTATTAAGGCAAAATTAGATGCTTTATTATAACAATGATATTAAAGCATTTTAAGGAGATTAATTTCTTGTTGAGTAAGAAAACGCCATTTTCCGCGAGGTAAGTTTTTTTTGGTAAGACCTGCATACATTACTCTATCCAGTTTGATAACATCGTATCCGAGATGTTCAAATATTCTACGAATGATACGGTTTCTGCCGCTGTGTATTTGTATTCCTAATTCATTTTTTTTACCCATTACATAACTCAATGCATCTGGTTTTATTGGTCCATCTTCCAGTTCAATGCCTTTTGAAAGTTTCTCAAAATCTGAACCTGAAAAGTTTTTATCCAGTGTAACATGATATAATTTGGGTAGACGAGATTTCGGATGCATCAATTTATCAGCAAGTTCTCCATCATTAGTAAAAAGCAATAACCCAGTGGTTTGTCTATCCAATCTACCCACCGGGAATACTCTTTCTTTACAGGCATTTTTTATCAATTCCATTACGGTTTTTCTGTTTTTGGGGTCTTTTGTAGTGGTGAGATAATCTTTAGGTTTATTAAGCAAAATGTACACTTTTTTCTCGTTTTTAATTCTTTGTCCTTCCACTTCAACAACATCTGTAGGTTTTACCTTAAATCCTAAAGTAGTAATCGTTTGTCCGTTAACTTTCACAACACCCGCCTCAATCAGTTTATCCGCCTCTCTGCGAGAGCATATTCCCGAATTAGCAATGTATTTGTTTAAACGAATTTCTTGATTTTCATTCTCTTTTTTAATAGTGGGCGAAACGTTTCTTTTCGTTTGTTTTTTTGAATACTCTTTTGAATTTTTATCAGAAGAAAATTTTGAAGAAGATCTTTTATTAAACGTTTTTGAATCTTTTGATATTTTTTTGGTAGTAGATTGTTTTTTGTCATTTTTTTTCATAGATACTTTAAATTATTTGTTATTAAAGGATACTCACAATTTATTCAAACCAATCGCGTGATTTGATTTCAATATTTTGTTCTGCATTTTTATCGTATTTAGAACAATCTAATTCTATGTTTCCTATATTTTGAGGTTTTTCAAAATCTCCTTGCGACACATTCAAACTTTTATCAGCATACACTTTTTGAAAAAATTTTGCCCATATAGGTAGAGCCATTGAAGCGCCTTGCCCCATTTCAAGAGTATTGAAATGGATGCTACGTTCATCTCCGCCTACCCATGCGCCTGCAACTAAATCAGGAGTTAATCCAATAAACCAACCATCGGAATTATTTTGTGTTGTTCCAGTTTTACCTGCAATTGGATTTCTTAAACCATACTTGTATCTCAATCTTACTCCCGTTCCATAATCTACAACGCCACGCATCAATTGAAGCATTATGTATGCTTTTTCTTCACTAAATACTTCATTGGTTTTAGGAACAAATTGTTCTAATACTTTTCCGTTTTTGTCTTCAATCCGGGTAATAAAGATGGGTTCAATGTAGGTTCCTTTATTGGCAAACGTAGAGTTTGCACCAACCATTTCATATAGTGATATATCCGCTGTTCCAAGGCAAAGCGAAGGCACTTCCGGCAAATCTGAAGTAATACCTAATCTTCTGGCTAATTGTACAACCGCATGTGGACCAAATTGTTTCATGAGCCACGCAGAAATGTAATTGATAGAATTTGCCAATGCATAGCGTAAAGTTACTAACTTACCTGTTCCTTTTTCACCATCCGAATTATCCGGACACCATTCTCTTCCTAAATCATCTGTAATACAGGTTCTTACATTGGGCACCTGATAACAGGGCGAATAACCTTCCTGTATAGCAAGTGCATAAACAAAAGGTTTAAAGGTAGATCCAACCTGTCTTTTAGATAATTTTACATGGTCGTATTTAAAATGCTTGTAATTTATTCCACCCACCCATGCTTTGATGAAGCCGGTTTGTGGTTCCATAGCCATAAATCCACATTGTAGAAAAGTTTTATAATAACGAATACTATCCCATGGAGTCATAACAGTATCCTTTTCACCATTGAGAGTATAAACACGCATTGAAGTTTTTTGGTGAAAGGTTTTGAGTATATCTTCTTCTTTCCAACCTTGCTTTTTGAGTTCACGGTATCTATCGCTTCGTTTAGCAGATGTTCGCATGATATCTTCAATTTCCTTTTTGGTTAAGTTCCATGCAAATGGCGCATTGCGTTTATTTTTACATTCTTTGAAAAAAGCAATTTGCAAATCATGCATGTGTTCTTTTACAGCTTCTTCAGCATATTGTTGCATTCTGGAATCAATAGTTGTGTAAATTTTTAAACCATCTTTGTAAAGATTGTATGGTTCTCCTGTTTCAGGGTTAATGTGATTTTTGCACCAATCTTTCAGAAAAAACTCACGAATGTATTCTCTAAAATAAGTAGCCAATCCCTCATTATGACTTTCTGGACTAAACTTTAAACCTAAAGGCAAAGTGACAAGTGAATCGTACATTTTAGATGTAATGAAGCCATATTTTTTCATTTGAGATAAAACCACATTTCTTCTTTTAATTGTTCGTTCAGGATATCGAAGAGGATTGTATAAAGAAGGATTTTGAGCCATGCCGACTAACATTGCTGATTGTTGAATATTCAAGCTATCTGGTGTGGTGTTAAAATAAATTTTTGTAGCAGATTTTATTCCAACCGCCAGATTCAAAAAATCAAAACGATTTAAGTACATGGTCATAATTTCTTCTTTTGTATAATTTTTTTCGAGTCGTATAGCAATAATCCATTCTTTAATTTTACGAAGTACCAATTGAGGTTTGCTAAGTTTTTCTCTTGGGAACATCATTTTAGCCAATTGTTGGGTTAATGTACTACCACCGCCTTTAGAGTTTCCAGTTATGACTCCAAATGCAGAACGAAACAATGCCTTAATATCCACGCCACTATGTTCATTGAAGCGAATATCTTCGGTAGCAAGCAATGCTTTAATCAACCATGGACTTAATTCTTTATACTCCGCATTTACTCTATTTTCAGCATAGTACTTTCCTAAAATTTTATTATCAGAACTTAAAATTACTGTCGCTATATTGCTTTTTGGGTTTTGTAATTCTTCAACACTGGGAAGTTTTCCAAAAACATCTTTAGAAGTCAAAAACGCAATTAAAAAAAGTATAAAAAAAGGGAACCAAACAATTATCCAGATCCATATAGGTGAAAAAGGTAATTTTTCCTTTTTAAGCATATTAAATAAATTGGAGTGCAAATGTAGTATTATTCTTAAAGACCAAGGATATAAATTTTATATGTTTATTAGAAGCAAATTTTAATCAAAAATCGTTTATTTAGACGAAAAATAAAATTCGGTTTTATAGCCGAAATTTTTAATATTCGGTTATTAAACCGAAAAATACTAAATTCGGTTTTATAGCCGAATTTAAAGATTAGAAATACGAATATATGTTTGCCACCATTTATCAGGCAATTCATCATTAAGTGCTGTTTCATAATCTTTTTGAGAACAAGGAATCATTGTGTGTCGTTCATAATTTGGAGATAAATGTGGCGGATAAGGCACTTCCATCCACCAGCGTCCTGTTTTGTGGCTTCTGATGAAATTGATTGTATATTTACCATTGTGCATTAATACTTTATAGGTTTCATAATCTGGATGATTTTTCAGAGGTGTATCGTCTTTTCTATTGTAATAACCTTCAATAAATGACCAAATCATCTGAGCAGCAAGATGTGTCGAAACTCCAGATTTATCAAGCATTACATTCACCTCATAAATTCCTACGCTGGAAAGTTTATCATTCATACCTGCATACCACATGATTTGACAGGCCTCTTCAGCACTCAATCCATTGGGAGAAAAATGTTCTACAATTCCCCCATCATTTCTTTTAATAGCAGAGAAGTCAAAAAATAATACATCAGCATTACGAATAATTGGCTCTGCTTCCTCAATTTTTCCTCGTATATGTCCTAAACGATAGTATTCAAAATATAGATCATCCATGAATTGAACATTGTGGGCACCAACAAAATACGATTGGTAAGCTAAGTGTGCATAATTAAATAAGTAATTGGGCTCGTGAAGAATGATTTTTCCAATATAGTTTCTATTGTTTATAGATTCTTCAATATTTCGAGTAAAATCCACATAAGCGTCTACATTGCAAATGTTGATGATTTTTTCCAATTTTTCGTACATCAGAAATTGAGCATACGCAAGGTCATTACTACCCCCAACAATAATGAGTGTTTTATCTTGCTTCAGGAGTTCATGGCCTATTGTTTTCAAGGCAAAATATGTATCTTTTATAGTACTACCTTGTTTGACATTTCCAATATCCGCAACTTCGTATTTACTAATATAAGGAAAAAAAGAATATAAATGCTTACGAATTTCGTTAGGTGATGAAGCGGTTCCTTTATTGATAATAGCGTGCCTATCTTCTTCAATTCCTATAATAATGATTTTAGCATTTTCAATATCGGGTATATTTTTTTCGGTGTATACATCCCACTTATTTCCGAATTGATAATCATCGTTTACATGTGTAAAGCAGGATTCAGGAACAGGTTCTAAAAAGTCAATAAAATCTTCCATAAAAAAATTTTTATTGATTAAAAGTTGTGCTTCTTAATTTATCTAATAACTCATTTAAGTTTTTCAATTCATTTTCACTCATGTGCGAAAGCATATCGTGGTATTTCTTTAAATATGGTTCAATAGAGTTCAGTAATTCTATACCCTTTGAAGTAATTTTTATTTCAACTGCCCGACGGTTTTTAGGATTTGTGGTTCTTGTAAGTAAAGTTTTTTTTCTCATTCGTTCAACTATTCTTGACACATCTGAGTTTCTGTCTAACATTCTGTTTTTTATTTCATTTAATGAAATGGAATTGGGATATTGTCCTTTGAGAATTCGTAATATGTTATACTGTTGGGGAGTAATGTCAAATTGTTTCAAAAGTTCTTCAAATTTATGCTCAAAAAAATTATAGGTGTATATTAGATTTACTAATACTTTTTCTTGTTGAGATTTGAAGGAACGTTGTTTAATTTCGTCTTCTAAACGTTTTATCATAGTAAAAGGTTTATTTTAAGCATGTATTGATTTGAATATAATCTTTACAATGTAAATAACATTTCTCATTGCTAATATAAACATTATTACAATCATCGGATAATTTTAATAATTGTATTGTTTCAAAGGTTATAAGATTAAACACATTGAATTGCTTTTCTCTTGTATAAAATAAATAGGGATAGTTCAGTTGAAAATTAGTGAGATGAAGCAGGGGTATAGTTTTCAGATAAGCACCATAAATATCAAATACTAAAATGCCTGTTTCTGGATCGTTCAAATATAACCTTCCATTATGTTCTATCATGAAATTTGGTTGAATATCTATATTTAAGAGTCGTTTGAGATTACCTGTTCTAATTGTAATTTCTAAAGATTGATTAAAACGAATGAGTTCGTTGTTGGCTTGATGGTAAATCCAGAACCCATTATTGATGGAAGAGCAAACTAATAATGTTTGTTCAAATCCTAATTGACTGAGTTCTATCACTTCTCCATTAGGAGAGAGTTGACTATCTAAAAATAATATTTTTTGAAAATCTTTGAAAAACAATAAAACTCGCAATGTATTTGTAACATCAATGTTTTCAAGTGTTCCATAAGTTTTGATACTAAATGTTTTTTGCTGTTGATTGGCAAAATATTTTGTGATTACAAAGTCATTGATACCATAAATATTTCCAATATTATCTACTAAAATTTTTTTAGCTTTTAAGTAAAGAATAGTATCTTGTCCAGACGCGTGAAACAAATTTACAACAAAGAGTATTAAGAAATATACTTTACTGTTTTTCATGAATGATAGATAAAATTTCTTCAATAAATTTTCGGTTATTTGATAAACGCGGTACTTTATGCTGTCCACCTAATTTATTATTTCTTTTCAACCACTCGTAGAATGTGTTTTGGGGTGCTATTACAATTTGTGGTAATCCTATAACATAATTATTATATCGTTTGGCTTCGTAATCAGAATTTTTTTCTTTTAGTGTATTATCTAAAATGTAAGTAAAATAATGAATATCATCGGGTTGTTTTTCAAATTCTATAACCCATTGATGGGCACCTGAATGTTCAGACATAAAAATCGGAGCCACTGTATAATCTACGATTAATGCATTAGTTTGGTTGCATGCTTCTGTAATAGCTTCATCTGTATTATGAATCATAAGTTCTTCACCGAATACATTGATGAAATGCTTTGTTCTTCCAACGATTTTAATTCGGAAAGGATTTAAAGATGTAAATTGAATGGTATCTCCCAATTGATAACGCCACAAACCAGAAGTGGTAGATATTACAAGAGCATACGTTTTATGCAGTACTACATCCTCTAAATTGATAACCTTTTTATTATCTGTATCAAAATATTCATCAGGAATAAATTCATAATAAATTCCATAATCTAACATCAAAAGCATATCATCGGCATCTTTTCTGTCTTGAATAGCAAAAAAACCTTCAGAAGCGTTATATAATTGTACCAGGTTCACCTTACGTTTACCAAAAATTTCCAGAAAATTTTTTCTGTATGGCTCAAAACTTACTCCACCATGGAAATAAACTTCTAAGTGAGGCCATATATCTGTAATATATTTTACTTGTTTTTTTTCAGTAATTTTTTTTAGAAGTACCAACATCCAACTGGGCACACCTGCCAAACTCACTACATTTTCATCTTTCATAGTTTCAGCCAAAAGTTCTAATTTTTGTTCCCATTCATCCATCAAAGCAATTTCAGTAGCAGGCGATCTAAAAAACTCTGCCCATATAGGTAAATTTTGTATGATAATAGCACTGACATCTCCATAATACGATAAATGATTGTCTGTTTCAAAAGTTTTCCATGTTCCTCCTAATGCCAAATTTTTTCCTGTAAATAACTTGCTGTTTTCATGATTATTGATATACAGCGCAATCATATCTTTACCACCATTAAAATGACATTCCTCGAGTGTTTGTTCGCTTACTGGGATAAATTTACTTTTATCAGTAGTACCACTACTTTTGGCAAACCAAATAATTTCTGATGGCCATAATAAATTTTGTTCACCTTTTCTGGTTCTTTCAATATAAGGTTTTAATGTTTCATAATCTTGCAATGGAACTAATTCTTTAAACGAAGAGTAATTTTCAATTTCAGCAAAACGATGTTTTTGACCAAATTCAGTATTCTTGGCTAAATGTACAAGTTCAAGTAACCATTCATTTTGTACTTCAATAGGATATTTCAAAAATAATTCTATTTCATGTAATCTTTTTTTTATCAACCACGAGGCAATAGAATTTATAATGCTTATGGGCATTCATTTATTTTAGTAGCTCCGAAGGGACTCGAACCCCTATTTTCAGATCCGGAATCTGATGTTCTATCCAGTTGAACTACGGAGCCATATTTTGCCTGCGAATATACAAGATAGTTAGTTGAAATAAAATAAAAAACCCCGATGAAAAATCATCGGGGTACCTTAAAAACTAAAAACCATGGCGAGTTTTTAGCTTTAAGACGATTCACTTATTATTCACCTTTTTTCTTTTCAATTTTTTCTTTAAGAATATCACCTAATGTAGTTTTCTCTACACTTTCGTTGATTTTCTTTAAGTTTTCTTTCACAGTTTCTTTTTCTTTTGCCATCTCATCTTTATAGGTACGAGTATGAGAAACTACAATTTTCTTTGCCTCTTTATCAAACTCAGTAACTTTGAAATCAAGCGTTTCATCCACTTCGGCTATTTTTCCATCTTCTTTGACTAATTGGCGAATAGGTACTATTCCCTCAACACCATAAGTTAAACTAACAATAGCTTTTTTATCATCTTTTGAAACAATTGTTCCTTTGTGGATGCTTCCCACTGTGAAAACAGTTTCATAAACGTCCCAGGGATTTTCTTGTAATTGTTTATGCCCTAATTTTAATTGTCTGTTATTCGTATCAATTTCAAGTACCACTACTTCAAGTTCTTCTCCTTTTTTAGAAATTTCAGAAGGATGTTTAATTTTCTTATCCCAGGATAAATCAGAAATGTGCACTAATCCATCTACACCTGGCTCTAATTCCACAAATACACCATAAGCCGTGATATTCCTTACAATACCTTTGTGTTTAGAACCAACTGGGTATTTATCTTTAATACTTGCCCATGGATCAGGGGTTAATTGCTTCATTCCAAAACTGATTTTCTTTTCTTCTCTATCTAAAGTGAGCACCACAGCTTCTACTTCATCACCTACTTTAACGAAATCTTGAGCAGAACGCAAATGTTGGTTCCAGCTCATTTCTGATACGTGAATTAGTCCTTCAATACCTGGTGCGATTTCCAAAAACGCTCCGTAATCTATAACAGCAACAATTTTACCCTTCACTTTATCTCCTACTTTTAAGTTTGGATCTAAATTATCCCAGGGATGTGGTTGCAATTGTTTATATCCTAATTGAATACGTTTCTTTTCATCATCAAAATCCAAAATAACCACTTGAATCTTTTGGTCTAATTTCACAATATCTTCTGGATGACTGATTCTACCCCATGCCAAATCTGTAATATGAATTAATCCATCAATTCCTCCTAAATCAACAAATACACCGTAAGAAGTAATATTTTTTACAACGCCTTCTAAAATTTGTCCTTTTTCTAACTTAGAAATAATTTCCGCTTTTTGTTTTTCAACCTCATCTTCAATTAATGCTTTGTGAGATACAACAACATTCTTCAGTTCTTCATTAATTTTTACAACTTTAAATTCCATTTTACTGCCTACAAAAGCATCGTAATCTTTAATTGGCTTAACATCAATTTGAGAACCCGGTAAAAATGCTTCCAATCCAAATACATCGACGATTAAACCACCTTTTG
Source organism: Bacteroidia bacterium (assembly GCA_026003255.1). Lineage (GTDB taxonomy): Bacteria > Bacteroidota > Bacteroidia > B-17B0 > Aurantibacillaceae > BPGX01. Next base: position 233,626 of record BPGX01000003.1, on the reverse strand, counting down.
TTCTGCATTTAATATATCCAATAACGGTCTCATTATTTTCATGCGCCTGCACCACTCTACGCCAGCTGCTGGAAGCTCTGGCTTTTTTATGTGATAACACTAATTGTCCTGTTTTATCCTCCACCTTTTCAATGTAAACATCCACTTTATCACCTACTTTTAAATCCGGATTATAACGAAATTCACTTCTAGGAATTACCCCATCGGATTTATAACCGATATTTACAACGACTTCTTTGTCGTTAATGCTTACCACTGTTCCTTCTACTACTGTGTGTGGCTTAATGGAAGTTAATCTTTTTTGATAAACTTCGTCCAGTTTTTTTCTTTCTTCTGGTGTGTAACCTTCTTGTTTTTTGCTAATTTTTGACCAATCGAAATCTGTCAATTGGTTGGTTTGTTCTTTTGTTAATTCAGACATGATGTTTGAATTTGTATCAGGCATGTTAAGGGCATACCTGAGAAGTTAATGATAATTTTCATACTCTTTTCCCCTTAAAAAAAGAGCAGGCAAATTTACGAAATAAATGTTTGTTGTTTAAAATAACTCACATGTTAAAAAATATATTTTATTGATTATCAGATATTTATATTTAATTTTTTAATTTTTTTATGAATGGCAATGGCTGGTATCATTTTTTATTACTATATTTGCTATAAAAAAATTATGAGAAAGATTACATGGTGCCTTTTTCTGAACGTGGCAATGGGTTGCTTCTTCAATTATCGGGCACAAAATATTGGGATTAATGCCACTGGTGCATTACCGAATAATTCAGCGGGATTAGATGTTGACTTTACAAATAAAGGAATTTTAATCCCACGCGTTGCTTTAACTGCAAGAAACAGCAATGCTCCTATCGGGGCAGGTATTGCTAATAGTTTACTGGTTTACAACACGGCTACTTCTGGAACATTCCCTAACAATGTAACTCCCGGCTATTATTACTGGGATGGGACACAATGGCAACGTTTGGCAAATGGAATAGCCAATGATTGGGCTATTAATGGCAATACGCTCACAGGTACCTTACCCGGTTCTCCTAATGAATTCATTGGGACTGTAAACAACGCCGACTGGATTATTAAAACCAACAACACAGAAAGAATGCGTGTCATGGGCAATGGGCAGGTTGTTATTAATAGCACTACGCCTTTTGCCGGCGATGTGTTTTCTACCTATGCTGCTGGTACTAATGCAGCCATTAACGGATACGCCACTGGTAGCGGTGAAGCAGTGTATGGACAAAACACTGGAACCGGCTTTGCGGTTGTAGGAATAACTACGAATACAAATCCCGGTGTATACGGTCAAAGTACGGCAACAGGGGTGTATGGAACAGCAACTTCCAATAATGGAACGGGAGTATTTGGAGTTGGTCCTTCCAGCGTAACTGTTGACGGTGTTAATGGCATTGCTGGTCACAATCAAGCACAAGGTGTGGTTGCCTTTAATTCCAATGCTACGGGGACTGGCTTGTTAGCAGGAGGTAATAATGTGACCAATATGTGGTACCAAACAAGTGGTTCAGCTATTGCTGCAACTTCTACCTCTTTCGGAATTGTTAGTTACGGTATAGATGTAGCAAATGGTAATGGTTTAGCTGCTTCCGGAAATAGTTTAACGATAATTAATTATTCAGGAGGTAGCGGAGGAACTTTTCATGGTCAAACCATTGCTGTTTTTGGTCATGCGAATAGTTCAGCCAATAATACATGGGGTGGATACTTTGATAACGGCAGTGGAACAAGCTTTGCTTATGTTGGAGGTAGAGATGGTGGCGGAACTTTGAGAAAAATTGTTGGGAATGGTACAGCATCTTCAATTATAAAGGATCTAAATGGAAAAGGAGTTATTATGAGTTGTCCAGAAGCTCCGGAAATTTTGTTTGAGGATTTTGGAGTAGGTAAATTAGTAAATGGAAGAGCACATATTGACATTGATCCAATTCTTGCTAAGAATATCGTAGTAGATGAAAAACATCCTTTGCGTGTTTTTATTCAATTAGAAGGAGAATGCAATGGGGTTTATGTAACCAACAAAAGTAAAACAGGTTTTGATGTTATTGAATTGAATAATGGAAAATCCAATGTATCTTTTTCCTGGCATATTGTAGCCAATAGAGCTGACGAATACGATGAGAATGGCAATTTGATTTCCAGAAATGCAGATGCTCGCTTTAATCCAGCGCCAGAAAAGAAAGTACCCATTTATTTAGAACCGAAAGCCAAAACTATCAAAGTACCTGAAATACCAGCTATTCAACCTAAAAACAGAAATTTGAGCAAATGATAAATTCCTTTTAATTAATGCAAGGGCAAATCGTTAGATTTGCCCTTTATTTTTTTATGTCGTTAAGAATAATTAAAGCAAAGTCAATTTTTAATGGTGAAAAATTTATTCAGGAAAATGTTTTAGTCATTAAAGATAATAGAATCGTTGATTTGTTTTTTTCAGAATCAAATGAAAACATAACAGAATTATACGATGGTATTCTTGTCCCGGGCTTTGTCAATGCCCACTGTCACTTAGAATTAAGTTATTTACATCATCAATTTGAACATTATCAAGAACTTCTCGGATTTATTAGACAAATGTTTCAAAAACGAAATTTATTTAATGAAAAAGAAATAATTTCACAGGCAGAATACTGGGATAAAAAAATGTATGAAAATGGAATAGTGGCTGTTGGAGACATTGTTAATACGATTCATACATTGAATATTAAGGTTCAAAGTCCAATACATTATATCAATTTTATTGAAGTATTTGGCTTATTAGCTGACAAATCAGAATTAATTTTTCATAAATCAACAGAACTGCAAACTACATTCTTAAACCACCATCTTTCAGCATTTCTGGCAGCACATGCCCCTTACAGCTTATCTAATCCATTATGGTACTTGTTATTAAATTATTACAAGAATAATACTCAACAGATTACTAGCTCTCTACATTTTCTGGAAAGCTCTGATGAAAAGAATCTTTTGACAAATAGAGATTCCTTGATGAGAACCTTCTTTGAAAAAGAGTTCAATTTGAAGCAATATGAATTGACTCAAATATCTTATAATTTTGAAACTTACTTTCAGCAATTAGTAAAACATTCTAAAACGACTATTTTAGTTCATTCTACTTTTTGGAAAGGAGAATATCAAAATATTATTAATTCATTCAAAAACAAAATTTTCTTCTGTCTTTGCCCGAATGCTAATCTATTGATTGAACAGAAACTTCCTGATGTAGATTACATTTCATCATATTCTGACAACATTTGTCTTGGAACAGATAGTTTAGCATCTAATTTTAATTTAAGCATAGTTGATGAAATGAATGTTTTGCTTACAAATTTTCCTCAATTATCTATTGAAAAGGTTTTAAAATGGGGGACGTCCAATGGTGCCAAAGCGCTTAATCTTAATACAAAAATAGGATATATTAAAATGAACTGTACTTTGCCTTTAAATGTTATTGAAATAAAAGGCAGAAAAATAATCCACAAAGGCATGATAAAATAAAAAAACCCGACACGAGTCGGGTTTTTGAAAAAATATCTTGTGACTTTCCGATGCTTACTCTGCTACAACTTCAAAAGATACTTCTGCACTGATATCTTTATAAAGTTTAACTTTTGCTTTGTATGTTCCAAGTGTTTTAATATGATCTTCTGCTAAAATAATGGATTTTCTATCCACAGTAAAACCTTGTTCTTGAAGTGCCTGTGCAATTTGAATGGTTGTAATAGAACCAAAAATTTTTCCGCTTTCGCCAGCTTTTGTTGAAATTTTAAGAACAACATTAGCAAGTTTTGTTGCGTTTTCATGAGCTTCTTTTCTGATTTTTTCTTCTTTGTGTTGTTTTTGTTTTACGATTTCCGCATTCATCTTTTTAGCACTCTCTGTAGCTTCAATAGCTAGGCCTTTAGGAATTAAAAAATTTCTGGCATAACCCGGCTTTACATTCACTACATCGTGTTTATATCCTAAATTAGGTACATCTTGTTGCAAAATGATTTCCATATCTTTAAGTTTTTAATGGTTATTTTAATAAATCCGTAGTAAAAGGCAATAATGCTAAGTGTCTTGCTCTTTTAATTGCCTTTGCCAATCTTTTTTGGTATTTCAAAGACGTCCCTGTAATTCTTCTTGGGAGAATTTTACCTTGTTCATTCACGAATCGCAATAAGAAATCAGGGTCTTTATAGTCAATGTACTTAATTCCATTTTTTTTGAACCAACAAAATTTTTTCTTCTTTTCTTTAACTTCGATGTTTAGAGGATTTAAATATCTGATTTCTGATTCTGTACTCATAGTTTTAATATTTTAATGTTTATTAATCAACATCTTCTACTTTTTTTGTAGTTCTTTTCTTTTTAGAAGAAGGGATTGAAGAAGAGGATTTTAATTTCGCTTTTCTTTTTTCAGCGTATTCAATAGCGTACTTATCCATTGCTACCGTAAGGTATCTCAAAACTCGTTCATCCCGTTTGTAAAAGGTTTCTAATGCCTTTACAATAGTTGGGCTTTCTGAACTAAATTCAAACAGGAAATAAAAACCTGTAGATTTCTTTTGAATGGGGTACGCCAATTTTCTTAATCCCCATACTTCTTCATGAAGTACTTTTGCTTTTTGCTGCTTTAAAAATTGAGCAACTTTTTTTGCGGCCTCCTTTGCCTGTTCTTCAGACAAAACGGGAGTTAAAATGAAGACCGTCTCATAACGTTTTTCCATAAATAATTTTTTAAGGGGTGCAAAAGTATGAATTTTATTCTACATAAGCAAAATTTATTTTTATATTTCAAGTTTTATTCATTATACTTGCCCCGATTTATGTTCTATTCAAAGAAAGTATACTGTAATTCTATTAAAGCCAATAGACCACTGTTGTTTATTGGTAAGCCCATTATTATGCCCATGTTTTGGTGTATTTGGGCATAATTAGTTTTTCTTTCACATTTTTCTCTCTCTTTTTTTAATCCCCAAAAATTATCAATCTATGACTACTCAATTAGTATTATCTGAGTATATACTTAATCAATCCAATCTATTAGTGGTAATCTCAAACAGATATGGCTCAATAGAATTCATAAGTAAAGCCGTTGAAAAATTATTGGGCTATTCTGAACATGAACTATGTGGCAATGAGTGGTGGATTAGAACAAGAAAGCATGAAAATATTAATCCAATTAAATACAAAATACTAAAATTGTTTGAAGAACCCACCTTTACTACTGTGGTATATGAACATGACTTATTAGCAAAAAATGGGTCTACTAAATGGATTCGTTGGGAAATAACTAAAATATCTGACGAGCAATTAATGGCGATAGGACAAGATATTACAGATAGAAAAAAATTTGAATTTTCATTGAAAGAACAAATCTTACTCTTAAATGATAAAAATAAAAACATCACTGACAGTATACTATATGCCCAAAGATTACAACAATTTATTTTAAAACCGCCCGAAAAACTTGCTCACTTTTTTACTGATGCTTTTGTTTTATACTTACCTAAAGACATAATAAGTGGGGATTATTATGCTTTTTATGAATTAAAAGATAAATATGTCATTTTACTTGCCGATTGTACTGGACATGGGGTACCCGGCGCTATGATGAGCTTTTTAGCACACAGCATTCTTAGAGAAATTGTGATAGCTAATCATAACGTTCAACCATCAGATATTCTTTACAAAGCGGATGAACAACTTCATCAATTATTAAATCAAGATTCAATAGAACACTGCCTGGATGGAATGGATTTATCTGTTGTATTCATAGATAAAAATAAAAAGTATCTAAAATACTCTGGCGCCGGAAGACCTATGGTGATTTTTTCTAAAAACGCAAACGAAATATTAGATTTTTCCAGAGATTCTATTGGGTTTTCAGAACACTCTAAAAACTTTTTTACTATTGAAAAAAGTATTCACCCGAATGATACATTCTACTTATTCAGCGATGGATATGCTGATCAGTTTGGAGGTCAAAGGAATAAAAAACTCAATCGAAAAAATTTTCTCGAAATCCTCAAAGATATACAGGGTTTGCCATTAAATGAACAAGCGGCTTTTTTAGAATATGCTCATAATAACTGGAAGCAACAAAATGAGCAAACAGATGATATAACAATCATAGGAATAAAGATATAAATCTACGATACTTAATAATGTTCTCAAAAATTTACAAACACAATTTTTCTTTTGCCAAATAAGAATTTCAAAGCCCCTTCTTTTTAATTAGAAGGGGCATATTGATAACTAATAGATTCTGAGAATTGAGAGAAGAGATTACCTAAAAGATTGCCTAATATAAGCTAAGATATTTACTTTGATTTTAATAAATTCATTAAATCCTTGCTGATAAGCATTCTCTGTCCTTTATAGAAAATAACTACAAAGGCATCATGATCTGGATATTTGCGTGCTTCCCATTGACGCGTCCATGCCTGACGAAATGTTTTATAAGGCGTTGAAAGCATAAATCGTGTTAAATTATCATCGTATAGTTTCTTATCAACTTTATCTAATTTTTCATATCTGAAATATTTGAAATTTTTGGCATATAAATATGCTCCAATTTGAACTTTAAATACTAAATCTGGTGCAGAATAATCACCAAATTTTGCCAGAAACTCGCCTAAAAGTTCATCATCCATTTTCAAAGCATTGGCTAAATTATCTTTACTAAATGGCATTAGATATTTTTCTAGTGTTCCTGGTGGATATGGAGATGTTGTTAACATTCCTTTGTTGTTGGTGAGTAAACTAAATTTACCATCTTTGTCCGTGATTTGGTCACCAATTTTCTTACCTTCGATTCCCTTACCAATATGATCAGTTACTATGCCATTTACAACAGAAGCGGTTGGATAATCTACAAAAATATCATAGTCCTTGTTTTTAGGCACTTTTTTGAAAATAAAATCTCCTTTGTAATCTGTTACTGTATTACGAACAATCGTTCCATCCTTTGAACGCAATTGAACACGAACACCGGGTATGGGCTTTTTAGTTTTTGGATGCACCACTTTTCCAGCAATATTCATATAAGCATCTTCCGCACCAGTTCCGTAGGCATTGAATTTGAAGCTTCCATCATCACCTGTAATCTGATCGTTAATACTTACACCGGCTAAACCATTTTGTCCATATAAATCTGTGGCTTTTCCTTCTACAAATACTTCTCCGGGATAGTCAACATTAATCTCGTATTCTTTACCTTTTGGAACTTTATTAAACACATAATTCCCATTTTCATCTGTGGTTGTTGTCATAATCACCTCACCGTCTTTTGAACGTAATTCTACTTTTACTCCTGCTAAGGGTTTACCAGTTTTAGGATCATAAACCGTTCCGGAAATTTTCATATATTTATCAAAATCCTCTTTATTGTATAAATGAATGTCTAAAATACTATCTTTAAATGTGAAAACATTTCTCAGATTTAGTTTCATATTGTAAGGCACAAAGCCATCTGCTTCAAAAGACACATCATATTTAAAAGTCAATGGAAATACAAGAAGATATTTACCTGTTGAGGCATTGGAGTTAAAATTAGAAGGTTCGTTGTTTTGATCAGCAAATTTTACAGTAATATCAGAATATCCAGGAGTTTCATTTAAGTACACGATTCCTTTCAATACAAATGCAGAAGTATTATTAAAATGTCCGGGTGTAACAAGATAAATATCTTGTTGTCCAATACCATTCTTTCTCATAGAAGAATAATAACCATGTGAACCACTGGCATTAATAACATAAAACTTGTCATCAAATGGGGTATTGACTTTAACTCCTAAATTTACTGGAAGTGACCAGGTACTATCCTGCTGTAGGGTAGAATAAAACACATCATATCCTCCCATTGAATTGGGGCTATTGGAACTGAAATAAAGTGTTACACCATCGTAAAATAAAAATGGAGAATCTTCATCGTAAGGTGTATTTACATTCGGACCTAAATTAACTGGTAGCGACCATTTTCCATTTGGTAATTTGACTGAACGCCATAAGTCCCTTCCACCATATCCACCCGGTCTTTCTGATGAGAAAATGATCATATTTTCATTAAATGCCAGACATGCACTTCCTTCCCAGTATTCAGAATTTATACCTCCGGGCAATGCAGCAGGATTAGACCATTGATTACCCACTAATCTTGAATAATAGATATTTCCAGAGGAATCTGGACGATTTCTATACAAAAACAGCGTTTGACCATCTGCCGAGAGTGCTACTGCTGCATCATTTCTTTCAGTATTTAAATTGTCAATTGGATGAGAAGGCCCCCAATCGCCTTCGGGTGTTCGTAATGCCTCATAAATATCTTCTCCATAAAAAGCGCCATTTGGGTCTGGATCACCATTTTCATTCAACATTCCACCTTTTGATTTTGGTCCGCGATATGTATAAATAATTTTAGTTTCATCCGCATCAGTAACCGGCATGTATTCATCATAATCCGAATTAACATTCTGATTTTGTAATAATACTTGAACAACATCGTTCTTTTTTAACTCAATATCTCTTTTAATAACATTTTGAGCAGAAATCGTTTGTTGTAAAAAATATTTTCCTCTAATGTATAAATCTGTTGTTGTGTCTTTCTGAGAATTTAAAAAGGTAGAATAATATTTATTAGCTTCCTGATAATTACCTTTTATGTGCTGCGCTCTTCCTAAATAAAATGTAAGATTTTCTAACCTTTTATTCTTACTATTTTCAAGTGGAGATAACAATTCCCATGCTTTATCTGGTTCATCACTTTTAAACAAATAGCATACGCCTAAACGATATTGTATAAATTCATCTTTTGGTTTTCTTTCGTGTAATACAAAATAATACTTTAATGCTTCTCTTAAATTACCTGATGAATAAAATTTTTCTCCTTCCGAAGCAAGCCACGAATCCTTTTTATCTTTAAATTGATTGGCCCAGTTGGGCTGACTTTGTGAAAATAATATTCCACCAAAAAGAAGGTTGATTGTTAAAATAACAACCCACTTATATTTCTTTACCATTAATATAAAGTTTGAGAATTATTACCTTTACCAGCAAAAGAAAATTTATAAGAAACAAATATCTCTGCCGCAGGACCTAAATAGGTTTTAAAATCGTTAATGTATAAGAAATCATAACTTAAACCTGCTCTTAATTTTTTAGAAACAATAGCTCCAATACCTCCTGTTAAAGAATAACCATGTTTATACCCAACAAATACCCAGCCATATTTTTCACTTTCGGCTACAACCTGAGCATCTACCTGAACGGGTGCTGCCATAGAGAATTGACCAACACCAGTCACATATCTTAGATAAATAGAAGGTATCACATGAAGTGGGAAATTGCCCCCTTCAATGGCTTTAATCACATAGGACGCATTCCAAGTAATGTGTCTTGTAGTAATATACTTGGTAAAATGTCCGGTTGGGTCATTAAAACGAACGCGGCTGTCTAACAATTGCCATGCTGTAAAACCTGTATTAAAATCTTTCCAGTTAAAATTAAAACCAAAGGCCATATCGAAAGTAGCACGGCTAAAAGAGTTGGCATACAATTCCGGATCATCATTATCTTTTACTACCACTCTATTAAAATCATATCTTCTTTGAAAGGCGCCTACGTTCACACCAGCACTTAATGTTGCATCTTCATTTAATTTTACAGCATGAGAATAATTAGCATACCCAGAGGTTTGATCCCATAATCCAGCTTTATCATGAGTAATTATTATTCCAAAGCCATTCTTTTTTTGTTGTAGTGGGGTTGAAAATACTAACACCTGATTCACTGGTGCATCTGGCATGCTACCCCACTGTGACCGATGAAGCGCATACAAATCACCCATATCGTTTTGATAACTCATCGCAGGATTGGTCATGATTTTGTTAAACATATATTGGTTCAACAAGGGGACTTGCTGAGCATTAAAAAATAAAACGCCCAAAAGTAATAATGATACTAAGTAATTTTTTTTCATACAATTATTTTTTGCAAATATATGTAAAAAAAAGAATATCATGCAAATTTTTTTAACCACAAGAAACCAAGTATTTTTCCAAAAGTTTTAAACAAGCATTATGAACTATTTGAAATACTTCCTCAAAATCTTTTTCATCTCCGTAATAAGGATCTGGGACTTCTCTATTTTGATTGGGATATAATACATTTAGTAAATAATCTACTTTTTGATAGAATATCTCATTATCAGGCGCTATATTTCTTAAATGTTCATAATGGTATGAGTCCATTACATAAATCTTATCAAAATTAAAAAAATCCTCCGGATGAAATTGTCGTGCTATTAAATTTCTAATATCAATATTGTGTTTCAATGCATTTTTAATTGTTCTTGGGTCAGGATGTTCTCCTATGTGATAGGGAGCAATAGCAGCGGAGTCAACTTCTATGGGCAATTTGTGTTTCTGAATGTAATGTAACATTATGCCTTCAGCTAATGGTGAACGGCAAATGTTTCCAAGACATACAAATAATATCTTTTTGCTATTTTTTTCCATAAGCACTTTTTGAGAATTGAAGTTCAAAAATTGTACCATTATCCACTTTGAAAGAGTATTGCGCTTCTATTTGTTCTGATAACAATTGAATAAGTTCCATTCCCAGTGAATCTTTTCGTTTTGTTTTTGAAAGGTCTATTCCGACGCCGTTATCCCTGATTACCAATAGACAATTGTTTTCATTACATTGAAAATACACTTCTATTTTGCCTTGCCTATTATCGGGAAATGCGTATTTAATAGCATTGGTAATAACTTCACTACAAATAAGTCCTAATGGAATGGCGATATCTAATGGTAATTCTACTTCATTTTTTTCATCTATAGAAAAGCGAATAGAGATGTTGGAATGGTCAGAAAAAGAAGTAAAAATTTGTTGGCAAAGATTTTTTAGGTATTCGTTTGCATTAATTTCTAAAAATTTCTCTTTCTTATAAAGCATTTGATGCGTTAAAGCAATGGATTGAATACGGGCTGATATTTCATTTAATAAAACCTGTGATTTTTCGCTATCTTCTTTATTTAGTTGTAAACGAATAATACTGTTGATAATTTGTAAATTATTTTTTACTCTGTGATGAATCTCTTTAATCAACATTTCTTTTTCTTTCAATGATTTTTGTATTAATTGATTTTGTTGTTGAATTATTTTGTTGTTCTTTTCAAGTTCTTCATTTTGTTTTTGAACTGCTTTATAATAACGATAAAGGATAAAACCAGAAAATAAAAGAATGACAATAAATAGAATAAGATATACCTTTACTGTTTCACTTTTTTCTTTTTGAACTTTTAGAATAGACAGTGCTATATTTTTTTCCTTAATGGCGTTTTCATTTTGTTGAGCATTATAGGCAATTTCGGCATTAATGGTTTGCAATTCTTTTTCCAATTCATCAATACTATCTTTTAATTTAATAAATTGCTTCAGAAAATCTAATGATTTTTTTAATTCTCCAATTTTCTCATAATAGATAGAAGTCCAGTAATATTTTTTAGTTAAGTTTTTTGGATAGCGAAATTCCGGATAATCATAAAAATCCAATGTATCCAGGTATTGTTTAGCAAGCGAGAAGTTTTTAAGGTGAATAAACACTTCAATTAAACCTACATAAGCATTGAATGCGCTCTCATATTCTTTGCTTTTTATGCTATTTCTTACATCTAATAATAAATAAGGTAGTGCATCTTTATACTTCCCATTTTTTAATAATCCTACCGCGAGATTAGATTTAATAAGAGAAACAAAAAAATCATAATAATTAATATCGATACTTTTTTTATCAACTAATTCCAATTCTTTCAGTGCCTTATTAAAATATTTTTCTGCACTATCATACTTCTGCATTCGGTTATAAAATACTCCTATATCATTATACATTCTTGCAGTTTCCCAATGGTCTTTTGAACCTGCTTCGTATTCTCGAATGCGTTCAGCAATAGCATACTTATATATTCCCAGTAAACTATAAATAGTACTTTTAGAAGTACCTATCCACAAGGCAATAGTTTTTCTATCCCAATTTTTCTCAATGACTTTATGAACTTCAAGAGCTTTATTATAATCGCTAATTTTAATGTAGCTCTCTTTTAATAGTAAGAGAGCTTTCAATGAATCATTTATATTCGTACAATGGTATTCTAATGAATTATTTAAAATAGATATACATCTTGCAAATTGCGATTTGCTCTGTGCTTCCTTTGCTTCAATCAAATCAAATAAAAATTTCGCTTCGTTACTGCTTGTATTAGTATATACTTTCCTTTTAATTTTTTCAAGCGTATCTTTGATTTGGGGATAAATATCTTTAATTTCATTAAAATCTGCATTGGCTACAAGAGCCACTTTTTCCTTATAGTTAACACTATTAAAATGTTTTAAAAAGGAATGCTTATCAAAATCAGCCATGCCCTTAAAACACAACAAAATAACTACAAAAGAAAGTAAATACTTTTTCATTTAATTGATAGGTTGTAATCCGGATTCTTTTAATCGCTCTGTATTTTCTGCAAACTGCAACGCATCAATCATTTCCTGAATATCTCCATTCATAAAATCTGTTAGATTATAGAGGGTCAAATTTATCCTATGGTCAGTGATTCTGTTCTGAGGATAATTGTACGTCCGAATTTTAGCGCTTCTGTCTCCAGTGCTAACCATTGTCTTGCGCTTTAGTGCCACCTCTTCCAATCGCTTTTGATATTCTATTTCGTAAAGTTTGTTTTTTAACATCTGCATGGCTTTTTCTCTATTAGCCAATTGCGTACGCTCCGTTTGACACATTACTGTCATTCCTGTTGGTATGTGTGTCAAAATCACTTTCGTTTCAACTTTATTGACATTTTGCCCTCCTGCACCACCACTTCGGGCTGTTTCCATCTTTACATCGGACTCTTTAATTTCTACATCGTATTCATCCGCTTCTGGTAAAACCACTACACTTGCCGCCGATGTATGCACACGACCCTGTGTTTCTGTCGCAGGTACTCTTTGTACACGATGAACACCACTTTCGAACTTTAAAGTTCCATAAGCATTTGGTCCAATGACATTAAAAATTATCTCTTTATAACCGCCCATTGTACCGGGATTAAAATCTACTACTTCTACCTGAAAACCTTTTTTATCACAATATCGTTTGTACATCTCAAATAAGTCGCCTGCAAAAATTGCCGCTTCGTCTCCACCAGTTCCTGCACGAATTTCCATAACAGCATTTTTTGCATCTTCTGGATCTTTGGGAATTAATAAAAAACGAATTTCCTCTTCTAACTTGTGAATTTTCTCTTCGTTTTCATCCAGTTCTAATTTTGCCAATTCAATCAGTTCTTTATCTTTTTCATTAACAAGTATTTCTTTTGCATGCTTCACTGTGTCTAAAACTTTTTTGTATTCCTCAAACTTTTCTACGATTTCTTTTAATTGATTGTATTCAATGTTTAATTGTTTGAACTTCTTCAAATCAGAAATAACATTGGGATCGGACAATTTGAGTTCAATATCTTGAAATTTTCGTTTTATCTCTTCTAATTTCTCAATCATAGTAGTTCAGGTCTTATTACATTTTCCTGCAAATGTAAGGAATTCCTTATGCTTTTCACAATTTATTCAAATGGAATCTCATTGCTTACTTTGCAATATCTTTTTGGCTTCTTCAATAGAAATTCTTTCAATACCCTTAAAAGCCACTATAAACGCATCTTTATATCCATTGTTTTTTAATTCGAAAAGATGTTTTTGCGCTTCTTCCAATGTGCTAAACTTACCCGAAGTATATTTAATCAAACTACCTGACATATAAAACCACACATTTTCTAATGGTTTTTCATTTTTAATTTCAATTGGTTTATCACTTACTTTAATTTGTACTCTAAAAATGATTTCATCGGATATAACCTCATTCGCATCTCTTTGTGTTGTATCTTTTTTTATGCTTATAGCATCCGTTTGAGTTGAATCTTTTTTAAAAGTATTTTCTACAACTTCTTCTCCATTGCCATTCTTTGGTAAAATACCTTGAACTAAATTCTCATTTTGGAGTGGAGGAAGATTTTCAATTTCATCGTCAAAATTCATCTTTTTTCCTTCTACTTCCGCCTTATATTTTCTAACTGCATTAAAAATAGTAGCAGCTATATATTTTTGTCCAATTTCTGAACCTAAAAATTTTTCCTCATTAGGATTAGTCAAATATCCAATTTCCGTAAGCACACTGGGCATTGATGTACGCCAGAGCACCCAAATACTTTGTCGATGCACCCCTTTATCAATTCTTCCTGCTTTCGTTTTATATTCTTCCTGAATTTTCATTGCTAATTTGGCACTCTGAATTACATACGCTGATGTGTAATTACTCATTATAATATAACTTTCTTCACTCTCGGGATCAAAACCCTGATATTTCTGCTTATAGTTATCTTCTAATAAAATAGGAGCGTTTTCTCGCATCGCTACTGACATTTTCCCTTTTTCATTTTTTAATCCCATTACATACGTTTCTGAACCAAACGGTTCAGGATTTGCAGTTTCTACTATCACATATTTCCCCTTTGAATTTTTAATCTTTTTAGGAACCAATTTTCCTGTTTTAGGGTCTTTAATCATTACAGGTTTCCCTGCCGCATTACAATGAATGGAGATAAATAAATCTGCTTTGTTCTTATTGGCTATCTGTGCTCTTTCTTCCAATTCTACAAACTCATCCGTTCTTCTGGTTAAAATTACTTTCACTTCTGGCATATATTTTTTGAACAACTCTTCTAATTTTAATGCAACGGCAAGCGATATATCTTTTTCTTTGTACAACAACCCATTAGTTCCCGGGTCTTTCCCTCCGTGTCCAGCGTCTATCACTATTGTTTTTATCGTATTTATTGAACTTTCTTGACCATAATACCAATTCATTAATACTGTCAATACAAACAACAAACAGAACTTATTTTTAGTCCTCAGCAAAAACATAAAAATATTTAACTTTGATGTAAAAGGGTATTTTTTTAGTTAGTTTTGTCGCAATTATCAGGCCACAAATTTAATTGAAGTTATCCCTCAATGCATTATACCATTCACCGAAATATCAGCATACTTTTGTGGATAATTCTTTCACCTTTTTGTTTAATCTCACAAAATCTCCCAAAAGATTCAGTTATTTTTGAACCTGATTCATTGTATGCCAATGATTTTGACGATGAAATTAAAGCTATAGCTCTGGACTCTATCGTCTATTATCTTAAAAATAAAAAAACAATATTATACAACAAGGCAGAAATAGAAACTAAAAATAGTAACAGTTCTACTCTAAAACTCACAGCAGGACACATAGAAATAGACGATGAAAAGAATACATTCTTTGCACAGGGAATATATGATAGTACTTCCCCAAAAATTAAAGATACGCCCATTTTTTTAGAAGGAAATAATAAAATGGAAGCTGAAAAAATAGCGTATAATCTGAAAACTAATAAAGGTAAAATCTGGAATGCTTACACTACTGAAAGTAATATGATTGTTTATGGAAATGAAATTAAAAAAGATGAAAACGAAATTCTTTATTTACGGAATTTGCGATGTATTCCCTGCGAATACAAAGATGCTCAAACATTTTTTGTAGCCACCAGAGCCAAAGTCATTCCTGATGATAAAATTGTAACAGGCCCATTATATCTTCAAATTGCAGGAATACCAACCCCATTGTTTTTACCATTTGGATACTTTCCTAATACTAAAAGCAGTACAAGCGGTTTTTTAATGCCTTTTGTTGGAAACTCTCCTACACAAGGTTATTTCTTACGAGATGGCGGTTTTTATTGGGCTATCAGCGATAAAATGGATTTATTCCTTCGTGGCGACATTTATACCAACGGTAGTTGGGGAGTTCGTGCTTTAAGCAATTACTACATCCGATATAAATTTCAAGGCGCTTTTTCTTTTGGCTATTCAGAATACTTTTTAGGAGATAGAGACATTCCTCAACAGGCACAAAAAACAAAGTCCTATCAAATTCAATGGAAACATTTTCAAGATAATAAATTGAATCCCTCTATACGCTTTTCTGCAGATGTAAATTTTAATGCCAATCAATTTAACCGATACAATGCTATAAATACTGGTCAGTATCTGAATAATGTTTTTATGTCCAACATAGCATTTAGTAAAACGTATTCCTTCGGCATTATTAGTATCAATGCCATGCACTCTCAAAATAGCCAGACACATTACGCCGAAATGAATCTGCCTCAACTCACTATCAATGTCAATCGCTTCTTTCCATTCAATCTCAATGGCAATAAACCTGCCAATGTTTTTACACGACTTGGTGTTTCTTATGTTTTAGAAAGTAAAATCAACATCAAAGGTACTGATACTACACTCTTTCAACAAAACACGCTTTCTCAAAGAACCCAAAGCGGTATTAAACAAACCATGCCCATCAACACTACTTTCAATCTTTTCAAATACATTACCATCACTCCGGGTGCTAATCTTTCATTAGTCAGTTATCCCAAACACATCAAAAAGTATTTTGACAATAATGTACTAAAAACGGATACCGTTCAGGAATGGATTCACGGCTTTGACTTCAATACTTCAGTTTCTGCTTCTTTCAAAGTATATACCGATGTGTTTTTTACAAAAGGTAACTTAAAACAAATACGATATATGCTGCTTCCCACTTTTAGCTATGCTTACAGACCCGACATCGCCCAGAACTTTGGTTACCAAAAAAAATTCACAGACAACACAGGAAAAGAATACAGTTATTCCATTTTTGAAAACACACTTTATGGTGGCGTAACAAGCGGACAACAAAATATCTTGAATTTTAATTTCAATAACAATCTGGAAGCCAAAAAACAAGTCAAAACCGATAGTGGCACAACCTTCAAAAAAAATCACATTGCTTCAAAACCTTGGTATTTCAGGTTCTTACAACTTCGCTGCAGATAGTTTTCAATTGTCCAACATTAATTTCAGTGCACGCAACAAACTTACCAAATTCTTTGACTTTTTAATCAATGCTACTGCGGACCCGTATTATTATGATAAAAATACCAATCGCCGATTTAATAAATATCTGATTGAACAAGAGAGAAAATTATTACGTTGGACAAATATCCAGTTGGCACTCAACGGTGCTATTGGTTCAGGTGATTTATCACAAATAAAACCACAAGTGCCCCAATACTCTAATTCTGCTGAACGTGGCGTGAATGTGCCAAATTTACCATGGAGAATTTCATGTAACTATAATCTGAACATAAATTTAACCAACCCATTACAAAAACTCATTAGTCAAAGTATTTTTATTGGAACGGATTGGAATATGACGCCATATTGGAAAATAGGATTGTCCGCCAATTATGATATTACTTCAAAGAAATTTGCCTACTCCAGCATAGATATAAAACGTGACTTAAAATGCTGGGAAGTCAGTATTCGTTGGGTTCCATTTGGACAATTCAAAAGCTATATGTTTAACATCAACCTCAAACATTCTATGCTCAGCGAATTCAAAATCCCCCGCCAAAGACAATGGTTTGATAATTTGTGAGTTTGAGAAAATTTCTGAAATTCAATTATGTAAATATAATGAAATATAGAACACAAATTACCTGAATATTTAATCCATCTTTCTTTCCAAAAGCACCACATTCTCTATATGAGTAGTGTGTGGAAACATATCTATAGGTTGCACCTTTTGAATGCTATACATATCGGATAAGAAACTTATATCTCGTGCCTGAGAAGGTGGACTGCAACTTACATAAACAATTCTTTTTGGGGCAATTTTTCGGATTTGTTGTATGACGTCTTTATGCATTCCTGCCCTTGGTGGGTCGGTAATTATTACATCCGGTTTTCCGTTTTGAATAACAAAATCATCCGATAATAAATCCTTTATATCTCCTGCAAAAAACGCCACATTGCTAACACCATTCACTTGTGCGTTTTCTCTTGCATCATCTACTGCTGCTTGCACATATTCTACTCCTATAACTTTTTTCGATTTATCTGCCACATATAATCCTATTGTTCCCGTGCCACAATACAAATCATATACTATTTCATTTCCTGATAATTGAGCATATTCTTTTACAATATCATACATTCTTTTAGCTTGTAATGAATTCGTTTGAAAAAAAGAATTCGGACTGATTTTAAACATTAAATGCCCTAATTGTTCAGTAATATACTCCTTTCCTCTGTAAAGATACAACTTGCCGTTAGACAAACTTTCATTAGCCATAAATAAATGGGCATACAACAAAGATTGAATGAAAGGAAATTTTTCATAAAGTGCATCTAACAAAGGGAAAATAATTTTTTCTTTGATTTCATAAACTCCTAAAATAACCATCCATTCATCCAATGTCGTGTTGCGTATTGTTAATGTTCTCAATATACCTTGATGATTTTTTATATCAAAAAAAGGAATATTATTTTTTAATGCATATTCTCGAACAAAATTTCGGATTTGATTGGAAATATCGTTTTGCAAGTAGCATTGATGTATATCTAATACTTTGTCAAACGCTCCCGATTTATGAAAACCAAGAGCAGGCAAGATTTCTGATTTCTCTTTATTGTAAAATTCTGGTTCAACCCATCGTTTATTAGAAAATGTAAATTCTAATTTATTTCTGTAATATTTAATTTCCGGGCTTCTAAGTGGTTCTTCAATAGATGGATAACTCAAATTACCAATTCTTTTTAGTGCATCTTCTATAAATTTTTTCTTAAATAATAATTGGGTTTCATAGGACAAATGTTGCCATTTACAACCACCACAATGACCAAAATGCTTACAGAAAGAATTTACTCGATAAATCGATAATTGTGTAATCTTATCTACTTCTGCTATTACAAAACTTCCTTTAATCTTTGTAATTTTTACATCTGCAATGTCTTTTGGCACTACGCCTTCACAAAACACTACAACATTATCTTTCGTTCTGCCAATGCCCATTCCTTCTGCTGAAATATCAACAAATTCCACATTTTCCAGTAACTGTCCTTTTTTCAATTTTTCTTTAAGATGTGCCATAATTTAAAAATGCTTCCAACCTTGTGCCACAATAGGGTGCACAGTGCCCGATTTAGATATTAAATTAAACTTTTTGGATGGTTCAGTGATATAACCTATAACACTAAAATCAGGATGATTTTTGACTTTATCGTAATCACTCAATGGAATCGTAAACAACAGTTCATAATCTTCACCACCATTCATTGCACAGGTGGTGGGGTCTAAGTTAAATTCTCTTGCTTTTTCATAAGTTTGATGGTCAATTGGTATTTTTTCCTCATAAATTTCACAACCTACATTAGATTGTTTACAAATGTGTAAAATTTCAGAAGCCAGACCATCACTGATATCTATCATTGAAGTTGGCTGAATATTTAGTCGTTCAAATTCTTCAATAATATCTTTTCTGGCTTCGGGCTTGAGTTGACGTTCTAAAATATAATCATTCCCTTCTAAGTCGGGCTGAATTTTTGGATTTTCAAGAAATACCGCTTTTTCTCTTTCAAGGATTTTTAATCCCATAAATGCACCACCTAAATCACCCGTTACAACTATTAAATCTTTCTCTTTTGCACCATTACGATAAACAATTTTATTTTTTTCCACTTCACCAATCGCTGTTATGTTAATCACCATTCCTTTGTGAATCGTAGATGTATCACCGCCCACAAGATCTACCTGGTATTTTTCACACGCTAATAAAATTCCTGCATAGAGTTCTTCAACAGCTTCTAATGTAAAACGATTAGAAACAGCTAAAGATAGTACAATTTGTTTGGGCGTTCCATTCATAGCATAAATGTCACTCAAATTCACCACAACCGCCTTGTATCCGAGATGCTTAAGTGGTGAATATATTAAGTCAAAATGGATACCCTCAATCAAAATATCTGTTGTAATAAGAGTATAATGCGTATCGTTTTTTTCAATCACCGCAGCATCATCTCCAATACCTTTTATAGTTTGGGAATGATAGTGTTTGACATTCTTTTGAATGTGTTCAATCAATCCAAATTCACCTAATTCTGAAAGCGGCGTAAAATTTTTGTTTTGAAATAAATCAGACATAGAAATAATAAAATTGAAGGGCAAATGTAAGGAATTGAATAAAACGAAAATTTTGAATAACTATTAAAATCCGCAAGTAAAAAACACAAACGAACATATTTCATTTCCTATTGATGACCATTAAAGAACTCAATAAGTTGTTCAAAAAATTCCTCTTTGCAGATTCAACTTTTTGGTTTGACGCCTTTTGTTAAAAAATCAGTATTAATGCTAATTACATAAATTTTTCATAGGGAAAATTTTCAGGCAAAGGTAAGGGAAAGAATTTTTTCTTTCCCCCCTTTGCCCTTCCAAATTTTGGAGGGGTTAGTGATGTTTTGTTGTAATAAAGTGTAAAAGTTGTAAATTGAACCTACAAGTAACTTTTCAAATTGTTGATTATTATTAAACATTTTGTGGATATTATAGTCCCTTTGTTCCGCTAATTTGTTCCTACTTTTACAACGCGCAAATTTATTCATTCTCACTGATTTATGCAAATCAACACCAACGACATCATATCTACGCTCTATTATTCCAGAGAAGCGATAGAGTATCTCTTTGCTAAAAAAGACAACATCAGTATCAGCCAATTGAAAAGCGATACGTAACCATGAGTGAAGAAATGTATCACCGGATGAAATCCCTTGAAATTATCTATGAATACGAAAACACCGTTGTGCTCAATGATTCCGTCATTAATCATGCTGGAAGACATCTTGCAAATCGGCGAAGTCTACCCCTGGTGTCATTTCCGATTATATGATGGAAATCAAACGCTACCTCTCATTTTATCAGGAAACACACCATTACCGCTTCGTAAGTCCCCTATCAAAAAATATCTCCGTCGATTAGACAAAGCCATTACCCGCGAAATCATCAAATTGCAAAAAAGCATTGACGATGACACCTACAAAAACGAAAGCAATTACCGAATCAAACTCCGCCGATTGGAAGAATACCGCGAAAAAAGGGACACCCTCATCAACAACATCTATACACTCTACAAAATACCTCTCTGAAAACCGACAATCACAATACTCTCAATCCGCTGCCGCAGATGCCCAACTCTATCCAAATCATTCAAACACTCAAACAAACGCTTCTTAGAAAACCTGGACTACCTCATAGAAATTCAAACCGACATCACCGACTACATCAACAAAATCCAATATCAATTGGATATTTATCAAAAAGCGCAGCAACTCAAAGAACTCAAAGACCAGGGACTGCTTACAATTCTCCACCAACTTCCACGAAGTGGTGGAGAACACTTCAATCCTATTCGCTTCAACGGACTATAAAGCGCCCCGCACCAAAATTGCCATAGATACACTTTACACAGACATTGGCCAACAACTGTGTCAAAAAATCGCCGAAAAATATAAAGTTTCTCAACTTACGTTATCAGAACCTCCGCCGGGCAAATTAAACTTTCAATCTAAATCGGCGAAAAACTACTTAGACCACCAAATACTTATCGACACACAAAAACTTGGTGGAAAAATTCTCTCAACAAAAAGAACAAAGACCTTTTCCAATTCATCCTCGATTATCAAATTCCCAAAAGAAATCGGCGAATCTTACTATAGAGCCAAAAGTTATCTCTCTTTGTGGAAATTCTCAGTGCAATACGAAAAGCAACTGAATTTTTCTTATCGACTTCAATTACATTACCATCTACGATGATAACAATCAACCTAAGAAAAATAGGTTATACCGTCATTTATCCTCAATTCGTAAAAAAACAACAAAACACAACTAACTGAATAAAATACCAATCAGTATGAACATAGAAGATTTAGAACTGCCCAGACAAACACACGAGATATTCAACATACTCGCACGCGGACACTTTATATCCAGCCAATGGCACAAAAGACGGAATGAGCCGCCTGTACGACATTTTAAGCGACCCAGTCAAACTTTGAAAAACTGCAGGCATTATTTCAGCGTGCTGAGATACAAAATTGAGAACGCGGCAACAACTATTTCTATTTCTCAAAAATCAACGAACCGCCCAGCATCACCGAAAAGAAACTGGAAACCTTTGAAAAATATATCGACATCATTGACCTCTTTGCCAGTTTGGACAATAAAATAACCATCGGCTCTCAAGCTTCCGACCTTCAGAAATAGCCGAAGAGTGCAATGCCAATGTCCGGCTCAAACAAAAACTTAGCAAAAATACCACTTGTATCGCTCCGAAAATTTTCTGAACAAAATCCGTGAAATCTGCGATATGCTTGCCCGGGACTCTTTCCTTGAACTGGAAGACGAAGACACCGAAACCTACAAAGTACTGGACGCTTACGGCTTATCTGTTGGATGTCATCAATGCCATTACCATATTCGGCCAACCCACTTATCCCGAACACAATTTACACGACAAAACCGACATTGACATTAACATTAATCCGAATTAAATTTTCATTTAAGAACAATAGAAACATATAAACATACTTTTATTAGTTATTGCTTGCCCTTCCAGAATATGGAAGGAAAGCAATATCAAAAGTGAAGGAGCAATAACGTTTGAGATTGCCTCGTCGCTACGCTCCTCGCAATGACGAACTCACAATACAGCACTCATAACCTTTAAACCTATGAATTACAGAATCCTCAACAGAATTATCCTGATTAACATTGCCAATGTAAGATACACAGACATAGAACTCAACGGAAACACCTGCTTTGTCGGAGCCAATAATTACGGAAAAACCTCCTCTCCAAAGAGCCATCCTATTCTTTTATAGTGCCAATTCCCGTGCACTCGGCATCAGCAGTTCCCAAAAACCCTTTGAAGAACATTATTTCCGCTACGATAATTCCTACATCGTTTATGAAGTAGCAACCGAATCTTCTCCTTTTTTTGTAATGGTTTACCGGCACAACAAACTTGTCTTTCGTTTTGTGGATAGTGAGTATACGCCAGAGTTCTTTCTTTAATGAAAACAACGAAGCCCTCAAATTCCGTGAAGTCCTTGCCAATCTTGACAAACGAAACATATTTTATTCCAATCAGATAGATACTTTTGAAAGATACAGAAACATACTGTATGGAACAGAAACAGACCCCAAACTCAATAAATTCTTCCTCCTCCGCGGAAATGAAAAATATCAAAATATCCCCAAGTCCATCACCAATGTATTCTTAAGTTCTAAAAACAGCATTGACTCCCGTTTTATCAAGGACTTTATAGCGAGTGCTATCTCCAATGAATCTGATGTTATCCAACTTGAAAATATTGAAAGACAATTAGCGTCAATTCTCCGAAAAATATCAAGACATTGATACCTTCCTCAAAAAAGAAACGCAACAACTGATAGAACTCGCAGAACAGAAAGTACGACCAGGTGCAGATATTGAAAAACGCCCAGACAGGAAGCCGCATTAAAACTTGGTTCTGCACTGCGCTATGCCGATACACAACATAATATCTTATTATCATCCATTCAGGAAAAAGAAAATAAAATACAACAACTCAAAGAAGAATATGAAGCACTCAAATACTCCTTGGAAGAAAAACAAAAGGACTTACGAGAACAAATCGGATTTTACGACGGAATGCTTCGCGAAGCACAAAGAAAATTAGACATCTACAAAGAAAAAAACATTGACGATATCCTCTCCAAATATCAGGAAAAACAACAATTAGAATCCCGCCTTCAGGTATTACAAAAAGAATATGATGCACTCACTTCCGATGTCCAAAACATAGAAGTGCAATACCAATCCCTGCTCAATGAAGTCCGCAATGAAATCCAATCCGTTACAAATAAAATCAACGCTCAAATCACCGAAATTGTCAATCATTACAACGAACTCATCCTCCTCCAAAAAGAAGAACAAAATAAAAGAGAAACTCACTCACAACAACAACTACAATCCGCCATCTGCCTCAATAGACGAAGCGAACTCAACCAAAAACAAATTGAACTCGGACAACTCAAATCCGAAGAAAAAATATCTGCCAACATTCAACCCTATGAAAAAGAAATTAAGCAATTAGAATTGGAAATTACTGAACTTAAAACAAAAATTTACACAGGCAAAAGTGAACTTGGCCATTCGCCAAAATCAAGTAGAATCCCTCCAAAAAGAATGGCAAAATATAGAAAAACAACTCCAACAAAAATTTGAAACAACTGCCGCCCACATACAACAACGAAATTGAACAACTCAAAAAAGAAATTGCCCAAATAGAAGAAAAACTCAACATTCAGGAAAATGCCTTTTATGGTTTCCTTGAAAAAAATATCCCCAACTGGCATCTGACTTTCGGAAAAATTTTGAATGAAGACATTTTGTTCAAAAACGATTTAAATCCGCAAATTGTCAATGCTTCCGACGAACACCATATTCGGCGTGCAAATTGATCTTGATAAACTCAATATCGTTTCCAAATCTATTGAACAATATCAAACCGAAAAGATAGAAAAACTCAATAAAATCAAAGAACTGGAAAATCAATACCTGCAAGAACAACAAAACATCCAAAATGAAAAACTCCTCAATGCCGATAAATACGGCAAACAAATTGCAGAAATCAAAGAAGACATCAAAGTAACCCAATACGCCATAGAACTCGCCGAAAAAAAAGAAAGAAAACTCCTCATTGAACTGGAAGAATGGAAAACAAAAGCCGCCAAAGAAACGGATGCCTCCCTCCAAACCATCCGCGAAAAAATAACAATGATTGAAGAAGAAATTGCCATCCTCAAAAAAAGAAGAACAAATAACCGAAGCAGAATTTGATACACAAATCCAAAACACCATCGCCAAGTCCAACCAACAAATACAACACCTCAAACAACAGCAACAAAAAGAAATTGAACAACTGGAAGTCCAAAGAAAAAACACCATCAAAGAACTCAAAGAAAAAGAAGAAAAACTCATCGCAGAAAAACAAAGCATATTCCAAAACAAAGGCGTAGATAACGCAACAAATTCAACAAATTCAAAAACAAATATCTGAACTGCATGAACAACTAAACGAAATCAATCAACATCAAAACCTCATCAACGACTACCTCAAAGACAAAAGAGACCTCTTTGACAACATTCCCGTATTCAAACAAAAAAAAGAAGAATTTGTTACCGAAAACAAAAACATCCTTCAACAACTGGAAGAAGAAACCAAAAAATACAACCTGGAACGACTGGAACTGCAAAAACAAAAAAAAGAACTGGAAGACACATTGTATCAATTCAATCAAGGCATTCTTTTCTTTCAAAACAACTTCAAAGAAACGCCCGTGATACAAGCATTATGCACCCATCATTGAAAATGCAGAACCAAAGCCATCCAATTACAACATTACCGAACTTTGCACCCAACTCCTCAAAAATGAATCTTACTTTAACGAAGAATACACACAATTTCAAAGATACATCAACGAATTTGCAGGAAAGTTCAGAATGGACAATCACTTCGGATTCTTTCATCCGACACGACGCATCTTTTCAACGAATACGAAAAGTTTGCCCAAAACCTCCGCAACTTTCATCAATGAAAACCGCATCGAAGTATCCATCACCGAAACCTCTGCATTGGCCACAATGATTATAGACAGCATCGCCATGAAAGTCAAAGAACTCTCCGGACAAAAAGACAAAATTGACAGCACCTCGTATCACTCCTCGCCGAGGACTTCAAAAAAGCCGAGTTTGAAGAATCCAAACTCATTGAATACATCAAAATACGCTTGGAAGAGTCCGACAACAAAATATACAAACTACTCAAAAAAGTTCAGGAATTCCGAGACGAACACGGCATTGTGTTCAACGAAGGACTCTTTAATGCCAACATACCACTACTCCAAAGAAAATCACTATCGCTACAGATCATCCGAATGCTTGACCAACTCCGAAGTCCGCGATCAAAGAGCAAGAACAGCAGGAAATACGCCTGCAGGACCTGTTTGAACTCAAGTTCAATATCAAAGAAGGATTGAATGAAACGGGCTGGACGCATCGTATAGACAGCATCGGCTCTACGGGAACAGATATTCTCGTCAAAGCCATCATTTACATCACATTGCTCCTTCACGTGTTCATCAAAGAAAGTTCAGTCAAGACCAATAAAAAATTCAAAGTGCACTGCATCATAGACGAGGTGGGACAAATATCCGCACACTATCTGAAGAGAACTCTTACGCTTTGCCAAATCCAGAGACATCGTGATGATAAACGGATTGCCCAACAAGAGCGGATTGGAAAGCCATTACAAATATCACCTATCAGTTCAAAAAAGAAGACGACGGCAGCGTAAGAATCTTCCCAAGTATTGTTACAGAGGTTGAAGTGTAGAAATAGTCATAACTCACAATTGCAACTATTTTTTATGAATTATGTATACTTCTCTTGTAAATTTTGTTTTTTGAAAAAATCAAAAAAATAATAGAACACGGATACCACAGATTGATACAGATTTCCACATATTTTTTCAAGATTTTTATTCGTAAGTGTGTTATTAGAAAAAATTCATAGATGTTTACACCGATAAAATTTACATTCAATTTTAATATCTTCTAAAACCTTAATTTTGCACCGAATAATTAATTTATATGTCCAATGAAAAACATGTATTGAAAGTAGGGGGAATGACCTGTACCGGTTGTGCCAATACGATTAAAACTGCCCTTGAAAAAGAAGGAGCAACCAATGTATTTGTAGATTTTTCAATGGGAGAAGCCGTTTTTCAAAAACCTGAACAATTACCAATTGAAAAATTCATTCGTGCCATTGAAAAAAGTGGCTACATTGTAAAAGACGAAGAAGAACAAAATATTCACCAGCATCACAAAAAATCAACGATTTACTTTATTATTTCTGTTGTTCTTACCATTCCTTTGCTGTTGAGTATGTTTCTTCCTTTTGAGATATTACAAAAAGTGGAAGTGCAATTTCTTTTAGCTACACCGGTAATTATTTTAGGAATGTTGAAATTTGGTAAAAGTGCCATCCAAAGTATTTTGCATAAGAGTCCCAATATGGATGTTTTAATTTTAAGTGGATCTCTGGCAGCATATATTTACAGCATTACAGGATGGTTATTACACAATTCTCATCATTATTTGTTTTTTGAAACAGCGGCAGCTATTATATGCTTTGTAATGCTTGGGAATATTATTGAAGAATACAGCATTGCCAAAACTACTGAGGAAATCAAAAAGCTTCAGAAAAGCAATGAAATAAAAACAGCTACTAAAAAAATAGATCGCAATGGAAAAGTGGACTATACTAGTGTTTCAATTGATGAAATAATGATTGGCGATGTGTTGTTAATTAAAGAAGGTGAGCAAGTGCCACTGGATGGTAAAATTCTTTCAGGAGAAGTTGAAGTCAATGAATCCATTATCACTGGAGAAAGTATTCCAGTTTACAAAAAAACAAACGATGAAGTAATTGCTGGTACAACGATTATTAAAGGAAACATAGAAATGTATGTAACAAGAAGAAAGTCAGAAACAATTTTAGCACAAATTGTAGATGCTGTAAAACGTGCACAACGCGACAAAACAGAAATTCAAAAATTAGGTGATAAGATATCTGCCATTTTCGTTCCTGCTGTTATATTGATTGCTTTATTAACAGGGATGATTAATTATCTCATTTTTCATCAGGTTTCAGAGAGTGTATTGCGTGCTATTGCAGTATTGGTTATTTCCTGTCCCTGTGCGATGGGACTTGCTGCTCCTACTGCCGTTGCAGTATCATTAGGGATTGCTGCCAGACATCGTG
This sequence comes from Bacteroidia bacterium, assembly GCA_026003255.1. GTDB lineage: Bacteria > Bacteroidota > Bacteroidia > B-17B0 > Aurantibacillaceae > BPGX01. The sequence continues at coordinate 205,784 of BPGX01000003.1, read as the reverse complement.
TATTATTCAAATCATCTGCTGCTTTTGAATTAATTCATAAAAGCAAAGTGTTTGTATTTGATAAAACCGGAACACTTACCACTGGACAATTTGCAATTGAAAAGTTCGAAATATTTTCAAATAAATATTCATCAGATAAAATTTTGAGTTTGGTTTATTCTGCTGAAAGTCGTTCCCTTCATCCCATTGCTAAATCTATTGCGGAATATGCTCGTCAGAATAATGCAAAGGGAAGTTTATTAATTGATTTTGTAGAAGAAAAAGGTAAGGGTATTGCATTCAAAGAATACAATGATGTTGAAAAAATCACTTACAGAATAGGTTCATATCGAATTTTGAAAGATGTGAGTGAAGACATTAGTCGTAGTTATGATGTATTTGTAACTGCCAATGATGAATTAATAGCAGCCTTCAAATTAAAAGATGAATTGCGTCCGGAAACTAAAAATGTAATGTCTTATTTAAGGCAACATTCAAAAGAAGTTTACATATTAAGTGGTGATAAAAAAGAAAAATGTTTGCAAATTGCAAATGAATTAGGGATACCTGAAAGCAACGTATTATATGAGCAATTACCAGATGAAAAACTGCAACAAATAGAACGGCTTAAATCAAAAGGACTTGTATGTATGATAGGTGATGGAATTAATGATGCGCCGGCTATGGCAAAAGCGGATGTTTCTGTTTCATTCAATCATTCGTCCTCCATAGCAATAGATAGCGCACAAATTATTATTTCACATCAGAATGTTTTTGAACAATTATTATTTACATTAGAGTTAAGTCGCATCACCATTCAAAAAATTAAACAAAACTATTTCTGGGCATTTTTCTATAATGTGATAGCCATTCCAATTGCTGCCGTTGGTTTACTTCGTCCAATTATTGCCTCGCTTTCAATGGCCTTTTCAGATGTAATTGTGGTAGGTAATTCGTTGAGTATTTACAAATGGAAAATGAAATAAATCAGGTCATTAAACATTCATAATAAGAGAACTATACTGCATTCCAGATATTCTTACTCACATTTCTAAAGAATCCAATTACAAAAAACATCGTTAAACCTCCAAAAAAAATGAGTAAATGAAAATACACACCCAATCTGTATCCACTCCAATAAGTGGCTGTTCTATCCAGTGTTATGAGACGTGTGGGAAGTATTAAATCAACTATTAAAGTAAATACCATCACAGATAAAGCTAATGTTTCAAACGAACGAAGCGGAAAATACAACCATTTACGACTTTTAGAAATGTTATCCCCCCATTGATGTATTAAATAATAATGTCCATTTAAAGTTGGTGCAAAAAGGATTCCATAATCATTTTTAGTATGTGGTGTTAAAAAACATTCACGATAAGATAGAATTTTAAAGTTTTTAAGTTTTTTATTGTAAGTTTCATTAAGATATTCTACTTTAATTTCCGCAACAGATGGTAGTTGCTTTTTGTAATAAGTTGCATCCAAAAAAGTCATACGATATTTTACACAAACTTTTTCAATTTCATGTAGTGTGAAAATTTTTTCAGGTTCTACATCTTCGTCATCTAAAACATTATCTTGTTCCATATACACATCCAAATGTTCTAAAATGTTAGAAGTATTTACCATACTTCTTCTAACGATATTTCTGACCTCCTGAATAATTAAATCCTCCTCATTACGATTTTTCTGTATTTTCATTAACTCCTCTAAAACGGCACATTGATTGGAATGGCTTAAAGAATGTTTTGAAAAAACAGGATTCATATTCTTAATTTGCACACTCAAAAATACAGATTATTTAACTGATTAAAAATAGTTTTTAATGTCAAATTTTATTAAAATTTACAACAAAGAAAAATTATTGGAATTTTATTCCCATCGGCCTAATGAAACTAAAATAGGAGAAAGTATTCAAGTTATCGAATATCCTGATGAATGGATGAATGCACTTCGTCAATCCTCTGCCAAATTTGTAATACTCGGTATACCAGAAGACATTGGCGTGCGGGCTAATTTAGGAAGACCTGGTGCTTATTCTGCATTTAATGCAGCTCTAAAGAGTTTTCTTTCTATGCAAAATAATTTTTACCTACAAGCTAAAGAGATATTACTTTTGGGAGAAGTAGTTGTCAACGATTTAATGGAAACTTCAAAAAAATTAAATCCTAAAAACGCACAGGACTTACTACAATTACGTCAATTGGTTGAAGAATTAGATAAAAGAGTTTTTGAAATTATCAAGAGTATTGTTCAATCCAATAAAGTACCTATTGTCATTGGCGGAGGACACAATAATGCTTATCCTATCATAAAGGCAGTGTCACAATGTTTAAGTAAAAAAATAAATGTTATAAATTGTGATGCGCATAGCGATTTAAGACCTATGGAAGGCAGACATAGCGGGAATGGTTTTAGATACGCTCTTGAAGAAGGATATATTAATCATTATCACATTCTTGGATTACACGAACAATATACGACTGAAGCGATATACCAATATATTCGTAAGAATAATGTAACATTTTACACCTATGAAGATATTTTTATTCGTGAAAAATTATCATTTAGAGAAGCGCTAAACAATAGCATTTTTTTAGTGAAAAATACTGACTGTGGAATTGAATTAGACATTGATGCTATAACAAATGTGCCTTCCAGTGCCCGCACCAGTTCTGGAATTTCACCTATTGATGCCCGAAAATACATTTATTTTTTTTCTAATCAATTAAATTCCTTATATTTACATTTGGCAGAAGCCGCCCCTGAAACTGCACACTTAAGAGCCGATTACAAAACCGGCAAATTATTAGCATATTTAATCTGCGACTTCATCAAAGGAATAAACGATAAAAACAATGAAATTGCCTAAATCATATCCAGTTTATTTTGAAAGACGAAAATGGCTGATGCTTGTTTTACTCGCAATTGTTATTGTAAGCGGTGTTATCACTTATTATAGTTTTAAAGCATACACTGTTTATCATATTTATTCTGCCTTCATTTTTGCAGTATCACTGGTATACTTGTCCTGGCTGTATTTTAATCCATTTTGCGCCCTGCATAAAGAGCATTTTGAAATCAATTCTGGACTTTTTTCACACAAAAAATTTACTTACAGAGACATTCAAAAAATTGAAACAGATAAAAATCAAAAAATACTCATTCTCATTTTCAATGATTTTGATAGTATTATGATTTCAATCAAACCAATTCATAAAACAAAACGTTCTGAATTCATTGAGTTAATAAAAATACACGTTTTCAAGGATTTACTTGAAAGAGATGAATAATGTCCACAAACGAATTATTCTTCTCTAAAGAAGTTCAGTTTCTTTAAATCAATAAGCATTACATTTTGATAGTAAAATTGAATGATATCCTTGTAACTCAAACCAGCTTTCGCCATACGCATAGCGCCTTCTTGTGATAAACCAACCCCATGGCCAAATCCACGACCATGAAAAACAACAGTATCCTTCGTTTCATTTAATTCAATATCAAAAAAAGTAGACATGAGTTTTAATTCATCCCGAATGTTTTTAAGTGGAATTTTAATTGAATTATATTGTAAGTAAACTTGCCTTGTATATTGTTTAAATTGTGTGGCATAAGCAATGGCTTCGTTATCATCCGTGGGATATTTGTATTTCTTTAAATAATCCATCCAATCTTTCAGAGCTATTTTTTTTGTCCAGCGATAACTGGGCATACCAACGCTAAATGTATCTTTTACACTTCTTAAATAATCTTTTTTAGTTCCCCAAATATCTTCTGAATTAACCGTTTGCCCACCACTATTACTGTGAAATGCCGCAACAATCAAATTCAAATTACTATCTACTATCACTTGATTATGCGTAGCACTTACCGCATCTGCTATAGCAGAAGAAATACATGTACCATAATATACCTGACAATGCACCTGATCACATAAATTAAATCCTTCTGGTAAATGCTTATATAAATGCGATAATGCGTAAGTTCTTACCAATAATGCTTGTGCTTTGTAAAACTCCGGATGACGACCTTTCCCAACTTCTGCATTCACAACACCACATACATAATCATCTAAATCTAATGTATTAATAAGTTTCAAATTGCCATTTTCAGATGATATGGTAAGATTCCCCTTAAAAACACGATTATTCTTGAACTTCGGAATTTGCAAGGAAAATTCTGATTGTCCAATATCAGGAGCGTATATCATTATCTTTTGTGATTTAAATTTTTTACCATCACTACTCACTAATTCTAACAAACTATCATTCACAACTTCTATTTGATAAAATTGATTTTTGTTTAATTTAATAAGTTCGTTTGTTTCATCTATAAAGAGAGAATAATCATCTTGAAGAAATAACTTAGCAGTAACTATTTTGAAAGACGAAAAGATTCGCACATTAATCAATTCCTGTGCACTCAAAAAAAATAAATTATTAAATAGTAAAAAGCATACAACTAATGAAAACGATTTATATTTTTTTATCTTCTTCATTGATTTCTCAAACTTACAAGAGAAGAATAAATTAATTTTGCCAACCTTTCAGAAGCGCCTGCCCCGCCCAATTTTTCACGCAATTCCTGATAATCCTGTTTCATCCGGCTTATATTTTTTTCATCAAACAATATTCTTTCCAATTCTGTTTTCAATTTTTTTTCATTCAAATCGCTTTGTATTAATTCTTTCACCACTTCTTTCTGCATTATTAAATTCACCATACTTATATACTGAATATTGCGCACTAATAAACGAGCAATCCAGTAAGACAACTGCCCACCTTTATAGCACACTACCTGTGGCAAGCCAAATAATGCAGCTTCCATTGTAGAAGTCCCCGATTTAATTATTCCTGCATTGGAAAATTTCAGAACAGAATAGGTATCATCAAAAATCACTCTTACATTTTCTTTTAAGTATGATCTGTAAATGTCTTCCGGAATTCTTGATATTCCTGCAATTAAGAATATATAATCTTTGAAATGTTTGCTGACTTTCATCATCTCAGGTAAAATATATTTAAGTTCCTGCAAACGACTGCCCGGTAAAACGGCAATGAATTTTTTATCTGGTAAATTATATTTTTTCAAAAATTCATCTCTGCTAATACTAACGGTTTTATCAGGTATAACATCTAACAAAGGATGTCCGACAAAATCTACTTTATAGTTATACTTTTGGTAAAACTCTGTTTCAAATGGAAGAATAGTAAAAAGTTTGTCAACATATTGAATAATTGTTTTTACCCGGCTTTCTTTCCATGCCCACACTGTTGGAGAAATGTAATAATACACTTTGAAATTATGATCCTTACACCATTTGGCCATTTTCAAATTAAATCCCGGATAATCTACCAGTATGACAACATCATAAGAATGCGCTAACAAATGCTTTTTGACAATCTTGAAATTTTCCAGAATCGTCTTTAAATTTTTCAATACATCTACAAAGCCCATGAATGCTGTTCGTTCCAATGGAATAATCGGTTTTTTATTCAACACCTTCACCAAATTTTCACCGCCTACAAAATCAATAACAGATTCTTTATCCAACTTTAATAGTTCCTTTACAAAATTGGAAGCATGCAAATCACCAGATGGATCCCCAGCTATGATAAAATACTTCATTGGCGTAGTTTATTCTTCAGATGAAAAATACATCAAATAAATAATATAAAACACAAACAGCATGGTGGATGCAATAATTCCTGCTGCCGTGCGATTTTTGTTTTTATTTAGAAATAGATAAAAAGGTAAAAGATTGGTCAATACACATAATTTCACAACCCCTTCCCACATATCGCCTAATTTCAAAAACCAGATAAATCGGGATGGAAAACTAATATAGTGATATTGAAATAACCAATATAAGACAAATGTCAAAAAAGGGGTCAATAAGCCAATTGCAATACCCAATAATAAATTATTCCAATGCCAATGCTTTATATTCTCTATCATAGCCGCAATGATAGTAATTTTGTTTTTTAATTAGGCAGTTTATCTTCATAATCGTTATATTCTTCTTAATGTATCTGAAAAAATAATATTTTTCATGAACTTATTTCTTTCATAACTAACATTCTAATAGATAACCAATAACTCAAATTTAGCCGGATTTTTGCAAATTATTTTTTTCTGAAGATTTTACTTTTTAATAAATATTGAAATTCTTCGATAACACATCAAAAAAAAATAATCTGTGAAAATCAGTATTAATCAGTGTTATCTGCGTTCTATAATTTCCATCAAAACAAAAATATTTATGGTAGTAAAAAACAGAAATTTTTACACTCCTTAATAACCAACTCTTGCTTGATTTTTACACACTACTTCTTACTTCCTTGTTTGAAAAAGGCCTGTGCTTTGGCATTATTTGGGTCTAATTCTTTAATAATGGTAAAATATTCCGTTGCTTTATCTTTATTTTTTTGAGCCATATAATAATAACCTAAATATTCGCAGGCCTCAATTACATTGGATTTTTTAGCCGACGTGTTTCTTTCTTCTGGTTTTACCAATGACAGATATTTTTCATAATACGGTAATGCCAACCATTTTTCATTTTTCGGATCAAGATTCGCTTTCGTTCTACCTTTCCACACATAAGTTACATCAAAATTAGGAAGTTTGGCTATAATATTTCCAAATGCTGTATCGGCTTTATCAAATTGTTTAGCAAAATAATACGATCTGCCTGCTTCAAACCAATCTTGTGAAGTCATTACATCATATCTTACTTTATCAAAATAATTTGCAGCAAGTTCATATTTTTTGTTTTTCAAATACGTTTTAGCAATTTCTTTATACAAATCACTTGCAACAGTTGAATCCATTGCAATGGCTTTATTGATTTCAACAACTCCCAGAGAATCGTTGCCTGTTTTCATTAATAACAAACCTTTGTATTTATAATCTGATGCTAAATATTTAAATCCATTACCGGCTTTTGCAAAAAAAGTATTAATATAATCCAGGCCCTTTGTATAAGCGTCCTTATCTTTTTTATCCCCTAATTCATAATAAGAATATGCCAGTATTCTATAAACATAAGGATTTTCAAAGCCCTGCGCTTTTAAGTTTTCCATTTCACGAATGGCTTCTTCATAACTGCCTTTTTCAAATAAAAAAGATGCATAGCGGTATCTTGCTTCTGTGGTATTATTGAGTTGAAGATATTTTTGATACATCTCAATCGCCTTACTATCCATATTAGCTTTGTGATATAATTCGGCCATTTCTCTATATGCCGGTGCAAAATTCGGTTCTATCTCAATGGCTTTTTTGTAATTATCTAACGCTAATTGATAATTTCTTGCTCTTTCATATAATTTTCCAATTCTTAAAATACCAGTAGCAGATTGGGGATTAAGTTTTATCGCTTCGTTGTATTGTTTAATAGCGGGCGATCCATCCGTAGGATTTTTTTCTAACAAAGCATCGCCCAATAAAATATAGTTGTAAGCATTTTTTGGTTCTAACTTCATTGCTTTGTTGATAAGGTCAATGGCTTCATCCAAATTTTTTTGTGGAGCATTAATGTACACTTCTGCAATTTTTCTCAACACTTCAGCATTTTTATTTTGTGCAATGCTTTGTGCTTTAAAGAATTGTGATTTTGCCTCTTCTGTTTTTCCACTATACCATAATATTTTTCCTACTCCTACATAATTTAATGAATAAGTCGGATTTTTTTCTATACCTTTTTGAAAGTAATAATTAGCACTATCCGTAATATCCTTTTTAAAGTATGATTCTCCCAAATAAAAATACACTTCTCCTTTATCGGGAGAATTTTTTAGAATAGACAGAAATTCAGATATAGCGGCATCCAATTGGTCATTATTGGATTTTTTAATGGCACTTTCCAAATTTTGTGCAAAAACATAATTTATTACGAAAACACTTAAAAATGCTGCACTTAATTTTTTCATAGTCATAACTTTATTAATGAATATACAAAATATTATTCCAAACTAATTATTCACTCGCTAATAATTGTTAATAAATAAAAATGGCTCATTTTTAGTATGAGCCATTGATTCTTTTCAAAACTACTTTGCTTGAATTTCTGCAACTGCATCTTGCAAAGCAGACAAAAATTTATCAAAATCTTCCGGATAAAGGAAAATTTTGTGTTTTTCAAATCTGAAATTTCCCAAATCATCCATTATCTTTTTCTTTTCTGTAATGGTGATGTAGGATTGATTGGTTGTTCTGGTTTCTTTAATGTCAATGTAATAAGTGCGTTTGCCTGCCTTGATTACTCTTGCATTAGCACTACCATTTTCAAAGTCCTGATGATTGTCATTAAAATTCATATTCACTTTTCTTTTGCGGCAAGTATAAGCAAATTATTTTTATCAATTGATTTTTTTCTTACATAATGTTACAAAAACTCAAATAATGCATTAAAAAATAGAAAACTCATATATTGATCCATTTCATTGATATAAAAATAAAAATTTATATCACCAATTTAGTTTTAAATTATTTGTTTTTTTTTAACCACAGAGAAAACTAAGTTTTTTAAAGAGAATACAAATTATTTCACGTTTACAAGCATACATAAAATTTTTTCAAATTACACTCCAACAATTAAAAATCTTGAAAAATAATCTGTGAAAATCCGCTTTAATCTGCGACATCTGTGTTCTATTGTTTTTAAGTTTATTCAAAAAAGATTTACATCTTTGATTGTTTTCTTTATGTCCATTGTGTTTTAAAATCTAAAAAATTCAAATTTTAATCCTGTTGCATAATCTGGAATAAATGGTTAATTTATCACAACCACAATTTTCAAAATTGGAAATGGGAAATAATTGCCTTACTTTTGCCAAAAAATTAAAATATGAGCACTTTGTATGCAAGTTCTGTAAATGTTGAAAAAGTTTTACAAAATCTCAATATCAAAAGCACCAATTATGGTGTGAGTACGGGTAGTCAATGGTTTGGAAGTGGGCAACACATAGAATCTTATAGTCCCGTTGATGGAAAACTTATTAGTAAAGTTACTACCACAAGCATTGAAGATTACAATAAAGTCATTAAAACAGCGGCAGAAGCATTTAAATTCTGGAGAAACGTTCCCGCACCAAAAAGAGGAGAAATCATTCGTCAATTAGGGAATAAACTAAGAGAAAAGAAAAATGATTTAGGTAAATTAGTATCTTATGAAATGGGAAAGTCCATACAAGAAGGATTAGGTGAGGTTCAGGAAATGATTGATATATGCGACTTTGCCGTTGGATTGTCCAGACAATTGTATGGTCTTACGATGCACAGCGAACGCCCCAATCATAGAATGTATGAACAATGGCATCCACTTGGAATTGTGGGAATTATTACATCGTTTAATTTTCCAGTTGCTGTTTGGAGCTGGAATTTTGCCATTGCAGCAGTGTGTGGAGATGTATGCGTATGGAAACCATCCAGTAAAACGCCTATCTCCGCTGTAGCAGTACAAAACATCTGGAACGAAGTAGCAAAAGAAAATAACCTTCCCGATGGCATTTCTTCGCTCATTGTAAGTGACAGAAAAATTGGCGACCTATTAGTAAATGACCATAATGTGCCATTGATTAGCGCTACTGGTTCCACAGCAATGGGAAGAGAAGTAGGACAAAAGATAGCGGCTCGTTTTGGAAAAACTATTTTAGAATTAGGTGGCAATAATGCCATCATTGTTACACCTTCTGCAGACCTTGATTTAGCTATACCCGCCATCGTTTTTGGTGCAGTTGGTACAGCAGGACAAAGATGTACTACAACACGCCGCTTAATTATTCACGAAAGTATTTACAACGATGTCAAAAACAGATTGGTGAATGCTTACAAACAATTAAGAATTGGAAATCCATTAGACCCACAAAATCATGTAGGTCCATTGATTGACAAAAATGCTGTAAAAACCTACTTGAACGCTATTGAACAGGTGATTGCACAGGGTGGAAAAATGATTGTACCCGGTGGCGTTTTAGAAGGACCCGGCTATGAAAGCGAATGCTATGTAAAACCCTGTATTGCTGAAGTTACACCGGATATGAAAATTGTTCAGGAAGAAACATTTGCTCCCATCTTATACTTAATGAAATACAAAACACTGGAAGAAGCCATTGAGATTCAAAACAGCGTACCACAAGGACTATCTTCTTCTATCATGTCGCTTAATATCCGTGAAGTAGAGTACTTCTTATCGGCTAATGGTAGCGATTGTGGAATAGCAAATGTCAATATTGGCACTTCTGGTGCAGAAATTGGCGGTGCTTTTGGCGGTGAAAAAGAAACAGGCGGCGGTAGAGAAAGCGGTTCTGACGCGTGGAAAGCATATATGCGTCGTCAAACCAATACAATTAATTGGGGCACACAATTACCGCTGGCACAAGGCATCAAATTCGAAATTTAAAAAAAATAAATCAATAACCATCAAAAACAAACAATCATGAAAGTAGAAACCAACAAAGTGGTGGCGGTTAATTATACATTAAACGCTAAAAAGGGTAACGAACCTGAAAAGTTCATTGAACAAACCTCTCCCGAACATCCATTTGTCTTTTTATTTGGCAGTCAGCAAGTGATTCCGGATTTTGAAACCAATCTTGCCGGAAAATCAGAAGGCGATAACTTTGACTTTACTATTAAAGCCGAGAATGCTTATGGCATGCCAGAAGCGGATTACATTGTAAAATTAGACAAAACCATTTTTGTCAGAAATGGTGAATTTGACCATGAAAACATTAAAGTAGGCAATGAGGTTCCAATGTACGACAGAGAAGGTAATGAATTGATTGGAAAAGTAGTAGAAGTTGGTTTAGAACATGTAACGATGGATTTTAATCATCCATTAGCAGGTTATGACTTACATTTTACTGGCACCATTCATTCCATAAGAGAAGCCACACCTGAAGAACTAATGCACGGACATGCCCACGGCATCTCTGGTCACGAAGGACACTAAAATTTTGTTTCATTGTACTGTTGCTTAAAGGTTCTTCTTATGAAGAACCTTTTTTTGTTTTATTAGGACTTTAAAAGTGAAAATTAAAATTCATTGCTGATTGTTTTTACAGAACTAATTTGCCGCTATAAATTTGCAAAATTTGAATAAAAATAATTATAATTGCTGGGAAAAATTATTCAACGACAACGCTTTACGACGCCGCAAAACTCGGTATATCCGAGATGCCGAACGAACATAAAATTAGACCATCAGCGCAAGGATATACCGCCGCTCATTATCTGTAATTTTAAAACATGACTTTCACGAAAATTAGACTGTAAATTCCTTGATGTTGTTACCTACACATATACAATATAATAGAAGAAAAAGCGAGAATGAAATTGCTGCGCAACTTTCATCTAAAAACAGTTATTTTTATCCTATTTTTGCGTGTGTGATTATTATGGACTTAAAAAAAGATTAATAACAATAATAAATCTCACTTTATATTAAGGCAGTTATTATGAAAGACAATAATATAACTTTATTTGGGTTTGATAGTGATTCTGATAAAAAAACTGATTGGAAAACAGAAATCATAATCAATCAGGAGATGTTTTTAGAAATTTTATCTAAAATTGAGCAACTGAATGAAAATAATAAAATAAAGTTAGAAGTTCAGAAAATCAGAAAATCATAGAAATTATAAAAAATCCAAGAAAAGATAATTTGGGTTTATTAAATATTTCTTCTAATGGCGACACTGCGAAAGTAAATAAAGATATACTTTTAGAAGAATTAAATCAAATAGTAGATGCTCAAACTATTGAGAGGGCAAAATATTATATTAGCCGACTCAAAAAAAGTTTAACAGAAATTAAAACAACTAAGATAAATGATTTAAATCTTAATCGTTGGAAAGAATATCAGGATATTCTGACAGAAAGCTTGTGGATTTTTGATAAAAGAGATAATTCAGGTGCACACAATGCGGGTTATTGGGGTAATTTTATTCCACAAATACCAAATCAATTCTTGCGAAGATACACTAAACATGACGAATGGGTTTTAGATGCTTTTTTAGGAAGTGGTACAACACTAATTGAGTGTAAAAGATTAGGTAGAAATGGAATTGGTGTAGAGTTATTGCCAGAAGTTATAGAAATAGCAAATAAAAACATATCTGCTGAATACAATAAATTTGCGATTAAATCGTTAAACAGGAATTAATATGAATGCTCATATTTTAATTACAGATGAAGAAACACATGATACTGTAGTAAATAATTCTTTCTGGGCACTAAAATTTAGTGATTTACAACCAAAAGATATCAATGATATTATCATTTCTCAATTTAACAATACAAGAAAACCTTATTATGCAATGTTATGTGATTTTTATTCTTTAAGAGATGGAGATTTAGTTTTTTTATACAAGAGACAATCAGGTTTTTATGGGATTTATAAAGTTAAAGGTGAACCTTTTTTTGACAATTCTACTATAGGTAAAATAGATAAATCTTTTCCAATTAGAATTGAAATTGAATGTATTAATTATTTTGAAAAACCAGTACCAGAAGAACTATTGTTTTCAACAAAAGAATACGAATCCAAATTTTGGAGTTGGTTTTATAGAAAAATTCAAGGAGCAAGAGGAATAAATACAATTACTCCAGAGGCAACTGAAGCACTAATAGAACTGCTTGTGAAAATGAATGGAAATTCTATTAAAATACCAAATATTATAAAGAAGTATATTAAAATACCAAATATTATAAAGAAATATAAGAGAAAAAAAAATTGTAATATTACTTTACCTTTAAGAAGAAAAGAATCAGACAGTGTTTTTATAGAAGATGCTCTCAGATATTACATAATTCGTTATATTGGAATTAAAAATTTCTCAGAAAAAATTTTTGGTAAGAAAGAAGATATAGAGTGGTACTCAAATAATGTTCCATATCATGTAAGTGGCAAAAATATAGATATATTAGTATATCATAAAAATATGAGATATACTGGATATCCTTTGAGATATCAATTTTCAGTAGTTGAGTTAAAAAGAGACATAGCAGGTGAAGAAGCCATAAGTCAAGTAATAAATTATTCTAAATGGGTTTCAACAAGATTAGCTAATGGTGAGATAGAAACTGTTCAACCAATCGTTATTGCAAAAAAATTCGGAGATAACGCTATAAGTAAAGCAAAAATGATAGAATTTAATAGTAGAAAGATAAAACTTTATAAATATAAATTTACTAATAATGATGTATATAACTTAGAATTTGAAGAGGTTCACTATGATTAACTTTAATATTAAAAATTATAAAATATTGGAAGCATGTGAAAGAGAGTATGGAGAGATAGGGGATTTTTTAATTGAAGATGAATATATTTCTTTTACAGTTTATTTAGGGTATTTTGAAGAACCTATTAAAGAAATATTAATTGATCATAATACAAAATTAATATTTATAGATAAATTTGAAGATCCTTTTTATACTCTGAGTTATAAAATCCTTAACATTCAGGACATTGCTTGAACCTTATGAAGTTTACGCAAAAGGAGTAACTGAATGGGAAGCTTTGGATGAAATAAAATACATTTGTTCACCTAATCAGATGCTTTGGAGTTTGATTTACAGAAAGCTAAAAGGTAATCGTGGTAATACCATGATAACGATATATGAGAGTGAAAGACTCTTTAAATTGTTAAGAGATAAAAATAATCGTCAAACATTGACTGGACAGAATTTTACATTTGATTTACAAAGTCAAGAAATAATACAAGATAATAGACAACACAAATACAAGGGGAGAAAAGATGACATTAACATTCTTCCAAGATTGATTAGAAAATACAGAGATAAAAAAGCATTTGAACCTCATTTACAGGCATACATTGTACAAAATATTGGTAGAAATACTAATCAAAGTTTGGATAAAAGTTTGCTTAATGGTTTAAGTTTTGAATGGTTAGGTAATGAAGTCTCCTGTGGGGTAGGTATGCAACGAATTGATGTGATGCTCTCCTTAATTATTAAAGAAAATACAAGAATTGTTTTACCAATTGAACTTAAATCTGTAGAAGCAAGTCCAGATAATACTATTCAGATTCAAAGATATGTTGATTGGTTAGAACAATATTACATTCCTAATAGAATAAGTGACATCCAACCAGTTTTAATTTCTAAAAAAATAGCTAACAAAATATCAGAAAAATACAAAAAAGTTATAGAAAGTTTTGATCAATTTAACAAAAAAAATAATCAGTGTATGCCTATAAAATATATTGAATATGAATTAGATGGAGATAATCTTGAATTTCAAGAAATAAGTTATTAAAGCCCCCTTACAGAGAAATTTGAATGACAGAAAATAAGAAATACTATAAGAACAACGTAATTTACGGCTGGTTTTCAAACTCTGCTATTCCCTTAGGAAAAATAATTTATGTTTCACTCTCACCTGACTGTGCGAGGGGAGTCATTCCCCTTCTTCTGAACCTACAGTTGTTTTTTTTACTCTACCTACTCAAATACAAGTTCCTTTCTGAATACACTTTTTGAAAATATTCATCGTGTAAATCATCAATGAAATAAATGGCTTCGCCGGTGCTCTTCATCTCTGGTCCTAATTCCTTTTGTATATCAGGAAATTTCTCAAAACTAAATACCGGTATTTTAATCGCATACCCCTTCTTCTTTGGATTAAACTTAAAATCTTTCAACTTATTATGTCCCAACATTATTTTCGTAGCATAATTGATATACGGCTCCTGATAGGCCTTGGCAATAAACGGCACTGTGCGGCTGGCACGAGGATTGGCTTCTATCACATACACCACACCATCTTTTATTGCAAATTGAATGTTAATCAATCCCACCGTTTTTAATTCTAATGCAATGATACGCGTGTATTCTTCTATCGTTTTAATTACCTCATCGCTCAAATCAAACGGTGGTAACACAGCATAACTATCTCCACTGTGAATACCCGCGGGTTCAATATGCTCCATTATTCCGATTATATAAACATCTTCTCCATCGCAAATAGCATCGGCTTCTGCTTCAATAGCGCCTTCCAGAAAATGGTCTAACAAAATTTTATTACCAGGAATGTCTTGCAATAATTTCACAATATGCTGTTCTAACTCTTCGTCGTTAATTACTATTTTCATACTCTGACCACCCAACACATAACTTGGTCTCACTAATAAAGGATAACCCAATTCTTTTGCTACTTTCAAGGCCTGATCAGCATCTTCTGCTACACCAAATTTGGGATAAGGAATATTACAATTTTTTAATAGCGTAGAAAAACTTCCTCTATCTTCCGCTAAATCCAGAGATTTGAATTGTGTCCCAAAAATTTTTATACCATATCGGTCAATCTTTTCGGCCAATTTTAATGCCGTTTGTCCTCCCAACTGTACAATTACACCTTCCGGTTTTTCGTGTTGAATAATATCGTAAATGTGTTCCCAGAAAACTGGCTCAAAATATAATTTATCCGCCACACTAAAATCGGTAGAAACGGTTTCGGGATTACAATTAATCATAATGGCTTCATAGCCACATTCCTGTGCAGCAAGAACCCCATGCACACAAGCGTAATCAAATTCTATTCCCTGCCCTATTCGGTTAGGTCCACTTCCTAAAATAATTACTTTCTTTTTATCTGAAACAATACTTTCATTCTCCTGTTCAAAGGTGGAATAATAATAAGGCGTTTTAGCTTCAAACTCTGCCGCACAAGTGTCTACCAATTTGAAAACTCTCCCTATACCTAACTCTTTTCTTTTCTTATGTACTTCACTTTCCAGACATCTTAATAAATGTGCGATTTGTCGGTCCGCATATCCTTTTTGTTTGGCTTCTAAAAGCAACTCTCTTGGGATAGTATCTAACGTATATTTCTGTATCTCCTGTTCTAAAGCAATGAGTTCTTCTATCTGTCTTAAAAACCACATATCAATGTGGGTCAACTTGTGTATGGTATTAATCGAAATTCCAAGCTTGATAGCATCGTAAATCATGAACAATCGGTTCCAGCTGGGCTTTTGCAGTGCTTCCAAAAGCACCTTCTGGTCGGTAATTTCTCTTCCGTCGGCTCCGAGCCCATTGCGTTTAATTTCCAAACTCTGCGCAGCTTTCTGCAATGCTTCCTGAAAACATCTTCCTATTCCCATCGCCTCGCCAACAGATTTCATTTGAAAGCCCAATTCACGATTAGCACCTTTGAATTTATCAAAATTCCATCTTGGTATTTTTACAATTACATAATCTAATGCTGGTTCAAAAAATGCGGATGTTGACTTTGTAATTTGATTCTGAATTTCATCTAAAGTATATCCAATGGCCAATTTTGAAGCAATTCTTGCAATAGGATAACCTGTAGCTTTGGAAGCCAGAGCAGAAGAACGTGACACACGGGGATTGATTTCAACTGCAATAATTTCTTCCTTTTCATCAGGACTTACGGCAAACTGCACATTACATCCACCAGCAAAATTCCCAATACTGCGCATCATTTTAATGGCCATATCTCGCATCTTCTGATACGTTCTATCACTTAAAGTCATTGCTGGTGCAACAGTGATACTATCACCCGTGTGTACACCCATCGGGTCAAAATTCTCAATAGAACAAATAATCGCTACATTGTCGTTTTTATCACGCAAGAGTTCCAATTCAAATTCTTTCCAGCCAATAACTGCTTTATCAATCAACACTTCGTGAATGGGTGAAGTTTGCAAACCACGATTTAATGCGGCATCAAAATCTTCTTTGTTATAAACAACACTTCCACCACTGCCTCCAAGCGTAAAGGATGGTCTTATGACCAAAGGAAAGCCAAATTCTTGTGCAATAGTTTTTCCTTCCAAAAACGAACGGGCTATTTTACTGGGCGCCATTGGAATACCAATTTCTTCCATCTTTGCCCGAAACAAATCTCTATCTTCTGTAATTTTTATAGCATTAATATCGACACCAATCATTCGTACATTGTACTTTTTCCATATACCTAATTCTTCACATTTCATAGCAAGGTTCAAAGCCGTTTGGCCTCCCATAGTTGGTAATACGGCATCTACTTTTCTTTCCTGCAAAATTTTTTCAATATACTTTGGCTCCAATGGCCATAGATAAACATGGTCTGCTGTAACAGGATCGGTCATTATGGTGGCTGGATTGCTATTGATGAGTGTAACTTCTATACCTTCTTCTCTTAAACTTCTGGCTGCTTGCGAACCAGAATAATCAAATTCACAGGCCTGTCCGATGATAATAGGTCCGCTCCCAATAATTAAAACGGACTTGATACTTTCGTCTTTCATTGAATTTTTAGGGGCTAAAAATAATGAAAAACTAATTGGGAACTAATTGAATGAAATTATTTAAGAACTCTTTTTTTCAACCTCATAAATACCACCAGAAATAACAAACTTCATCGTATCCGTAGGATTTTGAGAAAAAGGTTCGATGCATTCTTTTTTCACAAAAATCATACGTCCTGCAAAAGAGTATGAAAAAGGCAAATACACAGCCACATAATCGTGTAATCCATATTCAGATAAATCCTGTTGTGTAATGAATCCTATTTCTTTATAGGCATTGTGAGGAGAAGTTTGTACTAACACTGGATATTTGAATTTTTTCTTATTCCCAACAAATGCTTCTGTAAAATCTTTTATCGGCGAATAGATATGGCGAATCAAAGGTAGTTTTTCAAATTGGTTTTCAAAATATTGCATTACATTGCTAAAAAAATAATTGGAAGCCATCACGCCTATTCCAACTATCAACGCTACCATTACCACTAATCCAATTAAAACATCTAAAATAAGATTCCCTGTAATACCAATCCAGACAAAGAAATCAACAAAAATAGAAATGATTTTTAGAATAATATACAAAGTAATAATGACGGGCACTAAAACAACAAGTCCCTGAAAGAAATAAGCAAACAATTTTTTCATACATATTAAATTATGCAATCACAGGTGGTGGTTCTAAAACAGCACCACAATTTTTGCAAGTTCTTAATTCTAATGAATTGTAGAACTTTTCAAATACTCTTTGAAATTGTGTCGTAATATCCGTAAGTTGAAAGTATTCTTCATAAAGTTTGTGATTACATTTTTCGCAAAACCACAACAATCCGTCTTTTTCATTTTCTCTTCGTTTGCGTTCAATAACCAATCCAATCGTATCTTTGAATCTTATTGGATTATGCGGAACACGAGGTGGCAATAAAAATATCTCACCTTCTTTAATAGGAACTTCTCGAGCTTTTCCATTATCCTGAATTTTGACAATAATATCTCCTTTCATTTGGTAAAAAAATTCTTCACCTTCGTTGTAGTGATAATCTTTTCTGGAATTAGGTCCACCGACTACCATAATGATAAATTCAGTGTTTTTATAAACAACACGATTATTAACGGGTGGCTTTAAAAATTCTTTATTTTCTTCAATCCATTGCATAAAATTGATAGGAGGTAAAATGCCAAACATATTACTTTAATTTTAAGGTGGGAATATAACAAATAATTACTAATATGTCATTATTACAATCTCCTTATCTTACACAATTAAAATCATTCTGAATAAATTATACAAACATTTCAAATTTCAATTTGATTTACTTCTTTTACTTGTTCAATATGATTTTCCAGATGTGTGTTTTTTCTATTCCATGGATCATTCCACAAAGCTATAAATCCATTAGATTTTCTTATTTCTTCTGTAATCTTCTTTAATTCTTTTAGATTGACATTAGCTATACCAAATTCTTGATTATCTAAAACATATCTTTTTTCCCAATTAATGAGTATATTATCAGACAAAACATTTTTACGAAGATATACAACAAATTTAATATCTTTATCAAAATCAATTGTGCCAATATTTACTGTGCTCTCTTTATGATTACGATATTTATAATTATTAGCAATGCTTTGTAAGTCAGCAATAATTGATGAAGCCGTTGGATAGCTACCCGCTCCCTTACCTTTCAAGAATTGTTGACTGGAATACCTTGACTCAAGTACAACTGCATTATATTCATACTCTGTGTGATAAAGAGGGCTGTTCTTATTTACGAATATTGGTAAAACAAAAGCAACGTATTGATTATTCTTTATTCCAGAATACGCCACTAAACGAATTTTCAAATGATGTTTTTTTGCAAACTTTATGTCAATGTCGTTCAATGTACTTATACCCAACAGTGGTACTTTTTTAACATCCAGCATTATACCATAAGCATGATATGTAATGATAATTAATTTGTATAATGAATCCAATCCTTCAATATCATTGGTTGGATCGCTTTCTGCAAAGCCCTTTTCTTGGGCTTGTTTTAATGCGGTTTGAAAGATCAAATTTTCTTCATCAATTTTATGAAGGATATAGTTAGTTGTGCCATTAAAAATACCTCCTACATACAATAATTCATCAATAGTATAGAAATTATCAAGTAAACGAATAATGGGAATGCTTCCGCAAGAAGATGCTTCGTATAAAAATGCTACGCCCTGTGTTTTTGCAATATTGGTTAATTCTTTTAGATGATAAGCTAACATTTTTTTGTTTGCAGTAATTACATGTTTTTTATGATCAAGTGCTGTCTTTACTATTTTAAATGCTTCTTCAGGATCATCAATAGTTTCAATAATCACATCTATTTTTTCATCTAACAAAATTTCTTCTTTATTATATACAAAGTTTTCTTTACTGATTTTTCTGGACTTAACTGGATCTTTTACACAAATTTTCTGAATCGTCCCCAATTTTGAATAATTCAAATCCTTTAATATATCATAAACTCCTTGTCCCACAGTGCCAAAACCAAAAAGCCCAATATTAAATCCTCTCATAAATTAATTTTTTATTGTCAATAATTTTTTTCTTTAAGAAAGATTTTATTATCTCTGATAATTTTTGAGTTTCTATCAAAAAGCCATCATGTCCATATAGAGATTCAATGATTTCAAAATGAGCATTATCTATTGATTTTGCCAGAAATTCCTGTTCTTCAATTGGAAATAATATATCTTCTTTAATACCAATAACAAGAGTATTTGCTTTTATCGATTTCAAACAATCATTTGTCCTACCTCTAAAAACATCGTGACTATCCATGGCGTATGAAAGCGCCACATAAGAAAATGCATTAAAACGATTAACGAGTTTTTTACCTTGATATTGCTGATAAGTTGCTGCTTTGCGACCAACGAAATTTAATGATTCATCATCTGTCTGGAAATGCGTGTAAGTTTTATAGTTACGATAGCTCAGTAAGGCAATACTTCTTGCTGCCTGTAGACCTTTTGTTCCTCCATCTTTATTATAGCTAAAATAAGTCCTGTCAGAGAAAATGGCTAATCGCTGACTTTCATTAAATGCAATGCCCCATGCGGAATGTTTTGCATTCGTAGATACCAAAACAAGATTTTTAATTAACTTATTTTCTAATAATGCCCATTCAAGAGCAATTTGGCCACCCTGTGAACCTCCAATTAAAAGATCAATTTGATCAATACCTAATTTTTTTCTCAATGTATTTAGTGAATTTACAATATCTCTAATTGTAATCTTAGGAAAATGATGAAAATAAGGGCTTTTTGTATCTGGATTGATACTCAATGGGCCGGTACTTCCATAACAAGATCCAAGATTATTGACGCAAATAATAAAGTAATCAACTGGATTGAATAAATCTTTTTGGCCAAATAACCCTGGCCACCAGCTAAAGACATCACTGTTGGCGGTAAGAGCATGGCACACCCACACAACTGGTGTTTTACCCGGAATATAATTTCCATAAGTATGGTAGGCCAGTTGAACATCTTTCAACTGGCCTCCATTTTCTAATTCCAAATTACCAATCTTTAGAATCTCCATACTTTTAGTTTAAATTTTCAACGAGGTAGGTTTTACCCACTTTTTTGAGTTTCCTGAATGCTTGTTCAAAGTCCTCTTTGATATCTTCAATATGTTCAATACCCACAGAAACTCGTAATAAGCCCGGTTCTACTCCTGCTGAACGTTGCTCTTCTTCGGTTAATTGTTCATGCGTTGTTGTTGCTGGATGAATGATAAGTGTTTTGGCATCTCCTACATTCGCTAAGTGACTCACCAGTTCAAGATTATCGACCACAAAATCAGCTGCCTCTTTTCCTTCTTTTAATTTGAAACTCAAAACGGCACCAAATCCATTTTTGAGATACTTCTTTGCCAATTTATGATAAGGTGATGATGGTAATCCCGGATAATTTACGTACTCAACTACATCTTGTTCTTGCAACCATTCAGCAAGGGCAAGCGCATTATCTGCTGAACGTTGTACTCTTAAGGACAATGTCTCAAGACCCTGTAAAAGCAGGAATGCATTAAATGGAGAAAGGGAAGTTCCATAATCTCTCAATCCCTCTACTCTTGCACGAATGATGAAAGCGATGTTAGGCAAACCCAACGGATTGTTTTCTCCAAATACTTCCCAGAATTTTAATCCATGATAACCCTCAGATGGTTCAGTGAATTGTGGAAATTTTCCATTGCCCCAGTTAAAATTTCCTCCATCCACTATCACTCCACCGATAGATGTACCGTGACCTCCGATCCATTTAGTAGCCGACTCTACAACAACATTAGCACCATGTTCTATTGGTCTGAAAAAGTATCCGGCCGCACCAAAAGTATTATCTACAATCAACGGTATATCATGTTTTCTTGCAATTTCAGCTATTGCTTCAAAATCGGGGATATTGAAACCCGGATTTCCAATTGTTTCCAAGTAAATCGCCTTTGTTTTTTCATCAATTAATTTCTCAAAACTTTCTGGCTTATCTCCATCAGCAAAACGAACTTCAATACCTAATCGTTTGAACTGTACTTTGAATTGATTGTAAGTACCACCATAAAGAAAGGAAGTGGATACAAAGTTCTCGCCACTATTTACAATGTTTGTGATTGCAAGAAATTGTGCAGCCTGCCCCGATGATACAGCTAATGCCCCCACACCACCTTCCAAAGCCGCAATTCTTTTTTCAAACACATCGGTAGTCGGATTCATGATTCTAGTGTAGATGTTACCAAACTCTTTCAAGCCAAACAAATTGGCGGCATGTTTGCTGTCCTTAAAGGTATAAGATGTGGTTTGGTAAATGGGGACAGCTCTTGATCTGGTTACTGGATCAACTTCTTGTCCAGCATGCAATTGCAAGGTCTCAAACCTGTAGTTTTTCTTTGTTTGATTTTTTGTGCTCATGGTTTTATGGTTTTGTGGTTAATGATGCTATTTGGGTATAAGATTATTGTTTAGGGGGAAAAACAAACGAGAGACAAGCGTATAAAACATCTCCCGATGTTTATCCCGTTTTATGAAAATCGAAAGTTATGTAAGAAGGGAAATGATTTAGTTAAACATGAAACAGCACATACAACAACACATGCATGATAACATGAAGTAATTTACAAAACTATAACGTTTCTTTTTAGCCGTAGCCAAAGACAATTTTGTAAGCTTAAAACTTTTTACTACTGATTGTTTGTTTAGTGTTTTCATAGATTTCTAATTTATCTTTCCGCGTTTTTTCATCCGCGGCTGGATTTGGCACCTTATTACAACAAACATTTGCAACAGGTTGCCCGCGATTCATCGAGCCAGTTCTCTCCTCGCGTCTTGATAAATTAGTTACAATTTACTGCAACTAATTTTCGGTCGCAATTTTATGAAATTATTCATCAACATACAAAAGAAAATAAATGTTAATTTATGTTAATAAAAAATTCAACGTCATATAGATGCAATCATGCTTTCCTTAGAAATCGGAATCAAAAATTTCACAAAACATTATTTTGTAATTTTGTACCGTGTTTCAATTGTTTGTAAAATATCTTATTATCACTATCGTCAGTATCGATATTGTATTTGACGGTGAAGAAGTCATTAAGTTTCCTTTTCTAATTCAACATTATTATGAACATCAAACGAATGATAAAATCAATTTTTATAGTTTCTTTATGTTACATTATTTCAATCATCAACATTCCAATTCATCAGATAATCATCAACATTTGCCATTTAAGGATCATCAAAATTGTGCACACATTCACATTTACTCTAATACCTTTGAAAGAATAAATATATCCTTTGTTGAATTCAAGAAAATAGAATTCCCTGTTTTAAGAAGTATCAGTCAATTGTTATTAAATTATCGTTCCATCTGGCATCCACCGAAACGTTTGTTATCTTAGTATTTTTCTAATTGAGAAGTTATTTTTTACTTCTCTGTATTCTTTTTTTTCATCATCACATTTTTAAATCATAAAAAAATGATTAATTCAATCATTCAATTTTCATTAAACAACAGATGGTTTATTATAGCATCAACATTATTAATCATTATTATTGGTATCTATCAATTTCAGAATTTATCAATTGATGCTGTACCGGATATTACTAACAATCAAGTGCAAATAATCACAGTTGCTCCTTCCTTTGCTGCACAGGACATTGAACGAAAAGTAACTTTTCCTATCGAACAAGCGTGTAGCAACATTCCAGGAATAGAAGAACTAAGAAGCTTCTCAAGATTTGGTTTATCGCTCATTACCATTGTATTCAACGATAATGTGGATATTTACTGGGCACGTCAACAAATCAGCGAGAGATTACAAAAGGTTCAAAATGAAATTTCACAACAAATCGGGAATCCCGAATTAGCGCCTATTACAACAGGCCTTGGTGAAATTTATCAATACGTCATTCGCCCTGAAAACGGCTTTGAACATCAATACTCTTTAACGGATTTGCGGGAAATTCAGGATTGGATAGTTCGTCGACAACTCTTAGGAATCC
The DNA here is from genome assembly GCA_026003255.1 of Bacteroidia bacterium. GTDB lineage: Bacteria > Bacteroidota > Bacteroidia > B-17B0 > Aurantibacillaceae > BPGX01. The sequence continues at coordinate 181,996 of BPGX01000003.1, read as the reverse complement.
CGGGCGTGGCCGATGTTAGTTCATTCGGTGGAAAACTCAAACAATTCGAAATAGCCATAAATCCTTATCAACTAAACGCTTATCAAGTTTCATTTGATGAAATACTTACTGCATTAGAAAAAAACAATCAAAATGTGGGAAGTGCGTATATTGAAAAAAATAAAACCGCTTATTTTATTCGTAGCGAAGGAATTATCAATACTATTAAAGATATTGAAAACATTGTAATTAAAAACAATGCATCAGGAATACCCATTCAAATTAAAGACATTGCCAATGTTAGAATATCCTATGCGCCAAGATATGGTTCATTAGTTTACACCTCTCAAAACGGCCAATATTCCTATGAAGTAGCTGGTGGTATCGTGATGATGTTAAAAGGAGAAAATAGTAATCGGGTCATTGAGAAAGTAAAAGAAAAAATAAACCAAATCCAAACTACTCTTCCTGTAGGAGTAAAAATTGAACCATTTTTAGATAGAACCAAAATGGTCAATTCTACCATTAGCACAGTATTTAAGAATCTTTTAGAAGGTGCGCTGATTGTAATAATTGTACTGATATTATTTTTAGGTAATATCTATTTTGGATTGGTAGTAGCATCCGTCATTCCTCTTTCAATGATGTTTGCAGTCATTTTGATGAGTATATTAAAAGTGTCAGGAAACTTAATGAGTTTAGGCGCATTAGATTTTGGGCTTATTGTTGATGGTTCAGTCATTATTGTAGAATCCGTATTGTTTCATTTAATACACTCATCAAAGCATTTCGGAACATTAAACAAAAAATCAATCGTTTTTTATTCAGCATCCAGAATCTCAAATGCTGCAGTATTCGGACAAATTATCATTCTTATTGTATACATACCAATTTTATTTTTCACAGGTATTGAAGGAAAAATGTTTCAACCAATGGCACAAGTAGTGTTATTTGCACTTATAGGTTCATTTTTGTTATCCATTACTTATGTTCCTGTTATGTGCTTATGGCTTTCAGAATCATTATCTGTTAAGCATTCTAATTGGTCAGAAAAAATAATGCTTATGATTGAAAAATATTATCTTCGTTTATTTAATTTTCTTTTTAAGAAAAGTAAAATCTTTGTAACAACATTTATATTGCTATTTATCTTTTCTATCTGGCTACTGATTAATATGGGAGGAGAATTTATGCCAACGCTTGAAGAAGGCGATTTTGCAGTAGAGACAAGATTAATCACAGGTACAGGATTAAATACAACAATTGATTATTGTCAAAAGGCATCAACATTGTTAACCCAATCATTTCCTGATGAAGTAGAAAAAGTTGTAAGTAAAATTGGTAGTGGCGAAATTCCCACAGACCCGATGCCGATTGAGAGTGCCGATATGATGGTGATTTTGAGTCCAATCGAAAAGTGGAAAAAAGCAAAATCATTTGACGAACTGGCAACTAAAATGCAAGAGAAATTAAGCAATATCGTTGGACTTTCTACAAGTTTTCAATATCCGGTTCAAATGCGTTTTAATGAACTCATTGCTGGTGCAAAACAGGATGTAGTATGTAAGATTTTTGGAGAAAATATCGATACATTAAAAAAATTTGCACAAATCATACAATCCAAAATTAGTACTATAAAAGGCACTGAAGGGATTTATGTAGAACCTATTTATGGACAACCACAACTTATTATTCGTTTTGACAGAGAAAAATTAGCACGGTATAATATCTCTATTGAAGAAGCGAATAAGGTAATTCAAGCCATTGTTGCGGGAATTCCAGCAGGACAGTTATATCAAAATGAACGTAAATTTGATATCATTGTGAGATTGGATAGCACATTGAAAAATATGGATGAAATAAAAAACATTTTAATCCCAACACAAAATCAAAACTGGATACCACTCAACAAACTTGCAGATATAGTCATTCAAACAGACATTAATCAAATACAGCGAGAAAATGCTAAAAGAAGAATCATTGTAGGATTTAATGTAAGGGGAAGAGATGTAGAATCTGTGATAAATGAGCTGAAAATTAAATTAAAATCTATTCGCTTACCTGCATCGTATTTTGTTGAATTTGGCGGAAGTTTTCAAAATCTTCAATCTGCTAAAAAACGGCTTTCCATTACAGTTCCCATAGCATTATTATTAATTTTCATTATGTTATTTACAAGTTTTCGTTCAATGAAACAAAGCATATTAGTATTTTCAACCATACCAATGTCCATTGTAGGTGGTATATTTTTTCTATATTTTAGAAATATGCCATTCAGTATCAGTGCTGGAGTAGGCTTCATTGCTCTTTTTGGGATTGCAGTATTAAACGGCATTGTATTAGTTTCAGAGTTTAATCATCATAAAGAAAAACATTACATAATCTTAAGAATCGTTATTAGTGGTATAACAAAACGACTAAGACCAGTGCTAATGACTGCTACTGTCGCTTCATTGGGATTTTTACCAATGTTTTTGAATACAGGCATTGGTGCAAATGTTCAAAAACCATTAGCAACCGTAGTAATTGGAGGAATCATAACATCTACACTCTTAACACTCTTTTTATTACCTATACTGTATTACAATTTTATACTTAAACAAAAAAACAGTTTCAGATTATCTAACAAAACTTTTCTCATAATAATGAGTATTGCAATGATTCCGTTTGCTCAAAGTCAAACCATCCTCTCTTATCAACAATGCCTTGATTCGGCTTTAAAGAATCATCCTAAAATTAAAATGCAAAACATTCTCTCTGAATATCAAAAGCAATTGGTCAATACTTCATGGAATATCAATAAAACTCAAATACAATTTCAATATGGACAATATAACGGCATTTACAATGACAACGCTATAAGTGTTCAACAAAATGTTTTGTTTCCCACAATATACACTCAACAAAAAAACATTTTAAGTACAGAATGGAAAATATCAGAACTTCGTAAAACACTTGAAAAATATGACGTTATCACCAATACAAAAAAATTATTTTACGAAATTGTTATCTTAAATGAAAATATAAAGCGCCTTCAAAAACAAGATAGCATTTTTACAATCATTAAAAACATCATTGATTTGAAAGCAACCAAAGGAGACATCAGTTTAATGGAAAAAAGTAGTTTTGACCAATTGTATTACCAGAATAAAATTCAATTGGACTTTGTCAACACTGAAAAAAAACAACTCCTTTTATTGTTGGAACTTTTAACTGGTGTATCCAATATCCTTGATGTGCAATATACTGATATTTCAATTAACCCACCTGAAACTACAACAACTCAACAAATTGAAACGCATCCCATTCTTCAACTTTCTCAACAAGAACAAATTTTGCAACACCAAAAAATTCAATTAGAAAAGAATAAAATTTTTCCGGATTTTATTTTCGGTTATACCAATCAATCTCTGAAAGGTTGGGGCACAGATAATATCTACTATCCAATCAGTAAACGTTTTCAATATTCTTATATTGGTCTGGAAATACCCATTTTTTTACGACACCAAACACAAAAAATTAAGGCAGAAGAAAAACTATTAAAATACTATACCTATAAATATGAATTAGATAAAAACAATTTGATATATGAAGTAAGAAAATTACAACAAAAATATCTTGACCTAAAAAATATTATTACAAGATATAAGCAAGAATTACTTCCTAATGCCCGACTCCTTTTAGAAAAAGCAACATTAAATTATCAAAAAGGAAATATTAACTTTATTGAATGGAGTATGTATGTCCAACAAAGTATTCAACAAGAATTGGATTACTTGAAATACACACAGGAGTTGAACAATTGTACTATTCTATTAAATTATTATCTAACTAACTAAAATTCATTTTATGAAAAAAATACTTCCTTTAAGCATCATTGGAATCATTTTACATTCCTGTAATTCATCCGACAAAAATATCTCTTCAGAAAAAAATAATTCTAATACAATCATTCTAACATCTGAAGAATTAAGTCATCTCAATATTCAAACTGATAGCATAAGAAAAATTACATTAAACACACAATTGCATTTGAAAGGTGTAATTGATGTTCCACCGCAAAATATCTATGCTTTAAGTGTGCCATTAGGTGGATACTTAAAACACACACATTTGCTCCCCGGAACGCCCATTCAAAAGGGAGAAATTATTGCTGAGTTAGAAGACCCACAATACATTCAATTACAGGAAGAATACTTGAATACAAAAATTCAATTTCAAATTCTGGAGAAAAATTATTTTCGTCAAAAAGAATTAGCAGAACAAAAAGCAGTGAGTGATAAAACTTTTGAACAGGTACAAGCAGAATATGAAAGCACTAAAATAAAATTGAAAGCATTAGAAGAAAGGTTACAACTGCTTTATATCAATCCATCTACTTTGAATTCTGGTAATATCACCCGAAGTATTAAAATTCCTGCACCTTTCAAAGGTTACGTAACAAAAGTAAATTTTTCTACCGGAAAGTACATCCCTCCATCTGAAGTTTTATTTGAACTCGTTAATCCTAATGATATTCACCTGAATATAAAAGTTTTAGAAAAAGATTTAGAGTACTTGAAAATTGGACAAAAATTAGCAACTTATACCAATACCAATCCTGAGAAAAAATACAATTGCGAAATTATTCTAATCAACAAAGTTGTAAATCCTGATGGAACAATAGATGTACATTGTCATTTTGAAAACTATGATGAAAATTTAATTCCTGGCACTTATATGCAAGCAGACCTTCTGGTAAATAAAGATAGCATCTATGCTCTACCCAAAAATGCTTTAATTTTTTCAGACAACAAGTATTATGTTTTCGTACAAAAAAAAGATAATGAATTTGAAATGACAGAAGTAGAATTATCAAATCTACAAAACGATTATTACACAGGGATAAAGAATTACTATAATTTATTAAATAAAAAAATTGTAACAAAGGATGCTTATGCATTATGGATGAAAATGAAAAACGTTATTGATGAAGAATAAAAACAGGTTCATCAAGATTCATGACACATATATTACCCCCCATTATCCAATAGAAATTCTATTGATAATATCTAAAATCAAAGAATTAGCCGGTCATTTCGAGGATGCAAAGCAGCCGAAGCAACCCCTTGTGAATACCCATAATTTCTAATGCATAATTTGTGATAAAATTAACCTTTTGTATTTTGACCACAATAATCACTAAGAAAATAATCAAAGTTCACAAAGCCCCAATATTTTTTGTAAATGAAAAATTCTTTGTGTTCCTAATGAAAAACTTTGTTTTCACTGTGGTTCAATAAATTAACTAATTATTCTAAAACCAAATTAGTGAAGATCATTATGTTTTAATATCAATGAAATGAAGTAATGTTTACGGTACGCTAATTTCTAATGCATAATTTAAATTTAATAATCTCAATGATTAACAAACCTGATTTAAATCATTTTTTAATAAAACGCACATCAGGAATTTTGCATTGCAAAAAATAAAACTATGCTACAAAAATTAGATGAATTGGCAGAAAAAGGATACTATGGAATGATGAGCACAGCCATTTTATGTGGCAGTGTAATGGGCGGAATAATGGCTATGTTTGCACTTGAAAAAAACAGTATATTATTGTTGGCAATTGGATTAGCATTTACAATGGCTAATCTTGTAATTAATATCGCACAATCTCCGCCTAAATGGATTGTTCGCACTTTTGTTGCATCCTTAATTGTCAATACTTTAATTATCCTGATTTGTGTTCTAACCTGATTTTTATTACAACAAATCAAAAATATCTTTTACTCCAACTAAACGATTGGCAATATATCCTTCCGCAAATTCCGCAGAAATATATCTCCCCCATAATCGTGCTTTGCTTTCAATCACATCAAAAAAATCTTTTCTACTAATGGAGGTTTCAGGTTCATTACTGTTTGGATTATAAAACTGAGAAGCATAACACTTAAGCACCTCCATTTTCTTCTCAAAATAATTTGAAATATCCACTACAAAACTTGGTTCTAAATAATAATCCTGAATATAATGATACACAGATCTTGGACGCCATGCCTTTTGTTTTTGACCATTATACTCGGTTTCTACTTTAATTAATCCGCTTAAAAAAGCCGCTTCTTTTACCAATTGTGCTGCCCTTCCATGATCATTATGTCGGTCAGTTGGAGCATTCGCCAATATAATCTCAGGTTGATATTGACGAATTTTTTGAATGATTTTTAATTGATGTTCCTCATCGTTCCTAAAAAATCCATCTCTCATGTGTAAGTTTTCTCTAATTGTTACACCAAGTAATTCTGCGGCTTTTGATGCTTCCTGTAATCTTAATTCCTTATTACCTCTTGTCCCTAATTCCCCACCCGTTAAATCAATAATACCTACTTTATATCCCATTTCTACATGCTTCAAAATTGTTCCGGCGCAAGATATTTCCACATCGTCCGGATGTGCCCCAAAAGCAAGAATATCTAATTTCATAAGTAGTTATTTTTTTCCTTCAATCCAATTTACAATTTTATCTGACAATGGACTTACCATAGAATTATAATAATCCACCAAATAACCATTCTCATCAATTAAATACTTCTGAAAATTCCACATCACAGTAGAACTCTTAACACCATTCTTTTCTTTTTGAGTCAACCATTGATAAATAGGATGCGGACTATCGCCTTTAATTTTTACTTTTTCCATAATCAAAAAACTCACTCCATAATTTTTCTGACAGAAAGATTTTATTTGTTGTGCATCGCCCGGCTCCTGACCTCCAAAGTCATTACACGGAAAGGCAATGATAAGAAAGTTTTTATCCTTATATTTTTGGTATAATGTTTCAAGGTCTTTGTATTGCGGTGTAAAGCCACATTCAGAAGCAGTATTAACTATCAATAATTTTTTTCCTTTAAACTTTGAAAAATCTACAACATTTCCATCAATATCTTTTGCTTTGAATTGATGAATGGATGTTTTTTCAGAGGGCTGATTTTGAAAAATATTTCCAATGAACGGTATTGCTAAGAAAAAATAAAACATTTTCATAATTTTTTTTGAGTGCAAAGTTATTTCAATTTTATTTAAATCCATTCTAAAATAATGAGCCTGTAAGTTTAATAAGCATTTTTAACAAATAAAGTTCAATAAATTTTATCTATCTTTGCATCAACAAAACTTAAACCCATGAAAAAATTATTAATGATTGTAGCCATCAGCGGCTTTGTAGCTGGAACAAACTTAATGGCTGTTAACGCTAAATGTGGAGATGACAAAGACAAAAAATGTAGCAAAGAATGTTGCAAAAAAGGCGCAAAAGAAGGTAAAGAATGCTGCAAAAAAAATGCAGATAAGAAAGAATGCTCTACTGCAAGTGGCGAGAAAAAAGCTTGCTGCAAAAAAGGTGAAAAACACGAAGAAGTTAAACCAGCTGAAAATCAAACAAAATAAGCGGCTGATATCCCAACGAATTACAAGCACAAAATGGCTTCCATTTAGAAGCCATTTTTTATTTTAAATCTACTCAACATACAAAATCAAACCTTTCAAATACTCTCCCTCTGGGAAATTTGGAAGAACAGGATGATCAACAGGCAAGTGCAAGTAATCTAAAATTCGAACCGTACGATTACTTTCAAAACATGCAGCATTCACTGTATTGTAAAATAAATTTTTATCAATGACTCCTGAACATGAAAACGTAAATATCAATCCTCCTGAACAAATTTTATTAAGCGCTAAACTATTTAATCTCTTATAGGCCTGTACAGCAGAATGTTTGTGATGTATGCTCTTTGCAAAGGCCGGCGGATCTAACACAATAACCTCATAAAAATTTTTCTCCACATTTTTCAAAAATTCAAAAACATCTGCCACAAAGGACTCGTGATTATTTTCAAATCCATTTAATTTCATATTTTTGTTACACCACTCTATCGCTTTTGCAGAACTATCTACAGAATGTACTAACTGACATCCTCCTGCCGCAGCATATACAGAGAATCCCCCAGAATAAGCAAATGTATTCAATACTTTTTTTCCTGCCACCATCTCTCCTAATTTTTTTCGGTTATCTCTCTGGTCTAAAAAAAAACCTGTCTTTTGCCCCTCAACCCAATTGACATAAAATTTCAAGTGATTTTCCAAAATAATACAATCATTAATGCCTTGTATAAATTGCGAACCATCATTGTATTCCGATTTATCATAAAAACTTTTGAAATCATCTTTGAATATATTTTGTATGGTCTGCTGTATGATGTCTTTCTGCAAATACATAAACTCCGTATGTGCCTGCATTACAAAATGACCATCATAATTATCAATAATCAGCCCCGGTAATCCATCGGCTTCTCCAAAAATTAATCGATACGTATTCGTGCCATTTCCAAATGCCTTTATTTTCTGACGATACAGAAGTGCATTCTTGATTTTATCTTCCCAAAAATTTTCATTAAGTTCAATTTTTTCAAAACTTAAAATTTTTACAGCAATGCTACTATCCTGATAATATCCCGTTGCGACTATTTCTCCTTTTGTATTACAAACAAATACAATTTGATTGTGTAAAGTTTTATCTAAGTTTTTCAAAGCACCGGAAAATATCCACGGATGCTTTCTTTGAATAAACTCATCTTTTTTCAAGTAAACTTTTGGATACACGTTGATAGTTTTGAGTTATGAGTGATTAATTTAGAGTTTTGAGTTAAAAATTTTTTTACCACATAGAAACATAGGAAAAAAACATAGATTTTATTCTATGTGATCTATGTTGCAATTTCTATGTGCCTATGTGTTTCATAAGAGTTGAGAGTTGAGAGTTATGAATTGTGAGTTTAGAATATTATTCAAAAATTAATAATTTAATTATAGGAGATAAATTAAATTGGATTAATCCACCGAAACATTTTTTGCTTCTATTTGAATTTTATTGAGATTATAGAAAAAGCCATCTTCATCTGCCATTAACTCATTATAATTTCCTTGTTGAACAATCTCTCCTTGTTTTAATACTAAAATTTTATCCGCATTTCTTATCGTAGATAAACGATGAGCAATAATAATAGATGTTCTGTCTTTCATCAATGTTTCTAATGCATCTTGTACTAATTTTTCACTTTCAGCATCCAGATTAGAAGTTGCTTCATCTAAAATTAATATCGACGGATTACGAAGTAATGCACGCGCAATAGCGATTCTCTGCCTTTGTCCGCCAGACAATTGAATACCTCTATCTCCAACAATCGTATTAAATTTATCGGGAAATTGCATAATAAATTCATACGCATTGGCTCTTTTTGCTGCATCAATGATTTCTTGTTCAGTTGCAAAAACATTTCCATAACGAATGTTATCATAAATTGTTCCACCAAAAAGCATCGTATCCTGCGGAACAATAGCGATGTGTTGCCGATAAAAACTCAAATCATATTCAACATAATTTTTCCCATCTACCAATATCAGTCCAGAATCAGGAACATAAAATCTTAATATCAATTGTGCAATTGTACTCTTACCACTACCGCTACTTCCAACCAAAGCCACTTTTTGTCCTGCCTTTATCTGAAAACTCACATTTTTCAATACTTGAAATTCCTTTCTGGACGGGTAAGAAAAGTTGACATTCATAAATTCAATATCTCCTTTCAATTCTTTGGGGTAAATAAAATTATCAGGAAGATTTATTTGCACATCTTCAACGGGCTGCTGCATTAATTGTAGTAAACGATCATTCGCACCCAATGCTCTTTGAATCGATGCAATTTGTTCGGGCAAACCACCTAATGAACCAGCTACAAATATGGATAACATCATGAATTTACCAAATTGTTCAGCTGTAATTATCCCTTCATTTTTCAACAACAACATTTTCCATAAAATAAAAAAGACCGTTCCAAAAATGACAGAAATAATAAAAGCAAAAAACATTCCTCTTAAAATACCGTATTTAATTCCTTGCTTTTTCACCTCACCTGTTTTATTGGTATATCGTTTTATTTCATACCATTCATTGCTAAAGGATTTAACACTTAGTATACCAGTAAATGCTTCACCTACAATTACATTGCTCTCTGCAATCAGGTCTTGAAAATGTTTAGAAAAATTACGAATCCGTTTTCCAAAAACAATTGTAATAAGTATCAAAGACGGAATCATCAATATAAACCATTTGATAATTTCCCAGGAAGTGTAATAAAACAAAAGCACTGTTCCACCAATAGCAATGATTGACTGCCGAATAAACTCAGCAATATTGATGGTAAAAGCATCCGATATAACATTAATATCAGTAGCAATGCGGCTACTCAATTCCGCACTTTGATTGTTATAAAAAAAATCCATTGGCATTCGTATAATCTTGCTAAATGCTTCGTCTCTTAATTTTTTTAATATACTCTCTGTAACCTGTGAAAAAAAATACACACGCATAAACGAGAAAAAACCTTGTAAAATCAATATACCTAACAATATTTTACCAATATCAAAAAGTTGTCTTTTCATTTCATCAGCCGAAAGACCTGTCTCTCCAAAATATCCTATCATTTTACCTGAAACTAACGGAAATATCAAACCCACGGTTGCGGTTCCAAATAAAAACACCATCCCTGCAATAAACTTCCACTTTTCCTGACCAAGATAACTAAACAGATAAAATGATTTACGAATATTAACCCAGCTTAATTTTACTTTTGGAATCTCGTCTTTTTCTTTGCTTCGTACTCTAAAACTTGATTTTGCCATCAAAAATAACTTTGCTGCAAAGATAGAAATTAAAACATTAGATTTTTCTTGTAATATCTGAAAGAATGCCTCTTTTCCATTCTGAAAATTGACCTTCAATAATTTTCTTCCGCGCTGTTTTCACCAAATCTAAATAAAAAGCAAGGTTGTGAACACTTGCAATCATCGCTCCCAATATCTCATCCACACTGAACAGATGTCGTAAATATGCTTTACTATACTCTGTATCTACATAACAGATACCTCTTTCATCTATCGGAGAAAAATCATATTTCCATTTGCTATTTTTGATGTTAATAATTCCATCATAAGTGTAAAGCAGCCCGTGTCGGGCATTTCTGGTAGGCATAACACAATCAAACATATCTATCCCAAGCTCTATGCACTCCAGAATATTTTCAGGAGTACCAACTCCCATCAAGTATCTTGGTTTATGTTCTGGTAAAATATCTGTAACTACGTTCGTCATTTCATACATCTCATCCGCAGGTTCTCCAACACTCAAGCCCCCAATTGCATACGCAAAACTATCTTTTGTACAAACATACTCAGCGCTTTGTATTCTTAAATCCTTATACACACTACCCTGCACTATCGGCAATAATACCTGTTCAAAACCATATAATGCTTCTGTACTATTAAATCTATCCCAACACCTATCCAACCAATGATGTGTAATTCTCAAGGATTCTTTTGCATAAGAGTAATCGCAGGGATATGGCGTACATTCATCAAAAGCCATAATAAAATCAGCACCAATAATTCGTTGTATATCCATAACATTTTCAGGCGTGAAGAAATGTTTACTCCCATCTATATGTGAGTAAAATGTTACACCCTCCTCAGTTATTTTACGAATTTTGGATAAGGAAAAAATCTGAAATCCACCACTATCTGTGAGTATGGGCTTTTTCCAACCATTAAAAGCATGCAACCCGCCTGCTTGTAATAAAACATCCATTCCAGGTCTTAAATACAAATGATAAGTGTTCCCTAAAATAATTTGTGCTTTTATATCATTCAACAATTCTCTTTGGTGCACGGCTTTCACTGTGCCCAGCGTACCAACGGGCATAAAAATAGGCGTTTCTATTGCACCTCTATCGGTTTGTATAATTCCTGCCCTTGCTTTTCTGTTATTATCTTTTGCATCTATTCTAAACTGCATTATTTTTTTTCTGCAAATTAGACAAATACTCTGTTGATTTCCGAACTTTAATTCAAACTAAAAACCCGTGATTATCCCAATCTGAACATAAGGATTAGGATAAGGCGAATACTCATTTTCATTAAGATTAAACAAAACGGATGTAAACATATATGTATTTCCTCCAACCGAATACCTTACACCTCCACCTAACCAAATATTTTGAACCCACACTCTGTCTCTTTGAAGTGTATTAAATCTTACTACATAAATACTTCTATTCAAAATATCCCATCCTGTTTGAAAAAACAAACTCTGTAAAAAATACACTCTACCCATTGTTCTGAAACCATACATATTAAAAGAAAATCTTGTACCATATTGATTGCTACTGTAATAAGTATACACTGGTCCTGCACCCACCAAAATCATATCTGTTAATCTATAACCTATTAAAGGTGAAATATCTACAAAAGAGGCATTTGTTGATGCAAAAAAGGCAAAGTTTCCTCCGATACTAATTTTATTCAACCATTCTTTGTTCTCTAATCTATTTTGCTTTTCTTTCTTTTGAGCATTAGGAAGTTGAAAATAGGTTGAATCGTTTTGCGAAAAAAATAATTGTGCATAACAAATAATAATAAAAATGATGAATACGTTTTTGTTGAAACTCATTAGAATACAAATTATATTAGCCACAAATTTACAAAACTTATGGTAATATTAATTACTGGTTGTTCCAAAGGAATAGGACTGGAATTAGTGAAACGATTATCTCAAAATCATCACATCATTGCAGTATCCAGAAATGCTATTCCTTACTCACATCCTCATATTTTTCAAGTTAATGGTGATATTAATTTAAAATCAACACTTCAAACTTGTCAAGATTATTTAGATAAAAATCATTTTCCATTAGATATTCTAATCAACAATGCCGGACGGTTAGTTAATAAAAAATTTGAAACTATCTCCGAACAAGAATTGTTTGAAATTTACCAAACAAATGTTTTTGCGCCATTTTATTGGATTCAAGGTTTATTGAATTATCTCAAAAAATCTCCGCAGGCACATATTGTAAATATCAGTAGTATGGGCGGCGTTACGGGTACACAAAAGTTCCCCGGATTATCGGCTTATTCTTCCTCAAAAGGTGCATTAAGTATTCTCACAGAATGTTTAGCCGAAGAATTTAAAAATGAAAATATAAAATGTAACGCATTAGCATTGGGTGCTGTTCAAACGGAAATGTTATCGCAAGCATTTCCAGAATACAAAGCACCACTCTCTTCCAGTGAAATGGCAGAGTTCATAACATGGTTTGCCTTAAATGGACACAAATTTTTTAATGGAAAAATTTTACCAGTAGCACTTTCTACTCCATAAAATTATTTACATTTGCCTCAATATGAAATATATCCCTTCTTTTATATCATTTGTGTTATTTTTAATCAGCTGTTCATTTGTATTGAATGCACAAGAACTAAAATTTACAGCACATTTTATATTAAACGACCAGCCATTGAACAATGTTGAAGTTTCTGTCTTTGACATGGCTAAAAATCAACTAATTGAAACCCTAAATTCAAAAAACTCAAGTGACATAAAATTAGAATTTGAAACCGGAAATAATTACAGAATCTATTTTTCACACCCAAAGGTTTACAAAATGTTTTTTGAAATTATTGGAAATAATATGTCCGAAAATGATACCTATAATAATTATTATTATGAAATGGACATAGAGTTTATTCCTTCTTCTGAAACAAATGTAGATGTAAATGTTTTAAATAATCATCCTGTACATAGAATTATCTTTAAAGATAAAAGGTTTGAAGATGATAAAGCATACAATGACATGATCCTAAAAAAAATATTTAAAGAAGATGTTGAAAATGATACAGAAGTAAGTAAACCCATTAAAATTCCCTACAACTGGGCTGGTACAATTTTTATTAAGTCGGGAAACAACTCTACCCCACTTTCTAAAAAAGATATTGTCTTATATAAAATCAATAACACGCCCTATTTTGCCAAACAAACCAATAATTTCGGACAATTCTTTTTTAATAAAGTGTACGCCGACAGTGCAAAATCGCTTTTCATTGACATAAAAGAAAAAGAAGCCATCGGAAAAACTTTGGTTTTAGCAGATTCTAAAAAAAATCTTTTATACGAAACAAAAATTACAGACACAAAAGTTGAAATACCTCTAACAAACACTTTAATTCGTTCTTTAATAGACAATCGGTTTAGTTTTTTTATCGGCGGAAAAATCTACAAAGAAAGTGATACATCTGTAGCATTTCACTCCGAAGAAACCGTGTTTTTATTAAATCAAAACGGCACAATTATTCAAAGTACAAAAACAAACATCTTCGGTGCATTTGTATTTCAAGATATTAAACCTGGAAATGTTTACCAAATTGCGGTTAGAAAAGATGCTTTCAAAAAACCTTACAAAGCAATGTTGTATAATAATTTAGATGAACCGGTTTGTGAAATAGACAGTAGTATCGGAACCAATCAACTTGTTTGCTCATTTAGAGCGGACAACAATAAGAAATTTGACAATCTGCTTATTAATGAATCATTACTTAAAATGAATATTAAAGGAAAAGTATACAATGAAAATACGAATAATCCTATCCCTGACCTTAAAATATTTCTTATTAATGAAAACGGTAAAGTAATGGATAGCACCATCACCGATAATTTCGGTTCTTTCATATTCGCTTTTGTTCCTTATATGAAATACTCATTCAAATTCTATGACCCTTCTAACAGCATTGTAACAAGTTCAAAAATCTTACTCTATTCTTCCAATGACCAATTAGTCAAGTTATTATACATGGTTAAAAACAATCCTTTTATCTTTAATCTTTTAGATTATGAACAAAAAAAATTAAATGAGATTTATAGCGAAGACCCATGGTTGAATATCTCTTCTTTAAAGTTAAAAAATAAAAATATACCTACTATTACTGAACACATTTATTTTGAAACAAATAAATATAACATCACACCAGAAGCGGAAAAAGTTTTGAAAAAAATTGTAGTAACACTTATTTCTAATCCTCAATACAATATAGAGATTCGTGCTTATACGGACAGTCGTGCAGATGATAAATATAATTTAGAATTAAGTCAAAAACGTGCACAGGCAGTAAAAAATTATCTGATTGAAAAAGGCATTGATTCAAGTAGAATATCAGCATTCGGATTCGGTGAAGAAAAAATCCTTAATCACTGCAAAAACGGTGTTCCTTGCACAGATGACGAACATGCAGTAAATAGAAGAGTTGAATTTGACTTGAAAGCAAAGTAAAAAATAAAAAACTAAACTTTCATTATACTTAAAGTACCATTTGTAACTTATAATATAGATAAATCTTACCTATTCCACTTTTCTAAGTCCTTAAACTCTTTTTCTGCTAATAATTTCTCTCTTGGTAACGATTTAAAATATTCTAAAGTTTTTTTCAATCCTTCCTGACGACTAATCTTTGGTTCCCAATCCAATATTTTCTTTGCTAAACTAATATCTGGTTTTCTTTGTTTAGGATCATCCTGCATCGGTGGTAAAGATATTAACTTACTCTTACTTCCCGTTAATTTTAATATCTCCTCACCAAATTCACGAATACTAATTTCTTCTGGATTTCCAAGATTTACAGGCAAATGATAATCACTAAACAACAACCTGAAAATTCCCTCAATCAAATCATCTACATAACAAAAACTTCTCGTTTGACTGCCATCACCATACATGGTTAAATCTTCTCCTCTCAGTGCTTGAGAAATAAAGGTAGGTAACACTCTTCCATCGTTCAAACGCATTCTGGGACCATAAGTATTAAAAATTCTTACTATCCGTGTTTCTAAGCCATGCGTTCTGTGATATGCCATCGTGAGTGCTTCCATAAAACGTTTGGCTTCATCATAACATCCTCTCACTCCAATGGGATTCACATTGCCCCAATAACTCTCGTTTTGCGGATGTACCAATGGATCTCCATACACTTCACTTGTTGATGCTACCAATACTCTTGCTTTTTTTACTCTTGCTAATCCTAATATATTATGCGTTCCAAGTGATGATACTTTTAAGGTCTGAATTGGTATTTTCAAATAATCAATAGGACTGGCAGGAGAAGCAAAATGAAGAATATAATGTAATTCGCCAGGCACAAATACAAATTTCGTAACATCGTGATGATAAAACTCAAAATATGGATGTCTGAATAAATGTTCAATATTATGTAAGTCACCTGTAATTAAATTATCCATTCCAATAACATGAAATCCTTCATTTATAAATCTATCACACAAATGAGAACCTAAAAAGCCCGCAGCCCCTGTAATTAAAACTCGTTTTTTTGACATACTAAAAAATTTTGCTGCAAATTAAGGATTAATATACTTTCTTAAAATTGTTTTTAAAACTTCTTTTTCCTTCTTCCAACATAATTCTTCCGCTGCTACAAATGTGTTTTGTTTCCATATTGGATATTGATCACTATACATCATCTCCTTTATCCTCATCGCAATATGCTGCGGATTATGATTTTCAATAAATGCACCGATATTATATTTCAAAATAATTTTTTCAATTTCAGGTAATCGACTCGCTAAAATGGGAATATGCGCATGAATGTAACTAAAAATTTTATTGGGTAAACTATACAAATAGTTCAGATTATTGGGTTTATCAATACTTACACCAATAGATGCGTTATAGGTATAATGGTATAAATCATCTGCAGGCATTCTATTTTTTATCCATACTTTTTCCTTTAATTTTAATTCTTCAACCATTCGTTTCAACTTTTCAATCACATCACCTCCTCCTATAATCAACAGCAAATAACTCGTATCTAAATATTGCATTGCTTCCACTAATTCTTCTGCTCCTCGCTGTACATTTATGCCAGTCCCCTGTAAAATAATAATAAACTTATCCTCTGGTAAACCTAATTCACTACGAGATTTAATTGGACTATCTACCGGAATTTTTGAGATATTTCTTACAACAAAAAATGGTACACGATATTTCTTGTTATACCACTCGGCAATACTATCATTCACAGTAATAGCAAAAGGCAACTTTGGAACAATTGATTTTTCGACTATTTCCCAAATTTTCTTCTTAAATTTTCTGTTTTGTAATTCAGGCACTTCTGTAAACAATTCATGTGAGTCGTATACTATAGGTAATCCAAACAATTTTGAAATAATATAATTAGGCAATAAAGTATCTAAGTCATTTACATACAATAACATTCTATTTTTTTTGAACTGCAAAGCATAGTTTAATAATCTAAAAAAAAGCAATACATTAAACATTACATACATCCCAACCCCTTTCTTAAAGAACGGATTCAAATGATTTAAAGTAAAATCAAAATTACCTTTGAACTTCTGTGTTTTACCTGTCTTTCTTCCAATTACTTTACATTCATAATTCAATTCTTTCAATGCTTCAACTGTCCTCAATACCCTCTGGTCAGTATAAACATCAGATATAACGGATATAATACATAACTTCTGCATAAATTCTATGGAGACAAATTAAATAAATTAAATGCTATTCCTTTAATTTTCGGTTTCTCGGATGATAACTTAAAATGTTTTCCCTTAAATATTCTCTGTCTAAATGAGTATAAATCTCCGTAGTAGTAATGCTTGCATGCCCCAGTAATTCCTGAACAACACGAATATTTGCTCCTCCTTCCATTAAATGTGTCGCAAAGGAATGTCTTAAAGTGTGCGGACTAATTTCTTTTTTAATACCTGCTTTACTTGCTAAATCTTTAATAATATAAAATACCATCACACGACTCAATGGCCTATTGAATTTATTCAAATACAAAATATCTTCGTATTTTCTTTGTGGCTTCAAATGTTTCCTATAATTTTCATAATAATTCAAAATCGCTTTTTTTACAGGTATTCCCATCGGTACCAATCGCTCTTTATTTCCTTTCCCTGTTACAATTATATAATCTTCTTTAAAGTTAATACTACTTATTTTCAATTGCGTTAACTCAGAAACTCGTAGCCCACATCCATACATCGTTTCAATAATCGCATAATTCCTCTCACCTTCTACTGTGCTTCTATCAATTTGTTTTAATAATGCCTCAACCTCCTCAACCGACAAAACGACTGGCAACTTTCGTCTTGTTTTAAGAATCTCAATATTTTCTGTTGGTAAAAATTCCAAAACACCAACATAGTTTAAATAATTATAAAATGCTTTTACCCCTGAAATAATGCGATTGATAGAAGCAGCATCCAACTCAATGTTTACTAATGTTTTAATAAAATCTTCAAGATGGGAAGAATGAACATTTATCAATTGAACATTAGAAAAATTTTCACTTAAAAAAACAATTAACTTTTGAATATCCCTCAAATAAGCATCAATCGTATTTTGAGATAAATTTTTTTCAATAGATAAATACGATTGAAAGCCCTTAATTAGTTCTTCATTTGATTTCATTCTTCGTAAATATATTGACCCTTGTTGTTCGCATTAATTCTCGGTAACCAGAAATTTTCTTCAAAATACAAATAAGCATCCCGGATATTTGACCAGAAACGTAATGTTTTTTTGGGGAAACTTTTCATCATTTCTTCATTTTCTTTTGTAAATCTAAACGGATAAATATCTACATATATTGTTTCTTTTCTATTTCTTGCTTCTACACACAAAATATACAATTGTTCCATATCTTCTTTGTCCAATACAATATCCGCCGTAGTTTCACACGTCCCATGAATAAAAATATTTGTCGTCAATGGTTCTTCCGCTATTTCTCTATCTACAACATTAGGAAAACTGATTTTCATGGCAAGATATTTATACTTGTCTTTGGGATTAAAATTTGTTACTTCATAAAAACCTTCCGGTATTTGGCCATCTCTATTGTATTTCTTTGGGCCCAAATTACCACTAATGGCACAAAGAGGAAAAGTTTTAAACAATTTATATCTAACTTCACCACTATTCTTTAACCATACTTCCATTTCACTTTCATACTTGAAAACTCTAATGTAGATATTAAAACTATCTACTGAAATTTATATGTGCTTGCAAACTATCCTCTAAACTAATCCAGTGTTTTTCATAGATTGCTTTCACAACAGGATAATTCATTTGCGTTTGTTTAAAAACATTTTTCTTCTGTTGTGAAAAACAGATAACATTGTTCAATAATAAAACTAAAAAAACAAATGAATGATTTTTATACTTCACACCCGTAAATATAAACCATTTTTCCTTACTGAATTACTTTCTTATTAATTCAAAAGATACTGATATTTTTGTCTTAAAAATCTTTTATCTACCCCACTTTTCTTGTAGTTTAAACTTTTATCTATTGATAAAATTAAGTTTACTTCATGTGTGCCTTTTTGTGCAGTTTTTAATTTTGAAGTTAGTATATCATAACTATAAGAAATCTGAAATTTATCCATAATATTCAAACCAGCATGTAGTGCCAATGCATTCCCAGGTCTGATGCTCCCTCCTACTAATAATGTTTTTCTAATATGTAACCTCAAGGAATAATCTAAAAACAACGGCATTGCTTTTCCGCTCATTACCCAAAAAGTATTTTCCCAAACATAATCAGGATTTTCTCCAAAATTATATCCAGCACCAAACATAATTTGATTTTCATTAAAATAATTCCCTCTAAAAAAATCAGGATTGGAATACTTAAATTTATAATCTGCTCCAAACAACTGCAACATTGATAAAGACAAGAAAAATCTATCATTATAATACAACAATCCAAAAGTTCCTTCAAACTTTTTTTGTGTAAGTGCCGAACTACTTAAATCTACAGAAGCATCAACTTGATGGCGCAATGTAATTACTGACGGATTTATTTTGAACATTGTGTAAGCCAACGCAAAACCAAACGACAACTCGGTATCACTCATTTTTATATGATAAGCAGCATTCCCAGAAAAAATAATTATTTACAAAAGCCCCGATTTTATCATTAAACACCATAAAACCACTTCCTAATTTACCATTCAGGTAGCGAATATTAAAGTTTACAGCCGCTGTAGTAGGACTACCTGTAAATCCCGTCCATTGTTGCCGATACATAGCTCTCGCATCAATCCAACGCTTTGTCCCGGAAAAAGCAGGATTAAAAATGTACAAATTTCCTCTATATTGTGTCATAAAAGGATACTGCTGCGCCTCTAAAGAAACGTATACACAAAAACATATAGTATAGTAAAAACTATTTTTTTCATTGAATTATGGACGATAATATTTCTTTGCTTCTGGTAAAAACTCTTGAATAAGTTTTATTCTCGTTTCATCGCTTGGATGTGTACTTAAAATTTCCGGCGGCTTTTGCCCTCCCAAAGATGCCATTCTTTTCCAAAAATCTATCGCCAATTCAGGATTATATCCTGCCATAGCCATAAATATCAAACCCATCTTATCTGCTTCTGCTTCTTGATTTCTGCTGTATTTAAGTAACGATAATCCTGAACCAACACCATACGCCGCTAAAAACAAATTTCTCGTCTCCTGCGGTTTTTGCGATAAAGCTACTGCTAATGTAACCTGTCCAAATTGCGCTAACATCGCTTGCGACATTCGTTCATTTCCGTGTTTTGCCAGAGCATGCGAAATCTCATGTCCCATCACAACTGCTAACCCTGCATCATCTTGTGTAACTGGTAAAATACCTGTATAAACCACCACCTTTCCGCCCGGCATACACCATGCATTCACAATTTTATCATCCACCACATTAAACTCCCATTGATACATTTCCAATTCTTTACTTAATCCTTTTTGCTGATAAAATCGTTCTACTGCTTGCTTAATTTTATTACCCACTTCACGCACTTGAATGACTCTTGAATCATTATCAGGCAAGCGTTTGTTCTGCTTTAAAAAATTATCATACTCCGTTAAACTCATTCCGATTAATTCCCTTTCAGGAATTAAATTCAGTTGCTTTCTCCCTGTAACTGCATTCCTGCTGCACATCCATAAAACAATACTGAAAAGTAAAATGCTACACGTTTTAATAATTCTCCTCACCATACTAATTACTTTTTTTCAAGTTTTGAATGAATGTTTCTAATTGCTAATTGATATTGAATCTTCTCTAAATCACTTCTTTCTCCACTCATTATCGGATACGCCCCTTTAATGTGAGTAATCAATGTACACTGTTCTGCTCGTTCATAATCAAATTGACAAACTTTCACCAACGTTTCAACAACGTATTCAAATGTATTGACATCATCATTTATTAAAACTAATTGATAATCATCAGTGCGAACGCCACTTGAGAATTCAAAATTTTGTTCTTGTCGCTTTTCTCCCATATTATTGAATATTTCGGCGAAAATGTATAGAAAAAAATAAAATCATCTCAAATTTGTTTCTTAAAGAAGTAAGTTGAGAAAATATAATGACTTTAAATACTATTCTCCTATGTTGTTTTTATACTAATTTTCTGAAAAAAATTTTTTCTCTGTCAACAACCAATATCTAATATCACCTATATTATCCACTATAACATCTTAGTAATCATGGGAATAAATATGTTTCAAAACATCAATAACATTTTAAAAAAAATAATTTCTTTATCTAACAATTTTGTATATTTGTCTAAAACTTTTCTTAAAATAATAAAATAATATCTGAAAATTGAAATTAAATTATCTAACTTTATAGACCGAAAATTAAAATGAAAAAGAAAATGAGTAATTCAACATTAGACATGCCTGAAGCAAAGAAAAAAACAAAAACAGCATCAAAAACATCAGCAAAAAGTACAGCAGAGAAAAAACAAAGTGTAAAAACAACTGAAACCACATCTAATAAAAAAACAAACAATACTCCAAGAAGGGAATATACAGATGCTGAAATCTATGGAACACTAAAAAGTTTTTTCGGATTTAATAACTTTAAAGGAAATCAGGAAGCAATCATTAAAAGCGTTTTACGCGGCGAAAATGTCTTCGTAATTATGCCCACCGGCGGTGGAAAATCATTATGTTACCAATTACCCGCCATATTAAGTGAAGGAACTGCCATTGTAGTTTCTCCACTGATTGCACTAATGAAAAATCAAGTAGATCTTGTGCGAGGTTTTAGTACAAATACTGATATAGCACATTTTCTTAACTCTACTCTTAATAAAACTGAAACTAAAAAAGTAAAACAAGATGTATTAAGCGGCAAATGTAAACTTTTATATGTCGCTCCCGAAACGCTTAATAAAGAAGACAACATCTCCTTCTTTAAAGAATTCAAAGTTTCTTTCTTTGCAATTGACGAAGCACACTGTATTTCTGAATGGGGACACGATTTTCGTCCAGAATATAGAAAAATTCGCCCCATCGTTGATAAATTAGGTAGCCCACCAGTTATGGCACTCACCGCCACAGCCACGCCTAAAGTTCAACAAGATATTCAAAAGAACTTAGGAATGATGGACGCCACTGTCTATAAATCTTCCTTCAATCGTCCCAATCTCTATTACGAAATACGCCCAAAAATCGGTGCTACTAAACAAATCATTTCGTTTATTAAAAAGAACGCTGGAAAATCTGGTATTATCTACTGCTTAAGTCGTAAAAAAACTGAAGAACTTGCTGAACACCTACAAATTAATGGTATTAGAGCTGCTGCCTACCATGCAGGAATGGAATCCAAAGATAGAAGTAAAGTTCAGGACAAATTCCTCAACGAAGAAATTGATGTTATTGTTGCAACCATCGCATTCGGTATGGGAATTGATAAACCCGATATTCGTTTCGTCATCCATTACGATATTCCAAAATCATTAGAAGGATACTATCAGGAAACCGGTAGAGCCGGTCGCGACGGCGGTGAAGGTCATTGCCTGGCTTTCTACAGCTATTACGATATTCAGAAGCTTGAAAAGTTCATGCGGGATAAACCAATTAGTGAACAGGAAATCGCCAAACAAATGTTGCAAGAAACAGCCGCCTTCGCAGAAACCTCCTCCTGCCGTAGAAGATACTTACTGCATTACTTCGGCGAAGCTTTTGATGAAGAGAATTGCAACAAAATGTGCGACAACTGCCGCCATCCAAAAGAAAAATTTGATGCTCAGGATGACCTTGCACTCGTTCTCGAAACCATACTTGAAACCAAAGAAAAACATAAAGCAAAAGACATTGTCAATATCCTTATCGCTAATATGACCACTACCGCTCGTTCCTACAAACATAACCAACTTGAAATGTGGGGCAAGGGACTGGAAGACGATAAAGACGAAAAATACTGGAATGCCATTGTTCGCCAAGCTATTGTAAATGGTTTCATTCAAAAAGAAATTGAAACTTATGGTGTATTAAAACTCAGTGAACAAGGCAAACAATTTTTAGAAGCGCCCTACCCTGTGATGTTTACAAAAGATCAGGACTTCAGCGATGCCGAAAAAGACGATGATGAAATTACTATTCCAACCAAATCTGGAAGTACTGCTCTTGATGAAACTCTTTTCCATTTAATAAAAGATGAAGTTAGAAAAATCGCTAAACAGCAAAATTTACCACCTTATGTGGTATTTCAGGAAAATTCCATCTCCGAAATGGCCACTCAATATCCTATTACCATTGAAGAACTCTCAAAAATCAGTGGTGTAGGCCAGGGCAAAGCACTTAAATTCGGAAAACCAATTGTTGCACTTATCAAAAAATATGTTGAAGAAAACGAAATAGAACGACCTACAGATATTGTCATTAAAACCGCAGCTAATAAATCACAACTCAAAGTATCCATCATCCAAAATATTGATAGAAAAATTGACCTTGAAGAAATTTGTAAACTTAAAAAAATCGACTTCAATGAACTATTAGATGAATTAGAATCTATTGTCTATTCAGGAACTAAAATCAACATCGACTACTACATTTACGATGTAATGGATGAAGATAAAGTTGAAGACATTATGCTATACTTCAAAGAATCAGAAACAGACAGTTTAGAAGAAGCATTAAAAGAATTTGGAAAAGATACCACTGAAGAAGAAATACGTTTAGTGCGAATTAAATTCATCTCCGATTACGGCAATTAAATAATGTATACTTTAATCACAATAATTTTCAACTCCTCAAATATTGAGGAGTTTTGTTTTTTAAAATAAACACCATCAACATTTAGTATATTTGCCATAAAAAAACTAAAACTATGCCAGAATATAAAAAGCAAACAGCATTAGAATATCACGCTCAGGGAAAACCAGGTAAAATTGAGGTCATCCCTACAAAACCATATAGTACACAAAGAGATTTATCTCTGGCATACTCTCCGGGCGTTGCAGAACCTTGTTTAGAAATTCACAAAAACCCGGAAGATGCCTATAAATATACTGCCAAAGGAAATCTGGTAGCCGTCATCTCTAATGGCACAGCCGTCCTTGGACTTGGCGATATTGGCGCCCTTGCTTCAAAACCAGTTATGGAAGGAAAAGGAATGTTATTTAAAAATCTACGCGGACATCGATGTTTTTGATATTGAAGTCAATACCAAAGATATTGATGAATTTGTAACTACCGTTAAAAATATCGCACCCACTTTCGGAGGTATAAACCTTGAAGATATCAAAGCACCCGAATGTTTTGAAATAGAAAAGCGTTTAAAGGAAGAATTAGACATTCCCATCATGCATGATGACCAGCACGGTACAGCTATTATTTCAGCGGCAGCATTGATGAACGCTTGCGAAATTTTTGATAAAGATTTGTCCAAAATAAAAATGGTTATCAATGGCGCCGGTGCATCCGCAATCTCTTGTGCTAAAATGTATCTATCCATTGGAGTAAAAAAAGAAAATATCATCATGTTGGATAGTAAAGGCGTAATTCATAAAAACAGAACTGACTTAGATCAATACAAATCTTTTTTTGCAACAGATAGAACAGATGTTCATACTTTATCAGAAGCCATAAAAGGAGCCGATGTATTTGTTGGACTGTCAAAAGGCAATGTACTTTCCAAAGAAATGGTACAATCCATGGCTAAAAATTGCATTGTTTTTGCTCTTGCCAATCCTACTCCTGAAATATCTTATGAAGATGCTATTAGTGCTCGAGAAGATATTATCGTTGCCACTGGTAGAAGTGACACCCCAAATCAAGTAAATAATGTATTAGGTTACCCTTATATTTTTAGAGGCGCATTGGATGTTCAGGCAAGGCAGATTAACGAAGAAATGAAACTTGCCGCCGCAAAAGCATTGGCAAAACTAGCCAAAGAACAAGTTCCTGATAGCGTTCTATTAGCGTATGGTAAAAAAAATCTTGTGTTTGGCAAAGAGTACATTATACCCAAACCATTAGACCCTCGTCTTATTTCCGAAGTATCTTCTGCAGTTGCCAAAGCAGCCATGGAAAGTGGAGTTGCACGAAAAAAAATTGAAGATTTAGAAGCATACAAAATTCAATTAGCCAACCGTATTGGAAAAGATAATAAATTCATTCGAACGATCACGCAACGAGCAAAATTAGAACCTAAAAAAATTGTATTCGCAGAAGCGGATGCTCTCCGCATCATCAAAGCTGTAAAAGTTATATGCGACGAAAAAATCGCTCACCCTATTTTGCTTGGTAATAAAAACAGAATCCTTGAAATGGCAAAAGAATGTGGCGTTGAAATCCCCGAACATATTGAAATTATTGACCCAATGGAAGAAGAAAAACTCCGTAACGAATACGGCGAAATCCTATGGAAAAAAAGACAACGAAAAGGTCTCACATTATACGAAGCACAACGACTCATGCGTGATAGAAACTATTTTGGCGCTATGATGGTCGAACTTGGTCATGCCGACGCAATGATTTCCGGTATTACCAGACGCTTTACAGAGATACTGAAACCCGCTCTTGAAATCATCGGCCCAGATGAACAATTTCACCGCGTTGCCGGTTTATATGCTTTAAGTACCAAAAAGGGCATATATTTCTTTGCTGACGCTACAATTCATGAAAATCCAACCTGGGAACAACTGGTAGAAATCAGTTTACTCACTCATCATTATATTAAACAATTTAATATACAACCAGTAATGGCCATGCTCTCTTACTCAAATTTCGGTTCTGTAAAAAATGAAGAAACTATCAAACAACAAAAAGCCATCGAATACATTCATAAAAATCACCCTGATATCATCATTGATGGCGAAATCCAACCTTCTTTTGCTCTTAATCAAGCCATGCTTCAAGAAAAATTCCCATTTAGTAACTTAGTTGGTAAAGAAGTCAACACTTTTATATTTCCCAATTTGTCCTCTGCTCATATTACACAACAAATGCTTTTAGAGTTAGGTAATGCAGAAATTTTTGGACCTATTTTAATGGGATTGAAAAAACCAGTCCATGTTTTACAACTCACTTCAACAGTAAGAGAAATCGTCAACATGACAGTTATTTCAGTTTTGGATGCTCAAAAAAGAAACGACTCTAATAATATTAAAATTAAACCAATAACTGTATAATAATTCCCTATTTCCAAACACTATTTGAGTTGCTCACAAATAATTTTTTTTATTATTTTGCCTCAAATAAAATAAAACTCATTTATTTCTTGGCTTCCATTACTGTTATCCATAATATAAAATCTCAAAAGCAAGGATTATTCTACTTAGTTTTTCTTTTTGTTGTAAGTGTCTTTTCTTTTGGACAAAAAGATATTGACGACATTAAAAAAGAAGCAGATAAAGCATTTAAAGAAGAAAATTATATTTTATCCTATAAATTATACTCTCAATTAGTAGCCAATTTTTCAAAAGAACCAATTTACAACTATCGTCTTGGTGTATCCATGATTTTTGCTGAACCTGAAAAGAAAAAATGTATACCTTACTTAGAATTTGCTGTAAAGTTTGTTACTAAAAAAGATGTTCCCGTAGAAGCGCTATTTTATCTTGGTAAAGCTTACCACATCAACTATAGATTTGACGAAGCTATTAAATACTATAAAGAATTTAAACAACAAGTCCCCGCTTCAAAAGTAAAAGAATTGGAAGCAGATAAAGAAATTTTTGCCTGTGAAAATGGTAAAAAAACTACTTTCAAACATTAAAGAACTAGTAGTAATCTCAAAAAAAAGATTAGACGAATCTGAATACTTTCGCAGTTATGACCTTTCTTCAATAGGTGGGAAATTACTTTTGAAACCAGATGAATTTCAAACAAAATTAGACAAAAAGAAAAAAGATAAATCCATCATTTATTTACCTCAAGAAGGTAATAAAGTTTTTTTCTCCAGTTATGGAGAAGACGGTAAAAATGGTCGGGACATTTATTTTGCAATACGATTACCCAATGGCACATTTGCCAAACCTCAACCACTCACAGA
The DNA here is from genome assembly GCA_026003255.1 of Bacteroidia bacterium. Classification (GTDB taxonomy): domain Bacteria; phylum Bacteroidota; class Bacteroidia; order B-17B0; family Aurantibacillaceae; genus BPGX01. Next base: position 154,771 of record BPGX01000003.1, on the reverse strand, counting down.
AATTAACACGCCTTATGATGAAGATTATCCTTTCCTTCATCCTAATGGCAAAGTGCTATACTTCGCTTCCAAAGGTCACAAAGGAATGGGCGGATATGATATTTTCAAATCAACCTTTGATGAAACTACACAAAAATGGAGCCCTCCTGAAAATCTTGAATTCCCTATCAATTCTCCCGGCGATGATTTCCTCTTTGTAACCGATTCATCAAAAAAAATCGCTTTCTTCTCCACATCTAGATATGCCCCACCCGGTAAAATAGATGTACTCAAAATTAAAACCGAAAGAGTCCCTCCACTTTTTGTAGCCATTAAAGGCAATGTCCGTAAAACAGAAATTAATCAAAGTGTCCGTTCTGTAATTGCTGTAAAAAACATAGAAACCGGTGACCTCGTCGGTACTTTTGCCGCTGATGAAAATGGTCAATACTATATGGAACTGCCCAATGGCGGAAAATTCCTTTTCACCGTTGAAACGCCCGGTTTTTACTAAACAATCCGAAGCAATCAATCTGCCGGTTTCTTATGCCGTCAAACCACTTCGTCAAACCATATCTTATGAAAAAAATATACTTGTTATCACCAACTATTTTGATGAACTCAATAATGAAAATGCCTATCTGGACATTGTTGAATACATTGAGAAAAAAGCACAATTAGATGTAAATGAACAACAATTCCAACAAAACAATGCTTCAAAAAATCCTATTGCTGAACAAAAAAATATAACTGAAAATAAAGAAGAAAAATCAGAACTATCAGCTTCTAACACACCTATACCTCCTAATAATACACAAGAACTATTACAAATCGTCAAAAAAGATGCGCAAGAAGCACAACAAGAAGTAAACCAATTAGAAATTGAAAACAATCAATTAAATCAAGTTCTTCAGATTAAAAATAACGAAATCAGTGAAATTGAGAAAAATATACAGGAAACACAAAATCAAATAAACGCATCTGACAGCAAAGAAGAAAAAGAACAACTCACTCAATTACTCAATGAGTTAAAAAACAAAAAAAAATACAACATTAGAACAAAAGCAATTCTTTGAAAATTATCAAAAAGAAGTACAATCCAAATTAGAAATCTCAAAAAAAAGAAGCAGACCTTAATCTTCAATTCGCTCAAACACTGGAAGAACTGGAAAAATCAAAAAATAAAAATGCCGCATTAAACAAACTGGTTCAACTTCAAAAAGAACTCCAATCATTAGAAAAACAAAAATCTGAAAAATCCGATCCTTTAACTTCTCTCTCTTCCCATGAAAAAAATAAACAAGAAGAATTAGCAAAACTTGAAAAACAAAAAAACACACTTGAATCTGACATTCAACTTATCCAGCAAGACATCTCTAATCTCAACAAAGAACTTTCTGAAACCAAAGATAAATCACTAAAAGAAAACCTTCAACAACAAATTAACGACCGACAAAACGAGTTTAAGTGAAAAACAAAACGAATTAGCATCATTAAAATCTAAAATAGACGATACAAAAGAAGATTTACAAAGTATTCAGGAACAAAAAGAAATCATAGCAAAAGTAAAAAACAACGAACCCCTGCCCCAAACAAACATCTCTCAAACTTCCACTACAAAATCACTGCTATTAATCAATACTTCTAACATCAATGCTATTAATCAAGAATACATTTCAAAAATTAATAATGCATCCAATCCTACTGAAAAACAAAAAATATTAGAAGAATACAATCAAATCCTCACCAAATCCATTGAAGAAAAATAACAAAAAAAATTGCGAACACCAATAATACAACTGAAAAACAAAAACTTCAAAATCTAAATTATGAATTGGAACAAATCCTTAAAAATAACAACGACCAATTATTAGCTCTATCCAATAATAAAAATAAACCGGATAATTCTAAACCCAATAATCCAGATCAAAATAATATTGGTAACAACCAACAAAACATCGCAAATAACAATCCGCCCAACAACCCAAACATTACTCAAGCCAACAACCAACAAAACATTGTAAGCAACAATCAAACAAACACTCAACCTAACAATCAACAAAACATTGTAAGCAACAATCAAAACAAACACTCAACCTAACAATCAACAAAACATTGCAAACAATAACTCAAATATCAGTAAAAATTATAACACCAATAATCTCACCGCTGACCTGTATACCAATTGGAAAACCAACAAGAAATCATCAACGCTATAGCTGAATCTGACCAACTTAAATCCAGTTTTAATGCACTTAAAAAACAATTTGAAAATCAAAACCTATCAATCCTCCTCTGCAACATCCTTAAAACAAAACATACCTTCAATTGAAGAAAACAACAACCCTCTTGTAAAAAATTACTTGAATATCATTAATGCCAACAACCAAATCCAATTCTTTTCAAAACAAGCAGCATAGTTTAAGAAAAATCTCTGCAGAACTCAAAAACAAAGCCAAATAAAACTAAAGATGCTAATCAAAAACAAAAATTATTAGCAGATGCTAAAAAAAATTGACATCGCCGCATTAGAAAAAGAATATCAATCTACACAATTCAATAAAACACTGAACCAAAACACTTTTAATATCTATGAACAAACCATTCAACAATTACCTGAACAACAAAAACAAATCGTTTTATCCGAATACAACAAAGCCAAACAAACTTTCCAACAAGCCGAACAAATCCGAAAAAGAAGCATCTCAACAAAAATAACCTAACCATAAAATTAGCTGCTGAACAAAACGCATTAGAAAAAGAACAAATCGCTCTTTCATCACTTAATAATTTATTTAAAGAAAAAAACATTCAACTTCCTACCAACAATATCCTCCAATCTACACAAACTGAAAAAACTCAAATAGAACAAAAAAACAAATAACCTGCAAAAAACAATACTATCAAGCAAATGCCGAAGAAATTATAAATACCTTTTTTTCCATTGCCGACACCTCTCAAAAGATTAAAAACGACCCTAACTACTCTACTTCAATTAACCAAACTTAAAGAATTGCAAAAAAAACATTGAAAATCAATTCTCATCCTCAACGAACTCTGAAACTCTCAATAACATCATAAACAATCAACTACAACTTATCCAACAATTAAGACAAATTACCTCCATCACTCAACCCTATATTACACAAAAAAATAATTACATCTCTAAAGAAGAAAACAACATAATCCTTGCTTCTTCCTCAATCCCTAAAGATACTATTCTATCTTTAACACAAAAACTTCCTCTCATAATTAATACCAATTCTTCTCAACAAATACAAGCCCTTATTCAGGAACAAAAACAAATTGAAGATAACCTTAAAACCGAAAACCCTATCCTTAAATCCTCCTGCAGAACTTCAAAATTATAATGAACAATTAAATTCTGAAATTGCTCAACTTGCCAACAAAGCATTATCTACCAAACAACAATTATCTCAAACCAATGACCCAAAACGAAAATTAGAACTACAAACAGAATTTGACAGAACGAACGCTAGTATTCAGGAAAAGAAAATTGAGCAAGCCACCAATGAAATACTTATTAATCAAGCAGAATTTACTGCACAAGAAAATTATATCAACCAACTCGTTTCCTCAATACCTTCCTCCAAATCCGATGAAAAAAGCAACGCACTTACAACTATCAATGAAATCAATAAACTCAAAAAGCAAGAAGAAAGTTTATTAAAAGAAGCTCTTACGCTTTCTAATCCCTCTGCACAATTAGGAGCCCTGCAAAACGCCAGAATCAAACAACAAGAATACATCCAATTACAACAAGACCTTATCAATAAATTATCAAAATATAACCCTCAAGCTAAAAAGCAAACACCTTCTGTCAATATCAATGATCCACTAATGCTCTCCCTCAAATACCAAAATAACCTTAATAAACAAATCAAAGAATGGGAATCAATTAACAATAATCTTAATATCGAAATCACTCGTCTATACCCTAAATACTCCACAACCCCATCAGGAAAACTTCTCTCTGACGCTCAAAAACTCATCACCGAAGCAAAAAACTCCAACGACCTCAATAAAAAATTAGAACTCAACATCAAAGCTGCTCAACTTCAACAGCAAGCAATGCAACAACTTTCTGCCTCTACACCTCCCGTTGCCACAAGTACAACCCAACCAATTCCTGAACAACAAAACAAACCACAACAAACTCAACAACCTCCGCAACAACCCATCACCCAACAAAACAAACCACAACAAATTCAACAACCTACACAGCAACCTATCACTCAACAAAACAAACCACAACAAATTCAACAACCTACACAGCAACCTATCACTCAACATAACAAACCACAACTAATTCAACAACCTACAGAGCAACCTATCACCCAACAAAACAAACCACAACAAACTCAACAACAAACTATTACCAATAATTTCTTACCTCAGATAAAATCAATTAAAATATCCAAAACACCTGCTTATTCACAAGCTAATCCTATACCTTTAAACCCACCATTACCCGATGATTTAATATTCTCTGTTCAAGTTGGTGCATTCAAAAATCCTTTACCAAACGACTTCTTCAAAGGCATTACTCCCATCTATGCTCAAACTACTGAAAACAACTTATATCGCTACCTTGTTGGTCAAATGAAAGACCCTCAAGAAGCCATAGCACTTAAAAATAATTTCAGAAACCTTGGCTACTCGGATGCTTTTGTTATCGCCTATTACAAAGGGAAACGCATTTCTCTAAGTGAAGCATTAGAACTACTAAAAAAACAAAAACAACAAGATATAGCCATCAATCCATTTGCTACCACTAATGTTCTTGAAAAAGCCAACATTCCTACTTACACAACTTTATTAGAAACCACACAACAATCTTCTGAAACACCTTCAAACATTAAAGAATCCGAAGAAATCAATGATTTATACTACACCATTCAAATTGGTGTATATGGCAAGGATGTATCAGATGCTACATTCAAATTCATTAAACCCATCATTCGTAATAAAATCAACGACAAATTCTACCGCTATTCAGCAGGTGTTTACAACGATATTACACAAATACAAAAAGATTTAGCAAAAGTTGTATCTCTGGGAATGAAAGATGCCTTCATTTGCGCCTATTGGAATGGAAAAAGAATTTTTTATCCAGAAGCCGAAAAACTTGTTAGAGAAAATAAAAACATTCGATTCGCTCCTCCTCAACCTATTGTCTTTCCTAATGAAGCAATTGCCATCGGTATTCAGCAAAATACTGCAAATTCCAATGTAATAATAGAAAGAACTCCCAATACTCCTCCATTTGATCCAACATTGGTGTTCTCTAACGGTGTAACTAAACGACCCGAACCAACCCCCGAAAACGGTGTAAAACCTGATAATAAAGGCATCTGCTTTAAAGTTCAAATCGGTGCTTTCAGAAACAAAGTACCACCTGCAATTGCCGATAAATACTTCAAAATCAAAAATTGGCCAATTGATGTACATTACATTAATGGCCTTTACATCTACACCGTTGGAAACTTTGTAGGCGCTAAATACGCCGCCAAACTTCGTGAAGAAGTAGTAGCCCTTGGAATTACTGATGCTTTCATCACTGTTTATCAAGACGATAAAAAACTCTTTGGTTACGAAGCCATGAAATACATGAATCAGTAATTAAAATGAACCGTATTTTACAACAAACTCGTTTCAATTTTTACCACAACAACTTGATTTCCATAAAATGTGATAAACCTCACCCTTTCCAACAAAGACAAACTAAACATACTACACCTTCTCATTGTGAATCTTGTGAAAGTCATAGTGTTCTTCTTGGTTTCTTAAGAATTAAAAAGAATATAACATACTCTTATTTTGTTACAATCTTTTTTTCATTATTCTTATTTCCATATAAAACAAGGGCACAACTAGTAGATTCACTTAAATCTGATTTACACAAAAAACCCGGCATCGACTTTGGTATCGAAACCCGCAACTCTTTTCTATTGAACGATACTGTGAAATTCCGTGGTATTAAAGCAGGCATTCGTTTTGGAAAAAAATTGAAACTCGGCGTCTCCTTTAACTGGTTGAAATCAAACATCTATAATAAAGTCAATTATTTCTATGATTCCTCAAAAGACACCACCAGCGGTTACTTCAAAATGGCTTATTTTTCTGTTTATACAAAAATCGTTTATCACAAAACCAAACGATGGGAATTTACCACTCCACTACAAATAGGTTATGGACATTCCTGGTTACAAAACAAACAGCAACTTTCATTTAAGAATCAAATGTTTAAAAAATCAATGATAATTTACGAACCTACTGTATCTGTCCAGTTCAAACTCTTGAAATGGTTTGGTATTGCTGGAAACATTGGCTATCGCTTTGTATGGCACCGTGATGAAAATATACTCAGTCACCTCAATGGGCCAATCTATGTTCTCAATCTTAATTTAATGTTAGACCAACTCTTTTTTGAAATATTCCCTGATAGCGAAATCACCCAAAAATACGGACCCGCCGAATGGTAAAAAAACTCTTAACTCAACACTCATAACTATATAAACCACATAGGCACATAGAAATTACAACATAGAACACATAGAACAATCTCTTTAAATAAAAAATTCACTACCCTAAATCTGTGAATATCCAAAACAATCTGCGTCATCTGTGTTCCATTGCATCCAAAAAACTCTTAACTCAAAACTCTTAACTCAAAACACACAACTCTCAGCTCATCACTCACAACTCTTCACTCCCTCTCATCTGTTATTTGATCTGGCTTAAGACCCTTTGTATCAAAAGTAAAATAATTATCAGAAATAGGTAAATTAGGACTAAACTTCTTCACTGTATACACATAAACCTCTCCATTTTTCATTAAAACCTTTGCTTGTACAATTTGTTTTTTGGAATTATCAATATAAAGTTTTATTGTATGAAATTTTTTCTTTTCGGGCTTAATCGCAGGATATAAATTAATTACATCACAACTCACCTTACCAACATTTTCTTTCTTATCATATTTGTACTTATATCCTTGTTCATAGATTGTAAAAAAATTATTAGGCGTAATAGTTTCATTTTTATCATCATTAGGATTATAATTTTTGATTGTCAATTCTTTTGCATCCTTGTTGAAATTCCAAAGTGTTTTCCCATCACTTACAATTGTATTCCCCGGGATTTCTAATTTAAATTTATCTCCTTTCAATTCAATTTTTCCCGTTTGCTCTTCTGTTTTCTTTTTTTCTTTGTTATAAACTATCATTACATAATCCGCTGTGATTGTGGAATACGTTTTTGTTGTTTTACTGATATTATCCAAAATCGCTTTAGCTTTTGGATCTTTTTCTGCTTCTGTTTGAGCATAGATGACTAAAAATGAAAAACACAAAATGAAAATTAGAACGTGATATTTTATGTTCATAAATATAAAGTTTCTAAATTAGATTACACTGATTCAAAAAAGTTTAAGATATTATAGGCAAAAACAGTGCAATGAATAAAAAATTAAGATATTTTAGTAAAAATAAAAACCCTCTGCCAGATGGAGAGGGTTTAAAATAGAAAATTTCAAAATATTATTTTTTGGCAGCAGTTGGCTGTCCAGATGAAGTTGCTTGTGCAGTAGGCGCTTGTGCAGCAGTTGTATCTTCAATTACGTTTCTTGTAACTTTAACACCTACAATAGCAAGATTATCAGGATGTAATAATGTTACTCCATTTATTTTTATATCCCCACAAGTAATCGTTTTACCGACACCTAAATTAGTAATGTCCAACTCTAATATATCTGGAATATCTTTTACTAAACCTTTTACTTTTACTCTACGCATCGAAATTTGCAACTTTCCACCAGCTTTCACTCCCTCTGCTTGCCCTTTTGTAACGACAGGCAATGTAACAGTAATGGGTTTATTTTCATTTACCACTTGAAAATCTACGTGAATAGGTCTATCGGTAACTTTATGAAATTGTACTTCTTTAATAATAGTAGGATAAACCTGACCATCCACTTCTAATTGCACCAAAAATGTATCAGGAGTATAAATAAGTTTTTTCAGTGCTCTCTCATCTATTTTAATCTGTAAATTCGTATTTTCACCAAATACATTACCTGGTACAAAACCTGATTTTCTAAGTTGATTCAAATCTCCCTTTGTTTGCGTATTTCTTTTTTCTGCTTTCAGTTGTGCTGTTTTCATATTCTAAAAAATTTAAAGGTTTAAATGATGAAATTTGAGCTAATGGACTCGTAATTATGAACGCTATTGATTACTTTAGCAAACAAGTCCGCTACACTCAATACTTTTATCTTTGAAGATGTTCTTTTTAATGGAATAGTATCTGTAATGACTAATTCAGTAATTTTTGATTTTTCAAGATTTTCAAATGCATTACCCGATAAAACACCGTGTGTTGCCATTGCCCTTACACTCTTTGCTCCTCTTTCTATCATCATGTCAGATGCTTTACATAAAGTATTCGCCGTGTCTACTAAGTCATCTATTAAAATAACATTCTTTCCTTCTACATCACCAATTGCTGTAATGTGGTCAACAGCATTGGCTTTTGTTCTTTGTTTATAACAAATGATCAAATCTGCTTTAAGATGTTTAGCATAAGCATTGGCTCTCTTAGATGCCCCCATATCAGGTGCCGCAATTGCAAGATTGTCCAGATTTAAACTTTGAATGTAGGGTAAAAATATCGTAGAAGCATACAAATGATCAACGGGAACATCAAAAAAACCTTGAATTTGATCGGCATGCAAGTCCATCGTTATTACACGATGGGCACCAGCCGCTGCAATCATATCTGCTACTAACTTAGCACCAATGGCAACTCTTGGCTGATCTTTTCTATCCTGTCTGGCATAACCAAAATACGGCACAACAGCAATAATATAATGGGCAGATGCTCTTTTAGCCGCATCAATCATGAGCAGTAGTTCCATCAAATTATCCGCTGGCGGCATAGTAGATTGAATAAGAAATACATTCTGTCCACGAATACTTTCTTCATAAGACACCTGCATCTCTCCATCACTAAAATTGTAATGATTCATTTGACCCAAAGGTCTTCCAATAGCATGGGCAATCTTTTGTGCAAGAGATAAAGAAGCCGTCCCGCTAAATATCTTAATATCTGTTTTCATTTTTTTGAGAGCCGCAAATATACTATCTTTCTTCTTATCTTACAAAGTTTTTTAGAACAAAATATTTTTTTACTCACTAAATCAGTAAAATTATCTCATATAACTTTTATTAAAACTACCCCCTAATGCTTTACCATACCCCGGACTCATATTAAACCTCAATGCTACTTCTAATCCGCCTTTAGTACGTGTAGCAGGAGTTAAATCAGATAAGTTAACATCGTAAGCAATACCTAAGCCCCATTTATCAAATTGAAATAAAATAGTCGGTATAACGGCATCTTTTAAGCGATAATAAGCGCCCAAAGATAACGACATTGCTTTTTTAGCACCAGTATACACACTTTGATCTTTGATAATATACTTTACCATAAATCCGGAAGTAATTTCTTTGGAAGGACCTTGTGTAATGTAAGTCAAACTAGGCACTAATGCTATTCCCGCTGACTTTATACCAAAGTCACCATTGAAATAAACAATGTATCTCATGTACAACTTGTCTCCTGTATTAAAAAACGAATACTTTGGTGCAGTAAAATGATATACTGCAACACCGGCATCCAGCTTTGCTCCATCCTCAGCGCTAATATAACGTTCACTTCTGGCATAGTGATAATTAATACCTCCCCCCATATCAAATCGGGCAATACTGGTAAGCGTTGTATTTTCGCCCGGTAAATTAGGATTATACTTAAATCCATCAAATTGACTATCCCATGTAAAGTTTGAAGAATTGATTGTTTTAACAGAAACTCCGGCTTGAAGCCCCAAAGACAATTTGCTATCATCTCCTACCTTCATTACATAATTAGCCCCCAGGTTAGGTATGAGATTTTTAATTAATCCATTTCCAGCATTATCATAAAATATATTCACAGCAATGCCAAAATGATTCGCTTTAAGCTTTAAATGATTGATGGCTTGCTCGAAACTAATTCCATAAGTGAGGTATGACTTATCAATTCCTGCCCATTGGGAACGGTAATATCCAATAGCTCTTGTATCATAAGAAACCGTTGCCAACGCAGGATTTAGATATAACGGTGCCTCCGTGTATTGAGAAAAATGAATGTCCTGAGAATAAATTTTCAATGTTAACAACAAACAAATTAAAATATAATGTTTTTTCATATTAATGATTTTTAATTGAATGATATTATCTAATCAGAGAAATATTACCCTTTTGAATGTATTGTTTATCATCATAAGTAGTGCCTTCTAATTTGTAAACAAAAACACCGGTATTTAGTGGCTGTCCATTTTGAGTTCCATCCCAGCCAACATTCTTATCCGATGTTTCAAAAACAAGTTCTCCCCATCGATTGAATATCTGTAAAGTGAAATTCTTCAAACACCTACCACGAACATAAAGCACATCATTTAATCCATCTCCATTAGGTGAAAATGCTGATGGAATAAACATCTCTCCACAATCTGAATCTACTTTTACCACCACTGTATCAACTCGTTTGCAATTTTTACTGTTATACCCTGTTACATAAAAAACACTGGTTTCTGTAACGCACGGAGTAATTGAAGCACATCCATTACAAATTAAGCCATCAGGACCAGTCCACGAATAGTACGTTGCATTAATACCATACAATTGAACACAATCACCAAATCGGATTGTGGTATCTTTAATACCCACAACATTGGGCGTATCAACGACATGAATATAGTTTGGAATTATCGTACTATCTGCTCCCCAATTATTAGTTACTTTTATAAATACCGTGTAATTGCCGGGAACAGGAAAACAAAATTGTGGAAAATCCCCTGTATAAGTTGAAGGAATAGCACCCGGTACGCTCCATTGAACCGTTTGTGGTTGACCACCAGTAGAGGTATTCATCAACACAAAACATTGATTGGTACAAATCGTATCATTTCCTGGAATTGTAGTAAACGATGCAACAGGAGGATTACAATTAATCACCGTAACAGTGACTGTAGAAGGCGCACTAACACAAGTGGATAAAGTAGAATAAGCCACCTGTACAGAATATACTATAGTTGCTGTTGGATTAGGAGTTGGCGGCATAAAAGCTACCTGCTGAAAATTCGGTGGCACTAAAAAAGTATTGGAATAGGTGGGTGGTGCAGTCCATGAATAGGTATAAGAAAACCCGGTGGGTGGCGTAGATGTATTAACACTCAGCGTTCCAGTTGTTCCTCCACAGATAGAATCATTCCCAAGAGGTGTTGTTAAAATAGCCGTAGCGGTTGGAACAGGAATTACAGTGAGCGTGATGATTTGAGGATTAGCCAAGCAACCGTTGGCATCCTTACCAGTTACGGTATAGTTTGTTGTAACGGTTGGATTAGCAGTAACAATACTACCTGTGCTACTACTCAATGTAAAAGCCGGACTCCACGTGTAAGTACTAAGCCCGGTGGCTGTATAAGTGATTGAGGAACCTTCACACAATACCGTATTGGTAGGCGTTACAGTGAAAGGAGGGGGGGGGGTAATGGTTACTGTTGTTGTAGCAGCCGCTGTACACGAGCCGGCTGATGCAATAACCGTATAAACCGTTGTTGCCGAAGGTGAAGCCACCACCAAAGGTCCCATCGTTGTATTTAGTCCAGATGAAGGAGACCAGTTGTAATTAATAGCCCCATACGCTGTATTACCAGAAGCAGTAAGGTTAACTGAAGATCCACCTACGCAGGTCGTTGCTGAAGAAGGCGTTACAGATGCAGTAAAAGGAGGTCCAATTACTACATTCGTAGTAGCAGTACTAACACAACCAAAAGCATTTGAACCTGTCACGGTATAAGTAGTATTAATGGTAGGAGATGCAACAACAGCAGAACCAGTAGAAGAACTTAACGACGAAGAGGAAGACCATGTATAGTTAGAGGCACCACTGGCTGTGAGAGTAGTATTGCCATTCGGACATATTGTATTTCCTGTTGAACTAATGCTTATTGTTGGAGTAGGTGCTACTGTTACAACACCTGTTGCACTCGCTGTATTTGTACCATCAGACACCAATACACTAATTGAGTAAGTTCCTGCGGAAGGAAAAGATACAGTGGTAAGTGAACCACTGGCAGGTGTAAATGTTGCACCCCCAGGATTGGATGACCATGTATAACCCGTTACAGTACTTGTGCCCGTATTAGCAGTGGCGGTTACTGTGCCACCAACACACACATTAGAAGGCGAAACGGTAAGTGTAACATTTAATGCTGAAGTAGGGGCACTTAACTGAATGTCATCCACAGCAAAAGAAGGATCCGTAGCAACACCATCATCCACGTTTTGCCATCTAAAACCAATTCTTACATTAGGGTTGTTATTGGCTGATGCAGGAAGCACTATGGAGTAATTTGTCCAGAAGCCCTGACCACTGCAAGCGCCATTCACTGTAGCTGGTAAATTACCTAATGAGTTCCATGAAGCACCATCAAAGTACATCAGTTCTGTATAATCACTACCTGCTGTGCCTTCCTGAATATAATTAAAAGAAAGGGTAATGTTACTAAAACCGGTACAATTTATGGTGGGTGATTCTGCTCTTTTGTTGGTGTTTGTACAAAATCCGAAACCGCAAGCCCCTTCTAAATATGCTGCTCCCTGATCAGCAGGTAATCCTAACATCCCAACAGCGATATTACCTACATGCAAAGTTCTATTAGTTAATCCTGGATTACTAATACATCCGTCTCCACAATTACCTGCACCCATACCGGCTTCTGTAGCACTGATATACCATTCTTGAGCGTAGGGGTCATTCGTTCCTGTTGATGAAACGTTCCATGCACCATTGGTTGGTGTAGATACTGTGCCATTAGCCACTTGTCCTTGATTACATCCTGTACCAAAATTTTCTAACCAAAAAACAGTTTGTGATATTAAATTTTGTTGAAACAAAATTGAGATAAAAATACCAATGAAATATTGTTTCATAATGATTTTTTAATGAGGGCAAATATAAGAAAAATATAATAACTAATGTATTATTTAGATGGGACTAAGAAGTACACAGACAAAAATTTTATCAACGACTACAAGATACTGATACCACTAATTGATGATACTAATAAACCTATTGCTCCTTTCTATAGCATTTTGCTTTTTCCAATTTGACCATTTTTCGTGCAAAAGGTAGTTTAGAATTTTGTCTGTCCACAAGCGGGTTGTCAGGTTCAATGCACCATTGACGATATTTTTTAAACCATGCGGAAATTTTCGATATGCCACAGAAAAACTGGGGTCAAGATATATCATATAATGCCACCATCCGCAGGGCATAAACAAAGAATCACCGTGTTCAAGATAAATATCATAAGCAGTAACTTTTTTAAGGGCAGGATATTTGTTAAAATCTATATTATCAATATAATCAAAATCGGCAATGCTATAAGTGTTGAAATAAGGACGATACATATACTTTGTATACTCATAAGGAACTAACAACACTCTTTTTTTTCCATAAAAATGCGTGTGTAAAACGGCACTCATATCAATATCATAATGCATGCGCACTACTGTATTTTTACCTCCAAAAAACATAAAACCAACATCGTCTAAAATACCTTTGAATATTGCTGGGCAAGGAAAATCTTGTTGTAATTTTTTGGAATGCTTAAATCCATTGAATAAAAACAATCTATATGGGCACTTATCTTCGTTTTTCAAAATTATGTCAATAAATTCAGAAAACTTCATTTTTTTATCTCCTCCTACATAAGCACTTGTTTTATTGATAGAATTGTCAAACACATCTACTTCTACATGTCCTAATTCTTTTTTCATATAATTAAAATCCCACTTTTCAGCAGGTGTATTTTTTATTAATCCTTTAATAATACAGGGCTTTTGAGGATAAAAAAATTTTTCTAAAAACTCTTTATGCGAGATATTTTCTACAACGGGTAGTTCTTTAATGAGTTTCATAATTTGACTATTTTCCCTTAAATACAGGTTGTCTTTTTTCTAAAAAGGCATTGACGCCTTCACGATAATCGTAGGAAATAGATAGTTCGTTTTGAGAATTGGCTTCCTGTTCAAGTTGTGTGTCTAATGTACTTTCAAATGTTTGATTGAGTAGTTTTTTGGTAGCTACCAATGCTTGTGTAGGCATCTGAGCAATTTGTTCTGCCAATTTTTTGTACTCTTGTTCAAAAGCATCTGCTGGAAATACTTTATAAACCATTCCCATTTGAAGGGCGTCATTTGCTGAAACCTTATCACCTGTCATCATTAGGGCTGATGCTCTTTGAAAGCCAATTAAACGGGGCAAAAAATATGTGCCACCACTATCAGGAATAAGCCCAATTTTACTGAATGCCTGAATGAAGGAAGCGTTTTCAGAAGCAATTACAATATCACAACAAAGTGCAATATTTGCACCAGCACCTGCGGCAACACCATTTACAGCGGCGATGATGGGCTTTTTTAGTTCGCGTATCAGTTTAATTATTGGATTATAATGTTGCATAACGATATTCAATATACCTGGACCATTTTTATCAATGGCTTCAGCAAGGTCTTGTCCTGCACAAAATGCTTTTCCATTTCCACTCAATACAACACAGCGACAATTATCATCCTGCTCACTTTCTCTCAAAGCATTTTGCAAAGCAAATGCCATTTCTCTATTGAAACTATTAAACTTTTCTGGTCTATTCAAATATAAGTAAGTAACCTGATTTTCTTTTTTGATTTCTAATACTGACATAAAATTTTTTGACGGCAAATTTAAGAATGAATATTTATATGTTCTGAAAATAAATCGCTCTTTTAGAATACACTAATTAATCCTGCGTGAATTTTACCAATTCTAAAATCAGGTGCTTTTCCAAATTCATTACCTACTGCATAAAATAAATTAACCAATCCTGCTTTTGTTTCAAATTGAATTCCTGATCCAAAGGCATATAATTTGGTTTCAGAAAATTGATTAAAATAACGAGTGGTGTAATAAGCCGCATCGGCAAACAACATTAAATATCCATTTTCACTATAAAGAAAACGATATTCTAATGTAGGTATAGCGTATCTATCAGCAAAAATGCTTTGTTCATTAAATCCACGAATACTCTTTAGTCCACCTATTCTGAATAATTCATTTTTAAACAAATTAGAATTACCATTAATAAAGCCATATTTCACAGAAAGTTTTAATGTGCTATATTTTGTAATAATTTTCGGAATAAAGTATTCTATATTTCCTTCGGATTGATATTGAATAGATTGTAACAAAATATTTTTATATGCTGCGTCATTGATTTGAGGATTTTTATGGATGGTTTTATTTCCAACAGAAAAATTTATTTGAATAAAATAACCACTGGATGGATTATTAGGATTATTAAGCGCATTATACAAAATTCCAAGACCATAATTTTTTGTAGTAACATCAGCATAATCTGGTAATGTTGTAATTCCAGAAAGACCAAAGGTTGATATGAGATTTGTATTTCTTTGTTTATAAAAAAAATCAACACGATTTATTCCTGAAAAATAATAACTAATGCTGAGTTGATTTTGTACATCAATAAATGTCGTGTCTTTTTTGAATAGAATGATTTGATAAGATGTCCCAATAGCTGTTCCTGCAATGTATGGGAAAGCAAACATAAATTTGAAATTCTGTGTAAGTGGTTGCACTCTTTGCCATTCCATATCTACTTGTTCTGCGTGATGAAAAAGCGTGTTGATAAGTTTTATTTTTAGGTTACCTGTAAAAATAGTTTTTCCAGTAACATCGGGTTGTAATCCCGCTATACCATCAAATTGAGAAACGTTTCTATTATCTGCAAAAATGTATACTTTATTGTATTTATCTGTAATGCGAATAATGGGAGATTGCCGAATATTCACAAATGGTAATTTTCTTAGTTTGCTTTCAATCTGCCGCAACTTTTTTTCACTATAAACAGAATTGGGTTTTATATCAATGTATTTGTATAAAAATTTTTTATTGAGTTTTAAATTGCCTTGCAATAAAATGCTATCTATTATTATTTTCTGGTAAGTATTCACCATTAGTGATGCTGAAAGGGAATTGTTATCTATTTGAATACTATCCAATTTAATTGTTGCAAAGGGATAGCCATTATTTTCATAATAAGTGATGATTTTTTCAAAAAGTTGTTGGATTTCATTGTATTTAACTGGTTTATGTTCAAACTTTTTAGGTTGAAAATACTCATAATACAATTTTTTTTCAAGGTTTCCCTTACTTAATTTTATCCAATAAAAAAGAGTGTGTTTATTAAAATAAAATGTGTGAACATTTTCATTAACAGTAATGGAATCATAATCCGCTAATAAGTATCCTTGCTTTTGATAGGAAAGAATAAAATCACGAGAAATTTTATTTAATTCAACAATATTTTTAATGGTTTGAGAATAAATAATTTTCTTTTCAGCATTATCGTAGATATTTAGTTGTAACAATTGTGCTATTAAAGCATTATATTTAAAAACAATACTTAATAAAATAAGGGTAAGAATATATTTCTTAAATATAATCACAAAATTAATAACGACTTTAAATGGTTTTTATTTTTTGTAAATTTGGGCAAATTTAAAAACTTACTATTATGCATTTCAGAAATGTTGCTCTAAAATTATTTTTATATTGTTGGATTTACAACGGTTTCTCTCAAATTACAATCACCAATAGCAGTATGCCAAATGTTGGTGATACCATACGCTACTCCATTGCAGCATTAAGCAGTGTTGGAAATTATACAGCAACAGGTGCGAATTATGTCTGGCATTTTGATACTTTAAGAGTAATTGGACAAGGCAGAAGGGATTTTACAAACAATACCCCTTATCCGATGTTCAATCAACCTGGAAAGTTTGGAGAAAAAATTGCGGATACACTTATCAATCAAACTATTCCCGGATTTGGAGCATTAACCATCACAGATTTTTATCAGTTTTATAGAAACACACCAACCGTTTTTGATGTAGAAGGTGCAGGATTAAAAATCAACTCTATTCCCCTTCCGGCGTTTTACATTGATAAAGATGAATTATATAATTTTCCATTAACTTATGGGAAATACGACTCTACTACCTTTTACTTTTCAACGCCCATAACGACAGCTATTCCATTTGTTTATATCAAAGGTGGCTACAGAATTACTACCGTGGATGGTTGGGGTACAATCACCACACCTTATGGCACATTTAATTGTTTAAGATTGATTACTACTCAATATTCAAAGGATACTATTATCTTTAACTCCACATTTGGAAGCATTCCAATTGGATTCAATAACTATCAACGTTCTTATCAATGGCTTACAAATACCGAAAAAATACCTGTATTGGAAATTAGCGGAACAGTTAATGGAACGGGCAATTTTACACCTAATCTTGTCAGATTTAGAGATAATTACAGAGTAGTAGGCATTCAGGAGTATGAAAATAACAAACGAATGCTGACTGTATTTCCTAATCCTTCTAATGGCTTGTTTAAAATAGAAAATGTTTTTAATTCAGATGTGAAAATAGTATTGTTTTCCATTTATGGACAAAATGTTTTGAACATTCACGAGGATCCATCTTTTAATGATTATATTGAAATTGATGCTTCTCATTTACCTGCTGGTAAATACTTCGGGAATATTATTTCTGAGGGAAAATCATTCTGGTTTGAAGTACAAATTTTCAATAGATAGTTAAGAAATAAGCATTTTTTATTCTAAAAACTCACTAAAAATTTCAATTTATATTTTTGTTATAAAAATTCTACTCTACTGATAATACTTTGAACTCCACTCTTCTGTTGTTTTGTCTGCCTTCTTCTGTATCATTTGTATCAATGGGTTGCGTTTCACCATATCCTTTGGCTATCAGACGATTAGATGGTATGCCTTTTGAAATAATATATTCAACAACGGATTTAGCACGTAATTGTGAAAGTTTCAAATTATATTCATCTGAACCTTTGCTATCTGTATGGCCAGAAATTTCTACTTTTATTTTTGGATTTTGGTTTAATAAATCTACTACACGATTAAGTTCCGGATACGATTCAGGTCTCAAGGTTGCTTTGTCATAATCAAAAAAGATATTTTTCAAAACCACTTTTGCTCCCTCTTTTAATTTTTTCAACTCAATCGTAATGTAATATTCTTTGAATTGTGCAGAATCTGGCAAATTAAAGTTTTCAGAATGAAACATATAGCCCTCTGCATTTACATTTAATCCATAATTTTTTCCTGAAGGTAATGAAATTAAAAAATTACCCGTTGCTTCATTAGATTTATAGTCACCAATAGAAATATTTTTCTCATTATCTACAACATTCAATTTTGCTGCGACAGGTTGCTTAGTATCTGCGTCTATTACAATACCTTTTACCAATGCCAGCTTAGGTCCTTTATTTTTTAACTGAAAATTGGGTATGAATTCCAATTCGTAAATATCCTTATCTTTTGCACTCATTCCTTCTGAACTGAAGTATCCTTTTTTTCCATTGGCAGTCAGAACAAGAAAAATATCATCTCCAGGTCCATTCACAGGTTCACCTAAATTCACTGGTTCCATCCAATGTCCCTCATCATAAACAGAAACAAACACATCATACCCACCTTTTCCTCCGTGCCCTTTTGAAGAAAAAAACATTGTTTTCCCGTCTGGATGAATAAACACTCCCTCTTCGTCATCCGGTGTATTGATAGGTTCACCGACATTAACCGGTGTTGTCCATTTACCATCTGGTGTTCTGGTGCTCATCCATATATCTCTGCCGCCCAGCCCTCCTTTACGATTGGAGACAAAATACAATGTTTTGCCATCAGGAGCAAAAGATGCCGATGATTCATGATATTCCGTATTGATAGGAAAACCAAGGGATTTAGGTGCAGACCATTCTTTTCCGATTAACTCACTTTCATAAATCTCACCATTTCCATCATCATCAAAATATACTAGCAATCTTTGTCCATCATTTGTAACAGTAATGTTAGAAACATTTCGTGTGGAATGATTAACCGTTTCTGGAAGTGGAACAGAGGGTTCCCATTCATCTTTATCAGATTTTCTGGTAGAAATATAGATCTTTTCCTTGGATGCCTTTTCTTTTTTGATTTCTTTTTCTGTAAAGGGTCGACGGGAAGTAAAAAACATTTGAAGTCCATCAGCTGTTACAACTGGTGCATATTCATCAAATTTTGAATTGATATTGATACCTATTCTTTTTGTAATAATTTTCACAGAGTCATTAAACTCCGAAGTGCGTTGCTGCTTGAATTTTTTTTGTTGTGCAAAATAATTTGATGAAAAAAGCACTATAAAACTAGTAACAAAAACAAAGGTTCTCATAGTAATTTTAGTTTACAAGTACTTTTAAGATTTCTTTACTAATTAACATCCTTTGTCCTTTGAAATATATTGTTATAAAAGCATCTCTTGGATCTAACTTTCTGGCTTCATCTCTTTTCACCAGTGCTTGATTATATGTTGGAATTCCTGTAAATAAATTGAATCGTGTTAAGTTGTCTTCTAATTTTAAATCTTCTAAT
Source organism: Bacteroidia bacterium (assembly GCA_026003255.1). Taxonomy (GTDB): domain Bacteria; phylum Bacteroidota; class Bacteroidia; order B-17B0; family Aurantibacillaceae; genus BPGX01. The sequence goes on along the minus strand of BPGX01000003.1, from coordinate 135,150 downwards.
TTATCTAATTTCTCAAATTGTTTTTTATATGCTTTTCCAAAGTTTTGTGGATTCTCATAAGCACCTACCTGTACTTTATAGGACAAATCAGGATGCTGATAGTTTCCATATTTATCCAAAAATCTTTTAAATGTATTTTCATCAAATTGAGCTGAATTCGGTATGTTTTCTTTACTAAATGGTATTAAATATTTTTCAAGTCCTCCTTGTTCTATCTTAAATTGATAAGAACCGTCTGCTCCAGTGGTTTGATCATGAATTTTTTGATCCTTAATGCCTCTTTTGTTGTACAAATCCAACACTTTACCGCTTACTGTATAATCCATTGGATAATCCACAATAATATCATAATCTTTATTTCTTGCCACTCTCTTAAAGATAAAATAGCCGTTTTCTGCTGTTAATGTTTGTCTTTGTAAAGATCCATCCTTGGCTTTTAGAATAACTGTAACTTGCTTAATAGGTTGACCATTAGCATCCGTAACATAACCAGAGATATTCATATATCTGTCAAAAGTATCTTTCTTGAAAAGTTCAATATCCATTATTTGCTCTTTGTATTCCGTAAGAGTGGTTAAATCGAAATCTTCATCATAAGGTGCATAATCATTAGCGTCCCAGACCATTTGATATTGTTTTCCTCCTGGTAATGCGACAAGATATTCTCCGGTTGATTTATTGGATGTATATTTTCCAAATAATTCTTCTGCCGGCATTATCTTACTTGTGATTTGTGCTTCCAAAAATTGTTTGGTATCTGCATCCTTTACAGTACCCTTTACTAAGTTCAAAATAGCTTTCTTCTTCTCGAAAATAACTTCATAAATATCTCTGTTCTTACTATCACCAGATGAAGCCATGTAACCTATTGTTCCTTCGGCATTTACGACAAGAAAATAATCATCACCTGCTGTATTTAATGGAGGACCGATGTTTACAGGTGTTTGCCATTCTCCATTTTCAAATTTTGAAATGAATATATCATATCCTCCAAGACCTTTATATCCTTTTGATGAAAAGTAAAGTGTTTTACCATCGGGATGTAGATAAACTGCTTCTTCGTCTTCTGGTGTATTAAGTTCTGATAAATTTTTAGGTTCTGTCCAGCTTCCATTGTCTAATCTGGTTGAAACCCATATATCTCTTCCACCTTTACCACCCTTTCGATTAGAAATGAAATAAATGGTTTTACCATCTGGAGAAAAACTTGCAGATGACTCGTGATAGGGAGTATTAATTGGTGCACCTAATGATTTAGGAGCGGACCATTCGGTTCCTCTTAAAACACTTTCATAAATTTCTCCATTACCTTTATCATCAAAATAAATCAATAATCTTTGTCCGTCATTTGAAATAGCAATATTTGAAACATTCTTAGTTGGTATATTTATTGAATCAGAAAGCGGGATAGCCGGTCCCCACTCTTCACTAGCACTATTTCTTTTACTTACATAGATTTTCTCTTTAGAAGGTTTGTTTTTAGCCTTTTCTTTGTCAGTAAAAGGTTTTCTAGATGTAAAAAATAATACTAGACCATCTGCACTTATTGTCGGAGCATACTCATCAAAGGGAGTATTAATGTTAGGACCTAATTTATTTATTTTTACCTTAATACTGTCAATAACTGGTACATCTTTCTGATTAGAGGCATTTAAAACTTCCTCACTGCTTTTTACATTAACGGTTTCTTTTAATTTCTTATCTTTGTTCTTTTGTGCAAAAACAGAAAGGTTAATAAGAAATGATAATACTGAAATACTAATAATTAATAATGATGTTTTTTTCATATTTATGTGGTTTTAGATCCTTGATTTGCTATTATTAGGTCCGTATGGACTTGGTAATACATATCTTAAAAAGATTTCAAATGCACCTCTACTTTTACTCACTGTTTTTAATTGTGAGATATTAATGTCATAACTAGCCCCTATCGCATAAGAATCATATTCAACAACAAAATTAGTAGTAACAGCATCTCTGTTTCGATAAATACTTCCTATACTAAACGAAGTGCCCTTTTTCAATCCTGTATAGTGTGATTGATCTTGTATCGTATATTTCGCATATACGCCACTCAATACTTCTATAGAAGGACCTTGTAATTGCAAAACGAATAATGGGGCAACACTAAAATTACTATTTGGGATTCCAAACTCACCGTTTGCAAAAATTACATGCCGCATGTACATTCTGTCTTTTGAATTTTTCAAAAAAGTTGAAGAAGGTCGATTTAGGTGAAATACACTGTATCCTATATTGTATCTGATATTTTCATTGCCTCTCATGTATTTTTCATTCTTAGTATACGAATAAACGAACCCTAAACCAGCATCCGGAACAATTGTATTGGACGAATTTATAGCTTCGTTACTTGGTAAACTATTATCATAAATTCCTGTACCAGTATTATACTGATTACCCCATTGTCCGTTTTCCATATTAATACTTCTTTGAATAACTCCAACATACACTCCACCACCTAACTTATGTCCTTTCTGAAGATTCAAATGATAGGCAAGATTAATACTTATGTCATTTGTTTTTAACTGCATGTCTCCGGTATTATCATTGAAAAATTTTAATCCTCCTGCCAATATATGACCATGAGGACTTTTTTTGATTCTCCCATCCACAGAAGCCCCAATTGTAGTATAGGGAATAGCAACACTCTTCCATTGATTTCGGTATATGGCATTCGCAGAAAGTGCAAAATTAGCACCACTCATAGCAGGGTTCAGGATTAAAGGAAAATACTGGATTTGAGTAAAGTGTATGTCCTGCGAATGTACAATAAAATTTACGATCATAAAAATTAAAAAAACGTGTTTTCTCATATTTATCAGATTTAATTATTTAATAAGTGTAATGTTCCCCTTTCTTTCAATAACAGAATCATCGTACTTAGTACCTTTAATATAATACACAAAAGTTGCATTATTGAGTGGTTTCCCTTTATATGTTCCATCCCAACATGCTTTTTTATCTGTTGTCTCAAATACTTTTTCTCCCCATCTGTCATATATTACAAACAAATAATCTTTTACAATACACAATGTTCCGTATACACACAATTCGTCATTATTACCATCACCATTCGGACTAAACACATTGGGCACAAATAATTCACCACAAGTTGGCATCTACCACAGATTCTCACACAAGCACTATCCGCACATCCTGCAGTATTATATCCCCAAACACAATAATCTGTTGTAACCACAGGATTAGCTATGGGATTGGCAATAGTGGGATTATTGAGATCAGTAAGGTGATGGCACCCAATGAAGAGGTATGCACCACTTGCAGACAAAGACACATCGCCCGGTAATTTGGACAGTTGCACTTGATGGCGTTACGCTTACTGTAGGATTATTATTCACTGTTACATTTATCAAAGCCGTCCCCGTACATGTCCCATTTATTCCGATTACTGAATAAGATGTACTAGATGTTGGAGTAAGAACAACGCTTGGTGTATTGTCGCCCGTGCTCCACGTATAAGAAGTAGCGCCATTCGCCGTCAAGGTTGTTGTCTGTCCGCTACACAATACAGATTGCCGGAGATATTGATTGATAAGTTCATATTTGTAGGAACATTGATGATTGTGGAATAAGAACATCCCGTAATCGTATTGGTTACGGTAACCGAATAACTTCCTCCTTGATTGACGGTAACAGTTCCGGTTCCAAGGCCGCTGACAATCCCCGTGCCCGACCATGAGTAAGATACAGGTGTATCTGTGGTATATGCAATTAACTGTGCAGATGTCAGTGGCAGGTAATTGAATTGGACACTGATGTAGAAACATTCGGAGCATTGGTGTTGGTAGATATAGAGATACAGTTGTATAAGTAGAGCAACCATTATTTAAATTGGTTACTACCAATGATATATGTCCCGGCCGCCGTGAAAGTGGCTGTTGATGAATTTGCCCCCGACGATATACCCGAAGCAGGCGACCATGAATAAGATACATTCGTCATCGTTCCTGTGCCGGCAGATATGGTGGGTGACGAGTTAGAACAGGTAATGGTTTCCGTATTGGAAGTGAGAGAAATAACAGGTGCATTCACATCAGGATAAACAGTGGAAGTAACCGCCGCAGTACATCCGTTAGAAGCCGTTCCTGTCACAGTATATGTTCCTGGATTATTTACAATCACCGTTGCCGTATTGCCTCCACTCACTATACCACTACCCGACCAATGTATATGAAACGGAAGTTCCTGATGGCAGTAATCTGAAGAGTTGGAATGGTACATGACAATGTTTGTGTGGAAGGCGATACACTGATGGTTGGAGGATTTGTATCGGTACTCACAGAGACAACAGTACTTGAAGTACATCCATTGACAGTATTAGTAATATTTAATGTGTATGTGCCACCTTGATTAACCGATACGGTAGATGTACCCTGCCCTGCTGTTATTCCCCCACCGCTCCATGTATACGAGTAACTGCCTCCGCCTGCGTTAGCGGTAATAGAGGTAACGGGAGACGAGCAAGTTATGGTGCCGGATACTGTAAGTGTGGGTGAAGGTGAAGTGAGGTCTGTTAATACGCTATTGGTAATCGTAGATGAACAACCATTGGATGTATTGGTAACAGTTACCGAATAAACGCCTCCACTATTCACTGTAATAGTTGCCGTTCCCTGACCACTTGTAATACCCGAACCGCTCCATGTATATGATACAGGGGTAGAAGTTGTACTCACAATCACCTGAACAGTTGAGATATTACAATTGATAGTTCCTGTGTTTGTAATGGACAATGAAGGTACATTTACATCGGCCAATACTTGCACTGTGGATTGATTCGTACAACCATTTTGTGGATTGGTAACACTTAGTGTATAGATGCCCGGAGAGCAAGCCGATGTTGTAAAAGAATTGTTACTTCCACACACACCTCCTAACCAGTTCGGAGTAACGGTAGAAGGATTTGCAGAACCCACCAATGTTACAGATGAAGATGAACAAGTAAGCGTTTGGTTGCTGCCTGCACTAACTGTCGGAGCATTTGTATTAATCGGAACGGCTATTACCGTAGAAGATGTACATCCGTTAGATGTATTGGTTACTGTTAGCGTGTAATTACCACTTGTACCAACCGTTGCTGTTGCAGAATTGGCACCACTTATAATACCACTACCACTCCACGAATAGGTAACCGGTGAAGTTGTAGAAGTTCCGATTACCTGAACAGTTGGAGAAGAACAAGTTATGCTTCCCGATACAGAAGCTGATATATTTGGTGAAAGTGTATTAGCACTTACATTAACTGTTGTGGTTGTAGAACAACCTGATGAACCTGCTACCGTCAATGTATATGTACCCGCCTGATTGACTACATACCGTAGCAGAATTAGCACCACTCACAATTCCGGTTCCTGTCCATGTATAGCTGACGGGTGAAGCTGTTGTAGTGGCTATAACCTGAACGGTGGGTATATTACATGTAATTGTTCCCTGAAGCAGAGGTTGATACCGGTGGCCCATTATTTACAGTAACACCAACAGTTACCGTAGATGATACATCCTGATGAATTCAGATACCGTAAGTGAATAAGTCCCGGCTTGTGCAGAAGAAATGTTTCCAATAGTTGGATTTTGAATAGCAGAGGTAAACGAGGCAGGACCTGACCACGAATAAGATGTTAAACCATTGGGAGATGCAGTTAATGATAAGTGTTGAACCTGCACATAAAGGAGAATTAGCGATTGCAGTGGGAGAGGGCGTAGGATTTACAGTTACAGTAATCACTGAAGTGGTAGGAACAACCCGATGCACTTCCTGTCAGTGTATATGTTCCTGCATTGGAAGGGCTAACATTTACAATAATAGTATTAGCAGATGTAGAAGTAAATCCTGCAGGACCATTCCATGTATATGATGTAGCGCTTCCGCCGCTGATAAGGACAAAGTGTTGCCTGCACATATGGGATTAGGATTGGTAGATAATGTGAGAGTAGGAGATGGTGTAACTGTAATGGTAACAGGGGTACGAGTGGCACTCAAACAAGAGGGGTTGCTCTGCGACTGAACTTCCACGTAATAAGTCGTAGTAGTGGACGGTGATACAGATAATGGTGCTGATCCAATAGATGTGCCGCCGGAAGCAGAAGTAAAGACGTTATAGTTATATCCACTGACAGTATTAGTTACGGCAGATAGTAGCATTTTGACCGGCACAAATAGGATTAGGTGTAGCAGTTAAAGTTGGCACAACAGAAATATTACAATTCAAACAATGAACATTATAGTGGGAGTAAGGTTGGAAACAATTGGTGCAAATGAAGATGCGGTAGCAGGTGCATAAGAAGTGAAGTGGTAATGGATTGAAAAGTGATGTTGTAAGACTGAGTGCCGGGACTAACAGAAGTATTTGTACATCCTGCGCAGATAAACCTATGTCTCCATTGTTATCAGTTCTTACTACATTGTAGTTGAATCCTGTAACTTGTTGGTCAGTGTAACACAAAGAAATATCCTTGGTCAGACGGAACAAGCCCCCTTCAGGTAAAATAGAGGATAAGCCAATGGGAGCATAGGTTTTTCCAAACATGATTGCGCCGGTACCGCTGTTCATTTTAATGATGGCAGAATTTAATGTTAGGTAAAAGGCCTGCTATTCTCCAACCGATAAAAGAATAATTACCATCCGAATTTTCCATCAAATCCTGAATGACATATTGAGAAACTGGAAAAGAAGTACCATTAATTCTTCTACCAAACAATTGAACTGCTGTCGAACCCGTTCCCTGCAAACGAGCAACAAATGCATGAACATCATCGTAACCCCCAATTAAGAAAATGCCCGGAAGAGAGAGTAATAACCCCGTTGATCACCTTGTGATGTACTATTTCCATTACCAAATCGGTTGATAAATATATTTGCCCCAGTTGTTTTATTGACTTTAACTAAAAAAGCATCTGTTGGATAATCGCCATCTGTCATAGTTTGTGAACCATCAGCTGAAACGCCTACCAGCAAGTAGCCATCAGAAGATTCTGCACAATCCAGTGAAATAACTTTCATCTGTATGTGCGTGTACCAATGGTCCATACCCTACTCCATTGAAGATGTCCGGCAGAATTAACTTTAACAGCAAAAAAACTCGTGAGTATCCACAGTAGAGGCCTTGATCCATCCCAGAAATAATCCACTCCGCCCACTGCCAAAAAACCACCATCGGATGTTTCAATTACAGCATTAAAAAATTCATTGGACGATTTACTTCCACTAAAATCCGGCAAGTAAGTATCTCTTGGCCCATAAAACATGTTCCATTATTGTCCACTCTCACTAAAATAGCACCTCCGCTGGAGGACTGACCCACAAAGGTAATAAATCCTCCTGTGCTGACGTTTTTTAAGTCATTAAAAGTTGTGGCTATACCTCCCGTATATGCCTTAGCCCACAAAACCCCACCATGTGTTATCCAATTTCACAATATTTCCGAAGTATGGGATAAAGGAAGCGTTTGTTCCGGCAAACACAAACTCATTTGCAGGAGTAACAACCATTCCTCCCGCCAAATCAAAACTGGCTATATCATAAGAAATTCTGAAATGTAGATTGAGAATTTAATTTAATAGACAAAAGAAAAAATAAAACGACTAAAAGCTTTTTCATAAGACATTTTTTTCAAATTGCAAAACTATAAAATAATTCTTTTTGAAACATAAAATAAATCTAATATACTACTTTATTTATTATATTTGCGGCAAATTTTGTTGAGAAACGGGGCATTAGCTCAGCTGGCTAGAGCGCTACAATGGCATTGTAGAGGTCATCGGTTCGAGTCCGATATGCTCCACTAACTGTTTGGTTCACTTATACTTTTCACAAGTTCTTCAAAAAATAAATTCATTTCACTTTCTTCATTATATTTAGAAAAAGAAAATCTAAAACTTAAATCTACTTCGTTTTTCGTAAGTCCCATTGCTGTCAGTACATGTGAAGGTTTTCCTGAACCATCTGAACAGGCAGAAGCGCGGGAAAAACAAAATTTTTTCATCAATCTTAATAACACTGCTTTGTATTCAAAGGGGAATTGAACATTACTTGTGTTACATATTCTTAAAGATTTTTCTGAATGTATTTTAACAGGGACAATTTGTTTTAACTGCTCTTCAAAATTATTACGCAGTATTTCAATTCTCTGAATAATAAAATCTTGTTGTTCGAAAACCAGTTCTAATGCTTTTGACAACCCTGCTATTAACGGCAAAGGTATAGTACCTGAACGATATTCTTGTTGATTCCCACCATGCAATAATGGATGCAAAAAAACTTTTCTACTCAAGTTTCTAATCACTAAAAAACCTATTCCTTTTGGACCATAAAATTTATGAGCACTACCACAAAATAAATCTGCTGTTATTTTAGATATTTTTGTTTTACCAAAAGCTTGTGTAGTATCACAAAAAAATAACACTCTATGTTTTTGAGTGATTTTGTGAATTTCTTCCATTGGATGTATTACGCCTGTTTCATTATTGGCTAACATCAAACATACTAATAGTGTATTCTCATGAATACTTCTTTCTAATGCATCCAAATTAATTTGTCCGTTCTCATTTACATCTAATAAAGTTACATCTGCACCAAAAAAGTTTTGAAGATATTCTAATGTTTTCAAAACTGCCGAATGTTCTGTTTTACAGGAAATAATATGATTTTTCTTTTTGTAATATTGAAAATAAATTCCTTTGATGGCAGTATTAATGGATTCAGTGGCACCACTTGTAATAATTAATTCGTTTTCAGAAACATTCAACAAATCAGCAATTTTTTGCTTATGCTGTTGATATAAGGCATTGCAAATCATCCCGGAAGGATGTGATGTAGAAGATGGATTAGCATAATAATACTTTTGATATTCATTCAAAACATCGAGAACTTGTGCGTCAATTTCCGTTGTGGCATTATTATCAAAGTATGGATACTGGTTGTTATTCACACATTCGTTTTTTTGGTTTCGTAAATTCGTTGAGCAATTTGTTCAATTACTTTTGGATAATATTCGTATTCTAATTGATGTATTTTTTTTGCTAACGATTCCACTGTATCATCTGGATTTACAGGACATCTTACCTGTAATATAATTTGTCCTGCATCGTATTCTTCATTAACATAATGAATGGTGATTCCACTTTCTTTTTCTTTATTTTGAAGCACTGCACGATGCACATATTCGCCATAAAATCCCTTGCCTCCATATTTAGGCAATAATGCCGGATGAATATTCATGATTCTATCAGGGAAACGTTGAATGATTTTTTCAGGCACTTTAAGTAAAAATCCTGCTAGTACAATTAAATCGATTTGTTCTTCTTCAAGCAACTCTATTACTCTATCTACTTTTTCATACAAAATTTTTTTAGGAATAATATGTATTGTTTTTTTCAACCTTTCTGCTCTTTGAATAACGCCAGCATTTGGATTATTGGTAACAATCATCTTTATTTTTATGAAAGGATGATTTTTAAACTTTTGAATGATATTCTCCGCATTCGTCCCACTACCCGATGCCCATATAGAAATATTTACTGCCATTAAAATAAATTTACACCGCAAAATTCGTATTTAAATCCTTCATTCTGAAATATTTTGTTTATTAAAAAATTCCTCATTCTCACATCTGTCTATATACTCATTTTTCAATAAAAATAAACATAACATTCAAATTCTAAACTCAAAATTCTCAACTCATAACTCATAACTACATAAACCACATAGACACATAGAAATTACATAAATCTTTTGCAAAATTCACATTAATCAACTCCTGCTTATCACTCGTTGATTTATCCCAATTCTTTGGTCCCTCTTCCGATAGAAAAAAACGAATATGACAGTATAATTGATTGTATGAACAGATGTCATCACTTGATGAAGAGCAATTTCGAGATCTTAATGGTGCTATTTTATATCTAATAATATACTTCTTATCTTTTACAAAAGTTGCACCATTATCAAGAGCTACACCAATAGCCCCGTGTTTATATTTCTTATTATTTTTACATTTATACACATCTGCTCTAATTCTCACAAACTTCGTTCCATTTGTAAACGCCAAAGGAGAAGGTATTAATACACTACAAAAACTATTATCACTTAACACCAATTCAACACATTTCTCAATAGAAACATCTATATAATAAATATCTCCAATAGATTTTTTAGTAGCAGCATCATTATTATGAATAGCGGCCTCCCAATTATATATTAAACTATTAAAAAGGTTTTGATTATCATCACAACCGGCTAGCTCAGCACAACTGATAGATGATTTACTTTTTTCAAAATCACCATTCGGTATTATATTCGGTTGTGAATACACTTTAACTATAATTGTAATTCCAAAAAAGCAAAATATAATTATTAAATGATGCATATAGTTTAATTTTTTTTCTTCTCAAAAAAATAACTCAACTCCATACTAATCCCATAAAATAACTTGTGATATGGATGAGAGAATAGTAACAAATATCGTGATGTACCTACGTGAAAAAACATATTGAATCCTATATTCTTATTTATTTTATATTGAAAACCAGCCTTGATGTTTACATTAGAAAAATCTGATAAATTAAATTGTTTGTGGCTATTGTATAAAATCTGACCAGTTCGTTTATCCGATAAAATCATTTTATTTGCGTCAAGCAATACATAATTTGAGTCATATACATTTCTGGTGATAGCCGTTGTCTCTGTATACCAAATATTATTTTTATAGTCAACTAATAAACTTCCTTTTATTTTTATCAAAAAAGAAAATTTGTTATTCATTATGAAACACTTTCCCACACTAATTAAAATACCTAATGATTTGATCTTTAAATATTCTTCATAACTACTCCCCTCTCTTTCTTCAACAATTTTGTTATATTGTGAACTATCAATAATTTTTATCAAACGAGATCTAGTCGGTTGTGTATACTTTCTATCAAAATCATTAAATTCAAATCCAACGCTCAAATAATATAGGTTTTTCAAAAAAAATGTATAGCCAAAATTCAAGTAATAATCTGCATTAAACTTATAACTACTAATTGGTATCCTATCACCCCTTTGATACCTCTCTTTGCTTACCTCATATTTATTTAATCCTCCACCTACAAAACAACTTGAATGCATATTAATACTACTATCCTTTTGTCCATAAAGATGCAACATAAGACATATTAAAAGAAAAACAAAATATATAGATGATAGTTTTCTCATTTATTACTCTTTTTCAATTGATCTATTTCTTTTTGTTGATTTACTACAATTATTGTCAACTCCTCTATTTTGCGCAAGAGAAGTGGTATTAACTTTCCAACATTTACACCATCATTTAATACCTCTTTTACGTTCGGAATTCCCGGTAATGTTTTATAGGTCCTGTAATATTTTTCTAATTCGTATAAATCAGGCAACTTATAATGTATCTCAAACACATCATCAGACCAATTTTGAACCGTTACAAAAAACTCTTTTGAAACTATTTTTCCTGACACTTGCAACAAGGCATCTGAATGTGTACTGTATTTTATTTCTTTCCCTATCACCACCTTCCCACTCCCAAATATCCGCACCACATCATTACTCCCATCATTCAAAGTAAACATCGCCACATTACTTCCCCCACTCTTCATCCACATCCGCCCATCCGAATACACCCTAAAATACTCCACACCTACATCACTCGCACTGCTACTTGTAAACTTCCTTATACTAATCATAGGTTCCAGTATATCATCTGCGCCCAAACACTTACTATCCTTTTTTACTTTAAAATCCATCTTTAATTCTAATTATTATTAACTACAAAAATACACATTTTTTTTGAATCACAACTACTTCTAAAGAATTTCCATCATTACTACTCACAATTCATCACTCTTAACTCCCAACTCATCACTCACAACAATGTAAAACACATAGACACATAGAAATTACAACATAGAACACATAGATTTCAAAACAATATTTCCTATGCCTCTTATATTTCTCTGTGGTAAAATTTTACAATTCTCAATTCAAACTTATAACACTCAACTCATACTATATTAACTCATCTCCTCACTCAAAATACCTATCCACCATCATCACAAACGCACTAATTGCCGCACCACCCAATTCTAATTCTCTTTTATGTACATTTTCAAAAACATCTTCTTTTGTATGATGAATATCAAAATACCTCTGATTGTCTGGTTCGTATCCACACAATGGAATACCTAATAATTTTTTAAGTGGACTAATATCTGCGCCGCCTCCACCCTTTTTAATTTGAATATAATATGGTTCAAATAAAGAATTCCATTTTTCACATAGTTGATACAGTCCTCTTGTTGTATCTACTCCAATATACCTTGGCGTAAATCCACCCGCATCAGTTTCAATGGCTGTTATGTGCTTTTCATTTTTTCGCTTTGCTTCTAAAGCATATACTTTTCCACCCATTAATCCGTTTTCTTCATTCATAAATGCCACAACGCGAATAGTATTCTTAGGACGATAGATATTTTTGAAAACATAAATCGCTTCTATACTTTGTACAATACCTGCACCATCATCGTGTGCACCTTCTCCAACATCCCAACTATCCAGATGCCCGCCAATTGTAATAAATCTATCCGGATATTTACTTCCTTTCACTTCTCCAATCACGTTGAAGGATTCTACGCTATCCAATGTAAAATTTTCAGTATACAATTCCATTTTCACATCAGGATGAATTTTTAATAATAATGCAATCGTATCGGCATCTCTATAACTTACAGCTAATGCAGGTATTTTTACTTTTGAAATTTTATCATCATACGACATATTCCCTGTATGAGGAGAATGGTTATTGCATAATGTCATACTTCTTACCAAACACGCTTTTGCACCATATTTTGCAGCATAAGAAGCACCAATATATCTGTATTTCACACACTCTCCATAAGATTTAGAAGTGGAAACATTTTTCGGATTAAATTTTACATTGAAAAACACTATTTTATTTTTTACTTTTTCTTCACCTAGTTTAGCCAATTCAATTTCATCTTTTACTTCTATAATTTCTGCCACTATTTTTTCTCCACTACTCACCGAATTTCCAAGAGCAAGTACATTAATCGGAATACTTTTGTCTTTAAGCATTAATTTGCATTCTGTATATCCTCGTTTCCATATAGGCACCTTCACTTTTTGTAAATATACTGTATCTGCACCTGTTTGCTTCATCGTTTTATAAGCCCATTCTACTGCTTTTTGAGCATTTACAGAACCGCTTAATCGATGACCTATTTTTTTACACAAATACCTTAAATTTTCATAACAATTGGATTCACTTAAAAAGTAATCGTAAATTTTATTAATCATTATACTGTCCTCTCTTTCTTGCGATGCAAGAAACAATGGAATGAATATCAAATACTGAATTATCTTTTTCATAATATGCTTTTAATAAAAAAGTATATCTTCAATAAATTCTTTTTGAACAGTTTGATGCAGATTTTGAATAATTTGATGCTTCATAAACATCAATTCATTTCTCAATGCATCCGAGTGTACGTGAACAATTAATTTATTATCCTGAAATTTTAACCTACTTGTATTCCTTGCTATATGCGGCCCTACAACATCTTTCCACATTGAAATCACTTTTGCCTTAATAATTTTATCCTCCAACCCTTCCTGCTTCAACAAATCTTTAAATACATCCGATAATTTTCTTATATTATCATCTTCATTCATATCAGTTGTTTATTATTTTTTAATGGCTAAAATTAACACATCTTTTTTACTTCCCCAATGATAACCTAAATGAAATGGTAATTTTGGAATGTGAATACTATCCTCTTTCATTCGTCTGGCAAGGTCCGGCTGATAACCCATTTTTCCAAAATCTTTCACTGGTTTATCATACTCACCGTATAATCTTAATTGCCACTTTGTACTATCACTCAAAAACCTATATGGAACTCCAGTATCATCTTGCAAAATTGCAACAGAATGTTCCAATATCATCTTGCGCATATTGGACATAAAAGGATTGTGCAATAAATAGGACGCACTTTTAATGTATGTTACATAGTTTTTAAACGAATCCAAAAACTTATAAAAACTACTACTATCATTAAAATATTTGTCCATTACGTTATAGCGAAAATAATAAATTGTTTTAGCACAGGAATCCTTTACTGCCGTAAGTTTTACACCCATTGGTTTAATCTTTTCTTTTGTATAATAATCCATTTCTTTTATCTGATTGGCACTGTCTTTGTAAAAATACTTTATGTCGGCAATATCATAATTTAAATTCTTTACAAAAAAACCTAACACAGGTAAGAGTCCATTTACTTTCTGCGATTGAAAATCATGTAACATCTTTCTTGTAATAAAATAACTTTTGTCAAAAATATCACCCAATGCATTTGAAAAATTAGACAAATAACTTTGTTGTTGTTCAGCAGTCATTCTTGAAAAATCTGGTAAAGCCCCCACAGGTTCAAGTCCCAACATAATAAAAGTATCTGCTTTTGGAAACAAAACTGAAACCGTCAGAAAATCAGGTCCAGAAAACGGATAAAAAATAGTGTGTGTTAATGTATCTGCAAAAGCGAGTTCCTGTTCACGCCATTTTTTTATTTTACTTAAACGTTGCCTCTCTAACTTTCCCCATGAAATATCAATAAACTCATGATACATTTCCCAATAACTTGAATCATAAAGTGCTTTATATCTAAATGTATTTTTATCTCCTGTTAATAAAGAAATAGTATTGTTCCATTCATTATTTGAATTGTATTGAATTTTGACACATGATTTAATAAACCTATTTTTTGGGATGTTTTGATTTTGTTTAAGTGTATCTATGTTATCTTGTTTAATAACTTTCGTCTCATCGCTATAATCTCTATTATTACAGGAATATAACATTATGACCAATGCCCCAAAAATAAACTTATTGTTTTTGAAATAAATTTTCATAATACCGAAATTTATTCACTGTTTTTGAAAATTGTTTTTCATATTCGTAAATCAAGCGGCTAATGTGATAAAATAATTCATAAGCTTCTTCATAATTATATTTTCCATCCATTATTTCATTAGGATTCACATATATTGTTGCACTTAAAAGAAAATCAACATTATTCTTGAAATCTACAATATATGCGGTTTCAGATAAAAAACCGTATGCCCGCCCAATAATATTTATGTTTCGTAAAGTATCTGCTTTCACTCGATTATATTTTGCACCATATATAAAAAATTTTTTCCACGTGTCATAATAATCATTTGTATCTACTTCCAGTTCTGAATATTCCCTTGGATAACTTCCTAAATATCTTATCAAAGAATCTTTATACAATTTATTCAAATTCAACACTTTCAAATCATCATCAAAAATCAAATATTTCATAAGCTGATGCGAATATGCTAATGGCCAATCATTATGATTAGCAAATGATTTCGGAACGCGTTGACGAACAATCCTTTTTCCCCTTTTTTCCATTCGGATAGTATAGCCCACTGAATAATTTTTGTACAAACTATCAAAATGACACTTATAATCCGCGTATTGAATATAAATAGTATCTCCACTTTGATTTAATATATAAACCGTTGGAGTAAAATACAAAGAATCCTTCTGACATTTGGTTACAAATTTATTTTTTATTTGAGATTGTGTAAATCCCCAATCTTTTAAACATTCGTGTAATGTCCTGCAATTCTCAAAATCATACACTCTCGTATAAGCATTATTGTCACTCAAAATCAACATTCGTTTTATCCATTTCTTTAAATGCGGATAATATGGTCTGCCAATAGAATCACTTTTTACCCTCTTTTGACAATGCAAAGAATCCATTAAAACAGGACTTTCCCAATCTACTTCACTATTATTCAGTAATTCTAATTTCTTCAATGCCACAACAGATGCAGGCAATTTCACCATACTGGCTGGATAATTATACACTGTATCTGAATAATTAAAATAATAATCTCTAAACAAAGGTCTACTATCAGCATCATAATCAATCTTTGTATAAATACATTGAAATCTATACTTATTCGGATCTTCGATAAACTTTTTCAAGTTAACAGGTAATTGATTGAATAATGAATCTAAAACATTCTCTTGTGCCATTAACCCCTTACAAACAACTACCACTACTATCAACAATATCCTAACTCTCATCTACGTTCAAGATATTTTATAAAACCATACAAAATACCACTCACTCCAATTGTTACAACAGAAATTATTAACGCAGATACCTCCTGCTTCCCAACATACACTAAAATCCATAGATTCATAAAAATGAAAACCAAAGAAGGTAAAGGATAAAAAGGCACTTTAAAAACAGGAGAATAATTTTCTTTTTTTCTCAAAACAAATAATCCCACTGATGTCAATAAAGTAAAGATAATCAAGGTAATACCAATGTAATTAATTAACCATTGAAAAGTAGAAGATACAATCATAACCATTGAAATAACGGCAATAGTAAGCACCGATATATATGGCGAATGAAATTTGTTTCGTTTATTAAAAACTGAAATTACCTTAAAGTCCTCACCCATACTTGCTAATACTCTCGGCGATGCCATCATCATTGAACTAATCGTAGATACTAACAAACCTGCAATTAATAACCCTATCAAACTCCCCAACGATTTACCAAAAATATATTGTGCACTGATAATTCCTACCTCTACATTGCCCTTTAATGCCTCAACAGGCGTGGAATACAAAAAGCAAGAGTTCAACAATACATACATCATCATCACCAGAAATGTCCCGCCAATCAACGCCTTTGAAAGAATTTTTTCAGGATTCTTTATTTCTGCAGAAATATATGCTGCAGCATTCCATCCAGAATAAGCATAACTTACATAAATTAAACTCACTGCAAAAGCCGATGAAAATACTTCATCTACAATACGCTTTTCCCATCTAAAAATTTCAGGATTTGCATTCGGCAAAAAAAAAGCCATTAAAAACAGCAGCATCACCACAATCTTAATCAATGTAACATACTTTTGAAATAAACCTCCCACCTTTAAACCCAATAAATGAATACCAGTAATGCCAGATAAAACCAGAATGGCCATAAACTTCTCCAATTCTTTTTGATTCTCCGAAAAAAAAGCGTAAGAAAAGTATTTTCCAAATGCCACACAGGCCGCTGCAATAGGGGCAGCAAAACCAACAACAACCGACACAACCCCAGCTACAAACCCCATCATCGGATGAAAGAAACTACTCAAATACTGATACTCCCCACCATTCTTAATAATATAAGACCCAATTTCAGCATACGTAAAAGCCCCACATAACGCAATAATCCCACCTAAAATCCATAAAAAAATAATTGTCCATGCACTTTGAATTTCCAATAATTGAAATCCCAAACTGGTAAATACACCAGTCCCCACCATATTCGCTACCACAAGAGCAATTGCCGTCCATTTATCTATCTTATGCAGAGACATTCTTAATCAAAACTTTGTGTAGATTGATTGGCTCGTTCAACCAATATCGCATAATCTTCTTCCGACAAACCACTAAACATATAATTTATCGGATTCACCTTTTCATTGTTTTTAATAACTTCATAATGTAAATGTGGCGCCGTACTCAATCCAGTAGAACCAACATAACCAATCAATTGTCCTCTTTTCACTTTTTCTCCCATACGCACCACTACTTTACTTAAATGTCCATATAAAGTTTGATAATTAAAACCGTGATTAATAATAACGTGCAATCCATAACCACTATTGTCCATTCCAGCAAATTCCACTTTACCATTGCCCGTAGCATACACTGGCGTGCCTTGATGAGATGGAAAATCTACACCAGGATGAAATTCCTGCGTCTTATAGATAGGATGTATTCTCCACCCAAAACCACTGGTCACCTGTTTTTTAAGGTCTTTTACTTGAATTGGTATAATAGCAGGAATAGACGCTAACATTTCGGATTTGTTCTTCGCTAATTCTGCTATTTCATCTAAAGATTTGGATTGGATGTAAAATTGTTTACTAATTTGTTGTAGTTTCAATTGCGTTTGCTTAATAATATCGGCATTATTCATACCTGCCCATTCATCGTATGCTTGTCCACCAAATCCTGCCTTCCTTATGTCTTCTGAAAGTGGTTCGGCTTCTAATATCACACGATAAATGTTTCTGTCACGCTCTTGTAATTCATTCAAAGCAAGTTGCAATCTATTCATTTTATTTTGCAAAATTTCATATTGCGACTTTAAAACTTCAATTTCTCTCTTCAATATTTTCTCCTTTGGTGAATCAAAAAAATTATAGGCCACATAAATGGTCAATGCTGCAAAACCAAGACCCGTCAACAAATATGAAAAAATACTGGCAATAATAGCCCACACAGAAGTTTTGGCTAATTCATACCTTAATGTTTGCGGATTAAATATGTATTTTTTCTTTTTCCAGAAAACCATATTCCAATCGCAAAAATGCAAATAATAAACCTTTGATAGTAGATTTTTTTTAAAAACCAACAAATCTCCCCAAGTTTCCTCAATCTAAAAATTACTTAAAGAACCATAAAAAAAGAACCAACATTACATATAAAAAGAATATCACAAATGTATCTAAACTCAATAACCATATTTTTTTTGTTGTTTTTACAAGAATGCCAATACCTGCCACAGCCGTCATTATTACGACTGTTAATACAGAAGTCAAATGATTTTTATCTACCGCATTAAACAATGCATTCTTTGTGTAAAAAAAATCATCAATAGCCAATATGAAAACATTAAATAAATTACTTCCAAGAAGATTGCCAACCGTAATATCATACAATTTCATTCGAATAGAAATAAACGAGACAGACAATTCTGGTAAAGACGTTGAAGCAGCTATAAACAAGGTTCCAAAAAATGTTTTACTTACTCCCCAATCTATTGAAAGTTTCTCGCCAAAATAAGGCAAAAAAAAGGCAGACGCCGTTACAATAATTGCATTGACAATATACTTAAACACTATCGATTTTATGCTATCTTTTGAATAATTTTCTTTAACTAATTCTACATTTCTATCTTTACTATCAAAAAGATAAATATGATAAATAGAAATTAAATAAACCACCACAATCAACACAGAAAAAAAACTAACATTAAATAACTTAGGCATTTTCGTCCCAAATAACAAAGCAAGACCAACAATTGAAACAAGAATAATACCATACAAACCTGCCAGTAAATGGCTATCTTTTACCAAAGACATCAGTGGTTTTTGAATCCTCGCATCTATTAAAGACAATATCAACATATTAAACATACAACTTCCCAGAACATCTCCAGCTGCCAAATCTGGTGCATCTACATAAGTAACAGAACTTATTCCAGTAATAAGTTCAGGAAGAGAAGTAATAGAAGCCATCAATATCAACCCAATCCACGCTCTTCCAAGACCTGTGTGTTCAGCAATTTTATCACCGTACTCTACAAGATTCTTGCCAGCCTTAAAAATCAATAAGGCACAACAAGCAAATCCAAATATATGAAACCATACTAAATGAGAATAAACCATAATTTTATTTTTTAATTCTTTTAATCATTTTATCCAACTCAATAGCAAAAAATACCACACTTGACATCATTAGAACAAATACCATTTCCCATAATGACAATGCCTCTGTCTTAAATATGCTTTGCAAAAATGGAATATAAACAATCATCAATTGCAAACCAAAGGTAAGTAAAATTGCATACAACAGTAGTTTATTAGATAAAAATCCCTGTGTAAAAATAGATTCACTCTCACTACGAATTGCCATTGCATTACCCATTTGAGATAAGCACAAAACCATAAATACAATCGTCCTCCATTTCTCAGTCGATGCGTTTATAAAAATGTATTGACTTAAAATGCATATTACCCCCATTAATAGCCCAACCCATAATATCTGAGTTCCCATTCCACCAGAAAAGATGCCTTCATCTTGTTTCCTTGGCGGTCTTTTTAATATGTTTATTTCAGCTGGCTCTGAAGATAATGCCAAACCAGGCCAACCATCTGTCACTAAATTTATCCACAAGATATGAATAGGTAGCAATGGCACAGGCAATCCAAATAGCAAAGCCAGAAAAATTGTCCATATTTCTCCACTATTACTGGTCATCGTATACCTGATGAATTTCCTGATATTATCGTAGATTCTCCTCCCTTCTTTAACGGCTTCTACAATAGTAGCAAAATTATCGTCGAGTAATATCATGTGAGCCGCTTCTTTTGACACATCCGTACCTGTTATTCCCATCGCTATTCCAATATTGGCC
This sequence comes from Bacteroidia bacterium, assembly GCA_026003255.1. Lineage (GTDB taxonomy): Bacteria > Bacteroidota > Bacteroidia > B-17B0 > Aurantibacillaceae > BPGX01. Next base: position 114,830 of record BPGX01000003.1, on the reverse strand, counting down.
TGCTTTAATGCAGGTGCATCATTCACACCATCTCCAGTCATCGCCACAAAATGCTTCCTTTTTTGCAATGCCTTAATAATTCTTAATTTCTGTTCAGGAGACACACGACTATATACTTTTATCGACTCTACTACTTTTTCAAATTCCTCATCGTTTAGATTCTCTAACTCTGTCCCAGTAATGACCTTATCCTCTTTGTATTTCAGTATCCCAACTTCTCTGGCAATGTATTCAGCTGTCAAACGATGATCACCAGTAATCATAATGGGAATTATCCCTGCCTCATAACAATGTTGAATTGCTTGAATTACCTCTTCTCTGGGCGGATCCATCATTGCTACCATTCCCAAAAAATTCATATCAACTTCAATGTGGGCTGCATCAAGTTTATCTGGTAAATTATCTATTAACTTGAAAGCATATCCTAATACTCTTTTTCCTTCGCCAGCATATTTGTTCAATCTTTCTTCGATAAAAAATCTTTTATCTGATTTACATGTATTTAACACACTTTCCACTGCCCCTTTACAAACTACCAACCATTTTCCATCCACTTGATTTATCGTGGTCATTCTTTTTCTTACTGAGTCAAATGGTATTTCATTTATTCTTTCGAATTTATCCAGATTTCCAAACACATCTATTTCAGTATTCATTAAATATTCAACAATTGCCACTTCCGTTGAGTCCCCTGATAATTCTATTTTATTACTTTTACTTTCCTTTTTTTGAACATCATGGTTTAAAGATAAGGCGAGATAAAAAAGATTTTCCAGATTTATTGTCTCATTATTTATTACTTCATCAGTTTGATTATTTATCCATACATCGGTAACTTTCATTTTGTTTTGTGTTATAGTTCCTGTTTTATCAGAACAAATACAAGTTACAGAACCCAATGTTTCAACCGCAACAAGTTTTCGGATTAATGTGTTTCTCTTAAACATTCGTCTTGCACCAATCGCCAAAGAAATTGTAATAACCGCCGGCAATGCCTCAGGTATTGCCGCAACAGCCACTGATATAGCAGTCAATAACATTTGAATAGGATCTTCACCTCTTATTAATCCAACTATATAAATTAATCCACATACCACTAAAACTACCCAGGTTAACTTCTTACCAAAATCTTTCAATCGTTTTTGTAATGGTGTTTGCACATCTTCTTCTTCTAACATTTTAGCAATCTTACCAATTTCAGTTTGCATCCCTGTAGCCACAACAACACCAACAGCCCTTCCATAAGTCACAACTGTATTTTTAAATGCCATATTTTGCTGATCTCCAACCATCAAATTTTCGCCTTGTATAACAGAACTGTTTTTTTCAATTTCATTGGATTCACCTGTTAATGATGCTTCATTCGTTCGTAAATTATATACTTCTATCAATCGAATATCCGCTGGTACTTGCATTCCTGCCTCTAATAAAACAATGTCACCCGGTACCAGTTCACTTGACGGAATCTCAAAAATTTTACCTTCACGCTTGACTTTCGTAATAGTTTCAGACATCTTTTTTAATAATTGCAACGCTTTCTCTGCCCTGTATTCTTGAATAAACCCAATTATTCCATTCAAAAACACAATTATCAATATAACCAGTGCGTCTTTGAAATCCCCAATTAAAAATGAAATAACTGCTGCAATAAAAAGAATCAAAATCATTATATCCTTAAACTGATGAATAAAAAGCTGCAAGGCAGTTTTCTTCTTTTTTTCATCTAATATGTTTTTTCCAAACCTTTTTCGTCTTTTTTCAATCTCATTGAAACTTAAACCTTCTGCAGAAGTTTGCAGATATCTTAGTACTTCCTCCTTTGTCAATTGATAGTATTTCATATTATTATTTTTTTATTCACAATTTACAGTTTCTCTATTAGCAAAAATCTATCATTCCCACTCCAATCTTTCTTTATTTCATATCTAAAAATATCCATGAACTTTTCACATAAATTCTTTATATCCTTCGCATAGTATTGATTTAATTCTAAAAAAGCAATGCCTCCTTTTTCTAAAAAAGTTTTAGATAAATCTAAAATTCTCTCGTAAAACTCAATTGCCGTTTGAGAAAATAATGCTATGTGTGGTTCAAACTTTTTAACTCTATCATCAATCATTTCTTTATCTACTATTGGAATATAAGGCGGATTACTCACAATAATATCGTATTCTCTATCTAATGATTCTATTAAAATATCTTTATGTTCAAAAAAAACTTCAATTCCATTTAATTCAGCATTCTTTTGCGCCAATTCTAAGGCTTCTTTTGAAACATCTATTGCCCACACTTTTGCTTCTGGGAACAATTTTTTCAATGTAATAGCAATACAGCCACTACCCGTTCCTATGTCAAGAATTTTGATTGGCTTTTTTCCATCAAATTTATTTTGAAGGATATTTTTCAAATTCCATACCAATTCTTCTGTTTCAGGCCTTGGTATCAATACACTCTTATTCACTAAAAACTTTAAATTGTAAAAATAGGTATATCCCAAAATATAAGCCAATGGCTTGCCTGTTTTTAACTCATCAATAATTTTTGAAATAACAATTAAGTCACTCTGGTTCAAATACTCCACTGAATTAAATTCATATCCCAACGATTCTACAACTCTAATAAACAAAATTTCTAATTCTTCTTTTGAATAAACAACATTCAACTCATTAAAAAACAAATATTTGACACTTGCTATTTGATTAGACCTAAAATGATAAATGTTCATATTAACGAAATTTTATCGTGCATAAAAAGCATCTTCTATATGATTCACTACATATTCTCCTCTTTTTTTGGTAATTGCCACAATATCAAAACGCACTTCTTTATCAATATTCTTTTGCAAAATATATTGATTAACGGCTTCTATTAAAAACTTTTGTTTTTGACGATTCACAAAAACTTCTGGTTCTCCCATTAAAGTAGAACTTCTAAATTTCACTTCCACCACAATCAATAAATTCGACTTTTCAGCAATAATATCAACTTCTAAATGCTTGTATCTCCAATTTCGTTCTAAAATACTAAAACCCTTGTCCATCAAATAATTACACGCTAATTCCTCCGCATAATTACCTATTTCATTATGATTTTTGCCCTCCATAGCTGCATTATATTACCTCACAAATCTACTCAAAATATCTCTTGTAAAATTCCCTCTCATTCCATACATTAGCCACTTAATTATTTCACAAAATTATTCAACAATAAAACGCTATGGAAAACAAAGAACACATTATCCCTATCAACATTGAAGACGAAATGAAAACCGCGTACATTGACTATTCAATGTCTGTTATTGTATCCCGTGCATTGCCCGATGTACGCGATGGACTAAAACCTGTACACAGACGCGTTCTGTATGGGATGTTAGAACTTGGACTTCAACACAATAAACCTTACAAAAAATCTGCGCGTATCGTCGGAGAAGTACTCGGTAAATACCATCCTCACGGCGATGCCAGTGTTTACGATACAATGGTCAGAATGGCTCAAGAATGGAGTTTGCGCTATACATTAGTTGATGGACAAGGAAACTTCGGAAGTATGGATGGCGACCCACCCGCTGCTATGCGTTACACCGAAGCAAGACTCACCAAACTCGCCGAAGAATTACTCGTTGATATTGATAAAAACACCGTAGATTTTAAACCCAACTTTGACGACTCCTTACAAGAACCAACAGTATTACCCGCTCGCTTCCCAAATTTATTAGTAAACGGTGCTTCCGGTATTGCCGTTGGAATGGCTACCAATATGGCACCCCACAATCTATCCGAATGTATTGACGCTATTACCACTTATGTTCAAAACGAAAACATCAGCGATGAAGAATTAATGAAATACATCAAATGTCCTGATTTTCCGACAGGCGGAATTATCTATGGCTACGAAGGTATTAAAGATGCTTATCTTACCGGACGCGGCAGAGTTGTTATTCGCGGAAGAGCCATTATTGAAGAAGTCAAAGACCGATTTAGAATCGTGGTAACAGAAGTGCCTTATCAAATCAACAAAGCCGAAATGATTGAAGCACAATGGAAACTCGTAGAAGATAAGAAAATTGAAGGCATCAGCGAAATTCGTGATGAAAGTAATAGAGAAGGAATTCGCATTGTTTATGAACTCAAACGCGATGCCAATCCACAAGTTGTATTAAATAATCTTTATAAGTATTCCTCACTTCAATCGTATTTTAATATCAACAACGTTGTATTAGTAAATGGAAGACCAAAACTTTTAAACCTTAAAGAACTCATCAAATACTTCGTATTACACCGCATTGAAGTAGTTGTCAGAAGAACAAAATACGAATTAGAACAGGCCGAAAAACGTGCCCATATTTTACAAGGATTGCTCATTGCCATTGACCATTTAGATGAAGTGATTCGCATCATCAGAGAAAGTGAAACTCCAGAGCTTGCCAAAGACCAATTAATGTCTCAATTCAACCTCACAGAAGCACAAGCAAGAGCTATATTGGATATGCGTTTAAGAACATTGACCGGACTTGAAAGAGACAAACTAAAAGAAGAATACGATGACTTAATGAAAAAAATTGAATACTATAAAGAAGTGTTAGCCAACGAACATCTTCAAAAGCAAATTGTTATAGAAGAACTAAAAGAAATAAAAGAAAAATACGGTGATGCCAGAAGAACCGAATTAGTGTATGCTGCCGATGAAATTCGCATGGAAGATATTATTCCGGATGAAACAGTGGTTATTACCATCTCACATCTTGGTTACATCAAAAGAACGAATTTAGATGAATACCGCAAACAAAACCGCGGTGGCAAAGGAAGTAAAGGCGTTGCTACTCGTGAAGAAGATTTTGTTGAACACTTATTCATTGCAACAAATCATAATTATTTGCTGCTCTTCACCGAAAAAGGCAAATGCTACTGGCTGCGCGTCTTTGATATTCCAGAAGGCAACAAGCAAAGTAAAGGCCGACCTATTCAAAATTTAATTGCCATTGAACAGAACGACAAAATTCGTGCATACATCAATGTAGATACTTTAAGTGATGAACAATACATTAACAACCATTACATAGTATTATGCACCAAACAAGGTATTATCAAAAAAACACTTTTGGAAGAATTTTCACGCCCCAGAACCAATGGCATTATTGCCGTGAATATCAAAGAAGGTGACCAATTAATTGATGCAACACTGACTAACGGACAATGCGAAATTATGATTGCCTCAAAATTTGGAAAAGTATGCCGCTTTAGTGAAGATAAAGTGCGTGCGATGGGCAGAAACGCCAGCGGTGTCATTGGTATTGATTTAGAAGACGATGCGTTCACAGGTATTGAAAACGAAGTCATTGGTATGATTGCCATTGATGATAAAAATAAAACGGTGATGGTGGTGAGTGAAAAGGGCTATGGGAAACGTTCGGAAATTGACGAATACCGCATTACCAACCGTGGTGGAAAAGGTGTGAAAACCATTAATATCACTGAAAAAACCGGAATGCTTGTAGGAATTAAATTAGTAACCGATAACGACGATTTGATGATTATTACCAAAAATGGAATAACGATTCGGTTAAGTGTAAAAGATATTCGTGTAATGGGCAGAAATACACAGGGCGTTCGATTGATTAACTTAGATGAAAACGATGACATTGCTGCCGTTACAGTGGTAGAGCATGAAGAGGATGATGATAAAGAAGAAAGTGAGATTTCTGAAAATCAATCTTAACAACAACTTTTAAACCCAATTATTCACAAGGCATTCCTCAAACATTGTGCTTTTCTTTACTATTGGTGGTTTTAAACCTTATTTTGTTTTTACCCTCCACAAGTGGAAGGGTTGTTGTAAGAACAAAGAATAAGCCCGTCATTGCGAGAGCGTGTCAACGCCCGACGCAATCTCTTTTAAATGTGTCGTCATTGTGAGTTCCGATTTTATCAAAACAATTTCTTTTGATAATCACATACTGCCCTTCGAGATTGCTTCGCTACGCTTGCAATGACGCTTTCTACTTCCCGTCATTGCGAGTGAGCATCTTTTTCGAAGCACTCTCTTGTGAATACATATTATTTCTAATGAATAATTTGGATTAAATCATTTTCTCCAACTCGTTAGTTCTATATTCATAATCCCATTCTTCTATTGGAAAATTTTTGTAAGAAAATTCTTCTGGATGTTTTAAAGCATACAAGAACTTTTCATTAAAATTTTCTTCGGTCAGATGAACCCCAATTTTGTGTTTTATTATAAAGTCACTCACCAAACCTTTTTCACAAAAAAATAAAATGGGCTTTTGAAGATAAAAGATTTCGGGGAATTTTGTAGTAATTAAATCTCTCTGTCTATCTGGATGAAAAACTAAAACAAAATCAGATAATTTTATTTCATTAAACAAAATTTCTGGTTTAACATTTTGAAAAAAATTAATTTTTGACTTATAATTTATTAAAGACGATAAGAGTAAAGTATTAAATGAATATATATTTATATTAATTTTTTTATATAACTCTCGGTGTTTTTCAAATTGTCTTAATATTTCTCCCAAGTAATTAACTTTACTTTGTTCTATCGTACCAAAAATTGATATTATCATGTCTTTATTGGATTTTTCATCATTTTTTCCAATACTTTTTATGCTACCAAAATCATCTTTATCGTAAGCATGCTGCATTAATAAACCTTTTTTATTTTCATGCAGGTTGTTTAAATAATCTAATATTACTTCATGGCAACTTAATACCACATCCGCTTTTCCACAAACATATCTTTCTTTTTCAATTTCTTTTTGCTTTCGCTTTTCACCTATTATATCTATGCCATGCACACCATTAAATGTCCATTCATCTCTATAATCCACAATAAACTTTATATCAGGATATTTTTCTCTTAATTGAACTGTATAATACACATAATGAAACGGAGGGCCTGATACAATAATTGTTTGAATATTTTTACTATGAATGAGTTCCTCAATTTTGTTTTGTAATTGCCTTTTCCAGAACATACTTCGGTCATAATAATTCCCATCAGTAAATAACGGCAACACTCTATACCAAAATTGATACTTTAACTTATCCCACCAACTTTTCAAAGGACTAATCATTATTTTAGGATAAAGGGAAGGTAAATAAAACAAATTCTCTTTTGGTAATTCCTTTATATCGTTTATAAATGTAGATTCATAGTCAAAAGGATTCTGCGCTGCTATCACATACACATTATGTCCTCTTCGATGCAAGTACTTTGCAAACTTTGCCCATCGCCTCCCACCAATGCCCGGATAAGGCGGAAAAACATAATTAATAATTAATATATTTTTCTTTTCCATATCGCACAAGTATAATAAATGTAAACATTTGATAATAGATTAACATTAATACTTCTGAACTTGTTCTCAAAATAATCATTATTCGTGCATTCGTGACTTTTATTTTTATTGCCAATGACAACACTAATTATTCACCGGCAGCATATTCAAAAAAAATCTTAAAAAATAATCTGTGGAAATCTGTTTCAATCTGTGGTATCCGTGTTCTATCATGTATTTAGGTTTGTTCAAAAATTAAATTTATAGGAAAAAAATACCCACTTTTAGGTATTGTTTAGAATTGGTCTAAATAATCATCTTTGCACGCAAAATTAATGTTATGAAATCAATTGTATTCTTAAGCATTATTTGCTCATGCATTATGCATGCACAAAACTCAATTCCTCAAGACACTACTAAAAAAATCATTGAATTAGAAGAAATAGAAATCAGTGGTAAACACAATCGTAACAAAATTCAGCGTTTAAAAGACATAGATGGTGTATATCTAAATTCTGCAAAAAAGAATGAAGTAATTAACCTTGTAAATGCAGATGCTGACTTAACCACTAATAACGCCAGACAGGTTTTTGCAAAAGTACCCGGTGTAAATGTTTGGGAAAATGATGGATCCGGTATTCAGGTGGGCGTTGCTACCAGAGGTTTAAGTCCTAACCGTTCGTGGGAATTTAACGTTCGTCAGAATGGTTATGACATTGCAGCAGAAATCTTTGGTTATCCCGAAGCATATTATAACCCTCCTATGGAAGCAGTGGAAAAAATCACACTTATACGCGGATCTGCAGCACTTCAATACGGACCCCAATTCGGCGGGTTGTTAAATTATCAAATTAAAAAAGGTAATAAACATACGCCAATAGAAATAGAATCACAACAAACCTATGGGTCTTACAATCTATTTAACTCATATAATGCCATTGGAGGCACATATAAAAACTTCAATTACTATGCATATTTTCATCACCGATCTGCCGATGGATGGAGACAAAACAGCCGCTATTTTACCAATACAGGATATATCGCATTAAACTATGAAGTAACAAAAAAACTCACCATTGGACTAGAATACACTCGAATGAACTATTTGAGCCAACAGGCAGGTGGGCTTACAGATTCTTTATTTAATATCAATCCACAACAATCATTCAGATCCAGAAATTGGTTCAATGTACCGTGGAACGTTTATGCCATCAATACAACATACAAAATTAAAGACGACGCCCAAATCAATGTGAAAATATTCGGAACAGTTGCTGAAAGAAATAGTGTTGGTTTTACAAAAGCCATCAATATAAAGGATACATTTAATATAACAATCCAATCATATAACCCACGACAAATTGATCGTGATAAATACAACAATATTGGAACAGAAATCAGATATTTACAAGGATACTATTTGTTTAATAGCAAACATTATTTATCAGCCGGAATCCGTGCCTACAAAGGGAATACTAAAAGAAATCAAGCGGGTATTGGTAATGGAAATTCAGATTTTGATTTAAATATTTATCAATTGCAAAATGGTAAAGAATGGGGAAGAAGTTTAAACTTAAACACTACAAACTATGCAGCATTTGTAGAAAACTCTTTTCATATTGGTAAACGTTGGTCAATTGTTCCCGGTATTCGTTATGAAATCATTGAATCATCTATAGACGGTTACATTAACACAACTCCCACCGGGACTGTGAACTTAAAAAGCCACCGTTCCATTCTCCTAACAGGAATTGGCACAGAATTTAAAGTAACAGAAGCCACTAATCTCTACGCCAATTATTCGCAAGCATACCGCCCTGTGCTCTTTTCTGATCTCACACCTCCAGCTACTAATGCTATCATTGACCCTAATCTTAAAGATGCCTCCGGATACAACATTGATGGTGGATATAGAGGAGCAATAAAAGATTATTTAAATTTTGACATTGGTGGCTTTTACTTATTCTACAATAATAGAATTGGTACCATTACTAAAGACGGAGTACCATACAGAACAAACATTGGCGCATCTGTTAGTAAAGGTATTGAAACCTTTATAGAGATTGACCCCATTCGCATTTTTAATAAGAATTCAAAAATTGGTTACATTACTTTCTATGCCGCCTACACATACATGAATGCTGAATATACAAGATGGGATAATCCTGCCATCATCAATGACCCTAATAAAACAATCGTAGGTAAAAAAGTTGAGTACGCACCTGAAAATATCGGTAGGTATGGTATTAATTATTACATCAATGGTTTCTCTATTTCAGCACAATTAAGTCAGGTAAGCGATGTTTTTACAGACGCACAAAACACTATTAAACCTTCAAAAGATGCTACTGTTGGACTCATTAAAGGGTATCAAGTATTTGACATCAATAGCACATGGACGATACAAAATAAGTACATTATCAAATGGGGTATCAATAATGTAACCGATGAAAAATATGCTACCAGAAGAGCTGGCGGTTATCCTGGTCCTGGACTAATGCCTGGAAATGGCAGAACTTACTATGTTTCATTAGGTATTAAATTGTAATTAAACAATCTGAAAAACATCTTGTAACCCTTTGGATATTATGATTATCTAAAGGGTTATTTATTTCTTTAAAATTAATGTTATGCCATCTCTTATGGGCATTAGTGAATAAAATATCTGATTTTCTAATGTCTTTAAAAATTCATTAAATTCTTGTATCTTCCGAGTTACGGGTTCCTTTGCTGCTTCTGTAACAAGCCCTTTCCACAACGTATTGTCTATAATCATCACACCTTTTTCTTCTAATAGAGGTAAAAGATGAATCAAATATTCTTTGTAACGTTCTTTATCAGCATCCAAATAAATTAAATCGTACAAATCCTTATGTTGCTTCACAAATTCCAGTCCATCCGAGTGTATTACTTGTATGTTTTTATAATTGTATTTTTCAAAAAAATTTTGAGCAATAGAAACAAACTCGGGATGCTTTTCTATGGAAATAATTTTTCCATCATTAGTAAGCCCTTGTGCCAAACATATTGCAGAATACCCAGTAAAAGTACCAATTTCCAATACCTTTTTAGGTCTCATTAAATAAGAAAGTGTAATTAAAAAATGGGCTTGTATATGATTGCTCAGCATCCGATGTGCTAATATGTTTTTCTTTGTGTAACTTTCAATCTCCATCAATTCCTTAGGTATCTTGAAAGAATGACTCAAACAATAATCTTCAACAACAGGATTTGTAATTGTTATAGGAAAAATTTTAGGATTTTTAGGCATAAAAACTCTTCTATTTAAAATAAAAAAGCCCTTCTATAATTAGAAGGACTTTTTATACTATTTTCAAATATTATTTTTTACTTTTTTTTGTACTTCTTTTAGATTTTGTTTCTTCCAATACCTGGTCTACGGTTGGAGGTACATAATCCGGGTCAATAGAAGCATCGACCAATATTCTTCCGCAGTGTTCACATACAATAATTTTGTTGTGTGCACGAATATCTAATATTCTTTGAGGAGGAATTTTACTAAAGCATCCGCCACACGCATCCCTTTCTACCACTGCCACTGCAATACCATTCTTTACATTCTCACGAATTTTTTTATACGCATTAATCAATCTTGGTTCTATCTGACCGGCTGCTTTTTCAGATTTTTTTAATAATTCTATTTCTTCTGTTTCCGTTTCTGCAATAATTTCCTCTAATTCTTTTCTTTTTATTTCTAAATCTTTTTGACGCTCACTCAATTCTTTTTCTGCTACTTCCAGGTATTGTTTCTTTGTTTCAATTTGTGCCTGTGCTTCTTTAATTTTCTTTTCAGCCAATTGAATTTCTAAATTTTCATATTCAATTTCTTTGGCTAATGCTTCGTATTCACGATTATTGCGAACTTTATTTTGTTGTTGTTCGTATTTCTTAATATTCGCCTGATGGTCTTTTATGGCATTTTTCTTTTCGCTAATCTCTAGTTCTAATCTTTGAATATCGTTTTGTAATCTTTGAACACGAGTTTGTAAGCCCGCTACAGTATCTTCTAAATCTTTGACTTCCAATGGCAATTCTCCTCTGATAAAACGAATTTTGTCAATCTTTGAATCAATTTGTTGAAGTTGAAATAAGGATCTTAATTTCGCTTCTACAGAGGCATCTAATTTTTCTTTGAATGTAGTCATAACTAAAAGTATTTAATGGGATTGGTATTGATTTTTGATAAAAGGACGGCAAAGTTAGGAAATTTATTTTTAATTATTCTATAAAAAATTTCAGGTGTAAACTGCTCCGATTCATAATGACCTATATCCACTATCATAATTTTACCATCCGCATCAAAAAACTGATGATACTTAAAATCAGCTGTAATAAATGCATCTGCACCTTGCTGAATGGCAGGAGATAATAAAAATGAACCACTTCCTCCACACAATGCTACCTTTTGGATGGGCCTATCATAAGCTGTGTACCGTATCATTGGTTGACCAAATACCTCTTTTACTTTTTGTAAAAAACTTTTAATATCTATCGCTTCTTGGAATTCTCCTATCATTCCACTGCCCACTTTAGGATGGTAGTTTTCTAACAAATAAACATCATACGCTACTTCTTCATAAGGATGTGCTTTTAATAAGGCATTAATAACCTGTTTTTCTTTATGTGCTTCAAAAATTGTTTCTAACCTTATTTCTGGCTCAATGCTTAACTTCCCTTTTTCTCCAACAAAAGGATTGGTCATTTCATTACCCCTGAAAGTCCCCTTACCATCTGTGAAAAAACTACAACTATCGTAATTACCAATATGCCCACAACCCGCTTGAAACAAAGCATTTTGAACCTGTTCTAAATGCGAAGAAGGTACAAATGTTACTAATTTCTTTAAAACATTTTTCTTTATTAAAAGTATCTTTGTATTTATCAAACCTAATCTATTGGCTATTTCTTGATTAACGCCTGCATAAATGTTATCAAGATTCGTATGTGCCGCATAAATGCTGATATTATGACGAATGGCTTTAATAATACAACGTTCTACATACGATTTTCCCGTGATACGTTTAAGCGGACTAAAAATTAATGGATGATGTGCAATTATCAAATTACATCCGTTCTCAATGGCTTCATTAACCACCGCTTCCGTTACATCTAAAGATAGAAGTACACCTGTACAAGGATCTGTACTATTACCAATAATCAACCCAGCATTATCATAGCTTTCCTGATAATTAGGCGACGCTAATTCCTCAATACACTGAACAATGTCTTCAATAAGTGTTACAGCCATATTATTTTGCCAATAACTCTTTTACAATCGCTGAAATTCTGGAATTATCGGCTTTTCCAGCCAATGCTTTGGTAGCTTTACCCATTACTTTGCCCATATCAGCAGGAGAAGTTGCTCCTACTTCTTGTATAATTTTTTTTAATTCCGTTTTAAGTTCTTCATCACTTAATTGTTTAGGTAAAAACTCTTCCATTACCGATGCTTGATAGAGCTCAACTTCTGCTAAATCCGAACGATTTTGCTGAGTATAAATTTCTGCGGCATCTTTACGCTTTTTTACCTCCTTTTGAAGTGTTTTAATCACATTTTCTTCAGTAAATCCTTCAGGAGATGTTTTGACATGAATAATCACATTTTTAATCGCACGTAATGCTTCAAGGCGCTTACTGTCTTTATTCAGCATTGCCTTTTTAATTTCTCCCATGATAGTTTCTTCTAACTGCATATTTAAAAATTTGCTACAAATATAATGAAAACGACCTTAACTCATAATTGAATAACTTCCAATCTTAAATTAGTAACAGATAAACATCAAAAAAAACTATAAATTACAATCTTGCATTAATTTTAGCAATAGCATTAATTCGTTCTTCAGCTAAACGATTGGCTGCAAGATACGTAGGAATTTTTTCTCTTTCTGCTATTTCAAATATCTTTGTGGTAGTATCATAAATTCGCTCAGCGTGTGCTAATGCTCTTTCCCGATTATACCCTTCCAATTCGTAATAAACATTGATAATACCACCAGCATTTACAACAAAATCTGGTGCATACAAAATACCTTTTTCTTCCACCATTCTTCCGTGTATTTCTTCATTTTCCAATTGATTGTTGGCAGAACCACAAATGATTTTAACTTTCAATTGTTCTAATGTTTGCGTATTAACAGTCGCTCCTAGTGCACAAGGTGCGTAAATATCGGCATCAACAGAATATAAATCATCTTTGGAAAGTACTTTTGCTTTGTATTGTTTACTAATCGCTTTTAATTTTTCTTCATCAATATCAAAAACAAATAGTTCTACTCCTTCCTTAGCAAGATATTCAATAAGATGTTTTCCCACATTTCCTAACCCTTGCACAATCACTTTTTTACCTTTCAAAGAATCGTTGCCATATACTTTTTTAGCCGATGCTTTCATACCCATCCACACACCCATTGCAGTAACAGGCGAAGGGTCACCACTTCCTCCCATCGATTCTGGAAGACCCGTAACATAATCCGTCTCCATGTGAATAATTTCCATATCTCTACTGTTCATGGAAACGTCTTCAGCAGTAATATATTTACCTCCTAAACTATCAATAAATTTTCCAAAGCTTCTTAATAATGCTTCTGTTTTAATTTTTTTGGGGTCTCCAATAATAACTGCTTTTCCTCCTCCGAGATTGATACCGGCAACTGCTGATTTATAGGTCATTCCTCGTGAAAGACGAAGAACATCTGTAAGTGCTTCTTGTTCATTCGCATAATTCCACATTCTGGTACCACCTAAAGCAGGTCCCAAAACTGTATTGTGTATACCAATAATGGCTTTTAATCCAACATTGTTATCATTACAAAATACGATTTGCTCATGATTAAACAAACTCATTTGTTCAATTACGTTAGAAGAAGATGTAACTTCTTTTTCATTGATAGTAGCAGTAGACATAAAATTATTTTATTGAGTTACTAATTACAATACATCTGTTTGATAAGTGATTCCATCGATAGTTACATTGATGTTGTAATCACATGTACCATTTCCTAAATTGACAACTTGAGTATTTTTTCCATTGGGTTTTAAATAAATTAAACCTTGAATAAATGGACGCTTTCCTGGTTTTAAAAATCCTTCGGGAGCGCAACCATCCATATCACTCAAGTTTCGATACAAATAATCGGTAGATGGAGAATTAAAAGTAACTTCAAAAGAACCATTTGAATTGGAACCTGTAGCATTTCCGATAACAGATATTTTGGCTTTATTCCATTGAATAGGCAAATTACCAGTTGAATTATAAACATTTGACGAGTTAGTATTTAATAATTTGATGTTTTGTGTTGTAGAAAACACAACGGATTTAGTACCATCATTCATTGTAAAATTATTGAACGTAGCCGCCCAGGTCAAACTGGTTGTATTCGGATTAAAGCCATTCGGTGTTGTGTTTGAAATCTGAATAGAAGTTGCAGATACCGATGTGGTGTTAATAGTGTAATTGTACAATTCCACTGTACATTTAAAGCCGGGCTGACGAATGTATTTTGCATTTAATGTAGATGCAGCATATTTAATCACAACTTTTCCATTACGAATATTTCCATCGGTACCTTGAGCATTATTCAGAATGAGAGTATCAATCTTTGCTACTGTATCCGAAACAATCGTTACTCCAGTGGAACCAAAAAATGGAGTAAATGTATAAGTATCTCTCGTAAGTGCCACCATTAAAAACACATCATTTGTAACTTCGTAAGATTTCACTGCATCTTTAGCAGTAGTTACATCGCTATCCGGAGTAGCTGGTTCCGGAGATTTTTTATTGCACGATGTTAATAAGATTCCTGCTAAACCAAGTAAAAAAAATGTTTTTTTCATAGTATTTAATTTTGGGCTTAATTTTAAGAAATTTATTACAATTGTTTTAAAAAAATTTGTTTAGAGATTTAAATGGCTTTTTTAGTGCTTTGTGATGTGTTTTTTAGTTTTGATAGTTTTTTCTCTCCATACTCTTTCGTTACAGTGTATTCAAGAGGTTGTTTAGTATTGTTTTTCGGTAATTCAAACATTAAATCTGTAAAAATATTTTCACAAATGCTTCTTAAACCTCTCGCCCCTAATTTTAAATCCATCGCAGTATCCACAATTAAATCTATTACCGATTCTTCAATATTTAATTGTATGTTATCCAAACTAAAAAGATAAATGTATTGCTTTAAAAGTGCGTTTTTAGGTTCTGTCAGAATTCTCTTTAATGCTGTTTTATCAAGTGGTTGCAGAGTAGCAATTACAGGCAAACGACCTAATAATTCTGGTATTAATCCAAATGTCTTTAAATCGTGAGAAGTAACATATTGCAAGATATTATTCTTATCAATCTCTTCCTGTTTTTTACCTTTGAATCCAATCACATTAAAGTTAATTCGTGATGCTACAATTTTTTCAAGCCCAACAAATGCACCTCCACAAATGAAAAGGATATTTTTTGTATTAACCTTTATCATTTGTTGTTCCGGATGTTTTCGTCCTCCTTGTGGTGGCACAAAAACATCTGAACCTTCTAAAATCTTCAATAACGCTTGTTGTACACCTTCTCCTCCCACATCTTTGGTAATGGAAGGATTATCACCGGACTTTCTGGCTATTTTATCAATTTCATCAATAAAAACAATCCCTTTTTCTGCTGCTGCTACATCATAATCGGCTGCTTGTAATAAGCGTGTCAAAATGGTCTCAACATCTTCTCCCACATACCCTGCCTCTGTAATGGCCGTTGCATCCGCAATACAAAATGGAACATTAAGAAATCGGGCAATAGTACGTGCTAACAATGTTTTACCTGTGCCCGTTTCTCCAATCAAAAGTATATTTGATTTTTCCAATTCTACCTCCTCTCCTTTTTTGGAAGTTTTAGTAGAATTTAATATCCGCTTGTAGTGATTATACACAGCAACACTCAAAATCTTCTTTGCCTCATCCTGTCCAATAATATATTCATCTAAGTATTTCTTTAAATCTTTGGGAGTAAGAAGTGTGGCGTCTGAACTTAAAGAAAACTTATTTTTTACAACTGAACGTTTATCACTTTGTACAATTTCATAAGCTTTTTCTACGCAGGATTCACAAATATAAGCATTATGGCCTGCCAACAACAGCACATTATCGTTTTGAGGTAATCCACAAAAAGAGCAAACAGGTATTTTATTTGTTTTGGCCATAAGGTTAATAATTAAAAGTTTAATGGTCTTTTTTCAAATGCATCAAGGCATGCTTCTTTGAATGCTTCACTAAATGTTGGATGCGGATGACAAATTCTTCCAATATCTTCGGCTGTGGCTTTGTATTCCATGGCTACCACTGCTTCTGCAATCAAATCTGCAGCACGTGGTGCAATCATGTGCACACCTAAAATTTCATCTGTATCCTTATGTGCTAAAACTTTGATAAAACCATCCGTATCCATACTGGCTTTGGCTCTTCCGCTGGCTTTGAAAGGAAATTGACCCGCTTTATAGGGAATGTTCTTTTCTTTCAATTGTTCTTCCGTAAGTCCAACAGAAGCCACTTCCGGCCATGTATACACCACACCGGGAATTAAATTATAATCAATATGCGGCTTCTGTCCTGAAATCACTTCAGCCACAAATACGCCTTCCTCTTCTGCCTTGTGTGCCAACATAGGTCCTCTAATCACATCTCCAATCGCATAAATGTGTGGTTGCGAAGTTTGTAATTTTTCATTTACCACTACTCTACCCTTTTCATCCACTTGTACGCCGGCATTTTCTAATCCCAATCCTTCTGTATAAGGTCTTCGTCCTACAGCTACCAAAACATAGTCACCTTTTAATTCAATAGTTTCACCATTTTTATTTTGAGCTGAAACTACCACCTCTTTTCCTTTCTTTGAAGCAGATAATACTTTGTGTTGTAAATAAAATTCAAAACCTAAATTCTTTTTGAGTAATCGTTGAAGTTCTTTTGATAAAGCGCCATCCATTGAAGGTATGATTCTATCTAAAAATTCAACCACAGAAACTTTACTACCCAATCTTGCAAAAACACTACCTAACTCAAGCCCAATCACACCTCCGCCAATGACTATAAGATGTTTGGGAATCGTTTCTAATTCTAATGCTTCCGTAGAGGTAATGATTTGCTTTTTATCAATTTCAATACCCGGCAAAGTAGATGGCTTAGAACCGGTAGCAATGATAAAATATTTTGCTGTTAACTCCTTAACTTCTTTATCATTAGTAACTTTTATTTTTTGAGGAGATAAAAAACTGCCTATTCCATTAAATACTGTAACTTTATTTTTCTTCATTAAATATGCTACACCATCGCTATTTTCCTTTACGACCTTTCTTTTGCGTTCAATCATCTGTTTAATATCGGGCTTTACATCTTTAACCTTAATACCATGTGCTTCAAAATGATGTACAGCGTTGTAAAAATGTTCAGAAGAATCCAATAATGCTTTTGAAGGAATACACCCTACATTCAGACAGGTTCCTCCAAGTGATGAGTATTTCTCAACAATAGCTACCTTAAAACCAAGTTGAGAAGCACGAATAGCCGAAATATAACCACCCGGGCCTGACCCTATAACTATAATATCAAATTGTTCCATAGAAAAGTTTTTAAAATAAAAAAATGGCTCGTTGCACCTAAACTTTGATGAGACGAGCCGTTAAGAATAGCCATACACAAAATTATTTGCTGTTAGCTACTTTCTTTTTCTTTCTTGGTCTGGATTTTCCATAAGTACCAAGATGAATTTTACCTCTTTTAGTTCTTCTGTCGCCTTTTCCCATAATAATTTTTGCCGCAAATTTACATTAAATTTTTCAAAACAACATAACAATCCATAAAAATCTTTTAGTTTTCAAAAACTAATTTTACCCACAAATTACACAAATTAAAGTATTCGTATAAAGTGCCAAACAAAAAGATAAATCTGTGAAAATCTGTCTAAATCAGTGTTATCTGTGTTCTATTTAAAGTACATACATGCGTTAGTGGCAATTAAAAAATTACAGGTAAGTTAGGGGCAACGAAAATATCTAAATACCTATAACGTTACATCTCACCAATCAACGAATCAAAGTAATATTTCCTTTGTATACCTTCTCTTCATTGATAATGTTTTTATATCGTGCTACAACGGCATATACACCCGGTTCAACATCTTTATTTTTATACTTACCATCCCAGTATTCTGAAGGATTAGTAGTAGAAAATATTTCTTCTCCCCAACGATTGTAAATATGCAATTCATAGTTTTTGAAAAACCTTGGGTTCACAGGTCCAAATACGTCATTCACCCCATCACCATTAGGAGTAAAGCCAGTTGGGAATAAGGCATCCGTACGTTTATCATAAAATACCGCCGTGATTTTATCATTAGCTTTCAAATTCAAGGTTACAGCCGTGTCCTTGTAATTAGGCACTAAAGTATGTGCAGTAGTATTTTGATTTTCCCAATGGTCAAAAATATAATTAGTATCAGAAGGAATGGCTTTGAACGAAAGAATGAGTGGCGCATAATACTTCCCTGTCCATGTGAATTGTTTCAATAAAATAGTATTTAAGTAAACATAACCTGCCCCTGGCGGATAAACATCAACAGTAATCAAGTGCGGACCATTTAATCCATAACAGGATTTAAATTTGCTATAAATAGTATCACATCTGTTTTGAATGCGGGTGATAAAAGTATCAACATTGGCTTGCCAATCGGTATAATTGACACTCCATTGAGTACAATGATTATTCATTTCTGTAGAGAGTAAATTTTTAATATAATTAGCGTGATTTTTCAAATTATCACACTTCAAAGTTGTATTAAGTAAATCCATGTAACGAGTAAGGTAAGTGTTTCTAAAACCTGAATTTTGTAAACGCAATTTATTCAGTAAATAAGGGTGTTTTTGATAAGCAGGCGACGAAGCATTGTAATATTTATCATACTCACAGCCCGATGTATACATAGAGCAATTAGTGAATGTAGATGGTCCCATACATAAGCCATAAATATTAGGCATGTTCCATGTAAAATAGCGCCACTTGGTAAGATTGACATTATCGCCGCTTCTTCCTCTCCACCATGCATTATTTTCATTCATTAAATCAATGTTCACTAAAACATTGTTGTAAATAATAAAATCAATCAAGGAGTTTGTATCAATACGTGAAGTGGCATTTTTGTAGAAGGGCGCTGCGCCATTCATCGTATAATAACTGATGTAATTCGTAACACCAACATTACCAGAAGTTGTTACCCAACCTGTATCAGACCCTGTAGCAATAATATCCATATTATGACGAATCAAAATATCTACTGAATCCTGTTTTACACCTTTGTAATACTCGGTATAGAAGTAATCTGGCAGTTCACTCATCTCATAAATTCCATAATACTTCCCGTTTACAAAAGCCACAACAGGTTTGAAATGCATAGCATCTAAATTAAGATTGTTTTTAATCGCATAAGTTTGAGCAAACATATCACGCATGTGAGCCCCTATAGGGGTATTGGTCATAGTGAGATAGGAACTGAAATTATCTTTTGTTTCGCATTTCATTTCAATAGCTGGAAAGAAAGTACGCGTAGATACTCCTAAATTAGTGTTATTGAACACTTGTCCTTGTAAAGCACAGCCATTGCCGTATTCATCCATAAAAATAAAATCGACACCTTTTTGTTTGGTAATCCATGGGTCGTTAATTGGTTTATTGATGGTTGTATATCCTTCACTGATTTGTTTTTGTTTATCAAAGTACTCAATGTGTACCGTTTGAGAAAGAGCAGTATTGAAGAAACTGGCTGCACCTGTATCCATGGCAATAGAAACGACTCCAAAATTTGGATCAATGTTTTCAGCAATGAAATACGTATTGGTCTCTATGAAACCCGGTAAATACGCTGTAGAATAGGAGTTTACTGGGACGCACATGGCACGATACACGGTTGTAACCCCTGGATTCAAAGGCGTTGCAATAGGGTCATATACTTGAGTACTTCCGCCCAATCCAATTGTATAATTAGGAGCAGGTCCGGGTTTGGGATTGCTTCCGTCTTGTGTGAATAAAATTTTGAACAAGGTAGTATCGTATACGGTAATGTCCACCTGACCTGGATTGCTAAATCCTGCTGCGGGAGTAAAAGTGGGAGTTGGAGCATAATCCACATAATAAACCGATGAATTCGGGGCACTGAAGGTGGGAACTGTAAATAATTTCCATCCTAATGTCCCATCCGGATATTTTCCGCGTGAATGATCGTTCATTGTTTTTCGGATTTTCATAGAATCTTTTACAACTGCCCCTAATGAAAGAATTATCCATTGATTTTTGCATTGTTCTATGGTAAAATTAGCGTGGTATTCTCCGTTAGGTGCCTTGATATTTCTGCCTGTCAGCCAGATAATTAAAAAACTGTCTGGTTTGATAGTAATGTTAGGCAAAGGATACAAATTCAAATTGGAAGGATTGTTACTAAGATAATAGCCATTCAGGTTAATAGGTAAAGTACCTGCATTATACAATTCTACCCAATCACTGGTATTCCCATAGAAATCCGTTTGCCCGGTGACATTTGAAACATTTATTTCATTGATTCTTACCTGAGAAAACGAAGACACAACACACATTACCAACAAACCAGCATATCGTAATGCTTTCATAATTTTTTATTTTGTTGCAAATATGAGAAAATTTTTGCGAAATTTATTTAGTTATATACTTTCAAAACATCTGATTAAAGTGGTATTTATATATTTCTAAAACAGAAGCGTTTTTTTACTCCTCAAAATATACCCTCAACACCGCACTATCTCTCAAAAAATCAATTCGTTCAATCTCAATTTTATTGATTTTATATCCTGTTCGCATTTGTAAATCATCTATCAATTTCATTTTATTTTCTGGCTTCAACATCTCTACATTATCATAATATATTAATTTTGAACTTTCAGATTTGAAAAAAATTTTTGACTCTAAAATAAATACTACTGACAACACGATGAAATTATACAATGTTATTTCTTCCCAGCTTCCTTTGGCAATAGCGGATAATAAACCAATAGCAATTACCACAAATAAATAGGTCAAATTTTTAATAGAAATATCTTCGGAACGATAACGCATAATGCCAAACACTGCAAACAAACCAAATGCTGCACCTAATGATAAATCTACTTTGTTCAAGAGATAAGTTATTAAAAATATCACTATATTAAATACCGCAAATGGTAGAAAAAAACGCTCTGTTTTGATAACGCGGATAATAAATCCCTCTTATTAACACCATTACTGACACAACATCAATCACCAGACGAACTAAAAATTTAGCTGTAATTTTATTAAACCATTTTGACCCACCTTTTAGTATTTCATCCTGATTATCCTGTACAACATTTACTACATCTACTAATGAATCCTGCACTGCTTGTAAAATCAACATTATTGTCATATATTATTTATTTTTTGAAAATATCTTAGTTTCGGCATAAAATTATTCTTACGAATGTCAGGATAAGTGAGTGCCATTCCCGTGCAATATTTACTTAAGCCACCTTCACGAATATGATGTTTTTTAAGCATCTTCAAAAAAGCCGTATGATCTGCATAATTGTTTCGTTTGACCTCTGCAATCACCAAATTTTCAAATATGTAAGCGTTCTTAAAATTATTGAAACTTAATTGAGTATCAATTGTCACTCTTTCGTTCAAATCTTTATGTACTAATGTCATTCGTTTGTATTGAATGCGCAAGGATGGTAGCCATACGTTGTCAGCAAGTAAAATATTTTTATTCAAAAAATCTGATAACTCTTCTGGAATAGAAAATTCAATATCTCTATATTTCTTTCGTTTTTTGTAGGTCTTTTCTTTATTGTCTTTGAACTTAATTTCAAAAAAAGTTAATCCATTGGAATTGACATATTTTCCTGAATCTAACTTTATAGCGATTTAAACGTTGATTATGATGTAATTGATACATTAGAAAAACCTGGTGTATCAAAATATAACGAATCATATTGATGGTTGCGAACCCCATTGACCTCCAGAATTTTATATTCGGATTGACAATCATTTAATAAATCAATTAGATTTGAAATATGAAATACAAATTTATTATCTACTCTATTCAAAAATTCTACACTATCCATTTCTTCTAAAGAAATGGGCGAAAAATTTTGTATAAGTGTATTTAAATCACTTTTGTTCATTCGTAGGTTTGGAGTAATATGTATATGTATGCGTTTCTATTAAATTATCGTTTTTTGTCATACACTTTTTTTTCGGATTTTAACCCTTTATTTGTTGTATGAATAAACTTCTTTTTTGATGATTTGCCCGTTAGCATCATAAGTAATTTCGGAGATTTTTTCATCAAATTTGTTGTAACTAAAAACACGCTTTCTAACCAATTGATTGCCTTCATATTCAATTTCTTCAATTTTATTATCATGTTTATCGTACTTAGAAACAACTTTTTTCTTAATACTTCCATCTTTATTGAAACGTATCCATTCTATTTCATTTCCATTAGCATCATAAGTTCGTAGTTCGCTTTTATAATTTTGTTTTCCATCGTTAATGTTCTCAATTTCAACTCTAATGTTGAATTTCTTAATTGTTTTTTTACCCTGAGCATTCAGGAACATTAAACTACTTAAGAATACAAATTGTCAAAAAAAATCTTATCATAATTTAATTGTTTAATCGTCTGCAATAATTAATTCACCAGCATCTACAACTTGTTTATTTTTTGAAATAGTAACTTGTTTAATAACCGCAATTTTTTCGGCTTTTGGATTGGCAGGAGGACCATTTGTAAGCCACCGTATCTATTGAATATACATAAATTGTGTAATCTCCCTTGCGTAAATATTTAAATTCAAAGTCCCCTTCATAATCCGTACGAATTCTATCACCATAGGATAGTTCATTTCCATAAATAATATACACATCCACATCTTTTGCAGGATAAATTAAACTAAATGTTTGTGTAGAAGCATTATATTTTCTGAGTGTTACTTTACCTTTAATACTTGAATTTCCGCCTTTTCCCGGCGGTTTTTTTACATCCTGCAAAAAAATACTATTAATAGCAATATACTTAATCTATACATATTTATTGTTTCACAAATTTACTACTTCCAATGATGTCATTACCATCATAGATATAAATAAAATAACATCCTTGTTCTAATTCTGTTAAGTCAATCGTTTTCAAAGCAGAATCAAAATTTAGTTCTTTTATCTTTTTTCCGGAAATATCTAAAATTTCCATCTTATAATTTCTTGAGTAAACATTAATCAATTGCACATTTACTAGGTCAGTAGCAGGATTTGGCCATACTTTAATGCGAATAGATTGTCTATTTCTATCAATAATGCTTGTCAAAGAGCCGTTACTGAAAACTTTTTGACAATATACATCCCATTTTGTCGTTACATTATTACGTTTATCCTGCCAAACAACAATAGTTCCGCCAGAATTATCGCTGACATTTTTAGGATCCGTTTGGTTTTCAGAAGCATTACACACCACCGTCGTCCATAATACAGAACCTGAAGTGTTCACTTTCGCTGCATAAACATCCCAGCTACCAGCTGATGAATCCTGCCATACTACCAGAGCATTACCTGAATTATCTACATCTATATTTGGATTGATCTGATCATAATTTGCATTTGAAATTACAATACCATTGCCTGTCCATCCGATGTTTCCGTTGTATAAAACTTTTTGCATATAGATATCATAATAATTGGTATTTCGCTTATCTTTCCAGACAATATAAGCACCGTCCACATTATTATTTTTCATATCAATGGCACTTTGATTATCTAATGCATTGCAAATTAATTTTCCATTACTTGTCCATTGAGCAAGCCCATTGTTATCAATATATTGTGCGTAAATATCATAATCCCCACCATTTCGTAAGTCCTGCCAGGCAGTAATAAAGCCCGTTCCGAAAGGTTCAATTTTAGGATTACTTTGAGTACCTACGGTGCTACATACCCAAATTCCATTATTTGCCACATTCCATTGTCTATTGCCGTTAGCATCTATTTTTTGAGCATAAATATCATAATCCACTCCGTTTCTTTTATCCTGCCATACTACATAAATCCCTCCACCACTTACTAATTCCAATCTTGGATTTATTTGATTATTACCGGCATTGCATACTACCGCACCATTTGAGCCCCATTGTTGAACACCCGAAGAATTAAGTTTTTGAGCATATATATCCCAATGTCCTGCTGATGAATCCTGATATGCTACATACACGTTATTAGACGCGTCCATAATTACTTTACCATCCTTTTGTCCGGCACTCTTTGAAATTACAGGAACTCCATTGGCAGTCCATAGTACATTTCCACTTGTATCAATCATTTGAGCATAAATATCAGCATTTCCATTTCTGTAATCGTTCCAAATTACTACTATTTTACCATTTACAAAATCAATATTTGGATTGGATTGATGAGCAGTGTTATTGCAAACAGGAATGCCATTCGTTGCCCATTTAATATACCCATTTTTGTCAATTCTTTGAGCATAAATATCTGCATTAGTTTGAGTAGGATCGTTACGATAATCTTCCCATACAATAACAGCTCCTCCCACACCATCCGCTACAATCTTCGCATTTTGCTGATGATACATTTGATTACAGATTACATTGTTCACAGATGAATTATTACTCCATTGTCCTATCAATGATGCAGGCAACAATAAAATAACAAACATATAGCACTTGCTTAACATAAACAAAATTTTTGCATAAAAGTAAGTTATTATTTAATTAAAATCAACTTACCCGAAGAAACATTATTATTTTCAAATGAACTTATGGAATAAAAATAAACTCCAGATGATAATTCACCTAAATTCACCATAACTCGTTTTTCATCAGATATTTTAATAAGAGTAGATTTAACTTCCTTACCCATCAAATCATTCACTGTAAATTGAAATTCAGAATAATTGAAATCATCCGGTATACTTATGTAAAATTCAGATTGACAGGGATTGGGATAAATTTGAAAATCATAAGTGTTTGAAAGTTCTGAAATACCCATAATACAACCATTCATAGCAAGTTGAGATACTACACTATTTCTTCTGTTGAGAATAAATGATTTTAAGCCTGGTATATTAAAAGAACCTACTGTAATATTGGAATGAATATTAGTTTCAAATTGACTATTGGTATAAAACTTCTGTGGATCAGCATATACATAAGGACGAATGACATTGGCTAAACTATCTATTTTCCTATATAAATAAGTGGTATCAAAATTCGTTGAAACAAACTGACATAAAGTATTAATATAATCTGTTTTGTATATAGTGTTCTGTAACATTTTATTCGTTAGTGGTCTGGATGAAGGTGGTGAAGGAATATAAAATATGCTCAAATTCTCCAGTTGACTTACACTCATTCCCATATTAAAATTTCCAAAGGCCTCATTTACATCCCATTCTATCCATTCAAACTTATTGGTTTGTAAGTTGTGATAAATGTAATAATTATGTCCCGAACCCCTATACGAATCAAGATTAGCAAATAAATTATCAAATGCCCACGCCTTAATAGCATTAGAAGTATTCAAAACACTTTCCAGAGAATCATAAAATTGTGCAGATGGTTTATTATTGATTACATCAATCAAATGCACCAGATCGGTCCAATCATTGGCAGTTTCATTGGTTTTAAGCTCGTATTTAGGATAATACGAAGATGGCGAACTACCGTACCATTGTAAAGAGCCCTGCGGGTCGCCTTTGAATAAATTTCCTTCATTTTCTGGGAACCAATTTTTCAGAAAGGTCTTATCCACCTGTTCTACCATCATATAAAATCCCCACAATGTATCATTTACATAAACATTGGCATACGAACATCTGGGCGCCGGAATACCATTCTTCTGACAAAAATCCAATGTAATTTTTTCTCTTAAAAAAGTTGGATCCTTGAATCCGTTATTCAAATTAATGGCTTTTAATCCATCAAATTTCTGACCACTCACAAATTCATTAAAATCAATCTTCCATGATTTTTTCTTGCCCGGTACATTAAAAGAAGAATTGCCTTTGAACTGAATACCTACTGAATCAATATAATACCCATCAATTTCTACATTCCCCAGCATTTTGATATCCAGTGGTTTATATGCTATTAACGAATCATACCAGCCCGGTTGTGAAAAATAAATTTTAACCGTGTGAACGGTGGGCGATAAAAAAAGATTATCTCCCGGATTTTGAGCCCAAAGGGATTGGCTGATAATCAAACACAACAAAAAATTTTTTTGCATAATATTTTTTTGTTAGATGCCTATTAATAGCATAGGTTTAATTCCAATTGAAAACCCAATCGCAACCTATCAGGTAATAATTAACTTGAGGTCCATTGATGTTATTAAAATTGGATTGAAAGAGCAGATACAATTTTATTCGCCATTTCTTACTTAATTCATTACTATATCCTATATAAATTCTATTTCTCCAGAATAAGAACTCATTATTTACTGAAAATAAAACTTCATCCTGAAAATACACATTTTTCTTTGAGGACAAGTTATAAACTATCCCTAATCTTTCTCGTAAATCTGTTTTGTAATAAGGTTCAAAGCCATTATCATCAATAACTGTTACAAATCTATGTGTAGTATGTTGAAGCATCAAGCGATTCCTGACATCAAAAAATTTATTAATAGGATAACGATAATCTAAACGAATATAATAACGATGCAGTGGCTTAAAAAAGCCATCTCTCATCCGATGCAACCGATACATATAATGGAACGATAAACGAAATCCATTACCCATTTTATACCAATAACCTACATCCATTGTAATTCTTCTGGATTGAGTAAAATTTTCTGTTTGTAACAATCGTAATCTTCCAGACAAAAAAGAAGAACTATTAATATTATATTTCATTAAAAAACTCAAACGTGCACCTGCATCTGAGATTCTATTCTGTGCCAAAAGATAAAAACAACAACTCATTAAACCACATAGCAGAATAATTCTCTTATTCATTCTTAAAAATCATTTTATATTTCTCAAACTATTTCTCAACTTTGAATAAGTAATTTGTATCTCAAATGCATTCATACCTTTTGGCATCAAATGATACACCGACACAAAAGCATCATAGCACAAACCTATCTCAAAATGTGAAAATTTAAAACGTACATTAGGAATTAAAAATCCCGTGTTTCTGAATATTAAACCTGCTGATAATACAGGAGAATTCAACAAACCAGTAATATGTGATTCGCTTTTCATACGCATTCTCAATAAAAACATTCCCATCCACTGCTCAAATACAGATTGTTTCATATACAAAGCATATACATTAATACCCAGTGAATTATTCTCAAAATCGTTCAAATAGTGAGCAGAAACTACCCATCTGTTTTTCATAGCTTCCTCAGTAGATGGAACATATTGCAACATTGGCTCGGTAGCGTGAAATAAAGCAAAATCAAGAGAAAACTTCTGAAACGATTTTGTATCATAAGTAATTTCGGCAGATTGAAATTCATATCGTCCACCAATTCCAACATCTAAAAAGTTAGTCATCGGCATACTAAATGATTCATTGGGATTAATGTTGGCATCGAATCTTTTCCCGTTATATTGATTAACCCATTGAATATCTGATAAATCAAAAGATTTTTGTACATAAGACAATTGAATGCCACCTGAAAGAAAGTGTTTTTTGGATAATTGCACCATTCCGCTCGCAGAAGCACTTACCTGAGTTGTTTTGAACTTTGAGTCACCGGCTTTATCCATATAGAAAAATCCGCCTAATCCCGCTTTATTCCTCTTTTTTCTGACATCGTAAATTGGTGCGTCAAAAGAAGCAAAAGTTGTAACAAACCCTTTTCCAATACCTGTCCATTGTTGACGATGTAGTATTGTTCCTTTGTAAAAACCATTAAAAAATCCAGTAGACGCCGGATTAAAATACATACTTAATACATCTGCCTGAGAAAAAAAAACATCCTGAGCAATAATTGAAAAATGTATCGCAATAAAAAATAATCCTATAACGATTTTTTTTCATCATCGAATAATACTAATATTTCCTGCTTTTTTAATAGGTTCGCCTTTTACATCAATACCTGACAGAATGTAAGCGTATACGCCCGACGGCACTAATTCACCTTTGTATTTCCCATCCCACCATTCATTAATATCTCTGCTTTCAAATATCTTTTCTCCCCATCTATCATAAATCACAAGATGATAATCATTGATTAATCCAAACACTTTAAAGGCATCATTATGCCCATCTCCATTGGGACTAAATCCAGTGGGCACATAAATATCCGGACATTCTCCATCCACAAGGACAGTAATTTCTTTTTTATCTGTGCATCTAAAATTCGGATCAGTTGAAGTGGTGACAGTGTAGGTAGTCGTTGATTCTAATGTTACCTCTGGATTGGGACAATTCGTACAACTTAAACCTGTCGTTGGTGTCCATGAATAATTTACTCCGCCTTTTAATTCAATTTGTGTAGAAGCAGGAACACATAAACTGGGCGTTTGCGCTGGTGTTATCAATACAGGTCTGGGATAAACTTTAATATGAAATGAAGAATTCCCCATTAATGCAATTACCCGAAATGGTTACCGACACAGAAGTATTAGCCGTCGGCGAAGCGATGGTAATAGGACAAGTCGTACAACTCAAAGCAGTCGTAGAACTCCATATTACTGTGGCTCCACTTCCACCACCGCTTACCTGCAATTGAATATCTTCCCCTTCACAAATATAGGGCGATGATGCTGTAATGGTAGGTGATTGAGTGCCCGGAATGAATACAGCAACGATACTATCGGTAGTTGTCAAATTTACAGCTATTGAATCACTTGATGTACCGGGTGATGGTGTATGATTAACCAATTCCCAATGATCAAAGCAATAACCAGCATTAGGTAGCGCTTTGAGTAAGATATTCAGGTTGCCGGGATAATTTCCAGACCAAACAAAAATTGCTCAAGGTAAGAGAATTAAATTGTACCTGGCCCGAATTGGGTGGAAATACATTTACTTTTACATTAAAAGGTCCTGTTGTGTTATAACAAGAAGAAAAACCATTTACTACAGAATCACATCTTTGTAAAATAAAATTTCGCAGGGACTGATAGTTGGAATACCAGGCAGCATATGAGCCACCCCATTTTGCGGTATGTTGTGTCATTTCAGGTGCAATCAAATTTATCATACTATCCAAAACCGTTACCATCCTTTGACAACTCAAACCATTATTCAACAAATCAAAATAACGCATTACATAGTATTGCTTGAAATTGGGATTTTGTAATAACGCGTTTAATATGGGTATATGCCCCCTGACCACCTGGATTAGGTAAAGATTGAGGATCACAAGGGTCTGCATTTAGCATCCTGACTTGGAATGCCTGTATAATTAATGTAATGTTTAAAGGTTGCATCCAGATCCCATAACCCATATCTCCATTTTTTCTTTTGCGAAGTGGCATTAATGGCTCTCCACCACATCGTATTCCAATTGAGCCAGTCAGAATTGACAATCAAAGAATTCAATATCACATAATCTGCTAAACTTTTTCACATCATACAAACTATCCACATAATTGTAATTGGACTGAACAGCCATATTATTACTCAAAATAAAATTTTTAAGATTGTTCCAATCGGTAATGGCTTGCGGTCCTCCATACTCTGCCCATGTACCTCCCCATGTTTTCAACATTTGTAATGAGTCCTCTACATCTGCTTTGTAATAATACTCAGTAAAATCAATATCATCTACTTTTTCACGAATTTCATACACACCCCAATATTGTCCATTTACATACATTACACAAGGCGACCATGTTCTTTCATCTAAATGAAGTTTTGCTTTTTGTGACAAGGTTTGACAAAACGCATCACGAATATGGGCACCATCTAATAAGCTGGGATCTCCCCACGCATAAGGATTTCCTGCCGCAGGACATTCAAATGGATAATTATCACTTGCTCCCGCTTTCAAAATGATGCGCTGAAATTCTTTACGAGATTTGTTAGGAAATAATTTGTTTCTAACAGCATAGTTGTAACCATATTGATCCCGACTCACAAAATCAATTCCTCTCTGAGGATAAGACCAGGAGTCATTTCCGTGTTTATTTGTGTTTCCATAAGTTTCAGATTTGAATATATGATTTACATCAAAATATTCTAAACCTGTTTCTGGTTCTAACGAAGAATTGCCATTCATTAAATTCATCAATTGATCGCCAAATACTGAAACAACAGCCACTGTGTGTGAAACATTAATAAAATAAGTATTACTCCTCTACAAAACTTGGTAATTCATTAGGATTAGAACTGAATGCTCTTGCTCTTAAAACAGTAGTAGATGATATGTTGATAGGCGAAGAATAAAGTGATGAAGAAGAATTAGGAGTTGAACCATTTGTAGTATAATAAACAGTATAACCGGATGGTACAGAAATGGCAACATTTATAGGAGAATTGTAGAATCCTGCTGTGAAACTCATTACAGGTCGTGGACAATAAGATTTTGGTGTTGCTGTATTATTAGAAGCGTTAGGAGTAGGCGTATCAAAAACATTCCATGTATTGGCGCCATCGGTTTGTTCGGCCATACGAGTGTCCTGCTTGTGTAGGCCGCAAAACAATACTATCAATGATATTTAATGACGGATCACGCAATACAATAACCTCTGGTTTTGTTTGTGTAAGTTTAAAGTTCGTATGCAAATTAGCACCTGTATTGATGTTGCGACCCGGATGCCCAGATTCTTAAAAAAACCATTTGCTGGAATGGTAACTCCTGCACCAAACATCCATTTAGTCGGTTTCGTTACGACATCTGATAAATAATACCCACTTAAATTAATAGGAGAAGCCGTAGGATTATACAATTCAATCCAATCCTCGTAATTCCCAAAATTGTCCTGAAAAGAAGAAAGATTAGCACAGGAATACTCATTAATTTTTACCTGTGAATGTAAAAAGCTGCTTAAGAAAAAAACAAAAACAATGAAAAAATATTTTTTGACCTGCATCTTAATTTAGGTAAAGAAATTTTAATGCAAATTTAATAAAAAAATCATACATAATTAAACAATCATTATTTTACTGGTAATTATTTGTGACAAACGGTTATTCCAATTCCACTGCAATTATCTGAATTTTTCGTTCAGATGCAGCGTAAGGACTATACACCGAATTACGTTTATCTTTCAAATCATCACTCACTTTACTGAATGGTAATTCTCCAATTTCTTCATCAACAAGTAGTATTTTCCCAATAGTACTATCGTTTTCATTTTTAATAAACGGCATAAATTTTCCATTTTTATATTGATAAAAATAATTTCTCAAACTACTGATTCTTCTTTTCGCTAAATTAATATTATACTCTGTACTTGCCAATGGGCTACAATACCCCTTCATTACAATTTTAACTATCGCTTTCTTATCCATCAATTCTTCTAAATAATTGGCAAATTTCTCTAATTGAGAAAATCCATATTCTACACTATCTTCAAAAAAACGATTGACCAGATCAATTGCTTCCTCTTTTTCTTTACCTTTCAAACCAGATGAATATTCCCGAATATATTCTTCTTTCATTTGTAAATACAACTCACAAGTTTTTTGATAATTTTTATCTGTAAAGATTTTTTTTGTTTTTGGATCCGGTTCATCATTATGAAAATATAAAGTTAATGGCACTAATAATTTTAGTTTACTAAATGTTTGAACAATCGTATCTTTTTTAGTTGGAATACTAATAGTATCTTTCGTTTGTGTTGTGTCGCCTGTATCAAAAAAATATAAATCATTACAACAATTCGGCATTGCTTCAAAAAAGCTGCCGACTCTATTAGATGAAAAAAATGCCTTTTTTCTATTCATTGATAAGCTATAATACAAGTCGTTAAAAGAAGTGTTTATCGGAAATCCTGCATTAACATTGGGCTGAAAAGCATTTGATAAAAAGTTAGAAAAGTATATATCATACCCTCCCATCCCTAATGGACTATCAGAACTAAAAAACAACTTTTCTTTTTTAGCATCAAAATAGGGGGTAATTTCATTGTATTCTGTGTTGATATTTTTACCAGCATTGATGGGCTTTTCAAAATTCAATTGATTATCAAAAAAAGCATACCATATATCCATTCCGCCCAGGCCATTAGGGCGATTACTACTAAAAAACAATACATTCTTTCCATTCCAATAAGTAGCAAAAGGATGAGTTGTAGTATATCGTGGATGATTGATTTCATAAGTCAAGGGCATTGGATCTGTCCAATGATGGTTGATAAATTGAGACACATAAATTTTGCATTCAAATTCTGTAGCATTAACAGGTTCGCATTTTGTAAAAAATAAATAGTTTTTGTAAAAACACAAATTAGCTGTATGAACGGAAGTATCGTTAATAAAAAATGGCAAAGATCTGGACTTGAAAAAAGAATCGTTTTGCGTTTTTGAAAAAAATAATTGACTTTTTATTACACCGTTATTCAATTTGGTTAGTGAACTAAAGAACAGTGCCGTATCATTCATAAATGGCGCATATTCACTTAATTTCGTATTAACATTTGTATCTATATGATGTATGATGACTGAATGTGGATTGTCTTTCAAATACAGTGCATTTTCACAACCTTTAATATGTAGTTGTGCTTCTTTTACAAGTTTTTGCCATTCCGGATATTTTTTAGCACTCTTATATTTTCTTACAAACTTATCAAAAAATTTGATAGATGTTTTATAATCACCTTTATTCTTACTCAATAAACCAAGATAAAAAATAACATCAGGATATTTTTCAGCATTTTCTTCAAAAAGTTTTTTATACCAATAAAATGATAAATCATTCTGATAGTTTAATCGTGCAGAGGTAGCCAATTTGTATTGATATTCCGGATTCAAAGAATCCCTCAATACAAGTAAATGATAATAATACGTGGCATTTTCATAATCTTTGTTCTCAAAAGAAGATTCAGCGGCCTTGTATAATTGCTTTTTCGTTTGTGCTTTATAGAACACAATTGGTAATATGAGTAGTATGTAGAATAAGAATCTCTTCATTGCAAATTATAGAAAAACAGGACAAGTTTTCTTTTTGTTTAAATAATTTTTCTTCGTTTTTAGAATATGAATCACATACATTTCAAATCCACCACGAGAATTTGTGGCCGCTACAAATTTTGAAATATTTATATCATAACTCATACCTATTGAAGTGTATTGATAATCCAAACCCATTCTTAAAATTAAAGCATCTTTATTCCTATAATATGCTCCCACTCTTCCATAAATTTCGTCTAAATTATTAATCAAATAACTGACCTGTACACCCGGTATGAATTCTCTGTACTTACCTTGAAAATTCCACAATAATTCAGGTAATAAGATAATAGAAGTATTTAATGGATATTGCAATGAAAAATAATTTGACACTTTTTTATCAATCTTACTTGAAGTATTCGCATAATATGTAACAACTGGATTGTTCAAATGCATTATTGAAAAAGCATACGTGAAATGTGTTTTTTTGATTTAAGATATAGCGAAATGCAAAACCCACATTAATATCCCAATAATGTAAGGAATTTCTATAAAAACTTTCGTTAGTGGCAACAGAAGGATTAAAACTCAAACCATCAAATTGAGCATCAAAGGTCATACGATTATAATTAAAAACATTAGAAGCGTAGCCCATTTGAAAGCCAGTATTGACAAGCATTGTAGAATCCTTATTCAATTTATGCAAATATCCAACAGAAAGATAAAACTGATTAATAGTATACAACGCATCTCCAGATTTGTCGTGATTAAATAATATACCATACGAAACATTTTTTTTTATTTTTGGTAAATTCCATTTCCCCTCTGCCGACATTGAAACCGTTGAATATGGCACAGGTACCGCCTGCCATTGTTTTCGATAAATTGCATTAAAACGATAATCTCCATCAAATAAACCCGTCATTGCTGGCGATAAATTCAACAATGATGAACTGTATTGTGAAAGATGAATGTCTTGTGAATAAACGAAAACATTCCACAAGAAGATAATGTGTATTAAAATAATCCAACGCATACTTCTTCACAAAAATAGGCAAAAAAATTGAAACAAAGGTTTTCATTACAAAAAAATCTTTTTGTATATTCGCTTCAAAAAAATGAAAATGATAAAGCGCTTATTAAAAGGAGGATTAATATTACAATTACTTTTCTCGTGTTCAAATAATAAAAATAATGAAGAAATATCTTCTGTTACACCGGCTCAGGATACTACACTTATTGAAACAACCTACAATGATGAAAGCGACTATTCTTTACCATCGGTAGTACAAATGTCGAGTATTTTCAAAAAAGAAGGTTTAAAATTTAATGAAAGTTTTTTGAATCCGACAAGTAATCTCAAAAATTACTTATTTGCTTCTTCAGAAATTGCTGCTCTTAATCTTGGAATTTATAGTGCAGATTTAGCTTATTGCTTGTTTAATAATCAACTTGATAAAGGTAAAGATTACTTTAAATCGAGTAGAGAGTTAGCAAATAAATTAGGTTTAGCTCAGCCCTTTGACAAAAAAGGTATTACTCAAAGAATTGAAAATAACATTAATAGAGTTGATTCTATGCTTTATATTTTAGCAAACTTACAATCCGATATTGACGACATCATTCAACAAGAAAATAAAGAATACTTTAAAACACTCATCTTTTGTGGCGGATGGCTTGAAACACAATATATTGCATTAAATAATATCCTGAAACAACCAGAAGTATATTCATTAAAACAAAAACAAATTGAGCAATTATTGATTCTGAAAGACCTTCTCAAAATTCTGCGCCATTTTGAAACACAAGAACCTTCCTCAACAACAATTATTCAGAAGTTCTCTACTATTGAAAATAAAGTTCAAAATTTACCAATACTCAATAACTTATATTTCAACTCAGAAAGAATAGAAAATGAGATTCCTCAGGATACTCTGAAAAAAATAAATTTTAAAGAACTTCAATCAATTATATCCACAACAAGAAATGAATTTGTAAATCCTTAAAACAAAATATTATGAACACTACAAAGTTGCTCGTATTCATCTTTGCAATTATTACCTCTCTTGCTTTTCAATCCGAAACTTGCGACCAAAGAATATTAAAAGAAAATGCCAGAAAAGAATTAGGAGAATATAAATACGACTTATCTAAACTTACCAAAATAACTTATAAAAATAAACCTCAATTAAAAGAAACCGAAGTTGTCTTATTTTTAGGAGAAAAATATAAATTAATTTTTAATACAGAAGCTCTTTCAAAACCAATTATAGTCAATTTATATAACAAAGATAAAGATTCTAAGAAAAGAAAATTATTATTTAGCAGCAAAGACCTTCCACCTGATAAAAAGATTTTTAGTTTTGAATATTCTTTTGCCAGAAGAATTTATATAGATTATGAAATTCCTGCCGACTCTACCAATCAAAATCTGTCGGGCTGTGTGTTTTTTATGTTAGGATATAAATAAATTTCTTTCCAGTTTTTTTCTTTTTATAAATCTAAATATTGTAAGTTTACTTATGCACTATTTTTTAATCTACTTATTATGAAATATTTTTTTTTATTTTTAGCATCTGCTTTATTCATCAATTCTACCTCACAAACCATTCATTGGCAACACTTTGACACATTAGCTCTTCAAAAAGCCAAACAAGAAAATAAACCCATTTTATTGCACTTAGCCGCTAATTGGTGCCACTGGTGTCATGTGATGGAAGAAAAAAACATATCACAACAAAAATGTTATCAATTATATCAACAAATATTTTATTGCCTGCACAGAAGACCACGACCAACGCCCCGATTTAGCCAATAAATACAGAGATTATGGCTGGCCTGCCACAATTATTTTCTCGCCAAAAGGTAAAGAAGTTTTCAAACAAGCTGGTTACATAGAAGCCGACGAATTCCTCAAAATACTAAGCGATATAAAAAAAGGAAAAATTAACCCCAAACAAAATAAAGTAATCATTCAGAATTCAAACACCTCCTCTAACAATAATTTGCCTTACATCAAAAAAGAAATATTATCAGGCATTGATTTAATAAACGGCGGCTTTAATTCCCCTCAAAAATCACTCGACTTCGAAATGTTTGAATATGCATTTAACCATCGTGATAATGACACATTACGACAATGGTTAGAAATATCTATTAAGAATTCATTATCCCTATCTGACAATGTATGGGGCGGTATTTATCAATACTCAACATTCAACGATTGGGTACATCCACATTATGAAAAACTACTTTCCATTCAAGCACGATACATTAAAATGTATCTATGGTATTATTATCTCACGAACGACTCACTTTATCTGAACACAGCTCTTAAAACTTATCAATATGTCGAACGCTTTTTCCTGAAAAAAGATAAAACTTTTTCAAACGCTCAAGACGCCGATGTAATAAAAGGACAAAAAGCACACGACTATTACCAATTAAACGAAGAAAAGCGCTTAAAATTGGGCATACCTAAAATTGACACCAATGCATTCACAGACAATAATGCTAAAATGATAGAAAGTTTGATTTATCTTTATGCTTACACAGGTAATAAAAAGTATCTTGACAATGCTATTCAAACCACTGAATACATTCTGCAAAACAGAAAACGAAACGACGAATTTTACAACCATTCTAACACTAAGGATTTAACACCTGCTCTCAGCGAGCAATTATACCTTGTCAAAAGTTTATTTTTATTATTCAGAACCATCGGAGTTTCTAAATATCAGGAAATAGCTACACATCTTCTCAATAATATCACTGATCAATTTATTCAACAAAACTGCGCATTAAATTTTTTGCCTCTAAAAAATTATATCCCACCTTCTTGCGTTATTAGTGAAAACATTGAATTAGCAAGAATTTTAAACCTTTATGGTAAAGTGTTCAAAAATACCAAATGGTTAAAAGCCGCTAATAAAATCTTACAATTTCTTTTAAGTGATTCTGTATACAACTCTATTATCATAGAACCCGGCATTGTTAGTTTATACGAAGAAATTAACTCTGAACATTATTATGCCTTGTACATAGTAAAAAAACTTGAAGAAAAAAACTATGCCATTCATAGAGAATTAATCCAAATACCATTCTTTTTTGCTTACAATTACTTGATGACCCCTTACAATATTTTGAAAGAAAAAGAAGATATATGGAACGCCTTTGAAACTAATACCACTGTATTTTGTACAAGTTCATTTTGCAGCAGTCCTCTAATTAATGCAACAGAGATTCAAAACTTCGTAAAAAACAAAATAATACTCCGCCAATAACATTCTCCATTTCTTGGTTTATATTTTTTACTTTTGCGCCATCTATGCAAAAGCTTATTGCTCTTATTTTACTACCATCTATTTTATTTTTTTCCTGCAACAATGCACCAACATCAACATCTCAACAAGACAGCTTAAAAGTTGTCCTTAAAACTCAATTATATCAACTCAAACAACTTTCATCAATTAAATCCCAATCATTCTCAATAAACGACACAGTATCATCTACCGATAGCTTACTATTTCTGAACATTTTTCACAATTATACCCTTGCCATCTCTTCCATTGACAGCATCAACTTAATTTTGCCACAGGTATTTTCCGAGTCCGATTCTTTGCTAAAATATTCTTCAAACGATACTAACATCATCCAACGCCTTAAATACCTTACTCTAATCAATCATCAATACTATCAGGAATACCTCAAAGCATCCGCCATCGCCGAACAAAATGAAATTCTTCTTCAACATTTTTCTTCTCCCAATAAAAATCATTAAAGTAAATGCCCACTGTCCTCTTCCAGAATTTCCCAAAACAACATCTACCCTACTCTACCAAATTAATCTCTCAATGGATAAAAAACTCAGTACAATCCGAAGGTTATAATCTTTCTAAATTATCATTCAACTTCTTAAATGATGAAGAACTTTTAAAAATCAATATCAACTTTTTAAATCATAATTATTATACCGACATAATTACCTTCGATTACACACAAAACAAAACTATTGAAGGAGAAATTTTTATTAGCTCCGATAGAGTAATTGAAAACGCTCAATCAAACAAGGTTTCATCTGAACAAGAATTCTTGCGAGTCATTATTCACGGAATATTACATTTGTGCGGCTACAAAGATAAAACAAAACAAGAACAAAACATCATCAGAAAAAAAGAAGACCATTACATAAATTTATTTTATTCAAAATTCTCAAAAATCAAAACGATGAAAAAGAAAAATTATCCTGACAAAAAACATTCCTTTCAACCGGAATCACTCATGATGAGCCACGGTTATAAACCTGAACTTTCGGTAGATGCCATCAAATGTCCGATTTATCAAACCTCTACATTTGTTTTTCACACCGCTGAAGAAGGAAAAAGATTTTTTGAACTTGCTTATGGTAAAAGCGAGAAAAAACCTAAAGAAGAAGTAGGGCTTATCTACAGCCGCTTAAATAATCCAGACATTGAGATATTAGAAGACCGTTTGTGCTTATGGGATGGCGGCGATGCCGCAGCAGTATTTGAAAGTGGAATGGCTGCCATCAGTACCATTTTCTTTGAATTCCTTCAACCCGGCGATGTTTTCTTATACAGCGCTCCACTCTACGGCGGAACAGAACACTTTATTAATCATGTACTCAACAAATTTGGTATCACAGGAATACAATTTAACCACCTTCAAACTAAAAAAGAAATCATTCAACTCATTGAAAAAGAAAATATCAAAAACAAATTAAAACTTATTTACATTGAAACACCTTCTAACCCAACTAATACATTAATAAATATTCAAATGTGTAGAGAAGTAGCCGATTATTTCTCTACTAAAAACAATCAAATCGTCATAGCAGTTGACAATACCTACTTAGGCCCTTTATGGCAACATCCTCTTAAACACGGTGCAGATATTGTTGTGTACTCTGCAACAAAATATATTGGTGGACACAGTGATTTGATTGCCGGAGCTTGCGTTGGCAAAAGAGAACACATTCAACGCATTAAAACCCTCCGTTCATTTTTAGGAAATATGGCAGGACCATGGACAGGATGGCTCTTATTAAGAAGCTTAGAAACTCTTAAAGTCCGCATGGAACAACAAGCTCAGAATGCCATTAAAATAGCTCAGTTTTTAAGTAAACATCCAAAAGTTGAAAAAGTACTTCACTTGAGTTTGTTGGATAAAAAAGACCCTCAATATAAAATTTTCAAAAAACAATGCTTATCACCCGGCGCCATGTTGAGCTTTTATGTTAAAGGCAAAGAAAAACAAGCATTTAAATTTCTCAACAACCTTCAACTTATTCATTTAGCGGTAAGTTTAGGTAGTACCGAATCCCTCGCTGAACATCCTGCTACAATGACACATGCCAGCGTACCAGATGATGAAAAAATTAAATACGGCATCACTGAAAATATGATTCGCCTTTCAGTTGGAATAGAAAATGTAGATGATTTAATTTACGATATCAATCAGGCATTGAACAAAATTTAAAATGACCAAACCAGATATACGACACCTCAACTTTGAACAATTGCAAAATTGGATAACAAATCAAAATCTCCCTAAATACAGGGCAGAACAAATTTATCATTGGCTCTGGTTGAAAAATGTTGCCTCCTTTGATGAAATGACGGACCTGCCCAAATCCTTAAGAACGCTTTTATCTGAACAATTTGAGATAAAAAAAATCCAAACACAAAGTATTCAAATTAGCAAAGATAAAACCATCAAATGTGCCATTCGTCTATTTGATAACAACATCGTTGAAAGTGTATTAATTCCAACAAAAGACAGAGCCACGGCTTGCGTCTCTTCTCAAGTCGGATGTAGTTTAGATTGTAAATTTTGTGCTACCGCCCAACTCAAAAGAAAACGCAATTTAGATTATCAGGAAATCTATCAACAAGTATACTTTATAAAAGAGTTAGCCAAAGAAAAATACAATCTCAATCTCACTAATATCGTATACATGGGAATGGGCGAACCTTTATTAAACTACAATAATGTATTAAAAAGCATTGAAATGATTACTTCTCCAAAAGGATTAGGAATGAGCCCACAACGAATAACTGTTTCAACTTCAGGTATCGCCAAAATGATTGTAAAACTTGCAGATGATAACGTAAAATTTAACCTTGCTTTATCACTTCATTCGGCTATTGAAGAAAAACGACAACAAATCATGAGCATCAGTACATCCAATACTCTTGAAATGCTTGCCAATGCTTTAAATTACTTCTATCAAAAAACTGGTACAAGACCCACTCTTGAATATGTGATGCTTTACGAATTCAACGACTCTATCAAAGATGCACAAGCACTGGTCGATTTCTGTAGAAAAGTCAAATCAAAAGTTAATCTGATAGAATATAACCCGGTTGAAAATTCTCCCTTTAAAAAAACAACTCCGGAACGACTCAATGCCTTTGTAGAATATCTTGAAAAACATCGTGTCATTGCAACCGTTCGACGCAGCCGCGGACAGGATAT
Source organism: Bacteroidia bacterium (assembly GCA_026003255.1). Classification (GTDB taxonomy): domain Bacteria; phylum Bacteroidota; class Bacteroidia; order B-17B0; family Aurantibacillaceae; genus BPGX01. The sequence continues at coordinate 73,925 of BPGX01000003.1, read as the reverse complement.
TGATGCCGCCTGTGGACAATTGGTCAATAAAAATCAATTAGCACTCTCTTAACCTGCTTTTCTTTTTTCATTGAAAAATTTATTCTGTACTTTCGCCCTGCTTTGTCAGAAATTATTCAACATATACGAAAACCCGTAGAAGAACACTTACTGCAGTTTGAACACAAGTTTGAACAAGCAGTATACAGTGATGTCTATTTATTAAACAAAATCACCAAATACGTCATTAAAAGAAAAGGCAAGCAAATCAGACCATTATTAGTTTTTCTTTCTGCCCGAATGTTTGATGATATTAACGACAAAACACACCATGCCGCTGCACTTGTGGAACTCCTTCACACCGCCACATTACTTCACGATGATGTAGTAGATAACAGCAACGAAAGACGTGGTTTTTTTCAGTGTTTATGCACTCTGGAAAAGTAAAGCCACCGTATTAGTAGGAGATTTTTTACTCGCCAAAGGATTGTTACTATCCGTAAAGAACAAATCTTATGATATTTTGGAAATTGTCTCTGATGCGGTAAGAGAAATGAGTGAAGGCGAACTCTTACAATTGGACAAGTCCAGAAAATTAGACATCACTGAAGAAGTGTATTACGACATCATTACAAAAAAAACTGCCTCTTTAATTGCCGCTTGCTGTGCCTCTGGTGCTGCCTCTGTTACATCAGACAATTCTATTATCCAAAAAATGAAAGAACTCGGTTATCTTATAGGCAAAGCATTCCAAATCAAAGATGACCTGTTAGATTACACACCTTCTCAAATTACTGGAAAACCCACCGGCATTGACATTCAAGAACAAAAAATTACATTACCCGTCATTTATGCCTTACAAAAGGCCTCTAATGCCGATAAAAAGAAAATGATTGGCATTTTCAAAAATTACAATGAAGATGCTGATAAAATAAAATGGATGATACATAAAGTGGTAGAATTAGGAGGCATTGAATACGCCGAAAAAAAGATGAAAGAACTACATAATGCCTCTGTTGAATTATTAAAAACATTTCCTGAAAGTGAAGCCAGAACAAGCATGGAATTATTAATAAATTATACCATTGAAAGAATAAAATGATATTAATTGATAATATCTTTGTAGAAGAAAGTATTCTTACCACCTCGTTTTGTTGCAATCTTCCTAAATGCCTTGGTGCATGCTGTATTGAAGGTGAAAGTGGTGCGCCACTATTAGACAATGAACTCCTTACACTGGAAGAAATTTACCCTAAAATTAAAAACTATCTGCCTTCTAAAAACCAAAAAATACTTGAAGAAGAAGGACTGTATGTAAAAGACAGTGATGGTGACTGGACAACAACTTTACTTCATAAAAATGGTCCTTGTGCCTATGTCATTTATGAAAACAATATCGCCCTGTGTGCTATTGAAAAAGCATATTTAGAGAAAAAAATAAACTGGCGGAAACCATCCTCTTGTTATCTTTATCCCATTCGTGTTGAATACAAAAAAGGATTTATTTATTTAAGATACCATCAATGGGAAATTTGTGAACCTGCTTTGAAAAACGGACAAACTCCTGACTTGTAACTTTTAGTGCGGTGTAAAAAGTTTATTTATGATTTCGCTTAAATTTTTTGGAATCGGTGTAGATATATTAAACTTTTTTTCGTTCATCTTATCATAAATCTCTCCATCTAATACTCTCCTACTCTCCTGTACAAATCTCTTAATGCTTACCCCTGTTTTTAATTCAATATGCTTGGAAATCGCTAATGCTATAAAACAAATCAATATATGAAGTTGTATCGGCTCTTCTTTATAGTGATATATCGGTCTTGTCTTTATGTCGCTTTTTGATATCCTAAATGCTTGCTCTATTCTGTATAACTCATGATATCTTTCTATTATCATCCTATCATCTGCCACAGATGAATCTAAACTCGTATAATATCCTTTTATCCCAAGTAATTGTTTCGTCTTTTGTATAAGTTCTTCGTTCAACTCAACCTTTGATTCTGTCATTTTAATAAACTTTATTCTCTTCTTCTTATGAGGATTTTCAAGTATATCTTTTGCTTTTTGAATTTGTTGTTCCATTTCATATTTGTCCTTGTGATATCTGGGTGTAGAATAACTACAAATTAAATCCCCTTTATCTGTTTTTATTCTAATACTATGCCCATTTATTCTTTCTAACTCTTTATCTATCTTATCTATTAACCACTTCGGTAAATTACCCAATCTCGCTCCTACAATATAATCTATCTTATGCTTTTGAAGTTCTTCTATATTGGATTTGCTTATCATCCCTGCATCGGCAACAATAGTAACAGAAGAAATATTATGCTTTTGCATAAATCTTTTTACAACAGGAATAAGTGTATGACCTTCAAATGTATTCCCAGAAAATATATCATAACAAATCGGAAAGCCATCTTGGGTAACCATTAAAGCAACCAATATCTGTGGTTGATGCATTTTATTGTCTTTTGAAAAGCCATTTGCCCGCAATTTATCTTCTTCAAATGTTTCAAAATACAATGTAGTAACATCATAAAACAAAAGATTAAAACTACATTGATAATGTTGTTTTACAAATTCCAATACTTTTCTTTCAGTAATGTTTTTTAACTGATAATGTTGGGGCACCAGTTTATAATAATTTTTACGAACATGTTGAATACCAAAATAATCTTCTATAAGGCGAATAGATTGCAATTTAGATGCAGGTTCAAATACTCTGATGGTAGCCAAATCATTTAATAAATCAGGCAATACATTTAAGCCCATTAAATGAAGTATCTTGTTGATAGTGTTGTAGAAAAAACGATACTTAACCCCCAGAAAATTACAATTATCTAATGATACCAAAAGTGTAGATGGTTGTGGAAATAAAGAGAGTTGATGAGAATGCTTTTGAATCCATTGCTGAGCGAGATGTATCATTTGTTTAAGTTCTGCCTCCGAATGAGCAGAGCCAATGTGTTTGAGAACGATGCGTTTGTTATTACGATAAGTTACAACTTGAACTGCTTTTGCATGAGAAGCCGTTGAAACCACTCTAACCTTCATAAAAAAAATGCTTTAGTGCGGTAAAAAGCACTAATTTTAAGGAAAAACATACTGAAAATCAAATACTTAAAAAATTAAAAAATAAAATGGGTACAAGTCGGGAAAAAAATAAACTGGCGGAAACCATCCTCTTGTTATCTTTATCCCATTCGTGTTGAATACAAAAAAGGATTTATTTATTTAAGATACCATCAATGGGAAATTTGTGAACCTGCTTTGAAAAACGGACAAACTCCAATGTTCAGATTTTTAAAAGAACCTTTAATACACAACTTTGGGGAAAACTTCTATAAACGATTAGAAGAAATTTATATGGAATTAACATTGGAATAATTAAGATTGTAAATTATACTGTAGATTTTCTTCAATAAAATTAAACCACTCATTAAAACAATTAACCACATCATTTTACATCCTAATCTATCAATTGCATTTGCAAATGTTCCACAACACCACGCATTAATCAATACTCCTGAAAATATTGTAAAAACATGAAATTTAAATGTATATGCATAATGTTTAAGAAAAAAAGATATTAGTATTCCAATCGCACTTATTAACGTAATAGTATAAAACATAATATTCCTTACCTTAATAAAAGCAAAAAGTTTCTCCTGATTCTGTAACGATCTTTTAAATATTAAATGCTCATCATTAAAGTATTTTCTTATCCTTTCAAACAATAATGTCCCATCATCAAATTTTCCATTACCATCACCCACCTTAAATCTCTGTAATTGGAGCAATGTAGCAGTTAGAGAAGCTTTACATGTTAGTAAAATATATTTTGAAGTAGTAAGAATATCATAAATTATTAAATTAAACTCACTTCTTGTATTTTTCCAACCACCTAATTTGTAAAAAGGACTATCCTCGTCCCACAGGAATTTATATGCTCTGTCTGGCAAAGAATCTTTATATTCACAAAGTTTGTATAATTTCTTTCCGCAATACTCATCTAAATAAGGTTTTAATACACCATTTTCTAACATCGCTCCCATGATGAATGCATGCTTTGATTTTGATACAGACGAGTTCATAGTAAAAAAAGATAAAACAGTAAGTGAAAAAAGAACTAATAATTTTATTTTGAATTTATGTATTTGATTATTCTTAAAAGGTAAATATCCACTTGAAAAATATAATACCAGAATTATTCCTGAAAATATCATCAAATGTGACATGTGCATTGACAAAGATAAAAAATAAATAAAATATAAAATTACCCTATGTAATTTATTTAAGTTATTTGAAAGTATTAGCATTAATGCTAATAGGCCTATCGAAGTAAAAATATCTGGCATTACCTGACTAACAACCCATGAAACGCCTGTAAAAGCTGTGATAAAAGTTATTAATAATAACCCAACTAACATTTGTTTCAAACTTGAATCAAAAAATTCTTTTGTTAATAAAAAAATCAATAAAGACAAAATAAACGCTTGTGTAAAAACAACAAACCATAGAGAAATACCATTCAAACTAAAAACTCTCACAAATAAGCCGTACATTATAGGCCTGTCAAAAGGAGTTTCTAATTCAAAACCTGACGATAAATACGTAGAAGTATCAGAGTAAACAATTGGAAAACCATTATAAAATGCATCAAACAATAAAATAAATGCACCAATACATACAACAAAAAAGTATAAAAAAAATTTTTTCATTTCACAACCCCAACAATACCTCTTCTGGTTCTTTTCCATTAAATATCAAACGAACCGGATTTTCAATTAACTCTTTTACCTTATACAAAAATCCAACACTTTCTCGTCCATCGATAATTCTATGATCATAACTCAATGCTACATACATCACAGGTCGTATTTCAACCTTACCTTTTACTGCCACAGGTCGTTCCACCACATTATGCATTCCTAATATCGCACTCTGCGGTGGATTAATAATCGGAGTTGATAACATAGAACCAAATACACCACCATTGGTTATGGTAAATGTTCCACCCTCCATTTCAGGTATAGATAATTTACCTTCTCTTGCTTTAGTTGCTAACTCTTTTATCTTTAACTCAATCTCCGCTAAACTCATTGTTTCAGCATTGCGAATTATCGGTACCATTAATCCTTTTGGTGTACTCACTGCTATCCCAATATCACAATATTTGTGATATACTATTTCATCTCCATCAATCATTGCATTCACAGCCGGGAAATGATACAACGCTTCACAAACCGCTTTGGTAAAAAAACTCATAAACCCTAAGCCAATATTATACTTTTCTTTAAACTTATCTTTATACTTGTTACGAATCTCATACACCGCACTCATATCTACTTCATTAAAAGTAGTCAACATCGCTGTTTGATTCTTCACAGAAACTAACCTTCTGGAAATCGCTTTTCTCAACGAACTCATTTTTTGTCGCTCCGTTTCACGACTACCTGACCAGAACTGACTAATACTTTCTTCTGCCTTAGGAAAACCAGATGCAATATATTTCAATACATCTTGTTTGGTAATTCTTCCATTTTTTCCAGTGCCCTGCAATTGCTTTACATCAATGTTATTTTCAGCAATCAATTTTTTGGCAGCAGGACTTGGCTCTTCTACCTTCTTTTGAGTGGAAACCTCAACGGTTTTTTTCTCAACAATCTCTTCAGTTTTTTTAGATTCAACTGCAACTTCTTTTTCAACCACTTTTTTAGGTTCAACAGATGGCTTTATAGATGTATCAATTTTAGCTACGACAGAATTCACAGGCACGCTTTCCCCTTCAGGAACAAGAACTTCAAGTTTTCCTGCTTCTTCCGCATTTAATGTAAGTGTCGCTTTATCAGAATCTATTTCTGCTACTACTTCATCCTTTTCTACCACATCACCAGATTGTTTTAACCATCTGGCTATCGTTACCTCCGTTACAGATTCTCCCGGACTGGGAACTTTTAATTCAATAACTGACATAGTTTACTTTTTTAATGTGTTAGTTAATTTTATTGAACAATTTTTTTCAATGATTTTTCAAATACTTTTTCTAAAAGTTGTTTGGTTTCCGCTTCATGCTTTTTAGAAAAACCAGTAGCCGGCGAAGCCGAAGCCGGACGACCAATATAACGCAATTTCAAATCATCTCTTAATTGATAAAATACAAACTGCCATGCCCCTGCATTCTCCGGCTCTTCCTGAATGTATGCTATTTCTTTTACATTCGGATAGGTGACAATAAAATCCAATAATTGCTTTTTAGGAAATGGATACAATTGCTCTAACCTAATAAATGCAATATCCTCAATTTGATGTTTGTCTCTATACTCTACTAAATCATAATACACTTTTCCTGAACAAATACCTAAATACTTAACTTGTTTTTTATCCCCTTTGAAAAAAATATCATCCAATACCTCATGAAATTTATCTTCAGTGAAATCCTTTAATTTGCTGGTTGCAAGTGGATAGCGCAATAATTTTTTAGGAGTAAAACAAATCAATGGTTTTCTGAAATCACGTTTTAATTGTCTTCTCAAAACATGAAATTGCTGCGCAGGTGTTGTAGTATTTACCACCTGCATATTATTGCCTGCACATAATTGTAAATAACGTTCTATTCTCGCAGAAGAATGCTCAGGTCCTTGGCCCTCATAACCATGTGGTAATAGTACAACCAAACCATTCATCCTTCTCCATTTATATTCAGCTGATGAAATATATTGATCAAAAACAATTTGTGCTCCATTCGCAAAGTCACCAAATTGTGCTTCCCAGATGACAAGGTCATTGGGCGCAGCATACGCATAACCATATTCAAAACCTAACACAGCATATTCAGACAATAAAGAATTGTATATTCTCAATTCCCCTTTCAATCCAGCATTATTTAAGGGCGTGTATTCCTCTTCACTATCTTCTACTTTTAAAACAGCATGGCGATGTGAAAAAGTGCCACGTTCCACATCCTGACCACTAAAGCGCACATTATGTCCTTCGTTCATTAAAGTTGCATACGCCATCAACTCACCCATTGCCCAATCATAATTATCCGTCTCAATCATTTTCAACCTCTCTTCAAATAATTTCACGGTCTTATTAAAAAACTTAATATCTTTTGGCAATGTATTTATTTTCTTCGCTATAGAAAGAAAAGTTTCTCCATCAACCTTTGTATCAGGCGAGGTCTCAAAATCTTTATCTGTCGCTAATTTTAATCCTTTCCAATACCCCTCCAGAAACGAAGTCATCTTCGTAGCCGATGCTTTTTTAGACGCTTCTAATTTTGCTTCCAACTCTTTTTTAAACTCAATTTCGTATTGCTTTGCAAATTCCAGTAACTCATTATTTCCTTCCGCTTCTAACTTTTTCAAATAAATTTGTTTTACGTTCGGATGTTGAGCAATAATTTTGTAAAGCACTGGTTGAGTGAATCTTGGCTCATCGCCTTCATTATGCCCATATTTTCTATAACCCAAAATATCAATGAAAACATCCCGATGAAATGTCTGACGAAACTCCATAGCAATTTGAGCCACAAAACACAAGGCCTCCACATCATCCGCATTCACATGAAATACTGGCGCCAATACCACTTTTGCTACATCTGTGCAATAAATAGACGAACGACCATCTAAATAATTGGTTGTAAATCCAATTTGATTATTAATCACAATATGAATGGTACCACCAACTTTATACCCATCTAATTGACTCATTTGCACCGCCTCATACACAACACCTTGGCCTGCAATAGAAGCATCTCCGTGCATTAATATCGGACAAACCTTGTTCAAATCCTTGGAATGAATATTATCCATCTTTGCTCTGGTTATGCCTTCCACTACAGCATTCACCGCTTCCAAATGCGATGGATTAGGTACTAAACTAATATGTACTTTATTTCCATTTTTATCCACAGAATCTGATGAAAATCCCATGTGATATTTTACATCACCATCGTAAGAAGCATCTTCTGAAGGACGACCCTCAAACTCTGTGAAAATATCATCATACCCTTTTTGCATAATATTTGCCAAAACATTCAACCTTCCGCGATGCGCCATTCCCAATACAAAATCCTTAATCCCCAATTTTGAACCCGTTTGAATAATACTATTCAAAGCTGGAATAAAACCTTCATTACCTTCTAATGAAAAACGTTTCTGACCAACAAATTTTGTGTGTAAAAATTGCTCAAAGTTAACGGCCTGTATCAACTTCTTCAAAATCTCTTTCTTCTCTTCTTGAGAAAAATTCGGCGTACTCTTGCTTCGTTCCAATCGCTCTTGTAACCATTTTACCACAACAGGATCACGCATATATGCATACTCAATGCCTATACTATTACAATACGTTTGCTCTAAGTGTTCAATAATTTTTCTCAATGGCGCAGCACCTATTCCAATCTCATTTCCTGCTTGAAATACCACATCCAAATCCGCTTTTGTCAATCCAAAATTTTCAATATCTAAATTAGGCGTATATACCCTTCTATGTCTTACAGGATTTGTTTTAGTAAACAAATGTCCACGCATCCTGTAAGCATTGATTAATGTAATAACCTTAAATTCTTTGGCAATATTTTCAGGAATTTCGGATGACTCGGTTGGTAATTCCTTGTATTGTGTTTTCGCAAAATCAAAACCCTTGAAAAAATCTCTCCACGACACATCCACTTCTTCTGGATTTCTCAAATACTTCAAATACATTTCTTCAATAGCATTTACATCCGAATTCCCTAAATAAGAAAACTTATCCATCTTGAAAAATTTTCACGCAAAGTTACGAAATTATTTATTGAGCCATCTTTCCATTTTATTTCAATACAATAACTTAAATTTTAGTAAAAAATAACTTGCACAACATCAAAAAACATCGTATAATTGTAGTGTGAAAATTTTAATAGAACAATTTATCAACTATTTAAAATATCAGAAAAATTTTTCTGAACATACCATTCTTGCCTACAAAAACGATTTAATACATTTTCATTCTCTTTACCCATACCTATCTCCTGAAAATACCAAAAAAGAAGACATTCGCAATTATCTTGTATACTTAAACGAACAAAAATTTCAAACTAAAAGCATTCACAGAAAAATTTCTGCACTTCGCTCTTTTTATAAATTCCTGATTAAAGAAAATATCTGTCAACACAATCCCTGCAACAATATCATTTTACCCAAACAAAAAAAATCCATCCCAAAATTTTTGAATGCAGAAACATTAAATACTTATTTTGAAAACAATTCTTCCTCCCAGGATTTTGAAACATTAAGAAATCAACTTATCATTGATGTATTGTATCAAACGGGTATTCGTAGAAGTGAACTTGTCCAATTAAAATGGAAAGACATTGATTTAAACAACCTACAATTGAAAGTACTTGGAAAACGAAATAAAGAACGAATTATTCCCTTTTCATTAAATCTTAAACACAATTTTGAAACCTATTATGCTTTCTTACAACAAAATAATTTACTCACTGAAAATATCTGGATAGACGAAAAAGCACAACCATTAAGCAGTTTTCAAATCTATTACATTGTAAAAAAAGAACTCTCCAAAATCACCACTCAACCTGAAAAATATCCGCATGTTTTAAGACACACTTTTGCTACACACTTGCTCAACAATGGCGCTGACATCAACGCTGTAAAAGAATTACTTGGACACTCTAATCTCAAAGCCACAGAGTTTTACACCCACTCCAACATTGAACAACTCAAAAAAATATACCTACAAGCCCATCCACACTCGGGCAAAAACAACTAATCTATTAACCTATTAAAATTTACCACTATGACTACAAAAATTCAATCTGTGCACTTTGATGCCGACAAAAAATTATTACAATTCATCGAAGAAAAAGTAAATAAACTCACTCGTTTTCATTCTGGTATTATCCATAGTGATGTTATTCTTAAACTAGAAAACTCATCCGATACTGCCAACAAAATTGCTGAAATAAAACTGCACACCAATAATGGCGACTTATTCGCTAAAAAACAGGAAAAATCCTTTGAAGCCGCTGTAGACGGAGCATTAGAAGCTCTCAAAAGACAAATTGAAAAAACGAAATAACGCTTTCAATTTTTTAATTGAGTAACTCTCATTTTCTACTTTAGAATTGAGTTTAATTACCTGTTTTTTGTACTAGGATAATAAGTTTTTGATTTAATTTGCGCCCCCTCTTGAAAGTGATTTTATTTTTGCAATGCACCACAACAGAATCCAACAACTCCTTGAACTAATTAAAGAAGAACCAGATGATCCTTTTTTACATTACGCAATTGGATTAGAATACCTCGCTGAAAAAAATTTTCAACAGGCACAACAATCCTTCGAAAAATGCCTTTCATTGGATAGTCAATACATTCCAGCATACTATCAATTGGGCATATTACTTTACAATCTTAATCATAAAGATAAATCACTCAATTATCTCAAAAAAGGATTAGAAATTGCCAAAAATAAAAAGCAACTAAAAGACATTGCAGAATTTCAATCCACTATAACAAACATTGAAAACGATTTACTATGAACAACCATTGGTATTTTGACCTTGTTGAAATATTTAAAGTAACTACTATTCTCTTTGCTGTAATTGACATCATCGGCTCCATCCCTGTTATTATCTCTTTACGACAAAGAGTCGGCGAGATTAACCCATACAAAGCATCCATTGTATCCATGGGCATTATGATTGCTTTCCTGTTTTTGGGCACTTCCATTTTAGATTTAATTGGAATTCAAATTTCCGATTTTGCCATCGCTGGTTCCATCCTCATTTTCATTGTTGCTTTTGAAATGATTTTAGGCATTCGCATTACGCGCGACGAAGTGCCTCAATCGGCTACCGTTATTCCTGTTGCTTTTCCTCTCATTGCTGGTACTGGTACTTTAACCACATTACTTTCTATCAAAGCAGAATACAGCACACTTTCCATACTTATAGCCATCCTTATAAATGTAATTATTGTGTACATTGTCTTAAGAAATCTCTATCGCATTGAAAAATTATTGGGCATCAGCGGTATCGCCATTATGAAAAAAGTATTTGGAATAATTTTATTAGCACTCGCCATTAAACTATTCAGAAAGTATACCGGATTATGAAAGGTCTTTATACCATTGGTTTACTCATATTATCCAACACTTTTATGACGCTGGCTTGGTACGGACACTTACGCTTTAAAGACCTCCCATTCTTTAAAAATCTCGGTTTATTAAGCACTATCTTCATTAGTTGGGGAATCGCATTATTTGAATATATGCTCATGGTTCCTGCCAATAAAATTGGCAGCAAAATTAACGGCGGTCCTTTTGATATTTGGCAATTGAAAATTATTCAGGAAACGATTTCCATCCTAGTTTTCATTGCCTTCACACTCATTTTTTTCAAAACAGACCAATTACGACTCAATCATATCATCGGCTTTTTATTTCTTATTGCTGCCGTGTTTTTCTTCTTTAAAAAATAATTTTAGTATTTCAAAAATTCTTCAATCTGTTGAATGATGACTTTCTTTTGTTCTTCTGTTTTAGGTTCCTTTTCTCCCCATACTTCTTCAACTCTTGAAATTGGTAATTTATTATAAAACACATTCATTCGTAAATACTGCAAAACCATTGCCAGATGGTCCATGCCTCTCAAATTTCCGGCTCTACCCGACGCTACCCCAGTAAGACAAACTTTCTTATAATAAAAATGTTTAGGATGAACTGCATCAATAAACACTTTCGAAATCCCGGCAAAACTCCCATTATATTCCGGAACAATCCAGAAAAATTTATCAGAATGAGTGATATATTTTTCAATAACCTCTTCAAAAAGATGCGTTCGTTTTCCATAAACCTCTTCAAAAGCAATATCCTTTGGTAATTCTCTAAAATCTGCTAATAACACTCTCCCATCTCTATATTTTTGAGAAACATAATCATGATAAAATTGCGCTACCTTAAATGTATAACTATCTTCTCTATTTGTTCCGCTAATTATTGTAATATTTGACATAATAGTATTTTTGTGGATAAAATATTTAAAAGGTTCATAATAACTCTATTAAATTTGCAGGCAAATTTGCAAAAATTACCACTATGAGAATTACTTATTATGGACATTCTTGTTTTTTAGTGGAAGTGAATCACAAAAAAATTTTATTTGACCCCTTCATTTCTCCTAATCCTCTTGCAAAACACATTAATGTAAATTCTATTAATCCCGACTACATACTTTTAAGTCACGCCCACGAAGACCACATTGCAGATGCCCTATTCATTGCTAAAAAAACTAACGCTAAAATCATCAGCAATTGGGAAATTTGCATGTGGGCAAATAAAAACGGGATTACGAACTTTCATCCTATGAACATTGGTGGAAAAATCAAATTAGATTTTGGCAATGTCAAAATTGTCAATGCCATTCACAGCAGTAGTTTCCCGGATGGAACCTACGGCGGTAATCCTATGGGCTTCGTAATTGAAACCTCTGACAAAAACTTCTATTACGCTGGCGATACAGCCCTTACCGAAGATATGAAACTCATCGGCGACTACAGACAGGTTGATTTTTCGTTCTTACCAATCGGTGACAACTTTACAATGAGCGTTGATAACGCTATCATTGCAACGGACTTCCTGAAATGTAATAAAGTCATTGGCATGCACTACAACACATTTGACCTCATTAAAATTGATGAACAAGAAGCAATACAAAAATTCACCAGATCAGGAAAAGAACTCATTTTAATATCAATCGGAAACACAATAGAACTCTAATTTTATGGGAAAAATTATTGCCATTGCTAATCAAAAAGGTGGCGTTGGAAAAACAACTACCGCCATAAATCTATCTGCAGCACTTGCGGTATTAGAATATAAAACCCTATTAGTAGATGCGGACTCACAAGCCAACGCAACTTCTGGCGTGGGCATTGACCCCAATTCTATTAGTGCAGGTCTTTACGAATGTATCATTCAAACCAAACATCCAAAAGACGTTATCGTTCCTACAGAAACACCTAACCTCTATTTATTGCCTACCAATGCAGAACTCATCGGCATTGAAATAGAACTTGTTAATTTAAGCGGTAGAGAATACATGATGAAAAAAGCATTAGACCAAATTAAAAACGATTACGATTTTATTATCATAGATTGCACTCCTTCACTGGGATTAAGTGTAATTAATGCTCTCTGTGCCGCTGATAGTGTCATTATCCCCGTTCAATGCGAATACTTTGCTTTAGAAGGAATGGGAAAACTCTTACAAACCATTAAAATTGTTCAAACCCATTTGAATACCGAATTAGAAATTGAAGGTGTGCTTCTTACCATGTATGACTCCCGCACACGATTAGCCAATCAAGTCGTAGAAGATGTAAAAACTCATTTTCAAGACATGGTCTTTAATACCATCATTCAACGCAATACCAAATTAGCCGAAGCCCCCAGTTTCGGAAAAACCATCATCATGCACGACGCTACTGGAAAAGGTACAATCAATTACCTTAATTTAGCCCGAGAAATCCTTCAAAGAAACAACCTTACCAGAATTCCCGATGACCAGAGGCAAATAAAAATTGAAGAATAAATTATACAATTAATCTTTTCAATATACTATTATGAGTAACTCCAAAAAACCAGCTCTCGGAAGAGGACTAAGTGCCTTACTTGAAAATGCTAAAACAGATATTACTACAAAAGCCACTGAAAACGCTCCTGTGCTTGGTTCTATTAGTAATATCCCACTTTCCGCTATTGAAACAAACCCTTTTCAACCCAGAACAGAATTTGAAGAAGTAGCACTTCAAGAATTGGCTCAATCTATTAAAGAACATGGTATCATTCAGCCCATTACCGTCCGCAAATTAGGTTACGATAAATATCAAATCATCTCCGGAGAAAGACGTTTCCGCGCTGCTCAAATGGCCGGGCTTAAAGAAATACCCGCATACATTCGTGTAGCTAATGACCAGCAAATGTTAGAAATCGCTCTCATTGAAAACATTCAGAGAGAAGATTTAAATCCTATTGAAATCGCACTTTCCTATCAACGACTCATCGACGAATGTAACCTTACGCAAGAAGAAGTTAGTAAGCGAGTTGGTAAACAAAGAAGTACAGTAGCCAACTACTTACGTTTATTGAAATTGCCTGCCCCTATTCAAAAAGCCCTTCAAACCAATGAAATTACCATGGGACATGCCCGTGCCCTTATTAATATAGAAAACGAAGACAAACAACTCGCCCTATTTGCCTTAATTATTGAACAAGACCTTTCCGTAAGAGAAGTAGAAGAACTTGCAAAAGGTGCAAAAGTTAATTACAAACCCAAAATCAAAAGAGATAAAACCCCTTTATCTATTGAAGAAAAACTCATACTTGGCCAATTAAAAGAACGTTTTGATAGATTTGTAGAATACAAAAAGAATGCAAAAGGTGGTGGAAAAATAATTTTAAACTTTCAAAATGAAGAAGATTTAAACATCATACTAAAAAAGTTAGGAATTGATTAATCTCTTATCATGCATTTAAATGAACTCTATAAAAAAGCACTTAATTTGGAATTCCTCTCGCTTGAAGAAGGATTGTATTTATATCACCACGCACCACTTCCCGATTTAATGAACGTCGCACATACCATTCGTAATATTAAAAAAAATAATTCTCCTTATGTAACCTGGATAATTGATAGAAATGTCAATACCACCAATGTTTGCGTAGCCAATTGTAAGTTTTGTAATTTTTACAGAATTCCAGGTCATCCAGATGCTTACATTACAGATATTGAAACATATAAGAAAAAAATTCAAGAAACTTTTGACCTGGGAGGTGAACAATTATTATTACAGGGAGGGCATCATCCTGAATTAGGATTAGAATACTACGTGGATTTATTCAAAACACTCAAAAAATTATTTCCCAATTTAAAATTACACGCACTTGGTCCTCCTGAAATTGTTCATATCGCACAACTTGGCAACCATTCTTATGAATACGTTTTGTCAAAACTCATAGAAGCCGGAATGGATAGCATGCCAGGCCCAGGTGCAGAAATACTAAATGACAGAGTTCGTAGAATTATCTCAAACGGAAAATGTTCCGCCAAAGAATGGCTCGATGTAATGGAAGTGGCGCATCAATTAGGACTTACTACTACTGCTACCATGATGTTTGGTCATGTCGAAACCATTGAAGAGCGCATAGAACATCTGATTTTAATTCGTAATGTACAATCTAAAAAACCAGATCATTCTAAAGGATTTATTGCCTTCATTCCATGGCCATTTCAAGACGAAGGAACACTCCTGAATAAAGTTCGCAAAGTAAAAAACCAAACCACCGCTGATGAATACATTCGAATGATTGCCCTGTCTCGCATCATGCTCCCCAACATTGATAACATTCAGGCCTCATGGCTAACCGTTGGTAAACAAACCGCACAATTGTGTTTATATGCAGGGGCAAATGATTTTGGTAGCATTATGATAGAAGAAAATGTAGTCAGTGCTGCTGGTGCAGATTATCATTTTGATGCTGTATCAATTCAACGAGCAATTAAAGAAGCTGCCTATATTCCTAAATTACGAAATCAACAATATGAATTTCGGGAATTGCCTAAAATGTTTGAGAATATTAGTCAACAAGAATAACTAAACTCTATTTTTAATCGTATAATTCTCAAATAAAAAAATTAAATTTTGCAAAAAAGAATTTTATATCCTACATTTGTAACTCAAAATTAAATTATGCACTTAAGTAAAATAAAAAACATACCGCTTGTTTTTATTTTAATCCTCTCATATTCAACAGAATTCTTACAAGCGCAAGATCCTCAATTTACACAATTTTATGCCAATCCATTGTATTTAAATCCTGCATTTGCAGGTACTGTACGATGTGCAAGAATTACTTTTAACTATAGAAATCAATGGCCTAATTTAAGTGGTACCTATGTAACTTATTCTGCTGGCTATGATCAGCATTTTGATGTGCTTGCAGGCGGTATTGGTATTTTAGTATTAACTGACGATCAAGCCAGAGGAACTTTGAAAACAGTTTCTGCTAGTGGTATTTATTCTTATCATTTACCAGTTAATAGACATTTCTCAATAAAAATGGGATTGCAAGCCACCTATTTTCAAAAACAATTAGATAAAACTAAACTTAACTTTGGTGACATGATTGACCCAAGAAGAGGTTTTGTTTGGAATACCATGGAAGCAGTTCCCAATCAAAACAAAAGTAATTTAGATTTTTCTGCAGGTATTTTAGGATACAGTAAAAACTATTTCATTGGTTTTGCCGCGCATCATCTTACTCAACCTGATGAGGGCTTATTAGGAGTTGCAAAATTACCAATGAAATTTACCGGACACGCAGGAGCTATTATCAACCTTGAAAAAGGTGGAGGAAGTTATATTTCACCCAATGTTTTATTTCAGGCACAACAAAAATTTCAACAACTTAATTTAGGACTATATTATGTTAATGATATGTTTGTTGCGGGATTATGGTACAGAAATTCGGATGCCGTCATTGCCTTAATTGGCTTACAAAATAAAAACTTTAAAGTCGGATATAGCTATGATGTAACCATTTCAAAATTAGCCAGCAATACTGCTGGTTCTCATGAAATATCTTTACAAATTCAATTTGAATGTAAGCCAAAGAAAAAGAAATATAGAACAATAAGTTGTCCTTCTTTCTAAAAAATTGTAACATTTTTCATACTAATGCATTATATTACTAAAAATATAATTACATTTACCCCAAAAATCTTTTGAACTATGAAAAAAATAAATTACAAAAAACAATGGCTTTCAATTGCCTTAACAGTTTTGTTTTTATCCTGTGCTAAAGAACGTTCTCCTGTAACTGGATGGGCATATAACGACCCTTCCAATGGAGGATTTGAAAAGGTCCCTTATGAAGAACAAGAAACAGGACCGGGATTAGTATTAATTGAAGGTGGGACATTTACAATGGGACGCACCGAACAAGATGTTCCTTTTGATTGGAACAATGTTCCTCGTCGTGTGACCGTATCTTCATTTTATATGGATGAAACAGAGGTAAGCAACTTTTCATATCTGGAATATTTATACTGGACAGCAAGAGTTTTTGGTCCTACTTTCCCTGATATTTATTACAAAGCATTACCCGATACATTAGTTTGGAGAGAAAAACTGGCTTACAATGAACCGTATGTGGAATACTATTTAAGACATCCTTCTTACAGAGATTATCCAGTTGTTGGTGTAAACTGGTTACAAGCCAATGATTTTTGTGCTTGGCGTACCGACAGAGTAAACGAGTTTATTCTCATTCGTGAAGGATTGTTAGAACATACTCCTAATCCTACTGACCAGGATTATTTTAGTACAGAAGCATATCTTTCCGGAAAATGGCAAGGACAACTCTTGCAAAAACTTCCATCTTATGATGAAAACAATCCTGAAAGAGATGTTAGAATGGAAGATGGTATTTTTCTTCCAAAATATCGCCTACCGACAGAGGCCGAATGGGAATTTGCTGCTTATGGTTTAATTGGAAATACCATTGGAGAGAGAATTACAGACAGAAGAATCTACCCATGGAATGGTCATGGTGTTAGAAATTCAGATGATAAATTTATTGGACAAATGATGGGTAACTTTATTAGAGGAGCAGGTGATTATATGGGTGTTGCTGGCTATCTAAATGATGCGGCAGATATTACTGCGCCAGTGTATTCTTATTGGCCCAACGACTACGGTCTCTATAACATGGCCGGAAATGTTGCTGAATGGGTAATGGATGTTTATCGTCCCAACACACTTCAAGATGCAGATGAATTTAGACCATTCAGAGGAAATGTTTTTGTTACACAACAAAGAGATAGTGCCACTCTCGTTGGCGGGCTTGGTGGAGAAATTCTTGTCAATACAGATGGACCAATTTATCAAAAATTCAAACATAAAGTTAATCCGCCTACTCCACATGGAGGAAGCGGCGAAACTGTTGAAGTAGAAGATAGTGTATTAACAGTATTAACAAAAGATCCTTATGGTAATAGCAATGCTACACCCGAAGGAAAATCTAATATACCAGGTCGTGTTTTATGGAGAGAAGTATCTTCTGCAGTTCCCTCTGATAACTTAGACGAAAGAAGAAACTACAAAACGGCTGATTACATCAATTATCTTGATGGAGATATGTATAGCTCTATCTACTGGTCATCCGATGATGTAGAAGGAACATTACAAGAAAAAGGTGACAAACTGATGTATGAGTATGCTAAAACTTCGTTAATTAATGACAAAGCAAGAGTGATTAAAGGTGGTAGCTGGAGAGATAGGGCTTATTACATGAGTCCGGGTGTAAGAAGATTTTTAGACCAAAGACAAGCTACTGCATGGTTAGGATTTAGATGTGCTATGACAAGAGTTGGTAGTCCAAGAGGGTTGGGAAAATAAAAATGTAAAAAAATAATTTCTTAAATTAAAGAGCCCTTTTGTATGGGCTCTTTTTATTTTTTTTGATTACTTTTATGTATTTTATTTCGTATATTTCCACAAAAAAAATATGAAAAAAATTAATTTAAATCTTAGTATTATCTTAGTGCTTTTCATTAGCCATGTTCTTTTTTCACAACAGCAAAATAATTTTTTACCCAATACTTTAATATTAAAGGTAAAGGAACAATACCGAAGTCAATGTAATCAAAATGAAATTAATATCCCGAGTTTGCAAAACATTTTCCAGAAAATTCAAGTAACATCAATCAAGAAAAAATTTCCTGAACAACAACCACCAAGAGAAAAATTCAACAAATGGGGCTATCCTTTAGTAGATTTATCTTTAATTTATGAAATAAAATACTCCGAAAATATCCCTATTCAAAAAATAATAAACGCTTTAATAAATACAAATGTTCTGGAATATGCAGAGCCATATTACTTACCACAACTACTTTATACTCCTAATGATCCCGATGTTTCATTCCAATATGCATTAACCAACATACAGGCCTACAACGCATGGAATGTACATCAAGGAGATACGAATACTGTCATTGGAATTACGGATACAGGCATAGAACTGACGCATTCTGATTTACAAGGTAATGTCAAAAAAAACTACAACGACCCCATTGATGGAATTGACAACGACGGCGACGGATATGTAGATAATTTTCAAGGTTGGGATTTAGGGACTAATGACAATGACCCAACCTGGCAGGGTAATGCACATGGTATCCACGTTACTGGCATTGCAGCAGCAAGCACAGATAATAGCACTGGAATGGCTGGCGTTGGATTTAAGTGTAGATATTTGCCCGTAAAAATTGCAGATGCTGGTGGAAACCTTGTTGCTTCTTATGAAGGTATAAAATATGCGGCTGAACATGGTTGTAAAGTGATTAATTGTTCCTGGGGAAGCACCGCTGGTGGCCAATACGGTCAAGACATCATCAATTATGCTACCTTCAATCATGATGCATTAGTAGTAGCTGCTTGTGGGAACAATGGAGTTGATCAGGAATTTTTTCCTGCCGCTTATGACAATGTTTTAGCAGTAGCCAGTACAGATAATAACGATGTAAAGAGTAATTTTTCTAACTATGGTTACTATGTAGATATTTGTGCCCCGGGCTCTAACATTTATTCAACATGGAATGGTAACACATATATTTTCAGCAGTGGTACTTCCATGGCTTCACCCTGTGTAGCTGGTGGTGCAGCACTGGTACGTTCTTATTTCCCATCTTACAATGCTTTACAAACATTATACAGATTAAAACAAACAGCAGATAATATCTATGGTTTATCTGGCAATGCTTCTTACCAAAATAAACTTGGCACAGGCCGTCTTAATTTGTATAGAGCATTAACCGATCCTAATTTGCCTTATGTTGTATATCAAAACATTTCTGTTACAGATAAAAACGATGAACTCTTTTTGAATGGAGACACTTTGAGAATTTCAGGCGAATTCAAAAATTTTCTTGCCAATGCCTCTAATCTCACAGCCACTTTAACTTGCCTTTCTCCAACAGTTCAAGTGACTCCATTAACCAATACATTCACAATTGGTTCATTAAACACATTAGCCAGTGTGAATCATTCTTTAAGTCCTTTTATGTTTAAGGTTAATTTCAATTTCGCACCTAATACACCTATTACATTTAAAATCGTTATATCCGATGGTAGTAATTCATGGACACAATTCTTTTATGTGTATATGAATGCAACTTATATCAATATCACTGTAAACGATGTATTCTCAACTGGAACCAGTAATGGAAGAATCGGATACAATAGTACTAATCAAACACAGGGACTTGGTTTTACCTATAATGGTAATAATTTATTATACGAAGCAGGTTTAATGTTTGGTGTCTCAACAACAAGCGTTTCAAATTGTGTACGAAATGCCAGCGGTGGCTATGATAACGAATTTACGACCATTTCTCCTATTGTCAAAATCCCTGCAAGCAGTGCTTTAAGCGACATGGATACCTATGCAAAATATAATGATGCGGCCTCTTCAACCCCGATGAGTGTGGAGATAGAACAAAGAACATTTGCATGGAGCACGATTCCAAATACAAAGTTTATCATCTGGGAATACACTTTTAAAAATAATCAATCTACTACGCTTAATAATTTTTATGCTGGTATTTTTGCTGATTTTGATATTGATGCTTCCAGTTTTGCAGATAATAAATGTGCTTACGATGCTTCTACAAAAATGGGATATACTTATAGAACTACCGGAACACCGATGTTTGCTGGTATAAAATTGCTTACACACTCTGTAAACCCTGTTTTTTATGGCATTGATAATATAAATGGAGGAGGTGGCGGAGTAAACTTATATGATGGTTATGATAAATCTGAAAAATATATTACGCTCTCAACACAGAGATTAAATGCTGGTCAAGGGGCTACAGGAAACGATGTTATAGAAGTAATGTCTGCGGGACCACTCACCATAAACCCCGGGCAAACTGTAAAATTAGCTTTTGCCCTTATTGCTGGTGATAGCTTGCAAGATTTAATCAATTCTGCCAATCAGGCACAAATTATGTACGACAATTTACCACTCGTTGTAAAAAACTTTGGGGATAAAGACCACTATTTCATTTATCCTAATCCAGCAAAAGATTGGGTATATATTACTTCAAACGACAACCTACTTAAATTTATTGAAGTCATTGATATTTCTGGAAAAACAATTTACAAAAATAACTTTAGTGAAAATTTGTTTGCTCTATCTACACAAAACTGGTCAAAAGGGATTTATTTTATTAAAATTGCCACAGAAAAAAACAATATCAACTTTAAACTTGTAATTGATTAAATTTAAACTATGAAACACAGTTTTTTAAGAGGCACTGGAGTAGCCATTGTTACGCCATTTACAAAATCAGGAAAAATTGATGAAAATTCTTTAAGAAAACTTGTACAACATTTAATTAAAGGAAAAGTTGAATATATTGTAGTATTGGGTACAACAGGCGAAAGCGCTACATTAGATAAAGAAGAAAAAAAACAAGTCATACAAATTATTAAAGAAGAAAATAAGAATAAGGTTCCATTAGTATTAGGCATTGGAGGAAACAATACTCTACAATTATTAAAAGATTTTGAAACTTATAATTTAAGTGGATTTTCAGCTATTTTATCTGTGTCTCCGTATTACAACAAACCTTCTCAAGAAGGAATCTACCAGCATTACAAAGCTTTAGCATCGGTATCACCTTTACCAATAATACTCTACAATGTACCTGGCAGAACGTCTTCCAATATTCAATGGCAAACCACATTAAGATTGGCGAATGATTTTAAGAATATCATCGGAATAAAAGAAGCATCCGGCAATATGGAGCAAATAATGAAAATCATTGCTAAACGCCCAAAAGATTTTTTAGTAATAAGCGGTGATGACAATCTCACTTTGCCACTCATTGCTGCGGGTGCAGATGGTGTAATTTCCGTAGTGGCGAATGCTTATCCCAAACGTTTTTCTGAAATGGTTCATGCCGCCTTGAAAGGTGATTTTGAAAAAGCAAGGAAACTACATTATTCATTGTTATTCTTCACAGAACAATTATTTGCAGATGGCAATCCGGGTGGCATTAAGTATGCATTGAATATTCTTGGAATTACGCAACCTTATGTACGACTTCCATTGGCTTTACCAAATAAAACCGTTCAAAGTGAAATTAAAAAATTAATTCAGTTAATTGGTAAAGATTAAAATATGTCGGATATAAAATTATTATTAAATGCGGATCAAGTAGAACTAAAGATTCAAAGATTAAGCAATGAGCTAGCAGAGCGATATTTTAATGTAAGGCAATTATATATTTTTGGTATTGAAGGGC
The DNA here is from genome assembly GCA_026003255.1 of Bacteroidia bacterium. Lineage (GTDB taxonomy): Bacteria > Bacteroidota > Bacteroidia > B-17B0 > Aurantibacillaceae > BPGX01. The sequence goes on along the minus strand of BPGX01000003.1, from coordinate 51,562 downwards.
AAGGATATAAATTAGCAGAGCGAATAAGTAAAGAATTAAAGCAATATTTACGTAAGGAGATAGTTTTGAATCAACTGCATATAAATAAGCAAAAACCTATTGGCAGTGTAAAGATTGGTGAGAAACTCTTGAAATCTCTTGAAAACAAAGATGTATTAATAATAGATGATGTTTTGAATAGTGGAAAAACACTGTTTTATGCGCTTCAACCTTTTTTAGGAATAAATTTAAATTCACTTCGTGTTCTTGTTTTGGTAAATAGAAGTCATCAACAATTCCCTGTTTATCCTGATTTTGTGGGACTAACACTTTCAACAACATATCAAAATCATATTGAAGCTTGTCTTGATAAAAAATCCAATTCTCAAGTGTACTTATTGAATAAATAAAATGCTTTCTCATAAAGAAATAAAGGACTTAAAACTCAATTTACTTTTACACATTACTAAAGCCATTAACAACAATGCCTCTGTTGAAGAGTTGTTAAGTATCTACAAAGAATTTTTATATAATAATTTATCTATTAAAAAGTTTTGTTTATTTATCAATACAAATATTGATCTATCAAAAGCTGCTGAACAATCTGTGTGGGAATGTATTTTGCAAGTTGGTATAAAAAAAAAACATCCCAATTAAATTTGAAAACGAGTTATTATTAATAAAAGATATTGAAACACTTACAGCATTTCAAAATAGTTTAAGTAAAGCGTTTGATGTTGTAGTACCTGTTTATCACAAAGAAATACCTTTGGCTTATTTACTAATGGGCGATGTTAATCCCCAAAAAATTGGGATGAGCCCGGTTATTCAGCATTTACCTTTTGTTCAAACATTAACAAATATAATTGCTGTTGCTATTGAAAACAAGAAGCTTTATCGCAATGCTATCCAACAAGCTGAAATTAAAAAGGAAGTAGAACTGGCAAGGCAAGTTCAATCTATGTTATTACCTCAACATTTGCCCTATTCTAAAAACATTAAAGTTGTAGCGGATTATGTTCCTTTTTCATTGATTGGTGGCGATTACTACGATTTTATAAAATTAAACAATCACGAATATATTTTTTGTATTGCCGATGTTTCAGGTAAAGGCATATCGGCTGCATTATTAATGAGCAATATACAAGCCGCACTGCATACTGCTCTTGAATTTACACATAATCTAAAAGATATAGTCATTCAAATCAACAAAAGAGTAATTGAAAATGCCAAAGGAGAAAAATTTGTTTCTCTTTTTATTGGTAAAATTAATTTACAAAGCAGGCAATTGACCTACATAAATGCAGGACACAATCCACCTATATTGTGGATAGATAATCAATTATTATACTTGGATAAAGGTACTTGTTTATTAGGATTTTTAGACCAGTTGCCTTATATTGATGTATCGATATTGGAGTATAAAAAAGAATTATATCTCTTTACCTATACCGATGGTCTTACAGATTTTCTTGATTTATTTAATATTCAACTTAAAGATATTACAGAGTTCATTTCAAAATATCAACACAAATCCATAATCGATGCTAAAAAGAATTTATTAAATTGGATAAAAGAATTACAAAACCATCAGTATACATTGAAAGATGATTTAGCCATTCTTATTATACAAACTTCTGTTTAAGTTTTATTCTGTGTCATTCAACTTAATCACAATTTCAGCAAGTACCTCATTTTCACTAACTTGTTCCAGTTTAAAGTAAGCATTATTCCCGTATAACAATTGCAATCTATCCAAAGTATTCTTAATACCTATTCCATTGGTTTTATTCTCATTGTTTTGAATTTTGCCTGTATTGATGATAGTTATAAACCACATTGGATAAGCCAGACGCGAATGAATACGAATATGTCCACCTTTTGGCTGTTTCGCAATACCATGCTTAATCGCATTCTCTACTAATGTTTGAATCATTAAAGGTGGTATTGAAAACTGCAATGTTTTAGGGTCTATTTCAAAAGAATAATTCAATCGCTCTTCATATCTTATTTTTTCAAGTGATAAATAATCTTGCACAATACTTATCTCATCTTCAAAATGAATCTCCTTATTTTTTTGAGCTGATAAGATATTTCTCAAAATATTAGAAAGCTGCGTAATTGCTTCTCTTGATTTTTGAGGATTTTCATCAATTAAAGCACGAATACTATTTAAAGCGTTAAACAAAAAATGGGGATTTAACTGTGATTTTAATATATTCAATTCAACTTCTCTGTTTGCGGCCTCCAGTTTTAGCTCGGTGATTTCTTCTTTTCTATAGTTAATCACATAGTTCACTCCAAAATAACCAACATTCCAGATTAGAAAAACCAAATAAAAATTGTAATAACCGGATACATCCAAAAAAGCTGTATTATCAGATGTACTGTTTAATACACCTAACTTACAACCTATACCCTGAACCGTATTAAAAAAAATATATGAAAGAAAAATTGGTGAAATAAGTGTCAAAGCAATTTGAATGTACAACGGTTTTTGAATTACTAAAAATTTTTTTAGAAAGAAACGATAAATATGAGATATTAAAAATCCAATAAACAACCATGATAAATAAAATACAATTACATTTAATTCCAGCGGTAAAGCAATTTTATAAAACAAAACATGTACTAATGTAAATACCACCCAACCACTGACCTGTGCAATGTAATACCATCGGTTATGCTTAAAATATTTAAATATTTCATTTACCATTGATCTGGAAAAATTTTATTGGGATTTAATATATGATTAGGGTCAAAGGTATTTTTAATACCCAAAAATAATTGAAAATGTGCAGAACTAAAAACAATGGGTAAATAACTTTTTTGTACCCAACCAATTCCATGCTCTCCACTAATTGTACCACCCAATTCTTTACAAGTTCCAAAAATTTCTTTTATTGCCTCGGGCAATTCTTTATTCCATTTTTCATCACGCATTTCGCCTTTAATTATATTGATGTGTAAATTCCCATCTCCCGCATGCCCATAACACACGGATTTAAAACCATATTTTTTTCCAATATCTTTTACTCTCTTTAATAATTCTGGTAATGCAGCCCTTGGCACTACAGTATCTTCTTCTTTGTAAACAGAATTGCTTTTAACGGCTTCACCAACTTTTCTTCTAATTTTCCATAAAGTATTCTTTTCTTCCTCTGTTTCGGCAATCATAGGGTCAGAAGCCAGTGAATATTTCTCAAGAACAGTATTTAAACTTTCTACATCTTTCCAGATTTGATCGAAAGATTTTCCTTCTAATTCAATTAATAATAATGCTTGAGTAGAATCAGAAATTGGAACATTCATAATATCGTTATATCTTATGCTCCATTCAATCGCATCTCGTTCCATAAATTCTAATGCAGATGGCTGTATGTGATGAAGTAAAATCTCATTTACTGCTTTACAGGCGTCTATTTCTGATAAAAATGAATACAATAATAAAACATTGTATGGTAATTTGGGAACCACTTTTACAACTATTTTTGTAATCACACCAAGCGTTCCCTCGCTTCCAATAAACAAATGTGTCAGATTATATGCTGTTGAATACTTCAAAGTATTAGCGCCTGTCCAGATAACATCACCATTTGCTAATACTACTTCTAAATTCAAAACATAATCTCTCGTCGTTCCATATTTCACAGCTTTTGGACCACCACTGGCGTGTGCTACATTTCCTCCAATGGTGCTGACTTGCCAGCTGGCAGGATCCGGGGGATAAAATAAACCATAAGGTTCTAATGCTTTCTGTAATTCGTAATTAATAACCCCCGGTTCAACTATGGCCTGAAAATTGTCGGTATCTATCTTTAAAATTTTATTCATTCGTCTGGTAGAAAGTACGATTCCTCCACATACCGGCAAGGCACCTCCACTCAAACTTGTACCAGCACCACGAGTCGTTACTGGAATTAACTGTTCATTGCAGTACTTTAATATCTTGCTTACTTCGATAGAATTTTCTGGAAACAACACCACATCTGGATAAAACATCAAATCCTCCGTTTCATCATGTGCATAATCATACAACAATGCTTTATCACTGATTACCCTTGATTCGCCCAATAATTCAATAAACCATTGAATATCGTTATTGTCTATTAATTTATACTGCTTCTTACTCATCTTCTTTCTTTTGTTGTTCTTCCTCTTCTTGTTGTTGCATTTGTTCTAGCTTGCGTTTAAACAATTTTACAGTTGTTTCATTGCCAATAGTAAATTGAAAAGACGGACCTTTATCCACATCCTGTTTTCTATTTTTAGATTTCATTTCCTTGATTGTATTATTAAATTCTTTATTGGAAGATATAGCCTTCATCACGCCTTTGAAATATTCAAAATAATACCATGTTGTAGGATCAGGTTCCAAATATATTGTTAGTTTATCGCCTCCACTTTTCATTTTATCAATTTTTATTATTCCAGGTATTTGTCGATATATTTCTTGTGACAAGATGTTAGCAAGTCCCAATTTCCCTCTACTCATAAAAGATTTAGATTTTGCATCATAAATAAATTGAAGATCATTAAAGAAAAATGTTTTTTCTAATTCATCAGGGAATTTTTTAATATTTCCATACAAGTTCAAATCTGAAATTATCTTATCGGCTTTTTCTTTTCCAACATATTCTGCCAGATACTTCACATACGAGGGACTACTAAAATCTGTTGGTGTTAGAGAATTCAAATATATTTGTAAATCTTTTGCCATTGTCTTCAATAATCCTTTATCAAAAAAGAAATCTATTAATAGCATTGTTTTTATTCCTAATGAATCATTCACTGTAAAATGTTTAGCATTTCCAGCAGGTTGGACTTTTACCTGTCCTACATCAAGTGATAAATCCATCTTTCCTTCACCATATACTTCACAAGTATTAACATTCAATGATAAGAAATTCCCAGGTAAATTAAACTCAGTCAGTTTTTCTTTAGATGAAATTTGATATTCACCTATATCCTTATCAAACGACAAATAACCATACGAACCTACAATCAACTTGTCATTCTTTCTATATTTTGGAGAAACAAAACCACTATAAACAGCCGTTGTATCCTGTGCATACATAATAGCATTGACTACCGGATTACCAAACATATCCTTACTATCCGGTGGCACTGGTATTTGAATATCCATCGGATCAATATCTCCTTCAAATTTCAAATATACCTTTTTAATTTTTGTACAGGGATGTTCAATTTTAGTACCTCCTTCAAATCTTAAAAACTGATTGGATGCAGAAAGCTTTACCGTACCAGCAAATGTAAAGAAATCATTTAGTTTAAAATTATCTTTTTCCTCAATTTTTCCAACTGCTTTTGTCTCTCCAGCAGTGTCGGGCCTAATCGTATTAAAATAAATAGGATATTGTTTTTCATTCTCATCAACATAAATATATTCCCCACTGGCTAAATAATCCCGACGTGAAAAAATATTAGCTGTAACTTTTTTGATATTATGGAACTTTGTTACGGTATTACACAAAAGATTTGCATTCTTTAGAGTATCCATTACCGCATTCTTGTATATTACAACTTTACCACTATCCGGAAAAATCTTGGCATCTGCTGTCCTGATGAATGGAACATTAATACAACGTATAATATATTTTCTCAAATTAAATTTTGCCGCCGGTGCAAAGAATCGAAGTGAGTCCTGTTTGGGATGAATACTTATAAATTCTGGTCCTTCAATATCCAGATCATTTTCAACTTCTGCATTAATTCTTTGCTGCTCATCACCTAATTCAATATTCTCATCATCCATATACCACTTAAATCGATCCATATATGCTATATATTGATTTTTATCAAACCGAACATAGGAACCCTCCCCATTCGTTACAAATTCTCCAACTCTATTATCAAAATCAATTTTTGCATTCATATTATTGGTTGAAAAAGCCAAACCTTCCTCCTGCATAGCTTTCAAGTAAAAATTACAAGTATCTGAGAAAAATTTCCTTCTGATAAATAATATCTTCATAGCGGTTAAACTGGCTATTTTCTCAAACTCTACCTTTCCATTTCCAGTCAATTGTTTTTCTGTTAAATCTAAACGTCCAGTAAATTTTACCTGCTCTTTGTAAGCCACAATTGGTTTTTGTAACGAACGAGTTTGCAATAGTTTGGCTTTTGGCACAAAATGTATTTGCACCGTATCGCCATGTGCTATCGGACATTCAAAAGGAGCTTCCTGTTCTTGAAAATCTATCGTTTGAGCGACACCATTCGTAGAATCCGGAAAGAAAATAAAATCATCCGATTTTGCCAGCGCCGATGAAAATCTCAACTCCCCGGTACCTCTTAATCCCCTATTACTCAATCGTATCTCGTTTTTGTAATTACCTGTTTTACCATAGGTATCATATCCTTCTGGCGGCGTATTCCGAATAAATCCTAATGAATAATCGCTTTGTAAAGTCAACGTTTCTCTAAACACAGGAAATATCCCTGCTGACGAGAATGTTCCATCAAACCGCAATCGTTCATTTCTAAAATTATCTACACTATCAATTGTAAATGGATCAATCTTAAAATAAAAATTATTACGATTGTATACACCTTTAAATATTTTTTTAGAATCATAATACGCATAGCTTTCTTTGAAGGACTGGAAAATAGGAAATGACGGCGCTTTTCCCCAACCTGATTTGTTTTTGGGCGCATCTATCCTCAATTCCCCCGAAGCATCTTCTATTTTAGTTTGTACTTGTTTGAATTTCTTTCTTCCATATTCATCCACATCGCCCGTTTCTACATATATTTTAATACTATCAATTGTTTTCATTCTTACTTTAAATTCATCATAATCAAACGCAAAGTCCTTTCCGTGAAATTCAAATTTTCCGGATGCTACTACTCCTGAAAAATTGAAATTTCTATTCTTTTTCAACAACACCATTTGATCTTTTGGAAAAACAAATACCTTTTGCGTATCGCTTAATAAAATTAATTTTACTCCATAGATTCTTAAATCATAATTCAATAAATTTAATATCGCATTGTCTTTTCCGGGAATTACTGAATGAATCGTCAATCTATCGTAATCTTTTTTATGTTTTACATAATCCATATAATCCAATAATTTCTGTTTTACAGTAATCACATCTGTTGAGGGATTGTAAAATATCAAATTAAAACTGGCCACTTTCATAATAATGGGTCTCAAGTCATTCTGTAACATATTCACATAATGAGCTAAATCCACCACAGTAAAGGGCATTTTATTATTCATGTTGTAATACTCATATATTTTCTGTACGATATTAAATCCACCAACTTTAATTGCTTCTGCCTTATCTTGTGAATAAAAGTTTTCAGATTCAAAGTATGCTTCACCCTGAAAATTCGTTGGTAAAAAGTTAAACCGCATCAAAGAATCTTCTGTATTCCATTCAATTTGTTCCACATACACATCTACTTTATGATATGTATCCGTAAATGGCGTTTTCTCTATGCCTTTATCACCACGCAAAAGCACTAATTTCTTTTTAGGAACATCGTAATTGAAACCAATGTAAGGATGATAAATACTATCATTTTTCAAAAACATCTTTACCTCTGCTCCATACGCGGCAATTCGTTCTTTATTCATCGCAAAAGATGGCGCACTCACTACTACAAACTTTTGATTGTACTTCTTAATAATTATCCTGGCTGGATTCTCCGAATTTCCGGTACCTACAAATTTATCACCACGCATTCCAAAGCCACCATCATAATCTACATTAGGATAAATATCTTTTACCAACAATCGTTTTGAATAAGAATCAAATCGTGGATATGTATCTTCTGTTTTTTCAGTGATGATTTTATCGGTCAACTTTCCAACTTGCGGTTTATCAAAATATTGCTTACCATAAAATACCGCAGAATCAGAAGTATAGGTTCCATTTCTGCAATCAATTACATACTTCTTTAGTTGTGCATACGTATCTTCAGACAACCCTACTCTTCTCCAGCTTACCTTTCCACCTTTCCCAAAAATCTTTTTCAAATTCGGATAATAAAACCCTGAAGTTTCTTCAATAGCAATGGAATCATTCCGTGTATTTTTGCCAATAATATTTGTATTCTGATATTTTAATCGCGGTACACTATCAAATTCCAATACAAAATCATTTGTTTGTGTTTTAAAAATAAATGATGCCGTGTAAAAAGTGTTATCCTTGTACAAATTCTCGCACATTTCTAATATATCCTGCAAATTCTTAATCTGTCGGCTATTCAGCGCTTTTGTAAATACCGTATAAAAATTTTGAAACACAGAAGATGATACATTATTTTCTATAATATCATAAATGATCTTGTAATACTTCACAAAATAAGGGAAAGGTTTTAATTTTTTTTGAACAAACAAATTACTCGTTTCTATGATATTTTGCTTGTAAAAGCCCGCTATTTGATTGTTTTTCCATCGCTTTGTAAAATCCTCCAGAAATACTTCTGCTTCCTTTTTATTACCTGCATTCGTGTTAAAATATTCTTCTATCTCTTTCAAAAATTTGGTAGTGTCATTAGAAAATGAAAATGTATTTTTTTGTGCATTATTTCTAAATACCAAAAAAATCAGATAAATAAAAATAAAATAAAAACGTTTATCCATCACAACATTTTTGCCAAAAATACATACAATCCTTATAAACCTGCAAACCTTTCAAATAATTTCAATCCACAAAGTTTTCAACAATTTTTATCATCTCTAACATTGTATTAATATCTACTTTTGCAAAAAATTTATCCATGAGATTCTTTTATTTAATACTACTCTTGATACATCTTTATCCCTTCGTTACTGCTCAAATACAAAGAGAATACTACGACCCCGAAGAAAAACTCCTCAAAATCGAAATGCATACCTACAAAAATATGCCGCACGGCAAATACCTTGAATACCACAAAAATGGCCAACTCTCTATTGAAGGATTCTATAATATGAGTAAAATGGATAGTATCTGGAAATACTACTACGATAACGGAAATCTAAAAGGAATAGAGCGATATAAAAATGGTGTCAAACACGGAACATTTATTTATTACTACAAGAACGGTAATAAAGCCCGTATGGCCAAATTTTACAAAGACATTCCCGATAGCAGCTGGATAACTTATTTTGAAAATGGTAGTGTTGAAAGTGTAGAAAACTTTGATAAAGGCAAGAAAACAGGGAAATGGCTTTATTACTACTCCAATGGAAAAATTCAATCCGAAGGAACTTTTGAAAATAATCAAAAACATGGAGAAGTAAAAATCTACTACGATGATGGCACTCTATCTGATGTTGAAAACTACTGCTATGGTAAGCCCTGCAATGTATGGAAAGGATTTTACAAAAATGGCCAACTCAAATATCTCAAAGTTTTTGAAGACAGCATCCCTAAACTGCTTGAAATGTACGATGAAAAAGGAAATGCACTTGTAAAAAACGGAAATGGAAAAATCACTGTAACTTATGAAACCGGTATTATCAAGTCCATGGGAGAATATAAAGATGGTTATCAACACGGTGTCTGGCGATTCTTTCATCCAAACGGCGAATTGGACTACGAAGCCACTTATGAAAAAGGAATTTTAAATGGTTATTACTCATCCTACTATTCCAATCACAATATCAAAAGCGAAGGTCAATTCATTAACAACAAGAAAAATGGACTCTGGAAATTCTATTATGAAGATGGAAAACCTGAAATGATTGGCTACCTCAAAGACGGAAAAAGAGATTCACTATGGACATATTACTATCCCAATGGAAACATTGAATCCACTGGCCTTTTTAAGGATGACAAAAGGCAAGGAGAATGGAAATTTTACTACCGAACAGGCGAATTATGGCGCGTCGGCACTTATGTGAATGATATCAAACATGGCCACTGGACAACTTACTTTGAAAGTGGCAAAAAACTTCAGGAAGGTGATTACATCAATGGCAAAGAACATGGCGAATGGAAACAATGGTGGGAAAACGGCAAACTCAAAGATATTGGTCATTTTGATAATGGCGTGATGGTTGGCGAATGGAAAGCATGGTTTAATAATGGAAATCCCAACTATGTGGGCTATTACAATAAAATTGGTGGCAAACACGGCAAATGGACCTATTGGTATCCCAAAGGTCAACTGAAAGAAATCATTCATTTTGTGAACAACATTCGTCACGGTTTATATCAATCTTATTATGAACGCGGCGGCTTTCTTGAAAGCGAAGGCAAGTACAGAAAAGGGCATCAACACGGGAAATGGAAATACTACTATGAGACCGGCGTATTAATGCGTGAAAATAAATTCAAAAAAGGGAAACTATCTGGTGAAAGCGTTAATTATTATCCCGATGGAAAAATTCAGGTTATCAGCAATTACAAAATCATTAAAGATAAGAAAACTGGAAAACCAACCAGCGTACCACACGGTACATGGTATTATTTCGAAAAATCAGGTAAACCATCCGTTACTATTGAATACAAAAACGGAGAAAAAGTAACTAACAACGTCATTCCAATCGGAAAACAAAAGCGATAAAAAATTTCTTATGGAAATCATTTTACAATCTACCATCACTTGCCCAATTTGTTGCTATCGAAAAGGAGAAACCATGCCAACCGATGCCTGTCAATTTTTTTACGAATGCGAAAATTGTCATACTATATTAAAACCGAAGAAAGGCGATTGTTGTGTTTTTTGCAGTTATGGTAATGTTTCCTGTCCTCCTGTTCAGAAAGAAAAAAGCACAAACAAAGGGAAAAATTGTTGTTGAATACATTATCCAGAATTATTTATTAAACGCTTTGAAACATTGTGCTTATCTTAACTACTGCTGATTTTAAAGATTATTTTACTTTCACAAGTTTGGTAGTTGTAAGAATAAAGAATAATCCCGCCATTGCGGCGGCGTATGAACGTTCATAGCAATCTCCTGTGAATATAACCGTCATTGCGAGGAGCGTAGCGACGAAGCAATCTCAAGTGGTATTGTTACTTCCTACACGAGATTGCTTCACTGCGTTCACAATGACGTGTGAGGAATTCGCCATTGCGAGGAGCGTAGTAACGAAGCAATCTCTTGTGAATAAATGAATAATTTAGGTTAAACAAGATTTATAACTGGCGGTCCCGGAAGGAGTCGAACCCTCAACCTTCTGATCCGTAGTCAGATGCTCTATCCAATTAAGCTACGGGACCAAAATTTCAGCCGCAAATATACGAATTAAAACAATTAGTGTAAAATTCTTTTTTACCAATATCACTAAATTTTCTTTTACCAAATAAACTCGTTATATGTGTTCCTTTGCTTTTGTTAGTTCATAGAAAAAATTTAGTTGAATGTCTAAATTGTGAGTTAAAAATATATTTTTCCTATCTTTGTGGCTCAATTTTTTTAAAATTCAGTTTATGAAAATTTTAGTAGCTATTGCCAATGTTCCTGACACTACCGCCAAAATTTCTTTTACAGACAACAATACAAAATTCAATTCAGCCGGTGTACAATTTATCATTAATCCTTATGATGAATGGTACGCTCTTGTACGAGCATTAGAACTTAAAGAAGCCGGATTAGTTGAAAAAGTTTCTGTTATTCACGTAGGATTAGCAGACGCTGACGCTACTATCCGAAAAGCATTGGCATTAGGAGCAGACGATAGTTTTAGAATTGATGCTGAACCTACCGACGCACATTTTGTAGCACAACAATTAGCACAATTTATTAAAGCTAATCCTTATGATTTAATCATGCTTGGTAAAGAAACTATCAGTTACAATGGTGGTGTAACTGCTGGTATTCTTGCAGGGATATTGGACTACCCTTTCATATCAAATGCCAGCAAACTTGATTTGAATGGAAATACAATAATAGCGCATCAGGACATTGAAGGTGGCTATCAAGTCGTCGAATGTTCCTTACCAGCCGTTGTTAGTGCAAACAAAGGCATGGCAGAACAACGTATTCCTAACATGAAAGGCATCATGGCTGCCAGAACTAAACCTCTCAATGTCATTCCTGCATATCCAGTAAATGTTTCTTTAAAGTATGAACAATTTGAATTAGCGCCCGGAAGGTCTGCTTGCAAATTCATTGACCCCAACAATGTTGAAGAACTCGTGCATCTTTTACACACCGAAGCAAAAGTTATTTAATCACAAATACAAATCCATTAAATAAAAAAATCAAAACTATGTCAGTTCTCGTATATGCGGATGCATCTCAAAATGGAAAAATTAAAAAAGCTTCATTAGAAGCCACTACATTAGCGCATCAAATTGCTTCAAAATTAAATGATAAAGTTGTTGTAATCCTTTACAAAGGCAATGAAGAAAGTAAACAAAAGTTATCTCAAGCAGGTGCTCATAAAATAATCAATATCACAAACGATATTCCTGAATTATCTGATTTTTCAGTAACTGCCAAATTGATTCAAAAATACATTGCCTCTGAAAATGCCAGTACAGTTGTACTCTCTTATGATAATCAAGGCAAAGCAGTAGGTGCTTATTTAGCAGGACTATTAAACTGTGGCATTGCCCCTGCTGTAACATCACTTTTAGAAGCCGACAATTCGACTTTAAGGTTTCGTAAAAATGTATTTTCCGGAAAAGCATTTGCTACAATTAGTTTAAGTGGGGATAAAAAAATTGTTTGTTTATTACCCAATTCTATTCCTGTGCAAACTTCTGCAAACTCCAGTGCTGAAATAACTGATGTTACTGAATCTGCACCTGCTAAAAACAAAGTTACAATAAAGTCAGTAGAAAAAACTACATCTGGTGATAAAATCCCATTACCAGAAGCGGAATTAGTAGTAAGCGGAGGAAGAGGATTAAAAGGTCCAGAAAACTGGGGCATCATTGAAGAATTAGCCAAAGCATTGGGTGCCGCTACTGCCTGTTCTCGTCCTGTTGCAGATGCACATTGGCGTCCACACCATGAACATGTTGGACAGACAGGACTAGCTATTCGTCCAAACCTTTACATTGCCATTGGTATATCTGGTGCCATACAACATTTAGCCGGCGTAAGTGGTAGCAAAACAATTGTTGTTATCAATACAGATAAAGAAGCTCCTTTCTTCAAAGCCGCTGACTACGGTATTGTTGGAGATGCTTTTGAAGTTGTCCCAAAACTCACCGAAGCTATTAAAAAATTCAAAGCCACTCAACAATAAAAGTTCTAAAAGTTCTTAATAAGTTAAACGCATGGAGAAGAAAATTTTAATGAACATAATTGGAATATCTACGGGACAGAGTGGGCACGGAGGTAATAACAACTATTTACTTTTATTAGAAGAAGTTAATGGCAACCGAAGATTACCAATTGTTATAGGTGTTTTTGAAGCTCAATCCATTGCAATAGCATTAGAAAAAGTTAAAATTCAACGACCTATTTCCCACGATTTGTTTAAAAATTTTGCAGATGCGTTTCATGTATCTGTAAAAGAAGTTATCATCTACAATCTAGTGGAAGGTGTATTTTATTCAAAACTCGTGTGTACCGATTCTACAGGAGAGTTAGAACACGAAATAGATGCCAGAACCAGCGATGCTATTGCAATTGCCGTACGTTTTGATGCGCCCATTTATGTTTATGAATTTATTCTGAATGAAGCAGGATATATTGTAGATGAAAACGATAATATTACACCTATCCAACCGCATCCTAAAGAAGAAACCGAAGATATTATTGAGAAAACAGAATCTTCTGAAGATATTCAAGATGAATTGAAAAAATTTTCCTTAGAAGAATTACAACAACAGTTACAGAAAGCAATTAGCGAAGAAAAATACGAACTCGCCGCAAAAATTCATCAGGAAATAGAACGCAGAAAATCTTAACTTAAAGTAATCCTTTTTTTCAAAAAGTTGCTTTATTTTTCTAAATGAAAAAATCCATTATTAAAATATATCTCTTTCATTTTTTTGCTGCAATTTTATTACTATTCTTTTTTTTATATGGCATCACACTTTACTTAAATAGTTATACAAATCACAATCAATACATTTCTACTCCTAATGTTCTTCATTTGCCACTTTCAAAGGCACAACAACTTATTCTTTCCAAAAAATTGAGATATACCATCATTGATAGCATCTACAAGCCAGAAGAAGAACCGGGCATTGTTATTGCACAAAATCCTGAACCAAATACACCCGTTAAAGAAAACAGAAATATCTACCTCACCATTACCAGCTTCCAACCACCCAGTATTGAAATGCCTAAACTAGTTGATTTAAGTGAACGACAAGCCATTATGATACTTAAAAGTTATGAGCTCAAATTAGGAAAAATTATTTATGAACCCTCTTATTGCAACGGTTGTGTTGTAAAACAATTGTACAACAAGCAAGAAATTCCTCCGGGAAAATATATTAAAAAAGGCAGTAAAATTGACCTTATTATTGGACAAAAAAATAATTTAAATACTACCACTGATTCTTCTACAATAAATACAAGCACGAATTCGTTAAATGATACAGAATTTGAATAATCAACAATGAATTTGAATAAACTATACTTATGTATTTTATATAGTGTAACAATTCTTTTCCGCTCAAATGCACAAGAATTTGTTATTCCATTAAGCTGTAATATTAATTACTACACTTCTTCTATCAACCCACCCTCCAATAAAGCCACATCTCAATTAAAAACAAGTTCTGCCAGTTTGAACTTACCTTTTTTTGATGATTTCTATTATGCCTACAAACAAACATACCCTGATATAAATAAATGGAAAGATTCTTCTGTGTATGTAAACTATGGTTATGCCAAATATCCGATTTCTTTTGGCGTAGCAACATTTGACGGATTAAACAAAAAAGGACTACCTTACAAAACAACTCTATCCTCTACCGCATCTGAACCTGCTGATACACTTACTTCTCAACCCATTAATCTTTTTTCAAATGGTTCTTATACCTATACACCAGCCGATAGCATTGCTCTTGTATTTTATTATCAACGAATGGGAAATGGCGATAATCCGGAAACGAACGATTCTTTAATCCTTGATTTTTACAAACCAGCTCAAAATGTCTGGCAAAATGTAATATGGTCAATTACTGGTAGCAATATCGCTCCTGTTAATGACAGTACATTTTACAAAGTTCATATTTACATCACCGATACTGCTTACTTTCACGATGGCTTCCAATTTCGCTTCAGAAACAAAGCCACTCCAGTTGGTTCCGTTGACCATTGGCATCTGGATTATATTTTGTTAGATAAAAATGTTTACAAAACCGATACCATTATTGATGATGCCGCATTCTATTATCAAAGTACTCCATTACTGAAAAACTATTCAGCAATGCCATATAAACATTTTGTGCCTTCTGAAATGGCCACACAAATTCGTAATTTTATTAAGAATAATAATAAATACACTACCAAAAACATTAACTACCAATTCAACATCTACGATGGAAATGGAAATTTTCTCTATAACTACAACGGTGGTAGTGCCAATGTAGCACCCGGCGTCAATACAGTAACCGTTCATCAAAAACCAAATTTTTCATACACTATTTCTCCTACTGATACCACTCGTTTTTATACCAAACATTTTATCAATACAATGCCAGATACGTGGGCATATAATGATACCATTGTTCAATGCACACCGTTGACCAATTACTTTGCTTACGACGACGGACAAGCAGAATTGGGCTATTACCTGAAATTTTACGGAACACAAGTGGCACAACGTTATACATTAAATGTTACAGACACACTGCGTGCAATGGATATTTTCTTTATTCCAGTCAATAGTTACAACATAAGCAATAAAGATATTTTTAGAATATGTGTGTGGTCTAACTCTGGTGGACAACCCGGCAATTTGATTTACAGAGATAGTTTGATGAAACCTAAATTTTTAGATTGGGGCTATAATTATAGTCCTCGCTATCATCTAACACAACCATTAGTATTAGCACCCGGTACATACTTCTTTGGTATACAAGCATTCCCGCCTTCTTCTCAATACAGCGTTACAATTGGATTAGACGTCAACTACAATCATTCAAACGATACTTATTACAATACAAGCGGCAATTGGAATGTTTCTTCTGTAAAAGGTTCATTAATGATGCATCCTGTATTAGGAGATAGTGCTAAAGCGGTAGGTATTCAAGAAAATATAACTCAACATTCAACATTTTCAGTATTCCCCAATCCAGTTTCTGAAAATGATTTCCTAAATATCCATTCTACATTCAATGATGTGTATTCTGTCAAAATAATTTCCGTATTAGGACAAGAGATGTTTTCATTACATCAAATTCAAGGCGATGTATCAATTGATACACGGGAATTCCTCAAAGGTTTATATGTAGTACAAATTGTTACAAAGAATAATACAATCACTAATAAAAAGTTAATTATTAAATAGTTTACTTTGCAAAAATTTGAGATTATCTTTAATGAATATCATTTTAAAAATCATTCGCTACCTGTTCATGCTTTTAAAAAGAACTTTTCATTTAAGTTTCTTTATTAGTTTTCTTTTGCTTGTAATAAGTTATTACGCCACTTATTTTCGCCCAGAAACATTTTTCTTATTACCATTCGTTGCTTTACTATTTCCTGCATTACTTATATTAAATTTATTTTGGATAATATTTTTTGCTATCACCTTTCAATATAAGCGTTTAGTCATAGCAGTATTGATTCAATTATTTTTCTTTCCACAAATAAAAGATTATTTTAATATCCAGTGGGCATCCCTTTCAAAAAATAATAAAAATAAAATTTCTGTATTTTCTTTTAATGTAAAACTTTTTGACTTGTATAATTGGCAAAACAATCATTTGACCAGAGAAAAAATTTTTCAATACCTTGAACAAAACCCTGCAGATATAATGTGTTTTCAAGAGTTTTATACATCCGAAGATACTAATGATTTCAATAATTTAGAAGAATTAAAAAAACGTTTTCCTGATTATTATTTGCATACTGAATATTTTGTAACCTTAAGAAAAAACGATCATTGGGGATTGCTCACTATGTCCAAATATCCCATTATTGAAAAATCTGTTATTCATTTCAATAATGCTAAAAATAATGGCTGTATTGTTACTAAAATTCTTTTTCATAATGATACTATTCAGATTTTCAACTTACATATTCAATCGTATAGTTTTTTTAAGAAAAGGAAATGGCGTCCTAACCAACCACCCGACAATGACAATTTTATTCAAGCATTGGACACTTCTGCAAAAGGATTAAATTTCTTTCAAAAAATTTATTACACCAACATTCTAAAAACACAGCAAGCAGAAAACATTCTTGAATTGGCAAAACAATCAAATTATCCCACTCTTCTTGTTGGCGACTTTAATGATATACCCAACTCTTATATGATGCGTAAAATAAAAGAAGCAGGATTTACGGATGCTTTTACTCAAAAAGGGAATGGTTTTGGTTTCACCTATCACGATAAATTATATTTAAGAATAGATTATATTTTTTATGACCAACATTTTAATGTTCTTGATTTTGTTACAGAAAATAAAAATACTCAACACTTAAGTGACCACTACCCTATTCGTTGCTTTTTAGAATTAAAATAATCCCAAATTACTCATTAAACACTTTAAAGCATTATGCTTTTCTTTATTACTGCTGATTTTAGTCATTATTTAATTTTCACCACAATTTGATATTTAAAAAGGTTAAAGAGGAGCATGTCATTGCGACCCTTCCACATCGCTATAAAAATAAAAAGAGGAGTGGAAGGGGAAGCAATCTCTTTTGAATAATCTTAATTTCTAATGCATAATTTAAGTTAACCTATTCAATTTTTCTGCAATACAATGTATTGGATTGAGAATATATCAAGAAATTTTGATATGTTTTCTGAAGTGAAAATACTCTTGGAAAAATAGTGCTTGCTACATTTTCATCAATAATTTTTAATTCACCATTTTCATCCTGTTTGATAATACAATATTTATTTCCTGCATTCTGTAAAATAAAATAATTTCCAGAACGAGTAGTATCTACAATGAAATTAAAATAGTTATCCGACAAATGTACACCTGATAATTCTTCTCCCTTCAGATTCACAATAGAAAGAAATGTTGAATCTAACACAGCAAGATGAGTTTTATTTGAAAAGATATTAAAGAAAAATTTAGCATCAATGATTTTTTTATTCCATTGAAAAATATCTTTCTCTTCATCATTCAAAGAAATTCTACTTAAATGAGTATTTGTGCAATAATACAAGTAGGAATTTCCCAAAGTAGAAGAAACATCATAAACATAATGAATTGTAGAATTAGGCAAATGATTTTTTAATTGCAATCTTCCTTCTCCTTTTCTGCTAATACCAATAATTGTTCCTTTTTGCGTAATGACAAAAATATAATCTGATAAACCAATGGATGCATAATACAATGGCTGTGCAATAACATCATTACAATAATAGGGATGAAAATTGTTAGCCATCTTACCATCCAGAGTGTAATTGTAAATATAACGATTTTGTGTAGAAAACCAGATTCTGTAATTTCTATTTTTATCATAGTCAAAAACCTGAATAGAAGAAGATATTGCAGATGTAAACTTTAATGGAAAATTACCCACATTTTTACCATTTCGGTCAATTAAATATATTTTATGCTCTGTATTAAATATTATTTGATGTTTGTTGTTTTTTAAAATATCTACATTGAAAATATTGGATTTTACAGGACTTTCAAGCGTATATTTCCATAATAATTCACCATTAATATTTAAACACAACAATTGATTTGTGCTGTCCTGAACAAGCACTAAATAATTATTTGTCTTGTGATCATCAAATAAACCTACAATGTTTTGAATAGTATAATCATTATTAAATGTCCATAAAATTTGAGAATTCGAAGCTACTTTACCAATGGACATATTAAACGCAAGAAAACGTTTATCAAGGGATGAATGAATGTTGGCATTCAAATAATAGCGCATTGTATCCCTTGCAAATTGAAAAGATATAGGCAAAAACTTCCAACATTCCGATTGATTGATTCTATTAAAATCTAAATCGGATTGATGAATATAAAAATAACTACTTTGTGAAAAATCGTGTTGTATCCAATTGTTTTGATTATTCAATAGTTCCTTACGATGAAACAAAACAAAATTATATTCATTTAAGCCAACATACAACTGACTATCGGGCTTACTCAAAAATATCTCTGAAAAATAAATAGCACTTGATTTATTTAATTCAAAAACTTTTAATGCATCTAATTGATACGCTGAATCACTCACCAATTGAAGGTATTCTTCTAATCGTTCATTATCACCTGATATTGGGATCATCGCCATATCATCCAACTGAATTTTTTTTCTGTGGTATTTTTGAATCAATTCATTTAACAATTCACTATTTGCATCTATTGTATTATTACTTAAAACTATATTTAATGGCAGAATTAAAAAATTCTTAAATTCCTCTGATTTACCAGATATTTCAAAAGAACTAAAATTTTGATAATTGTTTGTTTTCTTATATTTCACAAAACCATTACACTTTATATCTTGTAAATCAAAATATACCTGAAATGCCAATTCTACACTATCCTTTCTTTGATAAATGTGCAACGGTGATGGTTTCTTTGAAAAAATTTGCATCCACTCTCTCCACAAATTCAAAGTAGTTCTTTCTTGTTTTAATTTGTTTTTCATTGTCTTTTCAAAAAATAAATAATTACCTTCTATCTCTATAAAATCTAAATTCAAACTCTGAAAAAAATCTTGTATTTCTTTTGCATCTTTTACCTTTTCTGCTGCAAAGCCAATTGCCCATTTTTCTTGTTCATAAAAAGCCAGATAGAATGAGTAATCTTGTAAGTGTATATTATTTTGAGTGAGTTTATTGTAAATTGTATCAATTTTTTGTATAACATCAACAAACTTTAAAACATCAGGATGTACATTTTTCTTTAACAAAACATTTTGACTCAAATAATGATTAAGTAATTCATCAGGATTTTTGAAAGAAATAACAAGTTCTGGATTATCAGGTAATAACAACAACACTTTGTTTTCAACAATCGTTCGCTGATAGAGTTGTTTCATTACCACAATAATACTTGCAACTATCAAAGAAATAAATACAATACTAATATATAGAAAACTTCTTTTCATTAAAATAATCTTGCTTGTAAAACGCTTTGACAAATAGCAAAACTCTTCCGATGGTATTTGGAAATACCATATTTTTCAAGAGCAAGACGATGATCTTTTGTAGGATACCCTTTATTTTTATTCCAATGATAGTGCGGAAATTCTTCATGAATTTGAAGCATATACAAATCCCGCTCTGTTTTTGCAAGAATAGACGCAGCCGCTATTGCATAATACTTTCCGTCACCTTTTACAACACATTTATATGGTATATTCTTAAAGGGCTTAAATCGATTACCATCCACAATAATCATTTCAAAAGTTGCGGACAATTTACTCAATGCCTTATGCATCGCTAAAATAGAAGCATTCAATATATTGATTTCATCAATCTCCTGTGGCGTACAATATTCAATAGCATACTCAATAGCTGATTTAAAAATGATTTCTCTCGCTTTCATTCGCTGTTCAAAAGACAACTTTTTTGAATCGTTAATCAACGGATGTTCAAAATCAGATGGTAATATCACTGCTGCTGCAAAGACGGCTCCCGCCAAACACCCTCGTCCTGCTTCATCACAACCTACAATGGTTTTAGATATATCGTAATGTTGTAACATTACACTAAAAATAGTTCTTGCTCACTTCGTAAATTTCTAACAAAGGCAACAAAAATGCTTCTAAATCATACACACACATTTGTGAAGCCGCATCACACAAGGCCTTTTCAGGTTCAGGATGTGTTTCAATGAACAATCCATCTACTCCTGCGCCAATCGCTGCTTTTGCCAGAGTAAAAGCATATTCTCGTGCACCGCCCTTTGCATCTGCACTTGGTATTCCATATTTTCGAATAGAATGTGTTACATCAAACACTACAGGATAACCCAATTGCTGTAAGTGATAAAAACTTCGCGGATCTACAACTAAATCATTGTATCCAAAAGTATAACCACGTTCCGTAAGAATCAACTGGTCATTCCCACTTTCAACAGATTTTTGCACAGGATACTTCATATTTTCTGGTGCAAGAAACTGTCCATGTTTGATATTCACCACCTTGCCGGTTTTTGCGGCAGCCACCACTAATGAAGTTTGCATACACAAATATGCCGGGATTTGAAGCACATCCACAACTTCGGCAGCAACTACTGCATGCGCTGGCTCGTGAATATCCGTCAACACAGGAAAGCCAAACTCCCTTTTGATTTTTGAAAGCATCTCCAGTCCCTTTTCAATGCCCGGTCCATCATAGTATTTCAAACTGCTTCGATTATCTTTTCTAAACGATGATTTGTATATAATCGGAACCCTTAATCTTTCTGAAATCTCTTTTAATTTTTCAGCGGTCTTAAACATCACATTCTCATCTTCAATCACACAAGGTCCCGAAATGAGAAACAAATTTTTATTACCACATTCAATATTACCTACTTTAACTATTCTTTTAGACATAATTTTTTAGCCCAATTTTACAGAGTTGTTTGCTGTTGAGCAAGTTTTTTATTTTCAAAAACTAACTCGTTCGATAATTGAGTAATTTCTTTTATTGACTAAAGCAATAATTACCATCTTAAACAAAAAAGAGCAGCAAAATTGCTGCTCTTTAATTACAAAGCAAAGCCCATTTCTTTACTTAAACTTAAAACTAACACCTAAATTTAAATAAGAAATTCCATAACCTAATTCAAGGTATGCGCCAAAAGATTTTGAGAAGAAATATCTACCTCCAAAAATTAAACCATAACCCACATAAGATGGATAAGTCGTATTTGCATAATAAGCATATTCAGGATTACTATATTTGTGACTTACAATCACATACCCCAGCGGCAATCCTGCATACACCTCAGCATTTGCAGAACTAAATGAATAATGTATAGTTGGGCGAAATCCTATCGCAAAATAAGTCCATGTCGATTTCACAGGTTCATCATAATGTATGTTTCCCTTCTTATCTACCCAAGTACCTCCATAAGTATATGAAGTGCTTTTATATCCCAAATAACCACCTAATCCAATGGAAAGCCCTTTTACGTCCGGAAATTCGTAAACCCCAATGTCCAAAGAAGTATTCAAATATGGCGTAGCAGAATATCCAGCACCCCAATATCCCACCACTCCACCTAATCCAAGACCTAAATTTAATACAGTACTTCCTTTTCCAAAAGCATCTTGCGCTTGTATATTTTGTACTGACAATGTTCCTGCTAATGTTAATGTTAATAAAATTTTTCTCATACTTTTTAGTTTTGACTGCAAAATTACTTAAAAATATTTTACAATAGTACAATTCTACTAATAATTCACTTCAACTTATCATTCATCTTATGTCTCTCCCTATCTCGATTGGTTTTCTTTTCCAATTTCTTCAAAAATTCTTCTTCCAAATTTATTCCCGTTTGATTAGCCAAACAAATCAATACAAACAACACATCCGCCATTTCTTCGCCTAATTTACTCTCGTCCTCTCCTTCTTTAA
Source organism: Bacteroidia bacterium (assembly GCA_026003255.1). Lineage (GTDB taxonomy): Bacteria > Bacteroidota > Bacteroidia > B-17B0 > Aurantibacillaceae > BPGX01. The sequence goes on along the minus strand of BPGX01000003.1, from coordinate 28,982 downwards.
AAGATTGTTCACCATATTTTCTGGCAATTATTCTGGCCAATTCACCCACCTCTTCCATCAATATTACTGTATTGGTCAACTCATTAAAATACCTTACACCATAATTTTTAATCCATTCGTCGACCTTATTCTGTATTTCTTTTAAGTGCATTTTTTGTCGTAAAATTAATCAAAATCATCTTCTATTAATCACTCAATTATTTTTCTTATTTTTGCGAACCTTTTAAACAGATTAGATTAAATTATGGAAAACATAAAAGTAATTTTGCCTGATGGCTCTGTCAGAGAATATCCAAAAGGTACTACTGCTTTGCAAATTGCAGAAAGTATTAGTCATTCTTTAGCAAAAAAAGTTTTATCAGCACTAATTGATAATGAAGTATGGGATGCCACTCGTCCGATTCACAAAGATTGTCAACTTCGTTTGCTTACATGGGAAGATGATGAAGGTAAAGCCACATTGTGGCATTCCTCTGCTCATCTTATGGCAGAAGCTATTGAGCAACTTTTCCCGGGTGTAAAATTCTGGGTAGGACCACCTGTTGAAAATGGCTTTTATTACGATATCGATACAGGAGATAAAAAAATTACCCTAAACGACCTTGAAAAGATTGAAACACGAATGATGGAACTGGCTAAGCAAAACAATCCATACATTCGTAAAGAAATTTCTAAAAAAGAAGCAATAGAGTATTTCAAAGAAAAAAACGACCCTTACAAATTGGATTTATTAGAACGACTAAACGATGGTGAAATTACTTTTTATACACAAGGAACATTTACCGACCTATGCCGCGGACCACATGTGCCACATACTGGATACATCAAAGGTGTAAAACTACTCACCGTTGCCGGTGCTTACTGGAAGGGCGATGAAAAAAACAAAATGCTCACCCGCGTTTATGGCATTTCATTTCCCAAAGAAAATGATCTGAAAGAATTTTTACATCAATTAGAAGAAGCCAAAAAACGCGACCATAGAAAAATTGGAAAAGAATTAGAACTCTTTACTTTTTCTGAAAACGTTGGAATGGGGCTTCCACTCTGGCTTCCAAAAGGTACAGTGATTCGTTACGAATTAGAACAATTCCTGAGAAAAATTCAAAACAAAAATGGCTATCAACCAGTTGTAACACCTCATATCGCTCAAAAACAACTCTATGTTATTTCCGGACATTACGAGAAATACGGTAAAGACGCTTTTCAACCCATTCGTACTCCACAAGAAGGAGAAGAATTTTTCCTAAAACCCATGAATTGCCCACATCATTGTGAAATATATAAATCAGCACCGCGTTCATACAAAGATTTACCCTTGCGATTAGCCGAGTTTGGAACCGTTTATCGCTATGAACAACATGGTGAACTGCATGGGCTCACCCGTGTGCGGGGCTTTACTCAAGATGATGCGCACATTTTCTGTACCAACGAACAAGTAAAAGATGAGTTTAAAAAAGTTATTGACATTGTATTGAAAGTATTTGAAATTTTTGGATTTAAGGATTATATCGCTCAAATTTCATTAAGAGATTTAGAGAATAAATCTAAATATATTGGTAGTGAAGAAGTATGGGAAAAAGCAGAACAAGCCATCATAGAAGCCGCACAGGAAAAAGGTCTTAAAACAAAAATTGAATACGGAGAAGCTGCTTTTTATGGCCCCAAATTGGACTTTATGGTAAAAGACGCCATCGGTAGAAAATGGCAATTAGGAACCATTCAGGTAGATTACAATTTACCAGAACGTTTCCAATTAGAATACACCGGTGCAGATAATCAAAAACACAGACCCGTGATGATTCATCGTGCCCCCTTTGGTTCATTAGAACGTTTTATCGCTCTATTATTAGAACACACAGGTGGGGATTTACCAGTTTGGATAGCACCTCAACAAGTGGCTGTTCTACCAATTTCAGAAAAATTTAATTCGTATGCAGAAAATGTTGTACATTTGCTCTCAGAAAATAACATTAGAGTTTTATTGGATGACAGAAATGAAAAAATTGGTAAAAAAATCAGAGAAAGTGAGTTAATGAAAATTCCGTTCATGTTAATTATTGGAGAAAAAGAGATACAAAATAACCAAGTAGCAGTTCGACAACATAAAGTAGGTGATATTGGTGTAATGTCTGTTCAAAATTTCATAGAACACATTACAGAAATAGTGAAAAACTATAAGTGATGATTTTAGAAGTTTTTTTTCTATTTTCCACATATCTTTGTTTTCAGAAAATTATCCTAAAAATCAAATAATCAATGAGTAAAAAGGGACTTAAAGAAGGATTCATTCGTCCTGGTGTAAAACAACACGAACACAGAATTAACGAAGAAATTAAAGCAAAAGAAGTAAGAGTAGTAGGTGATGGCATTGAACCCATGATAGTGCCTATTGAAAAGGCATTAGAAATTGCACGAGAGAAAGAACTAGACCTTGTGGAGATAGCCCCCAATGCTCAACCTCCAGTGTGTAAGGTTATTGACTACGGAAAGTTTTTATACGAGAAAAAGAAAAAAGAGAAAGAAATCAAAGCCAAAACCGCAAAAGTCATTGTAAAAGATATTCGTTTTTCTCCTCATATTGATGAGCATGATTTTGCTTTCAAAAAGAAACATGCAGAAGAATTTTTAAAAGACGGTTGTAAAGTAAGAGCATTCATCATGTTTAAAGGAAGAGAAATTGTATTCAAAGAAAAAGGTGAAGAGTTGTTAATGCGTTTTGCGGCTGAATTAGAAGAATTCGGTGCTCCTGAAGATCTCCCAAAATTAGAAGGGAAAAAAATGCAAATCATCCTTGCTCCTAAAAAGAAGAAATAAATTTAAGTATTAATTTTTTTCCTAAAATAGAGTACGGATACTACTGATTGATACAGGTTTTCGTAGATTTATTTTTTCAAGATTTTTATTCGTGGTGTATAGTTTGAAAAATTTCTTGTGAACTTTTAGACAATCGGTCAATAAGTTTTTTTAATCATTATTTTTGTTTAATTTTTATCATTGATTGAATGTAACATTTTATTGAGCGAATGATAGTTTTCATTTATTTAAATATTTGGTCTCATTAGAATAAAAAACTTAAATTTGTAACAAAATTTCATTATTATGAATTCAAACATAATAACAAAGATGTTTTTTTTAACTCTCATTGCTTTTGCAAACTTTCTTCTTTTAGGTGGAGAAAATCCTAAACCCCAATGGCTTTCCAAAAATGTTTTTCACGATGATGTTTTTGTAAAAAATGAGGGACAATTCCCTGATATGTTTAACCAACAAATTCTTTATAAAGATTTGAGAGATCATATTTATATCACAAATAAAGGATTTATCATTGAAACAAAAAAAATCATTAAAGAACGGGAAGGTCTTTTTTCTAAAGAACAAGAAATCAAAATTAAATCATTTTTCTCAGAAATTGAATTTATTGGAATAAACGAGAATTTTGAAACACTGCACTTTGATGAACAGAAAGAAGGGTATTATACTTTTCAAAATTCTCAAAAAATGTTTAAGGGTTACAAAAAAATAGAACTAAAAAATATCTACAAAAACATAGATTTGATTGTGAAAATAAATGAAGAGAATGGTATTAAATATCTTTTTGTGGTTCATCCCGGTGGAAACATTAACGATATTCAGATAAAAATACATTCTAAGAAAAAGTACAGATTAGATGAATTGGGTAACATTCATATCCCTACTGAAGCCGGAGAAATTATTGATAAAAAACCTATTACCTATCAAGAAGGGAAAGAAATAAAATCTTCTTATCAAATTGAAAACGATATTATACGATTTGATATAGATCGTTTTGACATTAATCAAGAGTTACTGATTGACCCATTTGTCATTGTTCCTACTTCTTTACCAGGTAATCAGGCCTACGATATTGATTATGACCAGTACGGAAATGTTTATGTAAGTGCCCCTACTATGCAAGTTTCAAAATACAATGCAAGTGGTGGTTTTTTATGGACATATAATGGAGTTGGCGGTAGTTACTTTTCTGAATTTGCTACACTCCCGAGCGGTAGTGTGATATGGGGAGAAGGTTTTAATTCAGGTGGTGCAAGAATTTACAAAATATCTCCCAATGGTCTTTTACAAATTACCGGTGGTCCCTATTCTACAAGAGAAGTATGGACAATATTTTACAACAGATGTTCGAATCAGATTTTAGGTTTTGGAGGAGGTACAAGTAATATGAATAATCTACAAATAGTCAACGATACAAATTTAACTGGCGGAACAATTAAAAACTACAATGGCTATACTGGTAGCTGTTGCAATGATGTCGTAGATGCAATCATTGATGCCAATGGCGATTTTTTTGCTGTGCAAGTTACTGGTACAGGTCCAGAAAAATTACAAAAATGTGCGGGTCCACTTTATAATCCCCCCTTACTTTTTGATGTTGGATTAGGGTATGGATACGAAGAATGTAATTGTTTTAGTGCACCTGGAATTCCACTCTCCACAAACAGAGCAAATGTATTAGCACTCAATAGCAGTTATTTATTCACCTATGGTGGAAAAACTATAAAAGTATGGAATAAAACTACAGGAGCATTGATTAGCTCATTTGTTGTTAATGGTGGCTATATTGATGGTGTAGGCAGAACTTGTGATGGAATTGCTGTTGATGAATGTAATAATGTCTACGTAGGGGGGTTAAATACTATACACGCATATAATTTTAATGGTTCGTCTTTTACTCCCTTACCTAATATCGCTACACCAGGGGCAGTATACGATGTTATGTTAGACGAAGCCAACGGGCTTTTATATGCTTGCGGAAATGGTTTTGTGGGTGTTTACTCTGTTCCTGTTAATATGTCCTTTTCATTATCTTCAATACCCGCCTCTTGCGGAAATTGCAATGGCTCTATTAACGTTGCCAATACTTCAACTTGCACCTCCACTGGTTTCAGATATATTATCAATCCTGGAAATATTACTTCAACTGTAAGTCCAATAAATAATTTATGTCCACAATTATACACCGTTGAAGTTCACCTTGGTTGTAGAGGAAAAATCTGGGAAGATACAATTACTGTTTCTTCTACTACATATATACCTGTTAATATCTCAGTATCCAATCCTCCATGCAATGGAGGAGTTGGAAGTGCAACCGTTTTACCATATAACTCCAATTATAATTACACATGGACACCTGCTTTGGGAAGCGGGACTCTTGGAACTAATCTACCTGCTGGTAATTATACTGTATATGTATCCAGTAATATTGGTAGCTGTAATGGAAGTGGAACGTTTCAAATCATTCAACCTCCTGCTCTTTCTTTAACCGCTTCTCAAACACAAAGTGTTAGTTGCAATGGTGGAAACAATGGTGCTGCAAACGCTTTTGCCAGTGGCGGTGTCGGCGGCTACACCTACACATGGACACCGTCCGGTGGAAATAATAACTCTGCCACCAACTTAATGGCAGGTATCTACACCATCTCCGTCAGCGATGCCAACAACTGCGGACCTATCTCTACAACTGTTCAAATCATTGAACCACCTGCTTTATCTCTGACTGCCACACAAACGCAAAGCATTCTCTGTAATGGCGGTAATAATGGAAGTGCCAATGCTATTGCCAGCGGTGGCGTCGGTGGATATACATACACATGGACCCCTTTCGGTGGGAACAACCAAACCGCATCTAACCTAACCGCCGGTATTTACACCATCACCATCTCAGATGCTAACTTCTGTGGCCCTATCTCTACCACCGTTCAAATCCTTGAACCACCGGCATTATCTCTTACCGCTACTCAATCACAAAGCGTCAGTTGCAACGGCGGAAATAATGGCGCTGCTAATGCCACCCCTAATGGAGGCGTCGGCGGATATACTTACACATGGTCCCCAACTGGCGGAAACAACAGCTCTGCATCAGGACTAACAGCAGGTATCTATACCTTAAATGTTCAGGACGCAAACGGCTGCTCTATCTCCGATACAGTCCAAATCCTTCAACCTCCTGCTCTATCCCTCACCGCTACCCAAACGCAAAGTGTAAGTTGCTATGGCGGAAACGATGGAACCGCTAACTCCCTTGCCAGTGGAGGTGTCGGAGGTTACACTTATACATGGGCACCAGCAGGCGGAAATAACTCCAATGCTTCCGGCTTATCCGCTAATATCTATACCATCTTCGTTAACGATGCTAACAACTGTTCCATCTCCACAACCGTTCAAATCATTCAACCTCCTGCTCTTTCTTTAACCGCTTCTCAAACACAAAGTGTTAGTTGCAATGGTGGAAACAATGGTGCTGCAAACGCTTTTGCCAGTGGCGGTGTCGGCGGCTACACCTACACATGGACACCGTCCGGTGGAAATAATAACTCTGCCACCAACTTAACGGCAGGTATCTACACCATCTCCATCAGCGATGGCAACAACTGCGGACCTATCTCTACTACTGTTCAAATCATTGAACCGCCCGCTTTGTCTCTGACTGCCACACAAACACAAAGTATCCTCTGTAATGGCGGTAATAATGGAAGTGCCAATGCTATTGTCAGCGGTGGCGTCGGTGGATATACATACACATGGACGCCTTCCGGTGGAAATAACCAAACCGCCACTAACCTAACCGCCGGCATTTACACCATTACCATCTCAGATGCTAATCTCTGCGGACCTATCTCCACCACCGTTCAAATTGATGAGCCACCTGCTCTTTCCATCACAGTGACCGGACAAAGTGTAACCTGCTATGGCTACGCTAATGGTAGCGCCACTGCTAACGTTACCGGTGGCGTCGGCGGATATTCTTATACATGGACGCCCGGAAATGCTAATTCTCAAATAGTAAATGGTCTTCTCGCTAACACTTACACCGTCAATGTCCTCGATGCTAATAACTGCTTCATCTCCGCCAGTATTAATATTCCTCAACCCTCCTCAGTTAGTTTGGTCACCAGTCCCAATCAAACTATTTGTTACGGCAATAGCACTAACATCCTCGCCAATGCTGGCGGCGGAACACCGCCTTATTCCTACAACTGGAACAACGGATTACCAAACTCCGGTGGACCTCATCTGGTTACACTCACCTCTACCACCATCTACACCGTTCAAGCTGTTGATGCACAAAATTGCACATCACCGATCGGAAGCATTAAAATCACCGTCCTTCCACCTCTTCTTGCGGCCGGAATGAGTACTACCATCTGCGACGGACTCTCCGCTGAAATTTATCCAACTATTACAAGCCCCGGAAATGGCGGTCCTTACACTTACCTATGGAGCAATATGCAAACAAATCCAACCATTACCATCGTTGGTAATTATGCATTAGGTACAACAAATATCTATACTGTTTCCATTAGTGATGGTTGTAGCAACCCGGATGCTATTACCCAAATCACAGTTAACGTCAATCCTAATCCAGTTATCAGCTTTAGCGCTAATCCGGTGAAAGGATGTGTACCATTGACTGTTAGTTATTTTGCCACCAGTGATGGAAATAATGATACCTTCCACTGGTATTTTGATAATGAGGACGAAAGCACTAATCCTAACGCCATCACCACATACACTCTATCTGGCTTTTATACACCAACGCTTGTTGTAACTAACTCATTCGGATGTGTTACTACCAGCGTTGCGCCTAATTATATTGAAGTTTATCCATTACCAATCGCCGATTTTGAAGCCGACCCGTGGGGTACAACAATTGTTACACCTACCATTAACTTCGTCAATACTTCCAATGGTGCTGTGAGTTATTTGTGGAACTTCGGTGACTATGCTTCTCCTAACAACACCACCACTGTTGTCAATCCTTCACACGAATACACCTACAGTGGAACTTACACCGTTACCTTAATTGCTACCAATCAATACGGCTGTGCAGATTACATCGCAAAAGTTATCACTATTGATCCTGAATTTCATTTATACATTCCGAATGTATTTACTCCAGATGGCAATGGACTAAATGATGTATTTCAACCAAAAGGAATTGGAATTGATGAAAATGATTACAAAATGTTGATATTTGATAGATGGGGCGAACTTATTTTTGAAAGTAATAATTTCCAAAAAGGTTGGGACGGAAGTGTCAAAGGAAGTTCAGGAAAAGCCACGCAAGATGTGTATGTGTACAAAATTTATGTGAGAGATTTAAAAGGCAACAAACATGAATTTGTTGGACATGTAACATGCTTGCCTTATATGGGAGAAAAATGATACTAACTATTAGATTAATTGTTTCTTCAAAAAATTAAATTTCTCCTTCCATTCGGTTGGTACTTCTTTTGTACAATTTAGTTCATAATCATAACATACCATCACACTTTTAGCGAAGCATTTTATACTATTATTTTTTGGGGTGTAAATAATATTTTCAAATGTAAAACTTTTGTTTCCTATCTGTCCAATTCTGGTACCACAGAGAATTTCTTCATTAAGTAGAATAGGTTCATAATAATTAATTTCTGTTCTCGCAATGATTAATCCATTTTTTTTGAAATCATTATCAGGCAAAAACGTATTAAAAAATATAACTCTTGCTTGTTCTATGTAACTTAGAAATGTAGCATTATTTACATGTCCTTGCATGTCAATATCAATATATCTAACCTGAATTGGGATAGTGTGAGAAAAATCTTGTATATTAATTTCTTCCTTTTTCATTTTGTTCTGTTTATGAGTTCATTGGATAGTTTTCGCAACGTTTGTTTTAATTCATATTTTTGAGAAGAAAGAGATTGAATGAGTTTTTCATTCTTCTTATTAATTTCCTGTGCTGTTTTCAAAGCAATCTCATTAATACCAAGTTCTAAAAATAATTGTTTGATAAAAATAATTTTATCTTTTGATGGTGGCATTTTCAGAAACTTATAAAGTTTTTGTAATTGTTTGCTATTAGATGTTTCAAATGCTTTAGTTAGTAAAAATGTTTTTTTATTGGATAAAATATCGTTACCAATTTTTTTTCCAAATAATTTCGAATCACCGAAAGTGTCAAGGTAATCATCCATGATTTGAAACGCCAGACCTATGTTTTCTCCGATTTTATAAAGTTTTTTTTGTTCATTCAGAGAAACATTTGCGACAATAGCACCCATCTGTAAAGAGGTACCAATTAATACACCCGTTTTTTTACGAATCATTTCAAGATATTGCTTTGTTGTAACTTTTACAAGTTTTTCAAAATTCATGTCTTCTTGCTGTCCTTCACAAATCAAAACAGATGCTTCTGAAAAAACTTTTAATAATTGTTGAGCAATAGAAGGTGAGTAATTAGATAATAAGCGAAAAGATTCAGTTAGTAATACATCTCCTGATAAGATAGCAATATTTGTGTTCCATTTTTCATGAATGGTCTTTTTTCCTCTTCTTAAACTTGCGTTATCCAAAATGTCATCATGTACTAATGAAAAGGTGTGAAACAATTCAATGGCTAAAGCCGCATTCAAAGCATTTTTATAATTTGATTCATAAAGATTATAAGCCAGCAAACATAAAATAGGACGAATGTGTTTAGCATCAGAATCTAAAATATATTGAATGGGTTGGTATAACTCTTTAGGGGAACGTTTATCAAGATTCTTAGAATAGCGAGTTATATAATTTAAGAAGGCCTTTTGGTAAGTATTGATTTTAATATTCATTTAGAAAAATTTTAATTAAAGAAAAAAGCCGCTGAATTCCATTGACTCAGCGGCTTCTTTGAGACCAATTCAGTATTAATATCTATACCATTCGCTTTTGAACGGTCCATTTTTATTGACACCAATATATTCGGCTTGTACATCGGTGAGTTCATCCAGTTCTGCACCTAATTTACTGAGGTGTAAGCGGGCTACCATTTCATCTAAATGTTTGGGTAGTGTATAAACTTTGTTTTCGTAATTTTCTCGATTTGTCCAGAGTTCGATTTGAGCAAGTACCTGATTGGTAAATGAGTTACTCATAACAAAAGAAGGATGTCCGGTAGCACATCCAAGATTGACTAAACGCCCTTCCGCTAATACAATAATATCTTTTCCGTCAATAGTGTATTTATCTACTTGTGGTTTGATGGTTTCTTTGGTATGGCCATAATGTTTATTTAACCACGCCATATCAATTTCTGTATCAAAATGTCCAATGTTGCAAACAATAGCATTATGTTTCATTTTTTTGAAATGTCTATCCACTACAATATCCCTGTTTCCTGTGGCTGTTACAATAATATCTGCAAGAGGAACAGCGTTATCCATCTTCATCACTTGATAGCCGTCCATACAGGCCTGTAATGCACAGATAGGGTCAATTTCTGTAACGATTACTCTTACACCCTGTGAACTCAAGGATTGAGCAGAACCTTTTCCAACATCTCCATAACCTGCAACTACCGCTACTTTTCCAGCCAACATAACATCGGTAGCTCTGCGAATAGCATCAACTAATGACTCTCTACAACCATATTTGTTGTCAAATTTTGATTTCGTAACAGAGTCGTTTACATTAATTGCAGGTAAAGGTAGTTTGCCCCTTCTCATTCTTTCGTATAATCGATGAACACCGGTCGTTGTTTCTTCACTAATTCCACGAATGCCGGGTACTAATTCCGGGTATTTATCTAAAACCATATTTGTAAGGTCCCCGCCATCGTCTAAAATCATGTTCAGTGGTTCTCTCTCTGGTCCGAAGAACAATGTTTGTTCAATACACCAGTAGAACTCTTCTTCGGTCATACCTTTCCATGCATATACTTGGACGTCTCCACGAGCCGCAATAGCCGCTGCTGCATGGTCTTGTGTTGAGAAAATATTACAGGAACTCCATGTAACTTCTGCACCTAATTCAATAAGTGTTTCAATTAGAACAGCCGTTTGAATAGTCATGTGTAAGCAACCTGCAATTCTTGCGCCTTTTAATGGTTTTTGTGGTCCATAAATTCGACGCAATTCCATTAAACCGGGCATTTCGTATTCAGCTAGTTTAATTTCTTTTCTGCCCCATTCAGCAAGTGAAATGTCTTTTACCTTGTAAGGTATAAATTGATTAGAAGTTTGAACTGACATAGTTATTTTTTTAAGAGGTGCAAAGATAGAAATTATTATTAAATAAGGGCTAAATCTCTTTCTTTTGAGCAAGGACAAAATTCGCAAAACCTAATAAATCCCAGAAAATACCTCCTTTACAATGACCAAATTTAATTAAATGCATCAGGACCTTAAGCGGTAAAAGAAAAATGTTTATCCATTGTCTGACCACACCTACTCTGAGTATTTTGAATTCTGATGAACCATTAATCCCTCTTTTTTTCAAAATCAAATTACAAACTTCTTTTATTGAATAAATTCTACAATGGGTTTCATCATCAAAAAAATTTAAAGTTCCTTTCATAGAAGGTAGAAAAACAGATTTTTCAGACGGAAATTCAATATAAATGAGTCCACCCTTTTTTAACTTTTGCAGCATTGCTTCAACAATTTTATCTCCATCTATCAAATGTTCAATTATATGACTCATTATTATTATATCGTAAGCATTATCTGACAATTTATTAGAATCAAAATTATTTAAATCCATTTGAATAAATTCGTCAATACATTCTATATCCTTTTTAGAATTACCATAGGATACATCAATATCTACTCCTATATAATGAATATTTGGAAATGCTTTTTTAGTTATACTTGGAGATTCACTCCCACATCCTACATCTAATACTACTAATTTTGCAGTTTTATCTGGAATATACTTTGAAAGCAATTTAATTCTAAATGGTGGAATAATTTGTCCCATATTTTTTTGCAAAATAAATTAAAATTTATCAAAAAACACTTCTGACCACAATTTATCATAAAATGCAGGACGACAGGATAATTTAATCGTTTCATTTTTTATAGGATGTTCAAATTCTAATTGATAACTGTGCAGATGAATGTATCCACCTGGATTGGTGCGGGGATAACCGTATTTAATATCTCCTTTTATAGGACAGTTAATAGCACTCAATTGTGCACGAATTTGATGATGTCTACCTGTAATAAGGATTATTCTTAATAAATAATATCTTTCTGATTTAGCGATAAGTTCATACGATAATATGGCTTTTTTGCTTCCTTTTGTTTCTTTTAAGAATGCTTTACTTTTGTTCTTTTGAGTATTCCGAACGATGTAATGTTCAAGTGTATCTTTTTCTTTCGGTGGTTTATTTTGAACAACAGCAAGATAAATTTTTTGAATTTTTTGTTCTCTTAAAATTTCATTAAACTTACTCAATGCTTTACTTGTTTTGGCAAACATTACCAATCCTGAAACTGGTCTGTCTATACGATGAATAACTTCTAAAAATACATTACCGATTTTATTATCTCTTTGTTTGATAAAATCTTTTAATTGAGATAGTAAAGAAACATCGCCTGTTTTATCTTCTTGAACAATTTCAGTGGGTAATTTATTAATCACTAATAGATGATTATCTTCATAGACAATTCTTTCAGATAATGGCAGAGGGTTTTGCATGGAGTTTATGAGAGTATTAAATTAGATAACTCTTGATTGATACGGTCTACAAGGTGTTGAAGTTTTTTTCGGGCGATACTTAATACAAAAGGATTTAAATTTCCTGTAAGTATGATTTGGCTTTGGTTATTCTGAAATTGAGCAATAAGCGATAAATGATAGTTGCCAAAAGGTTCTGAATGATAATAAATTCTATGTGGCTCTACTGTATTATTTTCATCATAATCAATAGACAAAGTCAACTGAATAATTTGTTCTATTTCAAATGATATTTTGTTGTTTTCAAGCACTTGAAAATTATGAATTTTATCTTTTGGCAAAATACTTTCTAAATGTTTGATATTTGTAAGAAACTGAATCAATTTATTAATGGTGGATTGGCATATTTTCCAATCGGAAGCTATTTCAAAGTTATTATTATTAACTTGATGCATTATTATTTTTTATTTTTTCAGACCATTCTTCAGGGTCTTCTTGCCATTCTTTAAGAAGATTAAAATCCAGTTCTGTGATATATTCTTTATTAAGTGCTACCTGAATAAGTTCATTAAAATTAGATAAAGAATAAACTTGTAATTTATTTTTTTTAAACGCATCAGAGGCAATCTTAAAATTGTATGTAAAAATTGACACCATTCCTTTAATGATGCAATCAGCTTCTTTAAGATGCTCAATGGCTCTTAAACTACTTCCCCCTGTTGAAATCAAATCTTCAATTACAATCACAGATTGCCCTTTTTCTATAAATCCTTCAATAGCGTTAGATAATCCGTGTTTTTTAGGTTCCGGACGAACATAAACAAAAGGCAATCCAAATTCTTGAGCCACTAATACTCCGTGAGCAATTCCACCAGTAGCAACACCAGCAATAACATCCGCTTTACCAAAATGTTCATTAATTATATCTACAAATTTTTGGCGAATAAATGTTCTTAATGAAGGGTAAGAAAGTATTAAACGATTATCGCAATAGATAGGTGAAAACAATCCACTACTCCATTGAAAAGGTTTTTGAGGACTCAATTTTACGGCTTTAATTTGTAAAAGATATTCTGCAACTTTGCTGGCAATTTCATTGTTCCCCTTCATAAAGGTTCTTAAAATTTTAGGGCAGCAATAATACGAATAAATTATGAATATCAAGATTTACTATTTAGATAAAACGATTATTTTGACTGATAAACATTCAAAAGTTTTATCAAATAACTCTTCTGAAACTATTTTTATTAATCCTTCTACAAGTTATTCATTATTATATCAAACATTACTTAAGTGGTTAACTAATACAGAAAAAATACTTTATTTGTTTTTTAATTCAAATGATTTATTAATTTCATTTGTTTCATTTTTTTTCCCCACGTACTTTAAAGTAATGTATGCAGCAGGCGGGTTAATTGAAAATAATCGTCAAAAATTTTTATTTATATATAAGCGTGGGTATTGGGACTTACCAAAAGGTAAAATTGATAAAAATGAAACCGCCGAAGAAGCGGCTATAAGAGAATGTATTGAAGAAACAGGAATTTCCAATGTTTCAATTACTGAAAATTTAGGCGTTACCTTTCATTTTTTTTATCAAAAAGAAGAATGGATATTAAAAATAACGCAGTGGTTTTCAATGCAAACAAGCAATGTAAAATCCTTAATTCCACAAATTGAAGAGGGTATTGAAAAAGTAGAATGGTTTGATAAAGATACTATCAGAAATCACATTATCAATACTACTTATCCTTCTATTATTGATATTTTACAACGAAAAAGAATTACCATTTAATAAATAAAAACGCCCTTTCAATCAATCAAAACACTCATTCAATAAATAAATAAACCCATTCATCAAAATCATTTGGTTTATCATTAAAAATTTATTTAAATTTAATGCGAAAAAATTTATGTTTATGAAAACCTCAAAATTAATTTATGGTTTATTGCTTGCATTATCAACATTAGTAATGGTAATGTGTAATAAAAGCAAAGACGATAGTATTGCACCAGGATATAGAGATGAAGTTGGCGGAGGTGGAAACCCTAATCCTAATTCCGTAACAACTACTGGCACGAGCACAATTACCAATCCTGCTACCTCTAATAGTACTCTAAATGTTGGAGGAGCCGGCTGGTCTTTTGCTTCGTGTGGAAGTGGTAATACGTTAATGGCTTTTAACGGTGCAACGACTGTTCAAATTAATTTCTTTGCACCTCCCTCTACAGGTAGTTACAATTTACAAAGCGGCACTCCAACTTCCAATAGTGTTGCTCAAATGATTGTGTATAACGCTCCCGGTCAGCCAAGTGGTGTAGTGTGGTATTCTGCATCCGGTATGATAAGTGTCACCACTTCATCTGCTGGAAATGTTACAGCTACTTTCAATAATATTCCCTGTACTCAAATGCAGTTCCCATTCCCAGTTGTAACCGTATCCGGTGCGATGACGTGCATATAAGGCAAATAAAATCGTATCTTTGAAACCGTCAGAAAAACTGACGGTTTTTTTATTTTAAATGAATACTTTTCTTAATTACATATATTCCCATTACACCTTTAATTCTCGGCTTTTATCAGTAGGCAGAATTTTAATTTCCATAATTCTGTTGTTTGATTTGCTTTTTAGATTTCAAAACTTTGAAGCCCATTATACCAATGCTGGTGTTTTACCTACAAGTATTATTAAAGAATACTACCCATTTTATCAATATTACTTTTCTCTACACAATATATTTGACTCTTATGTGCAACAAAAATGTTTGTTTTTTATTCACTTCTTAATTGTATCATTTTTATTAGTGGGCTATAAAACTCGTGTGTTTACGATTCTCAATTTTATTTTTTTACTTTCTTTACATCATCGGAATCCTTTGATTTTACAGGGTGGAGATGATTTACTAAGATTGACAATATTTTATATGATTTATTTGCCCTGGAATAGATTTTATTCATTAGATGCATACTTGACCAACAGAAAACAAAATAATTATTCATCATCCAATAATGAATTTTCCTGGATGTTTGTAGTATTTTATTTTAATATTGCTTTTGTTTACTTGTTTTCAGCATTCCTTAAAACCGCTGATGAATGGAGAGTTTCGGGAGAAGCAATTTATTATGCACTAAGTTTAGAAACTTTGCGATTGGGATTAGGACATTGGACCTATTCTCATCCTTTATTAATGAAGTTTGCAACATTTTTTGTCTATTATGTTCAAGAAATTATCGCACCTATTTTCTTAATTCTTTCAATTAATTCATTCATTAGAAACGTTTCTTTATTTTTAATAATCCTTTTACATCTCTTTATTGTTACTCATCTCAAAGTTGGCATTTTCCCATTTGTTGGTATTACTACAGCCATAATGCTATTAAACCTTCATCAGCAAAATAGAATTATTATTACAAAGTTTTCTAAAATATCTTTTTATTTTTCCTTACTTATTTTCATACTTATTTTAAGATTTAATTTAGCGACATTAAACACCAATTATTTTACTATAACCTTGCTAGAAGATAGAATATTGAATAGTATCGGGCTTTCACAAAGGTGGAATATGTTTTCCCCCGGTGTAAAAAGATACGATGGCCATCTGGTATTAAGAGGCATTAAATCAGATAATACTGAATGGGATATTATTCACAACTCATCAAAAATACATTATGAAAAAACAACTCAAAATTTTAATTATTTAAAAGGCGATAGATGGAGAAAATTTTTAGAAAATTACGAACAAACCCAATATAATTTTATCAAGTCCTACTTTTGTTATTATTTGATTCGTCAATGGAACTCCAAACATCCCGATAATACTATTGAAGCATTAAATATACTTTATATGAAAAAAATTACATTACCTGGCTATCAATTTAAAAACGAGTTAGAAAATCTTTGTCTTTGTAATCCTGCAATTGATAAATTGACTATTAGTGAAAATTGATATTGTATTACATAGATTGGTACATTACATTAAGTATCATCTTCATGCTAAAGATATTCATCATATTCATTCCCCCTTTTTGTTTGAACTGGTAAAACACTGCTTTGATAAAAACAACTATTACTATTCATTTGATGAATTGAATCTTTTAAGAAAAAAATTATCCTGTGATAATAGAACGATTATCTATGATGATATTGGCGCCAAATCCACAGTATTAAAAAAAAATACTTCTATCAAAGAAATACTTTCAATTGCCACTACTCCACCTGAATATTCTGAACTATATTTTAGAATTATTCAACATTTAAATTGTCAAAACATATTAGAATTAGGCACTTCAATTGGAATGAATACATTGTATTTAGCAAAAGCTACGCAGGGTAAAGTAACAAGTATCGAAGGACAAAAGATACTATATCAATATGCAACCGAATTATTAAAGCAACAACATATTACAAATGTAAAACTCATTCATGGACTTTTTGATGATGTATTGGATAATTTATTGCAAAACCAAACTTTTGATTTTGTTTTCATAGATGGCAATCATACCTACGACGCTACACTTAATTATTACACAAAAATATATCCTCAAATAGCACCAAAATCTGTTTTAATAATTGATGATATTTATTGGAATAAAGAAATGACAAAAGCATGGCGTGAAATATGCCAACGGCCCGAAAAAAAATACACGCTTGATTTATTTCGTTGTGGAATAGTTCTTTTTAATCCTAACATTCAATATTCTCAACATTTTATATTAAAGTACTAATAAACAAAAATAAAAAAGCCCGCTACTCAAAAGAATAGCGGGCTTTTTAGCATTTATCAGAATGAAATTATTGTTTTACAATTTTTCCGCTTGTTTTACCTGCATTAGTCGTTACATTGTAGAAGTAAACACCAGCAGTTTCATTAGATAAATCCACATTGATAACATGTTGACCGGCTTCACCTTTGATATCCATTGAATTGATAACTTGACCGAGAGCATTCATAATTTCAACATGAATATCAGAAGATTTCTCTAAGTTCACTACCAATTGAGTAACATTATTGGTTGGGTTAGGATAGATGTTAGCACTTACGTTGTTTTTAGCAATAGTGGTAGTGTTCTTGGATGAAAGTGGTAAAGGAGGATTAACAAAATCTGCTGGTCCAAATTGAGCACCACTTATGTAGAAATGATCAACCGGACTTGTTCCACCAAAAGTTAAGTCAGCACTAAATGTAAATGGAACTTCATAAGTACCACTACCTACATTAATTACTCTTGGAGACATATAATGCCAGAAAATTCCGGAAGCAGCTGCTGGTGGTGAAGTTGCACTTGTACCAATCACTAAAGTTTTACTGGTTGTTAAATTTGTATTAATATCATACGCTTTCATGTACAAATCAGGATATACATTAAAGTGATGACCTGTTACAGTAGTGTCTGTTTCTGTCCATGAGTAGAAAATAACGTTTCCAGCATCATTTCTTGAAACCTGAATTCTGGCATCGATATCTAATGTAGAGGCATCCCATTGGCTGCAAGTATTGTCACCACCGCTCGTTCCTTCTGTAGCCATAGAATCCACAACAATACCATTCCATGTATTATTATTTTCTAAAACGAAGTCCATAATAGTTGGGTGTGTTAAAGTACTTCCATACCAGAAAGAATAATTTTGTGCACCACAACCACCACCTGAGTTAAATGCATAGGTATAAAACAACGAATCAACATGATCACTATATGCACTTACCACAGTTCCGACTAAGTGTAAACGTCCTTGGGCATCTACTGTAACATCCACTCCTTCTCCAGTAGAGAAGAAAGGTATAGCATAAGTATAATTTCCAGTAGCAATTGGTAATCTATTATCCACCTGATCAAGAAGTGTAAAATCATATTGAGGTAAAAGTGTCCATGTAGCACCATTGTTTGTGGTTTTATAAACAATTGGTTGGATACCTCTCATTGTACCAGTAGCACCTTGGCGAACACCCAACATCACAGCATAGCCAATGCTACCATCATTACTCCAAGCCATTAATGGAACACTTAACAAAGCATTACCATTTACTGTAGAATATTCTACTGGATAAATCAATGAATCTAATATCCAGTTAAAAGACCCTGCATTAAACACACCTCTCATAATAGCCATTCCTCTTGGTGAATACGCTAAATTAGTTGTAGCATTAATGTCATTTACAATAGCACCGGCAGCTCTTACAACTCCATCTGTTGTGTAGGTATAATAATAGCGCACCATATCCTGTTTGCTATTCATATATGCAGATGAAATAAATTGAGTATTCGGAGAAGGAAGAGCAGTATTATTACCCCCTACTGAGGCAGTATATGGCTTACTAGCATACCAATTACCTACCCAACCAGAGCCAGTTGTTGCTGGTCCTGTACCTACAAAATAGATATTATTTACATTAGTATTTCCGGGAGGATTGTAAATACCACCATTAGGATAACGTCCTAAATTTGTACCATCTGCCCAGATACAAGTTGAATCCCATGTTGTACCTTTATTCAATGACCATGATGTGACAATTGAACCAGAATTACTAACAGGTGAAGTAGTGAAAAATTGACTTTTACGATGCACAAATGTTACAATATCAATATCAGAATTGTATTGTAACGGTTTTTGATTAGAGGTTAAAACTCCATAAGCATTCATAGATCCGCTAAAACGAGTGGCTGACACGGTGGCAATTTGTTGATGTCCATTGCCATTTCTGTTAGAGTTTAGTTTGGGACGAACAGCCGTTTTACGTTCTGTTAATGCAAGTGAATTGTTTTGTTCATTAATGAAATGTTTTCTCATTTCTCTTTCGGCCATGTTCACTGGCACTGCATTGGCAGGTCGTTGTATTTTCCCATTTTGGGCATACATACCTGCTCCTGCAATAAGCATTGAAGCGATTAAGACATGTTTTTCTCATAGTTTTAGTTTTTATGATTTGTTTGCTGCAAATATAAGTAATTAAATTTATTCTAAATTGTTAAAATATTAGTTTTTTATTATTTTTTTGGTCTGTTTATTTGAATGGATAAATAATGCGGATAAATGGCAATTAATGCGGATAAATGGCAATATTTCTTATTATTTATTAAGTGATAATTTTTAACCAATTCACAAAAAATGTTATTAATTCAACAGATTATTTGACTAAAATCTTATTTTCAGATACTATAACTCCACACTCATAACTATTCATGAAAACACATAGGTTCATAGAAATTACGACATAGAACACATAGAATAAATCTATGTTACCTATATCTCCTATGTTTCTATGTGGTAAAAAAAACTCCTAACTCATCAATCATAACTCATAACTTACCGCCACGTGTTCCACTAATCCATTTATAGGTGGAGACAATTTATAAACTTTTACGAAAATTTTTTGTATGTCGGGATATTTTTGTTTACACACTATGGCAATTTTTTTTGCTACTGTTTCAATTAATCTGGTTGGTACAGCCATTTGTTCCTGTACAATATTGTATATGACACAATAATCAATTGTATTTTTTAAATCATCTGTATCTGCCGCTATTTCGAAATCATAATGAATAATTACATCTACTAAATATTTGCCTCCTGTTTTCTTTTCTTCGGGCATACAACCATGAAAAGCATAACATTGAATGCCTTTAATTTCAATTGCTCTCAACATTTTTTTGAAGGCAAATAAACTAATTAAAATCTAAACCATCAGCATTACCGTTCATATTTTGTTGTTGCTGACCTTTTTTACGTTTGAATATAGAAGCATCTAATTTTCCAAACATGTAAGCAACTGTGAATCTCAAAAATCTTGCTTCACGTCTTCTGGATATTTCCTGAATATAAAAATCGGAGGCAGTGTTCATCCCCATTCTTTTCGTATTAAAAGCATCACTTAAAGTGAGATTAAAGTTCCATTTAGTTCCAATCATTTTGTTCAAAGACACATCTACAAAATACATTGGTATGGTTTTGCCACCAATAATTATTCTGGGCGCCTGATAATTTCCATTGATTTGAAAATTTATTTCCCAAGGTAAAGTATATTGCAATACAAGTTTTGTATTGTAACTCCAACCAGAAAAAGTTTGTTGAGGTTGATTATTTATGATATCGCTATTGATATATGTCCAGAAAACATTAGCGTTTAATGTAACATTTAGTTTTTTGAAAAAAGTCCATTTGATGGTTTGTTCTGTCCCGTATTCAAATCCAGATTTACCATTTACAAATGTATTTACCAGTATACTTGAATCTTGTTCAGATGGATAAGTAGTATTACTGATAGGTTGTTGGTCATAAGAAAAATATATGGTACTAAAAATATTGTTTTTTCCAAGATTAAGATTATGATTTAACTCAGCTTTGTTATTAAATTCTGGTTTTAAGCCGGGATTTCCTATTCTATAATTTTTATTATCTGCAAACATGATAAAAGGCATTCGTTGAAAAAAATTGGGACGTTTGATCTTTCTGGTAATATTCAATTGAATTTCTGATTTTGAAGAAAATTCTTTACTCAAAAAAATTCCGGGAAAAAACATATAAGAAGCATTATCCAAGCTATTTGGATAATAATAGTCAAAAGATTCAGATGTTCCTAAATGCGGGCGATACAGCGTTCCTTTAAAGTAGGTTTGTTCTAATCTTAAGCCAATTTGATATTTAATATCCCAGAATGTTTTAGATGAATAATTGATATAAGCCGCATTAATCATCTCAATAGTTTGATAATTAGTTGACATTATCGTATCTGGTACGAAATCATTAATAGATGATTGAAAATTTTGTGTATTGTTATATGTTTCTGTGAGTTCGTAATTACTACGCAAGCCCATCTCAATTTTTTTAGTATCAGAAATGGGATTGGCAAAATCTAACTGAGACGTAATTTGGTTAGAATAACGATTACCGGTGTTTTTTTGTATAGAAGGAGAAAAGAAAAATTCTGTACCTGTAGAATCAAAAGTATGTGTAGAATATAAATAATTGTTTTTACTGTGAAAGTAATTGTAATTAGCATCAAAGGTTAATTCTTTACCGGGGGTTGGATATGATTTTTTATAATTCAAAGCACCTGTATAACCTCTAAAACCTGCGTCACTATTGTTTACTCTGTAACCATCACTTAATTTTTTTTGAGTATTAAGCAAGGTTTCAAAAAGTTGTGTATCACTGGTATAAAAATTTCCCATAGGAAAATTTCCTGAAATAGTGATTAAATCTCTGTTTGTAATATTGTAATCTAACGCTACACGAAAAAAATTAAATTGA
Organism: Bacteroidia bacterium; assembly: GCA_026003255.1. Lineage (GTDB taxonomy): Bacteria > Bacteroidota > Bacteroidia > B-17B0 > Aurantibacillaceae > BPGX01. The sequence goes on along the minus strand of BPGX01000003.1, from coordinate 7,278 downwards.
CTCTTGTTAAAGGTATGATTATTCTGATTATAGTAATCTGTTACACTACCATTATATAAATCCGTTCGTTTCGTATATCCCTTAGTATAATTAATTTGAGAATTAAAATTTCCCATTAGAGACAAATTAAAGGGATATTCTTTAATGCTGATATTTCCCATTGTTGTGTAACGATCGTTTGTTCCGATACCTCCCATTAGCATTCCATTATACCCGGGCTTTTTATTCTTTTTCAGCACAACATTTAAAATACCTCCAGTGGTTGAGGCATCAAACTTTACAGAAGGGTTGGAGATAACTTCTATTCGTTCAATCTGGTCGGCTGGTATTTGTTCTAATGATAATGTTGTAGGTCTGCCATCAACATAAAGAGTAACGGACTTATTACGCAATTGCACATTTCCATCTGCATCTACATTTAAAGTAGGTATATTTTTTACTGCATCTAAACCTGTTCCACCTTTTATAGATAAATCTTTTTCAACATTGAATACTTTTCTATCAATTTGAGTCGTAAACACCGGTGTTTCTCCTACTACTTCCACTTCTTTGAGAATATTCACATCGGGTTCTAAAAAAATATCCCCTAAATCTAATTCTACTTTGTCTGGTGGTATGAGATAAATTCGTTTTTCAAAGTTTTTATATCCAATAAAACTAATTCTCACTCTGTAACTGGCAAATGCTGGTAAATTTTCAATTAAAAAATCTCCATTCTCTTTCGCTAATGTTCCAGTAACAACACTATCTTTGTTATACCAGAGCAGAACCACTGAAGCATACTCCACCGGCTTTTTCGTTTTTGCATCGTATACTTTACCCAATACTTTTCCAATTTTCATGTCCTTGAGTTTCTCAAGCATCTTTGGATTAACGTTTCCCGGCATTTGAGCCCAACAATAGGAGGAACTTAATAAGAAAAAAATAATAATACGATACATAAAAAAATTTGAGGCAGCGGCAAAAATACAGAAGTTGTTTTAAGCAAACTATAATTTAAAATCTTAAAAAATGCTACAAATTTTTTATCTCTGCAATTAAATCGGTTAATGCTTTCTTAGCATCCCCAAAATACATGGAACATTTTGGGTTATAAAACAGTAGATTATCAATTCCAGCATAACCTGCACTCATACTACGTTTATTCACTACAATATGTTTTGCTTTGTCCACTTCAAGAATAGGCATTCCGTATATCGGTGAGGAGGGATCAGTTTTAGCGGCAGGATTTACTACGTCATTTGCACCTACTACCAAAACAACATCGGTTTGTTCAAATTCCGGATTAATTTCTTCCATCTCAACTAATTTATCGTAACTTACATTCGCTTCTGCCAAAAGCACGTTCATGTGACCTGGCATTCTACCAGCCACCGGATGAATGGCATATTTTACTTCTACGCCTTTGGACTCCAGTAAATCTTCTAACTCTTTAATAGCATGTTGTGCCTGAGCAACTGCTAAACCGTAACCCGGAACAATCACCACTTTTTTAGAATACGCTAATAGAACTGCTAAATCAGATGCAGAAATATCTTTGATTGTTCCCTTAGTTTCTGTACCTTCTGCTGCCCCACCACCTCCAAATGCACCAAAAATTACATTTGAAAGCGGACGATTCATGGCTTTACACATTGCCAGCGTCAGCAGTGTACCAGCACTACCAACTAAAATTCCACCTGTTAGCATAATTTTATTATCGTATAAAAATCCTCCAAATGCTGCTGCTAAACCCGTAAAAGAGTTGAGTAAAGAAATCACTACCGGCATATCTGCTCCTCCGATGGGAATAGTGAGCATTATTCCGTAAATTAATGCAAAGGCAAATACTAATAACAACATTACAAAAGAACTATTTGCAATAGCAAAATAAACGGCTAAAACAAATGTAAGTCCTAAAATAATAATGTTTAAGATATTGTATGAAGGTAAACGAATTGGCTTTTTCATGGTTCCATTCAACTTGAGAAAAGCAATAATACTTCCAGAAAAAGATACAGAACCAATAATCATTCCGCCTAAAATGGCAATAGTTGTACCAATATTCGTAGCAGAAGCGTCTGTACCATTATGTTGAGAATGATAAAACTCAATAATGGAAATCAAAGCCGCACACGCTCCACCCATTCCATTAAAGAGTGACACTAATTCAGGCATCTTGGTCATTGGTACTCTTTTAGCGGTTACCCAACCCACTATTGTACCCAATCCGATAGCAGCAAATATTAATGCAATAATAAGTGGTTGGAAATTGGGATGCAAAAAAATAGTTCCTAATATAGCAATGGTCATACCCACAGCACCTATCAGATTGCCTTTACGGGCTGTTTTAGGATGTCCCATTAATTTCAAGCCAGCAATAAAAGATACAGAACCAATTAAATAACAAATTTCCAATAAATAATTTAGTATCATACTCTTTAATGTTTTATAGTTTTTATGTAATATTATTTTTTCTTAAACATCTCAAGCATTCTATCCGTCACCACAAATCCACCTACTACATTGAGAGTTCCTAAAAATACTGCCAAAAAGCCAAGAATTAACGCCAATGTATCTTCTGGATTTAAATTGAGCATAACATGTATAGAACCAATAATAACAACGCCGTGAATGGCATTGGCTCCACTCATCAAAGGAGTATGAAGGACAGTTGGCACACCACCAATAATTTCTACCCCCACAAAGATGGATAAAATAACAAAATAAATTTGTTCACGATACACTGTAAAGAATTCTAAAATTTGTTCCATAGTTTAGTAGTTTTGAGTTTTGAGTTGAGAATTATGAGTTGTGAGTTATTTTTTACCACATAGAAACATAAGAGAAATAGAAAACATAGTTTTAAAATTTATGTGTTCTATGTTGTAATTCCTGTGTGCCTATGTGGTTCATAAATAGTTTTGAGTTTTGAGTTGTGAGTTAAGAAGGATATTTTTTAGTGCTTTCTGGGGGACTCGAACCCCCGACCCACTGATTAAGAGTCAGTTGCTCTACCAACTGAGCTAAGAAAGCATTAGTTTTTATTTAATAATGCAGGATGCACTATTTTACCTTGATGTACAATTAAACTTCCTCTGGTTATTTCTTCCTCCATTTCCCATTTAAATCCATTGCTATCAGAGAGATGTAATAGAAACGCCTGAATGTTTTTGGCATATAATTGGCTGGCATTCATAGGTAATAAAGAAGGCAAATTGCTTTCTCCGATAATAGTAACCCCATTTTCCGTTTTAATTGTTTCATTCAATTTACTTCCTGCTACATTTCCGCCTTGTTCAACCGCCATATCAACTATTACGGAACCATTGCGCATGCTTTTCACCATTTGTTCAGTTACTAATAATGGTGCTTTTTTACCGGGTATTAATGCCGTTGTAATAACAATATCAGCTTCTTGAACATGTTTAGCAACAAGCTCTTGCTGTTTTTTCAAAAATTCTTCGGACACGTTTTTTACATATCCCCCTTCTACTTTGATAGATTCATCTCCTTTTACTTCAATAAATTTTCCACCTAATGATTCCACTTGTTCTTTCGTTTCAGGGCGAATATCGCTCACTTCCACTACTGCTCCCAATCGTTTAGCCGTAGCAATGGCCTGCAAACCTGCTACACCTGCACCAAATATCACTACTTTGGCTGGTTTGATAGTTCCAGCTGCTGTAGTCATCATAGGTAATATCTTTCCCAAATGGTCGGCGGCAAGAATTACTGCTTTATATCCGGCTAAATTGGCTTGAGAAGAAAGGGCATCCATTTTTTGCGCACGGGAAATTCTTGGAATTGCATCCATGGAAAAAGCGGATATTTCCGCCTTTACACAGGCCTCTACTAAGGCTGGATTGGTTAATGCCCACATGAAAGAAATGAGAACAGCGTTTTTTTTCATCATGGCAACTTCATCAGGAAGTGGTGGATTTACTTTCAATACCACATCGGCTTTGTATACCGTTTGTTTATCGGCAATTTGCACACCGGCATTGATAAAATCCTCATCTTTAATGTATGAGTTTACCCCTGCATCCTTTTCTACAACTACCTTGTATCCTTTTTTGATTAGCTCTTTAATTACATCGGGAGTAAGAGCCACACGAGCTTCTTTATATTTTGTTTCCTTTGGAACGCCTAAAAGCATGATGATGATTTTTGCGGCAATAATACTAAATTTATTGACTATACAATTATTTAACCCAAATTATACATTAAAAAATTAGCATGCTATATGCATTGCTTTATTTCATTGATATTAAAATAAAAATGTTCTTCACCAATTTGGGAATAAATAAATTTTTTGACTGTTTTAACCACAGAGAAAACAAAGTTTTTTGAGAGTGTAAAATAAAAATCAAGTTTCTTACTTTATCAAGTAAATAAGTTATTAACAAAAACTACGAAGCACTCGAAGTTTTTCATGGAGAACACAAAGTATTTCATGCTTTCAAAATCTATCGGAACTTTGTGCACTTTTTTTGTTTTCTTGGTGTCTATTGTTGTTAAAATATAAAAGTACTGATTTTATAGTAAATTCAAATTTCACTAATCCTATTGCATAATCTGGGTTTAATGATTTATAGTATTGTTAACAAAAAATCATTGAACTTTGAAATAAATTTTAGTAAATTTTTTGCACTCTATTTTCTTATCATTTACCATTTATTTAGTATTATTGCCACAAATATAAACATATTATGAAATGGTTATTCAATAAATACACAATCACTATTGTTTTCTTCATTATTTGGTTGTTATTTTTTGACAAAAATGATTTTTTTACTCAAAGAGATTTAAATAAACAACTCAAAAAACTTCACGAAGAAAAAAGATATTACGAAATGGCCATCCAGAAAAATAAAGAAGCTATTGAAGATTTTAAGAATAATATCAATAACCTAGAAAAATATGCTCGTGAACGATATTGGATGAAAAGAGATAATGAAGAGGTGTATGTTGTTATAAATCCATCTGGTATTTAATTGGTTAAAAAGTAATTGTTTTAAATGCGAATCGATTTTTACATCGCGGGGATTCAAAAAGCAGGGACTACTAATTTAGCTTATTTGTTAAGTAATTCTACTAATATTGTTACACATCCTCAATTAGAATGTACATTTTTTTATGATAATCGAGAATACCACAAAGGTAATGATTATCTTAAGAAAACCTATTTTTTCAATACAATATTCAAAGATGAACAGTATACTTTAATTAAGCACAGTAACAGTTTTTCTAAACCTGAAATTTTAAGAAGAGTTTTAAAGCATTCACCTCAAGCCCAAATAATTCTGGTATTTCGAAATCCAATTCAACGATTTGTTTCTTCTTATCTTATGGAAAAGACAAGAAGTTTATACCCATTAGAACTAAAAGATTCTGTTTCTAAAGCATTAAACGATAAAAATTCTTTTGAACATAAAGTATTTTACTCTTTTGGATTGTATGATGAATGGTTGACCAAAATTTTTCAAACGGTTTCTGATAAAAATATTCATTTATTTTTATTTGAAGAACTCTACAATGATGTTGAGCACCATTTAGAAATGTTTTGTAGCAAATATCATATTACAATAGATATTAATAAACTTAAAAATTTACCGATTCAAAACAGCCAAAAATTAATAAAAAATCATTGGTATCAAAAACTTTACCTTCATTTTCGTAATAGCAAACTGAAAAATTTCATTAAACCATTTATCCCTATAAAACACTGGGTAGAGTTGTCAAAAAAAATAGAGCATTTTAACTATATTGAACCTGAAAATAAATACATTATTGATAGTGAGATTGAGAATATACTAAAAGATGCTTACCTCAAATTCCATAAAAAAATTTGAATTTTTAAGTGGATTGAAAACAAACTGGCATAATGAGTCGCTGGCATCAAAAATTGTGAGTAATGAATCAGAATAAAGAGTTTATTATATCGCCAAGGAATAAATTTTCACTTGGTATTCGTGAGTTAATAGAATATAAAGATTTAATTTATATTTTCACATGGAGAGAAATTAAAATTAAATACAAGCAAACTATTATTGGAATACTATGGGTAGTGTTGCAACCTATTTTAATGATGTTGATAATTAATACTTTTCTTGCTAATGTATTTAAAAAAGATATTACACAAGTGCCTTATTACTTATACGTATATTCTGGCTTAATTAGTTGGAATTTATTTGCTTCATCTGCCAACACGGCTGTAAACAATATTCTTACGAATGCTAATATCATTAAAAAAATTTATTTTCCTCGACTTATTATTCCTATTTCCTCCTTACTTTCCTCGTTTGTAGATTTTTTTATTTCGTTTATTGTTTTGTTATGCTTCATTCTTTTTGAAAACACAAACTTATTCTTACAATTCAATGTACTCTATTGGATTTTATCCATTTTAATTATTTCATTTTGCGCATTGGCTATTGGGTTATATTTCTCTGCATTAGTAGTGAAGTATAGAGATTTCAGATATGTTCTCCCTTTTTTGATTCAACTATTGTTTTTTTTTAAGTCCTGTTATTTATCGCATACATATTGAAAGCACTTTTATCCAAAACATGTTGATTTTATTTAATCCAATGATTATAGGCATTGAATTATTAAGAAAATCATTATTCAATGAACCTATGCATATTACGTTCAATCAATCTATTATTTCTCTTTTGATATTAATAATCTATTTTTTGATTGGGCTTTTTACATTTCGCAAGACAGAAGAATATATCGCCGATAAAATTTAATCTTGACCGTCTGTAAAAAATACATTACATTTGCATGGAGATAGTATGCAGCCCATTATTGAAGTTCATAAAATAGGAAAGAAATTCAAAATCCATCATAATAAACAGCCCTATTTAAGTTTGAGAGATAACATTGTGCATTATCTAAAGCATCCTGCTGATTTTTTTCAATCTTCCGATGAAGAATTCTGGGCATTAAAAGATGTTAGTTTTAATGTAATGCCCGGTGAAAGCATTGGGATTATTGGTAAAAATGGCGCCGGAAAATCTACTTTATTAAAGATTTTATCCCGCATCACACCACCCACTGAAGGACGCATCGTATTACGTGGAAGAGTAGCGAGTTTATTAGAAGTAGGGACGGGCTTTCATCCTGAATTAACAGGAAAAGAAAATATCTACTTCAATGGGGGCAATATTGGGAATGAAAAGAAACGAGATTAAAAAAAAGTTTGATGCGATAGTGGATTTTGCCGGAGTGGAGAAATTTATTGATACACCGTTGAAGCATTATAGCAGCGGGATGCAGTTACGCTTAGCGTTT
>BPGX01000002.1:450329-624154 GCA_026003255.1 Bacteroidia bacterium | reverse complement strand
TAATCACTCAATTCACTTACTAAGAAAACCATTTCTTTTGTCGTATACGAATCGGGCTCATAATATCTATTTTTGCTCATTAAAATAGTATGCTTTAATTTATCAATAGAGAGTTGATGTTTGATAACTAATTTAGCCGGATACCTCAATGAAATAGGCGAATAAGAAAACTCAATTTTCTTTTTTTCTATATTATATCGAAATGTAGCATTAATATCGTGATACAATGATTTCTCAGGTATGAACAAATTAAAAAACTTTGTTTTTAATAAATAAGGCTCAGAACAAAGAATCAATTTCTTTTTATTGATGATTTTATAAGGCTTTATTTTTTTTGTTTTTATGTAAAACATTTTCTCTATACAATTATCTTTTTCATCACATGCTACCAATCTTAATGTATGATAATTAGTATCTGATAAAATAATGCGACCTTTATTAATTAAAGTATCATAAAAATTAGATGGATAAAAACGCGTAGCAAAACACTTTTGAAAATTTTTGTTCTTGATTTTATCAGAGTAATATTCAACATAAATGGTGTTGTCAAATGTAATATAATGCATGCGATGTTGATAAATCTTTTGATTATCCAGAAAAATCTGAATTTTATAAATGTTATTAGGATTACCATTTGAATACATTTTATCATATCCAGAAAACGCCAAACCTGTAATGGATGGAACTAAAAAAGTATCTCTATTTATTTTTCTGGAATGATACAGGAATGGTTGGGGATTTATTGTATCCGATAAATCATAAAACAAAATACCTTCTATTACAGGTTTTGTTGTATCATCTATATTAAGATAAAAAAGTGGATTCATTGGTATTTCAGTTAACTCGTCTCTGATTTCAAAATGCAAATGTGGGCCTGTCGAACCACCTGTATTTCCAGAATATCCAATAATTTCGTCTTTCTTAATGAGAATAGAATCCTTTTTAAGCAAAACATCTATCTCATTCGTTTGATTTTTTATCATGTAATTTCCAACCAAATTTTGAAGTTTTTCAGAAAACTGATTCAAATGAGCATAGACCGACAATAAACCTGATGTATGATGAATATACAATGCTTTACCATATCCCACAGAACTTATTTTTATTCTGTAAACATAACCATCATCAATGGATTTTACTGGAAGATTTTCTTTCCCTTTTGTTGAAAAATCAATTCCTTGATGAAAATGATGATTCCGAATTTCTCCAAAGTTTCCAGTTATATCAATGGTGTCAATGGGGAAAGAAAGCTGGGCATCTAAATATTTAAATCCTAAATAAAAAATGGACAAAAAAACACAATAAAAACCTTTACAAAACTCATTCATTAATTATCTTAGTTTGCTTCTTTAAGTGGGCTAATTTAATGTTTAATACTTAAAATGGTATGAAAATAAAAAAGCCCTTCCATATTGGAAGGGCTTATTCAAATCCAATTTATTGTTCTTACTTCACCTCTTCATATTCTACATCAGATGGGCCATTATTACTTGTTCCTGCATTGGATGTCTGTTCTGCACTTCCAGCAGATGCATTCGCAGCATTATACATATCAGCCGCTGCTGCATTCCATGCTTCATTTAGTTTATTTACAGCTGCATCAATTTTGTCTATGTCCTTAGTTTCGAATACTGACTTGAGTTCTTGCAGCGCACTTTCAATGTTAGATTTTTTATCAGTCGGTATTTTATCTCCGTATTCTTTTAATTGTTTTTCACTCTGGAAGATTAATGCATCGGCTTGATTGAGTTTTTCGGCACTTTCTCTGGCTTTTTTATCTTCTTCCGCATGCAGTTCTGCCTCTTTTTTCATTCTTTCAATTTCTTCTTTGGTGAGACCAGAACCGGCTTCAATTCGTATCTTTTGCTCTTTTCCGGTTGCTTTATCCTTTGCAGTAACATTCAAAATACCATTCGCATCTACGTCAAAGGTTACTTCAATTTGAGGTACTCCTCTTGGTGCAGGTGGTATGCCATCTAATATAAACTGTCCTAAACTCCTGTTATCTTTTGCCATTGGGCGTTCTCCTTGCAATACGTGGATTTGAACAGAAGTTTGATTGTCCACCGCAGTTGAGAAAACTTCTGATTTTCTCGTTGGAATCGTGGTATTGGCTTCAATCAATTTAGTAAACACTCCACCCAATGTTTCAATACCTAATGACAATGGTATTACATCCAATAACAACACATCTTTCACTTCACCAGTCAATACTGCTCCTTGAATGGCGGCACCTATTGCTACTGCTTCATCTGGATTCACACTCTTGTTAGGAGCTTTACCAAAGAACTTCTCAACAGCGGCTTGAATAGCTGGGATACGAGTAGACCCACCTACGAGAATTACTTCATCAATATCCGATGGTTTTAGCCCTGCTTTTTCAAGAGCAGTTCTACATGGTTCAATCGTTCTTTTAATCAAATGGTCAACCAACTGTTCAAACTTAGCACGAGTTAATGTTTTTGTCAAATGCTTAGGCACATTATTAACAGAAGTAATATAAGGTAAGTTAATTTCGGTAGTAGTTGTGCTGGAAAGTTCTATTTTGGCTTTTTCGGCTGCCTCTTTCAAACGTTGCAATGCCATTGGGTCTTGTCGCAAATCAACGCCTTCTTCTCTCTTAAATTCTTCTGCAATCCAGTCAATAATGGCTTGATCAAAATCGTCTCCACCAAGGTGCGTATCTCCGTCGGTTGCTTTAACCTCAAAAACACCATCCCCCATTTCCAGAACAGACACATCGTGAGTACCACCACCGCAGTCAAATACTACAATTTTTAGATTTTTTCCCTTCTTGTCTTCACCAAAGGCAAGAGCAGCTGCAGTGGGCTCATTGATAATTCTACGCACTTTTAATCCTGCAATCTCCCCGGCCTCTTTTGTGGCTTGTCTTTGAGCATCGTTGAAATATGCAGGAACTGTGATAACAGCTTCTGTTACTTCATGTCCAAGATAATCTTCAGCCGTTTTCTTCATCTTTTGAAGAATCATGGCAGAGATTTCCTGTGGCGTATATTGTCTGCCATCAATCTCTACTCGTGGCGTATTATTGGGACCTTTTACCACAGTGTAAGGAACGCGTTTAATTTCCTCTAAAACTTCATCATAAAACCGTCCCATAAAACGCTTGATTGAGTAAATGGTTCTTTTGGGATTAGTTATGGCTTGTCTTTTAGCAGGATCTCCCACTTTTCTTTCACCGTTATCCATAAAAGCTACCACTGAAGGTGTAGTTCTTTTACCTTCGTTGTTGGGTATTACTACCACATCGTTGCCTTCCATCACAGCAACGCAGCTATTGGTTGTTCCAAGATCAATTCCTATTATTTTTCCCATAGTTAATAATTTTGTAATGATACTTTACAATGATTGTGCCAACAAAAGAAGTTGTTCAAAAATATGACAATATGGCACATTTTCTTGGTTAGTTTTCCTTTAAAATTAAATTTACAAGAGTTTCTATCTCTATAAGTAAGCCAAAATCATACCTTTAAATAAAAATTGAATTTGGTAACCATTAATGTTTATTTCTTCCTCTTTGAAGTTCTTGCTAGCTTCTACAAAAATAATATTGATAATGAAAATTGAGAAGGGTTTTCGTAGATAATACTTTTCACTTAATTCATAAACAATTCGTGTATTCGTGGCTACTGAAAAAGCGACTCACGTATAAGTAACAGCTATTCTTTGTTTATTCTGGATTTACTCAAAAAACTTTCGCTCTCCGTAAACTTTTTGCACATTGTGTCATTCAATAAAATTCATTATAATTAAATTATACAAAAAAGTTAAGTAACTTCTGAAAATAAATTTATCTATTATTTTTAATAAGGTATAAAGTTGTCAGATAAATATCTTTTTTATGTAATAATTTCCGAAAAATCAAGAGTTGAATAAGAATTGATAGGGTTGTATTAAACATAAAACTTACAACTATGAACTTAGACAAATTTACCATCAAAGCTCAAGAAGCCATTCAACAAGCCGTTCAAATTGCGGCAGAACATCAGCAACAAGCCATTGAGTCGGCTCATATTTTAAAAGGTATACAGGAAGTTGACGAAAATGTTTTACCTTTTATTTTGAAGAAACTAAATGTGAATGTTCAGGTATTTACAAAATCTCTGGATAGCATCATTGCTGCTTATCCAAAAGTTAGTGGCGGTCAACCCTATCTTGGAAATACCGGACAAGCCGTTATTACAAAAGCACAATCTCTTGCCAAAGAGATGAAAGACGAATTCGTTTCACTGGATCATTTGATTCTGGCTACTTTCCTTGCTGGTGGTCAAGCGGCACAATTGATGAAAGATGCAGGAATTACCGAAAAAGAACTTCGATTAGCCATTCAGGATTTGAGAAAAGGAAAAAATATCACTTCCCAAACACAAGAAGAAACTTACCACGCTCTTAGTAAATATGCTGTTAACTTAAATGAGAAAGCTAAAAGCGGAAAATTAGATCCTGTTATCGGTAGAGATGAAGAGATTCGTAGAGTATTACAAATATTAGCCAGAAGAACCAAAAACAATCCTGTATTGGTAGGTGAGCCCGGTGTTGGTAAAACGGCTATTGTGGAAGGATTAGCGCATCGTATTGTTAATGGCGATGTTCCGGAAAATTTGAAAACAAAGCAAATCTACGCATTAGATATGGGCGCTCTCATTGCTGGAGCCAAATATAAAGGAGAGTTTGAAGAACGATTGAAGTCAGTGATTAAAGAAGTAACCGAAAGTGAAGGTGAAATCATTTTGTTTATTGACGAAATCCATACGCTTGTGGGCGCTGGCGGCGGAGGAGGAAAGCGCAATGGATGCGGCTAACATCCTGAAACCAGCACTAGCAAGGGGTGAATTAAGAGCTATTGGTGCAACTACATTGAACGAGTTCCAGAAATATTTTGAAAAAGACAAAGCATTGGAAAGACGTTTTCAAAAAGTAATGGTAGATGAGCCATCCGAAGAAGATGCCATTGCAATATTACGTGGTATTAAAGACAGATACGAAGCCCATCATAAAGTACGCATCAAAGACGAAGCGATCATTGCGGCAGTTGAATTATCTACACGTTATATTACAGATAGATTTTTACCAGATAAAGCTATAGACCTTGTAGATGAAGCGGCTGCAAAACTCAGAATGCAAATGGATTCTGTACCTTATGAATTAGATGAAATTGAGCGTGAGATTATGCAATTAGAAATCGAACGCGAAGCAATGAAGAGAGAAAATCAGGAAGATAAAGTACAATCGCTCAATAAGAAAATATCCGAATTGCAAGAAAAACGTTCTCAAATCCGTGCTAAATGGCAAGCAGAAAAAGATCTGATTTTGAAAGTACAAAGTGTAAAACAAAAAATAGAAGATTTAAAGTATCAAGCGTCTGTTTATGAACGTCAAGGCGAATATGGTAAAGTGGCAGAAATTCGTTATGGTAAATTAATTGAAGCACAAAATGAATTAGAAGCACTTGAAAAACAATTGAATGAATTGAAAGAAAGTGGTTCTCAGTTAGTAAAAGAAGAAGTGGATGCCGAAGATATTGCAGCTATTGTCAGCGCATGGACAGGAATACCAGTGAAAAAGATGTTACAAAGTGAACGGGAAAAAATTATTACACTTAGAAGAAGAACTGCACAAACGCGTGGTAGGTCAGGAAGAAGCCATTCGTAGCATTGCCGATGCAGTACGCAGAAGTCGTGCCGGAATGCAAGATCCTAAAAGACCAATCGGCTCCTTCATTTTCCTTGGAACAACTGGCGTTGGAAAAACAGAGTTAGCAAAAGCTCTTGCAGAATTTCTATTCAATAGTGAAAATGCTATGACGCGTATTGATATGAGTGAGTATCAGGAAAGACATTCTGTAAGCCGTTTGATTGGTGCACCTCCAGGATATGTTGGATACGAAGAAGGTGGACAATTGACCGAAGCAGTACGCAGGAAACCATACAGCGTGGTACTATTAGACGAAATTGAAAAAGCACATCCGGATGTATTCAACATTCTCTTGCAAGTATTGGACGATGGTAGATTGACCGACAACAAAGGTAGAACCGTGAACTTCAAAAATACCATCATTATTATGACTTCTAACCTTGGTTCACATATTATTCAAGAAAACTTTGAAGGTATTAATAATAGGAATAGAGAAGAAGTAATTGAGAGAACAAAAGCAGAAGTAATGGAATTGTTGAAAAAGACCATTCGTCCTGAGTTTTTAAACAGAGTGGATGAAATCATTATGTTTGAACCATTGACAAAAGAACAGGTGAAAGACATTGTGAAACTTCAAATTGCACAGGTATCCAAACGTTTGGAAGATCAAAATATTCAAATAGAATTAACCGAAGATGCTGTAGAAGCACTTGCTGAAATTGGCTTTGATCCACAATTTGGTGCAAGACCAATTAAGAGAGCAATACAAAAGAATATTCTTAACGAGTTATCAAAAGCAATACTGGCTGGCACTGTGAAAAGCAATGAAAAAATTGTAGTAGATTATCTTGGCGAACAGTTTGTGTTTATGAATAAAGCAGAACCAGTGAAGTAAAAAAACTAAATATACAAAGTACAAATTTAAAAGACGGTATATGAATACCGTCTTTTTTATTCTTAAATCGCTAACTTTCAACAATAGCATTCATAAGTCCAAATTTATCCTCAGATATTGAAAATTAAAGTTAAGCAAAACACATTTTGTAATCTCCATATAACAAATGCCTCCTAAATGAGTAGAATTTTCTTAAAAGAACGCAAAATAGTTATTATATTGCCACACTGGAGATTAAAAATCATATTTTTTAAAATACTCAAATCATGAGTTTAGTACGGAAGTTATTAACGCTGTGCTCAACAGTCATCATTTTCTTCCAAACTTTTTCACAGGATTCCATTACAAATAATAAATTGATAATGCATCGGGAAATTATTTCTACTATTGGATTTATTTCTATGAATAACATAAAAATCAATAAAATTTTTGCGTTAAAAAAACAATTAATTATTTGAACCCTAAAAGCAATACACACTTTTATAGTAAGTTAATTAAAATATATAACACCATGAACACTGAAAATCTAATCTTACTCAAAAAAATTTATCTCACAAACATAATCTTTTTGATTATATCACCCATGTTTTACACATTTTTCTTTTTAAGCAAAATTGATTTTTTAGAATCTGTATTCCTGTTATTAACCATTGTATCTTATATTGTCTCCTTAATTTTGACGTTTTTATGGATAAAAAATACTAAAAACGGAAATTATTTATGGTTGGTTTTTAATTTTTTGGCTGGTACTATTGCGGCGATATTGTTTTATTTACTTGTTATAAATAAGCAGCACAATCCTATTTCAGAATAATTGTTTTGATAAACTGAAAAAATCTTGTAAAAATTAAGTTTACTAATTTTGTTTTATTCTTTAAACTCCAGTACTTGCTATGTAATTTTATTCCCTAAAAAGAAATTAATTGATGATTAAAAAATTTCGATTTGTATTCGCTTTATTTTTTGTGACAAATAATTTCTTCACTAATAATCCTATCTTTGACTTTTGCCAGAAATATAATTTGAAGCAACCTATCGTTTTAATTACTTACAACATCAAATCCTGTATACATTGTGAATTGCCGCTGAATATCATTGTCAACAAAATACAGGAAATTCATTCTTCTATCCCTATTTGCCTTTTACTTAATGATTCATTAACCAAAGAAGGTATCGATTACTTCTGTAAAAAGAATGAATTAAATCCACAAAAAATCCAAATTTGCTTTGACAACAACTTGTTCCAATTTCTTCAAAGAAAGTTAAAGAATGATTATAACATCATATTACTTCAACCTGATGGAAAAATATTGTACTCCACGCCATCTCATAAAAATAAATCAAAGTTTTTTAATACATTAAAAAAGCAAAACAATGCTTATATTCTTCAAAAATCTCCTATTTCACATTCTTTTTATAGAGATATTACCTCTGTATATTTTGATAATGTGGAAGTTCATAATGCATTCGTGTTTTTTGTCCCTACATCCAACTTGCTTGTAATGTATGGTAAAAACGGACAATTCCTAAAACAATTATTTTTAGATAGTTTGCTTATAGATTATTTTTCTCTTGCACAAAAACTTTTATCGATCCGAGAATATCAACAACTTCAATATAGTTTCAAAAACAATCCATATTTACAAAAAATTTCTCTTTTAAGACCGAAAGATATTTTTAATATAAATCAAAATAACATTGGAATCCTTTTTGACATTCCAGTTTTCAAAGATAGTATTTACAACAAAGATTCTGTTACTTACGAAACATCAAAAAGTTTTGTAGTAATATTAGATACTAATTTACAAATTAAAAATATCTTATTTTTTGAAAATGCTGATAAAACGATTGTAAGTCCAGTTGGCGCTGTATTTTCTGATTCTTCATTGTATCTTTTCAATTACTCTATAAAACACAAAAGATATTCCATTGGTAAATATCTTCTTCAAAACAACAAATTGACTTTCCTGAAAGAGATTGCAGAGCCAGAAAACTCTTTGCGTTATAAATACATTCCCAAACTTACTGAAAATAAGGGCAAATATTATCTTGTATATTATACAAAGAGTAAAACCACTGTATATGAATTAAATACTCAAACAGACAAATTCAAAAAAATACTTGCATCTAATCAAACTATTGGAAGTAATTACATATTTCACACCGAAAAAAATAATTATCTACTTCTTACTCATCACGAAAATAAATTTACTATTCAACTTTATATTCCTGATTTAAATAACTGGAAAATTGCAAAAGAAAAATTTGATAAAGATAATAATAATCGTCAAAAACACTACTACTTTGTATTTTCTGGTTATATCTGGGATGTGATTGTAGATGAATAAGTTAGTTCCACCAGTTTTGAATAAAATTCAAATAACCTTTTCTCCATTGATAATTCACATCCGCATTTAATAAAGAAAGTATGTTTTTATCAGCAGTATTTATTTCATCCTCTTTTTGAATTTCAATTTTATTTATAGGTAGCGTGTTTTTATCCAACGAAGCATAAATCACTAAATTACTTCTATCTTGATATAAATTAGTAGAAAGTGCTGAAACACTAAAACCAGCAGAAGAAAGTGTATTCAATAAAATCCTTGTGCCTCTCCCAATTTCTCCTGTATAATAGCCATACCAGTTGATAATAAGTATACCATCTTTTTTAATCAGTTTATTTTTTATTCGTTCAAAATTTTCTTTGGTCAATAAATATGCAGGCGGCTCTTCACCATTGAATAAATCCATAATAATCACATCGTATTTGTTCATATCCTTTTGAATCCACCATTGTGCATCATCACAAATAGCATTTACTCTGGGATTTAAATCAAAATACTTTTTAGCACAATCAATAATCCTTGGATCAATCTCTATTCCCGTTATGGATCGAGAATATTTTTCAAGTACATTCGCCAATATTCCTCCACCTAAACCAAGAATTAAAACATCTTTATTCTTCCATTGTTGAATCTTTGCCACACTATCCATTAACTCTGCATACTCCAACGTTTTATCATTTGCATAATCTTTAAAAGATTGAATGATATAATTCACCAATAAATATCTTGTTTTGTATTGCTCTACTACCATAAGATTTGAAAATGCGCCATCGTTTTTATACAATACATTCACACGAATGTTTTTTTCAGGAATTAAAATTCCAATTACCATCACTGCTACAGACCACCATTTGACCTTAAATAATAAAGCAGAAAGCAATAGAGATAAAACACTAAAACTTAATATCGTGTTTTGTACTCCAATTTTTGGGAAAAATAATAAAACTGAAATCACTGCAAATACAACACTTCCAAAGGTTGAAAATGCAAGAATCTTACCATACACTGGAAGGTTAGATTGAATTTTTTGACCCAATGCAACAAAATAAGTTGTCATCGCCCCAAACAAAAACATTGGAAAAGCCACTAAAATCAAAGCATCTACACATACTGCCGTAATCAATTCAAAACCACTATTAATAAGCCACAGAGCAATTGAATTATTAAACTTCCAAATTAACAACGCTATTGAAAGATATAAAAACAATTTTGACAATACTTTTGCATCCGGATAATCTTTATTTAATTTGTTTTTTTCTATCCTATTATTTGCCCAGTAATATCCAACAGCCAGCCCCACTAAAGTTATGCTCAAAACAATTATCCATACATACAAACTACTTCCAAAAAACACAGATATTTTTCTCGTAGATGCCAATTCTGTTGTAAACATCATGCCACCTTCTACAAACGACAGCACATAAAACAATGATAATTTGTTTACTTTCATAAACGATTGATTTTACTCATCAAATATACATCTGCTAACACCAATGCTGTCATACTTTCTACAATAGGTACAGCCCTTGGAAGTACCATCACGTCATGTCGTCCCTCAATTTTAATTTTTATATTCTCACTTTCTAAATTGACTGTAGATTGCTCTTTTTTAATTGAAGCAATTGGCTTGAATGCCACATTGAAAATAATATCATTCCCATTACTAATGCCACCTTGAATACCACCACTATGATTAGATTTAAATTTCACTTGATTATTTTCTAAAAACATTTCATCATTTACTTCACTGCCAAATTTCTCAGAGATTGCAAAACCATCACCTATTTCAAAACCTTTCACCGCATTAATACTCATCATAGCGTGCGCAAGCAAAGCGTTTAGCTTATCAAAAACTGGCTCTCCCCATCCAGCAGGCACATTACGAATTACACAAGTTATTATTCCTCCAATAGTGTCTCCATCGTTCTTTGCCTGTTCTACCAAATATCTTATTTCATCGTTTTTCTCATCACTCGGACATCGAAATGGATTTTGTTCAATAGCATCTGAACTTATTTTATCTAAAACATACGGTATATGTATGTGTTTAATTTTTGAAACAAATGCAAGTATTTGTATATCTAATGTTTTCAACAACAATTTCGCTATAGCACCGCCTACAACTCTTGCAATTGTCTCTCTCGCTGAACTTCTCCCTCCACCACGATAATCACGAATACCGTACTTTGCATAATAAGTGTAATCCGCATGTGAAGGGCGAAAAACATATTTCAAATGTTCATAATCTTCTGACCTTTGATTCTTGTTCTCTACAATAAACGCAATGGGCGTTCCTAATGTCTTATTTTCAAATATACCTGAAAGAAATTTCACCTCGTCTGGCTCAACTCTTGGCGAAGACCATAATCCTTGATTCGTTTTACGACGATTCAATTCGTGTTGAATAAATTCAAAATCTATTTCTAACCCTGCAGGACAACCATCTATAATACCACCGATTGCACTTCCGTGACTTTCTCCAAAAGTATGAAGTTGAAATAACTTTCCAAATGTACTACCTGGCATGAAATAAGTTTTTATGTTTTTTGTCTTTCACCAAAGATAGCTGTACCTATTCTAATCATCGTGCTACCGCATTCGATGGCTATCTTGTAATCATTGCTCATTCCTATGCTCAATTCTTCAAACTGAACATTATCTGAAATCTTTTGAGCATTTATTTCATCAAAAAAATGTTTTAAGGATAAAAATTCGTTTTTAATTTGTTCCCCATCATCTGTCAATGTAGCCATTCCCATTAGTCCTTTAATTCTAACATTTGAAAAGGTCTTGATAATATCAGAAAATAATAACGCTCTTGCTTCTTCAAAACTTAAACCAAATTTTGTTTCCTCCTTTGCAATATGAATTTGTAATAAACAATCAATAATCCTTTGATGTTTTAAAGCGTGCTTATGTATCTCTGTCAATAATTTCAAACTATCCACACTATGAATTAAATGTACAAATGGTACTATGTATTTGACTTTATTGGCTTGTAAATGTCCAATAAAATGCCAGCGAATATCTTTTGGTAATTGTTCATATTTTTCCTTCATTTCCTGTACATAGTTTTCTCCAAAATCTCTATGTCCTGCTTCATAAGCCATTTTTATTTTTTCAACACTTTGAAACTTTGAAACAGCAATCAATGTGACATTTTCCGGAATAGATGATTTAAATTTATTTAAATTCAATACTATATCGTTATTGCTTATCATACTAATATGCTCTTTCATTTTTGTTTTCAATGTAATTGACAAAAGATTTATTAGAAACCTTATTTCCACCGGGAGTAGGATAATTTCCTGTAAAATACCAATCTCCTCTGTGGTTGGGGCAGGCATCGTGTAATCCCTCTATGCTTTGATAAATAATTTGAAGTTCACAATTTAAATCTTCTGGTTTTACAATTTGGGCTATCTTATCAGAAATTTCTTCAGCAGTAAATGGCTCATAAATTTTCTTCACCACATTAATTTGTTCTTCCTTATGTTTTTGAAGTTCTTGTTTTGCTAATTCATAAATTTCCTGAATATACTTATTTTGATTTTTTTCTTTCAATAAAGCAATAGCCGCCTGAAATGCCACAAAATGTCCTAAAATAGACATATCTATACCATAACAATCCGGATAACGTATTTGTGGGGCTGAAGATAAAATGATAATTTTTTTTGGCTTTAATCGTGCTAATGTGCGCAAAATATTTTTCTTTAACGTAGTTCCCCTTACAATGCTGTCATCCAATACTATCAAAGTATCAGTCGGTTTTACCACACCATAAGTTACATCATATCCTAAATCAACCACTGCATCCCGATTTTCATCATCGGTAATAAAAGTGCGTTGTTTCACATCCTTCCAAACTATTTTATGTACTCTTGGACGTTGTAATAAAATCTTTAATTTTTCTTCATCATTTTTTGCAGCTGCAAGTTTCTGAACTTTCTGTTTATTTAAAATTTCTTCAATTCCATCGATTAATCCTCCAAAAGCAATTTCTGCTGTATTTGGAATATAAGAAAAAACCGCATTTTCAATATCTCCTTGTATAGCATCCCATACTTTTAGAGCCAAATTTTTTCCAAGTTTTCTTCTTTCATTATAAATATCCGCATCATTACCTCTTGAGAAATATATTCGTTCAAATGAACAGGAAAACTTTCCAGCAGGGTCTAACACTTTTTCTTCAAACACTTTACCATTAGCTTTTACAATCAATGCGTGTCCCGGCTTAATTTCCATAACATCGTTGTACGAAACATTAAATACACTTTGAATAACTGGTCTTTCACTCGCTGCTACAACAATCTCATCATCTTCATAATAATATGCCGGTCGGATGCCATTTGGATCTCTCATCACAAAAGCATCGCCATGTCCAATTATACCCACCATTGCATATCCTCCATCCCACTTCTTTGTACTTTCATATAAAATTGATGCAATATCCAATTCCTCTTGTATTTTTATAGATATTTCGTCATTTGACAGCCCTTTGTCCTTGTAAATTCTAAATATTCGTTCATTCTCCCTATCTAAAAAATGTCCAATTTTTTCCATTGCTGTTACTGTATCATTTTTTTCAGAAGGATGTTGCCCAAGTTCTACAAGATGTTGGAACAATTCATCTACATTCGTTAAATTAAAATTTCCTGCTAATAACAGGTTTCTGGCTTTCCAATTATTTTTTCTGTAAAAAGGATGGCAGGCGTGAATAGTATTTTTCCCGTATGTCCCATATCTTAAATGTCCCATCATCACTTCTCCTAAAAAAGGAATATTTTGTTTTTGCCATTCAGGATTAGAATATTCCAAAGGATATTTTCTGGCGGCTTCTATAAATAACTGATGAATTTGTTGAAAAATATCTTGTGGTGCTTTTGGCGCCACAGACCTTAATCTATCAATGTAATTTACACCTGGCAGTATGTTTAATTTAACTGTTGCAATTCCCGCTCCATCCTGACCTCTATTGATTTGTTTTTCCATCATCTGATACAGCTTATGCAAACCATATCGAGATGTTCCGTATTTTTCTTTGTAATAACTAAAAGTATGCTTCAATCTAATCAAAACAATCCCACATTCGTGCTTAATGGATTCACTCATAGTTAATTAATAATTTTATGTTCGCTTTTAATTATATTTTTATTTTCCTTCGAAAACTCTATCCCCACTAATACTATCTTCTTTCCAATGCCCTCATACTTCTCCCAATAACGCTTCTCCATTATTTGTTCCAGAGCACTTCTCTTACCATCTTCATCCTCTTCCACTACCTTAAACTCAAATACATACACATAACCCCCAATCTTCACACTTAAATCTATCCGGCCCCTGTTCGTCACATCTTCTCCAACACACTCCAAACCCAACGACTGAAACACACTATAAAACACACTACTATAAAAGCCCTCATACTCATGCAACTTATTCTTTCTATACCAATCATTTGGAATCGACGATAACAACCTTTTCATCAACACAACTACCTTCTCAATATCTCCACGTTGTAAACTCCTATATGTCTCCATCCGTAACGCATCCTTTTCTATCACTTTCGTATAATCCTTCAAAATATGACTATTCAACGCCATCTTTACCTCTAAATTAGGATATGATAAAATATAACCAATCATTTCTCCTAATCGTTGCTCCTCCTTTATCGTCAAATAGCCCGTTTGAAACAATAACGCCACTGGATGTATATCCCCTACATCAAACGACGACAATATCTCCTCCCCCGCCTCTATGCGCTCTATCTCCGGCAAATAAAACCGCTTCTCCATCAACTCCTTTATCAAAAATCCCGGCGTTCCCGACTCAAACCAGTAACTCCTGTATTTCCCTCCATCCGCAAAAAACAATAACACATCATACGGATTGTAAACCTTTTCACCTGTCCAATTATATCCATTGTACCACATACTCATTTCTCTCTTATCTACTCCACCTAAATATTCTTCAAAATTCTCTTCCAACTCCTCTTGTGTATATCCGCAAAATGCTGAATATCTTTCACTAATCGTAATATCCCGTAAATTATTCAAGCCCGAAAATATCGACACTTTCGAAAACTTACTTACACCTGTCAAAAAAACAAAACCCAACTCCCTATCTCTATCTTTCATCACCTGATAAAAACTCTTCAATATCTCTCGCCTCTTTATTGCTTCCTCTTTATCCTCTATCTTATCCAATATCGGCTTATCATATTCATCCACCAATACCACAACCCTTCCACTTCTCGACAATTTCATTATTAACTCATTAAACATCTCATAATATACTTTACTCTCCAGATAAACATTATTATCCTTCGCAATCTCATTTAACCTCAATCTAATATAATCCTCCAATCCTAAATCTTCCGAAAGACCATACGAACCAAATGAAACACGAATAACAGAAAATTTCTCCTCCCAATCCCACTTATCATAAATATACAATCCTTCAAACAACTCTTTTCTCCCTTCAAACAAACATCTCATCGTATCTACCAACAAGGACTTACCAAATCGTCTCGGTCGTGATAAAAAATAATACTTCCCACTCTCAATCAAATCTAATACATATCTCGTCTTATCCACATAAATATAATCCCCACTTCTTATCTCATCAAAACTCTGTACCCCTATCGGTAATTTTCTCATCCTCTTTTTCCGCAAAATTAGTAAATTAAATTCGGTATTAGATTTTTTGGTATTATAGAGCCAATGAAAAACTTACAAGAAGATATTGACTCCTTAAAACGACTTGAATTAAAGGCAAAAGAGATTGTAAAAGGTTTTTTAATTGGTCAACATAAAAGCCCCATGCACGGCTATTCCGTTGAATTTGCTGAACACAAAATGTATAATCCCGGCGAATCTACCCGACACATAGATTGGAAATTATACGCTCGCACTGAAAAACTTTACCAGAAAAAATACGAAGAAGAAACCAACCTTAGATGTCAGATTGTTATTGATACTTCTTCCTCTATGCTTTATCCTCTTCAAAGTCCAATAAACAAACTTACCTTCTCTATTTATTCCGCCGCAGCACTCACACAACTTATGCTACAACAAAGAGATGGCATTGGATTAACCCTGTGTTCCGACAAAATTGAAACGCATCTCTCTGCAAGATTAAGCACTCAACATATTCAACACCTCTACTCTATTTTATCTGAATTATTACAAACCAACAAGAAAAATGATTTAAAACAAACCGATATATCCTCCGCTCTGCATCAAATTGCAGAAGTTGTTCACCAACGTTCTTTAATAATTTTATTCAGTGATATTTTTGAACGTTCTCATGATATTTTTAATGCCCTTCAGCACCTTCGTTACAGAAAACACGATGTTATTGTTTTCCATACACTTGACTACAATACCGAAGTTGAATTTGATTTTGATAATCGCCCTTATCAGTTTATTGACATGGAAACAGGAGAACAAGTAAAAATCAACTCAGTAGAATTTAAAGACCTTTATACTCAACAAATCAAAATCTTTCTCAATAATTTAAAAGAAAAATGCCATCAATATAAAATTGACTTTGTTCCTGTAGATATTAAGAATGCTTATTATGAAGTGTTGCAAGAATATCTGATTAAACGAAGTAAAATCATCAAGAAATAAGTCACATTTTCATCTCAAGTCGCAGCAAATAATTAGGTAAGAGAAGCATCCTTACTCCATACCAGCTAAATAATTCTCCATCTACAAATAAAATTTCGAACTTACCTTCAAGCGCCTCTTCTAGTTCTTTTCTATGCTTCTCCTTGAATGGAAATGGCTCTGAAGAAAGTAAAATTAAATCTGGATTCAATGTTTTTATGTCTTCAATAGTAATTTCAACATATCGTGTTTGATTTTCCAATACATTTTTCATTCCGGACTTTTCAATCATGGAATGAATAAACGTATTATTTGCAACAGCCATATATGGATTGTACCAGATTAGATACAAAACTCTCTTATTTTTCAATACAGTAGATTGTTGTTTTAACCATCTAAATTCATTTTCAATATCTTCTACTAAATACTCTGCTGAATCCTCTGTACCTGTAATCTTTCCAATAGATTTTATCATTTGCAAAGCATCTTCATAAGTATTCACATCACTCATCCACACAGGAAATTCTTTTTCTAATATCTCTATTTGTTCTCTCACATTCTCCTCCTTATTACCAATAATTAAATCTGTTTGTAATGTTCTGATTTTGTCAATATTAATTTGCTTTGTCCCTCCAATAATTGTTTTAGTTTTCAATAATTCCTCTGGATGAACACAAAACTTTGTAACCCCAACAATGTTTTCTTCTAACCCTAAAAACACCAGTAATTCTGTAATAGATGGCACAAGTGACACTATTCTTTCTGGATATTTTTTTATATCAATCTCTCTACCTATTTGATCTTTTACCATCATAGAAAAAATTTATTAAATTTACATTTAATATAAATACAATTTATTTCTTAATTTTAATAAGAATATAGTTGACTAATATACCCAATAAAATTAGAATACAAATAGGTGAAATAACATCACCAATTTTTGAATAAACCGTTGATGTATTCACTAATGGAACTTTTGTAACAAGACATTCTTTTGTCCAAAATAATGTGCTTTGTTCAATTTCCCCAATTGGATTAATAACTGCCGATACACCTGTATTAGCACATCTTCCAATGAATGTTCTATTTTCTATAGCCCTTAATCTGCCGAATATCAAATGCTGATAATACCCCGGTGTATTTCCCCACCATCCATCGTTTGTAATCACCAATAATGTTTGAGCACCTAATCGGAAAAACTTGGAAACAAAATCCGAAAATACACTTTCATAACAAATCACAGTAGCAACAGGTATTCTATTCCTAACATACAACAATGATGGATAATCCTGTTGCCCCAAACTTCCTGTTGTCCCACCCAAATCAATGGCTAATTTTTCTAATGGTCTGAACAAACCCGGATAAGGCATTTTTTCTACTCCCGGCACTAATTTGGATTTATGAAAAATCTGGACAGAATCCCTATAAATACATAACGCTGTATTAAAAATATCATAATACAATCCTTCTGAATTTTGACGAGCAGTAGATGGTGGATTTTCATCAGATGAATAAAATTTAAATGTATTAGCCCCTGTAATTACTGTAATTTCAGGATACCTGGACAATATGCTATCTTTCAGAAATTTTAAACTTGGATATTGCAACATTTCCTTTGAACCCCCTTCATAGATATTTTCCGTAATAAACGTTTCTGGTAATAACACAACATCTATACTATCATTCAATACCCCTTTGATTTGCTGATACATTGATTGCACCTGGATTAAGGGTTCAATGTAGAATTTATCATTATAGGGATCTACATTAGGTTGAACAATCAATACATTTAAATGTTGATTATTTTCCAGAGAAGAAATTGTTTTGGTTCTATAAATATAAATACTTATAGAAAGAATAATCGGAATGAGTAAAGCAGTTGCAAGATTTTTAATGAATTGTTTCTTATTCATTTTCTCATTGAAAAATTTAAATAGAATACTATTGATTACTAAAATCCACAAACTTCCACCCGCTGTGCCTGTTAATTCATACCATTGAACAAGCAAGGGAACAAAAGCAAATACATTACCCAATGTCAACCATGGCCACATCAAATCCCAATGAAAATGCAAATACTCAAAACTTATCCAGAAAGGTATCAAATGCCACACATTAAATCTAACTGCAAATTTCTTTTGCAACATAAATGGAAGAGAAAACACCATACACATCAAAATACTATTAGCTACAATAGCCATAACTGCCCCGCCCACACTGGCTAAACTAATCCACCACGTCGTCAATCCATTCCAGATAAGAAAACTTAAAAGAATAAGAAAAATAAATTTTATCGGACGAAGCTTTTGATTTACAAACTCTTTTGCAAGAAATAAAATTGGAACAAAAGCAAAGAAACTAAATAGAGTACCCAAGTGTGTAAATGACAAAAAAAGCAAAATACCACTGAAAAAACTTCTAATTAAATTGTTATTAAATAAACCTTTCAATTGCCTTATTTTAATAAAAAATCATTGCTTCAAATTTACACGAAATTTTATAACGCTCTTTTCATATTATTGATTAGAAAAACATTTCAAACAATCCCATTATCGTTTAAATAATAAGTTTGTTTTTTGCCCCTTGATTAACAAGACCCTGAAAAAACGCTTACCATCCCAACACCCACGCAAAAATCAACGGTGCCACAATGGTAGCATCCGATTCAATGACATATTTTGGCGTATCAATTCCCAATTTTCCCCAGGTAATTTTTTCATTTGGCACAGCTCCACTGTATGAACCATACGAAGTCGTGCTATCAGATATTTGACAAAAATAACTCCAGAAAGGAACATCGTGCCATCCCAAATCCTGATACATCATTGGTACCACACAAATTGGAAAGTCACCCGCAATTCCCCCACCAATCTGAAAGAATCCAACCCCTTTTCCACCTGAATTTTTCTTGTACCAGTCGGCTAACCACACCATATATTCAATGCCACTCTTCACTGTGCTTGCTTTTAATTCTCCTTTAATAACATACGATGCAAAAATATTTCCAAGCGTAGAATCTTCCCAGCCACCCACTACAATTGGTAAATTTTTCTCAGCCGCAGCTACCATCCAACTATCCTTCGGATCTATCTCATAATATTGTTTTAAAACACCACTTTTAATAAGTTGAAACATATATTCATGCGGAAAATATCTTTCTCCTTTGCTTTCTGCATCTTTCCAAAGTTCATAAATATGCTTTTGTAACCTTCTAAACGCCTCCTCTTCCGGAATACAAGTATCAGTAACCCTATTTAATCCTTGCTCTAAAAGCTCCCACTCTTGTTGTGGAGTCAAATCTCTGTAATTCGGAATTCTCTTGTAGTGATTATGAGCCACCAGATTCATCAAATCTTCCTCTAAATTGGCTCCTGTACACGAAATAATATGTACTTTATCCTGACGAATCATCTCTGCCAAAGAAACGCCAAGTTCTGCTGTACTCATTGCCCCGGCTAATGCAATGAGCATTTTACCCCCCTCATTAATAAGCTTTTCATAACCAATAGCCGCATCCTTCAATGCCGCTGCATTAAAATGTCTATAATGATGATCTATAAATTTTGAAACAGGTCCCTTATTAATCATAGTATTAAAATTTTGAGCCCGCAAAAATAGAAATAAAAAATAGTAAATAGATGAATGCTTAAAACTTTTTTACCTTTGCGGCTCAAAATTAAAATTATGAGTAACATTACCTTCACAATGATTAAGCCCGATGCTGTAAGAAACAATTACATCGGACCCATTTTAGCAAAAATCAATCAAGCCGGCTTTAAAATTGTAGCCATGAAATTTTTAAAAATCACGAAAGAACAAGCCGCACAATTTTACATTGTTCACAAAGACCGACCTTTTTACAACGAACTCATTGAATATATGAGTAGTGGTCCCATTGTGGCTGCTATTTTAGAAAAAGAAAATGCCGTTGAAGATTTTAGAAAATTAATCGGCGCCACTGACCCTGCAAAAGCTGAACCCGGCACCATTCGTAAAGAATTTGCCAAATCAATTGCAGAAAACGCGATTCATGGATCAGATAGCAATGAAAATGCTATCATTGAAGCTAATTTCTTTTTCTCACAATTAGAACGTTTTTAAATTAATCATCTAAAATCAATATTATGGAAACAATTAACAAAGTTAAAAACGATTATGAAACGCAACTTAAAACGTGGATTAATCAAGAAAAGGCAGCCATTGATTTAATTGGTTATATTGGGAAACTTTGGTTTGAAAAGTCCGTAGAACTTGTGCTATTCAGAAATCAATTAGTAGATAAAAGTTCTTCCGAAATCATGCAACTTCACCTTTATGCTAAAGATTTTGTGAAAAAACCAATCACTGTAGAAGACACAGCTCAGTTAGCAAAAGCCATTTATGAGTCCGATATATGTCCTTCTCGTATAGATATTGGCCGTCTAGCGTATGAATGGCATCAGGAAAAAGAACAATTTAGTTCGTATTCTGATTTTATTCAAAAAAAACTTTCTGATTTCATTGATAAAAAACACACCATTACTCCAAGAGATGTCGTATTATATGGTTTTGGAAGAATTGGTCGTTTAGCCGCAAGAGATTTAATCTCATTAGCTGGAAAAGGCGAGCAACTCCGATTAAAGGCCGTTGTAGTGCGCGGCAAAATTAAAGAAGAACTAACAAAAAGAGCGGACTTATTAAGAAACGACTCTATCCATGGTCCTTTTCCCGGAACGGTTATTGAAGACCATGAAAACAATGCCCTTATTATTAATGGTCATACCGTGTATTTCATTGCTGCTGACAAACCCGATCAAATTGACTATACCCAATACGGTATTAATAACGCATTATTGATTGACAACACAGGGATTTTCAGAGACAGAGAAAAATTATCTTTACACTTAAAAAGCAAAGGCATTGCAAAAGTATTATTAACTGCTCCGGGTAAAGGAGATATTCCTAATGTCGTATATGGTATCAATCACGAAAATTTAGATTTAAAAAATGAGCAAATCTTCTCTGCCGCTTCTTGCACTACCAATGCCATCATGCCTATTTTATATGTTTTAGATAAAGAATTCAAAATTGAAAAAGGACATATTGAAACCATTCATTCTTATACTAACGACCAAAACTTATTGGATAACTTTCACAAAAAATACAGAAGAGGACGTTCTGCTCCATTAAATATGGTCATAACCGAAACCGGTGCCGATAGTGCTCTCAAAAAAGTATTACCACATCTTGCGGGAAAATTTACAGCTAATGCCGTTCGGGTACCAACCCCAGATGGCTCATTGGCTATTATCAATGTTCAACTCGGTTGTGAAGTAGATAAAGACACAATTAATAATACTGTAAAACAATACGCCTTAACCGGAAACTTAGTAGAACAAATTAAGTATGAATTTTCCAACGAATTAGTTTCAACCGATATTATAGGTAACTCATGTCCTGCGGTTTTTGATAGCCAGGCCACTCAAATTTCTCCTGATAAAAGAAGTGCAGTTGTATACGTTTGGTATGACAATGAATTTGGTTACACTCGTCAGGTGATTCGTCTTGCAAAACATTTATGCGAAGTCAGAAGACCTGTATATTACTAATTATTTTATTAACATTTATTTGTGAATAATTATTATTCGAAAATTTGGAAATATCAAAATATATTCCATACCTTTGCGGCACAAACCTTAAAAATTAAAAGTATGAGAAAAAACATCACAACTGTTGCAATGGCTTTAGCATTTGGATTCTTTACTGCGAATGCTCAAGACCTTACATCTAAAAAAGGTGAACCCATCCTTCCAGAAGAAGGCGACTGGGGAATTGGCATCGACGCTACTCCTTTTTTAAACTATGCTGGTAACTTCTTTGGAAAAAATGCGGCAAATACTGCTCCTAGCTGGAATTACTTAACAACAAACAACACAATCGTTGGAAAATACTTCAAAGATGCTACTACTGCATACAGAGCAGCTATCAGATTAGGTTTTGGATCCCAAAAAATGTCAAACTATGTAAGTGACGATACAAATACTTCTACTGATCCAAAATACGTTCAAGATACAAAATCTGTTTCATTCAATGGAATTGGTTTAAGTGGTGGTATTGAAATGAGAAAAGGTAAAACACGCCTTCAAGGTTATTATGGTGGAGAGTTAGGTTTATATATTGGTGGTTCAAAAGAAAAATACACTTATGGCAACCAATTTAATAATCCTAATGGTAACTTCACCCCAACATCAACTAACTGGACCACAATGAACGGTGTAGCAATGGCAAGTAGAACCACAGAAGTTAAAAATGGTTCAACATTTGCTTTTGGATTAAGAGGATTCATCGGTGCTGAATATTTTGTATTACCAAAAATGTCAATTGGTGGCGAATTCGGTTGGGGACTTTCTTTCTCTTCAACAGGTGAAGGACAAGTTACTACTGAATTTTGGGATGGTGCAAACAATGCAGTTAAAACACAAACTACTAAAACAGGAAAATCTAGCTCATTTGCTTTAGATACTGACAACAACAACAGCGTATTTGGTCCGGCTGCCTCTTTAAGATTAAACTTATACTTCTAATCTAGTTTTTTGTTAATATTCCAAAAAACCCCTTGAAAATTCAAGGGGTTTTTTATTTTTATTCGTTTAATCAAAATCTTATACCTATCTTTGTGGCAAGAAATAAAAAAACGGCTAAGTAAATTTAATTCTGTATTTTTGACTTTTATAGCCGCTAAAAATTTAAGTTTGCAGAGTTAGATTTATCAGTGCTGAAAAAAATCAAACAAATTATGTACAACACAGAAACACAAACACAAGGAACAATTACGTTCAAAGATTATCCATTATTAGAATGGATTCAAAAAGCCATCAATGATCTGGGATACCAACATCCAACGCCTATTCAGCAACAAACAATTCCTTTATTGCTAGAAAAAGACACAGACATTATCGCTCTTGCCCAAACCGGTACAGGCAAAACAGCTGCATTTTCAATACCAATGCTTCACAAAATTAATCCAGAAATAAAACATCCACAAGCGTTAATCATTGCACCAACTCGTGAACTATGCGTTCAAATAGCCAATGATATAAAAAATTTATCCAAATATAAACCTGAAATTCATACGGTAGCTGTATATGGCGGGGCTAATATTGAAACACAAATCAACGCTTTGAAAAAAGGATGTCAAATTATTGCCGCTACACCCGGCAGATTGGTAGACCTCATTGACCGAAGGGCAGTCGATTTATCAGATATTAAAATTTTAATCCTTGATGAAGCCGATGAAATGCTCAACATGGGATTTAAAGACGATATTGATTATATCATAGACCAAACCTTTGATAACAAACAAACATGGTTGTTCAGTGCTACAATGCCCCCTGAAGTCGCAAGAATTGCCAAAAATTACATGAATCATCCCGTTGAAATTAATGTTGGGAATAAAAATGCTGCCGCTCCTAATATCGAACATATCTATTATGTGATTAGCTCCAATAAACACCGGTATTTAGCATTAAAAAGAATCATAGATTATTATCCCGATATTTTTGGAATTATTTTTTGCCGTACAAAAGCAGATACTCAAAAAATTGCCGACCAACTCATTAAAGATGGATACAGCGCAGACGCTTTACATGGCGATTTATCTCAAGCACAACGTGATTTTGTTATGAAACGTTTTAGAAACCATCAGATACAACTTTTGGTAGCAACCGATGTGGCAGCTCGTGGAATAGATATTGATAATATAACCCATGTTATCAATTACGACTTACCAGACGACCTTGAAGTATACACACATCGCAGTGGCAGAACAGCCAGAGCAGGAAAATCTGGAATTTCAATTGCAATAGTAACGCCTTCAGAATCCAAAAAAATTAAAGATTTAGAACGTTTTACAAAAGCAAAATTTCATAGATCGCTTATTCCAACCGGCATTCAAGTTTGTGAAAAACAACTCTTATATCTTGTTGAAAGAATAAAAAATACTTCTGTTGATGAATCAGCTATTCAGGACTATTTACCTGCTGTTTTTGAAAGTTTAAAAGATTTAAGCAAAGAAGAATTGATCAAAAAATTGGTTTGGGAAGAGTTTAATCGCTTTTATACTTACTATCAAAATGCTCCGGACATCAATAATCTAAAGGATGTAGATGTGTCTTCACACCGGCAAACACAACGTTATTTTATTAATTTAGGAGAAATGGATGGTTTTAACTGGCGTTCACTAAAAGATTTTATCTCTGATGAAACAGGCATTCCTGTTACTAATATTAAAAATACCGATGTCAAAAAAACATTTTCATTTTTTGAAATTTCGTCTACTGATACTGATAAACTTTCATCATTAGCAGGAAAATCGTTTAATAACAGAATAATTAGTATTGAGAAATCAAATAAAGAAAAACAAGGTGGACACAAAAAAACTGAATACTCTTCTGACAAATTCTCTCATAAGAAAAAAGAATTTTTTAAAAATTCATTTGAAGAAGGAAACAAGAAAGAGAAAAGAAAAAGAATTTATAAATAAACTTTCGTTTTATGCTCAATAAACGTTAGTTTGCAATAAAGAATTTCTTTTTCAAATCATCTATACGTGACATATTTAAATTCAACGAGTATAATTGATTAGTAGCTTTGACCAGAAACTTATTCTGCCTTTTTTCCAGCCAGCAGATACATCACCGCCATTCGAACGGCTACACCGTTTTCTACCTGTTCTAGAATAATAGAATATTTGCTATCCGCAATATCACTGGTAACTTCCACACCACGATTGATAGGACCAGGGTGCATAATGATAATATCTTTCTTTATCTCATCTAACACTTCACGATTAAGTTGATACAACAAAGAATATTCTCGTAAAGATGGAAAGTATTTGGTATCCTGCCTTTCTAATTGAATCCTCAACATATTAGCCACATCACACCATTCTAATGCTTTCTTTAAATTGGTCTCTACATCAACACCTAATGAATGAATATATTTGGGAATAAGGTTTAATGGACCACACACTTTAACTTTAGCACCCATTTTATTTAGTAGAAGAATATTAGACAACGCAACCCTTGAGTGTAAAATATCTCCAACAATTACAACCTTTACATTTTTTAATGTGCCTAATTTTTCTCGTATAGAATAAGCATCCAACAACGCCTGCGTAGGATGTTCATGCGTTCCATCACCTGCGTTAATGATTTGTGCTTTTACTTTTTTGGATAAAAACACACATGCTCCCGGAGAAGAATGCCGCATCACAATCATATCTACCTTCATCGCCAAAATATTGTTGGCTGTATCAATCAAGGTTTCACCCTTTTTTACAGACGAAGTAGATGCTGAAAAATTGATAATATCTGCACCTAATCGTTTTTGAGCCAATTCAAATGAAATTCTTGTTCTGGTAGAATTTTCAAAAAATAAATTAGCAATCGTTACATCTCTCAAAGAAGGCACTTTTTTGATAGGGCGATTAATCACTTCTTTAAATGATTGTGCTGTGTCCAAAATCAATTCTATGTCTTGCTTATTTAAGTCCTTAATACCTAATAAATGTTTTGTAGAAAGCGAAGTCATGTCTGTTATTTTTCTTTATATTCAAGGAACACCTTGCTTTTTCGCCAATCTTTTGCCCATTCAATATTCACTCTTTGGTTATCAAATGAATCAATACTAATACCCGCATAATTTGGTTCAATAGGTAATTGTCTGGAAAACCGACGGTTCACTAAAACCAACAGTTCTACGCTATCAGGACGTCCATAATTTTGTATGGCATCAAGAGCAGAACGTATTGTTCGCCCGGTAAAAAGTACATCATCAACAAGAATCACTTTTTTATTTTCAACAGAAAAGCCGGGTTCTATTTTTTGTGGAGATGGTGCGAGTTGTTTTAATCTAAAATCATCTCTGTAAAAAGTAACATCTAATTCAGCGTATTCAATGTTTTTGAATTTTTTTGTAGATGCGAGCAATTCACGAATAACACGTGATAAATAAATGCCCCTTGGCTGTAGTCCCACAATTACAAGATTAGAAGAGCAATAATATTGTTCAACTATCTGCTTACTCAATCGATTAATAATAAGTTCTAACAAGGGAGATTTTAGCAGTTCAACTCGTTTTTCACTTAATTTGTTTTCATGGCTCTTCGCCATATTTTTTTGCTGTAATAATAAGGAATTTTTATCCAGATAATATTTCGAATTCTTTAGAACCCATTTTTTTCCATTTTATTTTTTCCCTTATTTTCACGGCTAAAAAATATGATTCCATTCTCTCCTCCCAGAATAGATGAAAAAATATGTAATGCTGTTGTAGAAACTCTAAAATCCGGATGGATTACAACAGGTCCAAAAACCAAACTATTTGAAAAAAAAATTAGCGAATACTGCAATGTCCCTAATACCTTATGTTTAAACTCTGCCACTGCCGGACTTGAAACGATGTTACGATGGTTTGGTGTGAAACCCGGCGATGAAGTGATTATCCCTGCTTACACTTACAGTGCAACTGCCAATGTGGTTATTCATTGCGGAGCAAAGCCCGTTATGGTAGATGTGAATCCGAACGATTTTAATATCTCTGTCAAAGAAATTGAAAAACACATTACTGAAAAAACAAAGGTTATTATTCCCGTTGATTTTGCTGGATTTCCAGCCGATTATGATGAAATAATGCAATTAGTAGAATCTAAAAAAAATCTTTTTCGTCCTGAAAATCAAATTCAGGAAATGTTAGGAAGAATAATGGTATTATCGGATGCGGCGCATTCTTTTGGTGCTTTCTACAAAGGCAAACGAACTGGCTCATTGTGTGACGCCACGGTATTTTCTTTTCATGCTGTGAAAAATCTGACAACCGCTGAAGGCGGTGCTATTGCTCTCAATCTCCCAAAACCCTTTGATAACGAAAAAATCTATCAATACCTCTGCATACACATTCTACATGGTCAAAATAAAGATGCACTCGCTAAAATGCAAAAAGGCAACTGGAAATACGACATAATAGAAGCAGGTTATAAATACAACATGACTGATATTTTAGCCACTATAGGATTAGTAGAATTAGAACGATATGATAATGACACATTGAAAAAAAGAAAACAAATTTTTGATTTCTATTCTAAAGAACTCGCAACTATCAAAACTATTGAATTACCTATTTACGAAACAAAAGAAAAAATTTCGTCGTATCATGTGTATCCTTTGAGAATTAAAGGAATTACTGAATCCCAAAGAGATGCTATCATTCAGGAAATATTTAATCAGGATGTTTCAGTAAATGTGCACTTTATTCCTTTGCCTATGATGAGTTTTTATAAATCGCTTGGCTATGATATTAAAAATTATCCGGTTGCTTATGACAATTATTCTCGTGAGATTTCTTTACCGGTATTTT
Organism: Bacteroidia bacterium; assembly: GCA_026003255.1. Classification (GTDB taxonomy): domain Bacteria; phylum Bacteroidota; class Bacteroidia; order B-17B0; family Aurantibacillaceae; genus BPGX01. Next base: position 596,255 of record BPGX01000002.1, on the reverse strand, counting down.
ATGATTTAAGTTACGAACAAATGAAAACGGTTGTTAGTGCTGTAAAGAGTGCTATTCAAACAGTTCTGGGGAAATGATAAAGAGATTGTTTGATATTCTATTTTCTTTAGTTGCATTGATTTTACTTTTGCCAATTTTTATTCTTATAGCTATTGCGATAGTTATAGATGATGGGTTTCCTATTTTTTATCTGCAAGAAAGAGTAGGTAAAAATTTTCGTCCATTCAAACTTTTCAAATTTCGCACAATGTATAAAGATGCTGATAAAAAGGGCTATCTGACAGTAGGTTCAAAAGACCCAAGAGTTACAACAATTGGTTATTATTTAAGAAAATATAAATTAGATGAATTACCGCAATTTATCAATGTTTTAATTGGTGATATGAGTATAATAGGTCCTCGTCCAGAAGTAAAAAAATATGTAGATTTGTACAACGATGAACAAAAAAAAGTTTTATCAGTAAAACCAGGTATTACCGATTATGCTTCTATTAAGTATATAAACGAGAATGACATTTTAGCTCTCTCAGAAAATCCAGAAAAAACCTATATTGAAGAAGTGATGCCTGAAAAATTGAAAATAAACTTAGAATATATTGAAAAACAAAGCTTTTTGGAAGATATTAAAATCATCTTAAAAACACTTACCAAAATTTTATTAAAACAATAATTTATTGTACTTATCGTTAGATTCTTTACTATCAATGCGTTGCAACATTCATAACATAACTGATAAACTAAAAATAGTTTTATTCGCTTTGAGCGCTTTTTATCTAATTCTTCTGACAAATAGTTGTAAAAAAGACAAATTCAACACTTCTTCAAATGCTGAATTGAAATTCAGCAACGACACGATTTTATTTGATACAGTATTTACAACAGCCGGATCTGCTACTCGTCAATTAAGAGTTATCAACCCATACAAACAAAAAATAAAAATTTCAAAAATCTACTTGCAAACCGGTTCTACTTCACCTTATATTCTCAATGTTGACGGTGCTTCCGGCAAATTGTTTTCTGAAATTGAAATTGACCCGGATGATAGTTTGTATATTTTCATTCAAGTAAACATCAATCCTTTATCTTCCAATAGTCCACTCATTGTACAGGATGCAATTATTTTTGAAGTGAATGGAAAAAGTCAAAAAGTATATTTAGAAGCATGGGGACAAAATGCCTATTATCACAAACCTACAAATGCCATTTATTTCTCAAATGGATATTATTTGCCTTATTCAACAATTTCTTCTGTAAATAATGCCACGGTAACATGGACCAATGATAAGCCGCATGTCATCTATGGTTGGTTAGTCGTTGACTCTTCCCAAACGCTCATTATGCAACCCGGCACCAGAGTGTACTTTTATCAAAACGCCGGATTATGGGTTTATCGTTATGGCACTCTCAAAGTTCAAGGCACCTATGGTAATGAAGTCGTTTTTCAAGGATTCAGAAGAGAAGCTGATTTTATGGACTTGCCCGGTCAGTGGGATAGAATCTGGATAAACGAAGGTAGTAAAGAAAATGAAATTAATTACGCAATTATCAAAAATGGATTTATCGGAATACAGGCAGAAGTATTAAATACCGTGTATAATGCAGACCCCAGAAGATTAAGAATTACCAATACTCGTATCTTGAACATGAAAAAGTGGGGATTGTATAGTTTGGGCTATAATATCTATGCAGGAAACAACATCATCGCCAATGCAGAAGAATATTGTTTAGTATTAGCATTGGGTGGAAATTATAATTTTATTCACACCACATTTGCCAATTATTGGAATCAATCTACTCGTAAAAAAGAATGTGTGTATATCAACAATTATGTTGACAATACTATATTTCCATTAGACACCTGTTATTTCGGAAATTGCATTATTGATGGAACATTGAATAATGAGTTAAATTTAGATTTAAAGACCTCTAATCCTTCTTACCTTCCTAACCATCAATTCAATTTTTGTTTAATCAAAACAAACATCAATACTTCTAATTCTCATTTTACCAATTGTCTCATCAATCAAAATTCTAAATTTAATAATCCTTCTTCTTACGATTTTTCATTACAAAATGGTTCAGCAGCTATCAATGCGGGCAATTCCCTTGATGCTGCTAAATTTCCGTTCGATATTAATAACAATAGCCGATTTTCAGATATAGCGCCAGATCTCGGTGCTATTGAAAAACAATAAATTATGAGATTTAATAACTTCTTCATACTCATCTTGTTTATATCTTTACCAATGTGTTTTTACTCACAAGGCAAAAAACGTGCTTTTCATCAGCATGAAATTGGCCTATTCATTGGTGGTTCATATTATCTGGGCGATTTAAATCCACGCCAGCACTTTTACATGACCCGACCTGCATTCGGTGGTTTTTATAGATATGCATGGGATTATAGAGGCGCTTTAAGATTGGGCTTTAATTGGGGACAAATTGAAGGCGATGATGCGCAAAGTGATAATAAGGACCAGATTGAACGAAATTTGAACTTTAAATCGAACATTCAGGAATTTTATGGCATAGCAGAATTTAATTTTTATGATTATAGAATAGGTAATGAAAAACATTTTTTCACTCTCTTTCTTTTTGCTGGAATAGCAGGTTTTCATTTCAATCCACAAGGTAATTTAGGCGGAAATAGTTGGGTAGATTTGCGACCATTAAAAACGGAAGGACAAAGCAAACCATACAAGTTGTGGCAAATTTCCATTCCCTTTGGCATCGGTATTAAAATAAATGTTGCTAAAAATATTGGACTTGGAATTGAGTGGGGACCACGTAAAACATTTACAGATTATTTAGATGACGTGAGCGATAAATATCCCAACCTCGTTACCAATCCACCAAATGGACAAATAGGTCTACTCATGAGCAATCGAACAAAATATCCATGGTCTATCATTCAAGGATATTCCAGGGGAAATCCTTATACAAAAGATTGGTATTTCTTTACCGGCCTTACTATTAACATTAAAATTGTATCCAAACAGCCATGCTACGCTACTGGTATGTAATTATACTCTTCTTAATTTTCATTGTTTCTTGTTGGAATACTTCTAATGATGAACTCCCTAATACGCCAACTACCGGACAAATCAAAGTTTGGGGAGATAATACCTTTCAATACATTTTACCGCCTCAAATTGATTTATTTTCATCCATTTACAAAAACACACACGTTGAACTTCAATTTAAGCCCGAGTCAGAATGTATAAAAGGTTTACTATACGATAGTTGCAAAATAATTTTCATCAATCGTTCACTGTCTTCAGAAGAATTGAGAATTTTTCAAAAAAATAATTTAATAATACAGCAAACACCGATTGCTCATTCTGCCATTGCTTTGCTTGGGAAAGCATTTCAAAAAAATGGATTAACCATTTATCAATTAAAACAGATATTAACTGGAGATAGTATTTACAAGGTTATATTTTTTAGAAATAACAATGGTTGTATGATGTTTTGTAAAGATAGTTTATTGAATGGAAAAAGTTTTGGTAAAAACTGTTTTAGTGTCGAAGATAGTTCTGAATTTAGAAAGTATCTGACAACTTACAATAATGTAATTGGAATCATGGATTATTCCTTCATTTGCGATGACGATGATAAATGGACAAGAAATTTGAAATATTTTCTTGAAGATACTTTAATTATTCCTGTGCGAAAAGACGAACATTCATCTGCTTACTACCCAGACCAAAGCAATATTGCCACAAGAGATTATCCACTTACCAGAACCATTTATGCTATTCGCCGTGGAGATGATTTTTCATTAAGTGCCGGATTTGAAGCATTCATCGCTGGTGAAAAAGGACAGATATTGTTTAAAAAAATGGGACTCGTTCCAACCATTGACAGAGAACGAAGAATAGAAATGAAACCGTATTAATTTTTTTCTTCTGCTTTCCTATTTCCCTTACTTTTGCAAAAAACTTTTATGCTAAAAAAATCATCTTTGTTTATTCTTCAAAAACTAAAACTTTCGAATCTGTATTGGAATGCAAAATCCATTAAAAAAACTGATACTGGCAAAAATCATAAATACACACATATATCAAGAAGCATTCAACAAATAGCTGTGTTTTTTTTAATACTCTCATCTTTTCTTTTATTCCTTACTGAGTGCAATAGCCCTAAAGAAGAAAAAAATAATTTATCCCAAAATATAACACCCCAAAAACCTGAAAAATTCTGGAACACTACGCCCAACTTTAATGCAGATAGTTGTTATTATTTTGTCAAGCAACAGGTTGATTTAGGTCCAAGAGTTCCCGGCAGCAAAGCCCACGAAAAATGTGTACTATGGTTAAAACAATTTTTTGAATCCAAACAATGTAAGGTTGAGTTACAAAAGTTCGTCGCTACTACTTTTGATAAGAAACAATGGACTGGCACCAATATTATTGTAAAATACAATCCGAATAATAACCATCGCATTCTTTTGTGTGCGCATTATGATACCCGTCCTTTTGCAGACAGAGATGAAGTAAAAAACAAAAATCAAGCCATTCCCGGTGCTAACGATGGAGCCAGCGGTGTGGCAGTTTTAATGAGTGTTATTCAATCCATTCAACAATTGCCCTTGAAAAATATCGGAATTGATATTGTGTTGTTTGATCTGGAAGATTACGGCGATGCCGGCGGTGACTCCAAAACCTGGTGTCTTGGTTCTCAACATTGGGCAAAGAATTTATCACCCACCTCCATTAAGCCAGTAGAAGGGATTTTATTAGACATGGTTGGTGATACAAATGCTGTTTTTCCAAAAGAAGGCGTATCCATTCAATACCATCCTACACTTGTTCATTCTATATGGACCATTGCTCAAAAAGCTGGTTATAGAAAATACTTTATTGATGAAAGCACGAATGAAATCACAGATGACCATTTATTTATCAATGTATATACTAACATACCAACCATTGATATTGTTCATTATCACCCTCAAAAAAGTGATTTTTTTGATCACCATCATAAAATAACGGATGATATGAAAAATATTAGTAAGCAAACTTTACAAGCCGTTGGACAAACATTGTTATATTACTTATATCAACAGGAAGAAAAATTAAACCATGACAATCCATAATTTCTTCCAAGATATTTTTTCCTACAACCACGATGTGAACCAAATATGGTTGAAACATTTATCTGATTTGAATGTCACATCTTCTAACAATATTATTATGAAGTTATTCAGTCATCTTATTAATGCTCATCAAATATGGAATCATCGGATTTTACAAAAGCCCATAGATATAAGTGTATGGCAAATTCACTCTTTGCAGAAATTGAAAGAAATGGACAGTCAGAATTTTCAACATTCATTACAGATAATAGATAATTACGATTTCGGTAAAATAATTTCTTACACCAATGCGGAAAATAAAAGATTTCAAAACTCGGTGTGGGAGATATTATTTCATATTGTGAATCATTCAACACATCATAGGGCACAGATAACAAAAGAAGTACGATCATTGGGTTTTTCTATTCCAGAAAAAACAGATTATATTATTTACAAAAGAGTGAAATAAAAAGCATTTATCACTTGCAAATTGTATTAGTGTTTTGTGGGATTGGTGTTTAAAATAAATAGATTTTACAAGTAAATTTTAATTTCATTAATAATTCTATTGTAAAATCTAAGAAAATTGAACCCAGATTATGCAATAGAATTAGTGAAATTAAAATCTACTATAAAATCAGTCCTTTTATATTTTAACCACAATGTACACCAAGGAAACAAAAAGAGTGCACAAAGTTCCGATAGTTTTTGAAAGCAAGAAAATACTTTGTGTTCTCTATGAAAAACTTCGAGTGCTTCGTGTGGTTCAAAAAAAGTAAATAATTATATTAAAACCAAATTGGTGGAAACCATTTTATATTTTAATGTCAATGAAATGAAGCAATGTAAAGAATATGCTAATTTTTAATGAATAATTTGGGTTGAATTTATCATAATGAAAATTCAACTTTTACAGTCATAAAAAATTTTACATATATTTGTGCCCGCTTAATGGGTTCTCATTTTAAATGAGATGAAAAGGGAATCAGGTGAAAATCCTGAGCTGTGCCCGCAGCCGTGAGTTCCAATTTGTGCTTTGCTCGATGTTTAATGCCAGTGTTCTTCTGATGAAGAGAAGAATGCGAAGGCGAGCAAAGTGGAACAAGCCGGAAGACCTGCCCGTTTAAGCATCTTTTAAGCGGCTTTCGGGAACAAAAGCCAGCTTCTTATCTCAAAAAGACAAGTAGCATTTTTCCCGTATTGCTGCAAATGAAATAACCACAAATTTTCATTTGCCCGATGATTTTACATATTAAAATATTTTTTCTTGCATTTATTCTAATGTCATTTCGTTTATTTTCACAAACTGTGTGCGACACTGTTCATCTTCAAACTATTGACATTTGTGCATCTCCATCCGAATTTAAAAGAACAACTTTTCAAGCAGGGAAAAAAAATCAAAATCTGGATACAGGACTTATCAAAGTACTGAATGTTCAATCAATTGGCGATTTATTAAATTACCAATCTGCTGTATTTATTAAAAATTATACTCCCGGTAGTATCAGTTCTGCATCAGCAAGAGGTGGAAGTGCTCAACAAACCGTGGTGATGTGGAATGGTATAAACATCAATCATCCCATGCTGGGACAATTGGACTTTTCTCAAATCAATTCTTCGGTTGCGGATAATATTCAGATAGAGTATGGAGCATCTTCTTCGCTATGGGGCAGCGGTGCTGTTAATGGTATCATTCATCTCAATAATTCTTTTAAGCAACAAAATTCTGCAAATGTTGTTTATCGTTATGGAAGTTTTAATACACATCAATCTTCCGGAAAATTTTACTTTAATGCACTCAAACTAAAATCCTACTTAAATGCCTATTGGAATCAATCTGACAACGATTACAAAATCAATGACACATTGAAATTAAAAAATGCTTCTTTCCTGACAAGAGGAATAAATGGTGGATTGTTGTATCAACTATCACATAATCAACATCTTCAAATACACTCCTGGTATCACATTGGAGAAAGAAATATCCCGAATAATTACTTTATGAGTAAATATGCTTCTCATCAATTGGATGAAAGTTTCAGAAATGTTGCCAACTATCTTTTGCAAAATGAAAAATGGAAATTAGAAATTAAGGGCGCTTATCTCTTTGATAGAATTAATTATACAGACAGCACATCTAAAATTTTTTCAAATAGCAAAGTACATACCTTTCAAACAGAAGAAATTTTTTACAAAAACATAAACACTTCTACTCAATTTGTATTAGGGCACCAATGGATATTCAATTATGCAATAACCAGCAATTACAACGGGGACAAACAACTCATCAGAAATTCCATTTTCAGCGGATTTTCATCTCAATTGAAAAAATTAAAATGGAATGTTTTATTGCGCAAAGAATGGGCTAATATTCAAAGTAATATCCCAATTACAGGAAATATCGGCGCTGAATGGATTACTCATTCTTACATTACGCTCAAAGCACAAGCATCTTACTTTTATCGTTTGCCTACATTAAACGATTTGTATTGGAGAAACAGTGGAGATGTTCATCTGAAGCCAGAAAGTGGATACCAATATGAAGGAGGTTTTGTCGCAAAGTTTCCAATTAAAGATATTCGTTCTGAATTTGGTATAGAATGGACAATGTTCAACAAAATCACGAACAATTGGATTATCTGGCTGCCCGGAGGGAATGGACAGCCCATCCCTGCCAACATTGCACAGGTGTGGAGCCGTGGCACTGAAACAGATAATTATTGGTTAATTCATTTAAATAGTGGAAAAATCAAGTGGTCAGTCCATACTGCTTACATTTTATCAACTATAGAAAAATCCACAATTCCAAACGATGCCTCTATTGGCAAACAACTGATTTATACACCACGATACAATATCAATAGCACTTTACAATATGTAATGCGTCATTTTTCCGCATTTTATCAATTCCAATACGTTGGATATAGGTTTGTCACATCTGACAACTTACAATGGTTAGATCCATATTCTGTTAGCAATCTTATGTTGTCTTATACCTTTGATTTCAAACGTTTACAATTAAGTTTATCAACTGGAGTCAATAATTTATTTAACAAACGATATATGATAATTGCTCAAAGACCAATGCCGGGAAGAAATTATTTTATTCAACTACAATGGCAACTAAAATCTAAAAACTAATAGCATCATAAACCTTTAAAATCTAAAACAATGAAAAAACAAATCTTCACAACAGCCGCACTCATTGGGGCAATGATAGTTAGTATTAAAGCCCAAACGTACACTGAAACATTTGAAAGTTTCTCACTGCCCAACAATTCATTTTACAAAGACACAACTGGGGCAGATTGGCAAACGGCTAATGCTGTCTTCCGCTACAACTGGAATAACCAATGGAGTTATTGGAGCGAAGGCATGGCTTATACTAACGTGAATGATTCTACAAATGGTAATTACAGCAACTTATACGGATGTATCGCCTACAAGGGTTACAGCAACTCCAACTATTATGTCACCGGTCAAAATTATGCGACCATCGTTTTAAAATCACCATATCAAATTGTAGATGGTTTTTATATCACCAATACGACCTATGCAGCCAAAGTAATGAAATACGGTAATTCCTTTTCTCGCGCATTCGGAGACACAACAGGCACAGGGTGCGGATGTCCACAGGGTTCTTACCCCGATTGGTTCAAAGTTACTATCAAAGGATACAAAAATGGCGTGATGTTGAATGATAGCGTTGAATTTTATCTGGCGGATTATCGCTTTTCCAATAATAGTTTAGATTATATTGTCTGGAACTGGCAATGGGTAGATTGTAGTAGTTTGGGATCTGTAGATAGCATTCAATTTTTTATGTATTCATCGGATGTAGGACCTTATGGTATTAACACGCCCACGTTCTTTAGCATTGATAATTTTACCACTTCTGGAACAGCGGGAATTTCTTCTTATTCTGCATTAAATACAAAAGTATTTCCAAATCCGGTAAAGGATAAATTGATGATAAAAATCTCAGAAAATGGTTGGTATAAAATTCGCGTAATCAACATTCTTGGTAATACACTTGAAGAGATTTCAGTAAATGGTACTATTCATCAACCCATTGAAATTTTGATGACGAATTACGAAACCGGAAGTTACATTGTAGAAATTTCAAAAGATAATCTTGTCGAAAAACATTTGATTATAAAACAATGAGAAAATTAATAACCGCAATATTCTGTTTACATTTTCTCTCACAGGGTATAGCACAATTTGCCGGCCCTGTGGGAGACCCTTCTACAACGGCTATTCATAAAGATAGTAGTATTTTTGTTGGATGGGCTACTTCCTGCAAAGTGGTGCGTGGATATATGGATATTAGTAATCCTTCATTAGGTTTTGCTTCAATTGGTGATAGTAGCAAAGCGATTGGAAAAGCGGATGGAACAGGTGTTGTAAGTTTGGGTGATGGTGGATACGCTATTCTTACGTTTTCTGTTCCAATAACCGATGGTCCTGGATGGGATTTTGCTGTGTTTGAAAATTCTTTTAATGGAACCTTTTTAGAACTGGCGTTTGTTGAGGTTAGCAGTGATGGAATTAATTTTTACCGCCTTCCCGCAGAAAGTTATTTACCAATTTCTCCACAATACGATAATGCAGCGAATATGGATTGCAGAAAAATCAACAATCTGGCAGGAAAATATCTGGTAAATTATGGGACCCCTTTTGATTTGCAAGAACTATCCGGTATTCCGGGTTTAGACATTCAGAATATAACGCACATTAAAATTATAGATGTTGTAGGAAGTATAAATGCTCAATACGGAACGTACGATAAAAATGGAACTATCATCAATGATCCATGGCCTACACCTTTTGCATCTTGCGGTTTTGATTTAGATGCAGTTGGGGTCATTCATCAGAAAACAAATAGCATTGAAGAATGGCAAAGTTTATTGAATATTCAAATTTTTCCCAATCCTTTTGCTGAAAATATTTTCATAAAAAATAATAATAGTGAAAAGATCCATCTTACAATCACAGATATGAGTGGACAAAGTGTTTTAAATATAGAAAGCGACAAATCATTTGAAAATATTGATTTATCAAATCTTCCAAGGGGTGAATATTTTGCATTAATAGAAATCCGAAATAATAGAAGGAGTATTAAACTTATTAAAGAATGAAAAAAACAATAACTATATTTTATGTTCTTGCAATTAGTTTTACGCTAATTTTTAGTGCGTGTGTAAAAGATAAGCCCACCATCGTTTCAAACGGAAATGTTAGTATTCAAGGTTTACATAAAGTGTATATTACTAATGAAGGAAATTTTATGTACAACAATGCTTCTGTTTCCTTATATGATCCTGAAAGTAAGCAGGTAGTATGTGATATTTTTAAAACACAAAATCCTGATCAAACATTAGGAGATGTGTGTCAAAGTATTCATAAAATTGGGAATGAGTTTTATCTGGTAGTTAATAATTCTGGAAAAGTAGTAGTGTTGAATGCTGATGATTTTAAAGTAAAACAAAACATAATGGGTTTTGTGTCTCCACGTTACATTCTGCCGGTTTCATTTAGCAAGGCGTATGTAAGTGATTTGTATGCAAATAAAATTGCAATAGTAAATTTAATCACAAAACAAATTACATCCTACATTCCTTGTACTGGCTGGACAGAACGAATGATTCAATTTTACAATAAAGTATTTGTAACGAATATGTATAAAAATTATCTATATGTCGTTGATGTGTTGAATGATCAAATTATAGACAGCATTAATGTTGGGAAATATGCCAGTGGTATTGTATTAGACAAAAATGATAAATTGTGGGTGTTAAGTAGTGGTGATAACAACATTGGTCAGAATGCCGTATTGTATCAAATCAATCCTATTAATCATCAAATTGAAAAATACTTTTCATTTTCGTCCAACGCTTCACCACATCACTTAATTATAGACAGTAAACGAGAAAATTTGTTTTTCATTAATCAAGATGTTTTCAAAATGAATATAAATGCTAATGCATTACCTTCACAACATTTTATTGCCAGCAATGGTCGAAATTTTTATGGTATAGCTTGGAGCAATTTTGATGATAATTTATATTTAAGCGATGCAATGGATTATATTCAAAATTCTACTATTTACAGATATAATAAAGAGGGACAATTGATACACATTTTCAAGGCAGGTATTAATGCATCTGATTTTTGGGTTGAGTGAAGAAGGAAAGGAGTTTTTTAACCCAGATTATGCAAGAGAATTAATAAATATGAAATTTTTATTAAACCCAAATTATGCATTAAAAATTAGCATACGGTATACATTGCTTTGTTTTATTGAGGTTTCAACAAAAATACTCATCACCAAATTGGTTTTAATTATTTTAGTATTTAATTTATTTCAAACCGCGAAGTGCTCAAAGTTTTTTTTCGTAAAGCCCACAAAGTGTTTTCCGATGGCAAAATGTATCAGGACTTTGTGAACTTTGTTAATTTTCTTGGTGTCCTTAGCGGTTAAAATAAGATGTTTGATTTTACAGTCAATTCAAATTTCATTAGTTCTATTGCATAATCTGGGTTAAATCCAAATTATTCAATAGAATTTATATGTATTTACAACAGATTGCTTCGGAAGCGATGCTTCCTCGTAATGACGAGCTTATTCTTTATTTTTAAAACTACCCTTCCACCTGTGGAAGGGTGGAAACAAAAAAATCTCTAAGAGTAGCAGTTATAAAGAAATGCACAACATTTGAGAAATGTTTAATGAATGATTTGGAATTAACTTTTATTAGTTGGATTTTAATTAGATAAAATTTTATATGGATTTGAAATATCATAAAAATTTTGTATTACAGTGTAAGGATTGAAAAATTTAATGTAAATTTGCGGTGCCAATCAATGCCCGGATGGTGGAATTGGTAGACACGTACGTTTGAGGGGCGTATGCCGCAAGGCGTGGGGGTTCAAGTCCCCCTCCGGGTACTTTCTTCTTTTTTTGTTTCAATTGTTTTCCATTACTTTTGTTGTATAAAAAGAATTCCTTTACTTTTGCTGCCAATTAAAAACTTAAAGTTATGAAAATACAAAAAGTGGCTGTAATTGGAAGTGGAACAATGGGTAATGGTATTGCTCATGTTTTTGCGCAATATGGATACGATGTACATCTCATTGATATTAACGAACAGGCCTTGCAAAAAGCATTGCAAACGATTTCCAAAAACATGGACAGACAAATTGCTAAGAACATTCTAACGGAACAGGATAAACAACAAGCATTAAACCGGATTAAAACTTTTACAAACATTGATAACGCCGTTACAGACAGAGATTTAATTGTAGAAGCAGCTACCGAAAACCCAACCATCAAATTAGACATTTTCAAAAAAATTGATGCACTGGCTCCAGAACATTGTATTTTAGCGTCTAATACTTCATCTATCTCTATTACTAAAATAGCCGCTGTTACCAAAAGACCCGACAAAGTGATTGGTATGCACTTTATGAATCCCGTGCCGATGATGAAGTTGGTGGAAATTATTAATGGTTTCAAAACTTCATCTACTACTAATCAAGTTATTACTGAAACAGCGAAAGCGCTTCAAAAAGTTCCGGTTACTGTAAATGATTTTCCGGGATTTGTTTCCAATAAGGTATTGATGCCTTTGATTAACGAAGCGATTTACACACTGTACGAAGGCATTGCGGGCGTTGAAGAAATTGATACTATTATGAAATTAGGTATGGCGCATCCGATGGGGCCTTTGCAACTGGCAGATTTTATTGGATTAGACGTATGTTTATATATTATGCGTGTATTATATGAAGGATACGGAAATCCCAAGTATGCTCCCTGTCCTTTATTGGTAAAGATGGTGGATTCTGGTAATCTTGGCGTTAAATCCGGAATGGGCTTTTATGATTATTCAAATAAAGACAGCAAAGAATTGATAGTTGCACCGCAGTTTAGAAAACATAATCCTGTTGTTGTATAACCAATAATACAGTGTTTATAAAACCGCCTTATCTCAAAAAAGGAGATACAATTGCCATTGCAGCAACGGCAAGAAAAGTGTCTCCGGAAGATTTGCAATTTGCCATAAGTTTTATTGAAAAGAAAGGATTTAAGGTTGTTCTGGCAAAAAACATTTATTCGTTGTTTCATCAGTTTGCAGGAGAAGATATAGTTCGTGCAGAAGCGTTTCAGGAGCTTATTGAAAGAAAAGATATACAAGCAATACTGATTGCTCGTGGTGGCTATGGTACCGTACGCATCATTGATAGGATAGATTTTACACCATTAAAAAAATATCCGAAATGGATTTGTGGATTTAGCGATATTACGGTATTACACGCACATTTGTTTCAATTAGGTGTACAAAGTGTACATTCTACCATGCCCGTTTTATTTCATCAGTCATTAGAAGCAACGGATAGTTTATTCAAAATATTGAGAGGAGAAAAAATCAATTATTTCATCCCATGGCATCCATTGAATAGAGAAGGAGAATGCAGTGGAACATTAGTGGGTGGCAATTTATCGGTGCTTTATTCGCTGAATGGTAGCGTTTCACAATTGAATTTTGAAGATAAAATTTTATTTATGGAAGATGTGGATGAATATCTGTATCACATTGATAGAATGGTGATGCAATTGAAACGGGCGGGTGTTTTAATGAGATTGAAAGGTTTGATTGTGGGAGGGTTTACAGATATGAAAGATAATACTATTCCTTTTGGAAAGACAGCAGAAGAGATTATTTACGATGCTGTTAAGGAGTATGATTATCCTGTTTGTTTTAATTTCCCTGCCGGGCACATTAAAGATAATTATGCTTTTATTCACGGAGGAAACATAAGATTAAAAGTAAAAAAAGGCGGTGTGGAAGTTGAATGGTTGGAGTAGTTTGAAGATTTTTCGGACAAAAAAAGTTACACTCTTACTTCTAATTTAAGTTTACGACATTATTCTATTTAAAAACCAATACTAACCTCATAAAGAACATTTGTAAAATTATACAGATAACGTTTGACTGGAAAAGTTGAATTTAATCTTGTTAATTTCCCTAATTTTTTCACTCCTTTACATACAACTTAAATCCTTTGCCGTGGACATTTACGATGCTGATATTAGAATCTTTACTTAAATATTTTCTAAGTTTAGCAATGTATACATCCATACTACGGCTGTTGTAATAACTATCTTCTCCCCATACAGATTTTAAAGCAAAAGAACGATCTAATAAGTCATTCTTATGTATGGCAAATAATCTCAGTAGTTCCGTTTCTTTGGTAGTCAAATTAATTTTCTCCTTGGAAGGATTATGTATCAAAAGTTTTTCATCATAACGAAACGTATATTCTCCAATTTCAAACACTCTCTGGTCAGATTCAATGGCTTTGAACACATTGGTTCTCTTCAACACGGCGTGAATGCGAGCGATGAGTTCATCCATTGAAAAGGGCTTTGTAATATAATCATCCCCGCCCACATTAAATCCTTCTAATGTGTCTTCTTTCTGACTTTTGGCTGTTAAAAAGATGATTGGTACATCTTCATTGACTTCTCGGATTTTTTTGGCTACAGAAAAGCCATCCATTTTTGGCATCATTACATCTAAAATCACTAAATCAAATGTTTTTTTACAAAATGTATCAAAAGCATCTTGTCCGTTTGATTTAACCGTTACCTCAAATCCTTTTTGTATCAGATATTGTTCCAAAACAAACGATAAATTTTCATCATCTTCTGCTAATAATATTCTAATTTTTGCATTTTTAATTTCTGTCATAATCTTAAATTTTGTGATAAAAATAAGAAATAAATGTATGATTTAAAAAATATTTTAACAATTGTTTGTATTATTTTCGCTGAACTTTTGAGAGAAGGGGATAAAAATGGTGAAGGTGCTGCCTTTATTTGGTTCGCTAACTAAAGTAATATATCCGTGGTGTAATTCAATAATTTTTTTAACATAAAATAATCCTAAACCAAATCCCTTAACATTATGTGTATTTCCTGTTGGAACTCTGTAAAATTTTTCAAATACTTTCTTTTGATGTTCTTTTGGAATGCCTATTCCATTATCTTTGATGGAAATATAAATTCCTTTATGGTCTGACCGAGTGGTAATTTTAATTTCTGGTGCTTCTCTACAATATTTTATGGCATTATCAATTAAGTTGTTGATTACATTTGAAAAATGCGTTTTATCAATTTCTGCACAGAATTTTTGAGCGTTTAATTCAGCAATGATATTTCCACCTTTGCTTTCTACTACCAGTCGTGTATTTTGAACAATCTCGTTTAATATCTCGTGGATGTTTTCTTTTGAGAATTTAATTTTCACTTCTGCTCTTTCAAGTGTGGCTGAAGTCAAAATGCTTTCCACTAATTGATGGAGACGCTTTACTTCATTGGACATTATTTTAAGGGTTCGTTCTTCTGCCTCGGGTGTTTTCTGTATAGATTTATCGCTAAAAAATTGTATTCCTAAATTCAAAGTGGCAATTGGGGTCTTAAGTTCGTGTGTCATATTATTCACAAAATCGTTTTTGATGTCTGCAAGTTTTTTTTGTTGAAAAATAGTAGATAAAAAATAAATGTAGGACGATACCAAAACAGCAATAATGATAATAGAAAGTAGTAGTAAAAAAAACATTTCACGAAGAATATATCTTTTTTGATGTGGGAATTTGAGCGTTAAATAAACAGGTGCAACAAAAACATTAGCAGGAAAAAGATTGACACTGTATTCTATATTATTTTCATTTTCATTGATAAGTGGTGAATTATCAGTAATTTGAGTTTTATTAAGATTTATATAAGGTAGAGCGCTCTTTAAATCATAACAATACTTTGTTTTAATACCATTGTTATGTAATTCCAAACGAAGAATAGAATCTAATCTATTGGTATCAATTTGGGGAGAAAAATTGTTATAAACATTAATGCTAATTGATTCATCAAAAATATCATTCACCACTTCATTTTTGCTTTTAATCATTTCAGGATGAATGTTTTTAATTTCCTGCTTTTTTTGTGGGGCAACAGTAGAACCTAAACTAACAGGTAATAAAGATTTAAATAATGCTTTTTTGATATGAAATGAATCAAAAGGAATTTCTTTGTGAATGTATCTGGAAGATGTATAACCATTGGAGTCGGTTCTTAATTCTTCAAACAGACGAATTCTATAATCTTCTGAGTTGTTTTGATTTTTGCTCTGGACTGTAACACCTTGTGAACGATAATTGATTTTTTTTACTACTAAATTTCCCTGAATAAATTTATTAGAATTTTTACTCACATTCACCAGAGCTGCACTCACCTGATGTGAAAACTTTTCCTGCTTAATTTGATAATCTTCATAAATAGAATAAACTTGAATACTAATCAATGCTATAATACTCAAGGCAAGAATCGTCGCTACTATATAAATTCTTTTAATCATAACGCTCAAAGATAAACAGCATATCAACGACTTGCAAAATGCTTTATATTAAAAATCGTGAAAATAAATTCTTTATACATCCACTATTACATCAATTTCCACTTTTGAATTCACGATTTTCTTGATGTTTTGTTTAATAATTTGTTTTGCCGCAGAATACGAATGATTGAGAGGAACTTTAATTAAAAGATGTTGTAAGTACCTATTATTAATTTTAGAAATGTATGGTTTTATAGGTCCTAACAAGTATTGTTTAAAATAAGGATATAAAAACAAATACAATTGATGGGATGCTTTTGCACAAAGTTCTTCATCCTTGCTCCGCAAAGTGATTTCCACCACTCTTGAAAAGGGGGTATAAGAATATCTTTTTCTTTCTTCTAAAACTGTTTCATACAATTTGTCATAATCATTCTCTAAGAACAACTGCAAAACAGGATTATCCGGTTCAAACGTTTGGACAATCACTTCTCCGTCTTTTTCAAGCCGTCCGGTTCGTCCGCTTAATTGATAGAGTAATTGAAAACTTCTTTCAAATGCTCTAAAATCCGGAAAATGCAATAGTCCATCTGCGTATAATACACCTACCAGAGTTACATTACCAAAATCCAGTCCTTTTGTAATCATCTGTGTGCCTACCAAAATGTCAATTTTTTGTTGTTCAAATGCTTCAATGATGTTTTTATGTGCGTATTTACTTCTCGTAGTATCCTGATCCATTCGTGCAATGACATAATCAGGAAACATTCGTTGAAGTTCTTCTTCTATTTTTTCTATACCCCAACCTTTGGAATAAATATGTGTTGAACTACAGGCAGGACATTGTTGAATAATATCCATCATTTGCCCGCAATAATGACATAACAATACATTATGTTGTTTATGATACACTACACTTACATCACAATTTTGACACTTGGCTACCCAACCACATTGCAGGCATTGTGTAATAGGAACATATCCTCGTCTGTTGTGGAATAGCAACACTTGTTCCTTTTTTCTCAATCTGTCCTGAATGGCATCAAACAATGGCGGAGTAAGAAGCGTTTGATGTTGTATTTGATGATAATACTTGCGAATATCTATCAATCTGCGAGTTGTCTTGGCTTTGCCATATTTTTCTTTCAATACAACTTTTCCATATTTTCCATTTGAGCAATTGTATAATGTTTCAACAGATGGTGTGGCAGAACCCAATAGTACTTTAGCATTTAGAAGGTGTGCTAAATAAATAGCTGCATCCCGAGCATTATAAAACGGATGTTTTTGTCTTTGTTTAAAGGATGAATCGTGTTCTTCATCAATTATTATCAATCCTAAATTTTGAAATGGTAAAAACAGGGCAGACCTTGGACCTATAATAATTTGTGCACATTTTTCAGATTTTTCAGTATGAACCACTTCCTCATTAAAAGACAATAATTTATTCCATACTTCAGTTCTTTCATTTTCTGAAAACTTTGAATGATACACATAAACTTTATTACCAAGTACTTTTTTTAAACGATCAATTAGTTGTGTCGTTAAAGCAATTTCAGGCACTAAATAAAGCGTTTGCTTACCCTGACTAATTTTGTCTTTAATTAGTTCAATATATATTTCAGTTTTTCCACTTCCCACTTCTCCATACAATACGCAGGTTTGTTTTTGTTTCCAGTGTTCAAAAATACTCTCTAAAACTTGTTTTTGAACATTCGTAAGTGTTTTATCTGTTTTAATATTTTCTTCAATGTTCAATCGACTTTCTTCTACTAAAAATTCAATCAAAATATTTTTATCTAACAATGCTTTGACAGCGCTTGCCCCACAACGTTCTACAAGAATGGATTTTTTTACTTTACCTTGCAATTTTTTTATTTGTAAAAATGCCAGCAATCCCTCTAATTGCTTAAATGCACGCTTTTCTAATTTTTGAATGATTGGTTGTAATTGATGTTCTTGATTTAAATCTGGATTTAATTCAAGATAAGATACTAATTTCGGTTTGTATTTTTCTTCCAATTCTTCTGAAAAGAATAATACTTTTTTTTCTGACAAGCTCTTAATAACTTTTGGAACAGACGATTTAGGAATGATTTTTTCAAGATCCTGTATCTTTACTTTTGTTTGATGAATTAAAATTTCTAATACTTTTTTTTCTTTCTCGTTTAATGTATCATAAGTATCTTTATCCAGAACTAAATCTTTATTGATTTGAATATTTGAAACACTTTCTAATTTCAATCCTGCTGGCAATGCAGCATTCATCACATCACCAATTCTGCATAAATAATAATTACTTAACCATTTCCAGAAATCGATTTGATACGAACGAACACAAGGTCGTTCATCCAATACATATTCTATCGGCTTTGCCTTATATTCACCGGGAGGATTATGGTGAATATTACTAATGATGGCAGAATAAAATTTTTTACTTCCAAATTGTACCACTACTCTTTTTCCAATGCCTATATCTTGCTCATAATCATCTGGTACAAAGTAAGTATAAAAGTTAGAAACGCTCAATGGTAATATCACGTCAATATAACAAGCCACACCACAAAAGTACAAAATAATTAAGCCCTATTAAAATCAGGTTAATTATCAATCCTTTCCTGGCAAACAAGTCACGTGTCCAGTGTATTCGTATTTATTCCCTTTAATATCTTGAGCATATATTTTGTACACATATACATCTTGTTTTGCTTTTCCACCGCGTTTAGTAGTTCCGTCCCATCCTTTGTACAGGTCTGTTGTTTCATATACTTTTTCACCCCATCTGTCAAAAATAATCATCTTGAAACCTTTATCATCAATACCAATTCCTTTAACATTAAATACATCATTTAAACCATTTCCATCCGGTGTAAATACATCCGGAATAAACAATCTAAAAATAGGGTCTATTCTCACTTTTTTCTTCGTATAACTTTCACAGCCATATTGATTTTTAGCGATTAAGTAAACTTCATAATCTCCAGCATATTCATACACGTGATAGGGGTGCATGTCTGTTGATGTGTTTTGATTACTATAAACATCACCAAAGTACCATTGATAAGTGTCTGCATTTTGAGATAAATTTGTAAAGTTGATGATTGGATTGTCCACAGTAGCAATAGATGGATAGGGCTCAAAGTCCGCAATAGGTGTAGGATACACTTGAATATAATCTTGAATAATCGTATCCCAGCGACATCCATATTGGTTTGTAACATACAAAGTCACAGGATAGAAGCCCACGCCTTCATAAGTAGTAGATACATTGTTACCGCCAATTGTATTTCCATTTCCAAAATTCCAGAAATAAGTATCATTGTTTCCGGTTGATTGTGCTGTAAATGTGACTACCAGAGGTGGACAACCTTGACGAACATTTGCAGAAAAATCGCCACGAGGTTTAGGATAAACATTAATCACAAAATAGCCCGTATCTCCGGGATTGGTGCATCCATCATCCACATAGACGCTATAAATTTGTGGTTGATTATTGTAATCTGCTGTAATCACAATATCCTGTGTATTAGCCCCTGTATTCCAGAACCATTGATAGGGACCATTATTTCCAGGAGAAGTAATATATGGATGTAAAGTATAACTATCCTCTGAACAAATCCAGATAGTGTCATCTTTGAGTTTAAGTGGTGGTTTTACAATAATAGTAATAATTTTTTGTGGTGTCTTACATCCATTCGTATCAACCGCAAAAACACTATACGTTGTAGTTGTTGTCAAATTATTGACAATATGAGGACCAGCACCACTCAAACCACTGGCAGCATCCCAATAGTATTGATATGGGGCAGTACCATTGTATGCCGCAGCCATTAAATTGACACTATTCCCATAACATATTACTTGATCTGGCGAAGTAATTAATCCTAATGGTGCAGGTTGCGTAACTGTTATGACGGAAGAAGTGGTACAACCATAGTAATCTGTAACAACTAATGTATATGTCCCGGCTGATACACCATTTACTATACTATCGTGATAATGATATGGTAACCAATCCAGATAAAACGGATCTGTACCATTAGTAAAGGTTGCTGCTATTATTCCATTATTTCCACCATTACATAAAGGCGGAGTAAAGGTCATAGAAGTAATTTGTGGAACAGATGGAGCAGGTACTCTAACTGTATCAGAGTAAACACAATTATTAGCATCCGTTATTGTAAGTGTATAAACTTGATTTCCCGCCAATCCAGATACGCTTGTTGTATTTATGGCACCTGTGCTCCATTGATATTGATACGGTTGTACGCCTCCTTGAACATTACTGAATATCATTCCATTGTTTTGATTACACCTATCCGGAACAGTAGTAAACAAAAATTTTACTTGTTGTGGCTGATTTATTGGAACATACTCCATTTTAGAACAGCCATTGTTATCAATAATGGTACAGGTATACGTATCGTAAGGAACGTTTGAAATGACATTACTATTACTAACATTTGGATTCCAGCTGTATGTAAATGGACCCGTACCTCCCGAAGCAGTAATCGTAGCGCTACCATCACTTCCATTATAGCAAGTAATGCTATTGGACACAACGCTTACTGAAATAGCAGGAGGTTCCGTTACTTGTACAGTTTGAGTAGCAATACAATTGTTATCATCCATCACTAATACAGTGTATGTACCTGCCATCAAATAGTTAGCAGTACTCATAGTGCTTCCGGCTCCACCATAGGGTTGCCATTCGTAATAAATATAATTACCTGTACCACCATTGGCCTGAACGGAAGCAGAGCCATCACTAAATTGATAACAAGTAGCAGGTGTAGATGAAACTGATAATACAACAGGAGGTGGCTCTGGGATATTAGTCGTAGTAAAAGATTGGCATCCTGAACCATCAATCACGTTAATAGTATAATTTCCTGCCGGCAAGTTCATTACATTAAAGTCATTATTCGTTGTGTTTGAAATTCCCAGAACAGGCGTAATTGAAAAATTATACGGGTTTGTTCCATTATTAGCACTCGTCAAAATACTACCATCTGAATAACCATAACATGACACGCTTGAATTGGTTACACTTAAAATTGGATCAAACGGGACTATCACATTTGCAGAATAGTTCCCAACACAGGTTCCATTATTAATTTCCTGATAAATTGTAAACACTCCACCATCCGGGAAACTCACAACACTATTAGGTGAAGTGGTTGTAAAAGTTGAAGGCACGGCATTTCCTGTAATAGTATACGATTGTACAGAAGGTGCCGGATCCCCTGTATTAGTGATAGTAAATGTTCTACAGTTTTTTGAAGTCGTAAAACCAGTAATGGGTAAGGGTATTAAATTCACCTGAACGGTTTTTACCAGAGGTGCACAATAACATGGACCACTGATAGTTAAGGTATATGTCCCGGGAACATTTGTTGTAAATGTAGCGCCCGTATAGTTAGTTATCCCACTTCCACTAGGTCCATTCCAGTTGTAATTCCCTTGCATCGGAAGTGCGGTAACAGTGGCTGTAGGACCACAGTTGTTCAATACCTGATTCACAATAGTATTGTCGCCACACAAAGCATCTATATAAACCATTCCACCATGACCATAAGCACAGCAATCAATAGCTGAAATAGTAATTGTAACATTTTGTCCCATATATGGCGTTAAATCTAAAGTGGCTACCTGCCATGTTGGATTGTAAATTGTTCCACCAGCATTTTGCCATTGTGGACAACCATAATTAGAACACGGTCCTGCCACAATATTAAAATTAGGACAACCCAATGGATTCCCATTTACCGCTACTTGCAAAGTAAATTTTGGTTGACAGGAGCATGAATGTCCTGGATCCTGTAAAACAGCAATAAAAGCTACTTGAAAAAACGTGTTTCCAGGTCCTACTACAAAAGTTTTAGAGATGGTTCTAGTCAAATAACCTCCAGCTAAATCATTAATTTGAGCAATTTGTGTACCTCCAAGAGGTGAGTTAGGTATTGGCCCGACAATTGGATCATTAAATGGCGTAGTTCTAATCTGTAAAGGCGCAGTACCACTTGTTGTCCATCCATTAAAATTACCTTGTTCAAAATCTTCATTATTACAAGCCGCTGTTTGAATGGTTCCTGAATTAATTATTTTAGTGTTACTTAATGCATATAAATTATACTTTTCATTAATAAATGCCCGCTTCATATTGTACATAAAAAATTTATAATCAAACCCTTTTAAATGTTCTTCTTGCGCTATTCTATTGGCTTCTTCCCAATTAAATCCTTCTAACGAATCTGCATCAAAAACATAATTTACAAATGGAAATTTTTTTTCTAAATCTTCTGATTCGTCATGAGTGTGTTGATGATTTTGAGCGATTGCTACTAACGGTAGTAGCCATATTAAATATCCCCAAAATCTAATTATCGTTTTCATATATTTAAGTTTTAATAATTTCCATCTTTAATATTTCCAATTAATGTAACATGTCCAACAAATGAATGCTCTCTATGTAATAAATCTTCTACAATTATTTTATACACATATACACCCTGCTCAGCCATCTTCCCTGTTTTTTTAACTCTACCATCCCACCCTGTAAAGAAATTTTCAGATGTAAAAATCACTTCACCCCATCTATCGTAAATATACATCTTATATGGCGTTTCTAAAATACCAACCCCTTTGGGTTGAAACACATCATTCACACCATTTCCGTCAGGAGTAAATGCATCCGGAATATATAACACAAAGTCAGGAGTTACTTTTATTGGTTTAGAAATCCTATCTTCACAACCAAATTCATTAATTGCTAACAAAGTAACATTATATTCACCAGGTAAATTGTAATAATGTATAGGATTAGCAAACGTGGTTTGATTGTTGGGTTGATTGGGTGCTCCAAAGTCCCATAAATAATTGGTGGCTCCTTGTGATAAGTTGGTAAATGTAAATACTGGATCAAAAATAGACGTTTCGTATCTATCGGCTTCAAAATCTGCTATTGGCTTCGGATGAACAACTATGTATGGATTAGCAATAGTATCAATATAACATCCATATTGAGATGTAATTGTTAGTTTAACGGAGTAAGAACCTACTGCAGTATATTCTGAACTTACAGGGCTTCCACTTGCTGTATTCCCGTTTCCAAAGTCCCATTGATAGGAGTCACCAGCACCATTGGAAATAGCAGAAAAGTACACATTCAGAGGTGGACAACCTTCCACAAAATCAGAAGTGAAATATCCTTTTGGCAATGGATAAACAGAAACAGTTGCTACAGCAGTCGCATTTGGTACAGAACATCCATCTGAAATTGTTACCGTGTATGTATTAGGCTGAGTAGGATAAATACCCGTAACGGTAATAGATGGTGTTGTGGCACCAGTAGACCATGTATAAGTATAAGGTCCTCCATTACCTGGACTAGTAATATTTGCCCATATTGTAGCAGGTTGTTGTTGTTCACAAACTGATGTAAAACTTCCGGAAGCTAATAATGGTGGTAAAACAGTTATTTTTACTGTATCCGGACCAATTGTACATCCATTAGCATCAGTAACATTGACGATATAATTAGAGGAAATGGTTAATGCTTGATAATGCGGTCCTCCATCGGTAAAAATAGAAGGGTTCCAATTGTATGTGTATGGTGGGGTTCCACCTGTTGGAATAGCTTGCACAGTACCACTCGTTCCGTAACATATCGTATGAGAAGGTGTAACCTGCAAACTCAGTGCCGGCGGTTGAATTACATTGATGGTAGTATATGTATTACATCCATAAGCATCTGTAATTGTAACTGTATAAGTGTTAGCAGGAATATTATTAATGGTTGTTAATGGAGGATGATTTCCTGGCTGCCAATTTATGGTAGTAGGTGGTGTTCCATTGATAAATGTTACGGACGCAGATCCATCACTTCCTCCAAAACATAAAGGCGGTGTATAACTTGTTGAAACAATCAGAGGAGGTGGAGGAGCAGCAATGGTTATGGTATCCATCACGGTACAATTATTAGCATCACTTACAAATACAGAATAAGTCAATCCTCCTGTTAATCCCGTTGCGACCGAATTAGTTTGAACCGGAACAGAACTCCAGCTGTATGTTAATGGACTTGTGCCTCCTGATGCTGTAACGGTAGCGCTACCATTCGCATTTCCACAGGTAGCAGGATTAGAAATAATAGAATTAATCATAACAGGAGGTGGTTCAAATATCTGAACAGTGTCACTTAATATACATCCATTTAAATCTTTAATGTAAACGGTGTAAACACCTGCACTTAAACTGTACGCTGTTTGACCATACCAATTTATAGGTTGCCATGTAAAAGTATATGAACCTCCACCTCCTACAACCGATACCGAGGCAGATCCATTGGACAATCCATTACAAGTAACGCTTTGTGTTTGCATCACAGTAGCCGAATAGGGCGGTGGAAGTATCACATTAAAAACAGTATTCGTTGTACATCCATTGGCATCCCCAACAGAAATAGTATAAGTACCTTGTGGCACATTGATGTTTACAGATGAAGTTATACCTGGTGGAGTAGATGTATAGGTATAACTACCAACCCCTCCGTTTGCATTAATATACACTGTATTAGTAGGTATACCAAAACAGCCAGTATTGTCAACTTGTTGGTTGACAGTAAAACTAATGGGAGGTGGTTGAATAATTTGAACAGCCGATTGAATAGTACAATTATTGTTGTCTTTTACAACTACTGTATAATTCCCTGCCCCAAGATTAGCAGCAGTATAAGTAATAGACACTATATTACCCTGAGCATCGTACCAGGTATAATTATAATTTGGCATTCCTCCTGTAACTGTACAACTGGCAATACCATTATAGGTTCCGTAACACAGTACACTTTGTTGTTCAACTGCTGTTAAAGTTAGAGCTGGCGGTTCAATAATGGTTATGGTTGTGTCTATTACACAATTATTAGTATCTGTAACATATACTGTATATGTTCCTGCTTGTAAATTAGAGATATTAGAAGTAGTAAACCCACCCGGATTCCATTGATAGGTAAATCCTCCAACACCTCCAACACCCAATACGTCTGCAGATCCATCATTTCCTCCATTACAACTTACACTTTGGGTGTTGAGTATTAAGATATTTAAAGGTGGTGGTTCTCCAATATCAATACTATCCATTTTCACACATCCATAAATATCCGTTACAATTAAAGTATAATCACCAGCAGATAAGTTACCTGCATAAGGATTTACACTAATAGTATTAGTACCATCTGTCCAAGCAAAATTAAAAAATCCTGCACCGCCGCTCGCATTACCTAATGCGACACCATCGCTTCCTCCATAACAGGCAACATCTGTTGCAGTAATGCTGATAGTAATATCCGGCGGTTGATTGATATTAAAAGATGCGGTTTGAGTAGGACAACCATTCGCATCTGTAACAGACACCGTGTAACTGCCAGCTGATAATCCATTCACCGTATTATTCGGAGTAGATCCCGGTGCCGGCGCCCAATTGTACGAATAAGGACTCGTACCTCCTGTAACATTTACAGTAGCAGAACCGTTGCTTTGTCCGTAACACTGCAATGACCTTGTTTGCACACCGGTAATGTTCAATGCTGGTGGTTGAGTAATATTCACTGTTTTTGAAAACACACAGCCACCTGCATCGTTGTATTGAACAGTATAAGTACCTGGTGCTAACCCGCTTACACTCTGACTGTTTGAACCATTGCTCCATGTATAAGTAATTGGTGGTGTACCTCCTGTTACATTCAAGGTAGCAGAACCATTGGCAAAACCATTACAAGTGATGTTTTGAGAAACGATATTGGCTGAAACAATACTTGTTGAAGCAGTAATGGTAATTTGTACTGTACCATTGGCACCTGCACTACCCGGTGCCCCGCCGCTTGCTCCTCCCCCTGTTATCAAATTACATCCTATTCCATTGCAATAACTATTACCACCACCACCACCACCAGCACTTCCATCACAGGAAGCTACTGTACCACCACCACCACCATTGTATCCACCACCACCACCACCTCCTCCGGCACCATCACCGCCTTTATTTTGACCATTTTGTCCGTTAGGTGTTCCACTTGCCCCACTTATACCTCCTGTAGCACCCGAAACGCCATTTCCACCGTTTGAGCCGCCTCCTGCTCCACCCACGCCAGATGCACCGTTTGTACACCCACACCCACTTCCACATCCGGCACCTCCTGAACCACCGCCGCCTCCTGCTACAACTACTACATTACCATTGACTAAAACCGCTGAGGCACCGCCTCCGCCTCCACCCGCACCAGATCCGCCACTCGGTCCAGAATTACCACCATTACCACCATTTCCATATCCCCACCCACCAATACCACCAGGTGCATTTCCACCATTTGCACCACCACCCCCACCACCACCTGTATAAATTGTAATGTTATCTCCCGGATTCACATTTATAGTAGCTTGAACAAACCCGCCATTTCCTCCATTGGATGTAGGTTGTGCATCTGTACCACCACCACCACCACCTGCTCCCCAGACCTTCACTTCAATTTGACAAACACCTGCCGGAACCACCCAATTCTGAACAGCACCTGTGAAGTTAAAGGTATATGTAGTTTGAGAGAAAAAACTTTTAAGAAAAAATATTATTGAGAAAAAGAAAATATATGTACCAAAATTACTTCGAATCATAATTTATCGTTATCCACATTTCACTGCAAATATAAACACTATATTCTCTATTTAACAAAAATTTCACTCAATAAAACCTACTATTCAATAAATGAAATGCATTATTCACTCAATCAGGGCAAACTACTTTTGAAAAAAAGCCGGGTTAGATTTTAACTGATGACTTAAATATATAATTGCAGAATCAATAGTAATTTTATTTTCTTCTGAAAAAATGGTAGCTTTTTTCAAGTACTCCGGTGTTTCCCGGATTTGACGAGCATAGTATTGAAGCTGCTGTTTGTTACTCCAATACTCTGTAAATTGTTCAGGATTCGTATACATTAAATACATCTCTTCTATAAACTGATTACCTAAATTGGATAAATTCCCATCACTATAAGCTAACATTATTACATCATTGTTTTCTATACTTTCTCTAAAGTTTAACTGCCACACTTCAACTTTCTCGCCCGGTTTGGGCGTTGGAATGACTTTATTGTAATAGTACCAGAATTGCCCGTCTCCAAATAAATATCTATTCACACCCATATACACAGGACCATACCAATAACTATCCCCAATCACTAAAACTTTTTGTTTTTCTAAACTGGAATCTACTTCAAAACCATAATCCGGATACGAGTATTTTTCATTGTATGATGGATTGATGGCTAAATTCATGCTCTTTAATATGTCTGCATCTCTACTTCTCGGAGTATCGCTGATTTCAACATCATCCCAAACAATGTGTGGGAATGGCTTTTGACGAAGTTTCTCAAGATATTTTACAATAGTATCTACAGCCAGACATTCAGCATAGTTTGTCCAGTGATGTGCAAATTTTGCAAACAATAAATGTTTTTCTCTCTTCTTTAAGTCATCTACAAACCACTTTTGTAAGTCCAAGTAATTAATTTTGTATTCCTTAAAGTATTTTACGAAAACATGGTAGTTTGTTGCTTTTACCGAATGTTTATATTTTTCTGGTATTTTTTCTTCACACATTCTACCTTTTCCGGGAATGATTAAAAACACTAAATCAATATTTTTTCTCTTTAAACTATCCTGAATTACTTTTGCTTTTCGGCATTTTTCCTTGATTTTATCTTCACCAATAAAATCATCTCCATACGCCGATAAAATATAACTTTTGCTAATTACATAATTATCTTTAATAGCCACGAAACCATTTACACGAATCTCATTAAATAAAGAATAATACAATTGATTATTCCATCTTACCATCCATTCTTTCCATGCCCAATGATCGTTATTAAAATCATCCGTTTGTTTTTGGTAATATCCTGAAAACCAGTTTTCTTTATTCAATTCAGGTCGTTTTTCTAACATTACAATCCCTGTAAGATTGGGCTTATTATCTTTCTTTAAAAATGTATGTATGGTAGGAAGAGTTATTAGAAAATAAAAAGCCCACCAATAATTCTTTAAACGATTTGTTGTATTTACAACTTTTTTACTCATTATTAAAATCTAAAATAAATAAAAGGATTAAAATCCAATGCAGCAATGTAAGAAAGTGAAATATAGTATAGTATCACAAAAGCAATGAACCATTTTTTCAATGAATTTATAGTGAATTGAAAATAAAAAATTTTATCGTGAAATGATTTTAAGAATGGTAGTAAAGTAAAGAAAGAAAAGAAAATACATAGAACAAAAGAAAACCACCAATCATTCAATAGATAATTAAAATTATGAGAAAATGTTGGTACATACATTTTCTGAACAACAGATAAAGCATACTGTATGTTTTCGTTGCGAAACAATACCCATCCTGTGCTCACAATAATAAATGTCCACAATACTCTTATCAATGAAGGTATTTTAGAATAAATATCCAACAACTTATATCGTTCTATTACTAAAAAAAATCCGTGGTAAGCACCCCACAAGATAAAATTCCATCCTGCTCCATGCCACAAACCTGACAGCAAAAACACAATCCATAAATTTATCAGTGTTCGCAATGTCCCTATTTTATTGCCTCCCAATGGTATATATAAATAATTTTTCATCCAGCGTCCTAAAGTAATATGCCAGCGTCTCCAGAATTCTGTAACAGATTGTGATGTATAAGGATTATTAAAATTCTCTGGTATTTTAAAGCCCATGATTTTACACAATCCAATTGCCATATCACTATACCCACTAAAATCAAAGTAAATCTGGAAGGTGTAACTCATTGCCCCTATCCATGCCGCCGCCGTGTCAATATTTTCAATGGGCATACTAAAAATTTCATCGGCCTGTCTTCCAATGGTATTCGCAAGTATTACTTTTTTTGCCAATCCTACACAAAACAATATCATTCCATGAATCTTCTTTTCATAACTCTCTTTCCTATCCGTTATCTGGTCGGCTATTTCATGGAAACGAACAATTGGTCCTGCAATCAATTTTGGAAACAATAAAATGTATGTCTGATAGTGCCAGAAATTTTTCAAAGGCGGATGAACATTACGATAAACATCCATTACATAAGTGATACTTTCAAATGTATAAAAAGAAATTCCTATTGGAAGTAAAAGTTTTTTTAGAGGTATGTTGAAACTAAATAAGTTATTCAAATTATCCACAAAAAAATTGGCATATTTGAAATAAAACAATATTCCAAGATTCAGGCAGAGAGATAGAATTAGGAATAATTTTTTTTGTGCATTGGATTTGGCATAATACATTTTTTGAACTAAAAAGAAATCTAAAAAAGTGGTAAGCAGAATTACAAAAATAAATTTTGGTCCTCCCCACGAATAGAACAAAATACTTGCAAACAATATGATTCCATTTTTCCAATTTTTTGGAACAAAATGATAAATCAATAGAAAAAGTGGTAAAAAGTATAACAAAAAAGTAATGGATGCAAAAGTCATAACACTAGTTACAATGGAATATTATCGTGTTTTTTCTTAGGCATGGAATCCACTTTATTTTCAAGCATTTCAAAAGCACGAATGAGTTTTATTCTTGTTTCTTCTGGCTTTATTACTTCATCAATGTATCCTCTTTCGGCGGCTTTATAAGGATTAGCAAAGAGTTCATTGTATTCAGCTTCTTTCTCTTTCCATTTTGCTTCCTTGTCTTCAGCGGCATTGATTTCGTCTTTGAAG
This sequence comes from Bacteroidia bacterium, assembly GCA_026003255.1. GTDB lineage: Bacteria > Bacteroidota > Bacteroidia > B-17B0 > Aurantibacillaceae > BPGX01. Next base: position 566,002 of record BPGX01000002.1, on the reverse strand, counting down.
ATAATTTCAGCCGCTCCTTTGGCGCCCATTACAGCAATTTCAGCCGTTGGCCACGCGTAATTAATATCCGCACCAATGTGTTTACTGTTCATCACATCATAAGCACCTCCATAGGCCTTGCGTGTAATAACTGTTACTCTTGGCACTGTGCTTTCAGCAAATGCAAACAACAACTTGGCACCATTGGTAATAATACCATTCCATTCCTGATCTGTTCCCGGTAAAAAGCCCGGCACATCTTCAAAAACTAATAAGGGGATATTAAATGCATCACAAAACCTCACAAATCTTGCAGCTTTGATAGAGGAATGTATATCCAACACGCCCGCTAGCACAGCAGGTTGATTGGCTATAATACCCACACTTCTTCCAACTATTCGGGCAAAGCCACATATAATATTTTCGGCAAATTCTTTGTGAACTTCTAAAAAGGAATCTTCATCAATCACTTGCTGTATAACTTCATGCATGTCGTAAGGTTGAGAAGACGATGGTGGAATAATAGAATTTAATGCCGGTCTAAGTTCTTTTGTCCAATCGGTGATTTCATAAGGCATTCTGGGGGGCTTTTCTTCGCAATTTTGCGGAATATAAGAAAGTAGTTTTTTAATAGTATTAATGGCTTCTATCTCATTAGCGCAAGCAAAATGTGTAACGCCACTTTTAGTTGCATGCGTATGGGCGCCGCCTAATTCTTCTGCTGTAACATTTTCGTGTGTTACGGTTTTCACCACATTTGGTCCTGTAACAAACATGTATGAGGTATGTTCGACCATCAAGATAAAATCAGTCATAGCTGGCGAATACACAGCACCACCGGCACAAGGTCCCATAATACAAGAGATTTGTGGTATTACACCACTGGCTTTTACATTTCTATAAAAAATATCCGCATATCCAGCAAGTGAAACCACACCTTCCTGAATTCGTGCGCCTCCACTATCGTTGAGTCCTATCACTGGTGCACCGGTTTTCATGGCTAAATCCATAATCTTACAAATCTTTTCGGCATGGGCTTCTGAAAGTGAACCGCCGAAAACCGTAAAATCCTGAGAAAACACATACACTAATCTCCCGTTAATGGTACCATATCCAGTAACTACACCATCTCCAAGGTATTTTTCTTTATCTAATCCAAACTCAGTACTTCTGTGCGTAACAAGCATCCCAATTTCTTGAAACGAACCTTCATCTAAAAGAAAATGTATTCTTTCTCTTGCTGTAAGTTTTCCCTTTTTATGTTGTGCTTCAATACGCTTTTGACCTCCGCCTAATAAAGCTTCCTGTTGTTTTTGTTCGAGCGTCTTTAATTTATCTTGCATAAACAATCTAATTTGTGGCAAAAATAGAGAATAATCCTTTTGAAATTGGTTACAAAAGTTAGAAAATAAAAAATTTGTTGTAATTGGTTATGTTTAGTTTCTTTGCAAAAAATGATTTTATGACACCTAAATTGATTTTGGTTGTATTGTTGTTTTATTCAACAATTAGTTGGGCTCAAAAATTGGCCGATGTTACACTTTATTTTTATGATGGCAGTATCTTATATGGTCAGGCAAAAATGAAGGACATCAACTTCAATACACCTTATGGAAAAATGACGATACCATTAAAAGATGTTGCTCAAATTACTTTTGGATTAGAAAAAGATGAAAGTATTGCATCTGAAATTAATAAAAATATTCAGATATTAGCCAATACTTCTGATGAAAAAAGCATTGAAGCAGTTTCTGAAAACATCAAAAAATATGGATTAAAGGCAATTTATTTTATTGAAAACTTTTTAGATAAAAACACAGCTACAAACTCTGAGAACGTTTCTGCTGTATTGAATGAAATATTATCTGAATGCAACATTAGTGATTATAGTTTTATGGATGCACTAATGACTAATAATGGCGACCGAATTTCAGGTTCTGTTGACTTTAAAACAATAGAATTTTCTAACTCTTTCTTAAAGACCACATTTGCTATAAGTAATATTAAATCAATGGATATATCGTATTTCGACAACACAAATGGGAATTATAGTTTTGTCGTAAAAGCATCCAAACACATTATGGCGAATAATAATGGGGGCTGGCTTAATACCGGCATAAAGGTTAAAAAAGGACAAACAATTGAAATCACGGCAAGAGGAGAAATTGTACTAGCTAGTTTAGATAATAAAAAATATACTCCTGATGGAAATGTTGTGGGTGGTGAAATTACTAATGAAACTGCAGATCCTACTTATTTTAACTATGGGACTTTAATATTTAAAATTGGTTTGAACGGAAAAAATCTAAGAGCCGGTAGTAACACAAAATATATTGCAGATGCCGATGGTGTTATCTATTTAACTATTTATGAAACGGTATATAGCGAGAAAAATACCGGTAGTTATCAGGTAAAAATGTCTGTTAAATAAATTTAATTTATATTTGCCGTTTGTTAAATAATTTTTACCATTCATAAAATTGTTGATTATTTAAAATTGTTTTTCTTAAATTTGCCGATCAAAATTTTAAGGTATGAAAAAACTTTTACTTTTTGCTCAAACGCTTGTAAGCGCTGGAATGATAGTGGCACAAACGACCAGTTTTACATTAACTTACAACTTTGCACAGGTGAGTAGCACCACAACACCTTGTACAGGTACCGTTGACCCAACACCTCCACCCACGGCTACCGGGCTAACGAGTGGTTCTTTTATTGCAGTTGGCACTAATACCTGTCCATCCACAAGCGGCTATTTTTCCTTTTCTGGCTGGGGAACCGGTGCTACAAATGGAGATGATGCGAATTTCACTGGTAGTTTGGACCCAAATAAATATTATGAAATCACTATTAACCCTCAAACCAATTACAAACTAACTTTTGACTCTATTATATTCAAAGCCAATAGATCTGGTACTGGCCCTCGTTTTTGGTCAGTACGTTCAAGCGATGATGGTTTTACTAATAACTTTCCCGCAGCAGCTACTAATACAAATATTACTATAACTACTAATAATGAGTTTTTCTGGACAACTGATGCTTATTCTTCAACAGTTATTTTATCCGGTTTTAAGGTTACCCCTACTCTATCTAACATCACTTCTCCAATCAGTTTCAGATGGTATGCCTGGAATGCCGAAGGCACAGCCGGTACTTTTCGTATTGATGATGTGAACATCTACGGCAGCGCCACATTTGTTACTAATGTGGCTACCTTTTCTCACAATTTAAATGCTCACTTTACTATCTCACCAAACCCTGCTTCTGGCAATGTTGTATATCTTGTTCCACAAAATATAAAAGAAATTAGCTTTGTGGAAATCATCAATTCTTTGGGAAGCACCATCTATAAAAACACCAAAATTGAAAACAGCAATAAAATTGCTTTACCAATTGAAACAATTCCCGAAGGTGTTTATTTTGTTAGATTGGGGAATAGTCAAAATTATTACTTAGAAAAATTAATAATAAACAAATAACATCTTTTTCTTGTTAACCTTTTGCAGAGAATTCACCATTATTGTTATGTGGATTCTCTGCTTTTTTTATTTTAAACTCATTTCTTCATTACATTAGAATTAGTATATCCCAAATCATGCATTAGAAATTAACGTACTGTAAACATTATTTCATTGATATTAAAAATAAATGGTCTTTACTAATTTGGTTTTAAATATTTGATTTTTTTAGAAAACAAAGTTCTTTAAAATGAACACAAAGCATTTCTCGTTTGCAAAATATATCAGCGCTTTGTGAACTTTGTTTATTTTCTTAGTGTTCATTGTGGTTAAAATACATAAGGTTAATTTTATAGAAATTTCAAATTTTATTAATCCTATTGCATAATCTGGGATTTAATAATTCGGGAAATAATAACTGGAGATTTAACTGGTATTTTTTGTATTGAGTGCGATTACAATTTCATCTACAATTTTTTCTGCTAACTTAAACTTTTTATGCTTTCCTAAGTTTTTAATTTCGTTATTCTTTTTCAATAATATCAATTCGTTCTCTTCCACATTGAATGCTGGATTTTCTTCTGTACATTGATTAGCAAATATCATATCGGCATTCTTATTAACTAATTTCTTTTGTGCATTTTGTATCACATTATTTGTTTCTAATGCAAAACCTACTAATAATTGTTCTTTTCTTTTTAATTCCCCCAATGTTTTTAATATATCTTTTGTTTTCTTCAAAGTAATTTGAAAAATATCATCCGTTTTTTTAATTTTTTCATCTGCCATTGAAACTGGCGTATAATCCGCCACTGCTGCAGCAAGAATCGCCGCATTCATATTCGGAAAAATTTCTACACAAGCATCATACATCTCCTGAGCAGTTGATGCCTTAATACATTTTATATCTGGATGTTTCGGCAATGAAGTTGTTACATTTCCATGCACAAGATAAACTTCTGCTCCACGAAGCGCCAATTCTTCCGAAATGGCAATGCCTGTTTTCCCTGAACTTCGATTCCCAATAAAGCGAACAGGATCAATAGGTTCATAAGTTGCACCGGCTGTTACCAATACTTTTTTATTAACCAACTCTTCTGATTTAGTCAGAACTTTCTGAACGTGATAAAAAATCTCCTGCGGCTCTAACATTCTTCCCCATCCTGTAATGCCACTGGCTAATGCACCGTATTCAACCGGTAAAACAAGATGATTTTTTCTGGATTTCAACTGTTCTAAATTTATTCTCACTGTCTCGTGTTCCCACATTTCCGCATCCATCGCAGGAGCTACGATTACTTTTTTTGTAAACGATAAATAAGTAGCCATTAAAAGATTATCGCAATATCCGTTCGCCATTTTTGCAATAGTATTCGCTGTAGCGGGAGCAATAACCATTATATCCGCCCAATCTGCCAGATGCACGTGATTATTCCATTCTCTTTTTTCATTAAAAAACGATGTATAAACAGGATTTTTTGAAAGAACAGATAAGGTTTCTTGTGTTACAAAATTTTCTGCGGACTCTGTCAAAATAATTTTAACTTCATATCCTTCCTGCACCAATAAACGAACTAATAATGGAATTTTATATGCCGCAATACCGCCCGTAACACCCAGCAGAATGTTATATTTTCTTTTAGCCATTTTTGAGTTGTTTCCAAAGCATGAATAGAATACTTATCACTACAACATAAATCAAAGTCGAACCCACATAAGCAATGTTATTACCAATTTTGTAAGAAGTGGGTTCAAATTTAAATTCAATAGTATGCGTACCTTTAGGTATAATCATTCCACGCAATACATAATTGACACAGGTATGTGGTTGTAGTTGTCCATCAACATAAGCATTCCAGCCCTTTGGATAATAAATATCTGAAAAGACAGCGAATTGTTCCTCATCTGTAATAGAAGTGTATTTTAACGTATTCGGTGCATAACTCGTCAGATATATTTTTCCAGTTCCAGAGTATGTATTTTTCATTTGTGGTAATTTGTTTTTCTCCTGAACAACTGCTTGCGTTTTGGTATTAATTGAATAAAGTTTTACAATTTCACTATCTGCATTTTCTACATTAAAGATTTGTTTTACAAACCATACATTCCCATTTGCAGAAGCATTCGGCATTGGAATAGCCCCTGATTTGACAGGCAATAAAATGTATTTCGTATTCAGCATATTAATAACATTCAATGAAGGTAAAATTTTCGTTTCTAACAAACTATCAGCACCAGCAATCTGATTTAATTGTTGATAAAACCATTGAATTTCTTTGCTTAGATGAAAATCAATTAACTCCTGATATTTTTTCAATTTAGCGCCATGATAACCGCCCACCGATTTATGAAAATACGAAGTAGTTGCATCGTTGAAAGTATTTGTTGCCAGATTTAAAACACGATAATATTTTGTGGTATCCTGAAGTATCATCTCATCGGCTTGAGAAGGTGTAAACAACTGTTGGATATTATTTTTTGGAACAAAGGCATTATTTCCAAAATACCGTTTATTCACTGTGTACAAATCAATAGCCGAAAAAACTCCAAACGACAGGAATAATAAAGATGTATTCACTTTCTTCTTAAAATATGCCCATAGAAACACAAAAAACAATGTTATAAATATGAACGAACGAATGGCATCAGATTTTACAATATTTTTTCGTGCTGTCTCAACGTGTGGCATTAATTGCTGAATATATTTGCTGACTTCTTCTTTGGGATAACCCGCTTTCGTGTATTCACTCATTAAAATCATTTCTTCATCGGGTGCTTTGAATGTATTAAACAACCCCGGCATTAAATAATTGATTAAACAAAAACCTCCCACTACAATAAAACTCCACAAACTTATTTTTTGAATCTCAAATTCTTTGTTGCCAATTTTAATTTTTTGAAGATGATTTTGAACAAGGTAATACAATGACAAAGCCGCTATTAACGGAACAGTAAATTCTACTAAAACAAGAATCATTGAAACCGCCCTGAATTTATTATAACCTGGAACATAATCCATAAATAAATCGGTAAGTATCATAAAATTTTTACCCCACGCTAATACGATAGAAAGAATGGTAACAATAAGTATAGGAATTTTCCATTCTTTTGGTAAAACAAACAAACCCAATACCATCAAGAATACTACAATCGCACCAAGATACACCGGTCCGCTGGTAAATGGCTGCGGTCCAAAATAGGCCGATTGACTGGCCACTGCTTCTCGCATTTCAGAAGGGACGTTTTTTAAAGCATCAATATCCGCACTGGCAATGGATTGAGATGCCCCGCCCTTGAAGTCTGGTATTAAGAATGTGAACGTTTCTCCAATGCCATAACTCCATTGTGTGGCATAATCTTTATCCAATCCGCTTGTTTTAATGTCTTTGTTAGGTTTCAAATCTTCTTTAATGGTTAATTCACTTTTTCCTCTGGTAGAATATTTTCCATATTCATAAGTTGTTAATAAATTTCCCATATTGGGAAGAACTGCAATGCCAATCGCAACAGCAAGTAAAACCGAACGTTTAATAAAATCAGGAAGGGTTTTTGTTATAACCGATTCATACAACCAATAACACCAGAAAATGAAAATCATAATTACCAGATAGTAGGTGATTTGCAAGTGATTAGCATTAATTTCCAGCGCCCAGAACAAAGCAGACAACAAGGCACCCAACCATTGGTTTTGCTTGAATAACATTACCAATGCTGCCATTACAAGCGGCAAATAACCAATAGCATTGGCTTTGGAATTATGCCCCGCTTCAATGATGATTAAAAAATAAGAAGATAAGGCGTACGCTACTGCTGCTGAAATCCCCAATAAATAAGGCACTCGAAGCACCAGCATTAAGATAAAAAAACTGACACCATATAAAAATAAATAGCCAGAAGGATGTGGTAAAAATAATTTGAATGCTTTATCGATAAAAGAAAGCCAATTGCCCGGATATTCGGTAGAGATTTGATAGGCGGGCATGCCCCCAAACATGGAATTAGTCCACAAGGGCTCTTGATGGTATTTTTCCCGAAAGTCCATGATTTCTTTACTCATGGCTCTGTGTCGCATAATATCGCCTTGATTGAGCACTTTGTCTTCAAAGTACATAGGTTTAAAGTACAACACAGTTAATACAATCATTACAATAACAGTAAAAACAGTAGCCCATTTCCAGTTGGAATTAATTTTTTCTAACATGCTAATTTTTTGAGCAAAGAAAAGGATTTTAACGGAAATGGAGAAACGAATGGTAAAAACCTTTTATTAAAACAATTTAACCCCAATTATTCATCAGAAATTTCCCAGATGTTATACATTCTTTACTACTGCTACTTTTAGGAATTATTTGTTTTCTCCCTTCCACAGGTGTAAGGGTAGTTATATGAAAAATGAATAAGCCCCTCATTGCGAGGGCGTGTCAACGCCCGAAGTAATCTCTTGTGAATATTCTTGATTTCTAATGAATAAATTGGGTTGAATAAACACAAAACAATTAAACACGTATGTTACAGATTGAAACAGATTTCCACAGATTATTTTTTCAAGATTTTTATTAGTTTTTATTCGTTGGTGTGTTATCAGAAGAATTTCATGTAAATTTGTGCTTAACCATAGGAAAAATTTTCAAGCTAAGATGCAATGGGAAAGAATTTTTTCTTTCCCCTTCACTTTTTAAAATGTTGATGATATTTTGTTGCAATAAAGTGTAAAAGCTGTAAATTGAATCTATAATATTCATAGCAAGTATGAGTGTCATTAAAATTAAAAAAGTAACAATAAAAGAGATTAACGAGTTACAAAAAATTGGCAGACAGACCTTTTATGAAACATTTGCTTCAGACAACACTGAAGAAAACATGAAGAAATATCTTGACGAAAGTTTTTCTATAACTAAACTAACGAATGAACTTAACGACAATAACTCAGAATTTTACTTCGCAACTATTGAGAACAATGTAATTGGTTATTTAAAAGTAAATTTTGGGCAATCACAAACAGAGATAAAGGATGACAAAGCTGTTGAAATCGAAAGAATATATGTGTTGAAAGAATATCATGGGAAAAAAATTGGTCAATTACTTCTCGAAAAAGCAATAGATATCGCGAGAAAAAGAAATGCTGAATACATCTGGCTCGGAGTATGGGAGAAAAATCACAGAGCAATTAATTTTTACAGGAAAAATGGTTTTGTAGAGTTTAACAAGCATATCTTCAAATTAGGTAATGACGAACAGACAGATATAATGATGAAACTTAAACTGACCAATATAAATTCTTTTGAATAAGCTTAAAACAATAGAACACAGATGCCACAGATTGAAACAGATTTCCACAGATTATTTTTTCAAGATTTTTATTCGTTGGTGTGTTATTTGAAGAATTTCATGTACATTTGCAATTACTAACCAGCCTTTGTTTGTACATCACTGAATATTGCCGCCTATTACAGGACATTTTTCACATACCATACGAATAAACAACGAAGATGAATATTTTACAGCATAAAAACTTAATTCTAACAATATTCTTAACTTTTGTTTGGGCACTAAATTCTTTTGCTTGTAGTTGTGAAGGACAGGGTACAGTTTCTAGTAGTGTTAAGTATTCTGACATAGTATTTAGCGGATATGTTGTATCCAGAACTTTGACAAATAACTATGACAGTTTGGGCGTTGTAGTGACTGGTGACACAAGCAAGATTTATTTCAAGTGGCGTGAGTTTCCAACCGCTGTTGTAAAAATAAAAGTTGAGAGAATGTATAAAGGGCAGCTGGTTTCAGACACATTAACTATTCTTACTCCGCCGAATGGAGCAGCGTGTGGTTATCATTTTGAAGTTGGAAAAAAGTACATTGTTTATGCGACCCAATTTGATGAGTTGTTAATGACATACAAACTCAAAAGAAGAACCTTTGATAACAAAACATTTTGGACGCACCAATGCACTCGGACACAGATTTGGAATATAACAGAAGAAAATGAAATCATTAAAGTAACGAAATAAAGCTACCTATAACACAGATTTTGTGTCAAGCGGAAGGACATGCAAATCTCGACTTTTGTGCTTCTATTTAAAGGTATAACTTGTTGGATATTTACTTTGTCTAAAACTTAACTTAATAAGAAACATCCTATCAACAACACTATCCGTAAAATCAATTCAATGTACACCTTCCCCCCTTTTCAATTTTTAATTTTGATAAACTTCGCTAAAAAATTTTCGACTCTTTTACTCCTCTCTACTTTGTGTAAATCGCCAGATGTAATACAATAAGGTTGCCACTGCGCCAATGGCAGCCACTACATAGGTATATGCTGCCCATTTCAAAGCATCTTTGGCTTTGTAATATCTTTCTCCATAAAGAATATTAGCATGACTCAACCATTGCAATGCTCTACGACTTGCGTCAATTTCAACGGGCAATGTAACCAAACTAAATAAGGTAACAATACTTTGACCAATGATGAAAATTAATAAAAACGTATTCAACAGTTGAGGCATCATTGCTCCTGCAAAGGCAAGACCAATCACAATGAAGTTCATAATAGTGGAACTGATTTGTACCACCGGCACTAATTGACTCCTCAACATAAGCATACTATAAGCCGTAGCATGTTGTATGGCATGTCCACATTCATGCGCCGCCACCGCAGCAGCAGAGACGTGTTTTCCATAATACACATCCGGACTCAAGTTCACTGTTTTATTCATCGGATTGTAATGATCGGTTAATTCTCCTTCCACTGATATAACCTTCACATCATAAATACCATTATCTCTCAACATTTTTTCTGCTACATCTTTTCCACTCATTCCATTAGGCAAGGGCTCCATACTGTATTCCCTGAACTTACTTTTGAGTGTTGAACTTACAATAAGCCCCACAACCATTAAAACGATGCTAATCAAAAGTAAAAATGGATCGTAGTACATCATAGTATAATTTTTTTGTGCGAATAAATTACAATTTTTATTCCGTTTTAAATCAAAAGACAGTTTGACATAGTTCAATTTTATTCTTTATTATACAACATTGGCACAAAGGCACATTCCCCCAAATTTTCTTTGATAAATGTATTGTCTTCTTTTCTTGTGAATAAAAACATTTGAGTACAATTATTTTGTTCAATAGGAACAATCATTCTACCGCCGGGCTTGAGTTGAAATAATAATTTTTCGGGCAAATTTAATGCAGATGCCGTTACAATAATTTTATCAAACGGCGCATGTTCTGGCCAACCCGCATAACCATCACCGTGTTTCAAAAAGAAATCTTTGTATTCTAAAAATTCCAAAATACTTTTACTTTTTATATGCAACTCTTCTATTCGTTCTATACTGTAAACAATAGCCCCTAATTCTAACAAAACAGCTGTTTGATAACCAGAACCGGTTCCAATTTCTAAAACTTTATCACCGGGTTGTATTTGCAATGCTTGTGTTTGAAAGGCCACTGTGTATGGATGAGAAATCGTTTGTCCAAGACCAATTGGTAACGCTCTATTATCGTACACATAATCTAACATCACCGATACACCTTGTGATACAAACTTACCTTTACTTTCATCAAATTGAAAATTTTTTAAATCAAAAAACAAGTGTCGTGGTATTTTGCCAATGGCATTCAAAACATTTTTATCTTTAATTCCTTTTTTTTCTAATTGTTTGATTAATTGCTTTCGTTTTCCTTCTAATAATAATAATTCACTTTCAGACAACTCAATTTTATTCAAAAATGTTTGCTTACGAATGTTCATTTATTCTAAAATTTTATTTTCAATGAGTTGATTGATATAATATCTTTTATTGTCATAAAAGCCAATGACAAAGGCATCTTTCACACCTGCCTGAATGATTTTTTTATTCAACATCAAGGCATCATTCAGCGTTTTAATTTTTCCAATATACAAGATATATACGCCTGTTTCCAGACGATAACTTTCAATTTTTCCATGCTTTTTGAGGTTATTAAATCCTACATTATTAGGATTTTTCGTAATTCCAATTTGTACAGAATAGTAAAGATTATTTTTTTCTACCTGACCATATTGATGGCTATAGTTGAAAATTTTTTGTTGAAAAGGATTTAAATTAATGCCTGAAAAATCTATTTTAGAACTACCTGTTGATGGAATGGTCTCCTTCTTTTCAGTTGTGTTTGATGTGATTGTCTGATTTTTTATTGAAGGATTATTCGTATTTGTTGCAACCGGTTGATATTCTTTCTGAATTTCTTTTGCTAATTGTTCATCTTTCTTAATATAAATACCCATTTTTACTAAATCTGATAAATAAACTCTTTTGCCTTTGTAAATGGCCAATACAAAAGCGTCTTTTTGTCCTGCTCTTATCACTTTTAAGTTATGTTGAAATGCTTCATCTAATGTTTTGAATTCGCCTCCAATGGTAAATCTGGTTAAACCATCTCCCAATTGCATAGTTTCAATTTTACCTAATCCTTTCAGATGTTCATAAGAATAGTTTTTTGGATATTTATAAGCAGCGATTTGCACCTTAAAAATTAAACCTTCTACGCTAACATTGCCATAATTTTTTGTGTATTCATACGTTTCTTTTTGAACGGTATTTAAAGTTTCTGTGTTGAGAGCGATTGTTGTAGGTTTGCTGGCAACTGTTGGAGTTTGGGGAGCTGTTTGTACTGTTTCAAAATTAAACAAATGAAGTTTTTCTTTATATTCTTTCAAATCTTTTGTGTTTACAACAAACGACTCGCTGAAGTTACTGTCTAATTTACATTCAATTTTGAATTCAAATCCTGCTGGTAAATTCAAAAGATATTTTCCTTTCTCTTTACTACTTTTGGTCTGGGAGAATAATTCTTCTTTACCATCTTTTAGCATGTACGCTGTGATTGTGGCTTCCTGCGCTTCTTTATCTTTGAATACAGCACCATATACCAACATACTTACAAGTTTATTTTCAAAATTTGTTTCTATAATATAGATGTCTTTCAATCCAATTCCATCAGGGCGGGCACTGGAATAATAACCATGCTCTCCGCTGGCTGATAAAACAAAGTAAATATCATCAGCAGGTGTATTGATAGGATAACCCAGATTTTCCAATTGCTTGAATGTAGAGTCATTTAAATCCATCCTACTTACAAAAATATCATAATCACCCATGCTGTTGTGTCCTTTTGAACTAAAATATAATGTAACACCATCCGGATGGATAAAAGGAGCATCTTCGTCATAAGGCGTATTGATAGCACTTCCCAGATTTACCACATTTCCCCATGTGCTGTCTGGTAAAAGTGTAGCTTTGTAAATATCTTTTCCTCCATATCCACCCGGTCGTTCGCTTGAAAAATAAAGTGTTCTTCCATCGGCAGTGATTGAACAACTCCCTTCCCATGAGTAAGAATTTACTAACCCTTTTAATTTTTGCGGTGGAGTGAATTCGTTGTTGCCCAAAGCATAAGAAACATAAATATCTCCGTGTGTGATACCATCATCTTTGTATATAAACAACATTTGTCCGTCTGGACTCATCGCAATGGCAGCATCGTGCGAGTTCGTATTAATGGTTTCAATACTTTTTGGTTCTGCCCATTTGTTCAGTACTTTTTCTGCTATATAGACATCTTCAAAAAAAACTCCTTTCGGATCTGGTAAGAGAGAAGCGTTTTGTCGCCCACCTTTGCTTTTTTCACCACGGTAGGTGAAAATCATCGTTGCTTCATCAGTGGTGATGACAGGTACATACTCATCCCATTCCGTATTAATGGGACGACCGATATTTTTTACCACAGCACGCGTTGGAGATGAATAAAGCACCTTTGCATTTTGAATGTAATTTTTAAGAATAAGGGCATTGGTCTTTTGTTCCGGGCTAATTTTTTTTCTGGAAAGAAACTGATTAATAAACTCTTCTGCCTTATCAAATTGATAGTTGTAATGATAAGCTCTTGCCAGATCGTATTGAATACCTTCAATTTTTGGATTAACCGCATAACTCTCTTCCAACAATCGCAATGCTAAATCGTATTTATCACTTCTTGTTAGCGACAGTTTTCCAAGAACATATTTTAAGTATGTCTCTTTGGGATGATTGTTATAAATAGCTTCAAAAATAGGATATGCCATGTAATTATTACCTTCTTCCATTAATAGATGTGCTTCGTTCAAAGAATCCACTTCCGTTCTACGCCATTTCTTCGTTTTCATAGTTTGAGCAATAGAAACCGTAGTCGCGAGAACTATCAATATCAAGATATAGTTTCTCATTTCGGGAAATTATTGAATTACTTTTGGAACTCTAAAATAATCAGAGTCCTTTTTAGGAGCATTTTTCAGAGCATCCTCTTTTTTCAAATTTTCATTAACAACATCTTCTCTTAAAATGTCTTTATTAGGAGACAGATAAATTAATGGTTCTACATTTTCAGTATCCAATTCGTTGAGTTGGTCAATGTAATCTAATATTCTATTTAAGTCGCTTAAAATTTTTTCTTTTTCCTCTTGAGAAAATTCTAATCTTGAAAGATGCGCTAATTGGTCAATTAAATTTTCATCGATTTTTTTCATAGAATTGATTTAATTCGTTTTGAATAAAGGTTCTGACTTTATTTTGCAAATCTACTAAATTTTCCTCATTGTAAGAATCTGTGATAATCGGCTGTCCAACTACAATATGAGCTATTCCGGGAAAACCATTGCTTTTAAAGAAACCTCCATTTTCAAGCAAGTGCCAGTTATTCAAATTTACTGCAGGCACAATCGGCACTCGTTTTTGAATTGCCAATTTGAATGCCCCATTTTTGAATGGCTTTAAGACGCCCTGTGGAGAAATTGTGCCTTCCGGAAAAATAATAACAGCATATCCTTTGTCTAACCATTCACCGGCTTTTTCAAAAGCACGGGCAGCATCTTTTGGATTTTGCCGTCGAACGGGAATATCTAAATATTTGAAAAAAATATTAAACAATGGTATTTTCAATAATTCTGCCTTACCCATATAAATCGCCGCTTTTTTGACATAAAACACACTAAACAAAATATCTAAATAAGATGTATGATTAGCCACAACAATGGATGGAGATGGAAAATCAAATCTACCATAAGGATAACGAATTCTGGGAATGAGTCCTGTAAACAAACAAATTAAAAATGCCCACACCTTCTTTAACGAATACACGGCTTTATATTGACGAAATTTCAATAAGAAATAAAAGAATGGGAATAAAATAATTAACAAACTTGAAAATACAAGAGCAAACCACGATTTCCATAACACAATACAAACTGTTCTGACTATTTTTTTCATCGTGGTAAATGTAGTGAATATAAGAGAGAGATGAAAAAGCACAAGAACAATGATAAACACAAATTGAAACAGATTTACGCACATAAAAAACTTACTATCATAAAATCTGCGATCATCAGTAATAATCCGCGTCATCAATGTTCTATTATATCCACAAAAAATTTTTAACTCATACTTCAAAACTATGTTTTCTATGCCGTCTATGTATCTAATGTGGTAAAAAAACTCAAAACTCAAAACTCATCACTCTTAACTCATAACTATGTTTTCTATTTCTCCTATGTTTCTATATGATAAAAAACTCATTGCTCAACACATAGGTACATAGATATTCATAGAACACATAGAATAAATTCATTAAATAAAAGATTCACTATAAAAATCTGCGACCATTAGTAATAATCCGCGTCATCAGCGTTCCATTGTGTCCAAGAAAAACACAAAACTCTCAACTCATCACTAAAAACTCTTAACTCTCAACTAACATTTCCTTAAATGCTTTCTCAAATGCAAGGACAGTTCTCTCAATATCTTCATTAGTATGAACAGCGCTTAAAAAACCCACTTCATAACCAGATGGACCTAGGTATACTCCATTTTTCAATAATGCATGATATAACGTCCTAAAATAGTTCATGCTATTCGCATCAATTTCATTAGCGGATCGGATGTATTCTCTTTCCGCAAATGCAATCCAGAAGATAGATCCAATGCTGAAAATCTTGAATGGTAAAACTTCTGGTTTTACCTGTAAAATACCATCTATTAACGTTTTTGTTTTTTCTTCAAGAGTTGTATAAAAATTATCTTCTAAACATCTGGATAATTGGGCATAACCCGCTGCCATTGCCACAGGATTCCCACTCAATGTCCCCGCCTGATACATCGGTCCTTCCGGCGATACCATTCTCATAATTTCTTTTGACGCTGCGTAAGCGCCAACAGGGAAACCGCCACCAATAATTTTTCCAAAAGTGATAATATCTGGCGAAATGTTGTAATATCCTGCAGCCCCCGTAAAACCTACACGAAAACCACTTATCACCTCGTCAAAAATCAATAAACAATTATGTTGTTTTGTAATATCGCGTAGAAATTGAAGATACTCTTTTCTTTGTAAGAGTAGTCCATTATTCGCTGGAATGGGTTCAATAATTATTGCCGCAATATCATTACCAAACTCTTCAAATGCTTTTTGTACAGCACTTTCATCGTCAAGCTGCAAAACAATAGTATGTTGCACTATTTCCTTTGGCACTCCTGCAGAAGAAGATTGTCCAAAAGTTACAAGTCCAGAACCTGCTTTTACCAACAAAGAATCTGAATGACCGTGATAACATCCTTCAAATTTGATTATTTTATTTTTTCCTGTATATGCACGGGCTAAACGTATAGCACTCATTACCGCTTCAGTACCGCTGCTTACAAAGCGTATTTTTTCTATATACGGATGATGATTTAATATCAGTTCTGCCAGCTGATTTTCCAATTTTGTAGGTGCTCCAAAAGATGTACCATTCATCATGGCTTGATAGGCCGCATTAATAATATCTGGATGTGCATGTCCCAAAATCAAAGGTCCCCAGCTCGCACAATAATCAATGTATTCATTACCATCAACATCATAAATTTTAGATCCTTTTCCTTTTTCAATAAAAATCGGAGTTCCACCTACGCTTTTGAAAGCTCGCACTGGTGAATTAACACCGCCGGGGAACAATTGCAATGCTTTTTTATATAACTCTTCTGATTTTGTATGTATCATATTGTTTAGTATTTATTGAATGTAACTTAACTTCATCATATTTGTTCTTCCTTTTTCTTTCAAAGGCATAGATGCAATGTTAATCACTAAATCATCCGGCTTTACTAAATGGTTGTTTTTCAAAAATTCTTTTAAATCATTGATGGTCTGGTCAGTACTTTCGTATTTATCATAATAATACCCCGTTACTCCCCAAACCAAACTCAATGTTGTAAGTAGTGCTTTATTATCTGTAAACACAAATATCCGTGCTTTTGGACGATGGCTGGACAATTTGAAAGCACTATAACCGCTATTGGTCATTGTGATAATGGCTTTGACCTGTGCTTCTTTCGCAAGTACACAGGCAGTATAACAAATGCTATCTGTAATATAAGTTGTTGTTTTTAATTCAGGAGCATGATGACGGTAATAAATCGTATCCAAATCTTCCACCTGTGTAATAATTTTTCTCATCATTTCAATCACCTTCACAGGATATTTACCAACAGAAGTTTCAGCACTTAGCATCACTGCATCGGCTCCGTCCATCACAGCATTTGCCACATCGTTGACTTCTGCACGCGTTGGGGAGTAATTTTCAATCATACTTTCCATCATCTGTGTTGCAATAATAACGGGCTTCGACGCTCTAATGCATTTCTCTACTATTTTCTTTTGAATTAATGGAACTTGCTCCATCGGCAATTCTACCCCTAAATCTCCACGCGCTACCATCACTGCATCGGTTACATTAATGATTTGATCAATTTCTTTCAATGCTTCCGGCTTTTCAATTTTGGCTACTACTCGTGCATTTTTATTTTTATTACGAATAATCTCCTTTAATTCCACAATATCGGTTACCGAACGAACAAAAGACAATCCAATCCAATCAAAATCATTTTCCAGAGCAAAATCTAAATCGCGCAAATCCTTAATAGTTAAGGAAGGTAAAGATATTTTAGTGTTGGGCAAATTCACGCCTTTTTTAGAAGACAAAACACCGCCGGAAATTACCTTGCATTTGACATTTTCTTTTTCATCGCTTTCAATGACTTCCAGATGAATTTTACCATCGTCCAATAAGACCTTTTCTCCTTTTTTTACATCCCTTGGAAATTGGGGATAGTTAATATAAATCCGATTTTCATCGCCTTCACATTCTTTTGTTGTTAGAATAATTTCCTGGTTCTTTTCCAGATATATACTTCCATTTTTTATTACACCTATTCTCAATTTAGGCCCCTGTAAATCGCCTAATATTCCTACAAAAGTTCCAAGTTCTTTATTTAATTCACGAATGTTATTAATTGTTTCTTTAATTAAATTGTAATCGCCGTGAGAAAAATTGATTCTACACACATCAAGTCCTTCCAGTATCATCTGACGCAAAACCTCTTTGGATTGTGTGGAAGGGCCCATGGTAGCAATTATTTTAGTCCGATTGAAAACATTCTCCATAATAAAATTAATTTTGAATAGGATTATACAATGTATCACGCTCGACCGGAATTCGCTTTGCCTGTAAAATCAGTTGACGAATTTCTTCGGTTGTCATTGACGGATGCTGTTCTTCGCTGCCCGCCATAGAATATATTTTCGTAGTGTCGTCAATCGTTCCATCTAAATCATCTGCCCCAAAGTGTAAAGCTATTTGAGCATTGTGTCGACCAAGCATTGCCCAATAGGCCTTTATATGTTGAAAATTATCTAAATATAACCTTGCAACAGCATAATTCTTCATATCTTCGACAATGCTAACCTCCGGCACATGACTCATTTGATTGTTTTTATTTCGAAATTTTAATGGAATAAAGGCCTGAAATCCTCCTGCTTCATCTTGCAAATCTCTCAACATTTTCATGTGCTCTATACGATGTTCATAAGTTTCAATATGTCCATATAACATTGTAGCGTTTGAACGTTTTCCCATTGAATGCCATATACGATGTATTTCCAACCACTGTTCAGTTGTACATTTATCACCAGCAATTTTTTCACGAATTTCTTTGTTGAAAATTTCAGCACCTCCACCGGGCATGCTGTCCAAACCTGCTTCGCTTAACTTTTGCAGTGTTTCAGCGTATGATAATTTTGCTTTTTTAGAAATGTAATGAATTTCAACAGGAGTTAATGCTTTGATGTGAATGTTTCTGTGTGTTTTTATTTTTTGAAACAATTCAATATAAAAATTTAAATCTTGTTGTGGAATAACGCCACCAGTGATATGTATTTCTGTTATTGGTTGATTATCGTATTTTTTGACAATTTCTAAAATCTCATCCACAGTATACTTCCAGCCCTCATCCTTTTGTTTAATCAAGCGTGAATAGGAACAAAAAGCACAGCTATATACACAAAAATTGGTTGGTTCAATATGAATGTTGCGATTGTAATAAACAACATTGTGATTCTTTGAAAAATTTACATAATCGGCTAACAGAGCAAGAAAAGATAAATCGTGCATTTGATACAACATCAACCCTTCTTCATCCGATAACCGCTGTATGTTCAGAATTTTTTCAACCAACTCAGTATATTGCTTAGAATAAGGATGTTGAAGAATAAGATTTTTTTTAGTTTCTAAACTTTCTATAACAGTATCCTGACTAAAATCTATCATAATAAATACAATGCGACAAAGGTAGTAAAAAAAATATGGGGATGATTTGAATGTAGAAGTCATTTAATAAAAAGTTAAGATTTTTTGGGATTTATAGAGTAAAATCATTCTTCAAAAATGTAGATTGATAGAGGTTTATGTAAATTATTATTCAAGATTCTTACCTTTTCATTAAATGGAATGTTTTCACTCATTGGTTGTTTTATGTAAATTTGCATAGAAGTAAATATGAATTTATTCTTATTTAATGAAAAATTAGCAAAAGATTATAAGAGTAAATCTCAATTAGTAAGAGTATTAACAGAAAATTGGGTTCTGGGAAACTCATATTGTCCTAAGTGTGGACATAGTCCATTAGAAAAATTTGAAAACAACAGGCCGGTTGCTGATTTTGAGTGTAAAAAGTGTTCAGAAGAATTCGAGCTTAAAAGTAAAAAAGGAGAGTTATCAAAAACAGTTTCAGATGGGGCATATTCAACAATGATTAAAAGAATTAGTTCAAACAATAATCCAAATTTTTTCTTTCTAACATATTCAAAAGAATGGATTGTAAATAACTTTATTATTATACCAAAGCAATTTATTACTAAGGAAACAATTATAAAAAGACCTCCTTTAGCATCAACTGCAAGAAGATCTGGCTGGGTAGGTTGTAATATTGATATTTCAAAGGTAGTTGAAACTGGTAAAATATACTTAATAAAACAATCAAAAATAATTGACCCCGAAATTGTAAAACAAGAATTCAACAAAATATTGTTTCTGAGAGATAAAACAAAAGAAACAAAAGGGTGGATAATTGATGTTTTAAAGTGCATTGATGAAATAAGGTCTGAAATATTTACACTTAATGATGTATACAAATTTGAAAAGGAACTCAAATTAAAACACCCGAGAAATAACTTCATAAAAGATAAAATCAGACAACAACTTCAAGTTCTTAGAGATAACGGAATAATTGAATTTATAGGTAGAGGAAAATATAAAAAAATAAAATATGAAAACATTTAAAATAGAAATTAAAGAGGTTTTATCTAGAATAATTGAAATTAAAGCTAATTCATTAGATGAAGCAATTACTAAGACTCGGGAAATGTATAGAAATGAGGAAATAATATTAGATAGTAGTGATTATGTATCAACCGACATAGAAGAATACAAAGATGAATAGCGCGATACAAAAAATCTATTTAATCCTGAATTCCTTTTGGGTATTTTATTTACAAACTATTTCAATGCGAACTCTATGCTCTTTTTACTTGAAGAAACTAAGTCAGAATACAAAACAAAATTAAACTTGTAAAACTCTTTACTTCTAAAACACTAAAAGATAGAGATTGTTTTATTTTAATCTTAATCACACAAAACAAAAAAGCCCTTCCTTGTTTGGAAGGGCTTTTTTCCACAATAATTTAATTTATTACATCATTCCGTCCATTCCACCCATTCCTGGTGCAGCTGCTGCTGGTTTTTCTTCTTTCTTCTCTGCTAATACGCACTCTGTAGTAAGTAACATGCCGGCTACGCTTGCTGCGTTTTCAAGAGCTACACGTGCTACTTTTGTTGGGTCAATTACACCAGCATCGAATAAGTTTTCAAATTTTTCAGTACGTGCATTGAAGCCAAAGTCATCTTTACCTTCTTTTACTTTTTGCACAATGATGCTACCATCTAAACCAGCATTGTAGCAGATTTGTCTTAATGGTTCTTCAAGTGCTCTCTTTACAATTTGAATACCCGTTGTTTCATCCTCTGTATCGCCTTTTAATTTTTCAAGAGCGCTGGCAGCACGAATATATGCTACTCCACCACCGGGTACAATACCTTCTTCTACAGCAGCACGAGTAGCGGCAAGAGCATCATCTACTCTATCTTTCTTTTCTTTCATTTCTACTTCTGTAGCAGCACCTACATACAATACAGCTACGCCACCAGCCAATTTAGCCAATCTTTCTTGTAATTTTTCTTTATCATAGTCAGAAGTAGTTGTTTCAATTTGAGCTTTGATTTGATTGATACGAGCAGTGATATCTGCTTTCTTACCAGCACCACCTACGATAGTAGTGTTATCTTTATCAATAGTAACTTTTTCAGCTTTTCCAAGGTAAGATAAATCTGCCAATTCAAGTTTCATTCCCATTTCTTCGCTGATAACTCTACCTCCTGTTAAGATAGCAATGTCTTCTAACATTGCTTTTCTTCTATCACCGAAGCCAGGAGCTTTTACAGCAGCAATTTTTAATGTACCTCTTAATTTATTTACAACCAATGTAGCCAAAGCTTCACCATCTACATCTTCGGCGATGATTAAAATTGGCTTACCGGTCTGTACAGCTTTTTCAAGAATTGGTAATAATTCTTTCATGTTAGAAATCTTCTTATCATAGATTAAGATAAGAGGATTTTCTAACACAGCTTCCATTTTATCTGGATCAGTGATGAAGTAAGGAGAAATGTATCCTCTGTCAAATTGCATTCCTTCCACCACTTCCACATAGGTTTCAGTACCTTTTGCTTCTTCAACTGTGATAACACCTTCTTTTTTCACTTTTGACATTGCATCGGCAATTAATTTTCCGATGTTATTGTCGTTGTTAGCAGAAATCGTAGCAACTTGCTCTATTTTCTTGGTATCATTACCAACTTGTTTAGATTGTTTTTTAAGATTTTCTACTACTGCTTCAACAGCTTTATCAATACCACGTTTTAAATCCATTGGATTAGCACCAGCGGCAACGTTTTTTAAGCCAGCGTTAATAATAGCTTGTGCTAATACTGTTGCAGTAGTAGTACCATCACCAGCAATATCAGCAGTTTTAGAAGCTACCTCTTTAACCAATTGAGCACCCATATTTTCAATGGGGTTTGTAAGCTCAACTTCTTTTGCAACAGTAACACCATCTTTTGTAATTTGTGGTGAACCAAATTTTTTGTCAATGATTACATTGCGTCCTTTTGGACCTAATGTTACTTTTACAGCATTGGCAAGAGCGTCAACGCCTCTTTTTAATGCATCTCTTGCTTCTACATCATATTTAATATCCTTTGCCATAGTTTTAAAGTTTTAAGTTGTTTGTGATGAATTTTGAGTTTGAAATTAGTGGTTGTTTAGTGATTAAGTGTTTTAGTATGATTTGAAAAAATTAAATGATGGCATAAATGTCGCTTTCGCGCATAATTAAATAATCTTTGCCATCAATCTGAATTTCTGTTCCAGCATATTTTCCATACAATACTTCATCCCCTACTTTGACAGTGAGAGGTTCATCTTTTTTACCATTTCCTACAGCCACTACTTTGCCTCTCATTGGCTTTTCTTTGGCTGTGTCGGGGATAATGATACCAGAAGCTGTTTTTTCTTCTGCTGGAGCTGGTTCAACAATTACCCTGTCTGCTAATGGTTTTACATTGAGTTTACCCATAACTTTAATTTTTTTGCCCTAATAGTATAAATTTTATGCCAAAACGATAAAATTCATAATTTCTGACATTTTTTCCAATCTGAATAAACGTCCGTTTGACAAAATGACAAGGTAATGTTTTGTTAAATGCACTAATACATAAAAAATATTTAACCCCAAAAGCACGAATTTACTTAACAATACACAAAACGCGATAATACTAACCATTAAACCCAAATTATATATTAAAAACTAGCATGTCGCATACATTGCTTTATTCTATTAAGATTTCAGCAATAATACTCATCACTCATTTGGTATTAATTACTTTCATTTTTAATTTACTTAAACCGCAAAGAATACGAAGTTTTTTACAAAGCACACAAAGTATTTTTTGCTGGCAATTTGTGTCAGAACTTTGTGGAACTTTGTTTATTTTCTTGGTGCCCATTGTGGTAAAATACAATTTATAGAAATTTCAAATTTTATTAATCCTATTGCACAATCTGGGATAATAATACACAAAACACGCTAATACTAAAAATTAAACAAATTAAAAATTTATCTGTAACTTTGTCCTAAATGAAATCTGACCTTTCTATTTCAGTTGTAATTCCACTTTACAAATGTGAGAATTGTATTAGAGATTGGATAAAAACAATTATTTCAATATTAAAAAATTATTCGTTTGAAATTATACTCGTTGACGATAACAGCCCTGATGATACCTGGAAAAAAGTCGTTGAACTGAAACATCATTATCCTGAAATTATTAAAGCAATACGTTTATCCAGAAATTACGGTCAGCAAAAAGCCACCTTTTGCGGATTAAGCAAAGCAAAAGGAGATATTGTTATTACAATAGATGATGATGGCGTTCATCCTGTTGAACATCTGCCTGAAGTGATTGAAAAGTTCTTATCTGAAAAAATGGAAATTTTATACATTATTCCTGAAAAATACCATTACCCTCTCTATCGCAAGTTACTTTCAAGTGTTTACAAGAAAATCTCACAAATTGAAAACCCGGAAGCAGGAAAAGGTTCCAGTTTTCGAATTCTTTCTAAAAACCTTGTTAAATCAATTATACAACATTCTTCTCATTTAATTGTCATTGATGAACTGATACTCTGGTATACCCAAAACATTCATTCAATTGTTATTCCTTTTCATTTGTCAAAAAAGAAAAAGAGTAGTTATTCGTTTTCAAGGTTATTTCACTTATCAAAATCCACCTTAATGATTAGTACTACCATGCCCTTGATTATTGTAAAAACATTGGGACTTACAGTTTCAGGTATTAGTTTTTTAGCCGGTGTTTATTTTTTAATTAAAAAATTTGTTTTTCACCATGCCGAGAAAGGATATACTTCCATCATTGTAAGTATTTTATTTGGAGTTGGGTTGATATTATTTTCCTTAGGTGTAATTGGAGAATACATTGCTTATATCCTTATGGATATTCATAAAAAGCCGCCGTATCATATTAAAGAAGAATTATGATTGTCAAACAATATGGACTAACTTATCTTCGTGTTCAAAAAGAAGATTTAGAACTCATTCGTTATTGGAGAAACAAGCCCTTTATTCGAAACACCATGCAGTTTCAGAAATACATTACACCACAAATGCAACAACAATGGTTTGAAAAAATTAATAATAAGTACAACTACTATTTTTTGATTGAATATGAAGGAAAAAAAATTGGTTTAATCAATTGTAAAGATACAGATGTAAACCGAGTAGCAGAAGGTGGGATTTTTTTTTGGGAGACAAACTACTGGAATACACCCATTCCTGCATTAGCGTCTCTTACGATGTTAGAAGCCATTTTTGAAGTATTTCAATCTGGCGATACTTCTATCATTACGGTCTTAAAGAACAACCATCATGCATTAAAATTTAATCAATACTTAGGATACGAAATTTTTAATGAAACGAATATTGCTTTTAAACTTCAACTTACAAAAGAACGTTATTTTCAAAAAACATATAAACTCAAAAAAGCCGCACAAATTCTAATGGGAAAAGCAACTAGTAAAATGGAAATTATTGCACAACCCTCAGAACTATTAGACGATAAAATCAATGAATATCTGATGAAACAATTGTCTTAAATAGTGATGCTTTCATTATTATTATCTGTATTATTACTATCTGCAAGTTTTTCCGTTTCTCTTAATGCGTAAAAATAAAGCCCGGCAAATAATATATCAAATGCCAGCATTATCAGTGTAGAAGCAATAGCCATCGTCTTTCCGCCAAAACCAGACGTATATTTGATGTAATCCTCCCATGTAAAAATACTTAAAACATAAGGGGCAAACTCAGAAAAAAGATACACATACCACCCCTTTTTATTCATCTGCCACATCAAAACTACTGCAACTAAGGAAAGTAAAATAAAAAACAAATTGACAAACGGCATCACTTTAAAATACTTATTCGTTTCGTATTCGTAAGCCATTTCCTCTAATTGATTGGCCATATCAGGTTTGATGTCTCTTAATTTTTCAGCTTGTTCTAACATGCTTTTTTTCGGATCTTTGACAAGATTGATGCTTAATGAAATTAATTGAATAATGATAGCCGTCAGTGATGCAATAAACAGATACCGTAAAAGTGGATGCTTTTGCATAAATTGAATTTTTGGGCAAATTTACTTGAAATTCTCCAACTAACACACCAACGAATAAAAATCTTGAAAAAACAATCTGCGGAAATCACTTTCAATCTGTGGTATCTGTGTTCCATTGTATTTAGGTTTGTTCAAAATAAAAGATTTACAGGAAAAAAGATTCAATTGTAATAACTTTCTATTCTCCTTAAATTTGCTTCCCAAAAAATGACAACGTTCAAGGAATCTACTATTGTTTTGTACTCCTTTCCCTTATACACATTGTTTATTTTAGCGGAAATACTTTACAGTCATTTTCACAATCTGAAATTATACTCTGTAAAAGGCACTATTGATAATATTCTTTTGAGCTCATTGAATGCTTTGTTAGATATTGTAATGCGTGGTATATGCTTGCTGGTATTGAATTATTTTTATCAATTTCATTTTTTTGAAATAAAAAATAGCTTCTGGTATTGGTTCTGGCTGGTCATTGCTCAGGATTTTATGTTTTATTGGTTGCATCGTGTAGACCATTACTGTCGGCTATTCTGGGCAATACACGCTACGCATCATAATAGCGAAGAATTTAATCTGACTGTTGGTTTTCGGTCTTCTGTTTTTCAACCACTTTATAGATTTATTTATTACATACCGCTGGCTTTAATGGGATTTAAAGGCATTGACATTATGCTGGTATATTCTGCCACTCAGATATTCGGAATTTTAGTGCATACACAAACTATTAAAAAATTAGGCATTCTGGAATACATTTTTGTTACCCCCTCGCATCATCGTGTGCATCATGGAAAAAATGTACCTTATTTAGATAAAAACATGGGCATGCTGTTGATTATTTGGGATAAACTATTTGGAACATTTGAAGAAGAATCCGAACCGGTGGAATACGGACTAACTAAACCTTTAGAAAAACAAGACCCTTTCACATTAATTTTTCATGAATGGATTGAAATGATTAAAGATGTAAAACGAGCGCCCACATTAAAAGACAAATTGATGTACATCTTCGGACCACCAGGATGGAGCCATGACGGAAGTAAAAAAACATCCCGCCAATTACGATTAGAAAGAGAATTAGCCACTAAAGAAAAAAATTTAGCACATTAACATCACGCCATATTATGATAAACAGCCACCACATCATCATCTTCTTCCAAACGCTCAATAAGGGCTAAAACATCTTTTTGCTGTTCTTCTGAGAGTTCGACTGTATTGGTAGGCACAAAAACCTTATTCGTTTCTAAAACATTAATTTTATTTTCTTCTAATGCATGTTGCATTTTACCAAAATCAGTAAACGCTGTTGTAACAATCACTTCGTTGGAATCATCGTCCCATTCAATATCTTCAGCACCCCAATCAATGAGTTGCAGTTCTAAATCTTCTTTATTATGACCAGTAGCATCAATTTTAAAGATTCCTTTTCGTTCAAACATAAAACTCACCGAACCGGATGTGCCTAATGTACCATTTCCTCTATTCAAGTGCATGCGAATGTTGGCCACAGTTCTTGTTGGATTGTCGGTAGTTGTTTCAATCAACAATGGCACACCGTGTGGTGCGTATGCTTCGTATATAACTTCTTCATAATTGGCAGCGTTTTTTTCGGTGGCTCTTTTGATAGCCGCCTCGATATTGGCTTTTGGCATGTTTACTGCCTTAGCGTTTTGTAAAACCATTCTCAATCTGGGATTACTTTCCGGATTAGGGCCACCCAACTTAACAGCAATAGCAATTTCACGACCTATTTTTGTAAACGCTTTAGCCATTTTGGCATAACGTTTAAACATCTTTTCTTTACGCTTTTCAAATATTCTACCCATACGAAAATTTTTGGCAAATATACAGAAAACTCTTTGTGTGTTTTAGTTTTACTTCTATCACATCCATTTGTTTTTCTATTTTTGCCCCTATGCTGAAACAATTGAAAGTTCAGAATTTTGCCTTGATAAATCAGGCAGAAATTAATTTTCAAAACACATTTGTTGTCATTACTGGTGAAACCGGTGCCGGAAAATCTATTTTGTTAGACGCACTTTCTCTTGCATTAGGCAGTAAATCAGATGCTTCTCTGGCTTTTGACAAATCTAAAAAAATAATTATTGAAGCGGTTTTTGATGTTTCTTCTCTACCCATTCAATCGTTTTTTGAAGAAAATGACATTGAGTTCTGGAACGAAACCATTTTAAGAAGGGAAGTTCAACCAGACGGAAAATCCAGATGTTTTATCAATGATACGCCTGTAAATGTTTCTACCTTAAAACAATTAGGTGAAAACTTAATTGACATTCACTCACAACATCAAAATCTGATTATTAACTCCGCTACATTCCGATACAATTTTATTGATTCAATTGCCGGTTGTCTAAATGAAAGAGAAGAATTTTCTCAATTATTTAAACAATACCAAAAGGATCTCGTTCTCCTGAACCAACTCATTGAACAACAACAAAACGCTCAAAAAGAAATTGATTACACACAATACCTGTTAAATGAACTCATTGATGCAAAATTGCAGGAAGGTGAATTACAAAGCATTGAAGAAGAACTCAATCAATTGGAAAACGCAGAAAACATTATTCAAAATTTATCTGCCGCTATTCAATCTTTACAAGAAGCAGAAATTAACGCCATTCAATTATTAACGCAAGCCAAAAGCAATTTACAATCTATTGCGAAATACCATCCAAAATACAATGAATTAGCAGAACGTTTACAAAGCACCATTATTGAAATCAAAGACATTGCTCATGAATCTGAAAATTTTTTAGGCGATGTTGAAATTAATCCAGAAAGAATTGAACAATTAAACGAACGATTGGATATTATCAATAAACTTTTGAAAAAACACAACGTTAAAACAGACACAGAATTATTACAAATTCAAAACAATTTGCAGGAAAAATTAAATCAGTTTCAAAACATCGATGATATTATTATCGAAAAAAAGAAACAACTTGAAACCCTACTTACATTATTAAATCAAAAAGCCGAACAATTATCTGAAAAACGAATGCATGTAAAATCATCTATTGAAAAGTCCTGCGTGGAAATTTTAAATGAACTATCAATGCCCAATGCCCAGTTTATTGTTGATATTCAGAAAAAAGAAGAATTGACCCCCTACGGAAAAGATGAAATAAAATTTTTGTTTACAGCCAACAAAGGCGTATCCCCTACTGAAGTTCATAAAGCCGCCTCTGGCGGAGAAATCGCTCGTCTTATGTTGTCCATTAAATCCCTAATGGCCAAACACGTTCATTTGCCAACGATTATTTTTGATGAAATTGATACTGGGGTGAGCGGGAATGTTGCTGCAAAAATGGGTGCTATAATGCAACAAATGAGTCAACATATACAAGTTATTTCTATTACACATTTACCACAAATAGCCGCAAAAGGCAAACAACACTTCTATGTATATAAAAAGGAAATAGATAATAAAACTATAACTTTTATCAAAGAACTTAATAAAGAGGAAAGAATACAAGAAATAGCCAAAATGCTCAGTGCCGGAACGCCCGGAGATGCGGCTATTCAAAATGCAAAAGAATTATTACAACATACATAAACATCTTCTCAACCATTCATCATTACATTTCAATTACAAGTTCAACTAATAACTCTAATTTTATATCGTGTCAAAAAAAGGTAAAATAGGAATTTTTGATTCGGGTTATGGTGGGCTTACTGTATTCAAAGAAATTCTCAAAGTTTTGCCTGAATACAACTTTGTTTATTTAGGCGATAATGCCAGAGCACCTTATGGAAGCAGAAGCTTTGAAACGGTGTATAAGTTCACACTGGAATGTGTGCAACTCTTGTTTGAAAAGAATTGTCCACTTGTAATATTGGCCTGCAACACCGCATCTGCCAAGGCATTACGCACTATTCAACAAAAGGACTTACCTCGTATTGCAAAAGACAATAGAGTATTAGGCGTTATTCGTCCAACTACGGAAGTCATCGGACAGTACTCTAAAACAAAGCACATCGGGATTTTTGCTACCGAGGGAACCGTAAAATCAGAATCCTATTTAATTGAAATCAATAAATTTTTTCCGGACTTAACAGTGCATCAGGAAGCTTGTCCTATGTGGGTTCCATTGATTGAAAACAACGAACATTTATCAGATGGTGCCGATTATTTTGTCAAAAAACACATTGACCGTTTGCTTCAATGCGATGATAAAATTGATACAATTTTATTAGGATGCACACATTATCCACTTTTGATGCCCAAATTACAACAATACATTCCTTCCTCAATTCAAATTATTTCACAAGGTTCTATTGTTGCAGAAAGTTTAAAGGATTACTTATCTCGTCATCCTGAAATAGATATTCGTTTAGAAAAAAATGGGCTTAGGGAATTCTATACTACCATTGAATCCGAGTGGTTTAACGAAAAAGCAGAAATGTTTTTTGGAGAGAAAGTTGATGCACAAAAAATTTGAAAGAATACTCTGCAAAATAAAAAAGCCCTTCCAGCGTGGAAGGGCTTTGGGCTTTTTTGCAAGAGCAAAATTATTTTCCTTTGTTTACAGCACCAGCTAATTCAGCACCAGCTTTGAATTTTACCACTTTTTTTGCAGGAATTTTGATTTCTTTTCCTGTTTGTGGATTGCGTCCAGTGCGTGCGCTTCTTTTGGTAACTGAGAAAGAACCGAATCCTACAAGGCCGATTCTTTCACCTTTTTTCAACGCTTTGCTGATAGCGTCGATGGTTGCGTCTAATGCTCTTGCAGCATCTGCTTTGGTGAGTTTTGCTCCTGATGCGATTGCATCGATTAATTCTGCTTTGTTCATAGTTTTGATTTTTTGGTAGTGCAAATATAAGACGTTTTATTTGATTTGTCAAGGGTTTTGATATAAAAAATTTGTGTTTTGTTGATAAATAGTGGATTTTGTGGATAAATAACTCTGAAATGCCTGTTTTTATTGAATTTTCTCTAATCGGTTACACGAAAAGTATTGATAATTAAACTTATTCTAAAATAATGCTTTCCAAATATCCTTAAAATCAATGCTATCAGAGATTATACACAAATCATTTTTTCTGCAATTATTTATTTCGCAAATTCGCCGGCAAAATTTGTATGTCCTCCACAAAATACATATTTGTTACAGGCGGCGTTACTTCTTCATTAGGCAAGGGCATTATTTCTGCTTCTCTCGCAAAACTTTTACAATCCAGAGGATTTAAAGTAACCATTCAAAAATTAGACCCGTACATCAACGTAGATCCCGGAACACTTAATCCCTATGAACACGGAGAATGTTTTGTTACCGACGACGGTGCTGAAACGGACTTAGATTTGGGACATTACGAACGATTCTTAAATATTCCTACTTCACAAGCCAACAATGTAACCACTGGTAAAATTTATCAAACCGTTATTGATAAAGAACGAAGAGGCGATTATCTTGGTAAAACCGTACAAGTAATACCACACATTACAGATGAAATTAAAAGAAGGATAAAAATTCTTGGGCAAAATCATCAGTTTGACTTTGTTATTACTGAAATTGGCGGAACAGTTGGAGATATTGAATCAACACCTTACATAGAAGCGGTACGACAATTAAAATGGGAATTAGGAAACAATTGTTTAGTTATTCACCTTACCCTGTTGCCTTATTTATCTTCAACAGGTGAGTTGAAAACAAAGCCCACACAACATTCCGTAAAAATGCTCTTAGAACACGGCGTACAGCCCGATATTATTGTTTGTCGTACAGAACACAAAATCAACGATGATATTCGTAAAAAAATAGCACTATTCTGTAATGTAAGTAAAGAATCGGTTATTGAAGCCATTGATGCAAAATCTATATACGAAGTTCCTCTCTTGATGGAAAAAGAAAAGTTAGATGAAGTAGTATTGAAAAAATTAAACGTTCACACAAATTCAAAGCCCGAATTAAGCAATTGGAAAGCGTTTCTTAATATCCTCTATTCCACCAAAAATCAGGTTGACATTGCATTAGTTGGAAAATATGTGGAATTAAAAGATTCTTACAAATCCATTGCCGAAGCGTTTATTCACGCTGGTGTAAAAAACAATCATAAAGTAAATATTCATTGGATACACAGTGAAATGATTACAAAAGACAATGTTCAAAAGTTATTAGGAAATATCAAGGGCATTTTAGTAGCGCCCGGCTTTGGCAACAGAGGCATAGAGGGGAAGATCATTGCCATTGAATATGCCAGAAAAAACAAAGTACCATTTTTAGGTATTTGTTTAGGAATGCAATGTGCCGTAATTGAATTCGCCCGCAATGTATTGAACTACGAAGATGCAAACAGTAGAGAAATGAATCCTGCTACTACTCATCCTGTCATTGATTTATTAGAATCACAAAAATCCATCAATTACCTTGGCGGAACCATGCGACTTGGCGCTTATCCTTGTGAAATCAAAGAAAACACTCTAGCATACAAAATTTACAATCAAAAGCTTATTTACGAAAGACACCGTCACAGATACGAGTTTAATAATGAATACAGAGATGTTTTTGAAAAAAACGGTGTTGTGTTTTCTGGCATTAATCCGGAAAAAGACCTTGTAGAAATTATGGAAATAAAATACCATCCGTTTTTCATTGGTGTTCAATTTCATCCGGAATACAAAAGCACAGTAGAAAATCCTCATCCACTTTTTATTCATTTTGTAAAAGCTGCCATTGATAACAATGGATGATT
Organism: Bacteroidia bacterium; assembly: GCA_026003255.1. Taxonomy (GTDB): domain Bacteria; phylum Bacteroidota; class Bacteroidia; order B-17B0; family Aurantibacillaceae; genus BPGX01. Next base: position 534,153 of record BPGX01000002.1, on the reverse strand, counting down.
TAGTAAAAGTAGGCATCATAGGTAAACCACACGGAACGAAGGGCGCTGTAATCCTTCATTTGACAAAAGAGGTTGACTGGGAAAGTATAGATGCTTTGTTTTTAGAAATTCAAAATGATTTTGTTCCATTTTTAATTGAAGAAGTGAATTTTATTGGAAAAAAAATGGTTGTGAAGTTAGAAAATATTTCTTCAATGAATGATGCTAAAAAATTTACGAATTACAACGTGTGGGTAAAAAAATATTTTGTAATCGAAGAAGAATGGAATAAATGCATTGGCTATAAAGTGATAGATATCAACAATGATAATTATTGTATCGGAACAATAAAAGAATTTATTACAAACAATCAGTTGATATGGATGAATGTAAAAAGCGACAATTCAGGAGAAAATATATTACTTCCATACAACGAAGAATTGATTGAAAAAATTTCTGAAGAGGAACAAACGATTTACTATAAAGCAGTCGTAGGAATGTATTAGATCATTCTCGTATCAATAAGTGCCAATAAACGTTTTTAACCTTAAGAAAGTTCGTCTGTTTCTTCCGCTATTTGTTGTAGTCGCGGTTTATCCAATATTTTGATTCTCTTTTTGTTACTTTCAATAAGATTTTGTTTTTCAAACAATGTGATGGTCCGAATAACATTAGCTGGTGTCATTCCTGAAAGAGAAGCAATATCCTGTCTTTTTAAAGAAACATCAATAAAGCCATCAGGATCAACGCCATAAAATTCACTTAAGTTAATTAAGGTTTCTGCTACTCTTGCATGAATTTGTTTCTGTGTTATATTGATAAAATGTTTTTCATGTTTCATCAATTCACTTGCAAATTCATGGAGAAGTTTTTTAGCAAAATGAGTATTGTTCATTAATACTTTATTAAAATGTTCCTCATCAATGATGCAAACAGATGAATCTTCTAATGCTATGGCAGAGTGTGTATAATTGCTTCCCAATATCAGAGCTTCCATATCTAAAAAATCAACCGGTCTTTTTAAGGAAATAATAATTTCTCTGTTTTTATGAGAATATTTTACCAACTTGACTTTCCCTTCATTTAAACAATATAACCCTGATGGCTTACAATTTTCTTTATAGATTGTTTCCCCTTTCTTGAAATTTACAACAACTCTATTTTGATTCAACAAATCTAATTCTGTTTCATTTAATCCTTCAAATAAGGATAATGTCCTTTTACTACAATTTACACAAGAATGATTATCCGAATTAATTTTGCAAAATTGTTTGCCCATATTCATGTATTTGGATTACAAAGGTACTGTCCATTTTATTGCAATAAAATGATATTTATCAGAAAAAATGAGAACTAACAATATACTTAAAGTTGTTTTTCTGACAACAAAAATCAATTTTTCTCCTTTTGTTTTTTTGAATATTCATTAGAATGATGGTCCCATCCTTCCGCCACTCTGAAAATATGCAACGCGTAGGGGAATAAGGCATCCATACTTTCTTTCACGCCATTTGAAGAACCAGGTAAACAAAGTATAAGCGTATCTTTTATTTTACCAGCAATTCCTCTTGATAGCATTGCGTAAGGAGTTCTTTGTTGTCCATAACTTCTTGCTGCTTCCATAATGCCCGGAATCTCTGTATCTAATAAGGGGCGAATCGATTCTGGAGTAACGTCTCTTGGAGAAAGTCCTGTGCCACCAGTTGTAACGATTAAATCCATCTTTTCTTGAACCAGATTCATTACTGTTTCTTTTATTTTATCCATATCATCAGGAATAATAATATAATGCTCCACTTCGATCCCAAGATTCTGTAATCTCTCCTTGATGATTTGTCCGGACTTGTCTTTTTTTGTTCCTTTGGATACACTATCAGACATAACCACTACAGCAGATTTAAGTTTCTTTGCAATAGTAGAATAATTGGCAAAATCTGATTTTCCTCCTGTTTTTTCAAGTAATGAGATAGATTTTATACAAATCGTTTCATTCAAAGGTTTCAGCATATCATATATTGTAAGCGCCACTATTGATGCACCATGTAACGCTTCCATTTCACAACCCGTTTTATTAATGCTTCTTACAATGACACGAATTCTTATTTTGTTTTCTTCAAGAAAAAAATCAATATCACAACCATCAATTGGAATTGGATGACAATGTGGAATTACATTTGCTGTATTTTTTACAGCGAGAAACCCCGCCGCTTTTGCAATAGGTAATATATCCTTTTTAGGAAGGTCATTGTGCTTTATTTTTTTAATAATTTCATTGGTAGTTTCCACTATTGCTTCTGCAGTGGCGGTTCTTAATGTCGTAATTTTTTCAGTAATGTTTCTCATAACTATAAGTTTATAAATTAAAATTAACCTCCAGCAAAGGGAGGTAAAAATGCTATTTCATCTCCATCTTTAAGTACAATTGAATTGCCATTTTTAAGTTCATCTTTTGGCAGGAGTTTCATGTTAAAAATCACCTGAATTTTTGGATTGTTTAATAAAGGATAAACCTGATATACATGTTCAATAAAAGATTTAAGTGTGCCGTCAAAGGTCATAGTTTCTTCATCTTTATTTGAAATATCTCTCGCAATTCCGAAAAATTTAATTAAAACATTGGCCATATTAATTTAGTTTATGAAATTCATCAAATGTATTTATATTAGTAAAAAGTATTTTCATGTCTTCTGAATATTCTATATAAAAAGTATTCGCTCTATTTAATAAATGTTTTAATTTATAGTCCATTATTTCAATTTGCTGTTTTATGATGGGTAATACGTTTTTTGAATATATTCCACAAAGAGTGTGTACATTCTCCAGTAATTTTGGAACAACAACATCTGCATTATCTTTGTAATCTATTAAATCTTGTATTAATTCATCAGAAATATAGGGCATATCGCAGGCCAAGACGATATTTTTTTCTTCAGTTGTAAACGACAGCCCAGAAAGTAATCCTCCAATAGGTCCTATATCTTTTATTAAATCAGAAATTATAACTGTATTATCATTTCTTAAATAATCATACGAAGAGTCATTAGATACAATAATAATTTGTTGACAATACTTTTCTAACAATTTTTTTTGATTTTCTATGATGGGAATTCCATTTACTTTAATTAGTCCTTTTGACATACCATTTAATCGTGTGGCTTTTCCTCCTGCAATAATAATGCCATTCATAATAAATAAGCGTTCACAGTTTCACCTTCTTTAAAACTTTTTTCTATAGCAACAAGTGCATTGCATTTTGCAGCAGAAATCAACATGTGTGAATCCTGCTTTTCTGGAATAAATAAATCATTATTGTTCCCTACCTGTGCAAAAAGAAATCTTGTTTTATTATCATTAATCACAATATCTTGATGTAATTTTACCTGAACTACAGGATTTATCCAATCCAATTCTTGTCGCATTGATTTTAATAAATAACGAACTATGTACCAATAAAAACAAGAAAGTGCAGCACGCGGATTACCAGGCAACCCAAATATTACTTTTTTATCCTTAACCGCGAAAACAAACGGTTTACCCGGTTTTTGAGCCACCTTATCAATCAATATTTTGAATCCTAATTTTTTGATTATTTCTTTTGTATAATCATAATCTCCCACAGAAACTCCACCAGTAGTTATCACAATATCATGTTTCTGTATCGCTTTATTCATTTGCTGGTAAATCGCTGATTTCTTGTCTCTTACAATACTATACTCCGCATCTATATCAAAATATTTTTTTAATAAATGCTGTAACATCAAGCCATTTGTTTCATATTTTTCACCAGGTAAAAGAGAAGATATGGTTATCTTTTTTAGCTCATTTCCAGTTGCAATTATTTTAACTTCTGGTTTTTTTAGCACACTCACTTGTTTTTTACCCAAACTTGCCAGAACAGCAATATGTTCTGGTCTTATTAAGGTATACTTTTGGAAAATCAATTCTCCTTTCTTTACTTCTTCTCCTTTGTGTCGAATGTTTTGATGTGATTTAATAGAACCCATCGAAAATTTTACTATACCATTATTTTCCTGAGCATACTCCTTCATTATTACAGCGTCATATTCATTGGGTACCAATGCTCCGGTATATATTTTAATAACAGAGTTGGACTGTGTCATCTTTGTTGAAAAATACTTTACTTTTGAATCTCCTGCTTTAATTTCTCCAATTATTAAAAACTCTTTATCTGGAGAATAGTTGTCAGATGCAATAGCAAAACCATCTACAGCGGATTGATTAAAAGAAGGCACATCTACATTAGCGTAGATATTTTCCGCCAAAACTCTGTTAGTAGAATTTAATATAGATATTTTTTCTTTAGATAACGACAATGCTTTAGTTGTTATAATCCTTAACGTTTCTTGAACTGTGCGCATAGAATGGATTAGTTGAGTATTATTCTTCCATCTTCAGGATGCAGTTTATTTACTCTTACCTGATAAGTTTTGCCAATTTTTACTGAATCTTTTGGAAATGGAAAGATAACATTGCAATTTCGGAACAATTGATTATTAAAATGATATTCAAAATATACCCCTTCTTCATTTCTATCTGTCTTACAAAAATCCAATACCTTTCCAACCACAAATGTATTATTACGATAAAAAGAATAATTCACAGTAAACTGGTTATAAAAAAATACTGCTGCTATGCTGAATAACGCTATAAGAAAAAATCGCACAAACTTGTTTCTTTGATGAGTTGTTTTTAATAGAAAGTAAATATTTAAAATTATTCCTATAATAGAACTGATTATAATGATAAAACTTGCAATTATTGTTGCAATTAATTGTTCATTACTTACAATAATTAATTTTATGAGTGTCATAAAAACTTTGATTGCAAATGTACAAATAAAAATAGCCCCTTAAATAATGGGGCTATTTAATTTTATGATACGCTGTTAAAAACAATCAATTGTTTTTGGGGTATTGAACAACCCATGGAGAATTTGGATTTCTTAATGATTTACGATCTCTATACCAAATAACTAACTGGTAAGGACGGCCAATGTAATGTAATGGAGCTACCAAAAAGTGCACTAAACGAGTAAATGGGAATAATAAAACAATTAAATAAGCCCCAATAATATGGAGTTTTACCATCCATGGAAGCGCCACTACTGCCTGAATATCTGGGTTAAACTTGAAAATAGACCACAAATACGGCGTCATTACAGATGCAAACCAGGAAGAACCCCAACGATAATTAAATGCAACCCAAAGTCCTAAAAAGATTTGTAATAATAGAATAATTTCAATAATTAAATCCATTTTGTTGGTTACGACCTTTAATCTTGGCTCAGTGATTCGTCTGATAAATAAATTAATGAGCCCAATAAATGCACTTAATCCAAAAATAAATCCTGTAACTTCTAATATAAGTAATCTTACCGGATGTCCATTCCAGAGTAAAATGCTCTTTGGGAACAAAAAGGCAATTAAATGTCCGAAAAATGCTACTAATAAACCCCAGTGGAAGGGTTGTGATCCCCAGAACAACCTTCTGCCCTCTAAAAATTCTGATGATAGCGAAGAAACCTTGTAACCATATTTTGTATACCTAAAAATGGTGCCTACTATAAAAATAGCTAATGCTGCATAAGGCAATCCAATGAATAAGAAGTTGTTGAGTGCATCCATAGTGTTTAGTTTTTAAGTTGTTTTTGTTTATATTTTTTCTATATTTAATTCTTGCTCTATATTTGATAAAAATCCTTTAGATTTGTCTTCAATAACAATTTCTTCTGCCTCATAAATAGCTTCTAATACATACTTTAATGCTAATAATGGATTAACATATATATCCCTGTATTCTTTGGATTTTTCAATTAATGTTTTTTGATGCTTTAAATAAACCTTGTTTTTACTTTCAATAATTTTACTATCAAAATCTTTAATGATTCTCTTCAAAACAGGGTAAACAACAATATTAATCAAATCGCTTTTTAATATATCATCTTCCATTTTGTGTAACAACTTCAATATGTTTGGTAAATGATCTGCAAGTTCAATCGATGTATTAACCGCATACCTAACAATTTCCTGGTTAAGATTTACTAACAATTCTGCACGTTTATAATCATCACCAAATAAAATGTACCCTACATCTAATGTTGTAATAGATTGTACTTCAAATGTTTGAGTATAAACTTCTTCTTGTTCACGAATGTTAGTTTTTTCTAAGTACAAATAAAACACTTTCAAATGATCAACTGCTGAAACTATATTCTTATTACTATTATATATCATGGATTGTTCCAGCAGTTCAATCAATCTCGCTGTTTTCTTTTTTAGATCTTCTGTTGGATAGCTCAATATATGTGCAAATAGTTCTAATATCATATTTTTACTTTTTCGTATTATAATCCTCTTTGAGCAGGAATAGTAAATCCAAAACCTACTGATCCTTTTCTATCCCCTGTATTTTCAAGTAATTCCATTGCTTCTTCTCTATGAGCAGCAGGTATTACAAATCTGTCATCAAATTTCGCCAACGATGTAAGATAATAAATATCTTCTGCCATTTGAGGAGTATAACCCACTTCTTTGAGCGCCGCTTCTGCCTTATCCATTGGAATGTCTCCTACTGTTTTTGCTCTTCTCCAAATTCGAATAGCAAGTAATTTTTTCAATTTATCTTTAATTTTATTTTCATCACCTGCACTAAAAAGATTAGCCATGTATTTTAATGGGAATCTTGATTTTTCTACAACCCCAAATATCTCTTCCATACTGGTATCGTATTTCCAATCATCAGGCCATATTTTTGCAATTGGATCCATTTCATTCTTCAGATGCCCATTCGTCTGTTTAGATAAAGAAGCCATTACCGGCAACATTGGTGGAACATAGAATAGCATTGGCAATGTTCTGAACTCAGGGTGTAAAGGAAGTGCTAATCCCCACTTCTTAATAAACTTATATGTAGGTGAGTATTGAGCCGCTTTAATTGTGGAATCTGGTATTCCGTTTTCCTTTGCTGCTTTAATTACATTAGGATCAAATGGGTCTAAAATCATATTTAACTGAGCATCTACTAACGCTGATTCGTCAGCTGTTGCCACTTTTTCAATCATATCAGCATCATACAGTACTACTCCTAAATAACGAATTCTTCCTACGCAAGAATGCATACATGCAGGCGCTAATCCAGCTTCAATTCTTGGAAAACATAAAATACATTTTTCAGATTTACCTGTGTGCCAGTTATAATATGATTTTTTATATGGACATGCTGTAACACACATTCTCCATGCACGACAAACTTCCTGATTAATAAGCACAACGCCATCTTCTCCTCTCTTATAGATAGCACCAGATGGACAAGAAGCCACACAAGCAGGATTTAGACAATGGTTACATATTCTTGGTAAATAAAAGAAAGCCATTTTTTCTAATTGAAACATAGCTTCCTGTTCTGCCTCCGATAAATTTTCAAGATTGGGGTCTTTACGGGCGTAATCGGGCGTACCACTTAAATCATCATCCCAATTAGGTCCCATTTTAATATCCATAGGTTCGCCTGTAATAAGTGAAATTGGGCGAGCAGTAGGTTGATCATTTCCCTCGGGGGCCTCAATCAAATTTAAATATCGATAGGTAAAGGGTTCATAATAATCATCTATCACAGGTAAATGTGGATTATGGAAGATATTAAGTAAGCCCTTTTTCTTACCAGCACCTCTTAAATCAATTGTACCATTTTTCTTTTCCCATCCACCTTTATATATTCTCTGGTCTTCCCATTTTGTTGGATAACCAGTACCTGGTTTTGTCTCAACATTATTCCACCACATGTATTCAGCCCCTTTTCTATCAGTCCATATATTTTTGCAGGCGATAGAGCAGGTATGACACCCGATACATTTATCAAGGTGGAAAATCATTGACATTTGAGCTCTTACGTTCATAGGTTTTTGTTTTTATTATTATTATTAAATTACCATATTACTTTTTTCATTTTTCTTACCACTACATGTGTATCTCTTTGTGGTGCAACAGGTCCCCAGTAATTAAAATGGTAAGTAAATTGACCATAACCACCACATAGATAATTTGGTTTAAGGTGAATACGAGTAACACTGTTGTGGCCTCCTCCTCTGTAAGGTCTTGACTCTGATTTTGGAACAATTGTTCTTTCCGGAACGTGATACACGATACACACGCCTCTTGGTATTCTGGAACTTACTACTGCACGAGTTACATATACACCATGGTCATTAATTACCTCTACCCAATCGTTATCATTAATGCCCATTTCTTCTGCATCTTTCTCATTAATCCAACAAGGTTCTATTCCTCTATTTAATGTCAACATTCTTAAGGTATCCCCATAAGTAGAGTGAATATGCCATTTACCATGTGGCGTAAGATAATTCAAAATTTTAGCATTAGGGTCTTCTTTTATGGTTTCTTTTAAATCACCATACACTTCAAAGTTAGGTTCCGGTTTATATGTTGGTAAATGCTCACCGTATGCAATATACATCTCATGATCTAAATAAAAATGTTGTCTTCCTGTTAACGTTCTCCATGGCACTAATCTTTCAACATTATAAGTATATGGTGCATACGCTCTTCCATCATTCATTAATCCACTCCATAGTGGAGAAGTGTTATATCTTCTCGGCTGTGCCTGTAAATCAGCATAAGTGAGGTGTAAATCTTTTGAACCTTCTGCCAGGTCAGCTAGCACTAACCCCGTTTTCTTTTCCATGTTTTTGTATGCACGATAATTTAATTTACCATTCGTAAGTGTTGATAAGTGTAAAACAGCATTGGCAGCCCATACATCTTCCTTAATAGACGGATAAACTTCTCCATTCCATTCTTCAACAGGAAAATGATTGGATGTAATCATTTCTTCATAAGCATCATCTGCTTCGTATTTGACACCATGAGCACCAAGTCCATTTGTTTTAATATTTTTTCCTAACAAACAATATTTCTCATATAACTTAGTGTAATCCCGTTCAACAATAGCAATGTTATGGGATGTCTTACCGGGTACTAGTTCGCATTCACCCAAGAACCAATCTTTTATTTCCGGCTGAGTAATTTCTCCCGGACTATCATGAGATATCGGGCTAATAACTACATCTTTATATGTACCCTGCATGTGTTTCTTAGCCATTTCAGAAGTGGCTAATGCAATGTTTTTGAAAATATCCCAATCTGTTTTTGTCTCCCAAACAGGCGCTACGGCAGCAGAAAGAGGATGTATAAAAGAGTGCAAATCCGTTGAATTTAAGTCAGCTTTCTCGTACCAAGATGCTGCTGGCAATACGATATCAGAGTAGAGTGCAGAAGAATCCATACGGAAATTAAGATCTACTACCAAATCCATCTTTCCTTCCGGAGCAATATCTCTCCATGTAATTTCTTCTGGTTTTACTTCGTTATCTTTACTGATAGAATTATGATGTGTACCTAAGTAGTGTTTCAGAGCGTATTCATGTCCTTTCATACTACCCACAATAGCGTTACCTCTCCAGATGAACCAAACTCTTGGCCAACTTTCGGGGGCTTCTGGGTCAGACACAGCATATTTAATTTGTTTGCTCTTAAGTTTATCTACTACAAATTTGATTATATCTTCATAAGTTTTGGCGCCCTTATCAATGGCTTCTTGTGCTAATTTTAATGGATTTTCATTAAACTGTGGATAATATGGCATCCACCCACAGCGCACTGCTTTATAGATCATGTCAGCAGTATGTTTTTTGGATAGTTCATTCTTTGGAACAGTATGATAACGAGTATGATTGCCATCATAACGGTACTGAGAAGTATTAATATAATGCCATAATGGCGCTTGTTGTAAACGAACGGCATTTACCCAATCTCTCGCAAATGCTATTGTGCCCCAGGAATCAGATGGTGCTAATTTTTCTTGTCCTACATAGTGATTTAAACCACCACCATTTACTCCAACACAACCACATAACATCAATGCCATTGCTCCAGCACGGTAAATTAAATTTTGATGATACCAGTGATTAATACCGGCACCAATAATGATCATACATTTCCCCTTCGTAATATCGGCCGTTTTAGCCCATTCTCTGGCAAAAGAAATCACTGTTTTAGCATCAATACCAGTAATCATTTCTTGCCATGCAGGAGTATAGGATTGTGTAGGATCTGTATAATCTGCAGGATAATCACCTGGTAATCCTCTGCTTACACCATACTGAGCAAAGATAAGATCATAAACTGTTGTAACAGCTCGTTTTTTACCATCAGCAGTTGTAATATATTTTACAGGAACACCTCTTTTGTGTTGTTTATCAAAAGCAAAGTCAGTAATTTCAACTTGAAGAACATCATCTTTATGATTAATAAGTGTCAACAATGGATCATAAGATTGATCCGTAATTCCATCTTCTAACTTCATATTCCATTTTCCACCTTGTTTATCCCATCTGAACCCAACACTTCCTTTTGGTACTACCAGTTTTCCTGTTTTTTCATCAATATTGAGAAATTTCCATTCTCCATTTTCAATATCTTTGTATTCCTTAATTTGATTGGCTCTTATTAATCTACCCGGTTTGTATGTTCCATTTTCTTCAACTACTTCCACAAGGAATGGAGAATCTGTATATTGCTTGATATATTTGATAAAGTACTCGCTTGGATTTTCATAATGAAATTCTTTGAGAATAACATGTGTTGCTGCCATCCAGAATGCTCCGTCAGTACCTGCATGGAGAGGAATCCATTGGTCAGCATACTTACAAACCTGGCTAAAATCAGGAGAGAATACAACTGCCTTTGTACCATTATGACGAGATTCTGCAAAGAAGTGACAATCGGGCGTTCTGGTCATGTTCAAACATGCTCCCATATCAGCAATCATCTTGGCGTTGTACCAATCCGCACTTTCACAAACATCGGTTTGTTCGCCCCATATTTCCGGGAACGCAGGTGGCAAGTCACAATACCAGTCATAAAAACTTAAATTCATTCCACCAAACAACTGTAAAAATCTACCACCCGCTGCATAACTTAGCATAGACATAGCGGGGATAGGAGAAAATCCTGCAACACGATCTGGGCCATATTTTTTAGCTGTATAGATATTGGCTGCTGCAATCAACTCTAATACTTCGTCCCAACTTACTCTTCTAAAACCTCCTTTACCTCTCGCTTTTTGATAACGTTTTCTTTTTGTTTCATCTTTCTGAATATTTTCCCATGCAGTATAAGCATCGCCTGTTTTCTTTTTTTCTTCTCTAAATAAATCCAACAAAGCCCCACGCATTAATGGATACTTAATTCTCAAAGGACTATAGAGATACCAGGAATACGATATACCTCTTTGACAACCTCTTGGTTCATAAGGAGGGATAGAACTTTCTAACAGTGGATAATCCAACTGTTGAGTTTCCCAAACAACAATACCATCTTTTACATGAATTTGCCAGGAACAACCGCCAGTGCAGTTTACACCGTGCGTACTTCTGACAATTCTATCATGTTGAAATCTGTTTCTATAAAATTCCTCCCATTTTCTTGTTTCGGGAGAGATAATGTCTTTAATCCAGGTCATAGAATTAAATTTTTAATGATTAATAACTTTTTATTTGTCTTGAGTAAATAGAGTAATTTACTGTTTTCTTTTTTCTATTGTACCAGATGATGGAATATATTCCTAATAAAATAATAATACCCGGTATTCCTCCCCATACTAATAATGAAGCATAATCGAAAGGAACGGTTTCATGACTTTCTTTTGACACTTGTCTAAGAAATGCTGCAATTGCAGCCGCTTCTTCTTCTGTGATAGGATGTTTTTCAAACGAATTCTTCATGGCAGGGAAAGGTAATCCACTTAATACGCTTTTAATTCCTTCCTCTCCGATTCTGGTATAGGAATCCGTTAAATCTTTTGCCAAACTGCCGCCGCCAGTAACATTATAAGAGTTAACATTATGGCAAGAAATACAGGTAGGTCCACCATTTTGAAATCGAAGGCGTCCATCAAATAATTTGGCGCCTTTTTCAACCAATTGAGCAAATGCCTGTTTGTCTGTAATTTCTGGTTCAACCGGTTTTTGTGGCTCTTGTTGTTCGGCAGATGCCGTAGCAGTACTACTATTTTCTTCAATGTATTTCAATATCTCATCGATTTGTGCATCCGTTACATTCTGGTCTGGCATTACCATTTGATTAAACTCATTAAATATTGCTACCGCATCCTTGTCCCCACTTTTAACTAAGGATTGTGAAGATTTGATAAACTTGTGCAACCATTCTTTACTTCTTCTTTGAGTTACATTTGTTAAATCTGGTCCTACTAATCTCGAACCCAACTTGTGGCACATTCCACAATTATTCTTAAACAATGTTGCCCCATCCTGTGCAAAAGCAGATGTGAAGGAAGCAACCATTAATCCAATTGCAATTTTTCGTATCATAATTAGTGTTTTTATTTTTGGTTTTTATACACTTAATTTCCCGCAACAAAGGTAGGGGCATAGATTTTCAAAAAACATGATAATAGTCAGTATTGCCCCTGATTTTTATCAAGACAATCAATTCCAGAAACATTATCTAATTCACGTGTTTCGTTCTATACGAGTAATAATAATAGTTTTATTCATTTTTTAGATTTGTTCTAAATTTATTTAATGATACGTTTTTGTTTCAAAATATTTCTGCTTGAATTTTTACCTACAATTTTCAATAATTCTGGATTATGTAATAGGATAAATGAAATTTGAATTGACTTATAAAATCTATGTACTTTTAAACACTATGAACACAATGAAATAAACAAAGTCCACAAAGTTCTGACACACTTTGCCGGCAAAAAATTACTTTGTGAGCTTTATGAAAAAAACTTCGTGTTCTTCGTGGTTTGAATAAATTAAGAATGAAATTAATTAAAACAAATTAGTGATGCGTATTTTTGTTGAAATCTCAATAAAATAAAGCAATGTATAAGAATGTTATTTTTTAAAGCATAATTTGAAATAATCGTGTTCTGCACCTATACACATCTAAAAGGCATCCAGTTTCTCTTTTATTATTGAACGAAATACCGATACAAAAACCTTTAAGAGAGAATAAATAAATATTCAGGTTTCAATACAATCTCTATTTCACTATTTTCACTAAGATTAATTTTGGAAGTTTTTGTGATAGGAAATAAAACTTCTAACTTTACACCGGTATTGATTGGATTAACCTGTAAATTATAGTAATGATATTGGCGATAAATTTTTTTGACAACACAGGATAATTTATTAGGCACGTTTTGATATTCCTTAAACTTATCTGGCAAAACAATACGAATATCTTCTGGTTTTATGGCAAAATATAAATTCTTGTTATTATCAAATGGAGATGAAGCAGTATTCAATAGTAAATTGGTATTTAATGCTGGACAAAATATTGAATATTTATCACTATAATAACCTTCCAGGATATTTTTTATCCCCATAAACCGAGCTATTTCATAATGAGTAGGAATAAAGTTGAATAAACCATTTTCATGTGTTGGATACCAATTACCATAAATCAAAAAATTTATTTCATCTGCTACTGAAAAAGCTGCGTCTATATCATGCGTTACCATAATTATTGTTAACTCATACTCTTTCTGAATATCTTTTAAGAAAAATAAAAATTCATTTTTCAATACATGATGAATAGAAGCTGTAGGTTCATCTAATAATAAAACTTTTTTTCCAGCCACAATGCTTCTTGCCAGAGCAATTCGCTGTATTTCTCCACCGCTTAAATTATGAATGGAACGATTGATGAGATGTTTAATCTGTAGTTTTTCTATAATTTCAGATACATTAAAGTTTGATTGCGATTTTGTAATATTTAATGGGAACAATATGTTTTCCATTACTGAGAGATGTGGAAACAAAACATTGTCTTGAGGTAAATAAGCGATTTGCCTATTTTGTGGGGATAATTTTGTAATATCTTGATCTTTAAAGTAAATTTTTCCTTTTTGTGGTTTAATTAATCCTGTAATTAATTCTAATAAAATTGTTTTTCCACTTCCACTGGGACCAAGAATGGCGTGTATTTTATTTTCTTTAAAAATGTGATGGATAGTATTTAATAAAAAATCGCCTTTTTTATAGAGAACATCTTTTAATTCAATCATAAAACGATTTATTAGTAAAATATCTGAAAAGTGAAAGTGAGATTACGCCTATAATTATGGATATTAAAATTAATACAACAGTTCCTCTTACATCAGCAGAAGATAAGTAAAGATAAATAGCAATAGGCAATGTTTCCGTTTTCAGTGGCATCGTGCCCGCTACAGTCATTGTAGCTCCAAACTCACCAATAGATTTTGCCCAAACAAGAATGAATGACGCTAAAATACCGCGTATAGATAACGGTAATGTTATTTTATAAAATGACTGAAATGCAGATGCTCCTAATGTCATTGCAATCTGTTCATATCTCTTTGGAACCTCGTCCATAACTGACTTGATAAGCCGAATAGAGATGGCAACGGTTGAAATTACTTGTGCAACAATTATTCCGTTTATACTTAGTACCACTGTAAAAAATTTTTCTTGAAAAAAATATCCAACCGATGTATTAAAAAAAATCAATATCATAGCCCCTAAAGCTGCTGGAGATACCACCAGTGGAATTTCAATTAAAACATCAATCATTGATTTGAATAAAAAGTTTTTTCTACTTAATATGTATGCTACTGGAATGGCCATTAAAGTAGAAATACAGGCAACAAGAGTAGATGTCAAAACACTTAATTTTAAAGAGAATAATACGCGTTTGGATGTAATTATTTCAACAAATTTTTCTGTATCAAAATAGATAAACAATGAACCTATCAACATAAGATATATGGCAGGTATCAAAATAATAACAGGAAGATATTTAATTGTTTCTTTTTTCATTGCTTTTTATTGTAATGTCCAACTTTTTGGCAGCAGATATACACCTCCAATGGGCTTTTTACCAATTTTATTGCCCTCTTGATCTAAATAATTAAACACTTCATTAGTATCAGAATAGTAATGATATTTCTTAAAAATTGAACGGGCAATTGAACCGGATAAAAAATCAATAAATCGTTGAGCATTCATTCTATTCTTCGAGTATTTCAGTATTCCAGCCGGAATATATCCTATTCGTATTATTTCATCTTTTTTGAGTTTAATGCTTTCTATTCTGGACGAATCCCAATATTGAAAAACATCCCATCCAATGACCGCATCTACAATATTAAAAGTAATTAAATTTGCCGTTTTCTCACAACTTTCAGCATAATTCACAATATTGTTCCTCAATACTTTTTTCTCTTCTTCACTAAAAGTTTTTTCAATAATTTCAACAGCGTAGGTTCCCACACACACTTGTTCAGGATTTCCAATACCTATCTTAATTCCTGGTTTTACCAAATCTCTAAGTGAATGAATATTTTTTGGATTTCCCTTAGCTACACAAATTTCAGGAATTAAGTACACTAATTTTTTTTCTGAATTTGGAATTAGTACTCCCAAAGATTGGGCTTTATCCATAAAATCAGAAGAACCGGGAACATATACATCTCCTTGATGTGTTAATAAAATCTGGGAAAGAAGATATCCAGACCCACCATACGTAACAAAAACTTTTATCTTTGTTTGCTTTTCAAATTCAGAAATAATCTCATCCATAGGAGGTTTGCTGGCTGCACCACAAAAAACTAATAGGGAATTATTTGTCTTATCATCTACTCTACTATCGGCATGATTACAAGACAATACCGCTATCAAAGAAATTGCATTCAAAAGATAAATAAGCGCATTAATAAAAGATTTCATAATTCAAATGAATTAATAAATTGATTGGCTCTCTTTTGCAATGAATTTTGTAGCTTGGAATATTGTTGTACAATGCTTTCTCCGTATTTTGTGAGAACGGCACCTCCACCTGATTTTCCGCCCGTTTTCATTTGTACCAATGGTTGAATGGCTTGATTATTCATACTATCAACAAGACCCCACGCTTTTTTATACGACATCTTTAATTCATGAGCGGCTGAACGAATACTCCCTCTTTTTTTAATCATTTGCAATAATTCTATTCTTCCATCTCCCAGGAAGGGCTTGCCGTGCTTGTTAATCCAGATTCTTACAAATATCTCCGTTTTTTGTTTTTTCATGTGATTTCGTTATTTTCATTAAGGTATAACGATAATTAAAAAAATTATCCCCCTATTTCAATCATTTTACGTTTGGATAAATGATTATTTAATTCTGGATTTTTGAAATCAGGTAAGCCCCCACGTACTTTGAATTTCATCAGTACATTTTGTTGAATTAAAGGAACTATATCGAGTCCATTTCTGAGCGGAGTCAATAGATCTGTTTCATTTTGTGCAAATAAACAATTTCTTAATTTTCCATCTGCTGTCAAACGAAGCCGATTGCATGTATCACAAAAGGGATTTGAAACAGTGCTAATAACGGCAAAAGTTCCTTTAAATCCCTCCACTTGAAAAGATTTAGAGGTACTATTAATATGGTCTTTCAATTTTATTAATGAAAAACCTTTTTGTTGAGCCACCTTTAAAATCTCATCAAGCTCAACAACATAATTTCTATTCCATTGGTTGGCTTCAAAAGGCATATATTCTATAAACCTTACATGAATCGGTAATTGCTTTGTCCATTCTATAAATTGAATTATTTCATTATCATTGACGCCTTTTATTAAAACAACATTTATTTTTGGATGTAACCCCTTATCTAACAATAATTGAATGTTTCTGTAAATTCTTTCAAAAGCATTTTTTCCGGTTATCTTTAAAAACTTTGCAGATTCTAATGTATCTAAGCTAATATTGATAGAAGTTAATCCTAATTTTATCAATTCAGAAATATATTTATCCAGATAATAACCATTAGTAGTCAGCGCCAATTCAATATTTAACTGATGAAGTTTTTCAACAATTGATAAAAAATCTGGATGTATAAGCGGTTCACCCCCTGTAAGTCGTATTTTTCTTACTCCTAACTGAACAAAAGTTCTTGTTATTTGAAATAGCTCATCCACTGTCATTAATTTTTCATTCGGTAAAAAATGACAATTCTTTATAGGTATACAATAAGTACAAGAAAAATTGCATTTATCAGTAATAGAAATGCGCAAATAATCGTGAACTCTTTGATATGAATCCCTTAGCATTATTTTATATATTTTGAAATAGTAGCAAATTCCTCTTCACTGAGAAACTTGACGGATTGAGGGAATAAAATATTTTCTTCCTGATAAATGTGTACCCTTAAAAGATCAATTAATTCCATACCTTTATTAAACACAAAATCAGCAATTAGATTTCTGGAAACTGTATCAGGAATACGAACATAAATACCAAGTAAATTAAAAATTAAAGCGCCCACCTGCAGCATTTTCAGATGGTCATCTTCCATTACATCTACTGAAGTTTCATATTGATTATTGCTCATATACTTACTATGTTCTCCGGATTTCAACAAATACTTTTCAAGAACAGGAAAAAGAAACTTATCTTCTTTTTGATGATGTGGTATTAATTCATTATCAAAGAATTCAAAAAACTCTTTAAATGTTTTTGAAAGTTCGGGAGTATATTTAAATCCACTTTCTTTAAATTCTACTAAAGCATTCTGAAATTTTTCCAACTGTTCTATAGCCACCTTATGTTCATCTACCAGCTTTTTTATTGGAGATGGCAATTGATCATAAGGAATTTCTTCTATTTTCGAAGGCGCATTAAAATAGTCAGGAGGACTCATCGGAGACATGCCCTCATCCTGAGCGGATTTTTCAACTATTCTTTTTATTTTATCATCCGTGTTGGTAGTCATATTATTCATATTGATATTTTTTGCAAATATAACGGGATAGTGATGTATAAAAAAATGATGTGTATCATATTTTATGTTTTTATTTATTCACGACATTTGCAGAAAAAAATGAAAAAAGTTTTTCTCAACGGCGCAATACCTTCCGATATGATTGCAGATATGATAAAAAAACATTCCACCAAAACGGATATTGGAGCACATGCTATCTTTTTAGGTCAGGTACGTTCAGATGATGTCAATGGGAAAAAAGTTATTGGAATAGAATATGACGCGTATAAAGAAATGGCCGAAAAAGAATTTCATGAAATAAGAGAAGAAAGTTTTCAAAAATTTCCAATCACGTGTTTACACATATATCATAGCATGGGCTTAGTAAAAACTGGAGAAATCTCACTTTGTGTATTTGTATCATCTAAACACCGAAAAGCATCTTTTGAAGCGTGTGAGTGGATTGTAGAACAAATAAAGAAAAGGGTTCCGATATTTGCAAAAGAATTGTTTGACACGAATGATTATCAGTGGAAAGAAAATACTCCTTAATTATTTGAATTTACTGCTTGTAAGAAGAGTTGAATCAGTAAGTGTAAGAAGAAAATTCTTTAAATCTTCTTTTTCTTGTTCTGTAAGTTGCAATCCTGTTTGCAAACGATTGTTTTTCATCATAATGGGGTCTAAGGTGGTTGAGTATTTTATGCCATGGTCATAAAAATTGATAACTTCTTCTAACGTTTGAAATCTTCCATCGTGCATATATGGCGCCGTTAGTGCAACATTTATTAAAGTCGGAACCTTAAATTTCCCAATGTCATAAGGGTATTTTGTATATTCAAACAATCCCCAATTAGTAGAATTAAATATACTGTCCAGTCCAATATTTCTAAACGAATTATCCGTCATTAAAGGCAAGGCATGGCAATGAAAACAATCTCCTTTTTCGGTCGTAAAGATATTTAGTCCATTAAATTCTGAATCGCTTAATATAACTTCACCTCTCAAGTATCTTTCAAACTTTGAATTACCACTTACAATAGTGGCAATAAATTGTGCAAGACATTCAGCAATTTTTTCGTTTGTAATTTCCGTATTACCATAGGCCTTACAAAAAAGTGTTTTATATTCTTCGTCGTTCTGAATGACCGCTGGATTCGTATTAAAAAACTCATTCACTTCAAAGCGCATCGCATCTAATAATCCTGTTTGTATTTTCCCTCTCCATAAAAAATTTTTACTAAATATCAGATTTATATGTGGCAATGAATTTACAGCAGAACTACTAAATGACGCACTTTGAATATGACAGGAAGAACAACTTTTTCCCAAAGAGGAAATTCTTGGGTCATAATATAATTTTTTACCTAATTCTACTTTTGCTTTTTTAAGATTCATTTTATTGCTTGCAGGAATATCCGGGAAATAGGCAGGAACAACTAAACTGTACGCACTTGTATCCGGAGTACATATTTCTGTACTTACATCGGTTAAATCATTTTTCTTTTTACACTTTTCAAAAAGAAAAACTATACAGAAGAGTACTAAAAATAGAAAGACATCTACTCGCCTCATTGCTACTTTAGTTGCACTGGTTTAAAACACGTTCTACCATTTTCATTAATAATTTGCATCAAACTGTCCACACCCATCGAATAATTAGCGTCTGAAACCTTATAGCATTGTTTACTTTCAAACCATTGGTCTATTTTATGTTCAATTACGAAAGTATGTTCACTCTTTGTAAGGTGAAGAGGATATTTTAATACAATTTTTATTGGATTTAAATTATTCCCGCCTGTATGCATAGCATAACCTGTAGGTAATGAATTTTTTCTATAATATCCTTCCAGTTTCAGAAAATGAAAACCACCTCCCATCATCATTGGCCACTGCATTGATACAATATCTGTATTCAATGAATCATAAGGATGATTATCTCCAAGTGTAAAAGATAATGAATCATAATAAAATCCCATTACTGAATCGAGTTGTAAAACGGTCTTATTTTGGCGGGGATTTACATAAAAGGAGCGTTTCTGTTTATATGCAGAACCTCTTGAATATACGACAATATTGCTAACAATATACTCTATTTTTGAAATAGAAATAGTATCAGAGTTGCAGGTAGAATAAACCAGCGTATCCCACAGAATACTTTTATTATTGTAGGAATGAATAAATTCTAAGGATAATTTTACCTTCCCCGGTACGATAATATCTTTGTTGCAAGACGATAAAAAGAATAAAATAGAAATTATCGTGATAATTACACGGTTAATTGACATACGTAGCTTTTGCTTTATCCCACCATGTTCCACCACTATTTCCTCTGTCGTACCTTTCACCATTTCTGCTATAGTAATGTTTCCAGTTTAAGAACGTAGCAATGATGTAAAAGATAACAGCCCCCCAGAAAAAAGGTATGGCACTACCATAAGATTTAATAGAAGCGCCAATTAAAGAATTAAATATAAATGGGCCAAATGCAGCAATAGCCGCAGTAAACCCAATCACTCCCGCTGCTTTTCTGGGATTAAAAGCAAAAGCAATTGGAAACTGTCTAAAAGTAGACGCATTACCAATACCCGTAAAGAAAAACAATAATAACATATATGTTACAAAAGTAGAAAAACTATCCAATGAAGTAGGTGTCAATGCACCGCTGAAAATTAATAGAATGGATACTATGATTAGCCCAATGCCTGAAACTAATGTAAATAATGCACCACCCCATTTATCAGATGGTCCGCCAAAAATTACTCTCAACATTGAACCAATTAATGGGCCATAAAATGCATATTTTAATGGATCTGGCGCATTTTCGAAAGAGCCATAAACTTCTTTAATCATCAATGGGAAAGCTGCTGAAAATCCTGCAAAAGAACCAAAAGTCATCACATATATAATAGTACAATACCAAGTGTGTTTATCACTAAAAATATCTAACTGTTCTTTAAAACTGGCTTTTACGGGAACACTTCTCAGTGTAAACCATGCAACAACACCAATAACTAGAAGAAATGGCACATAAACAAAAGGAGCATTTTGTAACCAGATTTGTTTTACAACTTCTCCTTTGTGAAATTCCTGCGGTCCCCCAATTAGAGAACCAAAGGCAGCAAAACCAATAATCCATGGCGTAAGAAATTGAACTACAGATACTCCGAAATTACCAATTCCTGCTTGAATTCCAAGTGCTACCCCTTGTAAACGTTTTGGAAAGAACAAACTCGTTGATGGCATGTAGGAAGAGAAATCGCCACCTCCAAGACCACACAAAAAAGAAATAGCTAAAAACTCCCCAAAACTTGTTGTTGGATCATTTATGGCTTTCACAAGCCAGAGCATAGGAACAATCTTCAAAAATATCGTTGTCGTAATTACATGTCTTGTTCCATACAAAGGAATAAGAAACGTATTGATTATTCTTAAAATTCCTCCGGATAAACCAGGCATGGCAGCCAACCAGAACAACTCCATTTGACTGAATTTAAATCCAATTCCCGGTAATCTTACCACTACTGCGCTGATAACAAACCAGGTAGCAAAAGAAAATAATAAAGCAATAGTTGTCACAATGAGCGTTTTCCACCCCCTCTCTTTCCCACCCCCATTTTCCCAAAAATCAACATTTTCGGGCTCCCATTTTGTTAACCATGTTGACATAGATTTAGTTTTAATGTGTTAATTTGTGATGCAAAAGTTCTGGTTTTTTCTCATTTATGAAATGATTTTTATCAGTTTATATTTCTTTTACTGAAAGATGTTATTGTTTTAAACCAGTTCTGGGGAATAACACTCCTGGACGAAAATGAAACATAAGATATGCCCAGTTACTTATTGCTGATGTATTCCCACCACGTATTGCTACCATGGACTCGGTTCCAAACATTTGACTATATCCTGCCTGAATTGAAACACCATCACTAATTTTATACAAAAACGTTAGATCTAATTCTTGCCCCAACTGTCTGCTCATAGCTACAAATTGAGTGGGTGTAGATTTTTTTTACATCCTTTATATCTGCTGCTGCCTGAAAATTATGCACATTTACAAAAATATTCCAGTTCCCTTTTCCAAAATTAAGTTTTAAATACCCATCTATCAATCCTACACTATTGATGTGATTTCCAACATAAAAATAATCCATATATCCATTAAATCTGTGATTGGTGCCATAAAAAGGATTAAACGACAAAGATTGTGCTTGTTATTTGAGGATCCTGACTGGTACCACGGAAAGATATTCACCTCCTAATGAAACATTCAGCCAATCAATTATTTTATAGTTTAAATTCAAACCCGCATCAAAAGCATTAATCGCCTTTGGATTACCGGAAGCATTCACAATTCCGGCATCAAATCCCATTTGATAATATCCAAAGACATTAGAGGAAAATTTCCCGATTTTTACGTTAGAATTGAATCCAAATGTTTGGGTATAACAATCTCTGTAAATCTTTTTTGCGCCTTCTGTTTTAGTTAATTGCGTGCCATTATTTAAAAAACAACAAACTAATATTCCATTGCTTCATTTGACGAAACAACCATAGATATTGTAATGTTTTATAGTTCTTTGGAACTCCGTAAACGGTAGTATTGTAATAATCTGATTTTTGATTCCAGGCAGCGCCTATATGAAAAGTTAATACACTGTCGTTTTTATGTTCAAAAACCATCAAATCATGGCGACGAGATTGGAATGCCCAATCCAATGAACCTAATATTCTATCTTCATCATAAGAAATAATCTGTCGGCCAATTTTTAGTTTGTTGTTTTTATCAAATTTGATAATTCCATATCCTTCTGCCAAAGATAATTTACCAGAAGTGTCAATTGGTAAATTGGCATTTGAACCCCACACCCGAATATCCTGAGCAGTAATTACAATATCAAATTTTTCAGCCGTCATTTTATAAGTTAATCGGGTTCGCTGTCCAATAAATGCAGCGGGTTTCTGATTGGTATCCGCTAAAGATTGGTAGCCATGACGATATTCCCCACGTGTCATAATTTGAGGAATGAACTCGTGCTTAATGGCTGGCTTATCATTTTGTGTAGAGGGACTTTGCCCCATACTATTTATTGAAAGGACACTACCCGCAAGGATTGTTAGAAAATTTTTAATTGTTTTCATAATATTATTTTTTTAATTTCCATTTTGTTTGATTTCAAATTGTTCTGAAATGGATGGTGCCTTTTTACTTACAATGGATGCTACTACTTTTTGCAACCACCAATAACAAATAATAGAAATTACTAACATCAACATCCAGCAACTTGTCCAAAGTCCAGTCCATTCTAACAAATAACCAAAAATAATCGGGCAAACAAAACCACCCAGTCCTCCGATAACACCTACCATTCCTCCTACTGCACCTACATCGTTAGGGAAAATAATCCGGGATATATTTATAAACGGCCGCTTTCCCAATTCCCCAGACAATTCCAATCACAATTACAAGAAAACCATAAATCCACATATTCGCTTCAAAATTGATTTGAGATATCCCCTTAGCTAACAGTTGTTTTTTCTTCACCTCATCGCCTACTTTTACTACCGGCTCTTGCCACATTATCTTAGTTGGCAATATATCAAATTCGCCTGATTTTGTATCCTTTGGTTTTAGAATGAGTGGATATGTTTTATCATCTACTTTTATTACTGAATCACTTACATAGCTGACTTTTCCGGCTTTTGCAGCCATAACTCCCTTTCCGGGTGTTGTTATTAGCATTTTTGGGAAAATAAGAAGTGCAGTTATTACTATTGACCATTCAAAAACACCTTTCATAACCTTTCTTGCCCCCCACTTATCACTCATCCAGCCACCTAATGCTCTAATTACTCCTGAAGGAAAACTAAATGCAGATGCGAATAATCCGGCAACTACCAATGACGCACCATATACATTTACAAAATAGGGAACTAACCATTGTGCAAATGCTACAAAGCAGCCAAATACCAAAAAATAATACAACCCAAATCTCCAAACCCGAACATTAGAAAGCGGTTTTACCATTTGAGCAATGGTTCTTGGTGGTGTAGATGGCTTTTTATTTTCTGTAAACAAAATAAACAACACCGCCATTCCAAGCATTACATAAGCATATAGTTTTGGTAACATCACCCAATTTTCTAAGTTTTTACCATTGTTCGTGAACTGATTGAGTAATGTGGGAGCAAATAATGTTGTTAAAGCAGCGCCCGCATTACCCATTCCAAAAATTCCTAATGCTCTTCCCTGCCATTCTTTTGGATACCATACAGAAGTATACGCAATCCCTACCGCAAAACCAGTTCCAGCCATTCCAAAGCATAAACTTAATATCGCAAAACTGAAAAAACTATTGGCAAAACTTAAAAGATATACTGAAATTGCACAGAAGATGAGTATGGATACAAATACCCATTTACCTCCAAACTTGTCTGTCATAATACCAATTGGAAGACGAAATATTGACCCCGTTAAAATTGGAATACCCAAAAGCCATCCTAATTCTACAGCACCCCATTGAAACACCCCTTTGTCTGCAAGATACGTCGCCAATACTCCATTTAAAGTCCAAACAGCAAAACAAATAGTAAATGCAAGTGTGTTGAAAAACAATATACGATGCGATTTGCTTAAGTCAAATGTTGTTGTATTCATAGTGATTATTTTTGTTACAAAGTTATGTTTGGAATCCCTACTGTTTCAATGAGATAAGTCAGTTTGACCCATGATTGTTATCAGTTTTTGACTATTTCAATAATAAATCCTACTTTTGCCTTCAAAAATTTACCACTATGGCATTCACATTACCAAAATTAGAATATGCTTACAATGCATTAGAACCACACATTGACGCAAGAACAATGGAAATTCATCACACCAAACATCATCAAGCTTACATTGACAACCTCAACAAAGCCATTGCAGGAACGGATGCCGAAAAATTAAGCATTGAAGAAATTTGTAGACAGGTTTCAAAATATCCCGTAGCGGTGAGAAACAACGGTGGCGGTCATTACAATCACACTCTATTCTGGCAATGGATGGCACCAAATGCTGGCGGTGAACCCATTGGTGAAATTGGTCAGGCCATCCTTAAAACTTTTCAAAGTTTTGATAACTTTAAATCACAATTTTCACAAGCTGCGATGGGACGCTTTGGTTCTGGCTGGGCGTGGCTCGTTGTTGATGCTAACAAAAACATTGTAATTGGCTCTACTCCAAATCAGGATAATCCTTTAATGGATATTTCAGAACTTAAAGGAACCCCGGTATTAGGTATTGATGTTTGGGAACATGCTTACTATTTGAATTATCAAAATAGAAGAGCCGATTATGTAACGGCGTTTTTCAATGTCATCAACTGGAAAAAAGTCAATGAACTTTATTTGAATGCACTAAAATAATGTTACTCCTTAAAAACATTCCCTCTTTCAAATTGAGCCCCTTGTCTATTGGGGCTCTTTTTGTTTTATTCATTTATAATTATCATTGCCTATGTGCTGCTCATAATCAGGATTTATTTTTTTCTAATATTGAAAATAACAGCATATCTACCAAAAACTACATTCACAATTCACAATATTGGCCTAATCCACTAAAAAAAATATTCAAACAAACTCGTAATCGGCATTTAGCCGCTGCACTTGCCTTTCCTTTCCCTTTTGGATGTGTGGGATTACACAGAGTGTATTTAGGAACGGCAGCACACGTGCCTATCGTATATGCCGCATCAGCGGGCGGGGTATTTGGATTGATTCCTCTTATAGATTGCATAGTATTGTTATCTCAAAAAAACATCTCTGATTACGAAAATAACGCACAGGTCATTATGTGGATAAAGCATTAATTTATAGAGAGTGTTCTATTTAGATAGATGCGTTTGTTCTTACAATTCTTTTTAATAATTAAATTTAAACTAATATCTATAAATTCTATTTGCTAATTTATTTAAGTATTTATAATATTGCACTTCCTTTGTGGTTCTGCAAAACACTTAGTTTAACTAGGTTTATTAAACCTTAATTTTTTTTCAATAATGAGAAGTATAAGCATGTATAAAACCAATAATCTTTTGTGGAATAAACAGAAACGTCTTGTAATAGTATCTAACAGGTTACCTGTAAATATAAAGAAAAAAGATTCGGAGGTCTTTGAAGTAACAAAAAGCGTCGGAGGGCTTGTTACAAGTATTGGCTCTTTTCTTGAAAAGAATTCAAATATTTCTTATAGATGGATAGGTTGGTCTGGGATTAATGTAAATAAAGAAGAGCAAGAAATAATAATTAAGTTATTAAAACAATGGAACTACTCACCAATATTTTTGAATGAAAAAGAGATGGATAAATTTTATTTGGGTTTTTGTAATAAAACTTTATGGCCCCTTTTTCATTATTTTTCGGGAATAGCTACTTTTCAAAAAGAAAGTTATGATATTTATAAATCTGTAAATATAAAGTTTGCGGAAGTTGTAGCTTCAATGATAGACGTAGAAAAAGATATTTTGTGGATTCACGACTATCATTTAATGTTATTGCCTTCTCTTTTAAGAGATAGGTATCCTTCGCTTCCTATTGGTTTTTTTCTTCATATTCCCTTTCCAGCAAGTGAAGTTTTTCAATTCATACCTTCTAAATGGCGAAAAGAAATTTTGAATGGATTGTTAGGGTCAGATCTAATAGGATTCCAGACAGAGATAGATACAAGTAATTTTTCAAAAGCTGTACTTAAATTTTTAGGGATAGAGAATCAATTGGGAATAATACATTATTTTGGAAGACAGATAAAAATATCCTCACATCCCATTAGTATTAATTTCGAAAAATTTCAAAATGCTTTAAATTTACCTACAATAAAAGCGAAAATATCTGAAATAAAACAGGAACTTAAAGGTAATAAAAAAATGATTTTTAGTGTAGACCGTTTGGACTACACAAAAGGTTTAGTAAACCGACTGGTGGCTTATGAAAACTTCTTAGAAAAACATCCTGAATGGAGAGAAAAAATAATTCTGTACATTGTAGTTGTACCTTCCAGAATAGGTGTTTTTCATTATCAACAGATGAAAAAACAGATAGACGAACTGATTGGAAAAATAAACGGAAAATTTAGTACATTTAAATGGTCACCAATTATATACAAATATGGACATCTTGAATTTGAAGAACTCGTTGCTTTATATAATATTGCAGATATAATGCTTGTAACGCCTCTTCGCGATGGCATGAATCTTGTCTCTAAAGAATTTATTGCTTCCAAAAATAGTAATGGAGTTTTAATTTTGAGCGAAACAACTGGCGCTTCAAAATCATTAATAGATGCCTTAATCGTAAATCCAAACGATATCGAAGAAATCGGTGAAGCAATACATATAGCCATCAAAATGCCTTTAAGTGAACAAAACGAAAGATTGATAAAATTACAAACATTCATTAAAAAAAATGATGTAAATAAATGGGCTGAAAATTTTTTATCAGAATTGATTCTTATATCTCAAAAAAGAAAACAATATGAAACTAAATTATTAAATGATAAGATTCTAAATCAAATTCTTGACAAATATCGAAATGCCAAAAATACTATAATTTTTTTGGACTATGATGGTACACTTGTTGAATTTTCTGAAAAACCTGATGATGCAATAGTATCAAAAGACACGAAATTACTTTTAAAGAGTATAACAAACAAAAATACAGAAATTGTAATCATTAGCGGAAGAAATAAAGATTTTCTATCAAAACATTTTTTAGGAATACCTGTAACTTTAATTGCTGAACACGGCGCATTTTATAAATTTCCACAACAATTATGGAAAAAAAATACAATAACTACCGAATCATCTTGGAAAAAAAACATTAAAAAAATTTTGTTAATGTATTGTGATAGATTGTCGGGTTCATTTGTTGAAGAAAAAAAATATTCATTAGTGTTTCATTATAGAAAATCTGAACCAGAATCCGCCTACTCTATCATTACAGATATGATGGACTACTTGAAAAACCTTTTAGCTAATACTAATATTGGCGTTTATAAAGGAAATAAAATTATTGAAATTAAACCATTTAATATCAGTAAAGGATGTATTACAGAATTATTTGATTTAAATTCTTATGACTTAATTATAGCACTGGGAGACGATTATACCGATGAAGAAATGTTTAAAGCACTCCTCGGATTCAATAATTCTATTACTATAAAAGTGGGAAATGCTTTTACAAATGCACAATACTACTTAAAGAGTATCCACGATGTTCAACGTTTTCTTCAGAAAATAGCTTATAGTTAACAAGTTAGTTATTTTTCAAATATAATTCAATAATCTAATGTAAATTCAGGAATAAAAAATTGATAATAAATTGCTAGAAATCTATGTAAATAGTTAGGTTTCATGATTAGGAAGTAAAAATCTGTTTTTTTGCCAATGAACAGCAAATTTTTTGGTAGTGTTTTTAGAAAAAACAAGAAAAAAATTTTGAATTTAATTTGAGAAACCGCTCCAACTTTAAACTACTTATGCTTATTTCGGCAAATCTCAAAAGTGATTTTAAATAACCTGATAACGAACTCAATTCAATCTAACTTTTTATTACATTGAAAAATTGTTTAATCCTTAACCTATCGAATCCACCACAAAACAAATATTTTCATCTGTTTTCAGAAAAAAACAACAAATTTAATTATCTGAAATTACTGACTTTATATCTTCTGACTCGAAAAAATACTTTATTGCAAAATGAAATTGCATAACATCTTTCAACAATCTCATAAATAATATGTTTCTTACTCAAATTACAGGAAGCTTCAAATCCGCCTGATAAAATTACATATATTTATACCCAAAAAATGAACTACAATTCCTTATCATTTGAAAACTGGGACGACTTAAAACCTCATTTTGACGAATTATTACAAAGAAACATTGAAAACTATCATGATTATTTACAATTTATCTACGATTGGAATGCTTTATTAACTGTTATTTCTGAAGAAGGCGGATGGCGTTATATCAACATGACCTGCCACACAAACGATGAATCTCTCAAACAAAAATATCTTCAATTTGTTACTCAAATAGAACCTCACTTGCAAATTGTGCAAAATCAACTAAATCGAAAAACCTTTGAAAGCCCTTTTTTCAAATCACTTTCTACTGATTACTTTTCTGTATTCAAAAAAAATCTTCAAAAAGATATTGAATTATTTAGAGAAGAAAATGTGCCATTATTTACTCAAATTCAAGAGTTACAACAAAAATATGCAGAAACTACCGGGCAACAGAGCATTGAATATGAAGGAAAAACACTCACACTTCAACAAGCCAGCATTTATCTGAAAAACTTGAATAGAACGGTTCGTAAAGAAGTATATTATCTAATAAATAACAGAAGACAACAAGATAAAGATGCACTTAATAATTTATTGACTGATTTAATTCAATTACGACACAAAGTAGCGATCAATGCTGGTTTTCGGAACTTCAGAGATTACATGCATCAGGCATTAGGAAGATATGATTACAGCGTTCAGGATTGTAAACAATTTCATCAATCTGTTGAAAATGCAGTAGTTCCAGTCGTTCAGGAAATTCATGCCATTCGGCAAAAAAAATTACACCTTGAAAACGATTATTATCCCTGGGATACACAAGTAGATATGTATGGTCTTCAACCACTGAAACCTTTTGAAACGGAAGAGGAATTTATTAGTAAAAGTATTCAGTGTTTTCAACAAATTGATGGTTTCTTTGCGGATTGCTTAAAAGAAATGCATCAACAAAAACATCTGGATTTAAGTTCTCGCATTGGCAAGGCGCCCGGAGGTTACCAATATCCATTATACAAAACTGGTGTGCCCTTTATCTTCATGAATGCGGTAGGTTTACATCGTGACCTTGTTACTTTGATGCACGAAACCGGACATGCGGTGCATTTCTTTCTGAACAACCATTATCCTGTTTTAGATTTCAAAAGCCCACCAAGTGAAGTAGCTGAGCTTGCCAGTATGAGCATGGAACTCATTACGATGGAACACTGGGATGTTTTCTTCCCAGAGAAAAAGGACTTACAACGTGCCAAACAACAGCAGTTAGAAAGTGTTATAGACGCATTACCATGGATTGCTGCTATTGATAAGTTCCAGCATCTATTGTATGAAAATCCAGATCATAATATTGAAGAACGTTACACTTACTGGATGGATACTATACAATCCTTTTCTCCTAAAAATATTAAACACGATGGATTAGAAGCGTTTTTGAAGATTCGCTGGCAGGCACAATTGCACATATACGAAGTGCCGTTTTACTACATAGAATATGGCTTTGCACAATTAGGCGCCATTGCTATGTGGAAACAATACAAAGAGAATCCTTCCAGAGCCATTGAAAATTACAAGAACGCTTTATCCTTAGGAAATACAAAATCAATTCCGGAAATATATCAAGCCGCTGGTATTCGTTTTGATTTTTCTGAATCTTACATAAAGGAGTTGATTGACTTTGTATGGAAGGAATATGAGAAATGTTTGTTTTGAAACAGAGTTAATTCACTTTAAAAAAAATCATTAAGTTTTTACTACGGTAGAACAGAATTCATTTAATAAAATTGAATATAAATTTTCGTAAATATGTCCTTTGTTTAATTAAATATGCCACTAATGCAAGAATTATTAATGTATTCGTGAAGATATTTCGTACTATCTCTTATTGAATGCTTTTTCGTATAAACTTATCCAATTTTGAACACTCATTTTAGTGCACAACTTACCAATCAAATCATAAGGTATTTCATTTATTTTCTTAAAACGAATGCAGCTTTTACCAATATCTAACTTCGACTTTGAATGTTGAGAAAGCTCATTTGTAAACCATTGCTTTAAACTTTGGTCTGCGTATAAACCTAGATGATAAATGGCAATGTGTCCCTTTTGAGAAGCAATACTTATAAAAGGCAAAGGTTCTTTTGGATTACAATGATAACCTTTCGGATAAATAGAATGCGGCACCACATACCCTATCATTCCATAACTAATCGTTTCCTGAAATCCTTCCGGTAAATTTTTCAAAATAACCTGACGAATGTTTTGAATAACGATTTTTCGATCTTCTGGTAAACTGTTGATATATTCTTCAACCGAGTGAACTTTCATCACTAAATTATTTTTAATTCCTGAAAAAACTCAATATCTGTGAGAGTTTTTCTTTCAGTTGCGTGCGTGAGACAATTAAATCTAAAAAGCCATGTTCTAAGACAAATTCAGCCGTTTGAAAACCTTTTGGCAGGTCTTTACCAATGGTTTCTTTTACAACTCTTGGGCCTGCAAAGCCAATTAAAGCCCCAGGTTCCGCAATATTCAAATCTCCAAGCATAGCATAACTTGCAGTAACGCCACCAGTGGTTGGGTCGGTCAACAAAGAAATATATGGTATTTTATGTTGTGCCAGTTGATACAATTTAGCAGAGGTTTTAGCCATTTGCATTAAAGAAAAGGGGGCTTCCATCATTCTGGCTCCACCGGATTTGGAAATAATCAAAAGAGGTGAGTTGGTTTTAATACAAAAGTCAACAGCACGGGCAATTTTTTCTCCCACTACCGAACCCATTGACCCGCCAATAAAATTAAAATCCATTGCTGCAATTACAACATCATGTTCGCTTACTTTTCCAAATCCTACTCTAATAGCATCTTTTAGTTTTGTTTTTTCTTGTGCTTCTTTCAATCGTTCGGTGTATTTTTTAGTGTCTTCAAAATTCAAAGGGTCGTCACTTACAATGTTATCAAACAATTCCATGAATTGTCCATCATCAAAGAGTAAACTAAAATATTCTGCGCTGCCTATTCGTTCATGATAACCACAATTTTCACAAACATAAGCGTTTTTAGCATGGTCCTGAGTTGTAGTTATTTTTTTACAGGACGGGCATTTATACCACAATCCTTCCGGGGTTTCTTTTTTCTCTCTTGTTGAGGTAGTAATGCCTTCTTTAATTCTTTTGAACCAGCTCATAGATTGTGTTTGTGTTTGAACTTCTACTTCCATTGCTTTGAATTTATGCGATGGTGATTTTTTTGTTTAAGTAAACATCTTGAATAGCATTGAGGATTTGCACCCCTTCTTTCATGGGTTTCTGGAAGGCCTTTCTACCAGATATTAATCCTTGTCCACCTGCTCTTTTATTGATAACTGCTGTAAATACGGCTTCCTGTAAGTCCGTTGCACCTTTACTTTCACCACCACTGTTAATTAATCCAACTCTTCCCATATAACAATTGGCTACCTGATAGCGACATAAATCAATAGGATGATCGGTTGTAAGTTCTGAATATACTTTTGGATGTGTCTTGCCAAAATTAAGTGCTGTATAACCGCCATTATTCGTTGGAAGTTTTTGTTTAATGATATCAGCTTGAATAGTTACACCAATATGGTTGGCTTGTCCAGTCAAATCTGCAGAAGTATGATAATCTACTCCATCTTTTTTGAATCCGGAATTTCTCAAATAACACCATAATACTGTTGCCATTCCTAATTCATGGGCATATTCAAATGCTTCCGCAATTTCCACAATTTGTCGGGAAGATTCTGGTGAACCAAAATAAATTGTTGCACCCACTGCCACTGCACCAAGGTTCCATGCTTCTTTTACAGTTCCAAATAAAATTTGGTCGTATTTATTAGGGTAAGTCAAGAATTCATTGTGATTTATTTTTACAATGAAAGGAATTTTATGGGCATATTTTCTGGACACGGAAGCCAGGACACCAAAAGTAGAAGCCACCGCATTGCATCCACCTTCAATAGCCAACTTCACAATATTTTCCGGGTCAAAATAAATAGGATTGGGTGCAAAAGAGGCGCCGGCACTATGTTCAATACCCTGGTCTACCGGTAAAATACTCATATACCCAGTTCCTGCTAATCTACCTGTATTATAGATTTGTTGTAAACTTCTTAAAACTTGTGGACTTCTATTAGACAATCCAAACGATTCGTCTACAAATTTTTTTCCGGGTAACATTAATTGTTCTTTTGGAATGCCTTTACATACGTGTTCCAAATAATACGATGCTTTGTCTCCTAACAATTCAATCACATCAGGTTTAGAAGTTTTTGTTTCCATAGTAATTATTTTTTTGTGGGCTTAAATTTACCAATTATTGTTTCTATAAAGATTTTCCTTTGGTCTAAAAAATAGCACGATTTGTTATAAGTTGTTGATTTTCAATAATATAAAATTGTTAATACTGTTCTTTTTCACTGGGAAAATCACCGTTTTTAACATCACTAATATATTGCTGAAATGCCTTGGTCATAATTTCATTCAAATTTGCATAGCGTCTTAAAAATCTGGGACTAAATTCAGTGGTCATTCCTAACATATCGTGCGTAACCAGTACCTGACCATCTACGTATTTTCCGGCACCTATTCCAATGACTGGAATTTTCAGAGTTGAGGACACTTTTTTTCCTAATTCTGCCGGGATTTTTTCTAATACAATTGCAAAGCATCCCAATTTTTCCAATAAAATAGCATCTTCGTATAATTGATTAGCTTCTGCTTCTTCCCGGGCTCTTACTTCATACGTTCCAAATTTGTAAATAGATTGAGGAACAAGCCCCAAATGTCCCATTACCGGTATTCCAGCAGACAAAATTCGTTCCACGCTTTCTTTGATATTGATTCCTCCTTCCATTTTTACAGCGTGCGCCCCACTTTCTTTCATAATTCGTATAGCAGAGTTCAATGCCTCTTTTGAATTTCCCTGATATGTTCCAAACGGCAAATCCACTACTATTAAAGCACGTTTAACTGCTCTTACAACAGAAGAAGCGTGATAAATCATTTGATCAAGCGTAATAGGCAACGTGGTTTCATGTCCAGCCATTACATTACTAGCCGAATCCCCAACTAGAATCACATCAATTCCAGATCTGTCAATAATTTTGGCCATCGTATAGTCATACGCGGTAAGCATGGATATTTTTATACCTGCTTCTTTCATCTCATACAAGGCATGAGTTGTAATTTTTTTATATTCTTTTATAGTGTTCATAAAATTAGAGTATATTAAAATAAAAATCCCGTACGTTGCTAAAAACGGACGGGATTTTAATGTAATTTATCATTGTAAAAGTTTATTAATACTTGCTAAAGCCCTGAATATCTGTTTTTTTATGCTCTATTAATAACCCTAAACAAGCGGCATCTTTTGCTTTTAATCCAGAATTATCAGATTCAGTAGCTCCTTCAGGTACGAATACTTCAATGATGATGGGTCGGGTAGTGGCACTTTGAAATTCAAACACCTGAGTATTTTCAGCAGAGGCATTATCAAATAAAAGCTCATTGGTTTTAGCATCGTAAATTTTAAAGTTTAATTTATCTCCTAATGCTGTTTCAGCACAGAGGGTCATTCTATAGTCCATGCCTTTGTATATGACACAACGAATTTTTGAATTCATACCTTGTGAGAATAAGCCGCTTCTGCTTTGTGAATTATATTCCCATTTTTCACCCTTTTCTTTATCTAATTTACAATATTTTTTATGAAATTGTCCGCAAACCGTAGCTTGTGAAACAAGTTCTCTTTTCTTTTGAGCAAAAGAAGTCGAAATAGAGATTAATACTATTATTATGGATAATTTTTTCATAGTAGTAAAATTTATTTGTTTTGAGTATATGCTTGACGCAAATTAGTAACCTTTGTTTTTATTTCATTGAATAATTTTTCATCAATTACCAGATTAATCCCACCTCCAATTAACTTTTTATCTCCACTTTGCTCTATTTTAGTATCAGAAAGTTTTTCTTCCTTCAATAAGTTAAATACCTGCATTAAATTTTCCATGTCCGATTTTACTTGCTTTACATCCTCAGAATCTCCTTCGTGTTTTTTCAAGAATTCAATAAGGTTTTCTAATGTATACTTCTGATCGGCAATTCTTTGCACAACAGGACTATTAGATTGAAATTTATCTACCATATTAATGGCAATGTACACGCTCTCTAACCAACCACCAGCAACAACAAGTGCCAGAGTATGCCCTTGTTTACTTTCGTCTAATGTTTCAAAACTGGAATAATACAAGTCATCTGTAATAATACTTAAAGAATCTGTATTATCTATGTTTTTCTCTATTCTTGCCAATATTTCTGGCTTAATAGTAGAAGATAATCCTAACTGGTCTCCTAACTGTTTCACCACCTTGAAATACTTAATAGATTCAGCACCCATATTAAATATGCTGCAATAACTCAAATCTGTAGAATAAATACCAAAATTTAATGCTTTGGACTTATTATCCGTGTATTTATTTATATTTTCAACTGCGTTTAATATGTTTAATTTGCTTTTATCTCTTTTACCAACGGATTTAATAAAAGAAAGCATTTCTCCAGGAGAAGGAACCTGAAAAAAAGTTTCGTAATTGGAAGTCAATTCATCTTGATTTGAGTTTGTTTGGGAACTATCAACAACATTTGTAATCTCTTCTTCTGTTTTATCTCCCGAACATGAAAAATTTAATAAGGCAAGGATAACTGAAGAAGTTACTAAAAGAAATTTTAGCTTCATATTATTTATTTTATGAGTTTTTTTACTAAGTCAGCCGCTTCTTGTAATTCAATAGCAGAATATACTTTCAGTCCAGAAGCATCTATCAATTGTTTGGCTTGTTCTGCATTGGTACCCTGAAGGCGAACTATTATTGGAACAGGAATGTTTCCTAAGTTTTTATAAGCATCAACAATTCCTTGCGCTACTCTGTCGCATCTTACAATGCCTCCAAAGATATTTATAAGGATTGCTTTTACATTGGGGTCTTTCAAAATAATTCTAAACGCTTTTTCTACTCTTTCTGCATTAGCTGTTCCTCCAACATCCAAAAAGTTGGCCGGTTCTCCGCCGGAAAGTTTAATAATATCCATGGTAGCCATGGCTAATCCTGCGCCGTTCACCATACAACCCACATTACCATCCAATTTCACGTAGTTTAATCCTGCTGCTTTAGCTTCTACTTCAGTTGGATCTTCTTCTAAAACGTCTCGCATTGCGGCTAAATCCGGATGGCGATATAATCCATTATCGTCTAAAACAACCTTAGCATCAACAGCAATGATTTTATCATCTGATGTTTTCAAGCAATGGGTTGATTTCAAACAAACTGGCGTCAATATTTTCGTAGGCCTTGTATAATTTTTGAACAAAAGTTTACCATTTCTTTAAACGCATTCCCTGATAGCCCTAAATTGAATGCTATTTTTCTGGCTTGAAAGGGCTGTAACCCAACTTTTGGGTCAACAACTTCTTTCCAGATAAGATGTGGTGTTTTTTCTGCTACTTCTTCTATTTCCATTCCTCCTTCTGTAGAGTACATAATTACATTACGGCCTTTCGCACGATCTAACAAAACACTCATGTAAAATTCTTTTGTTGATGAGGGTCCGGGATAATATACATCTTGAGCAATTAATATCTTATGAACTTTTTTGCCCTTCGGACCTGTTTGAGGTGTTACTAATTGCATACCTAAAATGGCAGATGCTTTTTCTTTTAATTCTTCTAAATTTTTTGCCACCTTTACTCCACCGCCTTTCCCTCTTCCACCAGCGTGAATCTGTGCTTTAACAACTGCTATTGGTGAATTATATTTTGTTTTGATTTCTTCATATCCTTTAATGGCTTGTTCTATTGTTTCAGCCACTACACCTTCTTGTACGGCTACTCCAAAGGATTTTAAAATTTGTTTGCCTTGATATTCATGTAAGTTCATACAATAAAAAAATTACATTTTTTTAGTCGGCTCAAAAGTACATTTTTTTATTCTTTTTTAAAAAATTTTATTTTTGAGAATAAAAAACAAGAACTTTTAAAAGTTTTTACTTATATTTGCAGCATAAATAAAACAAAAAACTATGAAAAAGTTAGGAATGGTATTAGGTTTAGCAAGTGTGTTATGTTTAATGACACCTTTAATGAGCACTGCTCAAACAACGGCTAAAAATGCAATGACCCCTGCAAGAGATCTGGAAGCGAAAGCCAACAAACAGACAGAAAAAGCAGCCAAAGAATTAGCCCTTAATGACGAACAAAAAAGCAAATTCAAAAAATTTGCAATGGATAGATTGTACAAAGTACAACCTATCAACGAAAAAATTAAAGCTACAAAAGATGAGGCAGAAAAACAAAACCTGAAAGCCCAAAAGAAACAAATCAACGAAGAGTTTTTCAACAATGTAAATAACATTCTTACACCTGCTCAGCAAGAGTTGTGGAAAAAGAAAAAAGAAGAATTAATGGAACACAAACACGAAAAATAGTTATTATCCTGTTTGCTTAAAAGCCCTCTTTCATTGGGGGCTTTTTTTATTTTAAAGTTTAAGAAGAATGATCGGAATTTATATTCACATCCCTTTTTGTCATCACAAGTGCACCTATTGTGATTTTCATTTTTCTGTTAATCAAAAATCCTTAAATAAGGTCTTGTCGGCTTTACACAAGGAAATTGAAGAAAGAAAAAATGAAAGCACATCAACTATTGAAACAATTTATTTTGGCGGTGGTACACCCTCCATACTCTCATTAAATCAATTAGAAGCGATTTTAAATCAAATATACCAACATTATGCTTTGAATAAAAAAATTGAAATGACTATAGAGTGTAATCCAGAAGATATTTCTATTCAGTATTTGAAGGATTTGCAAAGTTTAGGATTTAATCGAATCAGTTTAGGTATTCAGTCCTTAAATGATGGTGTTTTAAAGTGGATGGGAAGACATCATACTGCCGAACAATCCGTTAAGAGCATTCAATCTATTCTTCAAGCGGGATTTGAAAACTTTTCCATTGATTTTATTTTTGGAATTCCATTTTATCCGACGCACCAACTTTTAAGTGATTTAAATAATTTACTCTATTTTTTTCCACCACATATTTCTGCTTATCAACTTACCATTGAACCTAAAACAAAATTAAATTATTTATTGCGAACAAAAAAATTTCAACCATCATCTGAAGAAAAAATTATTAATGAGTTTTTAAGTATTCAGGAGATATTAGAAAAAAATAATTATTGTCATTATGAAGTTTCAAATTATGCTAAACCCGGATTTATTTCTAAACATAATTCTTCTTACTGGCTCCAAAAACCTTACCTTGGCTTTGGTCCGTCAGCTCACTCTTATAGGAATAACGAAAGAAGATGGAATGTCGCAAATAATTATTTGTATGCCAAACGTGTTTTGAATCATGAAATATATTTTGAAAAAGAGACACTAAATATCCAACAACAATTCAACGAATACATCTTAACACGGCTAAGAACTGTTTTCGGGTGCAATTTAGATGAAATAGAAAAATTGTTTGGTCAATCTTTCAAAAAACATTTTCTGAATAAATATCAATTATACAAAGATTATTTTAATGTTAATAGCACAAATACTGACTTCTCATTAAAGTCCAATAAAGGTTTTTTATTAGTTGATACAATATCAAGAGAGTTTTTTGTTTAAACTTTTTTCAAACCCTCAACCCCAACATTGTCACATCATCTGTTTGATAGCCCTCTCCACGCCATTGAATATAAAATGCTTCTAATGTTTTCTTTTGTTCTTCAATGGCTTTGTTTACCAAACTACTTAACAACTCCTTGAATTGCTTTGTGCCTATCTTCTTTCCTTTTTCTCCTCCAAACTGGTCAGCATAGCCATCCGTGGTGAGATATAAAACAATGTTTTCTGATAACTCAATTTGTTGTGCTGTAAATGGCATCGCTTCTTCGTATTTTCCAATGGGTTGTTTATCGGCTTTGATTTCGTTGAGTGTGTTGTTCTCTGCAATATACAAAGGACGATTGGCTCCGCTATATTGGATTTGCTTTCGGTTTTGTTTGTTGATTCTTACCAAACACACATCCATTCCGTCCCTGATTTTCTCATCACTTCCGCTGAGTTTTTCTATGACGATTTCTCTTACTCTGTCTAAAATTTGATTGGTTTCAATGAGTTTTTCTTCCAATACGGCACGAGTTAAAGCATTACTACATACTACGCTTACCATTGCGCCGGGTACTCCGTGTCCTGTACAATCGCAGGCAGCGACATAGATGTATTGGTCTGTTTCTTCCAACCAGTAAAAGTCACCTGCTACTATGTCTTTTGGTAAATATAAAATAAAGCTTTCCGGTAAAAGCTGTTTCCATTTGTTGGGATGCGGTAAAATGGCTTCCTGAATGCATTTGGCGTAATTGATACTGTCCAGAATATCCTTATTCTTTTCTTCCACGATTTTCTTCTGGACGGCTATTTCATCTCTGGCTTGTTCGATGATTTTCTTTTGACGTTTGGTAGATTGCAGGGATTTAAAGACGATACCGAGAATGATAAGAATAGCAAGGGATATAGAGCCAGCAAGGTAAAGATACAATTGTTGTTGTTTTTCTTTGGCTTCTCTTTTTAAAATTTCCTGTTCGTGTTTGGCTTGTTCTTCGGCTTGTTTTTTTTCAAACAGGTATTGGATTTCCTTGGTGGCAAGGGCTTTACGATTTTGTTCGCTATTGACACTGTCTTTGTGCATAACATGTTTTTTGTATGCCTCCAGCGCTTCCTTGTAACGACCGGTTTGGATATAAAGGTCGGATAAAGAATTATAAAAACCTTCCAGATGATAAATAATATGCAATTCTTCTCCGATTAAAATAGCTTGTTTTAGATATGGTTTCGCTTCTTTGTATTTTTTTTGTTGGATGTATAATGCCCCAATGTTTCCGAGATTGATGGCCTGACCTTTCTTGTTCCCGATTTCTTCATTTATTTTCAATGCCTTAAAATAATACTCCAATGCTTTGGAATAATTGCCTTGGTCATGATAAACACCCCCAATGTTTCCGAGATTGTTGGCCTGACTTCGCTTGTTTCCGATTTCTTCATTGATTTTCAATGCCTTGAAATAATACTCCAATG
Organism: Bacteroidia bacterium; assembly: GCA_026003255.1. Lineage (GTDB taxonomy): Bacteria > Bacteroidota > Bacteroidia > B-17B0 > Aurantibacillaceae > BPGX01. Next base: position 494,380 of record BPGX01000002.1, on the reverse strand, counting down.
CTTTGGAATAATTGCCTTGCTCATGATAAACACCCCCAATGTTTCCGAGATTGTTGGCCTGACCTTTCTTGTTCCCGATTTCTTCATTTATTTTCAATGCCTTAAAATAATACTCCAATGCTTTGGAATAATTGCCTTGGTCATGATAAACACCCCCAATGTTTCCGAGATTGTTGGCCTGACTTCGCTTGTTTCCGATTTCTTCATTGATTTTCAATGCCTTGAAATAATACTCCAATGCTTTGGAATAATTGCCTTGCTCATGATAAACACCCCCAATGTTTCCGAGATTGTTGGCCTGACGTTGCTTGTTTCCGATTTCTTCATTGATTTTCGATGCCTTAAAATAATACTCCAATGCTTTGGAGTAATTGCCTTGCTCATGATAAACACCCCCAATGTTTCCGAGACAGGATGCCTGACGTTGCTTGTTTCCGATTTCTTCACATATTTTCAATGCCCTGAAATAATACTCTAAGGCCCTGGAATAATTGCCTTGATCATCATAAACAACCCCAATGTTCCCGAGATTGGCGGCATATACCTTTTGCTTACGAATTCTATCTTTCCCCTCTACCTGCTCCGGAAGGGTTTGCATGCTCTCTTCATATTTTTTTAATGCTTCCTCATAATCCCCTTTTACATAATAACACCAACCTTGTTGTCTTACACTTTCTGCTTCACGAATTTTGTCATTGAGTTTTTTTGCCCTTTCGATGCTTCTGTTCAGTAAATAAATAGCTGTATCGGGATCAGATTCTTGAAATTGTACTCCAATCTTGTAATAACAATTATACACATTGGTATCGGCTTCTGTTCCGCTTTTGCCTTCCCATTTTTTCAGGGCAGTGAGAAGGGAGTCCAATTTCATTTGGTTTTGGGAAAAGAGGTTCTGGAATGAGCAAAAGAATAAGATGAGAAATACGGCTTTTTTCATTTTTTTACAAAAGTAATGACTTTTTTCTTAAAAAAATAAAACGTTCTTTGTCAGTTTAAAAATTGTATGTATATTTGCGAAACTTTTTAAGCAATGGCAAAAGTATTAACAAAAGAAAAATCTGAAAAGGAGAGTAAAAGCATTAGTGCTGAAGCAAAAACAAAAAAAAGTGCTTCTAAAAAAGTAAAGTCCGAAACAGATAAAACATCTACAAAAAAAAAGAGTGAACAGAAAGAAAAAAAGCCATTTCCAGTAATTACTAAAACAAAGCATGTTTTATTGAGAGAACCGAGAGAAATTAAAGAGTTATATCCCTATCAAAAGGAAGCAGTTGAAAAAATTTTTGCTAGATTAGAGGAAATGCCGCCGAATGCTAACTTGTTATTTCAATTACCTACTGGAGGAGGTAAAACCATTATTTTTTCCGAAATCGCTAAACGATACATTCAAAAATACAAGAGAAAAGTATTGATATTAACACATCGGATTGAATTAAGTCAGCAAACCTCTGAAGTATTAAGTTATATTGGCATTTCTAACAAGGTTATTAATTCCGAAGTAAAACAACTGCCGAATCAAACGCCATACCAGTGTTTTACGGCATTAGTAGAAACCTTAAATAATCGCTTGCAGGAAAATGAGGAGTTTTTGGAGGATATAGGACTTGTTATAGTAGATGAAGCGCACAATAATTCATTTCGAAAAATTTTCCATTATTTTAAGGATGTGAATATTTTAGGGGTTACAGCAACTCCATTGAGTAGTAATAAAAAGTTGCCGCTTTATCAGATATACAATGATTTGATTGTAGGGGAAAGTATTAAGTCCTTAATTGAAAAAGGGTATTTGTGTGATGCGGACACCTATACGTATGAAGTCAATTTGAGTTCATTAAGAGTTGGTTCTAATGGTGAATTTACGGTAAGTTCACACGAGCAGTTATATACACAATCTGTCATGTTGAATAAACTTATACAGGCCTACGAAGAGAGAGCATTGAATACGAAGACCTTGATTTTTAATGCGGGTATATTGACCAGTAAAGCAGTTTATGAGGCCTTTTCAAAGAAAGGGTATCCGATAAAACATTTAGATAGTACGTTTAGTGATAGAGAAAGAGCCGAGGTGTTGGATTGGTTTAGAAACACGCCGAATGGTATTTTAACTTCTGTGAGTATATTAACTCAGGGATTTGATGAGCCGGCAGTAGAAAGTATTATCTTAAATCGTGCTACCCGGTCCTTAACACTTTATCATCAGATGATAGGAAGAGGAAGTAGAGTTTGGAAAAACAAACGAAGATTTCAAATCATCGACCTTGGAAATAATTTGAGACGTTTTGGCTACTGGCAAACAGAAATTGATTGGAGGCATGTTTTCAGAGAACCTCATTTGTATCTTGAAAACCGATATAAGGACAATTGGGATTATGAAATGGAGTTCAATTATGAATTACCACCAGAAGTCAGAGAGCGTTTTATCAATTCTTCTTATGAAGCATTTTCTGTAAAAGATAGATATCAGGCCTATGTTAAGAAAGGCATAAAGCCATCCAAAGTTTTAGAAGAATCGCTGCATGACCATTATGAGAGAATTATTGGAAATGCATCTGAAAAAGAAGAAGCGTTTGAATTATTTGAACTATTGCGAGACGAAATAAAGCATCGATTAAAACAATATTGTAAATGTATAAACGCTACCGATAATTATTACATGTGGCAATATCAGCAGTATATTACTAAATTGAGAAAAATGATTAATAATCATTACGATGTTTAATGGAACTTGCTGGTATCGGGCGTTAGAAAGCGTTTCTTTTGGCTTATCGGTTTTATCTATTGTATTTTTGTTTTTAAGTAATTTTTACTGCTTATTGTTTGCTGCCTTGGGGTCAATGTTTTCTACTATTGCCACCTTGTTTCCGCTTATTAAGCCCGGTAAGTATCGATTTTCTAATTTGTTGTTGTTTGCATTGTTGTTTTCATCTTTTTGTATAGTGTTTATTTTTTTCAAGCAGATAAAAACTTCGTAAATTAGTATGTTTCAAAAAATCGTTTTGTATCTTCGGTTGATTCGTTTTTCTCATACGATATTTGCAATGCCGTTTGCGATATTAGGTGTTGCTATTGCATATCAACATTTTCCTCAAGCATTTACGTGGCAAAAGTTTTTATTTATTTTGTTGTGTATGGTGTTTGCAAGAACAGCAGCGATGGCGTTTAACAGGTATTTAGATAAAGATATTGATAAATTAAATCCTCGCACTCAAAACAGGGAAATACCTTCTAATAAAGTAAAACCGAAAGAAGCCTTGTTATTGACGGTTGTTAGTTCGATACTTTTTGTATATGCTGCTCGTTTACTAAATCCGTTGTGTTTTTATTTATCTCCTGTAGCTTTGTTGGTTGTTCTTGGATATAGTTATACCAAGCGGTTTACCTGGCTTTGTCATATTATTTTAGGATTAGGTTTGGCGTTGGCACCTGTTGGTGCTTATATGGCCATTACAGGTGAAATACATATTAGCGTGATAATAGTTAGTGCTGCTGTGTTATTCTGGGTGAGTGGATTTGATATCATATATGCTTTACAGGATGAGGAGTTTGATAAGTCCTATTCGTTGTATTCGATACCTTCTTTTTTTGGAAGGACAAAGTCCATTTATTTAGCACGGATATTTCACATTTTAAGCAGTATATTGCTTTTAATCAATTTTATTAGTTTTGGATTTGGTGAAATTTATTTTATTGGCTGGATGCTATTTAGTTTGTTATTAGTGTATGAGCATTATTTAGTTCGTCCGGATGATATTAGTAAAATTCCTTTTGCATTTGGCACATTGAATAGTTGGGCTGGTTTAATTTTTGGGTGCTTGGCAATATGGGATGTTTTAATAAAATAATTTGCAGCACTTGAAAAATTATTCTGTATTTTTGTTTCACCAATTCAAAATTCATCTATGAAGTTCTTTATACACGGATTACTTTATGTTTTGATTGTAATTGTAATCAATTTTACTTCCTGTAAAATATTGCGTCCGAATTTAATGCTTACAACTCCATCCAATTATAAGTTTGCCGATTTAAATGATAGTTTATCTCGCATATCTTACCTTTTAGCTCCTAATGATATTATTAGTTTTCAGATATTTACAAACGATGGATTTAAAATGGTGGATGTGATTAATAATGCGCAAGCCAGTTTTTTTGTCAAAGCGGAAGCTACGATAGAACAAGATGGAACGGTGAAAATGCCAATGATAGGAAGAGTAAAAATTTCAGGATTGACAGTGCCAGAAGCGGAAAAAAAGTTGGAAGCATTATATTCTGAGTTTTATATAAAACCATTTGTGAGATTATCGGTAAATAATAAAAGAGTGATTGTGTTTCCTGGCAACAGTGCTCAGGCAAAAGTAATTCCGCTTCAAAACAATAACACTACGGTCTTAGAAGCTATTGCTTTAGCTGGGGGAATTCCAGAAGATGGTAAAGCATACAAAGTTAAATTAATTCGTACTTTACCGGATGGTAAATCGCTTGTATATTTATTGGATTTATCTACAATAGATGGATTATCAAAAGGACAAACAACCGTTTTAGCCAATGATATTATTTATGTAGAGCCCAGATACAGACCCTTGCAAGCATTTGTAAGAGATGTAAGCCCATTAGTGTCTTTATTATTGAGCACATTAATTTTTTTAAGAGTATATAGATCCTTTTAAGTATCATCGTTGAATAAATAGTATGATAATAGCTAATGCCGATAACGAATACCAATCTTATAAACAACGATTAGAAAGTTTTAGCAACAATCTGGATATAGGTCTGTTGATTGATATAATTATTAAATGCCGATGGTGGTACATTCTTTTTTTCGGCATTGCTGGTATTAGTGTGTTTTTGTATTTACGCTATAGTGAAAGAATTTATCAATCACAAAGTGTTATTCAAATTGTCAATTCCGAAGCCAATCAGATATTACAAATCAATCCTGTAAATTCAGAGGGAAGCAATAAAGTTTCAGAAGCGATTGAACAAATTCGTTCAAAAACATTTTTGGAAAGAATTGTGGATATTCTCAATTTACAAATAACTTATTACAATGAAGGTACATTTAAGAATCACGAACTATACAAAAATTCTCCTTATTTTGTAGATGTTAATATAAAGCAAGATAATATTTATGAGAAAAAAATATATGTGAAGTTTAATGATGATTTTAAATCTGGATATATTCTTATTGAATTTGCAGAAGGGAGTTTAGAAAAAATTCCATTTACTATCAATAATTGGATGAAACACTCTTTATTAGATTTTATTATTCGTTTTAATGAAAAGCGTGATTTCAAATCTATCCAACAAGACCTCGAAAAAAATCTAAACACATTTTTTGTTGTTCATTCTAAAGATGCAATGGCTACCTATCTTCAAAAGAAATTAGAAGTAAAGCCATTAAACGACCTTGCACAAACCATTTCTATTGCAATAAAAGATGTTAATCCTCAAAAAACCACGGATATTGTAAATACCATTGCTGAAGAATATTTAAACTATGATGTGGAAAGAAAAAGTGAAAGTTCTAAAAACATTCTCAATTTTATTAACTCTCAATTGAGTATTGTTTATGAAGAATTAAAAAATTCTGAAACCAAATTAAATGAATTTAAGAAACAAAAAAATATCATTACTCCTTCTGAACATTCTGCCCTTAACACTTCCCAATCTCAAATATATTCTTCTGTACAAGAACAATTATTACAAATCGAATTAAACGAACGCCTTTTAGATGAAATATTGAATAACATTCAAAATCAAAAAAACATTGACTTGTATCAATTAATCTCTTTAGCCAACGGAACATCTTACGAAGAAAGTATTCGAAACATTACGAATAACATTCAGAAATTATTATTGGAAAAAGAAAATTTGCTTTATCAGGTTACGCCCAATTCTGAACAAATTAAGATATTAAATTATCAGATAGAAAATCAGAAAAAAATTCTTATTGAAACCTTGTATGCTCTTAAACAAAAATACAGAACTCAATACAGAAATTTATTAGAAAGAAAAAATGAAGTTAAAACAGAAGTTTATCCAAATAGCGAAAATGAAATTGAATTAACGCGATTAACCAGAATTTATTCTATCAATGAAAAATATTACACACTTTTGTTAGAAAAGAAAACAGAATACTCTATATCAAAAGCCGGATTTGTATCTCAAAACATTATCTTGGAAAAAGCATATTCAGCCCAATTTGTTTCACCGAGTAAAAAATCTTCTATAACATTAGGGGCATTAAGTGCCTTTTTACTTTCCTTTCTTTTAGTTTTCTTTAAATATGTAACTAATGATGTTATTTATTCACTTTCCAATATCACCAAAGCAACCAATGCCAATGTAAGTATTTTAGGTATTATCCCTATGCATAAAAAGAAATTAGATGTATCACAATTAGTAGTGGATAAAAATTCAAAATCTATTATTGCAGAAGCATTTAGAAGTTTACGAAGCAATATGCAATTTATTGATAACTCTCCCGGCCCCAAAATTGTCGCTTTAACTTCCACCATTTCTGGTGAAGGAAAAACCTTTGTTGCTGTGAATCTGGCCGGAATTTTAGAATTTGCTGGGAAAAAAGTCATTATTTTGGACTTAGATATGAGAAAGCCAAAGGTAGATAAAGCATTTGGATTGTCCAATGAAAAAGGCATGAGTACTTTACTTTCGGGAATACATTCTATAGATGAATGTATCCAGCAAGGTCCACTTCCAAATCTCAAAATTATTACTGCCGGACCATTACCGCCTAATCCGTCTGAATTAGTTTTATCTGAACGAACATTTAGCATTCTTGAAGAATTAAAAAAGAAATATGATTATATCATTTTAGACAATCCACCCATTGGTTTAGTATCCGATGCTACACCCATATTGCAAAAAGCGGATATACCTATTTATGTTTTTCGTGCCAATTATTCTAAAATGAATTTTGTTCAAATTTACGATCGACTCAAAAATGAAAATAAAATCACTAAATTGTCAGTTGTATTAAACAGCGTTGAGATTAAGAAAAACACCTATGGCTATAATTATGGTTATGGTTACGGCTATGGGTATGGCTATATGTATGGCAAGCAAAGTAATTATTATGTTGATTAAATAATGGAACCATGAAAATTATTGAAACTAATTTATCCGGATTATTAGTTATTGAACCAACCATATTCAAAGATACCAGAGGATATTTTTATGAATCCTATAATAAACATGTATTCGAGGTACACGGAATTAAGGATAATTTTGTTCAGGATAACCAATCTTTGTCTCAGAAAAATGTTGTAAGAGGACTGCATTTTCAACATCCTCCTTTTGCACAAGCAAAATTAGTACGGGTGATTAAAGGTGCTGTATTAGATGTAGTAGTTGATATTCGTAAAAACTCACCTACTTATGGAAAAACTTTTAGTATTGAACTAACAGAAGATAATTTCTTGATGTTGTATATTCCTGTTGGTTTTGCACACGGCTTTGCTACACTTGAAGACAATACTATTTTTGCTTACAAGTGTTCTGAATTTTACAACAAAAATTCAGAAGACACAATTCTTTGGAATGATCCTACTTTGAACATTGATTGGAAAGTTCAAAATCCAATACTTTCTGAGAAAGACAAATCGGGTAAGTTATTCAAAGATTTTATTTCTCCTTTTTAGAATATTATGGAAAACACTTTTTCTCCAGACCTATTCTTTACTTTTTTCATCATTGGTAATTTCATAATCTCATTATTTTTATTTAATTTGTTTTCATACTTTTCTCATTCCTTTGGAGTGCGTGAATTTCAAAAAAGCGAAGTAAATCGCTGGAATCCAAACCACAAGCCCTCTGTTGGGGGATTTGTTTTTTACATAATATTCTTACTCACCATGATATTTGCAACCTTATTGTTTGGTATTCCCCAGCAAGATAAAATTAAATCCATGGGATTATGGGGCGCTGCTACCATTGCATTTTTCATGGGTTTCGCAGACGACACTTTTAACACGCAACCCATTTTAAAATCTGCCAGTCAACTCACCTGTGCCCTTGTTCTTATTCTTACAGGCACTCAAATTCATATTTTTGAAAACAATCTTTTGAATCATTTTTTGACCATTTTATGGACAGTGGGAATAATGAATAGCATCAATATGTTAGACAATATGGACGGGATTGCTGGCAGTATTTCATTGTATATTTTTGTTTTTATCTTATGGATAATTTATCATCTAAATTTTTCCATTTTTTCCATTCATTTTTTATTGATTGCAGGAACCAGCATTAGTTTGTTGGCATTTTTATTTTTTAATTTTCATCCTTCCCGTATTTTTATGGGTGATACAGGCAGTCAATTTCTTGGACTTTTGCTGGCTTATGTCGGAATAGAATATATTTGGAACTTTCCATATGATGCATCACTACTTGATTCAATTCATCCTGTTGTGTATAAGTTTTTCCTTATTGCTTTGGTGTATTTGATACCATTAACAGATACTACAACCGTTACCATCAATAGAATTTTAACTGGTGGTTCTCCTTTTGTGGGCGGGAAAGACCATACCACACACTATTTATGCAGAAGAGGATTAAGTGAAAGAATGGTGTTTTACATATTTTCCTTCATAGCAATATTAAGTGGTATTTTAGCATATAATTTAATGTTTCATTTTTCTGTAATGAATTTATATGTAAGCATTTTGTTTTGTTTGATTTCTTTCTTATTTTTGTATTTAAATACTAAACTTTTTTGCTCTGAAAGGAAAAGCAATTAAATTTTCTTATTTTTTAGAAATTAACCCTTTTTTTGGAACTATTGCAGCATTTGCTGTAAGCATAATTTTATGGCTATTTCTTTCTTTGAACCAAAATGTTCCTGAAAACTATCCTTCTTATTTTAATAGTAATTTGTTCATATACGGAAAAGGGCTTCCTAAATACATGCACTTTTGCAACGACACGCTTCCATTAGACAATATCGAAGTCAAACATTCTATTCAAAAAGAATTTTACGAAAAAGGCTTAATTAAAAACAAAGCATCAGTGATGTTATTAATATCAAGATGTAATCGTTGGTTTCCTATTATTGAGCCCATCTTAAAAAAATACCAATTACCGGAAGATATAAAATACGTTGCAATTATAGAAAGTCATTTGAGCAATGTAACTTCACCAATGGGCGCAAAGGGCTTCTGGCAGTTATTACCATCTACCGCTCAAACCTATGGGCTGGAAGTAAATGAATATGTGGATGAACGATTGGACGTAGAAAAATCAACATATGCTGCATGTAAATACTTTCTGCAGGCCTATCAGGAATTAAAAAATTGGACATTGGTAGCAGCCGCTTACAACTATGGGATTAATGGCATTAAATTTCAATTAGAAAAACAAAACACACAATCCTATCATCAATTACAATTAAACAAAGAAACTAAAGAGTTTGTTTACCGTATCATTGCATATAAAACACTACTTAATTATCCAGAACTTTTTGGAATAAAAAGAAAAATAAAACCATCGTTTGTACCGAAACTAAAATCTATAAAAATAGATTCTTCTATAACTAATTTGAAATATCTTGCAAAACACTTACAATGCCCATTACTACTTTTGAAAGCATTTAACCCCTGGTTATTATCAGAATCTCTCCCCAATCCTGAAAAAAAAGTATATGTTTTCAAATATCCTGCTAACACTAAATTAGATTATTCTGCTTACATTTCTGATTTATTAGGATATAATTACAATACGAATGAAACCAACTCTTCCAAAAATAATCAAAAAGACAGTTCAATAACAAAAGATTCCTCAAATTTGCCACTTTCAACCCATCCATCTATTTCTGAATAATATGCAAACAGAAGCACAACTACTGAAAGCAACCACAACAAAACCAAAAGAAGAAATAGAAATCATTAATGCACGCGTTCATAACTTAAAAAACATTTCTTTAAAAATTCCACGCAATGAATTGGTTGTATTTACAGGATTGAGCGGTAGCGGAAAGTCCTCACTGGCTTTTGATACTATTTACGCAGAAGCGCAAAGAAGGTTTTTAGAAACACTCTCTGCTTACGCCCGACAATTTATGGGCGAAATGGAACGGCCAGATGTAGATAAAATCAACGGATTAAGTCCTGCAATTTCTATAGAGCAAAAAACCGTCAGTAAAAATCCAAGAAGTACTGTCGGTACAATCACCGAAATATACGATTTCTTGCGGCTTTTATATGCACGAATAGCCGATGCGTATTCTCCAACATCTGGAAAAAAACTTATCAAGTATTCTCCAGAACAGATATTTCATCAAATTCAAAAAAATTATTTACATAAAACTATTCTTCTATTAGCGCCACTTGTTTATGGTAGAAAAGGACATTACAATGAATTATTTCGCCAGTTACTTAAAAAAGGTTATACAAAATGTAGAATTGATGGGAAAATCAAAGATATTTCAGAAAATCTAAAATTAGACCGATATAAAGTACATAACATTGAACTGTTAGTAGATGAACTCGAAATTAATATTGATAATATTGAAAGATTAAAAAATTCATTAAACACGGCCTTAAAATTTGGAGAAAACAAAATAATGGTTTTAGAAAATGAACAAACTCAACCCGTGTTGTTTTCTTTGAATTATACTGATGAAGAAACAGGATTTGCTATTGAAGACCCGTCTCCCAATACATTTTCTTTCAATTCTCCTTACGGCTGGTGTCCAAAATGCAAAGGTTTAGGCACACAAAAAAAATTAGATATTCATAGAATAATAAAAAATTTCAGTAAGCCGCTTATTAAAGCAATTGATAAAAAAATTCTCCCGCTGGATGAAAAAGAATTGAAAATTCATATTGAAGGTTTATTATTCTATAAAGGTTTATTTAAAGATTGGGATTTACAGGAAATTGAAGCATTTGAAAAAAATATATTAACACTGCCATTTTCAGAACTGTATCAGAAATTTCAAGAACCTACTGAGAAAATTTTGACAACGATTCATTCAAATTATATTTTTTATAAATATAAAATAACTCTGGAAAAGTACCTTGAAAATGAAACATTTTATTCTGAAAATACTAATCTGGAAAAATTTGAACAATATCTTAATGAAAACAAATTATTAGAAGAAACTACCTGCCCTGATTGCAATGGAAAACGATTAAAACCTGAAGCCCTTTACTTCAAAATACAAAACACTACCATTGGTGATATTGGAGATTTCTCTATACAACAACTTTACGATTGGTTAAAAAATTTACCACAGCCCGAAATGTCTTCTTATCAACTGGTCCAGGAAGAAATCCTTAAAGAACTTTTACCACGAATAGAATTTTTATTAGATGTAGGACTTGGGTATCTTACATTGAACTTGCCTGCTTACGCACTCAGTGGTGGAGAAGCACAACGAATACGATTAGCCACACAATTAGGTTCTCAACTTTCGAATGTACTCTACATTCTAGATGAACCCAGCATTGGACTTCATCAACGAGATAACCATCGTCTTATACTCGCTTTGAAAAAACTCAGAGACCAACACAACTCCATCATTGTTGTTGAACACGATAAAGAAATGATTTTAGAAAGTGATCACATAATTGACATTGGTCCCGGTGCTGGAAGACACGGCGGAGAAATTGTTTTTTCTGGTACTCCAAAAGAATTACTCAATACCAACACGATTACTGCTCAATATCTCAATCAACAAAAAACAATTTACTCACCTTCCAAACGCCGAGAAGGTAACGGAAAATATCTCGCTATTAAAGGATGTAAAGGCAATAATTTGAAAAACATTACCGTCTCTTTTCCGCTTGGAAAATTTATCTGTGTTACTGGTGTGAGTGGTAGCGGAAAATCTACGCTCATAATGGAAACGCTCTTACCAGCTATAAAAGAAAAATTGGACTATGTTACTGAAATTAAGCCATATCCTTTTGATTCCATTGAAGGTGTGGAAAACATTGATAGAGTTATTGAAATTGACCAATCACCCATCGGTCGCACACCACGAAGTAATCCAGCTACTTATACCGGTGTTTTTGATGAAATCCGCAAGCTTTTTGCCGAAACACCGGAAGCTAAAGTTCGCGGTTATACACCCGGTCGTTTTTCCTTTAATCTTAAAGGCGGTCGCTGTGAAGAATGTGGAGGAGGCGGACAAAAACTATTGGAAATGTTGTTTTTACCAGATGTTTACATCACCTGTCCGGCATGTAGAGGAAAGCGCTACAACAGAGAAACATTACAGGTAAAATATAAAGGAAAAAATATTAACGATGTATTGAATATGACCATTGAAGATGCCTGTGTTTTCTTCGAGAACCATCCAAAGATATTAAAGAAATTGAAAATCTTAAACGATATTGGTTTAGGTTATCTTCAATTAGGTCAATCGTCTGTAACCATCAGCGGTGGTGAAGCACAAAGAGTAAAACTTGCTTCTGAACTTTACAAAAGAGACACCGGTAAAACGCTTTACATTCTTGACGAACCCACTACCGGCTTGCATTTTGAAGATATTAATAAACTGCTTATTGTTCTGCATCACTTGGTGGATAAAGGTAATACAGTGATTGTAATTGAACATAATATGGATGTTATCAAAACGGCAGACCATATTATCGACTTAGGTCCGGAGGGTGGAAAAGCCGGTGGAACCATCCTCTTTGAAGGCACACCTGAAGAACTCATTCAACTTAAAAACAACGACACGGCAAAATTTTTGAGATTAGAGTTTGAACTAAACTCAAAGTGAAAATTATGGCACACAGATAAACGCAGATTAAAACAGATTTACACAGATATACTTATTGAACCTGAATTTATTCCTAGTTCATCAACTAAATTTCAACTTAATCAAAGCAAAAATGCTGTAATTAATAATGTCCATATAATTGGCTTCAACACCTTCTGATACTAATGTTTTTCCCTGATTATCTTCTATCTGTTTGATGCGATGCAGTTTTACCAACACAAGGTCAATTAATGAACTTATCCGCATATCTTTCCACGCATCGCCATAATCGTGATTCTTTTTAAGCATCAGGTCTTTGACTATTTTTGTTTTTTGGTCATATAGATTCAATACTTCTTCTGCACTTAAATCAATTCTATCGTCGTCTTTTAAATCCAATTGTATTAATGCTATAATGCAATAATTGATGATTCCAATCCATTCATCTTCTGGTTTATCTTTTACTTTTTGTTGTTTTAATGTATCAATAGTTTTGAGCCGTTTGGCTTTAATATAAATTTGGTCGGTAAGTGATTCCGGTCTTAAATGGCGCCAGGAAGTCCCATAATCCTGCATTTTTTTCTCAAACACATCTCTGCAAGTTTTTACAACAGCATCGTATTTTTCAATATCTGAAAGATTTTTCGTTGTCATAAAAATTAGTTTACGATTTCACCATATAAATCAAATTCTTCTGCATCCAAAATTTTTACATTATAAAATTCACCTGTTTTTAATTTGTCGTATTTAATTAAAACTTCGTTATCAATATCTGGACTATCGTATTCAGTGCGTCCAATCCAGTATTCCCCTTCTTTTCGGTCAATGATGGTCTTAAAGATTTTACCGATTTTGTTTTGATTTAATTCAAACGATATTTTTTCCTGTTGACGCATCACAGCATCGGCTCGTTGCTTTTTTACTTTTTTTGGCACATTGTCTTTCATTAAGTAAGCAGCAGTGTTTTCTTCGTGTGAGTAAGTAAATACTCCTAATCGGTCAAATTTTATTTCTTTTAACCAATCCATTAATTCCTGAAATTGTTCATCTGTTTCTCCCGGAAAGCCCACCATAATGCTGGTTCGTAGTGCCACATCTGGAATGATTTCTCGTATTTTGTAAATCAGTTCTGTTGTCTTTTCTCTGGTAATGCCTCGTTTCATATTCTTCAACATTTCGTTATTAATGTGTTGAATCGGCATATCTAAATACTTACAAACTTTTGGATTATCTCTTACCACATAAAGCACATCTTCTGGAAATCCGCTTGGAAAAAGATAATGTAGTTTAATCCATTCTATTCCGTTTACTTTACTTAACGCTTCTAATAATTCAGCTAACCGTCTTTTTTTGTATAAATCAAGTCCATAATACGTCAAGTCCTGTGCAATGAGCAAAAGTTCTTTTACACCTCTATCTGCTAACTTTTGTGCTTGTTCCACTAATGTTTCAATCGGGACAGAAATGTGATTCCCTCGCATCAAAGGAATAGCGCAGAAACTACAGGGTCTATCACATCCTTCACTGATTTTCAAATACGCATAATGCGATGGCGTTGTAAGTAATCGCTCGCCAGTTAATTCCTTTTGATAATCTGTTTTTAATTGTTTCAATACGTTCGGCAAATCTCGTGTTCCAAAGAATGCATCTACTTCAGGGATTTCTTTTTTTAAATCATCCTTGTAACGTTCGCTCAAACATCCTGTTACATAAAGTTTTTCAATCCAACCTTTATTTTTGGCTTCGGCAAATTGTAATATCGTTTGAATACTTTCTTCCTTGGCGCTTTCAATGAATCCGCAAGTATTGATAATAACAATGTCTTGTTCTTCGTCGTCTCTTTCGTGTTTCACATCATAACCAAGAGCCGATAATTCTCCCATTAAATGCTCGCTATCTACAAGATTTTTACTGCATCCTAATGTAATTACATTTACTTTTCTTTTATGATAACTTTTTGTTCTCAACTTTCTGTGTTTTTGGCAAATGTCGTAATTTTAAGATAATACTTGATTGAAAACAATTTGTTATTACTTTTTTTTCAATTGAAATTGTTGAGGTCGTAATATGATTTCAAACGGAACATAAGTCGGTGGTTGGATTATCCAACTGCAAATAAGTTCAGCAATATCGTTGACCTGCAAGGAATATTGAGCGTCTTCTACTGGTTCAAATTCCTGATGTTTGTAAAATTCAGAATTCATAATGTCTGGAATCACAATACTTACTTTTATACCTTGTTTTCTGTATTGTTCAAAAAGATTGCGAAGCAAATGATGTAAGCCACTTTTGGCAGCACCATAAAAATTATTCCACTTCTTTATTTCTAATCCAGAATAACTGCCGATTCCAATAATATGTCCTTTATTTTGAAGAATAGAATTCAAACACATTCTTAAAATTAAGGCATTGGATGTAAAATTGAGTTGAATAATGTTCTGTATTTCTTGTAATTTATAGGACTCGGGTGGTTTTATGGAATTTGCTCCTGCATTCAATAGGATGGTATGAAAAGAATATTTTTTTAATTGGTGTTGTAAATTAAAAACTTGCTGAACGTCGGATAAATCGGCTAAAATCTCTGTAAAATTAGTGCTATTAAAACCTGCGGATGTTCTGGAAATCCCAACGATATGGAAATCTGGTTGTGTTAATAGTTTTTCTGCAATTGATTTTCCCAAACCTTTACTATGTCCTGTCAATAAAATGTATTTAATCATAAATATGGATGTTCTTTATGCCTTTTTGAGTCAATATATTTTGTACAAACATAATCATTTCCCGACGAATATCTGGTGAATACGAAACCATTTTATTTTCTATCTCATAATTGTAATAATAAATATCCGAGTTATTACCATTTTTTTTGATGCGTTTGAAGAAATCTTTGTTCATTCGGAATACACCAATTGATACAGCGTGTATGTGTTTAGGTGAAACTTGTTCAAAAAGATAGTCAAGAAATTTAGAGTAAATACTTTGATAACTGGATGAATAAATCATTGGGTCAATGCAAATCATCACACGAAAACCTTTATCAATTGCCTTTTTCACAGCAATTATTCGTTGTTCTAATTTTGGTGTGAAGGGTTCGTATTTTTTTTGAATTTCTTCAGGTGAAAGCGTAAAACTTAATATAACATTGTCGTTGGGTTGAATAGTGTTGAGTAAATCTATCTGATGAGATTTTGTGCGAATTTCAATAGTCAAACGAGGTTCGTTGTTGGCGAATTGAATCCATTCCTTACAATATGGATAGTATTGTTCTAAAGCCAATAAATCCGTATCATACGAGAGTGCTAAATATATTTTTTCGTTATTAAGATGAATGAATTGTTGAATAGCATTGATAAAATCCTGATTATTTAAGAATAAAACAAGATGTGGAGTGTTATACATTCCTTGTAAATAGCAGTATTCACAATGAAACAAACAATTGATGGCTAATGCATTGTAATAAAAATGTTTAAAACCAAAAGTTGGTGTAAGATAAGAACCTTTGTAATAGAACTCACTTTCTCGTTTGGCTAAAATGATTTTTTGGTGCTCTTTATTGAATAACCAGTGACTATTGGTTTGATTTAATACTTCTTTGTAGTGTTGAATGTAAACAATTTCCGAAGGTTGTAGTTTTTCTAAAATCTTTTTGGTGGAAGAATCTCTGGCAATTTTTTCTTCAATATATACCAGATGTTTAAACATTGTAAAGTTTATTCAATAGTTGTTGAAAATGTTGATTTCTTTCTTTCTTAGATGTTATTTCTGCACTTAAATCAGAATTAAGAATATTTTCTATATCTTCATTGGTATGTTGATGCAGATAAAATTGAATGGCTTTGTTTAATTGATTTTGTTGAGAAAACGTGAGGTGCATTTTTCTTGAAAATTCTTGAAGGAAACTTGTATCAATGTTTTTTGATATTTTATATGTAAAAAATTTTTCTACCTTTTGTTCAACTTGTTGAACAAGGTTCAAAATATCCTTTGTTTTATTTTCATATTGTTCTAATAAATAAAACATATCTGAAATTTTTCCATCGTTATCACTTACAAATTTAATGCAATGTATTTGATGATTCTTGACAAAATATCGACAAGTAGTTGCATAAGAATATGCTTCCATATCAAACAATGCTTCAGGATATTGTTTCATAATTTTTCTATCTGCTGGAAAGGAGATGCTTATCAATTCTGACATTGCTGTTTTTATGAAAATATCTGGATAAAAACTCTTTAATGTATGATAGTTTGTGATTTTAGAGGCATAGTGTATAGAGTAAAGCGATTTTCCATAACTTCCAGCAATGCCGATATTAAAGCAAATTATGTTATTCTTTAAATGGTGAAATCTTTCAAAAAAAACACTTAATGCCACAACAACATTTTCAAAGCCGCTGCCAGCAATCAGTGTATAAATATTTTCTTTTTCATTTAATAAACATTGAATGTTTTTAAGTTGAAACAAAGTTTTAGATGGGTAGATAGCTAAAAACGGCTGTGCCTCTTCAGAATAGGCAAATACAAATAGTTTGGGCAACATAATTCAAACTAAAAATCTACAACACTTTTCTCTGTTTCTAATTTTTTCAGCAGATGTAAAAAATGTTCAATGCTTTCTTTTCGGTCATTCGTCAAACGATAGTGCATTTTGTTTGTCAAATAATCTGCAATAATTTCCTTATTCAACCGCTTACCAGAAAGAGAATGATTTTGCATAGCATAATCAATTACTTCATCAAGATGTTGGAGACCATAATCAAAAATAGTGTTTAGTTGCTGTAAATAAGAATCTTTCAAAATGACATTACTAATCCAGCCAGCAAATACAAAGGGCTTTCCATAATAACGATACCATTCTGTGGCTAAATCATATTCATACGGGAATTTTCCATTCAATTCAAACGTTCTATCTCCAATCACTACCATTGCATCGGCTGATAATTTGTTTTCAAATCCCTTGTATCCTTGAAGGTATCGAACAGATTTTTTCCAATAGTATTTCATTAATACTTTTATTAAAGAAACAGAAGAAAGTGATTGATAATCCAATACAATAGTTTGAATGTCTTCAATAGATTTTTTGCTATATAGTTTTACAGATTTGACTTCATTAAATGTTGATAAACAAAAATTCGTAACTATGTTTAAATTGGGTTGTTTTGCTAAAACAGCGATGGGTGCTAAAGCGAGATTGGTTTCATTATTTATTAGCATTTGAGCACATTCGGCAGGTGCGGCATAATTAATTTCAGCCCAATCTACCTGATTTGCAAATTTTTCAAGCGCGTACTTAAAAGGAAACGTATTTAAATAATTTACGGCAGTTATTTTTATTTTTGAATCAGACATTCTAATTACTTTACACGATTCAATTGAAACGCTTTAATCATCCATTTTGGCACGGGTTGATGTATTTTAGTGGGAGAAAACTTCCAATACCAGTTCAACTTTTTGAGAATAGGTACTTTTTTGGTTTCAACAAATTCTATTAACGTTCCATCAGGGTCTTCAATATAAGCAAAGTGTCCAGCAGCATCGCCCATTGCAAATTTTTCACCACTATCCACGGTAAAAGGAGCATTGTTTTTTTCACAATGTTTTTTCAATGCTTGCATATTGCGCACATCAAAGCATAAATGAATAAATCCTAAATCGCCCCAATATCTATTTTCAAAAATTTTTCTTGGAGTGCCATTTGTCCATTCTATTAATTCAATATACGGTTTTCCAAAGAGTGCGGAGAAGCCAGCGGTTTCTAATTTTGAACGAGTTAGTAAACATCTTTTGTATGTTTTATTTTCTCCAAAAAACGATAAATCATCAAATGCTCCACTATTTGATTGATACACTATCTCATCAAAGCCAAGTATGGTTTTGTAAAAATCAATGGATTGTTCTAAATTGCTCACACCAATGATTGCGCCACAAATTCCACCATTTGGGAAGTTTTTCTTTTGAAAAAAATCCGATTGTTCAACTACTTCAAAATGATTTCCAAAAATATCCTGAAAGAAAAAATGTTGAAATCCTGCCGAATGCTTTAAAACATTGCTAATGCGCAAACCTGATTGTAAAAGACGTTGATGCGTTTGTTGAATATCAAAGGTTTTAATTTTTGCGACAAAAATACCGAGGTCTCCAAGTTGTGGAGTAAATGCAGGCGGTTGTGGAGTTCGGCTGGTATATTGCCATATTTCAAGTCCGCCACCACCGTTCAAATTGATGGCTAATATCGCTCGGCGTTGATGTGGCTTTCCGCCCGTGTATGGCAACATTAAGTTAGCTTCCGCTGCTTCGTCAAATACACGAATATCAAAACCAAGTTGTTTTCTATAAAAATCAAATGCCTTTACTACATCCGATACGCCCACACCTATTTGTTGAATGCCAGTGATAATAAATGTTCCCATTAGATTAAAATAAGTGCTACAAAAATAATGAATTGTTTTTGCCTGAATGATTCGAACTGAAAATAAACGTATTTATGAACGTGCTACATAATTAAACCCAAATTATTCTTCTCTTCTTTCGTATTTACATTCATCGGGAAGTTGTTCATACGCATAATCATCCGCAAAATAACGTTCGTTGTCAAATCCAGCCATAGCCACATTTTTCAGGATATTATCCAATGAAACTTTTGTACTGTCAAACTCTAATGTTAGTAATCGGGTTTCTTTATCCCAATCTGCTTTAACAACACCTTCTAATTTGGCTGCACTATCAATTTTAGATTTTGATAGATCACACACACCCCATACATGCACCTGAGTTTCCACAACATTACTTTTACATGAAAACAATACTAATAATACAGATAATATTGAAAGAAAAATAAACTTTTTCATAGTAAAGAATTTTTGAGCGGCACAAAGGTAAGATTTAAACTATGACAAAATTCTATATATTGTGGTAAAATTTTAGAAATTAGACGAAAGGACTTTATACTATCATGAAATAAAACTATTTGCCCGCCAGTAGTTTGATTTTCAAGTAATTTCTTACACTTATTTTCAGTCATTTTAGAATGATAATCGTAACTGATAATACTCCAAAAAACAATTTTATAGTTTCTTTTCAGCAATTCATTATATTGACTTTTTTTAATTTTACCATAAGGCGGACGAAAAAAAGAAGTAGAATAAATTTTTTCAAATTGATTGACATCACCTAAATATCTATTCAAAGAACACTTCCATCCATTAATGTGAGAAAAAGTATGATTACCTACACTATGTCCATCGTTTAATATTCTATCAAAAATTTTTTTATGCTTAATAATGTTGTGGCCTACACAAAAAAATGTAGCAGGTATTTGATAACTTTTAAGAACATCCAGAATAAATTCTGTTACTTCTGGAATAGGCCCATCATCAAAAGTGAGCGCAATTTGATTGGGATGCTTGAGTTGAAATATCGCTTCAGGAAATAGCTTTTGATAAAGTAAAACAGGGGTTTGAAGAAAAAACATAAATTATTTTGTAGCAATATAAAACAAATCCAATGCTGAATCGTTAACAGGTGATAGTGAAAAGTCCTGAACAGTAATATCTTTAGTTAGAGGATTTTCTTTTAAGAGTTTCTGTCTATTCCATCGGTTTAAAATATCATAAGGAATCTGCAATGCCCATCGTGGTAATTTGTGTTGTAAATCAAACACATCCCATCGCATTAATTTCTGCACGGCTTGCTTATTGTGCTCGTAGTATTTCATAACCTTTTCATTTCCAAAAACACCAAACATTTCTATGTTTGAAAAATATCGACTTAATAATTCCTGTAATTGTTCTTTTGTATATTCACGAACATGCCATGGATTTCTTGTTAGTGTAGTAAGTATATTGGGCGTTGTTACAATAAACTTACCCCCTGATTTTAAAACACGATGTATTTCTTTTACAAACCAGTCATCCTTTTCAATATGCTCTATAACCTGAAAACTCACTACAAAATCAAATGTGTTATCTTCAAAAGGCAAAGGAGGTACAGTACATTGAACAAACCTAACATTTTTGTATTTTGAAAAATCAATATCGGATTGAAATTTATCTAATGTAATAAATTCTTCTGAGTGGGGTGCAATATAATCTATACCATAACCACTGCCGGTGCCTATTTCCAGAGCTTTTCCCTGCACTAATTGTGCCGCATACAAATAAGCACTGATACTTCTTTGCAACACATAATTATCTGATAGTTCTTTATGATTAACTCTTTCTGCAGTAGACATTTTTTTGGGACTAATGTAATTGAACTAAAAGAAAATATCAAAAAAGAAAATTAATAACAAGAAAACAAAATGTAAGCGATGATGGCTATCAACTTAAAAATAATTCACTCATTTTCAATTACTTAATAAAAATATTTCAGAAAAACTTGTTTGTTTTTTTTTCTACTTTATTATTGCACCCAAGTATATCATTGTGGCGCCAAATGATATACACCACTGGCCAGTGGAAGGTTTTGCTAATTGTACCTATAAAAACAATTAGCAATTAAAAAAATCATTAACTTAAAAAATTAAAATTATGAGAAGATTTTTTTTTATTTAGTTTCTTTTTTGTGTTAGTATTTGGTTGTAAAAAACAAAATAAATTAAACGAGAAAGATATTAGTTCAACTAGTATTCAGCAAGATAAAAGAATTGAAAAATTCTACTTTCCTTCAAAAGATAAAATGGATGAAATTATAAAGCAGATGGCATCATTAGTAAATAAAAATAAGAATACATTTAAAATTTCATCGAATCAAAATTATTTACCCCTTGATAGTTCGCTTTGGGTGTTAGAAACTTATTTGAATTATTTTTTTGATAAACAACTGGATAAAAATTATTTATCTTTTGATAGTATAACATGTGAAGTACAAGTTGAAAAGGACGCTATTAGTAAAGACACATTAAGTGTGATTTACTATAAAATTTATAGTTATATAATCTCAAAAAATTATCAAGTTAAAGCCATTGATATTTTTGGCGAACAATCTGAAGAGAATAAAGTTAAAATAAAATCCTTGATTACATTATATGAAGATAGCAACAATTCAAACTATAAAACAAACGATGATCCATGTGCCCTTTTTAGCAATAGCTTTAATTGTGATTGGTCTACCCAATATGCAACGTACTATTCATGTAGTACAGGATTAGATGGTCCTACTTTGGTAGAAGGTAAATTAAATTGTTTGAACTATAATTTTTGTAGTAATAATTATTATTGGACTAATGTGCAAACCTCATATAATAGTCCAATAAACGACATTAGTATTGCTCCTTATACATTATATAATATAAAATGTAACACCAACACATGTTTAGTTTTAAATAGTATTTATGTTAATGCATACGGGAACCCTAGCTTAAATTCATTAATAAATAGCATTAAATCATTAGGTAATTTAAAGAAGCCCAATTCCAACTATTATATAATCAATTACGATGTTGTTCCATTTTTTTATGTAAGATATTCGTATAGCGATGGATGTCCACCTAATACTTTGAAACTATATTGGAATATAAATATAACTTATGGTATACCATACTGTAATATTCCTAATGGCTAATTAGTAGAATTGTTGCAAAATAATATTTTTAATCTGCTAAAATGCTAAATCCTAGAAGAGTATTAGAGAATTTGAATATCCAATTACAGATGTGTTGGTCTGCGTTTCCAATTTTAAAGAAATTTCTTTTGTAGATTTAGAAAGAACTTCATATTATGCACAACAACACTAATATAACCATTCACAAATCTTTCACAGGTAATATTTTTCAAAAGTAGGTATGAAAAATTATTACTATCAGAGGTTATGGAAAAATCTATGAAACACATAAGAAAAATAGAGAAATATTATAAATTCACTATTGTTCAAAAACCTTCTTCCCCTAAATTGACCCCGAAGCGTGAAGAAAAAGAATATGGAGTGTAAAATTTTGAACAATAGGTAAATATTAATTAAATTTGCATACATGAATTGGAAATCCTTTCACTTTTTTATTATAGTAATATTCAAAATACTTTTCATCTCTGTATTTGGGCAACAGAATTTTCTAATTGAAAAAAACAATAATAAAAATTCTATTTATATTTTTAATAGCGTTGTAGAAAATAATAGTTTCATATATACAGGTGTAACTAGTATAGATACTTCACATTACCCTAAAAATTCATTTTTACTGAAATTCAACCAACAAGGTAATCAAATAGATTCCATATATATTGATGGTATTAATTCCAGTATTCTAAAACTATTTTATGTTGACAATCATATTTTTGTATGTGGATGGGCCAGTAACGGCAAGATATATTTTATGAAATTAGATACAAGTTTCAATATTATTCTCTCAAAATATTTTACTAACACCTATATGATTAATATAACAGTAAATAATAAGTCCTTTTATGTTTTTCAGATAACACAAAATAATTCACTTCATCTATTTAAAATAGATTTTAATTTAAATACTATTGATTCTACAACTTATTTTTCTTTAAGAGGTGCTCAGATAGATTATTTAAATTCGCTTTATCACAATGATGGATATTTATTTGCTGGAATATATGGTTTTTGTAATAATAATCCTAATTATTCAGGAGAATTAGTAGTTTTTGATACTACGCTTAATTTAATAAAATCATATTCCATTGATAGTATTTATAATGCATCTAACAATTATTGCTCACAATGGATAAACACTAATCCATTGTATAATTTTAATCTACCCATTGTAAATAGTAATAATATCATTAATATTACTCTTTCACAAATAATTGATTCCATCAATTCCTGTTTAAGTAACAATCCGAAAAATAAAATTATACTCACAAAATTTAATTTGAATAATCCTAATAATATTTTTTATTCTAAAATTATTAAATGGTCAGATCAAAAAAATTATTCATTAACCTATTATTATAATGCCATTGGATATTCTAATAATAATATGTGGCTTACAGGCATATCTTCAGTGTCTAATAATATCTTTCCCTTTTTTCCACAACAACCTCAACAAATGTTTATCAGTGTTATGGACACAAATTGTTTTTTAAAAAACATCCGGTATTATGGCAATGCAACAAATGAATGGTATAATCCATCAAGTATTTATTTAGGATCAAAAAATATAATCGCTGGCTTATATTACAACTTTAATGATAGCAACTCATTTAAAAGTTTTATTAGCTATTTAGACACATCAGGTAATATAATAACAAATTTACCCACTAACAATTTCAATATTGATATAATCAAAATATACCCTAACCCAACCAAAGATGTCTTAATGTTTAATGCACCTTACCCTATTGATAAAATTGAAGTTTATAATTTAATTAACGAAAAAGTAATGGAAATATATCCTGATAATTTAAATACCAATGTTATCATCACTTTAAATTCATTAAATGATGGTCCCTACATTATCAAAACACAATCTAATTTTATTGTTAACTTTAAGAAGGTTTTTTTAATACGCTAATAAATCTCTTGTATAATTATAGTGAGGAAATTGGTCATCTTTTTCAATGCTGATTATAGAAAAGATTGGACTTGGGCAAAAAAGTATATTAAATAAAACATCCATCTAACTATTCGCCGTGTGCGAAAAATTCTCATAAATATCTATTTATAGCAGATAAGAATTTTTATTTTTCATAAAAAATATTTTGGACAATAGTAATTACAATCAACTTTTTATTATTGTTTTTTATGCTTTTGCAAGATTTCTAATAATTTCCCTACCTTTGCCAATAAAAAAATGAGTCAAAAATATCTTATCAAAAATATTTTTGTAGCCAGTGATGATTGTTATGATTATTATGATGTGCTTATTGAACCTCCTTATATTTCAAGAATTGAAAAAACAATAGATGATATTAAAAGCAATGTTATTGAAATAAATGGTGAAGGGAAAATTTTAATGCCCGGAATGATTGATGATCAGGTACATTTTAGAGAACCGGGCTTAACTCACAAAGGTGAAATTTATACTGAAAGCAAAGCAGCCGTTGCAGGTGGCATTACCTCTTATATGGAAATGCCCAATACCCAACCACCCGCTACTACACAAGATGAACTTGAAAAAAAATATGCACTCGCTCAATCTAAATCATTAGCCAATTATTCGTTTTACATTGGAGCTACTAATAATAATTTAGAAGAAATTCTGAATACAGATTTTTCAAAAGTGTGTGGGGTAAAGATATTCATGGGATCTTCAACAGGTGACTTGCTTGTAGATGACAAAAAAACTTTAGAAAGAATTTTTTCTGAATGTAAGGCATTGATTACAACGCATTGTGAAGATGATAGCATTATCAAAAAAAATCTTGATAAAATTACAGAAGAATATGGTTTTGATTTACCCCCTTATTTTCATCCTATTATTCGTGATGAAAATGCTTGTTATACTTCGTCAAAATTTGCCGTTGAGTTGGCAAAAAAATACAAAACTCGTTTACACATCCTTCATATCTCAACAGCCAAAGAACTTTCATTGTTTACCAATCAATTACCATTAGAAGAAAAACACATTACTGCCGAAGCATGCATTCATCATTTGTGGTTTTGCGATGAAGATTATGAAAAATTAGGGAATAAAATCAAATGGAACCCTGCAATTAAAACAAAATACGATAGAGATAAAATTATTGAAGCGGTCAATAACGACATAATTGATGTTATTGCAACCGACCATGCGCCTCATACTATTGAAGAAAAAAACAAACCCTTATTAGAAGCTCCAAGCGGGGGACCATTAGTACAACATGCACTATTAGCACTATTAGAACTTTATCATCAAAATTTATTTTCATTAGAAACCATTGTCCGGAAAACTTCACATAACGTTGCAAAGTTGTTTGGCATAAAAAAACGTGGATTTGTTGAAGAAGGTTGCTTTGCAGACCTTGTTTTAATAGATATTCATAAACCTTATACAGTGCGTGCAAACAACCTATTATACAAATGTAAGTGGTCTCCTTTTGAAAACTATTCGTTTTCTTCAACTATTGAAAAAACTTTTGTAAACGGTCATCTGGCTTATGATAATGGCGTTTTTGACGAAAGTAAAAAAGGAATGAGATTGGAATTTGAAAAACAATAATAAACTTTAATTAATACGATAGTGTTTCTAAATAGTTACATTTAGAGCAACTATATTTCTTTTCAAAAAATATATTGTTTACATTTGTAATCCTTAAAATGATAAGGAGAAGTTTCATAGTATTATTGATTATTTTAAAATTTGGTTTTTCCCAAAACCAAAAGAAATTAGATTCCCTTTTCACTGAACTGAAAAAATGGGAAAGCAAAAGCGGAACAGAAGCAGATACCAATGTGTATAATTGTTACTATAACCTTGGTTTAGAATATCATTATTCTAATATTGATTCTGCCAATTACTTTTTTAATCAAAGTATATCCAAAGCTAAACAAATAAGAGATCCTATTCGAGAGCTATATAGTGTCACACAAATAGGTTGGTCTTTTTTTCTTATTGGTGAATATCAAAAAGCATTGGAAATATTTAATAATGTAGTCAGAAATCTACAACAAATTGATGGCAAAGTACCAAAAAAAGAAAGATTATACGCTGGTGTTATAGCAAACATCGCCACTATACATTGGAATCTCGGAGATCTTGTAAAAGCTCTTGAAATGTTTAATTTTACTAAACAACAATACGAAAAGATTGGCAACATGTACGATCAATGTGCGGTTGACTATAATATAGCCACTTTATATATTGAACTTGCTAAATATGATAAAGCATTAGAGTTTTTATTTAAATCTTTGAAAATTAGTCAAAAAATAAACTACAAAGAGGTAGAAGCATCTTGTCTTGAAAATATTGGAATTGTATTTTATGAACAAGAACAATACAATAAAAGTTTAAAATACTTTTTCAATGCCTTAAAAACAAATGAGCAAATTAATAATCTCGCCGGAATAAGTAACAACTATTGCAATATAGGAAATTGTTATGACCAATTAAACCAAAAAAAACTTTCCCTAAATTATTACTTTAAAGCATTGAAAATAAATGAAAAACTACAAGATAAAAAGAAATTAGGCAAAACTCTCACAAATATTGGCATATTATACAAAACAATTGGAGATTCTATGATTAGTTATGGTAATCATACAGACGCTATAAAAAACCATTCAAAAGCATTAGAATATTTAAATAAATCCTATTATCTCAATTCAGAAATAGGGCAAATTCGCAGTAAAGCAATATGTCTATCTACCATGGCATCTATATACTTAATTCAAAAAAAATATAAACTTGCAGAAACGCTTTTGATTCAAGCCAAAAACATAAGTGAATCAATTTATAACCACTATCATTTAGTTGAAAACTATCTTATTCTCTACACTCTTTATGCTCAAACCGGCCGTTACAAAGAAGCACTGGAAGCATACAAAAAACACGTAATGCACAAAGACAGCGTGAACAGTGAAGAAAACAAAAAAGCCCTTGCAACCAAAGAAATGCAATATCTCTTTGAAAAAAAGCAAGCCGAAGAACAAGCCAAACACGAACAGGAACTGTTAAGAAGAGAAGCCAAAGAAAAACAACAACAATTGTACCTTTACCTCACCGGCTCTGTATCTCTTGCCATTCTCATCATCCTCGGTATCGTCTTCAAATCCCTGCAAACTACCAAACGTCAAAAGAAAATCATCGAACAAGCCAGAGATGAAATCGCCGCCCAGAAGAAAATCGTGGAAGAAAAAAATAAAGACATTCTGGATAGCATCACTTACGCTAAAAGAATACAACAAGCCATTTTACCACATCCCAACAAATGGGAACAACTCTTACCGGATAGTTTTATTCTTTATTTACCCAAAGACATTGTAGCCGGTGACTTTTACTGGCTGGAAGAAACAGATCAATACATCTTTGTTGCTGCCTGCGACTGCACGGGACATGGTGTTCCCGGCGCTATGGTGAGCGTAGTGTGCAGCAATGCACTTACCAGAGCGGTATTGGAAGAAAAACTTACAGAAACGAATCAGATTCTAAACAGAGTAAGAGAAATCGTCATAGAAAAACTCAGCGGAAGTGATGAAAATATCAGAGACGGAATGGATGTATGTCTGGTAAGAATCAACAAACAAAACCGAAAGCAAATTCAATACAGCGGAGCCAATCGTCCTTTGTATATTGCAGAAAACAACATACTCATTGAAATCAAACCAGACAAACAACCAATTGGAAAGTATGAAGAAGCAAAACCATTTTCATCACAACAAATAGAACTCAACGAAAACGCACTTTTATATCTCACCACCGATGGTTATGCCGACCAGTTCGGAGGAGAAAAAGGAAAGAAGATAGGTACAAAGCAATTCAAGGAGTTGTTAAGTAGTTTGGTAAACAAAGCCATTGAAGAGCAATATACTGCATTAGAAACATTTTATCTTCAATGGCGTGGAGAGGGCTATCAAACAGATGATGTAACCTTATTGGGAGTCAAAATATAAACAAAAACCCTTCCTTTATCAGGAAGGGCTTGTGATTCCGCCGGGACTCGAACCCGGGACCCTTACATTAAAAGTGTAATGCTCTACCGGCTGAGCTACGGAATCAAACCTTTAATTGGGGGTGCAATTATACGCAAAACTTTCTTATACTTCCAAAAACTTTTTCAAAAAAATTTTTCTTTGCACAGCATTAAATAATTCCTTTAATTTGTTGTGCCAAAAATAAAGATTATGCATCCAAAAATTTTACGGCATTTGTGCTGTTGATAATGCTTGCATTTCAAGCATTTCCGCAAGATAACAAAAGCAAAATAGACATTTTGGACAACCCCAAAGTGGTGCTTGCTAAACAAACCATGTACGGCGGAAAATACAAATCCGCCATTCATCAGTTCAAAACTTTATACGACAAATATCCCGCCAATTCTGAACTACCGCACCACATAGGATATTGTTATTATGAAATAGCAGATTACAAAAACGCTATGGATTATTTTTCGGAAGCCGAAAAAAACGGTGCGTCTATCCCCGAAACACACTTATACCTGGGATTGCTGTATCAAAAACAAAGCAATTTTGATAAAGCCATTAGAAGAATTCAATCAATTCAAATCCAAAGTAAAATCCAAAAAACAAATAGAAGAAAGCGATGTGGATGTATATATCTCCCAATGCAACAACGCCATTCAAATGAAGAAAAATCCTGTACCCGTCAAATCATCAACATGGGACAAGACATCAACAGCGAATACGACGATGCTACGCCTTGCGTTACCGCAGACGGAAAAATGCTTGCTTTCAATACCCGCCGCCCAGAAGACCCCAACTCCCCTATAGATGTAGAAGGAGACGGAAAATATTATCAGGATATTTATGTGTCGTATTTTGATACAGTCAATAAAAAATGGACTGCCGCACACCTGTTCCCGGCAATGTCAATACCGATGCCCACGATGCCATCACTTCCATTTCTCCCGATGGAAAAATCATCTTCATTTACAAAAACGATACCAGAGACCACGAAGCGGCTCCGGCGGAGATATTTTCATATCCAAAAGTAATGAAAAACAAATGGAAAACTCCCGAACCCATTGGAAAACCTATCAATTCTACTTATTGGGAAGGTGGCGCCTGCTTATCTCCCGACGGAAAAACACTCTATTTTACCAGCGAAAGGAAAGGGTGGATTCGGACACTCCGATATATGGATGAGCACAAAAATCAACAACAAAGAATGGAGCAAGCCCGTCAACCTTGGAAGCACAGTGAACACCCCTTACGACGAAGTAGGACTATTTATGGCACCCGATGGAAAAACTTTGTTCTTTTGCTCCAACGGTCCTAATTCCATGGGCAGTTACGATATCTTTAAAACAACTTACGAAAATGGACAATGGACAACGCCTGTAAATCTTGGATATCCCATCAATACAGAATTTTCCGATGGCCCGGTTTCCATAGATGCAACGGGAAGAATAGCGTATTTTTCCAGCGACCGACCCGGCGGATGTGGGAGAAAAAGACATTTACATGGCAGATATTTCTGAATATCCATTATTGGGCAACAAAAAAGAAAAATTCTCCAACGGCTTGAGTATACTGAAAGGAACCGTCCGAGATGGCTTTGAAGGATTTGGCATCGCAGATGCAAAAGTGGAAATTTACGACGACAAAGATGCGTTGGTTGCTTCTACAATAACCAACGAAAACGGCGAATACTTCCTTACCCTGCCCGGCGACAAGACAATATACCGTTAAAGCATCAGCCAAAGGATTTCAGGCATCATCCGAAAAAATCAATCTTGCCAATCGGTAAAGAAGATACTTACACACTTGTAAAAGATTTTCTATTAAAAAAATAACAAAAAACAAACCATGTCATCCGAAAAGAAAACAAAAGTGCTCATTGTAGAAGATGAATCCATTGTGGCCAAAGACATTCAAAACATTCTCTTAAAAAACAATTTTGAAGTATTGGGTGTGGCCAACAATGCAGAAACAGCGCTGAATTACATTGCACAAGAAACGCCCGATATTATTTTGATGGACATTATGATAAAGGGGAATATCAACGGCATAGAGTTGTCTCACAAAATAAAAGAAGAATACGACATCCCCATTATTTTTCTTACCGGCTTATTCCGATATGCCCACACTTGAAAAAGCAAAAGTTGTGGAACCATACGCTTACATCAACAAGCCCTTTAAAAATGCCGACATTCTCTCTGCCATAGAAATATCTTTGTTCAGGCATAAAAAAGATTTGGAAAGAAAAAAAGAAAAAGAACTGCTTTATTCTATTGTAGAAAAACAAGGTAAAGAACAAGCGGCAAATGTGGTATTTGTCAAATCGGGTGGAAAAATGGTAAAAATAAAATTTGAAGACATCTTTATTGTAGAAGCACTTAAAGATTATGTGACTTTTCATACTACCCACGGCAGATACATCGTTCATGCCACCATGAAGTTCATAGAAGAAAAATTAGGACACAAAGATTTTATACGGGCACACCGGTCTTATATTGTTCGCATAGATAAAATACAAAGTATTGAAAATCAAGAACTTGTTTTGGAAAATTTCCCTAAAAGAATACCTATAGGCGGAAATTACAAAGACGAAGTGTACAAACGATTGAATTTAATGGTCGTGAATTTGTAGAGGTATGGATTTTCAATACGATGTTATTGTGGTAGGTGCAGGGCATGCCGGGTGCGAAGCAGCGGCAGCAGCAGCTAATATGGGATCAAAGTTTTACTCATTACCATGAATATGCAAACCATTGCCCAGATGAGTTGCAATCCGGCAATGGGCGGCATAGCCAAAGGACAAATAGTAAGAGAACTGGATGCGCTGGGCGGTTATTCCGGAATAGTTAGCGATTTATCCGCCATTCAGTTCAGAATGTTAAACCGAAGCAAAGGTCCCGCAATGTGGAGTCCTCAGGTCCCAAAACGACCGCATGCTTATTCGCGGCCAAATGGCGAGAAATGCTGGAAAAAACCCCAACATGTAGATTTCTGGCAGGACATGGTCAGAGAACTTATAGTAAAAGACAAAAGAGTTTATGGGGTGTGATAACGAGGAATGGGCATTCGTTCTTACTCAAAAGCAGTAGTTTTAACCAACGGAACCTTCTTGAACGGCGTGATACATATTGGAGAGAAAGCAATTTGGCGGCGGCAGAACAGGAGAGCCGGCAGCAAAAGGTTTAACAGAGCAATTGGTAAGTTTAGGTTTTGAAAGCGGAAGAATGAAAACAGGAACACCTCCTCGTATTGATGGAAGAACCATTAACTATTCAGTTTTAGAGAGACAGGATGGTGACCCGCCCGAATTCAAATTTTCCTATTCTGACCTGACTAAACCATTAGAAAAGCAATTGCCTTGTTACATTACCTATACTAACAAAGAAGTGCATCAAATATTAGAAACCGGATTTGAAAAATCCCCAATGTTTTCTGGAAGAATTAAGGGCATCGGACCAAGATATTGTCCCAGTATTGAAGATAAAATTACACGTTTTGCTGAAAGAGAACGGCATCAGCTATTCATTGAGCCAGAAGGTTGGAATACGGTTGAAGTGTATTTAAATGGTTTTTCTACCTCCTTACCAGAAGATGTGCAATACAAGGCATTAAGAAAAATTCCCGGTTTAGAAAACGCCAAAATGTTTAGACCGGGATATGCCATAGAATACGATTATTTTCCTCCTACTCAGTTATATCCAACATTAGAAACACGGCTTATTGAAAATTTATATTTTGCCGGACAAATCAATGGCACTACTGGTTACGAAGAAGCAGCAGCACAGGGTATAATGGCGGGTATTAATGCTCACTTGAAAATTAACGAAAAAGAACCTTTTATTTTAAAAAGACACGAAGCATATATTGGCGTTTTAATTGATGATTTAGTTTACAAAGGCACAGATGAACCTTATAGAATGTTTACTTCTCGTTCAGAATACCGATTACTTCTTCGTCAGGACAATGCTGATATACGGCTTACGCCTTTGTCTTACAAATTAGGATTAGCTTCAAAAGAACGATTTGAAAAAGTTCAAAAGAAAATTAAAGAAATAGAGGAAATTATTCAATTTTTAAAAAGCAATTCTGCAATTCCAGAAAAAATCAATAATTACCTTGAGAGCATTAACTCTTCTCCCTTATCTCAAAAAGTTAGATATGAAAACATTCTTTCAAGGCCAAATGTTACTATTAAAGAGTTAGCAAATCACGATGATGTTTTATTTAATTTTTTACAAACAAAAGATCCTGAATCTATTTTTCAAGCAGAAATTTTAATAAAATATGATGATTATATTCAAAGGGAGCAAGAACAAGTAGAAAGAATTAAAAAGTGGAAAAATTTAAAAATTAGTCCAAATTTAGATTACGATAAATTACCCTCATTAAGTAATGAAAGTCGTCAAAAGCTAAAAAAATTCAGACCATCAAGTATTGAAGAGGCGTCTAAAATCTCTGGCATTTCTCCAGCGGATATAAATATACTTTTAATGCATTTAACCAAATAAGCAATCATGAATTTTATATGTCCTATTTGTAATTCCAATAAGTATAAGCCCTTTATTAATTGCGTTGATTATACCACCACAAAAGAACAGTTTAATTTAGTATCTTGTGAGAATTGCGGATTAGTTCAAACCTTTCCTTATCCTGACCAAAAAAATATTGGTAAATATTACGAATCCAATGAATACATTTCTCATTCTGATAAAAAGAATAGTTTTTTTGATATTCTTTATCATGTTGTAAGAAAATACACATTAATTCAAAAAGTCAATTTAATTAAAAATTATGTTCCACATGGAACAATTTTAGATTATGGGTGTGGAACAGGATACTTTTTAGAAGCATGTAATAAAAACAAGTTCACAACTTATGGTATTGAAATAAATGAAAAAGCCAGAGAAATAGCCAGAAGTAAAAATCAAAACATTTTCAAAGATATTAAGGAAATAAAAGATGTTAAGTTTGATATTATTACCTTATGGCATGTATTAGAACATTTATACGAACCAAAAGAATATATTAATACATTTTACAATCTATTGAACAAAAATGGGTATTTATTATTGGCACTTCCAAATAAAAACTCTTACGACGGTCAATATTATAAAAATTATTGGGCAGGATACGATGTACCAAGGCATCTATTCCATTTTACAAAAAAAGATATACAAAATTTAATAAGTAAAAAATTTAAAATAATAGACATCCATCCGATGTATTTTGATTCCTTTTACGTATCTATTCTCTCAGAAAAATATAAAAAAACAAATTTAGCATTATTAAAAGGCATATATAGAGGATTTATTTCAAATCTTAAAGCAAACAAATCTAAGGAATATTCAAGTTTAATATATGTATTGCAAAAAATATAGTTTAGTTTTTTTTGTTTTTTGTTTATTACAAATTTCATTTTCGCAAAAGACAATTGAAAAAGAAATTGCCATCGCTGCTCATCCAGATAGTTTATATGGAACTTTATCAATAGCAAGTAAAGATTATCTTTGTATAATTCATGCGGGTTCAGGACCAACTGACAGAAATGGAAATAGTGAAATAGGAATTGAATGTAATTACTTAAAAAAAATTGCAGATAGTTTAGCTAAAAATGGAATATCTGTTTTTAGATTTGATAAAAGAGGAATTGGTAAAAGTAAGGATGCATTAGAATATGAAGATAGCTCCACAATACAAACTTATAAAAGTGATTTAAATACATGGATAAATTATTTTTCCAATAAACCATATAAATTTAAAAGAATTATTCTCATAGGTCATAGTGAAGGCGCATTAATTTCTACACTTGTAGCACAAAACAACAAAAAAGTAAAAAAATTGATATTAATTTCTGGACCAGGATTTAGATTAGACACAATAATTAAAAGGCAATTAGCTTATCTTCATGAAAATGCTAAAAAAATCATCTTCCCATTGATTGACACCATTGCTTCAGGAAAAAAAGTGGAAAACATTCCACCTATGTTAAACATGTTATTCAGAGAATCTGTACAAAATTATTTAATTTCTACATTGAGCATTGACCCAGCAGTAGAATTAGAAAAAATAAAAATACCAACTTTAATTGTTCAGGGAACAAATGATATTCAAGTTAGTGTTGATAATGCTTACAGATTAAAAGAGCATTGTAAAAATTGCGAATTAAAAATAATAGAAAACATGAATCATGTTCTCGTAGATGCACCAAAAGATAGAAAATCAAATATAGAAACATATAGCAATCCTGACCTTACTCTGTCTAAAGATTTAATTCATACAATAATAAAATTCATAAAAAAATAATGTTTCACATGGAACAAAAAGAGTGGTTTAAAGATTGGTTTTCATCAGAATATTATAAAATTTTGTATAGGAATAGAGATGAAAAAGAAGCAGAATTATTTATAAGCAATCTTATCAAAAAAATAAAACTACCACAAGGTTCAAAAGTTTGGGACAACGCTTGCGGAAAAGGAAGGCACTCTTATATCTTCTCAAAAAACGGTTTGAATGTTGTTGGAACTGACATTAACGAAAAAAACATTAATGAAGCTAAAGAAAAATATCCTTTTGATAATGTTCAGTTCTTTATTCATGACATGAGAAAAGAATTTTATGTTAATTATTTTGATTTAGCAGTAAATCTTTTTACAAGTATAGGATATTTTGAACACTTATATGAAGAGAAAAAGGTAATTAAAGTTATGGCAAATTCAATAAAAAAGAATGGATATCTTGTTATAGATTTTTTTAACCCGGTATACGTGACTCAATATATTGTTCCACTTGAAATTAAAACTATAAATAACATTCAATTTATAATAAAAAGAGAAATAAAGAATAACATTGTAATTAAAACGATTGAAATTAAAGAAGGAGATTTAATAAAAAAATACACTGAAAGAGTAAGAATATTGAACAATACATTTTTTGAAAATGAGTTTAGGTTGAATAAAATAAATTTATTACAAGTATTTGGAGATTATGAACTGAATCCATACAATGATAAAAGTCCGAGAATGATATTTTTAGGAAAAAAGATATAAAACAAAATTATGCAATGGAAATTAAATACTGTTTACGTTACTCAATTTCATTGATACTTAAATAAAAATGTTATTACCTATTTGGTTTTAAAAATAATTAGTTGATTTTATTAAACACAGATAAAACAAAGTTTTTCACAAAAACTCAAAGTATTTCTTACTTTTAGAATGTATCTGGACTTTGTGTACTTTGTTTGTTTTCTTGGTGTCCTTTGTGGTTAAAATACAAGAGGTTTGAATTTATAATAAACTCAAATTCCTTTATTCCTAATATAATCTGGGATAAATTCTGTATTTTCAAAAAAACATGACAAATAATCAGTAAAAGTTGTGTAAAAATTACAATGAAATGTATTTTCTTGACATTGGTACATAAATTGACTATATTTGCTGGCAAAATTTGCACATTGAAAAATGGGCCCGAAAGGTTTCGACAGTAAGAACAATGGGTAAGTAAGCAGGTAGAGCAATGGGGACAATGCTCTTAAATCTCGTCTCCAAAACTTAAATGGCGAATCTAACTTCGCTTTGGCTGCCTAATAGCTGCAGCCCGTCTTCCCTTTAGCCCTTCTGTCTGGCGAAAGGTGTAAGGCGTCGGAAAGAGACAGAGCATCTTTCGGACTCCGCTACGAAAGATGACTACCAGCGGATAGGTACAAAGTATAAGCGGTGTTCTGCTTGCTTTGTACCGAATGCGAAAGTGAACACTAAACCTGTAGAAAACTTACTCATTGCTTACTTGGACCTCCGTTCGATTCGGAGCGGGTCCACATTTTTATAAACTTAGGAATTCAAATGTAATACTAAATTCAACTAATAAATGCAACTTTTGGAGTAAAAAAATTATATTTTTCAAGGAAAGGGAGAAAGAAAATATTCTTTCTCCTCTTTACCCTGATGGAGAGATATTATTTTTGTCCCTTTCCTTCCTAAAAAAGTTGCAAAATGAAACATCTCACCAAAGAGCAAAGATACGCAATAAGTGTAATGAGAACAAAAAATTATTCACTCAAAGAAATAGCAGAAGCTATTGGTAAAGACAAATCGGTAATTAGTAGAGAGTTAAAGCGAAATTGTGATAAACGGACAGGAGAATATAGATCTGATTTAGCACAACGAAAGTATGAAACACGAATGAGAAATAAACCTAAAAAGCGATATTTTACAGAAGAAATCAAAGCCGTTGTAGAGGAATTATTAGCGAAAGATCATAGTCCAGAGCAGATTGCAAATCGGCTCAAGAAAGAAGGGCGTCCTACAGTAAGCCATGAACGGATATATCAACATATATGGGAAGATAAAAAGAAAGGAGGTAGTTTATACAAGCACTTGCGAAGGCAAGGTAAAAAGTATAAAAAAAGTGGGAATAAAACAGATAAAAGAGATGAACATTTGAATTAAAAAAGACAGCTATTTTAGTTGAAAAAAGCTTAGATAGTGATTTTTACATTCACAACAAAAAATTTATTCCACCAATTTTTTCATCAATTCTTCTTCAATGCTTTTTCCTTTATCTTCGTTGTAGAATTTTTGTAATGCTTCGTAAGCATGCTCAGGACGATCACTTTGTTTTTTTACTTCATCAAAAATTATCTGTGCTTTCTGAGGTCTTGGTCCCCAATGAAACCATTCAGAACCATCTGGTTTTTCAAAAATAGCAATAGGAATACTTCTCTTATTACCATCAGTGAGATACAAATCCATTATATCAGGATTTTTATCTCTTAAAATAAAAGTGATGTCTGAGTAATTTAATTTTTCCCATATTTTGATAAATACAGGAACAGATTGTGCGGCATCTCCACACCATGGCTCGGTAATAATATATAGTTTTGGTTGAAATGATAATTTTGCAAAAGCATTAATCACTTCATTTGATGGGTCATAATTTTTGATAACTCTTTCAAATCTTTTGTAATTGAGTTGCAAATAGGGAATATATTCATCACTGTAATCTTTTCTGATGCCATTTGCATTTTGTTGAAAAAGTTCAATGTACTCTTTCGTATTGAGAGGTTGATTAATTTTAAAGTTCATAATAATAATAATTTTATTTGCATTCGCCATCTGGTGTGCATACTTTACCTTTGATAGTTTCTATTGTAGTTGATTG
Source organism: Bacteroidia bacterium (assembly GCA_026003255.1). GTDB lineage: Bacteria > Bacteroidota > Bacteroidia > B-17B0 > Aurantibacillaceae > BPGX01. Next base: position 456,981 of record BPGX01000002.1, on the reverse strand, counting down.
ATTTTCTTTTTCCCAATCTTTATATGCTTTATCTAATGTGTGTGAAAACACTTTAATATCTTGTGCTCCTGAAATAGCATATTTATCATTGAATAAGAAAAATGGTACGCCGCTTATACCTAATTGTTTGGCTTCATAAATATCTTGTTGAACTTCGTTAACAAGTTTGTTATTTTCTAATATGTCTTTTAATTCATTAGTATTCAAACCTAAAGATTTTGCAACTTCTAACAAAGTATTGATATCATCAATATTTTTTCCATCAATAAAATAAGATTGAAATAGTAATTCTTCTGCTTCTGTTTGTTTTCCAAATTTTTTAGCGTAATGAATAAGTTGATGAGCTTTCAAAGTATTTGCTGGTATGGCTTTATCTAAATTGTAATGCAATCCTACTTCTTTAGCCATATTTGAAACATATTCATTTAGTTCTTGTGCTTTTTTCAAAGGAATACCTTTTCTTTCAGAAAGATATTGATTGATATTTTTATTTGGTTGAGTAATCATTTCGGGATCTAATTGAAAACTTTTCCATTCAATTTGAATTTTATTTTTGTGTTCAAAGTTTTGTAATATTAAATCAAGTTTTCTTTTTCCAATATAGCAGAATGGACAAACAACATCGCTCCATACTTCTATTTTCATTTTATTTTCCATAGTGTTTTGTTTTTGAAATTTTTGTTGAGATGATTTTAATTTTTTTTGAGCAAAGAAATTTAAATGAAAAAATAAAGTGCCAATTAAGAGAAGATATTTTGAATTTGGAAAAGAAATCATATTGCTAAAGCAAAGATATTTTTAAGCAAATATAAAACTTCTTTCACTAAAAGCGGGAAGAGTAGGATGACCTTCATAAAAGAATTGTAATTCATCTTTGCTATCTATCAAACCAAGTGTGTAAAGAACGGGTACAAAATGATCGGGTGTTGGTGCGGCTAATTTTCCTAATGGATGACTTTTTTCATAATTGATAATATTATCAATGTTTCTGGATTCAATTTGTTTTTTAATCCATTCATCGTATTCAAATTCCCAACCATAAGGTGTCATATCATTTTCATACATTTTCTTTCCTGCAAGTTGAAGATTATGTATTAAAGCACCACTTCCAATGATTAACACACCTTTTTCTCTTAATGATTTCAATTGTTTAGCAAGGTTGTAATGATATTGCGGAGAAGCATAATAATGAATACTCATTTGAAAGACGGGTATATAACCATCTGGAAATAAATGCATAAGCATAGGCCAAGCACCATGGTCAAGTCCCCAATCAGTGGTTTCTTTTACTTCTTGAGCCAATTTTTTTACTTCATAAGCATATTCTGGCGAACCTTTTGCTTTGTAAACAACCTTGTAATAATCTTCAGGAAATCCGTAGTAATCGTAGATTTGTTTTGGATGTGGAGAAACATTTACATAAGTGCCTTTTGTACACCAATGAGCAGAAACAATTAATGCAGCTTTGATTTCGTGTTTATTTTGTAACTCAATACCTAATTCATAAAGTTTTTTCCAAAATGGTCTTTCTTCTCTTGATTTTATAATATCAAAAGGATTACCATGTGATGTGAATATTACTGGTAACTTTTTACTTTGTGAAGGAAAAAGATCAGTAATGCTTTTGAAACTTGATAAAGTTCCAACAGCCGCTAAACTTAATAATGACTGCATAAATTCTCTGCGATTCATCGGATATGATGAATGAATATATTATCTTTAATATGTAGTACTTCTTTAAGCATTTTTTCTAATATCTTACAATTTGGGCAAGTAAGAGTGTAGAACATTTCAATGGTATTCTTTTTATTTTCACTCATAATTAAGATTTGGGTTGAATTGGAACTTTTTTATATCTTCCCCATGCAATAAACAATGCTATCGCACCAAAAAGAAAATTAATAGGTAATACATTGTACTCACCTCTTACGATGTGAAATATAATTGCCGAAATCATAATAATTAAAAAACCGAGTGCAGCAAGAGGTGTTAGAATAGGTTTAATTCTAAGTAAAGATGGTAAAATTAATCCGATAGCCCCTAACAATTCAGAAATACCAATAAATCTTACAAGAAATTTGGTGTCTTCACTTACCCAATTTAATTTTTGAGAGAGTTCGTTAATGGGAGTTGTAGATTTCATAATGCCTGCCATTAAAAAAATAGCGGCTAATGCAACTTGAGCAATCCACAACAAGACATTCAAGTTTTTGTTTTTTTGTTCCATAGTTTTGATTTTTTTGTTGGTGCAAATTTACATATATTTGCTTCGCTTTTGCAAGTATTATTAAAAAGTATAGCACTATACATTTGTATAGTGTTAATTAAAATTAAAATTAAAATTAAAAATTATGAGTAAAAAAGATTTGAAAGAAGTAAAGAAGTGTTCAGGTGAATATGTTTTGGCAGTAAAGGATACTTTGAATGTTATTAGTGGAAAATGGAAGTTACCCATTATTGGCACATTGTTGTATGGAAAGAAAAGATTCAATGAACTTATTCGTGAAATACCAAATATCAATCCAAGGATGCTTTCTAAAGAATTAAAGGAATTAGAGATAAACGGTATTGTAAAGAGAAAAGTGATTAGCAATATACCACCTGTTGTTGAATATGAACTTACTTCATCTGGAAAATCGTTTCGTAAAGTGTTAGATGTAATGGTAAAATGGGGATTAGAACACAGAAAAAATATTATTGGAAAATCAAGTAAATAAAGATTGTCAATTTTTTCCTTTCAACCACTTTTTCGCATTGGGTCTTCTATGCGGACATCCTGGCCAACAACAAGGTGTTTTTTTACCTGATTTCAAATCTTCTAACATTCTGCGAATGTGTTCTTTTCTTGTTTCTTCTTTTTTCACAATAGTTATCCAGCAAATCCATTCATTTCTTTGTATGGGTGTGAGATTATTCCACTTATTTAATATACTAAATTCAACTAATAAATGCAACTTTTGGAGTAAAAAAATTATATTTTTCAAGGAAAGGGAGAAAGAAAATATTCTTTCTCCTCTTTACCCTGATGGAGAGATATTATTTTTGTCCCTTTCCTTCCTAAAAAAGTTGCAAAATGAAACATCTCACCAAAGAGCAAAGATACGCAATAAGTGTAATGAGAACAAAAAATTATTCACTCAAAGAAATAGCAGAAGCTATTGGTAAAGACAAATCGGTAATTAGTAGAGAGTTAAAGCGAAATTGTGATAAACGGACAGGAGAATATAGATCTGATTTAGCACAACGAAAGTATGAAACACGAATGAGAAATAAACCTAAAAAGCGATATTTTACAGAAGAAATCAAAGCCGTTGTAGAGGAATTATTAGCGAAAGATCATAGTCCAGAGCAGATTGCAAATCGGCTCAAGAAAGAAGGGCGTCCTACAGTAAGCCATGAACGGATATATCAACATATATGGGAAGATAAAAAGAAAGGAGGTAGTTTATACAAGCACTTGCGAAGGCAAGGTAAAAAGTATAAAAAAAGAGGGAATAAAACCGATAATAGAGGCATTATCAAAAATAGAAAGGATATAGATTTAAGGCCTAAAGAGGTAGAATTCAAAAAACGATTTGGAGATTTAGAGATGGATACGATAATAGGAAAAAATCACAAAGGTTGTTTGCTTACCATCAATGATAGAGCAACGGGAATGGTATGGATAAGTAAATTACCGGGTAAAAATGCCCATATACTATCAGAAAAAGTAATACACACACTTTCACCAATAAAAGAGTATTTACATACTATTACAGTAGATAACGGAAAAGAATTTGCTGCACATGAAAAGATAAGTCAAAGATTAGGTGTAGAAATATATTTTGCAAAACCTTATCAGTCATGGCAAAGAGGAGCAAATGAAAATCTAAATGGGCTCATTAGACAATACTTTCCGAAGAAATTATCTTTTGAAAATATCACTGATGAACAGATACAAGAAGTGCAAGACAAACTTAATAACAGACCAAGAAAAAGATTGGGTTATCTCTCACCAATAGAGTGCTATACGCACATCTCTCCATCAAACGCTCTCTGTTTTTCTGCAACTTAATTTCTTCTTTAAGTTATACCAAAGATAATCAACTTCCCAAAAGATTCATACACCCTCCTCTATATCCTTTAACATTTCATCGTATAAAGTGTTTTTTCTTGTTTTGATCCCCTTACAATTTTTCTAAAAACTGCTTGTTTGAGTAGAGTTTTCTATAAATATTTACTCATACATCTATTTATTTTTCCAAGATTAAAATTTTATTTATATTTGCACCATCAAAAAGTTGCATTTGTGACTTGAATTCACCAATTAATTTTGTTTATATGCATTTAAAATCTCCTAAAATATTGACTGTCGTAGGTAAAAAGCAAATTCGCAATTACATTAGCCAACAAACGCCTGTTGTATTAAAAAATTTTGCACATCGTTGGAAAGCCCAAAATTTGTGGACTCCCGAATATCTCCAAAATAAAATCAAAGATATAAAAGTCCCATTGTACAACAATGTCAAAAGTGACGCTTATACGCCTGTCAATACTGCCGACGATTATATGGCTTTTAGCGATTACATTCAAAACATTTTACAACATCCTGAACATAAATGGCGTTTGTTTTTATTCAATATCTACACACAAGCCCCTGAATTACTAAAAGATTTTGATTATCCAACCGATGTTATTTCTCCTATTGTAAAGCAAGCCCCAATGTTATTTATAGGGGGAAAGGGGTCCATTACTCATATGCATTTTGATATTGATTATAGTACTGTTTTACACGTTCAAATTTATGGCAGAAAAAAGTTTTTATTGTTTCCATTTGACCAACAACATCTTTTATACAGAAAACCTTTTGAAGTATTGAGTTGGGTAGATTTTTCCAATTATGCTGAAAGAATAAATGAATTAGAAACACAGTTTCCTAAACTCAAAGAAGCACAAGGATATGAAGTGATATTAGAACCATCTGATGCTTTGATAATGCCTCCAGGATTTTGGCACCATATTGAGTATCTAGAAAATAGCATAGCAATGAGTATGCGATCCATCAATACTACACCAATTGGTATTTTGAAAGGACTTTGGTACTTAATAGGTATGCGTAATATTGATACTTTTATGAAAAAACATTTTCCAATTTATTGGAATAATTACAAAGTACATCAAACACCTTATTTTGATTCGTCCTTAAAGGAAAAATTTTTATTACCTAATCCACCGTCCAAGTCGTTAAGCCCTCAGTTGTAAATTGAAAGGGTTGAGTTTTTCCACCAAACTTTAATACTGCATTAGCCACTTCTAACTTTGTATTTTTAGGACAATAAAAAAACATAAATCCCCCTCCTCCTGCTCCGGATATTTTTCCTCCGGTAGCACCTGCTTTGAGTGCGGACTCATAGATGTTGTCAATTAATGTATTGGATATATTGCTTGCCATTTGTTTTTTATGTATCCAACCAAAGTGTAAAAGTTCTCCAATTTTATTTAATTCTTCTTTTAATAAATAATCTTTTAATAACAACGCTTGTTCTTTCAAATGATGCATTGCTTCAATAGAGGTTGTTTTATTGGATTGAACATTTTGAATTTGTTCTTTGATGATTTCAGAGGAATGCCTTTGAGTATCTGTAAAATAGAGCAACAAACACAATTCTAATTCTTTTTTAATGTGCGGCTTAATATCTAATGGATTGACAATCACTTTATCATTCGCATAAAATTCCAAAAAATTTATCCCTCCAAAAGTGGCTGCATATTGATCTTGTTTACCTCCGTGCATTTGCAAATCCAATCGTTCTATTTCATATGCTAAATGCGCAATATCATACTTTCCAAGCGGTAATTTTAACCATTCTGCAAATGCACCAATAATAGATACTACCAGAGTAGATGACGTTCCTAATCCAGATCCCTGTGGTGCTTCAATGTAAGAATGCATTTTGAACGAAAGCGGTGGTAAATCAAACATTTTGACTATGCGATTGTAAACGCCACTCATTAGTTCAAAAGGTTTTTCTACTGGCAATTCTTTTTCACTTTTATATATTTTTCTTTGAGAAAAATTACCTAGAATAAACTCTATTGTATTATCGTTAGTAATTTCTATTGTTGTAACAGCATACAGATTAATGGTGGCATTCAACACTGCTCCTCCATATAAATCCGAATACGGCGACACATCTGTTCCACCGCCCGCTAATCCAATTCTCAAAGGCGCTTTGCTTCTAATCAACATACTTATTCTTTATCTGAAAATGATTCTATCCTGTCTTGTATGTAAGTAAAATTTTCGGTTTTAATCTGTCTTTTAGAAGATAAGTAATTTTTGTAAACCGCACTAAATTCTATGCGGTGTTTCAATACTTCTTCAAAATTATCATACACACCTATAAGCAATTCAGTAATTTCTCGTACAGCATTTTTAGATCCATCTGAAAAACTTACATAATCTGCTAAATTATTCTTCAAAACATATTCATTAAACAAAACTGCTGAGGGCTTTTGAACATACATTCTCAATCCGCAATGTTCTGCAATGCTCAAATCTAAAATATCGTCAAAAACAAAACAACATTCCTTTTCAGAAACATTCAAGGTCTGGCAAAGATGCTGGAACGCCAGAATTTTATGGGGTATTTTGAAATAATGTCGGTGAATA
>BPGX01000002.1:0-450229 GCA_026003255.1 Bacteroidia bacterium | reverse complement strand
CCTTGCCTTCGCAAGTGCTTGTATAAACTACCTCCTTTCTTTTTATCTTCCCATATATGTTGATATATCCGTTCATGGCTTACTGTAGGACGCCCTTCTTTCTTGAGCCGATTTGCAATCTGCTCTGGACTATGATCTTTCGCTAATAATTCCTCTACAACGGCTTTGATTTCTTCTGTAAAATATCGCTTTTTAGGTTTATTTCTCATTCGTGTTTCATACTTTCGTTGTGCTAAATCAGATCTATATTCTCCTGTCCGTTTATCACAATTTCGCTTTAACTCTCTACTAATTACCGATTTGTCTTTACCAATAGCTTCTGCTATTTCTTTGAGTGAATAATTTTTTGTTCTCATTACACTTATTGCGTATCTTTGCTCTTTGGTGAGATGTTTCATTTTGCAACTTTTTTAGGAAGGAAAGGGACAAAAATAATATCTCTCCATCAGGGTAAAGAGGAGAAAGAATATTTTCTTTCTCCCTTTCCTTGAAAAATATAATTTTTTTACTCCAAAAGTTGCATTTATTAGTTGAATTTAGTATCTAATTTGGATTTTTAATTAAACAAAAGGTCTTTGAGTGGTTGTGGATATTGATTTTTGAAAATAAAATAAGTCGTATATCCGAGTGCTAATCCTGCTGCACCGCCTATTATAGCATAGATGCGTCGTTTAGAACGGGCTACTTTTTGATACCCTAAAATATAAGCATCGTGTTGTAATAATTCTGGATTTGAAATAGATGAATGTCGGATTTTAATTTTGGTAACATCGGATATTAGATAAAATCCCAAAGGCAGGGCAGGTGCAACATACATCCCTGTCATTCCAGCGGCTATTCCAAGAGTTCCACCAATAATCATTGTAGCCACAGGTTTAAATCCTTTTTGAGCATCTCTTTCGCCTTGTGTAAAGTGCCACATTTCTTCTCGGGTAAACCAATCGCCACGAGCAGTATCTTGCGAATAGTAATAAAATAAATCCCCATTTTTATAACGAATACAAAAGATATCATCTTTTTCAAAATTGCGAATTTTATCAGGTTGTTGAGAATTTTGTATCTTGTAAGTAACCAATGCAAAAGATGTATCAATTACTACACTTCCAACTTTTTGTCCATTCATTAAGTAAATAGTATCTAAAACATTTTGCCCAAAATACAAATTAGAATAAACAAAAAATACATTTATCAAAATCCAACATCTAAAAAGATTTTTACACATAATTTTTTTGCTCAAAAAAACAAAAGAAAATGGTAAAAAAGAAATGGTTTAGTAAAAATTACTGAAAATAAAATTTAAACAAACCACAAAATACATCCCTTCAAAACCTCTATAAATTTAATTAGAAAAGAATCAACTTTTTTACTTTCAACTTTTAACTTTTAACTTTCAACTAATAACTAATAACTAACTATGATCTTACCCAACATTTCTATTAAAGACATTGCAAATATCATAAACGCAAAAATTGTAGGAAATACGGACTTAATCATAACTGGAATCAACGAAATACACTGCGTCAATAAAGGCGATATTGTTTTTGTAGATCACCCTAAATACTATTCAAAAGCCATTCATTCAAATGCAAGTGCTATCATTATTAATAATGAAAACGTTGATTTTCCAAAAGAAAAAGCATTGCTTATTCACTCTCAACCATTTACTGCTTTTAATCAAATCATCCGACACTTTCAACCTTTACAACATTCTCTTACAACCATTAGTCCTACTGCTAAAATTGGCAAAAACACTATTATTTATCCCAATGTCTACATAGGAAATAATGTTAGCATTGGGGACAATTGCATTATTTATCCAAATGTAGTTATTTATGATAATTGTGTAATAGGCAATAATGTGAAAATCCACGCTAATACTACAATAGGGGCTGATGCTTTTTATTACAAAAAACATCCTGATTCGTTTGAGCAACTTGAAACTTGTGGAAATGTAATAATAGAAGATTTTGTGCATATTGGGGCTAATTGCACTATTGATAAAGGCGTTACATCCTCAACCATCATTGGGGCTCATTCAAAATTAGATAATCACATTCATATAGGACACGATACAAAATTAGGCAAACGTTGTCTTATAGCCGCACATACAGGCATTGCGGGGGCTACGACCATTGGCGACAGAGTAACTATATGGGGACAAGTTGGTATATCCAGCGGTTTGACTATTGGAAATGATGTAACGATACTGGCACAAGCCGGTGTTGGTGAAAACATTTCTGATAGGCAAACATATTTTGGTTCGCCCGCTGGTCCTGCCAAAGAAAAAATGCGAGAAGTATATGCCCTTAAGCAGTTAGTAAATTTAATACACAAATTGTATTAAGTAAAATTTAAAGGTAGTTTTGATTAAATGAAGATAGTGTATTGTCTTTCTGTAAGATTATTTGATAATTTCTAATACATCTACTTCCCGAGTTTGATACTTGTTACTTTAAATTTATTGATTTTCAATAAAATAAAAAAAATTTGACACTTTGTGCCACTACATTTTTATCTGTTTGTATGGTTTTCTCTTTTATATCTGTCCTTACCCAAATTCTCTTTTTCCCATTTTTAAAGGTATCGCTGATACCGACCGTAACTCTTTTAATCTCGTTTATTGGGATACAGTTATCGTCTGCTTTACCGAAGGACATCAGCGTACGTTGTTTGACTTTGCCGTTACGAATATGACTCAACGAGATGATAGTAAGCTTGTTCTTTGGCCTTTTGGTGATTTTGATGTAGATAAAGCGAAGGATTAAAGTTCCCGACGCAAATTTAATTAAGCATTTATTTAGAGATATTTATTAAATCTTTAAAAAATTTGTTCACTAGTTTTCGGAAAAATGAGATAAGACATTAGCATTGACGCGACAGAGATCGGATCAACCCTCAAACAAGAGTCAAACTCAAGATCAGAAAGGGGCAAAATTACAATCGGATAGTATTATCTAAAATATTTTTTGATGATGCGCAGTTTATTGATCTGAATAAATTGTATAAACGTTTGTGTTACGGGTGATAAATTCCTGTTTTTTAAATAAATAAGGCGCCAATGCGTTACGATGGGTAGCCCTTTCTTTTTAATGATTTGTAGTGTTTGATTTTCCAATTCTTTTTGGATGCTCATTTTTGGCAAAATAGAAATTCCCATACCAGCTAAAACGGCTTGTTTTACAGCTTCATTGGAACTCAATTCAATTTTTCGTTTTGTTTCTAATGGTAATCCATATTGTAAAAAATATTTTTCCATCATACGGCGTGTTGCAGAACCTTTTTCTCTGAATAAGTAAGGCAATGATTTGGGGTCGGTATTTTTTTTGCAAACCATTATTAATTCGTTTTCCAATAAAATTTCTTCAAATACTTCGAAGGTATCAGGAAGTAGCGAAACGACCGCTAATTCTACTTCTTTATTTCTCAAAGAGGCAATGGCTTGTTTTCTGTTTGTAAAATCAAGTTTAATTTCAATGTTGGGGTATTGATTTAAAAATTCTGAAACGAAATAGGGTATTACATACATTCCGGTAGATGCCGATGCAATGGTAAGTTTTCCGGAAATGGTACTATCTAATTCCTGATAGTTGTATTGCAATTGATGAGTTTTTTCTAAAATTTCACACACAATTTCGTAAATTTTTTTTCCATATTCGGTAATGGTAATTCTCCTTCCTTTTAGTTCAAACAAAGGGAATTTAAATTGTTCCTGAAACTTTTTAAGCTGAATAGAAACAGCTGGTTGCGTCATATACAATTCTTCCGCAGCTTTGGATATACTGCTGTATTCTACAACTTTTTGAAAAATCTTGAATTGATGCAAAGTGTAATTCATAAATATTATTTATATTTAAAATTGCAAATATAAATAATATTAAACTTATCCTTTTAGATAACTTTGCCCCCGTAAAAACTTTTAATTATGATGATTGAAAAAAGTATGTTCATCGCTACTCTGAGTTTAATGGTCTTATCATTTGTATTTTCAAGATTTTTATCTGTTGTATCTTTGATACGGTGGGGAAAATTTTTATTAAATGTTTCTTTTTTATTAGGACTCTTATCTTTTTTAAGATCACTGATAAATTCAACTGGTTGTTTTCCATTTGAGTGGTCATTAGGATTTAATAGTTTTTTGTTTGATAAAATCAGCATTCTTTTTTACTTAATGGTTTCGATCATTGGTTGGGTTATAATTTCATTCAGCAAAAATTATTTATGGGGAGATTCATTGCATAAAGTATTCATTATGCGTTTGCTGTTCACAATTGCTGTGGTTCAATTAATGGTTCTTTCGGGCGATTTTATTTTAATTTTTCTTTTTTGGTTCTTGTCGGATGTGGGATTGCGTTCATTAATTGGTCTTTATCAAAACAGAAAATACGCCCTTGTTGCACAGGCGAAAAAAAAGAAAATGAGCATTCTTTCCAATATTTTTATGATAGTGGGATTTTTTCTTTTGTTTGTAGATAAAGAAAGTGTGAATTTAATCAAATTGTTTGATGCTTCAAATAAACTCACTGGTTCCACTCTTCTGTTTGAAATTGCTTGTAGTTCACTGGCTTTATCGGCTATTATCAAATCAGCAAATATTCCTTTTTACGGTTGGCTATTAGGAATAATGGAAACGCCTACGCCCGTATCTGCTTTATTACACGCAGGATTATTGAATGCCGGACCATTTCTGATGATTCGTTTTTATCCTTTGATAGATAAGGCCACACCAGCCCAGATTATTTTAATACTATGGGGCGGATTTTCTGCATTGTTCGGTACTCTGGTATCGTATTTTCAACCTGCTGTAAAAACCCGCTTATCCTATTCCAGCGTAGGACACATGGGGTTCAGTTTGATGTTAAGTGGATTGGGACTTTATTCTGCGGCATTACTCCACCTGGTTGGACATTCTTTTTACAAAGCCCATGCTTTCTTATCTTCGGGCAGTGAAATTGATAAACAACGAATTATTCAAAACCGAAACATCCGTATATTCCCAATATCACCACCTGCCATACTACTTGCATTCATTTGCGGAATTGTCTTTTATGCGGTATTCCTGATGCTTTTCAAAAAAACTTTTTTTCCAGACATTTCTTTTCTGATGTTGGGCATTATTATTGCTACATCTGTTTCTGTTTTTATTAGTAACACAATTTACTTTGTCCGCTATTGGCGTGGTTTTGTCAATGTTTTAGGATTTGTAATTACTGTATTTGTTTCGTTTTTTTCATTGGAAATGGCAGCAGAATACGTCGTTCCTTCTTTAACAGGCGGATCCATTCATTTGGTGAAGATAGTTTCAATCAGTATATTGATTGTATTGTTTGTTATATTGGCTATTTATTCTATTGCATTGAAGTGGGGCTTTATTGAACCTATTCCCGTATGGGATGTTTATGTTCGTAATGGCTTTTATTTACACATCTTTTTGGATAAATTATTTACAAATTAAAAATTCATGAATCCGGCAAATAACAACACAGATAAGAATAAGAATTACAATTATTTGTTGCAAAAAGTGTGTTCGCGAATAGCACCATCGTGGTCATTGGAAAATTTTGTGGCATCCAATCCGTATTGGGGATTAAAACATCTTACTTTTGAAGATGCGGCAAGGACTTTGTTGTGCAATGGCAATATTCCGTCTTTTATGCCCTTGTCGTATTATTTGAAAAAAATTGAAAGTCAAGAAATAACATCCATTGCATTGCAACAAGCCATCCATGAGTCAAATTATCAAGGAGATTTTCAAACGCTGCTAAAAGAAGCCAGTGCGATGGAACATAAACAACCATCCTTCAAAAAAATGCAAAAGTTTTCAGAATTTATAGATATTTGCCACAACACAGATATCAGTGCATTTATTGTGAATGAAACATCAGCCCGGCTTTCGGTATATTTTGATAAATTCGGTGATTACTATCCTGAAAATGGTGCAGCACTATTTAAGCAATGGCATAAAGACGCACAGATAGATTTAATGCCTGAACTGTTTGGATTAAAGAACTTTCGTAAGTATATAAAAAATTTATCCGAAGATGGTGAAAAAATCACAAGTGAGTTTTTTGATAAATTAAATCTGAACGATGAAATATTGGAAGAATATCTGCACACACTTTTGCTGGGATTAGTGGGATGGTCTTCTTATCTGTCGTCGTTGGATTGGGATGCACAACTTCAAAATAAATCTTACAATTACCTGCCTTCTCTTGTTCAAATTTTATTAAGCTGGGAAATGTATTTGTACGAGACATTTGCTGCTTATCAAGAGAAATGGAAACTAAATTTGATGGAAGCAATAAAAGAAAGAAGCAATCCGCAGTTAGTTAAATACATTCAAATTCTTTCTGTATTGCAGAGATCTATGGAAATTTCCTTACAAAAGGAAATGATTGAAAAACTTAGTCGGCCGACTGCAATCACACAAAATTGCGAGCCAACTATTCAAATGGCATTCTGCATCGATGTTCGATCAGAAATCATCCGTCGGCACATTGAAGAACTTGATAATACCATTCAAACAATTGGAGTGGCAGGTTTTTTTGGTCTTCCTGTTGAATATCATCCTATCAATACAATTCATGGCAAAAAGCAATGTCCGGTATTAATACCTTTTCAATACACCATCCATGAAAAGCCAAAGAACCAACAAAAACAATATATTTTACAAAAACAGGTAAACGATGCATTAAGACATTTTAAAGTCAAATACAGAATTGGAGTAGTAACGGGATTTGGATACGTAAGTCCACTGGGATTGTTTTATTTGCCCAAATTAATCAGCGATAATTTTGGATGGACAAGTCCTTATCAGAATCCAAAGAAAATAGAACTGAACGATCTGCTGAATGGCAAAACAGATATTGACGTTTCCAATATACCTTTTGATGAAAAATTGAAATTAGCCCATTCACTTATTCAATCATTGAATTTGCAAAATAAGATAGCGTCCTTGGTCGTACTTACAGGACATGGTTCCACGTCAGTTAATAATCCGCATGCAACGGCATTAGAGTGCGGTGCTTGTGGCGGGCATTCCGGAGAAATCAACGCACTGCTTGGATGTAAAATCCTTAATCATCCGGAAATTCGTCAGGCCCTGGCCTCTAAAGGCATCAATATACCTGACGATACTTTGTTCATAGCCGCTCTTCACGATACTACCACAGATGAAATAAAAATTTTAAGAGAAAATGAAATAAACGAAAAGCATTTCTCTCAGATACAAAAATTAAAATCCCTATTGCAAAATGCTTCTCAACGTGCAAGAAAAGAAAGAGTTCAAAACTTTCAGTCGGAATACAAAGTAACGGATTCCAATATTATGCAACGGGCAAAAGATTGGTCGCAGGTCCGTCCTGAATGGGGATTAGCAGGTTGTCATTCCTTCATAATTGCACCAAGAAGTTTGACAAAATCCATTTCACTGGATGGTAAGGTATTTTTACACGACTACGATTATTCGCAGGACAACGATTTTACTTTGCTTGAAACATTAATGACGGCGCCCATGGTTGTGGGTAGTTGGATCAACCTGCAATATTATGCCTCGGTAGTTGCCCCTGATGTTTTTGGATCTGGCCACAAACCATTGCATAACGTTGTGAGCGGATTGGGCGTATTGGAAGGAAGCACCGGCGATTTGCGAATTGGCCTGCCTTTTCAATCCATTCATAATGGTTTTCACTTCATGCATGTCCCCGTACGACTGAATGTATTTATTAAAGCACCTATTGATAAAGTATATGAAATTATTGATAAGCACCTTGTGCTTCAGCAACTCATCAACAACAAATGGTTATATCTGTTTGTCATTGAAGATACAAAGGTGAATTCAAGTCACAAATGCAACTTTTTGATGGTTCAAATATAAATAAAATTTTAATCTTGGAAAAATAAATAGATGTATGAGTAAATATTTATAGAAAACTCTACTCAAACAAGCAGTTTTTAGAAAAATTGTAAGGGGATCAAAACAAGAAAAAACACTTTATACGATGAAATGTTAAAGGATATAGAGGAGGGTGTATGAATCTTTTGGGAAGTTGATTATCTTTGGTATAACTTAAAGAAGAAATTAAGTTGCAGAAAAACAGAGAGCGTTTGATGGAGAGATGTGCGTATAGCACTCTATTGGTGAGAGATAACCCAATCTTTTTCTTGGTCTGTTATTAAGTTTGTCTTGCACTTCTTGTATCTGTTCATCAGTGATATTTTCAAAAGATAATTTCTTCGGAAAGTATTGTCTAATGAGCCCATTTAGATTTTCATTTGCTCCTCTTTGCCATGACTGATAAGGTTTTGCAAAATATATTTCTACACCTAATCTTTGACTTATCTTTTCATGTGCAGCAAATTCTTTTCCGTTATCTACTGTAATAGTATGTAAATACTCTTTTATTGGTGAAAGTGTGTGTATTACTTTTTCTGATAGTATATGGGCATTTTTACCCGGTAATTTACTTATCCATACCATTCCCGTTGCTCTATCATTGATGGTAAGCAAACAACCTTTGTGATTTTTTCCTATTATCGTATCCATCTCTAAATCTCCAAATCGTTTTTTGAATTCTACCTCTTTAGTCCTTAAATCTATATCCTTTCTATTTTTGATAATGCCTCTATTATCGGTTTTATTCCCTCTTTTTTTATACTTTTTACCTTGCCTTCGCAAGTGCTTGTATAAACTACCTCCTTTCTTTTTATCTTCCCATATATGTTGATATATCCGTTCATGGCTTACTGTAGGACGCCCTTCTTTCTTGAGCCGATTTGCAATCTGCTCTGGACTATAATCTTTCGCTAATAATTCCTCTACAACGGCTTTGATTTCTTCTGTAAAATATCGCTTTTTAGGTTTATTTCTCATTCGTGTTTCATACTTTCGTTGTGCTAAATCAGATCTATATTCTCCTGTCCGTTTATCACAATTTCGCTTTAACTCTCTACTAATTACCGATTTGTCTTTACCAATAGCTTCTGCTATTTCTTTGAGTGAATAATTTTTTGTTCTCATTACACTTATTGCGTATCTTTGCTCTTTGGTGAGATGTTTCATTTTGCAACTTTTTTAGGAAGGAAAGGGACAAAAATAATATCTCTCCATCAGGGTAAAGAGGAGAAAGAATATTTTCTTTCTCCCTTTCCTTGAAAAATATAATTTTTTTACTCCAAAAGTTGCATTTATTAGTTGAATTTAGTACATTTTTTCTGGCAGTAACTTTAGCCGGTGGCATACAAATCCTATTTGGAATTTTAAAAGGAGGTAAATTATCGTATTACTTTCCATCCTCTGTGATTACAGGGATGCTAACAGCAATAGGAATTATTATTATTTTGAAACAATTGCCGCACGCCTTTGGATATGACAGAGATTACGAGGGCGATGAATCTTTTATACAACCAGATCGGGAAAATACTTTTTCTGAGCTTTTACATTTTTGGAAATATATTCACCCGGCCTCATCTGTGGTTTTTACTTTGGGTCTTTGTATTGTTTGGTTCTGGGAAAAGAAAATAGGTGTGATTTTTCCTCGTTTTGCGAAAATTGTGCAAGCCCCCTTGATGATTGTTCTTGTAGGGATATTAGTTGTAAAAGTATTCATAACTTTTAATCCATTATCCATACAAGACGAACATTTAGTAAATATACCGCCTCTTAAGGAATTGATAGAAACCTATAAGTATCCTGTATTATCAAGATTAAATGATATTAATGTTTGGTACTATGGCTTTATCATTGCATTTGTAGCAAGCATTGAGACCTTATTATGCGTTGAAGCTACAGA
The DNA here is from genome assembly GCA_026003255.1 of Bacteroidia bacterium. GTDB lineage: Bacteria > Bacteroidota > Bacteroidia > B-17B0 > Aurantibacillaceae > BPGX01. The sequence goes on along the minus strand of BPGX01000002.1, from coordinate 440,441 downwards.
TATAATGGATCCTCAAAAACGAATTACTAATAGAAACAGGGAGCTGTTAGCACAAGGAACGGGTAATATTATTTCTGGTCTATTAGGTGGATTACCTGTTACACAAGTAATAGTGAGAAGTAGTGCTAACATTAATTTTGGTGCAAAAACTAAAATGTCTGCTATTTTTCACGGTGTATGGCTTTTAGTGAGTGTTTTATTCTTTAGAGAACTCATTAATCTTATTCCCTTGTCTGCTCTGGCTACAATACTCATTGTAGTTGGATATAAGCTGGCACAGCCCAGAACATTTTTAAAGATGTATCAAAAAGGATGGAAAGATTTTATTCCGTTTTTAGTAACTGTATTGGTCATTTTATTTACCGATTTATTAATTGGAACGCTTGTTGGGCTTGTTACTGCTATACTCCTCAAAAAGCATTGGAAATTCTTTTAAAAGGTAACGAGAGGTTTATAAACAATTTAACTTTGAACAAAAACCATTTGCAGGTTTTGTCCGAATTTTCATCAGAGCAAAAACCATTTGCATTTATATTATCCTGTATTGATTCCAGATCTCCTGTTGAAATTATTTTTGATCAGGGAATAGGCGATTTGTTTTCTGCTCGTGTGGCGGGAAATATCATCAATGAAGATATTCTTGCCAGTGCAGAATTTGCAGTAAATATCGTTGGTGCCAAACTAATCATGATTTTAGGACATACGAAATGCGGTGCAATGGGGGCTTGCCTAAATCAGACAAAAGATGGATACTTAAAGAAGTTGATTGAAAAGATTGAACCCACTTATTTGAAATATAAGAATGAGGTTGATTCTAATGCACAGCCGCAAGATAAACTGTCAGAGTATAATGTTTTGGAAAGCATGCAGATATTAATAGACAAGAGTGACATATTAAGACAAGCATTAAGGGATAAAAAAATTATTATTGCAGGGTCTATTTTTCATCTTGATTCTGGAAAGGTTGAGGTACTTAGGGTTCTGGATAAACTATAAACGTAATCGTATTTATGTAAAAACATACAAATTCAACTTTCAGATTTGACAGCTTTTTAAAAATTAACATTGGTATTGATTGTGTAATCTTTTGTAGATTCAATTTTAAAAAACAAAACTGTTTTTTGTTTATATTACTTTTTCAACAACTCAGGTCGTCTTTCTTTTGTTCTTTTGATAGATTGCTCATGTCGCCAGTTTTCAATTTCCTGTGCATTGCCGGAACGAAGGATGGCGGGTACTTCCCAGCCATTGAACACAGCAGGTCTTGTGTATACCGGCGGAGCTAATAAGTTGTCTTGAAATGAATCCGATAAAGCAGAGGTTTCATCTCCTAAAACGCCAGGAATTAAACGAACAACGGCGTCTGTAACAACCATCGCGGCTATTTCCCCGCCACTTAATACATAATCGCCTATGGAAATTTCTTTTGTAATCAAATGTTCACGCACCCGTTCATCAACGCCTTTATAATGTCCACATAATAAGATAATATTATTTAGAGTAGATAAATAATTGGCTGTTTTTTGCTCAAATAACTCACCATCCGGTGTTAGAAAAATAACTTCATCGTAACGATTTTGAGATTGGAGGTGTTGAATGCAATTGTAAATAGGTTCTATCATCATGACCATACCTGCGCCACCGCCAAAAGGATAATCATCTACTTTTTTATGTTTGTCGGTGGAATAATCTCTTAAATTGTGAATGACGATTTGAACTAAATTCTTTTGTTGTGCTCTTTTCAATATGGAATACTTAAACACACTTTCAAATTGTTCAGGAAAAATGGTAATAATGTCTATTCTCATAACTGATAAAAATCAATCAATTAATTCGTGTAAATTTTCTCAATTTTGCCACAAAAATAAACATTATGCAAGATATAAAGTCAATTATACGAAATATACGCAAAGATTTTGAAAACGAAGAATTGCATGAGTTGCATTTACCTGACCAGCCATTTGAAGCATTTGAAATGTGGATGAAAGAAGCGATTGAAAAGCAAGTGCCAGAATACAACGCTATGGTAATTTCAACAGTGGGAAAGAATATGCAGCCCTCTTCCAGAATAGTTTATTTAAGAGAATATGAAAAAGATGTATTTACCTTTTATTGTAATTACAACTCCCGCAAATCAAAAGAAATAGAGGAAAACAACAAGATCTCACTTTTATTTTATTGGATACCGTTGCAAAGACAAATTCGTATTGAAGGAATAGCAAAAAAATCTTCTGTTGGAAAAAGTAAAAGCTATTTTCTATCGCGCCCTTATGAAAATCAGTTGTCAGCATACGCATCTAATCAAAGTCAGAAAATTTCCTCCAGAGAAGAATTGATGCGCAAGTTTGAAGAGTTTAGTCAAAAGTTTCCTGAATATCCCGTTCCGTATCCGGACTTTTGGGGTGGTTGGGATGTAGAAGCACATTATTATGAATTCTGGCAGGGCAGATACAGTCGTTTGCACGATAGAATTATTTATGAAAAAGTAGGTGACAAATGGATAAAGGGAAGATTAGCACCGTAATTTACAGCCTTCCCCGATTCGATAAATAATAATACATAAATAATTTGTTTGTGTATTATTCGTTCATTGAGTAGTTGAGATTAAAAAAATAAATTTTGTTTTTATTTTCTTTGCAAGAAAAAATGAGGAATTCGGATATTTTAAAAGATGAAAGTAATGTAAAATTAATGGCCATTTTGAATTACACACCGGATAGTTTTTATGATGGAGGAAAGTATTATTCCGAAGATAAATTTTTAGAAAGATCAGAACAATGTGTAAAGGAAGGTGCAGATATTTTAGATATTGGTGTAGCTTCTACCAGACCGGGTGCTAAGTTAATAGAACCAGAGAAGGAATGGGAGATATTGAAGCCATTGCTGTTGCAAGTAAGAAAGCAATTTCCAGATGTATTAATTTCAATTGACACCTACAATAGCTTTACAGCAGAAAAGAGTATTGAATTCGGGGCAGACATTATCAATGATATTTCTGGCGGACAGTTTGACAGTAGAATGTTTGAGGTGGTTTCCCGAAGCAAGATTTACTATGTTTTGATGCATACTTCTGATATTCCGGAAAGAATGCAACAACGTACCAATTATACAGATGTTGTCAACGATGTGAAAGCGTTTTTGAAGCAGAGAGTTAGAGTTTTGGAAGAAAAAGGATTTTCAAATATCATTGTTGATCCGGGCTTTGGTTTTGGTAAAACTATAGAACAAAATTTTGAATTACTAAACAGATTAGATGAGATGAAAGAAATAGAAAAGCCATTATTAGTGGGATTATCCAGAAAGAGCATGATCTATAAAACATTATCTACTACACCGAATGATAATAGTGTATTGTTGGGTACAGTTGCATTAAATACAATAGCGGTATCAAAAGGATCAAGCATTTTAAGAGTGCATGATGTGAAAGAGAATAAAGTAATCAAAGATCTTTTTAGAGACTTAAATTGCTTCAATTAATTTCTTTGACTTTCTTTTGATGTATTTTTTCTAATTATTCTTTTATACTCAGGAGTTTCAACTACACTATCCCCGGGATTAATTTTAATTTCTCTTTGAATATGCTTACCAGAATAATAATCTTTTTTCTTGACAATCATAACTTGTGTGGGCGTTCTGATTATTGTATCTTCATCGGTTATATTAATTTCCTTTTTTGGCTTTGATGATTTTTGAGAATAAACATTGGTCTTTAAATTATCTGTCTGAGCATTAAGATTTGTAATCAAAACCAAAAATATAACCAGAGTAAAAAGAGTCAATTTGTGTTTATTAGCGCTCATAAATTTATTTTGTTTTTTAGTCAAAAACTGTTAATACAGCATGATCTCCAATGTTAGCCAAAGTAGGGTCGCATCTTAATTGCCATGGATTTGAAGCCCAAATAGCAGAAACGTACCATTGTAAAACAACTGTAATGGGAGAACCAATTGTTACATTCACCGGTACTCCAGCTATAGCAGCAGAACCGCCAGTAACCAAGTATTGACCTCCAAAAGAATCTTCATCAAAATCAGTAATTACGCATTTTGAAATGGCTTGTTCAACACCATTTACTAACACCCGAATATACATTGTAGCTTGTCCCATTTGAGCATTGCCAGAAGTATTGGTCAAGCGAGCTGCTACTGATGCAAAAATATAAACTCTATTGTGAGTAGGTGTCATAGTGATACTCATACCTGGGATGTTTACCCAAGTGCCAGATGTTGTGTTTTGCATGGTAGTTAACTTCACACTTTGGGCATTGTTACCATAAAGAGGTATGGAAGCAGGAGTTTGCCATACAGGAGGCAACCCAGGTCCCTGGCTCGTTAATATCTGTCCGCTTGTACCGGCATTTCCGGAAGGCATAAGGGCACCACTGAATTGAACATTTCCGGCAACATCTAAACGTTGTGCGGGGCTTGTAGTACCCACGCCAATATTTGCACCGTTTACAGAAAGTATTCCACCGCCCGCATTAGTAATATCTATGCGATTATTGGCTGCGTTAATGATTCTGGCATTATAATCTTGTGCGGAGCCAGTTCCAAAATGAAAATCGATATAAGGTGCACCGTTGGAAATTGGATTTGCTAATCCATTTTGACCACCAAGTTCTATACTACCGCCTTGGTCGTTCTGTAAAACACTCACTTCTGACGAAGTACCCCATCCAACATTACCCCCCACTACTCCTAATCTATTAACGGGTGCAGCTGTTCCAATTCCTAATCTATTGTTTGTATTATCCCAATACAAATTGGCATTTGAACCTAAGGTAGTTGCACCGGTCCAGAACGCTACACGAGTGGCTACTCCGGAACCGGAAAGTCCTGATGAAGAAGGTAGTAATTGAACCCAGTTCGGTGAACCTGGCGTTCCGGCATTGTAATAATATCCAGCAGGTGATAGCCCACCTGTTCCAGTATTATACACTAATAATGAAGTGGCCGGAGATGGAATAGTAGCGGCATCTGTGGCGCTGGTAAGTGCTACTCTTGGAATCAATAAACCTTTATTGGTGAAATCCACGTCTAATCCGGCACTGTTATTAGGTGCTGAACCAGTAGGATTTATGCCCACATTTTGAGAAAAACTTGTGGACATTGTAAGGAGCAATACACCAGAAGAAAATAACCATTTTTTCATAATTCAAATTTTTCTGCAAATTTAATAAAAATTTTCTTGAAATATCAAAAATATTTTTTGAATAAAAAAAGAATAATAAAAACTATGTTTGTCCCCCGGATATTTCTGTTTATGAAACATCAAAAAATTTTAATTTTAGATTTTGGCTCGCAATACACTCAACTCATTGCCCGTAAAATCAGGGAATTAAATGTGTTTTGTGAAGTACATCCATTTAATTATAGTTTTGAATTAACACCTGATCTAAAAGGTATTGTTCTATCAGGAAGCCCTTTTAGTGTTAATGATGCAAATGCACCTATACCTAATTTTGAAGTGTTTTTAAGGAAAGTCCCAGTATTGGGTATCTGTTATGGTGCTCAATTAATGGCTAAAATCAATGGAGGAGAGGTAGCAAAAAGTTTAGTAAGAGAATACGGACGTGCAAGATTAACAACGGTGAAAAGCGATTCTCAATTGATGAATGGTATAAAAGACGGAGTGCAGGTATGGATGAGTCACGGAGATAGTATTTTGAAATTACCCGAAAAATTTGTGATAACTGCATCTACAGAAAACATTCCGGTGGCGGCTTATGAAAGCACCTCTGAAAAAATTTACGCAGTTCAATTTCATCCTGAAGTGTACCATTCCGAATGTGGTATTCAGGTGTTAGAAAACTTTGTAAAGAAAATTTGTGGTTGTGTGGGCGATTGGACGCCACAATCCTTTGTGGATGAAACGGTGGAGAATTTGAAACAACAATTAAATCATGATAAAGTAGTTTTGGGTTTATCGGGTGGGGTGGATTCCAGTGTAGCAGCGTTATTATTACACAGAGCGATTGGAAAGAATTTGTATTGTATTTTTATTGATAATGGTTTGTTGAGAAAAAACGAAGCGGATGAAGTAGTAAAATCGTATCAACATTTAGGATTAAACATTCATTTTATAGATGCGAGTCAGCGCTTTTACGAAGCGTTGAAAGGTATTGAGGATCCGGAACAAAAAAGAAAAATAATTGGTCGTGTGTTTATTGAAGAGTTTGATAAAGCGGCACATCAAATTCAGGATGTGAAATGGCTGGCACAAGGCACCATTTATCCGGATGTAATAGAAAGTGTTTCAGTGAAAGGACCGAGTGCTACGATTAAATCGCATCACAATGTGGGTGGCTTACCAGAAAAGATGCATTTGAAAGTGGTTGAGCCATTGAGAATGCTGTTTAAAGATGAAGTGAGAAGAGTAGGTAAGTTATTGAATTTGCCAGACAACATTTTATCTCGTCATCCTTTTCCGGGTCCAGGGCTTGCAATACGAATCATTGGAGAAGTTACGGCAGAGAAGGTAAATATTCTTCAGGAAGCAGATGCTATTTATATTGAACATTTAAGAAAAAGCGGATGGTACAACAAAATATGGCAGGCCGGTACTATTTTATTAAATACAAAGAGTGTAGGAGTGATGGGCGATGAAAGAACGTACGAATATGTTGTAGCATTACGGGCAGTACATTCTACTGATGGAATGACAGCAGATTGGGTGCATCTACCTTATGATTTGTTAGCTGAAATTTCAAATGCTATAATCAATCAGGTAAAAGGTGTCAACAGAGTGGTGTATGATATTAGTTCCAAGCCACCAGCTACAATTGAATGGGAGTAGATTTTATTTGTTTGGTTTACTTATCTTTTTGACGGTTTTTAGATTCAACAAGTTCATAGGATTGAGAGTAAGACCTTCAACAGAAGGATTTACAAGCCGAATTATTTCGTCATAAAACAGAGGAATAATAGGTGCTTCGTCAATGAGTATTTTGTCCATTTCCTGATAGATTTTGATTTTTTCTTTTTCATCAATTGTTCTTAATGCTTTTTCGTACAGTAAATCAAAATCTACATTCTTAAAGTGTGTGTAATTAAATCCGGCAGGAACAAAATTGTTACTATAGAATAGAGAGAAGAAGTTTTCTTCATCAATGTAATCGACGACCCAGTTTTTTTTGAACATTTCATATTGAAACAGAAAAGTGGCTTGTCGAAAAACAGAGGGCTGTTCAATGGATATTTTAATCGGGATATTAAATTCTTTCCACTGCGATTGCAGAAAAGATGCTTGTTCTTTGTAATCTTCCGTGATGTGAAAAACAATTTCCGGTAAACCTTTTCCGTCTGGATATCCTGCTTCTTTGAGTAATTGTTTTACTTTATCTGGGTTGTAATGATATCCTTTAACAACGGATGTATCAAAAGATTTGAAGCCCTTTGGGATAAAACCCGCAACAGCAGGCATCCCAACGCCGTTTCTAAAATATTTTACCAATCGTTCTCTGTCAATAGCATAATTCAACGCTTGTCGGAAGGGCTTTTTGAGTAATGGAGAATTTTTATTCGCTTTTTCATCTACTAATAATCCGATGTAGTCGGTTTTCAAATAATTTCCTTTTTGTAAATAACATTTAGAAGCATAATTTTTATTCAACATTCCGCTTTTATCTAATACTTCGTTGATATTGATAGCATCAGCACCGCTAATCATGTCTAGTTTTCCATTTAAGAATTCAATGAAGGCGGTTTCTTTATCACGAATAAAGGAGATAGAAACGGCATCCAGATAGGGCAAACGATTGCCTTCTTCATCTTTTTCAAAATAATTTGGATTTTTTACCAGAATCAATTTATTGCCTTCGTCCCATTGTTTGAGCATAAAGGGACCTGTGCCAACAGCGTGATTGTGAAATGATTTTTTGTAATAATCAATGGCTTCGTAAGGAATTACTGAAAAATATTTCATGGTGAGAATGTTTAGAAAAACACTGTAAGGTTGCTTTAAATAAATTACAAAGGTGGAATCATTGATAGATTGAAACGGACGAAAATTAGTGCGTTCACTTCTATCAATATATGATAGTAATGAAGCGGCAGTAGAATTGGGTGTAATAAGTAAGCGGTTGAAGGAAAATTCAAAATCATAAGCCGTTACTTTTCTACCTTTACCATTTGGGAAACAAGGATTGTCGTGGAAGTAGACATCATTGCGTAAGTAGAAGGTGTATTTAGTGCCATCTTCGGAAATTTCCCAATATTTTGCAATGCATGACAAAACATTCAGAGAGTCGTCTAACTGAACAAGTCCATTGTAGAGTTGATTACATATCCAGATATGAGGAATGTTATTGCTTTCAGCTGGGTCTAAGGAAGAGATGCCATCTTTTTCATTGTAATAAAAGACCATTTTTTGGTCGTGTTCATCAGAAGATTTGTTTTTTTCGGAGTTAGTACAGTTGAATAATAACAAAAGTGTAGTTATAGTAAGAAAATTTCTCATTGATTTTTTTTGCAAAGATGAATAATGAATGGGTGTTTTTAAGAACAGATTATCGTTTTTTTTCCACAGGATAGTGTGAAAAATTTATTTTGCAGATTGTTTAAAATGTTGAAAGATTAATTCTGCTTTTTTCATTCCAACGATTTTAGCAACATCGTGGAGTGATTGTTTTTTGATTTGTTCAATGGAACCAAATTGTTGCAATAATTTAATAGCCAATTTTTCTCCTATACCTTTAATATTCAGTAGTTCGCTCTGGAAAGCAGATTTAGTGCGTCTTTTTCTATGGTGCGTGATTCCGAAGCGATGCACCTCATCGCGAATGTGTTGAATGACTTTCAGGGTAGGGCTGCGTTTGTCTAAATAAAGTGGAAGTGGGTCGTTTGGAAAGTAAATTTCTTCAAGCCGTTTTGCTATTGAAATGACGTGAATTTTATCTTTCAATTGAAGGGCTTCTAAAGATTCCAATGCGGCGTTGAGTTGTCCTTTTCCGCCATCAATGACGATTAAATCGGGTAGGGGTAAGTTTTCTTCCAGTACTCGTTTGTAACGGCGGTAAATCACTTCTTTCATTGTAGCAAAATCATCTGGTTTTCCATCTTCCACAGTTTTTACATTAAAATGTCGGTATTCACTTTTAGCGGGTTTGCCATCGATAAAAACAGCCATTGCACTGACAGCATTCGTTCCTTGAATGTTAGAGTTGTCAAACGCTTCTATGCGGCGAGGTTCTTTATTCATTCGTAGGTCTTTCATCATTTGTTGCATCAGTTGAGTAGTATAGGTTTCTGGGTCTTTGATGGCAAGTTGTTTTTCTTTTTCATTCGCATATTGGATTAAATTTTGTTCTAACAAATCCAGTAACTTTTTTTTGTCGCCAATTTTTGGAACGGTATATTTTACATCTGGAATTTCAAATTCAGGTTGAATAGGAACGATGATTTCTCTGGCATTGGAATAAAATCGTTCTCTTAGTTGAGTAATAATTGTGCTTAAAATTTCGGCATCACTTTCATCGCTTTGAATGGTAATGTCGGAAATAAAGGTTTGAATAATAAATCCATTGACAATTCGGAGGAAGCCAATGTATGTTCTTTGATTGTACTTGTGTAAATGAAACACGTCGGCATCTTTTACTTCACTCACTACTTGTGATTTGGCTTGATATTTATGCAGTATTTCAATTTTTTCTTTGAGTAAAGCGGCTTTTTCAAATTCTAATTTTTCGACGGCTTCTTTTTTTTGTTCTTCAAGATACATTAAAACATCTTTGATTTGCCCTTTAATAATTTTTTTGATTTGAGTAATGTTTTTGTCGTATTCTTCTCTGGATTGTAAACCAATGCATGGTGCTTTACATTTTCCGATGTGATAATCCAGACAGGCACGGAATTTTTTCTTTTTGATATTTTCATCCGAAAGCAAGTAATTGCAAGTGCGAAGGGAAAAAATTTCTTTTATGGTATCAATAAGTGTACGAACGGCTATAACAGAAGGGTAGGGACCGTAATATTCAAAGTTTGGTATATTTTTTTTTCGTGTATAAAAAACTTTTGGAAATGATTCTTTGGTGATAACAATCCAGGGATAAGTTTTATCGTCTTTGAGCTGGATGTTGTATTTAGGTTGTAAACTTTTAATTAACGTGTTTTCAAGAATGAGAGCGTCGTATTCGGTAGGAACGGTAATGGTTTCAAGATGATGGATTTTTTTGACTAATAGTTTTAATCGTAAAGTTTCTGGTTCTTTTTGAAAATAGGAGAACACTCTTTTTTTGAGGTTTTTGGCTTTTCCAATGTATAAAAGTTGATTGTCAATACTATAAAATTTGTAAACGCCCGGTTTTTCAGGAAGTGTTTGAAGTTGGAGTTGTATGTTATTTTGATTTACCATTGTTTTTAGTACAGGTAAGGTTTGATTTGAGATGGATAATGTTCTTTTGGATTTTTGTCAAGGAATTTGAAAAATTTTTGATTGAGTTTTATGACGTATTTTTCAAATTTGAGAATATTATAACCATTGATTAAATAAGGAAATGGATGTTTGAGTTGAAGGTTGTATTTGTTTTTGATAAGAATGGCGGCGGTTTTGTTGGCGGGTCCGGATTCGGAGGCATTTATAGCTAATGAATCGGGAAGAAGGGGTAATGTGGATTCTATGACTGGTGAGAAAATATCGGCATAGAGGTAAAAGGATTCTTTGAGATAAATGGTAGTATCGATTTCTAAGTTATCATTCAGAAAAACTTTGGCTTTTGGGTTTTTGATTAATTCATTAGTAGAGAAGTCATACATGAAATATACTGGAGAAAAATTGTAATGTTTTTTGAAGGATTGCATAATGATTTTGTTGTGAGTGTTTGTTTCATTTTGTATTTGCTTTATGGTTTGCAGTTGATTTTTTTCTTTTAGGATTTGCAGAAGTTTTTGATTAGAACGAAGACGAACGATGAGGGCGCCACTGTCTTTGAGTTGATGTATTTGCCAGTTAGACACTAAATATCTTAGTTTGGGATAACGTAATTTTATTTCTGAGGAATTTTGTGCATTTAAGTAAGATGCAAATAATAAAACAATCAGTGATTTAAGTATTAGTACATTATAGTGTTTTTGATGGGATAATTTATTCATTAATTTTCGTTTTTTAAGTTTAATAAGTAGCCCACTCCTCTGACAGATAAGAAAAACTTTGGATTTTTACTATCGTCTTCAAAAAGTTTACGAAAAAGGACAATGAAGTTATCAATGGTTCTATAAGAACCTTCTTCGGCTTTATCAGCCCAAACGGCTTCTAAAATTTGTTGGCGGGATAAGGCGATGTTTTTATGAGCGATGAGATATTGTAAAAGAGAAGCTTCTTTTGCAGACATTCTGTGCTGAGTATTGTCGGGAAGGGTAATGGTCAAAGAAGAAAAATCAATTTTTCTTCCATTAATCGTTATTGTACTATCTGTTTCGTATTTTTTCAAAATTCGTTTTACTCTTAATAAGAGTTCTTCTAAATCAAAGGGTTTGGCTAAATAATCGTCAGCCCCAAGTTTTAGCCCATGTATTCTATCGTCTCTTTCATTGCGAACGGTGAGAAAGAAAACAGGGAAGTTCTTGTCTATACTTTTTATTTTTTCGCACACTTCAAAGCCGTTCATTTTAGGCATACTGACATCTAATAGTGCAAGGTGTAAATGGTTTTTATTTTTAATAAAAAAATCCAGGGCTTCTTGTCCGTTTTTTGCTGTTAATACATCATAACCTTGTTGCCTTAAATTAAAAGCAACTATTTCACGAAGGTTGTCTTCATCATCAGCAAGGAGTATATTAAAATGCATCATACAAACTTAATTCCAATTAAAGTTATGTCGTCTGTTTGTTCATTATTTTTTTTCCAAGTTAGGAGAGTGGATTCAAATGCTTTTTTTTGAATAGACAAATTTAATGATGCTAATTGAATCATTAATTTTTTTAATGCTGCCATAGAGAATTTTTTATTTTTTTCTCCTCCAAACTGGTCAGCAAATCCATCTGTAACAAGATACAACATAGAGTTTGACTCTAAAGTCAGTTCTTGCTTTGTAAATGGATGCATATTATCAAATTTTCCAATAGGTTGTTTATTGGGTTTTAATTCAATTAATTCGTTTTGGTTGTTAATAATATAAAGAGGTCTGTTTGCACCACTATATTGGATATTTAATAAATTATTTTTTTCTATTCTAATTAAACATACATCCATTCCATCTTGAATGTTTTCTTCGCTTTTGCTAAGTTTTTCTAATACAATTTCTCTTGTTCTGTTGAGAATTTTATCAGTGTCTTTCAATTTGTCCTCTGTAACTGATTTAGTGAGAGCAGTGCTACATATTACACTAACCATTGCACCGGGTACTCCGTGTCCTGTACAATCAGCAACAGCCACATAAATATATTTATCATCTTCTTCAATCCAATAAAAATCGCCCGCTACAATATCTTTAGGTGAATAGTAAATAAAACTATTAGGTAAAAGTTTGTACCATTGTTTTTCATTAGGTAAGATGGCTTTTTGAATTCTTTTGGCATACGTAATACTTTCTAAAATGTCTTTGTTTTTTAATTCTATAATTGTTTTTTGAGTTTGAGTAACTTTGTATGATTTGTATATGTAACCTAATAAAACCACAATCAAGATAATAATAATAACTGTACCAATTATAAAATATTGTTGTTGTTGTATTTTTGATTGTTTGATGATTTTTTCTTTTTCGAGCAATTTAATTTGGTTATTTTTTTGTGTGAATTCATATTTTGCTTGTAAATCATTAAAATATCGTGTGGTGGTTTCATTAAAGATGGAATCTTTTAACAAAGAGTATTTTGTATATGTTTCCATCGCCAATTTGAATTGTTCCATTTTTAGAAGAATATCAGATTTTAATTTTAATCCTTTTAATATGTTTTCTTTGTCTTGAATGATAAAGGCGAGGTTTAATCCTTGGTCACAAAGATTTAGAGCTTTCGAAGGTTCTTTATCAAAAATGGCTGTGGAATAATTTAAATATACATCTGAAATGACTTTTTTATCGTCCGTTTTATTTATTAAGTTTAATATTTTATTGAAATACTTGTTGGATAAATTAAATTTATTCATTTTATGATACAAAATAGCGAGTTCGTTGTAACTTGTAATTAAAGCAGGATAATAGTTTATTTTTTCATTTAATCTTACGGCTTCTAAAAATCTTTTTTCAGCATTTACGAATTTGTTTTGTTCAATAAAAATTTTCCCGATACTAATTTCACATTCCGCAATATCAAACCAATATTCTCCTTTTTTTTCCTGTTCTTCTAAAGCTTTAAACATATTAAGTGATTTTTCCTGATACTCTAAAGCTTTGTCAAATTGTTTTAGTAAGTAAAAAGCATTTCCAATATTGCCATAAACTGCTGCCACGCCGCTCTTATCATTTAAGTATTCTCTAACAACCAAACCTTGTTGATAATAATCAATTGCTTTTTGAAAATCTTTTTTTTGCAAATAAATGTTTCCAAGTAAAACATATATTTTTCCAATGCCTTTTTTGTAGTTAATTTGTTGAGCGATTTTTAAGTTTTGTTTGAGTAATTCTTCAGAAAGGTATACATCTTTTGTGCTGTTCATCCAACAGAATTTATTGATGCTATCCACTTTGATTGAATCGTTTTTAATCATTTGAAACTTTTGCAAAACAGAATAATAACGATTTTGAGAATAACACAAAAACGTTGCTATAAAAAATGCTATTAAAGTGAGTTTCATGTATTCTCAAATTTAGAATTATTCCCCTCCCCAGTTTTGACGGTCTAAACTTCTGTAATGTACTGCTTCGGCTACATGATGTGCTTGTATATTTTCGGAGTTTTCAAGATCGGCAATGGTTCTGGCTACTTTGAGAATGCGGTCATACGCACGGGCAGATAGTTGTAGTTTTTCCATGGCATTTTTTAATATGTTATTACCTTTATCATCCAATATGCAGTATTGTTTGATTTCTTTGCTTCGCATTTGTGCATTGCAATAAATTCCTTCTACATTCTTAAAACGTTCTGTTTGGATATTTCTGGCTTTGATGACTCTTTCACGAATGGTTTTGCTACCTTCGGTTGGAATACTCCTGGCGGATAATTCCTCATAATTAACTGGCACTACCTCCACATGTAAATCTATTCTATCCATTAAGGGACCAGATATTTTACTCAGATATTTTTGAACCATTGCGGGTGTGCAAACACATTCTTTTTGAGGATGGTTGTAATATCCGCAGGGACAAGGATTCATACTGGCGACGAGCATGAAACTGGCAGGATATTGCACCGAAAATTTCGCACGAGAAATGGTAACCACTCTGTCTTCCAAAGGTTGACGTAGTACTTCTAATACAGTACGTTTGAATTCTGGCAATTCGTCTAAAAATAAAACACCATTGTGAGCAAGTGAAATCTCACCGGGTTGAGGATGATTACCACCTCCGACCAATGCCACATCGCTGATGGTATGATGTGGGCTTCGAAAGGGTCGTTGAGTAATTAATCCGATGTTCTTTCCGACTTTGCCAGCGACACTATGAATTTTAGTTGTTTCAAGGGCTTCTTCTAATGTGAGTGGTGGAAGAATGGAAGGTAATCGTTTACTGAGCATTGTTTTACCGGCACCGGGTGGGCCAATCAGAATAACATTATGTCCGCCGGCAGCAGCGATTTCTAAAGCACGTTTGATGTTTTGTTGTCCTTTTACATCTGCAAAATCTAATTCGTATTCGTTGAGTTTTTTCAGGAAAAGATCTTCAATATTTATTTTGAGCGGTTGTAAAGTGTGGTTGCCAGTTAAATGCTCAATGAGTTCTTTTAGGTGTGTAACGGGATATACTTCTAATTCGTTGACAATAGCAGCTTCGTTTGCGTTTTCAGAAGGTAGGTAAATTTTTTTGAAACCGTCTTTTTTGGCTTTGAGAGCGATGGGTAAAGCGCCTTTAATAGGTCTGAGCGAACCATCCAATGCTAATTCGCCCATGATGACACTGTCTTCTAAATGTTCAATTTGTATTTGTTCTGATGCAGCCAGAATACCTATGGCAATCGTCAAATCGTAGGCAGAACCTTCTTTGCGAATATCAGCCGGAGCCATGTTGATGGTAATTTGTTTGCCCGGCATTCGGTAATCAATGTTTTTCAAAGCGGCTTGAATTCGTTGTTGGCTTTCTTTAACGGCACTATCTGGTAATCCAACTAAAAAGAAATTAACACCTTGGGTGATGTTTGTTTCAACTGTGATTTTTATAGCATCAATGCCATTGACAGCATATCCATAAGTTTTAAAGAGCATGGCTTTTTTGGATACAAAGATGAGTATTTTTTTGTAATTGGATTTATTGACAAAGTTTAATATCTTCTGTTATTTGATTTTTCAAACTTTCTAATGAGTCAAATTTTCTTTCATTCCGTATTTTTTTATGAAAGAAAATCTGAATGGTTTCTCCATAAATATCTTCATTGAATTGCAGCAAGTGGGCTTCTATTTTTTCTAAATTATCATTATTTGTTGTTGGGTTAAAGCCAATGTTAATGGCTGCTTTGAATAATTTGTCTTTTACTTTTGCTTCACCGCAGTAAACTCCGTGTGCAGGAATCAGTTTGTCGGGGTCATTCACTTTAATGTTAGCAGTTGGAAAATTAATTTGCCTGCCTAATTGTTTGCCTTTTATTACTTGTCCAGTAATGAAATAGTTGTATCCTAACAATTCATTGGCATTTTCAATGTCACCGTTAGTTAGAAATTGTCTTATTTTAGTGGAACTAATGTTGATGTTATCGATGGTTTCGGCAGGAATTTGTTCTACTTCAAAGTTAAAAATAGTTTTGAGTTGAAGGAAGGTATTGATATCTCCTTTTCTATCTTTTCCGAAGCGATGGTCGTAACCAATGATGACATATTTGACATTGAGTTGATGAATCAAATATTTTACAAAATCATCTGGTGGTTGGTTGGCAAATTCTTTTGTGAAGGGACAAAAAATTAGGTAATCAATATCAAAATTTTTTAGCAATTGTATTTTTTCGTCTTTTGTTGTCAAAATTTTGATGGGTTGTAACGGCTGAGATGTCTGAATTATTTTACGTGGATGCGGATAGAAAGTAAAAACAATACTTTTTAAATTTTTGTCTTTTTTGATGGATGATAAGCGGTTTAAAATAATTTGATGTCCTTTGTGAACTCCGTCGAATGTACCTATTGTAATGACTGTTGATTTAGCGTCAATAAAATTAGGGCACTCGTTAAGGATAATCATTGCTTTTTATTAGAAAGGACTTGCTAAAAAATGTAGTTTTCGGTCAAAGGAACTAAGCGTTAGAGTCGTTTTCATTGGACGTTTTCATACTTCCGAGATCTCTGTCAAATAAATAAAGTCCCATTTTATCGTCGCCAATCAACTTTAGTTTGTCGTTTATTTGTCTGGCGAGTGCTTCTTCTTCTAACTGTTCGCTTACATACCATTGTAAGAAATGATGGGTGGTAAAGTCCTTTTCTTTTAAAGTAATTTCTACCAATTTGTTGATTTCATTGGTAACGTATACTTCGTGTTCTAAAATGTCATGAAAGATTTCAATTAAACTTTTGTAGTTATCTTTGGGTTGCTTTATTGAAGGAATGATAGCAGATCCTTCACGCTCATTAATAAAACGGATAAGTTTGAGCATGTGAATACGTTCTTCATCCGAGTGTTGGTATAAAAAATTTGCTACGCCTTGATAGCCGTTTTTTTCAGCCCATGAGGCCATGGCTAGATAAATGTGTGAAGATTCTGCTTCTAATGCTACTTGTTTATTTAAAGCTTCATTGATAGTTTTTTTCATATATAAATAATTTGGGAACAAAGTTAGAGATTATTTTGAGAACAATTAAGTTTTTTTAGTGGATGCATTTAATACACGAAAAGAAAGAAATAGTAAAAATAAAAAAGATTAAATTATCTGAACGTGATTCAAACTGTTGTAGTGCTCTTTAAATCAGAAAAACTAATTTATGAAATAACAATATTTAAATCTTTTAATAACTGGTTTACTTTTTGTGTTAGTTCGTTTTTTTCACGGCTGTATTCCATATCAACATCTAGTGCTTTGAAGTAAAGCTGCTCGTTAATCTCAGAAGACAATAAATCGTCTGCCATTGGAAACACTTCAAAGTTTTCTATTTGAATATGGTCAGAGAGTAGTTCCACATATTTTTGAAATATAGAATATGCTATTTCAAAATCCTTATTCTCCATAGCTATTTTAATTTCTATAATAAACTCCCTAAACATTTCGTGCTGATCATTCATTTCTCCAACAGCACCTTGTTCAAGCATTGGGTTTTGTTCAATCATTATCGGGAATAAAATTTGTTCTTCTTTTAAGTGATGAATTTTATCTGCATATATTTGACAGAAGTGGAGCAGAAAATCTATAATTTCAATAAATTTTTTTTCGTTATTTTTCCATAAACCATTTATTTTTTTCAGAATCTGTCCTAGTTGCAATATAGTTTCATGTTCTTGAGTGAGAAGTTGTGTAATTCTATTATTAGAGTTTATCATAAAATATAATTTTGAAAAATTAAACTTCCCAGGTGTTAGATCCTGCTAATAATTTATCCAAGGGAGGTGCAGGCCGTTTTGTTTTAAGTTGTTCTATTTTATCTATCAGCAATTGTTCGTAGCTTGGTTTATCTTCTTTATAAATAATACCAAATACAGAGGGGAACTCTTCATATCCTGGCATAGAGAATTGTGTCAATAAAAACGCTTTTTGTTTATTTTTCACATCATGAATCCACAATTTATCAAGATTAACGGACTCATTTTTTAAGTTAATTATTTTAGGTTGAAAGTTTTCAAGTATAATTCCAAATTCTTTTTCTTTTCCAAATACTAATGGCTTTCCATCTTCTAAGTACAACGTGTTTTGCTCTTTCGTTTCTTTTTCAGTAAATAAAGAAAATGCTTCGTCATTAAATATTTTACAATTCTGATATACTTCTACAAAGGACGTTCCTTTAAATTGTGCTGCTTCTTTAAAGATGTAATTCATGTGTTTCAAATCTTTATCAATAGTTCTGGCAACAAAGCATGCGCCACTTCCGAGAGCCAGAGCCAGAGGATTAATAGGATAATCGATACTTCCATAAGGTGTGGAATATGTAATTTTATTTTGTTCAGAAGTTGGTGAATATTGTCCTTTCGTTAATGCATAGATTCGATTGTTAAACATGATTACATGGAGTCCTATATTTCTTCTTAATCCATGTATAAAATGATTTCCTCCGATAGACAAACAATCGCCATCGCCCGTGATAACCCAGACATCCAGTTCTGGTCTTGCAATTTTTAAGCCAGAAGCAATAGCAATTGGTCTTCCGTGTATTCCGTGTATTCCATAAGTATTCATGTAATAAGTAAATCTTGAGGAACAACCAATTCCTGAAACAAAAACCACGTCTTCATTTTTTCTATTTAGTTCGGCAAGTACCTTCTGGATTTGTGCGAGAATGGCATAATCACCACAGCCAGGACACCATTTTACTTCCTGTTCACTTGCAAAATCTTTTGCTGTTTTAAGTGGAGGCGAATTTTTTAAACTTTCCATAGAATGTTAGAATTAAGAAATTAACGAAAGTTGATTAAGAATAAAATCTTTTAATTCAAAATGTTTGATAGGAATGCCTTGAACACGATTAAATCCAATAGCATCTATAAGATATTTTTCTCGAATTACTTTAATGAGTTGACCTGTATTCATTTCGGGGATTATAACTTTTTTAAACCCTTTTATAATTTCTCCAAGATTTTCAGGTAGTGGGTATAGGTATTTAAGATGTGTATGAGATACTTTTTTTCCTTCATTTATAAGTTCGTTTGTAACTTCTTTGATAATACTATATGTAGAACCCCAGCCAATAATCAACACGTCGCCTGTATTTTCTCCTGTGTCAATAGTTTGTTTGGGAATTGTATGTACTATATTTTCAATCTTACGTTTTCTTAATTCGGTCATTTTTTGATGATCTTCCGGGAAATAAGACACATTACCTGTTTCTGGATTTTTTTCGAGTCCGCCTATTCTGTGAATAGTATATGGATTGCCAGGGATAGCCCAGTATCTGGCAAGATTCTCATTTCTTTTATATGGTTGATAATTGTCCATCTTATTAACTATTGTATTAGTAAGAGTTGGCAAGTCATTTACACTTGGATATTTCCATGCTTCTGCGCCATTGGCAATGTAAGAGTCGGATAATAAAATAACAGGCGTCATAAATTCTAAGGCAATTCGACATGCTTCGTATGCCATGTAAAAACAATCAGATGGAGTAGAAGCGGCTAATATTGGAATGAAAGAATCTCCCGGTCTTCCATAAAGAGAAAAAAGTAGATCACTTTGTTCTGTTTTTGTAGGCAAACCAGTGGATGGTCCTCCTCTTTGAACATTTATTATTACAACAGGTAGTTCTAACATTACTGCCAGATTCATGGATTCTACTTTCAAAGCAAGCCCTGGACCAGAAGTTCCTGTTACTGAAAGCGCTCCACCATACGCAGCCCCTATTGCTGCACACATGGCTGCTATTTCATCTTCTGCCTGAAAGGTTTTAATACCGAAGTTTAGGTAGGAAGACAAAAATTTTAGAATATCACTGGCGGGTGTTATTGGATAGGAACAATAAACAAGAGGTAGACCGCACTTTTGAGATGCTACAACTAATCCCAAAGCTATAGCATGATTCCCCATTATACCTCTATATTTTCCGGTTTCCATTTTAGCTTCAGGCACTTCATACTGAAAAGCAATACTTTCACTGGTATTTCCATAATGATATCCTGCCCATAACGCCTTTAAGTTAGCTTCCAGAATTTCAGTTTTTTTAGAAAATTTGGTTTTAATAAATTCGTCTGTGTTCTCTGGTTTAAAGCCGAATAACCAGGATACAAAACCTAAAACGAACATGTTTTTACAACGTTCCTTGTCTGGTTTTGTAAGAGGAGAATCTTTTAATGCTTCTAATGTTAAGGTTTCAATTGGCACTTCAAAAATTTTATAATCTTGGTAAGCACCTTTTTCCAGGGGATTAGAATTATATCCTGCTAACTTTAAATTTTTATTATCAAAACCATCGGTATTAGCAATGATAATACCTCCTTTTTTTAAATTCTTAATAGAAGATTTAAAGGCAGCTGCATTCATAACTACTAGCACATCGAATTCATCTCCAACCGATAATACATTTTCATCTCCAAAGTGAATTTGAAAACTGGACACACCAGCCACTGTGCCTCTTGGCGCCCGTATTTCTGATGGAAATTCAGGAAAATTAACGGCTTTGGTTTTATTAAAAGCCGCATTATATGTGAATTGATATCCTATCAGCTGGATACCATCCCCGGAATCTCCTGCAAATTTTATGACGATATTATTTTTCTTTATTTTTGTTTTCATTATTTTATGGTTTCTATTTTCCTTTGTATTCAACTTTTTTTCCAATATTTTTTAAACCCAATAACGCATCTTCACTTGAGAAGATGTCTTTAAGAAAATTAAGTTCAGAAGCAGGACCTTTAAATTCGTTTATGAGTTTATCGGCATATTTTAGTGCCAGGGGGGCTTTTCTGCTTAGTATTTTCAATAGTTCGTCGTCACCTGCTGAATTAAAGTTGTCCGGATTAATATTTTCCATTTTCTTTTCGATCTCTTTCCATTTTTCTGCAAGTTCTCTTCTTTCTTGTTTTCTTGGTGCAAGTGAAGATAAATTGCCTTCTAAGATATTAATATAATCTTCAAATGAAATAATACCATCTATCAGAGATATTTCTTTTGATTCCTGAACATTTAAATTTTTTCCAGTAAATACCAGGTATTTTGTAAGTAATTTCCCTACTCTTTGTTGAGTTCTTTGAGTACCTCCAAGTCCTGGGTAAATTCCGATTCCTGTTTCAGGAAAAGCCATTGTAACATTGGGTAATGCGTATATTTCATCTGCACATAATGCAAGTTCAAGTCCCCCTCCCAATGCCATTCCATTGAGAACACATATTACTTTTTTAGGAGAACGGTCAATTTTTTCCAGTACAGATTGAGCAAATTGAGTGAATGAAACAATTTTATCTATTTGACCGCTTTCTATGTTATTTATGAAGAATTTGATATCAGCACCTGCTACGAAAGCTTTTCCAGTGGAAGTTATGATTATTTTATTAATAGAAGTGTCTGAGTTTAAAGCATTAATATGCTGATTAAGCTGATTAAAAACGTCTTCATTTAATGCATTTAAATCTTCTGGACGATTAAAAATAATGTAGCCAATATCGTTTATTTTTCTGCTAAGTACATATTCAAGTTTTAAATCTTCTTTTGAAATAGTTATAGTTTTCTCATTGTATAATGTCACATATTCATGTATAATCTGGTTAACTTCTTCTATGTTTTTTTGACACATTAGTTCAATAGGCCCTTTTTTCCATTTCAATCCGATTTTTGCACCTTTATTAAGATCGGTTGCAGTGCATACTTTCTCATTTAGTAACTGAGCTACTACAAAAAATACGACTCCTAACAATCTTTTTTCTATAACTTTTTCGGTAATAGTATCAATGGAATGAAACTCGTCAATATTCCAATTTTCCTGCTTTTCTGCTTGTTGTTTTAATAACTCAGATACTTTGTAAGAAGGACCAAAAACTTCCAATGTTTTTTCAGCATGGTAAGCAACAGGAACACCGGTGGCGTTCATTAAAGCAAAAGGTCCCATTCCAATTCCAAATAATTTCATTGCCACATAATCAATTTGTTCAGGAGTAGCAATTTTTTCCTGAAATAATCTTACCGATTCGTTTAACCATGGCACAAAAAAACGATTGACAGCAAACCCATAAACATCTTTTGTAACTATTGGATCTTTTCCTGATTGAAGAGAAAAATAATATGCTGTTTTAAAAACTTCTTCACTGGTTTTAGCACCCGGTACTACTTCAACAAGACGATTTTTAGCCGCGTGATAAAAATAATGTAATCCGATAAATCTTTCCGGATAAGAAACGTGCTGTGAAAGTTCCGTTACAGAAAACGAAGATGTGTTAGTAGCAATAATAGTATCTTTCTTAACAATTTTTGAAATCTCTTGAAAGAGTTGCGCTTTCACTTCAAAATTTTCAAATACTGCTTCAATAACTAAATCAACATTGTTCAAGTCATTAAAATCCACAGTGGATTTAATTCTGTCTAAAACTTCGGTCTTTTTTTGAGATGAAATAACTTTTTTTTCTACTGCTTCGTTGAGTGATTCTTCAATTCTTTTTATTCCTTTTTTTAAAGCATCGTCTGATTTATCACATAAAATGACATTAAAGTTTTCTTGAGCAAACTTTTGGGCAAGTGCAGAGCCCATGGTACCAGCGCCTATTACTGCTAAACTATTTATCTTTTTCATAGCATTGGATTTTTATTGGTTTTTCCAGACAGGTTTTCGTTTTTCAAGAAAGGCCTGAATGCCTTCATTGGCGTCATGTCCTTCCATTAGATCTATCAGGTAAAGATTCTCCAGTGATGGTAAAAAATTTCGTAAAACATGACTGAACTTAACTCTGCTGGCTTTTACGGCATAACGCAGGGCGGCAGCACTTTTACTTAAAAATACTTTTTCAATAAATTTTGTTGTTTCTTCGTTCAGAATATCTTTTGTGTCAAATAATTTATTTACAATACCAATTCTATGTGCTTCTTCAGCAGAGATTGTTTCACCCGACAAAAGTAATTCTTCAGCACGGGAAAGACCAATCTTTTCAGGTAATATGATGGAAGCAGGAGGAGCAAAAACTGAAAGATTTATTTCTGGTTGTCCAAATTTTGCGGTTTTATCAGCAAAGATATAATTACAAATCAATGCTAGCTCCATTCCACCACCAAGACAATAACCAGAAACTTTTGCAATAGTGGGGATTGAAACATCTAAAAATTTATAAAACAACTTGTGAAAATTTTTAAGCATGTCTGCAGCCATTTCTTTTTTGTGTTCTTCTACGCTTGCTCCAAAGGAAAAGTTTTTGCCATCGCCTTCAATTGTAAGCACTTTGATTTCCGGACGAAACTTAAATTCTTCTAATAATTGCATTAACTCTGACATCATTTGAAGGTCTATAATGTTCCCTTTTCCGTCTTTAAGAGTTAGTTGTAACCATTGACCTTCAAAGTGTTCCTGAACAATGATTTTTTCCATAGATAAATTATTTTTAATTTAATGAGACACTTTTTTAAATTGAGGAGATATTTCACGAATTAATTCATCGTTCCATTCTTTTCCTTCTGCTAATAATTGTCTTAATTTAATAAAATCAACTTCTCTCTGGTCTTTTGGTCCTTCATTAAATGCTCTAAATCCAGCTTTGGCTTCGGTCATCATATTCAGTGCCAGCCACTCACGACTACTTTCTTTATTTTTATCCCAGTGTTCCAACTTAAATTTACGCACTTCTGAAATAGTTTTATTTGTACAATTTGGGAAGGTGTACATCAATTTAGTAATTAACTTGTTTACAGACATATCCAGTAAAGATAGATCCGTTTCACATTGTTCTATAATTTTTTTAGCAGCAGCAAGATCTTCTCCGGTTTTCATTGAACCGAAAATAATTTTTCCAAATTCATCTACAATTTTATCTGTAATAACTAATGGGTTAGTGATAAACTTTCCTTGATATTTCAAACAAGGTACGATGTCTGTTACAAGCCCATAAAAATAGGCCTGATGTGCTGTCCATGGTTCGCATAAAACAAGAGAGTTCATGGCTTGTTCTATACCAACATAAAGCGGTAAAAAATCAGTTGCTCCTCCAATCGGAGCACTACCATGTTTAGGACCAGCTTGACCAAAACGCGCAGTGTCTACTGTTATAGTAAAATCACAGGCCATTCCTATTTCCTGACCCCCAGCAATGCGCATGCCGTTTACTCTATTAATAACAGGTTTTTCACATTTGAGTATGGAACTTACCATGTCGTTGAATAAACGCATATACTGTGAGTATTCTTGAGGATTGCCGGCATAATATTCTGCGTATTCCTTTGTGTTGCCTCCGGTACAAAACGCTTTGTCTCCTACTGCTGTAAATACTACTGCTACCACAGATCTGTCATTCGATGCACGATTAAAAGCAAGAATAACGTCTTTTACCATTTGGGTAGTGTAAGAATTGTATTGTTTGGGATTATTTAAGATAATCCACGCAGAATATAAATTAGGAACCTCTTTTCCCTGAATGTCATAACAGGGTCTTTTTTCATAAATAACCCCTTCATGAAAATTATAGTTTTCGATTAAATCATGATTTTTCATGGTTTTATGGTTTTAAAATTATTCTTTTTTTATATTTGTGTTGTAAAGTATTCTGAAATACTTCATTGATAGAATCCAGTGGTTTTTCCTCAATAAAATCTTTTATATTAATTTTTCCATCTGCAACATGTCGTACAATTTCTGGATAAAGCTCTGGTTTACATCCCCATGTTCCTATAAGAGTGGCGTCCATTGCCATAAGATTACTTAATCGTACCGTTACTTTATCCATTGTAAATCCTACTACAGACATTGTTGAAGCAAAAGTGAGTAGATTAAATGCAGTTTCCTGACCGGCTGCTGTTCCGGACATTTCAAATATTTTCCACATATAGGGTGACACGTTCCACTGACGAGTAATTTCTTTTATTTTTTGTTTAATAGTTTTTCCATCCATTCCTTTGATATTTAGTACTCTGTGAGCACCGGCTTTTTCTGCGTTTAGTAATTTTTCATCGTTAATATCTAATGCCAAAACTTTTGCGCCAAACAATCGAGCAATTTGAACGGCGTATATTCCTATGCCTCCTGTACCAATAATAATAGCCAGATCGTTTTCATGAATAGATGCTTTATGGATTACCTGATAGGGAGTAGATACGGCATCTGCGATTACTGCTAATTCGGATAAACTATAATTTTTTAGTGCATTATCAGGAACTTCACAAAGGAAACGGGATGGGACAACGATATGTGAAGCAAAGCCCCCATCAAAATCATTTCCGGGCATTAGTTGTTTCTGACAGATATTAGATCTTCCGTTTTTACACAATTCGCATTCACCACAAGGTAAAACTGCAGGGATAATTACATTTTTATTAATCCAATGAGTGTCTCCTTTGATCACTGTGCCGCTAATTTCATGACCAAGTGTTAAAGGCAATTCTTTTCGGGTTTTAACTCCATCGTGCCAAAAACTTATGTCTGTATGACATACGCCACATCCAGCTACTTTGACTAAAACTTCGCCTGTTTTCAGTTCAGGAAAATCTTCTTCTGTTTTATAAAATTCTCCTTTAAGTTCTTTAAACTTCCATTTGATAATTTTCTCCATAGTATAAAAGTTTTTAAACTAATTCAAATAAAATGGCAGTGCCTTGTCCTCCGCCTATGCAAGCGGATGCAATGCCATATTTAATTTTCTTTTCATTCATGCTTCTGGCTAATGTGAGAGAAATTCTTACACCCGTTGCACCCAATGGATGACCGATAGCAATAGCACCTCCGTGAACATTCAGTTTATTGACATCTAGGTTAAGTTCTTTTACACAGGCCAATGTTTGAGCAGCGAATGCTTCATTAATTTCTACCAGACCGATATCATCTAATTTTAATCCGGTCATTTCTAGCAATAATTGAATAGCTGGTACAGGACCTATTCCCATGTATTTAGGTTCAACACCAGCAGTAGCAGCAGCAACGATTTTTGCAAGCGGGTTTAACTGTTTTTGTTGTATTTCGTATTTAGATGAAACAACTACAGCGGCGGCTCCATCTACCATCCCACTTGAGTTTCCGGCTGTTTGTACGCCATCTTCGTAAAATACCGGGGATAATTGGGATAATTTTTCTAAACTGGTTTCTCTTACATTTTCGTCTGTTTTAAAAGGCGTTTTTTCTTTTGGAATTTTTATTTTTCTTGGTTTTAATCCATCTCTTTCAAAAGTTACAGAAGAGATGGGCTCTATTTCGTTTTCAAAAAAACCTTCTTTCTGGGATTGGATGGTTTTTTGGAATGAGCTAAGTGCAAAGACATCTACCTCGCTTCTGGATATGTTATATTTTTTTGCAAGATTTTCTGCTGTTTGTCCCATGGAATAGCCGGCCGCAGTATCCATGAGAGATTCCCAGAGCATATCCACGAAGTTGGGTTTACCTAATGGATACCCTAGTCGATTACCAAATGATGAGGTGGGCATTTGAGACATGCTTTCTGTTCCACAACAAAGTACATTGCCTGCTTTGCCCAACAAGATTTGTTCTGCAGCGGTGATAATGGTTTCTAATCCTGAACCACAAATTTTTTGTACCATTAATGCAGGAACGGACAAAGGAACTCCAGCATACAATGCAATATGTCTTGGTAAGAAATATGCATCAGCGGAGGCCTGACCAATGTTTGCAACAACTACCTGATGAATGTCGTCTGCAGAAATTCTGGTTTTTTGTAAAGCTGCTTTTCCAGCAATGATACCCATGTCTGTGGGAGATAAAGCAGATAGGGTTCCACATAATCTTCCAAACGGTGTTCTTTTTCCATTAACCAGATAAACATCGTCAAAGATAATTCCAACACCTTTTTTTGTATTAAAATAACTTTTCATAACTTAAGCGTTTTGAGTTTGAGGACTTGAAATATAATCCTTTGCCATAAGTGCGGCCCCGATAGCAACTATATGTTGAGGATGATCAAGCGTATAAATTTTAGTTTTCAACTGATTTTCCAGAATTTCACGGAAATATGGATGATAAGCAGAAACACCTCCAATCAGAACAACAGGGCAGGTTGTGTCAATTCTCATTTTACCAACTCTAGAAGCTATGGATAAATAAATTCCTCTGGCAATATCTTGAACGGACATGCCTTCAAAAATCCAATTCATTATTTCTGTTTTTGCAAACACAGTACAGAAACTATTCAATGGTTTATTATATGTTGAATGTTTGGCTAAATCGTTCATTTCTTTGATGTCTAATCCTGTTTTCTCGGCAATTTCTACAATAAAAGACCCTGTTCCTGCCGCACATTTATCGTTTAGAGAAAAGTTTTCAACCAGTCCTTGTTTGTCGCACTTTATTATTTTAATATCTTCTCCACCTATGTCAATGATGGTTTTTTCACCTGGAATGAAAATGTTAACTCCTCTTGCAGCACAATTTATTTCGGTTTTTACAATATCTGATTGTGTGAAATATTTTCGACCATATCCAGTAGCACAGCTTGATTGAATGTTGTATTCTTTTTGAACGGTGTCGATAACGTGGTGAATGGAGATTTTATCACGATTAAAAGTTTTCAGAATGGTTTTGAAAAGTATTTGATTATCTGTGTCGATAACAGCAATTTTTGTATATGATGAGCCGAGATCTATTCCTAAATAAGCATCTGCTTTTTTTGATGAAGATTTTACCGCATAGTTATTTTGAATAGATAAAAAGGAAATGTTAGGAATGCTTTTTTGAGTTTGCGCTTTAACTATATTATAAAACATTTGATTCATGGGCGTTTTGATATAATGTTTTCGCCCATATTGCAAAATTTTTCCATTAAAAAAATCAATTTCTGTTTCTCTGCCATTCATCATATCAATAGCGAGTGAAGGGTAATGGTCACCTGCTTTTTTCAAATAACGAATACATTTTCGTATGAAATCATCATCAAAGAAAATTTTTTCTGCAGCGGCCACTTCAACAGCTTCCTGAATAGTTTGTTCAACAATCTCAACCATGTCTGGCTGTGACATTACCTCTTTCATTGTCATTTTAGAGATTCCACATAAAGCACTTAATGCTGAATTCAATATCGTTTTTTCCCAGATTTGCTTTAATATGGAAAAAGAATCAAGGTCTCTGGTTTCTAATTCAACGGATGTTAATTGTTGTGCTAAATTTTTAGCTAAATTTCTTTTTGAATCATCGATAGAAGCGATGTAATTGGGTGGGATAAAAAAAGTTTGTTTGACCTGATTGGGTGCAAGAAGGTTACCAGCAAAATTGATAACCATGCGGAGAACGTTATTCTCACCAAAAATGTTTTTTAAAATATTTTCAGTTTCAATTCCATTTTGAGCACTCAGTACAGGGATGACACCAAAATGGTTTTTGAATGTTTTTCCAGCACCATCTGTTTGATAGGCCTTTGTGCAAAAAATGGCAATCTCAAAAATAGTATTTGCATCTGCTTCTTGAAAATCAGAAAAAACATGTTTTAATTTCAGTATTTCTTTTTTATCGGATTGTTGAATGGTTATTCCTTCGTTTTTTATTAGATTTACTTTTACTTTATCTTTATCAAAAAGGAAAATGTTACTTCCAGATTTTTTTAAGTAGTTGGCTAAAATTAAACCAATAGGTCCTGCACCTATAATAGCAACATTATTTAACGGTGACATATTCTGATAATTGTTCAATAAAAGTTTCAATTTTTGTGATAGATTGTCCTTCTGAGAACAATCTCATATCGCATAAATCTCCCTCAATAACTAAAGTTGGTATATTATATTTTTCTTTAATTTTTTGAGGTAGTCCAAATTTTGCATTAGAGTTGTTAAAGCAGGTTTTTGTATCGTGAAATATAATACCATTTACTTCGTATTCTTTTGCCCACTCTAGCAGCATTTGGGTTTTAATTTTTTCACTACGGTTAATAAAAATCTTGGTATATGCAAGAGATGTTGATTCTAATGGGTTATTTTCATCAAACTCATCAAATATCCAACTGTTACAATATGTAGAAGCTACAATAGCAGAACGGTTCTCAACAAACACATCAGAAAGTTTTCTTAATCTTCCCCATAATGGCATTCCATCCCAGAAGATTCTTATTTTTTCTCCAGGAACAGCAGCAATGTTATTATTTATTTTTTCTTTGAGTTCATTAAGAAGCTTTTGATAAAATAATTTTGCTTCTTGTGTACCTCTGAGAACTACAATAGGAGCCATTAATATTACACCATCAAAGAAAGTTATTGGAGAGGGTTTATGTCTGGCGGTTTTTAGAACTTCTTGCCAAAGAAAAGTAGCTTCTTTACTTAACTTCACCACTTCTTTGAAAACTTCTTCATCCCATTTTTTTCCTGTAACTTGCTCACATACTTTAATCAACCTTTTCATTTGAAAGACAACCTGTTGAATATCTTCTTTAGTGATGTCATCCAGGTGTCTTGGAGGATAGATTCCTACTACAGGACATTTAAATTCTTCACCAAAAAAATTAAACCAATCCTGAACTTCTCTACACTGATTGGTGTTATATACAATTAGATTAGGTTTTGGAACACCTTTTATCTGATAGTGTGAGGATAAGGGCGTGCTTCCTGCAAGGTAGGAACCAATATCGGCAGTAGTGTATGAACACACATGAGGAGAATATCCTTTTTTTACAGCGTAATTAATATAGGTTTCGGCGGTTTTAGTAGCTCCTAAAAGCGCACCGTGATTTTCCGGGAAGAAAACTTCAAATCCAAATGAACGTAATATTTCTGCAGGACCAACACTCGTACACCAAGCAACGAGAGGTTTTTGTTCTAATCCTTGAAAATAATTTTTCATGATTACTTTTAAATCCTTAACGGACTCAATTTCCGCCATAATTCAGTGAGTTTTTTAGTTGATTGTCTAAAACTATAACATAAATATCTTTATCAAAAGGAATTTGGTTATCGTACAGTTTTTTGATTTTATCAAAATATTTTTGTATAATGTTTTTAGGAGATGGTTTCAAGGAAGGAGTAAGAGTGTTGTCATCAATACTGAGTTCACTATCAATAATAGCAGCAATTTTAATTTTTGAAAATTTTTGTTTGATTTCATCATTTACCTGACACAAGCATCCTGATAAACAACGTTTTAGTTCATCAAGAGTTCTTGGACAGAAACATCCGTCATTAGGTGTAAGTTCATAATTAGGGTGTTCCAATATTTTTTTATTAGGGAAAAGAATGACTACCGGGTATTCTTTTCCACTGCCGTACACCAGTGAATAAGCAATATAACAACATTTACTTTCAATAAGTTTTTCTATGTCTGTTGGAATTACTTTTTCGCCGTTTGATAATTTGAATATTCTGTCTTTTCGTGCAATAAGTTTTAATCCTTTGGGAGTTATCTCCCCAATATCGCCTGTTTTAAACCAACCGTCTTCAGTGAATACTTCTTTATTGACTTCATCATTTTTGTAGTATCCCTTCATGACGTTTAGTCCTTTTACCTGAATTTCACCGATTTCATCTAAACGAATTTCTACGCCTGGAATAGGAAAGCCGACTACACCTGCTTCTCTACCTTTTTCTGAATCTGTAATAGTACAACATGGTGAGGTTTCAGTAAGTCCCCATCCTTCCATGATTCGCACATTTCTTTTTGTAAATTCAGATGCTGTCTTATCTGGTAATGGTGCAGCTGCTGTGAAGATAAATTTTAAATTGGGATGAAAAAATGAGGTTAGTAATTCATCTGATAAAGTTAGTTGGTCAATTAAAGCGTTATAAATTTTAGGAACACTAAAAAACACAGTGGGTTGAATGATTTTCCAGTGTTGAAGGATGGAGTTAATATCTTTTCCGTAAGATGGTTCAAGATGATAAGTAGCCCCATTATAGAGTGCGGCGAATAATTCAAAAATACCGCCAAAACTATGATGCCATGGAAGATAGCTTAAAAACCTGTCATTTTCATTGATGTCCCATATATAAGACATTGCAACTTGTTGAGATAAAATATTTTGATGAGTAAGTTGAACACATTTTGGTTTACCCATTGTACCTGATGTATACATGTTTAAGCATATATCATCAGGTGAGGCATTAAAATCCAATATATTTTCTTTTATTGAAACATTTTCTTGAAGTAGTGATGTAAAAGGAATGAATGAAAAAGTATGTGATGAAGGATTGAGGTCTTTTTGAATGTAAAATACTTTTTCAATAGGTAATTTATCAGAAAGTTGTAGGTATTGGAATTCGCCGTATATGGTTAAAAAACGTGCGTCACAAAACTCAATTAGCATGTTGGCAGTATCTTTTTTGAAGTAAGCAAAGATAGGAACGGCAATTCCTCCTATGGACATTACTGCCAACTCTACCATCAACATCTCCAAGCAATTTGGAGAATATATCACCATTTTGTTTCCTTTCTGAAAGCCCTCTTTTTTTAGAGAGAGCGCTATAGACAAAACAGAGTTATAAAAACTTTCCCATGATATTTTTACCCAATTTTTTCCATCAAAATAAGCAAATACAGGATGGGAAGAAAATTTTTTTCTCTTCTCAGAAAGAAAACTTGCAAGGTTGGGAGGAATAGGTTTTTCTATGTTTATGAGAGGTTTTAGGTGCTGCATATTTTTTATTTTCGAAGCTATTGCAATACCCCTTGTTTTTGTTTTAATTTATGGTAACGATATCCTCCCCAAATAGCCGCACCAATTGCACCAGAATAAATAGCATCAGTTGGAGCGATGATGTCTGTATCTGGATTTTTAAGTTTAAGTTGTTTTTTTATTGCCTCAATCATTCCTTTGTTTTCTGCCATTCCACCCACTAATACAATGGGATATTCTGTTTTTAGTTTGGTTATTAATCGTGCTACTCTATTAGCGATAGACAAATGAATACCCATGATAATATTAGGAATAGAAATTCCTTTGGATACAAAGTTAATTACATCGGTTTCTGCAAGTACAGCGCAAATACCAGAAGGTTCTTCCGGGTTATCTGCTTTTAAGGAAATTTCCCCTACTTCTTCAATAGATAATCCAAGATAGCGAGCGATGTTTTCTATAAACTGTCCGGATCCAGATGCGCATTGCCCGGTCATTTGATAATCCAATACTTTTCCACTTTTATCAACTTTCATAGCTCGTACATACAAAGCCCCTAAATCCACTACACATTTTGCTTCCGGACATAGAAATATACCGCCTTTTGCATGAGTAGTCATACTATAAAAATGACCTGTTTTATTATGCAGTAATTCACCTTCTCCTGTAGAAGCAATATATGCGATTTCGTTTCTAGTGAGTCCATGATTATTCAATAATTGTTGAATAATCATTTCGGCTACTTCTGACGGATTTCTTTTTCGGATTTTTTCAATAGCTTTGTCAAGCACAACAGGTTTTTCATGGTAATTCAACAACACGCCCTTAATGTAACTTGAACCAATATCAATGCCAATAGTGTAAATTGTTTCCATAATATAAATTTTATGATGCTTTTACTTTTTTAGTATCAAGTTCAGCTTTAATGTTTTTTAATGCAAACAATGCTCCTCCTAACGCTCCCATAAAAATGGAATCTGTGTGGATATTAATGGTAATGTCTTTCCCATAGTTATTGTGTACAAATTCAGACACGTATTTCACGATTGCTTGATTTCTGGCAACGCCTCCAGTAAAGGTAAATTCATTTCGAACGCCACCAGAACGTGCAATTAATGACATTGCCCGGGTTACAATTGCTTTATGCAAACCGGCGAGGATGTTCTCTTTTTTCTCGCCCATATTTAAAAGTTCTCGTACTTCTGCTCCTGCAAAAACAGTGCAGGTAGAACAGATATTCGTTTCACGACTAGCTTGCATTGTTAAAGGTCCTAGTTCATTTAAAGATAAGCCGAATTCATTAGCAATATATCCTAAATATCTTCCACAACCAGCAGCACACCGGTCATTCATGTGAAAGCTGGTAACCATTCCATATTCATCCACCTGTATAGCTTTTGTATCCTGTCCGCCAATATCAAGGACGGTACGTGTTTTGGGGAATATCGCATGAGCTCCAAAAGCATGACAAAGAATTTCAGAGCGAATACACTCTTGCGGAAAGGGTAACAATGCTCTCCCATAGCCGGTTCCTACCATGTTTGCAATAACGATGTTTTCTTTAGCCACATTTTCAATGTGTGATAACAGGTCGTCTTTAAGTTCATTGTAATTACCGGCTAACAATTCTAATTCAGATCTAAAATCACTGGCAATTTCATCAACTTCAGAATTTAATAATTCATTGTAATGATCTTTCAAAGTAGTTATTCCTTCATGGATGAGTTGTTGAAAATCGTATTCTACTATCTCATTTTCGACAGGATTAATGCTTTTATCAAAAACGTTCATTAATGCTTCAAAATACTTTTTATCACATTGGTCTAATTTTTCATTGTATTTTTCACTCACAATATCTCTGAAAAATTGGTTCTTGTTACCTAAATTTTCACTAAGGTATTTTTTGCTTAATTCTTTTTCAAGATCTTTAAGTATTTGAGAAAGAATGGGAGTTAAAACCTTACTCTCTTTGCTCTGTTCGGATTGTCGAATCATTTCTTGACTAAGCTTTTCAAATCTGTTTTTAAATTGTAGATATTGAAAAACGTTTTCAAGGTCGTTAAAAAATTTTTGATATTCTTTTTTTGTTATTAAATGTTTTCCAACTTTCTCTTTTAATAAAGTAAAACGTGCATTGTAAATGGCTTGTTGTTTTGCAATTTCTGCTGCAATTTCATAATTGGCTCGTGTGTTTGTTATTCCTCTTCCCACAACCTGACCATGCTCATTAACAATCACTGCTTTTGAAGTTGTAGAGCCAAGATCTATTCCTAAATAATAATTCATAACAATAGAGTTTAGTTTTTAATATTCATTAATTTTCTTTGATGGAGCATTTGAAAGAATGATTCCAATCTATTTTTAATGTTTGAATATGAAAAATAACGAGGGTCTACCAAATCTGACTCAATAAAACCAACTGGTACACCTAAATCATTTTCAATTTTTCTCATCATAGCTAATTGCCCTGCCGAAAATGAGTTACAACTTTTGATAGAATGAACTAAAAAACCATCAGCTTTATATTCTTTGATATATTTTTTCAGGATTTCAATTCGTTGTGGAAGATTAAAATTGGTATAACAATTCATACAGTATTCTGATAAACTTTCCAATGGTTTATCGGGATTGTGACGAAATCCAAGGTCATACAATCCTCCGACTTTTGTATAGGAGGAAGCCACAATAACGGCTCCCATATCGTAAAATAATTTCCAGAACTCTCTAAAACTTGTCCAGTTGGGAGGTCCTTCTACAACAAGACGAAACTTTTCTTCGGTCATTTCTCCCTCTGGTGTAACGGGTCCCAGCCCTAATTTAATTCTTTCGTTTATTTCTTCTAATAATAATTTGTAGTATTCAACGGCCTCAGGCGTGCCTCTGAAACCCGTATTGATAGGTCCAATGTAATATACTCCTGCAAAGTAGGCATCAATTGGCGAAGGAACATGTTTGGGTGTTTCAAATATTTGATTAATAAGCTCTTGCGTTTCTCTGGCATACGACAAAATTTGCTTCAACTTTTCTTCATCGTATTTTTTTCCTGATACTTTTTCCATTTTAGGGATCACTTCTTCTTTCAATTGTTTTACCATGTATTCTACCATCTCAGGAGTAATTTTTCCTCCTTCCTGGTAGGGGGTATGTAACATAGCAACGGGCACTCCAGGATACAATCTTTCAAGATTTTCAAACCATTTCATGAAAGTAAAACAACCTGTATAACTCAATAACAATAAATCTGGAGGAGGTATTTTTTCTCCATACGGACCAACATTCCCATTTAATAACATACCAACATCGCATTTTACATAAGTACAAATATCTTCTGAATAGCCAATCTTTTCAGCATCTTTAATAAATCCTCCGGATTTTTTTCTCATACCTGATTGTAAAGCATTGATTTCGGGATAAACAGGAAGCATGTCAAAGGCATGAATCAACTCAGATAGATTTCCCGGAACAAACGTATATACTACTTTCTTGCCTTGTTCTTTAGCCGTTGCAAGGTCTTGAAACTGCTTCGCAATCATTTCTTTTTGAAGCAGCATGCTTTTATCTTTCTTGACTTCTTTGGTTGTTGTCATAATAAAAAGTTTATGCAGTTATATCTTCCCATAATTTTATAGAATCTGAAAATGCTCCTACTTGCTCTTTAATCACTTTAAATTGTCCTGTGTTTTCACTAAATTGAAAATTTATGTATTTCATATTATTTTTCTCACAATGCTTTTGACATAAAGGAGTATCTAACAAAGCTGGATCACAAAAACTTGGGGACGCGAAAATGATACCATCTGCTTTCCTTTTTTTTGCTAATTCTACCAGTCGTTTTTCTTTTGGATTATCTACGTCATAAATGGAAGAGGAAAAAGTACTATGATTTAAAAATGCTTCTGTCAGAGCGTTTAGAGGGTCATCAGAATTTTCATCTACATCTTTTGTTATCCATCTTGAACCAATAATAAAATCATCGTCAATAATATAGCATCCTGCGGATTCAATTGATTTTATCAAATTCAAAGGCATTTGTTCGCAGAAAGCGCCCCATACTACAACGCGAATATTATCCATTGGAATGCCACGTTCTTTATTTATTTCTTCTATGACTGTTTCTAATAACTGATTGTGTTCATCAACAGGCATTGACAGTCCTGCTCTTACAATTACGTATAATTCATAAGCAGATAAACGCCATGGATATTTTTCTCTTATATCATATATGGTTCTTAGATATTGTCTGTTGATGTTATACAATCGAATGGCTTCATTTAATTGTTCTTTTCCTACAGGCATTTTATTTATCTGATAAATTTTTTCTAAAATATCTTCCATCTCAGATTTGTAAAATTTGCCACCGATTTCTTTATTAAAATTCTGAGGATAATCGAGATACTTGGAAAATTTCCCTATTTTTTCTACTTGAAAAATGCCTGACAGATTTCGGATAACATCACAAATAGAAGGGAACACAAAACCATCAAACTCATTTAAATGTCCATCTAAAGCAAGATCAATAATACCTCTCGGCATATGACAAATGTAAGATTGATAATAAGCATCTCCTTTTAAAACTTGCTTAAAATCACCTGCGCCCATTATTCCTACTGCTAATCCATTAGCTGCCCATACTATTTCTCTTGGAAAATAAATAGGAAGATATCCTACCAAAACTCTGTTTTTATTCTTGTTTTTCCATTGTTTTGGAAGTGTATAA
This sequence comes from Bacteroidia bacterium, assembly GCA_026003255.1. Taxonomy (GTDB): domain Bacteria; phylum Bacteroidota; class Bacteroidia; order B-17B0; family Aurantibacillaceae; genus BPGX01. The sequence continues at coordinate 404,361 of BPGX01000002.1, read as the reverse complement.
TTAATATCACATACAATGTCCTTACATTGTTCAACTATTTTATCAATTTTATCCATTGGATGAAGTTTTAAATGAAAGGATTATTACAAATATTTTTTGCAAAGTTACAGGAGGTATTTTTTTAAAAATATGACTTTTGTCATTTTGAAAAAAAAACATCCTCAATAATATTGCACTTTCAAAGCAGTAAATGAAATCTTATAGTGCTGTTATATTAAGTTCTGGGAAATCAAAAAGAATGGGTTTCCCAAAAGCATTATTGCCATTTAATGAAAGGGAAACTTTTTTATCTCATTTGATTAAACAATATAAAAAAATTGTACAGAATGTTGTTATTGTAATTTCACAAGATCTTTTTGAATTTATTCAGATAAATGATAAGAAGTATTTTTATTCATCTGTTTCTTATGTAATCAACAAATATCCAGAAAAAGGAAAGATTTATTCCATACAATTAGGATTAGAACACCTACATACAGGTTTTATATTTATTCAAAACATTGATAATCCTTTTGTTACAAAAGATTTACTAAGACAAATGATTACAAAAGCTGAAAACAATAAATATGTCGTTCCAAAATTTGATTCAAAAAGAGGTCATCCCTTATTAATTCATAAATCAATTGCCGATAGAATAAAAGATATACGGGAAGAGGATTTTAATTTACACGTACTATTAAATGAGTTCGATTCTATTGACTGTTTAACTCAAGATCCTAATGTATTATTAAACATCAATACACCAAGAGATTATTATTTGACTTTTGATAAAGAATATTTTGCAGAAGAATGGTTATGAGCAATGTATTATTAGAAATTTCACAATTGTTGAGAATTTATTCTTCGGTGGCTCTTTGTACTATTGTTGAAACTACTGGTTCTACGCCCATGAAGAGTGGATCTAAAATTATTGTTTGTCCTGATGGCAAGGTAATTGGTACAATTGGAGGAGGTGCTCTTGAAAAAAGTGTCATTGAAAACGCTATAACATGTATTAGTAGTAATGAATCAAAATTATTTATTCACCATCTAACGAAAGAACATCAAATGTGCTGTGGAGGCACTGTAAAAGTTTTTATTGATATTGTTTTGTCTCCTTATAAATTATATATTTTTGGTGCTGGGCATGTGGGATCTGCTCTTGCAAAAATAGCCTCGTTTCATAATGATTTAAAAGTTTTTCTTATAGACGATAGGCCTGATTATATTCAACGAATACAATCTCAATCAGAGTATTTAGAACGAATAAATTGCGTGTTGGCTTCTCCAGTTGAGTTTGTCAGGAATCTTGATCCAAATTCTACTCTTAATAGTTTTTGTGTAATTGTAACGTATGATCATCAACTGGATAGAGAAATATTATTAAACGCCCTCTCCAGGAATTTTAGATACGTGGGCATGATTGGCAGCAAACGAAAAGTTTTAGTTACTAAAAAGTTTCTAATACAACATCATATTTCTGAAGATAAAATTAGTACGATTGATATGCCCATTGGAATTAATATCAATGCTTATTATCCTGAGGAAATAGCGGTATCTATTATGGCAAAGATTATTTCTTTGAAAAACGAAAAAATTGTAGATAAAAGAAAGAACAATCAATCGTTATCAGATGAGTTAATAAAAGAAACAGAAAATATTGATTTATGTCTCAAAAACTTATCATAATAACAGGAGCGTCGAAAGGTATAGGGCTTGCCATTGCAAGGCGACTATTATTAGACAATTTTAAGGTAATCAATCTGGATGTTTCGTCTCCTGAAAAACAAGACACGGATATTGAATTTATTAAATGTGATGTATCTCTAGAGTCAGATGTATTACAGAGTTTTCAATTTATTCAATCCAAATATCCAGAAATATATGGTGTTATAAACAACGCGGGCATTATTCGTGATAATGTTATATGGAAAATGTCCGTAGAAGATTTTGAGAAAGTCATTAATGTGAATTTAAAAGGAACATGGTTGGTATGCAGAGAAGCAGTAAAAATAATGAAGCAACAATCTTTTGGAAAAATCATTAATATCGCATCAAGAGCATTACTTGGGAATCCTGGACAAACAAATTATAGTGCTTCAAAAGCTGGAATAGTTGGGCTAAGCCGAGCATTGGCTCTGGAAGTTGGAAAATATAATATTTCAGTAAACGTAATAGCACCAGGGCTTATAAAAACTGAATTGACAGATAATTTACCACCTCACGTGCTTCAGAAACTTATAGATGCTCAACCACAAAAAAATATCGGGAAGCCCGAAGATATTGCGGAAGTGGCCTCTTTTCTACTTAACGAAAAAACAAATTTCATTAATGGACAAGTCATATATGTAGATGGTGGAAAATCTATTGGACATGTAACATTGTAAAAATATTAAAATATGATACCTGTAAGACTAATTGTTAATAATGTAGAACATCATCTCCTTATCAAAGAAGATGAAATGTTGAGCTACACCTTGAGAGAACGGTTATTATTAAAAGGTACAAAAATTGGATGTGATCAGGGCACTTGTGGGACATGTACTGTTTGGATAGATAATACTCCTGTAAACTCTTGCATTACACCTACTTTTAAGGCACATAACAAAAGGGTTACCACGATTGAAGGTATCACGAATGATGAAGACACCTTACTTCAAAAGTTATTTGTAAAACATGGAGCTATTCAATGCGGTTTTTGTACGCCCGGAATGATTATGACTGCTTTACATTTTGTGAAAACACACCCTGATTGTACCCTTGATGAAATCAAGGAAAGCATATCTGGTAATTTATGTAGATGTACCGGGTATAAAAAAATTATTGACGCTATTGCTGAATATGCCGGAATTAAAACCTTTAATAATGATAGTGAATTTGAAAGTAACCAAACATCTTTTCATACTATTGGAAAGAAGACGCCATACATTGAAGCAGAAAAAAAAGCTAAAGGATTAGCAGATTACGCAGATGATTATGTTTTTAAAAATGTTTTGTACTGCAAATTTTTAAGAAGCCCTTTACCTCACGCAAAAATTAAATCAATTGACGTTTCTGAGGCATTAAAGAATCCCAATGTGAAGTATATTGTAACCGGAAAAGAACTTCCAGAAAAATTTGGAGTACTTCCTATTTCGCAAGATGAAACGGCCTTAGCAATTGATAAGGTAAGATTTGTTGGAGAAGTTGTTGCAGCAGTAGCTGCTGAAACAATAGAAGATGCAGAAGAAGCCATTAGTAAAATTCGTGTAGAATATGAACCCCTGCCTGCATTTTTGACGATTGAAGATAGTTTAAAACCTATAGAGGATAAAGACCATCTTATTCACGCAAATAGTGCAAAATACAAATCTAATATTCATAAGCAAGCAGAAATAAAAATTGGAAAAGAAGAAGCATGGTCAGAATCGGATGTAATAAAAGAAATGACTGTTTCATTTGATGGGATTAATCATGGATTTACGGAACCTCATGCTTGTACAGCATGGTACAATGAAAACGGAATTAACATAATTACAGCTACTCAGGTACCGCACTATTTACATCGTTCATTGGCAAAAGTATTACATCTGCCATTACATAAAGTACGGGTGATTAAACCATACGTTGGAGGAGGATTTGGAGGTAAAAGCGATCCTTTTGCTCATGAAATAATAGCTGCGTATTTAGCTATGAAAACACATCGGCCAGTAAAAGTTACTTTAAGTAGAGAAGAGGTTTTTTTGACCAATCACGGAAGACATCCTTCTAAAATAACAATAAAAATAGGTGCGGATAAAACAGGTAATCTCAAAGCAATATACGGTAGAACATTAATTGATGGAGGGGCTTATGGAAGTTTTGGTGTAGTTACCACTTATTATAACGGCGTTTTATTGCAAGGTCCTTATCGTACCGATTATTATGGGTTTGATTCTACACGGGTGTATACTAATAAACCTCAATGTGGTGCAATGCGTGGACACGGTGGCGTCAACGCTCGTTTTGTAACAGAATGTCTCATTGACGAAATAGCTCATGATCTTAAGATTGATCCTTGTGAATTTCGACTGCGTAATTTTCTACCTTCTAATACCACAACATTAGGACAATTCAGAATTACTAGCAATGGCATAGAAGATGCATTAAAAACAGTGATGCAGCAATCGGATTGGAAAAACAAACACGGAAAATTACCTTATGGACACGGAATTGGAGTTGCATGTAGCTGGTACATTAGTGGTAGCTTGTTACCTATTATCTGGAATGAATATCCACAATCGGTAGTGCACTTAAAGTTAGATTTTGATGGACGTATTATGTTATCATCTGGAGCCAGCGACATTGGTCAAGGTACGGACACGTTACTTCCAATGATAGCAGCAGAAGCGATTGGAATTGAAAAAAGTTATATTCAAGTGGTAATGGCAGATACCTTTTTAACGCCTGTAGATCTAGGAAGTTATTCCAGTAGAGTAACATTTATGGCAGGAAATGCTACCAAAGCTGCTTCAGAAAAATTAAAGCAGGAAATTATTAAAGAGGTAGCCAGAAGAAAAGAAATTCCAGAGGAAAGTATTTTTATTGATAATGGAACGATTAAAACTAAAGATGGTAAACATGTATGTACCTGGAATGAAGCGGTAGATATAACTTTAGCTCATAGGGGTGCTATTTCAGTAAGTGGTTGGTATATTTCACCTAAATTGGGGGGCACTTACAAAGGTGCTGGTGCAGGATTAAGTCCTTCATACAGCTTTGGGGCTGTTATTGCAGAAGTAAAAGTTAATCCAGATACTGGTGAATATAAAGTGATTAATTTATGGGGTGCTCATGATTGTGGAAGAGCATTAAATCCGCTGGCAGTAGAAGGACAATTAGAAGGTTCTTGGCACATGGGATTAGGTCAGGCAATAAGTGAACAGATGAAGTATCATGATGGGTATCTTCTGAATAATAATTTTCTTGATTATAAAATTCCCACTTCTTTAGATATACCGGAATTTCATACAAATATTATTGAAAGCATTGATCCAGAAGGACCATTTGGAGCCAAAGAATGTGGTGAAGGTGCATTACACCCCAGTATTCCTGCTGTTGCAAATGCTATTTATGATGCAGTTGGAGTTCGTATAGATTCATTACCTATAACTTTTGAAAAAGTATTTAAAGCTATCCAAAATAAAGCACTTATTTATCAATAATTTTAAGATATATGAATAAAAAATACTTGACCCCTCAAAATCTTAATGAGGTTATATCATTGTACGAACAATACTCAACAAGTGCAAAATATATTGCAGGTGGAACAGATCTGATAATGCACTATAAACAAAAAAACATTACAAACGATGTATTTATTGACATTAGTAATATTGAAGAACTTAAATCTATTCAAGTAAATAATAACGAACTTATAATCGGTGCAGGTGTAACTTTGAATACTATTATTACTCATCCATTGATTATTGAATATTACCCGATATTAAAAGAAGCAGCTCGTTCAATAGCGTCTCCTGTTATTCGTTTTAACGCGACAATTGGAGGTAATTTATTGTGCGAGAACAGATGTGTGTTTTATGATCAAACAGAATGGTGGAGAAATAGTATCGGACGATGTTTGAAATGTGAGGGGGATGTTTGCATTGCAACCGGAGGAAGGAAAAATTGTTTTTCAAAGTCATCTTCTGATATGGCTCCTGTTCTGTTGGCTTGTGATGCAAAGCTTACCATTCTTTCTACACATTCAAAAACAAAAGAAACAAAAAATCTTTCAGAAATATATTCAGGGGATGGTATATCTCCACATCGTTTGAAATCAGGAGATTTAATTGTTAGCATTCATTTACCTCTGGTAAAGTGCAAAGAGTATTATTATTACAAATTACGTCAAAGACAGAGTTTGGATTTTAGCTCATTGACTATTGCAGCAGTAAAATCCAATAATGTATTAAAAATTGGTTTAGGAAGTGTAGATCCAGCGCCTATTATATGGGAATATTACTTAAATACAGATCTTGTTTTTTCAGAATGGTTAAGCAATAAAATTAAGAAGGTGCGAATAGTTGATAATGATTTCTTCTCAAGAGAATATAGAAAACAAATTTTACAAATTCAATTGGAAAATTTTTATAAAAAGATTACTAATGAATAGAGATAAATGGTGTAGTTTCTCATTCGCTGTTCTTTTTACCTTTCAAAAATTGTATTATTTCTTTTCTGAAAAAGAAAGCCATTAAAATATATGGAATAACCATTAAAAACAAGATGCCAGAATTTATGCCTTTTGCAATCGAATTGGGGTTGTTTTGTAAATCGCTTTCGGCAGCAACTTTGCACATAGCACATTGTGCCATTATTGAGTAGGACAGAAAAAATAAAGAGATAAAAAAGACAATGACTTTTTTCATTCTTCAAATTTTTTGTAGTCCTTTGGAATTTCAAACACACTTAAATTTATTTTTTCTTGACTAAGTTTTGTTGTTTCCAGTTTAGACAGAATTTTACCTGTGCTTATTTGCTTTTCAATAGAGAGCAAAGGCATAGAACCTTTTGGTAAGTTTTGTATCTTATTGAAGTAAACGGATTGTTTGTCTTTTCTATTCCATATTTGAAGCAGTGGTATAAAAAAATCAAAATTGGCTGTTGTAATCCAGTAAGAAATTTCAATATCTTCTTCTTTATTTTTTACAACATATTCTGTGCATTTATGTCCGGCAATTGTTTTAGTATTTGATGTTTTGATTACTTCACAATATCCTTTAATTACAGGTGGGACGCTGCTTTTATGAATATTCCAGAGTTTTCGCTTGTGACTGATCATCTTAATTTCTTTAGTGTTTAGGTTAAACAAAAAACTTCCTTCTAATGATCCATCATTTTTTTTGGAATATTGGTCTAAACGCACATTGTGGTCTTTAACATCATAAACATTTTTTGTTGTATCTCGATGGTAATACATAAATTCAATTTTCCCTTCAAAAGATTTTTGACCAAAATAGGTAAAAACAATACACAACAAAAATCCTGTTATATACTTTCTCATTTTTTTATTTGCAAAGATAACATTTATTTTAGGTACAATGAATGCTAAAAAATTAATAATTAAACCAAACTTGTAATCAGCTTACTTGTCCTTGTAAATCACCAAATTAATTTGCCCTTTGTTTGGTGTAGAAAAATCAGAAATAGAAACCACAAAGGGTCTCCGTTCTCCTTGAACACAATTATACACTACATATCCCTTATCTTCGATAGGGTCAGGTAATTTTTTTTGATAATAATCTTTGAGTTCAGAAAATATTTGCGATGCAATATCAGGATTATTGGCATATACCCAGATGTTGATTTCTTCTAAACTGTCGTTGCGTAAAAGATATTTCACTGAATAAGAAACTAAACTATCTACCTGATATTGAAATTCTAATGTATCTTTTTTTTCTACAGATGGCTTGGTGTTTTCAATAGTTTTTATGATTTGTTGCGAAACATTCAAATTAAGACCACGAATAATAGAACTATCTGTTTTGATGATTTTTTCAACATATTCAGAATATTGAGGGAATAAACGTGTAGAAATGTGTTCTTCTTTTGCCTTTGAAGGCGTGTCACAATTTTCAAAAAAAATCAATAAGGCAATAAAACATAATCCTATAAATAGTTTTTTCATAATGTTTCTTTTTCTGCGGTTTCAGTGATTTTTTCAGGACGCATTTGTGGGAATAAAATGACTTCCTGAATAGAATGCTGATTGGTCAAAAGCATAGTCAAACGATCAATTCCCACGCCCAATCCAGCAGTAGGCGGCATTCCATATTCCAAAGCACGAATGAAATCGTAGTCCATATACATAGCTTCGTCATCGCCTTTTTGTTTGAGTTTCACTTGTTCTTCAAATCGTTGGTATTGGTCAATGGGGTCGTTCAATTCTGTGTAAGCATTGGCTATTTCCTGTCCATTGATGTATAATTCAAATCGTTCTACAAAACCGGGCTTGCTACGATGCTTTTTAGTTAGTGGAGAAGTTTCAATTGGGTAATCCATTACAAATGTCGGCTGTATCAATTCTTTTTCGCAAAGGTTAGAGAATAATTCATCAATCAGTTTGCCTTTGCCCATGCTCTCGTCAATTTCAATATGGTGTTTTTTACACAACTGTCTTAATTCTTCTTCGGTGATGTTAGAAATATCAACACCAGTTTTTTCTTTTATAGCATCGGTGATTGTTATTCTTCTGAAGGGGGCTTTGAAATCAATGATTTTACCTTCCACTTCTATCTCAGTTTTATCGTACAAGTCGGTAACAACTTTTTCAATCATTGTTTCAGTAAATTGCATCATCCAGTTGTAATCTTTGTATGCTACATAAATTTCAAGACCAGTAAATTCCGGATTGTGTGTACGGTCAATGCCTTCATTTCTAAAATTTTTGGCGAATTCATACACACCATCAAAACCACCAACAATTAAACGTTTCAAATATAATTCATTGGCAATTCTCAAATATAAGGGGATATCCAGAGCATTGTGATGAGTAATAAAAGGACGTGCAGTAGCTCCACCCGGAATGGGCTGTAATATAGGCGTTTCTACTTCAAGATAACCTTTGCTATTAAAATATTCTCGAATGGATTGAATAATCTTGGTACGCTTGATGAAAATGTCTTTTACATGCGGATTAATAATTAAATCTACATATCTCTGCCGATATCTAAATTCGGGGTCTGTAACAGCATCGTGTACTTTTCCGGATTCATCAACTTTGACAACAGGCAAGGGTCTTAATGCTTTGGTCAAAAGTTTTAATTCAAGAACATGAATGGATATTTCACCGGTTTTAGTGGTAAAAACATAACCTTTTACTCCAATAATATCTCCAATATCTATTAACTTTTTCCAAACCACATCGTAGAGTGTTTTATCTTCACTGGGACAAATTTCATCTCGTTTAATATATAATTGTATCTTATCGGTAGCGTCTTGTAATACAGCAAAAGCCGCCTTTCCCATATCCCGGATACTCATAATTCTACCGGCAATGGAAACATCTTTGTAATTTAATTTATCCCGTTCATAATTTTCTTTAATATCCTTTGCAGTTACATTAACCGGGAAGATTTCAGGCGGATAGGGATTAATACCAAGTTCTTGTAATTGTTGTAGTTTTTGGCGTCTGATAATTTCTTGTTCACTAAGATGTCTTTCCATAGTTCTATTATTGGAATTAAATAAAATACCTTGCAAAGGTGCATAAAATTTTAATAGTTAACAAAGTAATGCATTAAGAAAAAATATCAAGTAAAATAACACGAACAGAAATTTTCTTTGAAAAATTAAACAGTTATTAATTCAATTTACAACTCCCAACTTATTTCATTCGTGCGAATCGGTCCCAATCTGCGTCATCTGTGTTACACTATATTCAATAAAATTATTAATTCACAACCCATCACTCAAAACTCATAACTCTCATCTCACAACTCCCAAAATCACTATATTTGCCCTAAAATACCGAATGCAGTATTTCATAAAATACCTTTTTGTTGTTGCATCACTTATACTTCCCTTATCCTTTTTTTCTCAAAACTCCAAATCCCATCTTGAAAAAAAGAAAAAAAAATTAGAACAAGAAATCGCCCTTATCAACAGTATGCTCAAAGAAACATCGGTTAATAAAAAACTCTCCATCAGTCAAATTATTATCCTCCAGCAAAAACTTAAAATGCGTGAAGAACTCATTCAAACCATACAATCCGAACTCACTAAAATTAACGAAGAAATCTATCAAACCATCCAAACCATCAATCAACTGCAATCGGAGTTAGTTAAACTTAAATCCGAATATGCCCGTATGCTCCGACACGCACAGCGTCAACAATCGACCAAAGGTATAGAAGACCTCATCTTCATCTTCTCTGCAAACGATTTCTATCAAGCTTACCAAAGATTTAAATACATCCAGCAATACAGCAAATTCATAGAAAAGCAGGGTAAAGAAATCATCAAAAATCAAAAGCAATTGCAAGAACAACTTTCATTACTCCAACAACAACTCCAGGAAAAACAACAACTCCTCAATCAGGAAGAACAGGAAAAACAACTCTTAGCAGAAGAAAAACACCAGGAAGAACAGGAACTGCAGCAAATTCAAAAAAAGGAAAAGGAGCTCCGTGCTGAATTAGAAAAAAAGAAAAAGCAAGCACAAGAACTACAATTAGCCATCAAAAAACTCATAGAAGAAGAAATCAAACGAAAAAAAGAAGAAGCCGAAAAACTTGCTAAAATGAAAGCCGAAAAAGAAAAGGAAAAACTCGCCGTTAAAGAAAAATCTAAAAAAAACACTGAAAAATCATCAGAAAAACCAATGGTACCAGTCCTCTCCAAAGAAGCTGAACTCATCGGTAACAACTTTGAACTCAACAAAGGGAAACTCCCATGGCCTGTTCCAACTGGCTTTATCTGCGCCAATTACGGGGAATACGAACATCCCGCTATCAAAGGTTTTGTTATGTTCAATAATGGCATTGAACTCTGTTCCAATCAAGCCGTTAAAGTTCAATCCGTCTTTAATGGCGAAGTAACAGGCATTGCCCTCTCTCCTATGGGCGGCAAGCTCGTCATTATTCGTCATGGCGAATACCTCACTGTTTACTCAAACCTCCAAGACGTTTACGTTAAACAAGGCGATAAAGTCAACGCCAAACAAATCATCGGCACTGTAATGAAAAACGAAGACGAAAACAAATACTCCCTCAACTTTCAAATCTGGAAAGGACAACAAACTTTAGACCCAAAATTCTGGTTAATCAATTAGTAACACCCATCTTGCTTTCTCCTTATCAAATTTTTCTTCCAGCATGTCATATTGCCCAATTGTACACTCAATCTTGAATTACACACCCTAACACAAATCGTATCATTAGTGGCAACTCAAAATCAAAAAAATCAATCTATACAAATCCCTTTAATCAGTGTAATCAGGGTTCTAATTCTATTCGTGCATTCTCCGATAGAAATTGGATAAGACAGTGGCTGACTCTACAATTCACTTTGTATCAAACCTCTTCATCAAATCTTCCCCTGATGCTTCAATATCTTCGCCTCTAAATAAAAAATAATCTCTCTACCAATATTTCTCGACTGATCCTGTATTCTCTCCAACTTCCTCAATAACGACAATATACTCAAGCCATATTCCGTCTTTTCAGGATTCTGACGAATAAATTCTGCAATTCTCTCCTGTGCTACATCACACAATTCCTCTATATCCGCATTCTTCTCAATCAATTGATATGCCACTTTCACATCTTCTTTCTCAAACGATTCTTTCGCTAATAACAAGGACTTGAATGCCGCCTCGTAAATCTCATTCAAATTAATCTTATTCATTATCTCTTCATCCAGAATATACTTCTTCTTGATGATAAACTTTGCTATTGCTTTCGTACTATCCCCAATACGCTCAAGATTATAAATAATCCGCAATACAGACATTAAAAAACGCAAATCTATTGCCACCGGATTAAACAACGCAAACACATTCTCCACCTGTTTTTCAATCTCCAACTCCATCCGATTAATCTGTTCCTCTTTATCCCTCACCAACATCGCCAGTGAAACATCCTTTGTAAACAACGCCTTGTAAGCATTCTCTACCTGACCAACTACCAGTTCAAACATCTTCATCGTTTCTCCCTTTGTTTTCAAAATTTCTTCTTCTAAATGCGTCATAGGTATAATTTTTTAAAATTTAGGTATAATTTATACTTTTATTTTTTTGGGGTGCTTTTCCAATTTTTTATTGGTAGGGCGTGCCGCCGCCTCGCTTCGCTCGGCGCCGTCGGGCTGCTCCGGGCTACGCTCCGCTCCGGCAATCCCCTCCGCTCACTCTCTCCCATATAGTCATTGCGCGGATGCATTGCATCCGATGCAATCCCCTGTGAATGTTCCCGTCATTGCGAGGGAACAACGTTCCCGAAGCAATCTCCTGTAAAGATACTCGTCATTGCGAGGAGCATAGCGACGAAGCAATCCCAAGTGTTATTGCTCCTTGCCTCAGCGAGATTGCTTCCCCTTCCATTTTATGGAAGGGGAAGTAATGACGTCTACCTTTTTTCGTCCGTTCGCTTCGGGGCAGTGCCGCCACTTCGCTTTGCTCGTGGCGCCCTCCGCATCCCTCACGCATATTATTTTTTCCTTTCCAATCATTCTTTCTATTCGTCAGATATATTTTATACCCCAAAGGTATATTATCCAAATCTTCCTGTAATGTATTTCTGTGTCAATTCTACTTTCGGATTGGTAAATAATTCTCTCGTGTCCGAATACTCAATCAATTCGCCCATATAAAAGAACGCCGTTTTATCACTCACCCGTCCCGCCTGTTGCATATTGTGCGTAACAATCACAATCGTATAATCCTTCTTCAAATGATAAATCAACTCCTCAATCGTTGCCGTAGAAATCGGATCCAATGCAGATGTCGGCTCATCCATCAACACTACCGATGGCTCTACTGCCAAAGTTCTTGCAATACAGATTCTTTGTTGTTGTCCCCCCGATAATGCCAGAGCTGACTGATTCAATTTATCTTTTACCTCGTCCCATATTCCTACTTGTTGCAATGTTTTTTCCACAACACCATCTAATATCCTCCTGTCCTTTACTCCCTGTATTCTCAATCCATACACTACATTTTCATAAATACTCTTCGGAAAAGGATTTGGCTTTTGAAACACCATTCCCACTTTCTTACGTAATTCTTCTACTTTGATGCTTTTATTATAAATATCTTCATTGTCAATAAAAATCTTACCTTCCATTCTAAACGATTCAATAAAATCATTCATTCGGTTTAATAGTCTCAAAAAGGTTGATTTTCCACATCCGGAAGGTCCAATAAACGCAATCACTTCATTCGGATAAATATCCAACGAAACATTTTTTATAACGTGATTATTACCATAATATACATTCACGTTCTGTGCTGAAATCTTTAAATCATTTGTCCTGGCCGAAGAATCTGCATTCATAAATATCTCAATATTTAAAAGTTATTCATCGAATCTAATTGAAATCTTTCAACTACACACCAACAATTAAAAATCTTAAAAAACAATCTGTGAAAATCTTTTTTAATCTGTGGCATCTGTGTTCTATTCTTTTTATTTTTATTTTGATAATGTTCTATAAAAAAATCTTTGTTGGTTTAATAAATTTCTTGGAATTCTTTGTGGTTAATAAAATCGTTTCAATTAGCTTCCTCTTAAGTTTTTGTTCCTACCACTTCACTTTGCTTTGCCATTTGTTTCGCAAATATATTGCAATCCCATTCAATATAAAAGTAATTGCCAATAATACAATAATCGCCGCAGTAGCATTTTCAATAAACCCTTTTTGTGGTCGTGATAACCAGTTGTAAATCTGAATTGGTAACACCGAAAAATCATCTAACGGATGCGTTGGAATAGTTGTAATATACAACATTGCTCCAATCACCACCAATGGCGCTGTTTCACCAATAGCACGAGAAATAGCCAGTATCACGCCCGTTAAAATACCTCCTGCTGCCGAAGGTAATACAGCATTCCATATTGTTTTCCACTTCGTAGCCCCTAAGGCATACGACGCTTCCCGTATTGTTTTAGGTACACTCTTCAACGCTTCACGTGTAGAAACTATCACAATCGGTAAAATCAATAACGACAAAGTTAAAGCCCCAGAGAGCAAACTGCGTCCCAGCCCCATAATACGCACAAAAATTTCCAGAGCCAACAAACCATAAATAATAGAAGGCACACCCGCAAGATTTGCAATGTTCACCTCAATAAACGAAGCAAAGCGATTTTTTTGTCCATATTCTTCCAGATAAATTGCCGCCGCTACTCCAATCGGCACCGCAATAATCGTCGTTAAAATCATTATCCACAAAGTCCCAAGCAATGGCACCAGAATCCCCGCATTCGACGGCCGACGCGACGGAAGTGAAGTAAAAAATTGCCAGTTCAATCTATCCCAACCATCCGAAATAATCGTATACAAAAATATCGCTAAAATCAACACGCCAGATACAGTGCACAACAAACCATACCAATGAAACAACTTATCTTTCCAGCGGTTCAATAAAATTTTATCACGCATTTCAATAACTTTTACAATTGATATTTTTGATATTTTCTTCGAATAAAGTAGCTAATGTTATTTAAGATAAAAGTTAATACAAATAAAGCGATACCCGCCGCATAAATGGTTTTGTATTCAATAGAGCCCTGTACTACATCCCCTAAACTTACCTGTACAATATACGTCGTAATCGTTTCAATAGGTACTAATGGATTAAATGTGAAATTGGGCTGCTGACCAGCTGCTATTGCCACAATCATCGTTTCACCAAATGCTCTTGAAATGGCTAAAATTATGGAAACAATAATTCCAGAAGAAGCAGAAGGAATCAATACTCTAAAAACCGTTTGTAATTTTGTAGCCCCCATTCCGTATGACGCCTCTCTCAAACTATTTGGTATGGCATAAAGCGCATCTTCACTCAACGATGCTATCAATGGAATAATCATTATACCCATTACTATACCCGGGGATAACGCATTAAACCCTGATAAATCAGGAATAAAGTTTTGTAAAAAGGGCGTTACAACCATTAACGCAAAATACCCATATACAACAGTTGGTATAGCCGCTAATACTTCTAAAATGGGCTTTAATATTTTTCTCAATTGTTTAGGCGCATATTCATTCAAAAAGATAGCAATGCTTAATCCAACAGGTACTGCCACCAAAATAGCAATCAGAGAAGTCAACAAAGTACCAGACAATAATGGCAATATACCAAAATGTTTTTCACTAAATAACGGCGTCCATTGCGTGTCAGTCAGAAACTCAACTATTGATACTTCGTTAAAAAAATCAAGAGATTCAGAAAGCAATACATATAAAATACCTAATGTCGTCAATATGCTGACAGCAGCTGAAAGTTGCAAAAAGCGTTCTATGATTTTTTCTTTCAACACCCAATGATTATTTTTTATGCTTACTTAAAAAATCCTGCCATTTGTTTTTTACAGCAGATAATTCTTCATCATTCAATGGAATATAACCCACTTCTGACACTAATTCATTCATCTTATCTAAATAGAAATTAATGAACTCTTGCACTTCTTTTCTTTCCGCCGCTTTGTTGTTAATATAAATATACAATGGTCTTGAAAGAGGGGCGTAGGTTTTATTTTTCACCGTTTCAACAGAAGGTAAAACAGGTCCATTTCCATTATCTACTGCCACCAATTTAATTTTATCTTTATTTTCTTCGTAATAAGCAAATCCAAAGAAACCTAATGCATTTACATCAGAGGATACACCTTGTACCAACACGTTGTCATCTTCTGAAGAGGTATAATCTCCACGGCTGCTATGTGCTTTTCCAACAATCGCTTCTGTGAAATAATCGTAAGTTCCACTTTCTACGCCAGCACCATACAAATGCAAGGGTTCATTAGGCCATTCAGGACGAATCTGATTCCAGTGTGTAATTTTTCCCTGTGCTTCCGGTTCCCAGATTTTTTTGAGTTCAGACACTTTAATGTCGTTGCACCACGTGTTTTTAGGATTTACTACCACAGCAAGCCCGTCATAAGCTACTTCCAATTCAATGTATTCAATGCCGTTGGCTTTGGCAATACTGTCTTCAAATTTTGTGATAGGACGTGAAGCATCGTTAATATCTGTTTCTCCACGAACAAACTTTTTAAATCCACCACCTGTTCCAGATAGCGCTACCGCTACCTTTACATCCGGATATGCTTTTTTAAATTCTTCTGCTACAGCTTCCGTAATAGGATAAACAGTAGATGAACCATCAATGTTAATAGTGCCTGTTAATTGATTTTGTTCAGAATTTTTTTTCCCACCACAACCAAATAATAATACTGCAAGACCTGCAAAAAACAATGTTTTTTTCATAATTTCTTTTGGCGGCAAACTTAATAAGAGAATGTTTTTATAATGTTAAGGGAATATTAAGTTTTTTGTGGGATATGTTTTTATTAAATGAAAGGTATTTAATCTTTAAGGGATTTAAGGTTAATAGATAATTTAATAATAGTTATTGTACGACCCTTCCAAAAAATGGAAGGGTCTTAGAAGAATGCTGATTATTATGACTATAAACATTTGATATCTTCGACATCAGATTTGAATTGATGTATTTGCTTTAAACCAAATTATGCAATAGAGTTAACCCAAATTATGCATTAGAAATTAAAATTTTTCAAAAAAGATTGCTTCGGGCGTTGACACGCCCTCGCAATGACGGTCTTATTTTTTATTCTTACAACTACCCTTCCACCTGTGGAAGGGTGAAAACAAAATAATGACTAAAACCAGCGATAGTAAAGAAAATCTCAATGTTTGAGAAATGTTTAATGAATAATTTGGGATAAAGCAATTTGTAAGAATGCTAATTTTAATGTATAATTTGGATTTATATTTTTTGCAAATGTTACATTAAATAATTTCGTGTACTTTTGTTCCAAAAATAACTTATGAACCATCAGGATATTTTGAGTTTTATTGAACAACACAAAGAACAATGGTTAGAGGAATTAAATGATTTGCTTCGTATTCCTTCTATAAGTGCCGACCCTAAATATAAAGACGATGTGAAACGGGCGGCTGAAAAGGTAAAAGAATTACTCCTTCAGGCAGGAGTAGATAAAGCAGAAGTTTGTCCTACAGCCGGACATCCCGTTGTGTATGCGGAAAAAACTATAAACCCAGATGCGCCCACAGTAATAGTGTATGGACATTATGATGTACAACCTGCAGATCCATTAGAACTATGGCATTCTCCACCTTTTGAACCAGTTATTAAAAAAACAGATATTCATCCACAGGGAGCGATATTCGCTCGTGGTGCCTGTGATGATAAAGGGCAAACAATGATGCACATTAATGCACTTCAACTGATGAATCAACTGAACACTTTGAAATGCAATGTCAAATTTATGATTGAGGGCGAAGAAGAAGTGGGATCTGCGCATCTTGCCGATTGGATCAGAGAAAATAAACATAGATTAAAAGGCGATGTGATTTTAATTTCAGATACTTCTATTCTTGCCAACGATACTCCTTCTATTGATGTAGGATTGAGAGGATTGGCGTATATGGAAGTAGAAGTTACCGGACCAAATAGAGACCTGCATTCGGGAGTGTATGGTGGCGCCGTTGCAAACCCCATCAACATTCTATGTAAAATGATTGCTTCCTGTCACGATGAAAATAATCACATTACCATTCCCGGTTTTTATGATGATGTGGTGGAACTAACAGAAGAAGAACGAAAGGAATTAAACAAAGCACCTTTTAATGAAGAAGCGTACAAAAAAGATTTAGGCATTAAAGAAGTATGGGGAGAAAAAGGTTATACTGTGTTGGAAAGAACGGGCATTCGCCCAACACTTGATGTAAACGGTATCTGGGGCGGATATATCGGAGAAGGTGCCAAAACAGTTTTGCCTTCCAAAGCGTATGCAAAAATCAGTATGCGATTGGTACCCAACCAATCTTCTGATAAAATTGCCCGATTGTTTCAGAATTATTTCGAGAGCATTGCGCCAGCTTGCGTTCAAGTAAAGGTTACAGCACATCACGGAGGCGAGCCCGTTGTAGTATCCACAAAATCCGAAGGTTTTCTGGCTGCATCAAAAGCAATGGAAAAAACCTTTGGCAAAAAACCGATTCCAACGCGTGGCGGAGGAAGTATTCCAATCGTGGCTTTGTTCAAGAAAGAGTTAGGATTGGATAGTATTTTAATGGGATTTGGTTTGGATACAGACGCCTTACATTCTCCAAACGAACATTACGGATTGTTTAACTTCTTCAAAGGCATAGAAACGATTCCGTTCTTTTATGAATATTATTATGAGTTGAAAAAAGGTGGGAAATAACTGACAGGCAAGCTTTACAGAAAAGTTTATTTTATTGTAAAAGTTATTTAATACAAAACAAAATCAGTTATTTTGATTTTGTCAATTGCTCCAATGCTTTATAGTTGTAAAACTCAAAGTAAAAACACAAGCATATTGCACGGGAGATATTGTTATAAAAAAGTAACTCCTTTTCAAAGATGGTATTTGCAATCTCGATTAAAAGCAAAGTTTTATTACACACCGGCTCTTGAACTCTCATTGTTTTCTGATTCTACTTATGTTTACAAAACCTGTGGGGGAATAGAAAAGGGATTTTACAAAATTATGGGAGATTCGGTGATACTTTATATAACTGAATTTCAAAAACCTAAGTCAGACGCCGTAAAACTTTTCAACCCGCCTGTAAAAAATGCAATATACTACAATTTATAAAAACAGTACATTAATAATAATAGACAGGAGTTATTATTATTCAGAATCGAGTAAAAAAATATATATTAAATTTGGAGAATATCTTATTCCTTGCAAGAAGAGTTGGTAACCAAACTTTTTATTCTACCCATGATTTGTAGTACTTCCCATCCTCAATAGCCAATGCATATTCTGTAATCATCAATGGGCGGAAGGTATCAATCATCACGGCTAATTCTTTAGTTTCTTTTTGTCCAATGCTACGTTCCATAGCGCCGGGCGCAGGTCCGTGTGGAATGCCTTTGGGATGCAAAGTAATATGCCCTTGCTGAATGTTATTTCTGCTCATAAAATCACCGTCCACATAATAAAGTACTTCATCGCTATCAATATTACTATGATTGTAAGGTGCAGGAATGGCTTGTGGATGAAAATCATACAAACGGGGTACAAACGAACATACTACTAATGCAGATGTTTCAAAAGTTTGATGAATAGGCGGAGGCATGTGTACTCGTCCTACAATGGGTTCAAAATTAAAAATAGAAAATCCCCATGGATAGTTGTATCCATCCCAGCCCACTACATCAAACGGATGTGTAGCATAGATGATTTCAAAAATTTCATTTTGTTTTTTTACTTTGATTAAAAAGTCGCCTTTTTCATCGACAGGATGGAGGTTTTGTGGTAACTTGAAATCGCGTTCGCAAAACGGAGAATGTTCTAACAGCTGACCATGGGAGTTTTTATATCGTTTGGGCGTATAGATAGGTTGATAACTTTCTAAATAAAGAATTCTATTTTCAGTAGTTTCAAAATGAATTTGATAAATCATTCCACGAGGAATAATGAGATAGTCGCCGTATTCAAAGGGGATTTCGCCCATAAAGGTTTTCAAAACACCTTTTCCTTTGTGAATAAAAAGCATTTCATCAGCATCGGCATTTTTGTAGAAATAATCGGTTACAGACCTTTTAAGGTGCAGCTACACCGATGATACAATCATTATTTATCATCAAGGGTGTACGGCTTTCAAGATAATCTTCTTTCGGGCTTACTTGAAAAGTAGCAAGTAAAAAACGGACGAATGTTGTTATGAATGGCAATTTTAGGAGCGATAGAATAAGAGTGAACAATTTCTTTTATTTGTGTAGGGCGATGGATATGATACAACAAGGAAGACATCCCTGAAAAACCTTCTGTTCCAAATAATTGCTCATAATACAATTTTCCTTGCGGTGATTTAAATACCGTGTGTCTTTTAGCAGGAATATTTCCTAATTTGTGATAAATCGGCATAGTTTTTTTACCGACAAATTTAAACAATTCATAAGGCATTAAAAAATATGATTTTAATCATAAAATTTGAGTTTCTTAAATAAAATTTTTTGTAATCAATGAATCCAAATTAAGCATTAGAAATTATATGTATTCACAAGAGATTGTTTCCCCCTTCCACTCCTTTTTTTATTTTTATAACGATGTGGAAGGAGAAGCAATCTCAAGGAGGAAGGGAGGAATAACATTTGAGATTGCTTCGGGCGCTAGCACGCCCTCGCAATGACGGGCGCTTCATTCGTCATTGCGAGCGCAAGCGAAGCAATCTCGGAATGGAAAGAAGGAATACCAGTTGAGATTGCTTCGTCCCCTTCCGTTTTGCGGAAGGGTCCTCGCAATGACGAGCAAATTCACAAGGGATTGCTTCTCCTTCCGTTTTACGGAAGGGGGGCTTATTCTTTATTCTTGCAACTACTTTTCCACCTGTGGAAGGTTGGAAACAAAAAATTTCTAAAAGTCGCAGTAATAAAGGAATTCTCAACATTTGGGAAATGTTTAATGAATAATTTGGGATAAATGATAACCAAATAATTTTTCCATTATAAATCAAACTGAATTAATGGTTTGAAGACAAACAACACCCCCCAAAAGAATTGGTTAGACAATATTTTTTACATCTAATCCCTTCATACATTCAAAATGCAGTAGTGGACAATGAGAATAACCTAACTTACTACAAGGTCTACACCATAAATTTTTGTTTTCAATGATTTTACTTTCTGGATGTGGCATGTATGGATACATTCCAAACTCTGGAATGGTATTGCCCCAGAGAGAATAAATTTTTTTCTTGAAAGCCGCTGCAATGTGCATCAATCCTGTATCAGAAGTAATGACAAATTCTGAATGTTTCACCAGGTAAGCACTTTCGTGTAAATTCAATTTTCCACAAAGATTAATGGTATTTGGGCAATCCTTTTCGATGTTTTTTGTCTCTTCAAAATCTTTATCATCGCCTAACAAAATTATGTTTTTGGATGAAAGATGCTGGCAAATTTCCTTTATTTTAGAGTAAGGAATTTTTTTGGTATAATAAGAACCTCCTGAAACAAGCACTACATAAGGTGCAGAAAAGTTTTTTATTTTTTCAGAAACGCTCTCTTCATTAATAAAAAAATCAAGTCCTTTCAAATCATTAGAAATTCTTAGTGGTTGAGCGGCTTCAAAATAGCGGTCTACAATGTGTTTTCGAGGAAGTAATTTTTTGACTTTAAACCATACAACTAATAATTTTTGAAAATTGAGTTTTGGAAATGGCTTATTCGGTATTCCTAAACGCCAGCAAATCCATCGACTATTGCGATTATTCTGTAAATCTACTATAAAATCAAATTGTTCTTGTTTAATTTTATTGATAGTATCTGAAATATTGCTGAATAAATGAATCTTATCAATATAAGGATTTTTTTCTATAACTGAAACGAATTTAGGTTTAATTAAAAAAATGTACTTCATACTTATTTTGTTTTAAGCATCTAACAACGGGCGAAGTCAAAACTACATCACCAATGGAACTAAAGCGAATGACTAAAACTTTCTTCATAAAAAAATTACATTCTTTGTGGTACGGCAATTCCTAACACCTGCATCATTTGTTTGATTTGAAGAGCGGTTGTGTAAGACAAATGCAATCGGAAATTTCTTAGATTCGTATTATTTTCTTTTAGTATCGGACATTCTTGATAAAATCGGTTGTATTTTTTAGCCAATTCATATACATTATTTGCAATAATAGCGGGATTGTACTGTTCGGCTGCTTCTTTGTATACATCAGGAATGTGTAATAAATATTTTATCAATTCTCTCTCGTCTGCATTTAATGAAAAATCCATATTAAAGGTATAATTCTCACGCTCCGCTTTTCTCAAAAGAGATTGTATTCGGGCATATACATATTGTATGAATGGTCCTGTATGCCCTTCAAAATCAATGCTTTCCTGTGGATTGAAAAGTATTTTTTTCTTTGGGTCAATTTTCAATATAAAATATTTCAATGCGCCCATTCCAATGGTTTCATATAGATGTTGTTTTTCATCTTCGCTGAGTTCCTGTACTTTACCCAATTCTTGTGTGATTTGTCGGGCGGTTTCAAACATTTCGTCCATTAAGTCGTCGGCATCTACTACTGTGCCTTCACGACTTTTCATTTTTCCAGTGGGCAATTCTACCATTCCATACGATAAGTGGGTAACAATCTTTTGCCTGTGGATAGCCCAGTTTTTCAAGTATTTTAAACAATACTTTGAAGTGATAATCCTGTTCACTACCCACTACATAAATGAGTTGATTTAAATTAGGGAACTCCTGAAATCGTTGAACTGCCGTGCCAATATCTTGAGTGATATAGACCGATGTACCATCAGAACGCAATAATACTTTTTCGTCTAGTCCATCGGGTGATAAATCAATGCGCACGCTTCCATCTGCTGCTTTGTAAAATATACCTTTTTCAAGACCTTGTTGAATAATGTTTTTACCTAACAGATAGGTTTGACTTTCGTAATAAAATTTATCAAAATCAATGCCCATTCTTTTGTAGGTGGCTTCAAAACCTTGATATACCCAATTGTTCATCATTTTCCAGAGTTCAAGGACTTCTGGATTTCCACTTTCCCAGTCGCGTAACATTTGTTGGGCTTCCTGAATGAGTGGTGCATTTTTTTCGGCTTCTTCTTTTGACATTCCTTGTTGTATTAGTTCGTCTACTTGTTTTTTGTATTCTTTATCAAACAGCACGTAATATTTACCTATGAGATGGTCGCCTTTAATGCCTGATGTTTCTGGTGTTTCGCCATTTCCCCATTTTTTCCACGCCAGCATACTTTTGCAGATGTGAATGCCGCGGTCGTTAATTAAATTGGCTTTTATGACTTTATGACCTTGGGATTTCAGGATTTCAGCCATTGACCAGCCCAGCAGATTATTTCTAATATGTCCTAAATGCAAGGGTTTATTAGTATTAGGAGAAGAGTATTCTATTAAAATTTCCTTACCAGAAGAGTTGAGTGGATGAATGCCCCAGTTTTCTTTGATATGGAGGTATTGAGAGAGAAGATATTTATCAGTAATGGTTAAATTTAAGAAACCTTTGATGACTTCAAAATCAGAAAAAGTATCAGGATAGTTTTGTATTAGAAATTGACCTAATTGTTGACCTAATTCATCGGGTTTTTGTTGGGTTTGTTTAGCATATTGAAAAAGCGTGATGGTATAATCGCCTTTGAATTCTTTTCTGGTAAATTGTAATTGTATAGAAGAGGGAGAAGTGTGGAAAAGCGATTGAAAAGCGTTTTGGATACAATTTAATAAACGTAAATGGGCTATCATTTTTTTAGGGGTAAATGTAGTGAATTTGACAAAGATTACTTTAGAGATAACTTGTTATTTATTTCTCTTATGAGAGCATGGAAATGCGTTTTTATTTTAAAGAAAGATGCCTCTTCTTTATTTTTAGAGAGGTATATAAAGCTAGCTATCAGAATATTATTGTCCGGTATTAATAATTCATGCTGTGACAACCGAAAACTTTCTCTCATTAATCTTTTGATACGATTTCGATGGGATGACTTTTTAATACTTTTCTTAGGAACAACGAACATTACTCTAAATCGGTCTATCTTTTCATTATCAGAAAATTCACTTTTAGATTTAAATAAATAAACGCCTTTTATCGGATATTCTATTACACTCTGTCCCTTTTCAAAAAGTTCAGCAATTTCTTTTTTACTGCGTAAAATCTGATGTTTTCGTAATGTAAAACGTTTTTCTGCCACACGGAGTTTTAATTAGGCATCAATTTTAGCGTAACGAGCGTTTTGTTCAATAAACTCACGTCTTGGTGCTACTTCGTCTCCCATAAGCATTGAGAAAATGCGGTCGGCTTCGGCAGCATTATCAATGGTTACTTGTTTTAATGTTCTGGTAGCAGGGTTCATCGTGGTTTCCCACAATTGTTCGGCGTTCATTTCCCCAAGACCTTTGTATCTTTGAACATTGACGCTATCGGGTTTATCGCCACCTAATTTTTTTATAGCTTCATCTCTTTGTTCGTCGTTCCAGCAGTAGATTTGTTCTTTGCCTTTTTTCACCAAATACAAGGGTGGAGAAGCAATGAATACATGACCTTTTTCAATCAATTCACGCATGTGTCGGAAGAAAAAGGTTAATATCAAAGTAGTAATATGCGAACCATCCACGTCAGCATCGGTCATGATGATGATTTTATGATACCGCAATTTTTCCATATTCAGGGCTTTCTCGTCATCTTTAGTGCCTCTGAAAACACCCAATGCTGTATAGATATTTTTAATTTCTTCGTTGTCGTAAATTTTTGATTCTAATGCTTTTTCTACATTCAGGATTTTTCCACGTAAGGGAAGTATGGCCTGAAACTCACGATTTCTGCCTTGTTTGGCTGTACCGCCTGCAGAATCCCCCTCTACGAGAAACAATTCACATTCGGCAGGGTTGGTGCTGGAACAATCGGCTAATTTACCAGGTAAACCACCACCGCTCATGACGGATTTTCTTTGTACCATTTCACGGGCCTTGCGAGCGGCTATTCGGGCGGTTGCGGCCAATACAACTTTATCTACAATAGTTTTGGCTTGTTTGGGATGCTCTTCCAGATAATGTTCTAATGCTTCACTAATAGCCATGTCTACGGCTCCCATCACTTCGTTATTACCTAATTTGGTTTTGGTTTGTCCTTCAAACTGGGGTTCGGCTACTTTCACAGAAATCACGGCTGTAAGACCTTCTCTAAAATCATCGCCGGTGATTTCAACCTTTGCTTTTGCTAAAAGACCGTTTTTTTCGGCGTAATTTTTCAATGTTCTGGTTAATCCTCTTCTGAATCCTGCCAGATGTGTTCCACCTTCAATCGTGTTGATATTATTGACATAACTTTGAATGGTTTCCACATAAGTGTTGTTGTATGTCATGGCTACTTCTACAGGGATTCCTTGTTTTTCGGTATTCAAATAAATGACATCGTTCAAGAGTTTTTCTTTTCCGGCATCTAAATATTCAACAAATTCTTTTAATCCTCCTTCAGAATAAAAAGTTTCTGAGTAATAGTTGCCATTTTCATCTGTTCTTCTTTCATCAATGAGGGTAATGCGAATACCTTTATTCAAAAAGGCAAGTTCACGCATTCTATTGGCAAGAGTGGTATAGTTGTATTCTGTAACGGTAAATATTTCAGCATCAGGTTTGAAAGTAACAATCGTCCCTCTGTAATTTGTTTCTCCCACTACTTTTACATCATATAAAGGTTGTCCTTTGGAATATTCCTGAACAAAAATTTTACCATCCCGATGTACTTCGGCTTTTAGGTGAATGGATAAAGCATTCACACATGATACGCCCACGCCGTGTAATCCGCCTGAAACCTTGTAAGTATCTTTGTCAAATTTGCCACCAGCGTGTAAGACCGTCATTACCACTTGTAAAGCCGAAACGCCTTGTTTAGGATGTATATCCGTTGGAATTCCGCGACCATCGTCTTTAACAGTGATAGAGTTATCTTTATGAATGGTTACTTCAATGTTTTTACAATATCCTGCTAATGCTTCGTCAATTGAATTATCCACCACTTCGTATACCAGATGATGCAGTCCCTTTACGCTTACATCTCCAATGTACATCGCAGGACGTTTCCGAACCGCTTCCAAACCTTCTAATATCTGGATGTTATCGGCACTGTAATTTTTTACTTCTTTTTCAGTATTATCCATTTGTTATCCGTTTTAATTAAGCCCATAAAGATAGTGAAAAAAAGGCATCTATGAAAACAAAAATAAACTTAATTATCCCCTGAAAAATAAGCGAATAAGAGGAAAAAGTAATTCAAAATAATTTTATACGAATTTACATGAAATTTTTTCAATAACACATTACCGAATAAAAATCTTGAAAAAATCTGTGAAAATCTGTTTCAATTTGTGTTATCTGTGTTCTATTGTTTTTAGGTTTATTCAAAATAAAAGATTTATAGGAAAAAATACTAAATTGTATCTAATCCCGAAGGGATTGCAGGGTGATAGAGAATAGGATAAAAAGCATTGTGCGACCCTTCCAGAAAGTGGAAGGGGTCGTACAAGTAGAAGCTAACTGATTATTATGGCTATAAACGTTTGATGCTTCGGCATCCCATTGGAATTGCTTTATGAAATTAAAATCTGGCAATTAATTTAAATGTGATGTTTTGTGAGTAAGCAATTGTAATATCTATTTTTTATTATAGATATTGTATCTCAAAGGTATATTCAGCAAATTTTTTAAACATTGCGCCTACACCACAGTATTTTTCTTGTGATAAGTTCACGGCTTTTTCAACTTTTTCTTTGTCTAAATTATCACCTTTAATTTGATAAATGAGATGGACTTTTGAATATACTTTTGGATGCTCTTCGGTTAAATCAGCAGAAACTTTTACATTAAAGTACTCAAAAGGCACACGCATTTTATTCAAAAGTGATACAACATCCATAGCAGTGCAACCTGCTAATGCAACTAACATTAAGGGCTTTGGACGAGGGGCTTTGTTTGTGCCGCCTACTGAAGGATCAGCATCTACGTATACTTTGTGTCCATTCACTTCTGAATGAAAAAGCATTCCACTTTCCCATTCTAAATCAATTTCGTGTTTAGCCATATTTTTTTGCTGCAAATAAAAGGTAATTATAAGCAGTGAACAAATGATTATTGTCAATAATAATCATAACAAATCATAAAAAATATTTTTGAAGTGTAAATCTTTGATATGTTTTTTTTGTAGTTTATTAAATAAATCGAAAAAAATCTTCTATCAATAAATAACTTCTTTAATACAAATACATAAGATCTGTATTGATATTCCTAAGTTTTTTTAATCTTAATAAAATCAATAATAGATAATTGATTCTAATTTTTTTAATGAACAATTAGGGCTAATAGAATTTATGCGATTTCTTCTAACTGCGCTTCGTAGATTTCTTTGTAGTATCTGTTTTTTGCAATTAATTCATTGTGTGTGCCTTGTTCTACAATAGTTCCATTGTGCATTACAACAATTTGATCAGCCATTTGTATGGTAGATAAACGGTGAGCAATAATGATGGCTGTGCGATTGTGTAATATTTTTTTAAGAGCAGATTGAATAAGTTGTTCTGTATGAGAGTCAATCATCGAAGTAGCTTCATCTAAAATAAATAATTCAGGTTGAGAAAGATAAGATCTTAAAAAGGCAATAAGTTGCTTTTGACCAGAAGATAAATTATTACCTCTTTCTTGAATGATGTAGTTATAACCATTTTCAAACTGTTGAATGAAGTGATGAATACCTATTTCTTTTGAGGCATTTTCTACCTGTTCCAGAGTAATTTTTGAGTCAAACATTCTAACATTGTTTAATATAGTATCATTAAACAAATGTGGGTCTTGTAATATTACTGAAATCTTGCTTCTTAACGAAGATAAGGAATATTGTTGAATAGGAATATGGTCAATCAATATTTCCCCATTTTTAATATCGTATAAACGACTGATTAAACTGACTAAAGTTGATTTCCCAGAACCTGTATGACCAACAATAGCAGTTACTTTTTTTGCAGGAATGAGAAGATTAATATTGGATAAAACATCCACTTGCTTGTCCTGATATTGAAATGAGACGTTTTTGAATTCTATTCCGTAATTTAGTTCTTGAAAAACAATCTTGCCGTCGTTGATTTGAGGAATGTGCTCATCTAATAGTTGATATACGCGATCAGCAGCTACTAATCCCATTTGAAAAGTGTTTAACTGATCAGCTAACATACGAAGCGGTCGGAAGAGCATTTGTGTCATCATAATAAAAAACGTAAGGTCACCCAGAGCAACATTTTTTAAGATGGAAGAAGTATATATTAAAAGCGCAATAGCAATACTTGAAAGCAATTCAAGAATTGGAAAGAAAATGGAATAATACCAGATAGATTGAATATGCGCCTGACGATGTTGTTGGTTTAGTTTTTTAAATTTTTCAAACTCATGTTGTTCAGCGTTGAATTGTTGGATTAAGGACATACCTGTAAGTCGCTCCTGTATAAAGCGGTTTAGATTTGCTACAGCATTTCGTACTTGTGTGAAGGATTTTTGCACAGCATTTTTGAACAACCAAACAGATAAAATTAGTAAGGGCATTACAGATAGCACAGCAAGAGTAAGTTTTACATTTATATAAAACATAGTAGCAATAAAAATAATGATAGTAAGTACACTACCTAAAATGGTGGTAAAACCTTCGGAAAAAATTTCATTCATCGCTTCCATATCGGAAACTACGCGTGTAACAATTGTCCCAACAGGTGTTTTATCAAAGTAGGAAATAGGCAGATGTAATACGTGGCTATAAAGTGTTTTTCTGGTTTTCAAAACAAGTTTTTGTCCAAGTATGACAGAAAGGATGCTATTAATATATTGTAAACTTGATTCGAGAATAAGAAGGATAATTAAAAACAATCCTAAATAAGTAAGTTGTTGTGCAGAAAATTGTTGAATACTATTTAAGAAATGATTTACAATAACAGGACGAAATACAGATACGATTGAAATAATCAACGTTAAAAAAACTGCTGAATAAAAGAGTTTTGGATATTGATTTAGTTCAGATAAAATTCGTAGAATAATATTTTTTTTGTTCATAATAGAAAAATATCTTTTGGGTAAATGATTTGAGATAAATACAATCCATCGGCAGGTGCTGAAAAACCTGCTTTTTTTCTATCTCTGGAATGTAAAATATTTTTTAAATCTTCCAAAGAAAATTTGCCAGTTCCAATCCATATTAACGTGCCCACTAAAGAACGTACCATGTTTCTCAGAAAACGATTGGCAGATATGGTAAATGTAATCTGGTAATTTTTAATTTTCCATTCTGTGTGAGTGATAATGCAGATTGTGTTTTTATATTCGGATGCATCTTTTGCAAAGCAGGCAAAATCGTTGTGGTTTTTGATGATTTCAAGGGCATTCATAATTTTTTCATGATTAAGAGGGGTTGGATAATACCATGATTTTTGATAAAGAAAAGGGTCTTTGCGTTGATGGATGAAATACTCATACGTTCTGGAAACGGCATCGTAACGGGCATGAGCAGCATCTTTTACTGGTAATATTTGATGAATAGCAATGCTTTCGGGTAACATAGAATTCCATTTGTGAAGCCAAAAATCAAAAGGATGAGAAGCGAGATTGCTGGAATCAAAATGAGCAAAATATTGTTTGGCATGCACGCCAGCATCTGTTCTTCCACAGCCGATGAGTTCTATATTTTCTCTTAATGTGGTGGATAAAACTTCTGTGAGTATTTGTTGAACGGTATTAGGAGTATTGGCTTGAATTTGCCAGCCGTTTAGATTGGTACCACAATAAGCGAGCTCAAGAAAATAACGTGGCATAATCAGAAATTGTATTCTTTGTAATTTTTAGAAAACTCTTCATCTTTGATGGGGATGTTTTTTTGTACATTTTCGTAGTCATAGCTTTCTAATAAACCTTTGTCGTCGTATAAATTGATGGATACAGGAAGCATGGTTGATTTGTCAATATAGATAAACGCTTTTTTACAATACATTTTAGGAAGTAATAGTGTTGTGCCTTTTTTCAAAAATCCAAAGTGGTTGTACAAATTGTTTTTATCACGAATAATGTATTCATTGATATTAAATTTTCTTGCAATACTAACTACAGTTTCTCTTGCGACAACAGTATAAGTAAAAAAATCAAAGTTAGAACTTTCATACATTAAGGTATAACATGGTTTCCCGTTTTTTTCGTGGATACCGAGAAAGTGTAGATAATTAAGGTATTTTTCTTTTTCTTTGGAAAGAGCAACTTGTATGGTTCTAGCAATATATTGAAAACCTAATTCATGAATGGTATAATGTTGATTTTTCTTCATCACAGAACCATTAGGGTCTAAATAAATACTGAATGGCAGAGAAGGATGTTTAACAAGTGCCTTGTTGTCGTTTTCATCTTCAATGTATAAAATTTCGATTTTCTTTTCAGGATTTATGAAATATAGCTTTTTAGGTTTGCTGTATGATATTTTGGTTATAGAAATCGCTTTTAGGTATTTATCCTGAATTCTTTCAAGAGCAATGAGTTTAATTTTCAGAGTTTGAATATTTTCAATAGAGTCAATCATTTGATGAAGAATTTGAAGGGCTGAGATATTTTCTGATGAAATTTTGTATGTAAAAGTTTTATTGAAAAAAGATGTAAGAAATAATGAAATAACAAAGATTAACCCCCCCTGTATGAAAAATCTAATTTTCATTTGATTTCATGTTTTTCATAATTACTGGGTATGCGGAAAGAGAGATTCTGCACTTTGTTTAATTCAACTTTAGAGTATTTTAATTGAAAGTCCAGAGGGTTATTGGCTATTATTTTAGCTTTTACGAGTTTGGGAAAGTAGAGAGAATCAATGTTTTGAAAATTTTCATAGTCAACGATAAGAGAATGATTGTTTTTAATGTCAATGAATTGATTTTTTACTATCTTGAATGTTTGAGGATGAATGGTGATGATTTGAATGGGTTCTTTGGCAATCAGAATTTCTTTATCTTTCAATATACGTTTAACTTTTCTTTTTTTAGTGGTTGTTAGCAAGTATAAACAATTTTTTTTATCATTAATATGTTTAATTTTGTCATCTTCATTGTAAAATTCTGCATTATTGCCAAATAAAACAGATTGAATAAGATCAAGGTCAGCATTGATGTTAAGCAGTTTGGATATGTTTTCTATACTACCATAAAAGTATTGCTTTTTGGGATAAATAATCATCTTTACAGAATCATTGGTAATGAGAATTTTGGCTACATCAAATAGTCCAATGGCTTCAACGGTTATTAAAATAGCACTGTCTCTTTTAGAACGGATTTTAATATCAACGTCCGTATCTTCGCTGTCAATAACTAATTTTGTTTCGGCACGGGCATAAATCCACTCGTAGTTAAAAGTGTTTTGTTGCATTTTTTCAATTAATTGCCGTGTAGATTTGATAGGCAACTTACATTTATCAGTAGTATCAACATTTGTAACAATAGGTTTTGTTGTTGTTTTTTTTGTTTTACAGGAAAGCAAAAAAATTAAAAGAATAGCACTAAAAAAAGTAAGTATGGGGATTATTTGAATCTGTTTTTGAGGCACAATAAAATCTTTTTGTTTTAATTTTCTATTAATGTTTGGGTTTCTATTTTTTTTAATAATGTTTCAGAGGTGTTGCCTGCTTCTTTTGATTTTTTCCAGTATTCAAGGGCTTCCTGTTTTTTGTTGAGTTGATATAAAATATCTCCGTAGTGTTCTAACATGACAGCAGATTGTTTTTTATCAATGATGGATTTTAAGATTGTTTCTGCTTCTTTATATCGTTTTTGTTGATAAAGTATCCAGGCGTAAGTATCTATATAATTGGGATTATTGGGTGAGAGTTCTAAACTTCGTTTGCTCATCTTTTCGGCTTTGTCCAATTTGTCTTTACGTATAGCAAGATAATAGGCATAATTATTTAGAACTAAAGAGTTATCAGGATTTATAGTAAGTGCATATTCAAAGTATTTATCAGATTCTGGATAATTTTTAATTTCGTTATATGTTTCGGCAAGTTCTGTGTAAATGATTTCGAGTAAATTGTTGTTGTCAAGGGCATAATCGGTGGCTATTTTGTAATGGTTGATGGCATCTTCGTATTGTTTTTTGTTTCTTAGTGCTATGCCTTTGTAAACATAAAACATAGCTTGATTTGGGAAAATTTCCAGAGCCATTTCGCTGTGTTTGAGTAGTGAATCATACATACCAGTTTCATATTCTAATGAGAGTAATTGATCCCAGATAGGATATTTGTTTTTACTCAATAAAGCGGCTTTGTAGTATTCTGTGATGGCTTCTGATTTTTTATTTTGTTTGAGTAGATAATCTGCGTATATGCTATGAGATTCTGGTGCTAAAGGATGTGTGTGAACAAATATTTCACACAGGTGAAGCAGTTTTTCTTCAAGATCTTTGTCTTTCGCTTTATAAGTAGAGGAATAAAATTTGATTAGAATAGAGAGTTTTTCTTTGACATCATAATCGGGATTGGAGAACAGTAAATTAAGGTGATAAAACGCTTTGTCATAATTATTTTGACTGATAAAATAATCGTAATATACCAGATGTGCTGCAGCATTTAATGAATCGTCTTTGAGTAAATCATTGGCTAATTCCAATGCTTTTTGTTGCTCTTTATTTTTGTAAAACATTCCAGCCAATACTTCTTTGGCTTTATTATCATCAGGGTAGTATTGCAAATATTTTTCTAATTCATTTTCAACGAGTTTGCTTTTCCCCATGAAATACAAAAGAGTCACTTTTTCATACATTATATCAAAAGAATAGCCCCATTTTTTTTCAATAAGGTCTAATAAATCCAGAGCTTTTTGTGGTTGATTATTCAGTTCATATTCTAATACTAATTGACGATATAAATCTTGATTATTGGGATATTTTTTTATTAAGTTTTTCAGGAGTTCTATAGATTTGCTGTACTGATTATTTTGGTCGTAGAGTTTGATGAGTGCATATTGATACCAGATGTTGTCTGGATTCAGTTTAACAGATTTTTGAGCTGCGATTAATGCTTCCTGTTTTCTATTGGATAAGCGGTATAAATTGCTTAATTCATATTGAACAGCTGCTGAATTCGGTTCTAATTTTTCGCATTGTTTCAAATACCATTCGGCTTCTTTGAATTTACCTAACAAACGATTGGAACAAGCATCAATAAACAAAGCAGAGAGTTGTGCCTGTTTGTCGTTGTCCAGTTGGATTGTTATGTTTGTTTTTTTAGATGCTTGTGTTTTTTGCGCACTATGACAAGATGATAAAATCAGAGAAAGGATTAAATATAGGATGAAGAATGTTCGTATCATAAATTACTGGAATTCTATTTGAGAATAATCGCTGATGTGAAGGTTCATGCTCGTATTAGTATTGCCTGTAATTTTGGAATAATTACCAATGATGCTATTTTGAATTTTTACTGAAGATAATTTTACATTTTTCATTATGATAGTATTTTCTATAGAAGTATTGGAAACTATTGAATTATCTCCAATGCTTACGAAAGGACCGATGGTAGAATTTTCAAGAATAACATTATTTCCAATGTAAGACGGTGGGATAATTTTGCTATTGGTATTTTTATGATTGTTAGAAGATACGATGTTATTTTCTTGTAAGACGACTTGATGTGAATATAAAGTGGTTTCTTTATTTCCACAATCTAACCATTTGTCAACCGTTTGAGAGAAGAGGTTTTTTCCTTTTTGACGCATGTTTTCCATAGCGTTGGTAAGTTGATACTCGCCTTTTTCTTTGATATTGTTTTCTATCAGGAAAGAGAGTTCGGATTTTAGATATTCTCCATCTTTAAAGAAATAAATACCAATGATGGCTTCATTGCTTTTAGGATTTTGAGGTTTTTCTTCAAAGTAGAGAATTCTTTTTGATTCATCTGTAACGACCACACCGTATTGTCTTGGGTCATCCACTGTTTTAGTCCAGATAATGCCGTCTTTATTGACATCAATCTGAAATGTCCCTTTGAATAAGGTGTCAGCAAAGGCGATGAGCACTTCTTTATGTAAAGAAGGTTCAGCGCATAGTATAGCGTGTGCAGTGCCTAAAGCTTCGGTCTGATAATAAATTTTTCCAATAGCATTGTATTTACTGGCTATATTGATGAGTTCGGATTCTACTTGTTTTCCAAAATCAGGATGAATGATATAGGCAATTTCTTCTATTGGTAAATTTGTTGAATGAAAAATTTCATATATTAGCCATTCTACGATGGATTTATCTGCAATAGGGAAAAGTGGTTTGGGTGTTGTTAATGTGGATGGACGCATGCGAGTGCCACGACCAGCCATGGGAATGATGAGTTTCATAATAAAATATATTTTTATATAATGAATGAGGCAAAAATACAATTATTTTGAATGAAGGATAAAAGGACAAAAGTAAAATGTTCTTAATTTTAAGCCCATTGTAAGAATTAAAAAAGATGAGAAATGTTGTTTTTTTAATTGGTATTATTTTTTTAATTGTAGGATGTAAAGCAAAAAAGAATGCAACAATAAGTGCAACAAAGAGTTCTACATATAATTATGTGAAATCAACTTTACAACTTTCGGATAAAGAGATGCATCAGCCCCTGTACACTTTTATTACAGAATGGTATGGTGTTCCTTACAAGTACGGCGAGTGTTCTAAAAATGGTGTGGATTGTTCGGGCTTTGTGAATTTGTTGTATCAAAAGGTTTATCATAAGACATTAGAAAGAAAGTCAGAGGACATTTTTCATAAGCAGTGCAAGAAGATTAAACATTCGGAAGTAAAGGAAGGAGATTTGGTGTTTTTTAAGATTGAGAGTAAAGAAATTACACATGTAGGGGTATATTTGAAGAATGATAAGTTTGTTCATGCTTCTACCAAAAAAGGTGTAATAATCAGTGATTTGAACGAGCCCTATTTTCAAAAGTATTTTTATGCATTTGGAAGAGTGAAATAAAAGAAATTGTTGGATATAAAGAAAGTATTATACTTGATGAATTTATCCCAAATTATGTATTAAAAATTAGCATTCTGCATACATTGCTTTATTTTATTGAGAATTCAACAAAAATACGCGTCATCAAATTGGTTTTAGTTCATTAATTTATTTAAACCACGAATGACACGAAGATTTTTCACAATGCATACAAAATATTTTTCGCTGGCAATTGTGCCAGAACTTTGTTTATTTTCCTGGTGTCCATTGTAGTTAAAATAAGAGATTTGATTTTATAGTCGATTCAAATTTCATTAGTTCTATTACATAATCTGGATTTAAGATGGTAGAATTTATTCTCTTATTTTTTATCTTAATTTTTAGAGAAAAATAAGCAAGAAATTCTGATAAATCGGAAATTGCAGCGACTTTACTAAAGAGCAGTCCAAAAAGGAACTTTTTATTGTAATCATAAGTTCTATGAGTATAATTCAAAATTACTTGCTTAACTTTGCCATTCAATTGTAAAGAATATGCGGTTTTTAAATGAATTAAATCCAGCTCAAAGACAATCAGTAGAATACATTGAAGGTCCTTTGATGGTAATAGCTGGAGCAGGATCTGGGAAAACGAGAGTTTTGACCTATAAAATTGCTTATCTTATTCAGAAGGGCTGGCAACCGTATAATATTCTCGCGCTCACATTTACCAATAAGGCAGCGGGTGAAATGAAGGAACGTATTGCTCAATTGGTTAGCCCACACCATGCCAGACAGGTCTGGATGGGAACGTTTCACTCTATTTTTGCGAAAATACTACGTCGTGAAGCCGATAAAATTGGATATACTTCCAACTTTACCATCTACGATACAGAAGATAGTAAAAAAGTTCTAACACAGATTATCAGGAGAATGCAATTAGATGAAAAGAATGCCTACAAACCATCATCTGTGCTTTCCAGAATATCCGATTTGAAGAACAATTTGATTTCTCCTTCTAAATACGAGGCCTCTCCTCATTTGATTGCAGAGGACCGTTACAGAAAACGCGAGTATTTTGCAGAAGTATACAAGGCCTATCAAAAACAATTGTACAAGAATGGAGCAATGGATTTTGACGATTTGTTGTATTATACCAATGTGTTGTTCAGAGATTTTCCTGAAACATTGAAGAATTATCAAAACTTATTTCAATACATTTTAGTAGATGAGTTTCAAGACACGAATTTTTCTCAATACCTTGCTGTAAAACAATTATCCAGATTACATCAGAACGTTTGTGTAGTTGGTGATGATGCACAGAGTATTTACAGTTTCAGAGGAGCCGACATTAATAACATCGTCACCAATTTTCGCAAGGATTTTCCCAATCACAAATTATTTAAGCTAGAAGAAAATTACAGAAGTACAAAGTATATTGTAGATGCTTCTAATGCTGTAATTAAATATAACAAAAATCAAATACCCAAGGAAGTTTATACACAAAATCCAAAAGGCGATCCTATTACATTATTGGGCTGTAATGATGAGATGCACGAAGCACAGGTTGTTGCAAAAGAAATCATGGAATTGAAAAGCAGAGGAGAAAGTTTTTCAGACATGGCTATTTTATATCGTACCAATGCGCAATCTCGTGCATTTGAAGATGTTTTCAGAAAGTTACAGATACCATACAAAATTTATGGTGGCACTTCGTTTTATCAAAGAAAAGAAATTAAAGATGTGCTGGCCTATTTCAGAGTAGTGGTTAATCCAAATGATGAAGAAGCATTAACACGAATCATCAATTTTCCAGCTCGTGGGATAGGTGATACAACATTAGAAAAAATGGTAAATCATGCTTACGATAATCAAATTAGTGTGTTTGAATTATTGCAAAACGTCAGAGTTTTACAGGAGGACTTGAATATCAGCAATCGGCAGGTGAGTGTGATAGAAAATTTTGTGGCAAATATCATTGGATTTAAAAATATACTTTATGAAACCGATGTATACACATTAGCAGAAGAGATATTGAAGTTTTCAGAAATTATTAAACATTATGAAGCTACTCCAACTGATGAAAACAAAGAACGACTGCTCAATATCAAAGAATTGATGAACGCTATTGAACAATTTGCTAAAACAGAACGCACATTACCAGAACAAGAAGCACTACAAAATGTACAATATGAAAGTTTTCAATTACCATCATTTCGTACATTAGATGAGTTTTTGAGAGAAGTTAGTTTGCTGACATCGCAAGATGAGCAAAACGAAACGGATACTTCTCCAAAAGTTGTATTGATGACCATTCATTTGTCTAAAGGATTGGAATTCCCAAATGTGTTTGTAGTAGGTCTGGAAGAAGGTTTATTCCCTTCCGGACGCACAATGTTTCAGGATGATATTGAAGAAGAAAGACGTTTATTTTATGTGGCTGTAACTCGTGCTAAAAAAAGGGTATTTTTATCTTTTGCACAAAGACGTTTCATAAATGGAAGAGCCAGTTACTCATCGCCCAGCCGTTTTATCAATGAATTGCCACAACAGTTTATCAATATTAAAGAGATGTATACTCGTGATTCTAATCGGCAATACTATAAAGGGGATTATTCGGATGAAGGAAGTTACACGTTGTATGAAAAATCAGTCACATCCACGACATACGAAAAACCTAAAAAGTTAGTTTCTGTTAAGCAAGCCAGTCAAACAACAGCAGATTATAGTGCTGTTCTACAAAATAAAGATTTAATCAAAGGGGATGTTGTGCATCATGAAAAATTTGGTAGAGGTGTAATATTGGAAATATCTGGAAAGTGGCCAGATAGCAAGGCGGTGGTAGCATTTGATAATTTTGGTCAGAAAGTATTATTATTAAAGTTTGCGAAGCTGGAAAAAGTATGATTTAGTACATATAAAATTCATCTATTTCTTTGACAGTAGCGATCATCAATTGAATTTTATTACATCATTTGAGTTAATTATACCTTTAATAGTTTACTTAAATCGCGAAAAATTTTTCAAATAACATAGGGTGGTTTTTTACTGGCAACATGTATGAGAACTTTTGTGAACATTTTTTTGATTGTGATTAAAATACATAGATTTTACATGTAAATTCAAATTACACAAATTCTAATGAAGAATCTGTTGATGAACTAAATTTTTGCTAACAATAAAAAAAGCGGTTTTTTTATAGACCGCCTTTTTTAAGCTCCTCAGGCAGGGCTCGAACCTGCGACCCCATGATTAACAGTCATGTGCTCTAACCGGCTGAGCTACTGAGGAATTTTAATTCGGGGGGCAAATGTATGCATTTTTTTAATCAATATGCAAAATTTAAAGCACGAAAAATTTTGATGCCCTTTCAAACTAAAAAATCGAACGGAGTTTAACGACACTTCTTATTCTCCCGATACTATTTTTCCTACTTTTGCGAAGCGATTGAAACATAAATAATGGATATGTCAGCAGGAACTTGTACTTGTATACACTACGCTTGACCACGAAAAAAAGAATAAGTTTCAACCCATCAATCCGCCTTTTGTGGGCATGTACGTGTGCGGACCCACCGTGTACAATGATGTACATCTTAGGCAATGTACGAACTTTCATTGCTTTTGATGTGGTATTATCGCTATTTGAAACATCTTGGGATATACAAGGTTCAGATACGTAAGAAACATCACGGATGCCGGGCACCTTGGAAGATGATTCGGATGAAGACAAAATCTCCAAACGGGCAGTATCTGGAACGGTTGGAACCTATGGAAATCGTGCAGAAGTACACCGTTTCTTTTCACGAGATCATGCGGATTTTTAATGTTTTACCTCCATCCATTGAACCCACTGCCACTGGCCATATATTAGAACAGCAAGAAATGGCGATGCAAATTTTAAAAAATGGATGGGCGTATGAAGTGAATGGGACAATTTACTTTGATGTGGAAAAATTTGCAGAACATTATGATTATACGGCATTAACTGGCAGAAATTTAGAGGAACTCTTAAATAATACGAGAGAGTTAGACGGACAAGATGAAAAACGTGGAAGGTTGGATTTTGCATTATGGATAAAAGCCAAACCACAACACTTGATGCAGTGGAATAGCCCATGGGGTAAAGGTTTCCCGGGATGGCACATTGAATGTTCGGCTATGAGCACCAAATATTTAGGTAATGAGTTTGATATTCATGGTGGAGGAATGGATCTGGCACCTACGCATCATACGAATGAAATTGCTCAAAACATTGCATATTGTGGAAAACAACCAGCTAGATTTTGGCTACATACCAATATGCTTACCTTGAATGGCAAGAAAATGAGTAAATCTTTAGGTAATGTAGTATTACCATTAGAATTGATAAGTGGATCAAATCCATTAATTCCAAAGGGATTTAGCCCAGCAGTGATTCGTTTTTTTATGATGCAAACACATTACCGCAGTACGTTGGATATTACAATAGATGCCTTGAATGCCGCGGAAAAAGGATATTACAGATTGATTGAAAGTTTTGATTTATTGAAAACCATTAAACCATCTGCAAACTCTTCTGTAACAGTAGCAGATTTCTGGAATAAATGCTATTCTGCACTAAACGATGACTTTAATACTGCTGTATTGATGGCAGAATTGTTTGAAATTGCAAAAATTATCAATAAAGCCAATGAAGGTCAGATCAACTTGACGGAACAGGATATTGAAGAACTTAAGAAACTTTTCCAGACATTCTTTTATGACATAATGGGCATTCCAAAAATGGATACACAACAAAATAATCAGTTACTTGGTAAAATTCAAACATTGGTAGAAATGATTTTAGAAATTCGTGCAGAAGCAAAGAAAAATAAAAATTATGCTCTATCGGATAGTATTCGAGATAGGTTAGAATCTATTGGCATTAGCATAAAAGATACACCTGATGGGACAAAGTGGATTTTGAAAAACTAAACTTCCTTTTCAGAAAATATTTATTATTGTGATGTTGAGA
This sequence comes from Bacteroidia bacterium, assembly GCA_026003255.1. Taxonomy (GTDB): domain Bacteria; phylum Bacteroidota; class Bacteroidia; order B-17B0; family Aurantibacillaceae; genus BPGX01. Next base: position 365,179 of record BPGX01000002.1, on the reverse strand, counting down.
TTTCAAAAAATCGTTCATATAAAGTTGTTATTTATTTCATTTTTGATGTATTGTTTTTCATTTCAGGCACAATATAATGTTCAATCTAAAAATGTTCTGTTGAGTAAGGATTATAGTGACGCTTTGCAGGAGTGGAACATTCGTTATCCTTCAGAAAAATTTCACGCTGTTTATCAACCATATTTGTTTTCTTCCATTGTTGAATATTCAGATACTGTTTTTAGTAAAAAATCTTACCCTAAAATTAAATCTTTAGCATTAAGTAAAGTGTTTAATGATGCGCCTAATAAACGCAATCAGTATCAATTACAAATTTTACCAATCATTCATAGTATTCAGGGCTTTGATGGAAAATTTACTTCTGAAAATGGCATAGGTTCGCAGGTGTATTTAAATATCAACAATGATTTTACACTATATGGTTTAGGGACAATTTATTCTTCTACTTTTCCTTATTTTCTAGATACAATTATTCAGATAAATCAGCTTATTCCCAACATTGGATTCCCTTTGAATACACAAAAAAACAGATATAATTATTTATATTGGAATGCGTATGCATCGTATTCAAAATCGTTTTTTAATTTTCAAGCCGGGAGAGGTAAAATGTTTATTGGAAATGGTTATCGTTCCTTATTGTTGTCAGATGTTTCAGCGCCCTATCCGTATTTGAAACTTCAAACGAATTTCTGGAAAATTCAATACAATGTGTTTTATATTCTTTTACAACATTATATACCGGGAAATAGTTTGAATACTTTACAAAACAAATATTCTACGATGCATACATTGTCGGTCAATATCTTTAAAAATTTAAATCTAACACTGTTTGAAAATGTTGTTTGGCAGGGAACAGATACCAATCGGCATCGTGGTTTTGATCCGGCTTATTTGAGTCCGGTTATTTTTTTAAGACCACAGGAATATCAGCAGGGTTCAGCCGATAATGTAATGATGGGATTGAATGCAAGTTATATTTTATCAAAAAAAGTTTTGTTTTATGGACAATTAGCGTTAGATGAATTCTACTTGAAAGAAATTCGTGCAGGCAAGGGCTGGTGGGCTAATAAACAGGGATGGCAATTGGGAATGTATCTGCTAAATGTTTTAGGTATTAAAAATTTGAATGCTCGAGTTGAATATAATGAAGTGAAGCCGTATACCTATTCTCACGGATCGCCGTCGCAAAACTATGCACATTTAGGTGTTTCATTAGCACATCCATTCGGTGCAAATTTCAGAGAATTTGTGGGGCAATTGACGTATTCATACAATCGCTGGAAAATTCAGTTTCATCAGGTATATGCAGAAATTGGTAAAGATAGTTTAAACGAAAAAAGCAATGTGGGGCAAAACATCTTTCTTTCGTATACAACGAGGAGTAAGGAATATGGAAATTATACGTTGCAAGGAATAAGAACGTATTTCAATCATTCACAAGTAGAATTATCGTATTTACTAACACCTGTAATGAACTTGCGTGCAAGTATTGGAGTAATTATTAGATCAAATAATGATGTGGCGGTAAGGTATTCGAATGTTTGGCTATATGCGGGATTAAACTGTAATGTGTTTAATTTTTACAGAGATTATTGAAAGGAATTGAGAATTATGAGTGATGAGTTGAGAGTTATTTTTTACCACATAGATATATAGGATGCATAGAAAATATAGATTTTATTCTATGTGTTCTAAATTGTTAATTTCTATGTGCTTATGTGTTTCATAAAATGGTTTTGAGTTGTTCCGTCATTGTGTGTTTCGATACTTATTGAAACAAAACAATCTCAAAGTGAATATTCTCGTTATCACAATGTATTGCTTTATTCTTATCTTTTTGTCCACGGCTTTGAAGTGAAGTTACACTTTCAAATCTAATGTGTAAATAGAATTTATATTAAACTTAATTTATTGTTCTCACGATGTTCTATAACAATGTCCTACAACACATTTGAATATGTGGGCGGTGTAGGATTCGAACCTACGACCCCTACCATGTCAAAGTAGTGCTCTCCCACTGAGCTAACCGCCCTTAATCAAATATACGCACATCAAACTTTTATTCATTAGTAGATCTTAAAATCTGTTCTGTATGATTATCTACCTCAACTTTTGTAATTACATTTGAAATAACTCCATTTTCATCAATTACAAAAGTAGTACGAACTAATCCTTCTGAAATTTTTCCCATAAATTGTTTCTTTCCCCACACATCATAGGCACGTATGATATTTTTCTCAGGGTCAGAAATTAAAGAAAATGGCAAGTTGTATTTTTCTTTAAATTTTTTGTGACTTTCAACACTGTCTGCACTTACACCAAACACTGTATATCCAGCATCTAAAAATCTTTGATAATTGTCTCTGATATTGCATGCTTCTTTGGTACAGCCGGGCGTATCATCTTTTGGATAAAAATACAAAACAAATTTACTTCCTGCTAAATCATTGAGTGTTACTTTATTTCCGTCCTGATCAATGCCTTCAAAATAGGGTGCAGGCATACCTGGTTTTAAAGATGTTATGTGCGGAGTAAATTTCACTGAGGATTGTTGTGTTGTTTGAGATGTAGATGCTTTAGTTTTTTGTTTTTCTTTTCTGGATATTGTTTTCTTACTAACTTTTACAGTTGCTTTTTTTGTAATCTTTTTTACCGATTTTTTGGAGGATTTTGTTGTTGCTTTTTTGCTGACTTTTTTTGCGGCATTTTTCACTGATTTTTTTGCAACTGATTTTTTTGTTGACTTTTTAGTCGTCGTTTTTTTACTCGCTTTTTTGCTGCTTTTCTTAACTGATTTTTTTGCGCTTACTTTTTTGCCTGATTTTTTTGTTGTTCTTTTTGCAGAAGATTTTTTAGAAGATATTTTCTTTCCCATAGTTTTTATTTTTTAGGAATACAAATGTATAAAATTTATTTTCAACAATAATAACTTTTTGTATTTATTTCTTTTTTAGCACCATATTGATGGGTACGCCCTTAAAATCATATTTTTCTCGTAATTTGTTTTCTAAAAAACGTTTGTAAGATTCTGGTAGATATTGAGGAAGATTACAAAATAAAAGAAATACGGGCGCTTCGTTTACCTGAGTAACATATTTTATTTTTACAAATTTACCTTTTACAGAAGGGGGTGGAGTTTGGTTCATAATTTCCTGAAAAAACTCATTTAATTCATGTGTAGGAATGTGAAATTTTCTTTTTTGTTGAACCTGAATGGCTGTTTCCAATAATTTGAGTAATCTTGTTTTATCAACAGTGGAAGTAAAAATAATGGGTACATCCACAAAAGGCGCTATTCTTTTTTTAATTTCTTCCTCATAATCTTTAGTGATATTGCTATATTTATCTTTTATCAAATCCCATTTATTAACGGCAATTACAACGCCTTTTTTATTTTCAATTATAGTTTGAAAAATATGCAAATCCTGTGCTTCTATACCTTGTGTGGCATCAAGCATTAAAATACAAACATCGCTTTGTTCAATAGCACGAATAGTTCTTAATGTACTGTAAAATTCGATATCATCTTTTACTCTGCTTTTTCTTCTCAATCCTGCCGTGTCAATTAACCAGCACTTTAAATTAAACTTATTGTAAAATGTATGAATAGAATCTCTCGTAGTACCCGGAATATCAGATACTATGTGCTTTTCATCACCCAATAAAGCATTAATCAATGAAGATTTTCCAACATTAGGCCTTCCAACAATGGCTATTTTAGGAAAATCATCGTCTGGTAAATCTTGTTTTAATTCATCCTTAAATTGTTCATTAATCAGTTTTTCAATCGCATCTAATAATTCTCCTGTCCCGCTCCCGCTGATAGAAGAAATAGGGTAAATGTTATTAAAACCAAGTGAATAAAAATCATAGATAGATGCAAGCATTTCGCTATTGTCTACTTTATTTACTACTAAAAGAATGGGTTTGTTATATTTTCTCGCAACATTTGCCACGTCCTTATCCCATTCGGTAAGTCCATCTTTTGCATCAACTGTAAGTAATATAATTTGACTTTCTTCAATAGCCAATTGTACTTGTTGATTGATATATTTTTCAAAAGCATCTTCCGAGTTCTTCATATAACCTCCAGTGTCAATTATTGTAAACTCTATATTCCCCCATTCTACTTTTCCGTAATGTCGGTCTCTTGTAACGCCGGGCGTTTCATCCACAATGGCATCCTGTGTTTTAGTAAGACGATTAAATAAAGTAGATTTCCCGACATTTGGTCTTCCTATGATTGAAACGATTACGCTCATAATGGTCAATGATTATTTTTGTAAAAGTTCTTTGTATAAATTAACCAGTGGCAAATATACACTTTCGCGACTATAATGTTTTTCTGCTGTTTGTCGTGCAGCTTGCTGTATTTGTTTGATTTTTTCAGGATGTTGAATGCAATCTACTATTGCAGCAGCAAATTCTTCTGGTGTATCGGTTATGATAATGTTTTTATTTTTTTCATAAGGAACGCCTTCGGCACCTATGCTTGTTGAAATAATACATTTTCCGAATGACATACCTTCAATAATCTTTACACGAATACCACTACCAGCCAGCAAAGGTACAATCATAATTGCATACGAATGGTACAACTCTTTTACATCTGGAACATTTGAATAATACCGCACATTTTTTTCTTTTCGATTCAACAACCATTCTGGAATATTTTTTCCAGCAATCACTAATTTAATATCCGGAAGTTTTTCCAGCACTTTGTTCCAAACATTATCCAAAAACCACACAATCCCTTGTTGATTGGGCATCCAATCTAATGATCCAAGAAAAAAGATGGTATTTAAATCTTGTTGTTCAAATGGCGCAACTTTAAATTTTCGCATATCCATTCCATTGGGTGTAACTACAATGGGCTTATTTGGTGCGAATGATAAAATGTTTTTCTTATCCAATTCTGTTACTGTTGTAATGCCATCTACTTCTTGAAATAATTTTATTTCAAACGCTTTTAATCGTTTTATTTGAAGGTTCAAATACCATTTCTTTAATAAATTTTTTTCGTGTTGTATAACTCGTTCCCAGATTTGATGTTCAATATTATGCGCACTTAAAATGATTTTAGCATTCGAGTATTTTTTTATCACAGGAAGATAAACAGCAGAAAAAATACTTTCTAATTGAATAATATCATATTGAGTTTGTTTCAAAGAAGCAATCAGTTTTTTTTCAAAAGTTTTATCCCAAAAACGTGAAATAAAATAGGATTGATTGGTAAATAAATTTAATAAAGCAGAATGTGGTTTTATATTGGTATCAATAACTTGGCTTTCTAATTTTTGAATTTCTGATGGCACTATATTTTTATCAATTGGTCGGAATACTTTTGATGGATTCATGATTAATACATCCAATTCAATCTTATTTATCAATAAACCATTAATCATCGTGTAAATGCCCATTTTCCCGCCATCATCTGGCGGAAAGGGATTTTTATGAGCAATTAATAGTACTTTCATAGCATGCTATTCATCTAAAATTATTTACTAAGCAAAAATTAGATTAGGTTTTCAGAATTTTCTTTGATTGTTTTTGAACTTTTAAGATTCAGTAATGATTTGATTTTCTGGATATACCAATCTACATCAAATAAAACAGAATCATGAGCAGCTTTGTATGTGAGAAAAATTCCTATCATAAAAAATATAAATAACGGCAACCACATGGCAATTACTGGTGGCAAAATCAGTTCCATTGCCATGCTTCTTAATGAGTCGGTTAAGATCATGTATAAAATAAAAAACAAAGTAGCCACTACAACCGGTAAACCTAATCCACCTTTGCGAATAATAGAACCTAATGGAGCCCCCACAAAAAACAAAATGATACAAGCCATAGATACAACCAAACGCTCGTGCCACGCAACCCAATGTTCAGCAATTCTTCTCTCAATTCCTTTGATACTCAAAATTTCGGCTTCTAAAAACGCACTTAATGAACGGTATTGATTGACCTGCATTTCTTTCAATAAACTTTTCTCTGCCTGAGACAAGTGATTATTTATCTTTTCAATACTAACACATTTTTGATTGCTATCGTTATTAATTACTCGTGAGAAAAAATAATTTTTGAGCTGTGAATAAATGGACTCATGGTGTAATTCTTTTGAATGTTTTAGAGAATCTGCTTCCTGTTGAAGTTCCCACATATTCATCATTTCGGTATTTTGACGAAACAGTTCTTTGTCGGTTCGTTTGAGTTTAAATCCAGTAAGATCAATATTTATTTCGATTTCTTTGAATTGCATAATGCTTAACGGAAATCGTTGATAAGAATTTTCATTCTGAACGTTTTCATATCTTGTACCATTAAACAAGCGAATGATTAAATAATTGGTATCCGATGAAGTAAACATGTATCCGCTATCGGCATACAGTTGAATGTTATTTCCCGCACCAGACGAATGATCATAAATTAATACCCCTTTCAAACTATGTCCATCATTGTATTTTTTTTCTACACGAATAGATATATTTTCAATTTGATTATAAAATGTTTTTTCTTTGATATTAACCGAGGGCTTGGTCTGACGAATATCAAATAATAGCGATTGGGATTCTAACATTAATTTAGGTAATAAATAATTATTGAAAGCAAACGTTATTCCTGCTAATATAAGCATCAATAATACCAACGGATAAAGAATACGAAACAGAGAAAGTCCTGCGCTTTTCATTGCCGCCAATTCATAGTTTTCAGCAAGATTTCCTAAGGTCATAATAGAAGCCAGTAAAATAGCAAGCGGAATACATTTGGGAACAATAGCCAGAAAAGCGTAAGTGAATAATTGTGTAAGCACCCAGGCGCTTAATCCTTTTCCTACAAAATCATCCAGATAAGTAATTACTACTTCTACTAAAAAAAATAAAAATGTACTCACAAAAAGCGTGATTATAAAAGGCGGCAAGAACGAACGAATGAGTAATAAATGCAGTTTTTTCACAGATAATAAAACAAGGGCATAAAGATAAGAATAAGATGGATAATACGATTTATTTGAAACAAATTAAAGTATTTTTTAACTCACAGCCGTTGAAATTCAAAAGTAGGATAACCCTTTTCTCCATTAGAATTATAAAAGTCAATGAAACGTAATTTATAGTAATAATTTTCAGAATCCCGAATAATATAAGTAAAATTGGAAAACACAATATATGAAGAAGAATTAAAATCGTATTCTTTCCAATTATAGCCAATAATATTGATGTTAGAGGATAGTGAATAATTTAAGGCGGTATTGTAATTTAGAGATTCGAATGTTACTTGTTTTGTCACTGTTGCATAAGTATTGTATCTGTTTAATAAACAACCAAGCACTAAATATGGTTGTGATAATCGTTCTGTGTATTGTGTAAAAACAATATCCCATTCAGTTTTAGGAGGTTCAATTATTTTGATTTGGTTATCCTGAAATGAAAATCCGATAAAATTATAATTTGTGTCTTGTAACACTTGAAATGTTTGACCTTGAGAGTCATTCAAATCTGCTACCGAAAATGTAAATGTTTGATTATTAAAAGAAACTATTTTCAATTTTTTAAATCCAAGATGTTGACCATTTTCATTGAAGCCACGATCAATAATATACACTTTATTATCATTTTCCCAATTACCAATAGCCGTACTATCCAGATTGCCGGTTGGTGAGTCATAACGTTTCCCTTGTTGAAATCCTGTAGAATCTGTAACATCAGAGAAGTTAGTAAAATTCGTTTTCATAGCAAACATCATTTTAGAAGAGTTCAAAATAATTTTTTTACTTTTACAATGAAAACATATGTCCCATAAGGTTTTGAGTTGTTGTTTCATAATAGCATTATTTTTTAAAGAAAAATATATTTGATATTTGTAAGATGAAGTCATGGGAATGCTTACTTTGTTTATATTTCCTTGTTGATGCTTTGGAACAGGTAATTCTCTCTTTTTACACGCTAAAAGAGCCAATACAGGAATTAGATAAAAAAATCTTTTCATACTCATTTCTTTAAATTTAATGTACATTGAACAAAATAAGTTCTTCCGGTGCTGATATACATTCCACCAGAAGAGTGTGCTCCGCCTGAACTGAAATTCAAAAATGTGTTGTTCATTAAATTTTTAATTCCGATGGCTACATTCATTCTTTCTTTGAAAAATGTAAAAGAATAATTAATGTCTATTTGAAAATAATCTTTTGAATAATTAATTTGATAATTGGAATCATCGCTGCCATTGATAGAATAATATGGAAGTTTGCCGTTGTATTTAGAAAATAAATTGATTTGTGAGGAAAGAGATTTAATGTTGTAACTTAAATTCAAAATAACCTCCGGATAGAATAATTTTTCTGAACTTTTAATGTTTGGATAATTGAGTCCTGTATATGCAAGAGTGATATTGGATTGAATATTTTTGTATTCATAATTAAAATTCAAATTAGTTCCCATTGTGTTGATTTCAGAAATGTTTACATAAGAGTATTGATTGATAGCACTATTAACTTGTGCTAGCTGAATCAGGTTATACACGTGGTTGTAAAAGACAGAGAATGTTGTTTTAATCTTTGTATTTGACGAAAAATAATTGTAATTAAAAGCCCCATTGAAAAAATCGGATAATTCTGGTTTTAATGACGAATTCCCGATAATATTATGGTTAATATCAACAAAGTTCAAAAACAATTCTTTTAATGAAGGTGTTCGGAACCCTTTTGAATAAGACAAACGAATGTTAGATGTGTGTTGTGATTCGTTTCTTGTTTTATTATTAAACGTGTATAGAAAATGAACGGAGGGAATAATTGGCGTAGAGTATAAAGAATTGTAACTTGCTCTAAGTGAAGGTTTTACTTTCAGTTTGTTTTTGAGTTCAATATTGTATGATAAAAACATCGCCATGTCTGTCTGTCTTTGTTTTTTGTTTTGAATGATGCTACTCAAAGCACTTTCTGTATAAACATCATAACCGACTTCATAAATGTTTCTAAATAGTTTGTTGCTAAAAACTCCACGGCTCATGTACATTTGAAAAATACTGGTATCTTGATCTCCTGTGTTAGTAGTTAATGTTTTTTCCAGAGATGTTAAGTCGTTGTAATAACTGTTTTTAATTCGTTTGAAGTAATTTCTGGATGCAATAATGTCAATATTTCCAGTTTTGGAAACGGATGAATTAAATTGTATCTTTTGATTATTTCTAAATGTTTTGTAGAAATTATCAAATGCTGATTCATAATAAGGTAGTTTCGGTTTCCCTTTATCTTCAATAGTTTCAAAAAAATAATCCGCATTTAAAATTAATTGGGATTTTTTTAATTGAATGTTATCTGTTATAAAGCCAAAATACTGTTCTTTTGGTTTCCATATCTTGTATCTTGTGGAATCTGCTATTTTTACTTTTTCAAAATGAAATTTTTTTTCATCGGGTCGCCATCCATCAAAAAAATTTCGTCCAACATTGACATTCAACTGATGCTTTTTATGTGAAATCAACAATGTTGTGTTACTGTTGTATGTGCCATTACTTTCATAATATAGCATTGTTTTACTTATTAATTTTTGAGAAGATGATTTTTTTGTGATAATGTTTATTACTCCGCCCATAGCATCCGTTCCATACTTCACGGCCATTGGACCTTCAATGATTTCAATTCTTTCTACACTGTTCATGTTTATTTGTGATAGGTCAATATTCCCATTTAGTCGTCCAATCACCGGAACTCCATCAATCATAATTTTGATGGCCTGACCTGAAAGGCCTAACATGTTTACAGAACTTCCCAGTATATTATCCTGATTAATTCTCATATATGCTTGATTGGTCAACACATCTCGCAGGTTTTGAGCTGCCATTGCTTTTATTTTTTCTTCACTAATAATTTTAATCTGATAAACGCTTTTCTCTTTTTCAATAGGAACAGGTTCACCGGTTATTACTATTTCATCTAATTGATGATCTGTTTTTTTCAGAGAAAGTATTAAAGTGTCAAACGGACAATATAGCGTATCAGAAAATGTAGCATAACCGAGAGCTAATACAACAATAGAGTACCTGCAGGAATTTTTATCAGACAAGTTTATGACAACAGAACCGGCAGAATCGGTTTGATAAATATATTTTTTATTTTGTTTGATGTCTTTAAGTTCAATTGTAGCATAAGCAATATGGGAATTAGAAAAAGAATCAACTACACGAATGTATTGTGCATAATTTATCTGATATACTAAAATCAGAAAAAAATATAGGATACTTTTTAATCGCATCATTTTTGAAAATATATAAAAAACACAATTGCTATAATGGGCGGGAACATACCAAGTAAAACGAACCAAACACCTCTTTTCATAAATGAGTATTTACCTTTCAGAATAAACAATCCCGTGATAGTAAGAATAATTAATAATGTAGAAAAAATATCCGATGCCCATTTCCAACCTTTCACAGAATTTCTGTGTATTAAATTGACATGATAAAGAAGAGGACGTTTTTTTAATTGTTCATACACGCCTTTATTTTCGTTTAGATAAATATGTAATGTAGCATTATCATAATAAATTTTCAGTTGATCTTTTGTGGGCTTCTCCCAAACTTTAAATTTAGTTTCTCCCACTAATGCAGAAAGTTTGAGTATGAGATCATTATTTACATTTTCAAGTTGAATATTGATTTGAACAGTGTCTCTTTGAACAATGAAATCTGGATTAAAATCATCAATATGATTAAGAGCGATTCCGGAAATACAATAAATTAAAATGAGACCTGAAATTAAATATCCAATATCCCGATGCCAATCGATGATTATTTTTCTCCAAAACTTATTTATTTTCATTTTTACACAGCATTTGAATTGACAACATCTTTTACAAATTTCTTTGAAATGTCAATTATCCATCGGGTCACATTTTCATCCGGAAGAATAGCATCCGGTTTGTATTTAACTCGTTTAGAATAATCTGAAACCTTTTCTATGCCACCCCCAATTATTTTAATTTGAAACATTTCATCATGGGCAACCAATACAGGAATGACTATTGCCTTTTCAGCATTTTGCAATGCTTTATTGACAGCTTTGGTAGTTTCGTCTGGATTGTAATGAACCAGATGTCCACACCAACCATACGAATAATTATTTATTCCAATACTGTCTTTTACATATTCTGCTACAGATGCAAACAAATCCTCCCATTCTTTCAAATATCTTTGATCACCATATCCTATCAAAACCAGTGCTTCTTTTGCAGGATTTTCTGAAAGTTGGATAGTTCTTCTCAATACATTTTTCTTTAAAATATCAGTAAAATCTAATAAAGGAGTAATATGCACTCTGGCTTTAGGTGTATATCGTTCAATTTTTTCTATTTTCAACATTTCCATAGATTCAGGATCTTCTTTTAATCCCACAATGGTTGGAATATCCTCAAACGTGTGCGGTGAAACTGTCAGAAATATCGGTACAATGATAACATCTGTAATGCCGGCACTATCCATTTGCTTTAAACGAGTAGCAATAGAAGGTTCAGTGTATTCCATAAATGCTGTTTTTATCATCGTTACATTTGGTAAAGATAAAATGCTATCTCTCACCGTTGTTTCAAGTTGAATCAATGCGTTCCTCCACGTTTCAGAGCGAGAACCATGATTGACCAGCAATATTCCAATTTTTTTTGACTTTTCATTTTTATCAGACGATGTGTTTTTTAATGATGTATTACCACAAGACGCTATTATAAAGATTGTAGTAAACAAGATGACGGGATAAAAAATTGTTTTCATACTTTTTTAGTTTTGCTTGATGAATTTTTGAGTTGTTTTGAAATTTTCACCAGAAATAGAAATAATATAAACACCTGATGGTAAATCTTCTACATTGATGGATTGGTTATCAAAAGGTTGAACATTTGTCCATTTTTTATGGATCAGATTTTTGCCAGACAAATCCATTATATCAATAACAACCTCTTGAATCTTTTGATTTTTTTGATTAAGCAAGATATTCAAATAATTTTTAGCTGGAACTGGATATAAAATAATTTCAGGCATTTCTGATACATAAGATGCAACAGAAGTAGGACTGATTTTTTGTTTTTTGAAAATATAATTACCATTTCCACTTCCTCCAAAGCCAGTAAAAATCAATTTCCACACATCGCCCTGCTTGCTTTTCACAAAATAAACCAGCGAATCTTCTATTTGCCAACTACCTGTATAATTTTTCCAATTATAACCAATAGTGTTTATAGCAGTATTCCATGTATGATTAAACCACTGATTATAAGAAGTATCAACCGGATGCACTTTAATGGCACTTACGCCTTTGTTTTGTAGTACTCCTGCAACAGTGTAAGGAGAAGGAATAAATGCCGTATATTGCTTAAACACTAAATCCCAGTTGGCCGAAACTGGTTCACGATCAAGTATCATATTGTTTTGAATAGAATAATAAACCAATGTTTTAGTGTTATAAGATGCTTTAGCAATACTTTCATTCTGTAGATTATTCCCATTCAAATCCGCATATTGAAAGTAATATACACCACTTGATAGTTTTTTAATCCATAATTTTTTATACTGATTGTTAGATAATTTAATGATAAACAAAGAATCTCCAATTACTTCGTGTGTAATGGAATTATATATACCCCAACCCAAATCATAAGGATTAGAAGTAGCGCCAACATTAAATGCACCAACTGACCAGCTTGTATCTGAGTTGTAACGAGGCACCCATGTGTTTATACCACTGGTGTCAATACTGTTCCACGCACTGGTGTCTCCGTTGGGATATAACCACAATTTTGTGCCAATAACAGAGTTAATATGAATGGCAGAACCCATTCCTGATGTTTCAAAAGCAATATCCCAATTGTTTTTGGGGCTACTGCCCTGCTCATCATTCTCTAAACTGTACCATTTTTCATTAGCATATCCAGAGCCGACACTAACTGTATCAATAGTTGTTTGTGCAATACTTAAATGTATTGAACCATAAATAATACCGATAATAAATGTTGATTTTTTCATGGTTTTTTGTTTAGAATTATTCTAAAAAAGTGTTGGGGGCAAATGTAGACAAAGAATAGAGATAATAACAATACCTAAAAATGGGTATTTTAGTGTAATTGTATTAATCAATTAAATAGTGTATAAAAATACGCTCACTGGGTTTAAAAAAATTCCTTCTTTTTTACAAAAAATAATGCAGGTTCAACCTTCCACCCTTCCACGAGTGGAAGGGTTTGACAGTTTAGGTAAAATTTTAGTGCCTAATTCCTTCAATAAAAATTGATTGGGTGATAAATAACCTAACACCTTCATAGGACGATTATTGATACATTCCTGAATGTAGCTTAATTATGGCGGTTTTAACTTGGAGTAATCAAACTTTTTAGGTAAGAACATTCGTAATCGTCCATTCGTATTTTCACGCGTTCCTTTTTCCAAGCAGAATAAGGATGAGTAAAATAAATTCGGACATGCAGAGCATTCTGGATGAGAGTATCCAAAGGCAAATTCTTTACCATTATCAAAAGTCAGAGTTTTCACCCAGCCGATGCAAGCAATGGAATGAAGAGATTGGATAATACTATTAGAACACTTTTTTCGGCAATAATGAGCGACTAACGATAGTGGATGAGCATTTCAATAATTTTTACTTTCCAATTCTGGATGATTTTTTATTTTGAGGTTTTTAACGAGAAATTTCCTTTTTTCATTATATCATTTTTGGGCTTGTGTTGCAGTGTATTTTCCATAGGTAGAAGAAGTATTTCTATTGAGTTCGTTGTGAATGCTTTGTTTTGAACGTTTTAGTTTTTGGGGTGATTGGAGTAATAGCCATTCCTTGATCTTCCTTGGTTTGAATATTGATTCTTTCTTATATTTGCATACTATAGTTGAGAAAATTTTTCAGGTATAGGGAAGAGTAGGTTTTTCTTTCTTTCCTTTGTCATTCCAAAATATGAAAGGGTTGGTGATGTTGTGTTTTGTAATTTGTAGATTGAACCAACAATATAAAAAATAAGCCGTTCAAATTATTTTGAGAAATTGAAGTTTTTACATTTATAAAAATTTGTTTATCTTTGTTTCAAATTATATTAATATGTATTAATATGAATGTATTCTGTTCACACATAAAATCTTGTAAACAGAAAGTAATTTGGAATAAAATGAATATTTTTTTGCTTTTCAATATAAAAGAAAGCAGATTATTGTTATTTTTTGTAATTGCAACAATTGTTATGACAAAATGGGGATTTTATCAGAATATTTTATATTCAAAGAATTTTGCTTTTGCCTGTATTAACGATACTTTATATGAGTAAGTTTGAAATAAGTAATCAATTGTATCATCAATTTTTAGATGATCCAGAAAATAAGGACAATCCTGAACTACAAATAGACACTTCACAATGGTTAAAAAAAGAACATTATAGTGCTGTTCATGCTCAATTTTATCATTCGAGCGGTTCATTTAAAGATTATCCAGTAGTGAATATTAGTTATAAAGCAGCAGAGTTGTTTTGTAAATGGTTGACAAGTCAATATAAAAAAGTTAAAAAACGAAAGTTCAAAAGAGTTTATTTTCGGTTACCTACAGAAGAAGAGTGGATAATTGCAGCCAGAGGTAGAAACAAAGAATCGATTTATGGATGGGTGGGCAATGAAATAATTGATAAAAACGGAAGACCTAAGGGCAATTATTATAATGAAACCGATACGGAACAAAATACAAATCTATTAAAGCCCGTAAATTCTTTTCAATCTAACGATTATGGTATGTATAACATGAGTGGGAATGTTTCTGAAATGGTTCAAAACGCTAAGATTGTAAAGGGTGGAGATTGGATGCATGGATATGAATATTGTAAGATTAGCCCCATGATTTCTTGGGATGGGTCACCGAAACCATACATTGGATTTAGAGTAGCAATGATTGTGCTGGAAAAAAATTAAAGATGATGTATTGTAATACAGCGAAAAAGATTGTAACTCATGTCTCAAAATTAATATTTATGAAAATAAATATGATTGTGGGATTTATCTTGATTTCCCATGTGAGTAGCGGGCAAAATTTCGATTTCAAATTGTATTTGAAAAATTTCGAAAAAATCAATGATACTCTATATGTGATGAAATATGAAGTGACCAATGAAATGTATAATATATTTCTTACAAATAGTGAATTAAACAATAAGGCGTTTTTCATTGATACACTCAAATGGCTTCAAATGCAAGATTCTTTTGATTACAAAGTGATGGCTGAGTTTTACCATTCTCATCTTGAATATAAGGACTTTCCTGTTGTTAATATTACTCGTGAAGGTGCAATGGCGTTTTGTGAGTGGTTGACAAAAATATATATAGATCTGTATCCAGACCAAAAACAAAAAGTGGTGTTTAGATTACCTACAGAAAAAGAATGGATGTGGGCAGCAAGAGGCGGGAAAGAAGAGAATAAGTATGGATGGAATACAAATGAACCTTATGATGCTAAACGAAAAAAATTATACGGTTGTTATAGATTAAATTATAAGGAAGCGGCTGACGTGGAACTGAGTAAAAGTAGATTTGGTGATGGAAATTTTGCCACAAAGCCAGTGGATTCGTATTCTCCTAATAGGTTGGGTTTATATTGTATGAGTGGTAATGTTTCTGAAATGGTGGAAGAAGAAGGATTTGTAAAGGGTGGTGATTGGTTTCACGATTTAAATTATTGTGAAGTAGGTGCACGACTACCGTGGGATGAGAAAGCTGCTGCTTATGTAGGATTTAGAGTAGCGATGGTTGTGAAGAAAAAATAAGAAGTGATTGTACTATTTTTCTTTGATGAGTTTTTTCTTAAATAACTTAAAGATTAATACTTTCACTTAATTTTTGTAAGAGTGTTTTGTAGCGTTTGTACATCGCCGAATTTCCTTGATGAGCATAAGATTGAGCAAAGCTTGCAATTAATTTTTCTATAACTACAGCATTACTACAAGGAATGAAATAGTTGGAATTTTCTGGAGTTTGAAGTTGGTTTAAAAATTCTTTTATGTCTTCTTTTTGTAATAATGTTCCTTTACTAAAAGGGTTGATGTAAAACAAAGATGCTTCCTGAATGGTATCGGTTTTAGCATCGTATAAGTTAGTATCGTCATTAATGTAAGATAAAATAAGATAATCGGGGATATTTACGGCAAAGACAGGAAGGTTCAAGCTTTGAGTAATAATTAAATACAAAATGCCTAATGAGATATTATTGCCTTTTTTGTTTTCTAAAACATAATGGAGATAATTGTTTTGAATTGCGTAAAAGTTGGCGATATTAGGAGAAAATTGATGTACATCGTAAATAATGTGATTAATGATGGTGATTTCTTCTAATGCGGTGAGGTCTTCAGCAAATTCTATCCAGATATCTTTTTTTATTTGTTCAATCTTTTTTTGAAGGTACTCTAATGATATTTCAGGATATTGAAAATGATTGATTAACCATACAGCGTAAAGTAAATCTTCTTGTTTGTGGTATTTCCAATGAATTAATTCGCGGGCTAATTCATTGAACTTGATATCTTCTATGATTTCTTCAACACGCTGGACAATCCAGTTGTTCATTGTTTCATTCCAGATTCTTTCCAGATAAGGAAGTGCTACTGGCCCTAACATCAATAATTGTTGCTTGACTTCAGAATATACATTTTCATCCGGGTCATCAATGAGTTGTAATAGGGCTTCTATTTTTTTTGAAGTGTTGTATTCTTTTGAGAACATCTTGCCCTCAAAGATATGGCATAGATAGGTGTAAATAAATGCAAACAAAAAGTTTTTACTAACAAATCTATGTTAGTTTTTCTAAACTGAGTTGTATCAGTTTTTCTACGCTTTCAGAATAATTTTTGGTGAATTGTCGGTTAATACGATTGGCAATAATAACGCAAGCGGTTACGCATTGATGTCCCAGAGCTTTGCCTAATCCATATAAAGCAGAAGTTTCCATTTCAAAGTTGGTAATTTTTAAGCCCTTGTAATTGAAAGACGTGAGGAGTTCATTGAGTTGGGGCATGGCTGATTTTAAGCGCAATTGTCTTCCTTGCGGTCCATAAAAGCCGGGAGCAGTAGCCGTTATGCCAAAGTGTACATTGTTTAAACCCTTGAACTTACTAATGAGTTCATCAGAACCTTTGACACAATATGGGTAGGGGAGTGTATCTAACCAGTTCGTATGTTTTATGAATTCCTTGCTGATAGGGTGTTCAAAGATATTGTCATCTACATTGTAAAAATTAAGAAGTCCGTCGAAGCCAAGTCCATGTGTACTTATTACAATATCGTTTACATTGATTTCTGGTTGTAATGCGCCACTGGTGCCTAACCGGATGATTTTTAATTGTCGTTTGTTTGTTTTTTCTTTTCTGGTGATGGGGTCAATGTTTACGGCGGCGTCTAATTCTGTTAATACAATGTCAATATTGTCTGTGCCAATACCAGTGGATAGGACAGTAATTCGTTTATTGTTATAATAACCAGTATGTGCGATAAATTCCCGGTGTTCGGAGGTGTAATCCAGTTTAGAAAAGTATTTACTAATGGCGGATACTCTGTTTTGGTCGCCCACGACAATCACTGTATCAGCAATGTCTTCGTCTTTGAGATTGATGTGATAGAGGCGGTTTTCAGGAGTTAATATGAGTTCGGACTCTTCAAAAGGTTTCATAGATATGTTTTTTTCAATGAATGCTGAAAAATAAGGAAATTCTTGTGTTTAATTAATATAACTTTATTAACTGTGATTGATGTGGTTTAATTTCAATATCTTTTTGAATAGTATAAATACTGGATCGCATGGACTTTGCCCGCCAAACGATTTTATACTTTCCTGGTAATAGATAAAATGATTGTTGAGTTTCCTTTGATAAATTGGCAATCCATTTTAGGGGTTTGTTGTTTTCATTGAGAAAAATGCTTCCATCGCCGGGTTCTAAGCTTTGAACAATAAGTTCGCCCGAAGAAAGAATTGAAATGCTTTGAGTTTTAGCAGGAATAATTTCTATTGTCTGGTCAATGCGTGGTAAAGTCAGAATATTGGCTTCGTAATAATTTACAATGTATTTTTCAGGAGAGTTAAGGTTTTGAACATTGTAGATTTTTTTATTTTGTGCATCCCGAATCACTACTCTGATTTTTTCATTAAAATTAAAATTACCTTTTTCCCTTTGAAAAATTACAGAACCTTGAGGTGTGTTTAATGGGATGAGGTTATGATGCCCTTCATTTAATTGAATGGTATTACTTTCTATTGGTGGAATGGTATGTGCAATCACTTTATAAGTTATGTGAGAAGGTATGATTAAAGTATCCGGGTTATTGAGTTCGTTTAAGGAATGAATGAAATTGTAGAGATACGTGTTTTTTTTAGCATCGTAAAAAGTAATGTTGACATTGGTTTCCAATGGTCGACCGGCAATGTCTAAGAGGTTAACTTGTACAGTGGTTTTATTTAGTTTTTGTTGAGTAATTACATCAGTAATGTTTCTGTATAATGTTTTAGAATCGGCGTCAAGATATTGACCTACACAATTGAATGTTTGTGCTTGTTGTGAGTTAAGCCCAATACCAATAATAAATGGTTTGAAGATAATACTTTGTGATTCAAGGTATTGGCGGGCTTTACACGGGTCGCCTTTGCATTCTTCAATGCCATCGGTAATTAAGATGATATTGTTCAAAGAAGTGTTATCTGGAAAATCAGAGACGGATTGAATGAGGGAATATTCTATTGGCGTAATTCCTGTTGGTTTAAGTTGTTCAATGGTTTGTTTAATTTCTTTGATATTATTGGGTTTGAAGGGAATAAGAAGTTTACTGTCTTTACAATCGCCGGGAGGATATTTAACGGTGCTTCCATAAACACGAAGGGCAAGTTGTAGTTTGGGTATTTTAGCGAGAGAATCGATTAATTGATATGCAAGAGTTTTAGCTATGCTTATTTTTTCTTTGCCATTCCATTTACCAACCATGCTGTTGCTGGCGTCAAATATGATAAGTACTCTTGTAAGTGGGGCATTTTGTAGTGCTTTCTTTTTCTTTTCTTCACAGGGCTTGCAGGTATTCTGGGCATTTAGAAAGCAAACATTAAAAAAAAGAATAATCTTTAAAGCGAAAAAGAAAGTTTGTTTCATGCTACAACAGGCAGAGAAATTTATTCTTCCTTTTTAGGAACGGGTTTAATGTTTTTGCAACTTTCTAACATTTTTTCGATAGCAGATTTAGAGAATGGGGCGTTTTCAGAATTTCTGGCATCTTCAAAAGTGTAGGCAGAATTTCCAATTTTTTGAACCGTGATAAAATGAAATTCAGAAGGTAGGTCGCCAATAGCCCACTCCCAAGCAATAGTATTGGGTTCATCTACAAAAAATTGTTTGATTTTGTACAAATCGTCGTTGCCTAAATCGGCTTTTTTGAAGGCAATATCTTCTTCTCCTTCTTTAATAACGATGTCAAATTGTTTCCCTACTTTTATTTCCAGCAATCCGCCGGGCTGTTCAAGTATTTCTAATTTACCAACGGTACTGTCGGGAGTGAAGATGATGAAGGTTTTTCCATTTTTAGATAAATCAACCATTCGCATTCCTTCAGGCACTTTTATTTCATCTTCTTTTTTACCTCCACAAGCAGCAAAGAACAAAATTGAAATGGCAAAAACTGTCAATAGTTGTAATGATTTCATAATTTTATTTTTAGGCAAAAATGCGAAAAAAATTATTTCTCAAAAAATTTGCGGTTTTGGTTTACATATTCTTTAAGTAACACAGATGGTCTGTATCTGTCTTCCTGATAGTATTCGTATAATCTTTGCAATTCATTAAAAATAGTAGTATGTCCTATTTCATCAGCCCAATGTAAGAGTCCTTTGGGATAATTGACGCCTTTTGTCATAGCGGTTTCGATATCTTCTTTTGATGCAATTTTCCAGTATAAAGCATCGATGGCTTCGTTGATAAGCATAGCGAGTATTCTCATAAAAATTTGTTGATGTAAATTTTCGTCTTTGATGGTAGGTTCTGTTGGAAGTGGTTGAGAATAATCGTAAAATCCTCTGCCTGTTTTTCTTCCCAATAAGCCCGCTTCTAATAAGCGTTTTTGAGTGATGGAGGGTTTGTATTTAGGGTCATAATACATTTGCGTCCACACGGTTTCGGTAACGACATAATTTACATCGTGTCCGATTAAATCCATCAGTTCAAAGGGTCCCATCTTAAATCCGCCAAGGTGTTTCATTGTCCAATCGATAGTTACAATATCGGCGATCCCTTCCTCATAAATTCTTAGTGCTTCGCTGTAGTACGGACGAGCGATGCGATTGACGATAAAGCCCGGTGTGTCTTTTGCAATAACTGTTGTTTTATTCCATTGTTGTAGTATTTTTAATGCAGATTGAACTACTTCATTTTTTGTCAATAGAGTTGGAATAACTTCTACCAAAGGCATGAGCGGAGCAGGGTTAAAAAAATGAATGCCAAGAAAACGTTCAGGATGTTGGAGTTCTTTTATCATGGAATGTACAGACAATGAGGAAGTATTGGTAGCAAGAATACATTCAGGAGATACAATACTTTCAATTTCTTTAAAGGTAATTTTTTTGATTTCCAGATTTTCAATAATGGCTTCAATGACTAATTCAGCATCTTTAATGGTGTTTAACTGATGAGTAAGATGAAGTTGTTGGAGATATTGATCTTTTTGGTTTTCGGTGATTTTATTTTTTTCTACCAGTTTAGATAAGTTATTTTTAATGGATTGTAATGCCTTTTGTAGTGCTGTTTCTGAAACATCGTATAGATACACTTTGCATTGATTAGTTAGTGCTACCTGTGCGATGCCCGTGCCCATGGTTCCTGAACCTATAACAGCGATTGACTGCATATACCGGTTTATTTTTGATGCAAAGGTATTCTTTTAATTAATAACTTCCCAATATTGACCGTTGTGTTTTAATAAGAATAGTTTTTGGAACTGAAAAGAATCTTGAATAGGAAAATTTGTTTTAAGTTCCTCTAAAATAGTTAAAGTATATTGTTTTTTCACATCTCTAAAAGCAATGGTAATGTGAGGATGAAAAGGACGAGGTGGTAAATCTTTAATAATTTTGAGTTGAGATTTTACAAAGTGATGTGTGTATTTGTAAATCTGATGGAGTTCAGGATTATCCAATACTTTAATAAAAACCACTTTTGGTAGAAATACATCATAATCTTTTATGTATATGGTAGTGCTAAGTGATTGTAGTTGTTGATTTAGGTGGTTGATGTTTTGAATTAATAATGCCTCTTTTGCAGGTGGAAAACGAAAAGGAGGTTCAATGGTAATATGGGGTGGAGATTTTAAAGCATGCTTGCAATTATACTTTTGTGCTATATAATTTTTGATTTGATGAATTTTTTGAGAGAGTTCGGGAGGAGGGACAATGGCAAGAAAGTATAAGGCAAATGACATGAATACTTTAATAGCGAATGATAAAGAAGTTAATGAACATTATTTCCGTTTAATTTCAATTGGATTTTCCCTTTTGGGATAGAGTTGATGAGTTTTTTTGTGTATTCTTTTTGTGGATTAAAATAAATTTGGTCGGCATCGCCGATTTCTTCAATTATGCCTTTATTCATGACAGCAATCCGATCGCTCATGAAGCGAACTACACTTAAATCGTGTGAGATAAAAATATAAGTGAGGTTAAATTCTTTTTTAAGGTCATTGAGAAGGTTAAGAATTTGTGCTTGAACGCTGACATCTAATGCGCTTACGCTTTCATCACAGATTATGAATTTTGGTTGAACAGAAAGCGTTCTGGCAATGCATATTCTTTGTCTTTGTCCACCGCTGAATTCGTGGGGAAAACGATTGAAATGCGATTCTTTTAATCCGACTTTTTTTAGCAATTCCATGGCCATTTCTTTTCGTTCTGATCTGGATTTACCAATTCCAAATACTTCCATGGGTTCCATGACAGCTTCTCCGATGGATATTCGGGGATTAAGTGAAGAATAAGGGTCTTGAAAGATAATTTGCATTTCTTTACGCAATGGTCTAAAATCTTTTTCTTTTAAGCGAAGGATTTCTTCATTACGATATAAAATTTGTCCTTCTTTGGCTTGCACGAGTTTCAAAATAGTTCTACCAAGTGTTGTTTTTCCGCAGCCGCTTTCTCCAACGAGTCCTAATGTTTCACCTTCATAAATATCTAAATTAATTCCATTAACTGCTTTGAACCATTCATTGGTGCTTCCAAAAAGAGATTTATTTATGGGAAACCACGTATGAAGATTTTTAATTTGAATTAACTTATCTTTTTCATAAATCACTTTTAGGTGGTCTGCCCTTTCTTTTTCAGAAATTACAACGTTTTTAAGAATGGATTCTAATGATGTCGGTTTTTCTATAATATCGCCAGCTTCTGTAATTTCCATGAAATCGTTAATAACAGGTAATACTTTTAGCCGTTTATCTAATGGTGGACGACAGGCTAAAAGTCCTTTGGTATAGGGATGTTGAGGATTCGTAAAAATTTCATCAATAGTGCCTTTTTCTACAATGTTTCCATTGAGCATGACCATTACTTTGTCGGCTATTTCAGCTATTACAGACAAATCGTGTGATATGAATATAACGCTGGTGTTAAACTCGTCTCTTAATTTTTTTAATTGTTCTAAAATACCTTTTTGAATGGTTACGTCTAATGCTGTGGTGGGCTCGTCTGCAATGATAAGAGAAGGATTACAACTCATCGCCATTGCAATCATCACTCTTTGTTTTTGTCCACCGGAAAGTTCATGAGGATATTTGTCAAAAGTTCTTTTAGGATAAGGCAAGTTAACGATATTAAATAATTCAATCGTTTGTTTTTTTGCTTCCTGGTAGCTTACTTTTTTGTGCAGTAAAATCGCTTCGGCTACTTGTTCGCCACATTTCATCACAGGATTCAAGGAGGTCATAGGTTCCTGAAAAATCATTCCGATTTCATTTCCTCTGATTTTCCTTATTTCCTCACGAGATATAAAATTTAAATCTACGACGGCATTATCCTTTTTTCTAAAAAGCATTTGCCCTCCGGAAATTTTACCGGGCGGACTGGGTATGAGGTGCATAATGGAAAGACAAGTAACGGTTTTTCCTGAACCGCTTTCTCCTACAATTCCTACAATTTCTCCTATTTTTATATTAAATGAAACATCTTTGACTGCCTGATTGAACACACCGCTTTGATGGAAAACAACATTCAAATTATTAACTTCAAGCAATGTATCATCGGGCAAAGAGAGCATATAGAGGTATTAGGTACATTCGCTAAAAGAAAAATGCTTTGACATAAAAACAGGAGTTACAATGAGTGGAAAAATTATTTTTTCACAAACTCACCCATTTTGTTGTCATAGTTCAGGAAATAACCACCTTTGGGAAGGTTAGAAACATCAATTTTACTGCCATATCCTTTTTTCACGATATTGCCATATTGGTCGTAAATTTCGTACATTGTTTCTGCGGGCTTATCGTTGGCCATAAATAAAATTTCAGTTTTAGCTTTCATGGGTCCGAATGTTACTTCTGGCAGGTCAGAAATGACTTCAACTGGTTTAGAAACTCTTGGTTGACCTGTATAATCTGTTTGTCTAACTCTTACAGTATTTTTACCTGAATGTAATTGTAGTTTGAACTCGTAGTTATTAGTTCCGGGTGTACCTATGCCTTCAACTTCTCCTACTTTCACCCATTTATTCCATCTGTATTGTTCTATTACAAAGGTAAGTTTACCTGTTTCAGATTTTGTAGAAAACTTAAGAAGTCCATCTTTATCAACTGTCATGGATATAACTTCAAAAGTACTTTTTGGTTTAAGTACTTCAGGATTTAAAACTTTGGGTTTGCAATCGGATTTGTGTTTGATTTTTACTTCTACTTTATCGCCGATGTTTAACTTATGTGGTTTGAAATCAATTTCAAATGCAGAGGAGTTAGTTTCATCTGTGGTGATATTACCATTCACTAACACTTCCGTAACACAAAAACCTACACCGCTACTGGCAAAAGGATTTTGCACATATAAATTTTTTCCTTGATAGTTACCTTCTAAAATTAAAACACCTTCTTGAGCAAAAGAAGCAAGAGTAAAAAAGGTGAATATGTAAATGGATATAGTTTTCATCAGATGAAAATTTTTGCTGCAATAATAAAACCTATTTTTCATTTTTCCAAATATTCAATTTTAAGGGATAAATTCTGGTAATTTTTTTAGGGAGGGATATTCTAATAAATTCAAATTTATTCCGTCAAATACTGCAAAAGTATTGTATTTTATCCAATCTCCCAAATTAATATATTTTGATTGTTTACTTAAAGGAATGTTTAATGGTAAATGTCTGTGACCAAAAATAAAATAATCAATGTTTTGTTTTTGTAAAATTTCATTGCAATAAATATAGAGCCATTCGTTTTCTTTACCTAAAAAAGTTTCGTCCAAATGACCTGTTGCTATTCTGCTGCGTTTACTAAAAAAATGAGCAATGCTAAAAGATAAGTTAGGATGAAGCCGTGCGAATGCCCATTGGCAGAAGGGATTACGAAAAATTCTTTTAATGAATTTGTACTTATAGTCATTGGGTCCCAATCCGTCGCCGTGACCAATCATAAATGTTTTTCCATAAAATGTTCTGATAATGGGTTGTTGATGATGAATAATCACATTTAATTCTTTTGATAAGTAATCTTTCATCCACATATCGTGGTTGCCTACAATAATTTCTATAGGAATGCCATTGTCAGTTAGTTCTGCAATTTTTCCTAACAATCGAATAAATCTTTTTGGTGCAACGTGTTTATATTCAAACCAGAAATCAAAAATATCGCCTACAAAAAATATTCGTTCAGCATCTTGTTTAATATTATCCAGCCATTGACAGATTAATTTTTCTCTTTTCAAACTGGTTTGAAAATCCGGAACACCAAGGTGAAAGTCAGAAGCGAAATATATTTTTTTGGAATTGGTCATTTATTTCTATTAGGGCGAAAGTAGTGAAAATCTATTTTAATTTTTATTGAGGTCTGAAACACCTTAATAAATCTAATTTTTTGTATACTTTAATGTAAGCGGTGAGTATTAATTGAGAATAATTTTGAGAGGCGGATTGAAACGCACCAGTTCTCGTTTGCCATAAGCAGTAAATCAATCGCATGTCGTTGTAAGTACAATTACTTTTCATTAAAGCATTTCGAACGTTGTAAGCACCAGCGTGGTAAACGTGCATGGTAAGTAATTTAAACCATAAATCATTTTCATTGTAACTAATTTTTAAAGAATCTAACATTTTCTTTGTTTCAGGAATGCAGATAGTTTTAAACAACATAGCAGATGCGTAAGCAGAACGTTCAAAGTTTAATCGTTCATCTATGTGTCTATTTACCTTTAGACCAAATTTTCGAGCTACTTTTTTCATTAATTGAAAATATCCTCGTGCACCTGCTGGAGAACGCAAATTACCTTTTGGACTTTCAATCAATAATACAGATTGCGCATACCACGGGTCAACCTCGTTTTCAATAAAAATTTGAATGGCTTTATCAATTAAGTGAAAAACACTATCCCACACATAATAATGTCCTTTGCCTGTTGTGAAAAGCACTCTTGCCGTGTCGGGTAATTGATAGCAATTTCGTACACTGTCTCTATAACAAGTTTTGAAGTCATCGGATTGATTATTCCACCATTTTGTGTGAACTGTTTGAATAATTTGTCTGTTGTGGGCAAAATTCAAGACACCACTATCAGGAGAGAGTTCTAATATCTTTTCCCAAAATTGTACTTGTGGTAATGTATCACAGCATAACTGAATAATGGAAGAATCTAAAATGAAATTTAAACTTTTGTTATTGTAGTTAATTCCTATTACGTTTTTACAAAAATTATTTTTTGGTTTCTTTATAGAAAGCGAATCAGAGGCAAATGTTGAAAAGAAAATACCCCAAATAGTAACAAAAATCAAGTACTTCTCACGCATCCTTGAATTTATTTCATAACTGTTTCTTTGATAACAGAATAAGAGGGTAAATCGTTGTAATGCCAGTAATCTACTATTGTAGCGTGTTTTACAAGCATAATGCCCGGATTACTACGAATCATCGTTTTCAAAACAATACCATCTGCATTCAAGAAGGTAAAATTAAGCCCCGTTTTTTGTTTAAATGTTTCAATATCATCTTTTCCTGAAGAAGTGATGATAACCACCGGCACCTTATCTTTTTGTGCTAATGTTTGAAGGTCTTTTAGTTTGGCAACGGTTTCTTCATCAGTATTGGTTTTCTTCAAGTCATAACAAATTATCCAGAATTGATAATTGGGATTATTGAGTAAACTATCTGTGATGTTTTCTTCTTCCAATGTTTTAATTGTAAAGTCCGTGATTTTAGGAGCATCTATGGCTTCTTTCACTAAAATATTTTCCGTAGAAACCCATTTCCAGTTCAATGTATCTTGCCAGGGATAATTTTGCATAGTAAATTCTTTGATTTCTCCAGTTTTTAGATTTTGGTATTTGAAGCGAGTTTCATAAACAGGAGGTTGATAGTTCTTACCGGGCTTCATTTGTTCTAAGATATTAGCGCCTTTGTGATAGGGTCGAAAATCAAAATACGGCAAATGATTGTATGCGTATATGGGTATAAAAAACGCCACAATCACCGCAATCACAGAAATCGTGTGAGAAAACAATTCAACGAACAATAAGTGAATGTTTTTTTGAGAAACCCAGAGTATAGTGATTAAAAACAACAACGCAATATCTTTCCAAAAGCTTTGCCATGCTTTAAGAGGTAGAAAATCTCCAAAGCATCCGCAATGGGTTACTTTATTAAAACAAGCAGAGTAAAAAGTCAGAAAGGTGAAGAAAATGATTTGTAACATCAACAACCATAAAGTTAAACGAACCTTGTAGCCAATTAATAATGTAAACCCTAAAATCATTTCTAAGGCACAAATGAAAATGGCTAATTCAAGAGAATAATGGGCAAACGTGTCAAACAAGTTCAAACCAGTATCGGTTTTAAAAACCTCAAAATATTCTTCTAATTTATAGGAAAAACCTAATGGGTCATTGGCTTTGATAAAGCCAGAAAAAATAAATAATCCACCGGTTAAAGCTCTTGAAATATGAGTGATGATGGGGAATTTAATAATCCATTGAGGAAAGTTGATAATAAATAGTAAACCGATTAAGATACTGATGAGTACTTCTTTTGCAAGACAGGGCGGACATACAGCATATATTATCCAAGCCACCAGAACACTTGCTATTAAACGAAACCACCATTTATTGAATATATCTTTCATATTAAAAGTTTTTGCGTAAATTTATAGAACAATCAATGAAGTGCTCAATAGTGTTTGTATTTTTTATGAAAATGATTTTGTGGATAATTTGACTAAAAATTCTTTGATGGTTGTGTAAATATATGAAAGTTGTTTTTGGGTAATGCATACTGGTGGAACAAGATATAGCACATTGCCGAGTGGTCTTAACAAGATGTTTTTTTGAATAAAAAAGGTTTCAATTTCTTTTGATAATTCGTTGAGATAATGTGTTTTGTCTTTTGTTTGAATTTCAAGAGCCAACACAAGACCTTTGTAACGAACGTCTTTTACAACGGGATGATTTTTGATACTCATAGCAAATTCCCGATGAGATTTTTCCAGTTGTCGAATCTTTTCTAAAAAATCACTTTTTTCAATTAACTCAATGTTAGCCAGTGCGGAGGTACACATCAACGGATTAGCAGTAAAACTATGCCCGTGAAAGAATGTTTTTGTTTTATCATCCTGTACAAATGCATCGTAAATTCTCTTGTTGGCAACAGTGACACCTAATGGTAAAAATCCACCGGTTAGCCCCTTAGACAAACACATAATGTCGGGCTTGTGTTTTAAGTAATCACTCGCAAATAATTTTCCTGTTTTACCAAATCCCGTAAATACTTCATCTGCAATGCAGATAACTTGATGTTGTTGACAAATTGCTATAAGTTCATCTAAAAATTTTGCGTCATACATTATCATTCCTGCAGCACCTTGAATGATCGGCTCGTAGATAAATGCAGCCACATTTTGTTTGGCAAGATGTTTCAATAATTGTTGTTTGACTTTGTGAAAATTTTTTTCAGTGGGGATATCGATAAAATATGTTTGAAATAAATTTTTCTTGAAAGGTAAGTTAAACACATTTCGTTCAGCTACACTCATACCACCAAAAGTGTCGCCGTGATAGGCATTCCGAAAGGCAATAACTTTTGCTTTGTTTTTTTGATTGAGATTAAAAAAGTATTGCAAAGCCATTTTAATGGCTACTTCAACGGAAGTTGAACCATTATCGGAATAAAAAACTTTCGGTTGTTTTACAGGTACAATTTTGGAAAGTTTTTGGGCTAGTTCAATTGCAGGGATATGTGTAAAACCACTGAAAATACAATGTTCCATTTGACTTAATTGTTCTTTCAAACGTTTTACAATATACGGATGAGAATGCCCGTGGACATTGACCCACCAACTACCAATGCCATCAATGATTTTTCTGCCATCATTTGTATACAGATAGACCCCTTTTGCTTTTGTGATTAAGATGTTTTCTTTTTGATATTTCAAATGTGTAAACGGATGCCAGATGAGTTGTTTGTCTAATTGATTATAATTCATAGCGACTCATTTCATTTTTGAAAATGGAAAATAATTGCTGAAATGTTGATCTATCAAGATTTTCAAAGCGTGGAATGCGAATAATTATAGTAGATTTTTTTATCTTGTTCAAAATAGCATGCTTTACTTCTTCTTCAAAGTTTCCATTAAATACCACGCATTTCACTGGAATGTTTTCATTGTAAAGGTAGTATAAGCTTAGTAATGAATGATTGATGCAACCCAAATAATTAGAGACAACTAATATACATTCGGATTGAAATTTTTTTATCAAATCAGCGATGTAAAATTGTTCATTTAATGGAACTAATAAACCGCCGGCGCCTTCTAAAATGAGTGTATTAGAAGTATCCGGTAAATGAATTTTATTAAAATCTATGACAACATTTTCTCGTTGAGCAGCCAGATGAGGCGATGCTGGTAATTTCAATAAATAATTTTCGGGATGAGTGATGATGTTGTATGATACAATTTGTTTAATCCATTCACTGTCTCGATCGGGCGGATAGCCAGTTTGTACAGGTTTGAAGTAATCCGCTTTGAAGTGCTCACAAAATAAAGCGCTGATAACGGTCTTTCCAACACCTGTGCTAATACCTGTTACAAAGTAATGTTTAGGCATTGTTTATTGAATTTAAAACCTGAATAAGCTGGAGAATTTCACTTTCAGAATTAAAAGCATGTAAGGAGATACGAATTCTTTCGTTACCTGCTGCAACGGTAGGGGGCAAAATTACTTTTGCGAAAATATTATTTGAATAAAGAATTTCCTGAATAGAAGAAGAATTGCAAGCATTGATTTTAATATATTGAATAGGAGAAGGATTTTTAGAATATTGCGTATATGAGAATGTTTGTTTCAAAAAGAAGTTAATGTTTTGTTGAAGTTGTTTTTGATATAGTTCAGATTGGTTAATGATTTCATCATATAGGTAAAAAATTAGTTGATAATGATAGAGAGGAAGGGCAGTAGTATAGATGAAAGAACGAGAGAAGTTGATGAGGTATTTTTTCAGGATATTTGAACCAATGATTGCGCTCCCTGAAAATCCTGCTGCTTTGCCGTATCCGATAATTCTGGCCGTGCAATGTTGAGCAATGGATTTATCGTTGAACAGACCAAGATGTTTTTCACCAAAGACACCAAAACTATGGGCTTCATCTACTATCAGGAATGTTTTTTTATTATCTATGAATTTTAATAATTCAGTAATATCAGGGCTATCACCGTCCATTGAGTAAAGAGCTTCTATAACAATATAAATTGTGTGATATGTGGAATAGTATTTATCAATTAGTTTTTTCAGATGTTTAAAATCATTATGCTTAAACTTATAATGTTTTGCATAGCTTAATCTAATACCGTCATAAATAGAAGCATGAACATTTTCATCTATCAAATATAGATCATTTCTATCGGCTATACTTGAGAATAGTCCGGTATTTGCCTGATAAGCAGACGGATATATGATAGCGGCTTCTGCATTATGCCATTCAGCAATCGTATGCTCAATTTCTTCAATAAACTTTCTATTTCCACTTATCAATCTAGATCCTGTGCTACCTTGAAAGTGAAGTTGATCAAAATTTTTTTTGATGATTTTTTTTAAAATGGAATGTTTTGCAAAACCGAGATAATCGTTACTTCCAAAGTCGATATGAAATTGTGTAATGTCAGTTAAACCTCTTTTAAAGGATTCGTTATATTTTTTTAGCCATTTGTTAGGAAAGTTAGTCATCATTGTTGGCAAAAGTATTAAAAAACGCACACAGTATTCGAGAATGATTTTTATTGTTTAATGAGTGGTCGTTTTCTCAAAAATACAGACCTTCTTTTTTCATAATCAACTATTGGTTTGATATAATTTTCTGGATTAAAGTTGTCAATCCATTTCTTCACATACTTATACTCCGGGTCAAATTTTTCTTGTTGTAAATATGGATTAAATATTCTGAAATATGGAGCAGCGCCTACACCTGTTCCAGCGGACCATTGCCAATTTCCAACATTTGATGCCATTTCGTAGTCCATCAATTTTTCTGCAAAGTATTTCTCGCCCCAGCGCCAATCTATCAGTAATATCTTTGTTAGAAAATTGGCTACAATCATTCTGCACCGATTGTGCATGTAGCCCGTTTCGTTGAGTTCTCTCATTGCTGCATCAATAATCGGAAAGCCGGTTTTTCCTTCTTTCCACAATTCAAAGTATGTTTCATTATTTTCCCATTGGATAGAATAATCGCTTTTGAAATTTTGAATACTACTTTCTGGATAGTGGAATAATATCATCTGATAGAACTCGCGCCAAATAAGTTCGTCTAATAGTTTTAAATTATTTTTCATTGCGATATTTACTAATTCTCTTGTGCTAATTGTTCCAAATCTTAAATAAACACTGGCATTGGTTGTTCCATTTTCAGCATCAATTCTATCTCTGGATGTAGCATAGTTATGAAGTAGTTCGTCTGATATATTCAAAGGTTTGAGAACGTAATTAACTTTTTCAAAATTCATAGATTTTAATGATGGAAGTATGGAAGGTTCGTCTCGTTTGAGTAGATTGTGAAGGTATTTTTCTGACGGAAAAGTATTCAATCCTGTGGAATAAACTTCTTGAAATCTGTTCTTCCATGCTTTTGAATAATGTGTGTATACATTGTATATTTTACCATCGGATTTTAGTATCTCATTTTCTTCAAATATAACATGGTCTTTGCATAAAAATAATTCTATACCTCTCATTTGCAGGAATTCTCGAATTGTTTTATCTCTTTGAATAGCATAAGGTTCATAATCTTTGTTAGTATATACACCAACTACATTGTATTTTTCAATAAGTTGTTCAAAAGCACTTTCGGGGTAGTCATAATAAAACTCAATGCCTGACTGATATTTTGTAAACAATTCATGGTTTAATTGATAGAGGGTATCGTAAATGTAATTTACTCTTTTATCATTCATGGGAAGAGAATTCAGGATGTTTTTATCAAAAATAAATATTGGTACTACTGGCCAATCGCTTTGTAATGCCCGATATAATGCATGATTGTCATTTATTCTTAAATCCCTTCTAAACCAAAATAATACAACAGTATCTTTCATTTTTTTTCGCAAATGTAGTTGATTCTTCCTATTCTGTATTCTCAAATTTTCTTTACATTTGCTCAAAAAAATATGTTGAGAAAACACTCTATAACTGTTTTATTATTAGAGTTAGCTTTTTCTTTAAGTATTTATTCACAAAAAGAATATTTGCAATATAGAAGCCAAGAAAATCCATTGTACTGGAAAAATCGCAAACCGCATGCGGCTTATTGGCAACAAGATGTTCACTACAATATTTATGCAAAGTTAAACGACACAACAAATATTATTGATGGATATGAAGAAATTATTTATTGGAATAATTCGCCTGATAAACTGAATGAATTATTTTTTCACTTGTATAATAACGCTCAATGTAAAAATTCCTATTTATCTGATTTATACAAAAACAATCGTATTCCCTTGAAATATGGTAAATACAGAGAAAATAATCTGGGTACAGAAGTAGTGGAAATACTGATTGAACGAAAAATTCTTAATCAATGTGATTCAATTATGAATATCCAGGCAGTTGATGCTAATACTATCAAAGAATCCTATTCTGTAGTGTGCGATACAATTAAGGTAAATCAAAGAATCAAAAATTATGAAATTGATAACACTGTTATGAGAGTACCATTAGAATTTCCTTTATTACCAAATGATTCCATTGTTATTAAAATTAAGTTTAGAACCTATTTTGATAAAGAGGCAATTCGCAATAGAATGAAGATGTTTGAATCTTTTGGATATAAGCATTATGATATTGTGCATTGGTATCCGAGAATTTCTGTTTATGATCATAAAATGAAATGGGATACACATCAACACATGGATCATGAATTTTATGGCGATTTCGGATCGTACTATGTTGAATTGTCTTTACCGGAACAATATGTTTTAGATGGTACAGGTATTTTGTTGAATGAAAAAGAAGCATTGCCTGAAGAATTAAGAAAAAAGTTAGATTTGTCTAACTTTAAAAACAAACCGTTTAATTCACCACCTTCTGAAATTATTAAACCGACTGGAAAATATAAAACATGGAAGTTCAGTGCCATTAATGTTCATGATGTAGCATATACAGCCGATCCTACGTATAGAATTGATGAAAAAATTTATAATGGTATTCGTTGTATTGCTTTGGTACAAGAACCGCATGCGATTGGTTGGTTAAATGCCACCGATTACATGACCAAAATCATTGCCGTCAATTCTAAAAATATTGGACCATATTATTATCCGAAAATGATTTGTGCGGATGCACAGGATGGGATGGAATATCCGATGCTTACATTGGACGGCGGTTTTGATCCATTTTACAGAACTCTTCTGGTGCATGAAATGACGCACAATTGGTTTTATGGAATGGTGGGCAGTAATGAAACATACAGAGCATTTTTAGATGAAGGATTTACTCAATTTTACACAGCTGACACTTATCAACAAATAGACGGACCATTTTCTTACAATCATCTTCCACAAAATAAATATGAGAAACTTTCCTTTGATCCGATTAGAGAAATGGATGCTTCTGTGTATAATCCATATTACAATTATGTGGTGATGCAACAATTTGATATGCCCTTGAATACACACAGCGATGATTTTAATGGGGGAATTCGTCACGGTGGAGGATATAGTTTGGTATACTTCAAAACAGCAACCATGTTGAAAAATTTAGAATATATTCTTGGACGAAAATTGTTTGATGAAGCCATGCAGTATTATTTTCACAAATGGAAATTTGCACATCCTTATCCCGAAGATTTTAGAGAAACCATTATTGAATATACTAAAACGGACTTGAATTGGTTTTTTGATCAATGGTTAGAAACAACCAAAACAATTGATTATAAAGTTTCGCGTGTGAAACGTATTGGAAATGGGCAATACAAAGTAACATTCAAAAGAAAAGGTGAAATGCAAATGCCAATTGATTTTACTGTTATAGATAAAAATGATTCTGCCATTCATTACCACATTCCGAATAATTGGTTTGTAAAGCCCACCAATGCAAATGTTTTGCCAAGATGGATAGGATGGGGACATAAATTAAAAACAACGTACACAACTACATTAAATCTTGGAAAAGATAATGGTATTAAGCAGTTAATAATTGATCCGAGTTATCGCCTTGCAGATGTAGATTGGACGAATAATTATTATCCAAATTCCAAAAAATACGAAGTGAATTTTGACTGGAAGGTGTATAAGCCGGTCAATTGGAAGATCTATGAAATGAAACTTTTTCCTGTTTTGTGGTATAATGGATTTGATGGTATCAAGGTAGGTGCTAATTTGACAGGGGATTATTTAAAGTTTAAGAATGTCTTTGATGCTACCTTATACTTTAATACGGGGTTTGTTCAGAATTATTTAGATGATGCAGTTCCACGAAATCGATTTTATCCGTTTTCTTTTTTGTTCAACTATAAAACCAGATTGAACTTTTTAGGGAAACAAACATATTTGTTTGCAGATGGTAGGTTCATAGATGGCTTGAAATTAGCGAGTTTGGGGCTGGAAAAGTTTTATAATAATCAACAAACCAGATTGTATATTTATTACAAAGCAATATGGCGTGATCAATGGAGAGATTCTGTGTATTTATTTAATTCGTATTTGTGGTCTCGTAATGTATTGAATGGCTCTTTTCATTTTGGTGTGGAGCAAAACTATGGACATAATAATGTAAAAGGACAGTTTTCAATAGATTTAAGGGCATCTGCTTTTTCAAGTTGGGTTGATTATTCTTATGTTCGCATACAGAATATTTTAAGATTTAAACTCTGGAAGTTTGATTTGCATACTCGTGCATTTGCTCAGCATGGAATGGGTAGTTTCATACCGGGTGAATCAGCATTATATGTGGCAGGTGCCAGCCCGGAAGAAATGATGGATAATAAGTTTACACGCAGTATGGGTATTATTCCACCGGATTGGATAAAGTATGGTGCGGTTACTAATCATTTTGCGTTGGGAGGTGGTTTAAATTTGAGAGGATATAATGGATATGTTTTACCGGTGCAAGACAGAGATGGAACTTTAGTTTATAACTTTTTAGGGTTGTCGGGGGGCTTCATTAAATGCAGAGTTGGAGTTTACTCGATTATTTTCTTTTCTGAAGATTAAGAAATTGGACGATGACATAAAACTTCAGCCATATTTATTTGGAGATATTGGTACAATCAATGATTGTTTCTACTTATGTGTGGAAATATGTGGGTGTTCTTGCAGATGCAGGGGCCGGTATTGCATTAACGATAAAAAAATGGGGACCACTCACAGAAGTTAAGCCATTTACTATACGTTTTGATATGCCTGTATTTTTGAATCGTTTGCCTTATGCCGAGAAAGATTATTTTCAATGGCGATGGATGGTAAGTATTAATAGGACGTTTTAAATAATATCATTATTCAAATTCAATATATTGTCCATTCTTCATAACAAGTACTTTTTCATTCTCGTTAATAACTTTACCATTTACACAATATACTTTTTTAGTGCTTTCAGGAATTAAACTTTTTGAGGGCATTTTTTTGATGCACCATATTATTACATTCGGTTGAGTACTTTTTAATAGCATAGTATCTTTCCATTCTTTAATAATCAATATATTTTTGTTTTTAAATTGAACATAATTGAATGCAAAGTCAGAATATTTGTCAATACATTTTTTCAACAATAAATTTTTTCCCCATCTTTCTAATGCTGTGGAATCAAGGAAATTAAAATAAATATGTTGGTACTTTTTCAATCCAATAATAAGGTTTGTTTTTCTCCACATATAATGCGAATTTTTGTTGCTTGTTTTCTTTAACAGATATCATCCAATGGGCCAAAATTCCAGAATGTTGAAACCACTAAAACCCATTGAACCATTTTTATCCAATGCCATTCTTTATCAACTATTTTTTGGAAAATAACTCTTGAGACGACAATTATTAAGGATAAAATTATCGCATCAAACCATGTAAAATGAAACCAGTTGTAATAAAAATAATTTTTGTCAAACAATGTGTTCAGTGTAATTAACCAATTAATAAGAGTATTTAAGATAACGAGAGAAAAAAGGAACTGGAAAAAGGGCTAGTATGGCTATAAACATTATGATTGTAGTAAGTGGGACAATAAGAAGATTTGAAAGAATGAATAAGAAACTAAAACTATGAAAAAAGTAAAGCACAAAAGGTAAAGTTCCAATTTGTGCTCCAATGGACATACTCGCAATATCCCAGATGCTTTGCACTATCTGGTTTTCAAATATGTATTTTGGTGAAAAATAGATAATTCCAATCATAGCAGAAAAACTCAATAGAAAGCCAATATCATCAATGAAAAAAGGATTATACAACAACACAAAAAATGCAGCAGCTGCAAGGATGTTAAGAGGATGGATAATTCGATCTGTGTATAGATATTGTTGAATTACTATTAGTGAAAGCATGATAGAAGCACGAACAATGGGTGGTGAGAATCCTGCCATAAATGCATAAAAAAATAAAATGAAAATGGTCGTGATAATTCTTGCCCATCGCCATTTTTTATATGGATCGAAAAGATTAAAAATAAAAGTAATCATCAAGAACAATAAACCTGTATGAAAACCTGAAACGGATAAAATATGAATTGTTCCTGAATGAGAAAACGATTGAATAATTTGATTATCAATCTCATCATCAAATCCTGTCAATAATGCAGATGCAATGGCTTTTGCCTGTTCGCTTAAATAAATGTTGGTTTTAAAGTATTCTACTATTTTGTGCCGCACAAAGAGTGTCCATTCCTGAATATTCCATTTTTCTTTTATGTTTAGAGGTATAATTTCACTTAAACTATTAATATTTGCAATTGTATAAATTCCCTGACGATTTAAATACTCTGAATAATTGAAAGCATACGGATTTTCATTAGGAAGGATTGTTTTTAATTTTGCTGAAATCAAGTAGTATCTATTAGGATGAAAAATGCTATCTATATTTAATTCGTCAGGAAAATATATCATTATTTTACCTTTAATGGTTTTATATGTTCTTTTTTGTGTATCAAATAAAGTGTGAGATTCCACCACTAAACGAGAAAAGTTTTCTTTATGAACGATGATGTCACAGGGCTTGACAAGTATTTGTTGATGAAAATTTTCAACCAGATGATGATTTACAGACGTATCATAATTCCTCAAATCCTGAAAATAACACAACTCATATCCGAAAATAATTAACGCAATATCAATAAAAAAAGTAATGATTAAATGGATGTTTTTATACAATTGAATAATCAAGAGTATTGCTAATACGATAAGCAATGACAATGCTAACAAAAATTGTTGAAAAACAGTGAATGACCTTAAATTTTCAGAAAAAAAGAGATATAACAATATTCCACTAATGAAGGGTAACAACAAACGTAATAACGGATAGCGGGCAAACCGCTGCATTGCTCAATTATTCAAAACCCAGAAGTTTTTAAATGATTATTTTTTATTACTTTCGTTCGGATTTAAATTTAAGTTGGATATGGCCATCAATTGTTTCAAAGTTTTTTCCATTCCATCGGTACTTCCATCTAAAAAGATGACATTCCCTTTACCTTGTTCAGCAAAGTTTTTTATGGCTTCCGTCCACATACTAAACAAGATGAGTGATGCATCTAATTTTGCTTCTTCCATTTGCTGAGCGGCCATTGCCATTCCTTTTGCCACCTCCTGTCTGAATAAGGCAATTCCCTGTCCTCTCATTTGAGCGGCTTCTTTTTCGGCCTGTGCAGCAATTTTAATAGCATTACCTTCGGCTTCAGCAGCTTTTGTTTTGGTAATTAATAGTGCCTGACCTTCATTTTCCGCAGCTAATTTCAAGTTGTTACTTGCTACTACTTTTGCCATACTGCGCATCACTTCTTCATCAAAGGTAATATCATTAATTTGCAAATCAATCAAATGATAACCCCACTCTTCCAATGTTTTATCCAATTGCAATTTCACTGCTTCCACAATTTCTCGTCTCAACGACAAAATCTCTGCTTGCTTTTTAGTGGCGACAAAGGAACGTACTGATCCTTCTACACTTCTCACCAATGCTTGCATAAAGCTCTTTTCATCAATGAACTTGAAAGCAACGTTTTTTAATTGTTTCTTCTCTTTGGTCTAACACCGTGTACAAGAGCATTGCGGTAAAATTGACATTTGCCTGGTCGGATGTAATGGCCTGAAAACCTAATTCCACGCTTCTGTTTTGAATAGAAATCACTTTAAAGACCCTTTCAATAAAAGGAATTTTCAAGTTTAGGCCGGGATGTAACACTCTACTAAACTTACCAAAAATGGTGAGAACAGCCACTTTACCTTGTTGAACGACTTTGAAGCCATCCCAGATAAGCAAAATGATGGCAATGATTAAAATGGTTGAAATACTCCACATAGTTTTATTTTTGAACAAAGATAAGGAATAATTTGAACGAAAGTAAATTTTTTCTTTACCTATATTTGGCACTTATGATTACTTTTTCAAATTCCAAAATAAATTTAGGACTGTACGTTCTCAATAAGAGATCAGATGGGTACCACGATATAAGCACGGTTTTTTATCCAATAGGATGGAAAGACATCATTGAAATAATTCCTGATGAATCAATTAATAATAATATTGAAATATACAATTTTGGTTTATCCTTAAATATACCTTTGCAGGAGAACATTATTTTTAAGGCGTATCAATTATTGCTTAATCGTTTTAATAATTTACCAGGCTTGAAGGTTTATCTTTACAAACAAGTTCCTTATGGTGCAGGATTGGGGGGAGGAAGTGCAAACGCTGCTTTTTTTCTTCAGACGTGTAATAATTTATTGAAATTAAATTTGACTAAAGAGGAATTAAAGGAAATTGCTTCAAAACTTGGGGCGGATTGTGCTTTTTTTATGGAGAATAAGCCCTGTATAGCTTCTGGAAAAGGCGACGTGCTTACTCCAATTGAGTTAGATTTATCATCTTATTATATTTACGTTGTATTTCCAGGTATACCAATTTCAACAAAAGAGGCCTATCAGAATGTTGTGCCCCAAAATAGAGAAGTGGATTTACAAAGAATACTGCAATTACCTATTGAAGAATGGAAATATTATTTAGTGAATGATTTTGAGAACAGTATATTTAATAAATATCCCGTACTTTCCCAATTAAAACAAAGAATGTATGATTACGGAGCACTTTATGGCAGTATGTCAGGAAGTGGAAGCGCTATTTATGGAATTTTCAAAGAGAAACCCTTGATAGAAAAAAATTTAGAACTAAAATACTTTATAGAAAAACTTTAATTGTCCACTTGAGTATCCCCAACATAAATACCATCCTTGTAAACAGCAATTCTCATAAGAATACCATTTTCATCATAGATATACCATTTCCCATTCATTAGACGATTGTTCTTAAATTCTCCCACTTTTGAAACTTGTTTGTTTTTGTTATACAAAGTATGGAATCCGTTTAAGATAAGTGGTCCTTTTGATTGTTGTGCTTCGTTGGGTTTTTCGTCAGCACTTGCCAATACTGGAGGCGCTTTTTTGACCTCTTCTTTAATGGGCTCTACAGGTTTTTTCGGTTGATATTCTTTAATGCTGGCCACATCTACTTGACCATTATTAAATGTTTTTTCAGCTTTTAAATCCCCATTTTCATAATACTCTTTAAAGACCCCTGTTTCTTGTCCATTTACGAAATTACCTTCAATAGCCAATTGTCCATTTTCATAGTAGTATTTAGCAGGTCCTTCTCTTTTCCCATTTTGATTAAAATTAAATTCATGCTGTACCTGACCATTATCATAATACAATTTATATTTTCCTACCCATCTATTAAGTTTAGAACTCCATTGCCCTTCTTCCTGAATCTTACCATTTTCGTGGTAAATAATGCAGTAACCATCCGGTCTTCCATTAACATATTGAATTTTGCCTTTTAAGTTTCCATTGCAATAGTATTCAATCCACAACCCATTCTTTTTGTTATCAATATATTTACCTTCTTCTACTTTTTGTTCTTCTTGATAGCAGGTACCGGGCTTGTGTTTCCCAAAAATTATCCACTTGCCTTGTTTCTTTCCTTCAGGGTCTACTTTATTTATCGTATCCCCATTATAAAACTCATACGACTGAGCAAAACTGCTCGCCCATATCATAAGAATCACTATGGAACTCATACCTTTCATAATTTTATAGTTACAAAAATACAGAATATTTTCCATTTATAAAGTATTTTTTAGATTAAATAAATGTTTTTTTAGATAAATTGGCACTTTTTTTACGAAACAATGGAACTTTGGTTACTTATGTAAAAATTTTTAGACATTTCTCTTTTCAGATTTTTCAATAACTGCACAAGCAACAGCGTTTCCAATAACATTGGTCGCACTTCTACCCATATCTAAAATTTGGTCTATTGCCAACAAGAGCATTAACCCTTCAACAGGAATATTAAAATAGGATAACATTCCTGCAATAATAACTAATGAAGCTCTTGGAACGCCTGCTATACCTTTACTGGATAAAAGCAATATCAAAAGCATATTAATTTGGTCACTGATACTTAATGGAATATGATACGATTGAGCAATAAATACTGTAGCAAAGGTCATATAAGTAATAGATCCATCTAAGTTAAATGAATAACCAAGTGGTAGTACAAATCCCACAATTTTTTCACTGATGCCAAATTTCTTTAATCCCTCCATAGTGGATGGCATGGCTGCTTCTGAGCTGGCTGTGCTGAATGCTAATAATATCGGTTCGTACAATGTTTGGATTAATTTTCCGAATGGAATTTTATACAACCAACAGACGAACCATAAAATCACAAAGCAAAAAAACAATAAGGTCGCATAGAAAATTAAAATCAGATAAAGGTATCCCTTCAAAACATCAATACCTTGTTTAATGATTACTGAGGTAATAGAACCAAAAACCCCAATTGGCGCCACATACATTACATAATGGGTGAGTTTAAACATACTTTCTGCTACTGCTTCAGAAAACTCAAAAATTATTTTACCTTTTGAAGTAGAACCCGCTGCAATCCCAAATAGAATAGCAAAAATAACGATTGGTAAGATTTCATTTTTTGCTAAAACATTAAATATACTATCTGGAATAACGTGTGTAATAAATTCGTGTGCATCAAAACTTTTTTTGGTAATTTGAACTTTTTGTTCAGAAGGAGGTTCTAAATGCATTTTGTAGCCGGGCTGAAAAAAATTGACACTTGCTAGTCCTAATAATAATGCAATTAGAGTCATTATATAAAAATAAATCAATGTTTTAACGCCTATTCTTCCAAGCGTAGCAATGTTTTCAATTTTTCCAACACCGCTGATTAATATTGATAAAACAAGTGGTGCAATAATCATTTTTATTAATCGTAAAAAGATATCGCTCATCAAAGAAAAACTGGACGCACCTTGTTCTTTATATGATTTAAAATCTTCATGAATGATGCGTTTGGTTGTTTCATTTGAGATATTGTCTAATAAATTAATTTCTAATTGTGTATAATATCGGTTAATAAAATAACCAACGACACATCCTAATATCAGAGCTAAAAAGATAGCTGTTACTAGTTTGTTTTGTCGAAAAAAATTCATATTTTTATTTTAATTCTAAAAACGAAGAAACATACGGATACCGTTGATGATAAAGTTCTTCAACCTTCTCTTTCAAAGTAGTTCTCAATTCTTGTATATTAATTCTTTTTTCTGCACTAATAAACACTGCTGGCGAGTGATGATGTTGCATCCAACTTTTTTTGAGTTCCTCAAGAGATAGCATTTGATCAGATTCAATCAATGAATTGGTGTTGAGAAATTGTTGGTATTGAAATTCGTAAAGGTCAATTTTATTAAAAACCATTATAGTTATTTTATCACCAGCCCCAATTTCTTGCAATGTTTGATTAACCACTTTGATATGTTCTTCAAAATTAGGGTGCGAAATGTCTACTACATGAAGAAGAATGTCTGCTTCGCGGGCTTCGTCTAAAGTAGATTTGAAACTTTCTACCAATTGGTGTGGAAGTTTGCGAATAAATCCAACTGTGTCGCTGAGTAGAAAAGGTGTAGTGTCTAAAATGACTTTACGTGTAGTAGTGTCTAATGTGGCAAAGAGTTTGTTTTCAACAAAAACATTGCTTTTACTCAAAAGATTCATCAAAGTAGATTTGCCAACATTTGTATAACCCACTAATGCCACTCTTACTAATTGACTTCTGTTCTTGCGTTGGGTGTACATTTGTTTATCAATCTCCTTCAATTGTTTTTTGAGTTGTGCAATTTTGTTTTTAATAATTCTTCGGTCTGTCTCGATTTCTTTTTCCCCTGCACCGCCTCTTGTTCCAGTACCACCTCTTTGCCGTTCTAAGTGTGTCCACATGCCTGTTAATCTGGGAAGTAAGTATTCGTATTGTGCTAATTGAACCTGTGCTTTGGCATACGAGGTTTTGGCGCGTTGAACAAAAATTTCTAAAATCAATAACGTTCTATCCATCACCCGTTTCTGAAATAGTTTTTCTAAATTTCTTTGTTGAACTGGACTTAACTCATCGTCAAAGATGATGAGATCAACAGGATTATTTTCAATAAATTTTTTTATTTCTTCTGCTTTACCTTTTCCAATAAAGGTGGCAGGATCTGGTTTTTCTAATTTTTGAGTAAAGACCTTGATGGTTTCAGCATTGTAGGTAGTGGCCAAAAACTTTAATTCATCTAAATACTCTTGTAGGGGTGTTTTCTGTCCTTTTAATTCTACTCCAACTAATATCGCTTTTAATATACCTTGATGAGAATACGTTTTCTTTTCAATCATGAAGGATTATTGTTTTTTAATTGTAGTCAAGACATATTCTGCGACAGCATTGGCTTGTTCTTCAGTCATTTGTACTTTTGGCATTGCCTCCTTACCATTTAATATAACATTTACAATTTCCGTTTTAGTAAGTTGTGTTTGGGTCAAATCATAAGCGCCCGCCATGCCGAGTTTTCCATCATTCCCATGGCATACGGCACAGGTTTTTTCATACAACAACTCTCCGTCTGTTAGGGATGCATCTGCTTTTTTGGCACGACTCATTTCGGCCAAACCATAAGCACCTACGATAAACATGAGTGAAAACAAAGCAAGGATTTTGTTGTTTTTCTTGTAGGCAACAACGGCTAACGGGATAGATGCGGCTACAAAAATGAGTTTAATAATTAGCATGGTTTTTATTTCAGGAATCTGTGTGATTAAGTATATTCCAGTAATCAGAAATAATGTACTGATGATCATTTCTAAAATCTTTGTGTAGGATTTGAATCTTTCTAACTTCTCATAAGCATTAGAAAGTAACAGAAGTGTTTTGATAAAATAAATCAAAAAGAAAATGGTAACGCTGATGCTGTGAATTTTTAAGATAGCTGAAAACATAGTTTTTTGAGGCAAAAATGAGAAATAATTTTGTATGCTATTATATTAAATTTGTCTAATTTATTGGGATGTGCACATATTATTCTGTAATTTTGCAAATAAAATTTCAAATTTTTCTCATGAGTCGTGTATTAGTCCTATTCTTTGTTGTATTAATTAGTGGTTTAAGCAAAAACATTTTATTTTCTCAAAGTTTAAATTATTACTTTGGGAATTTACATGCGCATACTGCTTATTCGGATGGTAATAAAGATGCAACAACTAGTGGTTGTAATAATCCAACGTGTAGTTACGCGTATGCCAAAGCATCGCAGAATTTTAATTTTCTTGGTATTACGGAGCATAATCATTCATCAGCAGGGTTACAGAAATCAGAATATCATCAGGGATACAATGAAGCATTGGCAGCCAATCAGGAAAATGTTTTTTTGTGCTTGTGGGGTATGGAATGGGGGGTAACAACTAATCCCTCTGATGGACATATTATTGTATATGGTTTTGGAAATCAATTATTAGGTTGGGAAGCGGGTAATTATGATATTTATGTGGCGAAATCGGATTATGATGCATTGTTCAAAAAAGTAAAAAACAATCCGAATGCCTTTTGTTATCTGGCGCACCCTGGTTATAATGATTTTGGTTATCTTACTTCAAATCCTTATAATGCTACTTATGATTCTGCGATTGTGGGAGTGCCGTTTAGAAGTGGATTGGCTTTCAGTACCAATACTTCGTATTCCGATTATCCTTCTGGTGATTACTTAATGTATTACAGAATTATGCTCTCAAAGGGATATAAAGTAGGTGCGGGA
Organism: Bacteroidia bacterium; assembly: GCA_026003255.1. Lineage (GTDB taxonomy): Bacteria > Bacteroidota > Bacteroidia > B-17B0 > Aurantibacillaceae > BPGX01. The sequence continues at coordinate 321,127 of BPGX01000002.1, read as the reverse complement.
TATGACCATGACAATCATTATACAACGTTTGGTAGAAATAATGCGGGAAGATTAGTGATACTTGCACCATCTCTTACAACCAACGATTTTTTTAATGCCATGAAAAATATGCATTTTTATGGCAGTGATGATTGGAATGCTAAAATTGATTTTAAAATTAATGGTACCGAAATTGTGGGGAACATTGTAACGGCTTCAATAAATCCAACTATTTCTGTTATTCATAATGACGAAGATGGTGAAACGGCAGATAGTATTAAAATATGGTCAGGAATTTCCGGAAGTGGGGTATTATCTTCAGTAATAGTTACTGCAAAGAACACAAATGTGCTTACTTTTGTTGATACGAATTTGACCAACAATATTCAAAAATATTATTTTATAGAAATCATTCAACAGGATGGACAAAGAATTGTAACTTCACCGATATGGTATACCAAGGACCCATTTGCATCGGTTGCTTTAATAAATTACAATTTTAATGGACTTGTTTTTCCCAATCCAGCGCAGGATATTTTAAATGTTTCTTATCCTGATAAAGATTGTAAAATTAAACTATTGGATATATCTGGACGAGTATTGATTGAAAAGCAAATGATAAACAATAATGAAGTTATTAATTTGCAGGATTTTAATTCTGGAATTTATTTTGTATTGATTGAAAAAGATCAACAAGTTTTATATCTTGAAAAAATAATTAAAAACAATTAATTATGGTTAGATTACTATTGTTCAGTGTATTGATAGTATCCACCTTGTTCTATTCATGTGGAAAAAAGGAAGAAAAAGATACACGACCAATATCTTCAAAATCTGGTGGTAAAATAGTTATTGCAGAAATTGCTAAACCACTATCGTTATTCCCACAAAAGTTAACACGGATTGAAGAGGCCTTGATATGCAATCAGATATATGAACCACTTATTCGTTTAAATGCAAAAACATTGGATTTAATTCCGGCACTGGCTGAAAAATGGGAAGTTTCTCCAGATGGAAAACATATAACATTTTATTTACGTAAAGGTGTAAGATTTCAGGATGATGCTTGCTTTGATGGAGGAAAAGGTAGAGAAATTACTACAGCGGATGTTAAGTTTACATTTGAAAAATTGTGTCGTGAAAGCGAGGATAATTTTCACTTTTATACAATTTGTAGCGATAGAATAGTAGGAGCGAAGGAATTTAATGAAGCCATGCAGCGCTATAAAGAGGGAGACAAAAAACCTGAAATCAAAGGTTTGAAAATAATAGATGATTATACCTTCTCCATAGATCTTCAATATCCCAATTATCATAGTTTTTTACAATTGCTAGCTACACCGATTGCCGCTATTATTCCAAAAGAAGGGTACGAAAAATATAAAGATAAATTGGACTTTGGGGCAGGTCCCTATCGTATTGATAAAACTTCCTCAAACGAACAACAATTGGTTTTGGTTAAAAATCCCCATTATTATGCAGTAGATAAAGAAGGTTATGCTTTACCCTATATTGACACTATTGTGATTCGTTATTTTGAAAGCACTGAAGACGCTATTATCGCGTTTCTGAATCATCAGGTAGATGTGGTAAATGATGTTCCTAATAATGCGGCAAAGAGAGTAGTAGAGCAACATATTAATTCTTTCCAGAAAGTACCGCCAGAATATATTATAGATATGACTTCCCAAATGTTTGTGCAATATGTTCTCATTAATACTCATCTTCCTCCTTTTGATAATATAAAAGTGAGAAATGCGGTGAATTATGCATTAGATAGAAATAAAATCATTGAAAAGGCGTTTAACGGACAGGCCTTGCCGGGCATTTATGGAATTACTCCTCCGGCGTTCAAAGATTATGACATAACACAATTAAAAGGATATGATTTTAATATTCAAAAAGCCAAAGAACTCCTCGCCAAAGCAGGATATCCTAATGGACAAGGATTCCCCACTGTAACTATTTATACCAATAAAGGTTTTTCAAAAACGCAGGCAGCAATTAACGAGCTTCAGAGACAATTAAAAGAAAATCTGAACATTAATGTAATTTTTGAAAGTTTGCCATTGGACATTAAGTTTCGTTTGGAGCAAAAAAACAAAGGTCATTTCTTCAGGCAAGGATGGGTGGCTGATTTCCCAAGTCCTGAAAATTTTTTAAGTATTTTTTATGGGAAGCACGTAACTCTGGATACTAATAAAGTTTATTTTCCCAATACCCAAAGATATATCAATCCAATCTTTGATGAATACTACGAAAAGGGTAGGGATGCGGTAAATAAAGATTCTGCCTATAAATATTTTATGCAGGCCGAACAAATTTTATTAGATGACGCGCCTATGATTGTATTGTGGTACGAGGCCTCTTATCGATTATATCATAATAAAATCAAAGATTTTTATATGAACCCAATGCGGTATTATGATTTACGAATAGCATATATAGAAAAAAATGAAAAATAAAAGACAGTGTGGCAGAGAGTTATTATGATATATTGGGAGTATCAAGAACAGCAAGTATAGAGGAAATCAAAATAGCATTCCGGAAGTTAGCATTATTGTATCATCCAGACAAAAATCCGGATACTAAAGAATTGTTTGTAAAAATTTTGCATGCGTATGAAGTATTGTCGGACCCTGTTCTCAGAGAAAAGTATGATAGAGGAATTTTTATAACAACAACTGTAAATTCAGATAAAAAAAGTACAGCAAAAGAACATAGATGGGATGTTACGCCTGAAGAGGAGAGAAGGAGGAAATACTATAAGGAATATTTTGAGAAGTTGAAAAAGGAGTATGATAAAGAGCAAAAAAAGTATAATACTCAAACCAAAGTGTATAATGAAAGAATGTATTGGTTGTGGTCATTAATTATTTGTATAATATTATTTTTTCTTGTTATTAAAGTATATAAATAGTCATGATATGGGAAAGATTTTTTTATTAATTGGTGGGATTTTTATGATTATTGGAATTGTAATGTTGTTGGCAGAGAACGGAGAATTTAAATGGTTAAGCTGGTTTGGTAATCTGCCAGGAGATATTCGTATAGAAAAGGAGAACTTTAGGTTGTTTTTTCCATTAACTTCCATGTTGATTTTAAGCATCATACTTTCATTATTATTGCGGATAATTAAAAGATATTTTTAAAGAGCCGATTTTTAATTTTTAGAAAAATTTGTATATTAGAAATAAATTTATTTAACTTGCAAGCAAAACTAAAAAAATGAGAAAACTATCTTTGAAAAATATTAGTTGGATATTTATTAGTGCGGCTTCTTTAGTGGCCTGTAGTGGTAATAAAGAACAAATTTCCGATGAAAACAAAATTGTAGAAACACAGGATACTGTAAAAGCAGGTGTGCTTAATATCGGTGGTCAATTGTTTAGCATACCTTCACCTATTCAAACGGCTATTTTAATTCAAAAACTTGGCTTGCCTTTTAATAAAAGTATTCTTTTTGATTCTAAAAAGGTCAATACCTTCAATACAGATGTTTCTCGTGCCTTGCTATTGGGTGTATATGGGGCAGATTTGGGATATGTAAGTATGTATAGCCAAACACAAGAAGCGTTGACTTATTTGGGCGCTATTAAACAATTAGCGGATAAATTAGGCGTTTCTTCTGCCTTTGATGAAAAAACGTTTAAAAGATTTGAAAATAATTTGACTAATAAAGATAGTTTGATGGTATTAGTTGGAGAAGCATATAGAGCCAGTGATAATTATTTGAAAAACAATAAACGTTTAGATATTAGTTCACTCATACTTTTAGGTGGATGGCTGGAAAGTATGAACATTGCCATTGAATCCTACAAATCTAAAAATAATGAAGAAATCAAAAGAAGAATAGCAGAACAAAAATTAACGGTTAATAATCTGAATCAACTCATTACTCAAAATGCTCCGGAACAAACGGATATTTTAGCAGACCTAAAAGAACTTCAGATGTTATATGACAAAGTACAATTCAAATACCAGTATGTAGATCCAACAACAGATACTACTAAAAAAATCACTTATATCAACAGCACGAATGAACTCATTCTAAATGATGAGGACTTAAAAAATATTATTGAAAAAATTCAAGCACTAAGAAATAAAATTACTAGCTCAGCATCTTAATTTTTCATTAAAACAAATTTAAATTCAAATAATTATGAAAAAATCTTTAATTGCAGCAGCATTGATAGCAGGAATGTATATTGTTTCTCACGCTCAATGTGATACAATTGCAAGTTTATGTGTTAAGCATATTACGAATAATTATATTTCCGATGGACAGCAATATAGGGCATTGTTATTGAATGCTGAAGAAACTGCTGAATTTCACACAACCCTTTTTGCTGAAACAATTTATCGTTTTGCAGCATGCAGTGGTTTAAAAGATGGAAATTTGATTTTTAGAGTGCTGGATAAAGATAGAAATGTATTATTTACAAATCAAAATTATAGAAACGCCCCCTATTGGGATTTTAAATCCAAAAGCACCATTGATGTTATTATTGAAGCACAATTAGATCCGGATAGAAATCCAGGTTCAGGATGTGCGGTATTGCTGATTGGATTTAAACAAAAATAATATGTCATGTGCTTTTTACGCACATGGGTTATCTCTTTTGTGATAAACCTTGGTTTATTTCTAAGTAATTTTATTATAGCGCAAACAAAAGTTAGTAATGGTTCTTCAGAACAAAATATTAAGGCATATATTCCATTAGTAAATTCTTCTGATAAAGTGGAATGTTCATCTTATGAATTGTGTCAGAAAGATAAGTGCATTCAATTTTTAAAGTATGGTTCAAATATTTATCTTAAAGTATTTTTTGAAACAACGAAAGATACTTTGAAATCGCAACCGATTGAAGTTTATAAGAGAGAAATAGAAATTAAATCGGGGACAAAGAGTTACTATAAAAGAGAATGGTCAATTTATCACGAAAACCATCAATTATTTTTTGTATTATTGCTTCCAACCAATTATTTAAAAACAGTATCATCAGATGGTATTACAAAAATTTTAGTAAATAATCAAGAAGTCATTTCTTACAATAAAAAAGAAACACAAAATATAAAGGACATCGCTAATATCTTAATAAATAATCAAGCAAAATGAGTGAGCAGATATTACGGGCATTGATGCAAATGTTTGCAATTATTGCAAAAGTAGATGGTATTACCAATACAGGTCGAAGCATTGTTCAATCTTATTTAAGACAACAACTTAACGAAGAGCAAGTTCAAAAGTTTCTCAAAATTTTTGATGAATATTTAGAACAATACCATCAGGTTAGTCAAAAGAAGGAAGGTGCAGCAAAAAAAACGGCATTAAACTCTGTAAAGATTCTGAAAATCTGTTCTCAGATAAACGAAGAATTAGAACAAACACAAAAGTTTGTTGTACTCGTTCGTTTGTTGGAGTTTATTCATTCTTCTAATCAAATCAGCGAACAAGAGCTAGAGTTTGTAGAAACCGTTGCTGAAACTTTTAATATTGATAGAAAAGAGTTTGAAAACATTAAACATCTTGTTGAACAAGGCATTGAGGATGTTCCTGACACCGACGAGTTTTTAATTATAAGCGCCCAGTCACCTAAAAACATTCAGCATACTAAATTTTTATACAACGAAAATATCTCAAATGGTGAAATTCGCGTATTGAGGATAGCAACAGTCAATCTCTATATTTTAAGAGTATTTGGTGAGGTAGATGTACAATTAAACGGACAAGGTATTGATAGAAACAGAATTTATGTATTAACACATGGTTCATCTTTAAGAAGTTCTAAAATCAAGCCCATTTATTACAGCGATATTATAAGCAAGTTTTTATTTGATAAACATACTACTAAAATTACATTTGAAGCAAAAGATGTTGAATACAAATTTAAAAACGGAAAGATTGGTTTAAGAGACATTAATTTGTTTGAAGAGAGTGGAACATTGGTGGGAATTATGGGCGGTTCGGGGGCAGGGAAATCTACACTAATGAACGTTTTGAATGGAAGCGAAAAGCCGTCCAGAGGAAAAGTGATCATCAATGGCGTGGATATACATAAAGAACCTGAAAAAATTGAAGGTGTTATTGGACATGTGCCGCAGGATGATTTGTTGATAGAAGAATTAACAGTGTTTGAAAACTTATTTTACAATGCCAAATTGTGTTTTGGTAATTTAAGTGATGAAGAGATTAAAAAGAGATGTGAAGCACTGCTTTCTGATTTAGGTTTGTCTGAAACGGCTAATCTCAAAGTAGGGTCGCCGCTTGAAAAAACAATTTCCGGAGGTCAGAGAAAACGTTTAAATATTGCTTTAGAGTTAATTCGCGAGCCCTCTGTTTTATTTTTAGATGAGCCCACATCTGGTCTTTCTTCCCGTGATTCTGAAAACATCATGGATTTATTGAAGGAATTAACGCTTAAAGGCAAGTTGATATTTGTGGTTATTCACCAGCCATCTTCGGATATTTTCAAAATGTTTGACAAACTCATCATTTTAGATGTAGGAGGATATTTAGCATATTATGGTAATCCAGTAGATGCGGTGTCTTATTTCAAACGTCTTATCAATCATGCGAATGCAGAAGAAACAGAATGCCCACATTGTGGTAATGTCAACCCTGAACAAATCTTTAATATCATTGAAAGTAAAGTATTGGATGAATATGGTAATTTGACCAAAAAGCGCAAAACATCACCGATAGAGTGGAATAGATATTACAAAGAACTCATCGAAAGTTATATTCGTGTAAAAGAACATTTTCATAGCATTCCAGAAGCCATATTCAAAATTCCCGGAAAGTTTCAGCAATTTAAAGTATTCTTAACTCGTGATGTAAAAAGCAAATTAACCAACACACAATATCTACTCATTAACTTTTTGGAAGCGCCGGCGCTTGCTTTTATCTTATCCTTTCTTGTAAGGTATTACAACACGGATGAAGATACAGGTAGAGGATATATTTTCAGAGAAAATGATAATATCCCGGCTTATTTGTTTATGGCAGTGGTAGTGGCTTTATTTATTGGAATGATGGTCAGTGCAGAAGAAATTATTCGGGATAGAAAGATTCGCAAAAGAGAAGCGTTCCTTAATTTAAGTAAAGGTTCTTATTTGATGAGTAAGGTAGTCATTATGTTTGTTCTTTCTGCTATTCAAACATTGATGTTTATTATTGTAGGAAATAATATTCTTGGAATTAAAGGATTGTTCCTGGATTATTGGTTAGTATTGTTTTCCACCTCTTGTTTTGCTAATATGTTAGGTCTGAATATCTCTTCTATGTTTAATAGTGTTGTTACAATCTATATTTCTGTGCCTTTCCTGATTATTCCACAATTGATTTTAAGTGGTGTAATTGTAAAGTTTGACAAGCTCAATCCTTTGCTTACACAGCCGGGCACGGTTCCATGGAGTGGCGAAGTGATGACCAGCCGATGGGCATACGAAGCATTGGCAGTTAATCAGTTTAAAAACAATCATTTTGAAAAACATTTTTATTTGTATGATAAAATCATCAGCAATGCTCAATATAAGAAAGTGTATTGGATTCCTAAAATTCAAAACAAGCTAACTAAAATTGAAGATGAGTTAAAAGATAAAAATCGGAATGAAAGTATATTGCAACAAGATATTCAATTGGTAAAAAATGAAGTGATTAAAGAGTACAATAAAGTGTATAAAAAAGTTCCTTATCCCGCTGCAACAGATGAATTACTATCACTTTCTCCAAATACAATCAATTCTGCTGTTATCCATAATATCAGAACATTTTTGTATGACTTGAATAATTACTATATTGATATTGAAAATATTGCCCGCAAAAAGAAAGATGAGAAAGCAAGAAGCATGCAGAAAACTCCTGCAGAAAAAGAAGCATTTATCAAATTAGAAGAAGACAATGAAAACGAAGCATTGAATCAATTGGTAACAAATAGTAATGATATTAGTGGAGAGCGTTGTATGGAAAAAGATGGAAAATTGATTCGTCGTATTGATTTAGTATTCTATGACCCAGAAGATTCTAATTTGGGTGCTGCGCACTTTTATGCTCCAAGAAAAAAGTTTTTAGGAATATACATTGATACGCTTTATTTTAATACCGCTATAATATGGTTGATGACCATTATATTATGGTTTACATTATACTTTGATGTGTTTAAGAAATTACTGGAATTTTTTGCCTATCTTCCACAGTACTTTAAAAAAGGAACAGAACAAGAAAATTAAATGGAACTGCATATTATACCTTTTTTGAAAGGAAAGCTCTTTTGTTATACTCAGGGTAAAGGTCGTTGTGTTGTTTTATTACATGGCTTTTTAGGGTCATCCGAAGTATGGAAATACATTGTTCCTTATTTATCAAAATCTTACAAAGTGATTTGTATTGATTTACCCGGACATGGAAAAAGCGATTGCTTTGGTTATGCTCATAGCATGGAATTGATGGCAGATGCCGTTAAAACAGTATTAAAACATTTTCATATTCGCAGCTGCGTGCTAATTGGGCATAGCATGGGTGGTTATGTTGCTCTTGCGTTTGCAAAGAAATATGTTGAAATGGTAAAGGGACTTTGTTTATTTCACTCCACGGCTCTCCCCGATTCAGAAGAAAAAAAGAAAGACAGAGATAAAGCTATCAAAATCGTAAAACACAATCCTAAATTGTTTATTCAACCGATGATTAAAAACTTGTTTTCAAAACGAAATTTGAAATATCTGAAGGATGAACTCAAGATGGCCAATAACATTGCTTTGAATACTTCTGTGCAGGGAATTATAGCGGCTTTGATTGGAATGAGAGATCGCCCGTCTTCATTAAACTTTATTAAATCGTCAACTTTCCCAATAATGTTCGTCATTGGCAAGCAAGATAATGTTTTGCCTTATACTTCTCTATTAGAACAGTATGAACAAGTCCATAACAAAGAATGTTTGCTTTTAGAATACGATGGTCATTATAGTCAGTTAGAAAATCCAAGAGCAACTGGAATTGCATTAAGACAATTTATAAGAAAGTGCTTTAAAAAGCAGCAGTCATAATTTTCAAAAAGAGAGAACTTCCAATATATGATTTATATTATTCTGGCTACTATTACAAGTGTTTTAATGTTGGTAATAGTTCGTTTGTTTGAAATATATAATGCACATACTTTTTATGGACTGATATTTAATTATATATCAGCATTCTTGACAGGTTTGATTTACTCCTATTTTTATTTTCAAAATCAGTACTTAGATTTTTTTCAAGCAATATTATCTAATTCCTGGAATGTTTGGATTTTAACAGCAGTGGAAGGTGTTTTATTTATTTCTGTTTTTTATTGGATAGCTATGACTATTAAACATTATGGAATGGCTGTGGCTTCCGTTGCAAACAAAATGAGTTTGATATTCCCGGTAATTTCAGCATATTGGTTATTTAATGAATATTTGAATGCCTATCGTTGGGTGGGTTTGGTAATTGCGATTCTTTCGGTATATCTCACTACCTATTCTTCCAAAAAATTTTCATTTAGTAAAACTTCTTATACCCTATTCCCATTATTAGTATTTATTGGTAGTGGTATTATTGATTCGTTAATTAATTATGGAAATAAAACATTTATAGATACGATTCCAGAACAACTTTTATTTTCAACTTTTGTTTATCTATTTGCATTGTTTACAGGATTTTTGTTATTAAAATTAGATAAAAACAAATTCCTACAACAACAAAATTTTAGTTGGAAACACACAATGATGTTGGGGTTCATTCTCGGGATACCTAATTTTTATAACCTGGTTTTTATCATTAAAGCTTTAAATACCCATGTATTACCAAGTGGACAGATTTTTTTAATACTTAATTTAAGTAATGTAATATCTTCTTCTATCATAGGGTATTTAATTTTTAAGGAAAAAATAAATAAAATGAATTGGTTAGGGATATTATTAGCAATAAGTTCAATTCTTTTAATTCAGCATTAAAGGAATCAATGATTTAAATCAACCTTTTAAGTACTTTAAAGTTTTAATTGTATTTATTGATATTAACTTGTTAAAATTAAGTTTAAAATGTGGATAAATCATTTACAAAACATTCAAAAATAAAAATTTTTACACCTTAATTTGCACTCACAAAAATAGTGTTAGTATGGAAACAACAACAGATAATAAAATGGAAAATAAAGTGCTTAAAAGAAAAAAAACGGTAAAACCTTCGGAAAGTCCGATGAATGTGGAAAATGGCGCAACTAAAAATTATTCTAAACCATACTCCTATTCTGATGTTTTTAATAATACTTTAGAATATTTTGGAGGAGATGAATTAGCCACCAATACATGGATTAGTAAATATTGTCTGAAAGATTCAAAAGGTTTGTATTACGAATTGACGCCAGATGATATGCACAAAAGAATGGCAAAGGAATTTGCCAGAATTGAAAGAAAATACAAACAGGTGAATAAAACCATTAGTGAAAAATATAAATTAGTTCAAAACATCATAGATGATGAACAATACATATATGAGTTATTCAAAAACTTTAAATACGTGGTGCCACAAGGTTCGGTAATGTCTGCGTTAGGCAATCCTTTTATGATAGCATCGTTATCAAACTGTGTGGTATTACCTGAAATTTACGACTCTTATGGAGGTATATTTTATACTGACCAACAATTAGCACAGTTGTTCAAAAGAAGATGTGGCGTAGGTATTGACATTAGTAGTTTAAGACCTGCTAACGCACCGGTATCAAATGCAGCAGGCACAACTTCTGGTGCTGTTTCCTTTATGGAACGTTTTTCTTATACTACTCGAGAAGTGGCTCAAAACGGCAGAAGAGGAGCGCTCATGATTACAATGGACGTAGCACATCCCGATATATTTGAATTTGTTACGATTAAACAAGATTTGAAGAAAGTGACTGGTGCAAATGTGTCTGTAAGATTATCCGATGAATTTATGAAGGCAGTTGAAGAAGATAAAGAATTTACCTTACGCTGGCCGATTGACGCACCTAATCCTAAATTTACAAAAACCATTAAAGCACGTGAACTCTGGAATACTATTATTAAATGTGCACACAATACTGCAGAACCCGGCTTAATTTTCTGGGACAGACAACATTATTATTCTACTTCTTCTGTTTATCCCGGATTTAAAAATATCTCTACTAATCCTTGTAGTGAAATTGCTATGCAGGGAGGAGATAGCTGTCGTTTAATGGCTCTCAACTTGTTTTCATTTGTTGAAAATCCTTTTACAAAACAGGCATCTTTCAATTACAAAAAGTTTGAACAAGTTGTATATTATGCCCAACGACTAATGGACGATTTAGTTGATCTTGAATTAGAATCGATTGAACGAATTTTGAAAAAAGTAGAATCCGACCCAGAACCTGATTTTATCAAAGATGTAGAAATCCGCACATGGAAGTTATTGTATGAAACAGGTAAAAAAGGAAGAAGAACAGGGCTTGGATTTACAGGATTGGCCGACTGTTTGGCCGCATTGAATTTAAAATTTGATAGCGATGAAGCATTAGCTACAGTAGACAAAATCATGCGAACTAAATTGCGCAATGAGTTTGAAAGTAGTATTGATATGGCTGTTGAAAGAGGAAAATTTGAAGCATTTGATACAAAGTACGAAGAACAATCTGAATTTATCCAAATGATGAAAAAGGAATCTCCTGATGTTGTAGAAAGAATGATGAAAGTGGGAAGGAGAAACATTTCCATCAGCACAGTAGCACCGACCGGAACATTGAGCATTCTTACCCAAACTTCATCTGGAATAGAACCTGTGTTTTTATTAAGCTATAAGCGCAGAAAAAAAGTTAATCCATCCGATAAAAATGCTCGCATCGATTTTGTTGACTCTTTAGGAGATGCCTGGCAAGAATTTGATGTATATCATCCGAAATTAAAATTGTGGATGGAAATTACCGGTGAAAAAGATATCACCAAATCACCTTACTATGGTTCTACTGCCCCTGAAATTGATTGGATAAAACGTGTTCAACTTCAGGCAGTTGTGCAAAAATACACTACTCATAGTATTAGTTCTACAATTAATTTACCTTCCGATGTTTCTGTTGATAAGGTCGGGGAAATTTATCTTCAATCATGGAAGATGGGATTAAAAGGCATTACCGTGTATAGAGATGGTTCCAGAACGGGTGTTCTTGTATCAGCAGACGATTCAAAGAAAAAAGAAACAAACATTTCTCCCAAAAGACCTAAATCTCTGGAAGCAGAAGTGGTAAGATTTCAAAATAAAAATGAAAAATGGATTGCTGTGGTAGGCATTCTGAACAATAAACCTTATGAGATATTTACGGGAAAAGCAGAAGATGCATTTAGTTTGCCTAATTATGTTACGAAAGGTTGGGTAATTAAAGTAACAAACGAAGATGGTACAAAACGTTACGATTTTCAATATAATGATAAAGATGGCTATAAAGTTACCATTGAAGGTCTCTCTCGCTCGTTTGACAAAGAATACTGGAATTATGCCAAACTGATTTCAGGAATACTCAGACAGGGCATGCCACTCCCACAAGTTGTTGAGTTAGTAGAGTCCTTGAACTTTTATGATGACAACATTAATAGTTGGAAATACGGTGTAGCAAGAGCATTGAAAAAGTTTATCCCTGATGGAACAAAAGCCGATAAAGTGTGTCCTTCTTGTGGGGACCCGGAAGGACTTGTATATGAAGAAGGTTGCTTAAAATGCAAGAGCTGCGGAAATACTAAATGTGGATAAAATTATTTGATTTGTAAAGTTTCAAAAATTCATTTAGATAACATCAGCGAATCAAAAAATCTGAAGAAGATAATCTGTGAAAATCCATATTAAATTAATCTGTGTAATCTGTGTTCTATTTCTTTAGTATTATTTTAAAAAGATTTATAAGAAATAATTTGACATATTTTAAAATCTATTCGGTATTTTTCAAGCACAAAAATTTACGATTATGCCACGTTATTCTCCAATTCCATCTATACTTTTTATTCAAAATAGAAACAATTTCAAACAAAATTTAAAGCCGGGGTCTATTGCTATTTTTTTTAGTAATGATATAATGCCAACCAATGCCGATGGTGCTATGGGATTTAAGCAAAATTCTGATTTGTTTTATCTATCCGGTATAGATCAGGAAGAAACTATTTTGGTGATTTTCCCTGATGCTAAAGATAATAAACATAAAGAAGTTCTTTTCATAAGAGAAAAGAATGAAACGATTGCTATATGGGAAGGTGAAAAATTATCCAAACAACAAGCGACTGAAATCAGCGGCATTCAAACCGTATATTGGACACATCAGTTTGAACAAGTTCTTAAAATGATCATGTATCAGGCAGAATATGTGTATTTGAATAGCAATGAACATCTTCGTAAGTACATTGAAACAGAAACCGCACAGGATCGTTGGAACAAAAAAATTATGCAACAATATCCTTTGCATAAATATGAAAGAAGTGCTCCTATACTTTATAAATTAAGATCCATTAAACATTCTCTGGAGATTGATTTAATTCAACAGGCCTGCAATATCACTGAAAAGGCATTTCGCAGGGTCTTGAAATTTGTAAAACCCGGAGTATGGGAATATGAAATTGAAGCCGAGATGATTCACGAAATGCTTATCAATCGCAGTAAAGGATTTGCATACACACCTATCATTGCTTCCGGAAAAAACGCTTGTGTGTTGCACTATATTGAAAACAATAAACAGTGCATGGATGGAGAGGTGATACTAATTGATGCAGCAGCTGAGTATGCAAATTACAACAGCGATATGACCCGTTGTATACCCGTTAATGGAAAGTTTACTAAAAGACAAAAGGAAGTTTATAACAGTGTATTATTTGTCTTAAATGAAGCTACGAAATTATTGCGTCCCGGAATGACTTTTGAAAAATACAATGCCGAAGTGGGTAAAATGATGACAGAAGAATTATTAAAATTAAAACTTTTGACAAAAGAAGATGTACAAAATCAAACACCTGAAAAACCTGCTTACAAAAAATATTTTATGCATGGGACTTCGCACTTTTTGGGTTTAGATGTTCATGATGTTGGATTCTTTTATGAACCGATGCAAGCGGGTATGGTTTTTACTTGCGAGCCCGGTATCTATATTCCTGAAGAAAATTTAGGCATTCGTCTTGAAAATAATATATTAATTACTCAAAATGGTCAGATTAATTTAATGCAAAATATTCCAATAGAAGCTGAGGAAATTGAAGAGTTGATGAATTCTAAATAAAGTGCTTTTTAGATATTTTATCTTTTATCAGATGAAGGCGAACATGCTTATGATACTTTTAATTTTAAGTAGTAGTTAAGGATTGTCTAATAGTTTTCTAAAAATATCTTTGTTGATAGTTTAATTTATTCTTTACTTTTGCTGCAAAACATTAGTGCTATGAATAATGGATTTTTTAAAGTTCCAACACCGCAAAACGAACCAGTAAAACAATACGCCCCTAATACTGAAGAAAGAAAAAAACTTCAGGAAGCCATTGCAGAATGGCGTAGCAAAGAAGTGGATATACCAATGTACATTGGAAGTAAGGAAGTACGAAGTGGAAACAAAATTCGCATAGCACCACCACACGACCATCAACACACCCTTGGATACTTTCATAAAAGTAGCAAAGAACATATTGTTCAAGCCATTGATGCGGCATTAGCAGCAAAGCCAACATGGGAGGCATTATCATGGGAACAAAGATCATCTATTTTCCTGAAAGCAGCAGATTTAATTGCTAATAAGTATCGTTATAAGATTAACGCGGCGACCATGCTGGGTCAAAGTAAAAATCCATTTCAGGCAGAAATTGATAGCGCGTGTGAGTTGATTGATTTTCTTCGATTTAATGTTTATTACATGTCTGAAATTTATCATGAACAGCCCAATTCCGCTCCCGGCATGTGGAACAGAATGATATGGAGACCGTTGGAAGGATTTGTATATGCATTAACGCCGTTTAATTTTACGGCTATCGCAGGAAATTTGCCTACAAGCGTAGCTATGATGGGCAATGTAGTTGTCTGGAAGCCAAGTAATGATCAGGTATACAGCGCTCATGTAATTATGGAAATACTCAAAGAAGCTGGATTACCGGATGGTGTAATTAATTTAATTTATCCAAGCGGTCCTGAAGCTGCAGAAGTTATTTTTTCACATTATTACTTTGCAGGAATTCACTTTACGGGTTCTACCGAAGTATTTCAAAATATCTGGAAAAAAATAGGTGAAAATATTCATAACTATCGTTCTTATCCTAGAATTGTAGGGGAAACAGGCGGAAAGGATTTTGTGATTGCACATTCATCAGCCAATCCAAAGGAAGTAGCAGTAGCATTAAGCAGAGGAGCGTTTGAATATCAGGGACAAAAATGTTCTGCGGCTTCTCGTGCCTATATTCCAAAAAGCATCTGGAATCAAGTAAGACAATATCTGGAAGAAGATTTAACATCCATGAAGATGGGTGGGGTAGAAGATTTTTCGAATTTCATCAATGCCGTGATAAATGAAGATAGTTTCAACAAACTTGCTCAACACATTGAAAATGCCAAGAAATCCAATGATGTGAAAATTATTATGGGAGGAAATTATGATAAGTCGGTAGGTTATTTTATTCAGCCCACAGTGATTCAATGTTTCAATCCAACCTATTATACTATGTGTAATGAATTGTTTGGACCAATATTATCTGTGTATGTTTATGAGGATAATGAATACGAGGAAATGTTGGAGATTGTGGATAAAACAGGTGTATATGCTTTGACTGGATCTATTATGGCGAATGATAGATATGCAATTGATTTAGCATGTAAGAAGTTAATCAACAGTGCGGGTAATTTCTATATTAATGACAAGCCAACAGGGGCAGTAGTGGGTCAGCAACCATTTGGCGGTGCCAGACAATCCGGAACAAATGATAAAGCCGGTTCAAAACTCAACTTGCTGAGATGGGTAAGTCCGCAAACCATTAAAGAAACCTTTGTTCCTCCTACAGATTATAGGTATCCGTTTTTGGGGTGATTAATTTTTAGATTTGTTTTATTGAGTTTAAAGTTTGCAGATTCAACCTTCCACATGTGGAAGGTTTGACACTTATTGAAAAAATGAGAGTTGGTGCTAATTGTATAAGTTTTTCATAGAGGAAAATTTTCTGGCAAAGGATAAGAGAGTATACTTATTTCACATTTCCCCCCTTTGCCCTTCCAAATTTTGGAAGGGTGAATGATGTTTTGTTGTAATAAAGTGTAAAATGTAAATTGAATCTACGAGAATTTTTGACTAAAATTGCGTCTTCTATTTGAGGTATATGAACAAAATTAATGCAATAATTTTTTTAATTTTTGTTAGTTGGTTTTTATATTCTTTTTATCAAATAAGGAAACTTTGGAGCAAAGATATAAAAGAGATAAATTTACATTTATACGAAATTATACCATCAGGTTTCACTATTATTGGATTATTGGGGACGTTTATAGGAATTTTTTGGGGACTTATAGATTTTGATGTTAAAAATATAAACTCCAGCATTCCTACTTTATTAGAGGGACTAAAAACATCTTTCTTAACATCAATTGTTGGGATTATATTATCTTTTTTGTCAAGCATTTTTATAAAGTGGGGTCTGAAGGAACTTGAATCAAGGTTGTCTGAAGAGCCAACTGATGAGCTATCGGCATTGAGAGAGATAGTTGTAACAATAAACGATTTGAAAGATCAAATCAAATTTAATTTTAATGAATTAAAACGACTACTTGTTAGTGATAACGATGATAGTATTTCCACACAGATAGTTAAATTAAGAGACCAAATGATAGAAATTGAAAAAACAAACAACAAATTAAATTTAACCATTTCATATATTCGACAATCCATTGGGGGTGATGAAGATACAAGTTTATTGACTCAGCTTCAAAAATTAAGAGTTGATCTAAATGAATATTTCAAAGATAGTAGGGAGAATCAGAATCAATCAATAAAAAAGTTTGAGGAGATTAAGGAAATGGTAAATTCTAATAAGGAATTAATTAGTAAAAAATTTGAAGAGTTTTCAGATATTCTTGCCAAAAATAGCACAGAAGCACTTGTAAAAATTATGGAGAAAACTACAGATGAATTTAGCAAACACATGTCAGCTTTAGTCAATAAACTTGTGCAGGAAAATTTTCAAGAGCTTAATAATAGTGTGCGACAAATGAATGAATGGCAAAAAGAAAATAAAGAGATGATACAGAGTTTAACCAATCAGTTTATCAAGGTTTCAAATGAATTTGAAATCGCTGCACAATCAATCAAAGAAATAATATCGTATACTGAGCAACTCACCAATCAAAATGGTATTTTAGCGAAATTAATTAATGAATTACATTATGTCATGATCGAAGATACTAAGTTTAAAGAAATTGTAAGAAAACTGGGGGATACAATAGAAATGATTAAAAAGAATACAGAGGCATTTGATGAAACAACAAATAAATTGAATAATTGGGTCAAGAATCAGATGAATTTCACAGAAGGGGTGGCTGTTTTAATAAAAAAATTAGAAGAAGTAGAAAAAATAAAGGATTACAATGAGGTTTTTTGGTCAAACACAAGAAAGCAATTAAATGAAGGTGTTGCTATTATTGAAAAAGCAAGTAAAATGATAGCAGAAGATCTTGAAAACATTAATGCTGAATTTTATGAGCGATTGAATAATACCTTGCAGAATCTAGATTTGCTAATTCAGAGAATTATTTCTAACTATAAAAAGTAGTGTAAATGAAATTAAAAAACATAAGCCGAGTTTCAGAAAACTATTGGATTTCATTTTCAGATATAATGACCGGTTTGATGGTTATATTTATGTTTATTTCTATCTCTTACATACTAGAAGTTCAAAAGAAGCAAAAACAAAGAGATTTAATTTTTGAGGAGTTTAAAGCTACAAAAGATTCATTATATGCTGAATTGCAAAATGAATTTAAAGATGATTTCAAAGAATGGGACATTGAACTTGACAAAGATTTATCTATCAAGTTTACCAATCCAGATGTTCTTTTTGAATCTGGTGAAACGAGAATTAGGCCGAAGTTTGAAAAAATTTTAGATGAGTTTCTACCAAGGTACTTTGATATTTTATTACAAGATAAGTATAAGGATAAAATCGTAGAGGTAAGGATAGAGGGCCACACTGATACTGTTCCAATACATAAATATGATGAAGATCCTTACATTGGAAATATAATTTTATCACAACTCAGATCTACAGAGGTTCTCAAATATTTTAGAAAAATGAATTATTTTAAACATTTACCAAAAGAGAAGAAATTAAAATTACAATTTTGGTTAACATCAAATGGATTAGGGTATGGACGAACACTTGATGATGATAAAGGTTTGAGTGCCTTATCAGGGAAACCTATTAACAATAGCTTTTCAAGAAGAGTGGAATTTAGAATTATAACTTCAAGTGAAAGGTTAGTGAATGATATTTTGAAAAAAATAGAGGAGGAAAAGGAGAAATAATGGAATTGTATAATTTTGAAATGCTATCAAAAAAGATGGATGAGTGGGGATTCCCAAGGTTAGAGGGAGTGAGCGGTTTTCGTGTTATTAAAGATGTAGAATTTGAAAAGGCTTTCAGAGATGGTAAAATTTCTTTTGAGAATCTGGGAATTTATTTAGAATATGAAGGAAAAAAGTACAAAGGTTATATGTTTATTAAAGAATACCTTGTTCAAAGGTTTGGTTTGCCTAGATTTCATCTAGTTAAGTGCCAAAAAATAGAAGAGTTCATAATTCGGGGAAAATTTAAAGAGAGATATGTTTTCTCTAATTCGAGTATTAATGATGTTATCGATTTATCAACAAAAGAAGTTTATAAGAATGTTTCACTAAAATTATGTAAGTATTGTCAGAAGAAATTGATAAATACAGAAATTTATACTACCGAAGATTTTTTTAATGAACTAAAGCCTGAAGAGAGAAGTAAGTGCGAAGTTGAGGTGGATATTTTTGGTTATGAACGTGGTTTTGAAATAATCAGTAAAAGATTTAGAGCAAAAAAGAATTATGTCTGTGAATCATGTGGTATCTCTCCAAAATCTGAATTTCATAGAAGATTCTGGCATACTCATCATAAGGATGGAAATAAAATCAATAATGCAGAGGAAAACCTGCAATGCTTGTGTATTTTATGTCATATTTTTGTAGATAAACATCACGAAAAAAACTTCAACATTAATCGTTTCAAAAAAGAATTAGAAAATTTTATTGAATTTTATAAAGATGATTTGCAAAAAATTGGCAATCCATACTTAAAAAATATTTTTCAAATTTAAATAAACTCTCACATCGAGTTTTCCAAACTATAAATCACCAATGCATTCAATAATTTTGGTAAAACATAAGTTGATTTTGGTGGCATCATCTTATGAAGATTTGCTACTTCCTTAATTGTTTCAATAGACACAGGATGAGTAAAGAACGCTAATTGGTATTCTCCCTTTTTAACCATATCTTCAACTTGCTTTTTACTATAAAGATATTCCGAAAAGTATTGAATGGACGAATTGTTGCGAATATCAATGATATGAAACATGGGTTTTAGAATATATTCATACAAAATTTCTGTATCTAATAGGTTAGAGAGCTGTTTAAATGTAAGTAAGTATCTTTGGCTATTCAGATACATCCCGATGCAATTTTTTGTGAGTGAATAGGTTGAATTATTTATTTCAGTTACCTCAAAATGTACTTTTAATTTTTCTATAAAGTTATCAGGAATGGAGATATTTTTCAATAATCTATGGAAAGAATAAATTTTCAATTCATCTTCCTGAAAAAATGCACCTAAAAAGTATTGAGTACTTTTATTAGTATTGCCTAATTCTTTCGCTAACAAAACTGAAGATGCAGAACGATGATGTCCGTCACCAATATACACAGCAGGCAATTCATCAAATAACTTTTTTATCTGTTGATTAAAAACTTCGTTTGTGGATTTCCATAATTTGTGCGTAACGTTATCTAATATAAGCTCAATAAATGGTGGGTAAGATTGAATGTCTGAAAGAATAGTTTGTAAATGAATATTCTTTTCATAAAAGAATAATACGGGCTCCGCATTGATTTTACAGTGCTTTAAGTATTCTTTTAATTTTACTTCTCTTTCACTCAAAGTTTGTTCGTGAATTTTAATATTACCTTGCAAATAATCCTGCACACTTATTGCAGCAATAATTCCATTAAATGCAAATTGTGCATGTTCCTGACGATAGATGTAATAAATGGGTTTTGAATCTTGACTTAAAAAATTATTGTTTTTAAAGTATTGAAATCTTTGATAGATTTTTTGAAACCGCTCAATAGAATGAGGCAGTGTTTTTCTTTTGTCAATGCAATCAGGATAAATAACACTCAAATAAGATAAAGGATTATGTTCAACGATTTGTTTGGCTTCCAGAATAGTATAATTATCCGCAGAATGCGTGACTATTTTATCTGCTAACTCTGGATTAGGTAAAATACCTCTGAAAGGTAAAATGATTGCCATTTAGGAATGAATCTGTAATTTGGAAAATGCCTGAATGATTTTTTCTGCTAATTCAATTGCAATTCTTTCCTGTGCTTCAACTGTGGATGCGCCAGTGTGTGGAGTTAACGATACTTTGGGATGTTTTAATAATTCGGGATTAACGTTCGGCTCGTTTTCAAACACATCCAATCCGGCACCTGCTATTTTTCCACTATTCAATGCTTCTAAAAGGTCTTTTTCATTGATTACACCTCCTCTTGCGGCATTGATGAGAATAACACCATCTTTCATTGAGTTAATTTCTTTTTTAGAGATGATGTTTCCACCGGGCACATGCAATGTAATAAAATCGCTGTTTTTTAGGACATGTTCAAATGTGTCTGTTTTAATATTGAAAGCAATTTTTTTATTAAATGGCGGGAGTTCTATTTCTAATTCAGCAGAACTGACATACGGATCATAGGTAATAACATTCATCTGCAATCCAATGGCCATTTTCGCAACTTCTTGTCCAATCCTTCCAAAGCCAATAATTCCAAGTGTTTTTCCTTTTAGTTCTTTTCCAGCAGAATATTGTTTTTTCAATTGATTGAAGGCAGTGTTGCCATTTATGGGCATTTCCCGATTAGAAGAATGCAGGAATCTAACCAATGAAAATAAATGTGCAAATACTAATTCTGCAACCGAATGAGAAGAAGCAGCAGGTGTATTGATAACAGTGATACCTTTTTGTTTGGCATATTCAACATCAATGTTATCCATTCCTACGCCACCACGGGCAATAATTTTCAAAACGGGACAAGCATCAATTAGGTCCTTTCTGACTTGTGTAGCACTTCTCACAATTAAAACAGCATATTCTTTTTCGTTAATGACATCTATTAATTTTTCTTGTGGAATTTTTTCTGTATATACTTCAAAACCTGCTTTTTCAAGTAATTCTTTCCCTGTTTTATCAATACCATCGTTGGCTAAAATTTTTTTCATATCATTTAATTTTAATTAGCAAGAGGATTAGCAGTTAATAAGTTGATATCTTTGTAAGGTAATTTGAAGGCCTCGGAGAGAGGTTTGTTTGTAAGGATGCCGTTATAGACATAAACACCTTTTCTAAGTCCTGCATCTCTTCGAATTAATCCATCAAAGCCACCTTCTTCGCCCATATTGATTAAAATGGGCGCTAATAAATTACTAAATGCATACGATGCGGTTCGTGCTACTCTGGAAGGAATATTGGGCACACAATAATGAATAACGCTGTGTTTTCTGAAGGTAGGTTGAGAATGATTAGTGGGTTGTGAGGTTTCAAAAACGCCGCCCTGATCTATACTTACATCAATAATAACAGCGCCGGCTTTCATTTCAGCAACCATTCGTTCGGTAACGATAATAGGGGCTCTGGCTCCAGTTGCACGCATGGCGCCAATTGCAACATCAGCAGTTTTCAAATGTTTTTCTAATACCCTTGGTACAATAATAGACGTAAAGATTCTGCTGCCCAAAGCATTTTGTAGTCGACGCAAACGATAAATGGAATTATCAAATACTTTGACATGTGCACCTAATCCCAGCGCGGCTCTGGCAGCATATTCTCCAACTGTTCCGGCTCCGATGATTACTACTTCTGTAGGGGTTATTCCAGTAATACCGCCTAATAATATGCCGGGTCCTCCATTAATGTTGCTTAACAATTCAGCAGCAATTAAAATGCTTGTTCCCCCTGCAATTTCGCCCATTGCCCGAATAAATGGAAAGATATTTTCTCCATCCGTAATTAATTCATAAGCCACGCAATTTAATTTCTTGGCAATAAGTTTTTTAAGAAAGTCCTTAGGTTGAACGCTTAATTGTAAAGCAGAGAATAAAATTTGTCGCGGCTTCATCCACTCCAATTCCTCCATAGTAGGAGGGGCAATTTTCAAAATGATAGATGATTTTTCATAAACCTCTTGTGCAGAATACACAATTTGCGCTCCGGCTTCACTATAGTCATGATCGTCAAAGTTGGCAGACCTTCCAGCGTCTTTTTCAATAATTATCTGATGCCCATTATTAACTAACAGAGCGACTGCATCGGGTACTAAAGCTACACGGTTTTCCTGAAATGCAATTTCTTTTGGAATACCTATCACCAATTGATTGTTTTTAGGTTTAATCATTACAGCTTCCTCCTGAGGCATTAGTGCCCCCTGGGTTAAGGAATATAATACATCTTTTGACATAGTCAAATTTATTTTTATTAAAATTCAACTCCTCTGTATTTAGGAGCGTTGCAATCGTCAATGGCTCTGCCTTTTGGGCGGAAAATTAAGCCCAATCGTAATTCAAAAGTTCTGTTTCTTACTTTTACATTGTACAAATCTTTTTTGTAAGCGTGATAAATAATGTCCGGATTCCAATGATATTCAACAAAAGGATGAAAATAACGAAACCATGTAACATCCCATTCGTAGCCAAGGCCTACATCGCCGCTGAACCAAATTTTTGGAAAAGAATTACTTACAGGTGCATATACGCTAATGGATTGAGATAAAAGATATTCCAAGCGAATTCCAAACATCCAATAATACGTTCCCCAGTTATCCTTCAAGAAAAACCATTTTAAATAATTATTCCATTGAAGATAGGTATATTTATTGGGGTAAAACTTATCACTAATACTTCCCCAGAACCAATTGAGTATTTGTCGTTCTTTAGCACCTTTGTGTGTGTATTCAATTTCAGTTTGCCAGCGAATATTATCAAAAGGTAAAAATTCAGCAAATATCCCTACCCCCCAGGAAAAATATTCTCTGGAGTAATGAGAAGGTGGATAGTAATATGGAAAAATAGGATTGAAAAAATCTTTTAAACTCTCATTTTTATTCACATAATGATGCATGGAATGATTAGTAGCAATAAAAATTCCAGCGCCTCTGAAAAATTGAGGATAATAATAGGTGCTTTTTCGTTGTGCGAAGTTATTAAGTGAGCACAATAGGATGAGTGAGAATATTTTCAACTTCATTGAATTCATAGAATCTAAGCAATTTCAACCTGATTGGCAATTTTTTTGATAAGTCCTTGTAATACTTTTCCAGGTCCAATTTCTATAAAACGTGTAGCACCGTCTTCTACCATTTTTTGCACCGATTGAGTCCATTTAACAGGAGCAGTGAGTTGTGCTATCAGGTTAATTTTTATTTTTTCGGGATCAGTTTCTGGCAATGCCGTGTAGTTTTGATAGATGGGGCAGGTAGGTGGATTGAATTTTGTTTGTTGAATGGCTCGTTCCAGTTCTTGTTTAGCCGGTTCCATGAGTGGAGAGTGAAAGGCGCCACCTACTTGCAATATCAATGCTCTTTTAGCACCGGCGGCTTTGAGTTTTTCGCAAGCAATTTCAATCCCTTTGATACTCCCGGATATTACCAATTGGCCAGGGCAGTTGTAATTAGCAGGCACTACAACTTCTCCTGTTTCTTGCTGAACCTGCTTACAGATTTGCTCAACTTTTGTATCGTCTAAACCCAACACGGCCGCCATTGTAGAAGGGTTGATTTCACAGGCCTTTTGCATGGCCATGGCTCTGGCGAATACCAATTTAAGTCCATCTTCAAACGTCAGTGTTTTATTGGCTACAAGTGCGGAGAATTCACCAAGAGAATGACCTGCTACCATGTCGGGTTTAAAGTTTTCCATTGTCATTGCCTGAATCACAGAATGGAGAAATACAGCGGGTTGGGTTACTTTTGTTTGTTTTAATTCTTCTTCCGTGCCATTGAACATGATGTCGCTGATGCGGAAGCCGAGAATTTCATTGGCTTGTTCAAAGAGTTCTTTGGCTTTTGGGGATTGTTCGTAGAGGTCTTTTCCCATTCCGGAAAACTGAGATCCCTGTCCGGGAAAAACATAAGCCGTTTTAGACATAACAAAAAATTTCCGCTAAATGTAGTAAATATCTATTGGATTTTGATTCTTAAATTTTGAGTGTATTAATTGACTTGTGTCAGTGAGTCATACTTTTATCCCGATTAAAGTAACATCATCGGTTTGTTCCTGTTCGTTTTTCCACTCTAAGAAAAAGTCATGAAAAAGCTTGTGTTGTTGATAGATGGGGGATGAGCCATATTTCAATACAAGTTCTTTAAAGTTTTTTGTGCCTAATTTTTTATTTTTCGTTCCGCCAAATTGGTCTGGGAATCCATCAGTGAACAAATATAAACAGGAATCGGTATTCAGGTGAAGATTATACTTTGTAAAAGGTTGATTAGTAAAATACTTTCCAATAGGTTGTTTGTCATAAGGTATTTCTTCCAGGTGATTGTTTGTAATAATGTATAGCGGTCTATTAGCGCCGGAAAATTGTGCTTTATACAAATCTGTTTTGTTTAATCTCAAAAGTGCAATATCCATGCCGTCCTGAATATTTTCATTTGTTCTTCCTAATCTGTCAAGGATTTTGGATCGTACGTTTTGAAGAATGGCGTCGGTTTCATAGATTTTTTCTTCCAGAATACTCTCTGTCAAAAGGTTATTACATAATACGCTAAGCATGGCGCCCGGCACTCCATGACCGGTACAATCTGCAGCAGCCAGAAAAATATATTCTGTTGTATCTACCATCCAGTAAAAATCTCCGGCTACAATATCTTTTGGAATATATAAAACAAAACTTTTTGGTAACAAGCTTTTCCAGTAATTTTCTTCTGGTAGAATAGCAGATTGTATACGGCTGGCATAATGAATACTATCTAAAATATCTTGTTGTTTCTGTTCAATAATTTTCTTTTGTTCAGCCAGTTCGTTTCTTGAGATTTCAATTATCTTTTTTTGTTTTCTGGTAATAGTGAACGCCCGCCAAATAACAAGAAGAAGCAAGAAAGTAAGTAATAATCCAACTAGTGTTGAAGTCAGTACCCATCTTTGTTTTTCGTTTTTAGCTTTTAAGAGTTTGTTTTCAGAATCTTTAAGTTCGGTTTGATATTTCACTGATAGTTCCTGAAAGTTTTTTTCTTTTTCTATGTTTCTTAAAGAATCATAGACAATAAATTTTTTTTGTTGATATTGGAGTGCTGTTAAATAATCTTTTTTAAGAACATAAGCTTGAGATAAATTATCATAAATTTCATAGAGATACATATCAATGTGATGGTCTAATGAGAGTTGTAAAGCAGATTTAAGATATTCAATAGATTTATCAATTTGATTTTTGTATATATAAACATTACTTATATTTACATCAATTATAATCAAATCTATTATGCTATTTTCTTTTTCAGCAATGTTCATAGCTTTAGAAAAAAATTCAAGTGCTTTGTTAAATTCATTTTTTTTGAAGTAAATACTACCGATATTAGAATAGATTACTAATGCAGAAATCGATTCCTTTTCAATAAGATTATTTTTTTTCATATCTTTCAATGCTAATTGATAAAAATATAAAGCGCTATCTAATAGTTGAACATAACGAGACGGATTGACGATTGTGTCTATATTAAGAATAGGATCTTTCTTTACAAGTTTTTCGCTTTCCTTCACATAAACATTTCCTAATCCATTATAAATAGGATAAAGAGGTTCATTGATTTTTTGTGATAAAATTAAACATTGTCGATAATAATGTGTTGCGCGGGTATTGTCGCCTTTTGTAAAGTAAATTTCTGATAGAGTATAATACGCGTCGTTTTCAGATTTCATTCGTTTATATGGGTCAGATATTTTTCTTGAAAGTTTTAAACTTTCAAATGCATAAAAGAGAGCTTTGTCTAATTTATTTGCATCAAAATATATGTAAGATATCTTTTCCAATTGATTAGCAGCATTGAAAAAATCACCATAACTTTTATAGATTTTAAAACTCCTAAAGAGAATATCAATGGCAGAATTATATTTTTGTGTATTGTGGTATTCTTTTCCAATTGAAGAATACAACTTAGCTTTGATAGTGTCCTCTTTTTTAAAATTGTGGATTGATTTTAATAACGAATCTAAAACAGAACTGTTTTGAGCAAGTATAAAGCGGATTACAAAAAAGCAAAGAATATAAGTTATTTGTTTAAGCATATCTTTATCGTACAAAGATACAGAGTAATAATTTTTGCGGAGTAAAATAATTCTATGTATTTTTGTATAAAAAATAAAACTTATGCCAACAACAGTAGAAGAAAAAACAGGAAAAATTGAAAATTTTTATGACAATGATTCTGGTGTAATAAGAGAAGATGGCACAGGAGAACTCTTAGATTTTTACCATCCGGGTGCTTCTGTAGAATTTGTGAAAGGAGATAGTGTGATTTATTTGAAAGTTAAAACGCCAAGCGGTAATATTATTGTTAGAGGTATTAGAAAGCCAAATTAGAATATTTTGAGTTAAAAAATTATGTTTGCATTTCCCGCAAGAGAGTGGGTATATATGTTGTTTTTACTATTTGCTTTTAATTACATTAAATCCCAGGAAGTAAAGGACTCTGTTAATATTCCGGAAGAACAAAAGTTGTATGAGAAGGCAATAAAATGTCTGGATTCTTTGCAATACGATAAGGCAGAGCAACTTTTGTTACAAGCTACTAAAATCAATAAAAAATATACGACCGCATTGATGAAATTGGGATACATTAAATTGCAGCAAAAAGATTGGAAGAGTAGTGAAAAGTATTTTAAATTGGTTTTGAAGTATGATGTATCGCAATGGGAAGCATTGAAATATCTTGGGAAAATTTATTATGAGACAAAAAAGTATAATGAGAGTAAAAAAATGTTAGATAGTGCTTACCACTATGAAGCACAGGATCCGGAATTGTTGTTTTATAGGGCGCAACTGATGGTAGCAGGAAAGGCGTATAAAGAGGCATTACAGCCGTTGAATGAAGCTATTGACATAAATCCCAATATGATAGAAGCGTATGTATTGAGAGCAGAAATTTCATTTCATATTAAGCAGTTCAATGAATGTATTAAATCGATTACAGATGCTATTAATAGAATGCCAGCAGATAAAAAAGATTATAATGCATATAAATTAAGAGCCAAGGCCTATTTTGAAATTGGAAAGTTTAAAGAAAGCATTCAGGATTTTAATGTGTATTTAGAAGCGGTGCCAAACGATGAAGAAGCATTGATATTACGAGCGTCGGCTAAGATCAATACGAATGATTTTGCTTCGGCGATAACAGATCTTGATGAAGCGATTAAAATTAATCCTAATAATCCGGTGAGTTATAATTATAGAGGAGCGGCAAAAGGAGGATTGAATAAGTTCAAAGAAGCATTGCAGGATCTGGATTATGCGATAAAATTGAAGTTTGATTATGCATCTGCGTATGTAAACAGAGCGGCTGTAAAGTATGCCATTCGTGATAGAAGGGGAGCTTGTAAAGATCTTGAAAAAGCCGATGCACTGGGTGATCAGATGGCATATCAGCTGATTCAGGAGTACTGCAAAGGAATTCAATAGAAGTTCAAATTATCCACTAATTTCTTTCTTTTATAGTTTTTCTATTTTTGCCCAAATGAGTCGTTTTTTTAGTCCAATATATTCTTTTTTGTTTTTATCGCTTGTACTATTGACTTTGTTGGTTGTAGCGATTGTTTTTGAGGGCAAAGAAATATCTTTAAAATCAGGTTATATATTAAAATTATTTGACATTAATCTTATTTTAAAAGCTGAAAATACTAATAGTGAGTTAAAGAAGGATTCTGTCGTGCAAATTATTGAAAGCACGGAGGTTTTAGAAGAGAAAATTGAGAATGATACAACTAATATAAAAATAGATACCTTGAAAATTTTGAATGCACTAAAGCCATTACAGATTGATAAAAATTTTCAATCGAGGATTGAATATCCAACATCTGGAAAAGAGACACTTAAAACATTTTTTGAAGCATTGAAAAATGCGAGAAATCAAAGTATGCACATAGTATATTTTGGTGATTCACAAATAGAGGAAGATAGATTTTCTGGTTTTATGCGTGAAAATCTTCAGAAACATTTTGGTGGAAGTGGGTGTGGATGGTTACCATTTATGCCTGTTGCACAATGGATATATCCTAAAGTGAGTTATAGTGATAATTGGGTAAAGTGGTCCTGTTTTGCCAGTAGTCCAAAAGCGGGAGAGATTTATGGGCCAATGGGACAAAGTTTTGTTTTTGATAGTAATAAAGGAAAGGGAAAAGTAACCATAAAATGCAATGCCAATGTAAGTCCTAATGTGTGCTTGTTTAATAAAATAAAATTATTTTATGGATTTGCGAAAGAGCTTATTCTATTGCATTATTATTCAGGAGGTAAAAAAATTTTATCTGACACATTAAATGGTGGAAGTTGTTTTAATGTAAAAGAATTCCCTGTATCTTCAACTGAAGAAACAACATTTGAATTTGAAGGATTTGAAAGTCCAGTATTTTATGGTTTTTCATTAGAAAGTTTTGGGAATGGTGTGTATGTAGATAATGTGGCATTAAGAGGTTCTTCTGGAACATTTTTTCATTTGTTGCATTCTGAGGCATTGCGTCTTTTTTTTCTACAACAAAATGTAAAACTTGTTGTATTACAATTTGGAGGAAACGCTATGCCTATGATTGATAGTGAAGAAAAAGCCGTTCAATATGCGCAATATATTTCAGGACAAATCAAAACAATTAAGCGAATATATCCACAAGTATCTATTCTATTTGTTGGTCCATCGGATATGTGTGTCAATCAAAATGGAGAGATGCAAACACATCCTTTTCTAGAACGGGTAAATGAGGAGTTGAAGAAAGTTGTTCTGTCAAATAATTGTGCTTATTTTGATATGTATCAAGCAATGGGTGGAAGAAATTCAATGTTAATTTGGGTAGAAAAAAATTATGCTGCCAAGGATTACATACATTTTAGCCCTGCTGGTGCAAGGAAAATGGCATCTTTGATTTATTATTCATTAATGAAAGATTATTCGGATTATGTGGAAAACAATTTGTAGGATACTGAAATACACAATAAACTTAATTTTTAGAAATTTGGCAAGATTCAAAGTTTGTAAAGGATTTTCTGAAGGAAAACAAAGCAATTATTTAAATGTTTGTTTGAATTGCTTTATTATTATCAAACAAAAAAAATTAGGATGGCATTTTTCAGGTATAATAATTTTTATGTTTAATGTTTGGATAAATGCTCAAAATACGGGTTATCCAGATTTTGTAAACATCTCAAAAAATAAAATTTATCTTGATAAAGATAGTAGTGATTTTTATAAGTTTTTAAATAAGGTACAAGAATTGAAGAAAAAAAAAGCGTAAGCATCTCTACATAGTACATTTTGGTGGGTCGCATGTACAGGGTGGTTTTTGGAGTGAGGCAATTATGAATACGTTTCAGGATTTTTTTCATACAAGTGGCGGTGGTTATTTTGTTTTTCCATTGAAGCAAGTAAAAACAAATTCGCCTTATTACTTTAGAACTTATAGCGATGGAAAATGGAGAGTAAATAAATGCACAAAGATTGTAGATAGTTTATGGTATATTGGAATGTGTGGTATTTCGGCAGTTACCGACACTTCTTGTTTTTTAAGTATTAAAAATGAATGGAAAAAGTTAGATGGTTTTACAAGAATTAAAGTGTTTTGCAGAAAGAATAAAAGTTTTGAACTTCAACCGGGATTTAAGTTTTCAAAAATTATTGAGAGGGATGGTTATACCGAATTTATTTTACATCAAAAGCTGGATTCAATAGGTTTTTATATTCATAAAAAAGATACTATTTCATCAGAGTTTATTTTAGATGGAATTAGTTGTGAAAATGATAGTGCCGGGCTATATTATGCTGGGTTTGGTGTAAATGGGGCAACTTCTGAATCTTTTTTGAAATGCAGATTATTGTTACATCAGATAAGGAATATCAATGTAGATTTATTTATTTTATCGTTTGGAGTGAATGATGTGAGAAATAAAGATTTTTCAAAGAATGAATACATAAGCCATTATGATAGTTTAATTAGTATTTTAAAGCGAACACATCCTGAAAGCAGTATATTACTAACTACTATTTCGGATAATTATATCAAGCGAAGATATGTCAATCCACGCACGCAAAAAGGCAATGAAGCAATCTGGGAAATAATGAAAAAATATCAATTAGCTGTATGGGATTTGAATGCAGTAATGGGAGGGCAAAAATCTATGTTGAAATGGCATAAGAATGGTTATGCAGCCAAAGATAAAATTCACTTCAATAGAAAGGGATATACTATTTTAGGAGAAATGATGGTACAAGCGATATTGGAAAGAATTATCAAAAAACATGAATAGATGGTTGATAAGCTTGAAAACATTCGTTCACAATTTTTGAATTATATTATTGAAGCATTTTCGTTTCATCTCAATGAACCACTACTTTTCACTCAATTGTTTTTCTGGATATTTTTACTAATTGTTTTAGGAGGATATATTTTTGTTTACAATTTGCAGGGAGAGAAAGTAAAATGGAAAGTATTGTATTTGCTGTTAGTAAGTTTTTATTTTTATTACAAAACAAGTGGAGTGTTTATTATTTTGTTGTGGTATGTAATCATAGCAGATTTCTTCATTGGAAAGAAAATTTATGAATCTCAAAATGCAAGCACTAAAAAATGGTGGTTGACATTAAGCATTGCTAATAGTTTGTTGTTGTTGAGTTATTTCAAATACTCGCAATTTTTTGTAGAAAGTTTTAATCAATTGTTTCATACTAATTTTCAGTATGTAAATTATTTTTCAATATTTACGAATGCATGTTTCAATACGCACTTTGATATAGATAAATTGATATTTCCAGTGGGGATTTCTTTTTTTCTTTTTCAAACGATGTCATATATAATTGATATTTATCAAAGGAAAGTAGAACCAGTAAATTCAATTATAGATTATGGGTTCTTTGTTTGTTTTTTCCCGCATCTGGTAGCAGGTCCTATAGTAAAAGCGCACGATTTTCTATACCAGATACGAATGCCGTATCAATTGACTATTTTAGAATTTAAGCAGGCGTGGTGGTTGATAATGAAAGGTTTTACAAAAAAAACTATTGCAGATTATTTAGCCATTCAAATGATTGATAAGATATTTGATAATCCAAATTACTTTACATCATACGAAAATTTTTTAGCGATAATAGGTTACTCTTATCAGGTGTATGCAGATTTTTCAGGGTATACGGACATGGCTATTGGCATTGCATTATTATTTGGTTATCGTTTAAAAAAGAATTTTAATTATCCTTACAAAGCACAGAGTCCATCTGAGTTCTGGCAACGTTGGCATATTTCTTTATCATCGTGGTTGAAAGAATATTTATATATTCCGTTGGGTGGGAATAGAGGTATTACATGGGCATCTTATATTGTGTTGTTGATTATTACATTATTTCTTACATTGTTATATGGTAGCTGGTGGATGTTTGTTTTCATTGTTTTGATACTTTTGGTTTTGATAATATGGTCAAAATACAATGCATCCGTCAAGAGGGCATTTGAAAGAGATGTAAATATTATGGTAACGATGTTGTTAGGTGGATTGTGGCACGGAAGTAGTTGGTTGTTTGTAATTTGGGGCGGATTGAATGGACTGGCTGTTGTGGTTCATAAGCAGTGGGAGAAAATTTCTCCATTTCGGAATACGAATAGCATTATAGTAAAGTTGTCTTTGATGATATTGACTTTATTGTTTATTTCATTCACAAGGATATTTTTCAGGAGCCAAACATTAGAAAGTGCAAACAAGATGATATACAAACTTTTTAATGGCTGGGAGTGGAAATACATTGGTGAAATAAATTGGCATTACAAAGACGTATTGTTGCTATTGATACTAATGTATATTTTACACTGGATGCCAGAAAAATGGAGAGAAAAAGTTTTTCAGAAAATATATTTATTACCTATTTGGTTGTTAGTTCCAATAACTTGTATTATTGTGTTACTAATGTATCAGTTGATGAGTGCGGAAAGCAAGCCGTTTATTTATTTTCAGTTTTAAAAATACGAAAAACTGCGTATTGAAATAGAGACACCGATAGCCGTAACTTTGTACGAAAATTTTTGGCATGAAGACAATTTACACGTCCATTTTTATTTTAAGTGCTTTTTTTTCATTTACACAACCCAAAGTTAAAGATTTTAAGCCAGACATTGAAGCAAAGAAAATGTTTAATACATTCAAATTGAAACGACTTGCAAGTAATAAAAATATTTGCATTCCGGAAGTTTCAATTACATTCATTACGAGATCAAATTGGAGTTCTACAAAGTCAAAGGGTCCGAATGAAGCGACCTCCAAAGCATATTTTGTTTTAAATGGAATTAAGAAAGAAACTTATCAAAGTATAGCAAATGAAGCACATGATTATTTCGTAAAAAAATTACAAAGTGTTGGATATAACATCATTCCTTATGAACAATTCACTTCACATAAAAAATTTGAGGACTTAGGAGAGGAGATTCATCCGAAGGAAAAGGAATTTAAACTCAGTGGTTTTCTGGATGTTATTGCAAAAATTACCGGTGCAACACATGGGATAACATTTACTGCTTTCAATCGTCCTAACTTCAAAGATCCTATTGGTACCGGGAATTATATGAAAGAAGGTAAAATTGCAAAATCGCTTGATGCGGCGGTTGCTCATCTTGAAATTACACTTGAATTTATGACTTATACAGTTGGAAAAAGCCGGGAGTATTTATTCAATCAAACCAATTACAGTGTATCATTGGAAAGCACACCACAATTATTTATATCTAATATCAGTTTGAATATGGTTGGACCAGATATGTATTTAGGTGGTATTAATATGGAAGTAGATAATTATTATGCTGTACCAAAGGATTATGTTAATAACTTTACTATGACTGATAAATATGAAGGTGAAGGGTATTCTGCAGGTTTTTATGTAATTAATGCTGATGATAGTAAATACAAAGAAGCGGCTCTTGCAAATATCAAAGCATATATTGATAAAATGATTGAACTGATTGTAGAACATAAAAATTAATCTAAAATAAATTTTATTTAATTGAATTATCAATAAACACAAAATTATCAATATGAAAAAAAATAACTCTTGTTATCAAAAGATCTTTTTCATACTCTGTGTATCTATGTTTATTATTAATGAAGTAAAAGGTCAAAAATATGGATTAAACTGTCAGTATTTTCCCGGACTACAATTTGGTTCTGTTAAAGTAAGCACGAACAATCCAAAATTAGGAAATTATTCTTATGGAGCGGGGCTGCCATTGTTAATGATTGACAGAATTGCAAAATGGTATTTTAATATTGATATGAATGCCACATATTATGGTGCAACCACAACCAATAAAGCAAATGATAATCAAATAAAAATTTCTAAAGCAGAAGGTGGTTTTTTTTCCGGAAGAATAGGATACATGTTTGGAAAAAATTATGATAAGCCGAGAATAGGTTTAAATTTTAATTTAGGGTTTTCAACATCAAATTTAGATTCTGTGATTCGACCATTTTCTCAGAGAGGATATACTAATTTAGGTGGAGGATTAATATACTATCAATCCATTGGAAAAATGGCTGTTGTAGCAAAAGTGGGGTATGAAAAATACGCCGCTAAAAAATATATCACTCAGGGTAGTGGATTTTATTTTGAAGGCACGGTTGCGTATAATTTTTATCAAAAATTTGGTCTTTCAGTAATGCCTTGTTTTTATTCTAAAAATTTTACATACACACCTAAAAATGATCCTAACATAACAACTGCAAAAGTTACATCTTTTGTGTTGCGAATTGGAATAACTAAATTCTTTTAATTAAAAATATTGCCTATGAAAAAACTAACATTATTTGTTTCAATTTTATTGATGGTCAAACTGTCTGCTCAAACAGTAACATGGAAGGTATTAAAAGATGATCCGTATGATATTAAAAATCTTTCTGTTTCAATAGACCCGTTATTTCTTGATTTGAATGGTCAGAACGGTTATAGTTTTGGATGGGGATTGAGAGCAGAATACATGATGGGTAAGTTATTTTTATTTCACTTTGACAGTCGCTTTGGCTTTGGGACAAACGGATATAGAGCATCCGATAAAAACACAAAAAATTATTTTTATACAGAAGGAGGTATAGGATTTATTATTAAACATTCTGATTACACGAGAAATGTACCGATTATTTTGTCTCAAAGTACTTCTTATTACAGTGGATATTATGGTACATATCAGGTTACAACTACTCGCTATATCAGAGGCGGTGTTTCTGCGAGACATCATGGAGTTATTGCTTTAAGAACCGGTTATTTTTCATATTCAAATTCATTATACTACAAAAATTTATCGGATAGTTTATTGAGATTTAAAGGAAATGGAAGTGACTTTACATACAAAGATTCAATTAATAACAAAAATTTTTCAAAAGCGTATGGTGCTACTACCGTCTTGTCTTTATATGGAGGTATACAATTCAGAACCATTCGTCAGTTACAGTTAGATGTAGATGGTTATGGGTTTAGAGAAAATTCCGTTTACTATGATATATTTATTGACTTATTGTTTGCGCCCGTTGTTTCAATCAAAGATTTTACATCATCTGGTAAAACCTATAACATAGATTATTCCAAAAAATCGCATTTTGGATGGAGAATGGGATTTGCCAAACGACATCCAAAAGATCAAGGGTTTAATTTTAAGTTTGAATTTGGTGTTCGTCCGGGAGCGAGAAATGTGGATGGTAAAGGAATTATCAACCTAAAAAATTGGTATGCTATGTTGACGTATGCTTTGTACTTCCCATTGAAAGTGAGACCAGTTTATGGAGAAGTAGTTCAAGAAAGAACAAAGGACTAAAAAATTAAGATTTTATGAATAAAACAATTGTCTTAATCGTTTTTATATTGAGTTATTATTCTTTGAAGGTATGCGGTCAAGAAACAGAAGTTTATGAAATTGAGAATTTAGGCAGTAATGTGAATTCTACGTATGAGGAAATTAGTCCCTATATAACACCAGATGGGAAAAAACTTTTTTTTATTGTATGTGGACATCCTGAAAATACATTGTATAATAAAAAATCCGATGCACAAAGTATATGGTTTTGTACATTAAACGAAGATGGCACTTGGTCAAAAGCCAAAAAATTGGGATATCCCTTCAATACCAAACTTTACAATATGTTAATTGCACAAACCTCGGATGGAACCACGAGATTTATTACCGGATATTTTGAAGATTTTGAAGAAGACCCTTCATACTCAAGAACAGGGTTTAGTAAATGTGTTTTGAAAAAAGACGGATGGGGAAATCCGGAAAGAATGTATGTCCCTGATTATGAAAAAATGCAAAAAAGTAAAACAATCACCAATAATTTGTCTGCTTCCAATAATATATTACTCATGAGTTTTAGTGAGAATGAAAATGATGATACGCATGATATTTATGTATCTTTTCTAAAGAACGGAAAATGGACGAGGCCTAAAAAATTACCAGAGCCCATTTCAGGAGAATATAACGATATATCACCCTTTTTAGCAGCAGATAATGTAACACTTTATTTTAGTTCTGACAGGCCCGGTGGTTATGGAAGCAATGATATTTATATGTCTAAACGATTAGACGATTCGTGGGAAAAGTGGTCAGAGCCCGTGAATCTTGGGGAACCAATAAATGGCCCAGGTTGGGATGCGTATTTTACTATTCCTGCATCGGG
Organism: Bacteroidia bacterium; assembly: GCA_026003255.1. Lineage (GTDB taxonomy): Bacteria > Bacteroidota > Bacteroidia > B-17B0 > Aurantibacillaceae > BPGX01. The sequence goes on along the minus strand of BPGX01000002.1, from coordinate 284,949 downwards.
AAATTACTTTTACATGTGTAAAAATGCTGATATAGTAAGAATAAAACCTAAACAAAAACAAAAACCTTTGCCAGTTACTTTGGTAAAAGGAAAAGTTTTGAATGCAAAAACCAATAAGCCCATCGGAAATGTCAAAATAAATTATGTAAATTTAAGCACTGGAGAAGAGATTGGAATTGCTACTTCAAATGTAGAAAATGGAGAATACACCATATTACTACCTTTTGGAAAACATTATTCTTTTCAGGCCTATTCGGAGGATTTTTATTCCATCACAGAAAATTTGAACCTAACTGATTCTACTTTGTTTGAATATAAAGAGATAGTAAGAGATTTATATCTGAATCCGATAGAAAAAGGACAGACCATTCGAATCAATAATATATTTTTTGAAACAGATAAAGCAGAGTTGAAACCAGAATCGTTTTTCGAATTAGATAAATTGGCAGAATTACTAACCACTCATCCAAGAATGGAAATTTTTATTGCAGGACATACAGATGATGTGGGGTCAGATGAATATAATCTTACCTTAAGTAAAAAAAGAGCAGAAGCAGTGGTAAATTATTTAATTTCCAAAAAGATTGACCCCAAACGATTGACTTATGATGGCTATGGAGAAACTAAGCCCATAGCGGATAACAAAACCGTTGAAGGAAAAGCATTGAACAGAAGAGTAGAGTTCACTATCTTAAAAAAATAAACCGTCGTGATTAAGGTTGTAATTGTTGATGATGTTAAGACCATTCAGGAAGCGTTGAGGTTGAAAATTCAATCGAATCCTGATTTTGAAATATTGGGTGTTTATAATTCAGGAAAAGAGATTTTACGCGCTATTCAACAAGGACTAAAACCAGATATTATCTTAATGGATATTGATATGCCCGAAATGAATGGTATTGAGGCAACTGAAAAAATAATGGCAATTAATCCGAATATTAAAATTTTAATGTGTACAGTTCACGCAGATGAGAACAGCATATTTAAATCAGTGTGTGCAGGAGCAAAAGGATATTTATTGAAAGATGAAAGTATTGAAAAAATAAGTCGTTATATTTTTGAAACCCTTGAAGGCGGAAGTGCTATGAGTCCCGGAATTGCGCTCAAGGCCTTGAACCTGATAAAAAATTCTTCTGTAAATGAAATCAACGACAATTCAGATTATAAATTAACAAGTCGCGAAATTGAAATTATCAGGCAAATTGCCGCTGGACTTACTTATGACCAGGTGGCTGATAATTGCGGCATTAGTTATGGAACGGTTCGGAAACACATTGAAAACATTTACAGAAAATTAAATGCACATGGTAAAGTGGATGCGATTAACAAAGCCAAAAAAGGTGGTATATTGTAATTTTTTTGCTACACTTGTGCAAACAATTTTATGAAAAAAAGTTTGTTGTTAATCTTCACGCTTTTATTTTGTTTTAATTTTTTTGCACAAGATGTAAATGTTCTAATTCAAAAATTACCTGCTCTAAATGGAAAAGAAAAAATATCTACTTTAATGGATATTTGTTTTTTGTACGCCCCGAATAATCCTAAATTGGCAGTATCTTATGGTCAACAGGGATTGCAATTGGCCTATAAAACAAAAGATTCTTTGCTCATTGCTTCATGCATGAATGATTTATCCATCGCTTATTATTATCATGCTTTATACGATAGTTGTGTTTATTACGCAGAGAGATCTTATCATATCAGAAAAAAATATGGAAAACTAAAAGAGGCCGCAGCAAGCATTTCAAAATCAGCATTAGCGTATTATGAAGAAGGTAATTATTCAGAAGCACTAAAAAAACATGAGCTAGCACTGGATTTGTTTTTGAAAGAAAAGTATTTGGAAGGATATGCTAAAACATTGAGCAACATTGCTTCTATTTATGAAAAAACAGGTAAATTGGAATATGCCAAAAAATTAAATAAGATATGTGCAGATACCTGTTTAAAGTATAATAATCAGGATGGATATTTGAATGCTATGGGAAATATTGCATTAATTCTTCAGAAACAAGATAGTTTGGATCACGCATTGAAATTGTTTTTGTCAATCGAAAATATTGCTAAAAAAATCAATAACAATCATTATTTATCTTCTGTATATCAAAACATGGGAGTTTTGCATTTAAAATTGAACAATATCTCACAAGCAATGAATTATTTTAACAAGGTTTTAAGTATTAATGATACAACCGAACAACTTGATATTGTTGCTTTAGCAACAATCAACTTAGGAACCTGTTATCAAAAATTAAATCAATATAATGAAGCAAAAAAATTCATCTTACAAGGAATTAAGTATTCTAAAAAAAGTAAAAACCTTGCTTATGAGAAATTTGGCTATCTTAAGATGTATGAACTATGTAAATTAGAAAAAAACTATAATGAAGCACTTGAATACTATGAACAGTATCAAAAATTAAACGATACTCTGAAAACACAAGAATATCAAAAAAGTTTAGCCCACTTTGACGCAAGGTATAAAAATATTCTTTTTCAGAATAAAATTATTACTCAGCAAAATGCCATACTAAATTATGAGAATAGAATTAATAACCAACAATTCTGGATAGTATTGCTTTCTTCATCCATTTTTATTTTAACATTGCTAACTTTTGTGATAGTTCTTTATCAAAACAACAAGCAAAAACGAAAAGAGTTGTTTTACTTAAAGAAGATTCAAGATGAAAAAGAAAGAATTTCAAAAGATTTGCATGATAATTTAGGTGCGGAATTAACGCTTGTTACCATGTTGATAGATTCAGAAGCACAGCAATCCAAACAAAATAATGAAGGATTGTTAGATATTGCCAATAAAATCAGGTATGCTATTTCATTGATGCGAGATACAATATGGGCTACCTCCGGTGAACAAAGAACATTGTATGAGTTAGGAATTAAAATTAAAGAGTTTGCTGAAAAATTGGCATCTCCTAAAAACATTAAAATAAATTATTCAATCAATGGAGATGATATTGAGCTAAATCCAGATAAAATTCTTAATTTATACAGAATTTCACAAGAAATAATTAATAATTCAGTTAAACACAGTGATACAAAAAACATTAATATACAAATTGCTCATGATGAACAAGTATCAATTTCGATTTCAGATGAAGGTAAAGGATTTGATATTGATACAGTAAAAAAGAATTATGGTCTCAATAATATTTTTAATAGAGCGTCTTCAATAGATGCCAAGATTTTATATGATTCTGTTTTAGGTAAAGGAACAAACTACACTATAATAGTATAAAAAACTTCAAAGCCACTTTATTTAAGTGGCTTTGAATAATTGTATCAGGAAACTTACTTAGTATCTGAACCATCTGAATATAAAAGAGGAAAAAATTTGTTATCCAAAAGAGATAAATATACCTTTTCAATTTGATTAACATCAAAGTCCTTTTCAAAACAAACATACTGAATATGCGTTTCGTTAGGTTTTACAACATAATTACAAGCCAATTCACCTTCTTTTGCCGCTGTAGTATAGTTGTAAAACAAATCTCCGTTTTTCAATAGGATATAGACCTTGTAATCGTTCCATTTCAAATCTTGCTTGGAATAATTAATTACCGCTACTCTCATTTTAGTATATCCACCTCCGTTAGAATTTCTAACATACTCGGAACGTGTTGGATAAACGCCAAATGCGTAGTCAATAGTTTTGTCAGGATTTGAAATCATCTCATAATAATAAGGAACTTTTTCCTTGCTTTGAGCATTAATTTCGGAATACGCCCCTATGCATAATGTAAGGGCACTGATGATTGAAGCGATTTTTTTCATGATATTAAATTTGTTACAAAGATAGATAAATAATATAGCATTAGAAAATACGCAAAAGTTCGTATAATGTTTTGATAGGTATAAATCTTATTGTGCAAGCGCTTCTCTTTCTCCCATCCACCATTTTGGAATAAATGAAGTAGTTTGCTTTTTGCGTTTTATCACTAACGGGTGGTTTACAATGTATTGTATGGCTTCTTCGATATCATCGGTGAATAGAAACAAATTGGCATCTTCATTGGAAATAGTGCCATTTTTAACCATTAGTTGAATATGATTGAATAAATGTTGATGATATTCTTTTCCAAATACTACAATGGGAAAAGATGGCATCTTTTTGGTTTGTACAAGTGTAATGGACTCAAAGAATTCGTCTAATGTCCCATATCCACCCGGCATTACAATGAAGGCATTCGAATATTTAATCAAAAGCATTTTTCGAACAAAGAAATATTTGATAGTAACCCATTTATCTAAATAAGGATTAGGTTTTTGTTCGTGAGGTAATTGAATATTACAACCAATGGAATATCCGCCTGCTTCTTTTGCTCCACGATTGGCAGCTTCCATAATGCCTGGTCCACCGCCGGTCATGATGGTAAACTTGTATTGTACCAATTTGGCGGCTAATTCCCTTGTCTTTTCATAGTACTCATTTCCTTCCGTAAATCTTGCCGAACCAAAAATAGTAATGCAATGGTCTATGAAATGAAATGTTCGAAATCCTTTTATGAATTCAATAATAACTTTAATTAAAAATAAAAACTCTTTCCATCTGGATTGTTTTTTCTCTATAAAATCATACTCCTCAAAATTGAAATGTTTTAATTCTGTATTCATTTTTTTGTGCTAAAAAAACAACATTTACTCTTTTTATGCAATCCAAAGCAAAATCAAATAAATTTGCCTAATTTTAGGGCAATTCAATATGAAAAAACTTGCTCTATTTATTATACTTTTATGGTCAGAACATAAATATTCACAGCATCAATTGCCGCGTTTTTCCTTCAAAGGAGAAGGTGGCATCCCAACTTCTATTAGTAGTGAAGCATATAGAAACACGTTTGTTGGAGAATTTCAGACGGGTGGTCAATTTGTAATTAAATTATTTCACAAGTTTTACAGTGGAGTAGGTTTTAATTATGCTTTATTCAAAACATCAAAAAATTTTCAATTTATCAGCGGAAATACGTCTTTGCCGTATGATTTTTTTTTACGAACTCATAATGCCAATTTTACGATTGGTTATTTCATGCCTGTAGAAGTGGAGAGTAACAAGCCCAAGCAGTTCGGTTGTTTGGAATTAAGATCTGGATATAGTTTTAATAAATATACGAATGTGGTTTTGAAAGTAGATAGCGGGAACCCTTTACCACCATTGGAATTTACAACGGCTTTTTTACAGCCGCATTTGTCTTATACTTTTCTGGTAGAAGAAAATCTTGGTTTCGGCGCATTTCTGAACTATACTTTTTATTTTAGTTTATTTCAGCCATCTTATGCTTCCTTAGATAAATATGCCAATTATGCAAAGTGGAAAAATAATTTTAATATCTCCTGGATAACATTAGGATTGCATTTTCATTGGTATTTTATTAAGGTTCAAAAAGAGTTTGATTAATGTTGGTAAAAAAAATCTCGTATAGTATTGTTACTCGTGGTCTTGTAGCGTGTATTAATTTTTTAGTTTTAATACTTACATCCCGATATTTTGGAGTAGAAACAAGAGGACAAATTAGTTTGTTGATATTAAACATTGCCAATGTTCAAATGATAAGCGAAATTTTTACGGGGTATGCATTAGTGCATTTTATTCCTAAATATTCTTTGAAAAAAATTATTTCTACGGGTATTCTATGGATTGTAATAATAGTGTTGTTGGGAACTACAATATTGTGGCAATTGAATTATTTAATTCCAAATTATGAAATACATTTTTTGATAATAAGTTTAATGGTCATATTAAATACTTTTTTTATGGTTATTGTTTTGGGCAAAGAAAATATTCGCTTATACAATTGGTTAAGTGTGTTGCAGCCAATGATGTTATTTACTGTATTGTTGTTTAATATCTTTATAGAAAAGAAATTAATATTAGATAGTTATTTGGATGCGTTGTTTTATTCTTTTGGCGTTGCTTTGGTAATTAATAGTTTTAGCATTTATCAATATTTAAAGAAAGATACACATACCGTTTTTTCAATGCGAGATGTTTTGTCAAATGGCTTTTTATCCCAGTGGAGCAACTGGATGCATTTACTTTCTAATCGGTTTAGTTATTATGTATTAAATGTTTTATCATTACAATTACTTGGTAAATATTCAACAGCAAGCTCGTTAATGGAAAGTGTTTTTGTGATTTATAGTGGAGTATCAACCGTGGTGTTGAGTTATGTATCCAATGAGAGCGATAAAAAATTGTCTCAAAAAATTACCATTCGTGCAGCAATGGCGAGTTTTGTTTTAACAATGTTCGCAATATTTTTTATATTACTAATACCGGAACGGTGGATAATACTTTTAATTGGTAAAGGTTTTGAAGGTATTAAAATGCCTATGATGATTTTGTCTATTGGAGCATCCATGATTTCTTATTCTGCTGTGTTTTCTCATTATTTCAGCGGTATTGGTGTTTTGAAGTATAATGCAATGAGCAATACAATAGCTTGCCTATTTACAATTCTGTTTAGTCATTTATTGATTCAAAAATTTGGCATGATAGGGGCAGCAATAGTGGCATCAGTAAGTTATAGTGTACAAGCGTGTTTAATCATCTATTTCTTTAAAAGACACGAAAAAATCGGATGGCAGGAACTTTTAGACCTTTCATTAAAGTGGAATAAAATGATTTTTAAATAAAATAAATCAATACCGCGCTTAATATTAAACTAATTCCTGATAACAATCCGCTATTATGTTCTAATCGATGAAAGTTGATGGCTGTCGAAATTCTGTCAAATAGGAAAATCCAGAGTAGAGAACTAATAAAGGATATGAAAAAATAAATAAAAGATATCCATAATACATATTGCCAGTTAAAAACTCCTCCGACAAAATATAATCCTGTAATTTCCATACAGGGAGAAAATAACATAGCTATTATGAGTAATTGTATTTGCTTATTGACCTGTTTTTCATTCATTATCTCTTTTTCGTGATATAGATGAAAATGATGATGATAGTAATGTCTGTAAATAAATATTATTCCAAAAAGAAATAACACAATGGAAGATAATAACTCTGCTGGTATGTGAATTAAAGTATGAGTAAGCCACTTACCGATTAAAGAAAACAAAACGCCAATAATAATTGTACTCAAGATGTGAGCAAAACTTATGATACTGACTATTTTAATTGTATAAAAATCTGACCACTTGTATTGTTTTTTTAAGGACATTGCTGGCAACCAATGACTCGGAATAATACCATGCAAAAAACTTAAAAAAACAACACTACCAATAATCTCCCATCTCATCAAAATCAATTCTTCTTATTCACGAGAATAAAAATCAAATACACTATTGCACGTTTTCAATCAGCATGGCACTTGCTCCTCCGCCTCCATTGCAGATTCCAGCTAATCCATAACGAGCATTGTTTTGTTTCAAAACATGAATTAAAGTAACAATGATTCTTGCTCCAGACGCACCCAATGGATGACCTAATGAAACAGCCCCACCATTTACGTTAAGTTTTTCTAATGGAATGTTTAAGATTTTAGCATTTGCAAGGGATACTACGGAAAAAGCTTCATTGATTTCAAAGTAATCTATGTCTGAAATTTTTAAACCTGCTTTTTCAACGGCTAATGGCATTGCTTTTGATGGTGTTGTTGTAAACCAAACAGGTTCTTGCTCTGCATCGGCATAAGAACGGATAATAGCTAATGGCTTAATACCTAACTTTTCAGCTTTTTCTTTGCTCATCAAAACTACAGCAGCTGCTCCATCATTTATAGTAGAAGCGTTAGCAGCAGTGATAGTCCCATCTTTTTCAAATGCTGGTTTGAGTTGTTTTAATTTTTCAAAATTGACATTTTTATATTCTTCGTCTTCATTGACTACGATAGTACCTTTTTTGCTTTGCACTTCAACCGGCACGACTTCATCTTTAAATTTACCTTTTGCCCACGCATCAGCAGAACGTTGATAAGACATTATAGCAAAATTATCTTGTTCTTCGCGAGAGATTTTATATTCAGTAGCACACACCTCTGCACACGATCCCATAATTTTTCCAGAATATACATCTAACAAACCATCTTTGCTAATGCCATCAATCAAAGTGCTATTACCAAATTTTGCCCCCCATCTGTTTGTTTCAACATAATAAGGCGTCAAACTCATACTTTCCATTCCGCCGGCTACTACAATATCTGCATCACCTAACATAATACTTTGTGCACCAATCATAATAGATTTCATCCCCGAAGCACATACTTTATTAATAGTAGTACAGGGTACATTGTCTGGAATACCAGCAAAACGAGCCGCCTGACGGGCTGGCGCCTGACCAACATTCGCTTGTAATACATTCCCCATAAAAACTTCCTGCACATCAGAAGGATTTAATTTTATTTTTTCTAAAGCGCCTTTAATGGCCACAGCACCTAATTTTGTTGCAGGCACGGATGATAAACTTCCTCCAAAACTTCCTATTGGCGTTCTTGCAGCTGATACAATATACACTACTTTCTTTTCCATAATTTTAATTTTTTGCAAAGATAGTGAAATGTTTGTTGTTCAACTAATATGAGTTTTGTCATTTAATGGATTAATTAAGAATCTACTTCAAACATAATTCTCACAACTTAATCTTATACTTCTTTACTAATTTCTCCCAGAACTTTTGTTTTTCTTCTCCGTATACTTTATGCTTGATATTATATCTCACGGCATCCCAATATTCTTTTGAATAGCTGACAAAAATTTCTTCTCCGGGCTGAATATCGCGTTTGGCAACAATATACACTTTATCATCAATTACTTGATATTCGGCATTGTTCTTAAATCTTTTGTCTTTGATTAATCCCTCCGCATCATTGGCATAGCGGGCTTTGTATTGAGGTGTATTATAAGCGTCAATACATTTCTTTCGGTTAATATATGCCATATAACCATCTTTATCTTCTTTTACACGTTTACAATATTCTTTCCAATCAATTATTTCACCACGATATTCTATTATTTTTTTTCCTTTTGGAATGAATTTTGTAGTGAACAATCCCTTTCCAGCGGCAGGCAATTGAGATTTCTTAACAATGAGTGCCATATTTTGATGAGAATTAAGAATTAAAACACATTTTCTGTAAGAAGAAATTTTTTGAATAAGTTGGATGATGTAATGGTAGAGCCGTCTTCAAATAGCCATTCTTGTTGATGGAACAACAACACTTTGTGTGCATACTTTAAACATAAATGAATATCGTGAGAAGATATTAAAATTGTTTTATTTTCCAATTGAGCAAGCGATTTCAATGTTTCAAGAAGAAATTGCTTTGTTCCATAATCTAAGAAAGAAAGCGGTTCATCTAAAATTATTACAGGAGTTTGTTGTGCTAAAGTTTTTGCAATGAGTGCTTTTTGAAGCTGTCCATCGCTCACTTGTTGGGCAGATTTGTGTAAGATGTTTCCCAGATTAAGATATTTTGCATAATGATGTATAATAGATTTATCTTCATCAGATAGTTCGCCATTCCATTTTAAATAAGGTAGCCGCCCCAATGCAATAATATCAAAGATAGTATGATTCATTAAGAAGGGACGTTTTGTAAATAAAAATGAAAAATGTCTGGAAAATTTTTGTTCATCCCAATTTGTAATGTCTTCATTATTTAATAGAATTTCTCCTTGTATTGGTTTTATTAATCTTGCTAATGTCTTGATAAATGTCGTTTTCCCACAACCATTATTTCCAAACAAACAAATGAGTTCAGATGAATGAATTTCAAGAGTGAGAGAATTGTTTACAAGAGCGTGCTGATAACCAAATTGTAAATTTTTAAGTTGCAAGGACATTGCTGAAATTATTTCTTTTCTAAATTATTTAATTCTTCAATGGCAGGAGAAAAATTTGTTTTGTGTTTCAGACATTCTTTCAAATCTGCAATTGCTTCTGCTTTCTTTTTCAGTTCTATTTTCACAATGGCACGAGCATAATAGGCCTCTGCATAATCTGGATTTTGTTGAATGGCTTGTGTGAAGTATTCAATGGCTTTTTGAGGATTTTTTTTAAGGGCAAATTCAATGGCTCCTAAATTGTATAACACTTGTGGTGAATTGGGATATAGTTTTAAAATGTGTTGATACAGAGTTATGGCGCTATCTGCGTTTCCAATTTGCTGAAAGAAAAATGCTTTATCATACAAAGCAATACTATTTTTAGGTTCTAATTTTAGGGCATTGTTGTAATATTGCAATGCTAAAGTGTTGTTTCGTGCAGCATACAAAACGCCTAAATCAATGTAGGCGTCAACCATTTGTGGGTCTTGTTCAACAGCGGTTTGATAACTTGAAATGGCTTTGTTGGTATCTCCACTTTCTTTATATACATTCCCTTTGATGAAATATCCTTTTGCTAATGTTTCATCAATCTTTAGTGCTTTGTTGACATATTCAATGGCTTTTTCATATTGCTTGACTAAATAATACAATTCACCTAATTTCAAATAGGCCTCGGTATGATTGGGAAATCTTTGGATAATCTCTTCTAACTTATCTTTTGAAAGTTTAGTTTTATTAGCAGCAAAATACACATCCGCCAATAATAAATGACTCTTTACATTTTGACTATCAATTTTAATAGCGCGTTTACAGTCGTTTATAGCAATATCAAATTGCCGTTCTTTTATCATCAACATCGCTCGCTCTCTATACAGCGAGTCATTGTTTGGATTTTCTAATAACTTTTTATTGATAGAATCTAACTTTGGATTTTTCAATACTTTCTGCAAACTGTCTTGAAGGTTTTTTTCTTTTTCACTTAAAGAAGCATTTTGTTGACATTGGATAAAAATTAAGGGTAATAAAATTATCAAAAACTTAAATAAGAATTTCATAGTTAGGGCATTCATTGATTAATGAAGCTGCAAAGATATTCTGAATTTTTAATTATAACAATGATTATTGTCCAATTGACTTTTGGTAAACTAATAAATATATTTGCCTAAAATTATTGGTATGAAAAAAACAAAAAAATTAGTGTTATTTGGTGATAGTTCGTTTGCAGAAATAGCGTATGAATATTTTACTTATGACTCGGAATATGAAGTTTGTGCCTTTACGGTGAGTAAGGATTATATGAAAAGAAATTCATTATTTGGATTACCAATAGTTCCTTTTGAAGAAGTAGAAAAACATTTTCCGCCCTCTGATTATGAAATGCATATTGCATTAGTATATAACACATTAAATAGAAATAGAGCAAGGTTTTATTATGAAGCAAAAGCTAAAGGATACAAATTAGCGAATTATATTAGCAGTAAAAGTTTTGTGTGGAGAAATGTTACAATGGGAGACAATGTGTTTATTTTTGAAGATAATACTGTTCAACCATTTGTAAAAATGGGTTCTAATATTGTATTGTGGAGCGGGAATCATATAGGGCATCATTCGGTGTTAGGCAATCATCTTTTTATTTCTTCACACGTTGTAATTAGTGGGCATTGCACAGTTGGAGATTATTGCTTTTTTGGAGTCAATAGCACGGTTGGAAATAATATCAATATCGGCAAGGACTGCTTAATCGGAGCAGGATGCTTAATAGTCAAAGACACTGGCGATGGAAAATTATTTAAAGGGAATGCCTCAAAACCTGATGAATTGTCTGTTTATGAGAAATTTGGTATAAATAATTCCTAAGAATTGAAGACAGATAATTTTGATAAAAGTAGAGTAAAAAATTGTATTTTAAAATTTTAGTTTTTTTGTTTGTTATTCGAAGAATGTTGTGTAAATTTGCAAATATTCCAGAGAAGTTATTTTGTTATGTTTTCGTTAGTTTTTTTGAATATGTTTAGTTGTTTAATAAAATCATACAGAATAATTGTTTTATTAATTCTGATTTCAGAAGTAACATCGTTTAGTCAAAGTATGTTGAAAGTAAGAGATGTATTTGATTTTGATATAAACGATGAATTTCATCATAAAACATTGAATATTCCTCCTAATAAAATTCGTATTAAAATTATTGGAAAATATTTTTCATCAAACAATGACACTGTTTTTTACATTCGTCAATACAATAATTATTGGTCGACGGCTGTAATGACTCCTACTCCTCATTTGGTTTACGGATCAAGTATTGGCATAGATACTGTATTTTATACCAATCTTGACTCACTGATGGATGCCTATTTCAACACGCTAACGAATGATAGTTGTAATTATTACCACGACACATTGTTTTACTCTGCAACCTATTGTAATGCATTGATTTATGAACAATCATATAGTGAACATTTCTGTTTTGAAGGGACTTATGGAACAAATAGATATGGTAAAGGGTTAGGAATGGTAGAATACCATTATGCTTTTCCAGCTCAATTTTATTATGTTGACCAGATTATGACCTATTATAAAAAAGGGAATATAGAATGTGGGGAGCCAGATACTGCATCCTTTGTTTCCGTTGATGAATATTCTTTTACCTCTTCAATAAACATTTCACCTAATCCATTCAATAAACAAACAACTATTATCTCGGCTTTACCGCTGAACAATGCAACTATTTACATAGAAAATAATTTAGGACAGATTGTAAGAATTTTTCATAATATTAATGGAAGCGAAATTATTATTTCAAGAGAGAATCTATCGGATGGAATTTATTATTTAAAAATAGTAGATAAAAATGGATTTATTATTTCAGCCAAAAAAATAATTATTTCAGAGTAAACTAATTTCTTTTTGACCAATAACAATTTTTTAATCTTGTCTGTTCAAAAAGTATTTATCCTGCTTTTTCACATTTTCCATTATATTTGAGCCGTATGCATTTTATTTATCCAAATGTTTTGTGGGCTTTAAGTTTATTGTTGATTCCAGTTATTATACATTTTTTCAACATTCGTCGTTACAAAAAAATTTACTTCTCAGACATTCAACGCATTAAACAAATAGCACAACAAACGCAAATACGAAACAAACTAAAAGAACGATTAATTCTCATTGTTCGTATTTTATCCTTCCTATTTCTGATCTTGGCTTTTGCTCAACCTGTCTATAAAAACAAATCATCTCATTTTTCTAATACAATAAACAATGAAATTGTTATCTATATTGACAATTCTTTTAGTATGGATAATGTTTCTGATGAAGGAAAACTTTTGGATATTGCTATACACAAAGCTAAAGAAGTAATACAATCTTTTCCTAAATCAACTAAATTCTATATCCTTACCAATCATCAGGAAACAACCCCTATTAAAAAACTTTCTCAAAATGAAGCATTAGAAGCACTTTCTAAAATATCTGTTCAACCCACTTCCATATCCCTATCTACTTTATTCAATAAAATTCAAACACTTCATATCGAAAACCCAATGGTTTTTATTTTATCAGATGCACAAAAAAAATTCACAGATATTCCTGCTTTACATTCTTATCATTTTCCTATTTATTACTTTTTATTAGAACCAACACAAAAAAACAATATCTCTATTGATTCCGTATGGATTGAAAATCCCATTGTGTTGCCTAATGTGCCACATCAATTACACATAAAACTTACCAATCACAATTCTGAAAATGTAAATGACCTACCTGTTAAAATAGCGTTGAACGATGTGCAAGTCGCTTTATTAAATGTATCTATTCCTTCACATCAAAGCATTGAAACCTATGCTTCGTTTTTACCTAAAAATCAACACATCCAATTTGGAAAAGTATTTATCAATGATTTCCCGGTAACATTTGATGATGAAATGTTTTTTACCATTAATACTAATTTTCATCTCAATGCCCTTCTTATTAATGGCAAAGAAAATCCTGTATCCTCCAGATATTTTCGCACATTTTTTCAAAACGATTCTCTATTTACCTTTAATGAACAAACTGAAACACAAATCAATTTTTCAGAATTATCAAAACAAGATATAATAGTATTAAATGAAATCACGGAATATTCTTCGGCGTTAATGGAACAACTAAAATTGCTAAGTCAAAAAGGAAAGAGTATTTTGATAATTCCATTTATTGAAAACAATAATTTCATCTTACCGCCGGATATTTCATCCATACAATGGTCTATTGATACAAATAGACAAAACATTAGTTCTAAAATATTAAAACATCCTTTATTTGCATCTACATTTGATAACACAGACCAATCTTTCAAAATGCCAGTTGTAAAAAAATACCTCAAACCCAATAGTCCTATAAATGATGAAATTATTATTCAACTGAACAACGACCAACCCTTTTTATTACAGCATCAATCAAATAATGGTAGATATTTTATCTTTACATCTTCATTTAATCCAGATGTCAATTTATTTGCTCAACATAGTTTATTTGTTCCAGTGTTGTATCAACTCTCTTTCTTATCAATACCTAAAACACCATTGTATTATTATTGTTCCAATTCAAACGTTGTCAAAATCCCCAATCTTCAACTTACCTCCAAACAAACTCCCAAACTAATCAGTGCTACCCCTCAAAAATCCAATTTTCAAATTATACCGGGATTTAAAACCGAGCAACAAACAAGTTTTATTTATTTGAACTCCTATTTCAACATATTACCCGGATATTATTATCTTCAAGTAAATAATACCAATATCTTAGGATTAAGTTTTAATTACAATCGTGCTGAATCTGATATGCAGTTTTATTCCGAATCAGAATTAAAAGATATTCTGCAAAAACTGGGACTTTCTAATATTCAGGTAAATAGCATCCTTCACATTCCTCCTCAAAAAATTATTCAATCTGAAATTAATGGCACATCTTATTGGAAATTATGCTTAATTTTAGCCCTATTATTTTTTATCACAGAAAGTATTTTGACCAACCTCTCTTTTACTTCTATAAAATTAAACAAGAAAAGTAATTAATAGTTTTATGAAAATACTTTTACACAAAGCAAAGATTTTTGACACGAATAGTCCCTATCATCTAAAGAAAAAAAATATCGTTATTGAGAATGGAAAAATCACAGCTATTACAGATGATTTTTCAACTGATAAGAATTATACCATCATTGAATCGCCTGATTTATCAGTATCTCCTGGTTGGATAGATATGCAATGTGTGTTTGGTGAACCGGGATTTGAACAAAAAGAAACGATTGAAAGCGGCTTGAATTGTGCTGCAGCCGGTGGATTTACAGCAGTCGCCGTTCATTCAAATACCAATCCGCCCATTCATAACAGACCAGTAGTAGAATATCTGATAAAACAAAGCAAAGATAACATTGTTGATCTACTTCCTGTTGGAACGATTACACATCAACAAAAAGGCGAAGACCTTGCCGAAATGTATGATATGAAACTCGGCGGTGCAGTGGCATTCTCAGATTACAAACAATCCATTAAAAACACTCATCTCTTAATGCGTGCAATGCTTTATGCACAAAACATCAACGCACTTCTTATCCTGCACGCTAATGATTTCTATCTTTCTCAACACGGACAAATGAACGAAAACGAAATGTCTGCCTACCTCGGACTTAAAGGCATACCTTATATCGCAGAAACTATTTATCTGCAAATAATTATAGAACTATTAGAATACTACCCCGATGTTCGAATACACATCCCCATTATCTCTTGCAAAAGAAGTGTAGAACTTATCAAGCAAGCCAAAAACAAAGGATTACAAATAACTTGTGGAACAGGCACACAATATCTTTATTTCAACGATACTGCATTAAAAGATTTTGATACTAACTTTAAACTAATGCCTCCACTCCGAACTGAAGAAGACAGAAAAGCGCTTATCAAAGGATTGATAAATCGGACAATAGACGTGTTGGTTTCTGACCATCAACCGCAGGATGAAGAAAGCAAAAACCTTGAATTTGATTTAGCGGACTTTGGAATGATTAATTTACAAACGGCGTTTTCGGTTGCTAATACTGTTATTTCTGAAGAACAAATTGTTACTCTCGTAGATGCACTCTCTAATCAACCCCGAAAAATTTTACAACTTCCAGAGAACACCATAAGAGAAAACACATTAGCAAACATTACTATTTTTGACCCATCAACGCCCTTTAAATTTCATTCAGGTATTAATCACTCTTTATCTCACAATTCACCTTTTTTTGATATAGAATTAAAAGGTTCAGTAATTGGTATTATTAATAAAGGGAAAGTACATTTCAATAAACTACCAGCATTAGAAAAAGTAAAAACATAATCTTATGTTTGATATAGATACGAATTTAATTGTGTTAGAATGGACTACAAGATGGCTCTTGGCTATTTTGTTTTTCTTTCAGGCCTACGACCGAATATTTAGAGTAGGACTCAAAGAAGCTACAAATATTATTTACTATCAAAGCACAGAACAGAAATTACCATTTACAGTAGTCAAGATGGGTGTTTATTTAACATCTTACATTGAGTTAATAGCAGGCCTTTTACTCTTTATTGGTCTATTCCGTGACTATGTGCTGTATGTATTGTGTATTGATTTACTTATAGCGGCGTTTGGTTTCTCTTATTTAAAACCAATGTGGGACATGAAACATTATTTCCCAAGATTTATTGTGCTTTGCATACAATTGTTTCTCCCTTCTTCATCGTATGTAATTGCTTTAGAACATTACTGGTTAAAGTAAAATATTCGAATGTATCCTATTTTTGGAAACCGTAAGAAACATATATTAAAATCTTTTTTGCGATTTTTTATTTACACGCAAATAATTTTCATATTTAATAAATGTGCTCAAATTGTACCCCTCACCGGTGGTCAAAAAGATACCACACCTCCTATTCTTGAAAACACTTTACCATCAAACTTTTCTACTCACTTCAATTCATCAATTATTAAATTTAATTTTAACGAGAAAATACAACTCATTAATCCTAATGATAATATCATTCTGGTTCCCTTTACACCCCAACCCTTGCAATGGAAAGTAAAAAATAAAACATTAGAAATTATAGTTCCAGAGAATTTAGACACAAATGTTACTTACAAAATTATCTTTAATAAATGCATTGCTGACTTAACCGAAAAAAATACAATTGACTATTTAGAATATGTATTTAGCAAACAGAACTATATTGATAGTTTTTATATTAAAGGAAAAGTAAAAAATGCATGGACATTGGAAGCAGAAAAGAATGTACTGGTAGCTCTATATAAACCTTCTGCAAACGATTCTATAATTCTTAAAGAAAAACCTCTTTACTTTGCAAAGAGTGATGAGCAAGGTTTGTTTAAACTAAAACATCTTCCAGACGCACCATTTAAAATATTTGTTTTTACAGATAACAATAATAATTTATTATACGACCCTTACAAAGAAAAAATAGATACAAAAAACACACCAATATACACACGCAAAGACAGTAGTTTAATTTTTTATGTTTCATCAGAACGACCTATAAAGAATTATTTGAAAAAAATTCAATTACTTAATAACTCATTCATTCATCTCATTTATACCTTTCCAGATTATTATAGAATAAAACATTCAAATACAAATGCTCATATTATAAATGATTCACTACCATCAGATACTTGTAAGATACTTATGTCCAGAGTGGATACAGCAAGCTTTATCATTCAAACATCTTCCCACATTGATACAATTGTAATTCCTTTTTCTTCCAATAAAAAGACAACATATAACTATACTCTATTAAATTTACATAATAATGTTTTGAATTATGATTCACCAATTATTTTACAACCCAACTACTGGTTAGACACTACACGGCTTCTGAACAATATTTTACTGTTTACTAAAAACGACACCATTCATCCTTTAAATATTCAATCTTATTCAGTAGTAATGCCTTATCGAATTAGTATTAATTATCTACTCCAACAAAATACTGAATATATACTAAAAATTCCTATAAACACTGCTAACCAAAAGGATAGTTTGTCTTATCAAACCATAGGATTTAAAACAAATGCGATTGAAAATTTGGCACAATTAAAAGTCAATATACTATTTCCAGAAAAGAAAAATTATCTCGTAACATTATGTAATACTCAACATAAAGTTATTTATGTAAAAAAAATAAATCTTCCGATAGCCGCTTCCAATCAGCAATCCATTGAGTTTAAAAATATCTTGCCGGATACTTACTTATTAAAAATTATTCAGGATGATAATCAAAACAATCAATGGGATACACATCGATTTTTGCTAAATACGGATAAAAGAGAGTTTGCAGAAAAAGTTTTTATCTATCCTAAACCAATAAAGTTAATTAATAATTGGGATGTGGTATTAGATTGGAATGAAGTTAAATAATTTTTATACCCTTGAAAACACCTGTAAAATCAATATTTCTAGAGCGTCATCAAAAAAAACAATCACATTTATTCAAAATTTAATGATGAAACAAAACAACATTCTGTGGATATCAACATTAGTGTGTTGAAAAAAAAATGCTGAAAAATTTTAATGTGTGAAATAAATTCCTTTACTTTGTAGCAAACCTTAAAAACTAAAACCATGGCAAAAAAAGTAGTAAAAAAAACTGCTAAGAAAGTTGCAAAAAAAACAACAAAAAAAGCAGCTAAAAAGCCTGCTAAGAAAGCTGCAAAAAAAGCAACTAAAAAAGCAGCTAAGAAAAAATAACACAAGCAGAACTGCTGTGTTAAAGCCCTTCACAAATTGAAGGGCTTTTTTATTTTAAACAAATATCTTATCGTTTCACTTCAAAGAGTGGTAAAAATTCTGTATGTTTGTTCAAAGAAATTAAAGTAGTTACTCTATGCTTGGATTAAAACTTCCTACTGACCCAAGATGGGTAGATATAGCACAAAAAAACATTCAGGAAATTTTAATTGATCATGCATATTGTGAACAAAAAGCCGCCAGCCATGCTATTTCCTTAATGGTCAATTTTCCAGAATACCCTCAACTTGTTGAAACAATGGTGAAATTGGCACAAGAGGAACTATCGCATTTTGAAATGGTACTTCAAAAACTCAAAGAAAGAAACTTAAACTTTGGTGCAGAAAGAAAAGACCCTTATGTCAACGATTTGTATCAATTCATTCGAAAAGGCGGAAGAAGAGAATCTGTTTTAATTGATCGATTATTATTTGCAGCCATGATAGAAGCAAGAAGTTGTGAACGTTTCAAATTACTCAGCGAAAAAATAGATGACGAAGATTTGAAAAAATTTTATCGAGAACTAATGATTAGCGAAGCAAAACATTATACTACTTTTATAACTTTAGCAAAGCAACTTTGTGGACACATTGAAAACATTGACCATAGATGGCAAGAATGGATAGAATATGAAGCATCCATAATTAAAAACTATGGAACAAAAGAATTTATTCATGGATAAAATAATGACACAGAAAAAACACACTAATTTAAATAAGTCAAATAAAGAAACGCCTTTGATGCGGCAATATAAGAGTTTTAAATCACAGTATCCAGACGCTATCCTGCTCTTTAGAGTTGGCGACTTTTATGAAACATTTGAAGAAGATGCCAAAATCACCTCTAAAGTTTTAGGCATCACACTTACCAAACGTGCCAATGGTTCTGCTTCTGAAGTAGACCTCGCGGGTTTCCCATATCATGCGTTGGATAATTATTTACCTAAACTGGTTAAGGCAGGTTACAGAGTAGCCATTTGCGACCAATTAGAAGATCCAAAATTTGCTAAAACAATCGTAAAAAGAGGTATCACAGAACTTGTAACTCCTGGCTTACACTTAAATGATAAAATTTTAGATCACCAAAAAAACAATTTTATTTCCTCACTTGTTTTTGATACATCCAACAATTTTGGAGGACTCGCTTTATTAGATATTTCAACAGGTGATTTTTTCGTAACAGAAGGTAACTGGCAACATCTTGAAAATATACTGCAATCTCTGCAGCCCGGTGAAATTCTATTTTCTAAAACTCAAAAAGATTGGTTAGAACAACAACTATCCAATCAATTTTACATCTATTTTCTTGATGAGTGGCATTTCAATTTTCAAAATGGTTATCAACAACTCATTCATCACTTTAAAACCAATTCACTGAAGGGTTTTGGCGTAGAAGAATTAAAATTTGCTATCACTGCTTGTGCAGGATTATTACACTATTTGAATGAGACCAAACACCACCAAATTCAACACATCACGACAATCAAACGCATTGATGCTTCCGAATTTGTATGGTTAGATAAATTTACTGCTCGTAATCTCGAACTCTTTCGTCCCAATCATGAAAATGGAAAAGCACTTATTGATATTCTCGACCATACGCAAAATCCAATGGGCGCTCGCTTGCTGCGTCAATGGATCGCCATGCCACTTAAAAACATCACTCATATTCAACAACGTCTGGATATAGTCGAATTCTTTTTTAATCATCCGGATTTGCTTGAAAAAACGCAATCTTTCATAAAATGGATCGGAGATGTTGAGCGATTAATGTCTAAATCCGTATCAAAACGAATATCCCCAAGAGAAGTTAATGTGCTAAAAAACGCTTTACATCATATTCAACAATTAAAACAATTACTTATAGTTTCTCAAAACCCTCACCTCCTAAATTTTTCTGAACAAATCAATCCTTGCGATCTTCTCAAAGAAAAAATACATCATTACCTCGAAGAAGATGCTCCATCTCAAATCGGAAAAGGAAAAACCATCAAGCCCAACGTTCATCCAGAATTAGACGAACTCAGAAAAATTGCTTATGCCGGTAAAGATTATCTCATACAAATTCAACAAAGAGAAATACAACGAACGAGTATACCATCTCTCAAAATCGCCTACAACAATGTCTTTGGTTATTATCTTGAAGTAACCAATGCCCACAAAAATAAAGTGCCTGCCGATTGGATTAGAAAACAAACACTAACGAATGCCGAACGATATATCACGCCTGAATTAAAAGAATACGAAGAAAAAATTTTAGGTGCTGAAGAAAAAATTCTACAATTAGAAACACAACTCTTTGATGAACTACTTGAAAACATTAATCAATACACCGCACCCATATTACATAATGCCCGCATTATCGCTCAATTAGATGTGTTGACGAATTTTGCCAAACTGGCAATACAACAACATTACACAAAACCAATTATCAATGATAGTTTTTCTCTCTACATCAAAGAAGGTCGTCACCCAGTTATAGAACAACAATTGCCTCCCAATGAAACATATATTTCGAATACCGTCCATTTAAATCCAGATGATTGTCAAATCATGATGATTACAGGTCCAAACATGAGTGGTAAGTCCGCATTGCTTCGCCAAACTGCATTAATTGCTATCATGGCTCAAATTGGCAGCTTCGTTCCTGCCGAATATGCCGAAATTGGACTATTAGATAAAATTTTTACTCGTGTTGGTGCAACCGATAACATTTCCTCCGGTGAATCTACTTTCATGGTGGAAATGAATGAAACAGCCAATATTCTTAATAATATCTCCAACAGAAGTTTAGTACTTTTAGATGAAATAGGTCGAGGCACAGCTACTTATGACGGCATCTCTATTGCTTGGGCTATTGCGGAATATCTACACGAACATCCTTATCGCCCTAAAACCTTATTTGCTACTCACTATCATGAACTCAATGACATGGCTGATCGCTTCCCAAGAATTAATAATTTTAATGTTTCCGTAAAAGAAATAGACGATAAAATTATCTTTTTGAGAAAATTAAAAGAAGGCGGAAGTGAACATAGTTTTGGTATACACGTCGCAAAATTGGCAGGAATGCCCCAAACCGTTATTCAACGGGCGGAAGAAATTTTGAAATTGCTTGAACAACAACACCAAATGAATGTCTCTGAAACAAACACTCCATCAAAATCTTCTAAACCTCAATATGTACAACTAAAACTCTTTCATTTAGAAGACGAACGATTGAATAAAATACAAGCCATGCTACAATCTTTAAATCTCAACACTATCACACCCATTGAAGCATTATTAAAATTAAACGAAATACAAAAAATACTTACTGAAAAATAAATAATATGACCATCAAAGAATCTATTAAAAACTTACTTAATAAGATTCCAGCTTTCTTCTCTGGAATGTTAGTAGGCATTGTACTAACAGGTGTTTTCTTTTTATTCAAAATCAACGAATATCTCCTTCAAATTAAAGACACGCTTTATCCTAAAATGACCGTTATTACTCAAAAAGCCGAATCAAATGAAAAAATCAATAAACCTAATACAAAAAAAATAAAGCGAAAAGAAAATTTAAAAAGTAATGATAAAAATGATACAACAATTGATTTTATTGAATATGAGAAAGAAAACTCTTCTGCTGTCATTCAGGAAAAAATCACCTCTGAAAAAGAGATTAAAATTATACATCTTGAAAATGAATCCCCAGACACGCTTTTGAATAATTTATCGGATGTGCCACATTATGCAAATGATAATGCAATGCGCATTGTTTTTAAGAAAACACCTTTTAATAATAAAGGTTATTATTTTGAAAACAACTATCTTGTACTTGTGGGATTAGAAGATATTCCTTACATCAACCTTTATGAATACAAAGGTGAACTTTACATCAAATACGACAAACTTGTCTTTAAATTACCATATACGAATGAATTTAGTAATTTAATAAAAATAAATGACGAGTATTTATTAGCCAGAATGAATTAATATGATACTACATTTTTACAAATATCAAGGTGCTGGCAATGATTTTATCCTATTAGATATTCGTTCAAAAAAAATACTCTTAAACACAAAGCAAATTCAATTTCTTTGTGATAGACATTTTGGAATAGGTGCCGATGGACTAATGTTATTGGAAAACAGCAACAATGCCGATTTCAAAATGGTTTATTTTAATTCGGATGGAAGAGAAAGCACAATGTGTGGTAATGGCGGCAGATGCATAGTGGCGTTTGCAAAACATCTTGGTATCATTCAAAATCAAACAACTTTTGAAGCTATTGATGGATTACATTATGCAGAAGTTTTGCAAAATAACATTATTCGTTTGCAAATGAAAGATGTTGATAATATTACAAATAATAATGAAGATTTTGTTTTGAACACCGGATCACCTCATTTTGTAAAAATAGTTCACCATCTTGACGATATAAATGTGTTTGAGGAAGGAAGAAAAATCAGATATAGTCCAAACTTTAATAAAGAAGGAATTAATGTCAATTTTATGGAAATTGTAAATAATGAAAATATTAAAGTAAGAACCTACGAACGTGGTGTGGAAAATGAAACATTGGCTTGTGGAACAGGCGTTACCGCTTGTGCTATTATCGCAGATTATATTCTTAATTTAAAAGACAAAAAAGTAAATGTACAAACTCGTGGAGGAAGGTTAGTAGTAGAATTTCAAAAAAATGATTCTGTTTATCATAATGTATTCCTGACAGGAAACGCTAATTTTGTCTTCAAAGGAGAAATACAAATTTAATTTTATGAAAACATTTAATGTCCCTGCATTTTATAGAAGTCCACTCATTCAAAAAGTTAAGGATTTTAGAAAACAACAAGATCCCAAACGTAGAGATTTTTCGCCATCTGTATTGGATTTTGGAAAAATAAAATATTACATTCCCAGACACTTTGGCTTTTGTTATGGAGTGGAAAATGCTATTGAAATTGCTTTTCGTGCCATTGATGAAAATCCTGACAAAAGAATCTTTTTGTTAAGTCAAATGATTCATAATCCGGAAGTGAATAAGGACTTACAAGAACGTGGCATTCAATTTTTACAGGATACGTACGGAAATACCTTAATTGATTTTTCAGAATTAAGAGATAACGATGTAATTATTATTCCCGCATTTGGATCCCCTATGGAAATTCTTGAAAGAATTAAACAATTACAACTACAAACTTACTTCTATGACACCACCTGTCCATTTGTAGAACGTGTCTGGAAAAAAGCAGAACAAATTGGAAAACAAAACTATACAATTATTATACATGGTAAATACAAGCACGAAGAAACCAGAGCCACGTTTTCACGTAGTAAACAGTTCAATCATTCTGTGATTATTCGAGATCTTGAAGAAGCAAAGTTATTGGAACCTTTTATTTTAGAACAAAAATCACAGCAAGAATTTGAACTAGCATTTAAAGAAAAATTTTCAGAAGGATTTAATATCCATCAACACTTTCAAAGAATAGGTGTAATTAATCAAACTACAATGTTGGCAACTGAAACGGAAGAGATTAGTCATTATTTAAAAGAAGTAATGATAAAAAAATATGGATCTGAAAACATAAAAGATCATTTTGCAGATACACACGACACATTGTGTTATGCTACCAATGAAAATCAAACCTCTGTATTACATTTATTGAATACCGATGCAGACCTTGCCATTGTGGTTGGTGGCTATAATAGTAGCAATACATCACATCTTGTGGAATTATTACAAACCAAATTTCCAACCTACTTCATCTCTTCAGCCAATGAAATCATTTCTGCGGATAAAATTCGCCACTTCAATCTTGAAACAAAAGAGATAGTGGAAACAATAAACTTCTTACCCGATAAAGAAGAAGTAAAAATCATCATTACAGGTGGTGCTTCTTGTCCAGATGCTTTGTTAGAGCAGGTGATTCAAAGGATTAATGGTCTTTTAAACATCAAATTTGAAAATTCTATAAACGTTCTAATTTAGGGAGTACTGTTAAATGTATAAGAAATATTACGTTATCGCGAGTTATTTTCTTTGTTGTATATTATTTAATTCTTTATCTTTATGGGGTATTAAATTTGAAAAGTAAACAATGAATCAAATTTTGTTAGATAGTATTCGTGCAGCTATTGAAGCAGGAAAGATAGTGAATGAGATATATCACACTCCTTTTGAAATTATTACAAAATCAGATAATACACCAGTTACATTAGCAGATACTTTGTCCAGCAAAAAAATTATTCAACTCTTGAGTCATCATAATATCCCTATTATCAGCGAAGAAGAAAATGTATTCTCAGAAGAAGAAATGAATAAAATTGACACCTTCTTTGTGATAGACCCACTGGACGGAACTCGTGAATTCATCAAAAGAAATGGAGAATTTACCATTAATATCGCTTTAATTGAGAATAAAGAACCAGTATTAGGAATAGTATATGCTCCAGCAAAAGATTTACTTTATTTTGGAATGAAGCATTTTGGTTCTTACAAAATTGAAGGAAATGATTTGAAAAAAATCACACTTCACTCCGAATTTACATTAGAAGATATACTTGAATATAGTGATAAATTACCCATTTACAATTTGCCCAATGTATATACTATTATTACCAGCCGTTCTCATTTAGATGAAAAAACAGTCGATTATATTGACCAACAAAGAAAAGAACACGGACTCATCGAATACATACGAATGGGAAGCAGTTTGAAAATGTGTCTGCTTGCAGAAGGTAAAGCACACGAATACCCTCGTTTTGGCAGAACAATGGAATGGGATACGGCTGCCGCTCATATCATTCTTAAAGAAGCAGGCGGTAATATCTTAGATTCACGATATTTGCAACCTTTGGAATATCACAAAAAGCATTTTGAAAACCCCGATTTTATTGCTTATGCTGTGTATTAAAAATTGGTATGTATGGTAACAGTTGAAATTATCAATAAAAGCAGACATCCACTTCCACAATATCAGACAGAACTATCTGCGGGAATGGATTTAATTGCTAATCTGGATAGACCTATTACACTTCGCCCATTTGAACGAATTCTTGTCCCTACCGGATTATACATCGCTCTTCCTGAGGGCTACGAAGCACAAATAAGACCAAGAAGCGGATTAGCATTCAAACACGGAATTACTGTTCTTAACTCTCCCGGCACGATTGATGCGGATTACAGAGGTGAAATAAAAGTGCTTTTGATTAACCTTTCATCAGAACCTTTCATCATCAACGATGGTGAGAGAATTGCCCAGATGGTGGTAGCACCACATTCAAAAGTACAATGGAAGCCAGTTGAGATGCTTCAAGAAACAACAAGAGGAGAAGGTGGTTTTGGATCTACAGGTGTAAAAGTTTAATTATATCTGAATAATAAATGTTTCATCGTTTTTGCACAATTATTTACTTCTTGATTTTTTATTGGTGTTCATTTTCACAAAATAATAATGCATCTACAAAAAATTCTTTGAAACAAATAGAAATTTTAAATGCCAATTATCTAAAATATAATAAAGCCATTGACGCCAATCGCCTGATAGGAAATGTTATTTGTAAACATGAAAATACCCTATTCTATTGCGATAGCGCGTATTTGTATCCCAATCAATCTTTAGAAGCGTTTGGAAATATTCGTATCGTTTCAGATAGTTTAAATATTACTGCACAACATTTGAATTACAAGGCATCCGATAAAATCGCTTCACTGGAAAAAAATGTTGTATGTAACGACAATCGTATTCAGTTGAAAACAGAAATTTTACAATACAATCTTTCTACAAAAACAGCGTACTATCCTGATAAAGCCATTATTATTCGCAATGAACACGAGCTTACCAGTGATAAAGGTTATTATTATTCTACTACTAAAACTTTAGGATTTAAAAATAATGTAGTCCTTAAAAATCCAGATTATACAATAAAAACAGACACTTTATTTTACTACACTACTACAGATATTGCACATTTTAATGCACCAACCATTATTTTAATGGATAAAGATTATTTGTATTGTGAAAAAGGTTGGTACGATACTAAAAACAAAAAGGCCTATTTTTCATCTCATCCAATGATTTTTTCTGACAATAAAAAACTTTATGCCGATAGTATGTATTACGATGAACAAAACAATATCGGATATGCCTTTCATAATGTTCAGTTAATAGATACATCTCAAAAATCTATTATCACTGGACAATGGGCAAAATACAATAGAACAAATGAAACAGCACTTATTACACAACATCCAGTGTTGAGAAAAATTCAAGACAAGAAGGATACTATTTTTCTCACAACGGATACATTATATTATGAAAAACAGGACTCACACATTGTGGCAAAATGTTTGCACAATAGTCAATTGTTTCACTATCAATTTCAGGCCATTGCAGAAAAGATATTGTATTATGAAAAGGACTCCGTGATACATTTAATTGGACAACCTAAATTTTGGTTTGATAAAAATCAAGCCAGTTGCAAACAAGCAAGGATTTATCTTAAAAATAATACGATCGATAAAATTATTTTAGATACCAATGTCATTATTGTTCAGGAAGCAGATACGATTTATCACAATAAATTTCATCAAATTGCCGGAAGAAAAATGTTGATACAATTTTATCAGGATAGCATTAAAACCATTACTGTAGAAGGCAATGCACAGGTTTATTATTTTACCCAAAATGAAGAAAAAAAATGGACAGGATTGAATAAAGCAAAGTGTAGTAAAATCAGAGTGGATTTTATGAATAATGAAATAGAAAAAATTGTGTTTATCGATCATCCTGAAAGTTTTTTAATTCCTATTAAAAGAGTGCAGGTAGAAAAAGAAAAATTGCCCGATTTTCAATGGCAACCCAAGTTAAGACCACAACGAAAAAACTTTTTGTAATATGTTTGTTTATCCCCAGTATGAATTTAAAACCAGAAAAAACAAAGAAACTGATGCTGTTGAAATTTGGGATATTGCCAGAAGACAATGGGTAACGCTTACTCCAGAAGAATTTGTTCGACAGCATTTAATACATTATCTTATATTTAACAAACAATTTCCCCTTGAAACCATTATTGTAGAAAAGGAAATTGTTATTAATAAATTAAAGAAAAGATTTGACATTGCTGTGATAAATAAAAAACAAGAATTTATTTTAGTAGCAGAATGTAAAGCTCCTACTGTAAACATTGATGAATCGGTGATGCAACAGGTATTGATATACAATCAACATTTGAAAGCACAATGTTTGGTATTAACCAACGGTCTTTCTCAATTTGTTTATGAAAAAATAAATGATAATTGGACAATGGTGCAGGATATTAAGGAGTATGGTGTTGGGCTAAATGAATAGGTTAATGATTCTATATCTTTCAGTTTCAGATAGATTTCTGTAATTTTGCGAAAAAGAATTTCGATTATGCAAAAGTTAGAGTTAATGTCGCCGGCAGGAAGTTTTGAAGCGTTAATGTCTGGAATCAAAGCAGGATGCAATTCGGTATATTTTGGAATTGAACAACTCAATATGCGGGCGCGTTCGTCTATAAACTTTACCTTTGAAGATTTAAAAGAAATTGCACAGATTGCGAAAGACAACAATATCAAAACATATATTACCCTGAACACAATAATGTATGACCATGATTTACGATTGATGAAAGAAATAGTAGATGCCGCGAAGTTTCATGGAATAAATGCAATCATTGCATCTGACCATGCCGTATTAAACTATTGCAGAAAGATTGGAATGACCGCTCACATTTCTACTCAATGCAATGTTACAAATATTGAATCTGTTGAATTTTATTCTGCTTTTGCGGACGTGATGGTACTTTCAAGAGAGTTGAGTTTAATGCAGGTAGCGGATATTGTTCGTGAAATCAAACGAAGAGAAATTACTGGCCCTTCCGGAGAACTTGTAAAAATTGAAATTTTTGGACACGGAGCGTTGTGCATGGCAGTATCTGGAAAGTGTTATTTGAGTTTACATTCTCACAATGCTTCCGCAAACAGAGGCGCTTGTATTCAAAACTGCAGAAGAAGTTATATTGTCATTGACAAAGAAGAAGGATACGAATTAGAAATTGACAACGAATACATCATGTCTGCTAAGGATTTGTGTACAATAGATTTTCTGGATAAAATTATTGACGCTGGAGTAAGTGTTTTAAAGATTGAAGGAAGAGGACGTTCAGCCGATTATGTTTATGTTACGACAAAATGTTATAGAGAAGCCATTGATAGTATTTATGAGGGCACTTATACTTTAGAGAAAATAGAAAACTGGAAAAAAGAACTTTCTACCGTATTTAACAGAGGTTTTTGGGACGGTTATTATTTAGGCAGAAAGATGGGAGAATGGAGCAAAGAACATGGTTCATCTGCTACTAAAAAGAAATTGTATTTAGGTGTTGGTAGAAAGTATTTTGATAAAATACAGGTAGGTGAATTTGAATTAGAAACACATTCTTTGAAAGTAGGCGATGAAGTCATTATCACAGGACCTAAAACTGGATTTATTAAAACAAAAGTAGAAGAAATCAGAATGAACGATAAACCAGTCAATGAAGTAAAAAAGGGCGATGTGTTTTCCATGAAAGTACCTGAAAAAATTCGTCCATCAGATAAGTTATACAAGTGGATAGATGCATAAGGGAGTTAGGCGTTCTGAGTTAGAAGTTTTAAGTGATGAGTTAGAGGAGATGTTTTAATGAGAAAAAATTTTGTTTTAGTGGTGCGAAAATAAATTTACAAAATTTGAATTAAATTACTTATAATTGCAGCAAAACGATTGTTATTGCGTAATTTTTTGTACTAGATAAGACAAAAATTATGACAACTCACATTGTGCTCAAACCCATTGTACATAACAATAAAAAATGCATAGGCATTTATTTTCCTTACGACAACAACCTGATTGAATCAGTAAAATTAGTTGGCGCCAGGTGGAGTAGTACACTAAAATGCTGGTACGTGGAAAATACGCGTGAAAACTTCAATTGTTTATACCAAACACTCAAGGGCAAAGTATGGATTGATTTGAGTGAATTAAAAACAAAGCCATTTGAGTCTAAAAGAGAAAATCAACATACAGCACATACCTTACCACCACTTACAAAAGAAGCCGCTGAGCATATAAAGGCGTTTGAACAATGGATGCAATCGAAGCGATACAGTAGCAGTACCATAAAAACATATACCGAAGCCATTCGCACATTTTTTCGGTATTATGCTTCCAAGCAAGTGCATGAAATTACAGAGCAAGACCTGATTGTATTTTTTAATGACTATATTCTTAAAAACCATTATTCCTCCTCGTTTCAAAATCAGGTAATAAATGCGGTAAAGCTATTTTACCTTCGCATGGAAAAACGCAGCCTGAACCCGCAGGATATTCATCGCCCCAAACGCAGTAAAAAACTTCCCAATGTGCTTAGCAAGGAAGAAGTAAAACTAATTATAGAAGCACCTGTAAATTTAAAACACCGTACCATGCTGAGTTTAATTTATGCTTGCGGACTACGCAGAAGCGAACTGTTAAACTTAACAATCATGGATATTGACAGTAAACGAAAACAATTATACATAAGGCAATCCAAAGGCAAAAAAGACCGATACCTTCCATTAACCCCAAAGGTTCTATCCATGCTAAATGAATACCTGAAAGCATATAAGCCCTAATACTGGTTGTTTGAAGGTCTAGAAAAAAACAGGCAATACAGTGCCAAGTGTCTTCAAAGTGTACTAAAACAAGCATTAGCAAAAAACAACATAAAGAAACCCGTAACCCTACATTGGTTACGGCACAGTTATGCCACCCATTTACTCGAATCAGGAACAGACCTGAGGTACATTCAGGAACTATTGGGGCATAGCAGTTCCAAGACCACCGAAATTTACAACCATGTATCGACCCATAGTTTGCAAAAAATTAAAAGCCCGTTTGATGATTTGTAATTTATTTTTTTGTAAATTTGCCAATGCAAAAAGGACTGTAAAATCAGACCTATCTACCCAAATTGGAGTGATATGGATGAATTTTTCAGACCTATAAACTAGTTAGCACTCATTTAAAACGACAGACAAAATGACCATACTTTTCAAATTATTTTTAATTCTTCATATTATTGGTGGTTCTTTAGGACTACTGACAGGAATGTTGAACATACTGAGAAAAAAAGGCGACAAAAATCACAAGCTAATCGGGAATATATTTTATGTTTCTATGCTGACGGCAGGAATTTCATCGCTTGTTCTTGCATACCTTCATCCGAACTATTTTTTATTTATGGTTGGTGTCTTTACTCTTTATATGGTTGCTTCGGGACAACGTTATTTAAAACACAAACAACAAGACAAACTTGGCTCTAAACGTATAGATTGGGCAATTACCATTCTTATGTCGTTTGCAGGACTTTTGTTTGTTGGCATTGGCATTTTGACAATAACAAAATCAAACTTGTTTGGACTTGTGTTAGTAACATTTGGTAGTTTAGGACTACTTTTCGTTCGACAAGACTTCAAAAATTACAAGAACAAATCGACAATAAAAAACTATTGGCTTATTGGACATTTGCAAAGAATGACAGGCGGTTTTATTGCGGCATTGACAGCATTTTTAGTAGTAAATGCAAAATATTTTCCAGACCAAATACCAAGTTTTTTATATTGGCTTTTACCGACAATTATTTTGACACCATTGATTACTAAATGGAGTAAAAAATATGAAGTTAAAAAGAATTAAACGAGTGCTAACAGGCGTTTGGCTCAATGGCGGGTGATGTGGTTAATTGAACATTCTACCTCGCATCAAATTTTGTGGTGGATTGAAAGTTTTGTGCTCCGAAATCCGCCACTGCGCCAAGCGCCAAAACGTTATGTCCAATTCCGCCGCCTCGCTAAAAAGAATAATTCTAACAAACATATGATCAAATTGACTAACGAACAAAGAGAAAAAATAAGAGCATTATCTAATGAATTTATAGTTAAATATCTAAAAACTTCTCAAGGGAAAAAACATTTAGAAGCTTATAAAAAAGAAAAAGTAGAAGTTAAAAAAGTGTTTGCCGAAATCAAAGAAAAAAAGAAACAAGGAAAAGATATTACAGATGATATTTTATATAAACTTCTTCCATATTCAAATACTCAATATAATCGAAGTCAAGGTCATAGAATTAGTACTTGGCCAGCTATAACTAAAGATGTTAAAAAGTGGTTTGAGGCAGCTGGGTGGCAGAAACCAAATAATTGGCCAAAAGTCGCAAATGAAATTTTTAATCTAGTAGATAAATTATTGAATGGGGGAAATCAAGATCAAATATTAAAATTTGTAAATAGTGAGTATAGTAAGGGTTTTCAGTCTGGAATTATTAGTCCTATTTTATATTGTCTTGATTCCAAATTTTTACCTGTAAATAATAAAACAGTTGATACTGTAAATTTTATTCTTCAAGAGCAGATAATAGACAGTAGATTAGAAAATTATCTGCAAAATATAGAAAAGATCATATATTTACTTAAAAATTTAGGTATAAAAATATTTGAAGAATCCTATGAAAATTTTGACGCTTTTTGTCATTGGATGTGTGATAAAAGACTTGGCGGATATGCTAGAATTCGTAAAGATGAAATTGGTGTTGAACAACCAATTCCTGAGATAGAAACTCATGAAGAAGCTATAGGTAAACTTTTAGAGATTGGTAAATGGCTTGGATTTGATAGATATGTAGGGCGTGTTGAGGCAGGAAAGAAATATCAAAACAAAAAACTACAAGATTTTGCTAATTTGAGAGATGTTCCTGAGGATTTTAAATCAATAAAAGATATCAAAATGATTGATGTTATTTGGTATAATAAACATTGCCCCCCTAGTTTTATTTTTGAAGTTGATTTCAAAGGCAATATAAGAAGTGCTTTAAGGAAGCTATATCAAGCCAGAAATTTGAATGCTAAATTTTTTATTGTGTCGCCTATACAAAATAAAGAAAAATTAGAAAATGAACTATCTAGAGATCCATATAGAGCCTTTAGAAAAATGTTTAAATTTATTTCTTTTGAAGATTTAGCAAAACTTTATGAATCGGCAGATTTATTCTTTAGAAATAAAAAGGAACTATTAGATATTTAAAAAGATCGCTCGGCGGCGGAACTCAAAAGCTTCGCTTTTGCCCTAACGGGAGACATAACAGCGGATAAAC
This sequence comes from Bacteroidia bacterium, assembly GCA_026003255.1. Lineage (GTDB taxonomy): Bacteria > Bacteroidota > Bacteroidia > B-17B0 > Aurantibacillaceae > BPGX01. Next base: position 252,169 of record BPGX01000002.1, on the reverse strand, counting down.
GGTTTCGGGCTAAAGCCCTTCACCCAAAGTTTGCTTCGCAAACCTTCGTTTATCCGCAAAACGTTAGCGGCAAGCATAGACCGACATCAACCAAACAGAAAAACAATATAAACATCATACTTTTGACAAATGAGATTTACTATATTATCAGCAGCTTTAATTCTTATAACAGGACAGGTTTCAGCACAGTCAGACCTTGCCTTGAATTTTACCAAAAAGCCAAGCGGACAATTTTCAAGTTTAACAACCAAATCACTTGACGATATATGTTCAACAAAAGAAGTTCTTGTTAGACCATTCATTACAGACGATGCCAGAGTGGTTGGGGAGCGACTTGCCCAACTTGAAACTTGGGTGCGGTTTGACAAAGAAGCAGGACAACATTGGATTTTGGGAGCTTACGGCCCGAACAAAAAACTTGAATTAACAGCGGGTGGTGTTTATGGCTACCAAGTTGACCACAACAGTAAAAAAACCTTTTCCTATGCTTTACCATTACTACAAGCAAAAATTCTATTCAAAGAATATAAACCAAACAAAGCACCCGGCTTTGGAATGGTTATGGGGACTTTTTTACCAGTTGGACAAGGTTCATTTAAACCGGCAGGTTACGGGACTTTTGGTTACTTGACAGTTTCTCAATGTTTTGGCGAAGGTGAGAAATTTTTATTCCACGGAAATCTAGGGGGCAATTATTTGCACGTTGATGGTTCAAATAATCTCATAACAACTTGGGGACTTGGGACACAAATAAAAGCCTACAAAGGAATGCACTTAGTTGGAGAAATATTTTCTGGTGACCCATACATTCCAGGGACAGGGACATCTTGGCAAGCAGGCTATCGCTATTTTTTTAGCGACCTTGTACAAATTGATATGACAGTTGGTAACGGAATTGCTGGAGACGTAATAATGCCTTTTTGGTACACAGCAGGTATAAGAATTGTGACAGAAAAGTTCCTAAAAAAGAAAAATGCCAGCCGCTAACAGCGGTTTGGCGTAATGGCGGGTTAAGTGTTTCGTATGACACTTTTGTGGGTAAACAAACAGTAGTGCTTCGTATAAACATTTGTGGTAAAAATCCGCCACTACGCCAAGCCGCAAACCGTTAGGCGAAATAACCTGAAACTTAATGAAATAAAATAATTGATTTTAAAAGGAAATCCAATGAACATAAAAGTTATAATAGGCGATAGCAGAAACATGATAGAAGTTCCGGATGAGTCAATAGGTCTTGTTGTAACATCACCGCCATATTGGAATATAAAAGACTATAGACAAAATGGTCAGATTGGATATGGACAATCTTTGCACGAATATCTTAAGGATCTCTACAGAGTTTGGAAAGAGTGTTTAAGAGTTCTAATACCCGGAAGAAGATTGTGTATAAATATAGGAGACCAATTTGCACGATCCATAATTTATGGTCGTTATAAAGTTATTCCACTTCATGCTGAAATTATTTCACAATGCGAGGATATAGGCTTCGACTATATGGGATCAATTATATGGCAGAAAAAAACTACTATGAATACTTCGGGTGGGGCTACTGTAATGGGCTCATACCCATACCCCCCTAATGGAATAGTGGAAATAGACTATGAGTTTATATTGATTTTTAAAAAACCAGGCAATGGAAATAATGTAGCCAAAGAAATAAAGGCTGAGTCAATTTTATCAAAAGAAGAATGGAAAAAATATTTTACCGGTCACTGGAATTTTGGCGGTGCAAAACAGATTGAACATGAGGCAATGTTCCCCGATGAACTCCCTTTTCGTCTGATCAAAATGTTTACTTTTGTTGGGGATACAGTTCTTGATCCCTTTTTGGGTAGTGGAACAACTATTAAGGTTGCCTCTCAATTAAAAAGAAATTCTATTGGATACGAGATAAATGAGAATTTTTTAGAAACTATAAAAAAGAAAATTGTTAGTGAAGATCTATTTAATGAAAGTAAATTAGAAATAATAAAAAGGGAATCTGACTTGAAAATTGAGGATATTGATTACACTCCTAAAATAAAAGATGCAAAACCCAATATTGATCCTGCTAAATTTAACTTTAAAAATGGTTCTCTTTATAAAGTTGTTGAAATAATAGGACCTGATACAATAAGATTAAATACAGATCTTTTAGTAAAATTTCTCGGAACTAAAATAATTGATGAAGAAAATACTTTGAACTATTTAAAAGAAAAGCTTCTAAGAAAAGAAGTTATCATAAAATTTGATAAATGCAATAATGGCACTACCGAACCAGTAGAAGCTTATGTTTATTTGAAAAATAAAATATTTATCAATTCTTACTTAATAAAAAGCGGTTTAGCAGTTGCTGAAAAGACCAAAAATTATGACTATAAAGAAAAGTTTTTAAGATTGGAGAAAAAAGAATTATGCCAAAAGAATGGATATTAAATCAAGCGAATATGCGATGGGGCTTGACTAAAAAGAAGAATGTTGGCCCTGTTGCAGAATTAATCAGAAAATGTGCTCCTAAAACAAAAGAAGATTGGGAAACTTATTACCTTTCAAATGTATATCCGAGAGAACATCTTTAATATCTTGGCAAAACTTTATTTATTAAAGTTACGGATGTATGCAAAGCTGAAATAGAGGATATAACTGAAACTGATTGTATAAACTTCATTTATAATCTTGTAATTAATAGGACCTTTGATGGTTATCAATCTGAAATTCAAACAATCTATGGTCAGCTTCAAAATATTTTAAATATAAAAATCGAACCTGCACCAGATGAATGGGATAGAGGATACAATGTTGATTATTTTATTAAGATAAAGGATAAATATATTGGGCTCCAAATAAAACCAGCGGGCTATGAATATATAACTCAGATAATTAACGAAAGAGAACAGCAAAAGAAAACTCATGAAAAGTTTACCCAAAAATATGGTGGAAAAGTTTTTTATATTATTTCAATAACAGAAGGTAAAAATAAAAAAATCCATAATATTGAAGTTATTGAAGAAATAAGAAAAGAAATTTTAAGATTGGAGAATGAATAATTTGTTTCAGGTAACTTCGCTTAACAGCGGCTATACGCCATTAAAACGGCGCATAGCCGCAAACCGTTAGTGCCAATACATATACAATTACAATATAAATGAAAAAATTACGTTAAATATTGAGCATTATAAATAATAAAAAGGGAGGACGCTGAAAATCCTAAAAAAAGAGTAAGCATAACCTTAAATTTTAAAATTATGGCACTTACAGAAATCATGAGAATGAAAAAATCAGACCTTGAATTTCTTGTAGAAAGGTACAATGGTGCATTGGGTTCAACCGGAACTGGCAGTGGCCGCCCATGCGATGGCACTACTGTTCATTGTTGCTTTCCTGATATACCAACTGTACAAATTCAAAAAGCAGATCCTGATGAATCCCCTTCAGGATTTAAATTAGTTGCAGGAGATTGTGAATTTGCTATTGGTCTGGAAGATTAAAAGTTAGAGGGAGTAGCGTGTATACGCTGCTCCTTTTCTCTATTTTTTATTATGAATTATATCAAGGAAATACTATCGCGGGCAAGCTCAAAATCATTCTTACTTTTATTAAATCGTGAAGAATTCAAGTTTGTTGAAATTACTGATGAATTTTTCCCATCCATTGCCCAAGTTATTAATTGGGAACTAAAAAAACAAATCAGCGAAATTGAAAAATCTCCTGAATTACTTAATTCTATCACTCAAAAAATAAGTAAATATATTTTTAATATTCTAAAAATTCCATTACTTTATTCATCAAATATTCAGTATGAAAAATACAATAGAGTTTTTTTTAGCCTTTCAGAAAAAGAATTATTATTTACAACTTTTAATTCATATAAAGAATGCGAAAGAGTTGTAAATACTAGAATAGGACAGAGTATCAACTATTTTAAAGTGTTTTTTTTGAATTTAGAAAAAAGCAAAGAAAATATTTGTCATTTCTTTAAAATTAATGGTTTTCCTATTGAAATAGATTGGCCTCTTGGCGATTTTCATCATAATGGAAATGCTCATGCTAAAATTATTTTTAGCTATGGAAAAAGTTTAATGTATAAAACAAAAGATTTCACAAGTATAGACGTATTTGACTCGTTTATAAGAAATCTTCATAAGAAAGGATATTCAATCCCTTACCTTTCAATTAAACGATTAGGAAAGGGCAATCATTATTTTGAAGAGTTTGTTGAATATTACCCTGTTAATAGCACAGAGAAAGTTGATGACTTTTATATTACACTGGGTAAATATTTGGCATTTTTTTATATTCTTGGTATATCGGATATAATCAAAGATAATGTTATTGCATATAATGGAATACCGATTTTTTTAGATCTTGAATGTATATTTAAGCCAACACTTAAAAATTCTGTGAATGATATATTGCCAGAAATAGAAGATATTTTTAAAGAATCTGTAATTGGAACCGGAATATTACCCTTTTTAACACCTAATAATGCTAATGATCCTGGTATAAATTTCGCGACAATAGGATCTAAAAATTTTTTTGAATATAATACAAAACTTGCGATTAATAATAATGGACAATTATATATTTATCAAGTTAAAAAAGAATTAAGACCGAACCATTTACCTTCTGAAACAATTTTACATTCTCCACAAGAATATTGCTCATTACTTATTAAAGGATTTAGAGACGCTGCTGCTTTTATTTTACAAAATAAAGAATGGCTACTTGAACAAATAATTTACATTTCAAAACAATCTAGTTGCACATCACGACTATTACTAAGACATACGAATATTTATTCCATATTATTAAATGAAAGTCTTCATCCGGATTTATTAATTTCAAGTAACGAACGGTGGCAGTTTTTTAAATATTTAGAACAAACATATGACCCCGATTGCTTTCCCATGCAATTAATACAAATAGAAAAAGAGTGTTTGTACAATATGGATATTCCCTTGTTTCAATATAATCCAGAGGACTTATTTGTAAAATACAAGCAAGATAAAATTTTTTTATTTAAAGAATCGGGCATTCACTCAACAATAAGAAGAATTAATGGCTTTGATTCTAACATACTAAATTTTCAGGTATCTCTAATTGAAAAATCCATTGCTTGCATAGATAAAATAGATATTGATACACCAATTGAAGTTAATACCAATAAAAATTTACCAAAATATTATTATACCAATGAAAATATAGTTAACTGCGCTCAATTAATTGGCGACAAAATTATTGATGACTCATTAGAAATGAGTAATGGCTTTCAATGGATAGATTTTTCCATTGGCAGATCTGGACAATGGGAAGTTGCTATAAAAAAACCTGGAATTTATGATGGTTTTGATGGTATCGGTTTATTTTATTTATATTTATATAATTCTACAAGAAATGAGCAGTATAAACAAATCTCTGAGTACTTATTAAATATATCTCTAAAATCATTTAATAATTTTAATCCTGAGAAATCTTATTATTTATTTTCTCCTTATAACTATCCATTCTCATCTTTGTATTTTTTATGGCATTATCAAGAATTACTAAATGTTCATATTATTGACATTGATGAAATCTTTCAATATAAAGTAATACCTTTTATCAAAAAAAACATTAATGAGGATGTCCATCTTGATGTTGTAAATGGTGCTGCTGGTTTATTAGTTTTTTTATTGAATTATTATGTAAATACCAATGCAACTTATTTAGAAGAATGTATTCATTTAGTAAAAAAATATCTTATAGATACCTCTATAAAAGAGCAAGATGAAATATATTGGAATTCATATAAATTTAAAGGACTTATTGGATTTGCACATGGAAACGCAGGCTTTTTATTTGCATTAAGTAAGTTTCATGAAACATTTGGCTATGATAAAAATGATATAGATTTTATACGAAAAGTAATAAATAAAATTCAGAATAACTATGATGCTACAAATAAATCTTGGTTAGATTTAAGATATAAAAAGAAAACTTTTGCCTCACCTTCTTGGTGCCATGGCTCCTCCGGCATTTTACTCTCTTTTGCAAATTTCTATACTTTTTTAAAGAAAACTGACATTGATTTTTGTCTTCACAACATAATCATATCTTCTGATTTGATAAACAATACTAATCCAAATGCCTCTCATTGCCTCTGTCATGGTTTATTTGGAAACGCTTTGATATTAAATGAAATAAATTTTAATCTAAAAGGCATTTTCAATAAAATAGCCAGTGAAACAAATAATCAACTAATAGCTGAAGCAAATAAATATGGGATAAATTATCAATGGAAAACAGGATTTACCAATGGCAAATATAGTTTAAATGGTTTATTTCTTGGTACATCAGGCATTGCTTATGCTATATTAAAAACATTTGTTGATAAAAATATTCCTTTTGTTTTAACATTAGAATCCCCAAAAAAATTTTTATGATTAAAAATATTTCACGCATAATAATAGCCATTCTGATGATGATTCCAAATTTAGGAACTTCACAAATTAATTTAAACAGCAAACACACACCTTCATATTATCTTCATGCTTTGTGTGATACAACTAATAATTCTAATATCATTCCATACATCCATCACTGGATAAAATTTCTTTACACAGAAGAACCTTCTGAAAGAAAAAAAATGTGGAACCCACAAGATATTGATAAATGGGGGGATTTAGAGTATGCATTATTTTATCAATCCCTGTTTCAGTATCCCCCAAAATATTTACTAAATTATTTCAAGCCATATATTCTATCTGTTTATTTTGAAGACACACTTTGTTACATCGTTACTGCTTTTTGGAATTTTAATAAATCACCCTCCGACTCTCTGATATACCAAAATTCAAATCCATTTGCTATTACGGAGGTAGCTATTTATAATCAAAACGATACTTTATATCTCACGAATCTTTTTAATAAAAGAACTTCTTTTTGGAAAAAAGAATCATTCAATACTATACATTATATTTATGAACCATCATTACACTTAAACCTTGTAGATGCTAAAAAATCTTATGAATTTATTAGCCACATAAGTAGTTTTTGGGGATTAAACCCTGATACCATTACTTATGTAGTTTGTCAATCTCCCCAATCATTAGGGTATTTGTTGGGCTTTAACTTCTTTTATGCCGGATACACTACCGGACGTGCATTTCCAGAAGCCAAAATTCTCTTTTCCGGAAATGGTTTATTTTATTACCCACACGAATTAACTCATTTGATATTAGACGCTCACTTTAAATGGGGACATTTTTTGAGCGAAGCATTTGCAACTTATTTCGGTGGAAGTGGTAAAAATAATTTTGATCAACTTTTAATGGAATTCAAAACGAAATATCCGTTTATTACAGAAAAAATTTTTAATGACATCTTCAATTATCCTAATAGCACAGATGCCTATGTTTTATCTGCTATCATGATTGATATTTTACTTTCAAAGTATGGAAAACATTTTTTAGACAAAATGGACTTAAAAAAAACTGAAAATGTTGAGGAGTTTTTAAAACAATCATCTGCCTATTTTAATTATAATAAAATTAAATTTATATATGAAATAAATAAAATGAAATGATGTACTGGCACTAACAACAAATTGCCGCAAGTGGCGAGATAGAAGTAAATTAAAGTTCGTGTTTTCTATTTACTTTTGTACTGTGGAACAAGTAAGCGCTCCCAAATCCCCACCTGCGGCAATTTGCAAAACGTTATAGCCAATGGTATGACGACAGAAACACAACATATTAACAGCGTGACAAAAGAACTTTTAGACAACGGTTTTCTTCACCTGACTGACCAGACCGAAGTACAATTAAACGAGTTAATAAATTCGTTAGGACAGGTTATTTTCATTACTGATGTTGTTGTGAAACCTGAAAGCAAAGGAATGGTAACTTCTGCTCGTGGACTTGACTTCCACACCGACCACCACAAAGCCAAATACATAATTTGGTATTGCTACAAACAGACCGACTTGGGTGGTGACAGTATTTTGATTGACGCAGAAAAAATTTATCAGCAACTCTCAGACGACTATAAACAACAACTCAAGACAATTGAACTCTTTGAACATAAAATATTCCCGGACGACAAAGAGAGCTATCCTTTTGTGGCGACAGACGAAAACGGAAACAGAAAGTTTTATTATTCATTTTGGCTTGTAAAAAATGAAGACAAACAGAATCCAGCAATGCTTGAATTTCAACGTTTAATCAGATTGACGCAGCCGATTAAAATAAAATTAAAAGAGCGCGACATTCTTGTTGTGGACAATCACCGAATTTTTCACGGCAGGACACCAATTGAAGGAAGTAAAGACCGCTTCCTAAAAAGATTTTGGCTAACAGCAAACAATTCATAAACCAAAAACATCAAAGCAATGGAACAGAAAGTTTTAGTTTATCCAGACCCGATTAGTGTAGAAAGAGTTTCTTACCTAATCAATCAAAAGGGCATTGACCCTGTAATCGCCAATCTTGACCTTGAAATGGTTAAGATGAAACTTCGTGAACCAGAAGAAGGAGAAAACTGGACACACGAACAATGCGAAAGTGCTGAAGTAGAATACAAACGCTACTTGCACTTATGTAAAAAGTATGGTAAAGGTATTGTGCCTAACAAGATTATGGACAAGTTTTGGCATTACCACATACTTGACACAAGAGCCTATCACAAAGATTGCGAAACGGTATTCGGACATTACTTACATCACTTTCCATACTTCGGTATGCGTGGTGAACAAGATGCGATTGACTTAAAAAATGCTTTCTTGGCAACAAAAGAAAAATACCGTGAAACATTTGGTGAAGAAATGGCAAGAGACGAACACACTGATTGCTGGCACGACTGTGAAAACCGTTGTTGGCACGCTTGTTCGGACGACAAATAAAAAGAACCACTGGCTATAACAGCCGTTTGCCGCAATGGGGGCTGACGTGGTTAAATCAAGCTTTGTACTTCTATCCAAGTTTGTGCTTGGTTGACAGTGAAGTGCTTCGAAATCCGCCCGAACGCAAAGCCCGAAAACGTTGGCTGCAACCCTATAAGCCAGTCTGATATCGAAATGAGTGAACTTTTAAGAAAACATATTGAAGCAATTACCCCACTGACTGATAGTGAATTTGAGTATATTCTTTCGCACTTTACCAAAAGGAGATTTAAGAAGCATCAATATCTTGTACAGCAGGGAGACCCGGTCATAAATGATTATTTTGTTCTGTCAGGACTTTTAAAAGCCACTTTCACAAACTCTGATGATGGGAAAGAGCATATTTTACAATTTGCTTGGGAAGACTGGTGGATTACAGACTATCAAGCTTATTTCAATCAGACAAAAGCGTCTCTAACTATAGATTGTATTGAAGAAGTAGAAGTTTTATGCCTGAGTTTGCACAATAGAGATAAAATTTGTTCCAATTTGCATAAAATAGAACACTTTTTCAGACGAAAATCTAATGCAGGATATGTTGCTCTACAAAAAAGAATTTTATCTCTTTTGAGTAGTTCTGCAAAAGAACGTTACGAACAACTTTTTGCATCTTATCCAACCTTATTTCAACGTGTTCCCAAATCATTGATTGCTTCGTATCTTGGAGTATCAAGAGAAACCCTTAGTCGCCTTTCCAAATAGTGTGACATACATCACACAAAACTTGTGATTTACTTCCTTTGCCTAAAGCTTTCTGTTGCAGAACTTTGCATTGTCAAATAAAAAATTCAAAGCGTATGAGAAAGACAATGTTCAAAATAAAAGCAGGTTTAATGGTTATTGCTGTCTGCACCATTACTTCTGTTTTTAACCAAGCAGCAGCACAAACAAAAAAACTAGTTACAAAAATGGAAAAGCGTATTCTTTTTGTGGTAACAAGCCACGACAAAAAGGGCAGTACTGGACAGCCCACAGGTTATTATCTTGCAGAAGTGGCTCACCCTTGGGATGTTTTGCATTCTGCCGGTTACGAAATTGATTTTGTAAGCCCAAAAGGCGGAAAAGCTCCTGTGGATGGATTTAATCTGGAAGACCCTATCAACAAAAAATTTTGGGAAAATTCCGAGTATCGCAACAAAGTGGAAAATACATTGAAGCCAAGTGAAGTTGACGCTTCTAAATATGTAGCAATTCTATATGCGGGGGGGCACGGAGCCATGTGGGACTTTCCCGATAATCAGGAGATTGCCGAGATTGCCCGCAAAATTTATGAAGCCAATGGTGTAGTGAGTGCAGTTTGTCACGGACCCGCTGGGCTCGTGAATATCAAACTTAGCAACGGAAAATATTTAGTTGACGGTAAAAAAATAAATGCGTTTACTAATGAAGAAGAAAAAGCCGTTAAACTTGAAAATGTGGTTCCTTTTCTACTTGAAAGTAAACTAATTGAACGTGGTGCTATTTTTGAGAAATCAGGACTTTGGCAAAAACATGTTACAGAAGACCAAAGAGTGGTAACAGGTCAAAATCCAGCATCTGCTCACGGAGTTGGAGAAGCAACTTTAGCAGAGCTACAAAAACTTGAGAAATAAAAAGGGCAGCAGCCAACAGGCGTTTGGCTCAATGGCGGGTAAAATGGTTAATTGAACATTCTACTTCGCATCAACTTTTGTGCTGGGCTGACAGTTTTGAGATCCGAAATCCGCCCGAACGCAAAGCCCGAAACCATTATCGGCAACTCTAACAGACCCAAACCACCTAACCGAACTCGACATCTAAAGACTCCTTTTCAACCGTTTGACAGAAAAGACAAAAATAAATTTGCGTAACCAAAAAGTTTCCTATACATTTGCGTAACTTTTTAGTTACATAATAAAATTTATATAAATGAAGACAAAAAATCTATTAATCGGAACAGCCATCGGAACTTTGGTCATGTTCTTTTGGGGAGCAACAGAATGGTTTAACCCTTTGCTTCGCTTGCCATACAAAACAGCAACTAATGCGGAGCAAGTGAACAAGACACTAAATGAAAACTTACCCGAGAGTGGAATGTACATTTGGCCAAACGGTAACGACACCAAAACTGTTGACGGAAAAGCCAAAGACATCGTTTACTTTATTGCAAAAAATGACGCTTCTTTTTACAATCCAGCCAAGTTTATGCTTGTTGAAGTATTGACACAAGTGGTAGTTTGGTTTATCATGACATATCTTCTATTACTGACCAATTTTACAAAACATTCTCAACGAGTTAAGTTTATACTCTTAGTTGGAGTATTGGTGGGATTTGCCTTTTTTATTCCAATGTGGAATTGGTGGGGTTTCTCAACAGAATACGTTTTGGCTAGATGGCTGAATATGCTGGTGGGTTGGTTTTTAGCAGGCACTGCCATTTCATATTCTTTACGCAAACAATTTCAAACTTCTAAATAAAACTTTATGGCATTAGGACATAAACAAATGGGTGAAGAATATTGCGTAACCTCGAAGATAAAACAGGTAAGACCTTGGAGCAATAGCTTACATTAGTAAAAAAGTCTAAACTGGCTGACAAAAAGCAGGTAATTGACTTTTTAAAGTCTGAACATAACCTTGGACACTTTCAGGCTCAAAAAATTTACGAATACTTTTCTGAAACAAATATTTATGCAGAAACAGATAGTTTCATTCCAAATCTTTTTAACTCTGCCGAACTATTGAAGGCATTTAAAAAAATTGAAGCAACACTTTTAAAAATTGGTAAAGATGTAAGGGTTCAGCCTTGCAAAACGTATATTCCGTTTTATCGAACTAATCAGTTTTGTATAGTAAAAGCCTCAAAGGACAAAAAAATTACAATAGGATTAAACTTTCCTTCCGATTTTAAAACAGACCTGTTCAAAAAAAGCCAAGACAGTGGCATTCGAACGCATAAATTACCAAACAACTTTGGAATCTATTGCCGACTTTGACGCACAACTGATTGAAATTATTAAAATCGCTTATAGTAACAATTAAAATGGCAAAAAGAATTGAATTTACTAAAGTTTACGACCACCAGATAAAAGACGTTTGGGAAGCACTAACAAACAGTGAAGCGTTGAGCGAATGGTTAATGCCGTGTGATTTAAAACCAATAATTGGACACAAGTTTCAATTTAAAACAAAGCCTTATCCTGGTTTTAACGGTATTGTTGACTGTGAAGTTTTGGAAGTTGAACATCAAAGCAAACTATCGTTTAGTTGGAGTGGTGGTACATTGAAAAATACCACTGTGAGTTTTGAATTAAAGGAATTGGGTAACAAAACTCAATTACAATTTGTACATAGTGGCTTTGAAGGATTTTTCAATAAGATAATCGTAAGCCGAATATTGACTAATGGTTGGCTAAACAAAGTATTGACGGTGAACTTGATAAAATACTTACGCAAATGACAGATATTTTTAAAGCCATTGCCGACCCTACTCGTAGAGAAATTCTGATGATGGTTTCTCAAGAGCCAACCAACGTCAACACCATTGCTCACAAGTTTAATATGTCGAGACCAGCCGTTTCTAAACATTTGAAAATATTAGAAGACAACGGACTTTTATTTATTCAAAAAAGCGACAATGACGGCAGACAGCGAAACTGCTATGCCCAACTTGAAGCACTAAAAGAAATAGAAGATTTCATTAGACAATTAGAGAAGTTTTGGAACTCAAAACTCAATAATCTTGGCGACTATCTTGACAAGAAGAAAAAGAAAATCAAATAGACGGACAGAAGAGAAGCCGATAACAGCGGTTTAGCGTAATGGCGGGTGCAGTGCTTCGTATGACAGTATAGTGGTAGGTTCAATTGAAGTTCTTTGATTAAACTTTTGTGCTAACAATTCGCCACTACGCCAAACCGCAAACCGTTTTGTGCAACTATAAAACGACAACAATGAACATAGAACAAATGAAAGAATACGTTAGTCAAAGAATTGACAGCGTTGAAAACAAAGAAGTGAATGAAAACTTAATTAACACCAACGGAATTTTAATCCATTTCATCCCGGAAAATATATTAGACAACAACCCAATAGACTGGAACGACATAGACCATAAATTCAAAATACAACATTCATTTAGACGGCTTATTGGCTTAGACACGAGATATTCCGACCTTGGTGATAGAATTCTAAGTTACACACCCAACAATGAATATTACATTTGTTTTCAAAACGGAATAACGGAAACGTTTATACATCCAATAGAAAATCAAAATTCATTGGACGGACGTTTCAATTATATCAAAGTTGAAAATTTATTTTATGCTATCAGAGATTTTGTTGAAGCAAGTAAGGCAGTTCACGAAAAGTTGTATAAGACAATACCACCTTATCAAATATTTATTAGTTTGTTAGGTGTTCAAGGGACTTACTTTACATCGTTTGACAAAAACTATGTGACAACTATTCCGTTTCCTGGAAAAAATGCAAGGTTTGAGCCTTTTCAATTAAATTCACTTACTGACAACATAATGCCAGAAATAATTAACGGAATTCATTATGGAATTAGGGCGACATCACAATGGAGACAGAACAAATAGCAGCCCATAACAGCACCTACCCAAAAGTGGCGGTTCAGTGGTTAAATCAAGCTTTGTGCTTCTATCAAAGTTTGTGCTTGGTTGACAGTGAAGTGCTTCGAAATCGCCATCTTCGGGTAGCTGCAAAACGTTATGCCTCATTGTAGGACGACACAGAAACAACAAACAATAAATGATAAAAATGAATTTTAAAACAACACTTCTCGGACTAACAATTTTGACCTTAACAAACTGCTCGATAAAAGCACAACAGACAACCAACGAAGTAAAAATTGTTGGCGAAATGAAAAATGTGATGTGGAAAGGACAACTTTAAGAAACATAAAACTTGACACTATAACCAACAAGACAAATTTATATGGCCTCGGAACAGTTGAATATTTATCAGGAGAAATTTTAATCATTGATGGTAAATCCTATAAATCGACAGTTGTTTCCGACTCGACAATGAAAGTTGAAGAAACTTATGACATAAAAGCCCCATTTTATGCTTATGCTAATATTTCAAAATGGACTGAACAAACTTTGCCTGACAGCATTCAAACAATTCAACAACTTGAAATATATCTTGACAAAGTGATTAAAAACTCTCCACGACCTTTTATGTTTAAGCTCTCAGGGACAGTTGAAAAGGCGACAACATATTGTGAATTTGCCGAAAGGGTCAAATGTAAGTTCACCAGACGAAGCACACAAGGGACAAAAGAACTACGAAGTTAAAAACGAACAATCCGAAATTATTGGCTTTTTCTCAACCGAACATAAAGCAATTTTTACGCATCACGACACCTATTTGCATATGCACTTAATTACAACAGACAGACAAAAAATGGGGCATTTGGACGAAGTGTTGTTTAAAAAAGGAACTATGAAACTTTACTTGCCGACAGAATGAATAAACCCATAATATGCATTAAAAATTAATATGCTATATACATTGCTTTATTCTATTGAAATTTCAGCAAAAATATTCATCACCAGTTTGGTATTAATTACTTTCATTTTTAATTTACTTAAACCTCAAAGAAAACGAAATTTTTTTACAAAGAACCACAAAGTATTTTCTCACTTACAAAATGTATCTAAACTTTGTGGACTTTGATTATTTTTTTTGTGTTCATTGTGGTTAGAATATAACAAATTGATTTTATAGAAAATTCAAAATCCATTAATTCTATTGCATAGGATAAATATAACCCCAAGTATCCAATTATTCCACTAAATTTAAGCCCATAATTTTTGGAATGGTAAAATTAAAAAATCAAATACGAATCACACATTATAGGAGTAAATGCATTGGCTGCAATGCTTGTGTAGAAGCAGCACCTCAACGTTGGAGAATGTCTAAAAAAGATGGAAAAAGTGTATTACTAGGGGCGCAAGAAAAAAAAGGAATTTATTCAGTAATCGTGCATTCAGAAGAATATGAATCCAACCTTGAAGCCGCTAAAAATTGTCCGGTAAATATTATTAAAGTAGAAAAATACTAATGTTTCTTCTTTTTGTGCAATTTCTGATGGGGGCTTACAATCTCCAGATCTAATTGTTTCTTGAATAAATCCGCAGATTTTACTTTGACAAGAATCTGATCCCCAAGGGCGTAAATTTTTCTATAATGTTTTCCAATGTATCGGAAGTTATCTGGATCATAAATGTAAAAATCATCCTGCAAATCTTTTAAGCGAATCATTCCTTCACAAAGATTTTCCGTAATTTCAGCATATATGCCCCATTCTGTAACACCTGTTATCACTGCTGGAAAAATCTGATCAATCTTATCCATCATATATTCCACCTGTTTGTATTTTACAGACGCTCTTTCTGCATCCGTAGCTACTCGTTCACGTTCAGATGATTGTTTACAAAAAAATTCTAATTCTTCTTTATTGGAATACATTTTTTCATTCAATCTTGCTTCCAACAAACGATGCACTAAAATATCCGGATAACGACGAATAGGAGAAGTGAAATGCGTGTAATAATCAAATCCTAATCCGTAATGTCCAATGTTATCAGTAGAATAAATGGCCTTTGCCATACTGCGAATAGCCAGCATTTCTAACATATTCGATTCTTTTTTACCTTTTACTTCCTGCAAAACTTTATTGATAGATTGTACCGTTTTGTCAGGATTTTTAATATCAACTTTATATCCAAATTGCGCACAAATTCTGGCAAACTCTTCTAATTTTTCTTCGGATGGTGCATCGTGTACACGATAAACAGATGCATATTTTTTCTTTCTTTTAGAATCTAAATAATCCGGTGGTTCACTCAAGAACTTTGCCACTGACTTGTTCGCTAACAGCATAAAATCTTCTATCAAACGATGGGCATCTTGTTGTATTTTGAAATATACACTAGTCGGTATTCCACTTTCATCCAGATGAAACTTTACTTCTATTTTATCAAAAATGATTGATCCGTTTCTCATTCTCTCCGTACGCATTTTTTTAGCCAATTTGTCTAACAATAACAATTCATCTGCATATTCACCCTTTTTGCTTTCCAAAATCTTTTGCACTTCTTCGTAGGTAAATCGCCGGTTACTATGAATAATCGTTTTTCCAAACCACTGATGATGTACTCTGGCATTATCGTCCATCAAAAAAACAGCACTAAAACACAATCTATCTTCATTTGGCCGTAAAGAACAAATGTTGTTACTCAATTTTTCTGGCAACATTGGTATTGTCCTATCTACCAGATAAACAGAAGTTCCTCTCAACAAGGCCTCTTTATCTAATTCTGTATTCGGCTTTACATAGTGCGATACATCGGCAATGTGCACGGCAATTTCCCATAAACCACTGTGATGTTTTTGAATAGACAAAGCATCATCAAAATCCTTTGCGTCAATTGGATCTATTGTAAATGTCAACACATCTCTAAAATCTCTCCGGTTTCTTATTTCTTCCTCAGGTATTGTTTCTGGTATTGCGTTGGCTTCTTCTTCCACTTCTTCAGGAAATTCAGATGGCAAGCCAAATTCAAACATTATGGCGTGTATTTCTGTTTCGTGCTTACCGGGTCTTCCTAAAACTTTCACCACCTTACCAATCGGATTTTTATCTTCATCTTTCCATTCAATAAGTT
The DNA here is from genome assembly GCA_026003255.1 of Bacteroidia bacterium. Classification (GTDB taxonomy): domain Bacteria; phylum Bacteroidota; class Bacteroidia; order B-17B0; family Aurantibacillaceae; genus BPGX01. The sequence goes on along the minus strand of BPGX01000002.1, from coordinate 235,618 downwards.
CTACTACCACTTTATCTCCATTCTTTGCACCATTAATGTGTTTCTCACGAATAAAAAAATCTTTATGCATCTTGTTGAAGTCAGGGACTACAAAAGCATAATCGTCTTTAATTTGAATGTTACCAACAAATTGCGTTTTAGCCCGTTTAAGTACTTCGACAACTTTTCCGGTTAATTGTTTTCTTCGTTTTTTATCTAATAGTTTAACTTTTACAAAATCTCCATGAAAGGCCTTTCCGGTATCGTCTGGGTGGATGTAAATATCTTCGTGTCCATCTTCGGTTAAGAGATAGGCATCTCCTCTGGAAGTAAATTCAATAATTCCTGTTACAAATTTATCTGGCATCTTATAGCGATATTTCCCAATTTTGTGTTCTGATATTAATCCTTTTTGATGCAAATTGAACAAAATGTCTTTTACCTCTTCTTTTTCAACCGGAATAGAAGAGATGAGTTTTTTAGTAATTTGTTTATAATTCAACGAACGTGGATATACATCCTTCAATAATTTTAAAACTTTATCGTAAACGCTATCTGTTTTTTTACTCATAATAATCAAATGATTTCTGCGAATATACTTAAAGTAAAACGTAGATGGATAAAAATAAAATGTTTGAAGAAGTTTGCATAATGCTTATTCTTTTACTAAATTTGCTTGTGTTATGTATATAAATGTTTTCACAAAAAATTCCTTTCAGGAAGCATCTATTGAAGTAGTAAACATTCCTATTGATACAATTCAAAAACCATTGTTGTATTCAACAGGGATTCATCCGTGGTATATTGACAAAGAAAATTACAATAAATCTGTAGAACTCTTTTTTATTAATGCCTCTGAAAAATCTTGTCTGGCTATTGGTGAATGCGGATTAGACAAAAGTTTTGAGATTAATTATCCCGAACAAGAAAAAATTTTTACTCAACAAGTAAAAACAGCGCAATTATTAAACAAGCCACTTATTCTATATTGTCATAAAGCATGGAAAGAAATTATTGACATTCTTACACAACAAAAATTCAAACACCCTGTTATCATTCCATCCGATTATTTGCCAGATAATCTAAAAAATATAAATGGCATTAAAGATTATTACATTGCATTTGATAAATCAATTGTTTTAGGGAACGAGAATATTTTATTGCACCTAAAAAATACTTCTGCAAAAAGAATACTTTTTTATAACAATGATGAAACAATATCCATAAAAGATGTGTACAATGCTGCATCTCAAATTTTGAAGATTGATATAAATACTTTACAACACCAAATCCTTGAAAATTTTTACAGAGCATTTATGCTTGAAAAATTGCCTGTTTAATTGTGAAGAAAGATTCATATATACACATTGTTGCTTTTGACATACCTTACCCTCCTGATTATGGTGGAATTATTGATGTTTTCTATAAAATAAAATACCTCTATCAAAAAGGAATCAAAGTTATCCTGCATTGTTTTCAATACAATTCAAAAACTCCATCCGAAGAACTTTCTAATTATTGCCATAAAATTTATTATTACAAACGCAATGCCACCTTTTCTCAACATTTGTGTTTATTGCCCTATACAGTTGTTTCCAGAAAATCTCACGAACTTTTGAATAATTTAAAACAAGACAATTATCCCATTTTGTTTGAAACCTTACACTGTGCTTATTTTATCAATCATCCTGATTTGAAACACCGATTAAAAATCCTTCGATTAAGCAATATTGAACATCATTATTACTATCATCTATTTTTATCTGAAAAAAATCTTATCAAAAAATTTTATTTTTTAATTGAGAGTATCAAACTTTATTTCTACGAAAAAAAAGCATTTCCAAAAGCAAATATTCTTTTGCCCGTTACTCAAGCAGACGACAAATACACTCATCAATACTATTCAAATATACATTCGATTCATCTACCCTCATTTCATCCATATAATGATATAAGCGTATGGAAAGGGAAAGGCGATTATTTATTATATCACGGAAATTTAAGTGTAGCAGAAAACTATAAAGCTGCTGAATTCCTCATTGAAAAAATAGCACCATACATTTCTTTACCAATTTTTATTGCTGGCAAAAATCCGCCTGACTTTCTTTACAAAAAAGCAGAAAAATATCCTCACATAAAAATTGTCCCCAATCCCGACACCAATGAGATGAAACAACTCATCCAGAATGCTCACATTGTTTGGCTTTACACCCATCAAGCCACCGGACTAAAACTAAAATTACTCTACAGCTTATTTACAGCACGATTTATCGTATGCAATGAAAAAATGATTGCGGGTACATCACTAAAACCGAATGCTTCATTCTTCATCAAGAATAATCACGATGAAATGATAACTACTATTCAATCAGTTCAAACACTGGAATTTGATGATTTTGCGATTGAACAAAGACAATCGCTACTGAAAGAATTTAGTAACGAAGAAAATATATTGAAACTAATTAATCTTATTGCAAACTCTTGATAAATTGTTCCATCTCTTCTTTACTAATCACTTTGTAGTATGCTGGTAATTCAAACTCTTCGTCCGGAATTTGTTGTAGAGAAACATTTTGTGCTGTAAATTCCAACTCCAGTCCCCATTTTCTCAACCGATATTTCATCAACATCCCATTGATGCCTTTATACGCACTTAAATCATAGATATTTTGCGGTTCTAATTCTTTTGTATACAATACTTCAAAACTGTCTTGCGGATTGGAGACATAATATGCCCATAATTTATGACACTTATATCCTGCCAATGTTGTTTTTTCATTTGTATTCTTAAATTTCAGAGCATACAGATTGGCTTCTTTTACAAGGTCTTCCTGAGTTTCAATACACGCTTTTTTTATATCCATAAACTTAATCATCTCTGTTAATGTCTTTTTTTTCGCATCTAATATAAAAATGGTTTTAAACACACCCATTGTACTCATCTCAATCATATACTTATCATCCTTGAATTTTAAAATCGCCTTATCCGGAGCTAAACCTGCCAATGGATGTGTTTTATCTACCGCTTCTACTTTATATTCTATCAATCCTTCTGATTTCTTATTGTGAAATACAGGACTATCACACGCAAAAAGTGCTCCTAATAAAATTAAACAAAAGGTATATCGTATTACTAACAATGGTTCGTTCAAATTTAAATTATTGATGCTTCATTTGAACCGTGGCATCTACCGTTTTACCTTCTTCTAATGTAACCATTCCCGTACCCACTAATGAATCGCTCGTTTTTTCTGCTCTGATATTAAATATCGCGGGCAACTTAAATTTAAAAGATACTACTCCATCAGAATTAGTAGTTCCTTCCGCTTTCACATCTGCTACCACTGTTCCTCCAGATGCTGTTTTTACAGGAGCATACAACTTCACCAGTGCTCCATCCACTGCAGCACCCGTTGAAGCATTCACACATTTTACATTCACTTTACAAGTAGTATCTTTTTTACAAGACATATACAATAAAGAACCCACAAAAACCATTATCACACCAAAAAAATAACTCATATTCTTCATAGGTAAATAATTTTCTACTGCAAATATAAGGAAATTTTTAATACCTGTATTAAAAAATAAATTACACTTTTGCCGCATTTTATCTGCTTTGCCAATGAAAATCTATACACCCATCTTAAACAATATTATTACCGCTCTTCAAAAAATCATTTACGAAAACTATTATTCAGACAAAGTTTTAGAATACCTCTTTAAAACCAACAAAAAACTTGGTAAGCGTGATAGAAGCATCATTGCTGAAACTGTATACAACATTGTTAGATATTATTACTTGCTCGAATATCTCTCTGCTGACAAAAGTATTCTCGGTATCGTCAACTATTATTTTCAAAATCTCAATACGTTAAATCAATATACTATCAATGAAATCACTTCAAATGCTGATATCCCGGAGAGAATATTACTTTCTTTTAATGATGACTTATGGAACGAAGGTATTCAATCGCTTGGAAAAGATCAATGGCTAACAGAAGCAAAAGCACTCAATCAATCCGCTCCACTGGTAATTCGAACTAATACAATTAAAATCACCAAAGAACAACTTCAAGAAGAACTTTTTAAGTTAGGTATTGAAACCATTGAAAACACTGAATGTCCTGAGGCATTAATCATCACCAATAAAAAATTTTTAAGCCAAAATGATTTATTCAAAAAAGGATATTACGAATTTCAGGATTTATCTTCTCAAAAAGTCGCTCGCTTTATTCCAGAAGAAGTGCTTCAAAACGCCCATCGCATCATAGATGCTTGTGCCGGTGCTGGCGGAAAAACACTACATCTCTCCGCACTCAAACAAAACAAAGGACAAATCATAGCATTAGATGTAGAAGATAAAAAACTCCATGAATTACATAAAAGATCAAACCGTGCGGGGTGTTCCAACATACAAATTAAACCCATTAGTTCTTCAAAAATAATCAAACGTTTAAAGCACTCTGCCGATATTGTATTAATTGACGCCCCCTGTAGTGGCACTGGTGTTATTAAACGAAATCCGGATACCAAATTAAAATTCTCATCGCAAAACTTAAATGAACTCATTTATATCCAAAGAAACATCTTAAAGGATTATTGTGAAATGCTAAAACCTGATGGTTATTTGCTTTATGTAACTTGTAGTATTCTTAAAAAAGAAAACGAAGATCAAATTCAATGGTTTTTGAATCAACATCCAGAGTTTAAATTATTAAAGGAACAAACATTATTGCCTTCTCAAGGTTTTGACGGATTTTATATGGCTCTTTTGAAGAGTCCTTAATAATGCTAACTAGCAGTTACTTTAACCCCAATTATACATTAAAATTAGCAAACTTACATATTGTTTCATTTCATTGATATTAGAATAAAAATTTATATCGCCAATTTGATTTTAAATTAAATTGTCTGATATTTTGAACCACAAAAATCACAAAGTTTTTTATTAAGAATACAAAGCATTTCTCGTTTGCAAAATATATAAGGGATTTGTGAACTTTGTTTATTTTCTTAGTGTTCACCCTGTTAGATAGTTGCTATATTTAACAAGGTGAATTGTGGTTAAGATATATTATATGGATTTTGTAGAAAATTCAAACTCTATTGATTCTATTGCATAATCTGGATTAAACCCAAATTATTCATTAAACATTACTCAAATATTATGCTTTTCTATATTACTGCTGGTTTTAGACATTATTTTGTTTTCACCAGTTTGATAGTTGTAAGAATGAAGAATAAGCTCGTCATTGCGAGGGCGTGTTAACACCCGAAGCAATCTCTTGTGAATGCACATAATTTCTAATACATAATTTGGATTAAAATAAACTATTGGATATTCTTAAAATTATTTATTGAAAAAAATAAACTAAGAAATGAAAATCCTGAAATAAAATAATCTGCCTAAATCAGTGTTATCTGTGTTATCTGTGTTCTCTTTTTAACCACGAATACACGAATTAGTGCCATTAGTGATAATTTCAAAAAAATAATCTGTGAAAAATCCCTACCAATCTGTGTTATCTATGTACTATTTGTTCTAAAGTTACAAGAATGATATATCATTACTGAAATATTATTTGGTGTTATTGAAAACATATTGGATATTACAAAATCTTCTGAGATCATTCCGCTCATTAAATTATATTGCCATTGAAAAAAAAATAGATATTTTTTTGTTAATTTTTCATCAATTTCTCAAAAATAATTTGTAAATTTGTAGTTCCAAAAACACATTCTTATGAAAAAAATTAGTATTTTTATTTTTTCTTACTTGCTGATGCATTTAAATGTTTTTGCTCAGCAATCACCAGACAAAATCATTCCGTGCATCACGTATGAAGCCATGGAACACGCTTTTCAGCAAGACCCCGAAGCTAGAAAAAGATACGAAGCCGCTCAAAAAGAATTAGAAGAGGCCTATAAGAACTATGAAGCATCTCTTAAATTGCACGAAGGGAAAATAGCGGCATTTCAATATACTGTGCCAGTTGTATTCCACGTGCTTCATTTAAATGGTCCTGAAAATATTTCAGATGCTACACTTATCAATGCCCTTGCACAAGTTAATCGTGATTTTGCAAGACAGGGTTCAGATACTGGTACCATTTATTCCGCATTTAAATCACTATACATCAACAGTGATATTGTTTTTATGCTGGCTCATAAAGATCCTAATGGTAATTGTACAAGTGGAATTGTTCATTACTATAATACCAATACCAATTGGGTACAAGCTAACTTTCCATATCCGTACACATGGAATCCGACAAAATATTTGAACATATATATCGTAAAGGAAATTTGTCAATCTGCGCCTAACTGTAGCACAAGTGGAGGAATTATAGTTGGTTACACCTACAAACCGGGTACATGGACATCCGGTTCTTCCAGAGATGCTATTGTATATAACTATCAATTTTTAAGTGGTACACAAGCACGTTCGCTTTCTCACGAAATTGGACACTGGTTGAATCTCAGTCATACATGGGGAAACACTAATAATCCCGGGGTAAGCTGCGGTGATGATGGAGTGAGCGATACTCCTATTACAAAGGGATTTTTCAGTACTTGCCCTAGCAGTGCTACAGGTTCCGGTTGTTCTTCTCCTGAAAATGTTGAAAACATTATGGATTATAGCTCCTGCCCCAAAATGTTTACTGCAGGTCAAACCAATAAAATGAGAACGGCTTTAGCATCTTCAACGTCTGGCAGGAATAACTTATCTACAACGGCTAATCTTACTGCTACAGGAGTGAATGATACGGCTACCTGCTATCCTATTGCGTATGGTTATCCAGCGTCCTTTACAGTGTGTAGTGGTAGTTCTTTAACAGTAACAGATAAATCTTTCAATGGTCCCGTAGCCAGCAGAACATGGGCAGCCACGGGTGGTGCTACTTTTGCCAATCCTTCTGCATCTGTTACCACTGTAGTATTTTCTACGCCCGGTATTCAAACCGTTTCATTAACAACTTGCAACTTTGCCGGTTGTACTACTTACACGTTCTCTGTAAATGTATTAAACGGTACGCCTAACATCACTGGAAGTAATTTTGAAAGTTTTGAAGGTAGTACCAGCTTACCACCAAATTGGAGTGTCATTAACGGAAGTGGAGGAACAACATGGCAAGTATATACAGGTGGAGGTGCAACCGGAACTAATGCAATGTTCATTAATGGTTCACTTGAACCTGCTGGTGTTCAGGAAACGCTTGAGACACCTTCTTATGATTTCTTAAATAATCCAGGTGCCACTTTCACATTTAAATACGCTTACGCACAAAAAACCTCTACCCATCAAGATAAACTCATTGTCCAAGCCAGTGCAGATTGTGGTGGAACATGGACAAATATCTATCAACCAAGTGGGTCTACTTTGGCGAGCGGTTCAGGAGGAGTAACATCAACACCATTTTATCCAACACCCTCACAATTTAAACTCTACACGCTAACAAGCAATCCTGCTTTTAATTCATTCAAAACGAAACCCAATGTTAGAATTCGCTTCATCTTTCAGGAAGATGCTACTAACGGATTTGGAAATAACTTCTTCTTAGATGATATAAATTTCTCTGTACCAACTGGCGTCAATGAACTAACACAAAGTATCGGATTAAATGTATCACCTAACCCAACTAATGGAAACTTTATTATAAAATTCCATCTGAGTGATGCATCTGAAGTTACATATTACATTACGGATATTTTAGGTAAAACAGTATTGAAATCAATACCTCAAAAATTAGAAGTTGGAGAGCATAGTATAAATGTCAGCATTCCATCTGTTCCAGAAGGTATTTACTTTTTACAGATTGAATTAAATGGTCAAAAAATGGTGAGAAAAATCATTAAAGAATAATAATCTAATACAATAATAAAAAAGCCCTTCAAAAAACATGAAGGGCTTTTTATTTTTCAATAAGCAGGGTGATTAAAAAAGTTTCGTTTACTTCTTTTTCACATCGGCACTGTCCGAATGAATAACGATTTTCACTTCTTTTTCATGAACTTCTTCGTCCTCTTCTTCGCAACATTCGTCATTGTCTCTTTCGCATCGCCCTCCTTTGTAACATTTTTCCCCACCACAATGCGATTGACACATCCCATGATGCATATACGGCATCATCATCGGCGGTCTTCCACATGTATCCCCATGACAACTCCTCATCATGCATCTTAACGAACAACATAGCATGCCTCCTAATGCAACAATAATCACCAGCCATCCTGCTACTCTAAAAGGCCATTGTAAGTTTTCTTTTTGTACTTTGTAAAGGAGTAGTACTCCTCCAGTGAATGCTATCAGCCATGCTGCAATAGCAATGCTTGTAATACATCCCATAGTTGTAAATTTTATTGGTTAGTAACACAAAAGTACAATTATTTTTTCATTTAAACATTATTGATAAAAAATTTTCATAATCTAAAATGAAAATCTTGAATGAGTTTTATTAAATAGTTTTTTCCATTAGCATTCAATCCAAAAATCATTTCAAATTATTCTTTAATAAATATATCCCGATAATTTAATTCAGGGATAAATTGAATATTCACTTCTAATGTTGTTTTAATAAGACAATCATCTGATTTTATAAGATCAATGGCTAAATCTGGCCATTCTATGAAACAATAATTACCAGAATATAAATAATCTTCAAAACCTATATCTTTTAATTCATATAAACTTTTTAATCGATATAAATCAAAATGATAAATAGGATTTTTTTTATCATCATGATAAATGTTAAGTATTGAAAAAGTAGGACTAGTAACATGCTCGGAACAATTCAACATTTTACAAAATGCCTGAACAAAAGTTGTTTTTCCAGCACCTAAATTCCCCTTCAATAAAAAAATCCTTTTCTCACGAAAGTTCTTATGAATGAATAGAACAAATTGATTCCAATCTTCTTTTTCACGAATGATGTAGTTTAGCATCTTATCTCGGTATTAATCGTAAAAATGGAATAATCATTTCTTCTAAACTTATTCCTCCGTGTTGAAAAGTATTTTTATATAAATTGACATATTGCCCATAATTGTTGGGATATACAAAGAAGCCATATTCCTTTGCAAAAATAAATCTTGAACTTGGATGTAATTTTGGTAAAAATATATCCGATGGATTTTTAAATTCTACTACTTCCTTTGAATTGTATTCTAATGCTTTGCCTTGTTTATACCGAAGATTGGTATTTACATTTCTATCACCCAATACTCTGATGGGGTCTTTTACATGAACTGTACCATGATCCGTTGTAATGATAATAGGAACTTTTTTTTCTTGTAATAACTTTATAATCTCAAATAGTGGTGAGTGTAAAAACCATGATTTTGTAATACTTCTATAAGCAGGTTCATCTTCTGCCAGTTCTTTAATGATTTCCATTTCAGTTCTGGCATGGCTCAACATGTCTACAAAATTATACACTATTACATTCAATGGATTTTGTGTCAATTGGGGTATCGTTTCAATAAGCTTTTTAGCGGCCTGATGGTTCGTTACTTTATTAAATGAAAACTTAATATCTTTTCCAGTCAATCGTTTTAATTGTGCTTGAAATAAATGTTCTTCAAAAAGATTTTTTCCACCTTCATCCTCGTCATTGCTCCACCATTGCGGAAAAGTTTTTTCTATTTCCGAAGGTAAAAGCCCTGCAAACAAAGCATTTCTGGCATATTGAGTGGTGGTTGGTAAAATGCTGTAATACAAACTCTCTTCTTCAATTTTGTAATATTCTGCTAAAATAGGTTCAATGATTTTCCATTGATCGTATCTTAAATTATCAATTAAGATAAAAAAAATAGAAATATCGGGATGAATTAGATTTATAAATTTGTTTTTAATTAACGTATGGCTCATTGTTGGTACATTTTGTACTTTTTTATGTAACCATAACATATAATTTTTTTCTATGAACTTTGCAAATTCTTTATTTGCTTCTTGCTTTTGCGAATACAATACATCAAACAAACTTTTATCTTCTGAAGCATCTAGTTGCAGTTCCCAAAAGACAATTTTTTTATAAACATCTCTCCATACCTGCCATGAATCCGCGGACTGAATGCTATTCATTATTTCAATGAATTCCTGGCGATACGACTGTGTTGTTGTTTCAGTGATAAGTTTTTTGTTCTCTAAAACTTTCTTTAATGATAAGAGCACCTGGTTGGGATTAATGGGTTTTATCAAATAATCTGCTATCTGCCTTCCAATGGCAGAATCCATTATGTGTTCTTCCTCACTTTTAGTAATCATTATAACTGGAATGGACGCATTAATCTGTTTGATTTTTTGTAAAGTATCCAATCCACTTAATCCTGGCATGTTTTCGTCTAGTAATACTACATCAATTTGCTTGTCTTTATGAATAATTTCTAAAGCTTCGTCTCCACTCACAGCAGTAATAACATCATAATTTTTATTTTGTAAAAACAATATATGTGGTTTTAAAATTTCAATTTCGTCATCCGTCCAGAGAATTTTATATTTATTCATAAATGTTTTTTTAGGCAAATCTAATTAAAACCTTGAGTAATATAATAATTAATTAAGATTTTTAAACACTTTAACGAAGACAAGCACTTTTTATTATACATCAAAAGAACAAAGAATAGAACTATAAACAAACAATACACAAAATAAATTATATACTTTTACCAAATTATTCTATGAATAAATTTACTCCATCATTTGACTTTTTCAAAATACACGGCGAACACTAGGTAATGTCTGTTTTATGTAAAGATTATTAATTTTTTATTATCTTTTCAACAGATTTAAAATTATCACCCATTATTTCTAAGAAATAAACACCACTTTGTAAATTCGAAATGTCAATGCTTGAGTAATTATTTTCAAGCGAAATAGATTTATCCATAATTTCTCGAGCATTAATGTCAAGCAACCTTATTTGCAAATGTTTATATTGTGATGTTTTAATCTCAATGTAATTTGTTGCAGGTATTGGTGAAATATAAATTCCATTTTGAGAAGCACTTGATAGAATTCCAGTTACAACAACATAAACGGAACTTGATGAACTTTGACATCCGCTGCTGTTACTTATCCACACACTATACCAACCATCTTGCGTAGCGACGTATGTTTGTGAAGTAGCACCAGAAATTGGTGACCCATTGAGATACCACTGATAGCTAGCCGCAGAAGGATTACAAGTTAATGTTGCACCGTTTGCGCTTACAGTTGGTTGTGCCGGAGTAGGAGAAACATTGACAGTAACATTAGCTATAGCTTGGCAGGACCCATTAGCAGCAGTGTATGTATAAACTGTTGTAATAGTAGGACTGACGTATATGGAAGTGGTAGTAGCACCTGTATTCCAACTTACAGAAGAAGCATTTGTATTGGCTGTAATGTATGTGCCATATCCAGAGCAAAGGGTGGTTGAAGTTGAAGCTGCAGTGGGAGAAGGCAATACAGAAATGGTAGAAGTATAAGTCGTTCCTGTTCCATTTGCATTAGAGGCCGTCAAAGACACTGTATAAGTTCCTGTAGCAGTATAAGTTACAGACGGATTTTGTGCAGTAGAAGAGGAAGGATTCCCACCCGGAAAAAGCCAGTTCCAGGAAGTAGGGCTATTAGAAGATGCGTCATAAAACTGTAGAGGCGTGTTAACACATGCTACCGAATAAGAAGTAGTAAAGAAACTATTAGGCGTAGCAGAAGGATTACTATATAAATCCGTTTCCCACACTCCTCTGCCATAAGTAGCAGCACGAAGTTTGTTGCTTAAATAATCAATTTCCATATCACTTACTATAACATTGGGTAATCCTTGAGAGTAAGGTAACCATGAACTCATCGTTATTTCCCTGTAATAAACACCTACATCTGTACCGACATATATTGCATCGGATGAATTTTTTGTATAAACAATGCAATTCACAGGAATATTAGGCAATCCAGAAGAGTAATTAGTCCAAGATGCGCCGCCGTTAGTAGAATGGAATACTTTATTTCCTGATGAATACCCTGAAAATGTAACATAAATATTGTTTTCATTCGTGTTGTCAATAGCAATGTCTGTAATTGCCGCAGAACCAACTGGGAGACCAGAAGAGATATTAGTCCAACTTACTCCTCCATTGGCAGTTCTGTATAAAGCATTGGTTCTAAAAGCATAAATTACATTCGTATTAGAAGGAGCTATTTTTACACCTAAAATTTCGCCGGTTCCACTACCAACATTTCCGGGTTTTGTCCATGATGTACCTTGGTTAGTAGATAACCATACATTTTCATATCCACACAAAAACATGTTAGGATTAGATGGATGCTGAATAATGGGTGCTACCCATGCTGCACTTTCACTGGTAGAAGGGGCAATAGATGTCCATGAACCTCCACCGTTAGTTGAACGTTGAAAATCACCATAAACATAAGACGCTACAATCGTATTATTATTATTCCAGCTGATAAAACAATCTGCTCCGTCTCCTCCGTATATTTCTGACCAGGTTGTACCATTCCATTTATTAGTACCATTATCTTGATGTCCTGTTACAATTAAGGATGATGAAGTGGCAGATAAACCAAGTTTATAAATCTGTGCAATGTTCATTAAACCATTAATGGCTGTAAAAGAAGTACCACCATTTGTTGTTCTAAACAAACCACCATCTGTTACAAGATAGATAGTGTTAGAAGAAGTATATTGCACATCATGCAAGTCAGCGTGTACATAAGGCTTTCCTCCACCACCATACCAATGTGTGAACAATGTCCATGATGCACCTCCATTGGTAGATTTCCATGAGTTTACGCCACCGCAAACAATTTCATTAGGATTAGTGGGTGATACACCGATAGCAATATCATACCATCCTTGCCCTCCTGTTCCACTTCCATTGGTACTCCAATCAAAAATATTTGGAGTTGTACTCATCACTGACCAAGTACCAGTAGCGCCGGAAGAGGTAGAACGATACACACCACCATAACCATAATCATTTTTGCTCGCTAATAAATAAACATAGTTTGGATTAGCAGGTGTTACAGCGATTGACAAACGAATGATACTACCGACTGCCCCATAGGATATGGATGTAAACGAATTGCCTCCATTTGTGGAGCGATAAAATCCTGAACTAGTTACTCCATAAATAATTGTTGTATCATTGGGCTTATATTCGCCATCCTTAAAGTTTCCAGATTGAACTAAAGTCCACGTGCTACCACCATTTCTAGTTCTGTATATACCTCCTGACGTAAAAGCAAAAACAGTAGTAGGATTCAATGGGTTAATGAGCAATCTTCCAATTCTTCTTTGTTGATTAGTGGTATAGACCAGGCCAGTTGGATTCCACGTCAATCCACCATCTGTAGATTTATACACACCAATAGAGTAGGTATCTCCTGCATCATAATCACCAGTAGCAATGTAAATGATGTTAGGGTTGGTAGGATCTATTGCTATATCCGAAACTCCCAACGATCCGAGGTTATCAGTTGTAGTGGTCCATGTATTTCCTCCATCATTACTCATCCACATACCGCCAGCAGCGGTGCCAACGTAAATTTTATTAGGATTAGAAGGATGAAAACGAACACATATCATTCTTCCAGCATTACTACCTACTGGATCACCAAATGGACCTAGCGGTGTCCAATTGGCAGTAGTAGCAGTGGGAATGGCAGCACCTCCGTTAGATGTTTTAAAGACAGTATTTTCATTTAGCCACTTGTTGTACTCTTCAAGAGCATAAGAAAAAGAAGCATACTTTAAATCACCACTTGGATAAACTCGTGGTTCTGCATACCATGCCCATCTTCTAAATAAATTTTCTCCTCCTTCTTCTTTTTCAATTTTGATTTTATTTTTATGGAATTTCTCTTTTTTGTGTTTGTATTGGGCTTCAAATGCGGCTTTTATTTGATAAAAATTGGCCCCTTCTTCTCTTAATTTTACCCAATTTTCCTGACTAAAAAGAATATTATATTGTGTCAAAATCAAAACAAAAAGAACAGCATTTTGTAATGATAACTTTACATAGTTTAATTTTCTTTTCATATTTTTTTAATACAAAGTTACAGACAAATATTCTAATTCCCTTCTCGCTTATCAAAATTAATTACCAATCATAAAATTTAACAACTTTCTGATTGATTTGAAACTTTATTTTTATCTAAAATCCGCAAGTGATTTTTACAAATACTTTCAAAATCATTGATAGAAGCAGGATTTAGAATACATTTTCCCAAAAATATAATGCACCAAAATTGTGCATCCAACCCGATAATTAAATTTGATGAGATGCACGATTAACAAGGGTTCCAACAAGTTATATAAAAATTCTAGTAATTTTACTTGAGGATTTTAGGTTTTATTTGTCTTTTTAGAAAAACGAAAAATAAAAGCCGTAAAAACCTATTATGTTTTTTGGAGTTATTGAGCGTTTTTACAATATTAGAATGCAACCATTAATTTATTCACCATGAAGATACTTTTTCTTTTCTAATAATTCTTCAGGACTTTCCACATTGTCTTCATCTTTAATGCAGCAATCTACCGGGCATACAGCTGCACACTGTGGTTCATCAAAAAAACCCACACATTCGGTACATTTATCCGTAACAATATAATAAACATCCATACTTTTGGGAGGTTGAGGGGCGTCAGCATCCACATCAATACCAGAGTTTTTACCATGCACCATTCCCGATAATTTGGTCCCATCAGAGAAGCGCCATTCAGCACCTCCTTCATAAATGGCATTATTAGGGCACTCTGGTTCGCATGCTCCACAATTTATACACTCATCTGTTATTTTTATTGCCATATAAATCTGTGTTTGCGGACAAAGTTAGAGAATTATTTACTTATAGAAAAATGATTAAAATCAGAAACTTATCTCATAAATTTTCTAATAGTTTTTTGTAATTTTTTGCTAATATTTCAAAAGAGTGATGTTTTAAAACAAATTCACGCCCTTTATTTCCCATTTCCATTCGTCCTTCTTTAGGCATTTTATGCAATTTTAGAATGCTGTTTGCAATTTCATCTGGATATGAATTGTAAACACAGAAACCAGCATTTGCCTGTTCTACAACATTCCCGGGTGAATAAATCGCAAATATCACTGGTCTTGAAGCATACAAATAATCAAATAATTTATTTGGTGATACCCCATACCTGAATAACTGCTTATGTTCTAATCCAATATAACACACATCAAATTTTTTCAATAAACTTTGAATTTGTTTTTTAGGTACTGAGTTAATAAAATGAACATTATTTAAGCTACTTTTGTTCACCATTTGTTTTAATTTCTCTTTCTCATTTCCATCCCCAACAATCACAAAGGCAATATCCGGATTGTCCTTTAAAATAATAGCCGTTTCAATAAGATAATGTAAAGCATTTGCTTTACCAATCGTTCCGGCATATCCAACTATAAATTTATTTTTAGGAATTAATCGCTCTACTTCTTCTGATAATGGTTCTGTATTATTTACCTCATTTACATCTATTCCATTTGGAATATAATGAAACTTCCTACTAAAACCCTCATCCTTTAAATATTCCTGATAATTCGGAAGCACTGAAACAATTGCATCGCTCTTTGTAATAGCAAATCGTTCAAAAAATTTTAATATCTGTATAAAAGGATGTTTGGCTGAATATCCTCCTAATTCCTGAATCGACAATGGCCATATATCTTTTACTTCAAAAATTAATTTAGCATCAATTTTTTTTGCCCATCTGTATGCCGGGAATATGGGCATTGTTTGCATCGGTGAAACAATAATATAATCCGGCTTGCCTATTTTTTTTACTGGTAAAAAAAACAACGATAATGTATACCAAAACCATTTAAGAACTCTTTTTACAGAATGTGCAGACGAATATGTGGGAACTTTAATCCACACATAATGAATGTCATCAATTTGTTCAAAGTTAAAACCATTTTGTAGCAGGCGGTATTTTTTTTAAATAAATGAGAATAGGTGGCACTAATGATGGTTACTTTATATCCAAGTTTAATTAACTCTTTAGATAAATAATAATGCCTGAATTCCATTCCGTGATAAGGGCTTCCGGCGTATTCATTGATTATCCAGATGTGTTTATTAGATGAATTCACAAACGAATGTTTGCTGCAAAGAAAATAAAAAAGCCGTATCATGCAGTTGACACGGCTTTTTAGTCCATATACAAATTAGACATTATTAATACATATGTTGACCACCATTAATGCTATAATTAGCACCCGTAATAAAACTTGCTTCATCACTGGCAAGGAAGCTGACCAGAAAGGCAATTTCATGTGTGCCTCCCAATCTGCCTATCGGAATTTGTTCAATAATTTTTGCTAAAATATCTTCACGAACCGCCATGACCATATCGGTAGCCACATAACCCGGTGAAATGGTATTTACGGTAATACCATACTTTGCTACTTCTAATGCTAATGATTTGGTAAACCCATGCATACCAGCTTTAGCAGCACTGTAATTACATTGTCCAATCTGTCCTCGTTGTCCATTCACCGAAGAGATATTGATGATCCTTCCAAACTTACGCTCAATCATTTTCTCAATGACATTTCTTGTACAATTGAAAACACTATACAAATTCGTTTTAATCACTGCATCCCATTGCTCATAAGTCATTTTAATTAAACGAGTATCTCGTGTAATTCCAGCATTATTTACCAAAACATCTATATGTCCTACTTCTTTTTCAATTTGTTCGATCATTGCTTTTGCAGAATTAAAATCACTTACATCTCCATAAAACAAGGGAATATCATACCCTTCTGACTTCATTTGTTGCATCCATTTTTCGGCTTTTTCTTTAGTGTGATAATTACCAACCACTTTGAAACCATCCTGATATAATTTTTTACACATGGCGGTTCCAAGACCACCAGTAGCGCCTGTAACTAATGCAACCCTTCCTTTCATAGTTGTAAATTTAAAGGTTAATGATGTAGATTATTATTTTATTTTATTGACATTCATTATTACAGCTTCACCAGACGTACAAACATTACCGCTTACTTTGTCTTTAATAAGTGTTTCTACAATTGCGCGATTTTTTTCAGTAATAATTTCTTTTACTGTAAATTCCGCAATGTATGGAGTATCTACATACATTGGTTTTAGAAAGTTTAGTGATTGTTTCAAATAAATTGTGCCTTCTCCGGGAAACATTGTCCCAAAAACTTTACTAAACAATGCTGCTCCCAACATACCATGCATAATAGGCCGCTTAAACATTGTCTTAGCTGCATATTCCGGATCAATGTGTACAGGATTGTTGTCTCCCGTTACTCTTGCAAATTCTTCTACATCTTTTTGTGAAAATTGAAATTCATGAATAAATGTTTCTCCTACTTTCATAAGAATATATTTTATATGCAAAAATACATTAAATTTTATTATTATTACATCAAAAAATTTTAATCATTTAAAATCATCATTGTTAGTAAATATCAATCATTGATATATGTATTTAATTGTTTTCATAATAAATGAACAATAGAAGATGTATTATTATCATTTCTACAAAAACTCTAACATTTTCGCCATTAATTATCATCAAAGAATTCAAGCTGCAGGTTCATACCCCTGTCTATTCATAAACCCAAATTATGCATTAGAAATCAAGAATATTCACAAGAGATTGCTTCGTGCGTTCACACACCATCGCGATGACGGGTTTATTATTTATTCATATAACTACCCTTCCACCTGTGGAAGGGTGAAAACAAATAATTCCTAAAAGTAGCAGTAATTAAGAATGCACATCATTTGAGAGACGCCTAATGAATAATTTGGGATAAAGCAATGTTTCAAATTGGAAAAGTTGTCCATTTCGTTTAAATATTTGCTTGGAAAAACATTAACGAAAATTGTCAGGAAAAAATTATTTAATCAACTATATATTCAAAGAAATCAATTATGCTATCAATAAATAGAATAAATGCATTTAACATTTTTTAATATTTAAGCATTTGCTTAAATAATGAATTAATAAATATATTTGCACCTGAAAAACATCAATAATTAAAACTATGACAAAAGAAAGTTGTACAAGATTGTTTGCAGATGAAACAATTATTAAAGAATGCAAAAAAACAATTCAAAAAAATGAAAACGTTTTTCAACAATTATCACGCATTTTTTCATTGGCAGGGAGTGATGTTCGGCTGAAAATACTTTATCTTCTGGAAGAAGAAGGAGAACTCTGCCCCTGTGATTTATCTGACATTCTTAATATGAGTATTCCTGCTGTTTCACAACATCTACGCAAATTGAAAGATGCGGGAATTATTACCAATCGTCGTTCAGGGCAAACTATTTATTACTCTCTTGTAAAAGAAAACGAAAAATTACTTCGTCCATTATTTAAATCTATCCATCAACTTAAAAAACAAGAAGTGCTATGAAAACAACAAACAACAACAAAACCTGGATTACAGCAGTGGTTACCGCTTTTGCAGCTTCTTTATGCTGCATCACCCCTGTGCTATCAATGATAGCTGGAATTGGCGGAATTGCATCAACTTTTTCATGGTTAGAGCCCGTCCGACCTTTTCTTATTGGAATTACCGCTTTGGTTCTTGGATTTGCATGGTATCAAAAACTAAAACCACGTGCAGAAATGGCCTGTGTCTGTGAGGATGAAGAAAAACCGTCATTTTTTCAAACTAAAACATTTTTAGGATTAGTAACTGCTTTTGCCATTTTGATGTTGTCATTCCCTTATTATTCACACATTTTTTATCCTAAAACATCAGAAAAAGTAATTGTTGTCAGTTCAGAAAATATAGTAGAAGCCGATTTTGAAATTGCCGGAATGACCTGCAAAGGTTGTGAAGAACATGTAAAACATGCCGTTACACAACTTCCGGGTTTTGTATCCGCTGAAGCTAATCATAAAACAGGCAAAGCAGTTGTAAAATTTGATAAAACACAAACTAATTTGGATAGAGTTATTGCAGCTATCAATGCTACAGGATACAAAGTAGTTAAAAGTGAAATCAAAAATAACTAATCAATAATTTCTAAAACCTAAAACTATGAAAAAATTAATTTTAATTCTTGGCAGTACTTTAATGCTGAATGCCTGTCAACAAGCCAATCCACCACATGGAGAAGAAGGTCATCAATGTACGGAAGAGTGTAAAATATTAAATCAAGCAAATAGCCACCCAGCTGATAATAATAATGTTGATTTAAAGGAACATGTTTGCACGCAGTCATGTAGCAAGGAAGAGCATGTTTATTTGCATGGTGAAGAAGGACATGAATGTGGAGATGAGTGTTTAAAGTTCAATCAATAAGAAACAAAGAATTCAAATTTCAATTTAACTAACTATGAAAACAGAAAAAATCAAATTGGAAATCACCGGAATGACCTGCGAACATTGCGCAGTCAGTATTAGCAAATTATTAAAAAATAAACATGGTGTACAGGATGTACAGATTAATTACAAAACCGGACAGGGTGAAGTAGTATTCAATCCTGATCTTATTTCCAAAGATGTTATAGTACACACTATTAATAATACAAAACAATATAAAGTTAAATCTATGAGTTGCTGTAACATTGATACAAGCCATTACGATGTTATTATCATCGGCGGCGGTTCAGCAGCGTTTGCGGCTGCTATTGAATGTAATAATCAAGGAAAAACTACATTGCTTATTAATGGCGGATTGCCAATTGGTGGAACGTGCGTAAATATCGGCTGTGTGCCTTCCAAATTTTTGATTCGGGCAGCAGAAACCATTTATCATGGTTCGCATTCCAACTTTGAAGGAATCAGTTTTTCTCCACCTTCTGTAAACTTTCAGAAAATCATCCAACAAAAAAAACAACTGGTCGCAGAGATGCAAAAGAAAAAGTACATCGGTTTGCTGGATAATCTTGAACTGGTGAGAGTTGTTGAAGGGCTTGCAACATTTGTTGATGAAAAGACCATAGTTGTTAATGAAAAAGAAGAATATACAGCCGATAAAATCATTATTGCAACTGGTGCAACTACACAAATTCCACCCATTGAAGGACTCAAAGAAGTGGGTTATCTCACTAATGCCACTCTATTTGATCTGGAAGAAAAACCGGAATCTTTAACCATCCTTGGAGCTGGGTACATTGGTTTGGAAATTGCCAGCGCATATAATCGTATGGGAGTAAAAATCCGAATCATTGAATTTACAGAAAGAGCAATTCGCAATCAAATGCCAGACATAAGCGAAGAGATACAAAAACATCTGGCTAATGAAGGCATAGAATTTTATCCCAATCACAGAATTGACAAAGTAGAAAGAGTAGGTTCAAAAATTATTATTAAAGGGAAAGATTTTAAAACTAATGCACCTTTTGAATTTGTTGAAAATGGGCATATAGTAGTTGCAACAGGTACCACTCCCAATACCAAATTACTTGGTTTAGAAAAAATTGGTGTAGCAAAGCTTCCTTCCGGTCATATTATTGTGAACGAATTTTTACAAACAAGTGTACCAACCATTTTTGCAGTAGGAGATTGTAATCAAAATCCTCCTTATGTGTATACCGCGGCTTATGAAGGTAAAATAGCAGCCATCAATGCATCAGCATGTTGCGTAGAAGAGTTTAAAAGGGTAGATTATACCGGACTGCCATGGGTAATTTTTACAGATCCGCAGGTGGCTGGCGTTGGTATGGATGAAGCAGAATGTGAGAGGAAAAACATTCCTTACGAAGTGAGCAAAATTTCATTAAGTGATGTTCCTCGTGCTATTGCAGCCATGGATACGCGTGGGTTTGTAAAACTCATTCGTCATCCGGAGACAGATAAATTGTTAGGTGCAAGAATAGTTGCTCCGGAAGGAGGAGAATTGGTAATGGAATTGAGTTTGGCAATCAAGTATGGTATCACTGTATCAGAATTAGCTGAAAGTTTACATCCTTATTTGACATTATCAGAAGCTATTAAATTAGCTGCTATTGGATTCAAAAAAAATGTAGCCGCCCTAAGCTGCTGCGCTAGTTGAAATCAAATTAATTTTGTCAGGAAAAAAGCAAACATGCATCTATATATTAAAATGAAAGCATAATGGTTATGTTTCATAATAGATTATTTAAATCTTTAATCAGTTATTGTTTGATTCTGTTAAACATATTCTGGATGTATGGACAAAAAGCAGAATCAATTTTAGATAATCTACATATAACTGAAATAAACGGTAAAATTCAAATTTTATGTACCATCACCTCCGGGAAAACATGTCAGGGTATAGAAGTATGGCGAAAAAACGAAGGAGAAGAGTATAAAAGAATCGGTGACATCAAAGGAATTTGTGGAAGTATTTCTGCACCCGTGTCCTATACATTCACCGATGCAAATCCACCAAAAAATGAAACTTTAAATTACAAATTATATCTAGGAGGTTATGGATATTCTGAACCCATTGAGATTAAAATAGTTGATTATAGAGAATTATCATACAAGGTCATTCCCAATCCAGCCAGCGATTTAGTAAGAATATACATCAATTCGTCTAATTCAACCATATCTAATAATTACATCCTTCATCTATATTCCCCAGATGGACAAAAAGTCTTGACACAGGACGTTAATAGTTCAAATGGTTACTTTGAAATTCCTGTATTAAACTTACACAATGGGGTATATTATTTTAAGATATTAAATACTTCTGAAAATATAATTACATCAGGCAAATTATATGTAAATCATTAAAAACTAAAGCTATGAAAACATCCATTGTAATTTCATTGATTTATTTACTAATTATCCCCTTTACTATTAAAAAAAGTGTAAACGAAGAATATGTTGGAATCAAATTTTATGAAGGAAAATTCAAAGATGCTTTATCTCTTTCAAAAAAAGAAAACAAATTGATTTTTCTAGACATTTATGCTTCGTGGTGTGGTCCTTGTAAAAAATTAAAATATAAAACATTTTCTAATGAAGAAGTCGGAAAATTTTATAATGAAAATTTTATTAATTTATCATTAGATGGTGAAGAAGGTGAAGGGGCTATCCTAGCTGAAAAATATGGAGTATACTCTTACCCGACATTGTTATTTCTGAACAGCGAAGGAAATGTGGTATACGCGGTTGTGGGGTATCATAATCCTAATGAATTTATAGAACTTGGTAAAAAAGCATTAAAGAAATATAAAAAATAAAAATTATGGTGATTCAAGGCAAGGTTTTTTCATATCCTGAATATTTTGAATGGGCAACGTCTCTATTAGATGAAAACAAAAAGAATCAGTATGATGAAAAGTTGTTAGGGTTTATTCGGCTCAACATCAAAAGAATGGAACGTTTGAATAAAACAATTGAATTACAGAATACTTTAGTCGACTTGTTGAAAAAAATTAGTAAAAAAATGAATTGGTACATAATTGCTGAACCGTGGTGCGGAGATTGTGCACAAATTGTACCCGTTCTTGCTAAAATCGCAGAATGTTCGGAAAATATTCGTTTGAATATTATACTAAGAGATGAAAACCCTTCCTGGATTGAAAAGTACCATACCAATGGAAGTAAGTCCATTCCTAAGCTAATTGTATTTGATGAGTTAGGAAATGAACTTTTTGTATGGGGACCAAGACCATCGCAAGCACAGGCAATTTTTATCAATTGGAAACAAAATCCACAGGGCAAAACCTGGGATGAATTTGAAAAAGAACTTCATTCTTGGTATTCCAAAGATAAAACTATTTCAATACAAAACGAGTTATATGAAAAATTATTTCAGGTTGCTTCAATGCAACTCACTTCTTCTCATCATGATTAATTTAATATGGTCAAATATGATAACAAGCCAAAACACTACAAATAGGCCAGTAACAGAAGCAAAGGGTTTAAAAGTAGGATCTAAAGTAGAAAACTTTATCGCAAAAGATGTGAAGGGAAATACATTTGTTCTGAAAGATGCCTTAGAAAAAGGGCCAGTAGTTGTTGTTTTTATAAGAGGGCAATGGTGTCCATTTTGTAACAGGCATCTTGCTCATTTACAGGATAGTTTAAACTTAATTCATGAAAAAGGCGCTAGTGTAGTCGTTATTTCACCGGAAAAGCAAGAATTTATAGAAAAATCCATTGCAAAATCAGGTGCAAAATTTCCAATTCTTTACGATGAAGGATATAAAATATCTGATTTATTTGATGTAACTTTCAAACCAGATAGTATTTCAAGATTGATGTACAATTCATTATTAGGAGCCAAATTAAAAGAATCACACTCCGATGATAGTGAACGATTGCCCGTACCTGCTACCTTTATATTGAATAAAGAAGGAAAAATTGTGTGGAGACACTTTGACCCGGATTACAAAAAACGTTCAACGATTAAAGAAATTCTACAAAATATTCCGTCTTCATAATTAAACGAGATATATGGCAAAAATTAAGATTATAGAATATGAAGAATCTACAGGTCGCTTGAAAGAAATTTACGACGAAATTATTAAGAAACGAGGCAAGCTGGCCGAAGTACATAAGATTCAAAGCTTACGTCCTGAAAGTATAGTAAAACACATGGATTTGTATTTAGAAATCATGTTTTCAAAATCTGAACTTTCAAGGGCAGAGAGAGAAATGATGGCTGTAATAACGTCTGTTTGCAACACTTGTAAATATTGTCAAACGCATCATGCAGAAGCATTATTACATTATTGGAAAGATGAAAATAGAATCAAGCAATTTATTCAGGATTTTCGATCTGTTGGTTTGAATACAAGAGAATTGGCATTATGTGAATTTGCAAGTGTTATAACAAAAAATCCGGATTATCCGGACGCTGTTGGCATTTTAAGAAAAGAAGGACTGAGTGATGCAGCGATATTGGATGCGACACTGGTAGTAGCTTACTTTAATTTTGTAAATCGCATTGTATTAACTCTTGGAGTAGAAACAAATGAAATTGAAAAAACTGGATATGTTTACTAATTCAAAAATAAAAAACATTAGAACAGTTTGTCTTTTTGTTTTTACTTTTTTACTCTTAACATCTTTTACTGAAAATAACAACAGTATTATATCGTATAATCTGTTTAAAATTGGAAGAAGTAAAGATGCTAATGAAGTGATTTTTGATATTAATGTTACTAAAGAAAATTACTTATACGTTCACGGACCAGTTACTATTTATTGGATAAAATACACAAATAACAATCGTAAAGAACCACTGACCTGGGTACAACGAAATTATGCTTATGGAATAGAATATACATTTATTTCAAAAAATTATGCTGAATTTCATTTTGTTTCATATAAAAAAAGAAAACTTATCATTAAAAAAGATACAGATGGAAAATTCAAAGTTTTTAGTACAATCAATGGTCAGGAAGCTATTGTTAATTATATATTTATTCAGATTGATGGTGGAACTTTCTGGTTACCTAAAATAACTAAAGTAGAAGTGCAGGGTGAATCAATAAACACACGACAAAAAATAATTGAAATAATTAAACCTTAATGATAATGGAAACATTTTGTATAACAACATTAAATCAATTAAAACATGTATTGAGTCACATAGGCGATTCAAATTATATTTATAAAAGCAGGATATTAGATAATCATAGTATTGGCCAACATGTTCGGCACATCCTTGAATTTTATATCTGCTTAATGAATGGATATTTTAATGGAGAGGTTTGTTACGATAACAGAGAACGCAACCCATTAATTGAAAATGACCGAAAATATGCATTGCATACAATTGATAAGATTAAGAATAATTTATGTAAATATGAAGAAAACATTGAATTGAAAATTATCGGCAATTTATCTGATGAAGATCATAATAAATACACCATTTCATCCAATTTTCAAAGAGAGTTATTGTATTGCATGGAACACGCCATTCACCACATGGCTTTAATAAAAATAGCCATGTTAGAACAGGGTTTAAATAAGCTTATTCCAGAAAATTTTGGTATTCATCCGGCCACTATAAGATTTTTAAAGCAATGTGCACAGTAAGTTATATTCCCTTAAAAAATGGTTTTATTCTTACATCCAACAGAGATGAACAACCATCTCGTATAACGATTGCCCCTAAGTCATATACGATAAACAATAAAATTCTATATTTTCCTAAAGATACTATTTCTGGTGGCACCTGGATACTTACAGACCTTAATAAAATTACTTGCTGTTTGTTAAATGGGTGTTTTGAAAAACATATACCTAATCCGCCTTATAGAAAAAGCAGAGGACAAATACTTATTGATATTTTTTCCTACTCTACTTTTGAAGAATTTATGGATACAGTTAATCTGGATAATATAGAACCTTTTACTTTACTGTTATTTGATATAGAGTCATCAAGTTATGAATTCAGATGGGATGGGCAATTTAAATATGTTAGACAAATTAATACAAATACCTTTCATCTTTGGCAATCTGCAACATTGTATGAAAAAGACATTCAAAAGGTTAGATTCAAATGGTTTGAAAATTGGATAAACAAGCATAAGGCATTAGATGATTGCAACATCTGGAATTTTCATTGTGGAAGACATTCAAAAGACACAGATAACAATATCATTATGAAAAGAACATCAGGTATCCAAACGGTGAGTGTTACGCAAGTTAAATTATCAAGTGATAAAAATGAAATAAAATATCTGGATGTCTTAAATCAAACTACTCATTCAATATCATTAATACCGAACCATGTATAACGGATTTGCTATCATACTCGCATGGCCTGAAACATTTTGTAAACAGCCTACTTCATGGTATGATCCGATATTAAGATGGATAGGTATAAACAAAAATTATTATTACAAGGTTGGACACGCTGCAATAATTTTAATAGAATCAAAATCTGGCAATTGTTATTATTTTGATTTTGGAAGATATCATGCACCATTTCAATATGGAAGAGTGCGTGATCAGGAAACAGATCCGGATTTGAAAATACGCACAAAAGCAAAAATTTCAATGAATAAAATACTAAATGTAGAAAGCATTTTAAATGAGGTAGTTAATAATCCTTCCTGTCATGGAGATGGCGATCTCTATGCCTCTTACATTCCAATAAATTTTAATTCCGCGTATAAAACGGCTAAAAACTTACAAAAAAATTTTATTCCGTATGGTCCTTTTTTATGGAATGGGTCTAATTGCTCTCGTTTTGTTCAAACGATTGTATTATCAGGCAAACCATCTTTTTTTAATCGCTTAAAAATAATTTTACAAAAAACCATCACACCTACGCCACTTGGAAACGTTCGTTCATTTTCTAATGAGATAAGATTGTCTCCTAATGTGTTTCATAAAGATGATCAGAATAAAGAAAAAACTCCTAAAAAAGCTAAACCGACTTTTACATTACCTCCCCCTGAAAGAAATCCCAAAATACCGCATAAAGCAAAATGGCTGGCAGGTGAAGGAGCCGGATCTTGGTTTTATATTAAACAAATAAATTCAGATATAATTAATGTAACAAGGTTTAGTCCAGAAGGGAAGATAGAATTTAGCGGCTTTTTTCAAACAAATAACAATAAAACATTTGTAGAGAAAGAATCTTATCAGATTACTTATCCCAGTCATTTTCAGCAAATTTCAATTATTCAAAAAAATCAATTATTTATATTTAAAAAATTGAACATTATCCCATTTGATGAAGAATTAGATGAGAATATTTTCAATCAAAAGAATCAAATTGTAATATTAAATTAAATAATTTGTCAGGAAAAAGTTATATTTGCATCTATATATTAAACAATCAAAATCTAAAACTATGGAAAAGAAAAGCAAAAACCTCTTAGCAGGTACCATCGCAGCAGCTGCTTTTGCAGCATTAGGTAACTTAAATGCCAACAACACCAACATTGAAATGAACATCCTCGGAACAGGTTCTGAAGTGCGTTCTGAAATTCTCAACAACCACAGCATCTCCAAAATGTTGAATGATTTAAAGTGTGGTGAAAACAAATCTGATGCTAAATCCGACAAAACCAAAGGTAAAGAAGGCAAGTGCGGTGAAGGAAAATGTGGTGAAAAAAAAGCCAAAGGTAAAGAAGGTAAATGCGGTGAAGGAAAATGTGGTGAGAAAAAAGCCAAAGGCAAAGAAGGCAAATGTGGTGAAGGTAAATGCGGTGAGAAAAAACAGCCTAAGTAATCAATCCTTAAAATTCAATCCCGGTGCTTTTATGTATCGGGATTGTTTTTTAAAATCCAAAATATGACAAACTATCCACAAGACATAGATATAAAATTAGATTTCAAAAATGTTATATTGAATTCTTACAAAAAATTTTATACCCATGCATGTATACAATTGGGTTGTAAAGAAACAGCAAAAGATATTGTGCAAGAAAGTATATTAACTGCTTATGAAAAATTACACCAGTTTGAAGGAAAGTCGTCTCTGGAAACATGGATATTTGCTATTTTGAATAATAAAATTCTTCAACATTTTCGTTCAAAACAAAGAGAGCAAAAGCATCTTGATTTTGACAGTGAAAAATTATTGTTTAATAAAAATGGTAGTTGGAACAAGAAATGGGTGAGTGAGTCGTTGTTTGAAATTGAACAAAAGGAATCTCAGGAAGAAAAAAATAAAATATGGAAATTTTTAGTGGATTGTTTAAATGCACTTAAAGAACAACACAAACAAATTGTTCTCTTTAAATTTTATTTTAATAAAAGCACCAGACAAATTTGTGAAGAATGCAATGTAAGTGAAGATAATGTTTGGCAAATCATACATAGAAGCAAATTACAACTAAAAGTTTGTCTTCAATCAAAAATCAAGTAAAAATGTTAAGTTGTAAACAATATACAAGG
Organism: Bacteroidia bacterium; assembly: GCA_026003255.1. Taxonomy (GTDB): domain Bacteria; phylum Bacteroidota; class Bacteroidia; order B-17B0; family Aurantibacillaceae; genus BPGX01. The sequence goes on along the minus strand of BPGX01000002.1, from coordinate 207,835 downwards.
TATTTACATAAATCTGAAATAACACCCTTGAAATGGTATGAAAAAGTTTTAATGCATTTACATTATAAAACGTGTAAACTATGTAGAAATTATACAAAAGAAAACGATTGGTTAAATCACTATTTAAGTCACAAAATATCAGATTTTCAAAATCTCAATGAAGAAGAAATAGAACAATACAAAAAAGAATTATTACAAAAATTAAATTTATGATTGGCATTGGATACAGAAAGGATTTTGCAGAAGAGTGGGAAGAGAATAGAAATATTCTGGATGTTGATTTTATTGAAGTAGCTCCTGAAAACTGGATAAATGTGGGTGGATACTGGAAACAATTATTTGATAAAAAACTACAACAATATCCTTTATTTGCACATGGTTTATCGTTATCAATCGGTAGCCCAGACGAATTGGATAAAGAGTTTCTTAAGCAACTAAAGAATTTTTTAGATAACACAAGATCCAAAATATATTCTGAACATTTAAGTTTTTCTAAATGCGATAATGCCCATACTTATGATTTATTGCCCATCCCGTTTACAGAAGCAGCTGTCAAGCATGTTTCCAATAGAATAAAACAAGTACAGGATTTTTTAGAACGACCATTAGTTCTGGAAATAGTAAGTTATTATTCTCCAGTTGCCGCCGAAATGAAAGAAATAGATTTTATCAATGCTGTATTAGAAGAAAGCGGATGTTTATTATTGTTGGATGTCAATAACATTTATGTCAATAGTTTTAATCATCAATACGATGCAAAAGAGTTTATTCAACAACTACCAAAAGATAGAGTAGCTTACATTCACATGGCAGGACACTTAAAATTAGATGATGATTTAATCATTGACACACACGGTGAGCCAATTATTGACCCGGTGTATGAATTATTTGAATACACCCTGCAATGGCTGCAAAAACCAGTACCCGTATTGCTTGAAAGAGATTTTAATATCCCAGAATTGAACGAATTACAAAGAGAAATCAATCAATTGCGGTTCATTTATAATAAAGTATTTGAAAAAACAAGTGTATGCTGAGCACTTCATATCAACGGCAGCAATCCATACTTGCTGAATATACTCGTTCTGGTAATGATGAATTGATAAAAAAATTACACGGAGTCAAGGAAAAGGGAATTCGTTATTATAGAGAACTGATTTTCAATATCGCTTATGATACTATTACCAATGCTTATCCCATTCTTACAGATTTTCTCGGAGAAGAACAAATGAAACTATTAATAAATAATTTTTATACCCACCATAAATGTCAAACTTTTCAGGTATGGCGAATGCCAGAAGAATTCAAAGAATATGTGATTCAAAACGAATTATCACTGATTGAAAAGCATCCGCTTATTCCTGATTTGTTGCACTTTGAATGGATAGAGATTGAAATGTTTATGATGCCAGATGAAGAATTTCCTCCACATCACAAAGAAGGAAATATCTTAAAAGACAAATTGGTCTTAAATCCAGAAATTAAAATACTGGCGTTACAATTTCCTGTACACTTATTACATCCTTCCAAAATTTCAGAAAAAGAAAAGGGTCAATACTTTGTATTAGTTCATAGACATCCAGAAAGCAAAGAAGTTGTTTTTACCAATGCAAATGCTTTGAGTGTAAAAATCATTTTGCAATTAAACGAAGAACCTTTGAGTATTCCAGAAATTGAACAAAAAGTATTGCAACAAAGTAATTTGAAATTTAAAGAACAAATCAAACAATTTATAAGAGAAAGTATGAATAGTCAAATTATTATTGGCTTTCAATAAGAAAATCTAATTATTAACCATGAAACTTCAATGCTATGAAAAAAATCACTCTTATTCTCAACAAACTTCAGGATGCTGCACTCTTAATGGTAAGAGGCATATTGGCTTATGGTTTTTACGAACCTGCTAAAACAAAATGGGAAGATATTCACAGTGTTGGCGAATGGTTTGAAGGGATGGGAATGCCTATGCCATACTTAAATGCCTATCTTTCAGCATCATTTGAAATGGCAGGTGTTTTTCTTTTATTATTAGGCCTTTTGACAAGATGGATAAGTTTTCCGTTAATAGTTATTATGATAGTAGCAATTAAAACTGTGCATTGGGAGAATGGATTTGCTGCATCCGACAATGGCTTTGAAATTCCACTCTACTATATGATAATGTTATTTGTTTTAGTAGCATTTGGTGGTGGAAAATACAGTGTTGATTATTGGTTGTGGGAAAGGAAAAATTAAAAACTATTAATTCTAGGTTATAACTAATTATTCTTATTTCTTCTCTTCCTATTATACAAATAAAAAAACACCGCTATCAATCCAATAAATCCTATTAAAACCACGAAATGCCTTGTATAATCCGTGCTGGTTTTGAATACTGCTAAAAAAACAATGGCTATTAAAAAAATCGTAGCCACTTCATTCAGTATTCTTAAAAAAATTGAGGATACTTTAAATATCAACTGCTTTTGTTGAATATGTATTTTATAAACATACCATTGATAAATCAATAAACCAGCTACAAAAATTAATTTTTTCCACATCCAGGATTGAGCTAAATACGATGGAATATAAAACAACATCCATAAGCCAAATACAATAGTCAATACCATTGCTGGAAATGTAATAACCTTCCATAACTTACTTTGCATCAATAACAATTGCTCTGTGAGAATGGTTTTCTCTGGTTCGGGCTTGTCCTGCGCTTCACGAGTGTAAATAAACAACCGCACCAAATAGAATAATCCTGCAAACCACGAAACTATGAATACTATGTGCAATGCTTTAATCGTAAGATACGCCGACATATTTATACATTCACTGATATTTGTTTGAGCGAATTCAATACTGCATTGTAAATCTCCTCTTCTATATTTGTATAATCTGTCTTTACAAACTTTTCGCCCATTACTTGTTCGTACAATTCAATATACCTTTCGGAAATTTCCTGTACTTTGGCATCGGTCATTTCAGGAATTTGCTGACCTTCCTTGCCCATAAAATTATTTTCTATCAACCATTGTCTTACAAATTCTTTACTTAATTGTTTGGGTTGTTCTCTTTTTCTTAAAGATTCTTCATAAGTATCCAGATAAAAATATCTTGAAGAATCGGGTGTATGCACTTCATCCATCAAATAAATTTTACCTTCGTACAAACCAAATTCATACTTTGTATCTGCCAATATCAGATTCCTTGTTCTGGCGTATTTCTGACCTTTTGCAAAGAGTTGCAAACTATACTGTTCTAATTGTTCATATTGTTCTTCTGTTGCTAATTTTTGTTCAATAATTTCTTTTGGGGATATATCCAGATCGTGTCCTTGTTCTGCTTTTGTAGTAGGCGTGATAATTGGGTGTGGCAATTTATCAAATTCCTTTAATCCATCTGGAAGATGAACACCGCATATTATACGATTTCCAGCATTATACCATCGTGCTAAATGTCCTACCAGATAGTTTCGCACGACCATTTCAATTTTGAAGGGCTGACATTTCAATCCTATACTAACATTCGGATGAGGACTGTCTAACAACCAATTCGGCACAATCTCTTTTGTCATCTTGAGAAAGTGAGACGCAATTTGATTTAAAACTTGCCCCTTGTATGGAATTCCTCTTGGAAGCACTACATCAAATGCACTAATTCTATCCGATGCAATCATTACCAAAAATTTATCCTGAATGGTATACACATCTCTTACTTTACCTTTGTAAAAAGCCGTTTGATGAGGGAAATTAAAATTTGTATTCATTAAAGCGTGCATAATTCTTTTGGGCATAAAAATACATTATTTCCTATACTACCGTATTTTTACTTTTTCACATTGAATCACTTCTTTGGTAACATTATCATACAAAAAAGTGACCACATACACTTGCTTATCTTTGAAATTTGGACTTAAATAATAACCATTAATATTTTTTGTAATACTATCATTTACATTGATAGGAGCGGACTTCACGAGATTGCCCCACGAACCATTCAACGAACTCCTCAACATATAGCGGAACATATAATTTTCTACATCATCTGGATAAACTGAATAATCCTTTTGTTTACCAACAATGCTGTCTTCAATGATAAGCGTATTAAGATAAACATCGTTAGAGAAGTTTTGTAAAAACTTTATTTTGTGTTGAACATTCAATACACGATTAACAGTATCATATTGTGTTTTAAGATAAAGCGTAACTTTTGGCGATGTGCGAATTAAGGTTGGAACAACGGATGCCCATTGCGTGTATGAATAAATGTGAGAAGTAGAAGGGAATCCCACACGATTTATCATGCCTTTTGGAAGACCGGCAGCTGACACACCAAAAAAGTTATCCCAATCTGTTCCAACAGTAGTACGATAATCGGCGGGATACGATGGTGTAGGTTCGGCAAAACTTCCCACGTGAACGGCAATAACAATCAAAGTATCTTTGTATTGTGCTTTTAATTCCTCTGCTTTGGTAGCTGCCTTTGGACAATTGCCACAGGTATGTCCGGTGTAATCTTCTAATAAAACTTTTTTAATATTCACAACAGAGCTATTATCCTTCTCTATGTAATTCACGCCTACCAATGAAGTATTTGCCTCACGCGGATTTTTCACTTTATCACAAGAAATAATAACGAACAGTGTAAAAATTAAAAAGAATACTTTTTTCATAAACTTTTTTGCAAAATTAAATGAAATTATTTGAATGATTTATATTAAACCCAAATTGTGCATTAGAAATTAAGATTATTCAAAAGAGATTGCTTCAGAAGTGATGCTTCCTCGCAATGACGGCTTTGTTCTTTATTCTTATCACTACAAACTGGTGAAAATAAACATTGCCTAAAACCAACTGTAGCATAGAAGATAACATCGTTTGAGAAGTTCTAATGAGTAATTTGGGTTTATTGAACTACAGAGAAGACAAAGTTTATTACAAAGACCACAAAGTATTTCTCGTTTGCAAGTGCATAGCAACTTTGCGTGCTTTGTATGTTTTCTTTGTGTCCATTGTGGTTAAAAAAAATAGCAGGATGTATTTTATAGAAAATTCAAACTTCATCCATTCTGTTGCATAATTTGGGCTAAAAAAATATGTGTTTATTCTGTTTCAAATATCTTTTGTTGATAAAAGTGATGTGGATTTTTATATTTATTGTTGATTATTCATTCAACTACACTCAATAAAGCGCCTGCAATAGCCACATCATCAAAAGCAATTGGTACTTCAATATGTGAGTCAGGAATATTATGTTGTAATAATTCCTTTTTTGTACTTTCTCCCATTGCAATGTATCGTGCTTGTAAAGACACATTGTTGCTCTTGAAAAAGGCACGAACATTAGATGGACTCGTAAAAATTAACACATCAAAAGATTCAGAAAGAGTAATGTTTAATTCCATAGTAGAGTATACAGGCAAATAATTCACTTCTGCAATTTCTTGAATCAGATTACCAATGCTTTGATTACTGATGGTAGAGCAGGGAAATAAGACCCTTTGATTTTTACAATGTTTTGAAAATTCGTTTGCAATGTTTTCTAAATTTGTATCTGACCCATAGTAATGTACTGAAAAACCCTGGGATTCAAGAAAATATGCTGTGCTTTTTCCAATGCAAGCAATGTGTTTATTATTTGCCAATTCTTTTGCATCAGACAAACTATTCAAAAAATATTTTACAGCATTTTTACTACTGAAAAAAATCCAATCGCAATCTGGAATGGATGAAACTGAAACACTATTCGTTTGAATAAGTGAAATATCGGTCAGTTTCCAGTGTAAGCGTTGACAGAGTTTTTTTAAATAATTATTTTCATCTAATGATTTACTAATGAAGATATTTTTGTTTATTGGAGTTTGAAATAAGGATTGCAGTTTTTCAATTTGTCTCTGTGCAGTTTGTAAAAGATGTTCAGAATCCGAATGTTCTATGATAGACAAAAGCGAAAGGTTTTCTTTATTATCATTAAAACTTATGTAGCATCTCCATTTCTCATTTCTTTTTTCACACAATACACCAATGGGCTTACTGCATCCTCCGCCCATTTGCTTCAATAACTTTCGTTCTATTTTTCCACATTCATTGGCGTCTTCATCACTGATATTTTGAATGTATTCCAATAACCTTTTATCTTCACTTCGTATTTGAAAAGCAATAATACCCTGACCAGCTGCTGGTACAAAATAATGTAAAGGAAGTGGAAATATATAAAAATCATTCAAGTCAATTTGTAATCTGTCAATACCTGCCTGTGCTAAAATAATCCCATCATATTGTCGATTTTGCAATTTTTGAATGCGTGTAGGAACATTACCTCTTAATGGAAAGATTTCAACATCAGGACGAAGCGATTTCAATTGAGCATAGCGACGAGCAGAAGATGTGCCAACTTTTGCATTTTGAACGAGGTGTAACAATTGTTGTTTATCCACTTTGTCTTTATGTATGATGAGTATATCATTAGGCGTATGTCTTTTGCTTAAGCCGGCTATTATCAAAGGACTATCTGAATTATCAAAATTGGCTTCCACATCTTTGAAGGAATGTACCGCAAGGTCAATTTCTTTTTTTAATAACGCCTCTTCAATTTCTTTAGTAAAAAAATTTTTACCTTCTAATTTATCAAAACTATTTTCCCATTGTTGATTTTTATCTCCGCTGGTAACAATAGTTTTCAATTCACTTTCTATACCGATTTGCGCTAAAAGATTTTGAGTATACCTTGCCTGCCACAGGGCTAATGCACTGCCACGAGTGCCGATAACAATTTTTTTATTCATTGAAAATATAATTCACTGCAAAAGTATGCTTTTTAATTTTTTATATGTAACCGTATTAAATTTGCCTTCTAAATAATCCACTATTTCCTGAATTAATTCTTTGTGAGTGGGCTCTAATTGTTCTAATTTTTTTCTAAACACTTCATTCAATGCTTTGTGTTTATATTCTTTGAGTTCTTGCGGAATTTCACGAATAATGTTTTCTACACAACGTTCTCTAAAGACCTGCATAAATTCCAACAACTGAGATTCAATGATTTGTTTTGCATCTTTAATAGATTGTTTACGTTTTAATAAATTTTGTCTGGCTTGCTGTTTGAGAGAACTAATGTCAATGTATTCAAATTGAAACTTTTTTTTGACTTCATCACTAATGTCGGATGGATTACTTAAATCCACAATAATGGGCTTTTGAGTAGTAGAAAATAATTTATGATATAAAGATTCGTCAATTACTGGAGTTGGCGAAGAAGTGCAGACCACCAATATATTTGTTGGATAATTATCTAAATTTTTCAATTCATTCAAACCCATAAAAGTACCGCCATATTTCTTTTGTAAGGTCTCACTATTTTCTTTTTTACGACTGACAAAAGTGTATTGAAAATTTTCCTGATGGAAATACTTCATAAACGTTTGCATCGTAACACCAGAACCAATGAGTGTAACTTTTGGATGAGAAGGGATGTTGAGTTGTTTAATTTGTCGGGCAGCTAAGGATGCAACTGAAACAGGATTTTTAGCAATATCGGTTTCAGAAAAAACTTTTTTACCGGTTTCAATAACTTTTTTCATAACGATTCTCAACAAATCCCCAGTAAGACCAAGTGAATGACAATGTTCATAAGCATTTCGCACTTGCGTAATGATTTCTCGTTCGCCCACTACCATTGATTGCAGAGAAGATGCCACTTCCATAAGGTATTGCACAGCGTCTTCATCTTTTTTAAAAATGACTTTTTCAGTGATTCTGGTCTTTTCTTCTTCTGATAGGGAAGAATAAAACGAAGAGAAAAAAGTTTTTACTTGTTCTTTTGACACATTATTTTGTGTAACGAGATAAAATTCACAGCGATTACAGGTGCTGATGTGCATTATTTCGGAGGCAGAAAAGTGTTGTTGTATTTGAGCTAAATGATTTTTGTACGATTCTGTTTCGGCAGCGTTTAGGTATAATTTCCCAATGAGATTGAGCGGTAATTTTTTATGCGAAAAAGCAATAACGTAAAGATGCGAACTCTGTAAATATAATTTCATACGGCAAAAATAAAGAAGAGAAAAAGTGGAATTGTCATAGAATTGTCATTAAACTTCAATCAAAAAACATCCAGCTGATACCCATTCGTAAGGCACGGTCAGGCATCATATAATGTGGAAGGTAATAATAGGGCTGCCCGATAAATCCAGATAAAAGATTATCCATTCGGATAAAAAAATTCACGGGCTTGATGCGACCAGAAAAATAAAGTCCAATTTGCGGATAATTCCCTGTCTGAAAGTTTCTACTCATCACACTGTAAATACTTGTAGCAGGATTGTATTGATAGGTATCAAAATAATTTAATGCAGAAATAAATTGTACACCTGTATTGACAAGTAAATTGTTCTTAAACCATCTGCCCTGATAATACAAATCAACATCCAGAAAATGCTGCGGAAGTGCTATTACATCAGCGCTTTTCCATTGATAATAATAATTGGATTTAATACCTATATGCTTCAAAAGCAGAAAATTTAATTGTAATTGCCATTGATGTACCATTAAATTATTAGTGTATTGTTGTGGATAATTATCTAAAAAGTAAACAAAGTTCTTGATTGTTCGTCCTGTATAAGAAAGGCGAATGAATTTATCAAAAGCAAGTGAAAAATGAAAAGTAGATGTAAGTATGTTTTGAAAATGATTTTCCCAGATAAAATGATTGCTATACCAGAAATTTTGCTGAAAAGTAGGGGATTGTTGAAATGTACTTACCTGCATTTCTGTTGACCATTTTTTGTAGTGAATATTTGAAAAAACTTTGAAATAATAATTATTTTTCTGTGTGCCATTGATGATATATTTTAGTTCTGTGCCGCTGTTTCCAGAAAATTTTAAATATTGAAAAGAATGAAAGGTTTTTCCTTCTAAAAAATGATTTTGTAAAACTGTATCAAAAGAGAAATGAATCTTATTATATTGGTAGTAATAGGTCAATTGAGCAATGGTGTTGTTAAGCTTAAAGGAATAGGTAAGAGGCAATTCTATTTTCCAACTATTCAAGCTATCGTTTGTTTTGATTGTATCTAAAAAAATAAAATTGTAATAGCCAGAAAAGGGATAATTATCCGTGTATTGATACAATTCCTGAAACGCTCTGATACCAATAGATATAGCATTGAGGTTGATAGTATCTTTTCCAAATCTATAATGAGCATTTAGTTCTGCAGTGTGATTGTTGTATTTTTTTGTAGCACTTGAAAGAGAAACAGGAACAAGAGTTTTGTCCAGAAACAAATCATTATACGACAATGTATCTATTGTAATACCGCCATTTTCCTGATGTTTCAGAAAGTTAAGCAACAATTTGGTATCCATTGAAAAACGTTTTTTGCCAAACCAATGATAATCCGTAAAAAGATTGGTAATACTGGCTTTCTGATGTTGATAAAATCCTGTATTCGTGCTTCTTCGTAGAAAAAAATTAATCTGATGCTGTTGTTTTATTGGAGATGTAAAAAATGCTCTGAAATGCTGCTCATCCTTGCTGCCAGCAATTCCCTCCAATTTGGCAAAAAATCCTTTTGTTTTGTAGATATTGATATTTTCTAATGTAATTATATCTGGATAATAAACACTTAAAACTCTATTACCTATTTCAAAATCATTCTGTTGCAACAAATAATCGGGTTGTGCTGTCCCTATTTGACCATTAAAATAAAAAGGCAAAGAATACTGAAAACTTAAAACAGATGTATCTATGTATTGTGTAATTTGCAAGGTAGTGTCATTCAAAAAATAGAATGGAGAAGGTTTTTGAAAATAACGGGAATCAGTATCATATTTTGTTTGTGCCATTAAATTAGTAAACAAATAGATAAAAGCATTTAAATATGTAAGTATATTAATATGTTTATACATTATCTAAACATTCTAAAATTATTTCAATACCTTTTTGTAATTCATCGCTGGTAATAGTGAGTGGTGGAGCAAGGCGAATACAATCAGGAGCAAAAAGAAACCAATCAATTATGAGTCCTTTATTGATTGCCAGTTCAATTGTTTTCATTACGATTTCTGAAGATTCTAATTGAATGGCTCCCATTGCACCTTTAATACGTAAAAATTGTATACGAGTATGAACGAGATTGTTTTTCAGTTGTTGTTCAATCCGGAGTGCGTTATCAATGAGATTTTGCTGGAGTATCACATTTAATGTTGCTAAGGCAGAAGCTACGCAAACAGCATTTCCGCCAAAAGTAGTAAGATGTCCTAATGGATGATGGGTAAATGTTTCCATCAGAGAATGAGATGCGATAAAAGCCCCGATGGGTAAGCCACCGCCCATTGCTTTTCCAAGTACCAGAATATCAGGGACAATTCCAAAATGCTGAAAAGCAAAGAGTTTGCCGGTTCTTCCGAATCCCGTTTGAATTTCATCGAATACCAATAAAGTTCCTGTTTCTTTGCAGCGCTGATTTAGGGCTTGCAAAAAGTTCTCGTCCGGTATTTGTATTCCGGATTCAGCACGAATGGGTTCTATAAAAACAGCGGCCGTTTGAGAAGTAATTTGTTCAAGTTCGGAATTATCCTGCCATTTCAGGATTTTAACGGCAGGGAGTAGAGGACGATACTTACTTTTCAGCCATTCGTTGCCCATAATACTCAAAGCACCTTGAGTACTACCGTGGTAGGCATTTTCAAAGGCAACAATTTCAGGTCGACCAGTGTAGCCCTTAGCCAGTTTCATTGCCCCTTCAATGGCTTCTGCACCGGAATTGACAAAGTAAATACAATCTAATGAAGATGGAAGGTGCTGTGTGAGTAATTGAGCGTATTCGGTTTGAGGATGTTGAATCGTTTCGCCATAGACCATGATGTGTGCATATTTATTCAATTGGTCTACGATGGCTTGTTTAACCTGTGGATGTTGATGTCCAACACTACTGACGGCAATACCGCTAATAAAATCAAGATATTTTTTTCCTGAAATATCGTAGATATAAACTCCTTCTGCTTTTTGTATTTCAATGCCTAATGGTGTAGGAGAAGTTTGAGCAACGTGTTTAAAAAATATCTCACGATGTGAATGATGCATAGTGGAATTAACAAAGGGCAAAAGTAAGATTTTTTGCTTCTACAATGAATATGCAGATTTATTTGCAAAAGAGTAAGGTTACTTAAAATGTTTTTAATTTGTAAAAAAAATTGTATCTTTGTATCAAAATTTACCACTATGAAAACAAAATTATTAGTAATAGTTGGAGTTTTATTATGGCAAATAATTTATTCACAAGAAGAGGTGTTTGAAAGTAGAAGGTTTAATCCTCACATAAGTTTTTTAGGCAATCAAGTAATTGATTCAAGATATAGAATAAGAGCACCAATACCTTCCGTTCGAACATTGTATGTTCAATCTAATGACAAGAAAATATACGAAGATCAAGCGTTGCAATATCTACCCTTGACGAGTGTACATTATGAATGGGACAGGTTTATCAATCCTGCTTGGTATTATCAGGATTCTTCTACCTATTTATACTATACAACTTCTCCAAACACCGGAAAATTATTAGAAGAAAAAATTTATTCAGATTCTTTGCCAAATTACAGAGTTATTTACAGATATGATAACTTGGGTAGGAAGCAATGTGTTGCTCTTCATAATTTCAACCATTGGACAAATGAATGGATTCCAGCAAATAGAGATACTTTTTATTATACATCATCAAATAAACCAAGTGTAATTGAGGATCAAAATTATGATTATTCTACTCAAACTTTCTGTGTTGTAACAAAGTATGTGAGAAATTACAACATTTACAATAAATTAGTTTCAGAAAAAGTATATCGTCGATTTAATTGTTATGATACATTAAAGCTAGATTATCAAATATCCGTATACTACAATTCTCAACAAAAATATACCTCAATTATTTATGAAGAGTTTGATAACAATAATGTTATTACCTACAAAACCAAAGAATCTTATTTTTATGATTCAAATGGTAAAATAAAAGAAGCTATTGAAATGGAATGGAATTATAACACCAATAAATGGGATACTTTGGGAAAGATATTGACAACATGGTATAAATGGATTAGCAATGATATTGAAGATCTTTGTAATAATTTGCCTTCAACATTTATTTTTCAACAAAGATATGCCTCCGGTGTTTATTTAAATTCTGAAAAATACGAGTATTACTATGATCCTATTGATGATGAAAACATAGAAGAAAAAGATTACATCTGGGACGGAACAATTGGTAATTGGATTTGGGATTGGGGGCGAAAAGAAATTCTTACCAGAAACGCGTACTACGGTAACATGATTACACAAAAAATTGTTCAATACAAACAAGGAGCAAATGAAAATTATGAAAATTATGCGATGTACATTTATAAACAACCTTCACCAACCTACGTCCTACAAAATGACCCGGAAGCTCATATCTTAACCATTTTTCCCAATCCAAATAAAGGACAATTTTATCTACTTCTAAATACATCATCTAGAAACATTCACTTTTACATCACAGATATAATGGGAAGAAAAGTTGATCAGAATGTAATGTTTTCTGAAATACAAGATAATATATTCAGCGTCAACACTTCCAATCTTCAAAAAGGCGTTTATTTCGTCAATGCAAAAGATGAAAATACTGGATCCTTTTACTTACAAAAAATAATTATAGAATAATTTATTTTTCGTGTACATAAGTATTCATAAATTTCTTTTTATTGCAGCCGTGTGTAAATTATTATGTTTCATTATTTGCTAAAAAAAATTCCAAGACCTATTTTAATTCGTCTTAGTTATCTGGTAAAATTTTTTGCTCCTCTATTATTTTACGGAAAAAGATACAAAGATCCCATCAATGGAAAAACTTACCGCAAATTTTTACCTTATGGTTATTCCGAAAAAAGTAAAAGGGACAACGTGCTTTCTCCCGGAACGCTTTCTCTTGAACGACATCGTTTGTTATGGTTATTCTTGAAAAATAAAACCAATTTTTTTACTGATAAATTAAAAGTATTACACATCGCACCAGAGCAATGTTTTTTGCCCATTTTCATAAAAATGCCAAATCTGGAATATCTCACAGCTGATATTGAATCGCCTATTGCGGACTTACATTTTGATTTACATCATTCACCATTACCAGATAATACTTTTGATGTGATTTTGGCGAATCATGTGTTAGAACATGTGGATGATGATATTCAATGTATGAAAGAATTGTACAGAATGATGAAACCCGGTGGCTGGGGCATTTTTCAGGTACCGCAGGATACCAGCAGAGAAAAAACTTACGAAGATAAAAGCATTACATCACCAGAAGAACGCGAAAAACACTTCTGGCAAAAAGATCACGTGCGATTATATGGATTGGATTATCCGGATAGATTAAGAAGTGTTGGATTTATAGTAGAAGAATACGATTACACTAAAGAATTTTCAGATGAAGAAATAGATTATTACCGATTACCAAAAGGAGAGAAAATTTATTTGTGTAGAAAAAAGTAACAATTGAGAAACTAATTTTTCTTCTTCTTTTCGTTTGTTTCGCTTAATAAGTATAGAACTGTTTTATTTGTAAAAAAGGGCGTTGTGAGTTCGTTTATTTTTAATAAAGTAGATTTGTTTTCATTATTAAACCACAAATAAGTAATATTGGTAGTTTTATTTTTTGTTTTGTATTGATCAAGTGTATCTAAGCTTTCTTGAACAATTTTCACTCTTAATACTTTATCATAAGTTTTATTGGGTAAAATTAACTTTCCATATCCATCAGCAACAATTGTGACTGTACCATTTCCTTTGAATTCAAAATAACTCGTGGAATATTCTCTTCTGAATGTATCGGAAATACTATCACCAAATTGAATAGGACGTTTCATGAAAATCATATTATCTACATATTTCATTGTCATTTCCTGTCTTTCATCTGCAAAACCCACGAGATAATTTTCTGATTTTGTTTTCCTAAAAAAGACAAACGTTCCGTCGGAATTTACTTCTGCCAGTTGAGCATCGGGAAAATAATCATCATAACTGGTAGATTTGATGGACATGATTTTTTGAGTAATTTTATTTGAAGTAGGTTTCAAATTAGAAAAATCCCATATTTGATTTTTACCAGAAGGACCAGGAAACACACTGTCTGGCTTGCATTCTTGAAATTCCAGAACAAGTCCTTCTTCAAAATCTTCTGCTTTTGTAATTTTTATTTGAGAGAAAAGAATCGCAAAATCAAAGATATAAAATAAAAAAACAAAAAAACATTTTTTGTTTATCTTTTGAAGAAACACTTTCATAATACAAATGTACATTAAATTCTTTGAATAAAACATCAAATTATTTTGATACTAAAATAAAAGGCAAATAATCTTTTTGTAACTCATACTCTTTCTTCACTGATTTTTTCAATTTTTCATTTTGTTTCATCAGTATGTATAAAGCACCTTGTGCCCTCAATAATTTTTCAGAATTGTTATTTCCAAGATTTATAGTGTAAATTTCCTTAATAGCTTTAATAAATTCATCATAAAGTTTTATATTTTCATCATCAAGGTATTTAAATACAGTGGAAAAACAAAATGCTTCTATAAACGGTTTTCTAATAGGTTCTGTATTTATTAAAAATCTGGGGTCAATACATATTTTACCTAAATAATACCCTTCTTCATTGATATTCTGAATTGAAAAGAATTTAACGGCTATACTAAGAATTTCATTCATTGTTACAGTATCTTTTTTCTTGATTTTCAAAATGGACTTATCATTTAATTCTTGCATCAATGGATTAAAAATACTATCCTTCTTTAAATGTTCTATGAAAGATCTTTTTAATTGAACACTATCCGAAATGCTTAAAAAATCCTTACGATTTACAGTAGATGAAAAATTAGTAAGTAAATAGCTCAGAAATTTCTGATTATTATTTATAAATTCTGAAACGCAATTATTTTGTTGGATTGGAATAATATTACTAATTAAAAAATAATGATTTTGGGATTTCATTCTTTTCACTTCAATAAAATCATCGTAATAATCTCTGATATCACATTTTTGTTGAGCTTTTAAAGCAAATAAACTCAAACAAATAAACATCAAGTAGCAATAAACATGATTTGTAAACTTCATCTAATTATTAACTTAATAAGTCATCAATTTATAGTTCCCTGTTATTAAAATCAATCCCCATCTAATAAATCCCCTAATCCACCTAATATACTTCCTTCTTCACGTCTGGATGTGGTCGTAGCAAAGGACAGTATGCGTCCGGCTAAGCGACTGATTGGTAAGGATTGCAACCATACTTCACCCGGTCCTCTCAATACTGCAAAAAATACCCCTTCGCCACCAAACAATGTATTCTTTATTCCTCCTACAAATTGAATATCATAATCTACACTGCTGGTGAACGCTACAATACAACCCGTATCCACTTTTATCAATTCACCCGCTTGTAAACTTTTATGAATAATATATCCACCCGAATGCATAAACGCCATGCCATCACCTTCTAACTTTTGCATGATAAAACCTTCGCCACCAAATAATCCTGCACCCAATTTTTTCTGAAACTCAATACCAATACTCACTCCTTTTGCGGCACACAAAAAACTATCTTTCTGACAAATGATTTTCTCATTGTATTGCATTAAATTTATTGGTATAATTTTACCTGTATAGGGAGCAGCAAAAGTAACTTGTTTTCTTTGCGAAGAAAGATTGGTATAAGCCGTAATAAACAAATTTTCACCAGTTAATAATCTTTTACCTGCTGAAAATAATTTTCCTAAAAAAGATTGTTGCGAACCATCCCCAAAAATTGTTTCCATTTTAATTCCATCATCCATATACATTAAACTGCCCGGCTCCGCAACTACTGTCTCATTGGGGTCTAATATTATTTCTACACATTGTAGTTCCTCACCATAAATTTTGTAATCAATTTCATGATTTTTCATAAAACTTTATTTTTAGGCAAATCTACATGAAATTTTTCAATAACACATCAACGAATAATAATCTAAAAAAATAATCTGTGGAAATCGGTTTCAATCTGTGGTATCCGTGTTCTATTGATTTAGATTTGTTCAAAGAAAGATTTATAGGAGAATACAAATTTAATATCTGGAACTTCTTAAATGTAGCACTAATAAATAAAAATCTAAAATGAAACCCCAATTCATTCCTCCACAAGTTCCACTTCCACAATTGGTGAAAATAGATATTTTTTATTAGTAGAAAGTTGCACACATTCAATTCTTTTTCTTACCAATCCAATTCTTTGATAAAGATTTTCTTCAAAGATAAATTTCTGGCCATCTGAAAGGTATTCTAATAATACAACCTTTTCTTTTGAATCATAATTCATCAGCACTTTGTATAACTCAACATCTGCATTTGCAGAAGCAAGTGGATTTTGAAGATGTTTTCTTAAAACATACAGTACATCAATTGGAAATACATCTGTGTTTAAAAAATGCTGCATTAAAATCTGAAAATTTTTTTTCCACTCTCTTCCATGCGCATCTACCTTATTTCCAAACTCTCTATAGGTCTTGCAATGTGCAATCTCATGAACCAAAGTAATCAAAAAACTATATGGATTCAAACTCTTATTGATTGTAATGGTTGAATAATTTCTATCACCATAAGATGCCCTAAAATCTCCCCATTTACTTCGTCTATCGCCCTTTATTATTAATTTAAAATCATATTCCAATATCATTTCACTTATTCTTTCAATCGCTTTTTCTGGAATGTATTTTCTTAAAACTTGCTTATTTCTTTCAATTAATTGTTCTCTTGTCATGGCATTGATTTACGAATTCAACACCTCTGAATTATTTTTTTAGATATTCTTCAAAACTTATATTCTTCTGAATACTTCCAGAGTAAACATAATTTTTAATCACATTTGCCCATTCATTAAAATTTTTTGATTTATCTAAAATTTCAGGGCGAATAGGTTTACCAAAATAAATTGGAATGGTTTGATGTTTTTGTTTAAACATTTCATCCGGTAAAAAAAGCATTTCGATATTTCCCTTAATTCCAAGTTTTTTTCTCCAATACGCCAGATTGTAAAAGAAATTAGAATTTTTTCCTTCAATAAATGTGGGAATAATGGGCTTTGAATACTGCACCGCTTTTTGAACAAACGTTTTATTCCACATCAAATCCTGAATTTGCCATTTGCCATTAATCTTCTGCTTTCTGGAAACTAAGCCAGCAGGAAAAAATAAAATGGCATTATCCGATGCAAATACTTTCTCTACTTCCAGAAGCGATGATTTTGGTGTACTACCTAACTTATTCACACCTACAAAAATACCAGAATAATTTTCTAATTTTAATAAAACATCATTGACGATAAACTTAATATCTTTTCTTTTCTCACTCACTGCTTTAATCAAAGCCATCCCGTCTAATCCCCCTAATGGATGATTGGATGCTATAATAACACTACCTGATTCAGGAATATTATCCACGCCGTGTGAAATAACTTTTGCGTCAAGAAACTTCAAAACACTATCATTAAATTTTAAATCTCTTAGATGACCAAAAGAAGACATTGCATAATTAATGTCCTCTTCGTGCAAAACTTTTTTTACCCATGAAACTAAAAAACGTGGAATAACTTTGTAAAACTTAGGCACTTTTTCTTTTAATACCTTCTCAACATCAATGTATTTTTCAGACATTCACTTAAATTATTATTCCATGCAAAGTTAGTTAATCGCATTATATCAAAACATCAAATCTACATGAAATTTTTCAAATTTATCTCATCTAACTATTACATTTAAAAAAGAAAAAATAAATGAATAAAAATCCAAATGCAACTTGAAAGACGCTAAGAGTCACTTACAAAAAAATCATCTGTTTTAAGGATTTTCTTCATTTAATTTTTAATACTAATTCCTTTTATTCACTATATTTTGAATTATCCATTTTTCCTTAATTCAAAATCATTAATAATAAATTAAGAAAAAAACGTAGGATGTAAAAACATTTCTGCCTCTGTAAATTGTTAATATAAATAAATTTTTATTAAATTTGCAAAAGAATATTTTTTTTGAAAAATAATTAACGTTTAAAAAATAAATATGAACTTGAGAATCTTTTTATATTTGATCTTAGTTGGTTTATTTTTAATTGTATTAAAAGGGGCAGCTCAAACAGAAAATTATTACAACTCTTATAACTGGTTGCAAGAACATATAAATCAATCTGATTATGTTTTTGAAGGGTATTATACTAATAAAAATGTTTCATTTTTAGATAAAAGACAATTATTTACTTTGATGTCCTTTAAGGTGACAAGAATGATTAAAGGGAAAATGCCTGCGGATAGTATAATAAAAATAGAGGTAGATGGGGGAAGATATTTTGACCCACAAACAGGAATAGAATATGTTGGTTTGAGTGCTCATGGAAATGGTATTGTTGAAACTACTAATGCATTGATTTTTCTATATCCAAAGAACGAAAGAAACAATCATAGGATAAAATTGATGATAGATATATCCAACCCTGAAAAATTAAGTTACAATTGTATTCCTCCATACGAACCACAACCATATGTAAAATTAGAGGATTTATACAGGGATATTTCTAGTATTACGGGAAATAAATTTATCATTAAAAAAAAAACATAAGTGTAAAAGAAACAAAAAAAGATAAGCAAATAGATATTCCGTATACTGAAAGATACAAAAATTTTAATACAATTATTGAAGCTAAAATTCAATTAGTTTCTAAAAACTCCCTCAACAAAACTTATGTCAATGATCTATTTCTTGAGGTAACCAATCCTGTAATTTCGGGTTCAATTTTTGAGTTTGATGTAAACATCAAAGCAGACAATAATTCTACTTATCTTGACAATGTTCCTGTTTGGCTTACCTATAATTCTACAGTTTTTGGTTCAAGCGTAGTTGCTGCTTCTAATGTTACAGTAACAAATGGACCGAATTTTAGTAATCCTTCAAATTATTTACCTGCTAATGCCTATATGATTGATAATTCCTCAAATGTTTTTGCTTTTGCTATAAGTTCAAATTTTCCAGGTACTCCGGTACGAACTCAAATAACTACTTCTTATCAATTACTGGCTCATGTGAAAATGGGAATAGTTAATTGTGGTAATGTCAACGTTACTCTTACCAATTCTGTTACAGCCATTAATAGCTGTTTTTATACTACATCTTCAACAGGCACAACACTAAACTCGTATAATAGTTTAACCTATAACGGCTATTTAACAAATAGTATATCCGTTTGTCCACCTACAATAAAAGATTTTAACTCGCCTATAAATGGAGGTTTAAACGAAATACTTACCATAAAAGGAAATAATTTTGGTGCAACAAGGGGAAGCGGACAAGTAAAATTTAGAAATGCAGACAAATTAGGTTTTCCATATTTAAATAAACTTGATAACATAGATTATTTATCTTGGAATGATACTATGATACAAATAAGAATGCCTTCAACTATTGATACTATCAACCCTTCTTTAACCAATACGCCAGGCAGCGGCAATTTTATTGTAATTACTAATTCAGGTGATAGTGTTATAAGTAACTTAAATCTTGCCTCAAAGTCGTTTTCCGTTTATTTCTCCATTTACAACACTATTGTAAAATCAGGACTTCCTACTATTCAAAAATTAAAAGCCAACCTATACAAGAGCAATGCTCTGACAGGAGGTTATGTTATTAGATTGGATACAAGTGTTGGAAATAATCCCAACATGGTTATGTGTGTAAAAAAAGCAATTAAAGATTGGACTTGCTTAACAGGAGTTAATATTAAATTAGGTACAGATACAGCTTTGCAGGGATTTGGCGTAATGGATACTATATGTAATATTTTTGTTGCAGAACCATCCCAATTTTCAAATCCAAATATAATAGCAGAAACTAGAGTTAATGCAAATATAATTTGTCCATCACCACCTACAAGAATGCTTGTTGATTTTGATATTAGAATAAATAAGTCGTATCTTAATAAATTTTTCTATGATACTTTATTCAACACCTTACCTGCATTTAATGTTGACTTTTTAGAAGTCATGTATCACGAAATCGGTCACGGCATAGGATTAATGCATGTTATAGACAGTACAGCTGTAATGTATTACAGAACTTTAGGGAATCAACCCTTCAGCATTCCTGGCTCATTACGAAGAAAATTACAACCATATACATCTGACGTTGATGGAGGTGATTATCAAGTTTCAACAAGTGATTTAAACATCTATGGACAATGTGGTTTTTACGACATGATACAATTAACAAGTGGTTCCTGTGTGGTCATAGGGATAGAAGAATTTTTAAAACTGAAATACAATATAAAAGTATATCCTAACCCGGCTTCTGATTTATTAAATATAAATTTTGAAAACCCTTCTAACTCAAAATATCAAATAGAGATGTATAATCTATTAGGGGGAAAATTTTTCTTAAAAAATATTGTTACTAACAATAATGATCAAATTCAAGCAACTTTAAATTTAGAAGAATACACGAGTGGTATATACATATTAGGTATTATTATTGACGGTATTAAAATACCATTTAAAATTGTCAAACTATAACCATTGTATTTATTAAACAGGTTGATTCTCTGGCATATTGAGAAAATGCTAAATTAAATTTTTAGAATTCATATTATTCACAAGATTTCAAATAATACGCCAACGAATAAAAATCTTGTAAAAAATAACCTGTGGGAATCTGTTTTCAATCTGTGGTATCTGAGTTCTATTGTATTTAAGATTATTCAAAAAAAATTACAATAAAAATTAAAACAATCCATTATCTTTTTTTCTTAACGTTTTGCATCTGTTGTTGTTGTTTCATCATCTCTTGCAAACGCTTTTGAAATCCACTTACTTTTACAGGTTTTTTAAGGTTAGCTTCTATCTCGGCTCTCACTTTTTCATCTTTAATAATATATCGTAACAAATAGGTTTGTCCAAATGTCAAGATGTTGGCTGTAAAATAATACCAACTTAATCCTGCTGAATAATTATTCATCACGGCCAGAAAAATTACCGGCATAAAATACATCATAAACTTCATACCCGGAACCTGTTGATTTTGCTGTGGTGAAAGCATTTCACTATTCATCCAAGTATAAAGTATTGTTGAGATAAACATTAGCAAAGCAAACAAAGAAACATGATCTCCGTAAATGGAATAGATAATTGGAATTTTCCCAAAATCCCAGATACTGTCATAAGTAGACAAATCATCTGCCCATAAAAACGCTTCCTGACGCAATTCAATCGCCGCCGGAACAAAATTAAATAATGCAATTAATAGTGGAAATTGAATCAATAATAACAAACAACCCATCATTGGATTGGCTTTTGCCCGCTGATACAAGGCCATTATCTCCTGTTGCTTCTTCACCGGGTCGCCATTCGGTCCATACTTTTCATTAATTTTATCTAACTCTGGCTTCAAAGCACGCATCTTTGCACCACTCATATAATTCTTGTAAAAAATAGGAAAAAGGATAATTTTGATAATGATATTCAGAATAATCAAAATAATGCCAAAATTCAATGTCCCTTTCAACCAGTTAAAAATCGGAATTACTAAACCGGTATTGATATAACGAAACACCCACCAGCCCGTAGGAATAATTTTTTCTAATTCCCAATCTTCATATTTCTTCAAAGTATTGTAATGATTCGGACCAAAATAAAACTGCATACCAAATGTTTCGTTTGATTGATGTGAATAAGGAACACCTAATTCTGCTTTAGTTGCTTTTACAATCGCTGTGTCTTCTTCTTTAGTGCGCAATTTGATAAAACTTCCATCTTTCATAAATTCTTTATCTGCAATAATAGTGCTATTAAAAAATTGCTGTTTAAAACACAACCATTTAATGGGCATTTCATTGATTTCTTTTTCATCATCACTCCTTGGATTGATATAATCAGGGCTATCTTCTGTGTATTTATAATAAATGGTAGCAACTTCTTTTTCTTTCACAATATGCTTTTCCTGCGACGGCATTAAACATTCCCATCTAAAAAACAATTCATCAATGTTTGAAGAAATAACATCGTTCAAATTATGAAATTCAATATCAAAATTTACAAGATAATCATTCTGCTTCAAACTATAAATAAAATCCAGATACTTTCCGCTTTTGGTAGTATTCAAGCGAAATACAATTTTATTTTTCTCCACAATAGGTGCATCAAAATAAAAACTATCCGTTGAAAATACACGGCTTTTTTCATAAACATCTAACAACAAAGTATAATAAGTAGAATCTTCATCAAATAGTTTTAAATACTCTTCTTGTCCATAACGATGATACTCTTTAAGTTCTACTTGTTTTATTTTCCCGCCTTTATTCGTGAAAGTAATTTTTAATTTTTCATTTTCAAGTGTAAAAAGTTTTTCTTCACCTTTTATAGCAGGATAAAAATCTTTGTAAAAAGATTGAATCTGAAGTGAAAGAATACTATCATTCACAACAGTGTTATTTTTTAGAGAATCTGTCTTTGCAGATACATAAGAAGAATCACGGGATAAGGTGTTTGCGGCTTGCACTTTCTGTTTTTCAGCTAATTCAATAGAATCCCTTATTCTTTTTTGTCTTGCTAACTCCTCCTGAGTAGGCGTAGTCATATACACCCATACGCCTAATATAAGTGCTATAAGCGTAATACCAATAATTGAATTTCTATCCACGATATTAAATTTAGGGGCAGCGAAGGTAAGGTTTAAAATAATCATAGTCAAATTTTATCAGATTACGACAAAATGTAGAATGACTCATTCAACTACATCTTTCATAATTTAACCCAATATAACATTTCTTTCCTTAATATTCCCTTATTATTTTTGTAAATTCGCCCATTCAAAAATTTTTATATGCTCAATGTATTGAAGAAATTATTCAAGATTAAGACCAAATCTGAAAAAGATATTGAACAAATTTTACCAATCGTCGAAAAAATAAATCACATATACGCTTCCTTGTCGTCTTTATCCAATGATGAATTAAGAAAAAAAACTCAAGAGTTCAAACAAAGAATTCAAAATTACATTGCCGAAGAACAACAACAAATTCAAAGCATCAAAACTAACATTGACCAAAATCCTGAAATGGATGTCAATGAAAAAGAAAAACTCTTTAAACAAATTGAAGAATTAGATAAAAAATCGGTTGAAAAAATAGAAGAAGTTCTGGAAGAAATTTTACCCGAGGCCTTTGCAGTATTGAAAGAAACCGCCAGACGCTTTACTGAAAACGAATCCATTGAAGTTACCGCTACTGAATTGGATAAAAAATTAGCCGCCGAAGGAAAAGATTTTGTGGAAATTGCCGGCAATAAAGCTTTATGGAAAACCACGTGGAACGTAATGGGGCATCCCATCAAATGGAATATGATTCATTACGATGTTCAATTAATCGGTGGAATTGCATTACATCGCGGGAAAATCGCCGAAATGGCTACCGGTGAAGGTAAAACACTTGTTTCAACCTTACCCATTTATTTGAACGCTCTTGCCGGAAGAGGCGTCCACCTCGTAACCGTCAATAACTATCTTTCTCGCCGTGACTGTCAATGGAACGGACCTCTCTTTCAGTTTCACGGACTAACCGTAGATTGTATTGATAATTACGAACCACATTCTATTGAAAGAAGAAACGCTTATTTATGCGACATTACCTACGGAACAAATAACGAATTCGGTTTTGATTATCTTCGTGACAACATGGTTTCTTCACCCGATGAGTTAGTCCAAAGGGGCCATCACTATGCCATTGTAGACGAAGTGGACTCTGTTTTAATTGATGATGCCCGTACACCACTCATCATCTCAGGTCCCACACCAAAAGGTGATAAACACGAATTCAACGAATACAAACCTTTTGTAGAAAAACTGGTTAATGCTCAAAAACAATATGTTCAAACTTGCCTGGTAGAAGCAAAAAAATACTTTGCCGAAAACAAAGAAAAAGAAGCAGGCGTACCTTTATTAAGAGCATACAGAGGATTACCCAAAAACTCTGCACTCATTAAATTTTTAAGTGAGCCGGGCGTTAAGACACTACTTCAAAAAACCGAAAATTATTACATGCAAGACCAGATGAAGGAAATGCATAAGATTGACCAGGAATTATTTTTTGTGATTGATGAAAAAAACAATCATGTTGAACTTACAGATAAGGGCATTGATTTCTTGAGTAATTTGGTGAACGACCCAAAATTTTTCGTTATCCCCAATGTGGGAGAAGAAATTGCCGAAATTGAGAAACTGAATACCTCTCCAAAAGAAAAAGCACAGAAAAAAGAAGCACTGCTTCAGGATTTTAGTTTAAAAAGTGAACGCATTCACACTGTAAATCAATTATTAAAAGCATACACGCTCTTTGAAAGAGATGTAGATTATGTGATTGATAATGGTCAGGTAAAAATTGTAGATGAGCAAACCGGTCGTATCATGGAAGGCAGAAGGTATAGCGATGGGTTGCATCAAGCCATTGAAGCCAAAGAAAATGTAAAAGTAGAAGCCGCCACGCAAACATACGCTACTATTACTTTGCAAAATTACTTCCGAATGTATCATAAACTGGCTGGTATGACCGGTACAGCTGAAACCGAAGCACAGGAATTCTGGGATATTTACAAGTTAGATGTAATGGTAATACCTACGCACCGTCCTGTCATTCGTAAAGATTATGAAGATTTGGTTTACCGCACCAAGCGTGAAAAATACAACGCCGTTATTGAAGAAATTGTAAAATTGGTTCAACAAGGAAGACCAGTTTTAGTTGGGACAACCTCCGTTGAAAATTCAGAGATTCTCAGTAGAATGCTCAAATTAAGAGGCATTAAACACAATGTATTAAACGCCAAACACCATCAAAAAGAAGCAGAAATTGTAGCAGAAGCAGGAAAAGCCGGAACAGTAACCATTGCGACCAATATGGCTGGCCGTGGTACAGACATTAAACTCGGACCGGGTGTAAAAGAAGCCGGTGGACTCGCCATCATTGGAACTGAAAGACACGAGTCCAGACGAGTAGACAGACAGCTTCGTGGCCGTGCCGGACGTCAGGGAGACCCGGGTAGTTCTCAGTTTTTTGTATCGCTGGAAGATGATTTAATGCGTTTGTTTGGAAGCGAACGTATAGCAGCTCTTATTGACAGAATGGGCGGATTGGAAGAAGGTGAACCCATTCAACATTCCATGCTTTCGAAATCTATTGAAAGGGCACAAAAGAAAGTGGAAGAAAACAACTTCGGTATTCGTAAACGTCTGATTGAATACGACGATGTAATGAATGCCCAGAGAGAAGTCATCTATTCACGCAGAAGAAACGCTCTGTTTGGCGATAAACTCAGCATTGATATTGCTAACATGTTTTACGATACCATTGAAAACCTTGTAGCAACTTATCATCCGGATAAAAATTATGAAGAACTAAACCTTGAATATATTCGTTTGTTTGCCACTGAATTACCTGTAAACAAACAAGAGTTTGAACGAATCAATCAACAAGATCTCATTGAAAAATTATTTCAATCTACTTTCAATCAATATATTCAGAAAAAAAATCAAATTGCAGAACAGATATTTCCATTTATCCAAAACGTGTATTTAAATCCGGATAATAAATTTGAAAACATATTATTCCCATTTACAGACAAAATCAAGACATTGCACGTAGTAGCCAACTTGAAAAAATCTTTTGAATCGCATGGAAAAGAAGTGTTATTAACATTAGAAAAAATGGCCGTATTAGCGATGATTGACGAAGCGTGGAAAGAACATTTGAGAGAATTAGACGACTTAAAACAATCGGTTCACAATGCTGTTTATGAACAAAAAGACCCTCTGGTCATTTATAAAATTGAGTCCTTCAACTTGTTCAAACAGATGATTGATAATACCAACAAAGAAATTGTCTCATTCCTGATGAAAGCCCATTTGCCAGTAGAAGAACAAACTCAACAAGTAAAACAAGTTCAATTTGTACAAAACTCAATGCCTCAAAGAAAAGAACGGTTAATAGAATCCCGGAGCGATTTTGAAAACTCTCAAACTTCACAACAAAGGCCCAAACAACAGCCCATAAAAGTTGGTGAAAAAATTCGTCCCAACGACCCATGCCCATGTGGTAGCGGCAAAAAATATAAAAAATGCCACGGCGCGGGGATGTAGAACTGACTATTTTAACTTGAATTAATTTCAAAGCAACCTTAACTCAGAATACAATTTGTGCAATTAGTGGCATATTAACAAAAACCACTAATATACGAATTTGTAATGTAAACCTTTGCTTCAAGAAAATCGCATGATTACTAACCTTTTAGTAAATTTTTCGTAAAATACTAAAAAAACGATAGCATGAAAAAAATTGACTTAGCCCTGCAAGGCGGTGGCGCACATGGGGCTTTTACGTGGGGAGTTATTGATAGATTGTTAGATGATGAAAATATTCAGATAGATGGAATATGTGGAACGAGTGCTGGTGCAATGAACGCGGGTACTTACATTGTATGGACTTCATAAAGGTGGCAGAAATTTAGCCAAACATTTATTAGTAAAATTCTGGTACAAAGTTTCGCTTGTTGGGCAATGGTTTATGTTACAACCTACACTTATTGATTCTTTTACCAGTCAAGGCAATTTGAGTTTTTCACCATTCTACAGAGCATTTGAATTAATAACAGAAAATTTTTCACCTTCTCAGTTCAATCCATTAAACTATAATCCGCTAGAGAAAATACTTACAACACTTATTGATTTTGATGAATTACAAAAATTAAAACCCCAAAAGTTATTTGTATGTGCTACAAATGTAAAAACAGGTTTGCCAAAAATTTTCAATGCAGAAGAATTGACCGTAAAAAGTATCTTAGCATCTGCTTGTTTGCCTTATCTTTTCAAGCCAGTAGA
The DNA here is from genome assembly GCA_026003255.1 of Bacteroidia bacterium. Lineage (GTDB taxonomy): Bacteria > Bacteroidota > Bacteroidia > B-17B0 > Aurantibacillaceae > BPGX01. The sequence continues at coordinate 180,896 of BPGX01000002.1, read as the reverse complement.
AATAGATGGTGAATACTATTGGGATGGTGGTTACATGGGCAATCCCCCATTAGACCCTTTAATTAAAAATACGCCGGAAACAAATGATATTCTCATTGTTCAGGTCAATCCTTTCAATATTCAGAAAATACCTTCTACCATTGAAGAAATCAAAGATAGAATCAATGAAATTAGTTTTAATTCAGCTCTTATGCACGAATTAAAAGCGATTAAGTTTAGAAATGAGTTGTTAGAACAAGGCATAACACTCAATGGTAAATTAAAAAAGGTCTTTTTACATCAAATTCTGGCAGATGAATACTTACAGGATTTAAACCTATCCAGCAAATTCAACACTTCGTGGAATTTTCTAAATAAACTAAAAGAACGCGGCTATAAGGCCTGCGATTTATGGTTGAAATCTAATTTAGAAAAAATTGGAAAAGAAGATACAATTGTTTTTCCATTTTAAGTTCATAAAAGTGTTGAAATAAGATTTATGAGTTAGATTATTTTTCTCTTAATTTAGTTCGTTAAATTATAATAATTAGAGTGTAATTAATTTCCTGATATGAAAGTATTTTGCATACCTTTGAGCCAAAAAGAAAATGAAAACATTTTTATTTCAAACCAGCATTCTTGTTTCAGGAGCAGTTTTATTGTCCTGTAGTTCAAAAACCTCTTCTTCTTTTTTAAGTGGTGAAATCAAAGACGGCGCCGGTAAAACTGTTTATTTAGATCAATTAACTTCTCAATCTGCGGTTACAGTAGATAGCGCAATCATTGATGAAAAAGGGCATTTTGCTTTTACAAAATTTAAACCTACACTTAATTTTTACCGTGTACGCATTGACCAGCAAAATTTTTCTATATTAGTACTTGATTCTACAGATAAAGTAAACTTTCAGGCAGACGCCAAAAATTTAGCGGATGCGAAAATCACAGGTTCTGCTGAAACAGATGCCTTCAACGAATACAATACAATCGGAAAAAAATACAAAAAGCAAATTGATTCCTTGCAACAAGTATTTCAAACAGAATTAATGAAAAATCCTAATGACTCCGTAAAAGTTAACCAATTAAAAAATGACATTGATAAAGTATATCAAGGTATTTTAGACAATTGGTCTGCAGAATTAGCAACCAAAGTTAAAACTTACAGCGATAAGTTTGCTTCCATTATTGCCTTACAAATGTTAGACCCACAAAAATACACCGATGTTTATGAAGCTTTAGACAAAGGATTAACAACGAAATATCCTAATCATCCAATGGTTCAGGCCTTACACAAAATGGTAGCACGTGCTTCGGCACTTTCACCCGGTACTCCCTGCCCTGAAATTGCTTTGCCTGACCCTGCCGGAAAGGAAGTTCGTTTGTCTTCTTTTAGAGGTAAGGTGGTTTTAATTGACTTCTGGGCAAGTTGGTGCAAGCCCTGTCGTGCCGATATGCCTTTTGTTGTAGGATTATACAAAAAATACAAGAACAAAGGGTTTGAAATTTTCGGCGTTTCATTAGATAAAGACAAGCAAAATTGGATAGATGCTATTAAGCAAGATGGCATTACATGGCCACAAGTGAGTGACTTAAAATTCTGGAACAGTGAAGTAGTTCAAACTTTCAATGTAGAAGCCATTCCTTATACTATTTTGATTGATAAAGATGGAAAAATTATTGCAAAAGGATTGAGAGGAGAAGAACTTGAAAACAAACTAAAAGAAATTTTTGGTTCATAATACATTCCAACAAAAAATATTTTTAAATGATGAGATTGTTGGGATTGTTTCTATCAGTGATATTATCTCTTCTCTCATTTTCACAAAACAATTCTGATCTTGCTGAATATTTTCAACAACAGGTAAATTATACCATTTCTGTTACACTCAATGATAATGAACATTCTTTAAAAGGTTTTGAAGAAATTGAATACATTAATAATTCTCCCAATTCGCTCCATTATATTTATTTTCATCTCTGGCCAAATGCATATAAAAACAATCAAACCTGTTTGGCCAAACAGTTTCTGCAATTAGGTGAAAAGTCCTTTTATTTTTCAAAACCAGAAGAAAGAGGTTTTATAGACAGTTTAAATTTTCTTATCAATGGAGATCCCTGCCAGTGGAAAATAGATAACGATACAATTGATATTGCTATTGTTTACTTAAATGAACCATTATTGCCTCATCAATCCATTAAAATAACCACTCCCTTTTATGTCAAAATACCCGATGCTCGTTTTTCCAGATTAGGTCATTCTGGGAACGCTTACTACATCACACAATGGTATCCCAAACCAGCAGTATATGATAGATATGGCTGGCATCCCATGCCTTATTTGCATAACGGAGAATTTTACAGCGAATACGGAAATTTTGATGTAAGTATCACTGTTCCTGAAAATTATGTTGTGGCAGCTGCTGGTAATAGAATAGCGGACGAAAAAGAAAATCAGTTTATTCAAAGAAGAGTTGAACTTACAAAACGATTGATTGAAAAAAAAGATACAACAATTAGTAACCAATTTCCCGAAAGCAGTAAGACATACAAAACTGTTCGTTTTGTTGAAAGCAATATACATGATTTTGCATGGTTTGCTGACAAACGTTTTCTTATCCTGAACGATGAAATACAATTATTTGACAGTAATAAAAAAGTTAAAACCTGGTTATATTTTACACCAGCCAATTTAAATTTATGGAAAGACGCTCTTGAATATATCAATGAAGCAACTTTGTTTTATTCCTATTTTGTTGGTGATTATCCTTACAATAATGTCAGTGCAGTAGATGGTTCAACGGCTGCTGGCGGCGGGATGGAATATCCAACCATTACTCTTATCAACCAATCTTTTTCTCCAAAACAATTAGAAGAAACCATTGTTCACGAAGTAGGACATAATTGGTTTTATGGGATTTTAGGAACCAATGAAAGAGATTTCCCGGCAATGGATGAAGGTCTCAATTCATTTTACGAAATGCGCTATTTGTCAAAAAAATATCCCGATTTTAAACTTGCTGAAATGATTGGACTTAATAATGATAAAAAAGATGTGTTAGGCATTAATCATTTACCTCAGCGAAAGTATTACGAATGGGCTTATTTAATTTTAGCATCTCATAATGCCGATTTACCAATCCTTCAACAATCTACAAAATACACTGAATTAAATTATGCAGGTATTGTTTATTGTAAAACGGCTATTACAACAGATTACTTAAAAAACTTTTTTGGAGAAGAACTTTTTGATGAAGCAATGTCTTTTTACTTTAAGACATTTAAATTCAAACACCCCTATCCACAAGATTTGAAAATACTATTAGATTATTTTGGTGGGGGCGATAATATCCCACTCATCGAAAACCTCACAATGACGAATAAAAGAATAGATTACAAAATCAGTCGTATCAAGAAAAATCAAAATAATGTATATGAAATTACTTTGAAAAATAAAGGACAAATGACCGCTCCTGTGGTCGTTCAAGCCATTAAAGACAATAAAGTAGTAGCAGAAATCTGGAAAAATAACATTGATAAAAAAGAAACATTTTCTTTTCCTCCACTCAACGCCGATTATTTTAGAATTGACTATAATGAAATAATGCCAGAACTGAATCGAAGAAATAATACCATTCGCACCAAAGGATTATTCAAAAAAATAGAACCCTTACAACTTAATTTGGGCTGGAAAGCTGATAATTTCTATAAAACCCAATTACACTTTTCTCCAATCACCGGATGGAATAAAAACGATGGTTCAATGATTGGATTAGCATTTTACAACTATGGTCTTTTCCCTAAAAAAATTGAGGGATTCATTGCACCAATGTATGCTTTTAATAGTAAAACTCTGGTAGGTAGTGGAGATATTTATCTCAACCTATTCCCACAAAAATTATTTAAAATTCTTCAACTAGGCATTGCTTCAAAATCATACTCGTATTTTTATTCAAATATAAGAAAATCAGCCGAACAGTATTTTAAGTTAGAACCCTATGTTAATATACAATTCCAACAAAAAAATCCAACCAACCGCAAACATCATTACCTCACCCTTCGTTCGGTTTTACTCTCTAACAGAGAATTACAACGTCCATTACTACCATCTTCACATCCTACTTACAATTGGATGAATGAATATACCTACACTTATGATAACACACATATCATTCAACCGCATAAATTAGAATTAAAACTTCAACACAACGATTTCTTTCTCAAAACATCTTTAACTTTTTCCGGAAAACTTTATACACATCCTAAAAGATATTGGGAGTATAGAATTTTTGCCGGCAAGTTTTTTGGTGGCAAAGAAATAAACAAACCTTTGTATGGAATTAATCTTATACCATTTACATCCCATCAGGAACTTTATTTAAAATCTCCTTATGCTTTTCGTCCTTCCGGATACTCCAATACACAAGATTATTTAATGGATTATTACTATTTAGGTAGAAACGAAGGCGATATTTTTTACAGACAACAATTTGTAGAAAATGAAGGTAACCTCAAAACCTGGACAGCACTGGGTTATAGCATTGATTGGATGAGTGCCATTAATCTATATTCTCCTTTTTTCAAAGGTTTTAGAATATTTGCTGACCTTGTTGTAACACGAGATTATTTTCCGGTTTATTTTCCAAATTATACAAATCCTGCTAAAACACAAGCATATTACGATGCTGGTATTCAATATTCTCTTGCAAGTTTTATCAACATTTATTTTCCAATACTCATGAGCAAAGAGTTAGAAGATAATTTATTATTAAACGGATTTGACAAATGGTACCACCGTATTCGTTTCTCCATCAACATACACCGCTTCAATCCTCGCTTTGAAGCCACTAAAAAAATAGAATAAGTAGTATGAATAGTCAAAAAATTATTATTGAAGTTTTAACCGACGAAAAACACGTTCCTGAAAACATCAAATGGGAAGCCCCACAAATTATGGAAAAAGGTGAATGCAAAAGTATTGCGCTGGCTCTGTGGGATGGCAAGGAAAACAATACCTTACGAATGGACGTCTGGACAAAAGAAATGACGACTGATGAAATGAAAAAGTTTTTGTTACAAAGCATTCTCACGTTTTGTGACACTTACGAACGTGCTACTTCCGACAATGCTTTATCCGAAAAAATCAAACAATATATTATTCAACTGGCTAAAGAAGAAAAGGTAATTTGAGTAATAAAAGTTAGATTTAGCTGATAACTTTTTGTTGAGAAAATATGAGGATTTACCATTGAATAAGTTGTATTAGTTTGAACTTACTCTCAATTCCTCAATAATACTTTTATTTTCAGGTAAATATCTATCTAACCAATCGGCTAACTGTATCTTTAAATCTTGTGGATTTTCAATTTCAAGAAAATTAATAAAAATTGTATTATCATTGGATAACTTAAAAATCAATATATCGTTTCGGTAATGTATTTCGCTTACTTTTTCTGGGAAGATAAATTGTATTCTTTTTTTAGCAATCATAATGTGATTGGGCTTTACAGCAATAAAATGTAAACGTTTTGAATAAATCCAATACAAATTCCATATTTCTATTATTCCCAAACTTCCAGCTACAAACATTAAAGAATAATTGTCAAATAAAACATACGAAATAATGGCAAATGCTATTAAAACTACTATCCCTATTATACTAAATGAAATAAAATACCAGGATATAAATCTAAAACGCGGAAGATGCTGCCATACTCTTTTCTGTTCCTGAAAATACTTAATGTTTATCATAGTATAAATCACTACAAACAACAAGAGTATAACAAAACTACTATTAGTATCAATGGGATAAAAGTAAAATAGCACTACTAAAAATGCGAGTGCTGTAAAACTGATTGTTCTCAGTAGTGAAATTTGTGACAGGCGTTTTATAGATATAACTTCAGATTCAATCATATTTTGATTCTCATTAAATCTTCTTTAGAATATGTTTTTAAACAAAAATTTTTTTCTGTGTAGAAAAGAGAGTAACCCTCTTTAATCAATTGTATCTTATATAGCAATTCTATCATTTCATAAAGCAAAGTGTTTTTAGAAATCTGGATATCGTGTGCTACCAATATCTCTTTTATTGGAGAAATACAGGTTATATTATTTTGAAAATCCACTTTTGAATATTGATTGAAAATTATAGATGTAATTTTTTCATTGGGAATAAAAGTGAGTTGAAGAAAAATAGTGGGCTGATTTTTTGTTTGAATTAATTTCAATAATATCTCTGCTGGAATGCCGTTTTTACATTCATTAAAATTCAAGCTATACCATTGGTTATTCAGCAATAAAGAACAATGCGGGGGAGTAATATGTATATCGGTAAGTATTAGAAAAGCATTTTTTCTTAAATCCTCTATACTATTTAATGGACGAACTTGAATTTCAATATAGTCCTTCATTGTAACGTTTGATAGTTAGAAAAAGCTAATCTCATAAGGCAATAAAGTAAAATATTGCGGTTGATGTTGCTTCAAACTTTGCTTTAAAATCCAAACGTTTTTATATTCTTTTCCTAACTGTGCTTTCATCCATTTTTCCTGTAAAGCATCTTCCTCTTGATTAAAACTTTCCATCAATTGCTGGAATGGATCTTTTGCTTTGGGATATTCTACGACATCAAATTTTTCTAAATTCACTTTTTTAGCAGCAAAAGCAATGGCATCTTCCAATGTGCCAATCTCATCAGCTAATTTAAGTTTTACAGCATCTGCTCCACTCCAAACTCTTCCTTGCCCAATATTATCAACATACGATTTATCTAATTTTCTTCCTTTACTCACTCTGTCTAAAAAGGTATCATACACTTTTTCAATGCTGTGCATAATGACTTCGTATTCTCTCGGTTGCACAGGTCTTTGCACACTCATAAAGTCAGCATAAGTATTAGTTTTCACAGTATCTACATAGATTCCTAAATCTTTTTGCATAAGATTTTGAATATTGGGCAACATTCCAAACACACCAATAGAACCTGTAATCGTATTATGGTCAGTAAAAATGTAATCTGCACCACAACTGATATAATATCCCCCACTTGCTGCCACTTCCCCGAAGGAAACTATCACGGGCTTTTTCTTTTTCAACTTTTCAATCGCTTGCCAGATTGTTTCACTCGCAAAGGCACTTCCCCCCGGCGAATTCACACGAATGACAACCGCTTTCACTTTTTTATCTTCTTTCACTTTATCAATTAACTTCAAAAATTTTGAAGGCACAATCACCTCATCATCAGTCCCATCAATGTAGTCAATAATTTGACCACCGGCATAAATTACAGCAATTTTATTGGCATTGTCCTCATCATATTTTTCATTTGCTTTCTTTTTATATTTGTGATAATTCACAACAAAATTCTTATTATCTTCAGAATTCACTAATTTTTGTAGCGTTTTTTCAATGTTTTGTTCATCGGCAATTACATCAATAAACTTATTTTGTAATGCCGATTCTGCATCTTTAATGGCTAATTCATTGGCTAATTGATGCAGTTTTTCTTTTGAAATATGACGACTCTCAGAAATTTTTTCTAACATTTCACCCCACACAGAATTCAATATACTCCTCATTTGCTGACGATTTTCTTCACTCATTTTATCCAACATAAATGGCTCAACAGCACTCTTAAACTTACCATGTCGGAAAATTTGCACCTGAATGTCTAATTTTTCTAACATCTTTTTGAAAAATGAAATTTGAGACGCTAATCCTTTCCACATCAAATGTCCCTGTGGATTTAATATAATTTTATCGGCTACACTCGCTAAATAATAATCCCCCTGAAAATAATTATCCGCATACACATAAATCCACTTACCTGATTTCTTAAATGTTTGCAATGCTTTACGCAACTCTTCTAGTTGTGAAACAGAAGCAGAAAAAGGATAAATACGAATATAAAGTCCTCTGATATTCTCGTCTTTAGCGGCTACTTCAATGGTGCGAACCATTTGAGATAAAACAAGGTCTTTGTCGTCCAATAACTCTCTGAAATTAAAATTCCAAACATCTTTACGGGCTACGTCTTTAATTTCTCCTTTTAATTCTAATTTCAATACAGCATTTTTTTCAATACTTTCTTTTGATTCTACTTTTACTTGCTTGCTATCAATAGCATCTGTTACAGATTTTGTAATGGCTGCGAATAGTACAATGGCTAAAATAATGAACCCAACAACAACCCCAAAGAATGCGCCTAAACATCCGCCAAAAAATTGTTTCATACATTTAATTTTAATGCTTCAAATGTACATGAAATTCTTCAAATAACACACCAGCGGATAAAAACCTTAAAAAATAATCTGTGGTAATCTAATTCAATCTGTGGCATCCGTGTTCCATTATGTTTCTGGTTTATTCAAAAAAAGATTTATAGGAGAAATATACCTTTTGTACTTTTACCTTTCAAAATTTATCTACTTTTTTATGAACAATGTATATTTAGGAATTGGCAGCAATATCTATCCACGATTATTTTACATTTATAGCGCTTTAAATCAAATAGAAAACAAGATTGGAAAAATCGTACAAATGTCTTCTGTACATCAAACGGAACCCTGGAATATGCCTGCAAATACGCCGTTTTTTTATAATTTGTGCATACATACAAAAACAAATTTATCAGCAGAAGAAATACTGAACACTATCTTTGAAATAGAAAAAACATTAGGGCGTAACAAATCCTATACGAGAAATACAGAATACCAATCGAGAACAATTGACATTGATATTTTATTATTCAACGATGCCATCATAACGTCTGAACATCTTATTATTCCGCATCCACATTTACATCAACGAAAATTTGTACTTTCACCTTTGGCAGAAATTGCAAGCAATGTACAACATCCTGTATTAAAAACATCTATTCAAAATTTATTGCACAATGAAATATGTATGTATTGAAGGGATTATCGGCAGTGGAAAAACTACACTCGCAGAACAATTGTATCATTATTATTGCCCAAAATATAAAGTGAGTTTATTAAAAGAAAGATTTGAAGAAAACAAATTATTAGAATTATTTTATCAGGAACCGGACAATTACAATTTTTTAGTAGAGTATAGTTTTTTAATTGACCGTTTTCATCAAATACATGAACACATTCAAACATCAAACGATGAAATCATCATTGCAGATTATTGTTTCAAGAAATGTCTTTGGTTTGCTGAAAACAACCTGCCCAAGAATCATTTTCAACTTTTTAAAAAACATTTTTTAAGTTTAGAAAAAGCCCTGAGCATTCAACCGGATTTATTAATCTTTTTAGATGTAAAGCCCGATAATGCCCTGCAAAACATTCGTCAGAGAAGTAGACCAATGGAAGAAAAAATATCATTATCCTATCTTCAAAATTTATACAACACTTATCAAAAACATATTATTCAACTTAATTTCCCTTTTCACTCATTCACATTAAAAACTTACAATACACTTCTGGATGAAGTAATTGATACGATTGATAAAACGATATTTTTGTAATTCAAAAAATGGCATTAATATTCCATAAACCTAGTATAGGATTAATATATCATGAAGTTCATATAAAATCCCCCTTTTATGTCTTTAACCACAATGAACACGAAAGAAATAAACAGAGTCCGCAAAGCTCCGTTATATTTTGTAAACGATAAATTCGTAGTGTTCTTTGTGAAAAAACTTTTTTCTTTATGGTTCAAAAAATCAAATGTTTAAAACCAAATTGCTGAAAAACATTTATACTTAAATATCACTGCAATGATGTAATGTGTCCAATCATGTTAATTTCTATTACATAATTTGGGATAAATTGAAGTAAAATTAAATTGTATATTTGCCACTTTGAATGAACAGAAAATGGCTGAAAAATCAGACATAACAGAAAAAATTCGAAATGCTTTGAATGAAATTCAACCCTATTTGCAAGCAGATAATGGCGGAGTAGAATTGGTAGAATATTCCAACAATATTATTAAGATTCGTTTTTTAGGCACTTGCAGAACTTGTGAAATGCAATACTACACCTTCAAAGCAGCTATTGAAGAAGTAATAAAAAATCGTGTACCCGAAGTAAAAGAAATTCAAATCGTTCATTAAATTTTTGACACGGTATGAAGTTGATTGACATTATTCAGAAATCTAATAAAACGTTATTTTCAATTGAAATACTGCCACCCTTAAAAGGGAAAGGCATTCAAAGTATATACAACAGCATAGACCCATTATTGGAATTTAAACCTGCATTTATTGATGTAACGTATCATAGAGAAGAATATGTCTATAAAAAAAGACCCGGCGGTTATCTTGAAAAAGTCAGCGTTCGTAAAAGACCGGGTACTGTTGGAATTTGTGCGGCATTAATGTACAAATACAACATAGAAGCCGTTCCGCATATTATTTGTGGTGGATTTAACAAAGAAGAAACTGAAAACGCTTTGATAGACCTGCATTTTCTGGGCATTCAAAACGTATTAGCCCTTCGGGGGGATAGTATTAAATCAGAACCTTATTTTGTACCTGAACCCGGCGGACATGCTTATGCCATTGATTTAGTGAAGCAAATTGCCGCTATGAACAAAGGAATTTATCTGGATGAAGAAATGAAAGATACGGAGCCCACTGATTTTTGCATTGGTGTAGCGGGCTATCCGGAAAAACATTTTGAAGCACCTAATCTTCAATCCGATTTATTACACTTAAAGCAAAAAATTGAAGCCGGTGCTCATTATATCGTAACACAAATGTTTTATAATAACAAAAAGTACTTTGAATTTGTAGAAAAATGTAAAGAATTAGAAATAAATGTTCCGATTATTCCGGGCATTAAAATACTTACTTCAAAAAAACAATTACTCACCATTCCTAAAATCTTTAATGTAGAAATACCTTATGAATTGTATCAGGAAGTTAATAAATGCAAGACAGATGAAGAAGTGAAACAGGTTGGTATTGAATGGTGTGTACAACAATGCAAAGAATTGATGAAAGCAAATGTGCCTTGTTTACACTTTTATACCATGGGAAATCCTGAAACAACGCGATCTGTAGCCCAACAAATTTTTTGATGCATGAAACACTTTAATCCATCTTCTATTACCGTAATTATTAGTTTGTCTTTAGTATTGTTCATGTTAGGTATTACCTCAATGGTATTGTACAATGCACAGAAATTAACTCTTTACGTGAAAGAAAACATTGGTTTTCAGATTTATTTGAAAGATAGTATTCCGGAAAATAATTTGAATGCTTTACAAAATGAATTAGCTCAGATGCCTTTTACAAAAGAAATTAAATATATTTCAAAAGAAAGTGCCGCTGACCAATTGAAAAAAGATTTAGGTGAAGATTTTATTTCATTTTTAGGGTACAATCCTTTGTCTTCCATGATAGAAATAAAATTAAATGCCGATTATGCCAATAATGATAGTTTGCAAAAAATTGAAAGAACTTTATCAGATAATCCTTACATTAAAGAAATTACCTATCAAAAAAACTTAATTGATAAAATCAATAAAAACACCAGAATCATCATTATGTATTTATCATTATTTGCGATACTATTGTTAGTTGTAGCAGTAGCACTGATAAATAACACGATTCGCTTAACTATTTATTCTCAAAGGTTTTTAATTCGCACCATGTATTTAGTAGGCGCTACAAAGTTTTTTATTGGTAAGCCGTTTATAGTGAAAAGTGTGCTTCAAGGGCTAATTGCTTCATTGGTAAGTTCGTTAATGATTGTGGCATTGTGGTACATTAGCATAGAATATATCCCGCAAATCAGCGTCCTTCAGAATACAGGAATGTGGCTGGTTACGTTTGCATCCGTGTTATTTTCAGGCATTTTAATTGCAGCATTAAGTGCATGGGCATCGGTATCTTATTATTTAAGATTGCAATACTCTGACCTTTATCTTTAATAAATTTGAATAATTACATCATTTTCTTAAAATTTGCACTATTTACAAAAGTAAAATAAATAATGAATTTAAGTCAAAAAATAAAAAGCATCATTAGAGAAGTTCCGGATTTTCCTACACCAGGCGTTAACTTTAAAGACATAACTCCGATATTTGAAAATCCTTCTTTATGTCAGGAAATTGTGGAAGGTTTTATTTCAGCATTACCGAATAAACCAGATGCAGTAATAGGTATTGAAAGCCGTGGTTTTTTATTTGGTTTTTTATTGGCTTATCAACTGAAAGTCCCGTTTATTCTGGCTCGTAAAGCGGGCAAATTGCCCTACAAAACAGTAAAAGCAGAATATACTTTAGAATATGGTTCTGCTGCAATAGAAATTAATGAAGGAAGCATTCATTCCGGACAAAACATCCTCATTCACGACGATTTGCTTGCCACAGGCGGAACGGCCTCTGCTGCCGCTCAACTTGTGAAAATGCACAAGGCAAATGTACTGGCATTTACATTTTTAATTGAATTAACTTTTCTCAAAGGAAGAGATAAACTTCAAAACTATTCCAATAACATTATTTGTTTAACTCAATACTAAAAATCTAAACCTATGAATTTTGAATTGACTGAAAATCAAAAAATGATTGCCGAAATGGTGCGAGCTTTTGCAAAAGAACACATTGCACCGCACGTTATGGAGTGGGATGAAAAACAAATTTTCCCGGCAGATACGTTCAAAAAGATGGGAGAATTAGGATTGTTGGGCGTTCTCGTTCCGCAAGAATATGGCGGAAGCGGATTTGGTTATCTGGAATACATCACGGCTATCATTGAATTGGCTAAAGTGTGTGGTGCTATCGGATTATCCATGGCTGCACACAACTCTCTTTGTACTGGACATATACTTCAACACGGCAGCGAAGAACAAAAACGTAAATATCTTCCAAAATTGGCTACAGGTGAGTGGATTGGAGCATGGGGACTAACAGAGCATAATACCGGTTCCGATGCTGGTGGAATGAATACCACCGCAGTAAAAGACGGCGATTACTACATTCTCAACGGTGCCAAAAATTTCATTACACATGCTATTAGCGGAGATGTAGCAGTTGTTATCGCTCGTACAGGTGAAAAAGGAGATAGCCATGGAATGAGTGCCTTTATTATTGAAAAAGGTACGCCCGGTTTCTTTTCTGGTAAGAAAGAAAATAAACTCGGTATGCGTGCCAGTGAAACAGCAGAACTGATTTTTCAGGATTGTAGAGTTCACAAATCACAACTCATTGGAAAAGAAGGCGAAGGATTTATTCAAGCTATGAAAGTATTGGACGGTGGAAGAATTTCCATTGCGGCTCTTTCCTGCGGAATAGCCCGTGGTGCTTACGAAGCCGCATTGAAATACGCAAAAGAACGTATACAATTTGGAAAACCTATTGCTCAACATCAGGCCATTGCATTTAAGTTAGCTGACATGGCGACAGAAATAGAAGCCGCAGAATTACTAACTTATCAGGCGGGCGATATGAAAAATCGCGGATTAAAAGTAACTAAAGAGGGGGCATTTGCTAAATATTACGCATCAGAAGTGGCTGTAAAGGTAAGTACAGAAGCCGTACAAATTTTTGGTGGTTATGGCTATACCAAAGATTTCCCGGCTGAAAAGTATTACAGAGATAGTAAACTCTGCACCATAGGAGAAGGAACCAGCGAAATTCAAAAGTTAGTGATATCAAGACAGATTATGAGTTAAAATTTTTTGAATATGAAAATAGCCATTGGTAGCGACCATGCCGGGTTTGAACTAAAAGAATATCTGAAAAATTATCTGTTATCCAAAAATTTAGAAGTAATAGATAAAGGAACATATAGCGCCGAATCCGTTGATTATCCTGATTTTGGACATGCTGTGGCTTGTGCAGTTAAAAAGCAGGAAGTGGATTTTGGTATTGTAATCTGTGGAAGCGGAAATGGTATTAACATGAGCGTGAACAAACACAAAGGCATTCGTGGCGCCTTGTGCTGGACACCTGAAATAGCCCGATTAGCAAAGCAACACAACAACGCAAATATCATTGCCTTACCCGGAAGATTTGTCAATAAAGACACGGCAGTTCAAATTGTAGAAGCGTACCTTACTGCCCAATTTGAAGGCGGCCGACATCAGAGAAGAATTGAGAAGATTGATGGAGAAGGAGAGTGTGAGTAGGTTTTTGAGGTAATAATAGAGAAAGAATAAACCATGTATAATGTAGAAATGAGTGGGATTTACAGTGTAATGTTTTTAGTATCTATTCATCTGGCAACAGTAATCTTTTATCAATAATTTTTTGCTGAAAAGTTTTAATGAGTGTTGTGTTTTGAATATTCAAGTTTAATCTTGATAGATGGTTTTTATTGTCAATAAGTACCTTAATTTCGGGAGATAAAGTTTTAAATGTAGAATAATCATACGAAGATTTATCAACAATAATCCAGAAATTTTCTTTATGCTTGAAATATAAATGTTCTATGATCTTTATTAAATATTGATAACATCCCGCGCAAGATCCTGCTGGGATTAAGACAAAAAATGCTGAATCTTCTGGTAGTTTGATACTAAATGTTTCAAAAAGATAATTACTAAATATCACAGATGTTTTTTCTCTTTCATTGTTGCATGATGTTAAAATGATGAAAATTAAAATTAATTTATTCAGGAACTTTAAGAACATATATTTTAGTTAATGTGTCATTATTAATTAATGTAAAATAATGATCTGCTATAAGAAGATAATCTCCTGTAACAAAAGTTTTAGTCAAGTTATATTTTTTAGCAGGAATGAAATATTCATTTTTTTGTGTTAAGATTGAATTAAAAACTATTAAAGATGCTGGTATCCATTTAATAATAGTGTTATCGTCTGCAAAATAAGAAGATGAATGTAATAATGCAGATTCAACTTACAAGTTTGACACTTTTAGAAAAAATGAGAATTGATGCCAATAGTATAATTTTTTCATAGGGGAAAATTTTCAGGCAAAGGATAAGGGAAAGAACACCATTCCCACCTTTGTTTGAAAAAAAATATTAGATTTTATGGTACTTTGAAGTGTAAAAGTTGTAATTTGAATCTACTAAATGCAAAAAGAGTTATTAGCCATCAAGGACAAAGAAATAGAAGTGTTGAAAAAACAAATTGAGGAAAGAAAAAATCGCAAGTGATGTGTTTTAGAAATCAATTAATAGCACACAGAGAACACAGATTAAGACAGATTTTCACAGATTATAAATTTAATTAGCCACGAATTACACGAATAATATTAGTGCGTTCGTGGCATATTTTTGAACTTATGTAAATCTCATTGTTTTTATGTGAAAAAAATCCTGTAACTTTGCTTGTAAAAATTAGTATATGGTAAAGTATCCTTTATGCTTAATTTTTCTGGTGGGCTTTACTTCTCTTTTTTCTCAACACCATCCATCCATCATTCAGGAAGAATCAGAAAAATATCGTCAATTTCATTTTAAGAACGAACATCAATGGGATAGTTTACAGGTAGTTTTAGGAAATAAAAAATTATCTTCTGAATTGAAAACCACACAAACAAGTACCTTAAATCCATCTTGTACCTTAAATAAAAAAGTATTTGGTTGGTTCCCCTATTGGCAAGGTAGTACATACACTAACTTTAAATGGAATTTATTATCTGATTTTTGTTATTTTGATTATTCAATTAGCCCATCAACGGGTAATAACACCAATAGTTCCTATGCCTGGCTGACTTCCAATGCTGTAACGACTGCCAAAGCCAATGGTTGTAAAATTCATATCTGTGCGACTTTATTTAGTGGACACAGTACCTTCTGGGCGTCCAGCACAGCAAAAACTACTTTCATCAACAATATTATCAGTGACTTGAACGCACGTGGGGGAAATGGTGTGAATATTGATTTTGAAGGAATGGGCTCCTCTGATAAAACACCTTTCACGAACTTCATTATTCAATTAAAAACTGCTTTACAAGCAGCAAATCCTAATTACAAATTAAGCATTGCCCTGTATGCTGTGGATTGGAGCGGTGTATTTGATATTCCTGCACTCGTGCCTTATGTGGATGATTTTATCATCATGGGCTATGATTATTATTGGAGCGGCAGTTCTCAAGCAGGACCGGGTGATCCACTCTATAACTTTCAAACATCGTACAACTATACTTTAAGTAAAACAGTTACTTATTACTTAAATAAAGGTGTTCCTCCTTCTAAATTACTGCTTGGGCTTCCCTATTATGGCAGAGAATGGGAAACAACTTCTAATACAATACCTTCCAATACAACGGGTAATTTTTCTACTTCCAGAACTTATGCTTATGTAAAAAACAATTCAACAGGTTATTACACAACTACCAATAAAAAATGGGATCAAAATAGTTTCACACCTGCTTTTGTCTTTCAGGTCTCTGGCGCATGGCGGCAGTGCTGGATTGATGATGATTACAGCATGAGCCGAAGATTTGACTTTGTGAATCAAAGAGGAATCGGAGGAATTGGTATCTGGGCATTGGGCTACGATGATGGTTATGACGATTTCTGGCAGGCCATTCAGGATAAGTTTACTTCTAATTGTCGTGTATGGCCTTGCTCAGACAGTTTGTACGACATGGGCGGACCAAACCGAAATTATTACGATAATGAAAATTACACTTACACGATTTATGCTCCGGCTTCGAATCAGAAATTAGTTGTTCAGTTTGCGCCTACTTTTACACTGGAAAATAATTATGATTCTCTGTGGATTTACAACGGTAATTCCACATCTTCACCGCTTATTGGTGTGTATACGGGGGGTAATAATCCCGGTACATTTATGACAAATGGGAATGCTTTTACCATTCGCTTTAAATCCGATGGGGCAACCGTTGCATCAGGATTCAAGGCAATTTATCAATGCACCACTACTGCATCTGGATCACCAACTACTTCCATTGCCTCTGCATCGCCCTGGATTACTGGGAATTATACGGCTAATATCAATGATGTTCCCCCTTCTGGTGCGAGTATTCAAAAAGGATATTATTCTGTCGCATGCTACAACGGAACACAATGGACGGCTAATAACAACCGTGGTTTCTTTTACGACGATTTCAATACGTTATCTCCTCTATGGACAATTAAAACCGGTACCTGGAATGTAACAGGCAGTGCTCTGGTTCAAACGGATGAAACTTCCTCCTCGGCTGGAAATACCAACATTTATGCGGCACTCACACAAACATTATCCAATCGTTATTTGTATCATTTCAAAATTAAATTAGAAGGAACCGGTACTAATAGAAGAGGTGGCTTCCACTTTTTCTCGGATAATGCAGATAGTTCGAATCGCAATAACTCTTATTTTGTTTGGTTCCGTTTAGATAATCAGAAATTTCAATTGTATAAAACGGTCAATAATTCTTTTGGTTCACCGGTAGTGGATATTCCATTGACTTTTTCAGCCAATACATGGTACGATGTAAAAGTTATTCACGACAGAACGACCGGTCAAATCTGGACGTACTGGAATAATCAATTAATCAATACATGGACAGATCCTTCACCGCATCCTATGAACAACGGACAATATATCTCATTCAGAAGCGGAAATGCAAAAATGAGCATAGATAGTTTCAGAGTATATCGTTCTCGTACCAATACACCGACCATTTTAGTAGGAAGTGGAAATACGGACTTGATGTATCAAAATCCATCACCTTCTGTAAGTGCGGGTCGTATTTTATCCATTTGTCAGGATAGTTATGATCAATTGTCTAATATCGCTATGCAAACATTAAATGTTGACTGGACGCCGCCAACCACAGTAGGGGTGAATGATGGTACGGGCATTGATATTAGTATTGCTTGTACAAAAGATACTCTAAAAGCCAACTGGAGCAACAGTAGCGATCCGAATTCTGCAATAGGTAAATACTGGTATTCTATTGGTACAAGTGCAGGTTCTACAAATGTTTTGGGGTGGACAAACAATAATTTATCGACCAATGTGAGTGTTTATTTAAATAATCTCATTCATGGACAAACCTATTATTTTAATGTCAAAGCAGAAAATGGCGCAGGTCTTCAATCGTCTGTTGCCAGCAGTAATGGACAAATGGTGGATACCACTTGTGTAACATCTCATGCTTTTGTGTATCTTAATTACGAACAAATCAAGCTATTCCCAATACCTGCAAAAGAACTTATTCATATTGAAGGATTACCATTATCGACTTCTGCTTATTTTTATGAACTGGTTGATGTTAGTGGGAAAGTTATTTTAAAATCAAAACTTTCGTCCAATGAAATTTATATCTCATCCCTATCAGACGGGTTGTATATTCTGAAGTTATACGATAGCTTTAATAATAAGGTTTATGAGAACAAAATTCTTATTCAGCATTAGTGTATTGGTTGTTTCTTATTTATCAGCACAAACTACTTATCCTTCGTGGAGAGTACAGTTGGTAGCACATTTTAAGCCAGACACTTACTTTTCAGGTTGTTGGGGTTGGTATGATCCTGTAAAAAACAGAGAATACGCTATTTCAGGAGCACACAAAGGCACTTATTTTGTAGACATTACGAATCCCAATTCATCTTATATTGCCGACTCTGTTATTGACATTCCGATAAATACGTGGAGAGAAATTAAAACCTACAAAAATTATTGTTACATCATCAGCGATGATTACGGACCTTCCTTTCAAATAGTTGACTTATCACCGCTTCCTGATTCTGTCAGAGTAGTAATATCACCAGACACAGGAATTTTATTCAAAGGACATACATTGTGGGTGGATGGACACTATTTATACGTGGGCGGTCCAAGGGATAAATATGGGTATTATCATTCTATGGGTGTTTTTAATTTACTTCCTAATCCTGAAAAACCTCAATTGGTAAGATGGTTAGACGATGATTTTCCAAATATCGGCTATGTACACGATATGTTTGTAAAACACGATACAATTTTTGCTTCTTGTGCCAATCAAGGTTTACAGGTTTTTAAGTTAGATACTATTCAAAACAAATTTACTTATATCAGTTCACTGACGTACTATCTCGAAGCGGGCTATAATCACAGTAGCGCACTTACTGAAAATAGTAAAACATTGGTGTTTATGGACGAAGTGCCCAGTGGGCTCTCTATTAAGGTTGCAGATGTAAGTGATATAAATAATATGCAGGTAGTCAGTTATATAAAGCCCTATAACTACGGTGGTTTTATAGCACACAATCCTTTTATATTAGGAAACAAATACCTTGTTGCTTCCTGTTATCAGGATGGTACGTTAATTTATGATATTTCCAATCCTTCCAATCCAGTAATGACGGGCTATTTTGATACCTATCCTCAAGGTGGTGCCAATCTTGGTGTATACTCGTCCAATACTTATGATGGTAATTGGGGATCTTATCCTTTTTTTCCCAGTGGACTAATACTTTCGAACGATATGGCAAATGGAATTTTTATTCTTCGGGCAGATACTGCATTATCCGTGAATGAGATAAGTGAAAATGTCAATACGGTGATATTCCCCAATCCAGCAAAAGAAAAATTACAGATTTTTACATCACTCAAAAATCATTTAGAAATATCCATTCAGGACATTAGCGGAAAAAAAGTATTTGAATCTTTTGTTTTTCATAACGACATAAATATTCCTATTGAAGTACATTTACCTTCATTGAAGGATGGAATGTATGTTTTAACGATTGCATCCGATCAGGTAAAAAGTATAAAAAAAATTATCATTCAGAATTAAATCAATTGGCGAATTATGAAGCATATTGTTTTTATTATTATTATTAGTTTTATTTTATTAGATAGTATAAGTGCTCAACAATCCTGTAATTGGTACACACACCTGAATGGTGCTGTGAACGAGTATGTATATAAAATCAGACCTTTGAATAATCAACACCTTTTAATTTGTGGAAGTGTAGATAAGAGTGGAAAAATTGATACTACCACTTATTTTAATTGTAATTTACCTTCTGGATTTATTGCTGAATTCGACGAACAGAAAAATGTTATTTTTACCAAAACATTTTTGAATACAACTTCCACAAATGATCCCAATTATTTTCAAACATCTGCGATATGTAAAGATGTGATTAAAGACAACAATGGAAATTACTATGCTGCTGTTAATTTTACAGGAACTTTGAAATTAGATTCAATGCAATGGAATGCTGAAAAAGGTCTATTAGTAGTGAAATTAAATGCAAGTGGTCAAATGCTATGGCATTTCTTTTTAGAAAAAACCGTTTTGTCTTCTATGTGTTTTGATAATTCCAATAACCTTGTTTTATTGGCTTATTCACCTATACAGATGTATTACACACCTGCCAATCTTTTTCTTATTAAACTCAACACAAACAATGGTGCCACAAAAAAATACCTCATCGGAAACAATGCATTCAGCGATATTAAAACAGGAGAAATGGTTTTTAAGGATAGTTATTTTTACCTTACGTGTTCTTTTGTGGATAGTATTGATTTTTCAAATTCTCAAAAAATTAAATCGCCCAAAAATTCAACCGCTGTTTTAAAATTAGATACAAATTGGATAATACAAAATTATGTGATATTCACCGGAAAAGACAATAAAAACAATATTATTAACGATTTAGATATGGATTCAAATGGCAATATTTTTGTAATAGGTACTTATAACTCTAATAATCTACACATTAATGATACTATACGATTAACAAAATCAACCATCGCCAGCCGAATGTTTTTGACAAAATTAAATTCAAATTTTCAACATCTCTGGACAAAACAGGAAGTTCAAAATCCCGCCAATATCAATACCTATGGTATGAGAGAAGGATGCAATCTCACGCTGGATAATCAAAACAATTTATATGCTCTGGGATATTATTACAACTCCATTATTTTAGGCACAGATACATTTACAAATAATTCCTTGTTATTGTTTAAATATGATAATAATGGACAATATCTTTTATCTGAAAAAATTGCTGGTGTTTCTGGCAAAACATATAATTTAGAATATTTCAATAATCACCTCTATCTTTCCGCACCTTTTACTTCTACCGTTACAGTGTGTCAAAATACATTAAGTTCATCAGGATCTTTTAATGATACTTATATTGCAGAAATGGATAAATTAACCAATATTTCCTCCTCACAAAATGAATTCAACCCCATTTCTATTTTTCCAAATCCTGCTCATCAATTCATCTTTATTTCTAATAACTTAAATGAAAAAACAGAATACGAAATAGTTGATATTACTGGAAAAATTGTGCGTTCTGGAATAATTGAACACTCATATATTCCAGTGCGGGATTTAGTAAATGGGGCGTATATTTTGCAATTAAAAACCAACAAACGCAATTCCCATTTTAAGATATTAATTCAGCATTAAAATATTATCTAATCAGTGTAACATTCCCTTTTTTGAAAATTTCTTTACCATTTGGACATTTAGCCCTTAGATAATAACCGAATACACCAACATCAGCAGCCCTTCCTTTGTATACACCATCCCAACCTTTGTTTTTATCAGTCGTTTCAAATACCAACTCACCCCAACGATTATAAACCGCAAAATACAATTCATTGATTAAATATCCTCTAACATATAAAACATCATTGTTTCCATCTCCATTGGGAGTAAAGGTGTTAGGAACAAACACATCGCTTTCTTTACATTCATTATCAATGACCACAATGACCACTGTAGCTGTTCTACTACAAATCCCATCATTTACAGTAACTGTATAGGTAGTGCTTTGAGAAGGTGTTGTCGTAACCGTATATTGATTATTCGGTATCACAATATTGGCTGGATACCAGATAACCGAATTACCCGAAGGTGCAAGGAGGACTAATTGTGCTGTTTGACCTAATAAAATTGTGTCAGGAATTGCAATAGCATTGATAGTGCTTGCAGATAAAGTGGATACATTGACGCTTGTGAATAAAGAATATATACAAGTATCTCCATTTGAATTTGTTGTAAAAATGTCTACTGTATAAGTTGTAGAAGTAGTAGGCGTTGCGACAGGATTAGGAATAGTATAACTATTCAAACTGCTGGATGGTGACCATATATATGCAAATCCACCGCTGGCATTAAGTGTATATGAACTGCCCAAACAAATAGTTGTACTTGTATTAACGCTTACTGGTACAGGTTGAGAAACATTAACGAGTTTTACAACAGAATCCACGCAGCCATAAATATTAGACGCAATAAGCAATACATTGTATGTGCCACCATTAGAATAAAATACTACTGGATTTTGTAAAGCAGATGTTTGACCATCTCCAAAATTCCATTGATATTGTGTAGCATCACTGCTGGATTGATTGGTAAAATATACATTGCCGCCACAAGGATTGGTAGTGTATGTAAAATCAGCAATGGGTGTAGGATTTACGACAATCTGTGTCGTTAATGTTTTAGAACAAGGAGGTGAATAGGAATTGTTTGTAATTGTAACGGAGTAAATAGTTGATACAGACGGAGAAGCCACTGGATTATTAGAATTAGGATTTGACAAATCAACGGTAGGAGTCCATTGATAAGTATCACCGCCACTGGCGTTAAGTAAAACAGATTGTCCGTTACAAATTGTATCCAATGAAGAGACAAGCGGAACAAATGGATTAATCGTAAAAACTTGAGAGACACTATCCTTGCAACCGTAATTATTTTTTACTACTAAAATAGCTGTGTAAGTGCCCGCTGTAGTACTTGTAAATACAGGACTTACAACATTGCTGGTAAATGTAGAAGGTGGGAAATACCATTGCAGAGATTGTAAACTGGCAGAAGTTGTGTAGTTCGCATTAAATAACACCGTATCGCTGCAAGTTGTGGTATAATTAATAGAAGCAGAAATAGGCGGGTAGGCCTGAACAATAAAAGCAACACTGTCTTTGGTTTTACAAAAAACACTATCATTAATGGTTATAGAAACTGTATATGTTCCGGGGTTCGTATAAGTTACAATAGGATTCAGTGATGTGCTGGTAATAACACCATTGCCCAGGTTCCATTGGTATTGAAAGGTATTAACGCATTGATTAAAAAATTGAATGGTAAGGGGGGCGCATCCGTTCGTGGCAGTACTTGTAGCAGTAGGGTTTTGAAAATCAATTTTGAAAACACCATTATTACAATTTCCGGAATGATTAGGATTTCCGGGAGTTCCGGGCCATGCACCCGGTGTTACAGGGAAATCTTGATTTCCACCACATCCTGCGCAAACGGATTGATAAATGTTTCCGCATTTGTCAAAACGGGATGTGCCACCATCAACATGTTCATGACTAATAGGTCCGCCAAAATAGGATCCAAAAATGAGTGCTGAAAGATTAGGTTTAAACGCCATTAAGTAAAAATTATAACCATCAGTCGTAGATTGGATAGCATTTGATAAGGGCATTCCACCGGTAGGTTGTAAGAAAATTATATGGCCGCCCCATCCAGATAAATAAATATAACCACAACCGTCAATAGCAAAAGCAGAAGGAGAAATGTCTGTTTTAGTTAAAGAACTTCCAAAAACAGTACTCAATAATAAACTATTTAATTGTTGGTCTAAAACAGCAATAAATTGATGTCTGCCAGGATTATTGTAAACACTGCCTATTACGGGCATATTCCCCAAAGATTGTCCATATAAATAAATTCTGTTTTGCGGATCTCTTCTTACAAAAAAGGATTGATCGTAATTGTTTGTTCCAATATAAGTACTTCTTAAGAGATTACCTGAAAAAGGGTCAATTTTTATGACATATCCATCTGCTTTTCCACCATTATAAGTTGTTGAATAAGCGCCCGGAGTCACCGGAAAATCATTGCTGGTAGTTCCACCTGTTGCATAAACAAATAATGAATCAGTAACTTCTAATGAATTGCCACAATCATTGTTGGAACCACCAATGAAAGTGCTGTAAATTAAGTTGCTTAAGTTGGTATTAAAGACGCAAAGAACAGCATCTTGCTTTCCACCTAATGTATTATCAAATGCATTGGGTGTTGTTGGAAAGTCAGAAGAACGGGTAGAACTATAAATATAAACATTGTTGTTTTTGTCCAGTTGAATTTCTCCTCTGAACTGATCTCCATAATTATACATCAAAGAATCCGGAGGATATTCTGTAACAGGACCATAACCTGAAGTATAAGTCGTAATGACATTGGTATGATTCACGCCATCATTAGCACTACCACCGATATAGGTAACGCCTAATAAAGTGCTTAAAGTGCTATTCATTTTTGCAATGTAAATATCTGTTCCGTTTACAAAACTAGTTCCATTAAAAACAAATGTTAATGGTTGTCCGCCATTAAATGTGTTGTCCCATGAGTTTGAAAGCATTGGTAAATCAGAAGAACCAGTAGCACCATAAAAGTAAATGTTATCGTTTTCATCTACTATTAAGCTCGTTACAATTTCACTATAACTTCCGCCAAAGTAAGTAGACGCCAATAAATTCGTTCCATTATTGTTGTATTTAGTAATTACAACATCTATTTCGGTATTGGCACCGGGAGTGGTACCATTGTATGTAATATCGTAAGCCCCGAGGGTAGTGGGATAACCGGGTCCAAAAACAGTACCACCACTGATTAGATTTCCATTCATATCATACGTAGCAGTCATTCCAAAATTATCGGCAGTAGAACCGCTTTGTGCCGCAAAAATGAGCGTAGGATCAATCACCAAATCATATTCTTTATTATATCCTTTTGGGAAATTAAATTGAACAATGTTGTTCTTTAATCTAAATTCGCAAGGGACTTCAACAATAGTACCATTGATGTTTTGGTAGGCATAAGGTTTTTCTTCTATTAATTCAGTAAATGCAAGTTGAATGTGTAATTTCTTATTTTTAATTTTAATAGCATCTACACCTTTGTATTCCATTTGAATATTCTCCGCTTGCCCTCCTTTATGAATAATAAAATTATATTTAATACCATTAATCGATGTAAATACTTCATAATCTATATTTGCATAAATATTTTCTACAATAACATGCTGATAATTTTTCACGAAAGATGCCCATTTTTTTGGATCATTACCAATGAAGAAATTTTCATAATCTTTTCCTTCATTAAACTTTTTAACTGAAATGCTTTTTTGTGCATTTAAAAAATTCACTTGAAAGGCATGTCCCTTGAACTTCAAATCTTCTGCTTTTCTGGCACCACCTTCATGAAAACTTCTGAATTTTTTTTTGTCGTAAAAATTGAACGTTATTTTATCTTTTTCTATAAGTAAAACACCACCATCTAATGTAGCACGAAATAAGACGTTTTCATTCCATTGTCCTTTATTCTCCGTAAATTTTAAGTGATTTAAAACTTGTGGTCTAATTACTTTTTGTGAAAATAATTTTGAAAAAAGTAAAACTATTATGAAGCACCACCGTAAACTTTTCACATTTATTTTTTGTTGTTAAATATACAAAATTATTAGTTGAAAATAGAATTAAAAATCATCTCGAATGTTCAGGAATTTAATAGGATTAAAATTTGTATAATTGTCCCCAACTATTTTTTAATGAGAATAGGTATTGATATATTTGGTGGTGATTATGCCCCTGAAAATTGTTTGAAAGGCATTGAAATGGCTTTGCCACAACTTCATTATTCTACTAAAGTGGTACTTATTGGTGACCAACATATTGCAAAACAATACTTTAAAAAGTCACCTTATGCTCATCATTTGGAATTTGTACATACTACCGAAGAAATTAAAATGGGCGAACATCCTGCCAAAGCATACATGAAAAAGCCCAATAGTTCTATCCATTTAGGATTTAAGCTATTAAAGGAAAACGAGATAGACGCTTTTTTAAGTGCCGGTAATAGTGGTGCAATGCTCGCCGGAAGCATGCTCACTTTAAAGCCTATACCGGGTATAATGCGTCCAACTATTGGAACCATTCTTCCCAAACCAAACGGCAAGTTGAATTTTCTATTAGATGTAGGAACAAATGTAGATACCAGACCGGATGTGTTATATCAATTTGGTATTCTTGGAAACATTTATGCTAAAGAAATGTTGCATATTGAAAAACCAAGAGTGGCATTATTAAATATTGGTGAAGAAAGTGAAAAAGGAAATTTAGTAGTGCAAGCTGCTTATAAATTGATGAAAGATAGTTCTGATTTTCATTTTGTGGGGAATGTAGAAGGTCGTCATATTTTTTCAGACAGAGCAGATGTTATTGTAACCGATGGTTTTACCGGAAATGTGATGCTTAAAATGGCCGAGGCCTTTTATGGTCTTTTGTTAAAAAGAAAAATTTCGGATGAATATTTTAATCAGTTTAATTACGAACTTTATGGTGGAACACCCGTTTTGGGAGTAAATGGGAATGTGATAATAGGACATGGTATTTCATCGCCATTGGCTTTTCATAATATGATATTTCAGGCCAAAAACATGATTAAGCAGAATCTGGTCGAAAAAATTAAAAAAGCATTGAATAATAATTAATTAACATCTGAAAAGTGTGTTTGAAAATACTTGTCAAATTCTATAAACCACTAATTAAACAATATGTATAACGCCGTTATTTCTGCTGTAGCTGGATACGTTCCTGAAACAAAACTTACCAACTTTGATCTTGAAAAAATGGTAGAAACCACCAATGAATGGATTCTTACCAGAACAGGTATTCAAGAGCGTAGAATTGAAACAGACCCCAATAAAGCCAATTCAGATATGGCAGTAGAAGCGGTAAAATTACTTTGTGAAAAAAGAGGAATAAACCCCTCCGAAATTGATATGCTAATTTGTGCTACTGTAACGCCTGACCACGTATTTCCAGCAACAGCAAATATTATAGCCGCTAAAATTGGCGCTAAAAATGCATGGGGATATGACATTGAAGCGGCCTGTTCAGGTTTCTTATTTGCTCTTGGCACAGCTGCACAGTTTGTTCAAACCGGAAGATACAAAAAAGCGGTAGTGGTGGGCTCGGATATGATGAGCCGTATTATTGACTATACCGACCGAACAACCTGTATTATCTTTGGTGATGGGGCAGGCGCTGTATTAGTAGAACCTACCACTGAAGATATTGGCGTGAAAGATTTTATTTTTTATTCTGATGGAAATGGATGTAAACATTTGCACATGAAAGCAGGAGGATCTGCCCTGCCCACTTCTGTTGATACTGTACAACAACGATTACATTATGTATATCAAGAAGGACAACCTGTCTTTAAACAAGCTGTTTATGGTATGGCAGAAGTTTCAGCTCAAATAATGGAAAGAAACCAATTGAAGTCCGAAGATATCGCCTGGTTAGTCCCTCATCAAGCTAATAAGCGGATAATAGATGCTACCGCCCAAAGAATGGGCTTACCCCCAGAAAAAATAATGATGAATATTGAACGGTACGGAAATACTACTGCCGGAACCTTACCTTTGCTTCTATGGGAATACGAACATCGTCTGAAAAAGGGCGATAATTTGGTATTATCCACATTTGGTGGTGGTTTCACCTGGGGGGCTATGTGGTTGAAATGGGGTTATGATGGGGATAAGTAAGTTAAAATTATAGGGCTTTATAACCCTTTTGTCCTATATTTTTAAAGAAAAAGCGAAAAAAAATCATTTTTTATGTAACATTTTCAATACTTGTTCGTTATATTCTGGATGGAAACCAATAAAACCATAAAATATGAGACAACTGAAAATTACTAAATCTATTACTAACCGCGAAAGCGCCTCCTTAGATAAGTATTTACAGGAAATTGGCAAAGAAGAACTCATTACAGCAGAAGAAGAAGTGCAATTAGCCAAAAGAATTAAAGAAGGAGATGAAGAAGCATTAGAAAAATTAACTCGTGCCAACCTGCGTTTTGTGGTATCTGTAGCTAAACAATACCAGAATCAGGGATTGAGCTTACCCGACCTTATTAATGAAGGGAACTTAGGGCTAATCAAGGCAGCACGTCGTTTTGATGAAACGAGAGGGTTTAAATTTATTTCTTATGCGGTTTGGTGGATTCGTCAATCCATTTTACAAGCATTAGCAGAACAATCTCGTATTGTTCGTTTACCACTTAATCAAGTGGGCTCTCTGAATAAAATCAACAAGGCCTATTCTAAATTAGAACAAGAACATGAAAGGGAACCAAGCACAGAAGAATTAGCTGAAGCAACGGACATTCCTATCGAAAAAGTAGCAGACACTTTGAGAGTAAGTGGTAAACATGTAAGCATTGACGCCCCTCTCATTGCTGGTGAAGAAAGTACTCTTGTTGAAGTACTTCCCAATAGCGATTCTCCCAGTGCTGATGCTGCTTTAATGAAAGAGTCATTAGAAAAAGAAGTGGAACGCGCCTTATCTACGCTTACAGAAAGAGAAAGGGATGTTATTAAATTATTCTATGGTATTGGCGTTGCACATCCATTAACACTTGAAGAAATTGGTGATAAATTTAACCTTACTCGTGAAAGAGTACGGCAAATCAAAGAAAAAGCCATTCGTCGTTTAAGACATAGTTCGAGAAGTAAATTATTATTACCTTATCTCGGAATTTAATTTTTAATACTCAAATTATTTTAAGCCCTTCTGAAAAGAAGGGCTTTTTTATTTCTTAATAATTGCACGAATGACTGACGCTCGTCCCTGGTGATAATTGCCTTCTGATAATTCTATTTCTTCTTGCCAGATTCTTTTTTCATGACAATTAGAAAAATCACTATTAAGTTCATCAACCGAATAAAGCATTCCCGGGTCTTTTGGGCCACCGCTATTGTAATTTAACTGTTCCTTTGAAAATGCTTCTAAAATCAAAGTGCCACCCGATTTTAGCCAATTTAATGCTTTTTGATGCAATAGAGAATGTTCTTTTGTGTGTGCATAAATTAAAGATACTGCATCAAAAAAATCAAAGGGATAAATCGCACTGTTATGGTCGAAAATGTCGTAATGAATTTTGACCTTGTTCTTTTCTGCTAATAGAACTGCTTTTTGTTTGCCATTTTCAGAAAAATCGTAGCAATATACTTCCCAACCGACTTGAGCCGCAAATACTGCATTTCTACCTTCTCCTTCTGCCGGAAATAAAATTTTTCCCAGGGAAAGTTTGAGTAATTCTTGTTTTAAGAATTCATTAGGACGAGTTCCATAAATGTAATCTTTATCTGCAAATCGTTCGTTCCAAAAATCTTTCATAGTGATTATTTTACAAGGCGATATAAAACCGGATTAGAAGGTGTGGCGTCGTTATGAAGAGGAGCAATTTGGAGATTGAGAAAGTACCAATCATCTAAAATCGAATTGGGAATAAATGCCAATTCGGTAATTGTTTTTAAAGAAAATTTTTCCACTGGATAATTCCAGAATGTTTTATGTCCAATTAATTGTCCGTCATCTTTTTCTTTGTCTATACTTGGTAAATCAAGAATTAAATGTTGTACATTTTTCTGAACAATATATTCAACAGCATATTTTGTCAAGTAAATTGGGTTAGTGTTAGAATAATTGGCTACAAATTTACTTTCATCATTGGGAATGGTTCGGATAATTAATGCGTCAATGGATGTATCTTCATTAAGATGAGGCAATAGAGATTGTTGAGTAATTACTTTATCTCCATTTTCTAAATATTCGGGTAAAACAGAGATAAGTTTACTCTTAAAAAAGTAATTCCGAAGCGTTTGAAAAATAGAAATATCCTCTGGAGTAATGTGCCCAACACACTCTGTATGTGTGCAATGCCCGTGGGGATTAAAATAAATATCTTTAAAGTTTACGCTTCCACCTTGTTTAACTTCACCAACCCAATTACCCATTTTTACTGGTTCAATTTTGGGAAAATCAACATACCAAGCTCTAACTCCGTTATTATGTTGAATGGGAATCGATATAGGCATTGGATGCGATAAATCTACTTTATAAGTTTCTCCTTTATGAAAAATAGTGGCTATCATAATAAACATTTATAGGTAAGATACTATTTTTTCCAATTGCATACCCCGGGATGCTTTGATGAGAATAAATTTATCAGAAAGAGATATTTTACCTTGTTTTAGAGTTGTAATAAAATCATCTGCGCTTAAATAATGCTGACAATTGTTTGGGCAGGAAAACTTTCCAATTGCATTTTGAAATTCTTTACCAATTAAAAACACCATTCCTTCTTTAAAGTTTTCTACAATCCAATTTAAAATTTCAATATGTTCTTTTTCAGAGTGTTCACCTAATTCAAACATATCTCCTAATATCAAAACTTTTTCATTGGAAGAAAATTTAGAGTTTTGGGTTGTTGTAGGATTAGAAGAGTCAGCAACATTTTGTACTTTGAGAATGTTTTTTTGTTTGAAAAAATTTAAAGCAGCCATCATGCTGGTAGGATTTGCATTGTAAGCATCTAAAATCACGATATTATTTTTTGAAGTATGTACGAGTTGCATGCGGTTTTTATCTGGAATATAATTAGAGATAGCATCATTTATTTGTTCAGCATTTACACCAAAATAAATTCCAGCTGTCACAGCAGCAAGAGCATTAAAAAAATTATGTTTTGCTAATAATTTTGTTCGTATTGAATAATTGGGAGAATAACCTTTTTCTCTATTAAATGTCTGCCAGTTTAAATGAACAAAAATATCTGTAGGTTCGTCAATGTATTCTCCTAGGACAATGGTTTGTATGGTTTGTTGAATGTCAATTTGTTCTTCAAAAAATTGTTTTGTTGAATATAAGATGTATTTTTCTTGATTATGAGTAATTTCTTTATAACTAATATTAAATAATCCAAGAGTATTAATTAAATCTGTGTTATCAATTTGTAAAAAGATTTTTCCATTATGCCGAATCAGATAATTATAAAGTTCTCCATTCGTTTTCATCACGTTCATAAGATTTCCAAAACCTTCTAAATGTTCTTTTCCGATGCTGGTAATGATTCCATAATTTGGAAGAACAATTTCACAGAGTTCTTGAATCTCGCCCGGATGATTAGCCCCTAATTCTATCACAGCAATCTCGTGTTCTTTTGTCATTTGTAAGAGAGTGAGAGGTACACCTATGTGGTTGTTTAAGTTACCGGGAGTACTGTGTGTTTTATATTTTTGAGACAATACTGCGGTTGTAAGTTCTTTGGTAGTTGTTTTACCATTACTTCCGGTAATAGCAAGAATGGGAATATTAAGATGCTGACGATGGTAAGTAGCGAGTTGTTGTAGAGTTTTTAAAACATTTTCAACGAGAATGCATTTTTCGTTTTGAATGGCAATTTCGGGATTATCTATTACTGCAAAGGCACATCCGTTTTGAAGTGCTTGTAAAGCAAATTGATTACCATCAAAGTTATGACCTTTAAGGGCAAAGAAAATACTATCCGGTATAATTTTTCTAGTATCTGTACAAACTTTTTGATTATAAGAAAGAAAAATTTGGTACAACTGTTCTATATTCATTAGAATAAATTTTATTTGTAGATTGCAAAAGTGAATAAAAATAACTATTTATCAAAAATCAAGATTACTTCAGATATATATCAGAATAGGTACTTAATAGATTTTTACTATGAAAATAAAAAATGATGTTTTACATTAACTTAATACATCGCTTTCCCATCTTCCTCCCAATGTTTACTTTGTCCTTTTGATAAACGCATGCCTATTACAATCTCATGTGTTCCAGTACTATATTTTCTTAATGCTGTTGTAGTAAAATCATAAGCATATCCAATCATTAAATAATTTTTATATAACACACCTGCCATTACACTCCATGCATCTCTCGTTCGCAAACTTCCTGCAAGCCAAAATTGGTCTTTATAAATTGTTTTCAATGCAATATCTAATTGAACCGGAACCGGCTTTACATATTTCACTAAAAAACTTGGTTCTATCTTAAAATCTTCATTAATGTCAAATTGATAACCACCATTAATAAAGAAATGTGAAACTAATTTGCTTTTTTCGGTTGACAATGGATAGAGTTTTAATGGACTTTGATAAATCTGTGGAACAGAAAAACCAAAATATCCTCTTTTATTGTAGAAATGAAATCCTGCTCCAAAGTCAGGAACAAAAATGGTTTGATATTGAATTAGTAAATTATCATCGCCTGCATCGTGTAACTTCAATTTATGCCCATCTATTCCCCATCTTAAAAAACCTGCATACAAACCCATTGCAACTTTAATTTCTTTCTCTTTTGATAAAGTTAAGTGATAAGCGTAGTTTAAATTAGCTCCTTCTCTTCTGGTTGGTCCAACAATATCTGTAAAGATATTTATTCCTAATCCCATTTTTTGTTTTGCAATAGGTCCGTGAACATTCAGATTAAAAGTCCTTGGTGCATCTGTTATTCCACTCCATTGATACCGGTAAAATCCTCGCATATCCACCCACTCATATTTTCCAGAGATAGCAGGATTAATTCCCAACTCATTTAGCATAAATTGCGAGTAATGCGGCAATTGTTGAGCTACTAAATGCAAATTATTTATCAACACACACATCAATATTATCTGTAAAAATTTTTTCATAAAATTAATATTAAATTATCACCTGAATATGGTCAAAGGTCCGGTATAATCTTTGGGATATAATGGTGAATGTAAGCGAATAATGTAATAGTACGTTCCCACAGGCAAGTCCTGTCCTTTGTATTTTCCATCCCACGGTGTATTGTATCCTCTGGAGTAAAACAGTTGTTCGCCCCATCTATTATACACTTCTACTTCACAATCCGGGAACTGTTGAATGTTATCAATTATCCAAAAATCATTTTTACCGTCTCCATTGGGGCTAAATCCATTGGGAATATCTATTTCTGGATATACATATACGGTTACAGTATCCCAATTTGTACAGCCGTTTCCGTCAGTAACAACGACGGTATAGGTGGTTGTTAATGTAGTGGAAGAAACAGGATTAGCAATATTAATATTACTCAACCCCACTGGTGGCATCCAAACATAAGATGTCGCGGTTGGTGCCGTAGGATTACCACCTATAATTGTAGATGAACCAATAGGCATTGCTGAAAATGGACCAGCATCCACATTAGGTAATGGATAACCTACTAAAATAACCATTTGAGTATCAATACAACTTCCATTCGTTACGGTTAACACAAAACTATTTGTTCCTACTGAAACATTTGCAATAGCAGTAGAAGTGTTAGCAACCGTTGTAGTGGGCAATTGTGTCCATTGATAAGTCAGAGCATTAGTAGAGGAACTACCATCCAGTAAATAGGTATAATTACCACATTGTGCTGTTCCACTATTTGCACTGGCAATCAAAGTTAATGTGGATGAAATTACAAAACTTGTGTCATGTGTACATCCTTTCGTATCTACAATACTTAATGAGTAAGTTCCAACGCCAATGTTTGTAGCAGTGCTGGTGGAATTGGTGTAAGAATTTGGCCCGGACCATGTATATGTGTATGTTGGATTGCCTCCAGTAACCGTAGTTGTAATAGAACCATCTAACAGTGCACTACAACTGGCATCTGTTATTGAAGCCGTTACAACGATTGGTTGTGGCTGATTAATATCAATTGTTGTAGTTGTTGAACAACCGTTGGCATCAAGAATGTTTACAGTGTAAATTCCTGTTCCAATATTTACTAATGGATTAGTTGTGCTTCCGGAAGGTAAGAATGTATATGTATAAGGTAATGTGCCTCCGCTTGTAACAATAGCGATACTTCCATCCGTATCACCATAACACTTTGGATTTTGAATAACTGGCATGCTATTCAAGATCCCCGTTGGTGATGATACAGATCCGCTTAATATCGTTAAACACCCTGCATTATCTGTTACTGTTGCAGTAATTAATCCGCTACACAATCCAGATATGTTACTAAAACTACCATTAGTTATAGTACCATCAAACCATGTAATAGTATATGGAGAAAGTCCAGCAGTTACAGTTACAGACGCTGCACCATCACACGAAGAGCTACAAGCGGCATCAATGATATTTAAATTTGCCAGAGGACCATTTTGATTGGAAACCACAAAAACAGATGAAGTGGTACAACCTGCTGCATCGCTGACCTGTAATGTATAAGTTCCAGATCCTATATTCGTTAATGTAGCGGAAGAACTACCTCCTGGTAACCAGGTATAAGAAAACGGCGCCGTACCTCCATTAATTGTTCCAATAATAGTACCGTCATTCATTCCACAAGAAGGTTGATAAATTGTAGGTATTATTTGCAAAGTGTTAGTAGCATTTATAACAACTGATTCTGTATTAATACAATTCATTGAGTCCTTCACCTGAATATAATATACACCCGCACAAAGACCGCTCTCAATATTTGAAGTATTACCAGAGTTAATCCATAAATAAGAATAAGGCGGCGTACCTCCACTTCCTGTAACTGTTGCAGAACCAACGCAATCACCAAAACAAGCCGGATTAGTAACTGTAATAGCAGTTACCAATGACGAATTATTACTTAAAGGAATAAATTCATTTTGTACACAACCATTAGCATCTGTAATAGTTATCATATACAGACCTGCACACAAATTAGTTGCTCCTAAACCAGAATTTCCATTGCTCCATTGAACTGTATAACCGGGCGTACCTCCTGATAAACTTAAATTAATACTTCCATCACAATTTCCACAAGTGGGTTGGTTAGATGAATAACTTGCTGTAACAGAAGAAGGTGAAGTTATTGAGACAGAAAAATTTTCATAACAACCATTATTGTCTGTAATTGTACACGTGTAGTTTCCATTACATAAATTATTTGCAGTAGAATTACTTTGTCCTAATGGGTCACTCCAATGGAAACTATACGGTGGTGCCCCTCCTGCAATACCAACAACAGAAGCAGAACCATTACAATCATAGTAACAAAGATTATTTATGGCAAATGTACTTGCTGTAATAGAGACACCTCCAACAAGAGTATACGTTAAAGGATATTGACATCCATTATTGTCAAAAATTGACACAGTGTATACTCCGGGACATAACGAAGTTAATGAATTTGTTGTAGATCCTGTATTCCATGTATAAGTATAAGGTGCAGTGCCTCCCGTTGGTGATATACTAATACTTCCATCACAAATACCATTACATTGAGGGTTTTGTATATTGGCATTAGCAATCAAAGGAGAGGGCTCTGAAATAGTTACAGATTGAAAATACTTACAATTATTGGCATCCGTTACTTGTACGGTATAAACTCCAGCACACAAATTTGAAATAGTTGGAGATGAAACAGGTGGATTAACCCACGTATAAGTATAAGGGGCCGTTCCACCGGTGATTGGAGGAGATGCTACAGCAACACCATCGCAATATCCATTGCATGATGTATTGGTGTAAGATATTGTAATACCACTTGGTCCATTGGAATTACTAAGTGGTAACTGGAATGTTTGCTGACAGGAGTTTGCATCAGTTACAGTCACAGTATATACTCCAGAGCATAGATTAGTTGCTACACTGCTTGTTGAAACAGATGGTGACCAGGAGAATGTATAAGGAGCCGTACCTCCACCTGCAGCTATTGTAATGGACCCATTACAAATACTACAATCTGATGGACTCATAGAAGGATTTACAGTCAAAGTCACGGGTGCATTCAATGTTACTATGCCGCTATCTCTACATCCTTTGGAATCTTCAATATAAACGGTGTATGTCCCACCACATAAGCCAGTTGCAGTAGAGGTACTTTGAGGAGGAGTTGATGTCCATGTGAAATTCACGGGTGGCGTTACATTCAAAGGATTACTTTGAGCAATGCCATTACAATTACTACAAGAAGTTGGATTAGTATAAGATATATTAGCTAAAATTTTCGGTGGATTCGTGAGCGATGTTACTTGCTGTCCAGGACAATTCTTACTGTCTTTGACAAGTAAAGTATAATTTCCAGCACATAATCCATTGGCATTTGCAGAAGTACCTCCAGTCGGTATCCAGGTATAAGTATAACCGCCATTTCCACCTGTTACATTAGATGTTATACTACCTGTACATGCACCATAACATATTGGGTTAAATGATGTGAGAGTAACACTTATAGGTGCAGGTTGATTGATTGTAAATGTTTTAATGGATTGACAACCATTAGCGTCTGTTACAATTGATGAATAGGTTCCGGCACAAAGCGTATTAACAACAGAAGTCGTTAGTACGGTACCACTCCATGAATAACTATAAGGAGTAGTACCACCATTTGCCGTTACAGTAGCACTTCCAGTACAATCACCATTACAATTTACACTTGCAGAATTCACGACTGTACTGGTTAATGGGGGTGGTTCTGTAATTGTAACGGTCATTACCACATTACAACTTCCATTATCCTGTACATTCAAAGTATAAACATTGGGACATAAGCCCACTACATTATTTAATGAAGAACCTGGAAAACTTCCAACAGGTGTCCAGGAGTATGTGTAAGGTGCAGTTCCGCCAGAAACGTTAGCAGTAATAGAACCATTGCAAGCCCCATTACATAAAACATTCTGTTGAGTAAATGTTACATTCAAAGTGGATGGTGGATTTATGGTAAATGTTTGAGAATACGAGCAGTTATTAGCATCAGTAACATCCACTGTATATGTTCCTGGACATAAACTGTTTACATTTTGTGAAGTAGAACCCAATGGTGACCATGAATATGAATAAGATGGAGTGCCACCAGATGGAGATAAACTTATAGCACCAGAACAATTTGAATTACACAATGGTTGTGTTATGGTTGGATTAAAAGAAAATTGTGGTGCAGTAGGTATAGATATAACTGAACTTGTTGTACAACTTCCTGCATCTCCAACTGTAACAACATAAACACCTGATGAAAGATTGGTAGCCGTACTTCCGGTAGATACGGATGGTGACCATGTATAAGAAAGAGGTGGATTAGTGGAAGTTGCTACAACTATTATACTTCCATTATTACCACCAAAACAAGTAACACTCTGAATAGAAACAGAAGTTATGGTAGGACCACCTGGCCCATTTAATGCAACCACAGAGCTAGTTAAACAGCCATTCATATCTTTTACATCTAATGTATAAACTCCGGAAGAAAGTGTGTTAAATGTAAAAGTGGATGCAGTAGAACCACTGGATCCTGGCGAAAGAGTATAATTATAATTTGGAGTTCCTCCGCTTATAGTACCTGTAATAATTCCATTATTGCTGATACAGCTAGTAGGATCTGTATAAGATATATTTAAAGTAGTTGCTGGAGGTGAGGTAACGGCAAAAGTAGCAGATGTTGTACAATTATTTACATCTTTAATATCAACAGTATAATTTCCAGGACAAAGATTAGTTACTGTTCCTGTTCCATTTCCACTCAATCCCGAAGGTGTCCATGAATAATTTAAACTACCAGTTCCTCCACTTGCGCTCACAGAAATTTGACCATTACATGAAGTGGTACAAAGCACATTTATGACATTTGAACTTGTAATTACAATAGGTGGTGGGTCTGAAAATCTAACCGAATCTGAATTTTGACATCCTTGATTATCTGAAACTACCACTGTATATCCGCCTGCACACAAACCACTAACATTAGGGCTATTAGAAATAGTGCCACTAGAAGAACTCCATGTATAAGTATAGGGCGCTAATCCTCCACTAACATTAACATTAGCAGCACCATTACACGATCCATTACAGGTTAAAGTATTACCACTTGTTGTTAAAGTTAAAAAGATGGCTTGTGGAACGTTCACCGTTGCTGTAGCAGAACATCCATTGGCATCTTGTACAAATGCAGTATAGTTTCCTATACACAATCCAGTAGCTACTTGATTATTTCCTCCGGTAGGCGACCAGGTATAAGAATACGGGCTTGTTCCACCATTGGGTGTAACCGTCGCGGCGCCTATACAGGTAGAACTACAACTAGCTTGTAATCCTGTTATATTCGCTTGCAATTGAGCCGGTTGAGATATACTGATCGCTTGTGAAGCCACACAACCCTTACTATCGGTTACTGTTACAACATAATTTCCCGGACAAAGATTGGTAACAACTGAATTATTCGTAACAGGTACCGTATTCCATGAATAAAAGTACCCCGGACTACCACCTGTAGCGGTAGCAGTAGCCGAACCATTGCATGCACCAAAGCAAAGAACATTCTGAACATTCGTTGTAATACTTATAGCAGGCGGAGCTATTACGGTAAAAGTTTGAACCTTTGTACAATTCTTAGCATCTGTAACGGTTAAAGTATAAGTACCCGGACATAAATTCGTAATACTATTGGTGGTTGCGCCGGTACTCCAGTTAAATGTATAGGGATTATTTCCACCTGTAACAGTAGTCGTTATAGAACCATTACAATTGTAGCTACAAGAAGTTGAATTCGTGATGGCTGTAATGGTCATATCTGGTGGAGAAATTATGGAAACTGTTTTTGTACCTGTACAGGTATTACCATCTATAACCGTTAATGTATACACACCTGCACATTGGTTCGTTAATACAGCAGCAGTAAAGGAAGAGCCGCTTGGAGGCACATTCCAGACATAAGTATAGGGTGGAGTACCACCACTGGCACTACCTGACACAGAGCCATCACACCCACCAAAACACGAAACACTGGTTGAAACAGCTGTTACAGTAAGTGCATTGGGTTGTTGAATATTTATTGTGTTTGTGGAAGTACAGTTGTTGGCGTCTTTTATAATAAGTGTATATGTTCCTGCACATAAATTAGTATAAGGTGGATTAGAAGTTAAGGTGGTTGATGGACCTGTTAATGTATAGTTATAAGAGGGCGTTCCCCCAGTAGGAGAAGAATTAATAGAGCCATTACAAGACCCGTTACAGGTAACACTTGTGGAAGAGATATTCGGGGTGATAGATGATGGCTGTGTGATAGAATAGTTTACAGTTAAAGTACAATTATTAGCATCTTTAATAGTGATACTATAATTACCTGCACAAAGCGAAGAGATAGGATTGACTGTTTGATTACCTGGCAACCAGGTAAAGGTATAGGCAGGTGTCCCGCCTCCAATTGCAACAGAAGCGCTGCCATTACATAATCCATTACAGGTAACACTATTAGTTGTAACAGTAGCAGAAAGAGGCGGAGGTTGAGAAACATTGATAGTAGCTGTTTGAGTACAATTATTAGCATCTTTAATTGAAATGGTATAATTTCCAGAACATAAATTATTTATGGTGGCTGTTGGATTGGCTGTACCTGTTATTGAACCAGGAGTAATTGTATAACTAAACACAGGGGTTCCACCATTCACTGTAAAAGAAATTTTTCCATTACAGGCACCATTACATAAAGCAGCCGTTGAAGAGGGTACAATTGTAATTGAACCTGGTTGAGTTATAGTAAAAGATTGTGTTTTTATACAATTATTATTATCTCGTATAGTAACTGTACAGTTACCAGCACATAAAGAAGTAGCAGAGTTTGTGGTTGAGCCGGAACATGTCCATGAATACGTATATGGCGTTACTCCACCACTTACACTAACAGAAGCCGTGGCATCACATAAACCGAAACAACTGACATTCGTTTGAGAAGGTACAACAGTAATTGAAGTGGGTTGCGTTATTGTTGCAGAATAAACTGCTGTACAACTTTTAGAGTCAGTAACAGTAGCTGTATAAACACCGTTGCATTGATTCGTAAGTGAATATGGGCTGCTGGGTTGTACAACCCCCGTACTCCAGCTCACTGTATATCCCGGCGTACCACCAGAAGGCGATACTTGTACTGCCCCATTGCAGGCACCAAAACAAGTAACATTTGTGAAACTGCCATTCGCTAATAAAGGTGATGGTTGCGATAAACTAGTAGTAAATGTCCGATTACATCCATTGGCATCTGTAATGGAAAATGTGTGTGTGCCTGCACATAAATTGGTATACGTAAATGGAACACCTTGTGGCACGTTGGTATAATTCGTTGTACCATCCACCAGCACTGTATATGTGTTACCTGGTGAAGAAGGGGTACCTCCGGAAGTTATTGCAGAAATAGAACCATTACATAAACCATTACAACTAGGGGAAATTGTAGATGTGATTACAAATCCAATCAACGAGGGTCCCGTCACTGTCGCATTATTTGAGATAGCTACTAAATTACCTCCTGAGTCATAAATCCACACGACATAAGCACTTCCGCAGGTACAGATGTTATTTACAGTATACGTTCCTGATCCTATGATAGAAGTTAGTGTAGGGGAA
Source organism: Bacteroidia bacterium (assembly GCA_026003255.1). Lineage (GTDB taxonomy): Bacteria > Bacteroidota > Bacteroidia > B-17B0 > Aurantibacillaceae > BPGX01. The sequence goes on along the minus strand of BPGX01000002.1, from coordinate 140,799 downwards.
GGTGTACAAGAAGAATTGCTCCAATCTAATGTATAGGGAGGAGTGGATGGTGGACAAGATGAAAAGTCAACTGTCAAAACCAATTTTCCATCACAAACACCATTACATGAAACAGGATATCCAGTCAAAGTTGCACCACATCCCGCAATTTGATCGGGATTATAAACTTTGAGATTGATATTATCAGATTGTATAATATTACTTTTAGTAATAACGTGTGTTTTAAGTGAATTCCAAATTGTAGTTTGTGGTACTTCAAAAATTTCTGATTTTATCACAGAATTATTGGATTCAATTTTTGTAGTAGAACTAATTTGAATTTTATCAATTACAAGATAAGCATTATTTAAGTTAAGTTTATTGCATTTAACTATTAAATTTTTGGCAGATAAGTATTTAATATTAAATTCATTCCCTTCTAAAGTAATTGAACCATTTATTGAAGAGCCACCAGTATTTATTTGTGTTGCATAAGATTTAGTGTTGCGAATAATTATTGGATTAGTCGCACTTATGTTTGTATTGAATCCAATTAAAAAATTACCATTAATTTTTAGGTATGAAGCAGAAGGGATTTGGATGTATATATTTTGTTGAGATGTAATTTCAAAATTATTAGCTTCACAATTTCCGATGATTTCTATAACACCGGGAGTTAAAAAACTATTTTCGTCAATTTTTATATCTGTGGTTTTATTGGGAATTATTCCACAAGATTTTCCTCCACTTTCAAGTGCCCAATGGTTGGGATCGTTCCATTTACCGCTACCGCCTATCCAATAAAGCGTTTTTTGAGAATATGTTTTAAGTAAAAGAAAGAACAGTAAAAATGCTATATATTTTATCCTCATTAATCTAAATTTTTCCACAAAGGTAACAAATTTTACGCAAATAAGTGTTAAAGGTTATATTTTTTTTCCTTAAAAATAATTCCATATTCTTTTAATTCATTCAAAAGCAACTGATATATTTCCGGAGTTGTTGGAATTTGTACACCACTTAGAGGAATTTTACCTAATAAATAATTTTTAACCGTAATCCCTAATGGTAATCCTACTGTTTTTGCCATTGAAGTGTGAATACTATCTTTGCCTTTGTCTTCAAAATATGACTCCAGAGCCATTCTCTTCCCCTTTATCTCATATTCAAAGTAGTGATACATTACTGTCCAATCTTTATCTTCTGGTTTTAGTTTCAATTGTTCTTCCATAATGGATTGTAAAATCATGGCTGATGTACCTTTTGATGGCTTTTGAATTTTTTCATCTGAAAATAATTTTAAGTAGCGTAATTTTTCAACCACATCTTCATCTATACGATTATTAAAAATCCGTTTTAGTTTTTCAATGATATTTTCTTCACCAGAAGGTAAAAACATTTCTACCCATTCTTTATATGAGATATTTTCAAGATTGTCAATAGCTATACTATCGTCTGTTAGTCCAAGATTTACAATTATATTCCACGCTTTGCAAAAACCTTTGTATCTCAATGTTCCACGAAGAATATTTTGTACTTCCGGGATTTTATAGGCATTGATATATTGGATGCTGTTCCTATTAGCATACGCATCAAATGTAAAATTATCTATCTGAATGGTTTCCGCTTGTTCAAACAATCTCTGATAAGGCAATAATTTGATTTTTCCATTAGAAAGATATTCGGCAGTACTATTACCGGCCATCACAACATTCCTTGGATTCCAGCTGATTTTATAGCCCCAAGGATTATCGTTGCTTTCAGGAGCTACAAGCCCTCCACAATACGATTTAAACGTCAGCACTTTTCCACCCTGTTGATGAATCTCATCAATAATTTTCATTGCAGAAGCATGATCTATGCCGGGATCAAGCCCTAATTCATTAAAAAGCACAATGTTTTTTTCACGAGCCGATCTATCCAGATTTCGCATGCTATCACTTACATAGCTCGCCGTAGCCATGCTTTTTCCAAAAGCCACACAATCTTCCGCCACTTCCGTATGCATCGAGGCAGGTAACATGGAAATAACAAAATCACTCTGCTTAATAAGTTGTTGACGTTTTTTTACATCAAAAATATCTAGTTCTTCAGCCATTCCATTAGGATGTTGATTGATTTTTGTTTTTGCTAACTCAACATTACTATCTGTTACAACAATTTTCCAATTGAATAACTCGGATTGTTTTAAAAGATAATCAATTAATATTGTTGCAGAACGACCAGCACCTATAATTAAAATAGTTTTCATATTACTGATTTTTACATTTGACCATTGTTAGAATAGTTGCAATGGCTACTGTTTCTCCTGTTTCATCATACACATCTACTAACCATTTTACAATACCTTTTTTAATATCGTTTTCATCTTTTTTCTCAACAGAAATTTTTTCTTTACAAGTCAACTTCACACCTATTGTGGTACCTACATATACCGGTTTGGTAAACCTGCATGTATCAATTCCATAATTTAATAATACGGGACCTTTCTTCGCCATTACAAACAAACCCGCTGCTTTACTCAATACATAATATCCATGAGCAACGCGTCCGGTAAAGATTGTACCATCCAGAGAAGTAACATCGGTATGGGCATAAAAATGATCGCCACTTAAATTGGCAAAATTCACAATATCCGCTTCTGTAACCGTATGTTTGGCAGAAATATAGGTTTCTCCAATTTCCAGATCTTCAAAATATTGTGCAAAAGGATGTTTTTCTTTTTCAATATACTTAGATCCATATTGATATTGATCGGTAATTGCTGTAATCATATCAGGCGTCCCTTGAATAGCCGTTCTTTGCATATAATGTAAAACGCCTCTTACACCGCCCATTTCTTCTCCACCACCGGCTCTACCTGGTCCCCCATGAACTAACAATGGCAAAGGTGAACCATGACCTGTATGTTCTTTTGCTATTTCATTATTTAAAACCATTATTCTGCCGTTAATATGAGCTGTGTTCAATACAAACTCTTTTGCGATTTTTGTGTCATTAGTAGTAATACTTGTTACAAGTGAACCTTTGCCCATCTCTATCAACGTAACGGCTTCGTTTAAATCTTTGTAAGGCATAATAGTACTTACTGGACCAAAGGGTTCTATATTATGACAATCCACACATTCTAATGGTTTTTCATTTAAGAAAACTATTGGTGGTAAGAACGCACCTTTGTTTTTATCGGCACCTACTACTTCATATTCTTCAAGATTTCCAATCACCACTTTTTGAGATTTCTTTAATAATTCTATTTTTTCTAAAACATCTTTGACTTGTTCTTTTGAAGCTAACGCTCCCATCCTTACCTTTTCATCCTTTGGATTACCAATTGCAATAGAAAGCAATCTTTTATGTAAGGCCTTTTGCACTTCTTCTATTCTGCTTTCTGGAACTATTATTCTTCTAACAGCCGTACATTTTTGTCCGGCTTTAATTGTAATTTCTTTTGCTACCTCTTTAATGAATAAATCAAACTCTGGTTGGTCAGGAGTTACATCTTCGCCTAAAACCATCGCATTCAAAGAATCAGCTTCCATGTTAAACGGGATACTTTCTTCTATAATTCTTGGATGTGCTTTCAGCATTTTACCAGTGGATGCAGACCCTGTGAAAGTTACCACATCCTGATTTTCCAGATAATCAAACATTCCATTGATGGAACCACATAACAATTGCAAACTTCCTTCCGGTAATATACCCGATGCAATAATTTCTTTCACAACCGCTTCTGTCAGATAAGACGTAACAGTGGCGGGCTTTACAACTGCTGGGACACCTGCTAAAAGATTCACGGCAATTTTTTCCAACATACCCCACACCGGAAAGTTAAACGCATTGATATGTAAGGCAACGCCTCTTTTAGGAACTAAAATATGATGACCAATAAATTTTCCTGATTTTGAGAGTTTTACACTTTCTCCTTCTACATGATAGGGTAAGTCCGGAAATTGTCTGCGTAAAGAAGCATACGAAAACAAATTCCCAATTCCCCCTTCAATATCTATCCAGCTATCTGCTTTTGTAGCGCCTGTCATGTAACTGACTTCGTAGAATAACTCTTTTTTGGATAATAAATGTAACGCTAATGCTTTCAACATTCTGCCTCTTTCATAAAAAGTCATTTTACGCAATGCCGGTCCCCCTACTTTTCTTCCATATTCTAAAACCTGCTTAAAATCTATACCTTTTGTAGTCGCCATTCCAATTGCTTCGCCAGTAACAGCGTTATATAAAATTTGTCCATCACCTTCTCCAGATACCCACTTTCCTAAAACATAATTTTCAATCTTTCTCATATTAAACAAGTTTTGGGCAAAAATAGTAAAATTACCAAGGGAAATCTTAAACATCTTTTTCCTATATAAAACTCTTTTTTGAATAAACCTAAAAACAATAGAACACGGATATAACAGATTATTTTCTTTTAAAATTTTTATTCGTCTGTGTGATATTTAAAAAATTTCATGAGTAATTTCTATCAGAGAAAAAATTTTTTAACACAATAAATTTTAATTGTTGTCGTTATTATTTTCAAATCTATTGCATCAATAATTTTTTTTACACATATTTGCCCCAAAATTAAAAAGCAAATTAAAATTTAAAACCAACAAACTATGAGTAGAAAAAAAACATCCGGCGGTTTCTCATTTGCCATTGCATCCTTAGCAATTGCCATTTGTATTGGCATCGGTATCTTTGTATACCTTGTTATCCTTGGTAATCCCAACAACTTTGATGCAGAAGGACACCCAAAACCCGGTAATATCCTTGGAATTATGTACAAAGGAGGATTCATCGTTCCTATTTTGATTGGAGTATTATTAACTGTATTAACATTTGCTATTGAACGTTTTGTTACCATTCAAAAAGCAATGGGAAAAATGCCTGCAGAAAAATTTATTGAAAGAATCAAATCTCTTCTTGCAGAACATCAATATGAACAAATTCTTGAAGAATGCGACAAACAAGGCGGCTCGCTTGCCAATGTTATACATGAAGGTGTTTCTAAAATGATTTATGTAAAAAACGACAATAAAATGGATAAAGAAGCAAAAGTAGCCGCCATTCAAAAAGCCATTGAAGAAGCCATTGCATTAGAATTACCAATGCTAACCAAAAATATGGTGGTTATATCTACCTGTGCTTCTATAGGCGTATTAGTAGGGCTTATTGGTACTGTGTTTGGAATGATTAGAGCGTTTGCAGCATTGGCTACAGCAGGCGCACCTGATACATCTGCTTTGGCAACAGGTATCTCTGAAGCGCTTGTAAATACTGCTATTGGTATTACGTCTTCAACCCTTGCTATTATTTTTTACAATCTCTTTAATAACCGTGTAGATCAATTAACTTACGCAATGGATGAAGCAGGATTTACAATTGTTCAGGAATTTCAATCAACTGAATCTGCGGTTACTGCTTAATTTAAATTTTTAGATATAAAATTATGCCTAAAGTTAGTTTAAAAAAACCTTCTCCATCTTTGGATATGACTCCAATGGTGGATTTGGCATTCTTACTGGTTACTTTCTTTATGCTTACAGCTTCTTTCAGAGAAGCAGAACCCGTTGTCATTGACCCGCCGGGTTCTCATTCAGATAAAATTTTACCTGAAAACTATATTTTAGTGGATATAGATGCTTTAGGTCGTCCGTTTTTTGGCATATCAAATGCTCAAGCAAAAGAAAAAACTTTAGGCAGAATGCTTCAAAAGTACAATATCCAACTGACTGAAAAACAGAAAAAAGAATTTATGAAACTTTCAGTATTTGGTGTGGATATTAAGCAATTGCCCCAATATTTAGAAATGTCAGATGCAGAAAGACAAAAGTTTAAAACATCAGGTATACCCAATGACTCATTAAATCCGCAATTAAAAGAATGGATATTGTATGCTGCACAAGAAGCTAATGCTGTTTATTTAGAAGCCAAAGAAAATGCCAAAAATAAAGGACAGGAGTTTAAAATGGAAAAACCAAGGTATGCTATAAAAGCAGACCAAAAAACCAAATACATTGCAGTTAAAAAAGTGATTGATACTTTTACAGATATAAAAATATACCGATTTAATCTCATCACCTCTTATGAAGGTGGGTCAAAAAAAGAATAATATATGGCAGAAATAGCAGAAGAAGGTGGCGGTGGTGGTCATGGAAAAGGTAAGAAGAGAGGCAAGAAACCATCAGCCCGAATAGATATGACTCCGATGGTGGATTTAGCGTTCCTCCTCTTGACCTTTTTTGTGCTTACCTCAACATTCAGTAAGCCCAAAACAATGGAAATTAACTATCCAGCCAAACCAGAGCCAAACGATAATATTAAGCCACCCGAAGTAAAAAATGGTTTAACACTTATTCTTACAAAAGATAATAAAATATTTTATTACAAAGGAGAATTTATATTACCTAACGACCCAAAAGGCAGACCTGCAACACAATTAGAAGAAACCGACTTCAGCACTAATGGCTTACATAAAATTTTAGTAGAACTTAATAAGTCCGCTATTGAAGAAATTAAACAACTGGAAGAAAAAGCCAAAAGAAAAGAAATACCCGATACAACCTTTAAGCGATTGGTAATGGAAGCAAAAGGTAAAAAAGAAGCCCTTACGGTATTGATTAAGACCGATGACCAAGCCACTTATAAAAATTTTGTAGATGTGGTAGATGAACTTAATTTATCAATGGTAGGAAAATATGTTACCGTAGATATGATGCCACAAGAATACGAATTACTCAAACAAAAATTAGGACAGTAACAGGAATTATGCAAATTATCGCAAAAGATAGAGTGAGAAGATCAGAACTTACTATTTTAGTATTCTCTGTAATAACTCAAACACAAGTACAATCACAATCCAATGGATACTCCTATTTGAAAAGTCATTTTAATGGGAGTGAAATTGTTTTTGAGGGAAGTTACTTGAAAAGCTATCCATCTGAAATGACCAAGGATAGAAGGTTTATTTATACCCTGCATGATTATAAGATTACTAAATTATTCAAAGGCACTATGCCACCTGATTCTATAGTAAAGATTGAAACAGATAATGGTTCAGTTTACGATACGGAAACAGGATTGATAATGGAAACATTCACAGCACATTCAGGGAATGTAAAGAATTACACTAAGATTATTTGTTTTCTTTGGCCAAAGAATGAGAGAGGACATTATCGAATAATGACAGTGATAGACATATCTAATCCGAAAAAATTGATATTTGATGATGTAAATCCATGGGAACCTTCTCCTTACCTAACACTAGAAGAATTTTATACGGATTTGCATAAAATTAGTGGCTATAAAGAATCTACGGAAAAAAAAAGTCCAGACATAAAACCCGTAAAAAAAGAAGAAATAGGTCCAATTAGTCCCGCTGAAAAACAAAAGATTTGCAATTTCACATATTCAAATAAATTCCTTAAATTTGTGCCTAAATTTTAATACAATCTTAATAAGCTGTATGAAAACCATAAGGCAGAATATCTTAAAGAAATTAAAGAAATTAAGTTTCATCACCTTATCATTCTCTGTAATAACTCAAACACAAGCACAATCTGATGAACAATCTGAAAGGTACAAAAGATTGAAAGGAGGATTTGACCAGAGCGAAATGGTTTTTGAGGGAAGTTACTTGAAAAGCTATCCATCTGAAATGACCAAGGATAGAAGGTTTATTTATACCCTGCACGATTATAAGATTACTAAATTATTCAAAGGCACTATGCCACCTGATTCTATAGTAAAGATTGAAACAGATAATGGTTCAGTTTACGATCCAGAAACAGGATTGATAATGGAAACATTCTCAGCACATTCAGGAAATGTTACGAATCACAGTAAAATAGTTTGTTTCCTATGGCCAAAGAATGAGAGAGGACATTATCGGATAATGACAGTAGTAGATATATCCAATCCGAAAAAATTGGAATTTAATATAAACCCATGGGAAAAACCTCCTTACCTAACACTAGAAGAATTTTATGCTGATTTGCATAAAATTAGTGGGTATAAAGAATCTACGGAAAAAAAAAATCCAGACATAAAACCCGTAAAAAAAGAAGAAGTAAGTCCAATTAGTCCTGCTGAAAAACAAAAGAATTTTTATAATTTATTAGCCACTAAATTGCAATTGGCAAAATCCCATCCACATCCTAAACCTGCTCTTGCTAATGAATTGACTTTACAGCTTGCCAATCCTGTGTATTCAAATGGTATTTATGAGTTTGATGTGAATATAAAAGCCAATACGAATAGTACTTATTTAGATAAGGTAATTTCTGACTTTGATATTTTTATCAATAATAAATATTTATCAAAGTTTTTCTATGATACTACTTCTGCCGCATTGTCTGCATCTAAAATAGATTTTCTGGAAGTAATGTATCATGAGATTGGTCATGGCGTTGGCTTAATGCATGTTATAGATAGCTCAGATATTATGTATTACCGATCTTTAGGCCCTTTAAGTTATTCTATTCCAGGAGCACAACGAAGAAAGCCAATGCCTTATACCAGTGCTGTAGATGGCGTAAATACTCAAATTAGCACGAGCGCGGTTACCATTAGTGGTCAATGTGGTTTTGAAGATATGGTACAACTTAATGCAGGATCATGTTCATTTATCAGTGTAGAAGAGTATCTAAAAAATAAATTAAATGTAGTCATCTATCCTAATCCTTCTGAAAATGGAATATTCAATCTCTCATTTGACATCCCTGATGAAAATGTTAAACCAGTTATTGAAATTTTTGACATTGTAGGAAAGAAAATCTACAGCGAAACTTTACCTATCAGTTTTAATAAACACTATTCTCATCAAATGAATATTGGCAATACTATTTCAAAGGGAATGTACTTATTAGTCATCCGTTCCGGTCCTATCTACGCGAGTTCAAACTTATTAAAAATTGATAAACCTTGCTAAAAACAAAGAAATGACAAAACCCATTTATTCAAAAATATCCATCCCCTAAATTCAAGACCAAATAACTAAACTCTAAAAATTTCGTATAATAACATCTAACCTAAAAAAATAACAACTATGTTTGCAAATAATTGGTATAATGTAGTGGCGGATGTTCGGAACGAACTGGTATTTCAAGGGAGAAACAAATCCTATGGTGCTTACCAGCTTCGTAAGGAATATAATCGCACATTGGCTATTATTGTATTATCAATGGTAGGCGCTGCTCTATTAGCACTTGGAATAAAGTATTTTATTGATAATTACCATCCAGCAGAAGACGAACTTGCCAACACAAAAATAGATATTACTCAAATAGATCTTACTCCTCCTCAATTAGATAAAAATGAACCGCCTCCACCACCTCCACCACCTCCACCTCCAGTAATGGAAACCATTAAATTTGTTCCTCCTGTAATTAAAGAAGATGCCAATGAAGAAGAACCACCGCCTCCACAAGAGAAAGTGAGTGAAACGAATGTAGGCACTCAAACTCAAGAAGGAAGCGGAGATGAGAATCTACAAGTGCCCACGGATGAAGGAACAGGTACAGGGGTAATTGAAGAAAAAGCGCCTGAAATTTTTACGGTTGTTCAAGAAATGCCAGAGTTCCCGGGAGGAATGGTAGAAATGATGAAATTCATTCAGAAAAACATTCAATATCCTGCCTCTGCAAGAGAAGCTGGAATTAGTGGAAAATGTTTCCTGAGATTTGTTGTAAACGAAGATGGTAAAATATCCAATGTAGAAATTCTGAAAGGCGTACCAGGGTGCCCAGAGTGTGATAAAGAAGCCATTCGTGTTGTTAAGTCAATGCCAGCATGGAAGCCCGGAAAACAAAACGGTAAAGAAGTAAAGGTTTATTTTCAATTACCTATTAACTTTGTAATTAAATAAAATACATAATTAGAGGATAAGAAATTTACCCATTTACTCAACTCAATAACAAAAACAAAAAAATAAGAAGTTTTTGTTGAACTCAAGTTGAGTAAATGGGTTTTATGTTTTAAATTGAATTAAAAATATCTTATCAAAACATTTTTTTGAATAAAAAATAAATTTCATTAACTAAAAAACTTACAACAATGTTAGCGCATCAATGGTACAATCTCGTTTCAGATGCCCGAAACGAGATAGTGTTTCAAAACAGAAATAAAAAATTTGGGGCATACAAACTTCGTAAAGAGTACAATAAAACTATGCTGATGATTTTATTATCATTAATCTTATTGGTTGTCGTTGCAGGAATTATTAGCAATATACTTCAGCATTATGTAAATGATGAAAAAAATGAAAAGCAAATTAAGATAATACCTTATAATATTATTCCAGATAATGAAATAATTGTTAACCCACCTACACTCCCGCCTAATCCTCCAACACCCGCGTTATCGGTTAAAACTGATAAGTTTGTTGCACCTATCTTTAAAGATAGTCCGAAACAGGAAGATACTGTTGCTACACAACAAAAATTGAATGATTCTAATGCAAACATTGGGATTAGTAACAGTTCTGGTGATACTATTACAAGCACCTTCTCAAATTCAAGTAGTTCTATGCCTTCAAATATTGGAAGTGAAAATTCCAATGAAATTATTGAAATTGCCACTGTAATGCCTGAATTTCCGGGAGGACATAGTAATATGGTAAAATTTATTTTAAACAACATTAAAGTACCTGAAAAATTAAGAATGCTTGGAAGTGGTGGCAAATGTTATTTGAGTTTTGTAGTCAATCAGGATGGTAGTATTTCTGATATTGTGGTATTGAAAGGTGTTCCAAATTGCAGCGAATGTGATGCAGAAGCTGTTAGAGTGGTGAAATCTATGCCATTGTGGAAACCCGGAAAGCAAAACAATCAACCTGCAAGAGTAAGATTGATGTTGCCTATTAATTTTACTGTGAAATAAGATTTCTTGAGTTACATTTGCAGGAAATAATTTTTTGTGCACTACTTTTTTGGTAGGGTTGATATTGAGAATAATTTAGCATACTTAGAAAGAGAGGAGGCACATCATTGTGCAGTTGTGTTGAGATTAAATTCTGGCGAACAGATTGGGATATTAAATACTGATGGAAAAATTTATTTAGCCCAATTGATTTCTGTTCACAAAAAAGAATGTGTCGGAAAGATTTTTCAAGTGAAAGAAATTCCTGTTCCTCAACATAAAGTACATTTAGTAATAGCACCTCCAAAGAATAATGAACGCTTAGAATGGTTAATTGAAAAATCGGTAGAACTGCAGGTATGGAGTTTACATTTTGTTTTATCAGAACGATGTATACGAAAATCACTGAATATTGAGCGATTGAAAAAGATAAGAGATGCTGCTGCCAAGCAGAGTGCTAATCCTTATCTGCCAGAAATATTTGAGTACAAGAGTTTGAACTCATTTATTCAACATTATACTACTGATTTTACTTATTCTAATAAACATTTACATTTAATTTTACATTGCTATGAATCGGAAAAAGTGAATTTAGATTTGGCATTATTACAGAAAATCAAAAATGAAGGTTATTCTGACATATTTGCCTATATAGGTCCAGAAGGTGATTGGACAATAAAGGAAATAGAAATAATGAAAGAAAAATTTAATCCGTTTTTAGAAGTGAGTTTAGGCACTATACGATTAAGAACTGAAACTGCTGCATTAAATGTGGCTTCTGTAATAAAAAGTTTAAATTTTTAAGATGTTATTCTGCCGGAACTGCAAAAAACTGGTTTTCCCCCCAAGCAGATGTCGCAAAGTTATGAACATCACATGTGGTATTATATCTATCTACATTTCCCCATAAATAATACGTTTTTATTGAACCTGATGAGTTATTTACATATATTGCTCCTGAAACCATTCCATATCCCACCGGTGCTACTAAAGAACCACTTACTAATGTGCTCCCAACAATATCAGGCGAATATGAAAAAGTTACATTGCTATTAGATAACGATGTCCTAATCCATAGTCCCTTATCTGTATTAGGAGGATCCCAACCAAATGTTCCTGCATTGCTTGGAGAAATTAGCTCAAAAATGAAAACTATCCATTTTCCTGGAGGTAGGTTGATGTATGCACCTGTATACTGCCACCCAGGAGGGGGAGTTGAAAGATGATTGGGAGTAGTAGGATTATGTACTCCAAAAACCACTCCAGCGTATCCACTGGTTTGAAGTTTTGTCCAACGATTGGATTGCCAGTAATAATAACCCGGTGTAATAGCATTGGTTCCAGTTCCAGCAGTACTTGTGTTGTATACAATCATTCCATCACTTGCAGGAGAACTAACTGGAACAGTTAAATTATCCGTTGCACCTGTTAATGCCACTTTTGGTAACATTACTCCTTTGTTAGTAGAAGAAACATGAAGCAAGGCAGCAGGATTAGGTGCTGTGGTTCCAATACCAACATTGCCATTATTGCTAATACGCATACGTTCAACAGGTGTATTGCTTCCATCGGGCGTTGTCCAGAAACTCATGGTAGTTGGTAAATCAGAAGTTGATGATGCGGCGGCATCTCTGGAAACCTGAATTTTTGCCTGCGCTGTATTATTGTAATTATCTCCAAAATCGATATTAGTCAACACATCATTGATATTTGGTTTTTGAGCAGTAGCACGAAGTAACACATTACTTGGATTAGCAGCTACATTGTTTCTGATTTCTAAATCATAACCTGTTATGTCAGTAGAAACTGAATTAATGCCCACTTTACCACTAAACATCCCTGCTAAATCCCCGTTTGTTCCATATACACCAAAGGTTTTATTATTAGAATTGTGATACCCTAAAAATCCCTGTGCGTTAGTATAAGCAGAATTGGTTACATAACCAGCTACTCCATAAAAAGCAGTAGTAGTAGAATTGGATGTGTGTTCTCCTAAAATTCCATCCCATGAGGAATTGTTTGAACGGACATACAGATATTTCGTTTGCACTGGATTATTTATTACTACTCTCCCATCGTTGGAAATACGCATTCTTTCAATATTGTTCGTTTTAAACACTAAATCTACGTTGTCCGTTGTACCCACGAAATGTGTGCCGGGTGTTGTGCCGGCATTACCAAGCGTTAGCCATGCATCGGAAGGAGTACCTGTTATAAGTAAGCGTACCCAGTTTGGTGAACCAGATGTGCCTGCATTGTAGTAATATCCAGCAGGTGATAAACCTCCAGTCCCGGTATTGTATACCAAAAGCGATGTGGCGGGTGATGGAATAGTGGCAGCATCTGTTGAACTTGTTAGCGCCACGCGTGGAATAAGAATTCCTTTATTGTTAAAGTCAACATCTAATCCAGCGCTGTTGTTTGGTGCTGAACCTGTGGAATTGATGCCGACGTTTTGAGAGTATAAAACCATCATATTTACTGATAAACTCGTTAAAATAGTTGTCAGTTGTTTTTTCATATTTCAAGTTTTGTATTGCAAATTTACATGAAATTCTTTAAATAACTTACCAGTGAATAAAAATCTTGAAAAAATAATCCGCACAAATCTGTTTCATTTTATGACATCAATGTTCCATTGTTTTCGTCTTTATCTTAAAAGAAATATACAGTAGAAATAAAATCATGTTTCTATCAATCACTAAACACCTTTGCTCCTTCTGAGCAATTGTTACAAATATCAATGCTTGTGCGAGAATGAAGTATTTTCTCTCTGAATTGATAATATTCTTTTGACTTCCAAATGTAGTCAAAATGCTGCGTTTTTATATCTCCCATTTCGTATTTAGCATCTTTGTCAAAACAGCATGGCACTACTATTCCATCCTGTGTAAAAACACACGACGCCCACATTCTCCAACAATCATTCTTAATTCTTCCTTTGATTTTAATTTCATTTAATCTTAAATCATAACGAGAATAATTTTCATCTTCTGGTACTAATGTTTTTAATTGGTCTTCTGAATACACTTGTGCTGTTTTAATTTGATAATTCAGTTTTTTTTCCTTGCAAAAACGTTTAAATTTTTCTAATTCGTGCATATTATGTTTAAAGGCAATCCATTGTAAAATAAGAATAGGTGTGGTTGAGTTCAATTTTTGTTTTGTCTGTAATAAATTTTCTATTCCTTCTAATACCTTGTCTATATTTCCCTTTTTTCTGTATTGTTGATAAGAATCTTGTGTCATGCCATCGATTGAAATAATCATTTTGTGTAATCCAGAACGAATTAATTTTTCGCAATTTTCTTTATCTAAAAAATGAGCATTAGTGCTGATGTGCGTGTAAATATTATTTTTTTGTGCATGATGAATCCATTCAAAAATTTTTGGATGAATGAGTGGCTCACCCTGAAAGTAAAAATTGATATGAAACAAATAAGGATGTAGTTGATTGATGATTTTTTCAAATGTTTCAGATTTCATATTTCCGGTTGGTCTTGAAAAGATTTTCAATCCACTTGGACAGGCAGGACATTCTAAATTACAGGCAGTAGTTGGTTCAATAGAAATAGCCATTGGTTTGCCCCATACAATTGGCTTTCGCAGTATTTTTGATAAATAAAAGCTACTTTTTAAGAGAAAAAAATTCAAAAATTTCTTCCAGGAAAAAATTTTAAAGTAAATACTAATGTCTTGTAGCAATAACATTATTCTTTTTTATCTTCATCTAAAAACAAGGATTTGTTTCTTTTAACTTTTTGTTCTTTGATATTTATCCATTCTGAAATAAGTGCAAATGCTAATGCCACATAAGCGTAATTTTTATTTAATTCGATATGTTGATCATGTGGCAAAGAATAATTGTAAGCCGAAATGATGGATTCTGCTACTAACATGCCTCCAATTACTATCAAAAAAGTTAGAGCAATGGTTTTTATACCTTTGTTTTTATTGATGAAGTCGGATACTACACCTGAAAATAACATCATTAAAATCATTGCAATAATGACGGCACTAAACATAACAATAAAATTTCTACTCAATCCAACTGCTGTCAAAATGGAATCAAAAGAGAATACAATGTCTACTAAAACAATTTGCAACACGACTGCGGAGAATGTTGATTTTCCTTTTATACTCAATTCATCTTCCGAATGATATATTTTATGAATAATTTCTTTAGTAGTTTTTACAATCAAAAAAACACCACCACTTAAAAGTATCACATCTCTTCCCGAAAAATAAAATTGTGCAATGTGAAACCATGGTTTAGTGAGTGATGCTAACCATGTTATGGAAAGCAATAGAATAGCCCGCATAATTAAAGCGAGAGCCAGACCTGTAATTCTTCCTCTTTGTTTTTGATGCTTTGGTAATTTATCTGCAACTATTGATATAAAAATAATATTGTCAATTCCCAAAATTATTTCTAATATAGATAAAACAAGTAAAGAAATAATTCCATTTATAGATAAAAGAGCATTCCACTGTTCCTGAAAGTCCATATATTTTAATTAATTTTTATGTCTTCAATGATTAAATTAAAAAATATTTGTTCATTTTGAATATCTGATATGTCTATTTTGCAAAGGCAATCAAAAGTTTTTCCTTTGAGTTTATCAAAATAGTCAATGCCATTAAAAAAAATAGCAGGACATTCTTTATGTGAATTTTGCGAAAGATACATTTTTAGGTGTCCATTACCTACTTCGTGCATTCTCCCGGTGTCTTTCACATTTTTTATCCAGAATAATGGTTGCATATTAGAAGGGCCGTGTGGTTCAAATTGTTTGAGTATTCTAAGAAATTTTGGTGTAATGTTTTCTAAATTCAAAACAGCATCTACCCATATTTTTTTTAGTTCAATTTCTTCGGTAATACTTTGACGAACACATTTTTCAAATTGTTCTATAAATGTATTTAAATGATGTTTTTCAATGCTCAAACCAGCTGCATATTTGTGTCCACCAAATTGATACAAATACTCTTTGCATTTATACAATGCTTCGTACAAATCAAATCCTTCTATGCTTCTGGCAGACCCAGTAATCAAGCCATCGTGTTCCGTCAATACGATAGTTGGCCTATAATATCGTTCAACCAATTTTGCTGCTACTATTCCAACAACGCCTTTGTGCCACTTATGATTAAAAACAACAGTTGTTTTTTTTGTCTGGAATTCTTCGTCTTTTTCAATGAATTCAATGGCTTCCTCTAATATTTGTTTATCAATATCTTGTCGTTGTGTGTTCACATCATGAAGTTGTTTGGCCCAATATTCTGCTTCTTCTTCATTAGAAGAAATGAGTAGTTGTATTGCTTTTGACCCGTGTTCTAATCTGCCAGCAGCATTAATTCTTGGAGCAATGAAAAACACAATGTCTGATACTTTTAATTTTCTGTTTCTATTTGAGAATGCAATTTCTACAAGTTTTTTCAAACCTACCACAGGATTTTCATTCATTTTCTTCAAACCGTAATACGCTAACACTCTGTTTTCTCCATCAATAGGAACAATATCTGCTGCAATGCTTGTAGCTACTAAGTCAACCAGATTCCAGTAAATATCTTTGTTAATACCATGTTTTTCACAATAGGCCTGCATCAATTTGAACCCAATGCCGCAGCCCGTCAATTCCTTGTAAGGATAATGGCAATTTTCTTTTTTAGGATTTAAGATAGCAAAAGCCGGCGGTAATATTTCAGGGGGCGTATGATGGTCACATACAATGCAATCTATTCCTGCGTCCTGCGCGTATTTAATTTTATCATTATCTTTAATACCGCAATCTAAAGTAATAATTAAACTAAATCCATTAGTTTTTGCATACTCTGCTCCTTCAAAAGAAAGCCCATAACCTTCTTTGAATCTATCCGGTACATAATAATCTAACAAACTTTTATCTACTATTTTTTGTAAAAACAAAAACATGCATGACACTGCTGTTGTTCCATCTACATCATAGTCACCATAGATTAAAATTTTTTCATTATTTTGAATCGCTTGATTCAAACGATGAACCGCCTTATCCATATCGTGCATCAAAAAAGGAGAATGTAAATCCTCTAACGAAGGGCGAAAAAATTTTTTGGCTAAATCAAAATTGGTAATACCTCTTAAAACCAGTAGACGCGACAATACTGAATCAATACCCAATTCATTGGATAATTTCAATTGACATTCTTTTTCTTCCTGCGTCAACTCTTTCAATAACCATTTCATAAATCTGCTATTAATCGAATTTTCGGCTAATGAATCCCCAACCAATGAGCATTAATATTCCAAGACCTGACATGATTAAACCTTTTGATGCATAAGGTAAATGAAATTCCATTTCAATCTCATATTCTCCCTTTGGCAAAAAAATTCCGGTCATACCACCATTTACTCTGAAACTGCTGGTTGCTTTTCCGTTAACTTTAATTTTCCAACCATTATCTTGCGGAAACGACAAGTATAAAATTTTATTTTCACTTACTTTAATTTTACCTTTGATGTAATTTTCAGAAAACGATTGCAATTCTAAATGTTCTTCTGCAAGTGTGTCTCTCAATTTCGCCAATTTATCAAAGGTAAAGTTATCTGCAATAGTAGTATCTGACAAGTTATATTCTTTTAACTCTTTTGACAATTTGTAAAATGTCGAATCATCTAATACTGCTGTTTGAAAAGTAATCATTTCTCTTTTAAATGGCGTAATTTTCTCAAAGTCAGATAATTTCATCACTTTATTGTAAGTATAACCAAATGGTAGTTCATATTTGTTTTTCAAAATTTTCACATCACCTTGAGTCGTTAAAGAGTCAAACATCAGTTTCCACTGTTGAGGAATAAGTGCTTTTATCAAAACATATTTGACTTGATTCTGGCTTTCTAACAGTGGATGCCCTACCAATCCCGGTATCCAACGCGCTTCTACCTCGTTATTTTTATTAATAATACCCATCGTAATGAAATAGCGAACATAGTTCAATTGTGCAAAAGAGTTGTAGTTTGATGTAGTATAATAACCTTGAATCCTGTTATCATTCAAACTACCATGAATTGCTCCTGAGGAATAATATCCCGCTTTATCTATTCTATAAAATAAATCCCTATCGTGTTTTTTTATCCATTGCACAGCATCAATTGTATAATCGTTGTAGCTAACTTTTTCATTTAATTCTTTGACATACATCACATCTCTTCTTGTAACAGTCAATCTATCAAGAACAATCAATTCAATCATAAGCAATATTCCTAAAACAAGTACAATCCAATGTTTTTTTATAGAATTTAATAATAGTAGCACAACAAAATATAAAATCAAAAATGTATGAACTATGGTAAGTACTGAAGAATCTTTTTGAGGAATAAGCCCTGAAAGATTTTTTGTGTCTTTGAAATAATTGTAATTTAATGCTATTAATAAAACTAAAAAAGTTGAAATAAGAACAAGAACATTAACTCTTCCAGTTTGAATCATTCTATCTAATCCTATGCATGCATACAAAACGAAAATAATAACAAAAAACATGGAATATCCTCTGTAATAATCTCCTGTAAACGCCCAGACCATTGTACGAAAATAAGGAAATATTAGTGTAAAAAACCACACTAATAAAAAAATCAAAAACACTTTACGTTCAAGTTTGTTGAAGTATGTAAAACTTATCGGTAATAAAATCAATGATAGAATAGAGGAATAAGAAACGGGGGCTTCCAAAAAGTTATACCATCCGCTGAATTGACTGCCCGAACCCATTAAGTCCGTAGAAAATTGCCGCATTACAAAAGTGCCAAATTGTAATTTATCAATCAATGAAAACATCGGTCTGGAAGATAATATATTGGTATACGATATTTCTCCTGAACCTCTTGGACTATTCAACATCTGAAATAATATTTCTAAAAAGAAAGGGCCTGTTATTAAAACACCAGCAATACCAAATACAGCAATTCTAAAAACAACGGGTCTTAATATCAGCCAATTCCAATTTTTGTCCAAACTTATCCGAAATATACAATACGATAAAAAGAATATTCCAAATAACCACAAATCAAATGGCATAGAAATACTAATACCTAAAATACTTACAAAAAACCACCAACCATTTTTCTCCTGATAAATTTTTTCAAAACCATACAACATTAAAGCCATCATCAAACCTTCATACGTAAATAAATACCAACATGCCCCAATAATCATAAATCCGGAGTATGAAAACATTAGTGCGCCTATTGTAGAAGTAAATGGACTTAACTTCCACATTCTTAAGAAAAAATAAAACACCCATCCACTTAAAACAATTTTCAGAAATTCAATGTAAATAAAAATCCTTGGGACACTTGATGTTCCTAATAAATATGTTATCATTTGAAATGGGTCTCTTGAAAATCCTGGAAAAATACTTTGTCCCATGCCTTCCTGAAAAGACCATTCAGGAATACCTATTTTATGAAGATACTTTGCATATAAATAATGATATGGCCATACACCATTTAATGTATCACTACCTATGTCTTTGAAGAGAAAAAGTTTTTCCTGAAAAAGAAAATCCGAAAATATAAAAACACCTGTTAAAATGATTATCAATAAACTTATCCAATTCCACTTCTTGTGTAAAGATTGAACTATAGGAGGATATAAATTTATATTACTCTTTGCCTGAACTGCTTTTTTGGACATAGAAAAACATCTAAAATTTAGAAATGGCAAATATTCATAAATTTCTGTTGTATTCAAAAAATTTTCCTCAAATTTGCCCCAAAAAATGACAATGATTGCAACATCACCTTATGTGCTCACTGAAATGCTGGAACATCACACTTTGTTAATCACTATCAATCGTCCTGATAAATTAAATGCTTTAAATCGTAAAACAATAGATGATTTACACGAGGTATTAGTAGAAGCAGAACAAAATAAAGAGGTTCGTTGCCTTATTATCAAAGGTGCTGGTGAAAAAGCATTTGTAGCGGGTGCCGACATAGCAGAATTTGCACATTATTCCGTTGAAGAAGGCAAACAAATGAGTGCTCACGGGCACTTTAAAATTTTCAACTTTCTGGAAAATTATTCCAAGCCCACTATTGCGGCAATACACGGCTTTGCATTAGGGGGCGGTTTAGAATTAGCGTTGGCCTGTCATATTCGTGTGGCTACTACTGCATCTAAACTTGGATTTCCAGAAGTAGGATTAGGAGTAATTCCGGGTTATGGCGGCACGCAACGTTTGGCCCACCTGGTTGGAAAAGGTAAAGCTTTTGAAATGATTTTAACCGGAAATATGATTGATGCGAATGATGGATACAAGTGGGGATTAATCAATCATGTTGTTGCCCCTCAAGAATTGATAAGTAAATGTCTGGAACTTGCGAAAAGTATTTCTACCAAATCTCCTACTGCTATTGCTGCTGCTATCCGTGCTATTAATGCAGGATACAATCCACAACTCAATGGCTATGAAGTGGAAATTGAAGAGTTTGGAAAATCCTTTGGCACCGAAGATTTCAAAGAAGGTGTAGGCGCATTCCTTGAAAAAAGAAAACCCAATTTTCAGGGGAATTAGTTTGCAGCGAAGTAAGATGTTGTGATGCTAAAAAGATGGCTAAGAGAATGGTATATTTTAAGTAAAACACAAAGAAGAGGCACGCTTGTACTCTTTGTTTTGTTGGTGATTGTGTTGTTAATTAAATGGTTGTATCATCCATTGCCAGAAAAAAAGGAGTTGTACTTTGCACAATTGGTAATTGAAAACACTGTTGCAGATACATCATCAAAAACAGTTATCAAAAAAGATTCTTTGTTTTTCTTTAATCCCAATACAATTCAGGAAGACGAAATGAAAGCATTGGGATTTTCAGATAAACTCATTCGTAATATCATCAATTACAGAAATGCTGGGGGGAAATTTCATTCAAAAGAATCATTAGAAAAACTTTATGCAATGAATGATTCTATCTATCAAAAGATAGAACCGTATATTCTCATTGATAAAAACGAAACTCATTCTTTTTCTTCTGAAAATGAAAAAAGGAAATATTCTCCCAAGTCCAAAGAAAATTATATTTCTATTGAACTCAACTCTGCTGATAGTACTCAATTAGAGCAACTAAAAGGTATTGGAAAAACTTTATCTCAACGTATTATAAAATATCGAAATCGTTTAGGGGGGTTTTATTCATTAGAACAACTGAAAGAAGTGTATGGTATTCGTGATTCACTATACAATATAATTACACAACGAAATGAAATTTTAATTGATACTTCTTTAATCAAGAAAATTAATCTCACCACAGCTGACTTTAAAACCCTGATTCGTCATCCATATTTTACGAAGGATTTGGTGATAAAAATTTTAGATATCCAAAAAACAAAACAACCTTTTACTCAAGAAAAAATAAAACAAATTATGGATAATGATACATGGGATAAATTAAAACATTATTTAGTTTGGTGATTTACAAAGTTTATAAAATTGTATCTCTATTTTTTATTTTAATGCAAATATTAATGAAATTCTTCCAATAACACACCAATGAATGAAAACCTTTCAATTAATGGGAAGTTGAAAATCTTAAAAAGCAATCTGCAAAAATCTGTCTAAATCAACGTTATCAGCGTTCTATTTTTCTAATATATTCGTGCATTATTGGCAATTTCAAAAAACAAACTTCGAAAATTTTTATCAATTTGTGGAATCATATTTATTTTCTTTCTCTAAAAATTTCCTCTTTATATAGTTTTTCAACTAATTCCCTTTTTCTATCTTCTAAAATAATTCGTTTTATTTTTTCTTTTTCATAAATGATAGGCGAATATTCATCTTTAGTTTTATAATCTTTGATTTTAATATAATAATAATATGTTCCATCCCGCCATTCTATGATTTTACCTTTTGGTATTCTTTGAACCTCATAATTTTTTAGAAATCCTACCTCTCTTGTAAGATCTTCCCACTTTAACCACAAACTATCTTCTATAAAATATCCATTCGATTTTTCAGAAATAAATGAAAATAACTTTTGTTTGTCTTTTCCACTAAGAAGTTTTTTGTACTCTGCAATATCTCGTTCATCATCGTTTAACTTTACATAAAACAGTTGCACAATATTGCTGGAAAGCTTAAAGTTTTCTTTATTTTTCTGATAATATTCTATTATTTCTTTGTTTAATATCGTTGTATCAAGATTTTCATCAATATATTTTTTAATATATGCAGAAATATAGTATTGCCTTTTCAATTCAGTAATATATGCATTCAACTCCTCCTCATCAACGGTTACTTCTTTTTGGGCTTTTTTATACAATGTCAAATTCGCTTTCCATTTTTCAATATACTTTTTTACAATCATTTCACTATCCTGTTTATTAGTATAATTAGAGGCAAATGCCAACTCTTTAGCAGTTAGACATTCGCCTTCTTCAATAACAATACAATCAGAAGTGTTTTTCTTACTTAAAGATTCTTTACAGGAATATAAAATAATAATTAACGAGGAAAAGAAACACACATATACTTGCTTCATTTCGTCAAAATAATTGCTTACTGACCCTTATTGCCAATGAGAACTTCATCAATCATTCCATATTCTTTTGCTTCTTCAGAAGTCATCCAATAATCTCTGTCAGCATCTTGCCAGATTTTTTCATAAGGTTGACCCGAGTGATGAGCAATAATCTCGTACAATTCTTTTTTCAACTTTTGTATTTCTCTGGCGGTGATTTCAATATCAGATGCCTGTCCTTCAGCACCGCCCAATGGCTGATGGATCATAATTCTTGCGTGTTTTAATGCTGCACGTTTCCCTTTTGTACCTGCACATTGAAGTACAGCACCCATACTTGCTGCAATTCCTGTGCAAACAGTTGAAATATCCGGCTTTACAAATTGCATGGTATCATAAATACCCAATCCTGCATACACAGAACCTCCCGGGCTATTAATGTAAATCGTAATATCTTTTTTAGCATCTACCGACTCTAAAAATAACAACTGTGCTTCAACGATATTTGCTACCTGGTCATCAATACCAGTGCCTAAAAAAATAATTCTGTCCATCATCAATCTTGAAAATACATCCATTTGTGCGACATTCAACTGACGCTCTTCAATAATATAAGGCGTCATAGAAGCATAAAACCTCGATTGATAACGATGAAGCGTTAAACTACTAATACCTCTATGTTTAATAGCATACTTGTAAAATTCATCTTTCTTGAACATAGCTTTTTTTGTGGCAAACATAGTTAATTTTATTCTATGCCAGAATATTTTTAATTTTTTACTATTCATTTTAAAAAGTATTATTTTTATTATATTCGCCGCCTTAAATCATTTTTATGAGTGTATTAGAAAGCATTAGAAAAAGAACAGGGTTATTAGTAGGGCTTACGGGTTTAGCGCTCTTGATTTTTATTTTAGAAGCATTATTGGGTTCTGGTAGCAGCATCTTTACTTCCGAAGAAAGAACTGTGGGTGTCATTAACGGTGATAAAATTGATTACATGGATTTTCAAAATCTGGTCAATCAACAAATCAATAACATCTTGCAAATGAATCCAAATGCCAATATTGATGATAATATGAAGAAAAACATTATCGAAAATGTCTGGACGCAACTCATTAACGATAAAGTTATTAATCCACAATATCAAAAAGCAGGGATTGGAATTGGAGAAGAAGAGTTGTTTTATATCATGCTTGTGGAGCCACATCAAATGATTTTACAACAACTTACGGATCAAAAAACCGGTAAAATCTACGAAGGTTTTGCTAATCCTGATGGAACATTAGATACAAGAAAATTACAAATGTGGGTCAATCAAATGAACCCTGATCAGGAACGTTTCTGGAAAAGCATGGAAAAAGCCATCAGTGATTATAGAAAAGCTGAAAAATACTCAGTACTTATTAAGAAATCTCTTTATACACCTAAATTCTGGGCTGAGATATTAAACAATGAAAGTAATAAAAAAATGAGCGTTACTTATGCCATGAAAAAATATGAAACCATAAATGATGCAGATGTAAAATATACTGAAGATGATATTGAAAAATACTATAAAGAACACAAATATGAATTTTACAATCCTATTACTACACGTTCAGTAGAATATGTATCTTTTGATGTAATTCCAACTGAAGAAGATGTAAAGAGCATTGAAAAAGAAATGAAAGAAATTGCAGCAAAATTCAAAGATCTTTCTCCAAAAGAAGATTCTTCTTTTATTCAGGATAATAACGAAGGAGGCGAGTTGATAATTAATAATTTTACTAAAACAACACTAATTATCTCGGATTCTGTTTTCTTTGACGCTCCTGTAGGTTATGTTTCAGGTCCACATACAGAAGGTAATTACTTTAAAATTTATAAACTTTTAGCCAAACAAGAGGTAGCTGATTCTGCAAGAGTAAGACACATTCTAATTGGACTAAATGATATTCGTAACAATTCTCAACGAACGAAAGAAAGAGCAAAAGCCATTGCGGATAGTTTATTAACTTTAATTAAAAAGAAAAAAGTAAGTTTTGATACCTTAGTGAAAACTGTTTCTGATGATCCGGGATCTATTGATAAAGGTGGAGATTATGGTTGGTTTACCGAAACAACAGGTTTTGTTGAACCATTCAAAAATGCTGGTTTATTAGGTAAAAAGGGCGATATTTCAGTAGTAGAAACACAATTTGGTTATCATATTATTGAAGTATTAGATGTTTCTAAAAACAAACATTTAAGTTATAGAGTGGGTCAAATTTATAGAGAAATAGCACCAAGTGCCGAAACTACTAATAAATACTATTCAGAAGCGGCTTCTTTTGCTGGAAACTTTAATACATCAGAAAGTTTTGATAAAGGAGTTGAAAAATTAAAACTGACCAAGAGGGTATTAGATAATATCCACGAAGGTGATAATTACTTACCTGGTTTAGAAAATACAAAAGAGTTCACTCGTTGGGTATACAAAGCAAACAAAGGCGATGTATCACCTGTTTTTGAATTCAAAAACAAATATATTGTTGCTAAACTTACACATATTAAAAACAAAGGTATTTTACCATTAGATGAAGTAAAAGAAGATGTCATAGTGCGAGTTATTCGTGATAAAAAAGCTGAAAAGTTACTGCAGGAGTTTGCTGCTCAGAAAACAAACGATATTACTACATTGGCGAATAACTTGAAAATATCTACTCAAAAACAAGATAATTTAGTGTTTACTTCATTCAATGTTTTTGGAATAGGTAGAGAAGATGCTTTAATAGGAACGGCTTATGCAATCCCCTTGAATAAATTGTCCGCACCTAAAAAAGGAGAAAATGGCGTATTTGTAGTAATTAAAACAGATGAAAAACTTGAAAACTCTGCAGATATAAAATTACTTCAACAACAAAATAACCAAACACTTGCTGGCCGTGCAGAATATGAAGTGTACAATGCTTTAAAAGAAAAAGCCAACATTGAAGATCATAAAGGTAGATTCGATTTTTAATAAACTCAAATTTTGCTATAAAGATCAGAAATATTCACAAGAGATTGTTTTGGATGCTTTGCATCCTCGAGATAACGATCTTATTCTTTATTCATACAACTACTCTTCCACCTCTCGAAGAGTGAAAACAAATAATTCCTTAAAAAATAGCATTAATCAAGAATGTACAACATTTGAGAAATGCCTGATGAATAATTTGGGATAAATGAAAATAAAAAGAGTATTTTTCACCTTTATCTTTTCTTTTTGTTCTTTTATCTTTTTTTCACAAGACACTTTATGTGTAAAAAAATGGAATTTAATCATTGATGGTTATTATGGAGGTATTACACTGGTAAATAAGTTAGTTAAATCTAAAAAATCAGATTCTACATTTTTAGATTACAAAGGATCCGTTTTTGGACCTATCGGTGCAAGAATAGAATTACTTATTTCAAAAAATTTTTCAATAGGTTTTGATATTCAATACAATCAACATACAATGTCATGGAAAGAGATAAACTCAAATCCTCCTCCTGATTTAATTGAAAATAAATTGATTTGGTATAGGGTGCGTTATATGGCAAAATTTTGTAAATATGTAGATATTACCAAACAGGGTACCGGTTATTTTTCTTTTTCTTTAGGTTACCTTGAGTCAAGATTAAAGGTAATTTCTGGTGATAAAAACGAAGAGGGGATTTTTGCAGTTCCTCCAGTTGCATTTCGTTTCGCAGCAGGATATAGATTTCCTATTAATAAATTTTTTGGTGCTTTTTTAGAACTGGGTATCTTTGGAGGAGGTCTTTTACATGGTGGATTCTATTTAAAACCATATTAAATCTTTTTTATGAGTAAAGATATAAAAATAAAGGTTATTGATAAAAATGAACAAAAAAAAGAACTAACAGCTCCTTCTGACCTGGGTTTAAACTTAATGGAGTTTCTTAAAGCAAATGGTTATCCTATTTTAGCCACTTGTGGTGGTATGGCTTTATGCGCTACCTGTCACATAGAAATTATTGAAAATTATGACCAACTTCCAGAACCTTCTAATGACGAATGGAACATGTTGGACACTTTGCCTCAAATATACCCCACATCTCGCCTGGCCTGCCAGATTAAGTTAAACGAAAATACACCAGACCTTACAATTAAAATCCGAGGTGAATTGGAGGGGGAAGAAAGCGCTTAGTTTTTATTCAACAAGTGTCTTGTATTTTAATTACTTTTGTCTCAATGATAATAACCCTATATGACAAATAATTGTTATGTAATAATAATGGCAGGTGGCGCAGGGACAAGATTTTGGCCATTAAGTACTTCTAAAAAACCAAAGCAGTTTCTTGATGTACTAAATAAAGGAACCACTCTTTTACAAGATACGTTTAGAAGATCGCAGTTAATTTGTGATAAAAGCAGAATTGTTGTAATTACAAATAAAGATTATGAACAGCTTGTAAAACAACAGCTTCCTGAACTTTCAGAAGAAAATATCTGGTTAGAACCCTATCGAAAAAATACTGCCCCCTGCGTGGCTTATGCTGCCTATAAACTAAAAGAAAAAGACCCTAACGCTGTGATGTTAGTACTTTCAAGCGATCACATCATTCAAAAAGAAAGAACATTTGTAAAAGTCGTTCAAGAGTGTTTTAAAAAAGCGCAAGAAGAAGATTGTTTAATCACAATAGGTATTAAGCCGACACGTCCTAATACAGGATATGGTTACATTCAATACATTCATGATGCCAATAATGAAGAAAAATCAAAAATTTTTAAGGTAAAAACATTTATTGAAAAACCCAATCTTGAAATGGCACGGTATTTTGTTAAGAGTGGAGAGTTCTTATGGAATACAGGTATGTTTGTTTGGAGTGTTTCAAGCATCATACACGCCTTTGAAAAATACGATAAAGAGTTGGCTATCATATTTGAAGAAGGAAAAGGAGTTTATTATACCAGCGAAGAAACCAAATTCATTGAGAAAGCATACAGCGTTTGTAAAAATATATCTATTGATTATGCCATTCTCGAAAAAGCAAATAATGTTTATGTTAGATCTTCTGTTTTAGGTTGGAGTGATATAGGAACATGGAAATCTTTGTACACGCATTTAGAAAAAGATCAGAATAAAAATGCCGTTTCAGGGAAAAATGTAATGATCTACAATACATCGAATTGCTTGATAAATATGCCCAATGACAAATTAGTTGTATTAGTAGGATTGAATGACTTTGTAGTAGTTGAATCAGATAACATGTTATTGATTTGTAAAAAAGATAAGGAGCAGGAAATAAAAAACATCGTCAATGAAATAAGAGTTCAAAAGGGCGATAAGTACGTTTAAACCCCAGTACAAAAAATATTCTATTGCATCATTAGAGATAAAAAAATCAATTATATTTGTTCCAAAAAAATTGGTAGAGAAACAAGTAGAAATCGATAGCATTAATCCCGTAGAAATCTACGGTGTCAATGATGAGAAATTAAATATAATTCGTAAATATTTTCCCACACTAAAGATCATCGCACGGGGACATTCTATTAAGTTAATTGGCACATTACAAGAGGTACAATTATTTGAAAATAAGTGGAAGCAATTATTAAAGTATTACGATGATTTTGGTTATTTAACGATTTCAGTTATTGAAAACCTTATGAGCGAAATAGATGAAAAAAAACAAAAAGATGAAGATTGGAACAATCATCAAAATATTATCTTATATGGTAATAATGGCATTGTCATCAAAGCGAGAACACCGAATCAACGACGGCTTGTAGCCGCTGTTGAAAAACACGATATTGTATTTGCAATAGGACCAGCAGGTTCGGGAAAAACCTATACCGCTGTGGCATTGGCTGTAAGAGCTTTAAAAAATAGACAGGTAAAACGTATTATTTTAACCCGTCCAGCAGTAGAAGCAGGAGAAAATCTCGGCTTTTTACCAGGAGATCTAAAAGAAAAATTAGACCCTTACATGCAGCCCATCTACGATGCGCTCGCCGATATGCTCCCAGCGGATAAATTGCAACTTTATCTTGAAAATAGAACCATTCAAATTGCTCCATTGGCATTTATGCGTGGTCGTACATTAGACAATGCTTTTGTCATATTAGACGAAGCACAAAACACTACACAAAGCCAGATGAAAATGTTTTTAACCAGAATGGGCAATAATGCCAAATTTGTCATAACTGGTGATATTACTCAAATTGATTTACCAAGCAAACAACCATCTGGTTTACTTCAATCCCTACAAATTCTCAAACCAATAAAAGAAATAGCGTTTCTATATCTGGATGAATCAGATATCGTAAGGCATCCATTAGTCAAGCAAATTATTCAACAATATAAATCTATTGAATAATGAAAGAACAAATTTTATCCGCTTTTCAAAAGTCCATTCAAACCAAACAACAAATTGTTTCTAATTTAGAACTAATCAGTAAAGTAGAATTCATAACTCAAAAAATCATTGAGTGCTACAAAAATAAAGGAAAAGTATTGTGGTGTGGAAATGGCGGAAGTGCTGCCGACGCTCAACATCTTGCTGCTGAATTAAGCGGCCGTTTTTATTATGACCGACAACCATTGTATTCTGAAGCATTGCACGTTAATACAAGTTATATTACTGCAGTAGCAAACGATTATAGCTATGATGAAATTTTTGCACGTCTTGTAAAAGCTATGATGCAGCCACAGGATATTCTGATTGGACTCTCTACAAGTGGTAATTCCAGAAATGTCACCAATGCCATTATAGAAGCCAAAAAGATTGGATCGCTCACAATAGGATTTACAGGTGAAAGTGGCGGTAAAATGAAAGAAATCGTGGATATTTTAATTAATGTCCCAAGCAATGATACGCCACGTATTCAGGAATCACATATAATGATTGGTCATACAATTTGTCAATTGGTAGAAGAACATCTCTTCCCAAAAAATAAATAACATGCCTATACCTGCATTAATTCTGGCTGGTGGCCTTGGAACCCGATTAAAGCACTTAATTCCAGACATTCCAAAGCCCATGGCCAATGTAGCAGGGAAACCGTTTTTGTATTATTTATTAAAACAGTTACAGGTTCAGGGAATAAAAGAAGTTTACATTTCTATTGGCTACAAAGCCGAAAAAATATCTTCGTATTTTCAAAACAATTTTCATTCATTGAGAATACATTACATCAAAGAAGAAGAACCACTTGGAACGGGCGGTGCCATTGCGTATGCCTTAAATCAAATTCCTTATGATAAAGTATTGATATTAAATGGAGACACATTTTTGAATTTAGACATAACAAAATTTATTAATGAATACGAGAAAAATAATTTGACACTTGCATTAAAATATGTTCAACAATCTAATAGATATGGATTTGTAGATATTCAAAACAATACTATTTCAGGATTTGCTGAAAAATCAAGCGTTTTGAAAGATGGATGGATTAATGCTGGTGTGTATTTATTAAACAAACATTTTTTTTTATCTAATATTCCTTCACAAAAAGTTTTTTCATTTGAAAGGGATTTCCTTGAAAAAATTATTCATAAGTATCCTGTTCAGGTATTTAAGGTGAATGATTATTTTATTGACATTGGAATTCCAGTAGATTATCATCAAGCACAAAAAGATTTTGCTTCTCTAAAACATTTAAACATTAACCATTCGTGGACATTATTTTTAGATAGAGATGGCGTGATTAATAAAAAATTAGAAAACGATTATGTAAAAACGATTGCAGAGTTTGAATGGTTAGAGAATGTTGTGGATGCCCTGAAAATTTTAAGACAAAAATTTGGAAGAATAATCATAGTAACTAATCAGCAAGGGATTGGTAAGGGTTTAATGACCGAAGAAGATTTAAATAAAATACACGAACATCTTCTGAATACATTAGCGAAGGAAAATATTATTATAGATAAAATTTATTACGCACCACAATTAGAATCAATGAAATCTATCATGCGAAAACCCAATATCGGCATGGCTTTGAAAGCCAAGGAAGATTTTCAGGACATTGATTTTTCTAAATCCATCATGATAGGAGACAGTTTGTCAGATATGCAGTTTGCTCACAATGCGGGCATGTATGCTGTCTATTTAACAAACAAAGATGAATTGCACATTCCGTTTGATTTTAAGTTTCGTGATTTATTTGATTTTGCAAAATGTTTTTCTGAATGAAGACAGTGAGTATTATTACACCAAGTTTTAATAATGCAGATACTATTGAGGACTGTATAAAGTCCATCTATCAGCAATCGTATACAGAGATTGAGCATATTATTGTTGACAATTGTTCTTCTGATAATACATTACAAATTGTAAAACAGTTTTCATTTCCAAACCGAAAAATTATTTCAGAAAAAGATAAAGGTTTATATGATGCTATAAATAAAGGCATTGATCAGGCCAGCGGAGAAATTATAGGTATTTTACACGCCGATGATTTTTTTGTGCATAATAAAGTTGTTGAAAATATTGTCTCATTGTTTCATTCGGACTTTCAGGGTGTATATGCTAATTTATATTATGTAGATAGAAACAACACGCAAAAGATTGTAAGAAAATGGAAGGCAGGAAAATACAGTCCAGAATCATTTTTATTTGGCTGGATGCCGCCACATCCTACCTGTTATGTGACTAAAAAAGTATACAAACAAAATGGATTGTATCGATTAGATATGGGCACAGCAGCGGATTACGAATGGATTTTGAGAAACATGTATAAATACAGGGTTCCTTTTGAATATCTTAATGAATATATTGTTGCCATGCGTGTAGGCGGATTAAGCAATCAATCCTTAAAAAGCAGAATATTAGCCAATATCAACGACCGCAAAGCGTGGGAAGTGAATCAATTAAAACCAAAGTGGTACACATTGTACTTAAAGCCCTTAAGAAAAATCGGGCAGTTTGTATGATAAAAAATAATTTTTCAATATCAATAATCCGGACATTTGTTTTGTAAATTAATTTCTATTTTGAAATCTTTTGCAGAGCGGGAATATGGATTTAAAGTATGGTGGCTGCCTGTAATAAAATCAATGCTTACAGGTATAAACACTGCCAGGCCGCCTATAACAGGATGAACAAAAGACAACAAACCGCCAACAGAATCTACAATATATAACCAGGCACAGCTTAATATGGCGTGTGAATAAGCGTAGCACAGGAAGAAAGAAAAATCATTATTATAAAAAACCCCCCCACATCCGGAATTGACGGGATGCAGGGGCGCTATCCTTTGAACTGAGTACCATGCTTTTTTTACTTTCTTATAATAACGGTAGTAGGAGTATATATGCCGCCGGTAATACCCGCAATTAAAAAATCTAAAAATGAAAATTTTACAGTGACTTCAAAATCACAGGTGCCTGCTTCTTTATTAAGATCAACTGTTGACAATGGAACGAGGCCTTCTATTAAGTAGTGATTCTTTTTCTTAATAATTGTATTACCTTGTGGTCCTTTTCCTACATTTGTTGTGTATACATAGCAGGATTGAAGTGTCAGAAGTGATACAGCAGTCAAAATGATTGTTGCTTTTTTCATAGTTTTTAATTTTTAAGGTTAATTTTATGAGTAAATTTTATTTTAAGTTACTTTATTTTTATTGCATCTGCCTTATCAGATGCATTTTCATTAAAATGAAAAATAATGCCATTTGCTTGTGGATATTCTTTTTTAACTTTTTTAATAAGCTTATCTCTTATATCACGATATTGACCCGAACCAAAAGTCAAAACCACCTTCTCTGTCCCAAGATACTCATATTCCCGAACTGGTTTTGAATCAACAAACACATATAAACCCTCATATTGATCTACCTCGGCAGTATTTACTTTCGGTTCATAATTATACTTTACTTTAAAAGAGAATAACCCATATATAACAACCATTATTAAACCACCTAAAACCACTTTTTTCATAATTTTTTTGTTTAGTAGGTTATTATAAGTGGTGAATTCAAGTCACAAATGCAACTTTTTGATGGTGCAAATATAAATAAAATTTTAATCTTGGAAAAATAAATAGATGTATGAGTAAATATTTATAGAAAACTCTACTCAAACAAGCAGTTTTTAGAAAAATTGTAAGGGGATCAAAACAAGAAAAAACACTTTATACGATGAAATGTTAAAGGATATAGAGGAGGGTGTATGAATCTTTTGGGAAGTTGATTATCTTTGGTATAACTTAAAGAAGAAATTAAGTTGCAGAAAAACAGAGAGCGTTTGATGGAGAGATGTGCGTATAGCACTCTATTGGTGAGAGATAACCCAATCTTTTTCTTGGTCTGTTATTAAGTTTGTCTTGCACTTCTTGTATCTGTTCATCAGTGATATTTTCAAAAGATAATTTCTTCGGAAAGTATTGTCTAATGAGCCCATTTAGATTTTCATCTGCTCCTCTTTGCCATGACTGATAAGGTTTTGCAAAATATATTTCTACACCTAATCTTTGACTTATCTTTTCATGTGCAGCAAATTCTTTTCCGTTATCTACTGTAATAGTATGTAAATACTCTTTTATTGGTGAAAGTGTGTGTATTACTTTTTCTGATAGTATATGGGCATTTTTACCCGGTAATTTACTTATCCATACCATTCCCGTTGCTCTATCATTGATGGTAAGCAAACAACCTTTGTGATTTTTTCCTATTATCGTATCCATCTCTAAATCTCCAAATCGTTTTTTGAATTCTACCTCTTTAGGCCTTAAATCTATATCCTTTCTATTTTTGATAATGCCTCTATTATCGGTTTTATTCCCTCTTTTTTTATACTTTTTACCTTGCCTTCGCAAGTGCTTGTATAAACTACCTCCTTTCTTTTTATCTTCCCATATATGTTGATATATCCGTTCATGGCTTACTGTAGGACGCCCTTCTTTCTTGAGCCGATTTGCAATCTGCTCTGGACTATAATCTTTCGCTAATAATTCCTCTACAACGGCTTTGATTTCTTCTGTAAAATATCGCTTTTTAGGTTTATTTCTCATTCGTGTTTCATACTTTCGTTGTGCTAAATCAGATCTATATTCTCCTGTCCGTTTATCACAATTTCGCTTTAACTCTCTACTAATTACCGATTTGTCTTTACCAATAGCTTCTGCTATTTCTTTGAGTGAATAATTTTTTGTTCTCATTACACTTATTGCGTATCTTTGCTCTTTGGTGAGATGTTTCATTTTGCAACTTTTTTAGGAAGGAAAGGGACAAAAATAATATCTCTCCATCAGGGTAAAGAGGAGAAAGAATATTTTCTTTCTCCCTTTCCTTGAAAAATATAATTTTTTTACTCCAAAAGTTGCATTTATTAGTTGAATTTAGTAGTTATTTATTTTGATTCACATTGAATACTACCATCAATCACTTCAGGACCATCTGGATTAGAATTAGAAGTTGATGAAGGTTTAGCTTGTGCATCAACCATATTTAAACAAGCTTCATCTGAATATTTCTTTTTTGCATGATAAGTGAACGAATACTTTTCTGTTAAAGTATTCGTTGCTCCTGTAGAATCAATCATCTTAGTTGTTTCAGTACACTCACATGTGTATGTTTTTTGACAACTACTTAATAATAATGTTGTAATAATCCCTGCTGTTAATGTGATGACTATCTTTTTCATAGTTTTTAATTTTTAAGGTTTTTAATGATGTTGTTTTTAGTTTTTTGTTTTTTTTAATTTAATTGTTGAATAAGATGATTTTAATAAAGTGCTGCTGCTTTTTTGTGCAATTTTTTGCACACATTATTTTTTATTGCTTTCACCTGCTCTGCATTCGGAGTATCTTAATAAACTAACAAATCACAAACCAGTAGCAAAATGTATTTTTTTTCTCCGAATGTCCTTTTGGTGGTGAGCCATCAGGAATATGAGAATAAATTTGCACGCAAATTTATATAAAATAATTTAAAATGTTATGATTTTTTCTCGCTTGTGATAATTTTATACCATTTATGAGTTTTTAACACAACACCCTATCTGTGAAATTTGCTCAAAAAATATGGAGCATAAAGAAAAAGCAAAGATATTAGGCGAACTTATCAAAGAAAAATTTGAAGAGAGTGGTTTAACTGTTACAGAATTTGCCCGCAGAATTCACACCTCCCGCAGAAATGTGTATGAAATTTTTCAAAAATCCAGCATTGAAACAGATATGTTGTATAACATTTCAAAAGTATTAGGCAGTGATTGGATAGTAGAATACTTTATAGAAAAATTCAAATATAATGCTCTATCTAATAAAAGTGCGGATAAATATCAGGATATTCGTGATATGTTAATGGAATTTATTTCTGAAAACAAGCGGACTATCAATGAAATAAAGGCATTACAACATCTGATATTAGAAGAACTTGAAAAGAAAAAATAAAGCTTGTTCCTACGCTCTGAAATTTCCCTTAAATTTGTGGCATATAATAAAAATCAATTTTGTTCTATGCATGGAACATTGGTATTGAGAAAAACTTTACACACCTGTACTATCACTGTACTAAAAGGAGATATTACAAAAATGAAAGTGGATGCCATTGTCAATGCAGCCAATACCACTTTGCTGGGCGGCGGTGGCGTAGATGGAGCCATTCACAGAGCCGCAGGAAAAGAACTGCTGGAAGAGTGTAAAACCCTTGGTGGCTGTGCTACCGGCGATGCAAAAATTACCAGGGCATATAACTTACCTGCTCAATATGTGATACACGCTGTCGGTCCTGTATGGCGAGGCGGCCACCACAACGAAGATGAACTGCTCGCTTCCTGTTACAAAAAATCCATGCAAATTGCATTTGAATACCATCTTAAATCTATTGCTTTTCCTAATATCAGCACAGGCGTATATGGCTTTCCGAAAGAAAGAGCCGCTAAAATTGTTTATCACACTATCAGCGATATTTGTAAAAATGCACCCTATCCAATAGATATTTACTTTGTGATTTTTGATGATGAAAATCTGGCGATATATCAAAAACTTTTTCAATGAAATTAGTAGTACTATACGAAGAACTGGCGCCTTACTTTTTAGTCAATATTGAAAAGTTTGCAGATACTTATCAGGTACCTGTAATGATTATATGCAAGCAGGTTAATTCTGTTGCCCCTTTTCAATTTCAAACTCAATCAAAATATCTTGAAATTATTTACAGAGAAAATTTTTCTGTTGCACAACTTATTGAAAAAATCAGATTATTTCAACCCACTGCTTTAATGCAGGCGGGCTGGATATATCCGCCTTACTTTGAAATCACCCGTCAATTAAAATTATCCAACAATATTTTGTTAATGGATAATCAATGGGAAAACACTATCAGACAAAGATTAGGAAGTATTTATTTTCAATGGAAGTATAAATCTCTTTTTCATAAAGCGTTGGTGCCGGGCAGCAAACAAAAATTATTTGCCAGACATTTAGGATTTGAAGAAAAAAATATTGCAACAGGATTTTATTGCTGCGATACACACTTGTTTGAAAAAGTGTATTTTCAAAGAAAAGAAAAAAAAGAAAGACATTACACATTTTTATATACCGGCCGATATGTGGCAGAAAAAAATATAGAACTGCTGTGGCAAGCATTTGCAGAGATTTGCGAAGAATATCCTAATCAATGGCAGTTATTATGCGCAGGAAAAGGCAATATAAAACCTGTACAACATCCGCAAATTACACATCTTGGCTTTATACAGCCCAAAGAATTATCAAATATTTTGATGCGAACTGATGTATTCATATTACCAAGTATTTTTGAGCCGTGGGGTGTAGTGATTCATGAAATGGCAACAGCAGGGCTACCCATCATCAGTTCAACGAAAGTGGGGGCTAATGAATACTTTGTAAAACAAGGAGAAAATGGCTATATCTTTAAACCCAACAATAAACAAGAACTGAAAGATTATATGTTGAAAGTAATCAATATGCCCGATGATGAATACTTTCAAATGTGTGAAAAAAGTTATGAATACGCACAAAAAATTAATACTGATGATTGGATAAAAAAAATTTACCATCTTTGCCAAATATGAAAACACATATACTTATTACCGGCGGTGCAGGAAACATAGGCAGTTCGCTGGCTAAAAAATTAGCAGAAAATCCTGATTACAAAATTATTGTTGTAGATAATTTGAGTACTGGCAGTAGAGAAAAAATTCCAGTTTCTGCACATCAAAACATTCACTTCATTTATGCCGATTGCAATAACTATCATGAAATTGCCAAGGTATTTTATCAATTCAAATTTGATTATGTTTTTCATTTTGCAGCCGTAGTAGGTGTAAAGCGAACACAGGAAAATCCATTAAAAGTTTTAAATGATATTAAAGGTATAGAATACATATTGCAACTATCACAAGTATCGGGCGTGAAAAAGTTTTTTTATTCTTCATCTTCAGAGGTGTATGGCGAGCCAGTAGAAATACCGCAAAGAGAACACAGTACGCCTTTAAATTCGCGCATTCCGTATGCAGTTGTAAAGAATGTAGGCGAATGTTATTGCCGTTCTTATTATCAGGAGTTTGGTATAAATTATACCATTTTCAGGTTTTTTAATACCTATGGGCCATATCAAACCACTGACTTTGTGATTCCAAAATTTTTGGTAGCCGCATTGAAAAACGAACCTATTACAATATATGGAGATGGTTCACAATCGAGAACATTCACCTATATTGATGATAATGTGGATACGATGATTAAAATTTTAGAAAACAATTTAATGGATAATGATGTTATCAATATTGGAAATGATGAGATGATTAGTGTGCTGGATTTGGCAAAAAGAATTAAGTCAATAACTAATTCAAAGTCAGAAATTGTGTTT
This sequence comes from Bacteroidia bacterium, assembly GCA_026003255.1. GTDB lineage: Bacteria > Bacteroidota > Bacteroidia > B-17B0 > Aurantibacillaceae > BPGX01. The sequence goes on along the minus strand of BPGX01000002.1, from coordinate 103,681 downwards.
TTACCACCATTGAAAGAAGGCGATATGACAAGACGTATGCCGGATAATTCAAAAATGCGGAGCATTCTGAATCGTCCATTGATTTCATTAGAAGAAGGTATCCAAAGATTGTTGAAAAATAAGGAGTTTTTAAAACTCAATAACATTCATCATTTATGTGCGGAATAGCCGGTGTACTTACGTTTGACAAAAACGTTGATCATGAAAGAATTTCTGCTTTAATGATTCAATCATTGAAGCATCGAGGACCTGATGCAACTAATGTTTTGAAAGCAGATGCTTTCTGTTCACTTGCTCACGCCCGATTGAAAATTATTGATTTAAGTGAGAATGCAAATCAGCCAATGCTGTGTTATCAAAACCGATATGTAATTGTTTTTAATGGTGAAATCTACAATTACCAACATTTAAAGTTAGAATTACAAAGATTAGAATACAAATCTCAATATAAGCCCTATCCTTTTCAGACAAAATCCGATACTGAAGTGATACTCGCAGCATACCATCGATGGGGAAAAGATTGTGTCAAATATTTAGATGGTATGTTTGCTTTTGCAATTTATGACAAACATTCTCATGAATTATTTTTAGCAAGAGACAGGCAGGGCAAGAAACCTTTGTATTATTTGATGAGAGAAAACACATTCGCTTTTGCTTCTGAAATCAGAACACTACTGAATTCTAATTTATCTTCCCGTACACTTAATCTTTCTCAACTATATGATTATGTCCAATATCAAACAACTTTCGCTCCTCACACATTTATCAGCGATATACAATTATTAGAATCTGGGACTGTTTTGCAAGTAAATATTCAACAGGAAAAATTAGTTTACAAGAAAAATACATATTGGCATTTTATGCCTGAAAAAACTCTTCAAAAGGAAGATATTTCTTATGATGAAGCCAAGAGAAAAGTGAGAGAATTGTTGTTTAATGCGGTTGAAAAAAGATTAATTAGTGATGTGCCATTAGGTGCTTTTTTATCTGGAGGTATTGATTCTTCGGCAATTGTTGGCATTATGAAAAATTTTTTATCCTCAGAAGTTAATACTTTTCATATAACTACAGAAGTTGAAGAATTTGCAGAAAATCAATATGCCGAAGATTTAGCAAAAATATATGGCACTAAACATCACAACATTATTTTGAAACAAAAAGAAGTTTTAAATCTTGTTCCTGAAGCGCTTGTAAATATGGACTATCCAACCGGCGATGGAATAAATACGTATATTGTTTCGAAAACTACTAAACAAGCTGGAATTACTGTTGCTCTTTCCGGCGTAGGAGGCGATGAGCTATTTGCAGGTTATCCACAGTTTCAAATTTTAATGAAATTTCATAAGCTGGATGTAATAGATTTTTCAGGAATAAGGCAATTATTGTCCAAATGTATTTCAGACAATTTATTTTCAAATGCGTATCGTTTGAAGATATTAATGCAATCCGATTCATTAAGTGTAAATAAGTTATTCCCTTATTATCGTCATTTTTTTAGTAATAAAAATATCCCTCTAGATAAAAATTATTGGATTACTCATTTTAATTATTTTAATTCAAATAAAGGTTTGATAAAAAACAAGCATATATTGAGTTATATTTCTTTACTGGAGATGCATCATTATATGCAACATGTTTTGCTAAGAGATGCTGACCAGATGTCGATGGCACATGCATTAGAGGTTAGAGCGCCTTTCTTAGATAAAGATTTGGTACATTTTGTTTTATCTTTACCAGATGAATATAAATATCCAACAAGTCCTAAACGATTATTGACAGAATCTATTAAAGATATTTTACCCATAGATATTATCAATAGAAAAAAAATGGGTTTTGTGTTGCCTTTTAAGCATTGGCTGCGTAATGAATTAAAAAGTTTTTGTGAAGAAAATTTGAAAAGTATTTCAAATTATTCTTTTTTGAATTCAGAAAAAATCTGGAAAGAGTGGAGAAATTATCAATCTTTAAAACATGACAGATGGTATCTATTCTGGCATTTAATCGTGCTTCAAAATTGGATTGAGAAGAATAATATCAAAGTAGAATGAAACTAAAAGTAGTTATATTGATAGATTGGTTTTTACCGGGCGATAAAGCAGGTGGACCAGTGCGTTCGGTATATTCATTAATTAAAGCTTTACAAGATAAAATTGATTTTTATGTTATTACAATGAATACAGATATTTTTTCTGATAAAGAATATTCTGTAATTCCGAATAAATGGACAAAATATGAAGACATAAATGTTTTTTATTTTTCAAAGCATTATTTTAATAGTAAAAATTTAATCGCAGTAATCAAGGAGAAACATCCTGATGTGCTTTACATTAATAGTTTTTGGTCATTCCGTTTTTCAATCTTACCATTGTTATTAAAAAAATTAGGAAAGTTAGATTATTCCATTTTACTTTCTCCAAGAGGGATGTTAGATGCGGGGGCTTTGAATATCAAGTCATTCAAGAAAATAGTTTTTATTTTTTTGTCAAAATTGATTGGTTTACACAATGGAATTATTTTCCACGCGACAAGTGAAGAAGAAAAAAAATCCATTAAAAGAATTTTCAAAAATAGTGATGTTCATCTTGTTTCAAATTTATCAATAATTGAAGGTAATTGGGTAGAAAATGTAAAAAAGAAGGATGAATTAAAGTTGTTTTTTCTATCTCGTATAAGTGAAGTAAAAAATTTAGATTTTGCAATAAGAGTACTAAGCGATATTAGTTTATCAAATAATCAAAAAATTAAATATCATATTTATGGAAATAATGAAGAAAAAGAATACTTTAAATTGTGTAAAGAATTAGCGAAACAATTACCATCTCAGATTGAATATCAATACAAAGGGGGGCTATCTTTTCATGAAGTTCCATTCATGATTGCAAATTATCATGCTTTATTTTTACCCACTAAAAATGAGAACTTTGGGCACGCGATTGTAGAAACATTAAGTTGTGGAAGACCTGTTATTATTAGTAATTGTACGCCGTGGAACGATGTGAATGCGTATAATTGTGGATTTGCTCTTGAATTAAAAGAAGAGAATTTTAAAGATGTTATACTAAAATTTCTGGAAATGGATAATTTAGAATTTCAGGAAATGTGCAAAAATGCAAGGGCATATATTGATAAGAAATTGAACAAAGAATTTATTATTTCTGAATATATAAAACTATTTAATTATGCTGCCAAATCAAAAATCAACTGATTTATCAAGGTACAATAATGATTGGTATTTTCCGGGATCATTATTAAAAAGATTAATCTGGTATGTTATTGGCGAGTGTCTTGTAAATTCAATGATCCCGGGGAGTGCATGGAGGGTAATGCTATTAAAGTTATTTGGATCAAAAATTGGAAAAGGGGTTGTTATTAAGCCGTTTGTGAAAATTAAATATCCGTGGAAGTTAAAAATCGGCGATTATACATGGATTGGAGAGCAAGTATGGATTGATAATCTTGGAGAGGTAAAAATAGGCAGTAATGTTTGTATCTCGCAAGGAGCCATGTTATTGTGTGGCAATCATAATTACAAGAAAGTAACATTTGACTTAATTGTAAGAGGGATTGTCATTGAAGATGGTGCGTGGTTAGGGGCTCAATCCGTAGTTTGTCCGGGAGTAGTGGTCAAATCACATACTGTGATTACTGTTGGAAGTATTATTATCCAGAGCACAGAACCATATAGCGTTTATCAAGGTAATCCTGCTGTAAAGATTAGAGACAGAATATTGACTTAATAAACTTTTTTGTTAATTTTTTATTACTTATTTTTGCCTTGATTAGTATGAGTCCACATAAGAGAATATTTATATTTATCGTAAGTATAGTGTCTTTAGTTTTTGTTTCAAATGCACAATTAGGTTATTTTTCTGTTGTTACAAATGCCTATTGTGGGTGTAATGGTTCTGCAAGTGTTACTATCACATCTGGCATATCGCCTTATTCGTATACACTCAATGGAACCCCTACGAGTACTAATGTTTTTACTGGATTATGTCCAGGAAACTACACGCTTTTTGTAGAAGACAGCAATGCCCCAACACCTGATACAGTCACCATTTTTTTTACAGTGCTGGATAGTATTTTCAAAGATACAATTATTGCAAAAGATGGATGTAATACGATGGCTTCTGCAAGTATTACTTTGACAGGAGGTGTATCGCCTTATTCATATACCATTCTTCCCCTTGGTACACCACAAACGCTTACATTAAATAACCTAAGTACTGGAACCTATACATTTTTAGCCACTGATAATGCGGGTTGTTCATTAACTAACACGTTTGCTGTCAATAATTACTCCGCTGTTGCAAATTTTTCAATGTCTGCCACAAATGCAAAAGTGGGAAGTACTATTCAATTTACTAATCTTAGTCAATACGCTTCGTCGTTTTTATGGGACTTTGGAAATGGTAATCAATCTGGCTCTTATGATGCGGCTATAACCTATACAGCACAAGGTTCTTATTTGGTAAAACTTATTGCATCTCTGGCAACCTGTACAGATACGGCATACAGGTTTTTATTTATTACAAATGAACTCTGGATTTCCATTCCAAATGTATTTACGCCTAACGACGATGGAGTAAATGATTTGTGGATGATATCTTTTATGGGATCAGTAGATATGAAACTACAGATTTTTAATCGCAATGGAATAAAACTTTATGAAAACAAGGGCACAGGGATACAATGGGATGGACGAACATTGAGCGGAGAGCCAGTACCAACAGGAACTTATTTTTATGTTTTAGAAGTAACGGATGTGAATAATGTAGTTCAAAAGTTCAATGGATATATTACTTTAATTCGTTAAAACAATATCACTGTGTCAAAAAAATGCATTGTAAGTTTTAGCGGAGGAAAAGATAGCACATTAGCTTTGCACTATGCATTGAGAGAATTAAACTATACGGTAGAGTTTTTGTTTGTTACAATAAATAAAACATATCAACGCGTGAATATGCATGGTATTCCAAAGGAATTGATTACACGTCAGGGTTTATCCATCGGCATTCATACACGAAAGTTATATTTACCAGATAATGTATCAATGGACATGTATTCTAAAATGATGGATGCTGAAATGAAACTCATGAAACAAAGAGGTATAGAAACCGTTATTTTTGGCGATATCTTTCTGGAAGATTTAAGAAAATACAGAGAAGATCAACTTAATACAGTCGGATTAAAAGCTGAATTTCCATTATGGCAAAAAAATACAAAAGATTTGTTTAAAGAATTTGTTGAATTGGGTTATAAAGCCAAAATTGTAAGCGTTAATCTTCAGAAATTAAGCAAAGAGTTTTTAGGAAAAGATTTAAGTTTAAAACTTTTAAATGAATTTCCAGAAAGTGTAGATGTATGTGGAGAAAATGGAGAATACCATACTTTTGTATACGATGGACCTATTTTTAATTATCCAGTAAAATTTGAAGTGGGCGAAATAGTTGAAAAATCTTATACACACAATGGAGAAGAATTTCCTTATGGTTTTTTAGATTTAAAAATAATATGAAGGATTTTTCATTTTTGTCATTCAAAAATGTAGTTTCAAATTTTGGATGCTAAATTATAACGTGGGGAATAATTATATATAACAAGTAAAACAGGTTAAATTGTCTACTTTCATAAAATTAAATAATAAGAACAAAAATGTATTATTCAAAAAGAAAAACCTTATTACAAACTTAACCTTTTATTACAATTCTAAAATTATCAGAAAAACGTTTTAATCAAAAATCAAAAAGAAGAAATCAAGCATTTACTTCAATAACCTCGTAACACTTGACGTTTCCTGATGTTCCAATAAATTCTGCCTGAATGTTCATTAATCCCATTTGTTTAATCTGGTCTTTGTTTAAAGGATGTTTGATGTACCATCTATCTTCATCTGTAACAATTTCTATCCCTTTTCCGCCCACTATCTGCTGTAATTGTTTTTGAGTTAAAAATAAAACGCCTTTCTCTTCTTCCTCTGTTTCTGCAATCAACACTTCGCCATAAAGTTTTAATTTCGGAACATCTGGTTTATATTTGAATGGGAGAGCTTCCGTGTTTTGTTCAATATAATCGATATTGAGCAAGTGAATTTCGTTCATATTTTTTTCATTTATTTTTAGAAAAATCCTTTCATTTTAATGCCAAGTTGAATTTTTTCAAGGGCAGTGATGTAGGCGGCAATTCGCATATAGGTGTTGTACTTTTTGGCATTAGTCCATACTTTTTCAAAGGCCACTTTCATTTTTTCATCGTGCTTTTGATTGACTTCTTCTTCGGTCCAATAATACCCCATTTTATTTTGTACCCATTCAAAATAAGAAACTGTAACGCCGCCACTGTTCGCGAGAATATCCGGCACCACAATAATTCCTTTTTCATTCAAGATGGGGTCTGCTTCTGGATAGGTGGGCCCATTAGCGCCTTCAATAATAATTTTACACTTTACATTTTCTGCTATTGAAGGGGAAATCACATTTTGTAATGCTGCTGGAACCAAAACATCGCATTTTAACGTCAACAATTCTTCATTTGTAATTTTTGTAGCATTAGGATATCCTTCTAGGATACGGTTATTTTTTGCAATATAATTCAGTGCATCCTTTATGTCAATGCCCTTTTCATCATAATACCCGCCAGAGGCATCAGAAATTGCAATTATTTTAATTCCTTGTTCTGCAAGCAAACGAGCAGCATGAGAACCTACATTTCCAAAGCCCTGAACAGCAGCAGTGGCCTGTTTAGGGTTGATATTAAGTTTGGATAATGCCTGCAAAGTATTTACCATTACACCTCTCCCGGTTGCGGCTTCTCTACCGAGTGAACCGCCTAATCCTACTGGTTTTCCGGTAATTACGCCGGGACTATCTTCACCAGTGATTTTATTATATTCATCTAAAATCCATGCCATTTCTCTTGCAGAAGTTCCCATATCCGGAGCAGGAATATCTTTATTAACTCCAAACACATCTTTCATTGCTTTAGCATACGCGCGAGAAAGCCGTTCTAATTCACCTTCACTCAATTTTCTTGGATCGCATTTGATGCCACCTTTTGCTCCCCCATAGGGCAAATCCGCTACTGCACATTTGAAGGTCATCCATGCCGCCAATGCTCTTACTTCATCATCGTTCACATCCATGGCATAACGAATACCTCCTTTGGACGGACCTAGATGGGTACTATGAACTACTCTGTATCCTTCAAAAACCTGGACTTTTCCATCATCCATCATTACAGGCAAACTCACTTTCACTTCTTTTTGTGGATACCTTAATACTTTTGTTACTGTTTCTGGTAAATTAATTAACTGGGCTGCAACATTAAGACGTGCTAACACCGCTTCATACATGCTTTCATGAGCGGTTTGAGTAGAAGTACTCATAAAAATATGAATTAAAATTTTCTGCAAAGTAACATTAAATTATTGAGAATTTCAAAAACTATTTCCAGAAATTGTACTTCTTATAGCTTGTATTGTACGATGCAGGTTCAACCTTCCACAGGTGGAAGGTTTGACAGTTTAGGTAAAATTTTAGTGCTTAATTTTTTAAAAAGAAATCAAAAAAGAAAAAGTTGCATTCTAATTAATGAAGTGTTTTTTCTTTACAATATAACTAATCTCACTTTCCCCATTCTACAATTTGCATTTTATAAATAAATCCTTTTTCAGGACGGTTTTCAACAGGCACATTGGGTATGATAGTTTGTGATTCTAAATTCGTTATTTCTTTGTATATCAATCCTACGTCGCGAGCGTATTTTTCTTCTTCGTTTTGATATTGAATTAAGCTACGATAATTGTTTTGCAATACTTTCAATGTTTTCTGAAAACTTTTCCCATTAATAATATCAGGTTGGTCGGCATACTCGTATTTATACATTTTTTCTCCGAGTGTATTTTTGATATTACCATTCCATTGTAATCCTTGTTTTACAGGAAAGATGAGTTTTACATAACGAATGTTTTCTTCTGTTTTTTCAATGGAATTAGAGTATGGAATAATGGTCCATACATCTTTGATTTGCCATGGTATCTGGTCATAAGTTTTAGTGCTATCGTAGTATTTGATGTATCGTTCTAAGCGATATGAAGTAGTATTTTCATCATTCGTAAATGCTTGTGTGATAATTTCTTTTAGGCGGTATTTGTAAGTTTTAGGAATGTGGGTCAGTTCATCATAAGCGGTGCTATCTATATCGTAGATGATATATTGACCTATGGAAATTGGAAAATAATTTTTACCATTATCAATAGAAATGGTTTCTGTTTGATTCTTTTTACAAGAAATAATTAAAACAATACTTAATATTAATAAAATAGTTCGTAACTCATTGCTTACACAAGACATAGTATCAATTTACCAATACAGGAATTTTGAATGTTATCTCAATAGTACGACCGTTGTTTTTGAACTGAACATGGTCGGCTAATTGATGAATGATGAAAATGCCGCGTCCGCCAATTTTAGTAATATTCTCTGGTAAGGTAGGATCCGGTAAGTTCTGATAATCAAATCCATTTCCTTCATCTGTGATAGTGAAGGATAATTGGTTTTGATTGTGGTAGAACTCTATGGTTACTTTTTTGTTGGGGGCAGATTTATTTCCATGATAAATGGCGTTATTCACGGCTTCTGTGAGGGCAATCAAAATGTTGCCGAATAAATCTTCGGGGATGTCAAATTTTTCACAAATTTCTTGAACAATTTTTTCAACTTCTGCGATGCCTTCAATAGTGGATGGTAAAATAAATTGATATTGTGTTTGTGTCATTATTTTAGGTTATTAAAGTATTGTTGAGTTTTTTCTCTGTAAAAGGGTTTTAGATAAAGAGGTGAATTTAGGAGTTCTTCGATTTGTTTTTGATGTTGTTTATTATACTCAAAATTTTTGTTTTGGTTACTTAATGGATAATTTTTTGGTTCACGGCTTTCTCGTTTTTCATCTTCTTCTTGTTCACGAATGGCTTTTTCGGATTCTAACAATCGGGTCAGGATTTCTTGTTGGCGCCATATTGTTTGTTCTGTTATTCGGTTATTGACGATGTCTTTTTCGGTTTCTTCCATCATAGAGGCGATATCGCCGCCGGGGTTTTTACCTTGTTGTTTGAGTTTTTGCATAAGTTCCTGAAGTTGTTGACGAATCATTTCTTGTTGGGCAGCCATTTTAGCCAATTGTTCGGCCATTGAACCGCCGGGAAATTGTCCTTTATTATTTTTTTGCCCTTTTTGCATGCCTTCTTTAAGTTGTTTGAGTTGTTCGTTAAGTTGTTTTTGAAGTTCGGAGAGTTTAGGTTTGGAGGGTTGTGTTGACGGTTTTTGTCCTTTTCCGCTGCCGGGTTTTTTACAGGAACCGCTGCCGGGGCGAGAGGATGGATTTTTCATTTGTTGTTGAAGTTGTTCTAAAGATTCGTTGAGCATGAGAGCAAGGTTATTGACAGAAGTAAATGTTTTTTGCATGTGCATGGAGGCAATAGAGGAATTGTGTTCGGCTAATTGCTGGATGGTCTGGTTCATGTTTTGTTGGATGTTGGAAATTTCTTTATTGATAGTAGAGGAGAGTTGAGGATTGCGTTTGGAGAGAGCAAGGATACTATCTTCTACGATTTTAGTTTGATCGTAAAGTTTTTTTTGTTGGCGAGCAATTTGGGCGTATTTGGGGTCATTAGGTTTGGTAGTTTGTAGTTGTTTCATGAGATTTTCCTGTTCAAAAGAAATGTGAAGCAGATTGTCTAAAATCTGTTTGATGTTTTCTTCGCTTTCGGCTTGTTGTTCTTTTTGCATTTGTTCGAGTGCTTGCTGGAGTTGTTGTTCAAGTTCTTGCATTTTTTGAGCGGCTTTTTTCTGATGTTTGGAACTATTGTTTTTATTGTTATTCTGGAGTTGTTGGGTTGCTTGTTGTTGTTCGTTTTCAATTTGTTGTTCTTGTGGTTGGGTGTTGGGCAGTTTATTGGGTCTTTCGAGAGATTGATTGATGTTTTGCAATTCTTTTAGGTTTTCCTGAATGTCTTTGAATTGTTGATTAAGTTCTTCTTGTTTTTGTAAAAGTTCTTGTGGGTTTGATTTTTTATCTTCGGATTGTTGAGCTAATTTTTCTTGTTCTTGGTGTAATTTATCTAATTGTTGAATGGCTTGTTCTAATTTTTGTTCTACTTGAAATTGTTTGAAGATTTCCAGGGTTCTATCCAGTTCTTTTTCAATTTCTTTAGTGTTTAGTTTAAGTTCTTCAATTTTTTGTTGTAATTGATTTTTATCTAAAAATTTGTTCATTAGTTCTTCTAATTCTTTCATTAGTTTTTGTAGTTCTGGTGTCATGATGTTATCAAAGAGTTTTTGAAGTTCTTCGTATTTTTTCATCAATTCTTCATTCAGTTCTTTTTGATTTTCAAGTTCTTTATTTTGATTTAATTTTTGTTTGAGTGCTTCGATATTTTCCTGAATGGCTTTGTGTTTTTGTAAAAGGTTTTGTAATGTTTTTTTATCTTCAAAACTAATTTGTTTTTTTTCTAAAATTTTTCGGTATAAGTCATTCAGGTCTTTTTGTAAAGTTTTGGTTCGTTTGATATTGGATTCTAATTGTTCTTTAATTTGGTCGCTGTTTTGATTAATGGTTTTGTCTATTTCAGATAGTAAAGGCATTGCAAAGGTGAAAATTTCAGAACGGGTCTTCTTAGGGCCATTGACTCCGTCGTTGTCAAACACTTCAAAGTAATATTCCATTTTATCACCGGGCTTTAAGTCAGGGAATTGGGTGTGGTCAAGGAAATATTGAAAAGATTGGGTAGTAGTTTGAGCGATAGGTATTTTAGATTTAATGGGGATTTGAAGGTCTTTATCACTTGAATCCTTGGTGTAAACAATAGCCACGAATTCTAATTTTGTAAAGCCATAATCGTCTTTGATGATACCATAAAATGAAGGATTGAATTGAATAGAAGAAGAATCTTTGAATTGTTGAATTTCTATGGTTGGATATTGGTCAGGAATAATTTGAATGGAAAAGAATGTTGAATCAGTTGGGTTTTTAAGGTATTCGTTTTTTGCTGCAATGATGTATGGAGTAGATTCTTTGAATGTTTTTTGAAAATGAGTAGAGTTGTTTTTTGAGGAAATTTGAATAGTAGTGTCTTTGAAAATGAGATATAAGTGAGAGGTGTTTTGTGTTGTAAAATTCCAACTTACTTTAGTTCCTTCGGGAATGATTAAATCGCCTGTGTGTCTTAATGTTTCTATTTTTTTATTAAGATAAGCGGGATATTGTAAATGTATTTGGAATGCTGATATGGTTGGTTTTGGAATTACTTTTAAGGTGTAATGTTCTTCAACATCCATTGCCTTCAAGGAAAAATCAATGTTTTTTTGAGGACTTTTGATAGTGAAAGAAAATTTGTCTTTGTTTATTTTTTGCATGATATAATTGTTGCCATTGAGTTGGATGTATATTTTATCGGGAATAATTTTTCCTTTTACTTTTACATTCAAATCAAAGTTGTCGTTTTGAAGGCATTCTAATTTGGAATTTTCTATTTCAAAGGTAAAAGGAGGTGTATAAAACGATTGATTATATTTAATGATTCGTTTGGTGCTGCTTTTGAATAAATCAGGAATAAAAATGAAAATCAATAAAGTAACGAAGGCAGGAGGAATAATCCATTTAAGATATTGGAGAGTATTTTTGTATGAAATGATGGAAGTAAAAGGAATTGGTTTTAATTCATTGGATTTTTGTTCAATAGCGGCGAAAAGAATGGGATTATCAGGATGTTGTTGAGCCATTTCTTCCAATAATAAGGCATTCAGGAGTTTATCTTGAATATTTGGAAAGTGTTTACCAATAATAATGGCAGCTTCTTTGTAAGTAATAGTTTTTCCGATTTTTAAGAGTTTCAAAACAGGTAGGCAAATAAAGTAAATAAGAGCAGCGAGATTTGAAGAAAGCCATATCATTAAAAGGATAAAACGAATGGTAGAATTAAAGTTTCCAATAAATTCAGTGAAAGTGATGAATAAATAAATACTGAGTGCTGATATAGAAAAGAAAATACTACCTTTAATAAGTTGATTGTAATAATACTTTTTTATGAATGCATCTAATTTATGTAATAGAATATTTTGCATATAAATTTAATGCTGAAAATTTACAAAAAAGGAAGCAGATTAAATTGTGAATAATTTAAAATGAAAAGCCCTCTTTTTGTACAGAGGGCAATTGCGAGAAGTTAATAGATGAAAGAATAAAATTATTCAATCAAGATTCTAAAGTTGTGAATATTATTCGCTTCGTCAGATACTTGTATATGGTATATTCCTTTAGCATAGTTGAACAATTCAATTTGATTTTTGTTTTGTAAGTAGATTGATTCTAATATCAATTGTCCAAGGGTGTTATAAATCTTATATTTTACAGGGTATTGCGCGTCGATGTGGATGATGCCATTGCTTGGGTTAGGATAGATTGAAATGTTATTATTATTAGTTAATGAAGTAATTCCTGTGACACAATCTACTGAGAAAGTTACAACTGTTGAACAATTTTTGGAATCAGTCACAGTTACTGTGTAGTTTGTACCACCTGTAGTGCCGTTTAGATTACTTGCTGTTGGCGAAGAGGATACAGGGGGATTCCAAACATAAGAGTAGGGTGCTGTACCATTTGTAACATTTATTGTAGCAGAACCGTTGGCACAACCAGGCGCTGTTGCACTACTTACATTGGCATTAGCGGATGGAGTAGGATTAACAATAACAGTAGTGGTTTTAGAAGATGAGCAGGAACCGCTGATTCCCGTAACAGTGTAATTAGTGGTTGAGGATGGGCTAACGGAAATAGAAGAAGAGGTTGCACCGGTGTTCCATGAATAGGAGCTTGCTCCGGAAGCGGATAATACGGCATTTTGACCTGAACAGATTGTAGCAGAGTTAACGGTGATTGTTGGGGTTGGATTTACAATTACAGCAGTAGTTTTAGAAGAAGAACAGGATCCACTGGTTCCTGTAACAGTATAGTTAGTGGTTGAGGATGGGCTAACAGAAATAGAAGAAGAGGTTGCACCGGTGTTCCATGAATAGGAACTTGCTCCGGAAGCGGATAATACGGCATTTTGACCTGAACAGATTGTAGCAGAGTTAACGGTGATTGTTGGGGTTGGATTTACAATTACAGCAGTAGTTTTAGAAGAAGAACAGGATCCACTGGTTCCTGTAACAGTATAGTTAGTGGTTGAGGATGGACTAACGGAAATAGAAGAAGAGGTTGCACCGGTGTTCCATGAATAGGAACTTGCTCCGGAAGCGGATAATACGGCATTTTGACCTGAACAGATTGTAGCAGAGTTAACGGTGATTGTTGGGGTTGGATTTACAATTACAGCAGTAGTTTTAGAAGAAGAACAGGATCCACTGGTTCCTGTAACAGTATAGTTAGTGGTTGAGGATGGACTAACGGAAATAGAAGAAGAGGTTGCACCGGTGTTCCATGAATAGGAACTTGCTCCGGAAGCGGATAATACGGCATTTTGACCTGAACAGATTGTAGCAGAGTTAACGGTGATAGTTGGTGTTGCATTCACAGTAATGGTTTTTACAGCAGTATTAGTGCCGCCTCCATTAGCAGCAGTAAGTGTAACAGAATAAACACCGGCGTTATTATAGGTTACAGTTGGATTTTGAACAGTAGCAACAGATGGCGTAGCGCCAGGCATTGTCCAGTTCCATGAAGTAGGAGAATTAGTGGATACATCGGTGAATGTTACGGCTACACTGGTACATATTGTAGTTGGCGTATTAAAATTAGCATTTGGGGGAGCAGAAGAAGTATATTGAATGTTAATGTTATCAACATAAAGGGCTTGTCCCCAATGTCCTCTGTTTACAAAAGCAAACATTACATTACCTTGACCAGCAGTTTGTGAAGTTATTACAACGTTTTCTTTACGCCATTGAGAAGATGTTGGATTAAAGATATTGGTACTATAATCAGGAGCAGTTGCAAGTGTTGTACCACCTTTTAAATAGATACTTGTCCAGGTTATACCACAATTGGTAGATACTAATACTTCCAACGTATCGGAATAGGTAGCATCGTAACGAGCATAAGCGACGTCAAAACTAAGCGTGGCAGAGTTAACAGAAGAGAAGTCATATTTGGGTGTCCAGAGACCATCTTTTACACCGTGAGCGTTCAGATTATAGTTATCAAAATAAGCACAGGCGTTGCTTGTTCCAAATCCACCCGTTCCGGTTTTTCTGGCCCAGGCAACTCCGTCCTGGAATTTATCGTCGTTTACCCAGCCAGTTGGCGGGAAAGTAGCATTTTGAAATCCTTCTGAAAGTGGTAAGGCCGTAATGCCTGAAACGGTTACATAAGCTGTCTTAGTAATAACACTGCTTCCATTGGCATTCGTAGCGGTAAGCTGAACAGAATAAGTGCCGGGCGTACTCCATGAAACAATTGGGTTGGATGAAGTGGATGTGGCAGGTGTTCCACTTTGGAATACCCAACTCCAGGAAGTAGGAGAGAAATAAGATGCGTCGTAAAATTGGATGCTTTGCCCCGGGCAGATAATTTGTTTGTCAGAAGTAAAGTTTGCAATGGGAGGATTATTGGTAGAACTCTGAGCACATAGTAACGCTTGATAAGCGTCAATTCTACCTGCTCCTAATTTACCAGAATATGAACTATTGCCAGATATTGTATAGATGTTTGCGGCAGTGGTGGTGATGCAATTCAATACGGCTTGTGGGGACATGGCAGGGTTTTTAGCCCATACCAGGCCACAAAGTCCGGCGGTGATAGGAGTTGCCATGGAGGTACCACTCATGTAACCATAAGAATTACTGGGGACGGTGCTATAGATATTTTCGCCGGGTGCGGATATGTCAACCCAGGTACCGTAGTTTGAAAACGATGATTTAACATCGGTACTTCCAGTGGATGCAACAGCGAATACGTTATTATAGGCAGCTGGATAATTGGGGGTTTGAACATTACTATTCCCTGCTGCTGCTACAATAATAGAACCTTTGTTCCATGCGTAATCAATAACTGTTTGTTCACTTGTAGCACTACCTGTTCCTCCCCAGGAACAGCTGATGACTTTAGCACCTGCTCTTACAGCGTAAATTATGCCATCGTATCCGGCTTCAATGCTGGTAGAAGATCCTGAATTTCTGGTAGCTTTTACAGCAATAATTTTTAAGTTCCAACCGATAGCAGCAACGCCTGTTCCATTGTTGGTTCTGGCTGCCGCATCGCCTGCACAGTGCGTTCCATGATTAAAAGAGGTGTTGGGTGGATTGGGGTTATTATCGTCATCGGCTACATCCCATCCATTTATATCGTCAACGAAGCCATTGTTATCATCATCTAATCCGTTCCCTGCAATTTCACCGGGGTTAACCCAGATATTAGCGGATAAATCGGTGTGTGTTATTTGAACAGCATTATCTACGATGGCAATAGTGATATTGGAATTACCGTTAAAAATATTCCAAGCGTTGGGTGCGTTAATTTTGGTTAGGAACCATTGAGAACTATAAGAGGGGTCGTTAGGAGTAATAAAAAGTTGTGTTAGAGGAACTTTTTCAACGTATTCAATATAATTTTTTTCATTGAGATCATTGATGAATTGATCCACTTTGGAAATGTCGGAAAAATAAACTTTATAAATACGCTGGAGATCGTTGTCATCTATCGCAGCCCAGAAGGGTTTGGTAATTTTGGTGATATTGTATTTACTTGCTAATTCTGCTAGACCATACATTTGTTGGATGTCAATGTTTTTTGGATTAGAGACATTACCGATTTTTTTCTGGCCGTTGATTTTATATTTGACATAGATTTCTCCGTCTCTATAATCTTTGTAAATGGTTTGAGAGAATGTGATAAATGAGCAAAGAGTAATGTAAAAAGATAGAGTAATTTTTTTCATAAGTAAAAAATTTTTTACAAAGTTAGGGGAATTGGATAATTTAAAAAACTTAAATTATTTGAGTGGAAAAAGGAGTGTATAAGTGGTTATTAATTATAACTTAGAAGGTATAATCGTGAACTTTTTCTTAAATGAAAGAAAAATATTTTCAAAATAATTATATGACAGGTTTGCAATAAGAATAGAAAAGATAAATGTGAAAGTGTATAGTAGAATATTCCCTTGTAAAGAGTTAATGTAAATATTATTTTTTCTTAATGTATAAATTATTATTGGTATTATCATGAAATGGTACATATAAATTCCATAAGATATTTTCCCAAGATGATTAAGAATAGGAAGCTCTAACTTGAGAAAAGATTTCTTATTAGTGGATACATTTAATATTATAGTAATAAATGCAAGTGAATAAATCAGATGATTCCCATCTTGTAAACCTGATGGGGTAAAAAATATTAACACAGGAATAATGATCCATGATAAAATGTGTATCATTGGATGATATACTAATTTTAGTATTTTGTTTTTAGACCAGTAGAGGTATGCTCCAATAGCGCCAATAGTCATACACTCAATTTTGAAAGCGGCTAAAAATTCCTTAATAGGAACTAAATAAGAGTTTTTATAGTTTATGTATATTATTAAAAATGCTGATTTAACTAAAACGATGATGCCAAGAAACAATATAAAGAAAATTAATAACGAACGGGTCTTAATTCTTTTAATAATTAAAGGCCAAAGAATGTAAAATTGTTCCTCAACACCAATTGTCCATAAGTGACCTATATGAGGAACATGCCCATAAAGTGCCATGGATACATTGGGTAACATAAGCATGTAAAGAAAAAGCATTTTATAGAAGTTGGCTTGAAATTGACTATCTAAATAATTAATTTTGATTTCAGTAAAATTTGGAAGTAGAAAAAATCCTATTAAAAGGATTAAATAATAAAGCGGCCATATTCTTAAAATTCTTCTGATATAAAAGTTTCTAATACTAATGGTTGAAGTTATATTTTTTTCTTCTAAAAGTAAAAAAGTGATTAAGAAACCACTTAAAACAAAGAAAAAATAAACGCCTATACCTCCCAGGTAGAAAAAAATGGGGTGATTCCAGCGATGTGAGTATCCGAATGCCATTTTGATAAGTTCTATATGAGATAAAATAACTGCACTTGCAGAAAAAAATCTAAGTCCGTTAATACCTTCAAAATATATTTTATTTTGTTCCACTTAGTTCGTTTTTTGCATTTGTTTGTTCAGATAATATAAGTAAGCAAAAAAGAAAAAACCAGAAAAAGTATAATTTCCTTGCCTTAATAATTGTAAAATAATAAGAACTAATAGAGAGGAACTTATAATCCATCTATATTCATAATCTTTTTCTTCTCTAAATACAAAGTAATTCCTGATAAAAAAAAATGTAAAAATAATTCCCATTAAACCTAATTCCGACACTATTCTTAGCCCCATAGAATTAGCGTCAGGGGTATTGAATAAGTACCATTTACTAATCAAATAATTCAGGTTATATTTTTGAAAAGCAATTTCGTGTGAACCTAAACTTGTACCAAATAAAGGATTGGATTTAAAGTTTTGCATAGCCACATAATAATTATTGTACAATACAAGTGGAGACCCATGAACTTTATTTAATACTCTCCATTGCCTTGCTAAAAAGGCCTGCTGGTTCGAAACATCTTTGTCTTTTTCTTCCAATAAATATTCATCAATGAACACTGTTTTTATACCATCCATTCTATCTCTAAATTCTTGAATATTGTTGTATAATATGTAGAATAAAAAGATAAATACAGGTAAGGCAAAGAAAATATAGCGAATTAAACCATAATTCAATAATAACAATAATAGCATAATAAAAATACCTGTAAATGCGAGCGAAGAATAGGATAGAAAAAATGCAAACACTATCACTATACATTCCCATTTTTTTAACCATCCGATATCTTTAAAGAATAAGGAATAAATCGCCACAAAAGCAGCAGGTGACATAAACTGAGCAAAGTGTGTTGGTTCTGGATAGGTAGAATTGACACGAATCCCAAGTCCACCTGGTGCAGGCCCCCATTTATTAAAACCTAAGTGATGTAAACTAATTAAATTAAACATACCTAACTTATAAGCAACCAATTCAACAATCGCATAAATACAAACAATTACAGCACCTTTTAAATACCTTCTAAACATCTCTTCTACATCATAATTGTAATAAGCAACAACTGTTGAATAAAAGATTAAATTTATTGCAATGTTCAAATAAATCTTGAAAAAATTTTTATAGATGTTATTATCTAACCATACATTTATTAGTCCTGTTATTAATAGTATGAGTAAAATCCACCAGATGCCTCTTGGAATAGGATATTTAGCAACTAAAAAAGGAAGATATGCAATGATAAAAATATAAGTAATATAGAACTCAAAGGGCTGTTTGAATAAAATATAACTTGGAATAAAAAAATGTAAATATATCGTAATATCAAACCAAGTCCACTTTAATTTAGCAGGACTTGTATCGTTTGTTGTGTGATTAAGCGTATGTGTTTGAATAAGGTTCATTCAGAGAATGTTAACTTCTGGTTCTAATTTTACTCCAAAGGTTTGATATACTTTTTCAATTATGATTTGTGCTAATTCAAGAATGCTTTCCCCCGTGGCATTTTGTTTATTGATAATTACCAATGCTTGTCGTGTATGAACGGCAGCACCTTTGTGTTCAAATCCTCTTAATCCGCATTGTTCTATCATCCATCCGGCGGCTAATTTAAATCGATTTTCATTGGTCGGAAAGTAAATTACATTTGGAAATTGATTTTTAATCTTTGATAATACTTCTTCCGAAACTTCCGGATTTTTGAAGAAACTTCCGGCATTACCAATCTCAGCAGGATCCGGCAATTTACTTTTACGAATTTGTATCACAATGTTTGCAATCATTCGTGGAGAAAGTTCGCTAATGTTTTGTTTTTTTAATTCGTCTTTTATATTGCCATAATCGGTTTTATAGTGATGATTTTTCTTTTTAAGTTTAATCCCAATATCGGTGATAAAAATTTTGTTTTTCAAACTTCTTTTGAATATACTATCCCTATATCCAAATTGACACTCGCTATTATTCAATTGTTCAAATTTTCGGGTTTCAAAGTTATAAAATCTTACATATTGCAATACATCTTTTATTTCTACTCCATAAGCACCAATATTTTGAACCGGTGCAGCGCCCACTGTCCCCGGAATTAAAGCAAGATTTTCTATTCCATTCCAGTTGTTTTCAACGCTCCACATTACGATCTCGTGCCAGTTTTCCCCACTTTTAATATTTAGAGCAATTTCCTCTTCTGTTTCATCTATAATTGCTTTACCTTTAATTTCGTTTTTTAGAATAATACCATCAAAGTTTTTTGTAAATAATATATTGCTTCCTCCACCCAATACCAAAAATGGCTTTTGATTCAAATGAAGATTTTCCAATTCGTTGTCGTTTTCGATAACAACCATTTCATTAGCTAATGCATTTATCTTAAATGTGTTATATGGTAAAAGAGAGAGATTTTTTAATATTTTCATAAAGAATTATTGTTTCATTAAATCTTGATAAATACTTTCCAGAGCTTTATCTTTTTTGTAAAGATAATCAAAAGGTGAATAATTATTTGGAATATCAGGCAAAACAGGATTCAATTTTTGTTCTTTAGAAAGATGATCCAAATTATGATAGATGCGAAAGGTAGGAATAAAAATCCGAATTTTTGTGTTGGGCAAAGTTAATTTAAGAAAACTTACCGCATTGCTTCCCCATAGAGCACCAGAAGTAGGAGTGCCTACAATTTTTGTATTTGGCCTTTTTTGTGAAAGATATACTGCTACAAGATTGGCAGCAGAAAAGGTATTGCAATTAGTGATAATGTATAGTTTTTTTGTAAATGGATATTTTTTATTGACGTGAATTTGTTCAATGTAATACTCGTTGTTTTTCTTCTTTTTCAATTTCATAAACAAATGAATAATTCTAAACTCTAACTTTTTTCCTAGATATTTTTTATGCTTCATTCTTTGAATTCGTGTTTCATAAAACAATGTATCTTTTGCAGGAAGCAGATAAGACAATAAATTCAGACATTGTGAAATTTTTCCTCCCGGATTATTTCTTAAATCCAGAATTAATACTTCTGTATTGTTTTTTTGTAACTTTCTAAATGTTTTTCTAAAAAAAGCTTTCATACTTATTCCAGAAAATGCTTTAATTTTCATATAATAAATTTTTTTGTTTTTATCTAAATAAACACCGCAATGGTATTTACCTCCATACTTTTGCATTAGTGTATCACTTTTTAATTTCCACAAATCATTCGATAGATATTTATATTCTTTTTCCCTGATATAGATATTTGACTTGCTTAAATTTTTGAATGAAATCAAAACACTATCTTGCTCATATAATCCAAAATAATAAAACATTAAATTTTTTTGTAATAGCTCATTTCTTGCTTCAAAACTTTTTGCATCTACATATAACAAATCTTCAAATTCATCAGCAATTTCATTAATAGAAAGATTGTTTAATGAAAGAATAGTATCCAATGATTTTAATAAAGTGTCTTCTTTTTTAAATCCACGAATGTTAATTAAATATGGTTCAAAATAAGCCAGATAATAGGGGATACTTCTGAATGTTTTTTTAGATAAATATCTTTGATATTGCCTGGAAGGTAAAATGCTGGTATGACCACATTGTAGTACTTTTAGTTTCTTTTTTAAAAACACTCTGAATTCTTTTTCAGTCATTGATTGATGAATGACTAAAGATGTATCAAAATAGTTTTTATACCATTCCAACGAATGATAATAATCGATGGAAGGATGCACATTTAATAGCACATCTTCAAGTATCTTTACATCTTCTGATAATGCTTCGGGTGAATAAGTTCTATGAGAAATAATAGTATTAGTATTTTGAGTAAATAAAAAATTAATGTAAAAAAAACAAGCAAAAAAAATGCAGATTAAACTTTTTACCATTACATTTGCAAACCTAATTAAAATAATACAAATTGTAAAAATCGTAGTATGAAACCCATAAAAATTGGTGTTTTGAGAGAAGAAAAAAAGCCCATTGATAAACGTGTTCCACTTACTCCGTTGGCTTGTGCTGAGCTTTTAAAGCAATATCCCCATTTGAGTATTGTTGTACAGCCCAGCGACATTCGTTGTTATTCTAATGACGAATATACAGCATTTGGAATTCCATTACAGGAAGATTTATCAGATTGTGATGTGCTGATGGGCGTAAAAGAAGTGCCCCCCGATAAACTTATTCCTAACAAAACTTACTTTTTCTTTGCTCACGTAATAAAAAAACAGCCCCATAATCAAAAGTTAATGCACGCTTTGATTGAAAAGAAAATTACGATGATTGATTATGAAACTTTGACGGATAAAAATCATAATCGTATTATCGGCTTTGGTCGCTACGCAGGTATTGTGGGGGCATACAATGCCATTCGTGGGTATGGCTTGAAGTATGATTTATTCCGATTAAAACCTGCATATCAGTGTAGGGATAGGGCAGAGATGGAAGAAGAACTCAAACGAATTAAATTACCTAATATCAAAATCGTGATGACAGGAAGCGGCCGAGTAGCGAATGGTGTTATTGAGACGTTAAGTGTATTGCATATTCGTAGAGTTACACCTGAAGAATTTTTAATGACGAATTACCGCGAGCCCGTTTATACTCAACTCACGCCGCGTGATTATGTAGAACGCAAAGACGATCATAATTTTGACCTGAATGACTTTTTTCAACATCCCGAACATTTTGTATCTAAATTCCCGCCATTTACAAAACACGCAGATATATATATATCAGCCCATTATTGGGATCCGCGATCTCCCAAAATGTTTACATTAGGAGATGTTCAGGCACCAGATTTCAAGATTAGTGTGATTGCTGATATTACCTGCGACATCAATGGTTCTGTACCTACAACTATACGTGCAAGTTCAGTTGAAAATCCTTTTTATGGATTTAATATACACACATTGCAGGAGGATTTACCATTCAAAAAAGATTGTGTATTGGTCATGGCAGTGGATAATTTACCAACAGAATTACCACGTGATGCCAGCGATGGTTTTGCAAAGGATTTACAGGAAAGAGTTTTACCTTTTTTACTCGGAAACGATGAAGATAAAGTGATTGAACGTGCTACAATTTGTAAAGATGGTAAACTAATGTCTGCTTTTGAATATCTTGCAGATTACGCTTATACTTCTTAATAATCAATACTTATATGAGTTTTTTTCCTGTACCTACAAATACTCCTGAATGGCTTGGCTTATCGGTGATACTTGGGGCATTTTTATTTATTATATTGACTTATTTACGTTACTATTTACCCGCAATTCGATATAAAGACAACTTTTCAGAAAAAAAAATACCAGTTTCGGTTGTTATCTGTGCTAAAAATGAAGAAGAAAATTTAGACCAAAATCTTCCTCATATTCTTAATCAAGATTATCCTGATTACGAAGTGGTAATTGTAAATGATTGTTCTATTGATAATACAGAAGCAGTAATTGACAAATATTATCAATTATATCCCAGCAAAATTCGTAAGGTCAACATACCAGAAAGTGAGAATTATAAGCATGGTAAAAAGATGGCCATTTTTATTGGCATTAAACACGCAAAGCACGAACATTTGGTATTTACCGATGCTGATTGTAGACCATCTTCCAATCAGTGGTTAAGGATAATGGCGAGCCATTTTGCTGAGGGCAAAGAAATTGTATTAGGATATGGAAAATACGACGAAAAAGAAGGGATCTTGAATAAATTAGTAAGATACGATACTTTAACAATTGCCTTGCAGTATTTTTCTTGTGCCATTCGTGGAAATCCGTATATGGGCGTAGGTAGAAATTTGGCCTATACAAAATCCTTGTTTTTCAGAAACAAAGGATTTGCTAATCATTATCATGTAAATTCTGGAGATGATGATTTGTTTGTGAATGAAACAGCCACCACACAAAACACAGCAGTATGCCTTCACCCCGATGCATTTACCATTTCTGAACCGCCTCTTATTTTCAAACATTGGCTACTACAAAAAGCCAGACATTTCAGTACTTCACCATTATACAAAGCCGTTCATCAATTAATGTTAGGTTGGATTTTCTTTTCGCAAATTTTTTATTATATTGCTAATATCACATTGTTTCTTATACTTCCTCAACTTTATATGTATATACTTGTATCTTTTTTATTAAAATACATTGTACAAACCATTTTAATTTATTACGCTTCCAAAAAGTTTAACGAACAAAAATTACACTGGATGGCGTTCTTTTTAGAACCACTGCTGAATATTTCGTATATTTACATTGCTTTGTATAAAAAAATTAAACGATTGTAAATGTCTTCTGACAAAGAAAATAAAAAAGAGAATCATTCGCATTTAAGTTCAAAGGCACGGAAGGATTTAGAACTTATAGAAAAAGCGAAAAACGGCAACCAATCCGCTTTTGAAGCGTTACTCAAAAAATATAAAAACTCTCTGTATGCATCTGTGTTTAAAATTGTCAAAATCAAAGATGCGGCAGAAGATATTGTGTTTGAAACATTTGCTAAAGCATTTTCAAGATTAGACGAATACGACTCTCGTTTTGCTTTTAGTACATGGCTGTTTAGAATAGGTATTAATAAGGCAATTGATTATTTAAGAAATAAGAAGAACATGAGTACTTCGTCTATTGATGAATATATGTCCGATGATTCTGAAACTACCTTTGCAGATCAATTGGTTTCTCCTTCTAATGATCCTATACAGGAAATGCTGAATGAGGAAAAGATCGCATTTGTAAAATTCATTGTAGAAAAATTGTCTCCAAGATATAAGCGTGTTATTGAAATGTTTTATTATCAAGAAATGAGTTGTGAAGAAATTGCAAAGGAACTCAATACAACCACAAACAATGTCAAAGCAGAATTATTTCGGGCAAGAAAGGTTTTATACAAAATTATTATTTCTTTGAAAAGAGAACAATGAAATTATGAGTGTTTTTCAGGAAGAATTAAAGATTATTTATCAATATTTCCCAGATTTATCGTCTGAACAGAAGAAACAAATTGAACTCATGCAGGACGTTTATATGTTTTGGAATGAACGAATTAATGTGATTTCTAGAAAGGACATTGAACATCTTTATTTACATCATGTATTACATTCATTATCTATTGCAAAGGTTATTCAATTCTTACCAGGAACCAGTGTTTTAGATATTGGAACAGGAGGAGGATTCCCGGGTATACCCCTTGCTATCTTATTTCCAGATGTTCAGTTTTATTTGAATGATAGTGTGCAAAAAAAAATACATGTGGTAAATGAAGTTGTAAAAGTTTTACAATTAAAAAATGTTACCACCCTTCATAACCGGGCAGAAAAAATCAAACAAAAATTTGACTTCATTGTGAGTAGGGCTGTTACGAACTTTCCTGACTTTGTGAAATTAGCACAAGGAAAAATAAAAAACAAACATCAGCACGCTCTTCCAAATGGCATCATTTATTTGAAAGGTGGAGAATTAGATGATTTGAAAACGGAATTAGGGAATTATTTTGAAGATGTATTAATTTTTAACATCAATGATTTCTTTAAACACGATTATTTTGAAACGAAACGTATTATTCATTATGCAATGATTTAGTAATAAATCTTGAGATGCATTTATAATTTCAATGTGTTGTAAAGTGTTTTCTCATTAAAAGCATGCTTTCCTTCGTATTCTATCCAGTGTATATTAAATTGATGTGATTGAAAAAAATGCTTTTGTTTTTCTTTTTCGTCGTTAGAAATGAATTCATCTTCTGTGCCAATAAAATACCACCATTCTATCTGTTTTAATTTTTCCAAATACTTTTCTTGTTCTATATCCGGCGGGAATACTGCACCCCATAGAATAATTTTATCCGGCAACAAGTTTTCCATCGCCAGCCAGCGAATGAGAGTAGCAGCACCTTGCGAAAATCCAATTACAAAAAACGACTGTTGCTTTTTATGTGGTAAAATCAATTGTTCATAAACCTGATTCAAGTAATGATTATTATCGCTAATGTCTTTTTCTCTTTCGTATTTGGTCATCCATGATGCACCGACATCGCCTTTTCCAGATTTCAAATAGAAATAATTCAAGGCATTGGGAAGAATAATATAATGTTCGTTTAAATTCCAGTCAGAAAAATGTTTTTGAAAGTTTTCTGCTAATTGACCATAACCATGAAGTACTAACCAGAAGTACCTTGCCGTTTCAGGATTACCAAGTAACGAAATTGATGCTGTTTTGGTTGTAGAGATGAACGCTTTTTTACTCTTCATCTAAAGTTGGATAAATTTTCTTTTGATTGTTTTCAGAAGAATCTATGCTTTTGTTGTACAATACTTCATCTATTGTTTGAAAGATTGGAGAAGTATAATAAGTTGTTTTGTGAATGTGATTGCTTAAAACGATTACTATCACTTTATCTTTTGGTCTCATTTGAAAAGAAGTTCTATAACCGTGCCACCATCCGTTGTGAAACCAGATAGTTTGATTGCTGTCTTCATAATTTCGAATACGTAAGCCATATCCGTATAGCATACCGTATTTATTCGTTTTGACACCTTTTGTCATCAATCTTATAGTACTATCTGCTAAAATTTTTCCATTTAAGAATGCCTGTCCAAAAGCATATAAGTCGTGAATGTTAGAATAAATACTTTTATCACCTAAAATAAAATCGCCTGCATAAAATGGTACATGCCGGCTTTTATATTCATGAGAAGTGGTGGTATTTTCATCAAAAATATCTATAAAATGAATAGTATTTGTGTTGAACATGCCAGCAGGGATAAACACTTCCTTTTTCAAAAAAACGGAAAAACTCATGCCGGATACTTTTTCAATCAAGCAGGCCAATACAGCATAATTGGTATTGCAGTATTTATGTCTTCTGCCCGCTTTGAACTCGGGGCGTAATTTTCGTTTTATTAAAAATTGTAGTACAGATTGATGAGACAGAACAGTATCTTGTCTGCCTATTTCTGGCATTAAGTGTAAGTAATTAGGTAGTCCGGAAGTATGATTAAGTAAGTGATGAATGGTAACTTCTGAATAGGGAAATTCCGGGAAATATTTTTGAACAGGGTCGTTTAGTTGAATTTTATTTTGCTCGTATAATTTAAGTATTGCAGTTGCAGTAAATATCTTGCTTACAGAAGCTAATTGGAATAAACTGTTGGTACTTAAACAGATTTTTTGCTTTATATCGCTGTATCCCCAGGCATTTTCGTAAATGATTTTATCGTCAATTGCAATGAATACACAGCCATTAAATGCTTTTTGGTGAAATAATCTTTCATAATGTTCATGAATTTTATTGGTTAAAAATTGTAATGCAGAAGAGTTTAATTTTAGATGGGATGTTGTTTCGGAATGTTTTTCAGATAAAAGAGTAGAAAATCGAATGCTTTCCTGTATGTTGGTTTCAGCAGGTTTTGAAAAAAACAAAAATAAAGACAATAAGCAGAGTTATGGTATTATTTTTCATCATCATCTTTGTACTTGTTGTAATCAATTTTGTTGCCCCAATAATTCATTTGTTGTTTAATCCATTCTTTTCGTTTGCAAATATAAGGAGTACATGGATTGGCACGATATTTTTTTGGATTAGGGAGAATTGCAGCTATAGCAGCGGCTTCATCTTTATTTAACTGGTATGCATGCTTTTTGAACCAATACAAGGAAGCGGCTTCTGCACCATATACACCACGTCCCATTTCAATGATGTTTAAATACATTTCCATGATTCGTTCTTTGCTCCAGAATGTTTCAATCAATAATGTAAACCATGCTTCCAATGCTTTGCGAAGATAGCTGCGACCGTCCCAGAGGAATAAGTTTTTTGCAGTTTGTTGTGAAATGGTACTGCCCCCACGTTTGATTCTTCCTTGCTTTTGATTTTGTTCAAAAGCTTTTTCAATGGCTTCCCAATCAAAGCCGTAATGTTCCAGATATTTTTGGTCTTCACTGCAAATAACGGCTAATTGTAGTTTAGGAGAAATTTTTTCTAACGATACCCAATGGTATTGCCAGCGAATTTCTTCACCATTCATTTTTTGTTCAATCATTCGTTTTATCATAAGTGGTGTAATAGGTGGGTGAACATATTTGAAAAATAATACGCTCAATAGTGAAAGAATGATAAAAATAAAAATGACTTTAAATGTCCACAACAATATGACTCGCAGGCATCCCATATTGGCTGCAAAAGTATTTGTAAATTCACGCACTCAAAAGACCAAATTAGAAGTTTTTTCAACAAATTAGTTTGTATAAAATGAAAGATAAAATTAAAATTGCTATTTTAATTTTCATTGCTGTTTTTTTTCTGTATAGAGCGTATCGCATTTATTTTTATACACCTGATATTGATTTTTCATCCTTAAAATTGAAGGATTTAAGTGGTAAAGAAGTGGCACTTAATATTAGTGATTTAGATAAGACAATGGTAGTATGTTTTCAAACGTGGTGTTCGCCCTGTGTGGCTGAAATGCAATTGGTGCAAAAACATTTTGAGAAGTTTAAGTTTTTAACGATATATTTTATTACAGATGAGTCAGAAGTAAAAGTTGAAAGCTTGAAAAGACGATTAAAATTGGATAGTTTAAATTTTTTGATAAGTGTAGAACCCTTATCTGAATTGGGGATTGAGAGTTTCCCAACAATTTTTATTTTGAAAGATGGACAAATTATTGAAAAGCATAAAGGGGCTATAGTGGATGAAAGTAATTTAGAAGATGAGATATTTCATTTAAACGAAATGTTGAAAAATTAGAGTATGTTTAATATAGAACCATTTAGTCAGTGGAGGAATCAATACAAGGCAGAATATGATGTTCGTTCACCTTTTTATGGGAGAGAGTATGACTTGTATTCTAATGAGAATCAGATTTATAATTTCATTATTCATCCTTATTGGGATTTTATTGGGAGTGAAACTCTGTACATAAAAATTTTATTTGCAGATTATGAACGAAAGTTTGCGATTATGGAGTTAATAGGAGAATGGAACGATGCTATCAATAATGACATTATGCATTTAAAGCGCAATGTTATTGATGAGATGCTTTATCAGGGAATACGGCATTTTATATTGATAGGAGAGAATGTATTGAATTTTCACTCGTCGGATGATTGCTATTATGAAGAATGGTGGGAAGATATAGAAGGAGAAGGTTGGATTGTTTTATTAAATTTTAGGGATTTTGTATTAGAAGAGATGCGTCAGGCGAGATTAGGTAATTATTTAATTTGGTCAGAGATATTAAGTAATGTCAATTGGCGAAAATCATCGCCCGTCTTGTTGTTTGAGGTGATTCAAAAGTATTTAAAAGATAATAAGTGGTTGGGGTAAAAAATAAATTTTCATAATAAAATCCTTCTTATATTTGCCCAAAATTTTAGTTATGTTCAATCAAATGATTACATGGACAGATATTTTTTATGGAATTGGTGATTTATGCACCAATGGTATTTTCCCTATTTTAAGATCATTGGGACATAAGCCCAATATTTTGTTTGGTGGAATCATTGTTGGTTTATTATTTTACTGGATGTATAAAATCCCCCAATTAAACAAAGAAGCCGAAGAAAAAGGCACATTGAAGTAATATCAGAATTGCATTTTTTTCAGTAAGTTTGCTCACTATGCTGTGTGTAGCAAACTTTTTCTTTTTTAAAAAAAGCATTTTATCAATAAATAGTATTTTCAGATGGTTCATCGTTTTTACTTTTGGTTTATTTAATGTTTTGTGGGCGCAATTTTCTTCATTGCCCAATCATTGGCTGTTCCAAAGCATTCGGGATTATAATATTTTGAAATCCGATACTACTTTGCCAACGAATGTTTATCCTTTGAATCCTTTTGTTTATCAGGCATTTTCAAATGTTGACACGAATTATAGAATGTTTAAATATATTAAAAATGATCCTGCTCTGGATATAATGTTTGAAAAAGATGTAGTATCTATACGAAAAAATAATTTTCACATTCGGATTAATCCGTTAATCAATTTTCAAAAAGGTAAAGTTTCTGGAGATACTTCGTTTTCTGCTTATACTAATACTCGTGGGTTCATCGCTTCCGTGCAATTTGATAGAGTGTACATTGAAACAATGCTTTCGGAAAATCAATCCGTGTTTCCGACTTATTTATATCAATATTCTAAATCAACTGGTGTCGTACCCGGTCAAGGTAGATGGAAAACGTTTAAAGGCAGCGGCTTTGACTATGCGTTTAGTGCGGGTATTGTGAGTGTGCAGGCTACAAAAAATTTGAACATTACATTAGGTACAGGAAAACAAAAGATTGGAAATGGTTATCGGTCGTTGTTATTAAGCGATAATGCGTTTGTGTATCCATATATTAAATTTGAACAACTCTGGTGGAAAGGACGCTTGCAATATATATGTAATTATGCGATGTTGAATAATCTGGTTTCTGCATCACGGAGTATCCCAAAAAATACAGAGCGATTGTTTCAAAAGAAAATTTTTGTTTATCACTACTTGAATGTAGGTATTACAAAGCATACTCGGGTTGGTTTTTTTCAAAGTATAGTTTCTGAAACGCCGGATGACCGCAATGTTTGGCGTGGAGATGGGATTGTTTTCAGTCCTGTGATTTTTACACAATTGGCATATTATGGTTTGAATCAGCAAAATAATGTGATGATAGGGATGGATATGCAGCAAAAATTATTGAAAAATGTGGTGATTTACGGACAGGTGATATTAGATAATGATTCTATATTTCATAATCAAGATGGGGGATATGGTTATCAATTGGGCTTTAAATGGCTTGGTAAATGGCAGGATTGGAGGATAATGCTTTTATCGGAATGGAACGATGTGAGGAAAAACATTGGTTTTAGTGTATGGCCGACAATACCTTCTTATACTCCCCCGGTTGTAAATCCCGGTTCGTCTTATACTCACTTTGGCCAAAGTATGAATTACACGCCGGAAGTGGGGAATGAATTGGTGAGTATGCTGGCTATTAAAAAGAAACGTTGGATCACTGCATTTCAGATAAATTCACAGGATAACGATATGGCAAGAGTTCTTTACACTAAATTTTTATTTGGTTTTGTATTAAATTCGTCTTACAATTTGCTTATCAATTTGGGTATTGAAAATAGACAAGCTTTTAATCAAAATTCTAATTATATTTACCTTCAATTGCAAACGGCTTTATACAATATCTTTTATGATTTTTAGTAGCGAAAATGTAATTATACAAACTAATCAAATAGAACACAGATGCAGCAGATTAAAACAAAGAGATTCTCACAGATTTCATAATATACAACTCATCACTATTTATGAAACACATAGGCACATAGAAGTTACAACATAGAACACAAAGAATAAAACTATGTTTTCTATGCCTTCTATGTATCTATGTGGTAAAAAAAACAACTCATAACTTTTAAAAAATGATCTGGTCATTATTAGCATTTGTTACGGCTTTTGCAGTAGCTTTATACACGATTCCTGTTCTTATTAAAGTAATGCAACAAAAAGGTCTAACCGATTTGCCAACCGAAGAGCGTAAAGTGCATCAGCAACCAGTGCCAACATTAGGTGGGGTTATCATTTTTGCGTCTACTTTTTTTGCGTATGGCTTATGGTTAAACATAGATGATTTGCATTTATATTATCAAATACGACACGTATTAATAGATTCTAAGATATTGTTATCTGCGGCAATGTTGATTTTTTTTGTGGGGATAAAAGACGATTTGATTGGAACAGCGCCAGAGAAAAAAATCATAGCGCATTTTATTGCAGCGGTGATTCTTATTGTAATTGGTAATGTGCGAATTACAGGATTCTACGGGATTTTGGGGATTGAAGAGATTCCGTACTGGTTAAGTTTTATGTTTTCGTTTTTGGTATACATTGGTCTAGTAAATGCTATTAACTTAATTGATGGTATCGATGGATTGGCAGGTGGAGTGAGTGCTATTTTTTCTTTAGGTATTGGAATATTTTACTTAATTGTCAAAGATTATTCTCTGGCGATACTTTCATTTGCCTTGTGTGGTGCCTTATGTGGTTTTTTGGTCTATAATTTTTCACCTGCTAAAATTTTTATGGGAGATTCTGGCTCATTGTCTATTGGATTGATCATCTACTTTTTAAGTGTGAGTTTTATTGAATATCCAGTTACAGAAATTCCTTCGTATTTGATTCAATATTCTAAACCATTAGCGGCAATGTCTCTTTTAATTTATCCTATAACAGATACATTAAGAGTGTTTATCATTCGTTTATTACAGGGCAAGTCGCCTTTTATGGCGGACAAAAATCATTTACATCATCATTTGCTCAATAAATTACAATCGCATAGTCAAACATCTCTTGTGATATATGCATTTAGTATAGTTGGCTTTGGATTGTCTTTTTTATCGTATTTTTTAGATGCTTCAGTTGTATTGGTTATTTTAATACTCTATGCTCTCACTTTTATATATTTTGTGGTGAAACGATAATGTGTAAATATGACTACTACATCTCCATCTTTGATAATTTACAATGCATCTGCTGGTAGCGGAAAGACAACGACTTTAATTAAGGAAATTCTTAAAATTATTATAGAAGGAGAAAATGGACATTTTGAATTGAGAAAAGTTCGTCAGATATTGGGATTAACCTTTACCAATGCGGTGGCTAATGAATTGAAGAGGCGTCTGGTATCTGTGTTGTTTCAAATTGCAAAAGGTGATGAAGCACAATTTCAAAAATTAAAGAAAATTTATTTCAGCAATTATACAATTGATGATGATACGATTCGAAGAAGAGCGGAAGAGATATTATACCACATCTTGCATCATTATTCAGATGTTTCACTTTCAACAATTGATTCGTTTTCAAATCGGATACTAAAAAGTTTTGCTTATGATTTGAACTATTCATTGGTTTATAATATCGCTACGGAGCCCGATGAGTATTATAGTAGAACAATCGAACGGTTTTTAGATGAACTCGAAACTACGGATAATCAAAGATTTCAGTGGATAATGGAATTTGTTCGGAATAGAATTGAAGAGGATGAAAATTATTCCATTCATAAATTTATTCAGGAGATTGTTAATGTAATCCAACCATTGACAGAAAAAGAAATTACAAATGAAGAATTACAAAATTTAAAGACAAGGTTGAGTGCAATTGATGAAGAGAAGTTGAAAGGGACATATTATGAATGTAGAAGTTATATTAAGTTGCAAATAGAGGAATTTAATACCAAAATAAGAGAAAAAATTGAAGAATTAGGAAGAACAAATAATTGGTATTTATGTGATAGAAACAAATTGGAAATTGAGAAGCAATACGATAAAATAAAGGTGGATGGGATTAAAAAGTTGAATAAAGTTTATAGAGAACCATTTTTAAATTTTGACCTTTTGGGAGAAGCAGATGATTTTTTTGCAAAAAGACTAAAGGATTATGTTGAGAATCAAAGAGAAAAAGATATTGAAAAAGTTCTTGAAGTTTTTAGTTCAGGAAAAGATTTACACTATGTTGAATTAAAAAATGCGTATGATACATTAAATTTATTTCAACAGTTGCTTAACAATCTTTTGGTTACACGATTGGCAATAGAGTTATTAGATGTATTAAATGATTTAAAGAAAGAAGACGATGTTGTGTTTTTCTCTGATTTTACAAGGGAGATCAATAATGTTATTCAGAATGAAGAATCTGTGGATTTTATTTTTGAAAAAATAGGAACACGTTACAGACATTTTTTAATTGATGAATTTCAGGACACTTCTACGATGCAGTTTAATAATTTATTGCCATTGATTCACAATGCAATGGCAGAAGGGCATACCAATTATATTGTTGGAGATCCGAAGCAATCGATTTATATGTGGCGCAATGCTAATGTTCAACAGTTTATCAATTTGGCGCAATACAAAAGTATTGGATTAACAAGATTACAAAAGGATTGGGATGCTTTTAAATCTCAAATTGAATCGAGGACTTTAAATCAAAATTTCAGAAGTGCTAATAGTATCGTGCATTTTAATAATGCCGTGTTTGATAATTTGAATTATGAAGATTTACATCTCATTAGTCGGGTTTATAAAGAGGCAGAGCAATTGCCATGTAGTGATAAAGTGGGCTATGTAGAAATTATTGAATACGATTGTAAAGAACTTAAAAATAAAGAATTGCGTCAAAATGAGTTTCTAAAAGATGTATTGGAGAAAATAAATGAATGCATTGATTTGGGGTATCATCAAAAAGATATTTGTGTTTTATTAAGAAGTAAGAATGAAATTAATTTTTTGATAAATGAATTATCATCGAAAGAGTTGAAGAATGGTGAGCGGTTACAATTTGTAGCCCCAGAAGGATTGACCGTTTTTCAAGATGAGGAAGTGGATTTTATTATTGCTTTTTTGAAAGTATTATTGAATCCTGATGATAAAATTGCAGGTGCGATTTGCTGGAATTATCTTTTGAAGAAAGAGAATAAATTATTGAATGACTTTTATTATGATGATAATTTAAAAGAAAACATAATTATTCATTTACTCAAAGAAAATAAGGAATTTGAAAGTATTTACTATAATTTATCAAAATTAGATATTTATCAATTGTGCTTGCGTATTGTAGAATTTTTTAATATTTCTCTTAATACAGCAGTTCAAAAATTATTAAATATAGTTAATCTTTTTGTTCATCAATATTCCTTGCAAGGTAATACTTTAGATGTGTTTTTAGATTTTTGGGAAAAGAATAAATTTAAGTTTACTATTCAGGTAGGGAAGGATGTGAATGCTGTAAAAGTTTATACGATTCATAAAAGCAAAGGACTTGAATTTCCAGTAGTTATTACAAATATAAACTTTAAAAACAAGATTGAATATAATAATTTTTGGTATACGATTCAGAATAATTTTTTTATTAAGTTTACAATAGAAAATAAAGAGGTTTGTATTGATGATTTTCAAGCAATGACAATGTATTTGCCGTTTGAAACAATTGAATTGTTGGATAATGATTTTGTTCAAGAGAAAAGGGAAGAAGCGCATCTGGAAGATATTAATCTGATTTATGTAGCATTGACACGAGCGGTGAATCGTTTGTATGTTTTTGGTGAAGTGAATAATGCTTATGATTCAAGTAAGTATTATGAAAAAATTATTCAACCAAGAGTGAAAGTTATTTGTTCAGAAAAGCCCATACCTAAAAAGCATTCAGAAGAAGAATCAGAAAATAAGGGTAAAAAAATTTATTGCTTTGGAAATTATAATGAACAACCTGAAAACAAAGTAACATCATCGGATACTCTATCTATTGATGGATTAAGTTTGAAGTATAATTCAAAAGTTTTATTGTCTGATGATGCGAATCCATATTCAGATGAAATTGGAATTGGAATTAAGGTGCATAAGATTTTAGAATTTGTGAATAATAACGATGTGGAATGGGCACTGAAAAAAGCGATGGTAAAAGGATTGATTGGAATGGATGAAGTTGAGAAATATAAAAGAGTATTAAATGAATTAGTCAATCATCCTGAATTAAAGAAGTATTTTGATAGCAATGCCATTCTATATGTGCTTAATGAATTAGAAATATTTTCAGAAGATGAAGAAGTGTATCGTCCTGATAAGATGATTTTTACAAAACAAAATGAAATTGTAATTTTTGAATTTAAAACAGGGAAAAATTTATCTGTTTACAAAAAACAATTGTCAAAGTATGTTTGTATTGTTCAATCGCTTTATCAAGACAAGAATGTGATAGGGTATTTAATTTACTTAAATAATGAAGCAATAGAGTGTGAGAAAATTGAAGTGTTGAGTTAGAATTATTCTGTTTTTCTGAAAAAACTAAAATGCACTTTTCCATACTTGCGCTCATCAAAGAGCATTGGATGATTGGAAAATGATTTGTTTTTCTCGTGTTCTAAAATAAGAATACCATTTGGTTTTAGAAGTCCACGTTTTACAACTATTTCCAGGACATCGTCTAACAAATCGCTCATATCAAATGGCGGGTCAGCAAAAATAATATCATATTTTTGATGCACTTTGTGGAGAAATTGTAAAGCATCAGATTGGTAGGCATTTACGGGTAGTTGAATTTGCGAAGCAAATTGTTTAATGAATTTTATACTTTGCGGATGACTATCAACGGTATCAACAAATTGTGCTCCACGAGATGCAAACTCAAATGCGATATTTCCAAATCCGCTGAATAAGTCCAATACGACAATATCTTCAAAATCAATATGATTGTTGAGTACGTTAAACAATCCCGTTTTAGCAAAATCAGTTGTAGGTCGGATTTCGTCAATGATAGGGGCTCTTAACTTTCTGCCTTTGTGTTTTCCTGATATGATGCGCATAGGTGGTGATTTAAGGTAATAAAATGGTGGTGTGTTAGCAGAGATGAATTCAATGGAAGAATGTGTAATTTGGGATGATGATTTAAGATTTGAACGCTATGAAGATATTTTTGTAAAAGTTGAATGATGCTGTGTTTCAAAGAAATATTCCCGCTGATATAAACAACTGTTTCTTTTGGTGAAAATTTTAATTGTTCAATCACAAATAAAATGTAATACAAAACATCCAACGAAGTTTTAGTATCAAAGGTATTGTAAAATAAAAATTGTTTTTGGTCTTTTGCGATTACTTCAATGTAATTGGGATGCAAATGAATCCAGAGTTTGGAATGTTGCAGCAATGGGTGAAAGAATAGAATATACAACATTGAAGTAGAGGAGTGAAAAAATCTGGCAGAAGGGAAGATTTGAAGTAAATTGTTGTGCAGGGATTGTGGTATGGCGTATAAAATCTTAATGGATTCAAAATCATTTGTTAGTATAATTTCATCTGAAGATAATGGATGCACAAATTGGAGAAGGTCTCTTTTATGTTCTGGCAAATAAAATTCTGCTGGACACAAAGTAAAATGAGGGGATGAATGAATGATTTGTATGCTCTTAAAGGATAGTGATTGTAAATGATAGCGATGAATGAAGTCGTTTAATAAAAAAGTGAGTTCATTGTTAGAAAACTTACGTTGTGAAGAAGCGTAAATAGAAGATGTGTAAACGGAATGAGCTTCTAAATCAATAATAGCCGATTCTAATTCATCCTGAAAAATGGATAAAGATAAAAGCAATGATTTTTGTTTTAATTCTTTTTCACTAATCTTTTGTGGAACAACGTTGTACTCTTCAATTTTTATGTCGCTTTGTAGTTGCATTATGGAAATGGGTGTGTATAAATTTTATTTAATGGCAAAGTTACAAATTTAATGGTAGCAAATTATCTCTTGCAAATGTAATTGAAAGAGCAGTAAGCACAATGCCTTGTGTCTTCGGTTTGTTGGAATGGCTTTTCTGTATTCAAGATATGTTCTGTAAAGATATATTGTAATAACTGGGTAATTTCCTTTGCGTCTGTGAATTTTTTGACTTCATTAGATTGAGTAATATATTTTTGATAATCAGTTTTATTACTACTTCTATCTCTTAATGGTAAAATGGCTGCCGTTACAGGGATTTCATTGGAAGGAATTAATCCTGTATTTAAAGCATACCATACGTAAATCTGTAGTTGGATTTGTTTATTGATGTTTTCGTTTTGTCCTTTTTGATGGATATCCGTTATAAATTCTAAATTATCACTTTTCTTATATGAAGTTTTATAATCTACAACTCTGAAATATCCGTTGTTGATTAAATCTATTCTATCTGGTATTCCATAAATTTTAATGGAATTGCCATCTGGTAAAAAAAGAGAACAGATGGTTTTATTGTTCGTGTTTTTTTCTTTTTCAGTGTAAATAATTTTTACAAGATTGTTTTTAATAAACGTTTGTTCTTTTTTCAAAAATTCCAATATCTCTTCTTTTAATAGTTCTTCTTGAATTAAAATTTTTCCCTTGTGTTCTAAATGAAGTTGGTCTATTTCTGTTTTAATGATATTTGCAATGAGTATTGGATTGTGAATGATTTTTTCTATTTTCTTAGCATCCAGATAACCTTCATCGTTGTAGTATTCTTTATTAGAAAAAATGTCTTGCATTACTTGATGAAAGATATTACCTTCGATATTGGCTTGAATTTCTTCGGTGGCTTCTTCTACTTCCTTTAATTTTAGAATGTAACTAAAATAAAATCTTAAAGAACAATCCAGATAATTTGTAATGCTTGTGGGTGAATATACAAGGTCTAATAATGTTTTGATATTGTCTTTTGGAATAGTAATTTCTTTCGTGTATTGAAGATTCGGAGGAGAGTTTACAATAGTTTTTTGATTAATTTTAATGCAATCTTTTTTGAGGGATAGTTCATAAATAATTTGTTGGATATAGCGACTTTGTTCGCCTTTGATTAAGTATAAACCAATGTTATCGTCATTGTCTGAATGATTGTAAGACAGAAAAATTTTAGAAGGAGAATGTAAGTTTCTATAAAACGTGTAAGAAAAAATAGCATCGTCATTGTAGTGTGTGGGAAGTTTGTAATGATTCCTTAAATCAAAAGGGAAAAATGAATGCTTTTGATGATTGGGAGGAAAAACGCCTTCGTTCATAAATGGAATGATGAGGTTTTCAAAATCCAATAATCTGGATTCTAACATTCCTAGTATTTGCAATCCTTTCAATGGTTCTCCTTTGAATGCTAATGATTCTCGGGATAAAGATTGATGAATAAAAACTTGAACATCTTTTATGCTTTCAAATACGTTTTCTTTGTCGTTGAGGATGATTTGATGGATTGTATTCAAATGTTGACAAATGCTTTGCAAGGTGTTGATGGTAATTACATCTTTGATTTTTTTCTCTTGTAAAAAATATAAGTAGGATTCTAAAAATTGAATGATGGGTGAAAGATTGAAGTTAGTAATCGTTAGAAGAGATTCTAATGTTTTCTGAATTTGGAGAGCTGTTGTTTGTGTGTCATTGTTGTAATCACTATCATTAAAAATAATATCTTGTTCTAAAGCAATGTATATTTTGTTTTTTTGATGAACATTTTGAATGATTGTATTAATGGAATATTCTTTGATTTGGTGCTTATTCCATAGATAGGATTTGAAGAATGGGTTTTGTAAAAGCCCTGTAAAATATCTGTGGTAAATAATTTTTTTGTTTTTGATTTCCTGATCGGTCAGGATTTTTAATAATTGATTTAAGAATTGAAAAGCAGGAGTATAGGATATTGGATATTCCATTGAAATGTTGTATTCCACTTCATCTGGAATGGCAGAAAGCACTAAATTGAGTGCTTCTGGTTTGTTCAATAAAATGGCGGTATTATCTAAAGAGGGATTTTCTCGAATTGATTCTTCTAAAACTTTTTTAATATACAATGCTTCTTCAATATCATTAGTTCCTGCTACAATTTCAATGTTTTTGGGTTTGTCAAAATAAGATTCGGATTGTTTATTAATTTCTTCTATGCCAAATTCTGTAAAGTTTTTTCGGATAAATTCTCCCGCTTCGTGGTTTTTATTTTCAAAAACATAATAGTTATCATAGTCCCAATAAAAGCGAGCTTTGTTTTCTTTTTTTAATGTATCTAATATAATTTTTTCGGCTGGTGTAATAGCATTTAAGCCTACAAAAATGAATTGATGAACAGAATTCAGAAATGGAATGTCTTGAATTGGTCTGGATTGAATGCGTTTAACGGCTTCTTCGTATAAGAGCCCGCTGTAAGCATAACCTTGTTGAAGTATGGAAGCATTGAAGTCCTGAAAGATGTTGTAAAAAGTTCCCATTAAATCGAGATAACGTCTTTGATTTGCAGAAAGAGGTTCTCGGTTCAAGCTCCAATGTTCAATTTCTTTTATATTCGTAAGGTTTGTATAAATTTGTTTTTGGATTTCTGGATTGTTAGGATGAGTAATGAGCAAGTCGTTGAAATCGTTCAACAACATTTGTCCCCATTTCAGGAAAGAGGAGAAAGGATCTGGGTTTTCACTAAAGTTTTTTTTGTAAGAAATATAAAGTTGATAAATCAATTGAGTTTTAGGTAAAACGATAAGTCCTGTCAGATGTTCTAACCAGTCATTGATAGTGAGTAGTTCAGGGAAAAAAGATGATTTGTTTTTTTGTTTCAATAAATTTTTAAGATAATGTTTGGAATATACGATACTTCGTCTCGATGGCAATACAAAGACATTTCTTTGGTTGAGAAACTCGTCTGGATTTTCTAAATAATGATCAAAAATTTTATCTAACAGCAAACTTTTCATGGAAAATAGAAGTTATTTAAAATAAAAATCCCGACAACGCAAGTTATCGGGATAAAGTTGAGAAAATTTTTGTGAGAAGTCAAAGAAGTTTTTACGCTTCGCTGGCAGGATTTTCTGAAGTTTCGCCTGCTGGGGCAGCCGCTTTTTTGCTTTCTTTTTGTTTTCTGTATTCTTCTTCTGCTTTTAGGCGAGCTGCTTTTTGTTCTTCTGTTTCTTTTGCGAGTTTTTGCTTTTTAGATTCAATTTTGGCTAATTTTTGTTGCAACCAATCTTGAAATTTCTTTTCTGCTTGTTCTTCGGTAAGAGCACCTTTTTTCACACCTTCTAAGAGGTGTTTTTTGAGCAATACGCCTTTGTAAGAGAGAATTCTCCTTACGGTTTCAGTGGGTTGAGCACCTACATTAAGCCAATGGAGGGCTCTATCGAAGTTTAATTCAATGGTGGCAGGGTTGGTATTAGGATTATAATAACCTAATTTTTCGATGAACTTCCCATCTCGTGGGGCTCTACTGTCCGCTACCACAATGTGAAAGAAGGCATAATTCTTCTTTCCGTGTCTTTGTAAACGCATTCTTGTAGCCATTGTTAGTTGTTTTTAATTATTAAGGGGGGCAAAGGTAGGAAATTTTTTGTTATTCAAAACGCTTTTTGTGAATGTTTTCATTTATTTACTGCTTGTTGTTTTACTTTCTATCCCTTTTTTAATGGGTTCTATTTCTTCTTTCAGATTTTCTAATTCTTTAATTTTTGATTCTAAAATCTTATTTTTTTGTTGGAGTTCTGTTATTAATAATTGTTGTTCTTTTATGGCTTGAATAAGTATAGGAGCAAATTTTCCATAATCAATAGATTTGTATCCTTTATCATTAGTACTTATTAATTCAGGAAATATTTTTTCTACATCCTGTGCAATTAAACCTATTTGTTGTTTCTCATTAAAATGCATATCTGGGAATTCATCCTTTCTCCATTTGTAGTATACAGGTTGTAATTTTAGTACATCATTTAAGGTGTTACTTATCTCTTTGATGTCTTTTTTGTATCTGATATCAGAACATGTCCATGCCGAAAGCCAGCTTCCACAGACATTGATATAATAGTCACTGGCATAAACACCATTCCACATATGGCCTGGTTTACCTAAATTTCTGGATAGATTACCGTCTGGCATTGTATGTCCCCCAAAGACGTAAGATTCATTACCACCGATTTCAAAATAAACAACACCAGCTGGGTTACTTTCTCCACCTTGATTATCACCAAAAAGAATTTGGAATGGATTCCCTACACCTCTATTTAATCGAACAAATTCGGTATTGTTACCATTAACAATTTCAAGTTTAACTGCAGGGCTTGTCGTCCCGATGCCGACGTTGCCGGAATTTGTCAAAAACATAACATTGGAAGAAGAGTTATTTCTGATATTCCATCCGCCGGAACCAAAATTGGTGTACATAACATCATCTGACCATCTCGGCCACATCCAGACCTCTACTACTCCACTAGAATTTCTGGCCATTAGAACATTCTGATTTTGTTGAAGTATATTCCCGCTTACTTCCAACTTCGCCATCGGTGTCGTCGTCCCGATGCCGACGTTGCCAGTGCTTGTAATACGCATTCTTTCAAGGTTGTTTGTTTTGAATACTAAATCCACATTATCCGTTGTCCCTACAAAATGTGTCCCTGCTGTAGTGCCTGCATTTCCGAGTGTGAGCCATGTATCAGAAGGCGTGCCGGTGATGAGTAAGCGTACCCAGTTTGGTGAACCAGGTGTTCCGGCATTGTAATAGTAGCCAGCAGGTGTTAAGCCACCAGCACCAGTATTATACACCAAAAGAGAAGTCGCCGGTGATGGAATAGTTGCTCCATCTGTTGTACTTGTCAATGCTACTCGTGGAACCAATAAACCTTTATTTGGAAAATCTACATCCAATCCAGCACTATTATTAGGAGGAGTTCCTGTTGGATTAATTCCTACATTTTGAGCATTCAAATTCAAACACATCAAAGCACTACATACGCCCCAAAATGCGCGGTGCGCTAATTGTATTGTATTGTATTTTGCGGTGCGCCGCCATTGTTGTAGTTTTATTTTTTTGTAATAGTGGTTTCATTGTTTTACATTTTTTTGCAATGTTAATAAAAAAAATTCTTTTCGTGCAAAAAATTTTCATTGTTTATTCTGAACCAAATTATCCCAGATTATCTCAAATTATTCATTAGAAATTATATGTATTCACAGGGGGATTGCTTCGTCGCTGTGCTCCTCGCAATGACGGGTGTGGTGTTCGTCATTGCGAGCGTAGCGAAGCAATCTCGAAAGAGAAGGGAGAATGCAAGTTAAGATTGCTTCAGGCGTTACACGCCTTCGCAATGACGGGCTTATTTTTTATTCTTACAACTACCCTTCCACCTTTGGAAGGGTGAAAATAAACATTGCCTAAAACCAGCGGTAGCAAAGAAGAGCAGACCGTTTGAGAAAGTCCTAATGAATAATTTGGGTTAAAATGAGTAATATAGAAAAACTAAGCAAAATTCTATTTCGTTACGATTATTTTTTTCTGAAATAGAAAGTCGTTATTAAGTATTTGTACAGTATATATTCCTTCTTCTAAATATCCTAATTGTAGAGTAGTATTATTATCTTCAGAGATTATTTTTTCATGAACTAATTTTCCATAAACGTCAAATATTCTGATCTGACTTTTTTTAGGAAGATGGTAAATTTTTAAAACATTGTTCGTTGGGTTGGGAAATATTAATATACTCATTTTACCATTAAAAGAGTTGAGAGAATTAACAATTTGGTTGTTATATCTTGCTACAGCAAAACTTCTTACAGTAGCATTATCACTAAATCCTGCTACCACTATTTTTCCATCACTTTGCAATGCAACGGCGTGAGCTTCGTCCCAATTGTTACTAAAATCAGTAAAAACAATACCATTTGTACCAAAGGTGCTATCTAATGTTCCATCGCTATTGAAACGAACTAAAACAAAATCATAGTTAGTACCGATTGAGCTTGTTCCAACTGCTAAAATTTTTCCATCACTTTGCAGAATTCCAGAATAGCAAAAATCAATGTTATTACTAATAATTAGCACTGATTTTCCACTTGTACCAAAAGTTGTATCTAAAGAACCATTGCTGTTATATCTTGCCAGGGCAAAATCCCAGTTGTAAGTCAAATAGCTGTAATAACTGCTACCAACTGCCACAATTTTTCCATCATTTTGGATGAGAACATTTCTTCCATCATCGTGATTTGTTCTAAAATCAGTTACTATTTTTCCATTTGAACCAAATGTATTATCAAGTGTGCCGTCAGTATTTAAACGAAATAATACAAAGTCATTTCCGTTATAGGGTACACTATAATTCCATCCTGCTACTACTATTTTTCCATCATTTTGAAGCACTACAGAATTTAATTGGGATACTATACCGGCAAGAATAGGTACTTTACCTCCAGTACCAAAGGAATTATCCAATGTTCCGTCTGGATTATATCTAATGATGAAAAAATTCTCTTCATTGTCTCCTGCTACTAATATCTTATTATCATTTTGAATAATTACAGAACGACCAACGTCTGAAGTACCATAAACAAAAGTTAGAACTTTTCCGTTTGTTCCAAAAGTAGTATCAAGAGAGCCGTCGGTATTATAGCGCATTAATGCCACGCCATAATCACTATCACCCGTTACTAAAATTTTACCATCATTTTGAATGGCAATAGAATATGCACTATTCCAGGAATTATTAATATCGGTGATAACAATACCATTATTCCCAAATGTATTGTCAAGTGATCCATCTGTATTATAACGTACAAGAGCAAAATCCATATTGGAGCCATTTAAACTTTCACCAGCAACTACTATTTTCCCGTCATTTTGAATAGCTATAGAATGGGCAGTAGCACTAGTTGTCCCAATTGAAGTAATTACTTTTCCTCCAATCCCAAATGTGCTATCCAGAGTTCCCTGTTGTCCTTGCATTTCAAAAACAAAGATTTGAATTATGCTCCAAAATAGTATAAGAAAGTGTAAAGTTGTTTTCATAATCTTACATTTTAGGTCAAATTTAAATAAATTTTTTCAATTATGCACCAACGAATGAAAAACTTTTTAGCATTAAAATTTTTACACCAACTTGCATTTATTATTTCATAATAGAACATACAAAAAACGATTTCTGCGAAAATTTTAAATCGTATCTTATCCCGAAGGGATTGAAGGTTGCCAGATATTGGATAAAAAGCATTGTGCGACCCTTCCAGAAAGTGGAAGGGGTCGTAGAAATTGGCTGATTATTATTGTTATAATCGTTTGATGCCTTCGGCATCCAGTTTAGAATGGCTTTATATGGTTAAAGTTCTATCAACTTAATACAAAAGGCATGTGAGATTTTCCAAATTTATCCTGTTAGTTGCTATATTTAACAGTGCCAATACATCAACGAATGAAAAATTTTTCTTAATAAATTTATACTACGATATTTTCAAGAAAAGTATATTATTTTTTTGAGAGTGTAAAATAAGGATAGAGTTTCTTACTTTATCAAGTAAATAAGTTATTAACAGAAACCACGAAGGTCTCAAAGTTTTTTTTCACAAAGGACTCAAAGATTTTCCAGATTTGTCTATGCTGACAAGACAATAATTTCTAAAATGATCTGATAAATCTACTTTGTGTACTTTTTGAAAACTTTGTGCGTTTTGTGTTTCTTATCATTATTATGTGAAGAAAGAAATAAATCTATCTAAATAAAACACTCTCATTTTTTTTAATTTTGTAATTATCAGTGAATTCAATATGCCCATTCTTATCCTGATTTTGTATTTTTAGCCCAATTATTAGATAATGAAATACAGAGATATTTTATATCAAGACATAGCTTATGTAAAAGGAATTGGACCGGATAGAGCTAAACTGCTGAATGAAGAATTGCGAATTTTTACAGTATTTGATTTGTTGAATTACTTTCCTTTTCGCTACGAAGACAGGTCTGTTATTCACAATATATCTTCTATCAATTACACTATTGAATATGCACAAATCAAAGGA
The DNA here is from genome assembly GCA_026003255.1 of Bacteroidia bacterium. Lineage (GTDB taxonomy): Bacteria > Bacteroidota > Bacteroidia > B-17B0 > Aurantibacillaceae > BPGX01. The sequence continues at coordinate 59,315 of BPGX01000002.1, read as the reverse complement.
CATATTGTCAATATCTTTACAGACAGGTTCGTAAACAAAGAGGTTCTAATTGCCCAAATGAAAGATGCTACCGGTAAAATTGATCTTGTCTTTTTTAACGGAATCAAATGGCTTTCAAAATTTTTGAAAATAGGGAAAACCTACATTGCTTATGGAAAAGTAAATCAATTCAGAGATACTTATAATATTCAACATCCGGAAATTGAAGAAGCAACAGAAGAGACATTAAAATTTAAAGCAGGATGGTGCGCAGTATATAATACTACCGAACGACTCAAAAATTCAAAATGGAGAATTGACACAGAAAGCATTCGTAAGTGGATATTCAATATCTACCAACAATATCCACAATTACAGATTCCGGAAAATTTATCCAAAGAAATCATTGAAAAAAATCAGCTGATCAGTCGTGAACAGGCCTATAAATGGATTCATTTGCCTGAGAATAAAGAACAAATAAACAAAGCCCGAGCACGTTTAAAGTTTGAAGAATTGTTTTTTGCACAGTTGGATATTGCCCGCCAGCACAAAAAAATGAAGTTGAGTAAAGGATATGTATTTCAGAATGTGGGCGAGTTATTTAATGAGTTTTACAATAAACATCTACCATTTGAATTAACCAATGCCCAAAAGCGCGTAATTAAAGAAATTCGAAACGATACTAAAACAGGTCGTCAAATGAATCGTTTGTTACAAGGCGATGTAGGAAGTGGTAAAACGATTGTAGCGGTCTTTTCTGCTCTCTTTGCCATTGACAATGGCTTTCAGGTCGCTATGATGGCGCCAACTGAAATTCTTGCACAACAACACTTTCAAAACATTTCAAAGTTACTTCAATCTTTACCAGTAAATGTAAAACTACTGACCGGTTCTACTCCGAATAAAGAAAGAAAATTGATTCACGAACAGTTACTTTCGAATGAATTACATTTTCTTATTGGTACGCATGCTTTAATTGAAGATAATGTTCAATTCCATAAATTAGGATTGGTGATTATTGATGAACAGCATCGTTTTGGAGTAGCTCAACGTGCTAAAATACAATTGAAAAGTGAGCCTCCTCCGCATGTACTGGTAATGACCGCTACTCCAATACCACGAACATTAGCCATGACGATTTACGGTGATTTGGATGTCTCTGTTTTGGATGAATTGCCGCCCGGCAGAAAGCCCATTGTTACGGCACATCGTTATTATAGCAAACGAATGGATGTATTACAATTTGTGAAAGATCAAATTGATGCAGGAAGGCAGGCCTACTTTGTTTTTCCGCTGATTCAGGAAAGCGAAAAAATGGATCTGGAGGATCTTGAAAAAGGGTATGAAGATTTAAAACGATTCTTCTCGGAAGATAAGTATAAATTGGTAAAAGTGCATGGTAAAATGAGCAATGAGGAAAAAGAAGCGGCTATGCAGGCCTTTTACAAAGGAGAAGCACAAATTATGGTGGCGACGACGGTTATTGAAGTTGGTGTAGATGTGCCCAATGCAAGTATTATGGTAATTGAAAACGCCAATCGCTTTGGACTTTCTCAATTGCATCAGTTAAGAGGAAGAGTAGGGCGGGGTTCAGAAAAATCGTATTGTATATTATTGACCAATAATTTAAGTGAAGATGCAAAGGTTAGAATAGAAACTATGGTACGAACAACCAATGGTTTTGAAATCAGTGAAGTGGACTTGAAATTGCGGGGACCAGGTGAATTAGCCGGTACAAGGCAAAGTGGTATGTTGAACTTTAAAATAGCCGATTTGACAACCGATTATCCAATACTCAAAGCGGCACGCGAAAGTGCTATTGAATTACTTGAGAAAGATGAAAATTTGCAATTCCCGGAACATTGGCCTATTAGAGAATACATTCTTCAAAATGAAAAAGAAAAACCATTGTGGATTAAAATTGCTTAATCCTAAAATTATGCATTAGAAATTAAGGTTATTCAAAAGCAATTGCTTTGGAAACGTTGAATCCTAGCAATGACGGACTTTTCTCTCGTCATTGCGACCCTTCCATAATATGAAAGAGTTGTAACGACCCCTTTTTCTTCATGCTTATCAACTCCTCAAATCATAAAAGTAAAAAATGAACGAAAACCGCACCAATTGAATGAAACAGAGCACTTACGAAGCATCAAATACATTATCTGGGATAAATAAAAATCCCCTCAATTTTGAGGGGATTTTTGTTTTATTGTTTTTCTTTGTAAGTTATCTTCATTTCTACTCTGCGGTTCTTTTGTCTTCCTTGTGGTGTATTGTTGTCTGCAATTGGTTTTGTATCACCAAACCATTCTGTAACAATATTTTCTGCTTTTACACCTTTTTTAATTAAGTATTTAGCGACGGCTTTAGCACGTTTTTCAGATAATATCATATTCTTCTGCGGATCACCTTGGTTATCAGTATATCCAGAAAGTGTCAATACCCAATCCGGATGTTGCTTCATTAATCCAGCCAACTCATTGAGTGCTGGGAAAGATTTAGGTCTAATAATATCCTTGCCAGTTTCAAACTCAAGATTACTGAATGCCTTCTGGATGATTTTTTCTTCTTTGGCGGTTAATTTAGGTGCTGGTGGACAACCTTTTAATTCTGCAACTCCTGGTTGATTGGGGCAGGCATCGTCTTTATCTACTATTCCATCGTTATCAGTATCCGGCCATGGACAACCGTTGTTTTCTTTTGGACCAGCGACATCCGGACATTGATCGTTTTTATCAATTAATCCATCTGAATCTTTATCCGGGCAACCCATGAACTCTTTTAATCCAGCAACATCCGGACAATCGTCTTGTTTATCTGGTATGCCATCTCCATCCTTATCTGGACAACCTTTAAATTCCGCCAATCCTGCTTCTTCCGGACAATCGTCTTCTTTGTCTATAATCTTATCCCCATCCTTGTCGGGGCATCCTTTAAACTCTGCTAATCCTGCATCATCCGGGCAAGCATCTTCTGCATCGGTAATGCCATCACCATCTTTATCAGGACAACCTTGCAAGGTCTTTAAACCAGCGATATTAGGACATTTATCATCTTTATCCGGTATGGAATCGTTATCAGAATCGGGACATCCTTGATAAATGGCTAAACCATAATTATCCGGACAAACATCTTTTCTATCTGGAATACCATCTTTATCTCTGTCTTTTGGTTTAGCACCAAATGTCCAGTTGCATCCTGTTCGGATATTAATATTTTTACTTGTTGGAATGGTAATGGTATAACGATACGTTTTATCATTTTCTTTTGCTGTGAATGAAATATCTGCATATCGGAAGAAACCCATTAGGTTATCTGTCATTACATACCATTGCATAAATCCAAGATTAAATGCAAAACCTAACCCAATATTGGAATAACTTCTATTGTAAATTTGATACGCTATAGAAGCATTGAACCATCTATTAGGACGAAATACATAAGCAATAGAACCTGCTAAATGCGGCTTTTTATCATAGAAAACGGTTTGTAAAATTCCGGAAAAGGAATGCTTAGGATGTAAATTATAAATTCCCTGAATATTGATTTTAGTAGGCATCCAAACAGTGTAAGCATTATTGGTCTCAGTAAATTTATATCTTTTCGAAAGTGAATCTTGTAAATCTTTTAGTGCTTTATCTACATCAATTGTATCAGATATAATTTTTTTTACATCTATTCCGGGAAAGTAAAATTTATCATTAAATGCATAATTTTTAGCATTTGTTTTGTATCTAATATACCCCAAGTCAACAACTGCTGCATTAACAGTAAACTTGTCGTTAATAACATATTGAGCACCTAAGTCAATTCCAAAACCCATGTTTTTAAAGGCGCTTCCTATTTTTACAGAATTGGATGCAGTGTCATAAATATATGCTGTATTAACTTGCAAATCTGCTTGTGCAATGTATTCAAAAGCAGTATCTCCTGTGAGGAAAGTAGTTTTATTTTTCTTTGTTTGAAAGTTTGCTAAACCATTATACATTTTGAGTGTACCACCTACTTGCAATTTATCTTCCTTAATTATTCGTGCAAAACTAATACCGGTTTCTACATAAGAATTATGATTCGATTTAATACTCATATCAAAATTGTATCCAACGTTTGCTCCACCATTACCTTCTATTAAAAATTTCAATGCATCTTTGGTATATCCTAACCAGAAATGATTTTTGAGGGCAGAGTAAAAATGAATATAATTAATGTCTTTTATTCTGAAGCCAAACGATAAAATCCCAATTTCAAAATTGTAATGTGTATAGTTCATTTTCTTAGATAAAGAAAGAACATTATAATTAACTTGAACAGAGTCACCATTTTTTTGAAAGAAATCTCTTACTACTGGGCCAGTAGTACCTTTATTAAAATACAAGTAATTAGCAACAGGCATTGGCGACAGTGCAAAAGGCACAAATGTTGTTCCCCAGTAAAATTTATATTGAGGTATTAAAGCAGGATTCCATTGATAGGTTTGAGGTATTTGCTTTAAATTGTAGTGCATCATTTGAAATTGAGCACTGATATAATTAGCGATAATAAGAAATAAAAATGTTACACTTACTTTTCTCATAATGTTACTTTTAATAAAGAGTTAATATTTTTTATAGATTTATAGATATTAAGTTTTAAGTTTGAAATTACTTAACCCCTGGTTGTACATCTACACCAATTCTAACTTTAAGTTTTTGAAAATTATATATCTTAATGTTCGTTGGATAATTAGTAGTATTTGCAAAAGCACGAATCAAAATTCTCCTTGTTTTCCTAACATTAGGCATTGCAGATTGAGGTATAATGTAATCTTTTTTAAATATCTTTGGTGAAGATGTATTCCCATTACTATCTACAGATGCACCCGGAATAACCACCGTATTAGCAGGTATAAAAACATATTGTGGAAGATACAAAGAATCCGTAAAAACAACTTCAATACCCATATCAATTGGGAAAGTACTTTCAAAATAGGTTCGTAATAAGACCTTTTTAGTTTCTTCCGGGATATTAGACAAATCAACATCTTTTATGGTGTCTACAAAAACCAAATCTTTCATATTTCCCCATAGTGGAAGAATAACATCTAAGTCAACTCTAATCTTAGAAGTATCTGTAAAGAAATTTCTCACATATCCGGTAGTATTAGGATTGATATTTCCATTCACTTCATAAATTACATTTTTTGGACGAGAGTTAATAAATGGAACAACTTGAGGTTCATTATTTTTATTAATAGAAAGAGTTGTTGTAACTGGCGAGCTAAAACCTGTAGCAGAATTTATAACTACATTTTGAATAACAGCACTTCCTGTTAAGGTATTTGGATTTAAGTTATTACCCCATGCATCCGGTGTATACGCATCTAATCGGGTAACATCAATTTCAGCCGAAGCGCCTACTTCATTGTAAAAACGAATATCAAATTTAGGATCAACTAAATAAAAAATTGTGTTTGTGTAAGTAGGTTCTGTGCTTGAAAACAAAGTAATAGGAACAGTGTCTTTATAAGGGGCAAAATTAGGATGTGTATAGTTATTACCTAAATAACCAATAAATTTATTAAAACTGATATTATTTAAACTTGCAGAGATTCCAATTTGCTCTAATCCGGTAGCATTCCCAGATTTTTGTAATTTTACTGAATAAGAAAGTCCCAACCTGCTTCTATTGACACCATCATTTAATTTCAACAAATGATTACCTAAATCATAAGATACAAGAGTACTCGTATTGGGCGCTAAAACTATATTTTTATTAAAATTTAAATTTGTAGAAAGGTCTATAATACTGGAAGAAGAGATTGTAAACGAAGCCGTAGCAGGCATATTATTTGTAATAGTAATATCCAGAGATGTACCGCTATTTGTATAAAGAGAATCAATTAAAGGTGGTGTGGGCGCAATATATAGAAGTAACAGAATTCGTGTAGGGTCCAAATTGCGTACCATTGGCTGCAGCATTAAAACTTGCTAATGAAGTGGTATTGGAAAAATCGTAGGTATAACCCACTAAATTTTGATTTCCAATAATCACAAAATCTTTAGCGCGGGAAGTAAACAAAGTTCCGCGATAAACTAATGTACAAAAACCATCGTTTCCTACTTGAATGTTGTTATTCTTGTCTGCATTTGTCAATATGTCCTGAATCGTTAGTTCTGATGCTACCAGGGGAGCAGCGTATTCACCATTAAAATTAGAATTTGAAAATTTGTCAAAATCAAACTTTTCTTTTTTACAGGAAGCAAAAATTAATGTTACAAATCCCACACCAAATGCTATTTTTTTCATAGATAAAAGAGTTTAAAGTTTAGATGAAATGATGTTTTTGTGCTGCAAGTTTAGGTTTTTTTTTATGATTATTAAAATAGTATAAATGTACTTAATTGTTCTTTTAATATTACAACTTTTTGAAACTAATAAACTTCGCACACAATTCTTCATTACCTTCATAATGAAAACTTAAAAATGATATTCTAATTTTATTTAGAAATGTACATGAAATTCTTCAAATGACACACAGACAAATAAAAATCTTGTAGAAACAATCTGTGAAAATCTGTTTCAATCTGTGGCATCTGTGTTCTATTGTTTTAAGTTTATCTAATGAAGATTTATGGGAGAAATATATTCAAACTTTCAATGAAACATCTAATACTTTACAATATTACAAAATAACGGAATAAGAAACTTCACAATTTTCTGATAAAAAATTACAAAATAAAAATAAAAACAAATTTTAATGATAAACCTAGTAAAAGTAGTGGGATCAACAGGATTCGAACCTGTGACCCCCTGCTTGTAAGGCAGGTGCTCTGAACCAGCTGAGCTATGATCCCGTTTTTAATGTACCTCAAAATATCGCCCGCAAATGTACATAAACATTTATCAAATTTCAAAATTGTTTTTTAGAAAAAATGTATTTCTTTGAAACTCATATATTTAATTCTATTTGATCCCCAAAAACTTTACAATTCATCCTTTCTCTGCTTCTATATTCTTCGCTTCTTTACCATAAAGATTAACCCCATATTTTTTCTAATTGCAATTTAATAAATAATTGGACATTTATTTTCTCAATATATTTACAGCTAAAAAATGAAACATTTCATTAAAATAAGAACACTATCTGTTTATTCATTTATAATACTCACATTTTCTATCATTTTCACATCTTGCTTGAGTATTAAAGACGTTTCAGTGCAAGGCATTGAACAATTCAAAGTAAAAAAAATTTCAAAAGAAGGAATGCAAACCGAAATCACCGTGAAAATTAAAAATCCCAATAATTTTGGATTTTACATCTATTCAGGTAAGGCAGATGTTCAATTTATGAATCTTCCACTAGGCACAGCTACTCTAATGAAAAAAATATACATACCTGCTAATTCATCTGAATCGTATAACTTATTACTTAATACCACATTTGACAAAATTACTATGCAAGACATATTAAACACTTTATACCAACCCAATTCATTTAGATTAAAGATTCACGGACATATCAAAGCTGGAAAATTTTTATTGCGAAAAAAAATACCTACTAATTACGAAGGGAATCCTTTAAGTCTAAATTTTTAGTTTTTGAACTAAATATTTTTTTTGAACACTACCGTACTATTTCGTATATTGGGGCAACCAACTACAAAATGCAAAAAATTATCTATAATAAACAAGATTTTTTAGTTCACAAAAAAAATAATAATGCCTTTTTAGAACAGTTAATTGAAAATATTTATCCCTACTGCAATGGTATTGCTTCTCGTTATGCCAAAACGGATGAGCAAGCTAATAATCATACAAAATCCTGTTTTTTGAAAACTCTTAAAATATTGCTTGACCGGGAAGAAGAAGAATTTGACAACACTACTTTTTTGAAACAATTTACTATATGTGTTGCCAAAACAATTTTAGCCGAAAGAAAAGGAGAAAGAATCGCCGATACCACAATTGTTTCTTCCTACAAAAAGAAAGATACTAATTTATTTGCAGCTTCTGAGTATTATAAAACACTCACTCCTAACGACCTTATTCAACATTTACGAAAACTGAATACCTTACAACAATTAATTTACAATCTTATTTGTATTGACCAATTTTCACTTTCTGAAACAGCAGAGATATTAGAACATAACGAGTTAAGTATCAAAGCGCTCCTAGAAAAAGCAAAGTACAATTTATTTACCTCCATTAAATCAATTGTATAATGGCTGAACTAAATGAAGATAAACAAATTGAAGAATACATCAGAGAAACTTTAAAAAATTTTACTATCCCTGTTTCTGAAGAAACAAAAACAACCTTATTACAGGAATTTCAAAATATTAAACATCAACATTCTTCATTTAAACTTTCTTTACACGATATTCTAAAAAATCCCACCTTCAAAATTATCTCTATTTCAATTCTCATAATTTTATTTATCATTTACATTTTTGTAAAACTATCTCCCTCATCTCCAAAAGAAAATATTTCCAACACAGATGTCTCATACTATGATACAACCCCTAATACACATTTGCCCCAATCAAACAAAGATAGCATCCTTGAGAAATCTTCTAATAAAAATGTTTCAAATGATTCTCTCTCTACTTCATCTCCTGCTACCACCACGAACACAGTTATACAATCAAACACAACCACAACTATTACTAATACTAACGTTTCGCCAAATACTACCCATAATGTGGACTCATCCTCTCAATTTACTAACAACCCATTGCCAAAAAAGAAAAAAAGAAAAAGAAAATCAGATACTGAAAACAACACAATAAACGAATCTGCTAACTTACCTGTATTAGAACCTAAAACGCCAGAATTAAAGCCAAGTTTAAAAGAAGAAGAATAGTAACCTCACATTTGCTTTTCTCCTATTAAATTTTGTATTATTGTTTCAAAAAAATGAATAAGCCCATTATCATTGTTGGTGCAGGATTAGTCGGTTCATTATTAGCCATTCTACTTGGGAAAAAGGGATATACTGTAAAAGTATTTGAACGGCGATCAGACATGCGTAAAACCAGACAATACGCCGGAAAATCAATTAACTTAGCACTCAGTGATAGAGGTATTCGTGGATTAAAATTAGCCGGTGTTTACGATGAAGTGATGAAAATTACCGTCCCTGTCTATGGGCGAATGATTCACCAACCTGATAAATCCACTTATTTTCAACCTTATAGTGCAGATGGAAAATGCAATTACTCTGTGTCGCGTTCTGAAATTAACTTCTTGCTAATGGATATTGCTGAACAATTACCCAATGTTTCATTTCACTTCAATGAAAAATGCATTGACATTGATTTTAATAACACTACTGCAACCTTTGAAAATACTGAGACAAAACATTTACAAACCGAATCAGCAGAAATTATTTTCGGTGCTGATGGTGCCTTCTCTGCTGTACGACTCAATATGATGATCAAAAATGACCGTTACCAGTATCAACAATTTTACATTGAAACAGGTTATAAAGAACTCATCATTCCTCCTGATGCTAATGGAAAATTTCAACTTGATAATCACGAAGCCCTGCACATCTGGCCACGCAAAGAATTTATGTTGATGGCACTTCCCAATCCCACTGGTGATTTTACTTGCACGCTTTTTATGCCCTTTGAAGGAAAAAATTCCTTTGAACAACTCATAACAGAAAGCGATGTCAAAAACTTTTTTGAAACACATTTCCCCGATGCCGTTCCTTTAATGCATACTTACATCAAAGATTTTTTCAAAAATCCTACTTCTTCTCTTGTGACCGTCCGCTGCTATCCATGGGTTATTAACAAAGTTGCACTCATCGGCGATGCTGCACATGCTATCACTCCTTTTTATGGTCAAGGAATGAACGCCGGATTTGAAGATTGTGTTATACTAATGGAACTAATTGATAAACACTCCGGAAATTGGCACAAAATCTTGCAAGAGTATCAAACGCTTAGAAAAAAAGACGGAGATGCCATTGCTCAATTAGCATTAGACAATCACATTGAAATGCGCGATAAAACAGCCAATCTACAGTTCATTCTGCAAAAGAAAATTGAACAATGGTTTTACAAACTTCATCCCGATAAATGGATCCCATTATACGATATGGTTACATACCGCCCGGATATTCGTTACAGTGAAGCATTGCAAAAAGGTTATTATCAAGACGCTATCATCCAAAAAGTGTTGCAATTACCTAACATTGAACAAAAGTGGGATTCATCAGAAACAGAGCAATTCATCTTACAACAACTTCAATTTCATCCATTTCAATATCAATAAAACTTATGAACTTTCGTCTTTTCCCGGCTAATGAAAGAGGACATGCTGACTACGGTTGGCTTAAAACTTATTATTCATTTTCTTTTGCAAATTGGTATAATCCTCATCTTATTCATTTTGGAATGTTGAGAGTTTTAAATGATGATACCATTGCCCCACATTCTGGTTTTGATTTTCATCCGCACAAAGACATGGAAATAATTACTATAATGCTTGAAGGGGAGCTTACTCACGAAGATTCTATGGGTAACAAAGGTACTATTCAACAAAACGAGGTACAGGTGATGAGCGCCGGCAGCGGCATTTTTCATTCAGAAAAAAATAGTAGTGACTCAATTGTAAAATTATTTCAAATCTGGATTTTTCCTGACCAAAAAAATTTAACACCACGTTACGAACAAATGAAATATGAATTAAAAAACAACGAGTTAATTTACCTTGTAACACCTTTTAATGAACCAATCGGACTACACATTCATCAAAACGCTTACATATCAAGAATACTATTGGAACAAGGAAAATCTTTTGATTATTCATTACATCATTCAGATAATGGATTATACTTAATGTGTATTAATGGGCAAGTTGAGATAACACAACAATTGCTCAATAACAGAGATGCCATTGGTATCTGGGATACAAATAAGAAAATAACATTTCAAACCCAAAATATCTTATCTGATTTATTACTCATAGAAGTACCCATGCATTAAAATTTTTATATGGACAAAAACTCTAAAATATATGTGGCAGGACATAGAGGAATGGTAGGTTCTGCTATTGTTAGAAAACTTCAAAAGGAGGGATATACTAACATTATCACAAAAACATCAAAAGAATTGGACTTAAGGAACCAACAATCGGTTGAAGAATTTTTTAAGAATGAAAAACCAGAATATGTTTTTTTAGCAGCCGCCAAAGTAGGTGGTATTCTGGCAAACAATACTTATCGTGCAGAATTTTTATATGACAATTTAATGATACAAAACAACGTGATTCACTCTGCATATAAGTATGGTGTAAAAAAATTGCTCTTTTTGGGTTCTTCTTGTATTTATCCCAAATTTGCTCCACAACCCATGAAAGAAGAATACCTTTTATCGGGCTATTTAGAACCGACTAACGAACCTTATGCTATTGCAAAAATTACGGGCATTAAGATGTGTGAAGCATATAGAGACCAATATGGTTGTAATTTCATTTCCGCCATGCCTACAAACTTATACGGACCTAATGATAATTACGATTTAAATAATTCTCATGTTTTACCCGCATTAATTCGTAAGTTCCACGAATCTAAAATCAACAATCTACCTCATGTTGTTGTATGGGGAACCGGTAGCCCAAGAAGAGAACTCATGCATGTGGATGATTTAGCTGATGCTTGTCTTTTCTTGATGAAAAATTACAATGAAAAACAATTTGTCAATGTTGGCACAGGAAAAGACATAAGCATCAAAGAACTGGCAGAATTGGTAAAAAAAATTGTAGGTTTTGAAGGAGAAATCGTATTTGATACCAGTAAACCCGACGGAACACCAAGAAAATTATTAGACCTCACATACCTGAATCAACTAGGTTGGTATTCAAAAATTGAATTGGAAGAAGGCATTCGTATGACCTACCAGGATTTTTTAGAAAATCAACTTACAAGGATTAATGCCTAAAAATCTGTTTTTTTAGAGGTCCTGAAAAAATAAACAAGTGGTATAGCTAATAGTATACCTATAATTATTAATACTAAACCAATTGCAGAAGCCAATGGATAGTAAGGGTCCATAGCAAAGATAACTATTCCAATAACAAAAGACAAAATAGCCGCTAAACTAAATATCGTTAATAAAAAATACATAATAAGTCCCATCTCAAAATACCCCTTGTATAGAGACGGATTGGATTGAATAATTCGTCTTGTCTTTCTTGCATAAAACAATGCCATGTACCATGAGATTGCACCTAAACCAAAAAACCAACCCACTATAAATAGCGTAATGGTTAGCCAATAATCACTTGGATATTTCTTTAAAGCATTGTTATTTGAATAAACATTTGTAGTCGATTCATTTGTTTTTTTCTCAATCTTTTCTCCTTCATAAATAATATGTTCAATAATTCCATTCGAATATTGAATCATGTATACTTTGGATTTATGAATAGTGTATAGCGGACCATCTAAAAAATCACAACGTTTATACTTAATCATGTCATCCGATATTTCCACTATTTTTACAACATACTCATCACCAGATTTTAATAATAATTTATCCCCACAACTATCGGGCTTTTGAACATACGATTTGTTATACTTTTGTTTAGTATTGATGTGTGATGTTGTAAGTTTTTTATTTTCAACTATCAGTTTTGTTTCATCATTAAAATTTCTACTTGCTTTTAAACCAATAGGTGAAAGTATTTGATAACAGGCATTTTTTGATACTACTATCGGATTTTTCGATTTTTTATTCCATCCTTCAAAATAATATCCCTTTCTGTATAAACGTTTTTGAATATCACACGAGAACAAAAAAATTAGAGTAAATGAAATCAACAATAACGAAAACTTATACTTAAATTTCATAATTGAGTATCTTTATTAGGTGTACGTTTACTGTTTGCTGCTGCAATAAATAAACCTATCCCCAACAAAATTAAGAAAAACAAAAACAAATAACTGAAGGTAAGTCCACCAAACGCACTACTTTCAAAAGCAAACATCAACAATAAAGCTAATACAAACATTGCGATAATCACAAGAGAACCAGCATACAAACATCCGCTTAACTCCCAACCTTTATATTTATCCGGTTGTTCTTTTATCTTCTTTTTAGCATTGGCCGTAAGAAAAGGAATTAAAGGATATAAAAGTAAACCATAACCAATAATTCCGGTGATAGCAATAATTAATGCAATTGTCAAGCTTGGAGGGAACTGCCTTTCAGTATCACTTCTTACAATCTTCTCCTGTATTTTTTTGTTTTCAAAATATTCTTTATATCCATTTCTATATTCTATTGCATATATCTTATTTATACCTACTGAATAAATTGGTCCATCTAACATATCACACCGCTTATACTTTACGCTTTCTTCTGACACTTCTATTACACGAACTTTTATTATATCTCCATTTCTAAAAATTAGTTTATCATTACAACTATCCTGTATTATTCTATTATTTTTTTTATGGACAATTATATTTTGTACCCTAATGTTACTTACACTAATCAGTTGAACATACTCCGTTGATAATTTCTCATTTTTCAAGGCCAAAATAGGAATAGGATTAAAACTAATTTCATTATATCTTGAACTATTACTTTGCTTAATCTCCTTGTTCTTACTTATTCTGTCAATATAAAACCCATTTCGATACAAGCGCTTTTGTATTGTACAATCAGAAATAAATGAAATAACACAAAATAAAACTACAATTGCTCTCAACCTAAACATGAAACAATTTGACTACAAAAGTACAATTATTTTTTTAAAAATTAAAATCAGTAACTTCACACCCTAAAACAATTCTATTGATGCAAGCAAAAATTAAACATTCACTACTTACTTTTCTAAATATAATACTGGGTTTAATTTTTATTTACTCCGCTTATTCAAAGCTATATCCTATTGAACCTTTTGAACTTACTTTTGTTGAACTAAAAATCGCCAATTGGTATACAGCGCCCTTTATTGCTCGCTTTTTAATTAGCGTAGAATTTTTTATCGGTTTAATGCTTATCTCAAATCTAAAAGTCAAATTCTCATCTAAATTAGCCATTGCAGTTTTGTTTCTTTTTTGTATTTACCTCACAGCAATACTAATGTTTCAGGGCAATACTGGAAATTGTGGTTGTTTTGGAACCCGAATAATTATGACCCCTTTGCAGGCACTTATTAAAAACATTTTAATGATAGGATTGCTGTTGGTAATTTATTTCTTTCACAATGGTTTCGACTGGAATAAATCAAAATATTTTATTCTTCTCAATGCTCTATCATCACTGGCACTTCCTCATATTTTAAACTATGTAGAATTATCTTATTCTGAACACTATCTCGTAAAAAAAGAAGATATTTACCCACTTGAATTAGATACTTTATTTAAATATGCCAAAATACATCAACCACCACAAGAATTAAAAAAAGGTAAACACATCATTGCATTTATGAGCTTAACCTGTCCACATTGTAGAATCGCCGCCAAAAAAATGCGCCTGATGAAAGAACGTAATCCTAACCTTCCTTTCTATTTTGTATTAAATGGTGAAGAAGCTGATTTACAAAAATTTTTTAATGACACAAAAGCCACTAACATTCCTTATTGCATGCTTTTAGGGAAACCTTTTGTATATCTTGCTGGACTAAATTTACCATCCATCTATCTGGTTCAAAATGATACTGTGATAAGTAGAGTAAATTACATCGCGCTTCAACAAAATGAAATTGAAAAATGGCTAAATAATACAAGTTCTAAAACCAAATGAATATCAAACAAGTTTGCCAATATCTTAAATCCGCTGAACTACCCGGAATTTCTGCTCATAAAGAAATGAGCTTCACCAATCGAAATTTTGAAAAACCTTCTAACGCTATTCCAAGTGCGGTATGTATCTTACTTTATGAAAACAATCAACAAATATTTTTTCCACTTATTAAAAGAACTGCCAACTCCCTCCATCATAAAGGACAAATCGCACTTCCCGGTGGACGTTTAGACCCCGATGAAGATATTGAACATTGCGCCGTTCGAGAATGTGAAGAAGAAATTGGAATTTCTCGAAATACCATTATTCCTATTCGAAGATTAACCGAATTATACATTCCTGTGAGCAATCACATTGTTTATCCAATAATATGCTATACCACACAGACACCTACTTTTCATTTCAATCCTGATGAAGTTGAAAAGATTTTATTTTGTTCAATAATAGAATTAATCCGATTCAAAAAACAATTGACAAAAGTCCGATTAGTAGATAACCTGAACATTGATGCTCCTGCTTTTATTTATCAAAATGAAATAATCTGGGGCGCCACGGCTCTTATTCTCAATGAATTCAAACAAATTTTAATTCAAAACTCTTTTTTCGATAATTTTTAATTTTTGTTATTTTATCTTTCACTCACCTTATTTTTAAAAACAAATCCCTTAAATTTGTCAGATAGTATTATTCTCTCAATGAAAAACAGTATTTTATTATATCTTCTTATTTTTACAATCTCTTCATTAACTTTTTGTCAAAATCAATTCAAAAATAAAACGACTATGTCAGAAAATAAAATCATTAGAACGGAAGAAGAATGGAAAAAAATTCTCACGCCTGAACAATACCACATTTTAAGAGAAAAAGGAACGGAACCACCTTTCAGCGGAAAGTATTATATGCATTTTGAAAAGGGCATTTACAAATGTGCGGCCTGTGGTTATGAACTTTTTACTTCCGATATGAAATTTGAATCGCACTGCGGCTGGCCCAGTTTTGATGATGAAATAGGTAACAACGAACGTATTCTCAAAAGACCCGATTATAGTTACGGCATGATTCGAACCGAAATTTTATGTGCTTGTTGTGGTTCGCATCTTGGACATCTCTTTGACGATGGACCTACCCAAACCGGAAAACGTTATTGTGTCAACTCTTTAAGTATTGAATTTGAACCAGAGACAGACACTACGAATAATTCTACTCCATTACGTTAATTGTTTGCTGTTCTTATACTCAATATAGGGCTGTATATACCTGTCTTTTTTAGATGGATAAATATCTGCAATAGTCACCATCAGCCCTGTTTCTTCTACTCCACCAAACCCCGGATTTATCGCTGTTCCAAAGGTTTTCATTGTGGAAGATAAATTCATATAATTATTAACCAATGGTGGTATTCGTTCGCCTCTCTTTTTCACTTCGTGTGTCAGTTCAAGATGTGCTTCTTTGTAAGACATTCCTTTGATTTTCTCAATAAACCAACTAATATCGTGCTCAATTTCTATCGGATGAATAGGTGTAACAAGATGTTCATTATCCGGAAAAAAATATCGCATAAATCCTAAAATCAAATCTCGTGCTTCTCTATTAAAATGCGTATACATCGTTACTTTTCCAAAAAAATAACGCATATCAGGATAATCTACTACCAATGCTCCCAGCCCGTCCCATAAATTATCCAAACTAAACAATCCTTTCCGATAATCCTCCGTTGGCTGATACTTCGGCTGAATAAATGAACGTCCTAACTCAATAGTATATGGTGCATATTCTTTAATAAACTTTTCACTAAAGTGAAATAATTCTGAAGTTGCAAGATGTAACTCACCATTTACGAAAGCATTTTTACATAGAATAAATCGGTATGAACCTACAATTTCTTTTTCTTCCGGATTCCAGACAATCAATTGTTCATAACAATTTTCAGAAGTATCAAACTCATCTATATCCAATTCCTTTCCAGTTCCGCCGCCGGCGTGTCTGAATGTGATTTCTCTTAATCTTCCTATTTCTCTCAATACATTAGGCGCATTGTGATAATTGACAATGTAGATTTCATTCTTCCCATTTTTAGTATAACGAACAAATCTGTCTTTTGTTAATTCTGATATCAGTATATCTTTACTTACAGGCGGAATGATTTCTTGCATTGTAAAAATGATTTTTTGCAATAATACAGAATATTCAAAGATGTGTAAAATAAAAACTCTATCAGCATATCAAAGCAAAATAGGTGGATGTATTTATATTTACTACTTTTGCAGCAATGAAAAATAAAATAATAGCATTTACATTTTTCCTTCATTTACTTTATTTAAAAAATGTTGCTCAACTTACTTATGACTCGTCTTTAACGTTTCCTTATTTTCAATTCCACGCCTCTTTTCAAATACCTTATGGTGATTTAAGCAAACGTTTTGGAAACAATATGAGTGTGGGGGGAAGTACTATTTACAAATTAAAAAGCAACTATCTCTTCGCCATTGATGGTAACTACTTTTTTAGTAAAAATGTTAAAGAAGATGTAATGTCTCAACTGAAAACATCTACCCCAAGTGGCGAAAGTTTTGTCATTGACAACGAAGGATTTCCTGCTGATTTGAGAATCACCGAAAGAGGTTGGAATCTGACTTTAAATTTTGGTAAAATTTTCTACATCGGTGGGAACAACAAAAACAGAGGTATTCATTATCAAATTGGATTGGGCTACTTACAGCATAAAATAAAACTCTACGATGCTCAACAAAAAATTGCCGCCATAAAAGGTGATAGAATAAAAGGTTACGACCGACTTTCAATAGGCGGCTGTGTTTACAATTATTTGGGCTACACTTATCTTTCATCAAATCGTTTTGTCAACTTTACAATAGGTTTAGAGTTTTATTATGCTATCACTCAAAATGTTCGGTATTACGATTATGCTACTGCATCAATAGATACTAAAATTCGCCACGATATGCTGGCTGGTATAAAGTTTGGTTGGATTTTACCAGTATATCGCAAAGCCGATGGGATATTTTTTTATGACTAATCGTGTATGAAAATCTTATATTCCATTTCTATTTATTGTTTAATTTTAATCATACGATTAGCCGCCCTCTTCAATTCAAAAGCACATCAAGCCATAAGTGGCAGAAAGAACTGGAGAAAACAATTAAAGGACAAATTATCAAACAACACAGCACCAATTATCTGGTTTCACGTTTCATCATTAGGCGAATTTGAACAAGCAAGACCATTGATTATTCAAATTAAAACATCGTATCCTCACTACAAAATACTTCTTACCTTTTTCTCACCTTCTGGTTTTAATGCTCGTAAAAACTTTGAATATGCCGATTATGTTTTCTATTTACCCTACGATATTCCTCAAAATGCCAATGATTTTATAGATATAGTCAAACCCTCTATTGTAATATTTGTAAAATACGAATTCTGGTTAAACTTCCTTTTCACCTTAAAAGAAAAAAAAGAACAATATAATATTAAATGTTTCTTAATCTCTTCCATATTTCGCAAACATCAGCCATTCTTCAAATGGTACGGTTCTATTTTTATTGATGCTCTTAAGGTTTTTGACAAAATTTTTGTTCAGGATGAATTATCATTACGATTATTAAAAAAAATAAATTTTGAAAACGATATTGTTTTAGCAGGTGATACAAGAATTGATAGAGTTATTGAAATTGCACAGCAAGAAGTAAATTTTCATGAAATAAAAGCATTCTGTCAATCTCATAAAATCATTATTGCAGGCAGTACCTGGTATCCCGATGAAAAATTATTAATTCCTGTTTGGGCAAAATTAAAGCAATCTATTTCCAATATTCGTTTCATAATTGCACCCCATCAAGTTGAAGAAAAAAACATTCAAAAATTAATTCAATTGTTTGAAAAATATCAATTAACATACCTTCGTTACACACAAATTGAAAAGAATAACACACAACTAAATTCAGTAGATGTTTTAATAATTGACACTATTGGAATACTCAATAAAATTTATCGCTTTGCGCATATTGCATACATTGGCGGCGGATTTTCAGATGGAATACATAGTATTTTAGAACCTGCTGTTTATGGTCTACCTGTAATCTTTGGAAAAAAATATCAGAAATTTTATGAAGCAGTAGAGTTGATAAAGTTAAAAGGCGCTTTTAGTATACAAAATGAAGAAGAAGTATTCATTATTTTTCATCAATTGATTAACAATAAAGAGTTCTATCATTCTGCACAAAAATCAATTATTTCATTTATTGATGCTCATAAAGGTGCTACATTCAAAACCTTAAATGTACTTAATAATTACATCCATCATTCTTAACACAAAACTCTTATTGCTAAAGGCATAATTTCTAATTTTATATTAGCATTTGAACCTATCACTTTTGGCTCTCCATCAATATGATATACAATTTTTTCTGCATTCAAAATTTTGATTTGCAAATTCTTCAATCTCAAAAACTGCATTGGCTTTCTTTCTTTTTTTCTCAACAAATTAAATAACACAAAAGGATATTGTATGATTGAAATTTTGTTTAAAGAAACAAGATTTAAATAACCATCATCGCATTGAGCAGATGGAGATAAATAAAACTCATTCCCATATTGCGGAATATTCATAACTGATAGAATCAAAAAATTATTTTTTACAATATCATTATTATCAACTATCAAATTAGCAGTAACTTCTTTGTATTTAAAAAATTCTTTCATTGCTGCAATCACATATCCCATCAATCCTCTCATTTTTTGTTGCTCAAAACGATGCGCAATGTATGCATCTATCCCAAAACCAACCGCACAACTAAAATAATTCAAAATTTGATTAGAGCCGAAATCAATAATAATTTTTCCAATATCTATTGACTGAATATTTTGATTTTTCAAAATTTCAAGTACTTTAAAAGCATTTAATGGAATACCTAATGTTCTTGCCAATCCATTACCAGACCCAGAAGGCAATATCCCAAGTATCTTATTGTATTGAATTAATATCGGTAAAAAACTATTAATCGTACCATCACCACCATTGATAATTAAATAACGAAATTGGTCTTGTTTACTTAATTCAAAACATTGGTTAAAATCATTTCTGTTTTTTATTATGAAGATGTTAGCATTGGGATAATTAACTTTTATACTTTTCAGTAAATCCGTTCTATCACGACGATTACCAGATAATGTATTGATAATAAATAGCGATGATGAATCAATATATCCCATTTTTAATATAAATCAAGGTATGGCGAACATACAGAATTTTTATTTTACATCTGAATTTTCAGTAACTTTCAGCAAATAAAATTTCAATGCTCACTAAACCTGTTAAAAATAAAATATTTCTGATAGATGCAATGGCTTTAATTTATCGTTCATACTTTGCATTTATTCGCAATCCACTCATCAATTCAAAAGGACTGAACACATCGGCTTCATTCGGTTTTACTAATTCCATTTTACACGTTTTGAAAAACGAACAACCTTCGCATATTGCCATTGCCTTTGATACCAAAGCCCCAACAGAACGACACATCCAATTTAAAGAATATAAAGCCCAACGCCCGGAAACACCAGAAGATATACTTAACAATCTTCCCTATATCCATAAAATCATTGAAGGTTTGAATATTCATTCTATTATGTTGGATGGCTATGAAGCCGATGATATCATTGGAACAATGGCTATTCAGTTAAGTAAAAAGCATTTTGATGTATACATAATGTCTGCAGATAAGGACTATGGGCAATTACTGAATGAACACATCTTTATTTACAAGCCCGGCAGAAGTGGCGATGATGCAGAAGTATTGGATACGCAAAAAGTATGTGAAAAATGGCAAATCCAACACCCTCATCAAATCATTGATATACTTGGATTAATGGGCGATACATCGGATAATATCCCCGGAGTGCCAGGAATCGGTGAAAAAACTGCTACTCAACTCATTCATCAATTCGGAAGTATTGAAAACATTTACACAAACATAGATGAAGTAAAAGGCAAGTTAAAAGACAAACTTCTTGAATATAAAGAACAAGCATTTTTATCCAAACAATTAGCCACTATTAATACGAATGTACCTATTCAATACACATTAGATGATTTGAAAGTAAAAAACATCCACAAAGAAAAATTATTGGACGTTTTCAAAGAACTTGAATTCAAAAAATTAGCAGCACAG
Organism: Bacteroidia bacterium; assembly: GCA_026003255.1. Classification (GTDB taxonomy): domain Bacteria; phylum Bacteroidota; class Bacteroidia; order B-17B0; family Aurantibacillaceae; genus BPGX01. The sequence goes on along the minus strand of BPGX01000002.1, from coordinate 38,401 downwards.
GTTTTAGAATGGGGAAAAGAAATACAAAAAAATCCACCTTCTCTTTTTGACGATAATGCCTCCAATTCCCAAACACACTCATCAGAAAATTTACCAAACATTGATTTTTCCAATTTTAATACTATTCACAACACGCCACATCATTATTATTTGATTGAAAGCATAAACGATGAAAAATTTAATGAACTATTAGAAAAATTAAAACATCACAAGTGTTTTGCTTTTGACACAGAAACAACCTCTCTCCATCCTTTATTAGCTGAAATAGTAGGAATGTCTTTTGCTTTTGAACCACATACTGCCTATTATATTCATTTGTTTAATAACCCTGATGCCAATGAAATTTTGAAAAAACTACAAACTTACTTTAATAACCAACATAAAATTTTAATTGGTCAAAATATTAAATACGATTATCATATACTAAATAATCATAACCTTTCTATTCATTGCCAGTTGTGGGACACAATGGTAGCACATTTTCTCATAAATCCAGATGACAATAAACATAATTTAAATTATTTATCAGAAACCTATTTAAACTATTCACCCATTAAAATTGATGCCTTAATTGGAAGCAGAAAAGATGGACAATTGAGCATGAGTATATTAGACGGGAATGCCATTAAAGATTACGCTGCAGAAGATGCTGATATTGCACTCCAATTAAAAAATATTCTGGAAAAAAAATTAGATGAAACACAAACATCGGAAGTTTTTCAAAGAATTGAAATGCCGCTCATACCAGTATTAGTAGAAATGGAACGTAATGGCGTAAAATTAGACACAGCTTTCTTAAAACAACTCTCTGAAAAAATTGATTACAAAATAAAAGAAACTGAAAAGAAAATATATGACTACGCAGGAACATATTTTAATATCGCTTCACCCAAACAAGTTGGAGAAATTTTATTTGAACACCTTAAAATTGACGAAGCACCTAAAAAAACAAAAACAGGTCAATATGCCACCAGTGAAGATATTTTGCTTAAACTACAACACAAACACAAGATTGTAGAAGAAATATTAAATTACAGAGAACTCACCAAATTAAAAACAACTTATGTAGATGCTTTACCCAAACTAATCAATCCTAAAACAAAACGCTTACATACTACCTTTAATCAAACCATTGCAGCAACAGGCAGATTAAGCAGCGATAATCCGAATTTGCAAAACATTCCCATTCGTTCTGAATTAGGTCAACTAGTAAGAAAAGCATTTATAACATCGGATGAACAACACGTTTTATTGAGCGCCGATTATTCTCAAATTGAATTGAGAATTGTAGCCGCATTAAGCAAAGATGAATCAATGATAGATGCATTCAAACATCAAAAAGATATTCATACTTCTACAGCAGCAAAAATTTATAACATTCCTGAAAGTGAAGTAACGAAAGATATGCGTCGCAAAGCAAAAAGTGTAAACTTTGGAATCATTTATGGACAGGGCGCATTTGGATTAGCAGAAAATCTTGGTATTTCAAGAACAGAAGCTAAAAAACTAATTGAAAATTATTTTGAAAAATATCCCAAAATCAAACAATTGATGGACAATCTGATACAAACGGCTAAAGAAAAAGGATATACTCAAACACTATCAGGAAGAAAAAGATGGCTTCCAGACATTCACTCCAAAAATGCCAATGTTAGGGCTAATGCTGAAAGAATTGCCATCAACACACCTATACAAGGCACAGCAGCCGATATGATTAAAATTGCAATGATTAACATCTTCCACAAAATCAAAAAAGAAAAATTAAAATCTAAATTACTATTACAAATTCACGACGAATTATTATTTGAAGTTCCACACAATGAAGTAGTTACCTTAAAAGAAATTGTAACGCAAGAAATGAAAAATGCCTTACCTTTAGAAGTTCCAATTGAAGTTAATATCGGTATTGGAAATAATTGGTTAGATGCTCATTAAACTATAAATTTATGAATATCGCATTATACGCCAGAAACACAATAGCCAACAAACCAGAATTAGTTCTGGAAATTTATCAAAAATTGAAAGAACAAAATAACCAACTCTTCATTTGCGAATCCTATTACAATTTCTTAAAAAACAATTTTAATTTTAACTTAGATGTGCCTATTATTTGCAACACAGAAGATTTCCTTAACTATAAAATAGATCTGTTAATCAGTTTAGGTGGAGATGGCACTTTGTTAGAAACTTTATCTCTTATTAAGAAGCTTCCCATTCCTGTGTTCGGTATCAATACAGGGAAACTGGGCTTTTTAACTTATGATTTCAATCAAAACATTTCAGATGCCATTGATTTAATCTTGCAAAAAAAATATTCTATAGAAAAGCGAAATCTGATAGAGTTAATACTCCCACAACACGATATTGGAGAAATCAATTATGCATTGAATGAAATTGTTATTCATAAAAAAGATACCGGTTCAATGTTGTATATTGAAATATTCATCGATGATCAATATCTTACTACATTTTTTGCTGACGGCGTTATTGTTTCAACTGCTACTGGTTCTACTGCTTATTCGTTGAGTTGCGGAGGTCCAATTCTTGAACCTGGATTAAATGCAATGATTATTACGCCCATTGCATCTCACTCTCTTAATGCAAGACCCATTGTTATTTCCAATCAACATATTTTGTCGTTTAAACTATATGGCCGAAATCCGCAATATACTTTATCTTTAGATTCAAGAGTATATCAACCAAATATGGATTTTTCAAAAGAGTCCATAAAAGTTTCAAAACTTGCACATCAATTTCAATTAGTTATTCCACATCCTTTTCATTTTTTTCATTCCTTAAAAACTAAGTTATACTGGGGCACCGACAAACGTTTTTAAATCAATCAAATGCACAAAGCATTATCTCTTGCATTAGAAAGCATTAAAAAATCCGTTTCTATTGATGAACAACAATTTCTTGAAGCCCATCAAAAATCGCCAAAAACAAGTATTAAATTAAATACCAATAAAATCAAAGATACAAATACACTTGAATTTATATTGGGTAAAAAAATCCAATGGGCTGACAATAGTTTTTATGTTGATGATAGACCGGCTTTTTATGCAGACCCTATCTTTTATGCAGGCGGATACTATGTAATGGACGCATCTTCAATGTTTTTGGAATATCTACTAAAACAATTAAATGTTTCAAAAAATGCTTATATATTGGACATTGCAGCAGCACCCGGCGGAAAATCTATAATACTAAGTAATTATTTGAATGATGAAGGTGTATTGTGGAGTAATGAAATAAATTTTAATCGTGCTAAAATTTTATCGTACAATTTATCAAAATGGGGAAAGTGTAATTTTTTAGTTACTAATAACGACTCTGTGAAATTCAATGCTGTTCAAGATTTATTTGATGTTGTGGTATGTGACGCGCCTTGTTCTGGTTCTGGTCTATTTAGAAAATATCCCGAGTGGATGAATACCTTTAATGAAAAACTCGTAGAACAATGTGTGCAGCGTCAAAAACAAATTCTTCAAAACATCTTTTGCACTATCAAGAGTGGAGGTTATTTAATATACAGTACTTGCTCATTTACATCCGAAGAAAATGAAGACATAGCTCAATTTATCATAAATAATGGTTTTGAACACATAGAGATTGATGTACCCCAAAAATGGGGAATTCTCAAATCTACAATGGGACTTCGTTTCTTTCCGCATTTATCCAATACGGAAGGTTTTTATTACGCTGTATTTCAAAAAATAAATACTTCATCAACACAAATTATCCATAAATTCAATAAAAAAAACATTCCACAAAAATTACCGAACAAAGAAAATTTTGCATTTAAAGATTTTATTGATTGGCAAAGCTTTCACGCTGCTTACCAAATAAAAAACAAGTTATTTTTATCTAATCAAATGATTGAATGTGTTTTATCCTCTGGATTTAATTATCTTTCAATAGGCACATTCATAGCAGAAAAAAACTCTCACATTCCTGCTGCTGAACTTGCATTATCTTTATATCTCAATCAAAACATTTTAAATCTGGAATGTTCAAAAGACCAAGCAATTAAATTTTTGCAGAAAAGTACATTGCACATTCACGCCGAGAAAAACTTGTATTTGTTGAGATACAAAAATTTGGGATTAGGATGGATCAAAGTATTGGAGAACAGAGTAAATAATTACTTCCCAACAGAATGGAGAATCCTAAAAGATGTTGAATAATTTATGGTGCTAATAATTTTTCCAACAATGGAATAAAATCTTTGTGTTCTACATTATGATGCAATTCGCCGTTTTTTGCAATTGAAACAGCCCCTGTTTGTTCACTTACAGAAATAGCCAGAGCATCGGTTTGTTCAGAAATGCCAAGTGCTGCACGATGCCTTGTACCAGCGTGTGAAGGTAATTTATCGGATTCACTCACCGGTAATATACATTTAGCGGCCACAATAATGTTATTTTTAATAATCACGGCACCATCGTGCATCGGAGCATTTTTATAAAATATGCTTTCTAACATATACTCTGTTACCGGTGCATTCACCGGCCAGCCAGATTGTTCATATAAGTTCAGATCATCTTTTTGAGCAATAACAATCAATGCTCCTGTTTTATTACGTGACATGTTGTAACAAGCATCTTGTAAAATATTTAATGGAATATTAACTATAATATCTTCTTTAAAAGCTTCTTTTATTTTGAATAATGAATAGTGTTGTTTCCAAAATTGAGTAGAACCTATTAGTAATAAAAATTTTCTAATCTCTTGTTGAAATATCACAATAATTGTAATAATACCTACATTGATAAACTTGCCAACAATAGAACTTAATAATTTGAAATCTAGAGCAGTAACAATTACCCATACCAAGTAAATTAATCCAAGTCCCCAGAATACTTTAAGAGCAGATGTGCCCTTCACTAAATTATATAAAACATACAACAATACAGCAACCAAAAAAATGTCTAATACATCATTCCAACCAATATGTAATATGTCCTTACTTTCGTGCATTTATACAAGATCTTTTGATTTTAATTCTTCATATAACTTATGAATCACCCCGTCAGACAATCCAATTTGTGGAACATAAATTTTTTCAATATCGGCTGTTTTCATTGCAGTCAAATATATTTTAGCGGCAGGCACAATTACATCAGCTCTATCTGGCTTTAAACCCAATAATTTCATTCTCTCTTCATAAGTATACGATTGCAGCATTTCGTACAATCCTTTCAATTTATTATATCCCAATGATTTATTCTCCTTCTTGCCGCTCATCTTGTACAATTTATTGATATTCCCACCAGATCCAATGGCATAGATAGGATAAATACCTTGCGTTTGTTTTTTTATCCATTGTTTCATTTCGTCCCATGTATTCTCTTCTACTTTGTTGTAGAGAAGCCGTAAGGTACCAATATTGAATGACTTGGAAGCAATGGCTTTATGTTTATTGTAAATGGTAATTTCAGTGCTTCCACCACCCACATCAATGTACATATATGCTTTATCCGGATCTAAAATCTCTTCAATATGATTTTCAAAAATTAAACTGGCTTCTGTTTTGCCATCTAAAATTTCAATCTTAATGCCTGTTTCTTTTTCCAACAATTGAATTACTTCTTTACCATTTTGAGCATCTCGCATCGCACTGGTTGCTACCGCTTTATAGGCCTTGACTTGATAAACATTCATAATATGATGATAGGCCTTCATGGCATGAATTAATCGTTGGATTTTTTCATCTGAAATTTTTCCTTGCAAAAAAACATCTTCACCAAGACGAATGGACATTCTAATCAATTCTTCTTTATGAAATAACAACAAATTTTTATCTTCAAAAACTCTTGATAACAACAAGCGAATAGCATTGCTGCCTATATCAATAGCCGCTAATAACGTTCCATACTGCTTTTCATTATTTGAATGATTCATACCAGATTAATTTTCGCTGTTTTTTTATATGGCAATTCTTTCAGATATTCATAAGTTTTATCCTGCACACGAATGATTTCTTCTCCCGGTGCAGGCAGTTTGTATTTATTGGTTTGATGTCTGTCAATGATTCTCACCTTTTGATTACCAGATAATTGAATGTTTATCAAATCCTTGATAATTTTTTTGATGTGTTCATCATAAATTGGTGTAGCCACTTCACTGCGATGATCAAGATTTCTGGTCATCCAATCTGCCGATGATATGAAAACTTTTTCATTTCCACCATTGTGAAAAATAAAAATTCTGGCGTGTTCAAGGTATTTATCCACAATACTATAAGCACGAATATTATCACTATAATTTGGTAATTCTGTAACCAATGAACAAGCACTCCGAACAATTAAAAAAACTTGCACCCCCTCCTGCGATGCTTTATACAAATGGCTTATCATCTCTTTATCTACAAGATTATTCAACTTTAAAATAATTTCACCTTTTAATCCTCTTTTGACATTTTTAATCTCTTTGTGAATATACTTAATAAATTCAGAACGCATATTAAATGGCGAGACAATCAAATGTTTGTATTCTCCGATTTTCAAGTTATTACGATAAAAATTAAAAATTGTCCCAACATCTTTACAGATACCTTTATGAGCAGTAATCAATGATAAATCCGTATAAACTCTCGCCGTTTTCTCATTAAAATTTCCTGTTCCAATATGAGCAATTCTAAATGACTGATTTTTTATTTTGCCCTCAATTAAAAACAACTTTGAATGTACTTTTAATCCGGGCACACCATAAATTACTTCCGCGCCTTCTTCCTTCAATTTTTCAGCCCAATAGATATTATGCTCTTCATCAAATCTGGCCTGTAATTCAACAACAACTGTAACCTTTTTTCCATTCTTTACTGCATTAATTAAAGCATTCGCAATTCTTGATGATTCTGCTAAACGATACAATGTGATTTGAATACTTTGAACTCTTGGATCAATTGACGCCTCCTGTAAAATTTTAATCAGATAATTATAAGAATGATAAGGAAAATGAAAAAGAATGTCTTTTTTTAAGACATAATCAATGATAGGCGTATTCAATTCGTCTAATTCTGGAATATTGATTGGCGGCGGATTTTGAAAAGTTAAATGCTTTAATCCCAAATCCGGAAAGTTGATAAAATCTTTGAAATTGTGATACCTTCCACCCGGAATTACACTATCTTTTGTATTTGTCATTCCTAGCTTTCGCATAACAAATTGTAACATGTCCTGTGGCATATCTTTATCATAAACAAATCGAACGGGCTTGCCTTTTTGCCTATCCTTCAATCCTTTACTCACTTTTTCTAAAATACTTTCGCTCAGGTCATTATCAATTTCCAACTCCGCATCCCTTGTTAATTTAATATTATATGCTCCCACACATTCTAATCCAAACACATTGAAAATTTCGTTGATGTTTAAACGAATCACATCATCTAATAAAATAATATATTTTTTACTCTTGACGGGTGGTAAAATAACAAAACGACTTAATACCTTAGTAGGAATTTCAATGAGTGCAAATTTATTTTGATTAGGTGCAAAAATTGAACGAAGTTTTATATACAAATAACCATACTTGTCCTTTAAAAAAGGAAATGGTCTTCGGGCGTCAATTAAGATGGGGAAAAGGGAAGGCATCACTTCATTATGAAAAAAATTAGATATATATTCTTTATGTTCTTCCAATACTTCTCTTTCATTTACGATAAAGATATTATTCTCTTTCAATTCCTCCAAAATTTGCAAATACAATTCATCAAACTTCTGTTGCTGCGCTAATACTTTGTTTTGCAATTGTTTTAATAAAACTTCCGGATCCTCACCATAAATTTCAATGGCTCTGTGTCCCAATTTCATTAAACGTTTAACAGTAGCGACTCTGACACGATAAAATTCATCTCTGTTATTACTAAAAATACCTAAAAATTTCAAACGTTCTAAAAGTGGATTCCTTTTATCTTCTGCTTCTTGCAACACCCTTTCGTTAAAAGATAGCCAACTAATTTCACGATTTATATGCGGTGTAAAATTCTTTTTCATATCAAAAAACTTCTATCAGTAGCAAAAATACTGAAAGAAATTCGTAACTAAAAAGGTATGTAGCGCAATACTTAAACAAAACAACTCTTAATCGTTTCTTGAAATTGACCTGGTAATTAATTCATAGTGATACAGAAAAATCATTTACAGCACGAGTTATCATTACATTTTTTCTTCCTGAATATTCTGTATACCAGATAAATGGCTGATAAACCAACAATTATCAAAACTACAAAATCGTCCATAATTACAGTGCCGTTACTTTAATAAGTTCTTTAATTTTTCTGGCTTTTTGCATGGCAGATGAAAGAGTTTTATCTGTAACAGTAATATGTCCCATTTTTCTGTACGCTTTCACTTTCTTTTTTCCATACAAATGTGGATACACGCCGCTATATTTCAATATCTGTTCAATGCCAACATAATGCGCTTCGCCTTCAAAACCTTCTGAACCCAACAAATTTACCATTACTGCAGGTCTAACAAGCGATGTATCTCCTAATGGCAAATTTAATATAGAACGCCAGTGTTGTTCAAATTGAGAAGTTACACACGCTTCAATGGTATGATGCCCTGAATTATGCACCCGAGGCGCCATCTCATTGACCAATAGTTTTCCATCTTTTGTTAGAAAATACTCAATAGCAAGTAATCCGACTAAATTCAACTGTTCAGCAATTTTTCTTGCAAGATTTTCCGCTTCTTCCTGAATCTTTTTTGAAACACTTGCAGGGCAAATCAAAAAATCTACCAGGTGTGCTTGTGGATTAAATACACTCTCAACTAGCGGAAATGTTTGAATTTCACCCGCTACATTTCGTGCTACGATCACACTGATTTCTTTAGCCACATCTACCATTCGTTCTAAAACACAGGGTTCATCAAAGGCATTACTCAAATGCTGTTTAGCGACTATTTTTCTGACTCCTTTTCCATCATATCCGCCCTTGCGTGTTTTTTGAAAGAAAGGCAGATAATCAAGATACTTTTCAATTTGCTGTTTGTTTTCCACAAGAAAAAAATCGGCTGTTGGAATACCGTGCGTTTGATAAAAAATTTTTTGTAATCCTTTGTCCTGTATCATTTCAATAATTTCGGGTTGAGGATAAACTTCCTTGCCTTCTTGTTGTAACTTTTTCAGTGCTTCTACATTGACATTTTCTATTTCAATGGTAATTAAATCCAATTTTTTTCCAAAATGATAAACATCTTCGTAATTCTTAAAATCACCATTTACAATGTTAGAAGTAATGCTTTTACAAGGTGCACTTTTATCTGGATCAAGAACATACACCTCTAATGCAAAATCCATTGCTTTTTGTAATAACATTCTTCCTAATTGTCCTCCGCCAAGTATACCAATTTTTTTATGATTGAAAAGTTTATTCATAGTCAAACATTTCGGGCATTAAGGTACATTTTTTATACTTAAACAATTTAAGTTTCAAAAGATTTATAAACCCAAAATGAATTAAAAGATTTTATCAAAGGCCACAAAGTTAAGATTTTGTAACTCATTTACAATACACATAATTTTCGTTTGTTCATTTTTTCAAAACCAAATTTAATTTTACTTTTATCGAATAGTTCTAAATTTATTCTCCTTCACATAAAACAATATCGTGTCCCTCAATTGAATTGTTGTGATGTTTCTATATTTTCTTCCTATTTCAATTCCCACCTGATTGTTATACAAATCCATTTGAATACTTGCACTATCCGGCACATCTCGAAATTCTATTTTTCTCTTTTTCTTATACAACCACACATCATCTTTTTCGTGTGCTATGCCTAATTTCACTAATTTTTTGGGCTTCACTTTTTGAGCAAAACACGCCATAAAAAAGGCATGTCGAAAGGCATCCAATTTTCCTCCATTTTCAATTGTATCTAATAATTTTTGTTGCTTCACTTCTTGGTAAATATACAAATTTCTCTTGTAAATTTTTTTGACCTTAATGGCAGCCACAGGATGAAATAGTGCCCAACGGTATTGATACTTGCCCTTATTTTGACTATAAATAAAATTTATAAAAAATAAAAAAGTTATAAACAAAAGTAAATAACATCTCGAAAACGCCTTCATCTTTTCAAAGTATTGATACGCAAAAGTCCTACCAATTGATCATAAAAATATCCTCTCGGTTGATGATATACAAAGATGTAATAATCATTTTCTGTTTGCCAATAATTACCCTCTGTTTCGGTTTCATTACATTTTGTATCATCATCATATTGAATAGAATAAATGTAGTTATAATAACCTTGCTTTAAATACATCGTACATTCATAAGCTTTTGTGGTTTCATTGTAAGTCATTTTATTATCTTCAGTTAGTGCCCAATTATTAATACGACTTAAAATATATACATTCCCTTTGCTAATCGGATAGGGATAAGAAAATTGAAAATGTACATACGCATAATCGGCTTCTAAATCTGGATTGGATAGCCGATCATTATTACGAATTAAAAAATTCCCGTTAATATCATTTTGAAAAGCGTATTTTTGCTTATATCTCGGTTCATCAGGAGTGAGATAAACGTGCCATTTACCATTATCGTCTTTTACTATGTTCGCAATACGCTCTGTATAAGTGAATAACGTACGAATATCAAAGTAGCGAAATTCATTCGAACCTAAAAAGGTTGTGCGGTCATCTAAAGTGTATTGAAAACTATTGCCGGTCATAAACGTAGCGGGAATATTGCTTACCATATTGTCCCATCTGCCATTTTGCATTAAAAAAACTTTCATATCTGTTACAGGATTGGTTAATGGATAATTTTTTGCACTAATAGTAAAATCAATATGTTGCCCAACATATTGTAAATCATTTCCAATAGGTTGTGTAATCTGGGCTGCAATATCCACTACATTATTTAAAACATAGAAACGTTTGGTGGCGACAATCTTTGACTTATCAGGTGTTTGATAGAGCACTAACAAATAATTCCCTGCTTTTGTGAATTGCATATTAGGTGTAGGAAATTTAATATCATAATGTGTATATTTTTGTAAGGTGTTTTGAGAAAAAGCATAATTAAGAATATTGAGTTCAAAAAATCCATTGATGTATTCAGAAGTCATTAAATCACTTGGTCTCCAGTAAGCATCACAATGAATAAAGTAAATAGAATAATTTTTCACATCGGCATCTAAATCATCAAAACTTAATTCCAATTGTTGGTCAGCATTATTTAAGTCCAATACTGGTAAGCCCATTTCAAAATCTGCTGGATGTAGAAATACGGAACGAATATTTTTTTGATAAACATAATCTTCGTAATGAAGATTTTGTGCCTGTAATATCGAAATTATAACATTCAGAAAAATAAAACAGCGTATAAAAAACATTATGCCGTTGATTTAAACAATACCACTTTAGATTCTGTTTTTGAAAGTAAGCGACGAATGTTTTTGCGATGCGTGATAATTAATAGTATGGCTATTAAAATAGAGTAAATGGTTAAGGTGCGTTGTTCGTTATGCATAATTAAGTGCAATATAATAGGATAACTCACACCGGCTGACATAGAACTTAATGACACATAGCGCGATGAAAAAAGCACAAGCAGAAATACCACTAACGCTAATGCACATGAAATAGGCGTAATAATAGCAGTAGCCCCTAACAAAGTAGCCACGCCTTTCCCACCTCTAAATCCTGCAAACACTGGGAAAATATGTCCAAACACACACGCAATCGCCAATCCTATTTCAATGTCCACAAACTCATTGGAAGGTAATGTGTCTTCAAACAAATACGCCAAACTCACCGCCGCACTACCTTTTAAAATATCTATAATCAATACTATGATTCCCGGAATTTTACCTAAAACCCGAAAAGTATTGGTAGCACCTGCATTTCCGCTGCCATGCTCACGAATGTCAATTCCATAAAAATACTTACCTATCCATACCGAAGTAGGAATTGAACCTAACAAGTACGCAGCAATGATGAGTAACAAAATTTCCATGAAATAACCAGTTTATATTCGCAAATAACGATATTAAAAATGAGTTTTGCAATTATTTTTCTGGATAAATAACATAATTTCTTGGTGTTTCATAAAGAATAATTTGCAATTCCAGATGTTCCGATATTTTAGGTCGTAATAAATTGTAAATAACTACCGCAATATTTTCAGCAGTAGGATTGAGATTTTTAAACTCTTCCAGATCCAGATTTAAATTTTTATGATCAAATTTTTGATGAATTTCTTTTTTGATTATATCACTCAATACATTTAAGTCCATTACAAAACCAGTAGAAGGATCTATTTCACCAGTAACTTTCACATGTAGTTCATAATTGTGTCCGTGATAATTAGGATGATTGCATTTTCCAAAAACTTTTTGATTAGTTGCTTCATCCCATTCCGGATTATGTAAGCGATGTGCGGCACAAAACGTAATTTTCTTTACAACAGATGTTTTCATAAAATCATTCTAACGAAAATTATTAAGACAATCTATTTTCTACAAATTCCCAGTTAATAATTTTCCAGAAATTTTCAATGTATTCTGCACGTCTGTTTTGATATTTTAAATAATAAGCATGTTCCCACACATCTATTCCTAATAATGGAAAACCACGGTCTTTTTCATCAACCACATCCATTAAAGGGTTATCCTGATTGGGCGTTGTAACAATTTTGAGAGTATTTTTATTATCTTTTACAAGCCAGCACCAGCCACTACCAAAGAGTTTTAGTGCTTTTTCAGAAAATTCCTTTTTAAAGTTTTCAAAACTTCCAAAATGTTTATTTAAAACTTCTATCAATTTTTGAGAAGGTAAATTTTCTTTGTTCTCTTTATTACTTTTCAACATTTGCCAGAACAAAGTATGGTTGTAATGCCCACCACCATTGTTACGTATAGCTTTATCTAATGTAGATACTTTCTTAAACAATTCAACTAAAGGGGCATTTTTGAAAGATTGGTTTTCCAGTGCTTTATTTAAATTATTCACGTATGCCTGATGGTGTTTGGTATGATGAATTTCCATCGTTTGCTTGTCAATAAAGGGCTCCAAAGCATCATAAGCATAAGGTAATTTAGGCAAAGAATAAGGGAATTGGTCTCCAAAATTACTATCCATCACTGAATTAGAAATCGTTTCCTCGGAATAATGTAAAGATGATTGATGTCCAAATAAAAATCCTGCTTTATTCAATATCCATCCAAAGCCAATTAAAGAGGTGGTAAATAAAAATTGCCTTCTATTAGTTTTCATATATTTTATTTTTAGAGTTCAATGAGTAATTGATTTTTTTCTACGGCTGTTCCTTTTGATACCGCTACTTTTTTAACAATCCCATCGTGGGGCGCTTTCAAAGCATTTTCCATCTTCATGGCTTCTAGAATAAGAATAGTATCACCTTTTTTAACAGCCTGCCCTTCAGAAACCAAAACATTCAATACCAGGCCGGGCATAGGTGCTTTGATACTTTCTGTTTTTTTGGAGGACATTTTATCCATTCCAAGTTGTTGTAAGAGCAAATCATATTTATCCTTTATCTGTATAGTGGTTCTTTTCCCGTTAATTTTCAAAACCATTTTTTTTTCATCAGGAAAAAATTTTAGTAATAAGATATTAAAAGATTGATTATTGTATCTCAAGAAATATTCGTAGGTATGTGTTTGTTGAACTTCTGCAGAAAAAGGCGTATTGTTAATTTTACCTGTGATAACGTTATCGTTTAATTTTATTTCATCAAATGTAAAAACTTGCTGATTATCCAGATGTATTTGATACATACTTTTTTGGCGGATAAATTTAGACAATAATTCTTTATAGATTGTAAAGCGAAGAATAAGGTAAAAATAAAAAATGTTAATGGTTTACAAGAATATTTAAACAATAGGAAAACACAGACATTTCAAACAATTTCATATAAATCAGTTTTTTCTTAAAAACGACAAATAATACCATTTAAACACTGGACTACACCAAAGGGCAATTCAGCATTGAAGTTTGAATTAACCATTGTAATTACTACCTAAAATCCTCAAGTAATTTTTATGCATACTTCCAGAATCAAAGGCGTAAGCAGGATTAAGACACAACTTTCTAAAACTATAATGCACCAAAATAGTGCATTTAACAAAATAACTTAATTTTATTAAATGTTGAATTAACAAGAGTTACAACTGGTTATAGAAAAATTTTTGTAATTTCACTAGCAGATTTTAAGAACTAATCTAATTTTTATCTCTCTCAGCATACCCATCATCATTTATACTTTTATAGTATTAATCCAATTCCCAAAATTGCAAAATAATAACTCCCTTTCATGTAATTGAAAAATCGCCAATTGGACGCATTGTCAATTCCCAACAATTCAATCCCTACACACCATTTCTTGTCACTATTCTTAATTGGGAATACCACACTTCCTCTAAAATTAATTTGCAACGGAATAAAAAATATTCCGGATGTTCTAAAGTCAAACCCTTCATAGTACTGCAGAGATGCTGCCTCATGACTACTCCACCAGTAAGTAAAGTTACTTCTTAAAGTTAATCCCGACAAAATAGAAAATTTTCTCGCATCCATTCTGTAAGCAGCATGAAAAAGACCATCTAAATAATAAATACTACCATTTACCTTTTTAATACAATTACACGAAGAAGAGAACGCAGAAAATGTACCAAAACTAGTCCATCCTACCTCTCCACCAACACTCCAAACCCATCTTTTATATGTTTTCATAAAACTCATTTCTACTGCTGGATTGAAAGAAGTTTTTAAATATAAAGTATCGCTGAAATTTTTATTTTCAATTATCCATCCATCAATTATTTTTCTTTGAGATACCAGGGGGAACATCGCTCTTCCCTTACAACTTATAGTGAAGTAATTTTTTTTATTAAAATGAAAATCATTTTGACCATAAAAACTTAAAACCATCATACAACCCAAAAACAAACTCCCTATTATCCATTTTGTTTTATGCATTTTTCTCTTTTGATATTTGTTTTTAATATAAATAAATATCTAATTTTTTTCGTATTGATATTAAAATGTTTGTTGAACAACAAATTTAATAAAAATTCTTTTATCCAGGTATAAATTTAACAAGAAAACTTCAAACAAAATACTTATAAAATGCAAGCAATTAAACTAACAACTGGTATACGACAAACGACAACACATAAGCCGTCCCACTCATTATTAAAAACTGTAGAATCATCCACTTTATAGACCGCAACTCTCTATAAACAACTACCATTGTGCTGATACATTGCATTGCCAGCGCATAATAAACGAGCAATGAAACACAAGTGGCTGTTGAAAACACATATTCTCCATTGCTTTTTCGAGCATGTTGAATTTTTTCAGTTAATGTAATCAAATCGTCTTCTGACTCAGCTGAATACAAAGTTGCCATGGTACCCACAAAAACTTCTCTTGCTGCAAAAGATGTAACCAAGGCAATACCTATCTTCCAATCATAGCCAAGCGGCGCAATAATGGGCTCTATCTTTTTACCAATTATTCCCACATAAGATTGCTCTAATAATTCTCTTTGATATTCTTTTTGTACATTTTCATCCTGTAAATGATGTGCATATTTTCTTTCAAGTTCTTTTTGAATAGAAGGGAAAGTATGAGCACTTAAATACCATAAGACAATTGAAATAGCCATGATAATTTTTCCGGCATCCAGAATAAAAATCTTCACTTTATTCCATACATTGATAAATAAATTTTTCCAATATGGCACTTTGTACGAAGGTAATTCAATGAAGAAAAAACTCCTCTGATTTTGTTTCATTAATTTATGAAATATCCACGCATACAACAATGCCACTACTAATCCAAACAAATACATTCCTAACAGCATTAATCCTTTAAGATTCAAAAAGCCAAAATTTGTATTTTCAGGAAATATCAAACTAATCAACATTGTATAAACAGGCAAACGCGCTGAACAACTCATAAATGGTAACACCATTATGGTTATAATTTTTTCTTTTACGTTTGTAATAGTGCGCGTCGACAAAATAGAAGGTACTGCACAGGCCGTTCCACTTACCAATGGTATCAACGATTTTCCACTTAAGCCAAATTGACGAAAAACACTATCCAGCAAAAAACTAATTCTGGCCATATATCCCGATTCTTCTAAAATCCCAATCATTAAAAACAATAATGCAATTTGTGGCACAAACATCACAACCCCTGTAATTCCGGGAATAACACCATTTACAATTAAATTAGCCCATTCTGTCGGTGGCAAAAATTGATCTATCCATCTTGAAAAATTGCTTAATCCCCACTCTATCCATTGCATCGGATATTCTGCCACTAAAAACACTACCTGAAACACAATTAGAAGTGTTAATATCAAAAATACAAATCCCCAAACCTTGTGCGTTAAATAGTAATCTATTCTGGATGAGTAATTCTGAATGAGAGTATGTCTGCTTACAACTTTTGAAGTAATATATTTTATCAATTGCTGCTTATAACTCAAATCTTCTTCCACAACTGAACTATAATTGGACTTATTATCATTAGAATGTTGTAACTGCTTTAAATAATAATCTATCCATTCTAAATAACTTACCTCTTTATTCCTGAAATCAGATATCTTATTGAAAATATTTACATCGTGAAAAATGCCATTACTTGAAGATTTTTTCTTCAATGCTAATTTTAGGTCATTAATACCCTCTTGCGTTCTGGCATTGGTTGACACAATAGGAACATTCAGAATATTGGATAATACATCTGTGTGTATCCGCACTTTCTTTTTTTGCGCCTCATCAATCATATTCAGTACCAACACACAGGGCTTTCTTAAATCTAAAACTTGCAAAATCAATAGTAAATTTTTCTGTAACTGGTCAGCATTTGCCACTAAAATAATACCATCATAATTGCCTTCCAGAATTTCCTGAATAGCAAGCTGTTCATCTAAACTTTCTGAATAAAGTGAGTAAATACCCGGCAAATCAATAATTTCAAAAGTTTCACCATCGCTTAAAAAAGTACCTATTGTTTTTTCAACTGTAACGCCCGCATAATTGGCCGTTCGCTGATGTAAACCTGTTAAACTATTAAAAAGCGTTGTTTTTCCTGTGTTAGGCGAACCGACGAGCAGAAAACGTTTAAACGAAGACATGTTACAATTAGTTACAGAGATTGAACTTCTATTACTTCCGCTACTTCTTTTCTTATGGCGATTTCAGTATCATTTGTCAATACTGCAATCATAGAACCAAAAGGTGCTATTTTAGTAACGATAATTTCCTGATCCGTAAAAATACCTATTTGTCCCAAATAATTTTTGAGATGAGAATCTTTTATAGATTTTATGACCAATTTTTCTCCCTGGTGTGCTTGTTTCAAGGTATATAAATTATTGTTTTTCATGAAGGACAAAGATAGTAAATGAATACCCGCTAAAAAAATACCTACTTTTAGGTATATTGTTCATTATTGGAAAAAAATCAGTTGTACATTGCTAAAAATGATTAATTCAGATTTTTTTTATTGAAATTTTTACACATGTCAAATTTTTTATGTATTTCATCTAAAAAAGTTCTTTTAATAACATACCAGCAAATGAAAATCTTCCATTTATAGAATATTCAAAAATCTTGAAAAACAACCTGTGAAAATTCGTTTAAATCTAAATCGCCACAAATACACGAATAATTAGTGTCATTCGTGGCATGAAATTTCATTAATAACATCTATATTCAATTCTTTTCATTTTATAAGCGCATCTGTATAAAATTTTTGCAATATTTGCAATAAATGTTTTTTACACAAGGATATTTACAGGAGAATAATTGAACAACCATCTTTTATCATTTTATTATCAGAAAAAAATAATTTACTTTTGTAGCCAAACAAATTTGCGTCATGGGAAAGGTAGAAACCAAAAAATCTAATAAAAAAACTACTTCTTTTTCAAAAGAACAATACTATCAATGGTTAGAACAAATGTTGCTCATGCGTCGTTTTGAAGAAAAGACAGGGCAACTCTATGTTCAGCAAAAAATCAGGGGTTTTTGCCATTTGTACATTGGACAGGAAGCCGTAGCAGCAGGTATTGTCAGTGCTACTAAAAAAGACGACAAACACATTACAGCATATAGAGACCACGCTTATCCCATTGCATTAGGGCTACATCCTAAATATGTCATGGCAGAAATGTACGCCAAAAAAACGGGTTGTTCCAGAGGAAAAGGCGGCTCCATGCACATGTTTAGTAAAGAACACAATTTCTTTGGAGGTCATGGTATTGTAGGTGGACAAATTCCGTTGGGTGCTGGTATTGCCTTTGCTGAAAAATACTTAGGCACTACGAATGTGTGCATCACTTCTATGGGAGACGGTGCTGTTCGTCAAGGCGCCTTTCACGAAGCCCTGAACATGGCCATGACCTGGAAATTACCGGTTGTGTTTGTTATTGAAAATAATCTATATGCAATGGGCACATCTGTTGCAAGAACCAGCAATGTTACAGATCTTTATAAACTTGGATGTGCTTATGAAATGCCTTCCTATCAGGTGGACGGATTGAGTGTAGAAGATGTTCATAATGCCATATATGAAGCTGCTGAAAGAGCCAGAAGAGGCGAAGGCCCTACCCTCTTAGAAATGCGTACTTATCGTTACAGAGGACATAGCATGTCTGACCCTCAAACCTACAGAACAAAAGAAGAAGTAGAAGAGTATAAGAAAAACGATTGTATTGAAAGAGTGATAAAAACCATGAAAGAAAATAATTGGATCACCGATGATGATATTGAAAAGTTAGAAGAAAAAGTAAAAGCCATTGTTGAAGAAAGCGTTCAATTTGCCGAAGAAAGTCCTTACCCAGATCCATACGAACTTTATGAAGATGTCTATGTTCAAAGCGATTATCCTTTCATTAAAGAATAATTTTTTTAAATGCGTATCCAACCTGATGAGATAAAAATAATTAAAACATCCATTTTGAAGAGAGATAAAAACGCAAAAATTTTTTTATTTGGTTCTCGCACAAAAGACAACAAAAAAGGAGGGGATATTGATATTTTAGTATTATCCGATACACTGAGTTTTTCTGACCTTATTGACATTCGGTGTGATTTATTCAAACAAATGGAAGAACAAAAAATAGATGTTGTGATTGCAAAACGATTAGACGAAAACCCTTTTATTAAAAGTATTTCAAAAGACCTGATTGAATTATGAAAATATCAAAAGAAGAATGGGAACATTTGTATTTTACCTTAAATTTATTAAAAAAAAGCGCTCAAAGATTAAGTGAATCTTTTGAACAATGTCATACAATAAATAAAATATAAATAATTGGGAAAAATTAAATGATCAGGAGCTTATGAAATTGGAAGCATTTGCCAGTCGATTTGCAAGAACAAGTGATATATTTCTAAAAAAAATGATTAAACTCCTTGCACAAATAGAATTGTTTGAATTTCAAAGTTTGAGAGATTTATTAAACATAGCAGAAAAAAAGGAATGGATAACTGATAGCGATATATGGATAAAAATTCGGGAAATCAGAAACTATTCTGCACACGATTATTCTTTAACGAATTATGCAGAACTTTATCAAAATATCTTAAATTACACACCCTCTATCTTGAACGATATTAAAAAAATTGAAAATTACATTACTACAAACTATAAAACCAATTAAATTTTGAAAACTATGGCACACATTGTCAAAATGCCAAAATTAAGTGATACAATGACGGAAGGCGTAATTGTGAAATGGAATAAAAAAGTAGGAGATAAGGTAAAAAGCGGAGATATATTGGCTGAAATTGAAACCGATAAAGCAACCATGGAATTTGAATCGTTTTATGATGGCGTATTGTTACACATTGGCGTACCTGAAAAGAAAGCAGTGCCAGTAGATGCTGTCATTGCTATTATTGGCAACGAAGGAGAAGATATTCAAGCATTACTCAATAATTCCAATGGTACATCTTCAACACCTGCACCTGAAAAAAAATCTGAAACCACATCTGCTTCCACTATCAATGTTTCTATACCACCTACTGTTCACATTGTCAAAATGCCCAAATTAAGCGACACAATGACGGAAGGTGTAGTAGCAAAATGGAATAAAAAGGTAGGTGATAAAGTCAAAAGCGGAGAGATACTGGCTGAAATTGAAACAGATAAAGCCACGATGGAATTTGAATCTTTTTACGATGGTGTATTGTTACACATCGGAGTTCAGGAAAAACAATCTGCACCGGTAGATAGTTTATTAGCCATTATTGGAAAGGGCGATGAAGATGTAAATGCGATATTAGGCGCTCTAAATAATTCTGGGGCTTCCACAAAAACCTCCACATTTGCTTCTGCTTCGACAAGCACCAAAACAGAAACTACTTCTGCACCTGTTGTTTCCTCATCTAATATTACCTCCACCACCCCATCTGGCAGAATCAAAGCATCTCCATTAGCCAAACGATTAGCCAAAGAAAAAGGCATTGACTTATCACAAGTGAAAGGTACAGGCGAAAATGGAAGAATTACAAAACGAGATGTTGAAAACTTCAAACCTGTTGCAACTTCTACTATTGCCTCTACTACTGAAATATATCAGGAATCTTATCGTGATGAAGAATTAACGCAAATGCGCAAGACCATTGCCCGTCGCCTAACTGAAAGTAAAAATTCTGCACCACACTATTATTTAACGATTGATGTAGATATGGACAATGCCATTGCATTCCGCAACATGGCTAATCAAAATACCGAAACCAAAATATCATTCAACGACATTATTATAAAAGCCGCTGCAATATCATTGAGAAAACATCCAAAAGTAAATTGCAGTTGGTTAGGTGACAAAATTCGCTATTACAATCATATTCATATTGGTGTAGCTGTAGCCATTGAAGATGGACTTATAGTGCCCGTTATTCGTTTTGCAGACCAGAAATCTTTACTACAAATATCAGCCGAGAGTAAAGCGCTTGCACAAAAAGCCAAAGAAAGAAAATTACAGCCCAAAGATTGGGAAGGCAATACCTTTACAGTTTCTAATCTTGGCATGTTCGGAATTTCTCAATTTACATCCATTATCAATAGCCCTGAATCTTGCATTTTATCAGTAGGTGCTATTCGTGCTGTTCCTGTAGTGAAAAATAATCAGGTAGTTCCTGGTAATGTTATGACATTAACTATGGCTTGCGACCATAGGACAGTGGATGGTGCTACTGGTGCGGCTTTTCTGCAAACACTAAAAAGTTATTTAGAAAATCCTATCAGTATGTTACTCTAATTTTATGTCCGAAAATTTGAAAATTAAAACCATTGGTAACAGAATATCCATTGCAGAATCCTATTCTAATGATAATAAAATCTGGAGTTTAGTTATTTTGCCCTATATTGATAAATGGAGGTATTGGGCATTAATAGCATGGGTTATTGCCTGGACCGTTTGTGGTATATTAATTATTTCAAGTTACAAACTCACTACTACTAATGAACAAAAGTTGTTTATTATTGTCTTTGTTGTATTCTGGCTGTATTATGAATGGAAAATGATTCAAATTTTTAGATGGAGAAAATGGGGAAAAGAAAAATTATGGATAAAAAACAATGAGTTATTTTATGAAGAAAGTATTTTGAAAAAATCTAAAACATTTAAATGGAAAATTGAACACATCAATGAGGTTGCTATTGAAGAATTTAATGAAAAAAGCTTTACTGACTTTATTTCAAATAGTTTCTGGAATAAAGGCAAGCCAAGAATCAGAATAAATGTGTTAGGTAAAAACTATTACTTAGGTTATCAATTAAATGATAATGAAGTTGTACCTATTGTTAAATCTCTGAAACATCAATTAAATTCAATTCTCAAAAACTAATTTCTCATTATTTATCAAACATCCATTGTGTTTTTACCTCTGACTTTTTTGATAAATACTTTTAGCCCAAGTGGTAATTTCAAATAAAACTTCAAAAACCAATATCTTTTTAATCTTGCTTTAAGCAATTGAAATTTATCGTTAAATGTTAATGATGTTGTTCCGTTTTCAGATAAGTCGTATCCAAGATAAGAAGCAGTTTTTCCACATATTGTGGCAATTTTTTGGAGTTGCAATGGTGTTAATTCTTTTTTCCAGATTCCAATCTTTTCCGTTGAAATCGGCTTCAACAAACCGCTATGAAAATCTAATGTTCTTTTGTAATATTCTTCACCAACTAATGGTCGTTTTAATTCAATAAACTTTCTATAAGTTTCCTGATAATTCAACATTTCTGGAAAATAATTGACTTCTAAAAAATGACATGTTTTTCGAATAACTTCTGCAGTACTTTTCATCAAATCTTCATAATGAATCACTAAAATTTTATCCTTTGAAATTTTGTCAAAAAGATATTCTACATTTTTATATGTATCATTCCATATACCTGCCATATATACCACATCGCTTGTATTATCAAGGTTTCTGCTTTTTCTGATTAATACATTATCTCGCACATCTCTAACCAGAATAATGTATTTTGAATCAGGGAATATTTTTAGCACATCTTCAATGTAATATAAAAATTTAATTTGTTTATCAACAATCAGTTTTAATTGTAATTTATCCTTCAAATCAAAAAAATGAAAGTAGATAAGACGCACCAAAAAAGAGTAGGGGAGATGTTCTTTATGTTTCATTAAATTTTCTTCAAATACTTTAATATCACTAAAAAACATCTTTAAATTTTTCTCCGACACATAAACAAACTCTCTTACTAATGTTTTAATTTCCTTTTCGGTGTAAGAAATTTTCTTGTGGTATTTAGGATATAAATACAATGCAAATAATTCTTCTGAAGTGGCCAATATTTCAGGGGATTGATTGAGTATTGTATTTAGCAAACTACTTCCTGAACGTTCAGTGCAAAAAATAAAATGTATTGGTAATTTTTGGATTTTGTCAATTTCCATTTAATTCGCATTATCTAATTTTCTCATTGATTGGATTCCATAAATCATCAAATACACAAAGCAACATACGCCAACGCTATAACTTGCGTTTATTCCAACAAATTTAGATAAATAGGCCTGTAATATACTAATCCATCCGCCGCCCATTATCATCATAATCAGCAAACTTGAAATTAATCCAGAATTGTGTTTTTTCCCTTTTAGGGCAATTTCAAAAATACAAGGCCATAGTGTTGAACAAAACAAACCAACCGACACCATAAAAAGCACAGCAGTTAAGCCATTTGAAGCCATACCAATTGTTATCATTATCAAACCAAGTGCTGCATATAATATTAGTTGCTTATTCGCATTACCCTCCGAAATAAAATCCGCAACTATTAATAAAGCAA
Source organism: Bacteroidia bacterium (assembly GCA_026003255.1). Classification (GTDB taxonomy): domain Bacteria; phylum Bacteroidota; class Bacteroidia; order B-17B0; family Aurantibacillaceae; genus BPGX01. Next base: position 15,079 of record BPGX01000002.1, on the reverse strand, counting down.
TAAATCCAAACATCCATTCTAAGTGTGGAATGGACTTATTATTGAGATTTAAAATAATCATAAACAATCCAAAAGCAAGAAGTGGAAAAAGAATTTTGAAAAAGATTTTAATGAATTTTCTGTTTGCGAAAACATCAGCAGCAGAAGCCCACCTTCCAATCATCAAACAAGCCCAATACAATGAAATGAATGGCGCTATTTCACTTGTAGAAACATTTGCCTTTTGTTTTGCAAATTCAGCCAGATTAGCCGCTGTTGATACTTCTACACCAACATAAGTAAAAATAGCCAGCATAGCCATCCATACATCTTTTTGAATAATAACATCTTTTATATTTTGCAGGTTTGTAACAACAGATATTTTTGAATCATTTGAAAAATTTATCTTTATCATTTGAAAATAAATGGTAAACACAATAAACAACAAGCCCAGAAATAAATAAGGATACATCAGGTTATTTAAACTTTCAATATCCTTGGATTGCCCAAATACAGCATAAGATACTAATAGTGGTCCAATAGTTGTCCCAATATTATTAATACCTCCTGCTAAACTTAATCGTTGAGAACCAAAGGATTCATCACCTGATTTTATTACAAGTGGATTCGCAGCAGTTTGTTGAAGTGAAAAACCTAAACCAATTATCAATAACCCAATTATTAATGCCAGAAAAGAACTATAAAGCGATGCTGGAATAAAAAACAAGACACCAATAAATGAAATAAGTAGACCTATACTTAAACCTTTTGTATATCCCATCTTTTCAAGTAAATCGGCTTTCAATATTTGACATATCCATAAATACAAAATACTGCCAATAGTGTATGCCACATAAAACACAAAAGAAATCATTTGTGATTGCCATTGTTCTAATTGCAAATGGTCTTTGAATATAGGAATTAGCACATCATTGCTGGCCGCAACAAATCCCCAAAAGAAAAAAAGCCCTGCAATACTGAAAAATTGTGGAGTGATTTTTTTCATTTTATAATCTTATTATTTTTTTAAATAGATTGAACCTTCACTTGTAGCACTGTCTGGTATCAAATCTGCGAAAATCTGTTCTTATCTGTGTCATCTGCGTTCTATCGGTTTACATATTAAAAATGTATTTCGTTAAAAAGGAACATACGTAAATCCAAGCATTAAATTAAATCGTTGCGAAGGATAATTGTACCATTGATAATAACGCAAATTCGCAATATTGTTAATCATAGCAAATACAGAAAACTTTTGATTGCGTTTGTATTCTGCAATCAGATTTACATCCACAATAGAAGATAATAATTTTGTATCTCCATTGAGAGATGATTTGGCCCATCTTTCACTTATCAGAAAAGCATCTAAACCAAAATGAAAAGAATTATTCAACTTATATTTTGCAGATAATTGTGCTTTGTATAACGGCTTATGCCACGGCCGTGTGAAATTTTTTAATTGATAATGATAATAATTTCCAGATGCAATGATTTGTACTTGCCTGCTTGCATCAAATCGCACTTGTGCATTTAAAGTATAAAGCGTTGTATTATCGTATTCCACCTGATACAGGTTAGATAAATTAGTGTTTTTATCAAAAAACGGATTAAAGAAATACAAACTATCCCATCGTTCATAACTTCCTTGTACAATATAATCTGTTTTGGAACTTAAACGTCCCTTGAATCCTGCATAGATATTAATAGATTGATTGGAATTAGCAAGATGCAAACTCTGGTTATATGCATAAAATTGTGTTGCAATAAATGGATTTTCATTAGATAATGATTGAATACTATTCTTTTGTAATTGTCCATCAATGCCTGCAAAAACCTCAATAATATGCCGATACAGATTATAATTACCAAAAAATACAGGATAAAAATAAAATTTTTTCGTTTTAAAAACATCTAATGTAGTTTTCACTCCTACACGAATTTCCAAATCTTCATTCTTTGATAAAAAGTACGGGGACAATGTAAAAATTTGGTTATTCAAGGTATCTTGATTTAATTTATGATTATAGAAATCATAATTTACTTGCAAATAAAAATTTTCCTGATGAATAAATTTATTTAATAAAGCATTCAACTTAAAATTATTTTCTCTCGCATCGCTGTAATTTTGTAAATTGTAATAAGAAAGCATAATATCATGATGAATTTTATCAGAGTCGTTGTAATTACTTTTTATTCTTAATGCTGGAGACCAATAATAATACTGCTGTCTGTATGCGCTTCTATCTGAAATTTTTACTACCGATGTATCAAATCCGTAATTGTATAACTTGTTATTAGCATAATCTAAATTAAACTTCACAAAATGTTTAGCAATATATTTTTCAGCAAATGCTTCGGCTTTGTGGTCAGTAAAACCGCTATAACCCACATTCTGCAATTGTTTTCCAGATGCTAATAAATTATACAAAATTCCATACCGCAAATCCTTATCATTCTTGTTTCCAAAATACAATTCCAACAAGGGCATATTATACATCAATCCATATCCTCCTTTAATATAGGATTGATAAGCATTCCAGATATATTTTTCTTTATGCTTCGCGTAAGTCAATGGTTCCAGTGTATACTTTTTATAGATAGGAAAAGATGTAATAGAATAATCAAATGTATTAATTTTTTTTTATTGTATCAGCCACCTCTGGATTATCAGAAATTTTATTCGCTGATTTGATGATAGGTTGAAAATGGGATTGCACATTAAAACTTATATCCTGCACTTGTGCGGGTATCAACAAAACTCCCGCTATTAAAAATATTGCAAATAATGCTGCTTTATTTTTTTTCATATCAAAATTTTATTGTTGTTGTTTAGATTGTTGATATTCCTCAAACATTTTATCAAACAAATCTTTATCCTGTTCTTTATTTTCATTTTGATTTAATGACCTATTGACTTCATCTAATTTTTGTTGGGCTTGCTGGATATATTCTTGTTTTACTTTGGCTGATAATATTGTTTCCAGAATCACTTTGGCATTGGCATAATCTTTTTGTTGAATATATGCATCAGCCAACACAAGCATTCCTTCTGCATTTACATTTTCATTGGTATATTGATAAGAAAGTAAATCGTTTATTGTATTTTCACATTGCTTATAATTTCCTTGCCCTAAATAAATTTTTGCAGCATACACAAAGCACCTTGCACCATTAGAGTTTTTAAGCAATTTCGGCAATACTATAAATTCTTTCAATGCTTCATTATATTGCTGTTGTTCATATAACGCTATTGCACGATAATACTTGGCTTCTTTAATCTGGTTGTCATTTGCTTTGGTACTATTGGAAATAATATAGTTACTTAATTCTAACACTTTTTCGTAATTATTGATTTGAAAAGCAGATTTAAGAGCCAACCATTTTGCCTGAAAAATATTATTTGGTTCTTCCGTTATTTCAGCATATTTCAATAATAATGGCAACGCTTCTGTATAACGTTTTACTTTGTAAAAATAAAACGCTGTTTTGGATAAAGCATCTTCAGTAAATACAAAACGATTGGGATGCTTAATAATAACCTGATAATGTTCAATTGCCTTTGAAACATTGAAAGAATCATTGGTATTATACAAACATTCCGCAATGCAATAATGTGCTTCTAAATTATATTTTCCATCAGGGAACTTTTGAAGATATTCTTCAAATAATGATTTCGCCTTCTCACAATTTTTCTGATTGTAGTAATAATCTTTTGCGGATTCATACAATGAACTTTCTACTTGGCTTATAGACAAAGGATTTCCAATACTTTCAAAATATCTTTCCATTTCAGCAATTTGACCTTTGTTTTCAAAAATCTTTTTTATAATTGGTAATACTTCTTGTGCTTCTTCACTCTTTGGATTGGCTTTCACCACTTTATCAAAATATTGGAATGCTTTATCATCCTCTTTTTGACTATAATAAATTAAACCAATTGAGACCATCGCTCTGGTAGATGATGAATGTTCAGGAAACTCTGAAAGATACTGTTGATAATATTGAATGGCCATAGTATTGTTCTTCAAATCGTTGTTGTAAGTATCCGCTATTTCAAGGATAGCCAACGGTCTATATTCTGATTTTGGATATTGTTGAATCAACTGCTTGAGCGTGGAAATTTTTTCATCTAACTTTTTCATCAAGCCAGAGCATAAAGATTTTTGATACATTGCATAATCCACATCCATTTTATCTAACAGAATGGCTTTATTGTAATAATCAATAGCCATTGGATAATTTTGTTGAAGAAAAAAACAATCACCTGCACGAACGGAAGCATCTGCTTTTTTCAAATAATCATTAGAACTGCTATTGGCAAACTTTGCAAAAAAAACAGCCGCTTCTGAAATATCATTTTCTTGTTGACGCTTCAAATAAGAATACGCTATGTTATAGTTACTTATATCATATTCCTTCATAGATGGAGCAAAAGGCAACAATTGGAACTTCTTCCAAATAGTAATGGCATTAGTATAATCTTTATTCTGGTAAAAAATTTCTCCTAACCAATAATACGATAATGTAGTAAAAATAGATTCATTCAAAACTTTAATGGCTTTATTGAAATACAATTCCGCTAATGGATAATTTTTATCATTAAAATATTTGACTGCAAGATTGTACAACAAACGTTGTTGAATCTGTTCAATTTGCGGAGTTTTGATAGATAATTCCTCTATGCTCTTTAATGCCATCTCATAATTTTTTGTAGTAGCATACGCATTGATTAAATACTTCAGCGCTTCATCTTTTCTGGACGACTTTGGATAAAGTTGAATGTAATCAGTAAATGCTTTAATCGTTTCACTAAATGGACTATACTCTAATTCATAGGATAATTTAGCAAAATTGAACAATGCATCTTCTGTAATAGATGGAATAAAATTCAATCGTGATGCTCCATAAAATGCGTTCTTGGCTTTGTCTTTTTGATTGAGTTTCAAATAACAATCGGCTAAATGATACCATGCACTCTGTGCAATAGAATCATTCTTACCTACGGACTTCTCAAAATATTTTGCTGCTTTATCATAATTTCTGACTTGATAATATGCGTACGCTAAAATATAATTTCCTTGATTATCCAGCCCACTCAATTGATTCGCCTTTTCCAACGCTTCAGCACATTGTTCATATTGTTTCAAATTAAAATACGATTCTCCTAACATTCGTTGAATTTCAGGCAATTTCTGATAAAACAATGAATCCTGAACTAATTGTGAAACACTTTTTACAACTTCTTCGAATTTATTTTGTATAAAATAAATATGCGTGATATAATAGGGAACAATAATTCCATAGTGTGTGCTTTTTTGTAATTTAAGAAAATTTTCAAGAGCCGTTTCGTATTTTTTTTGTTGATAGGCAATATGTGCGTAATAGTAAGTAGCGTGCTGATAATAGGGATTATCTGTGTCTTTGATTTCATAAAACTCTGCAGATGCTTCGTTTAATTTTCCTTTTTCCATTAAAGCATAACCCTTCTTGAAGTGATATTCCGCCTGTTGATGTTTCGTCAAATTTTCTAATTCTATTCGTTCATAATTTCGTAATACCTCATCGTATTTTTTTCTTTTGTAATACAAATCAGCAAGATAAAACAAAGCATCGTTAATCCGTGTATTTTCAGGATGTTTCTCAATAAAAGTTTTCAATTGTAGTTCCGCATCTTTATTTTCAAGATAATACGCACAAAGTGCTTTAAAGTATTCTGCATCTGTAGTTAATAATTGTTCTTTGTTTTTTTGCTGTAAGTATTTTTCAAACAATTGATAGGCATTAGAATAATCCTTATTGTCAAATAATTCCAGTGCTTTTTGATAGTTCAAATTATCATTTGTATAATAAACTGTCTTTTGAGCAAAAACATAAGTAAAAAAAAATGAAACACTTATTAGTTTTACAACCACTTTCATTCTTCAAAAAATTTCGGTAAAATTATATATTGATGTAGTGTATTCTGCTACTAAACTCCAAATTTTATCCACCTGCTCTTGTTAGTAAAATTCCGCATAACTATCTTACTACTCCATATAATCCCATTAACTTTGTCCATTCAAAATTGAACAATGAGCACTGTATTAAAGTACGAAAATGTAGATATTTACTACGACGATCATTTAATATTACAGGATGTTAATCTTCATATTCAAAAAGGTGATTTTGTGTATTTATTAGGAAAAAGTGGGAGTGGTAAATCCAGTTTGATAAAAAGTATTTATGCGGATATTCCCATTAAAAAAGGCAATGCTGTTGTATGCAATTACAACATCACTAAAATAAAAAACAAAGAAATTCCATACTTAAGAAGAAAAATCGGCATTGTCTTTCAGGACTTTCAACTCCTTCCTGACCGTGATGTGTATGACAATTTACTTTTTGTAATGAAAGCCACTGGATGGGAACAAGCGCAAAAAATAGATAACCGTATTCACGAAGTTCTTGAAAGCGTTGGGCTTAAAGGCAAACACAACAAAATGCCTTACGAACTTTCAGGCGGAGAACAGCAAAGAGTGTGTATTGCCCGTGCATTAGTTAATCAACCCGAATTAATCATTGCCGATGAACCAACAGGAAATTTAGACCCACAAACATCTCTTGAAATTGTTCAATTGCTTAAAAAACTCTCTGAACAAGGAACAGCCGTTCTTTTAGCTACGCACGACATTTTAGTATATCAAAAAATCAAAGGAATTACGTTAATTTGCGAAAATCAGAAGATAACTCAATTATGACCCAATATTCCCCACCTTATTTTATAGAATTTTCAAAAATTGGCAATAGCACAGTTGGTTATATATCTGTTGCTGAAAATTTGAAAAGTATCCCTTTTGAGATAAAAAGAGTTTTTTGGACTTACTTCACTCCAGAAGAACTGACTCGCGGACATCACGCTCATTACAAAGCCGAACAAATTCTCATAGCCGTTGCCGGAAAAATCATTGTTCATACCGAACTACCCGATGGCACTAAAAATGCCTACACGCTTGATAAACCAAACATAGGTATTTATTTACCTCCTTATTGCTGGCATTACATGGAATACTCACACACAGCCGTACAATTAGTATTAGCAAGTGAAATTTACGACGAAAATGATTATATTCGTGATTACAATAAATATAAAGCATTTTATGTATGAGTAAAAAAAATAAAGAACTGACTTTTGAAGATTTTCAAAAATTAGCCCGACAAAAAAATCTTAAACTACCAGAAAAAATCGGCTTCCCCAACTCTTATAGAGAAGGGTATTACGATGCTATATTAGAAGACATCCTTTCAAAATTACCTTTTGATAAAGAAACAAAAAAGGTTGTATTAGACATTGGTTGTGGTTGTGATGTTTTGACACACAAAATCATTGATTTGTGTAAAAAACAAAAACACACATTATTATTAAACGATTCTCAGGAAATGTTAGATAATTTACCAAAAGATAATTACCCGAAACATATTGCAGGAAAATTTCCTCTGGAACATCCTACTTTGAAGCGATACAAAGGAAAAGTAGATTACATCTTATGCTACAGTGTATTATTTTATGTGTTTGCAAACGATAATATCTTCCAATTTCTTCACGAAGCCGTAGATTTATTAAAACCGGGCGGAAGAATGTTGATTGGAGACATTCCTAATATTGATAAGCGAAATCGTTTTTTACAATCAGCTGAAGGTAAAGCATTTCTGAAAAATCAGAAAAAATTAAAAGGTGCAACCGCTCACGAAAATTTGAATCAAAAAATGGACGATACTGTAATATTTTCTTTGATGATGCGGTTCAGAAAATTTGGTTGTGAAACCTATTTACTTCCTCAAAATCCTAATCTACCAATGGCCAACAGACGAGAAGATATTTTAATTGTGAAGAGATAAATATGACGTATACTTCATCTCAACAATGTTATATAACCTTTCCGTTCTACCTTTTTCTTATGCACCTCCCAACTCATCACATAATAATACGTCCCACTCACACACCTATCCCCATCACCTAATACCTTTCCGCCTTTACATCTACCATCCCAACGAAAAAACTTATCCTCACTCACATAAACCAAAACTCCCCACCTGTCAAATACTTCCACCTTAAAACCCTCCACCAACTCCGAACATCGCCAATTCACCTTCCACCACTCATTCACACCATCCCCATTCGGCGTAAATACATTCGGAACCTCCACATCCATACACGAACCATCCACTACCACACGAACACAACTACTATCTACACAACCCAGGTTCTCCCCCTCTATACAATATATCTCCGTCTCCCTCGGATATAACAACACCTTATTCGTATCTATCCATAAATAATTACCACCGGAAACTATTGAATAACTTCCCGCACCACTTAATGTTATCTCTATCGTATCTCCACTACTAATCGTACCACTCAATGGCGAAGCAACCACCGTCGGCGTAGCAGTTACAGATATCGTGTACACAACCGTTTGAGTACAACTCCCGGCAGCAGCAGTAAGAGTATAATTCGTCGTAACAGAAGGTTGTACCACTATCACACTGCTCGTATCTCCTGTACTCCAACTATACGACTCTCCACCTCTAACAGAAATCGTCCCGCTCTCTCCGGAACATAATGCCGTCGAACCGCTTACTGTCAAAGGAAACGACATCTGTACCGGTATCGTAATCAATTCCCTGTGCCAGCAGCCCGTAGAATCTGAAACAATAACCGTATATGTACCAGCCGTTAGATTGCTGGCAGTATTGGTTGAACTTACAGAAGGTGTCCATTGATAAGTGTAATTCCCGTTTTGTAATGGCGTGAGAGTAGCAGCACCGTTTGAAAAGCAATTGACCGGTGTAACCTGCGTTTGCATCGGAATACCTGGGCAAAAACAAAGCGTAGAATCTTTTGCGCCTTCTACGATTGTCGGTGTCCAACTCAATACAATTCCTTGATTGATAGAAGTAATACTTCCGGTGGCTACCGGAATGTAAGAAATAGTAGCCGTATCCTCTGGAATAGAGCCCGTATCCGGATAACAGGTCTCAAAATCAGGGGTCATCTTCGTGAGATATAGATAATTTTTAGTAAAATTCATTGTATCTAAAATAGCCGTTGAACCTAAAAGGAAATCACTGTGAGAATCAATAAAAGGATGATTTATCAAACTACCAGGACCTATAGAGTACATGCATACTTCTTTCAAAGGTCGAGGAATATGGCTCATTTTTAATAAATAAAGAGAAGTATCAAAAACACCAATTATTCTGGATAAATAGGCAATGTAAGTATAAAACGACCACCATTGAACGTATAAATTATTATTATATACTAAAATTTTCTCATCAGGACCAGCAGCACCAGGCACTTCACTTGGAAAAAGATACCAATTATTATTTGCAGGTATTATATTACCTGTATTAGGATCTATTCTCAAAATTTTCTGAAAATAAGAATTTGAACCAGGTTTGGGATGATACTGAGTAAGATAAAGAACATTGTTTTTTAATAATTTTATACTTCCAAAGATAGAAGCTGTTTTTAATGGATCTAATGGTGTAATTGGTGTAATATAATAGTAATGCGACCATAAAACATTTAAATTACTATCCACTTTCATAACAAATGGCAATACTCTTGTACCAATTGGATTCGAACTTGTATCATTTTCTTGATACCTTCCAATTATGTAAAAATTATCCCCCTCATCCTTCTCAACATCTAAAATTATATCCGCATACTTAGTACCATAAGTAATACTCCCTAATAATTGTCCATTCGATGAAAGTTTCATAATGTAAATATCCCCATTGTCAAATATATCCTTCAACAAAGAATCATTGCCCCCATAACCAAAAGAATTCGTCGCTCCAAATGCCATATATCCACCATTTTTTAATTCATAACATTTCACTAATATCTCACTTTTACGACCACCAACGGACTTTAACCACTGAAAATTTAAGTTACTATCCAGTTTCAAAAAATTACAATCCATATCAAACGAATCACACCTTTGAGTGTATGAAAAAGAAGTACTATGGCCCGATATTAAAAAACCCTTATCTCTCGTCTGAATAACAGGTCCAAACATCCTCTCTCCATCTATCGGTCCTCCTATCCTCAATGCCCTCAACAAATTCCCATTGCTATCCAACTTAAACACATTCCAGCCATCATAACTATCATTGCAATTACTCGTCTGTATCCGCCCTGTATTAAAACCAAATACATAATACGCCTTATTATATTCTATTGCATTCACATAAAAATGCGCATTATCCTTCGCTACATAAGCCGGCAAATTATTAAACCATATCAACTTGTCAAACTTCGTCTGAGCCGTCAATAACAAACATTGAAACAATATCAGAACTCCCCAGAAATAATATTTCTTTTTTTTCATTTTTAATTTCTTAAAATATAAAACAGAATGCACGGCAAATGTCCGTGCATTCTGTTGTCCCTCTGTTCTTAAATTTTCTATCGGTTTTGTAAAATGACTTTCTGAGTGTGTATGGTACCATTACCTTCCATAATCTGAATGAGATACACACCGGATGAATAAGGTATACTTAAAGTATATGGGAATTGAACCTTCTCTTCTGTTTTCTCATACAATACTTTGCCACTCAAATCCATCACTTTAATTTTAGTAACCTCCGCACAATCCTCACACCAGAGTTGAACCGAACTTTCTCTGGCAGGATTGGGTATAACTTTCAGATTCGAATTGGCATCACTGACCGGATGATAAATATCGGATTGTAGTTTTCTCTGACCACTGGAAGTGTTGCAATTATCTGTCCAGAGATGAATCCGTTCATATAACATATCATAAAATGTACGGGCAAAACTCACCGCATAGCCATTGGTTTGTTCACAGGAAGCAGCGATAGAGTACAACTGAATACTATCGTTGGTAGTTAATTGTTGGTTATTCAAAGCATAATTTAAACGAATGGTATAGTAATCCTTTAAGGTACTTTCTTTGCTGTTTTGCGGGTTCCAGCTCATTAGTTTGCTCTGCGCTCCTGCTAAATTGCCTCCAAACAAATCGTTCTCAATATCCATGATATTCTGATGAACACTGTTTTGATTGGCTAAATAATAATTGTTTAATATCGGCGAAGTGCTCCTCAAAGCAGTATCACTGCTCAGCAAACGGTAGAGAAAATTATGCTGTTGCCATTGATCCAGTGCCGGCAGAGGGATTTGATTCTGGGCAATTTTTTCTAAGGTTTGTATCAAAGCCACACTGGCCGTAGAGGCAAATGGTGGTGGAGTGGGTTCATTAGATGGGGTAATAGGGGTAGGTGGAAAGTAAGGATCACAAGTATTAAATTGTGTCGGTATTCCACAAGGCAAAGCAATGCCACCAGTAGTGTAAATTAAACCATTAGAAACAGAATAGGGCATACCTCCTACGGCAAAACCGCACCCATTAGGATTAAAAACTGGTGGATTGGGGCGGACATACAAAGGCGATGATAGAGCGTTGGCATTCATTACCAGTGTTTTGAATTGTGTAAAACAGTTAGCAGCGCCCCATTGGTTGTCAGAAGGGCTGCCGGGTGCACCTTGTGGTCCGATAATAGAATTGTTTTTCAGCGAATAGCCATACATGTAATTAAACATGGAGTTTCCTGTAAACCGGCATACACCGCTGCCTCCATCAAAAGCAATGCTGTTATACACTTTGTCCACTCTATTACATTTGACCTGCTCATTCAAAGATTGGTCGATTCGTATGCCGTACATATTCGGGTTAGTAGGTCCCGGTCCTTTAATATCATTTTCTGTACAAAAATTAGTAAGAAATCCGGTGCCGGTCAACATCTTTTTTACAATACCGTATTGCAATGGGTTCCCACTTTCTGTTCTCAAAGTAATGCAATTTCTATAAACATACACATTTTTCTTAAAATAATTATTGACATAAATGCCTCTATATACATCTTTCAAGGTATTCCCTTTAACGGAAATAATGTAAGGTGCGATTAATGGTACACCAGTAACAGCAGTATTATCAACTACAATAGCATTACTGACAAATTGTGTGGTAACTGTTTGAGAGAAATAATTCGCTTGTACGATATTACTATCTACTTTCATTCGTCCGGAGTATTGAGCATTGGCAAAAGAACCAACAGAGGGGATATTAACAGATCCATAATCCGTCCAGATTGCAATACCATTCTCAATATTAAAGAGTGTATTGAACACTACATAGTGTCTGAAAAACTGATAGGTATTATCTAAAATGCCGAACTCTCCTTTATGCAAGGTACCAGTAGCCGTTTGTGTACTGCGAATATCACAATTATTTATTTCTACATCTAAATAATTTTTAACATTAACGGCTCTGCTCACATCAAAAAAGATATTATTACCAGGTCCCCAATAAGAATAAGGATTCACAGGTGAAAAAAATGGAAGAACATGCCTAACTCTCAAAACACAATTTTTTGTGGTAGCTTCAGCATAAATACCTTGTCCGTATATGATACCAAATTTCTTCGATAATTTTGGTGCTCCGTTTTGAAACACATTATTGACACATTTCAGATTAGCATTAATAGCATAAATACCGGCCTCCTGCATATTATCAAAAATATTGATATCCTTAACGGTACCAACAGGAATAAAGGATGAGCCAAAACCAATTTGAATGACATTATAAGATAATGGCAAAGACGTACCCGAAGTAGTTCCAACATCATTCAGATAAATTCCAATTTTGGCATTCTGTCCCGCCTTAGTAGTGGTAACAGGATAAGTAGAATTATTTATATAAGGGCTGGTTAATGCCGAACCGGGATATGAACTGCTGCCACGCACGGCTGTATAATAGGCCGCCGGTACTACAAAAGGCGGATTTTGACTGTATGGAATTTTCCGACAAGTGAAAATCGTAGACGAAATACCAATTAACGCAGGTGAAGTAGTAGGATAAAAATTACGAATAGCAATGGCCGTATCGTTTTTATTGAAAACAGTGTTCGTAACACCAAGTAAATTTGTCCACACTACCGGTGAACCATAAGGAATACTTACTGCACATTTCGCATCTTCAATTAAACTATTATTCTGAATAAATAACCGGCCAGTAGACGCCGAATTAGTAGCCGGGTCGTAAATTTTGATACCATCCCACATCCAGTTCCCACAGGTATAAATATGACAATTATCAATCGTCAGCATACCGCCGTTTCCAATAATTATCTTTGCATTCGGTCCCATCTTGAATTCAGAAGAAGAAAATGTGATATTACTATTGATGATGACTTGAGAATTAATACAATATCTCTGGTTTGGCGGTGGGCTGGTAGTCAAAACCCCACTTAACACATTACATACAAAACATAAATTAATCGGTGGACAAGATGGGCAACCTAAAATACCTAAACTATAAGTTACTTCCTGATTGTACACGCAAGTATCACAGGGATAATTCGCTATTACATCTATCCAGTAGTTTTGATTCTTATTAAGTGTTACATTGATATTTAATGTGTCTTGAATGTGTTTTATTGTATCTGCAAATACGATATTCATCAAACTATCATAAATAATCAAACTTTTTACAAATACGGTATCATACTGGATGATTCTTGATGAAGTGGGTAATAACGCCCCTTTTAAAGTCACCGCATTTCCAGTAATATTACTAAAATTGTTGGTATTAAACTTAAACCATCCATGTGTTTGATTTTGATAATAAATACTATCCGTATTTACAAGGATTGTAAATGGATGACCGGCATCCAGTCCCGCCTGAAACTGTGCTTGCAATTCAAAAAACAAACCACTTAAAAAAACAAACACTACCTGCCACCATCGTTTGCTCCGACAAATAAAATACTCCAACATATTCTTTTTCTTCAAAGATGAATGTTGGTAGTGTAGTGTAGTGTAGAAAACATTTCTACACCTTTTGCCGGAGTAGATAATTGTGTTTTCATAATTGTAGATTTTGACACAAAGGTAAGAAATATTTTTCAAAGAAAAAAATAATTTTAACCTAAATTATTCATTAGGCATTTCTAAAACGTTTGAATAAGCCCGTCATTGCGAGGATGCAAAGCATCCGAAGCAATCTCCTGTGAACATGCCCGTCATTGCAATCCCGACGCGTCATTGCGAGGAGCGTAGCGACGAAGCAATCCCTTATGAAGTTGCCCGTCATTGCGAGGAAGCATCGCTTCCAAAGCAATCTCAAATGAAAATGCCCGTCATTGCGAAGGAACATCGTTCCTGAAGCAATCTCAAAAGTTATTCCTCCTTCCTTTGCGAGATCGCTTTCACTTCCATTTTATGGAAGGGTCGCAATGACGCCCTTTTTCTTCGCTATTACCAAGCACTTAATTGGTGAAAATAAAAAACAAACAAGAATGCATCAGCAAAGAAAAACAAGGCACTTACGAAGCATTAAATACATTATTTGAGTTAAATAACACACTTAACTTCCTCTCAACTTCTTCACTCTTTCTTTTGTAACTGGATGTGTTGATAAAAAAGCAGGAATGTGTTCGGTATCTTTACTAATGGTTTCTAACAAATCTGCTAATGGTAAGGTAGAAATATTGTGTTGTTTCAATAATTGAATGGCATAATCATCGGCCTGCTCTTCGTAACTTCTTGAATAAGACAATGAAAACAATTGATGGGCTAATGTAGCCAGAAAAGCAGAATAATCGCCAATGAAATAACCCACTACTGCAGCTGTCAAACCAGATTTTATCATCAACTTCAAACTGTGCTTGTAATGCAAATGCCCCGCCTCGTGCGCCAGCACTCCTAAAACATCTTCATACCTTACGGTATCTTTACTCAATAATATGAGAGAATCCAACAAAACAATTGTATTACCCGGAAGTGCAAGAGCATTCGGGAATTCAGCATCTTTAAAAACAAGATGAATATTCACACTATCTTTATCCATTATATTATTAAAGAAACGACGAATTTTATTTTGAGTAAAAACAGGCAATTTACTTTGTTGCATTCCCTGTGCTTCCAGAGATTGTAAAGTATATTGTCCCATTTGTTCCTGAATTTCAACAGGTATAATATCGGCCACAAATGCACTTACCCATTCACTCCCCCATTTGAACGTGTAATAAATAC
>BPGX01000001.1 GCA_026003255.1 Bacteroidia bacterium | reverse complement strand
GTTGCCTTTTCATCAATCCATCCTTCTGCACCGTTTTCAAGGCGAATTAAATAGTAATTATCTACTTTTTGAAGGATTTTTACTTTTGTTCCTTCATGTAAATTAAATTTAATAACTGCATTAGGTATGGGTTCACTATTGACTTTAACTTGCCTTTCTATAATAATCGCAAAATGACTTATTTGCTGCGTTTTTTTTTGAAGAATAACCAATGAAATATAAAATTACATTAGTCACTACTAAAACAACAACTAATGAAATATAAAGTTTTCTATAAGCCGTATGATACAAAAACAAAACAAACAACAGCAAAGTCAAGAAAGCAATAACAATTGTTACATACGCAAGAAGGTTTGTATTTAATTGATTTAAAAAATTGTTTTTAGTTATTTCTATAAAAAAATTATCCTTCGTATCAATTTTATCAATTGTTTTGTTGTATGCAATGGATAAATTATGCTTCAAATCGGGGTCAGAAGGATTTAATTTTTTGGCTTTTTCATAATACAAAATAGCTTTGCCTAATTGATTATTCTTAAAATAAGCATTCCCTAGATTGTAATAAAGTTCAAAACTTTCATAGTTCTGATTGATTACTCTTTGATATAATTCAATAGTTTTGGAATAATTTTTTTGCTTATATGCTTCTTCAGCTGATTTGATAATTGATGCCACTTCATTTGTATTTTCTGCAAAAAGTGAAAAATTAATAAACACGGAAATAATGCAAGCAATAAGATATTGACAAAAATTTTTTGCCTTCATAATAGTAAGATTAAACGGTATGGCGATGTTGTTCAATTTGAGTAATGATTTGCTGGGCTTTGGCAAATAGTTCATTCAGAGAAGCCACTGATTGAATAGGCGAATATTTTGCCATTTCACAGGTATCTAAAATTTCAAAATAATTATGTTGAGTAGATTCAGGAATTTGATATTTGTTGAAAATATCCTTAATTTTATCTTTTGTCAACTCTGATTTAGGAACTTTAAATTTGTAAATAAAATAATTTTCTAATGCCTGTAAAATAGCCGTATAAAATTCAGTATTCTGATTGTTTTTAAGTGCCTGATCTGCTGAACGCAAATACTGGTGTGCAATTTTGGAAGCACGTTTTTGTTGATAGCTTGCCCAATCCTGACGAAGATTTTTTTGATAGTTGTAAAAACCAAGCAACGCTAACATAGCAAAATAGGGGAAGATTAAAGTAACAAGATGTGTGCGGGAATTAAAAAATGTTTCATTTTTATTAGTAATGGTATATGGATATGCTTTAATAAAATGTATATCATTATCTTCATTTTTAATTTCTTGTTTAAATTGTTGATAGACCTGTGCTGCATTATTATTAGGATTGGTAGAAGGTGTTACTTCAATAATAATTTCAGGAGAAGGAATAGTAATGTATGATTTTGAATTTAAGTTGAAGTATGAAAATTGAATATCATCTAATTTGTAAGTCCCTTCTTGTCTTGGAATAATAAGATATTCAAAAGTTTTAGTACCACTCACACCATTTGAAGTAGAAATATTTTCGGTGATTTTAGGATCATAAGTTTCAAATTCAGACGGAAAATTAATTTTGGGTGCATCAATCAGCGGAATATTTCCGTTTCCAGAAATTGTAACTTTCAAATTGATAGCATCATTAGCGGGAACTTTGTTTCTGTTGATTTCAACTTTAAATGAAAAGTTTGTTCCAACAGCACCAGAGAAATTTGCGGGTTTATCTTGAGATGGTAAATCATCTACCTGTATATTTATGGGTTGGCTTTTGAGTGTAACTACCCGGTCTTCATAAGCATTAACACCAAAAAATTGTTCAAAAATATCACGAGGTGGGCGGTTACTGCGCTTTCTGATTACACATTCAATCTCTAATGGTGGAATAGTTAATTTACCACTTCTTTGTGGGAAAATATATTGTGTGCTAATTTCACCTACATAATAATTAATGCCATCAATGTTTTCAATGTGTAACTGAATGTTATTGTTTTTATCTTGATTTTTAGCCCAAAAACCTTCAAGATGGGGGAATTTGACATTTTGAATGCCTCGTAATTCTACACGAGTATAAATTTTTTGCGTTAAAGTAATTTGTTCACCTAAATAGCACTGCTTTTTGTTTACAGATGTTCTGACAAATATATCCTCTTTATCCACCTCCAATGTCGATGAATTTCCACCACTATTCGAACCTCTGTTCTGATGTGCAGAATAATTGCTGCTACCTTTTTGAACATCTAATGTTATTGGTGAACTATAAACCGATTGTCCATTAAAAACGGCTTTAGCAGCGCCTATTACTACCGGTCCTTCTTTTTTAGGAATTAATACATAAGAAATGGAAAACGATTGGGATAAATTTCCATTGATAAATTGGATATTTTGACTTTGATTAGGTCCGGATATTACTTCAAAATCTTTGAAGGATGGCGGTGTAAAATCTTGCGGTGCAGCATTCATGTGAAAAGCAATTTCAAAAGGCACACCGACAGAGGGTTTGGTCGTACTGACTTGCACGTTCAACTTTTGCGAAAAAATGGTGTTGCAAAAAATGAATAGAAAAAATAGTGTTTTGAGATATTTCATAATTACCAATCTTTTTCAGGTTTTACTGGATGCCCAGAGGGCTGTTGTTCTTTTTTATTTTGCAATTCTTTTTCTTTTTGAATAAGTGTTTGAAGCAAGCGTTCTGCTTGATCTTTATTAATTTTTGGCTGTTGTTGTTGCTGTTGTTGTTTTTGTTGATTTTGTTGTTGTTGATTATTACTGTTACCTCCTCCTCCGTTGTTTTTCTTTTGTTTTAATGCAAACGCAAGATTATAACGAGTATCTTCATCGTTTGGATTTAATTTAAGTGCTTTTTTGTATGCATTGATGGCTTCGTCGTATTTTTTTTGGAAGAGATATGCGTTTCCAAGGTTGTGATAAATTTTTTGAAGCGTATCTTTATTTTGATATAATTGTGATGTAGAAGAATAAAGGTCAGTTGAACGTTGTAACATTAAATTTGCAATCGAATCTTTATTATTGATATTAAATGCAACATTGTTAGAGTATTTTAATGTAAGTGCTTCTTTGTATAGAGCATTGCCAAGATTATAAATTGCTTTTTTATGATTGGGTTTAATTTTCATTGCTTCGTTATATTTATTGATGGCTGTTTGCATATCATTTTTATGAAATGATTTATTCCCTTCGTAAACGAATTGATTTGGATTTTGAGAAAGTAACCCCAATGGTAATGCAAAGATAAATAAGAAGAAAAGTATGTTTGTTTTAAACATTGTTAATAAAAACTTCATAGTTATTGATTTAAATATGTAGCCATTTCGTAAAAACATTTAGCCATTTAGGTTTTGTTTCAGGTATTAAAAATTCGATTAAAAGTAGAAATAAACTTATTCCTAAAAACCATTGATATTGGCTTTCGTAGTCATTGAATAATAATGTATCTGTTTCTGATTTATTTAATTTTTTTATTTCTTTTAATAATGTGCTCAGTCCAAAATCGCTATTGGAAGCAATCACTACAATACCTTTCGTTTCAGAAGCTAATTCATTAAGAAAATTTTTATTGAGTTTGGTAATCACTGTATTACCTTCTTTATCTTTTTTATATCCTACCATTCGACCATTTTCATAAACAGGTATTGGCGCACCTTGTTCTAAACCGATACCAATACAGTGAACAGGGATATTTTTTTCAGCTAATTGTTTTGCAATTTCTATAGCACTACCATCGTGATCTTCGCCATCTGTAATTAAGATAACAGATTTATTATTAGTAAGATTATTGGTATTTTCAAATGATTCTAATGCTTTTTGAAGAGCACTACCAACGTTCGTCCCCTGAACCGAAATCATATCGGTATTAATGGATTGTATAAATATCTTTGCAGCATTGTAATCAACAGTTAAAGGTAATAAAACAAAAGAATCACCGGCAAAAACAATAATAGCAATTTTATCACCCTGAAGATTATCTACCATTTTTTGCAGAGCCATTTTAGCTCGTTCGAGGCGATTAGGTGAAAGGTCTTGTGCCAGCATACTATTGGAAATATCCAGACATACAACAATATCTGAACCTTTCACTTTCATTTCGTGACTTCCAGTAAAAATTTGAAAATTAGCCAATGCGATTATTAATGAGGCAATCGAAACACTAAATAAAATGAACTTTAACCATTTAGAAAACACATATAATTGTGGTATATGTTGCAACACAAGATGTTCAATTCCTAACAATTTTCTTTTTCTTTTTGCACGTATTAATGAAATTATAAAAACAATAAATAATACTACAAGTAGCAATAACCAGTAAAGATATTCTTTATGTTCAAAACGGTACATAGGTTGGAGAGTTGTGAGTTATGTGTTTTTTTTACCACATAGATACATAGGGCACATAGAAAACATAGATTTTATTCTATGTGTTCTATGTTGTAATTTCTATGTGCCTATGTGTTTTCATCAATAGTTGCAATTTTTGAGTTGTTAATGTAAGAAGAGTGAGCCATCAAGAAGTTACATTCGATTTTATCTTTTTAAGTTATTCGATAGTAGTATGTGTGCTTCAATATAAATTCAGCAAGTAATAAAATAAGTGCTATCAAAGCAAATGGGTAATATAAATCTTTGCGATTGGTGAAGTTTTTTTCATAAATGATATTCTTTTCCATTTTATCAATTTCCTGATAGATTTGTTCTAAACTTTTGTTATTGGTGGCTCTGAAGTACTTACCGCCTGTTTCTTCAGCAATTTTTTTCATCAACGCTTCATCAATTTCAACATCTACATAATCGTATTGCAATTCACCATTTGGATACATAGCCACGGGTTGTAGAGCTTTTCCACGGCTTCCCACGCCAATAGAATATACTTTTATGTTATAGGATTTTGCCAATTCTCCTGCTGTAAGTGGGTCTATTTCACCAGTATTATTGACACCATCGGATACTAAAATAATCACTTTGCTTTTGGACTCTACATCTTTCAATCGTGCCACCGCATTAGCCAGTCCAAGACCAATAGCCGTTCCCTGTCCCATACTTCCTGCTTTCACTTGTTCCACTAATGTTTTCAATACTTTATGATCAGAAGTAAGTGGACATTGTGTAAACGCTTCACCTCCAAAGATAACCATACCGATTCTATCATTAGGTCTCTGGTCAATAAATTTTTGAATTACATCTTTCGCCACTTCTAAACGATTGGGCTTAAAATCTTTTGCCAACATCGATAAGGATACATCCAAACTCATCATAATGTCAATACCTTCGGTTTGAATATCCTTTCCTCCTGATATACTCTGTGGTCTTGCTAATGCAATAATTATGAAAATTATTGCTAACAAGCGCAAAGAATAAGGTAAAAAACGTGATTGTGTTTTAAATGAAGGTGGAATGTCTTTTATCAATAAAAAACTGGAAAAATTTAAAGTAGCTGTTAATTTATCTTTTTTGAAATAATAAAATACTGCTAACAACGGAACAAGAACGAGTAACCACAAAAATTCTTTATTCGCAAAAACAAATTCATCTATATCAAAGAATTGGTCAAACATAATTTTCAAATGCTTGTTTTAAGATGGGTTAGTGGTGGATACAGATTCATTAATGTGAGTAGATTCTAATTTTGTTTCATTTACAAAATCCAAAGCCGATTGCAATATTTGATAATGGTCGTTTTCAATAGGCAAGAATTTAGCAAATTTCACAAGGTCTGCTAGTTCTAACAAGTATTTTAATTTTTCTCTTGTTTCAGGTGCAATGGCTTTAAAACGCAAGGATTGCAAGGTTTCAAAACTTGTTTGTTCTAAAGCAGGCACTTGATACCTTCCTTCAATATATTCTCTGATTGTATCCGCAACAGCAGAATAATATTCTTTGATTTTCCCTTCTTTCCAGATTTCATCCTGTTTTATCTTCTGAAGTTTTTCAAGCGCTACTATGTGAGGAGGAAGTTTGGGTTTTAGTTGTTGATCTGTTTTTTTCTTTTTATTCAAATAACGGTAAATTAAATAGATGATGATGCCTAAAATTAACAAGGCAATTAAGGATTTAATGATTAAAGGCATATACCATTTAATATCAAATGGCTCTTCAAAAATGGGTTTTATATCTTTGATAGATAATTCAGAGGTGTCAGTAGGAACAGTATGCACGGTGATAAGAAGCGTATTCGTTTGCACAAATTTGGTGGTATCGTTTGCATCAACAAATTTTATGGACGGTAAAACAAATTGTCCAGAGTCATAAACCGAAATGTGAAGTGTTTGACGTAATGTATTATTACTTAAAGTATCAATTTTTGAAGCATCAATGATTTCTATTTTTTGCGTAATGGTATCCTTAAATATCGGCCATTTTATTTTTTGAATTTTATCTGGAAATTGAAGCGTTAATTGAAGTTCAATAGGTTCTCCAATTCTTATTTCATTACGATTGATTTCAGCATTGGCCGTAACCTGACTAAATGATAAATTACAAATTAAAAAACTTGTGAAAAAAATTGCACCTTTCAAAGAAGAAAAATTTTTAAATATGTTGTACATTCTTAACATTCAAGTTTCATTAAATAATTATCTGTTCTTGAAAAGCAATGAGAGTGGTATGACGTAATTTTGATGTGTAAAAATTTCTGTACTATCTACTTTTGCTTTTTGAAAAATTTGTTTGAGTTCATTACTATGTTTCAAAAAATTTGCAGTGTACTGTGTTCTGAAATGTTTGTCACTTGTATCAATCCATTGAATTGCTCGCGATTCAAGATTTTTAATTGGTAATAATCCAACATCAGGTAATTCTTTTTCAACTTTATCATTAATTTTAATAGCAATAATATCATGTTTCTTTGCACATATTTTTAAGGCATCGTAAAAATTGAGTGGTAGAAGAAAGTCCGATAAAATAAACACTGTACTGCGCTTTTTGATGGCTTGAAACAAAAAACGAATGGGTTCATTGAGATTGCTGTCAGCACCTGTTTTTTCGGTTGCAATAATTTCACGAATGATTCTTAAAATATGGCTTTTCCCTTTTTTTGGTGGAATAAATTTTTCTACCTTATCTGAAAAAAAGATAACACCAATTTTGTCGTTGTTTTGATTAGCTGAAAAAGCAATTGTTGCAGCAATTTCTGCGATGATATTTTTTTTGTAATCATTTATCATTCCAAAGGATGTACTTGCACTCACATCAATCATTAAAATAACCGTCAATTCCCGTTCTTCTTCATACACTTTAACATAAGGTGCATCAAAGCGTGCTGTTACATTCCAATCTATGTTACGAATATCATCACCAGGGACATACTCTCGGACTTCTGAAAAAGCCATTCCACGCCCTTTGAAGGCACTGTGGTACTGCCCCGAAAAAATATTTTGGCTTAATCCTTTTGATTTAATTTCAATTCGCTTAACTCTCTTAAGTAACTCGCTGATTTCCATTCTTTCAACTTATTTTATTTTGAAATAACTATTAAGGTACTTCTACAACATTCAACAATTCGGTGATAATATGTTCTGTGGTGATATTTTCTGCTTCTGCTTCATACGTAAGGCCAATTCTGTGACGCAAAATATCGTGACACACGGCACGAACATCTTCTGGTATAACATATCCTCTGCGTTTTATAAATGCATACGCTTTTGCAGCCAGAGCAAGGTTAATTCCCGCACGCGGAGAAGCACCGTAAGCAATAAGAGGAGCAAATTTTTCTAACTTATATTCTTTTGGGAAGCGCGTTGCAAACACAATATCCACAATATATTTTTCAATTTTTTCATCAATGTATACATAGCGCACTAAATCTCTTGCTTTGAGAATTTCGTCAATTGAAATAACCTGTTGCGGCTTTTTCAAACCTTCAGGAGATACATTTGAAGCAATGATTTTCAATTCTTCTTCTTTGGAAGGATAGGTTAATACGACTTTCAACATAAAGCGGTCTAATTGTGCTTCTGGCAATGGATACGTTCCTTCCTGCTCAATGGGGTTTTGAGTAGCCAATACCAAAAAGGGATTTGGTAATGGGAAAGTTTGTTCTCCAATAGTTACTTGTTTTTCCTGCATTGCTTCCAATAAAGCCGATTGCACTTTAGCCGGCGCGCGGTTAATTTCATCGGCTAATACAAAGTTCGCAAAAATAGGTCCTTTACGAACGTTGAATTCGCCTGTTTTTTGATTGAATATCATTGTACCAATTAAATCGGCAGGTAATAAATCTGGAGTAAATTGTATTCTGCTGAATTTAGCATTAATACTTTTTGCCAATGTATTTACCGCAAGCGTTTTAGCCAGTCCCGGTACACCTTCTAATAGTATATGTCCATTGCTCAATAGTCCAATAAGCAATCTTTCAATCATTTGATTTTGGCCAACAATTACCTTATTAATTTCCATTAACAACAAGTCAATAAAAGCACTTTCCTGATGGATTTTTTCATTGATTGCTTTAATATCTGACGGATTGAGCGCTTGGGATTGCAAGGTTTCTATCATAGTTTTTTATTTGGAGTTGGCAAAAATAAATATTAAGTCGTTCTTTTTGCAATTTGTGAAATATAAGAAATGTTAAGAACCTATAGTTTTTTTGAAGTAATGAATAATTAAGAAAGTTATATGATAATCGCAATTTATTTTTAAAGCTTCCATTAAAATTAAAACTCATCTTTTGATTGACGATACAATCAAACAAATTGTTATATAATTTATTTGTATTTTTTGTAATTTTGCAAAAAATATTCTATATGAGATGGTTATTAATTCTATGTTGCATAATAATCATAGGAGGTGCTTGTAAAAAGAAATCGGCACCAGTGAATAATGACAATAGTACGAGCGTTGTGAAAGTAAGTTTGAATGCCGACAATACTGTTATACGACTTGGACAGGAATCAGTGATTACAGCGTATGTAGAAGGTGCACAAGGTAGCGTTTCTTACCAATGGGAAGTAAATACAATTTCTAATGTATTGGGCAGCGGCAGTACAGTTACTTTGTCTCCTTGTTGTTCCAGTGTAGCGGGTGAGAATATTGTAAAATGTACGGCTACCGATTCAAAAGGGAATAGAGGCGTTGGACAGATTACTATTATTGTGAATCCTTAATATGCCGTATTTAAAGAATTATTTAGTTTGTGGTTTATTAATTATTCTTACTTTTCATAAAACATTTAGTCAATGTTGTAGTGCTAATCCAGTAGTGGGTTCTACCAATATTGGATTATTGAGTCAAAATACTTTACGAGTCATTGCTTTCTATAGATATAATTTTTCGGATATTTACTTTGAAAGCAATAAAAAACGTACAGATATTCAGTACTTAAAATATTCTTTGTACTCTTATGTAGGAAACATTCTATCTTATGGCATAACAAGAAAATTTACTGTAGATTTAGAAATGGGTTATTATCTAAAGAAAGCAGAACTCACTAATGTGATGAGAAAAATTGAAACCAATGGCTGGAATAATGGAATAATGACCATAAAATATGGATTGATTAAAAGGACGACTTTTGAATGTACTATTGGTGGTGGATTGAAATTTCCTCTTACTCAACAATTAAAGGAACAAGATGGGCGCCCACTTTCGGTAAGTTTGCAACCTTCTACTAATGCTTTTGGTGCCATCGGTCTTTTATTTGTTCAAAAAAGTTTTCCGGAACATCAATTCCGAATATTTGTCATTCACCGTTCGGAAGTATTCAATGGATACAATCGTATTTATTATATGAAGGGCAATGCATTTACAAGCAGTTTGTTTTTATCAAAAGGATTAAATACTCATTGGAATGCCTTATTACAAATCAGAAATGAATATCGCACAAGAGATTATTATTATGATAGATCTTTAATAGGTACAGGGGGAATTTTGTTGTTCGTTTCTCCGCAAATTAATTATTCTTTTAAAGGATACAACTTTTCATTTATCTTTGATATACCTGTTTATCGTCATGTCAATGAAATTCAGATTGTAAGCCGATATGCTTTTTCGTTTATTTGCACCAAAGATTTTAATTTTTAATGAGGTCTAATTCTAAAATACTTCTGATATATACCGGTGGAACAATTGGAATGATGCAGGATGTAAAAAGTGGCGATTTAAAACCATTAGATTTTAATCAACTATTTGAACAATTACCTGAACTCAAACGTTTTAATTTAGATATTGATACTTATACCTTTGAACCAATTGATTCTTCCAATGTTACACCGGATTTGTGGGTATCGTTAGCTACTTTAATTTTCGAAAAATACCATCATTACGATGGTTTTGTTATTCTTCACGGGACAGATACCATTGCGTACACGGCTTCTGCTTTGAGTTTTATGTTAGAAAATTTGAAAAAGCCCGTTATACTTACTGGTTCTCAACTTCCTATTGGAGTGCTTCGGACAGATGGAAAAGAAAATATTATCACAGCCATACAAATTGGAGCAGATAAAGATGTCAACGGAGAATCTATAATTCAGGAAGTGGCTATTTATTTTGAATACAAATTATTTAGAGGTAATCGCTCTATAAAGTACAGTGCAAATCATTTTGATGCAATTCAATCACCTAATTATCCCCCATTAGCAGAAGCAGGCATTGATATAGAATATAATAAGAATGCCTTGTGGAGAAATACTAATACAAATGAATTAAGAATTTACACACAACTTTGCAATGAAATATCTATCTTGCATTTATTTCCGGGAATTGATGTGAAAATTTTAGAGAGACAATATAAAGATTTAGATATAAAAGGATTGATACTACGAACGTATGGTTCAGGGAATGCTCCTACTCAAAAAGCGTTTTTAGATTTTATCAAATACTTAATTGATAAAGGGATTGTAGTATTAGATGTAACGCAATGTTTGCAGGGAAGTGTAGAATTAGGAAAGTATGAAACCAGTAAGTATTTGAAGGATATTGGTGTTATCAGCGGAGGAGATATGACTTTGGAAGCAAGTGTTGCAAAATTGATGTATTTGTTGGGAAAAGAGAAAGATTGGAATAAGGTAAAAGATATGTTAGTAAAAAATCTTCGTGGGGAGAAAAGTTATTAAAATCATTTTCCTAATAAAAGTTTTGTAGCATAAAGAATAAGAAAAACAGCGAATATTTTTTTGAGATAATCATCCGGAAGTTTTACAGCGTATTTGGAAGCAAAATAACTGGCTATTAAAAAACCTATTGCCATCACAAAAGCGTGCCACAAATTTACATTTCCTGATTTGTAATAGTTCAAAACCGCTAAAATTCCAATAGGAGGAAGCATCAGAGCCAGCGAAGTACCTTGTGCTGTTTTTTGGGTATAATTCAATAATGATACTAAAAGAGGAATTACAACAAGCCCGCCACCTATTCCTAGAAAAGAACTCACTGTTCCTGCAAGTATGCCAATCAATAAAAGTATGAGAACAGTAGTAATCTCCATTGAGACTATTTGTACTTATCGGCTTTATCTGTTTCTCCGAAACGAAGGTATAACTGTCTTAATCTTTGTTTTACCGCTTTATCATCGGGTTTTAGAGCATAATATTGTTCAAAATACTCAATTGCTTTACGATAGTACTCATTCATTTTGGCTTCGTATTCTTTGGCTTTCTTGGTTTCAGAAGGTGGCAAGTCGCCTAATTTTTTGCTCCATTCATTACCAGTATTAAAATAATAGGCGCCAACGTTGAATAAGACAGGTTCATTTTTGGGATTGAGTTCTAATGCTTTAAGGTATTCTCTTTCTGCTTTTTCTTTTTCACCGAGTTTGTCATAGATGTTTCCTAAAACAGCGTGGTATGCTTCATTATCAGGGCTGGCTTCTACGGCAGTTTCAAGTTTTGTTTTTAGTTCGTTTAATTTTTTTTGACGCGACAAAATATCAATTTCGATATTCAATAAATCTATATTATCATCAAAAATGGTTTGACCTTTGTGGAGGAAATCTAATGCTGTTGCAGTATCTCCCTTTGATAATAATAATCTTGAAATTCCGACATAAATTGTAGGGTCTTTGTACTTAATTGAATACAGTTGATTGGCTAATTCTTTTGCTTTTTCAATATTTTCGGCAATTGTATACGTTTTATATTTTTCGTACAAAAGTTTTTCCTTTGTGATGTTATTTCTTTTCAAAGATTGGTCAAAATCATAAGGGACTGCTTTTTCAAGTAAATCAAAAGATTTAATTGCTTTATCGTATTCTTTATTTGGTCTATACAGTGAAGTAGCTTTATACATTAAATTATTACAAGAAATAATAAAACCTTCTTTAAAGTCGCTTTCATTCACGTAAATTTTGTCTTTGTCTAGTTCATAACATTTTACAAAACTTTCAACTGCTTTTTCAGCGGCTTCTGGGTCTAAATTTTTGTATTTTTCATCTTTGGTAGAGAGAATAGCATAATAAATTTTTCCACGATACATCCACGCTTTGGAGGAATTAGAAGTACCTTCGTTAGTTACTGCTGCATCTGCAGCCGCTTTGGCTTTATCTAACTCCTTATTACGCAAATAATTAGAAGCATTCTGGATATTAAAATTTTGTGCAAACAAGAAAGAACTAAAAGAAGTTGCTACAATTATTATTTTTTTCATAAAATTAAAATTTATATGTGTGTTTTATACAAGAATTAGTCAATGCTCAATTTTTTTGGTTTTAGGTTATTGATGATAGGACTATATTTAGGATCTTTTGTCAAACGTTCTAATTGCATTTCAATCACGGTTTTATCGCCTACCATTATGGTATTTAATTTGTTGGGCAAGAAGTATTTTTTAATCTGGTTATTTACCTCATCTTTGGTAATGTTTTTCAGAATTTCGTTTTGTTTCAGTGAAAAGTTGTTATCCAAATTATATTTAGCCATTGTTACAAGCAAAGCAGCTTTTTGAGAAGGCGACTCGTATTTTAATGCTTCTGAGTTTAATAAAGAATTTTTGGTAAACTCTAATTCTTTATCTGTGATACCATTTTCCACATAATTTTTAAACTCTTTTAATATTTCAGCAACGGATGCAATGGTGGCTGGTCTTTTTACAGAAGATGAGATAGTAAATTCTCCTTTGTATTTATCACCGTAAAAATAAGAACGGATGCCATAGGTGTATCCTTTATCTTCACGTAAATTCAAGTTGATTCGGCTATTGAAGTTTCCACCAAAAATAAAGTTAGCAATTCTATTTTTGTAATAATCACCGAAAGCATCAAACTTGATGGAAGGATAGCCCATCATAATAACACTGGAAGGCGCACCGGGCTTATTGACAATAAAAGTTTGACCATCCTTTGGTTCAGAAGGAACGGGTGGTGGTGTAATGGTTACATTTTTGTTTGTCCATTTATTGAGGAATTCCAATTTTTGTTTGGCTTCTTGTTCTGTTATATCCCCTACAATTACCACTTTAGCAAGGTTAGGAGAATAGTATTTTTCATAATAATTTTTCACATCATTGAGTGTGATGTTATCAACTGTTTTTACCGATGCAGATAAGCCATAAAGATTTTCCCCATATAATACATAGTAATAGGCCTTATTAGCCATTTGCTCGGGTTGTTTCTCCTGTTGTTTAATACCTTCTCTCATTTGTTTTTTAGCAAGTTTAAACTCATCTTCTTTGAAGGCAGGATTAAAAAGTTTTTCTTCTAAAATTTTCAACGTAGCATCTAAATTTTTTTTCAAAGAAGTGATGGTGATATTAGTGGATTGTTTGCCAGCAGAGAAATATATTTCACTACCCAGTTTATCCAATTCAGCTTCAATTTGTTCTGCTGTATAGTTTTTAGTACTTTCATTCATCAAATCAGCCACTAATGAAGTTAAACCTATTTTTTTAATGTCTCCGTGTGCTAAATCGCCGCCTTCCAGTTCTATTTGAATGACAACTTTAGGTGTTTCATTAAAAGATGTGCCTAAACACTCAATGCCATTGTTTAGTTTAAATTTATAAGTATCTGGGATTTTCACGGTTTTAGGTGTACCTGGAACAGGTCTTACGGATCTGTCAAAGTTATCTGGATTGGGTTCGTATTTAAGGTTTGCATATTCTGGATTGGGAGGAAATTTTACGCCAGCGTTTGGATTCACGCTTTTCACAGAATCTTTGGGATTTATAATCGGATATGTATTTAAAACGGCTGCTCCACTACCCTTGATATACTTATTGAACACTCTAATAATATCTTCTTTAGTAACTTTGTTATATCTGTCAATTTCATCAGAAATTGTATAACCTTTTCCTAACAATCTTTCCCATTCAGAAATGGCGAAGGATTTATTAAATACACTTTCCAACACATCATATTGTTGTGCTTCAAATTTACTTTTAGCTCTGGCGAGTGCCTCATCTGTAATACCAGTTTTTTCAAACTCATCCAATGTTTCTTTTACCTGCTGATCTAATTCTTTAAATAATTTTTCATAATTAAGGTCTTCAGGGGGATAAGCCACCAAATAAATTTGAAATTCTCCTATGAGTTCTTGTCTATTGTGAGATACACCTACTTGTACCGCTTTTTCTTTTTTTACAAATTTCTGATAAAAAATAGAATTTTTTCCACCGCCCATCATTTCAGCCAATAAATCCAATGCAGCTTCGTCTTTGTGGTATTGTGGCACTGTTGGATATACTCTTAAATTTAATGGGAAATAAACTCGATCACTGTATGCACCATATTTATCTTCAGGCAAAATTACAGGTTGGGTTTTTAGTTTTTTGACTTCAGGGCATGGTTTTAAAGAACCAAAATACTTTTCAATCCATTTTAATGCTTGTTGTTTATCAAAATCGCCGGAAATAGTAAGAATGGCATTGTTGGGGCCATACCATCTCAAAAAGAAATTACGGACGTCTTCTAATGTTGCTGCATTTAATTCATCTACATATCCAATGGTAGGCCATGAATATGGATGTTTGGGTGGATATAATATTTTATAGATTTCTTCTTCAAAGCCAATGGCATAAGGTTGGTTTTCAAAATTTTGTGATTTTTCATTTTTCACAGCATCTCGCTGGTTTTCAAATTTCCTGGCATATAAAGAATCCAATAAAAATCCCATTCTATCTGCTTCCAACCATAACATCAACTCAAGGTAATTAGAGGGTACTGTTTCAAAATAAACTGTTCGGTCCCTTGTAGTAAAGCCGTTCATTGTTCCACCTGCTGATTGTATAATTTTAAAGTGTTCTTCGTCTGCAACATGTTTAGAGCCCTGAAACATCATGTGCTCAAAAAAATGTGCAAAACCACTTCTTCCCAAATCTTCACGATTAGAACCTACTTTATACGTTACCATGACGTTTACAATAGGGTCAGAATGATCTTCGTGTAATAAAATGGTCAAGCCGTTTGGAAGTTTGTATTTTTCATAAGGGATAACTATTTTTCCGGGCTGAGGTTCTACTTTTTCTATTAATTGTGCTTGTTGAGCAACAAATTGCGACAAGGAAAAAAACAAGGTTGAAACAGATAGAATCCACTTTTTCATAAATGATAATTTTCGGCAAATAAATGAAATTAGTTGTTAAACTGCCAAATTCTTAACATTATTTTTTATGAACCCAATTGGTTTTTCCATTCAAAAAAGAATATTACCAATTAAAAAATTTTTTTATTTGAAATTCAGTTAAAATAATTGTACAACTATTTGTTTAATACTTTTGCGAAAAAATTAATTATGAAAAAAATCTTATTCACTGTTTTAAGCATTGGTTATTTTTCACTGATTGCTCAAAATCAAGGAACCGCTGTTTATCAAATGTCCATTGAAGGATTACCACCCGAGCAAGCTGCTATGATGGGGGATATGGAAATGAAAATTGTATGGAAAGATAATAAAACATACTCCGAGCAAAACTCCATGATGTATAGTATGAGAAGTGTTTCGGATGAGAAAGAAACTTTAATTCTCATGGAAATGATGGGTAATAAAAACTACATGAGAATAAATCATGATGATCCTAAGTACAATAATGATAAAGGGAAAGAAGTTCCTGAATATAAAGTAGAATATTTTAATGAAACAAAAAAAATTGCAGGATATGATTGCAAAAAAGCCCTTGTAACAACAAAGACAAAAGATGGTAAAGAAATGACAATGGAAGTTTGGTATACTGAACAAGTGCCTAATGTATATTCACAACAAAAATATACAAGTAAAAGAAATCAAAATGCTGCATATCTTAAAGGGCTCAAAGGCATGCCGTTGGAATATTCTATTCCTCAAGGACAAATGACTGTAAAAGTTACTGCCAAAGAAATTAATTTCAATCCAGTATCGGATGATGTTTTCAAACTTTCTACAGAAGGATATACCGAAATGAAGCCAGAAGATATGAAAAAAATGGGTGGAGGGCAGTAAAAGTATTAAATTATTGAGTGAATAGTGGATTTGAATTATTTAAACATATCAATAATCTTTATTAACTTCTATAACTTTGCAACTGCAAAAAATATCCACTATGCGTAAACAATTACTATTAATTCCATTTTTTATTACAACCATATTAAGCACTTTATTTTCTCAATTTAAAACAAACCTCAAAAATCATATTTCTGTTTCTTATGAAGATTCTTTGAGTGGTTTTGATATTGAAGAATATAATCGTCTGGCAAAAACAAATAATTACACCGAATATGAATACCATCTAAATCTTCCCAAGTTTAAAAGAGATTTTATTAAAAAGAAATATGGCTTATATTCTTATCCTGCTATAGCACAACAATTCAATGCTAAAAATTCCTATAACCCACCTTCACCTTTAGTAGCACCTTGTGTTAATGAAGATTTTGAAACCGGTACTTTTACCGGATGGACTATAACAGAAGGTAGTAATAGCAATTCGTGTACGCAAGCCGGTTGCTGTCCAAATAACTCAAACACTTGGAGCCAAATTGTTTACTACTCCATTAGCCGATGTAAAATGGCATTATTCCAGGTACAATTCCTAACTCACCATTAGGTGGTTCTCGTGTTGCACTCTTAAATTTTAGCGGGATGGGAATGAACTTTCAGGTTGTACGAATGGAACAAACATTCCCAGTAACTGCCACCAATGCTTTATTTCAATTTGCTTTCATGGCAGCATTAGAAAATGCTGGTCACGGATGCTGCGACCAACCCTACGCTACCATTAATTTATTAGATTGTGGAGGTAACGTATTACCATGTCCTACTTTCAGTATTGTAGCGCCTACTAGCGGTTGTGGTAGCACTTTTACAGGGTGGACGAATGGAGGCGGTTGGACTTACACTAATAATTGGATTGTTTCTTCTATTGATTTAACCGCTTATATAGGTTCATGTGTTACTATTTCGGGTTACTGTAGGAGGGTGTAATGCAGGAGGTCATGGTGGATATATGTATTTTGATGCATTATGCAATCCAATGGATGTAAATGTAAACGGTATTGATTTTCCGGTAGGTACAAGTGGAGGAAATATCCCTGCTTGTGGTATAAGTTCTGCCACAGTATCCGCCCCCCCCTTTTCTTGGTCCTTATACCTGGAATGGTCCACCCGGAAGTGGAATTACCAACTACCCTAATCAAACTTTCACAACAGGTACCGCCGGAATTTATACACTCACCATGAATCCCCCTGGCGCCTGTGCACCTATTACAAGAACTATCAATATTCAATTTTATCCCAACCCTAATGCTACATTCATTAGCAATAATATTTGTAATACTTATACTCTAATAAAACACTGGAGATCCTGCCCCTGCGGTTCAAACTTATTCTTTTGCAGGAACATCACCACCTGCGACATTCACTACTACAAATACTAATTCAAGTGTTATATTCCCAGCAGCAGGAACTTATACGATTTATCATACAGTCGTAAATACTCAATCTTGTCAAACTACAGAGACACTTCAAATTACCGTACCCACATTACCAACTGTAAATATTAATGTGACTAATGCTAGTTGTTCTTCAGCAGGAAGCGGAACTGTCAATATTGTAGGCGGAACAGGACCTTATTCCTATACTTGGTTACCTTCCGGAGGCACATCAAGTGTTGCTGCTGGATTAAACCCAGGAAATTATACTGTTAATGTCATTGACAACAATGGATGCGTTGGATCAGGCACGACTTCTATAACTTCCGCAAATACACCCTCTGCTACTGCCTCACAAGTAAACAGCGTTTTCTTGTAATGGTGGCAATAATGGTTCTGCTACTGTTACTGTCAATGGTGGAGTACCCGCTTATTCTTATACATGGAGTAATGGTAATTCTTCTTCTAATCCTACTGGCTTATCTGTCGGAATATATACCGTTACAGTGGCTGATGCAAATAATTGCCAAACAACAGCCACTGTACAAAATTTCTGAACCTCCTGCATTATCATTAACAATTTCTTCAACTAGTGTAAGTTGTAATGGGGGTACTAATGGAAGTGCAAACCGCCAATGCTTCTGGTGGGGTAGGTGGATATTCTTATACATGGTCTCCAAGCGGTGGTAACAACTCAGTAGCAAATAATTTAGCAGCGGGAAATTACACAGTTATTATCAATGATGCTAATGGATGTAGCATAAGTGGAAATGTAACCGTTTATCAACCGCCTGCATTATCATTAACTGTTAATTCAACTAATGTAAGTTGCAATGGGGGAAACAATGGTAGTGCCATAGCAAACGCTTCTGGAGGTGTTGGAGGATACTCTTATGCGTGGTCTCCTAATGGAGGAAACGGTTCTACTGCAAATAATTTATCAGCAGGTAATTATACTGTTTCAGTTACTGATGCAAATGGTTGTATCATTACTGCCAGTACAAGTATTTCCCAACCTCCTGCTTTAAGTTTATCAATATCATCAACAAGTGTTAGTTGTAATGGTTTAAATAATGGGAGTGCTACTGTAAGCGTTAATGGAGGAACTCCTCCTTACACATATACATGGTTACCTTCTGGCGGAAATTCTCAAGTAGCAATGGGATTGACAGCTGGAAATTATACCGTAAATGTACTAGATGCGAATGCTTGTCCTATCAATACTTTTGTTCCAGTCAATGAACCATCTCCCGTTACATTAGTAGCCAGTCCTAATACAACAATATGTTTTGGACAAAGCACGAATATTTTTGCTAATGCAGGTGGAGGAATTGCACCATATACTTACACATGGAATCAAGCAGGTTTATCCGGTTCCGGACCAATACTTGTGAATCCAACTGTAACAACAATTTACAATGTTTATGCTACTGATGCCAATGGCTGTATCTCACCCATAAAAAATATTCAAGTGACTGTTTTACCTCCTTTACTTGCAACTGGAATGTTTACCACTGTTTGTGATAAAACAAACGGCGTTTTAACAGCTTCCATTACAAGTCCGGGAAATGGCGGACCATATACTTATCAATGGAATACTTTTGCTACAAGTCCTTCTATCACTGTAATGGGAAATTATGCAACACAACCCACAACATACACAGTAACTATTGATGATGGTTGTACATCTCCTCCAGCAGTTGCTGTAAGCACTCTCTATGTTAATCCCTCACCCAAAGGATATTTCACAGGTGACCTTCTTAAAGGTTGTGTTCCTCTTTCTGTAAACTTTAATGCTGTTTCATCAGGTGGATTAACAGATACTTTTTATTGGAATTTTGGAAATGAACAAAGCGGCACCGGTAATCCTGCTTCAACAACTTATACAGAATCTGGAGTATATAGTGTGAGTTTGACCATAACCAATCAATATGGATGTACTTACGATACTGTAGCTAATAATTATATTCAGGTTTATCCTTATCCGATTGCTGATTTTAATTATACACCAACCAATCCAACAATTGTTGAACCTCTTGTTAATTTCATTAATACTTCGTATGGAGCAACAAGTTATACCTGGAATTTTGGAGATTTTTCATCATCTACTAATACTACATCCATTGTAAATCCAAGCCATACCTATTCACAATCTGGAACTTATTCGGTAACACTTATTGCAATTAATCAATATGGTTGTGAAAGTAGAATTACAAAACCATTGTATATTGATCCTGAATTTCACATATACATACCTAATGCTTTTACACCTAATGGTGATGGTTTGAACGATGTATTCAATGTAAAAGGTGTTGGTATAGATGAAAATAACTTTAAAATGTACATTTTTGATCGATGGGGTGAATTAATTTATTTTACCACTGACTTATTCAAAGGTTGGAACGGTACGGTCAAAGGACATGAAGGTAAAGCGACCCAAGATGTATATATTTATAAGATTTATGTCAAAGATTTGAAAGGCGGGAAACATGAATATGTTGGGCATGTAACCTGTTTACCTGACTACGATAATTAGATTGAGTTTTTCTTTTCCTAAATTAGTACCTTTGCCCTCAAGAGCGTTTATTAATGTTATATCTTACATTTAATGATTACCCGGGTGGTATTTATTACAGTCAGGTTATTGATGTTTTGAAATATTTAAATTCATTAAACAAGAAAAAAAATTACTTTAATAGCATTCATTTCATTAAGGAATTTTTTTGACAACAGGAAAAAGATTAAATCGAAATACGCACATTCTATTGTTATTCCGATGTTCCCAGGGGTTGAGAATTGGAAGTGGAACAGATTATTTTTCTTAGTTATAACTTTATTTTTTTTTCGTTCTTCTATAATATGCAGAGGTGTTTTTGCTTTTCATATTGCATATCCGTTTCGAAAAATGGGTTTTATTAAGAAAATTATATTTGATGCAAGAGGCGCTTATAAAGCAGAATTTCATGAGTATAAAGTTATTGATCATTTAAGCATCTTAAATGAAATTGAATTTCTTGAGAAAACTGCTGTTCAACATGCTGATTTTCGGATGGCTGTTTCTAATGCTCTTGTAAACTATTGGAAACAAAATTTAATGATAAAAGATATTTCTAATAATTATGTAGTAATCCCCTGTACATTATCAAACGATTTTGTGAAACCATTTCCTAATCCTGACTTTATTAATCAATTGAAAAAAAAATTAGGTTTTAATGAAGAGGATGTAATATTAATTTTTTCTGGATCTTCTGCCGGATGGCAATCTACGAACACAATGAATATTCTTTTTGATAAATTACTTAAAGAAAACGATTATTTAAAGATTATATTTTTAGGTAATCATCAGATTGAAAAATATGATTTCTATAAACCTTATGCAGATAGAATCACTCAAAAAAATGTAGAACCGCATGAAGTATTGAATTATTTGTACATCGGAGATTATGGTTGGTTGGTGAGAGAAGAGAGTGTTACAAATCAGGTGGCTTCGCCTGTAAAATTTGCGGAGTATTTATCTGCTGGTTTAAAGGTTTTGATTTCGCCAAATTTAGGTGATTATAGTAAATTTTGCATTCAACATCAATGTGGAGAAATTATTGATTTAAATAAACCACAACTCATTACATTGAGAAAAATTAATTACGAAGAAAAGAAAAGATTACATCAATTGGCAGAAAAGTTTTTCAGAAAAGAATGTTATCAAAAAGAATATCAAAAAATTATTGAATTCGACTAAAATGAGAATTGCAGTATTAACTGATGGAATTTATCCTTTTGTAATAGGTGGCATGCAAAGACATTCTTATTTTCTTGCCAAATATCTTGCACAAAAAAAAATTTATGTAAGGGTTTATCATTGTGTCCAAACTAATCAATATTCTAATTATTCAGATACTTTAAAGAAAATATTTTCTGAGGAGGAATTAAATTATCTTGAATTTATTCAAATACCATTTGATTTTAGGTCAAGATTTCCAGGGTATTATTTATTAGAATCGTATTTGTATTCTAAACGAATTTATGAGGATTTGATAAAGGATATTCATCAATTTGATTTCATTTACTCTAAAGGTTTTACAGCGTGGTATTTGTTACAACATAAAAAAAATAATTTTCCTAAAATTGGTGTTAAACTTCATGGGTATGAGATGTATCAATATTCCGTTGATTTTAAAACAAAACTTCAACATTATTTATTAAGAATTCCATCCAGCATTGTAAGTCAAAAGGCAGATATAGTTTTCTCTTATGGTGGTAAAATCAGTGATATATTAATTCATCGATTAAAAATTCCACAACAAAAAATAATTGAAATTCCAACAGGCATAGAAAAATCATTAATTGTAGATAAAGTTACAGAAGAACATTCTGAGATTAATTTTGTGTTTATTGGAAGATATGAAAAACGAAAAGGAATTGAGAACATTAATGAAGCCATTAAGCAATTAATTCGTCAAAATAAAGTATTTAAATTTCATTTTATTGGTGCTATTCCTGAATTTATTAAAATTAAAGATGATAGAGTTATTTATCATGGAGTTATTTCAGATTACACTAAAATCAAAGAACTGTTGAGACAAATGGATGTTTTAGTATGTCCAAGTTATAGTGAGGGTATGCCGAATGTTATTGTTGAAGCAATGGCTAATGGACTTACAGTGATTGCAACCGATGTGGGAGCAGTGAAATTATTGGTAGACGATAAAACAGGTTATTTACTTAACAATAATCATCCTAAAACACTTGAAATGATACTGATTGACTTAATAGGTTCAAACAAAAAAGTGCTGCAGACAAAAAAGAATACAGCACTTCAACATATTCAAAATTTTACCTGGGAAAAAATAATTGACCAGATAATTAATGAAATTAAAAGATTCGTGCCTCTACGCTAATTTCTATGTTAGCATCTTTTGGTAACCGTTTTGCCTCAATGGTAGCACGAGCAGGAAAATCACCCTTGAAATAAGTCGCATATACTTCATTTACATGGTGAAAGTTATTCAAATCACTTAGAAAAATGGTAACTTTAACAACATTGTCATAAGTAAGTCCTGCTGCTACAAGGATTTCTTTAATATAATCCATTACGATTTTAGTTTCCTCACGAATGTTATTGGTTTTAATCAGTTGTTTGGATTCTAAGTCCATAGCAATTTGTCCGGCAACATACATTGTATCACCTACAATTACTGCTTGATTGTAGGGTCCTATTGGAGCGGGAGCTTTAGGCGTATTGATTATCTTTTTCATGGTGGTGTTTTTATTTTAATGAGGCAAATTTACAAAATCTTGACCTTTTGAGATTATTTTTTTTGAGAAGTAAAATTAGGAAAGAATATTTCGTTAAAATATTGCATGGTAGATTTAAAATAAGCATCTGCCACTTCATAAACTCGTTTGGGAATTTTAAAATTCTTGTAAGAATAATCATACTGCGTTAATTTTTGATATTCTAAAATATTATCCTGACACATGCTTTCGCCATAAACTAATGGTGAAATAACATGCCGTGTTAATAAAAGATTTCTGCAATAAACTCCTTCATTATTGGTGGGTACACAAACAGTTTGTAAATACTTTGCATCTTTTGTTTTAGCTGCATTAACGCTTAACTGGTTTTCAAAATTTTGAATTGTGAAGGAACTAATTTTTTCACTATTTTCAATTTGTTGTGTGAGTAGTAATCTTAAAAAGTGAATTTTATTGACCAATTTATCTAAATCATTATTCTCAAAAGCGCCTCCGATAAAGCACATCGAATAATTATTAGTAGTAGGTTTTTTCCATGGACTATTCTTTTCATCTACATTATAGTGAATAATAATAGTGAGATGAGGGTTGAAATTATTAATTATTTTTGATCTTTGAAGCAATTCATATTCTCTGAAGAAAAGATTAAAAAATTGCTGTGGAGATGCTTTTTTTAATTTGACATATTTATCATAAGACAATTCTTTTTTATTAAATAAGCTATCTAATACCTTTTGTTTTCTCTTTGCCATCCATTCTTCAAAACTTATTCCAAAAGCTGTATGGCGCACATCGTTTCTTGTTAATAAAATTTCCGCACCTTGTTCTTCTAATTTGTTCGCCAAAACTTTTGATGTCAAATAAGTCAATTGTCCTTCATAGAGTATTGCTGAATCATTTTTACTATTCAAATGGGTATTGGGGAAATATAACAATCGCTGTTCTACTTTCGCAGTGGAATAATTGTATCCAAAATGACCAGGATCAATTGCAATCCTGATACCTGAAAGTGGCAGATGATTTTTCTTATTAAAACTATAAACTTCGTCTATACTTATAAGAATACTATCTTTTTCTCTTTTTGTCAGTTGTCTATTTTTCTTTTCTAAAAAAAACTTTTCTATCACCTCTAATTTTTCTGATTCTAAAAACTTACTAATCGTTGGGATTTCATCTTTGTAGATGGTTAGTTCTTCTTGTTTGTTATTATTTTTAATTACAATTTTATCCTGATAAAAAAATACTATACTATCTAACTGATGATGTAAGTTTAAATACTTATCAAATTTTTGTTTGTAGTATGCAATTTCTTGAGAAGAAACATTTAGTGTTAGCAACAAAAATAATAGAATAGCACTTCTCATCAATTGTTTCTACTCATTAAGTAAAATTAAATACAAAAACTGGTCTCTATCTTGTAATTATTATTTTCTTTGAAATTTTACTGCTTCTAAGTCCATTAGCTTGAATTGTCAAAAAGTATACACCTTCTGGTAAATTGGAAACATCTATGTGCTTTTTGTAAAATCCTTCATTTATTTTTTCAGAAAAATTCAAAAAAGTTTGCCCCAAAACATTTGCTAAATTAACATTGATGTTCATTGATGAGTTTACATTGGCCTGAATAAGTATACGTTCTTTAGCAGGCATGGGAGACACAGTCAAATTTTCAAAAAAAACATCAATATTTTTCACGCTTAAGGCAGGATTGTAATACATTGTAAAACTCAATGTATCATTTGGATTATTAACATTAAAAATTTTGTAATAAACCTCTGAATAACCGATAGTAGAGATTTCATTAAAATATGTAATAAATATATCAAATGTATCGGGATTTATGACAATGTAATCACCAGGATTTGTAAGAGTATTTGCAGCAGGAGGTAGGCAAGTAGCCCCTACGCAAAAATAGGTAGAGGCCGTTGCACTACCTTGTGCATTGAGTATTTTAATAGTCCGTAAAACATTGTAAGTATAGGTGTTATTAGCATCAATGTTGTAAAATCTGAATTTTGAAGGTATATCATTGGTATTAGCAGTCGTTGTAACAGAATACCCTCCTCCATTATTAATTACAGCAATAGTAGATGTTCCAGCAGGATTGGTTGTTACAAGATGGATGCTACTTTGAGATTTTGCCGTAAACACGGCACATAATAATAAATAGATTGAAATATGTTTCATAAGAGAAAATGTTTTTTAGTGAATAATATTAAACTTCTTATCAATAATTTCTCCAGAAGTTTTTATGATTAAATTATATATTCCATCTGCTAATCCATTCACAGAGATACCAATCTTATCTGAAAATACATTAGATCTTCTTTCTGAGTAGATAGTTTGACCAATTACATTAACGATACTGATTTCAATATCATCTGTTTGTGGCAACTGAATGTGAATATTAATCTTATCATTAGCTGGATTAGGGAATATTGACACTTCTGGGGTGTATTGAATCGTAGACACGTTCGCATTCACATCTGTTTTGAACCATTTTTTAAATCCTTTGCCATAATTCGCATTGGCAGCCAGAATAGTATTTCCCCCCGATTTCAAATTATAGTTTCCATTTCCATAGGAGCAGCAGGCACCATCGCCATAATCATCCGTTACTTCAAGAACGTAACACTTATTAGGTTGTAATGTAAAAGTTTTTGTGTGAAGCAAAGTTCCAGCGTTTGCTAAATCTGACCAGGGGCCATCTTGTGCAACAATGGTACCTGTTGCCTCATCTATTACTTTCCATTGGATTTCACTACCATATTGATCTTGTGTAAAATCCATTTGCATATTGACACTTGATGCTACTAAAGTTGCAGTAGGAATCACTTTAGTAACCACATCATTTGTATTTACTTGATCCGTATTACCATTTACAGAAGCCACACCTATTTGTAATGTATTCGATGTTGGTAAAGGAGAAAAACTAACATTATTGATCATTACTAATTGTTGAGTATATGGTGGACATACGCCATTCCATGTATAAGTAGAAGGTGCTCCTCCATTGACAGCATAAGTGAAAGTAGCGGTTGTAATTGTATCACTGCCATAATTAGTAAACCAGAATTGGGGATTGATAATACCAGCACATACTTCGCTTTCTGTTTTCAAATTAGCAACCTCAATATCTCTTTGATTGGGAATATTGGTAATAAATAACGGACCGCGTGCTGCATTAATAGTGAGAGAATTGGATTGTGTAACAAAAGCTACTAATTCAAGCCGACCTAATAAACAGGAAGAAGTGTAAGATCCTGTGGCTGGGAATTTTGTAGGAACTGTATAAGTAACCGTTGTAGAGTATAATGAGCCGGCAGTAGTTGGAGATACGGATGTTCCAAAAGTAGGTGTTAATACTTTTCTTAGTACATGATTATGTTTGTATGAACCATCCGGAAACCAATTTGTAGGATTGAAATTTCCATAATCTGTTTGGGGACCAGGGATATTATCTTCAAGCAACATGATTGTGAGAGAATTAGTAGGAGCTGGACTATTGGCTGTATAATATACCTGTGCCTGAACTGTAAGCACTCGTGTTTGAGCATCTACTGTTCCCTGAAGTGCTACATTACAATAAGCCGGTTGTGTCTTTACCTGATTGGCATAAGTATTCCATAATGAACGAGACATTGCCATAGCGTTACTGGTATGAATGGTTCTGTTAATGGCTCCGGTAGGGTAACCTGTTATTCCCATACCGGGCATTGTGGCAATGCTATTCCCATCACTGGTTCTAAAATCAATATCTCCAGCTGTCGAAGGAGTAGCAAAACTACCCTGATGAATATTAATTAAAATAACATTATTCGGGTCAGCATTGTAGATATTTGTTGCAATCTTATGTCCATCCGGACAATAACCACAATGAAGTCCGGTGAATTCCTCAAGAACTGCTTTCTTGTTTTGAGGAGATGTGCTCACTGGTAATTGAGCCATCAAAAAGGTGCTCATTAAAGCGCTTGCAGTTAAAAAAGAAAATAATGGTGTTTTCATAGTATGAAATTTTGCCGAAATTTAAAGAAAAATTATCGAATAACCCAAAAAAAAATCCCCCAAAATATGGGGGATTGAATACCGAATATAAATGGTAATTTTTTACTGGATTGTTTTTAGTACCTCCTTATTAATTTCCACAGGGTATTTTTTCTTTAAGTAATTAATCCATTCTGTTTCAAGATAATTTTGATAATCGGCTGTTACCTGTCCTCTGGCTTCTTGCAAGGTTTTAATAGTAGGAGGAATAATTTTATTTACCACAATAACTTCTACTTTTTTCTCTTGTTCATTTTTGATGTTTTCAGGAATAACACCTTCTTTCCAATATTTATCAATATTGGAATTATCCCCTTTAAATACTACTGTTGAATGAGTGGAAACATTTAATTGTGATTTTTTATTAATGATTTCAACGATTTCCTGTGCTGTTTTTTTCTTATTAAGCAATTTTCTTACTTCGTTAGCAATCTTTTCATCAGCACATTTAAAGACCGTTACATCAGCGCGTTCTTTCCATTGATATTTTTCTTTATTTTTTTCGTAATATGCTCTTAATCCTGCTGTATCTTTTATAGCTTTGCTCCACACATTTCTATCTGTAATATCAAATAACAAAATACCATCACGATATTCGTTCAATAGTTGTTTGTATTCGGGATATTTTTGTGGTAATCGTTCTTCTTCAAATTCAATAATGATTTTATCTCTCCACTTAGCATACATATTTTCCATCAATCCTTTAATTTCTGTTGGACTTCTTACAATCATTTGTGACTCAAGATATTGTGCAAAATCTTTTATAGTATAAGATTTATTACACAATTTAATTATTTCAAGGTTTTCAATGGGTTTTACGCGTTCGGCTTTCCATTCATTTTTCAGATATGTTGAATCAAGGTATTTCAATATCTGGTCTCTGTTTTTTAAATTTTCTGTAAAATTACATTCTTGTTTGATTTTAGCAATTAATGCCCTTTGCCCTGCAAGACCTCTTTGATCCTTTTGTATTTTTGCTTTTAATTCGTTTTTAATAGCATCAAATGGCGGTAATAATTTTAATCCAATACGTTTTATAATGTGCCATCCGTAGGGTGTTTCAACTGGTTCAGAAATATCCCCATCGTTTTGTAATGCAAACGCTGCATTTTCAAAAACTTCTGGATAGCGTCCAGATTTAAATGGTGGCAACATGCCATTTCTTAATTTACTTTGTTCATCTTCTGAATATTGTCTGATAGCGTCTTCAAATTTCAATTCGCCTTTTTTGATTTTATCATACAACTCATAAATTTTTTTCTTGATGTTTTCTTTATCTTCTGGTTTAGCATCTTTAGGAAATTTTAGCATAAGATGCGCTACCTGAATTTCTCCACGAGACGGTCTTTTATCGTAAACTTTCACAATATGATAACCATATTTTGTTCTGGCAATTGGAGCAATATCGCCTACTTTTGTATTATAAGCAGCATTTTCAAATGGATATACCATATCAAAGGCAGAAAAGTATCCTAACATACCTTTGTTATCAAGCACCGACGGATCATCAGAAGTTTTTGGAGCAATGTCTAAAAATTTATCACTACCAGCTTCTTTAATATACTTTGGTAAATTTTTTACTGAATTCAATTTGGCTTTGTAGATAGAACTATCCCGTTTTTTCAAGTCCGATTCTACGATTGTTGAATGACGAAGTAATTTTTCATAATCCGCAATTTCTTTTTGCGTTGGCAATTTTCCAAGTAAAGCATTTCTTATCAGATATGCTCTTGTCCATGCTTCTAATGTATCTTTTGGTAGTGCTTCTTCGGGACAACGGATTAAAATGTGCGCTGCTTTTACTTCGTATTTTAATCTATCATAAGCTTCTTCAATGATTTTTTCATCTGTATTTTTATCATGAAGGTATGGATTTGCCAATTGCTTTTTGTAGGTATTAAATTCATTTTTGAATTGAAGTAATGTGTCTAATCCATTAGCTTCTGCCTCAAATACTTTCATTTTATACAATGCATACATTTGGGCGTATTCGTCCGTCGTTTTTTTATCCACACTCCTTCCATTATTTTTGTGGTACAATGCTTCAAATTCTGATTTAGTAATAGGTTTGCCACCCACTTTCATTACAATAGGATCATTGTTT
Source organism: Bacteroidia bacterium (assembly GCA_026003255.1). Lineage (GTDB taxonomy): Bacteria > Bacteroidota > Bacteroidia > B-17B0 > Aurantibacillaceae > BPGX01. The sequence goes on along the minus strand of BPGX01000001.1, from coordinate 666,849 downwards.
TGGGCAAATGATAACGCACAAGATAACATCAACATATAAACGCTTACTTTTCTCATAAGTATAAAATTTTGGTTCGCAAGTATAATAAAAAACTTGTGAGCAGATAAATTTAATTTTCTCTAATAGAAATAAGATGCCTAACGGCTAACTTAATATCTTCTTCAGGTGCTGAAACTTTAATAATACCTTTTCCTATTTTTTCAATCAATGAAAATTGGATTTGATTTTTAGTGTTTTTTTTATCATGATATATTTTTTGTAGTATTAAACCTATATCTGATAAATTAATTTCTGGTAAATGCCGAGTAGAAAAATGTTGTAAAATATCTTTTTCAATATGATCAGCAATTTCAGGTTTTAAAATTTTTGATTTTACGGCTATTTGATTTTCTGCGATCATTCCATAAGCGACAGCCAATCCGTGTGGAATGTATTTCTTCTTCATTTCCATATATCCTTCAATAGCATGTCCAATCGTATGTCCAAAATTGAGCAAATGCCTTTCATTGTTATCATCAATGTCCTTTGAAATTATCTGGAGTTTTAATTGTATTGCTCGTTGGATAATTTTCATATCAGGTGTTAATGATTGCTTAATGTGTTTCATCATGTAATTATAAAATTTAGCATCTTTCACTAAGGCAATTTTTATAATTTCAGCCCAACCACTCAGCAATTGTAATTTAGAAAGTGTGTTCAAAAATTCTGGAACAACAATATTCTTTACAGGCAAATAAATAGTTCCTAAAACATTTTTTGTGAATGCGTAATTCACTGCATTTTTTCCGCCAATGGACGCATCAACCATCGAAAGTAAAGTAGTAGGCACAGACAAATATGGAATTCCTCTTTTGAATACACTACAAGCAAAACCAGCAACATCATGTAACACACCACCACCAATAATGATCACCAAATGTTGTTTCGTTACATTTTCTTTCATTAAATACTGCCATATTTTTTCGGCTAAATGAAGATTTTTTTTATGTTCTGAAATTGAAAGAACTAAATATTTTTTGAAAATTTTTAGTAAATCTGGATAAAGTTTTATTACATTTTTTTCCGTAATAACAATACAATCATCTAATGTCGATAGATAATGTTTGAATTCATTTAATGAATAAAATTGAACTTCTGAGTAATGAAAATTTTTAATGATTTTTTTCATAATAATGACAACGATTTTAATTTAGGAGAATCTGTACAAAAATATCCTGCCATACTTTTACTGAATAATATTTTTCAACACCTTCTCTTCCTTGTTTTCCCAATTGTTTACGTAATTCTTCATTCTCAATTAAGATTGAAAGTTTCTCAATCCAATCACTTTCAGAATTAACTACAAATCCTCCTTTTGTTTTTTCAATAATTTCAGCATTAACGCCTACATTACTCGCTACACAGGGAACTGCACAGGATAAATAAGTCAACATTTTCAAACCACACTTGCCTTTGCTCCAATCATCATCTGGCAATGGCATGATTCCGATATCAAATGAATTTAAAATGTCAACTTCTTGTTCTTTCTCCCAATCCTCAATAAATAAGTTCAATTCAGAGATGAATGTTTTTGTAGCTATAAATTTTAACTCAACATGTGAATATTTCTGTTGGATTTTTTTTAATACACTGACAATGCTCAACAAATGGGGAATAGTAGAATGACTACCCATCCAGCCAATAGTAATTTTATTCTCTTTATTTTTGATTTCTTTTGGAATAAAATAATTGGTATCAACAGTTGTAGGAACAAGTACAACTTTTGAATTGTATTTTAATGCAAACTGCCTTAAATATTCATTCCCAACAATTACACCATCTGAATTTTTAATGAAATGAATCGTTTTTGAATACGGTTGTTTTAGTGTATTGACTATTCCTTTTCCTGATGGCAAAAAAATAGCATCATCAAAATCAAAAATGATTTTTTTTGCTTTGAATTTCAAAATCCACATCCAAAATGGACAATGGAACCAATGTAATTCTCTGTATATCAAAATCACATCTGTCTTGTTCAAGAAAACAATTTGTTTTGTTCGTTTGATGAATGTCAAAATTAAAACAAAAAATTTCAATAAAATATTTTTTGAATGAAATAAAATTTTATCAAATCTCTCATTTATTAAATAGTAATACATTACATCAAAATGTTTATGCACTTGCCTTTCATACTGAAACCATCTATACCGCTCATTAGGCGCACGATTCGGGCGATGTATTCCAAAAACAACAAGTTTATTTTTTTTCATTGTCCTCGTAGATATTCAAATGAATTTTATGAATGTATCTTTGATAAATAGGTGTCATCATCACCGATATAGAAGTAAGAAATGCTACACCACTATACAAGGCATAAAATGTTCCAAATAATTTAGCGGAAGTGGTTTTAGCTTCTGCCACAGGTCCCATTCCTGTGAGAATCATAGAAGCGTTGTACAGTGCATCCGCCCATTCAAGATTAAAAAAATACCAATACCCTACTGCACCTAATAATAAAGAAAAAACAACAATGACAATTGTAATAGCACCTGCCTTTTGTAATTGTCCAATAAAGTGTTTTCTATGTGGTAATCTCTTTAAACGCATATCTATTTCAAATTAAATTTACAGTATTTAATAGAATGTCCTTTTTCATAAAACAATTGCTCATAATATGTCTTAATATTTTTAACCTCACTAAATATAGAACCATTTTCTTTATATAAATCAAAACTTACTAATTCAGGCTGAATGTCTCGGCTTTTCAAAACTTCTAATGTGTATTCAAAAAACTTGTGATTGTCCGTCTTCAAATGAATCGTACCATTGGGCACTAAAAATTTTTTGTAATGTTCCAAAAATCTTGGATGCGTTAAACGTTTTTTCTCCCGTGATTTTTGTTCCTGTGGGTCAGGGAAAGTAATCCATATTTCGTTAACTTCGCTAAAAGCAAATACTTTATCCAAAAACTCTACTTTAGTTCGCACAAAAGCAACATTATTCAATTTCTTCTCCATAGCTTGCTTTGCTCCCGTCCACATCCGATTGCTCTTAAAATCTATACCAATAAAATTTTTATCTGGATACTTTTCTGCTAATCCTACCGTGTACTCTCCCCTACCACAACCAATTTCAATAATAATAGGATTTGCGTTCTTAAAATATTCTGTTTTCCATTTACCAAATAGTTCCATTGTTTTATTTTCTAAAATATAATCATCAAACAAGTAAGTAAAGCAATTAGAAAATGTTTTGAATTGTCTAAACTTCTCCGATTTAATTGGCATAATGATTAGGTTTGAGCAAATGAATGACTTTGAGTTAATTCTACTTTTTGCAATTGCTGTATATTTTGAACTCTGTATTGTTTCATCAACTTGCAATAATATTCTATAATTACTAATGATAATACGAAAAACGGTAAAGCAGGCGTCTTCAAACGCACTAATGAACCAAAATTTGAAATACTTAATCCTACAGAAAAAGAGAAAAACAAAGTAAAAGTCAACATAAATAAAACGACCGATTGATGATAGATAATATGAAAAATATTCTTCCATCTATAACGATAAAACAAACGAATTAAAAGATACAACAAAACCGTATTTTCAATTGCAGAAACAAGCATCACCACATTTCGAACATCCAGTAACGTTGGGCGAAACAAACCAGCAAAAATGGCTTTAGGTGAAACTTTAATTAATCCGGGTATTGAATTTTCGTATTCTCCAATATCAAAAGAATTACCTTTATATGCTTCCCGTTTCAAATCACTTCTTACAATTTCCGATTTTTCTAAAACTCTATCCACCGCATAATCTCCCATTTTATTACTCAACAAACTCAATGCAAAAAATCCCAATATACTCCCAAACGAAATAAGTATCATTGTAAATAATGAACGAATAAAACTGGCGTTGTATTTATCTAATACACTCACACTCCACCATATTAAAGACCCAGGTAATAATGCGTATAATACGTATGGCTTAACATTCAAATGAATAAAAATCGCTGAAAGAATGGCTAACCAATAATACCAGTTAAATTTTCTTTTGATTAATAGATTGTAAAAACCATACAAATACCAACATACCGCCGATAATGTTACAGTATCTTTCATTATTCCGGATGTCCAAAAAGCAGTGGATGGCACAGCAAAAATGGCAATAAATAATTGTTTCTTTAACTTAGGATACATCTCACAAAACATTTGAAACAGTTTCCAGTTGCCCCAAAATCCTAATATAGAAAATGTCAAAGTAGTCGGGATAAAACGTCCAGCACCAAATAAAGTAACAATGCTCGTAATCCTGGACACAAAAAAAGCATATTTATCATTTGTCCAAAAAACTGGAAAAGTATAATCATCACTATAAAAATAATAAAACCGATTCGGATGTGCATTACCTATCATAATTTCAAAATACTCCATAGGTCTTGTCAACATCAATTCCATCAAAAACTTTCCCGTTCTATAATAATTTCCTGTATCTCCATCTTTGTAATAAAAAGCATACACCATTGCAAACGCAAATGCACCACTCATCTTAATAATAATGCCCAAATCAAAGTATTTGTATTCCTCTTTACCTTCTCTTAAATATTTTTTCTTGTAAAAAATCGCAAGCATTGAAAACACAATCAAATAAATAGGAAAAAGCAAAAAATCATATACTTCTATAAAATCCCGAAGAATCATTCTGTCAATATTGATGTAGCAGAAATTGGACTATCTTTTGAAACCACCTTGATAAAAATATCATTCATTGAAACAGCATCTTCTTTCAATGAAATAATCTCACACACCGGCAAAACCTGTTGCAAAACATTATTGATTGTAAAGCCCTCTTTTAATTTTATTTTAACCAACCATTCATTGCCTATTTCTTTTGATTCTAACAATTCCGCACTCGCCCATAAAGCATGCGTAAAACTTTGTAAATGCCCCTTAATCTGAATAATATAAATCGACGATTTGAATTGTTTTTTTATTTCATTGACATTGCCCTTTAATACCACTTTTGCTTGATGAATAAGCGCTATATCATCACACAACTCTTCCACGCTATTCATATTATGAGTAGATAAAATAATTGTAACACCCTCTTTTCTCATGTTCAACAATTCATTCTTAATCAACTCTGCATTAATCGGATCAAAGCCACTAAATGGTTCATCTAAAATCAACAATTTAGGTTGATGTAAAATTGTTGCAATAAACTGTATCTTTTGCTGCATACCCTTACTCAAATCCTCTACTTTTTTATCTTTCCATTGTTCTATATTCAATCTGTTTAACCAAAGTTTAGCACGTTTTATTGCTTCCAAAGAATCTATGCCTTTTAATCTCGCAAAATATATTAATTGATCCCACACTTTCATTTTCTTATACAATCCTCTTTCTTCCGGTAAATAACCCATTTCATAAATATCCTCTTCTTGCATCAATTTCTGTTTGTACAACACTTTACCTTCATCCGGTGCAATAATCTGTGTAATAATTCTTATCAAGGTCGTTTTACCAGCTCCATTAGGGCCCAGTAATCCAAATATACTCCCTTCCTTAATTTCTATAGAAACTCTATCCAAAGCTTTGTGTTGATAATATTGTTTACTTACTTCTACTAACTCTAACAAGTTCATTTTCAATGAATTTTTGTCTTTTATTTTGCCCAAATTTAGCCAATTTGTCGGACAATGTTCTGAAAAACTGAAAAAATGTTCTCAAAAAAAACTATAAACTAATCTGGTATAATGATTGATAAGTTCTTATCAGAATTAACCCCAAAAACTTACCACTATGGCAAACATTGTAAAACAAGAACTCAAATTCCCAACATTCAAAAACTTAATTGAAAGCTTCTTTGAAAACGACTTCCCAACATTCGGAAGTTCTTTGAACAAATGGATTGGTGCTACCATCCCATCAGCTAACATTAAAGAAACAAATGAAAGTTTCATCATTGAGTTAGCCGCACCCGGATTGAAAAAAGAAGACATCAAAATTGATCTGGACAACGATGTTCTCACCATTTCTTCCGAACTAAAAGAAGAAAAAACAGAAGAAAAAGACAACTACACTCGCAGAGAATTCAACTACTCTTCTTTCACTCGTTCATTCTACTTGCCAGAAATCGCTGATGCTGAAAAAATCTCTGCCGAGTACAAAGATGGCATTCTCAACATCACTATTCCTAAAAAAGAAAGCGCCATCAAAAAAACACAAAAGAGAATTGAAATTAAATAAGCATCTGCAAAAGTCCACCAATCAATGGCTTGAAGAGAGTACTCTTCAAGCCATTTTTTATGTTTAAACTATAAAAATCATTATCTTACTAATTTTTTGTCCCCTGGTTACAAAAATTTACCATTACCAAAACTAATCCCTATTTTTGCCCGATATGGCAAGCATTCTCAAAACAGAATCATTCCTTTATCCATACCGAAAAATCATATTTTCTGCTTCATTATTGATATTTACTTTATTCATCGGAGTGTTTGGCTACATGTTCATTGAAAAAATCCCTTTTCTGGACGCACTTTATATGACCGTAATTACCGTAGCAACCGTTGGATACAGAGAAATAGTACCACCCTCGGATGCAGGGAAAATCTTTACCATTTTCCTTATCATTACAAGTTTTGGTATTTTTGCCTATGCTATCTCTTCAATTACTCAATTCATTGTAGAAGGAGAATTCAATCAATTTTTCAAAAACAGAAAAAAAGTGGAAGAAATTGCTAAATTACACAATCACGTTATCATTTGCGGCTTTGGAAGAAACGGCAGGCAAGCCGCACAAGTTCTCAAAGCACATAATCAACGATTTGTGGTCATCGAAAAAGATTCAAATATCACCGATAACATTACTCATAAATACAAACATCTGGTACTAAATGGTGATGCCTCTAACGATGAAACTCTTATTAAAGCAGGTATACAACGTGCTAAAGCCATTATCACTACTTTGCCTAACGATGCTGATAATCTATTCATCGTTCTCTCTGCAAGACACCTAAATCCTAACATTTACATCATCTCCAGAGCCAGTGAAGAAAACTCTGATACAAAACTCAAAATTGCCGGTGCGAACAAAGTTATCATGCCTGACAAAGTCGGCGGTGCCCACATGGGAACTCTTGTTCTAAAACCAGATACCGTCGAACTTATTGAAATGATATCTTCACAAGGGCTTAACGACGTTTCATTAGAAGAAATCCTATACAGCGACTTGTCCGCATCTTTACAACATAAAACCTTAAAAGAATTAGAATTGCGACACAAATGTGGCGCCAATATCATTGGCTTCAAAACACCCGACGGACATTATATTATTAACCCCAGTCCTGATACACCTATTATTCCTAACTCCAAAATTTTTGTTCTTGGTACTAAAGAACAAATTAAACGTTTAAAATCACTCCTATCTGAAAACTCATGAAAAAAATTCTCATCACTGGATCTAATGGACTTCTGGGACAAAAGTTATGTGAAAAATTATTATCTAAAAATTACTTTGTTATTGCTACTTCCAGGGGGCAGGACAGAATTAATTTTAGCCACCCTAATTATACTTTCGTAGTATTAGACATTACGAATTTTGACCAATTAAAAAACGCTTTTGAAAAACATCTGCCTGATGTAATTATCAACACCGCCGCAATGACGAATGTTGATGCTTGTGAATTAAACCCCTACGATTGTTTGATGCAAAACACCAAATCCGTCGAGATGATGGTGACTATTTTAGAATCCTTACAAACTACCGAATATACGCCTCATTTCATTCATCTTTCTACAGATTTTATTTTTGATGGGACTAAAAAAATGTTAACCGAAGATGATTTGCCTAACCCATTAAGTGTATATGCCAATAGCAAATTAGAATCTGAAAAAATCATTCAACGTTCTTCATTAAAAAAATGGGCAATAGTTCGAACCATATTAGTTTACGGCGTTGCAAAAGACATGAGTCGCACTAACATCGTTTTATGGGTCAAAAATTCATTAGAACAAAACAAAACCATTTCAATTGTTACCGACCAATACAGAACGCCAACACTTGCAGAAGATTTAGCCGATGGATGCATTTTGATTGCTGAAAATGAAGCCACAGGTATTTTCAACATCGGAGGAAAAGATTTTATGAGTATTTATGAATTAGCATGTAAAGTAGCCGACTTTTTTCACTTAGATAAAACTTTAATTAAGCCCTCTTTAAGCACTGAAATTCAGCAACCCGCCAAACGCCCACCTGTTACTGGATTAGATATTTCAAAAGCACAAAAGATATTAGGATACAATCCCCATTCCTTTGAAGAAGGTTTAGCCATTGTTGCAAAACAATTAGCCCACAAAAATTAATCACAAATGCCAAATGTTATTCAATTACTACCCGAACATATTGCCAGCAAAATCGCCGCAGGCGAAGTGATTCAACGCCCTGCTTCTGTCTTTAAAGAATTAGTAGAAAACGCCATTGATGCTCAGGCCAGTAAAATTTCCATTCATATAAAAGAAGGTGGAAAAGAATATCTACAAGTTACAGACGATGGTATCGGCATGACACCAGAAGATGCTCGTCTATGTTTTGAAAAACATGCTACTTCAAAGGTAAAAAGTATAGACGATTTGTTTAATATCCAGACCAAAGGTTTCAGGGGAGAAGCATTGGCCAGCATAGCTGCTGTAGCAAGAGTAGAACTTAAAACCAAAACAGCCGACACTGAATTAGGTACACGCATTGTTATTGAAGATAACAAAGTATTAATAAACGAACCTTGTGCCTGTCCAAAAGGTACGAGCATTAGTGTACAAAATTTATTTTTCAATCTACCTGCCAGAAAAAATTTTCTCAAAGATGATTCTGTTGAATTCAAATACATTTTGGATGAATTTGAACGAGTAGCAATTCCTCACCACAATATACATTTTACACTCATTCATAATGAAAAATCCATTTACCAATTACCTTCTGTTCCCAGCTTGTTTTCAAGAATAGAAAGTTTTTTAGACAATACCTCCAAAAATAATTTTTTAATCATTCAAGACAGCACTCCTGCTTTTGAACTAAAGGCATATATTGGTAATCCTGAAATAGCCAAAAAGAAAAGAAATTACCAGATGATTTTTATTAATAAACGATTTATCAAAAATAATTATTTGTCTCACGCAGTTTACGAAGCATTCAAAGGTCTCATTCCTCCGGACTATCATCCACAATTTTTTCTTTTTCTTGACATACCTCCCAATCGTATTGATTGGAACATTCATCCAGCAAAAATTGAAGCAAGATTATTAGACGAAAAAATGATTTATCCCTTTTTAATTAGCGTTATTAAAAAAGGACTTGGAGTTTCAGGCATTACGCAAACGATTGATTTTTCAACTTCTTCAGATATTGATATACGTGATATTGATAGTCAAAAAAGTGCGCCACCTCCACAAATAAAATTAACCCCCGGTTACAATCCATTCAAAACTTCTTCATCTAAAATTTCTTCATTTGAAAAAACACATCAGGATAAAAATTCATGGGAAGAATACTATAAAATTTTTCAAGAAGGGAAACTCAATACCTACAATCCATCTTCCAATGAACAACAAGAAAAACTTGACATCACAAAATTAGCTTCACCGTTAATAGAATGTTTTCAATGGCTAAATAAGTACATCGTTTGTTCCATTAACGAAAAATTACTGATCATTGATCAGCATAGAGCCCATGAGAAAATCATTTATGAACAATTAAAATCAAAAAAAAATACGATTGCTTCTCAAAATCTTTTATTTCCCATACACATTGATTTTAATCCAAATGATTTTCTATTGATGCAAGAATTAGTATCTGTATTTAAAGAAAATGGTTTTGAAATAGAAGAATTTGGAAAAAACTCATTCATTATTACTGCACACCCCGACATTCTCTCTTCTAATGAAATACAAAACATCATAGAAAATACACTCGAAAATTACAGAATCAATCAACTATCTGAAATCAAAGATATTTACGAAAACTTTTATCGTTCTCTTTCAAAAAGCACAGCCATCAAGCATGGTCAAGTACTCACAAAACCAGAACAATTATCACTGTTAGAAAAACTTCTTTCGCTAAATGAATATACCTTTTCACCCTCAGGCAAAAGAATTCTCAAAGAAATTGACCGTGAAGATATATTAAACTTCTTCAAAAAATAATTTTTATGAACTATTACAGGTCATCCATTCCACCCGTTACACTTAATTTTCTCATCATTAATGCTCTGATGTATTTAATTCGATTAGTATTTCAATACAAATATGACCTCGACATTGCTGAATACCTTGGATTAAGATATTTTCAGTCACAGGAATTTCATTGGTATCAACTAATTACTTACATGTTTGTTCATGGGAATGAAATGCATTTATTTTTCAACATGTTTGCATTATGGATGTTTGGTCCTTTACTTGAAAACATCTGGGGAACAAAAAAATTTATTCTATATTATCTAATCTGTGGATTGGGCGCAGCACTTACACAGTATGGATTTTTTTATTTTAGAATTGAAGATTCAGTGAATGAACTCCATCATATTTATCAAGAAATTATTCAAATTTCTGATGAAACAATGCGGTCAAATTATCTTGAAAAATGGACAGAACGAATGAACGAAATTTACGACAGCATGATTATCATTGGTGCCTCTGGGGCAATTTACGGCTTATTAGCCGCTTATGGTGTGTTATTCCCTAACTCTTATTTTTATATTTATTTTGTTATGCCCATTAAAGCAAAATGGTTTGTATTATTGTATGGACTTATTGAACTCTTTACAGGTATCTTTTTAGAAGATAATATTGCTCATTTTGCTCATCTAGGTGGAATGTTAGTAGGAATAATATGGGTCTGGATTTGGAAACAAAAAAACAAACATTACTTTTTTACCGACCTATAATTTTATCGTATAAGTAATACTATGAAACTATACAACAAAACATGGTATCAATTAAGCAATAGCAACTATCTTACTTCTTTGTTGGTATTAAATTTTACATTGTTTGTATTAGTGAATCTTTTCGCACATTTATTAAAATTGGACTTAACGACTTATTTAGCAATGCCCTTAAATGAGTATGAATTAATTTATAAACCATGGACATTATTAACTTACATGTTTTTACACCTTGATTTTTTTCATCTTTTATTTAACTTACTATTATTGTATTTTACTGGAACCCTTTTTCAAAGTATTTTAGGAGAAAAACGTTTGCTCTATCTTTATATTATGAGTGGTTTAAGCGGTGCCTTATTTCTATTAATCACCCAATTTTTAATTCCATCATTAGGCGGCGGATATTTATTAGGCGCCTCTGCATCAGTCATGGGGATTATTGCAGCACAAGCAATATATACACCCAATTACATTGTTCATTTCTTTTTTGTGATTCAAATGCCATTCAAATATTTTGCTCTCATTACCTTTATTTTAAGCACACTTATTGACTTCTCATTTAATACTGGCGGAAAAATAACGCATGTGGGTGGTGCAATGTTTGGATTAATTTATGCATTATATCTGAAAAAAGGCATTGACTTAAAATCTATATCCATCTTTAAAAATAAAAAACAGCCATCCTATTCTTCTAAAAAAAGATTCAAAGATGAAGATGAATACTTAGATTATCTGCTTGATAAAATTTCTACAAAAGGTTATCACTCACTCACTAAACAAGAAAAAGAAGATCTGTTTAAAATTTCTCAAAAAAAATAGATTGTTTTTTCAACAATCACTCAATTTTCCCACTATTGTGTAAATTTTATTAATTTAGCGGCTCATTTTGAACTCGTGGGAAAATTTATTTTTTCAAAATTTGTATATTCAGTCATTGTCCTTTGGGGTGTAATTACTTCAATTTTCTTTTTATTTAATGTCTTGCCCGGTGACCCAGCCACCATCATGCTTGGACAACGCGCCAATAAAGAACAAGTAGAAGCCATTCACAAAGATTTAGGTCTTGACCTTCCTATTTTTACACAATATTTTTTATATCTAAACGATCTTTCTCCTCTATCCATTCACAATTCGGTGAATAAAAATTCTCATTGGTATTTTGATAAAGAAAAATATTTAGGTTTTACTTTAATTCCTTTTGGAGAAAAAATATTAGTATTAAAAATACCATATCTCCGTCGTTCTTACATTACAAAAAGACCTGTTTCTGACATAATCCTTGAAACGCTCCCCGAAACAACTGTTTTAGCATTCTCTTCTATTATTGTTTCTTCAATTTTAGGTATCTTATTAGGTATTTTAGCTGCCATCAAACTAAATACTTGGTATGATAAAATTTCATTAGTATTATCCGTATTAGGAATGGCGGCACCATCCTTTTTTGTTGGACTAATTATTGCCTGGTTATTTGGGTATGTTTTGAGAGATTATACCGGTCTATCACCTACTGGTAGCTTATACGAATTAGATGTATGGGAAGGCGAAAAAATTCAAATTAAAAACTTAATTCTACCTGCTATTACGTTGGGTGTTCGACCACTTGCTATTATTGTTCAACTCATGCGCAGCTCATTGTTAGATGTGATGTCGCAAGATTACATTCGAACAGCAAGAGCAAAAGGCCTATCATTTTACACTATTGTATTCAAACATGCTCTCAAAAATGCGCTTAATCCTGTAGTTACTGCCATTTCCGGTTGGTTTGCAGGCCTTATGGCTGGTGCTGTGTTTGTAGAATATATTTTCAACTGGAAAGGCATTGGTTATGAAGTATATGAAGCACTTACTAAAAACGATTTGCCTGTTGTAATGGGGGCTACATTAGTATTTGCAACCATTTTTGTTCTTACCAATATGATTGTAGATATCATTTATGGATTTTTAGACCCAAGAGTTCGAATTAAATAAAACTATGAAAGTATCCTATCAATTATTAAAACAACTTTTACCTATACAACTCCACCCTCAAGAGATTGCCGATATCCTTACAGAAATTGGCCTAGAAGTAGAAAGCATTTCAGAATACATATCTCATAAAGGATTGGAAAATGTAGTTGTAGGAGAAGTGCTTGAAAAAACAAAACATCCTAATGCTGATAAATTGTCTTTGACAAAAGTTTTGATTGGAAACGAAAAAGTACTATCAATTGTATGTGGTGCACCTAATGTAGATGTGCATCAAAAAGTATTGGTGGCTTTGGTCGGTGCTAAATTACATACCTTCAAAGGTGAAATTATTGAAATAAAAAAATCCAAAATTCGTGGTGAAGTAAGTGAAGGAATGATTTGTGCCGAAGATGAATTAGGCCTTTCTGATAATCACAATGGTATTATGGTATTGCCATCAGACGTTCCTGTGGGCTTACCTGCTGCAGATTATTTCAAAGTTACAAAAGATTATATTTTTGAAATTGGTCTTACAGCCAATCGTGGAGACGCTGCTTCTCATATTGGTATTGCTAGAGACCTGAAGGCTTATCTTAAAACGCACTATGCCGATGAATACGCTGACCTTACTCTTAACTTCCCTGCTTCACTTGACTTCCCAGAATCTTCGGGTACTATTGATATTGACATTGAAATTCAAAATACTGAAGATTGTAAACGTTATGCCGGTATTGTTATCAATGGCGTTAAAGTAGCCCCCTCACCACAATGGTTACAAAATACTCTGAATGCATTGGGCATCCGACCAATTAATAATATCGTAGATATTACCAACTATGTAATGTTAGAATTAGGTCAACCTCTTCACGCTTTTGATGTCCGGGCTATCAAAGGGAATAAAATCGTTGTTTGTAATGTCCCACAGGGAACAGAATTTGTTACATTAGATGGAATAAAAAGGCAATTATCCTCTCATGATTTAATGATTTGCAATGCCGAAGAGCCCATGTGTATCGCTGGTGTTTTCGGTGGATTAAATAGTGGTATCAAAGACGATACTCAAACGATTTTTCTTGAAAGCGCCTGGTTTAATCCTACCTCTATACGAAGAACCTCTACTACCCTTGGGTTGAAAACAGATGCTTCCTTTCGTTTTGAACGTTTTACAGACCCTGAAATGGTAATTTATGCATTGAATAGAGCATGTTCTCTCATTCTTGAAATTGCAGGCGGTTCTTTAAGCATGTCTGTAAAAGATATTTATCCACAACCTTTTGAACCTTATAAAGTGGGTTATTCCATTCGCCATGCCAATGAACTCTTTGGTCAGGAAATTCCATTTGAAACCACTAAAAAAATTATTGAACAATTAGAGATTCAGATAGAATCAGAAAGTCATGAAGGTATGCTTTTACTGGTTCCTCCACGGAAATCAGATGTAACAAGGGAAGTGGATGTGGCAGAAGAAGTTCTCCGAATTTATGGATACAATAATATTCATACAAAAAAGAAATTTTCTTTTCAAATACCTGAATACTCCAATTACAATCAATCTCTATGGGTACAATTTACCCATAAACTCTCAGAATACCTTGTTGATAAGGGTTTTTACGAAACCCAGGGTCTTTCCTTTCATCACCACTCTTTCTATCCTGAAAACATTCAAAATAAACTTATAAAAATTAAAAATCCAGTTAATGTTGAGTTAGATGCTTTAAGAAATACTTTACTTTTCAATGCTTTACAAACAATTATTTTCAATGAACGACATCAACAAAAAAACTTTTTAGGTTTTGAAATAGGAAAAATATATTGGTACGAAGATAATACTCCACAAGAAGAATATCGTTTATCTATTTTTTCATCCGGAAAAACCCCTCTCACCGAAAGTTTTTACAACTCTAATAAAGAATTTTATTTCATCAAAGAAATCATTGAAAACATTTTTAATTTTTGTAACACTTCCCTTCAAATAAAAGAAAATTCACAATATCCATTTATTAGAAGCATTACATACTTTACTGATAAGCAACAAGAATTGGCATCTCTTGGATTTGTTGATCCATCTGTTTTAAAACCTTTTGAAATTGAAAATTATCCTGTTATTTATTCAGAACTTCGTTTACCAATTATCTTTGATAACTATAAAACTAAACAAACTACCTATAAAGAAATTATCAAATTCCCCATCGTTGAAAGAGATTTATCTTTATTATTAGACCATTCAATCTCCTTTTCAGAAATAAAAAAATGCGTACAACAATCTGCCAAGCCCTATTTGAAAGACATAAAAATTTTTGACTATTATCAAGGCAAAAACATTCCCGAAAATAAAAAATCGTACGCCATTCGCCTTCTCTTGCAGGATAATTCCAGAACCCTTACCGATAAAGAGATTGATACAATTATGAACAAGACCATTCAGGAATTAAAAAAACAATTAAACGCTGAATTGAGATGAAGAAACCTTTTATTTTAGTAACAAACGACGATGGAATTACAGCGCCCGGTATTTTGTTTTTAAGCCAGATTGCAAAAGGTTTTGGCGAAGTGGCCGTCATTGCACCAGACAAACCACAATCAGGTAGCGGACACGCAATTACCATTCATACAACTTTACGAATCCAACCTTCTCATTATCATAATGCAACTATTGAATACGCTGTCAATGGAACACCGGTTGATTGTGTAAAATTAGCCGTTAATAAACTACTTCCACAAAAGCCCGATTTAATTCTATCAGGAGTTAACCACGGAAGTAATAGTTCCATTAATGTAATTTATTCGGGAACAATGTCTGCCGCTATTGAAGGGTATTTAGAAGGTATTCCGTCTATTGGTTTCTCACTTTGCAATTATAGTATTGAAGCAGATTTTACACCTTCCGAAAAATACATTAAACAAATCATTGAATGGGTTTTGAATCAACAAAATGAAATTATTTGTTTGAACGTTAATATCCCTGATGTTCCGCCGGATGCAATCAAAGGTATTAAAATATGTCGACAGGCAAAAGGGAATTGGGTAGAAGAATTTGAGGAACGCTTTGATCCTTATGATAGACCTTACTATTGGATGACTGGAAAATTTACCAATTTCGAACCCGATGCCGAAGATACCGATGAATGGGCACTTGCACACGATTATATTTCTGTAGTTCCGATTCAAACTGACTTAACTTGCTACTCCACTATCTCAAAAATGAAAAATCATTTTAAATCATAAATTCACAACATCAAAAAAACTTAAAATTATGAGAACAGACAATTATCAACATCACGATTATTATCTCGTGGATGAATTACTTACAGAAGAGCATAAACTCATTCGTGATACTGTAAGAGCTTGGGTTAAAAAAGAAGTAACACCCATTATTGAAGATGTTTGTCAGAAAGCCATCTTTCATAAACCATGGATAAAAGGATTAGCCGAAATTGGTGCTTTTGGACCATTCATTCCACAGGAATATGGAGGTGCCGGATTAGATTATATTGCTTATGGAATTATGATGCAAGAATTAGAAAGAGGTGATAGTGGCGTTCGTTCTACTGCATCTGTTCAGGGCTCGCTTGTGATGTATCCGATTTATGCTTTCGGTAGTGAAGAACAAAAGAGAAAATACTTACCACGACTGGCAAAAGGTGAAATCATGGGTTGTTTCGGTTTGACTGAACCGGACTATGGTTCTAACCCGGCTGGAATGATAACTCGTATCGAAGATAAAGGCGATTATTATCTCTTAAATGGTGCTAAAATGTGGATTTCAAATGCGCCTTTTGCAGATATTGCGGTAGTTTGGGCAAAAGATGACAATGGCGAAATTCGTGGTGTGATTGTTGAAAGAGGCATGGAAGGATTTAGTACTCCTGAAACTCACGGAAAATGGAGTTTAAGAGCCAGTGCTACTGGTGAATTAGTTTTTGATAATGTCAAAGTTCCAAAAGAAAATTTGTTACCAAATATCAAAGGTTTAAAAGGACCTTTAAGTTGCCTAAATAGTGCACGTTATGGTATTGCTTGGGGTGCCATTGGAGCTGCATTAGATTGTTATGACAGTGCATTGAGATATTCCAAAGAAAGAATACAATTTGGAAAACCCATTGGTGCCTTTCAATTACAACAAAAGAAACTTGCTGAGATGATTACTGAAATTACCAAAGCACAATTATTAGCGTGGCGTTTAGGCGTTCTGAAAAATGAAAACAGAGCCACTCCAGCTCAAATATCCATGGCAAAGAGAAACAACGTATACATGGCTTTGAATATAGCAAGAGAAGCACGGCAAATACACGGAGGAATGGGCATTACAGGAGAATATCCAATTATGCGACACATGATGAACTTAGAATCTGTGATTACCTACGAAGGAACGCACGATATTCATTTACTCATCACCGGTCTTGACATTACTGGATTTAATGCATTTAATTAAAAATATGGCACTACTGGCACCATCACTTTTATCGGCAGATTTTTCTAATTTAACCAATGCGATTAGTTTAGTAAATGAAAGTTCTGCAGATTGGCTTCATTTGGATGTCATGGATGGTGTTTTTGTTCCTAATATATCATTTGGATTCCCCGTGTTATCAGCTGTTCAGAAACATTGTCAAAAACCAATGGATGTTCATTTAATGATTGTAGACCCTGATAGATACATTGAACGTTTTGTAAAACACGGTGCACATCTTATTTCTGTACATTACGAGGCCTGTATTCATCTACATCGAACTATTCAAACAATTCATTCATTTAATGTAAAAGCCGGAATAGCCATTAATCCGCATACATCTGTAAATTTATTAGAAGATATCATTCAGGATGTGGACTTGATATGTTTAATGTCTGTTAATCCCGGATTTGGTAGTCAAAAGTTTATTGATCATACTTATTCTAAAATTGATAAACTTAAAAACTTAATCCTGCAAAAAAATTCAAAAGCATTGATTGAAATAGATGGTGGCGTTGACACAACAAACGCAAAAAAAATTAGTTCAAACGGGTGCAGATATTTTAGTGGCTGGTAATAGTGTTTTTGGACAAAGTAATATCAAAAAATCTATTGAAGAACTGAAAGCGCTTATTCAATGAATGCTTCAATTGAACAGCAAATTGATTACTTAAAAGAATTTATTACCCAAAAACGTTTTGGAAGATTTCTGGAAGTATTAAATAATAGAACTCGTTACATAACAATCGTTTTAGAAGATGTTTTTCAAGGGCATAATGCTGCTGCTGTATTAAGAAGTTGCGATTGTTTTGGTATCCAGGATATTCATTTGATTGAAAATAGAAATGAATTTAAACCCAATGAAGAAATTTCATTAGGGGCTTCACAATGGCTCAGCTTGTATAAATACAATAAAAAAGATTCTAACAATACTGAAATTTGTTATGAAACATTAAGAGAGAAAGGTTACAAAATTGTTGCAACATCACCTCATTCAAAATCTTTTGAAATTAGCGAATTATCACTTGATAAGCCCATTGCTCTTGTTTTTGGTGCGGAAAAGGAAGGACTTAGTGATTATGCTCTTAAAAATGCTGATGAATCTGTATTTATTTCTATGTATGGTTTTACCGAAAGTTTTAATATCAGTGTTAGTGCTGCATTATGTATGTATGAATTAAATAAAAAATTAAGAACATCTTCAATTAACTACCACTTATCAGAATCAGAAAAACAAGAAATTTTACTACAATGGTTGAAAATCAGCATTAAAGATTCTGAAAAGATTTTAGAGAAGTATTTTTCTCAAATAAAAAACTAATAATTGAATCATTAATCTATAAGACAATTCACCAAAATAAAAAATGCCTCCTAAATAGGAGGCATTTTTTGTTATGTTATTTCTACTATAACTTACTCTTTCACCACATTTATTCTATCAATTCCAATTTCACTCTCAATCTCCACTACATAAATACCTCGTGAGTAATTAGCAATATCCATTTCTATATCTTTTTCATCGGATTGAGTAGTTACTATCACTCTGCCGGTTATATCCATTATACGAATTGTTTTCATTAAAGAACTATTCGTACTTATCACAAATGTTCCATTGTTCGGATTGGGACAAGCATGAGAATTCTTGCCAGTAGCTTGATTAAAAGATACTGACTGGATTGGATATCCATTAATCTGTATATCATCTACCGCAAATGAAGGGTCGGTTGCTATACCATCATCGATGTTCTGCCATCTAAATCCTATTTTTACATTAGAATTATTATCCGCAGCGGAAGGAAGCGAAATCGAGTAATTTGACCATATTCCAATGTTACCACATATATTGTTATTATACGTTTGTGGTAAATTTCCAAACGATACCCAGGATATCCCATCAAAATACATTACCTCAATAAAATCACTTCCATTTGTTCCCATTTGAATATAATTAAACGATAATGTAATATTATTATACCCTGTACAGTTTATTGTAGGTGATTCTACTCTTTTATCTGTATTTGAACAATAACCCATTCCACATGCCCCATCCAGATACGCCGCTCCCTGATCAGAAGATAATCCCAATGTATTCACAGCCACATTTCCAATATGGAGAGTTCTATTGGATAAAATAGAATTATTCAAACATCCGTCCTGACAATTTCCAAGTCCCATCCCTGCTTCTGTTGCACTAATATACCATTCATTAGAATATGGATCATTTAAACCTGTTGATGTAACTACCCATGCTCCATTTGTAGGAGTAGTAACCGTTCCATTCGCTATCTGCCCCTGATTACATCCTGTTCCAAAATCTTCGTACCAAAAAATACTTTGTCCTCTCATGTTAACCATCAATAAACATATTAAATTCAATAATAATGAACGCATAATCCTTTTTTCTGCAAAAATAAGAAATAACTTTTAAAATAAAATAAAAAGTCCTTTCTTTTATCGTAGAAAGGACTTTAATCTAAAATAACATCAATACAACTACTCTTTCACCACATTTATTCTATCAATTCCATTTTCGCTCTCAATCTCCACTACATAAATACCTCGTGAGTAATTCACTATATTCATTTCTACATCTTTTTCATTGGATTGAGTAGTTACTATCACTCTGCCGGTTATATCCATTATACGAATTGTTTTCATTAAAGAACTATTCGTACTTATCACAAATGTTCCATTGTTCGGATTGGGATATACTGATATTCCAGTGTTTGCACTAATACCAGCAACAGAGGTTACACAATCTACAGTAAATGTCTGAATTGTAGAACATCCATTCGCATCTGTAACAACAACTGTATAAGATGTTCCACTTCCAGAAGTACCATTTAAGTTGGTGGCTACATTGGTGGTAGAACTTGCAGGTGCTGACCATGAATAGGTATAGGGTGCTGTACCTCCACTTATGGATATGGTAGCAGAACCATTGCTACATCCAGGTGAACCAGCATCCGTGACTGATACAGAAACAGTCGGCGTAGGATTAACAACTACATTTAGAGTATTAGAACCAAAGCATCCAAATGTTTCACCAGTTACTGTGTAAGTGGTATTACCAGTTACAGATGTATTCGGAGCAAAAACAGAGCCAGTTATTGAACCTGGATTCCATGTATAGCTGCTCGCACCAGTAGCTGTAATACTTGCAGTTGAATTTTGACACAATGTAAGTGAGTTTGAATTCAATAACACATTCACATCAGTAACTTGAATACTATCAATATCAATCCAGTAATCACCCGTAGACCACTTGCCTACAAATCTTAACTTGATATTTTGACCAGCATAAGTAGTTCCAAGACAAATTTGTTTAGTAGCAAACGTATTGGATGCTGTATGATTGGAACCATTAATAGAACCAACCAAGTTCCAACTTGAACCACAATTCGAAGAAACGTATACATTCAGTGAATCATTATTTGTGATAGAAGTTGCAGTACCACCTGGATTAGCATAACCACTCCAATTTACAATTCTATACACGAAAGAAACAAGCACATCTTTATTGGGCAATGTTCCAATAGACGGTGTCTCAAACCATGATGTCGAATTACCAGAATATAAATCTGCACAAATTCCCTGAGTGGGTAGATTGCCCGCTCCATGCTGAATAGAACTACCCGTTGTTCTTACTGTAAAATCATAAGAAGCACTTCCATTATCGGATATCCAACCTGCTGGTAATCCGGGTAAAGGAGACACACCATCAAATGTTTCTAACATCGGGAAAGGTAATACGACATTATTATAAGTTGCAATTAACGTGTCATTAGAATTATCAGCATCTGCTGGATAAGTGATATAATAAGTAATTGTATAACTACCTGGTGCTGACATATTAAAGTTACCAACATTGATAGTAGTAGATGTGAAGGATGATAAGTTATTGGTATAAGTCGTACTAATGGTAGCATTATTAGCACCAGAAAGCACAGCAGTCACAGTAAAATTAGTAGCGCTATTAAATCCATTATTTGAAACATTCACAATTACATTTTCATTTCCAAAACAATTCGAAGAGGAGTTAGGAGAATTAATCGAAGTAGCCACTAAGTCATCATTATTGCCATTGTATATATTAATATTATCTAAATGAAAATCATAATCTTCAGGATCATCAACTGTACCATCTGTTGCATAAAAAGCTACAATAACTGGTGTATTGGAATATGAACTTAAAGGTAAAACAAATGAAGTCAATGTTGGAGGTAAGTTATTTGAAGCATTGATGGTATAAATTGGTGTAAACGTTAAACCACAATCTGATGAAATCATCACATAAACCGCATCATCACTTCCCATCAAATCAGGTGCAGTAATACTTGCAAAATTGGTTACAGCAGCATCAAATTTCAATATAGTATTGGCTGTTGGAACGATTTTTGGACCAATAATCCACTCTCTTCTTGTAGTTGTATAGAGGTTAACTCTTGCTGTAATGTTACCCGAAGTACCTAATCCTGTTTGACTAACCCAGTTTGATGTTGTACCTGTTGGAACAACACCTTGTGCTTCATACCAACCTGGAAAAACAGATGGTAAGTTTGATCCTGTAAATCCTGTAAAATCCACTTGTTGAGGCAAAGAAACGGTAGGTGTAACTACACGTGTAACAACAATTGTGTCATTGGTATGATCTCCGTCTGATGCAAGATTAGTAAAGGCCTTAAAAGTGTATGTACCTGCAGCAGACATATTCACAGTTCCGGCTGCCACGGAAACAGTAGCACCAGAAGAAACGCCCGTTGACATTGCATTTAAAGTAGCAGAATTCGGACCACTCACCCACACAGTAACTGAAACATTGGGTTGTGAATTGGTTCCAAAGTTCTTTACGGTCAAAATAACATTTTCTGATGCGGTATAGCAACCATTAGACGCGGGAGAAGTTACCGCTGTTACTCCCACATCATTAGGTGAACCAGCGGAAATACCATTGTACTCATCTGCTCCAATATCTGGCGAGGGTACCTGTTCCTGAATACCCCGGAAATCCCTGACGAATATCACCATCAATATCTACACTTACAGAAGGAACAGATAAACCATTACTTTCGGATAATGAAGCTACAGAACCATCTACATGCAAATAATTTGAATTGGATGGTACTAAAGACAAAAATTGAGTGTTTTCAGTATAAGAACCGGCATCAGCAGGAGATACAGCTGTTTTGTATGCTGCAAGTGTTTGATAATCATTTGTTCCATCGGAAAAAATTAAATTTTGTGCGCCAGGTGTTCCTGCATAAAAAATGTTCTTATTGGACGCTGTATTATAAGTAGTTAATGATGTAGAACTTCTTCTGTATGCCACTGTTTTGCCAGTTCCATTCGGAGTGGAATTGTTTATAAAGATATTGTTTTGTAACAGAACATTAGGCGTTGTAGAAGCATAAATAGCAGATGAACCAAAATTTGCTCCACTTGATAAAGCATTTAAGCGTACTGTATTGTGGTATAAATTGATTGTAGTTCCTCCACTAACATAAATACCATTAACGGCATTCGTAGCGCTGGCAGACGGTGCCAGTAAATCTCCAATTATATTATTGTATCCATTCACTGTAGTTCCTGAAGAAATATATAAACCAGAAACATTTGGTGCTGCATTAGTTGAAGTTAAATCTGAAACCTTATTGGAATGATAACTAATGGTAGTTCCTCCTGACTGATAAAGTCCATAAAGAGTAGAACCAGAGGTTGTGAATGACGTGATGATATTATTACTTATGATTGTGGAACCATTATTATGTTGAATACCATACACTGTTCCACCAGCATTGATTCCATTTATAACATTTTGACTAATTAAGCCACTAGGAGATCCGAAAGAATAATATATACCATATGTTGTACCTGTACCTCCATTTATGCTTGAAATAGTATTTGATGATATAGATACTGTTTGTGTGTTGCTAGTAGCATGATTAATACCATAAAAGGTTGCACCACCGGTAAGATTTATTCCTGAGAATACATTGCCAGAAAGTGTAACAGTACCACCAGTAGGACTACCTAAGTTATAATAACCATAAACAGTTCCACCGGATCCAGTTTTACTTATTGTAGAAATAGTGTTGTTTTGAATTAAGCTATTGGGGGTTCCATTTGAATTATGCATGAAATAAACTGTACCCGTAGTAGATAAAGTATGATTAGAAATCGTATTATTTTTATATTCCACATAATTACCCGATCCTGAATTGTAAATAAAATTCATGCCTCCTGTTGCTGATGTAGTGAAATTTTGAATGGAATTGTTGTTAATTGCTAAACTATATGCAGATGCTGTATTATAAATACCATAAAAAGTTCCTGATGTACCAGCGGTATAACCACAATATTGCAAAGAATTATTTGAGATATTTACTAAGTTTGATGTTCCGCTCCCACCAGAAGCATTTTCTATGATACTTAACTGAGTAGTGGTTGCACCAGAGATAACAGACAAAGTATTGTTAATGACAGATACATTAGCATTATTACCTCCTTGCATATAAATTCCTCTCAAAGTTGTTACATGATATGCTCCTGGATCTAAAGGATTATTGTTTACTAACAAGTTATTAGAAATGGCTAATCCATATTGATTTTGAGTTCTGATGCCTGCTGCAGGGTTAGCGGCTCCCGTAGCCCCGCCAAAGTTAAATATTTGGTTATTGTTAATTACGTTAGTCATATCCACATTTGCGAAAGGAGAAGTATCTGCATAACCAACAAGTACAATGCCATAATTAACATTTGTAATAGTGTTGGATGTAATAGCATTAAATGAATGTGCACCGGATGGGCTGGTGATTGTAAGAGATGTAATTAGTGGACCACCAGTTGCATTTAAAAACTGAATACCTTTAGACCCTTCTAAAGACGGGCCGCTTCCACTTGCATTATTTTGATAACTTAATCGAATATAGCAATTCTGAACTGTATTATGTTGACAACCATCAGTTGCTGATCCTTTAAGGAAACAAATTCCTGCTTCCATCAAAGCATTGCCGGTATTAGAAGGATTTTCCAAAATAGTTAAGCCATCAAAAGTTATGTAATCTGAACCTATTAAGCGAAAAACAAAGTCCTGATTAGTACCACTTCCCGGTGTTCCTGTACCACCGGTATAAGCAGTTATAGTAGCACCTCCCGTAGCTTGGAACTTAATCGTATTGGCTGCAGTTCCGGTGGCAGTAATGGTATAGCCACCTGCAGGTGCTGTCTCAGTATAACCGGGTGCTAAATTAAAAATTACAGGACCGCTTATTCCCTGAAGATTTAAATCAGCAATAGCCGATGCAAGGTCAGGATAAGAACCGGGAATATTGTATGTTCCGTTGAGTTGGGCATAAACTCCGGAACTTATTAATCCACTAGTAATAAATGCAATAATTTTTTTCATAAAATACTTTTGCGTGCAAGTTTAAAGAAGTTTTTTTACCCGAAAGTGTTAATTCTTTTTTATTTGGTTAAATTTTTCTTCCAGCGGTACTTTAAAATAAAAAATCCTTCTGTTTCTATACAGAAGGATTTTTAATCATAATTTTTGTTGAATGGTGAACTACTCTTTCACTACATTTATTCTATGAATTCCATTTTCGCTCTCAATCTCCACTACATAAATACCTCGTGAGTAATTCACTATATTCATTTCTACATCTTTTTCATTGGATTGAGTAGACAATATCACTCTTCCGGTAATATCCATTACACGAATCGTTTTTAAGGATGTATTATTTGTAGTAATCACAAATGTTCCATTGTTCGGATTGGGATACACTGATATTCCGGTGTTTGCACTAATACCAGCAACAGATGTTACACAATCTACCGTAAAAGTTTGAGATGTTGAACAGCCATTTGCATCTATGACAACAACAGTATAAGAAGTACCACTTCCTGATGTGCCATTTAAATTGGTAGCAATGTTTGTAGATGAAGTGGCGGGTGCAGACCAGGAATAAGTATAAGGTGCTGTACCTCCACTTATGGTTACGGTAGCAGAACCATTGTTACATCCAGGAGAAACGGCATCTGTAATTGAAACAGAAGCAGTCGGCGTCGGATTAACCACCACTTGTGCCGTGGCTGTATTCGTACATCCTAAATCTTCACCTGTCACAGTGTAAGTTGTTGTAATCGTTGGATTATCTGTAATGTTACTTGACGTTGCGCCGGTATTCCAAGTATATGAAGTGGCACCGCTGGCTGTAAGTGTTGCAGTTTGACCCGCACAAATTGTTGCAGAAGTAACGCTAACATTTGGTGTAGGATTCACTATTACATCAACTGTACTAACATTTGTACACCCAATGTATAAATTATTGAAAGCAGTAAGAGTATAATTGGTTGTTACAGTTGGATTTACCACAATAGAACTGGTAGCAGCTCCTGTACTCCATGAGTAAGAAGTAGCACCTGATGCTGTAATGGTTGCAGAACTTCCAGTACAAATTGAGAACGAAGGACTGGCAGTGAATGTAACTGGGAAAGTGCTGTTAGAACTTGTAATATCAAGGGTAAAATTACTGGCTGTTGAGAATCCTGTAATTAGTATGTAATATGTTGCACCGGGTTGAGTGCACCATGCGAGAGAAGCGGGAGTACCTGAGCATGCAGGTCCATTATCATCTCTACAACCTACAACAGTGAAAGAACCACATGAACCTTCATATACAAAAATTTTAGAATCCCAGTTAGGAGAAGTATTACACAAGCTTGCCATTAATGTAACTGCAGAAGGAGTTGTAATAGTGTACCATACACCGGGTTGACTTACACCTGTAGTAGTACAAGTTGGCAATGATAAAGTTTCTGAAGTAGCAGCGATTGTAGTACCTGTATATGTACCAGGAGCAGTAATAGGAATAGCATTTGTACAATCATCATTAGATGGTGTGGGTGGGGGAACATAACCAGGATTGTAAACTATTACAGTATGACAAGCGGATTCGGTGCCACAACTTGCATTGGTATTAATATGAATATTATAAACCCCCGTTGAAGAAATAGTTACAGTTAATGGGGAATTACCTGATAGGATAACATTGTTACTAGCATCCGTAAAAGTAATATAATTACCAGATCCACCTGTTGAACTAATTGTATACACGCCTGTTGCAGTAAAGTTATTGACCGAATATTCTCCTGCATAGTTGCAAGTGGTAATAGTTGTAGGTGCAGTAGATGAAATAGTAGTAGTATTAGAAGGATATTGAGAAGTGTTAATACAAGGTGATTTTATGACATCTACATTATGACAAGTCGCATCTGTCCCACAAGCAGCGTCTGTATTTAAATGATAACGATAAAGTCCTGTGGATGTAATATTTACTACCAAAGGCGAATTGCCGCTGGCTAAGATATTGTTGGTATTGTCAGTAAAAGTAATGAAATTACCACTTCCACCTGTAGCATTGATGCTATATTGTCCGGTTGCTGTAAAATTCAACACTGCATATTCACCGGCATAATTACAGTTAGTTACATTGGTAGTACCCGTTCCTGCAATAGTTACTGTAGAACTGGGGTTTTGAGAAGTATTGATACATCCTGAAGGAGGCGGCACACTGGGAGTAACTACAGTAGTTCTACACGAGTTCTCTGTTCCACAAGCAGCATCTACTGAAATATGACAATGATAAACACCGGCAGTAGAAACTGTTACCGTTAGAGGGGAATTTCCCCAAACAATTGGAGTATTGGTATTATCTGTAAAAGTGAGATAGTTTCCACTTCCGCCTGTGACATTAATAGTATAAACTCCAGTTGCTGTAAAATTCAAAACAGAATATTCTCCTGCAAAATTGCAAGTTGTGACAGTTGTTGGTGATGTGGAATTAATTGTTTGTGTAGTAGTTGGGTATTGTGAAGTTTGAATGCATTGTGCATAAGCACTCAGTGTAATGCTTGTCAATGCTGTGCTTAAAATGGTAATAATCCTTTTCATAGTTTTGATATTTGTCTGCAAATTAAAGTAAATTTTCTTTTACGAAAGTGTTAAAAAGTAGTTTTTGTGGATAAATTTCTATTTTAATGGTTTAATCTAAAGTGTTTGAGATGTATTCCAAATATTTTTTATTTGTTATTTGCAATTATTCTTATTATAATTGCCGCTCAAATTTTTCGGGGTGTAGTTCAGTTGGCTAGAATGCGTGCTTTGGGAGCATGAGGTCGTCGGTTCGAGTCCGGCCACCCCGACTTGTTTTAATATTTATTCCCCTTCATTTTAATATTTACTTAATTTTCCCCCAAAAAATTAATACAGTATTTTACAAAAAATTGAATATGAAGTTTTCTTACTTTTTGAGATTTGTGACAATTTTCAATGCTCTTTTATTCGTTTCCTGCCAACAAAAAAAGAAAGTAGATTTTATTATTCAAGATGCTAACATATATACATTAAATTCAAAAAATGAGATTGTGCAATGCATGGCTGTACTCAATAATTCAATTATAGCATTGGGTAGTAATGAAGTCGTTCTAAAAGAATTTATGTCCGATAGTATTATATCATTAAAGGGGAAATTTGTGTATCCAGCATTCATTGATGCACACGCACATTTCTTCGGATTAGCCAGTTTTTTAGGAGAATGTAATTTGTATAGTTGTAAATCTATTGGAGAAGTTATTCAAAAATTGAAAATATTTAGAAAAAACCATCCAGACAAAAAATGGCTTATTGGCAGGGGTTGGGATCAAAATTTATTTGACAATAAACAGTTTCCTACAAAAGAAGCATTGGATAGTGTATTCCCGGATATACCAGTGTGTTTGACACGAGTAGATGGTCATGCTGTGTGGACAAATTCAAAAGCCATTGAAGTTGCAAAAATTACATCGGATACAAAAATTGATGGTGGTAAAATTCTATTGAATGAAAAAGGCCAAACATCTGGTATTTTCATTGATAATGCAACAACATTAATAGAAAAATACATCCCACCAAAATCAATAACAGAAATCATTCAACTTTTAAAAGAGGCCGAAGCACTGTGTTTTAAACACAAAGTTCATACAGTTCACGATGCAGGGCTGGAACTATGGCAAATACGATTATTGGATTCATTGATTGAATCTGGATACTTGAAAATTCGCATCTATGCAATGGCTCTTCTTAACCCTGAAAATTTAAATTATTTTTCACAACACGGATTTATTGATAAACCTAATTTCAAAGTTAAAGCATTCAAAATTTATGCAGATGGTGCATTGGGTTCAAGAGGTGCATTATTAAAACAGCCATACAACGATTGGAAGGATAAAAAATATTATGGTTTATCGCTAATTTCGTATGATAGTTTGAAAAAAGTATTACAAGTTTTATATGAAAAAAAACTTTCAGGTTTGCACACATGCTATTGGTGATTCAGCCAATAAATTAGTCCTCAAAGCGTATTCAGAAATTTTATCTCCACGGAATAATCGGCGCTGGAGAGTGGAACATGCACAAATAGTGGATACTTCCGATTTATGGTATTTCAACAAATACCACATCCTACCATCTGTTCAACCTACTCATGCTATTTCGGATAAAAATTGGGCAATTGAAAGAATTGGAGAACAAAGAATGCCTTCTGCTTATGCCTATCAATCGCTTTGGCAACAGAATAAAATTTTACCACTTGGAACGGACTTCCCTGTTGAAGATGTTTCATCTCTTAAAACATTTTTTGCTGCTGTTTTTCGTAAAAATTACGACTTAAAAGACACATCAAGCTTTCAACCACAGGAAAAATTAAGTAGGTTACAAACATTGAGAGGAATGACTTACGATGCCGCTTACGCAGGTTTTATGGAAAAAGAAATAGGAAGTTTAGAAGTTGGTAAAAATGCAGATTTTGTTATTTTAGATTTTGATTTAATGAATATTTCAGAGAAAGAATTGAGTAAAATTATCAAAAAACAAAATAGTAATAAAAATTAGATTTACTTTTTATTATTTTGATTTTTAAATTTTCCCTTTCTCCATGCTTCAATGAATTGCGCCCATGCAATTGGATTGAGTAAATTAATGGTTGGATATTGGCCAAGTGAATACATCTTTGTTAATTGCTGCTGCATGGTATATTGATAATTGGCCTGCGCATCCATTTTAAGATTGCGTTCATTGTAACTTAATTCTTTTCTATCTAAATTTTTTGCAGCCCTATCATAATCTGTTTCACTTAAATCTAAATTCAAAAATGCTTTCTTGAATTCTTCTTTTGATGGCCAAGGATAAACAGCAACAGAAGGTAAAACAATTGTATCCTTAACCAATGAATGAATAATGTAATAATGATTTAATTTGAGTGTATCATCTAACTTATAAACTCCGTTTTTATGATTCAATGAAAAAAATTGCAATTCATCTCCCGGAGACGCTACCAATGTAAAAAAACCATAGTAATCTGTGATAGTACCACGTTTTGTTCCTTTAATAATTATAGATACAAACGGTACGGGTTTTAAACTATCCGCATCTACTACTACCCCAGATATTTGTATAAACTTTTCATCAGAAAGTTTATTATTCTGTGAAAAAAATTGAGTTGATACAAACAGTATTAAAAAAACAATGAATAATCTTTTCATAAAATTTTTAGCAAATATCGTTGAAATATCTCTCATGATTAAGCAAATTAAAATAAATTATGATTTAAAACCTACCTCCAAACTTTACAAGTAGATATAATATCAATAGAAACAACACCAATACAAAAAAGACCAAATAAATTCCAGAATATTGCTGACGAATTTCCTTTAAGTCCTTACGATAAGCATATATCATTCCAACTAAGAATGCAATGATAAAAAATACCACAAATATCAATCTCCCACGGGTAAACATGAACTAAATCTTTTTGGAAAGTTCTTGTATTTTTTGATACAATTCGGGAAGTTTCTTAAATAACACATAACTTCTTTTATAGTCGCTAACATTGAAAGCAGGAGAACCTTGTAAAATAGAATTTGGTTTATCAACATTATTTCCTATTCCAGATTGAGCCGCAATTTTTGTACCATCGGCAATTTTCAAATGTCCGATTATACCCACCTGACCACCAATCATACAATTTTTTCCAATTTTTGTAGAACCTGCAATTCCACTTTGTGAAGCAATTACTGTGTTTTCACCAATTTCAACATTATGTGCTACCTGAATTAAATTGTCTAATTTCACACCTTTACGAATAATCGTAGAACCAATTGTAGCTCTATCAATCGTACAATTCGCACCTATTTCTACATTATCTTCTATCACCACATTTCCAAGTTGAGGAATTTTATTGTAAACATTTTCCTGATTCGGCGCAAAACCAAATCCATCACTACCAATCACTGTGCCAGCATGAATGGCTACATTATTTCCAATTTTGCAATCATGATAAATTTTCACACCAGCATAAATTGTTGTATTATCTCCAATCAATACATTGTCCCCAATCGTAGTATTAGGATAAATTTTACAATTATTTCCTATTTTCACATTCTTACCAATATACACAAATGCTCCGATATAACAATCCTTTCCATATTCAGAATTTTCGCCAATAAATACTGGACTTTCCACACCTTTTTTAGATTGCTGAATATACTGTTGATAAAATTGTAACAATTGAGCAAAGGCCTGATAGGGTTGCTCAACACGAATAAGAGTAGGTTTATATTTCAATTCTTTTTGAGGTTGAAAATTTTTTGAAACAATCACTGCTGAAGCACGTGTTTCATAAATATAAGGTTCATATTGTGGATTGGCTAAAAAGGTAATAGCATTTGGCACACCTTCTTCAATCTTACAAACATTATTGATTTGAATTTCACCATCTCCTTCAATTTCAGCATGGAGTAATTCAGCAATTTGTTTAACACTTACAGAAATCATACACTTTAATATATTTGGCAAATATGTATAAAATGTCGCAATCAAAAAAACTTTTGCCTTGTTAAGCGCAACATTTGAAGCATATTAATGAACACCTTAATATTCGTGCATTAGCGGCTTGTTTAATCTTGTAAGCCACTAATGGCACTATTAAATCAGTGTATTCTCCAATAAATCCGAACAAACAGTAACTAACATTTTTATCTTCTCAAATCTGCTGAAAATTCAAACGGCAACCAATCCTTCACTGAATCCATCACATACACTTCCTCATTTGTTACAATAAATGTTTGAATACTATCACCCTGAATACTTTCATATTCTAACATTACCTGTCTACAAGCACCACAAGGAGTAAGCAAATTTTTTGCATCGGGAGAATAAATAGCAATGGCTTTTATCTTTTTATCTGGGAATTGAGCATGTGCATAAAACAAAGCTGTGCGTTCAGCACACAATCCACTTGGAAATGCCACATTCTCCTGATTATTTCCCCCAATTATCTGGCCATCTTCCAACAACACTGCTGCACCAACTCTAAAATTGGAATATACAGAATACGCCTGAAATGCCATGTTTTTTGCTTTCTCACACAAATATTTTAATGGTTCAGAAAGTTCATTCAAATCAAAAACTGTCAATCTTACTTCCTGACTTAAAATCCTTTTAAATCTCATTCATTTTCATTTAATTCCTGCCAAATATACCAAGATTTTTCTGCTTGTAAATATAACATTTCAAATCCATTCAAAATTTTAGATCCTCTTTGTTTGGCTTCGTGCAATAATTTCGTTTCCTCGGGGTTATAAATTAAATCAATCACAAAATGTTTTTCATTGATAAAATTTATAGGAATGGGCGGAATATCTTCTACATCAGGATACATGCCGACTGGAGTTGTGTTGATAATTAAAGTAAATTGGTCAAAAATTTCGGGTACCAACTCATTATAACTTAAAACATTAGAACTTGTCGGATGTTCATTCCTTGACACAAAAATATATTGTATTCCTAATTTTTCTAATGCATAAGCCACCGCTTTTGATGCACCGCCTGTTCCCAATATCATCGCTGATGTATAATGTTTATCTAATTTATTTTCAATCATCTTTAAAAATCCCCACCAATCAGTATTGTATCCAATCCATTGATTATCTTTCACAAATACACAATTACAAGCATTAATATTTTTGACTTCTTCTGTGATTATATCCAGGTAATTTATGATTTCTGTTTTGTAAGGAATGGTAACATTAAACCCAACAACATTTCCTTGAGAGTGAATAAACTCCCGTATATTCTTCAAATCCTTTAACTCCCACAACTCGTAAACATAATCGGATAATTGTAAAGTATTAAACTTATTTGTAAAATACTGCTTTGAAAACGAATGCGACAAAGAATGACCTACTAAACCAAAAACTTTTTTCATTGATTCAAATCTTTAAGTGCCTCTTCTAACTTACTAAACTTAAATTGAAAACCTTTACTCTTTATTTTCTCATTACTCACTTTTACACCTGTAACCAACATCTTATGCATTTCACCCAACATTAGTTTTAGTACCCATTCTGGGATGTTAGGAAGAAAAAAAGGTGCGTTCAATGATTTTGCTAATTGTTTACTAAACTCATAATTATTTACCTGTTCATCACTTACTGCATTGTAAATCCCTGTATATTCAGGATGTTCCATCAAAAATTCTATCATTCTACACAAATCCTCTATATGTATCCACGGCATATTCTGTTTTCCAGAACCTAAAGCACAACCCAATCCCCATTTAAATATTGGTTTTAATTTTGCATACAACCCTCCTTCTTTACTTAAAACCAAGCCAATCCTAATTATAGCAGTATTGATATCATTATCAAACAACGGAAAATACGATGCCTCCCATTTCTCACATAATCTGGATAAAAAATCATTATTACCAAAATCCTGCTCCGTAAAAACCTTATCACTTCTTTGCATTCCATAAAAACCAACAGCACTTGCCCCAATAAACTTTTTAATTGGCACCTTGTGTTTCAAAATATTATGAATTATCCAATATGTGCTCATTGTACGAGAATGATCAAGCATCAACTTATAATGTTCATACCACTTTTGCCCCGCAATGTTTTCCCCGGCAAGATGAACCACATATTCTACATTTTCAAACGCATTTAAATCAATTTCTAATTCACTTATATTCCAATAAAAGTACTTTAATTCTTTTTTATCAGAAATCAATCGCTTTCTACTTAAGCAATGTATCCGAAAACCTTTGCTAATAAGGTAATTGGTAAGATGAGTACCTACCAAACCAGTTCCTCCTGTTATTAAAACTGTTTTCATTGGGCTTAAATATCCACAAAAATTATCTAAACGGCAATTTTATCGATTGAATGGTAATGATTTTTTATTTAAATACCCCTTGTTTTCAATATTCATTTTTTACTTTTGCATCAAAAAAAACGATGATGCGGTATTTTTTTCTTTTTATTATTTGCATAGGTTTTTCGTCGTATGCTCAAATCTTATCATACTCAACAACTAACACTCAAAAAGAATGGAAAATAAACCCTTTTGAACAAAAATATTTTATAGAAAATAAAGGACAATGGGATAACAAAACCGTTAACCAACAACCCATTCTTTTTGCTTATGATGGACAAAATGAAGATTATTATTTTTCTAAAAACACCATTCAAATAGAACTCATAAAAAAGAAATGGAAGAAAAAAGAAGAAAATGAAGAATATGAAAAAAACAGAAAATGGAAAGAAGAGGAACATATTCTCGTTGAACAAAGAGAAATCATAATAGGTGAATGGATGGACATTAATCCCGATGTAGAAATAATACCATTAGAAAAAAATTCGTTTTATTCCAGTTATTCTATCTATAAAAACAATCGTTTAGAAAACATTAATTTTATTCCTACTTACAACAAGATTCTCTACAAGAACATCTACCCCAATATTGATATTGAATACACCCTTCACCCTCAAAAAGGATATAAATACAACATTATCATTCATCCCGGTGGCGATGTTTCTAAAATTAAATGGAAATATTCAAAGAAATCAAAATTAAAAAACAATTCTGTTTATACACACACAAAATATGGTGACATTCTTGACCATCCTCCTATTGCTTACTATGCTGATAATAAACAACCTGTACAATGTTCTTATACCTTGAAGGACAACATTCTTTCATACAAGATTTTGAATTATTCACCTGATAAAACCATTGTCATAGACCCATGGACACAAACTCCGAACTTTCCAAGTACTAACTGGGATTGTGTATGGGAATGCGAAAGAGATGGGGCAGGTAATGTTTATATAATTGGCGGTACTTCTCCAATGCAACTCATTAAATATAATAATGCTGGCGTTTTACAATGGACTTACAATACACCTTATGATACAACCAGCTGGCTTGGTACATTTGCCGTGGATAATGCCGGAAATTCTTATGTTACACAAGGTTCCACTGCACAAATTCAAAAAGTCAACACTGCTGGTGGATTAGTTTGGAATAATACAGCTCCTGTTCCAATGAATAGTGCTGAATTTTGGAACATTTCTTTTAATTGTAACCAAACTAAACTCGTCGTTGCAGGTACCTCATTACCATTTCTTTCTACTACACCCCTGCCTTTTATCTACAATGTGGATGTTAACACAGGTAATGTTACATCCAGCGTTCAGGTTACGGGCCCAGGTGGATTACTTTTACCAGGACCACAAGAAGTGAGAGCCATCACTTCCTGCTCAAACGCTAATTATTATTACCTAACTCACGATTCCATTGGTTATATTCACGATAACCTTGTCTCCTGTAATCCCAACTCATCTTTTCCATTTCATACCAGTAATGGTATTCAATTTGGTTACAAATGTGAAAATTTCCGCAAAAATAATAGTGGTTTAGAAGCATTAGCATATAGCAATTTTAATGGTTTTGTTTACCTTAATAAAGGCGATCAGGTTCAGAAGAGAGATTTTGCAACTGGTGCAGTCGTAGCTACTGCCAACATTCCAGGCGGTGGCTTATCCGGAGGTGCTGGAAACCGCCAAGTAAGTAATAGCGGCATTGCTATTGACAATTGCGGAAATGTTTACGTTGGTTCAACCAATGGTGTTTATAAATTTGACCCTAACCTAAATCCATTAGGCAATTATCCTACCTCCTTTAATGTTTACGATGTAGAAGTAAATTCTGGCGGTGAAATCATAGCCGCTGGTTCTACCGGCAATTCTGGTAGTGCCTCCCGAACAGGTTATGTACAAACTTTTGCCGCTTCTGCTTGCGCCCCACAATCTTTAATTTGCTGCGACCCAAACATTTGTCCCCCTCCTCAAAAATGTTTAAACGACCCACCATTTACTTTTTCAGTTTCAACGCCCGGTGGAACATTCAGTGCTTCCTGTGGAGGTTGTATTAATCCTTCAACAGGTTCTTTCAGTCCATCGGTAGCAGGTACTGGCACTCATGTAGTAACCTACTCTCTTTCATGCGGTTCTCAAACAACACAAGTGGTTGTAGCACCCTGTGCAACGCTCAACGTCTGTTCATTACCAACAGGTTCATTACAAGTGAGTGGAGGTACGCCTTCTTATACCTGGGCATATCAGACAAGCAGTGTGGATTGTAGCGCTTGCTTCCCCGGAAGTGGTTGTGCTTTTCCTCCCGGTTGCTCTGTGAGTGTTACGTATTGGTCAAATTATGCCACCGGTTCTGTAGTTGCTGCTCCTCCCAATTACCCTATTAGAATTACGGACGCCACGGGTTCTACAATTCAAATCAACAGTGCTTCATCTATTACACCCTGTGTAAGTTGTCCTACTATCACAATCACACCTTCAATTCAAAATGCTTTATGTAACGGAGGTACAGGTTCTGCAACTGTAACAGCATCCGGTGGTACAGGGCCATACACTTATACGTGGATGCCGGGAAATTTGACTGGTTCAGTTCAAACTAATTTATCACCTTCAACTGTGTATACCGTTACCGCACAAGATAATAATGGTTGTATTGGTACCACAACGTTAATTATTTCTCAACCACCAGCAATTTCTACAACTGTAAACATTCAAAATGCCTCCTGTACAACATTAGGCAGTGCTACTGTAACTCCATCAGGGGGAACTGCGCCTTATTCTTATACATGGATACCAACCGGTGGCAACTCATCCATCGCCAACGGTCTGAGCATTGGAAACTATACCGTTAATATCTCAGATGCTAATGGATGTACTACATTCACTACACTTACCATTGGTGGAACCGGTATTGCCATTACTTCTATTCAAACTCAATCTGTAACTTGCTACGGAGGTAGTAATGGTAGTGCAACAGTAAATGTTACAGGAGGTACCACACCATATTCCTATACATGGACACCTTCTGTAAGTAATTCTTCTATTGCTACCAATCTATCA
This sequence comes from Bacteroidia bacterium, assembly GCA_026003255.1. Lineage (GTDB taxonomy): Bacteria > Bacteroidota > Bacteroidia > B-17B0 > Aurantibacillaceae > BPGX01. Next base: position 630,224 of record BPGX01000001.1, on the reverse strand, counting down.
GCAGGGAATTATACAGTTTTCATTCAGGATAACGCTGCATGCACCGCTTCCACAATTGTAAATATCACACAAGCCAATGATTTTACTCTTTCTGTAACAAGTACTTCTGTAAGTTGTAATGGTGGAAATAATGCCAGCGCAACCATTACCGTTCAGGGAGGCAACAGCCCTTATTCCTATACATGGCAGCCCTCGGGAGGAAATAGTAGTGTGGCTTCCAATTTAACTTCCGGCGTTTATACCGTTTTAGTAAGTGATGTAAACAACTGTTCGACATCTACAACTGTTTCAATCGCTGAACCATCCTCTATGACCATTACTATTACATCCACCAATAACTGTGGTGGAAACGCTACTGCTACAGTAAATGTGTCAGGAGGTACAGCCCCTTATTCTTATACATGGAGTCCAGTTGGTGGTAATTCTAATGTAGCAAATAATCTTCCTCCTGGAAATTATACTGTGTATGTTTCTGATAATAATTCATGTACAAGTAATTCAACTTTTACTGTGTCAATCTCAAATATTTCATATACATTTACTGTTGATTCAGTAGATTGTTATGGAGGTTCTAACGGCAGTGCTACCGTTACGGTTCAAGGAGGAAGTGCGCCTTATAATTATACATGGTCCCCAAATGGAGGAAACTCTAATATCGCTAATAATCTTTCATCTGGCGTATACACAGTAAATATAACAGACGGAACTGGTTGCACCATCTCGCCTACAGTAAATATTCCTCAACCTAACGCAATAACTTTAAACACTTCTCCAAATACTTCCATTTGTATCAACAATACAACAACAATTTACGCTAACGCATCAGGCGGAAATGGAAGTTATTCCTACAACTGGAATCCGGGTGGTGTTGTCAATAATGGTACCTTAAATGTTTCTCCTGCTTCAACTACCATTTATTCAGTACAAGCCACTGATGGAAAGGCATGTACCAGTAGTATTTATACTATTCAAGTGTACGTTTATCCACCACTTTCTGCAATTGGTAATACAATTACACTATGTGATAATGCAAGTACTATACTATCTCCCACTCTAATAAGTTCTGGCACCGGTGGTCCTTATTCCTATACGTGGAGCACAGGAGCTAATTCTTCAAGTATCAATGTAGTTGGCAATTTTGCTACCCAACCTAATAATTATACTGTTACGATAAGTGATGGTTGTAATAATCCTGTCGATGCTTATTTCACTGTGAGTGTAACGCCTATTCCTCCATCTTCTTTTACCGCGAATATTACCAAAGGATGCCCGCCGGTTAAAGTGGACTTTACAGCCAATCCTTACAATTCTGCCTTTTCTTACTCGTGGAATTTAGGCAATGGACAAACTTCTGTTGGTTATTCTACTTCTACCACTTACACAGCAGCGAGTTATTACGATGTATCACTCACCGTCTCTAATGGCAATTGCATTTCATCTACTACTTACACCAATTATATTCAAGTTTACCCTTATCCAATGGCTGATTTCATAGCTAATCCATGGGTTACTTCTGAATTTGAACCAACCGTAAGTTTCACAAGCACATCACAAGGTGCTATTACATACAATTGGTTTTTCAGCGACTTTGCCAGCGGTGCCTATAATACCAGTAATTTACAAAATCCCATCCATACCTTCACTCAACCCGGCACTTATTCCGTTGCGTTAGTTGTTTATAATCAATATGGATGTAGAGATATGGTTGTAAAAACAATAATAGTGGAACCTGAGTTTCATCTGTACATTCCGAATGCTTTTACTCCTGATGGAAATAACATTAATGATGTATTTATTTGCAAAGGTACCGGCATAGATGTTACACGCTTTGAAATGTTGATTTTTGACAGATGGGGTGAGTTAATATTCAAAACAACCGACTTTTTTGAAGGATGGGACGGAACTGTAAAAGGCAAGAAAAATAAAGCCACACAGGATGTATATGTATACAAAATAAAAGTTTACGATTTGAAAGGCGATAAACACGAATTTGTTGGACATGTAACCTGTCTTCCAGGAACAGATGAGTTTTAAAATGCTCTTGTTTTTCAACATCATTAATAATTTATCAACAAAAAAATGATTTTTATCACTTTTTTCCATTTATTTGCACAAAAAAGATGATGAAAAAACTTATGTTTTTTTTGATTTGTTTTTTTGGTCTCCAATTATTAATTGCTCAATTGAATTTTTACGAAGGTTATATTGTAAATAATGATGGAGATACTTTGAAAGGCGAAGTCAAAGCCAATCCTAAAAAAGAACTTTCTTTATTTGCAAAAGTTATGTTTAGAGACCAACAAGGATTTACTAAAACTTACAAACCAGATAAAATTAAAGCATTTGGCTACTATAATCCTGAAAAGAAAAAATGGCATCAATTTTTATCTATAAATGATGGTGAATCTAAATTTTATAAAATAGCCATACAACAACCAATAGTTATTTATGAGTATCAATTTGAAGATATGCAAATGGGAGAATTTTTTACAGCCAAACAATATTTTATTAAACACAATTATGAATTTGTACGACTTAAATCCAAAAAGTTAAAAAAGCAACTGGCCGAATATATCCAAAATGAAGAAATTTTAAGTGAAGTAGAAAAAATGGAAGAAATTGATATTGATAAACTTTCTGCATTATTTGAAAAACATTATAGCAAATCTTCCTCCTGATTTTTGTTTGAAAAAATAAAAACTTGCCCTTAAATTTGCACTCAAAAAAGTTTATGAGTCATAATTCTGAACATCATCATAACGAAGAAAAAAAATCTATTAACTTCTGGGCACCTGTTATTGGGGCAATTGTGGTATGGCTTATTATTTTAATCATTGAAACCAATCTTGACGAAAAAGATACGCACGCTGAAAACCACCATCATCACGCCACAACAGAAGAAGTGAATAATCATTAATTCGTGTTGTGTCAAATGATATAATTGAAATATATACAGATGGGGCCTGTTCTGGAAACCCGGGAAAGGGCGGTTGGGCGGCTATTCTATTGTATAAAAATCACCGTAAAAATTTAGTTGGTAGCTACCGCCTTACTACAAACAACCGAATGGAATTAATTGCCGTTATTGAAGCATTAAAAAGCATTAAAAAAAAAGGCATTCCTGTTAAAGTGTATTCAGATTCTCAATATGTCGTAGATAGTATCAATAATGGCTATATCCATAACTGGATTAAAAAAAATTTCAAAGATGTTAAAAACCCTGACCTGTGGAAAGAACTGATAGAGATTATTAAAACTTTCAAAAACATTGAATTCATCTGGGTAAAAGGTCATCATAACAATACCTACAATAAAGAATGTGATAAAATGGCTGTAAACGCTACTACGGCCGAAGAAAAAGATGGTCAATTACTCGTTGATACATTCTACGAAAACTTATTAAATCAGGAAAATAATTCTAATAACAACAATCTATTCCATTCCACTCTTTGATTCAATCCATCATATCTCCATAACTTTTCCTTAAATTAGCTGGCAATATTTTATTATGTTACTATTTCCGGACACCATTCAGTATTACAAAAATAAACCATTTTTCGAACATCTTAAAATTGAAAATTTCTTTTTCAAAAACTATCAACATATTGATTATGCTGTTTACAAACAATTCCGAATAAAACATTTATCAAATATCAATGAAAAGGGTATTCTCAATATATTGATAGATTATCTACTCTTTTACGAACCTAAAATTGCTGTATTTCCTGGCAGTTTCAATCCTTTTCACAAAGGACACTACAATGTGCTCTTAAAAGCAGAAAAAATTTTCGATAAAGTCATCATTGCCTTTGGTAATAATCCAGACAAACCACCCCGTAGTTTTCCAATACCTTATAGTATTCAAAACAGACAAATAGAACATTATAATACCTTGCTTACAGATTTTGTTTCAAAATTACCTTACAATGTAACGGTCATTCGTGGATTGAGAAACTCTACTGACTTTCATTACGAACAAAACCAATATCGCTATATGCAAGAACTTTACCCTAAAATAAAAATCATCAACATCTTCTGTGATAAAATGTATGAACACATTTCTTCTTCTGGCATTCGCACACTTCAAAAATATAATCAACATCAACAATATCTTTTAGATTAAAAATTATGTTAGACAGAACGAAAGCACCAGAAATTCAAAGCATTGACAAAATAGACATTTTACCAATTACACAACAACTTTGTAAGAATGGATTTCAAGTTTATACATTACATTCTCCTGAAAGTGAAATTATTCAATTTTCTTTGTTCTTCAAAGCCGGTTTCATTCACCAGAATAAAAAATTAATTGCTAATGCTTTTACTTCTTTATTGATAAATGGAACTCTGCAACATAGTGCCCGAGAAATTGCTGAAATGCTGGAACAATACGGCGTTTTTTACAACATTGAACCCACTCCCATTTATTGTAAATTGCAATTTACCTTTTTGAAAAAAAATACGCCTTCTGTTCTTCCTATCCTTGAAGAAATCATTAAATACGCCAACTTCCCGCAAGATGAAATAGATATTTACATTAAAAATCATACTGAACAATATCAAACAGCCATAAAAAACGTAAGTGTTTTAGCCCAATGGAACTACTCAAAAATTATTTATGGAAACGACCATCCTTTGAACAAACTGCATACACCCGATGACTATAAAAATATCACCAGAAACGACCTTTTAGAATTTTTCAATACACACATCCATCCGAAAAATGGTTTTATTTTTGTTTCAGGAAATATTGATGCTACTCTATTAAATTTGATAGAAAAACATTTTGGAAATGAAGATTTTCACCAATCACACTATCAACACAATGAAAATGTTCCTTTACCTTCATCTTTTGAAATGCATTCATATACCCAATTCCCTGACGCACTACAATCCGCAATCAAAATAGGAACATCTGTTGCACTTCATTCAAAACATCCCGATTATTTTGACTTTGCTATTGCTAATACGCTGTTAGGCGGATTCTTTGGTTCTCGTCTGATGAGCGTTATTCGTGAAGAGAAGGGCTATACGTATGGAATTTATTCTTCTCTTAATACTTATGACTCTTATTCTGTATTCACTGTAAGTGCAGAAGTAAAAGCCGAACACACACAAGCCAGCATTGATGAAGTGGTCAAACAAATTGAACTACTACAAAACACACCACCAGACAGAGAAGAATTACAAATTGTAAAAAACTATTTATCCGGAGAGTTATTGGACTTAACAGATGGCATCCTGAAACAAGATAATTTGTGGAAATCTCTCATAACAAGAAAATTAGATAAAGAATACTACAATTCGTTTTTGAAACGAATAAAAGAAATACAACCCGAAGAAGTATCTGCAGTTTTGAAAAAATACATTGACGTTTTTAAACTAAAAAAATGTATTGTTGGGAAAATTAATTAGAACTAAAATGAATTTGACAAAAGAAGAAATTAAAGCCCGAAAAGAAAAAGCAAAAAAAATTTTTCCCATTTTTGAAAAAATTAATCCTCATCCTACAACGGAATTAAATTATCGTAATGAATACGAACTTTTAGTAGCAGTAATTCTATCTGCGCAATGTACCGATAAACGTGTGAATCAAATTACACCCGCCCTATTCAAAGCATATCCTGACTTTCAATCATTAGCCAGCACTACTCCTGAAAAAGTTTATGAATTAATTAAATCCTGCAGTTATCCTAACAACAAATCAAAGAATCTTGTAGCAATGGCTAAAACCATTGTAGAAAAATACAATGGAACGATACCACAAGATATTGAAGAATTAGTAAAAATACCCGGCATTGGTAGAAAAACAGCAAATGTGATTCTCTCTGTTGCATTTGGTAAACACACATTAGCTGTAGACACCCACGTTTTCAGAGTTTCTGCGAGAATTGGACTGACTAAAAATGCTAAAACTCCCGAACAAGCCGAGCAACAACTATTACAAATCATTCCTCAAAAATACCTACGAGATGCGCATCATTGGCTCATTCTACACGGACGATATGTTTGCACAGCCCGTAATCCAAAGTGTAAGGAATGTAACATCTCAAAGTATTGTGATTTCTTCAACTCGTAACAATTGCTTTTTCATTCTATTTGTCTTTATTTCATTATTATTGCTGCTTGAAAAATTCTTATGAAAAACAAAGGATGGATTGTCGTTATCATTATCTTACTACCCTCTCTTATTTGGATACTATTAGATGTGAGTTTAATTCGCTCTAAAAAACTGAATTACTTTGGTCCAAAAAAACTCGCTAACAATCAAAAGGATACTATTTATTACTCTGTAAAAGAAACTACATTTTTGAGTGAAAAACTACAACCCGTATCATTAGATACCAACAATTTTAAGGTTTTTATGATTGCTTTCATTAAACCTGAATACATCAAAGAAAAATTTCGCATTGACCAATTTCTTACAATGGCGCATTATGAACCTGAAAAAATCAAACACATCCCCATCGTTTTAGTTTATCCTTTCAAAAACAATTCCACTTTCTTTAATCTAAAAGATTCACTACATCTAAATCTTCCTAACATACACTCATTTTATCTTCCTGATACCACTTTCAATCTCATCAATCAAAAATATTTTCTTCAAAAACCCTATTATGTCAATTATAGCTTTGCCGTACTTGTAGATAAAGATAGACACATTCGTGGCTATTATGATTGGCGCTATGCAGACGAACTGAAACGTTCCATTCAAGAATTTAACCATCTCATCGTAAAAGAAGGTTACAAACAAACCCTTCAAAAAAACAAAATTGAACAACGATGAAAAAACTTCAATTTCTTACCCTTATACTCCTATCTATTATTCTCTCGCACTGTAATCAAAACAAAAATTCTGAAAAAAAATTATTACTTCCTATAATAGGAGAAAAAAAAATATCTAAAGTCGGAGATAAAGTTGATACCATTTACCATACCATTGGACAATTCACTCTCACTAATCAATATGGAGAAACTATCACTGATAGCATTATCAAAAATAAAATATATGTTGCAGATTTTTTCTTTGCTACCTGTCAAAGTATATGTCCTAAAATGTCACACCAGTTAAAAAGAGTACAGGATACTTTTGCAACAAAAAATGATTTTCTCATCTTATCACACACGATCAATCCCGACCACGACACCGTAGAAGTATTGAAAATTTATGGAGAAAAATATGGCACTATCAAAGGAAAGTGGCATCTGCTTACAGGCAATAAAAAACACATTTATGATTTAGCTCGTTATCATTACCTTGTAAATGCTGACGAAACCGAAGGAGAAGGCGATTTATTCATACATTCAGAACTATTTATTTTAGTAGATAAAAATAAAAGAATTCGTGGAATCTACGACGGTACAGATAGTTTACAGGTCAATCAATTAATTCACGACATCCGCTTGTTAGATAAAGAATATCAAGAATGAAAGAACTAAATATCGCTGTCAATGTTCGCCATCTAATTCCCGATAAAATGGAAGGAATCGGATGGTACTCCTATCAAATTATGAAACGACTTACACAACAACATCCCGATGTGCATTTTTATTTTTTATTTGATAGAAACTTCAGCGATGAATTCATTTTTTCAGACAACATCACACCTATAATTCTCACACCACCAGCTCGTCACCCACTGCTTATCTATATCTGGAATGAATGGACGGTGCCCAATCTATTAAACAAACTCAAACCTGATGTTTATTTATCATTAGATGGTTTTATATCCAAAAGATCAAAATATAAACAATATGCTGTTGTTCATGATATTAACTTCGTTGTATTTCCAGAACATCTAACATGGAGTATAAAAAAATTATACGATTATTTTTTTGTAAAACATATTCATTACGCTAATAGAATAGCCACTGTTTCTGAATATAGCAAGTCAGAAATTGTTCAATACTTACATTATTCAGAAGATAAAATTGATATTATTCCAAATGCCAGCAATCTGAAATTCCGTGATATTCTGCCGAACGAAGAACAACACATTAAAGCACAATTTACAAATGGTAAAAATTATTTTCTTTACGTGGGCAGTATCCATCCCAGAAAAAATATCATTGGCTTAATTAATGCATTCAATTTATACAAAAAAAATTCTCTAACGGATGACAAATTGGTAATTGTGGGACGTTTCTTCTGGGGAAAAAGAGAAGTAATGGATGTCGTTGAGAAAAGTCCATTTAAGAACGATATTATTTTCACAGGAAGATTGAATGACGACACGACGATGGTTTTAATGAAATTTGCAAAAGCATTGGTAATGGTTTCGTTTTATGAAGGATTTGGAGTGCCTGTTATTGAAGCGATGCAATTAGGTACGCCCGTAATATGTTCCAACACAACAGCATTAAATGAAGTGGCTGGAAATGCTGCTCTTAAAGTCAATCCACAAGACATTCAAGAAATAGCAAAAGGGATGCAAACCATCTCCACAAATTCTGAAGTTGTTAAAAACCTTATCAGCAAAGGCAAAGAACAAGCACAAAAATACAACTGGGACATTTCTGCTAACAAATTATGGGATGAGATAATGAAATTGTCATCTAATTAAATAAAATTTGTACTTTTGTAATCAAACCATATTAAAAATGAATGGTTTAGGTAAAATAGTATTTCTATCATTTTTTTTGTTCTCGCTTTCATTCTCCATTTATGCCCAATACAACGATGAAATGGTTGGCAGAAATCGTAAACCTAAAATATGGAAAAAATGGCGACACAAAGAACGTTTCAATAGTGAACCTTTCAATCCCTATTTGAAAAAGAAGAAAAAGGACCTACCATCCGCCCAAATGAGTAAACAAGATAAAAAAGAACTACGCCGACAAAAACGACTCGCCAAAAAACAACTCCGCAAAAACAAAAAAGCATACCAAAAAAATTAATATAACTATCATTGTGTTACAAAATAACTTTTACAATCTCTTTCAAATACCTTCTCATTTTCCTACCGAAATTATTGTATTCTCACCTTATCACACCAACACTCGCTTAATCCATACTCTAAATTTCATCTTTCATAGAATCTGGCAAAAAAATTATATTCTCACAAACAACATAGATGAATTTACTCTTTCAGATAAATTAAAAATTAATTACTCCGAAAATCACATTGAAAAATGCATTAATGTTTACCCAACTCCACTTATTACCAATTACACAAAAGCACCCATCTCACCTGATTTTCATATTACACAAAATAGTTTTTATCCAGAAGATATCTTTGCAAAAATATTTTTCTTTATCTCACGTTATGAAGAATGGTTCTTTCCTTTTCAATCCGATGACCATCAGCGTTTTGAAAAACATTGTAGTGTCTTTAAAGATGAATTAAACAGACCACTTGTAGATGAAAACATTCATAATTTCAAACAATTCATCCAAAAACTATATCCTCATTTCAAAACTCCTTACTATTTTCAAACTATTTATACCTTTGATTTAGACAACATTCTCGCCTTCAAAGGGAAATCACAACTCCGAACAACAGGTGCGTTACTAAAACACTTACTAAAACGTGAACATCATTTATTTTCAGAAAGAATTAAAACCTTATTTCTCAATAAAGAAGACCCTTTTATTGATGTTTATCACTTCATAAAACAATTAAGTCAAAAGCATCCTGTTATTTTTTTTATTTTATGCAAGTCCTCTACAAAATTTGACAGGGCTGCCAATACTCAACATCCACACACCATCTCAACATTACAATATCTTCAATCTTTTGCCCACATTGGCTTACATCCATCTTATGATTCATACTTGGATGAAAAGAAAATTTCTAATGAAAAAAAACATCTGGAAAATATTATACAAACAAAAATCCTTGCTTCACGACAACATTATTTAAGAATGAACATTTCAACCACCCCAAAACTACTTCTAAAATCAGGCATTCAATATGATTTCACAATGGGCTTTGCTTCAGATACTGGTTGGCGTGCAGGTACCAGTTATCCTTTTTATTACTATGATTTTGAAACAGAAACATCAACCAACTTACTCTTTATTCCATTTCAAGTAATGGACGGCGCTTATTTCAACTATCAAAAAATAAGTATTGAAAATTCTATCCAACATTTACAAAACATTTATCAAACTGTCCAAAAATTTGGAGGTTATTTTATTCCATTATTTCACGAAATCACACTCTCACCTTTATTTAATAAGGATGCAAAACAGTGGAGAATGTTTTTACAATCCATTTAATTCAAACAATTTGATTCAATCTCTTATACACTTTAATTAACGTCTCCACATCCTTTTGACAATACATTTTTATTTTCTCATAATCTTTCTCCTCATAAAACACTTTAGAAACCATACTTCCATCTATTCCATCCTTTGGAGAATCAATATTAAAAACATACGCCAGTAAATCCAATGAGGTATAATTTTTGTAATCACCAAACTTCCACATCTCCATTGTATCCAATAACAAATCTCTACGCCCCGACTTCAAAATATCTGGAATGCTTATATTATTTATCAACATTCGCCTGCATAAAAATGGAAAATCAAATTCTCTTCCATTATGAGCACATAAATTGTATTCCAAATTATACGTTTTAAAAACATATTGATAAAACTTGTATAAAACGGTATTAAACTCATTCAACAATTGCACTTCATCATTATTAAACAGTACCTTCAATTGCATTTGCTGATTACTATCTACATAACCTAATCCAATACAAATTACTTTCGCAAATTCTGCATAAATGCCACTTTTACTATATTGATCAGAAGGGTTTATGTCTGAATTGTATTTCCATTTTGAATCCCACAATTTTCGTTCACGCTCATTCAATTCATCATACTTATACTTTAATGGAACTGTTTCAATATCTAAAAACAAGATTTTCTGAATCATACAATACTAATAAAATTATTCTACATTATCATCACTACCACTCATCTGAAACCGCCTTGTATGGCGTAGACATAGCGTCTTTAATATCTTCCGCTAAAACATTAGCATCTTTAATCGCCTCTGCCTTTATTTTCTTCCATGTCATTTCAGGTAAAAACATACTTCCACATTCTGCAATTTCTTTAGTAATGTCCCCGCCAGAATTTTTCCCATTATCTGCAATATGTTTTACTTTATTAATTGTGTAACGATATTTTCCATCCTTCACTTCTATTTTTACATGCATCACTATTTTGCCCGTAAAATCATACGGCGGATTAAGTTCTTTGGGCTTAATTTTAAATTCTGCCTCTAGTTCAACCTTTGTTGTCCCTCCAACAGCATTTACTTTGTCATATTTCGGATGCTTCTTCTGTGCCCACACAGTAGCTCTATTTAATAATTCTTTTGCGGATACAGAATCTTTAACAATAATTTCAGTAATAGTAAATCCATCCTCTGCAGGAGAAAGCGTTGATTGAGAAAATAGAACTTCAGAAATTCCCACTATTAAAAAACTAAACAAAAATCTTTTCATAGATAAAATTTTAATAAATTTCAGGATAAAGTGCAGGATTAACCTCGTGCATTAAATTATAAATAGCATCAAAAACATCATCCGCACTTGGCTTAGAAAAATAATCTCCATCCGTTGCATACGCTGGTCTATGTTCTTTTGCTGTAATTGTAACAGGCGGCGAATCCAAATATTGATAACCACCCTGTTCCTCCAGTATCTGATCCAAAATGAATGCACTCGCACCACCTGGCACATCTTCATCTAATACTACTAATCGATTTGTCTTCTTTAGCGATTCAACAATTCTATGATGTATGTCAAATGGCAACAAAGTTTGCACATCAATCAATTCAACCGAGATATGATGTTCTTTCAACCAGTTTACCGCCTCTTGAGCAATGCGAACACAAGACCCATAAGTTACTAAGGTAACATCCGTACCTTCTACTAATACTTCCGGAACACCTAAAGGAACTCTGAACTCTCCGATATTTGAAGGTAATCGCTCCTTCAAACGATAACCATTTAATGGTTCAACAATCAAAGCCGTGTCATCAGACATTAACAGGGTATTGTAAAACCCTGCCGCCTGCGTCGCATTTCTTGGCACACACACATAAATTCCTCTACAAGCATTAATTATGGCACCCATTGGAGAACCACTATGCCATACCCCTTCCAATCTATGTCCTCTTGTACGCACAATTACCGGCGCTTTTTGTGTCCCTTTACTTCTCCATCTTACCGTCGCTAAATCATCACTCATGATTTGCAACGCATACAATAAGTAATCCAGATATTGAATTTCAGCAATAGGACGTAACCCACGCATCGCTAATCCTATCGCCTGTCCAACTATTGTAGCTTCGCGTATGCCCGTATCAAACACACGAATTTCTCCATACTTTGCCTGAAGCTTCTCTAAACCCTGATTCACATCGCCAATCCTTCCACTATCTTCTCCAAAAATCACCACTTCCGGATATTTTCCTAATATCGCATCAAAATTATCTCTCAACACTATTCTGGCATCTACTAACGGTGCATCATCAGCATAAGTTGGTGAAACAGACGTGACTCTCAAAGCACTCCATTCTGTTTCAGAATACAAATTATCTCCATAAATTTTCTTTGCTTCTTCTGTTTTCTCTATTATCCATGTAGATAATTTCTTTCTCACTTCTGAATGTTCATACTTCGTTAATCTTAAAACCTTTTTCACTACTTGATGAACATCTTTTCTTATTGGTTCTTTTATAGCATTCAATTCTTTTTTTATGGTTTGTAACTCTTCCTTAAAGCTGCTTTGTTCAGTTAATTCATCCAACCAATCAGATATCAATTTTCTCTCTTCTAATATCGGTGTTAAGTAATCATTCCATGCCTTATTTTTTGCTTCGAGCACTCGCTGTCTGGCCTGTTCTTCAATATCATTTAATTCACTTTCCGTTGCAAATCCATTCGCAAGAATCCACTCTCGCATCTTTTTAATTCCATCAAAATCCGCTTCCCACTGCAAACGTTCTTTTGATTTATATCGCTCATGTGAACCAGATGTACTGTGTCCTTGTGGCTGTGTTACTTCATCAACGTGAATTAAAACTGGCACATGTTCATTCCTGGCTATGTATTCTGCTTTCTCATAAGTTTCAATTAAATGAACGTAATCCCAACCCTTTGTATACAATATCTCAAAACCGGGAGAAGATTTTGAACGTTGAAAACCTTTTAATGCCTCTGAAATTGATTCCTTTATCGTTTGATACTTCTTCGGTACAGAAATACCATGCCCATCATCCCATACAGAAACAATCATAGGAACTTGTAATACCCCTGCCGCATTTAAAGTTTCCCAAAACAACCCTTCCGAAGTGCTTGCATCTCCGATAGTCCCAAAAGCCACTTCATTACCTTTATTCGAAAATTGCAAGAATTTACCCTGTTGTAGTGCAGGATTATTTCGATAAAAGTAAGAAGCATACGCCAATCCCAACAACCTCGGCATCTGACTACCGGTCGGTGATATATCTGCAGAAGAATTTTTTAATTCCACTAAATTTCTCCAACTCCCATCAGGATTTAATAAAGGTGTAGCATAGTGTCCTCCCATTTGTCTTCCCCCACTCGTTGGTTCATAATTCAAATCCGTATGTGCATACAATCCTGCAAACCATTGTTCTATCGTAAGTGCACCAATCGCAAACATAAACGTTTGATCTCTATAATACCCACTTCTGAAATCACCCGGACGAAAAACTTTTGCCATCGCCAACTGTGGAATTTCCTTACCATCTCCAAAAATCCCAAACTTCGCTTTTCCCGTCAACACCTCTTTTCGTCCCAACAAACTGGTTTGTCGACTTTCATTAGCAATTCTATAATCTTCTAAAATTATTTTTTTGAGATCCTGAATACTCAAGTTTTCTTTTTGATACTGAACGTTTGACATTATGATAAATTTTTGTTCCCTTACAAACTTACGGAATTTAATACAAACAGACAACTTTAATTTTATGAAAAAAATCCAACTTTCTTACCCTAAATTTCGTATTTATTGTCAAAACCAAAATATCTACCACTATGAAAAAGAGTGTATTAATGTCAACCATCGCTGCAATGGCAGCACTCACAGCATCGGCTCAGCCATGCACTTGGGGCTTACAACAAATCACTCAAGCGCCCATTAATCCATTCACCATCGCATTCACACCGCAAACAACTGCTCCACCACCTAATTCGGTTGTTTATATCTGGAATTTTGGCGATGGAAATTATGGTTCAACAGTTTCATACAGCAGTACCGCCGTTCATCCCTATTGTAATCCCGGCACTTATACCGTTACAGTATTTGCAACTGACTCACTCAATCCTTCCTGTTCTTTTAGTATGCAAACAGTCGCAACTGTTACTGCATCCCCATTCTCCATCACTTCTATTAATGTCGATGCATCTGCAGACCCTGTTATCTCATTTACAGCTAATGTAAACAATCCTTATGGGCTAAGCTTAACCTATTCATGGGATTTCAACTATCCTAATAATTGGCTAGGAAGCGGAAATACAGTTTCTCATAATTACAATAATCAAGGCAATGGTACTTATCCTGTAAGAGTAGATGTTTCAGGCGGTGGTTGTACTAAATACGACACTACTTCTGTTACAGTTAACAACGCCAATCCTTGCTGGGGATTTCCAAATATCACTATCACAAGCAACAATGACCCATCTTTTACTTTCAGTGTGTCTGTAAACCCCGCTCCTTCTAACTACGCTACGTATACCTGGAGCTTCGGTGATGGCAACCAAACTACAACAACATCCAATTCTGTTTCTTACACTTATTCCAATAACGGTTCTTACTATGCTTGTGTATTCATTAATGACTCATTAGCAACGTGTTCATATAGTGGTGCATGCGTACCTGTTAATGTATCCAATGCCGGTGGCGGACCAGGAGGCGGAAACGGAACATTAACTTGCAGCTTAAGTATCAGTTTTACTCAAGATTCATTAAACCCACAAGTGTGGTACTACAACTACTCTGGAATTTCAAGTGATCCTAATGCATCCGTTTCTTATTACTGGACTTTTGGCGATGGAAACACCTCTACACAAGCATTCCCCACTCATACATACTCTGCTCCCGGTAATTATTCCGTTTGCCTAACTATTACTTACACAGACAGTACGGATACCTGTATAGTGAGCAATTGTGGTTATATCACCAATGCGCAATATCTGTATAAAGTAGGCACCCCGTTGGGTGTCCATTTAACTAATTATAAACCCACGCTCGTCCTTTACCCCAACCCTGCTAACGACGTCTTATACATTCAATCCAATAATAATAACATAAATAACAGCACCATCCAGATCTTAGATCTAACAGGAAGAGAAATAAAACACATCAAATCCAATAACACCTCTCGGATTGAAATAAATATCTCTGACCTGAAAGAAGGCCTCTATTTTATCCGATATAATGATATAAATGAAATTGAAATAACTCAACCGTTCATCAAAAATTAAATCACATTATCAAGCAGGGATAATTTGTAAATTATCCCTGCTTTTTTTCTTAAAAAAATCTTTTGATACAAATAAAATAAATGTATATTGAAAATACTCTTATACAAGAATGTCAGGAAAACAAACGAACCGCTCAGGAACAACTCTATAAAAAACTTTTCCCTTATCTTATGGGAATTTGTTATAGATATTTCTTATCCAAAGAACTCTCAAAAGAAATTGTAAACACGGCTATGTTCAAGATTCTAACTCAAATTCAAAACTATGATAATAAATATCCATTCAAAGTATGGGCTTCTAAAATTACTATCCATTGCATCATCGATGAACTAAGAAAAAAACAGAAAATCAACAAAAACGTAGAATACATCGAATCCTACGACGCTAACTTTGATTACTCATCCGAAATAAATCCTGCTCTATCTAAAATGTCAGCGAATGAAATACTAAATCTGATTGAAAAATTAGAACCAACCGAAAAAGCCGTATTCAACTTATTTGCTATTGATGGATATTCACATAAAGAAATTGCTGAACTGCTCAATATCAGCGAAGGAACAAGTAAATGGTATCTGAATCAAGCCAGAAAAAAATTAAAAAATATGTTAGAATACATACATAACTAATTCTACTTTAAGCCAAATGAATACAAACAATGAACATACTAATCAAAATCTAAATAAAGCATTCGAAAGCGAAGAATATCTTTCTCAATTTCATTCTAATGAGAAAGATATAAAGTCATTTTTTGAACATTTTGATGCTAATAATATCGCTTCTAAATTCGAATCAGAAGAGTATTTTCAACAATTTCAACCAGATACAACCGAATGGTATATATTTGAAAAAATTTATTTAAACAGAACAAATTTTATCACCAAAAATATCTTGTTTGACCTTTTAGCATTAATCATTTTCTTCAATTTGCTTCCTCTCTCTCCTTTATTTAATCATAACCTAAACATCAATCCATCAAAAAATATCAATGCTTCTATCAAAAATAATTACTCCAACAACCCTTCACTTTCTACTCAATACAATCTTACAAATTCAAATTCAGAAAAAAAACATCCTTCTAATGCTTTAATAAATAATAATACCCATAAAAATATTAATCCACCCACTTATCCTAATATCAATACTAATTCTATCTCTTCTCATCCTAATGCATCTCATAAAACAGCCGTTTCAACACAATCTCATAAAAAATTTATCAACAACATAAGCACATCTTCATCTATACCTCAACACCAAAAAACTATAAACAACTCTCTCATCACTCAAACTAATCCTTCAAATACCACACAAAATAACCACAACAACTATTCAACAAATTCTTCTCAATCCCCGATAATTACAGACAATTCAATTCACTCAAATAACATTGATATTTCGCCACTACCTCTCATTTCTATTAAATTCCTTACCAAAGATGATACTAACTACAATCTCCTTACAACAAAAAATTTTGATGCTTTACTTCCACAAAAAACAACGCATTTCCTATTCTTTTACACTGGTATCACTTACAACTTTGGATATTCTAAATCCAATGGAAAAGGTCTTACTCCTACTTTTGGACTAAATTATACCAATAATTTCCTTCATCCTAAAGTTCTCCTCGGAACTGGTATAAATTATACCTCTATCAACCATATCAATACCTTACTACCTATTTCAATTGCTGAAAAATACGACTTTGGTTTTTCAAAAGACACCACTTACCTGCAGTATAATCAACTCCATTTCTTACTTTTACCAATTAATTTTGCCTATCTCTCTAAATACGGAATTTTCTCAACCGCCCTAAACATCAAATATCTTCTCTATTCTAACAGCAACGTTATGAATAGAAAAGTTTCTTCATTTGCCAAAGAAGAAACTTCATCCAGTGCCAACAATTATATCACAGGGCTTAATCAATGGAATTACGGCTTTTCTATCTCTTACCAAATTTTCATTTTCAAAAACTTTGGACTACAACTAACCTATTATCAAGATTTACAGCCCCAACAAAAAAATAACTATACCTTTTCTTCCCATTTAAATAAAAACAAATTCATCTCGTTAAATCTGCTTTATGATTTTATTAAGAAAAAATAATTACCTCCTCTTATTTATCGCTTTAATAATCTTTTCCTGCAAAAAGAAGGATATTGAAAACAATCCACCCACTATTTCAAATTCTAATCCAGAATTTTATTTTAACGGAACCATCAATGGACAAATCCTCATCCTTGAAGCAGGAAAAAATAATTACTATCTGTACACTGATTGTAACTATGATAATTCTATTACAACTTATGTCTTCTCAGGAGAATTCAAACCTTCAAATTGCACAACCTGTCCCAACTCCCTCAAAATTAGCATCACCGATGATACAACCATCGCCAACTCCTCTCCTTCTCACATTAATAACCTTTCAACCACCAACTATTCTTATTATTACCCTACCAATCAAACTATCATTAACTCTTACATAATGAACATATATGCTGTCCCCATTTATAGTGCCGCCGTTAATTACCAATATTTTCTGGACAACACTCTCATTTCCAACAACCCTAATGTTTCAAACTACACTATTACACCAACTGCTCACACCATTAAATCCATTACAAACAACCTTACCGACTCTTGCTTTAATAATACTCTCATCAATACCATCAATCTCACCACTACCGATTCTTTTTATACTTATTATCGCTATTCCCTTGGCTTTGCAAACAATGTTGTTACATTTACAATAATTCCCTCTGCACCTACCATTCATAGCTACACTCTATCCTTCGGAGACGGCGACTCCATCATTACCACCAACTCTATTATTACTCATACTTATGCTTCTAACTTAAACTTTTATACCGCTCAACTTAAATCAAAAAGTATTTCAAATAAACCCTGGACATTTACAAACATCATCAATACAGATTTCACATACACTCGCTGCACGCCTAATTTTTACTACAAATTTTCTCCAATGTATTCCATCATCCCCTTTAATCCTTATTCAAAAATTAAAATAGAATACACTTCTTCTTCCTTCAAAACTTACGCATCTTATACCAACTCCCAACCATCTGACGCCTATTTCACAATCACTAAAATTGAAAACTATAAAAACAACGAAAACAATTTACCTACCAAAAAAATTACTGCAGAATTTAAATGTCGTCTTTTTAATACAACAAATCCTAACGATTTCATAGACATTCAGGGCATCTGTGTTTTCGCAGTTGCTTACAAATAATTTACTATAACCTCCCATTTTTGTTCTGAATTATTTCTCATCTTTGTCCAAAAATCCTACAATGTCTTATTCTTCTCTTTATGATGCATTAATAGATTTAGAAAAAAATAAACAACTGATAAGAATCAAAACAGAAGTTGACCCCTACCTTGAAATGGCTGCCATTCATCTACGCGTCAATGAAATGCAAGGACCTGCCCTCTGGTTTGAAAACATCAAAGGAACAAAATTCACCGCTGTTTCCAACCTCTTCGGCACGTATGAAAGAGCAAAATTTCTATTTCGTGAGACATTCTATAAAACCGAATGGTTAATTAAAGCATTCAAAAATCCATTTGAAGTTCTTCAACATCCCTTGAAATCTCTTAAATACTTACCTTTTGCAATCAATACAATTCCACGAAAAAAAACATCTAACATCCTTAATAACACTTGTCAAATTTCGGACTTACCTCTCATTCACCATTGGCCAAAAGATGGCGGCGCCTTCGTTACTTTACCCCAAGTGTATTCGGAGGATGTTACAAAACCCGGTATCTGGAACAGTAATCTCGGAATGTATCGCATTCAACTCACAGGCAATGATTATATTCTCAACAAAGAAATAGGGCTACACTATCAACTTCATCGTGGTATTGGCATCCACCAACAATTAGCCATTCAAAACCACCAACCCTTCAAAGTATCTATTTTTGTAGGCGGTCCGCCAGCCCATACATTAGCAGCTGTGATGCCACTCCCAGAAGGACTTACTGAACTGATGTTCGCTGGACTACTTGCTAACAGAAGATTTCGATATACGTATCATAATGGTTATTGCATCAGCACAGATGCTGATTTTGTAATAACTGGCACCGTAATACCAGATACACTCAAACCAGAAGGACCTTTTGGCGACCATTTAGGTTATTACAGTTTAATACATCCTTACCCGGTTTTACAAGTTGATAAAGTTTACCATCAAAAAAACGCAATATGGCCATTTACCGTAGTAGGAAGACCACCACAAGAAGATTCTATTTTTGGCAAAATCATTCACGAACTCACCGGATGGGCTGCTCAAAAAGAAATCTACGGATTAAAAGATTTGTACGCCGTTGACGAAGCCGGTGTACATCCTTTACTTTTAGCAACCGGCTCCGAAAGATACACGCCTTATTTAGACAATCTACAGCCCTCTGAAATCATCACAATCGCACATCACATTTTGGGGACTGGCCAATTAAGCTTAGCAAAATATCTTTTTATTACCGCAGAATACAAAGAAAAAGTGCCCTCCTGCTATGATGTAAAAAATTATATTCAATATATTTTAGAACGTATTGATTTAGAAACCGATGTGCATTTTTATACGAATACTCCGCACGATACATTAGATTATAGTGGAACAGAACTAAATAAAGGAAGCAAATTAGTGTTAGCCGCTTATGGAAATAAAAAAAGAGTTCTTTCACACAAAATTGATGAAAACATTGCTTCATTAAAAACATTTTTTAACCCAGCTGTTATCATGCCAGGAGTATTGATTTTACAAGGGAATCCGTTTGTTACCTATGAAAAAACTCAAATCGAAATAAAATCATTTGAAAAAGAAATTCAGGAGAAAAACATTAATTTATCTGGCTTTCCAATGATAGTTATTGTAGATGATAGCGCGTATGTATCAAAACATATCAATAATTGGTTGTGGATTACCTTCACTCGTTCCAATCCTGCTAACGACGTATACGGCTTAAATGAACAAATAAAATTTCATCATTTTTCAATGAGTAATTTAATCATAGATGCAAGAATAAAACCACACCACGCTCCTGTCCTTGAAAAAGACCCTGAAGTTGAAAAGAAAGTTGATAAATTGTTCAGTAAAGGTGGGGAGTTATATGAATATTTCAAGAATACAAAGGTATAGTTTATTATTCACTATTGCAGAATTTTTCTCACCTTTGTAGCAAAATTTGAATATATGTTTGAAAGCTTGACTGAACGATTAAATAAGGCCTTCCAGCTTTTAAAGGGTGAAAGCAAAATTAACGAACTCAATATTGCTGAAACACTCAAAGAAATTCGCAGAGCATTATTAGATGCTGATGTGAATTATGAAGTAGCCCGAGATTTCACCGAACGTGTTAAACAAAAAGCACTTGGACAAAATGTTTTATCCTCCAAAATAACCCCCGGTCAATTATTAGTAAAAATAACGCACGATGAGCTCGTAGAATTGATGGGCGGAAATGTTTCTGACCTTAATCTCTCCGCCAATCCTTCTATTATTCTAATGGCCGGCCTTCAAGGTTCTGGTAAAACAACATTTTCAGCTAAACTGGCCAACCATCTCAAAACTAAAAAATCAAAACACCCCTTATTAATCGCCTGTGATGTATACCGCCCTGCCGCTATTGACCAATTAAAAATTTTAGGGCAACAAATTAACGTAGAAGTGTTTTCTATTCCAGATGAAAGAAATCCTATTAAAATTGCTGAAAAAGGAATAGAGTATGCCAAAGAAAAACATTACAATGTAGTAATCATTGATACCGCTGGGCGCTTGTCGATTGATGAGGAAATGATGAACGAAATTTCTTTGATAAAAAATAAAGTCAACCCACACGAGATATTATTAGTAGTAGACGCAATGACGGGTCAAGATGCTGTCAATACCGCCAAACTTTTTAACGAACGATTGAATTTAACAGGCGTTGTATTATCAAAGATGGATGGTGATACTCGTGGTGGAGCGGCTCTTTCCATTAAAACAGTTGTTCAAAAACCCATCAAATTTATCAGCCAGGGTGAGAAATTAGATGCACTGGATATCTTTTATCCAGACCGAATGGCTGATAGAATTTTAGGAATGGGTGATATTGTAACCCTCGTTGAAAAAGCCCAACAAGAAATCAATGAAGAAGAGGCCAGAAAGTTTGCCAAAAAAATGGCTAAAAATCAATTAGATCTGGAAGATATGCTCACCCAAATCCGAATGATGAAAAAATTAGGCGGGATTTCTTCTATTGCTTCATTTATGCCAGGATTATCGGGAATGGCTAAAAATCTGAATAACGAAGAAACAGAAAAAATGATTAAACGAACAGAAGCCATCATTTTGGCCATGACCCCTCTTGAACGTAAAAAACCTGAAATTATAAATCAATCCCGAAAATTAAGAATAGCCAATGGTTCTGGTACAAGCATACAAGAAGTTAACAGAGTGATAAAGATGTACGACGATATGAAAAAATTGGCTAAACTTATGAGCAATAAAGGTGCAATGGCTCAAATAATGAAAATGTTCCCCGGTTTAGGAAAAATGATGTAATGTATTTGCTTTAATGTGTGGCATTGCAGGTATAATATCTCTTCAAAATGATTTCAATGTATTAAAGTGGTTGAAAGATGTTTCTCTTATTCTCAAACACAGAGGCAACGATGACGATGGCATAACATTGTTTGGTTCTCAAAACACCCATTGCTCGTCCATTGAACACTTCCAATTGTTAGACACTATTAAATTCCCCCTTCAGTATCTTAATTTAACCCCACTTTCTTTACTTTACAATAAAAATTATTATGCGGGCTTTATTCATCGTCGTCTTTCAATTTTAGATTTGAGTGAACTGGGTCATCAGCCCATGTGCGACATTACTGGCAACGTGTGGCTAACATACAACGGTGAAATCTATAATTATCTTGAACTCAAAAAAACTCTTCAAACAAAAGGTTATCAATTCTTTTCAAACACCGACACAGAAGTGCTTCTAAATTGTTACCTACATTATGGTAAAAATTTTATTCAGCATTTGAATGGAATGTGGGCATTTTGTATCTATGATAAAAGAACCAACGAATGGATTTTATCAAGAGATAGATTAGGTGTAAAACCTTTATATTATTATCATTCTAAAAATATCTTTGCTTTTGCCAGTGAACAAAAAGCATTTATTAAATCTCAACTTATTCCTTTTAATATCAATCATCAAGCCCTTTCAAAATATCTGATAGATAATGTCCTGGAAGATAGAGAAGATGGACTTTTTCAAAATATCAAAGAACTACAACCCGGTAAAAATCTTTTTCTAAACACACAATCACTAACCATTCACAAAGAAAAATATTTTCACTTAAAAAATTTCATAACAAAAACATCAATTTCACAAACAGAAGAACAAATCATACAACAAACAAAAAATACAGTTGAAAAAAGCATTCAACAACATTTAAGAAGTGATGTAGATGTTGCCCTTTCATTAAGTGGTGGAATTGATAGTTCTGTGATTGCTGTAACTTCTAACAAATATTCATCTCATCCTCTCCATACTTTTTCAATAGTATACCCCTCCCATCCTTCCCTTGATGAAAAACAATTCATTGATGTAATAAATAACACTATCCACTCAATACCTCACTTTATTACACCGATTGCGAATGATTTTTTTTAATCACCTTGACGAGTTACTTTATTCGCAAGATATTCCAATTTGGAGCACCAGCACTTACAATCAGTTTTTACTAATGAAAAAAGTCAAAGAAGCAGGTATTAAAGTCATTTTAAGTGGACAGGGAAGTGATGAACTATTTGCTGGCTATCAACACCACTATGTTGCTTATTGGTTATCATTACTAAAAAAAATTCATATAATTGATTTTTTCAATCACATTTATCAATCTTCCAATTACCTTCCATCTCCAGTAAAATTGCTATTTTATAGTATTTTCAAAAATTCTTTTTCCTTTCAAAATATAGATTATTCAAAATATTTATCCAGTGATTTATTGCAAACATATCAACCCTCATCAATACATAAAATTAGCAATCAACTTACTACTGAATTATTGAACGACTTGTCTTACAGAAGATTAAAAGCATTTTTGAAATGTGAAGACCGTTGTAGTATGTGGCATAGTGTAGAAAGCCGCCTGCCATTCAGCGACGACATTGATTTGATAAAATGGTCATTGACTATTCCAGAAAAGATAAAATTAAAGAATGGAATAAGTAAATATGTTTTGCGGGAAGCATTTAAAGATATTTTGCCAGATAAAATTTATCATAGAAAAGATAAAAAAGCATTTGAAGCACCGCTAAAAGAATGGCTAATTCTTAAAGATAAAGAAATTTTAGATGAAATAAAAAATGGTTGGAAGGATATTATTAATCAACTCACTTTTCAAAAAATAACATCTCTTCAAACTTTTTCTAATAAAGAAATGACAATCATCTTTAAACTATTTTTATTAAATCGTTGGAAAAAATTGTGGAATTAAATATTTTTTCTTGCATTTTTTGAATTTCCATTATATCTTTATACTTCCAAATTAAAGCATTAATTATATGAACGAACATAAAGCCCACACAAAATCCATTGAAACTATTTCAACAGCTAACAACAACAGTAACAATAACATCGCATTACAAATAGACGAAGAAGCTGAAAAAAAAGAAATTCTTCGTCGTTATAGAAAATTATTAAAATCCATTAAAAGAAAAATTACCCCAGAAGAACGAAAAAACATTCGTAAAGCTTTTGACCTTGCTGTTAAAGCACACGCTAACATTCGTCGTAAATCGGGTGAACCATATATTTATCATCCCATTGCTGTAGCTCAAATCTGTGCCGAAGAAATGGGGCTTGGCGATACTTCTATTATCTGTGCCTTGCTTCATGATACTGTTGAAGATACGGATATTACCTTACAAGATATTGAAAAATTATTTGGTAAAAAAATATCCACCATCATCAATGGTCTAACTAAAATTTCTAATGTTTTAGACAATAACAAATCCATTCAAGCAGAAAATTTCAGAAAGGTACTATTGGCAATGGCCGAAGATGTAAGAGTGATTCTCATCAAAATTGCCGATAGGTTACACAACATGCGAACATTAGAACACATGAGCCGTGAACAGCAAATCAAAATTGCCAGCGAAACACTTTTCTTGTATGCCCCATTAGCTCATCGTTTGGGACTAAACTCTATTAAAACAGAACTGGAAGATTTAGGATTGAAATACACCAACCCAGAAGCGTATAATGAAATTGCCGAAAAACTCAAAGAAACCGAAGAAGAACGAAAGAAATACATCAACAAATTTATTCAACCTGTTAAGAAAGCATTGGAAGAAAAAGGATTTAAATTCAGAATTTTTGGACGCCCTAAATCCATCTATTCCATTCACAACAAAATGGCCAAAAAACACGTTACCTTTGAAGAAATATACGACATCTTTGCTATTCGCATAGTCATTGACTCTGAACCTGAAAATGAAAAATCCGACTGTTGGGAAGTGTATTCCATTGTAACGGACATTTACCATCCATATCCTGACCGCTTACGCGACTGGATATCAACTCCCAAAAGCAATGGTTATGAAAGTTTACATACCACAGTCATGGGACCAGAAGGAAAATGGGTAGAAGTTCAAATCCGAACGACACGAATGGATGAATTAGCTGAAAAAGGATATGCAGCACACTGGAAATACAAAGAAGCATCCCAAGAAAGAGAAAGTCGATTGGAAGAATGGCTACGCAAAGTCCGTGAAGCCCTTGAAAATCCAGACTCTGATGCTTTGGAATTTATTGACGACTTTAAACTCAATCTATTCTCCGATGAAATCTATGTTTTTACGCCCAAAGGCGATATGAAAACACTTCCAGCAGGGGCTACTGCACTGGATTTCGCCTTTGAAATACATACCAAAATAGGTGAACACGCTATCGGCGCCAAAGTCAATCAAAAACTCGTGCCACTATCGCATGTACTACAAAGCGGCGATCAAGTAGAAATACTTACGTCCACCAAACAAAAACCCAGTGAAGATTGGTTAAAATTTGTCGTTACCGCCCGTGCAAAATCCAAAATCAAAGCCGCACTCAAAGAACAACGAAAAAAGGTAGCCGAAGAGGGCAAAGAAGTCATGAAACGCAAACTCCAAAAATTAGACATTCCTTTTGAAAGCGACATCATCAACGAAATGATTTCTTTCTTCAAACTACCCAATGTAATGGAATTATACTACAGAGTTGCGGTTGGAAATATTGATCTTCCTGAACTTAAAAGTTTCAAAAAATACAAAGAAAGCAAACACAAAAAATCTACTGTTGAAAATAATGAAAAAATTGAAACACTCGTTACACGAACCAGAGGAAAAGGGGACTTACTGGTTATTGGTGATAAAATGGAACAATTAGATTACAAATTATCTCCTTGCTGCAACCCCATTCCCGGTGACGATGTTTTTGGATTTATCACAACCGATGAAGGCATTAAAATCCATCGCGTCAATTGTCCCAATGCCATTCACTTACTTTCTCACTATGCTTACCGTGTTGTTAAAGCAAAATGGGTCAATGAACATTTGTTATCTTTCCTTGCTGGCATTAAAGTAAAAGGTATTGATAAATTAGGATTAGTCAATGAAATTACCAAAGTCATCTCTAACGAGCATCAAGTGAATATGCGTTCTATCAAATTTGATACAGAAGACGGTTTATTTGACGGTGAAATTATGGTGTATGTCCATGATACCAAACATCTTAATCGATTAATAAAAAATTTAAAAAAAGTAGAAGGTGTTACTTCTGTTTATAGAATGGATGGTGTTGAAAGTTAATCCTATTCTACACTGCATAAGAGGTTTGATTAAACCATGCAATAGAAATCCCATTGATGATAATTACAATCAAAGAATTAACCCGTCATTGCGATCCTTCCACATCGCTATAAAAATAAAGAATGGAGTGGAAGGGGAAGCAATCTCCAGTAACATTCTTTCTTACCTTTTGAGATGACATCGCTTACGCTCGCCATGACGCCCATTTCCTTCATTTTCACCAACTACCCTTCCACACTGCTATAAAAATAAAAAAAAGAGTGGAAGGGTGAAAATAAAAGATGAACGAAATACGCATCAATAAAGGGAAACACGGCACTTACGAAATATCAAATGCATAATTGAGGTTAAATTTTTAGTATCCAGAAAAATAAAAAAAATTACCACTACTTTTGCCCTATGCAGTCACTTCTTTATTACTTAAAAAAAAATACTTTATTATTTCTTTTATTTTTTGCTGGTTTGGTATTAATTCCATTTACCGGTAATGTTCATTTATTTGATTGGGATGAAATTAATTTTGCTGAATGTGCGCGGGAAATGATTGTTTCCAACTCTTATCACACTGTTTTACTCAATTATCAGCCATTCTGGGAAAAGCCACCTTTGTTTATATGGTTACAGGTTTTATCCATGAAAATTTTTGGAGTAAATGAATTTTCAGCACGATTTCCCAATATCATCAATGGATTGCTAACACTTTGCTTGTTATATTATCTTGGAAAAAAATGGTATTCTAAAACATTCGGAATACTCTGGGCGACACTGCATTTAGCGAGCATTTTACCACATCTCTATTTTCGTTCTGGAATTATTGACCCGTGGTATAATTTGTTCGGCTTAATTGCATTGATAAGTGGGATTGAAAGCATCAAAACATTAGAATGGAAATGGAGTTGTATTGGCGGAATAGCATTAGGACTTGCTGTACTTACTAAAGGACCAGCAATGGTTTTGATTGTAACACTCACACTTTTGCTTGTTATTGTTTTTCAAAAAATCATTCTCACTACCAAACATTGGATGAATTTAATCACAGCGATAATGGTTTTTCTACTAACAGGCAGTTCATGGTTTTTGTACGAGTATTTCATTGGAAACACAGAAATCATAAAGGCATTCATTGATTATCAGATACGATTATTCAAAACCGAAGATTCTGGTCATAGTGGTTTTTTACTCTATCATTTTATAGTTGTGTTTTTAGGTTGCTTTCCTGCATCTGTTTTTGCTTTGCGTTATTTTTCTAAAACGATTCAAAAAGACATTTACTCATTCGCTTTAATGTCATTGCTTTTTGTAGTTTTAATTATTTTCAGTATGGTGAAAACAAAAATTGTTCACTACTCTTCTATGAGTTATTATACTGTAAGTTTTTTAGCCACTTATGTATTAAATAAAGACACTGCTATTTTGAAATGGCAAAAAATATTGCTTCTAATTATGGGAATTATCATTGGCATCATTTTAATAACAGTAGGATCTATTGAACACTGGAAAAACTGGATTATTCCAATTCTTGAAAAGAGCGATAGGTTTGCTACTGAAAACTTGAAAACGTCAGTCGTATGGTATGGCTATGAATTTTTGTGTGGTGTTGTTTTAATAGCAGTAATACTTTGGTTCATTTTTCAAAAACAATATAATTTTTCTACTATACTTAAATTTTTTGTAATTCAAATACTTTGGATAAGTATGACCATTAACAGTTATGTAGGAAAAATTGAGCAATACACACAAGCCAGTGCTATTCATTTTTTTCAATATTGCGCTGATAAAGATATTATTGTTGATACTTATGGTTACAAAAGTTATGCTTATTTATTTTATGGAAAAAGAATGCCTTTTAATAACATTGAACAAAACAAAGTTAATAAGTATTGGAATGATTTGACCAATGCTGGTTATGAAAAATTATTTTCGTATAATCTGGCTTGTTTAAATTATTTGATTTACGATGATGAAAAATATCCAGTTTGTTTAGTTAGCAAAATTCAGGATGAAGAAAATGTATTGAAAACAGGACGATTCAAAAAATTATATGCAAAAGGCGGTTATGTATTTTTTATGAAAATCAAGAAACTTCCGTAAAAGTGCCCCAATTGTCAATTTCTTCTTTTGACCAGAGTTGTGGATAAAAAATTCTTTTTTGAAAACGTGGAGGAAGATATTTTTGCCAATTCGTTCCGCCAGTTGCTGCTACATCTTGTTTATCTTGTTGTAAATAACGCACAGCACTTTTGTAATGCACCAATGGCCATCGAACATTAACAGACAAATCCAATTCTTTTAATGCTTTAATCAGTTGTGGATTTTGCTGGTCTTCTTTTGAAAGCGAGAGATATTTTTGCCAGAGA
Organism: Bacteroidia bacterium; assembly: GCA_026003255.1. Classification (GTDB taxonomy): domain Bacteria; phylum Bacteroidota; class Bacteroidia; order B-17B0; family Aurantibacillaceae; genus BPGX01. Next base: position 601,534 of record BPGX01000001.1, on the reverse strand, counting down.
TTTTTATCTTTGTAATACTTTGCCCATTCAATAAATGTAGTTTGATATTTTTGTTCAAACTGCAAAAGAGTATATGTCTTTCTGCCTGTTGTAACTTCCGTTGCACCTTTTTTCCAATAAATATGTTCATACATTTCTTCAATAGTAGCATTCGATTGTTTCAAGCGATCTCTATGTTCTTTATCAGTGAGATTAATTAAATCCGTTGAAGCCATTTCTATAAGTCGATATTGTGCACTTTGAAAACCACTGGCTGGAAGCAATGCCATTCTAAAGCGCAAAAATTGTTCTTTCTCCATCCCATTAATCATTATTTCAAAGGACTTCGTCAGTGCTTCAAAATATCGGATAATTCGCTGAATTCGTTCAATAAAAAAATTCACTTCTAATTTTTCTTTCCAGCCCAAATCCTGTCCATTAGGTAATACATTTCTTCCATTATGCGCAATTTGATTGTATTCGTGCAAACACAATTTGAAATACAATTCTGTAATTTGATGATAAACAATAAATATCACTTCATCTGGAAAATCGGTTCGTGGTTTTTGTAGAGTAAGCAAGGTATCCACTGAAATATAATCCCAATATGGCAAATAATTGGAGATAAGCAAGCCATCTAAATAACTATTAATATCTTGCCCACTTAAAGAATATTTTTCAAACAGTAATTCTAATTTTTCAAGAGTGGCTTTTTCTAATTGCATAACTTATTTTTTCACAAAAATAATAAATGATGTTTATAAATGTTTTTTTAATATGAAGTATCACTTTTTACCAGGTATTTTTCAATTGAGGCATACAAACGAGATTTTAATTTATTTTGATTAATAAGTTCTAATTTGATAGATAACGATGACGCTTGAATAAATCTTTCAACATCCTGCAAGTTTTTTATTTCATTAGAAATAATCATCATAATATACATTTTAGGTGGATTAAGTTCTATCAAGGACTTCATTTCATTTGGATAATCATCAAATAAAGAATTTTCAGGATTAAGCCATTTAAAATTTTTCAAAAGAAAAACATACGTATCAAAATAAGACAATTGAGCCAAATAAAGAGCATAACTAAATCTATCATTACTATCACTATCAGCAAAATAATCAATTATTTTAAATGGATGACGAATAGCAGCACTAATTTTATTGATCAACGAGTAAACAGAAGAATCCGTATAATTAAAACTAACTACTATAAAATTATCAATTTCTTCCATTAAAGTAAGTTATGTTGATTGAAGGATAATTTCTTAAAAAATAAAACTATACTCACTATTATAGCAACAATTCCACTCATAATAAATGGAAGCGATGAATTAAATGTATCCCAGATCCATCCTGCAAGAGAATTTGAAATTAAAAACGTGAAACTTTGAAAAGTCGTAAATAATCCAATAGCGGAAGCAGTGTCTTTTTTATCCACTACATTACTTAACAATGCTTTGATATTACCTTCAATGGCTGCAGAATAAACACCATATAGAATAAACAATACTATCAACGCATTCCACGAATCAAAAAACGCTATTCCACAATACACCACACCAAAAAAGAACAATCCAGAAGCAATGGTATTTTTTAAACCCAATTTATCACCTATCATCCCAAAAGGAAATGCCAGCAATGCATAAGATATGTTGTAAACAATATACAATATTATTACCCGATAATCATCAATGCCATTTGATCTTGCTTTTAATAATAATAACATATCGCTACTATTAAAAACATAAAACAAAATGAGAATGGCTGTAATCCACTTATAATCAGAATTTGAACGAGACCAGTAAGAAAAAAGTTCTTTCAATTGAACAAACTTTTTATTTTGTGAAATAATCAATTGTTCTTTTTTCTCATTAATCAGAAAAGAAAACAAAACTGCCAGAATACCAGGAATAAAAGATACAAGAAAAATACTTTGATAACTAAAACGATACACTAAAAGAAAAAACAATGTAAGTAAGGGACCAATCGCCGCACCTAATGTATCCATACTTCTATGAAAGCCGAAAACCTTACCTTTGTTTTGAGCACTACTTTCATCAGATAACAAAGCATCTCGCGGAGCCGTACGAATACCTTTACCTAATCTGTCTAACATTCGCATCAATAATGTCCATAAATAATTCGGAAAAACAATCATCAATGGCTTACTTAAGCCACTTAATCCATACCCAAGAATAATGAATAACTTCCGCTGTTGCAATTTATCACTCCAGATTCCAAAATACGTTTTACTTAATGCTGATAATGTTTCAGCAACGCCTTCAATAAAACCAATTCCTGTAACACTAATTCCAATAGTGCTCAAATACAAGGGAATCACAGGATACAACATCTCCGAAGCAACATCCGTAAAAAAACTGATAATGGATAAAAATAATATATTCCTTGTAATGAATGAAAAACGCATCAGAAGGGCAAAGATAGGACAATTTTCATTGCTAAAATATCCAGCACTTGTTTTTGAAATCTAAATACAATCAATTTCATTTAGTAATTATTTTATTCAAAAAAGCTCTTCTTTTCATCTATCTACTTAAATTCTCAAAAACAAAATAACCATCTGTAATATATTTTGTATATCCAGATGATGCCTGATTTTCTAATGCAAAATAAAATATACCACGACCTTTTTTACTCGTCCAGTCAAATTGTTCCACTCGCACATACCCATTTACTGCATTATAAAAACTATTTGGTGGATTATGATCACAATAAATACAATCATAATCATTTGAAAAATCAAAATTAGCTTTACTACTATTAGTAAGAATATTATATTCTCCTACTCCTACAAAATGATGCACTTGAATATTTACACCTAACACATATCTCCCCGGCTTATCATTAAAATTAAAGCATTGACCAACAATACTTAATATAGTATCATTGTTTGTGTATTCTAATTTAAAACTCAAAGAATATGTATGAGTAGTATTTAATGAAGATGGCGCCAACACATTTCCATATAAAACCCCATCCTTCTTAAACTTTATACCTTCATTAAAATTATTAAAATCAATAGTAACTTTATCCTTCTTCACAGAACATTGAAAAAATAATATCGCCCACAATAAACACCCAACAATTATCGGTTTAGTTATACTCATAGTTTTTATTTTTTCCATAAAATAAATCGTATATCCCACATCCATCCAAAATTTTTCATCCCATTCCTTGCCTGATCCGGCGCATATACATAATAAATAGAAAATCCCGGTAAAATCCAATCTTTGGGCTTTGCTTCTAATTGTAATCTTAATTTTAAATCCAAACTGATATTGACATAATTAATTTTCTCATAAATAAAAAAATATTCATAATCTGATTTTGAAAGATAGCGACTTGGCTGTTTATAAACATACAACAACTTCCCCGCCACCTCTCCTGTTACATAACTTGTACCAAGATAAGAAACCCAATGCAATTTCCTTTTAAAAATTTTTCCAATCCCATTTTTATCTAACTGATATTCCACAAACAATCCATAACCCCGATATTTGTAATTTAATGCATAATACGTTTTATCTAAAATTCTATCGTTAAACCATTCATCCAGAGAATATGGTTTATCATCATAAGCCGTTTCAATTGCTTTCTTCCTTTCATTAATGGAGTATCCAATATCTTCTCCAAAATTTTTACCAAAGCGCCAACCCCAAAAAGTAGTCATACCCACTCTCCATCTTCCATTGATATTATATTTTAATTCTATCTTTCTAACAAAATTACTTCCACGTAACATATACACATTGCCATAATAAATACTTTTCCAATCAACCTGCACAGACAATCGTTCAGAATGAATCAGAGAATCCCGTTTCCCTTCATTTTGAGAAAATATCCTTAAAGTTATACAGACAAATAAAAGAATAATTTTAATTTTCATATTAAAACAAATGTACATAAAATTCTTCAAATAACATACCAACGAATATAAATCTTAAAAAAACAATCTGTGGAAATCTGTTTTAATCAGCGGTATCTGTGTTCTATTGTGATTTATTCAAAAAAGTATTTATAGGAGAAATTTAATTAATAAGCAAAATTACACTTGACAAACTACCCAATCAATTAACTTAAAAATTACAATCTATGAACAGCAATAAAATTGTATACTATATTTTCTTTAAATGTTCTTTCAAACTCATTTAATGTATAGGACGCTTGTTTTTTCAAAAACGATTCAAAATCGTACAATTGATAATTTTTTGATTCAAAAAAGTGAAACATATCCGATGCCGTCGTATTGTAATAATCACTACCTCCTAACCCAAATTCAAACGCAACATACGGATGATAGTGATTAATAATCTTTTCAGCACCCTTCAATACTTTAAGTTCTGCACCTTCCACATCTATTTTTATAAATTTAATCGGCACATTTTCAGGTATAATCTCATCTAATCGCTTGACATCTACAACTAAAGGGCTAATATCTGCATTTTCTTCCGAAAATTTTCTTTTACTTAATCCACTATATGCGGGATTATCCTTTATCCAATAAAATTCTGTCGTACCATCTTCATCAGACACTGCATAAGGAAATACTTTTACATTTGTAAACTTTCGTTTTAAACTCTCATAAAAACAAGGAATGGGCTCAACCGCATAATGTTGACCTTTTGGAGCATAGCGTAAAATCACTTCCATTATTTCTCCTTTATGACAACCGACATCTATTGTATTATCATTTTCACTTAAAATTTGTTTTAATATCTTTTTTAATAAAATATCATTTCGCAAATTGACAGTGGCAGGAATGTTGCATTCAAAAAAGAACTTTCTTATAGTGTCTTTGATACTATTCACTTAAAGTATTTTTGCGAGTTAATAAGAATATCAAATAAATTGTAGTAGCATATAAGAAAAAGGCAACGGTCTGATGTAGCACTCCCAAAAATATCGGCACCTGATAAAGCAATGTAAATATCCCTAACATAAACTGAATCGTTACAAAATAAATTACCCAGGATATAGTACGTTGCTGATTGGCTTTAAGTTGGTATTTTGAAGATAAATGCCACAGCCAGATAGTTAATAAAACCACTAAAATTCCTAGTGTCCTATGAACAAATTGAACACCAGCAGGAACATCCAAAAAATTTCGCAAAAAATTATCGTAAATCAAAATGGTATCCGATGGAAACCACTCTGTGCCCATTTTAGGCCATGTGTTGTAAAATAGTCCCGCTTTCAATCCCGCCACAAATGCCCCATATTTTATTTGCGCTATTAATACAATAAAAAAAACAATCACCCAGAATAAATATCTTTTTTCATCTCTTGAAGTTTGAAAACGATGTTTGTAATACAATACATCCAACAAATACCAGAACGTAAAACCAAATACTAAAAATGCATTCAACAAATGAATTGCCAAACGATAATGACTCACTGCAGGTTTATCCACCAGTCCACTTTTTACCATCCACCAACCAATTACACCTTGCAACGCACCTAAAAAGAATAAAACTAAAACCTTCATATTATACCCCTCCGGGATTTGTTTCTTAAAATGCAATACTATAAAACCTACAATAAAAACTACTCCAATTAATCTACCTATAAATCGATGAATGTATTCCCACCAGAATATACTCCTAAATTCTTCCAAACTCATTCCAAAGTTTTTGATTTTATACTCCGGACTTTCCTGATACTTACTAAAATGTTCTATCCAGCTTTCTTCAGACATCGGAGGCAACGAACCCATTACACTCCAATCGGTGATAGATAAACCTGAATGTGTAAGCCGCGTTATAGACCCTACTACTACCATTACATAAATCAGCACTGCCCCAGTCAATAACCATATAACAAAGGGCTTATAGGGATTTTGCTTAAACAAAGAAAACATACAACCGCTTAATCAATTGTCATTTCAACCACATCATCCGGAATTATCAATTTACCCGCCGTTGATTTTTTAATTTGCTCAATAGAAATACCGGGAGCAATTTCTCTTAATATAAAACCACCTTCTTTTTGGTCAATATCATAAACGCCCAACTCTGTAACTATTTTCTTCACGCAACGAACACCAGTAAGTGGTAAAGTACATTCACTTAACAGTTTAGATTCTCCGTATTTATTCACCTGTTGCATAGCCACAATAATGTTTTTGGCCGATGCCACCAAATCCATTGCTCCGCCCATTCCTTTAACCATTTTACCAGGAATCTTCCAGTTAGCAATATCTCCTCTCTCACTTACTTCCATTGCACCCAATATCGTCAAATCAATACGTTGCGAGCGAATCATTCCAAAGCTCATAGCAGAATCAAATATGGAAGCACCCGGTAACAATGTAACCGTTTGTTTACCAGCATTAATTAAATCTGCATCTTCTTCCCCTTCACAAGGAAATGGACCCATCCCCAATATCCCATTTTCGGATTGAAGCACCACATTAATCCCGGCAGGTATATAATTTGCTACCAATGTAGGAATTCCAATTCCCAAATTCACATACATTCCATCTTTCACCTCCTTTGCTATTCTTTTTGCAATACCATTTTTATCCAACATAACTCCATTTTTTCAATGGACAAATATGTGTAAAATGTTGCAATCAAAAAAAAGTTTTACCTTGATAAAAGCAACATTTGAAACATATTCATGAACACCTTAATAAAAAAACAGATCGTGAATAAATATGTGTAAACTGTTGCAATCAAAAAAAAGTTTTACCTTGATAAAAGCAACATTTGAAACATATTCATGAACACCTTGATATTAGCGCATTCGTGGCTTTTATTCTTTTGCCACTAATTTCACTAATTTCTTCAAAACATAATAAACAAACTATTCTCCCAAAATTATTTTACAGAACTTTTAATAAATTCATCTACTTCTTCCTTTGTATTTTTCTTAACAACTGTTTCAATAACATCCTTTGGATAATGTATTTCCTCAAGAAATTGATTATACTTTTTCAATGCATCGTATTCTACATTTTTAGATAATCCAAAAATAATGTATCTCTTCTGATGGTTGTTTTCAACTATCTTCCAGTTATTCTCATTACAAAATCTGAAAAAAATTCCTCCAAAATGTGGACAATCCAAAATTGCATTATTCACACGCATTACAACATACTGTAAAGTATCACTTTGCGTTTGTGCTTTTGTATGTGTTATTAAAAATCCCAATAAAATGATTAAACCTAATTTTCTCATAGTTTTAAATTTTAAAAGTTATTGATTAGTTAAAACACTAACATGTCCTTTATAAAAATGTTTATATCCTTTAATATCATATAACACAATAAAATAAGCATAAACTCCTTGCTGTACTTTTTTTCCTTTATAAGTCCCATCCCATCCTTCATCTAAATTATTTGAAACAAATATCTTTTCTCCCCATCTATCATAAATTTCCATTTTGTAGTTTTCATTTTGTATTCCTACACCTTGTGGTTTGAATATATCATTTATTCCATCATCGTTGGGTGTAAATGCATTAGGAATATAAATGGATACATCTGGTCTTATCGTTAATAGTTGTTGTGTACTGTCCACACAACCAAATGAGTTTGTAGTTACTAATGTAACAGTATAATTCCCTGGTTGAGTATACAAATGTTCTGGATTTACCAAACTGCTTGTATTATTGGCGCTTAATGAATCCCCAAAATTCCAGAAATAAGTAACTCCACCAACAGATGTGTTTACAAATTCAATCAATCCATTTAATTCACTGGTTACAGGTGGAGATGGATAAAACGACGCAATTGGTACAGAATACGTTGTTATCATTTGAGGAACAATCGTATCCCTTTCACAACCAAAAAAAGTTCTGATTTTCAGATACACATCAAATGTATCTACAATACCATATACTACTTCTGCTGGATTGGTAACTTCTGTTTCTCCATTACCAAAATCCCAGTAATAATTATCAAAACTACTTCCATTCGCAGCACCAAATTGTACTTTTAATGGTACGCATCCACTCGTTAAATTTGAAGTAAAAGTCAATACAGGCAATGGATTTATATTTAGCGTAAATACTCCAATGCCATCAGGATTCGTGCATCCATCAGATACATTAAGTGTAAACGTCATAGGATTTTGTGCATAATCACCAATAACTTGAATGGTATTTGTTGATGCCCCTGTATTCCACAAGTAAGTATATGGTCCTCCATTTCCACCATAAGCATTCATACTAATAATGGTTGTGTCTTTATCACAAACACTCATAGAAGTACTCCCCACAGTTAATGGTGGAAGAACTGTAATCTTTATTGTTTTTGTTTCTGATATGCAATTGTTATTATCAGTTACATAAACATTATAAAAATTAGTTGAAAGTGGCGAAACATTTTGTGGGCCAGAACCACTAAATCCATTGCTCCATACATAAGTATATGGCGGTGTACCTCCACTTGCATTAGCAGATATATTAATTGACGTACCATAACAAATCGTTGCATCTGGTGAAGTTACAAGTGTTATAGATGTCGGTTGATTAATCATCAATGTAGTACTAATAGGGCAATTATTTATATCTACTACATTAATAGTGTATTGACCACCGGGCAAATTAGTAGCCACTGAATTCGTACCTCCTACAGGTAGCCATTGATATTGATAACCACCCATTCCACCACTCACCGTTACCGTTCCGCTTCCCGTCGGTATTCCATAACAGGAAGAACTAAACGATGTCGCCGAAATAGAAAGAGGAGGCGGTTCAATAATTGAAATAGTATCCGCTATCACACAATTATTCAAGTCCCTCACCACCAGAGTGTAATTTCCTATAGGCAAATTAGAAACATAAGAATTATTTACATTTACAGGAAACCAGGTATAAGAATACGCTCCATTACCACCCGAAGCAACACCATTTACCCAACCATCGCTACCACCATTACAACTTACACTACCTGAACTAACAGTTAACGACAATGCAGGCGGTTCATCAATCTGAACCGTTGATGATGCAACACAATTATTGGCATCAATTACCTCCACGGTATAAACACCAGGTCCAAGATTTGTAACAGTTGCTGTCGTCATCCCACCCGGAGTCCACGAATAATTCAACGTACCTGTTCCCCCATAACCATTCACTACTACACTTCCATCGTTAGCACCAAAACAAGAAATAGAGTGAGTTTGTAAAATCGTTAATCCCGGAGGAGAAATAGGTTGAGGTATATTCACCGTAGTAAATGTGCTTCCACATACACCCGCATCACTCACCGTAACTGTATAAGGTCCCATTGGCACGCCACTCAAAACGCTACCAGTTTGAGCAGAAGGTGACCAGAAATAAGAATAAGGCGGCATTCCTCCCGATATGTTGACAGTAGCGCTACCATTCGTTCCTCCATAACAACTCACACTATTCGTAGCTGCTGTAACAGTAAATTGTGGCCAAACCTGTACCGTTTGAGAAGTAACTAAAACAGTAGTACCGCAGGTCGTCTGCATAGATAAAGTATATGTACCCGGTGTAGAATAAACAAGTGCCGTATCATTCTTAGTAGGATTTATCGGAGAACCATTGATAAACCACTCTAAACATGCATCATTTGCTGGTGTTGTGTTCGTGATTTTCAGTGTGTCATTCACACATAAATTGGTTTTATTTACAGTAAAAGTAGGCGCAATAGCATTACAAGTTGCACAAACAAAATTATCGGATGGTGAAACAGGGGTCACAGTCGGTGGCTGTGTATATGGGGAAATAGTATGAAATTGCCAATAGCTTGCTGGGATTAAATTTGTAGAAATACTTGAAGTAATATCTTTGAATTGAATACCGACACTTGACGCATTTGGACATCCCTGACACCTACCTAAACTATCCGCCACGACAATAAACGGGTCATAATCTCCTGAACCTTGTCCATTCTGTGTATTCCCTACACATAAAATTCTTTTACCTGTATAATTGAAAACTCCTATAAACGAATCATACGCATTAAAACCATACAAAGTGGTCTGTATTGGAACCCCGGATGGACTTAATACGGCCACATACGCTTCTCTTTGTCCAAATGGTTGGTAGCCCCAGGTATAACCACTCATTACAATGTTGCCATTTGGATGTATCACTACTCCCTGAGAAAGACAATCCCAACCAACCTGATATGTTTTTGCCCATTGCAAATTACCATTCATATCCACCTTCAATAATAAAGCATTCCATGTATCAGGCCCTGCCAACAAAGGATTACCTGAATTGGCAATAATTCTGGTTGAAATTAATACCCCTCCATCAGAAGTAGGAATACATTGATGGAACGAATCATTCTCATAGCCCTCCTTTTGATTAGTTCCAAAGGTTTTTATCCATAACACATTTCCATTTAAATCAGTTTTCACTAAAACAATATCAAAATTTCCTGCTCCAAAAGATTCTGTACTACCTATTGCATAAATGTATGTACCGTTAGTTGTAATAGAACTGAACATATCATATCCTGGTCCGGCTAATTTTTTGGTGTAAAGATAACTTCCTGTTGAACTATAAAAACTAATACAAGCATCGTTGGGCTCTCCATACCACATAGCCGTTCCACCTGCTGCAACAATGTTTGTATTTGGCAATTCAGTAATTGCCTGTGCCCATTCAGTTCCATAAGCCAATGGAACGTTCCTCCACAAATCATGCCAGATTAGATTACCATTTGTACCATCTACTTTCATTACAAGCCAGTCATAACCACTTCCTGTTAAATCTGCTGCACCGCTAATCACTAAATTCCCATCGCTTGTTTCTTTAATTGAAAGTCCTCCTGCCGAATTTCCAAAATCATAAGTTTTATACCATTGCAAAGCACCACATTTATTAATCTTCGCTACGTAAACATTACAATGTCCTCCTGCCTCATGCTGACCAGTAATGACAACCCCACCATCATTTGTAATATTACAACCTAATCCTCCGTTCATTCCAGGGAAAGAATATCTTTTTACAAATTTAATATTTTGAGAATATAATACAAATGATAACAACAAAAATGCCACTAAAAATCTCTGTCTCATAATTCTCATATTTTTTATTTTCTAATATTCAGGTGCTTTAGTTTTATTAAATAAAAATACTTTTCCTTTAAATTCTCTTATATCATTTTTCTTTAAAGAAATTTCCGGTTTCAATAAAATATAGTAAACATATTCCCCATCCTGACAAACATTGTTATTATACATTCCGTTCCATCCTTCATGAATATCTTCTGTTTCAAAAATTTTCATTCCCCATCGATTAAAAATACGCATTAAAAAATCTTTTTCTGAAATACCAATACCTTTAATATTGAAAACATCATTTAATCCATCTCCATCCGGCGTAAATACATTTGGAATGAAAACTGTAAAATTATATTTCACTTCTACACTTTTGTAAATACTATCTCTACAATCAAATTCATTCATTACAAATAAGCCAACTGTGTATATTCCTGCATTTTCATAATAATGTGTTGGGTGGATTTCGTTGCTGAAATTTGAATTAGATGCAGGATCGCCAAAGTTCCATTGAAAAAATGTGCCATTAACTGAAAGGTTATTAAAGGTTACAATTGGTTCTAAATTATCCACCACAGATGGATTCGGTTGAAAATCTGCTACCGGCGTAGGAAATACCGTTACATCTTTCACCCCCATCGTATCATTTTCACAACCATATTGATCTACAATATGTAATGTTGTGGAATATATTCCAGCAGTATAGGTAACAGCAACGCTTGAAGATGTACTTGTCAGACCATTGTCAAAATACCAGGTATATAAGTCATTTGATCCATAGGAAATAGCAGTATAATTTACATTCAATGGTTCACAACCAGAGTTGATATTTGTAGTATAATTTACTCTTGGTAATGGATGGATACTTAAAGTTACAATAATGTCAGCATCTGGCACTGTACATCCATCAGATACAGTAACAGTGTAAGTTTGTAAATTATTATTGCTGTAATCTGCTAACACTGCCATCGTAGGTGTATAAACTCCATTGTGCCAATCATACGCATAAGGACCTCCATTACCTATGCCTGTTAATGTAAAACTCAAAATAGCAGTATCCTTATCACATACAGTAACGGTATTGTTATTACCACTTAAAGGTGGTGTGACATATATGCTAATAGTTTGCATTTGAGAATAGCAATTGTTATTATCTTTTGCTATTACAGAATATATTGTTGTAGAGGTGGGCGAAACATTATGTGGTCCTGTCCCAGATAATCCAGTAGCCGACCATGTATAAGAGAACGGTGGATTCCCGCCATTAGCAAAAGCATAGATATTAGTAGATTGCCCAAAACATATCGTTTGAGAAGGTGAAACATTCAGTAAAACAGGTGGTGGTTCCGTTACATGAACAGTCAATGTTTTACTGCAATTTTTCGAATCCAATATAGACAACGTGTAAATTCCTGCACTAGCATTATTGACATTTAAATTTGTAAAATTAATAGGCAACCATGTATATGATAAAGGCGAAGTACCACCATTCACAGTAGCGCTAATTATACCATCACTCAATCCCCAACAACTTACAGGAGTATATTGAGCTGATGCAATGATAGGGGGTGGTTGATTGATAGTTAAAGTTTGTGTAGAAAAGCAATTATTGGCATCTTTAATGGTTACAACATAATTACCCGCAAATAAATTAGCGGCAACTGAACCTGTTTGAGAAGATGGTGTCCATGTATAATTATGTGGAAATGTACCGCCAGATGATGTAATGGTTGCGCTACCTGTAGGTATATTATTACAATCTAAATCTTTGACATTAATCGTTGAAGTTATTGGTAAAGGTTGACTAATAGAAACTGTTCCAAACGCTATACAATTATTAGCATCTGTGACTCTAACAGTATAAGTTCCGGGAGTTAGGTTATTTATCTGACTATTGGTAGAACCATTATCCCAAAGGTAAAAATAGGGTGCAGTTCCAATCGTCGGCGTTGCCTGTGCAGACCCATCAGCAAAGCCATTACAACTGATGTTAGTAAATGAGATAACCGGCGTAGGATTAGGATTTACAATAACACTGATTGTATCTTTTCTTATACATCCATTTGCCCCTTGGGCGAAATAAAAATAATTACCGGAATCGCTTACTGTAACATTAGTCAAGGTAACAGAAGGTGAATTAGACGAAAAATTATTAGGACCACTCCATGTGTATGAAACAGCCGAAGTTCCGTAAATATTTATCGTATTTCCTTCACATTGCGGAGAGTTTGAAATTGCTTTAGGTGGTAAGGAATTTACACCAATGTATCGAACAGCTGTATCTACACATCCATCTGAGGATTGTACCAATAATGTATAATATCCCTGATTGGCTGAAGATGAATTCGGAATAATCGGATTAGAGATATTAGAAGTAAAACTATTGGGACCTGTCCAGAAATAAGATACACCTCCACTACCTGTAAGTTTTAATGTATCTTTTTCACACAATGGAGAATTATAATTAATACTTGCCTGTGGAGGTAAATTAGAGTTCATTTTAATCAAAACAACATACCCTGAACCTCCATTACTACCTGCATTACCTCCCCTTGCAAACCCAGGTGGTAAATCTGGATCAGAAGCATTAGCTGGTATTTGATAATTTCCACCAATGAATGGAGTAGCCATCGTAAAACTGCTAACCACAGGGTAACCGGTTGCAGTTAAAGCAAAAGCATTTCCACTGCCACCACCACTTGCACCACAATCATTAGCCACATTACAGGAAGGTCCGTTCGGTGGAACAGTACCAGCACCTCCTCCGTTTGTAAATCCACCTCCGCCTCCTCCAGCACCTCCGCCATCGCCAGTATGAGATGCTCCATTAGAACCATAATTGATAAAATTTCCTCCATAAGAACCCGCTGTTCCAACACAAGAAGTTATTCCTCCGTTATTACCACCACCACCACCATAGCCCCCGACAGAAGTACAGCCACCACCTCCGCCACCACCCCCACCGGGTGCAACAACAATGACATTCGTACCTATTAATACTGCTGTAGAACCGCCACCGCCTCCTCCAGCACCAGAACCACCAGAAGGTCCGGCATTACCTCCATTACCACCAAATCCATATCCATAACCACCGGAACCACCGGGGGCTGACCCACCACCAGATCCTCCATTTCCACCACAACCACAATAAATCGTTACAGTTTCTCCGGGTGTTACATACACCAATGCTTCCGCATAACCTCCTCCACCCCCTACACCACCAGCAAAAGCATCATTTCCTCCTCCACCTCCCCCACCACCCCATGCTTTGATTTTTAGCAAACATACATCATTTGGAACAATATAGGTATATCCAATTCCGGTGCAGGGAAAGGTCTGAAGCACTGTTTGTGACTGGACATAAAAACATCTTATAGACATTAAACTGACAATAACACTTAATAATAATTTATTTATTCCGAATAACCCCCTATTCATTCAAAAAGCTTTTCTAATGCCTGCAAATATAAAGAATTTGAGGTTTTATTCTGTAGAACTTCACTCAATCAAAAATACCACTCAATAAATAAAATTCCCACTTCATCAATTTATCACAAACCAAGACCAATTAAATGTTTTTATGGCATTAAAAAAATAACCCCAAAAAAATGTACATTTGCTCAAAATTTTAATATGAGAACTTTACTTTATATTTTAGGGATTGTTAGTATAGTCACATCGCTAAATGCTCAGAAAAAAAACATTAATGCCGCCTGGCGTGCGCTCACAGATTATCAAAGCACTTTGAATGACAAACCCAATCTTTCATATTTATTAAAAGCTAAAGAAAACATTGACCTTGCCTATCAAAACCCTGAAACCAAAGAAGATTCCCGAACACTTACTTATTATTCTCAAATTTATTTTGAATTATTTAAATATTATCAAAATCAACCAGACCCTTCCGTCCCTCATTATTCCTATTTAAAAAATGCCATTGAAAGTTTTATGTTATTAAAAGAAAAACACCCAAAAGTAGCCGCCACCAACGAAGTTCAAACTTTAGGAATTAATTTATTAAATACTACTAATCAAGAAGCTATCAAGTTATTTAATGATAAAAAATATTTAGACGCCAGCCATTTTTTTGAACAACATTATTGGCTACAAAATAAAATATTTAACATAAAAGATACTGCGGGCATTTTTAATGCTTTTTTATCTGCTTACAAGTCCAATGATGAAGAAAAAATACTAAAAACCAGCCGTGAATTAATTCAAAATAATATCGACAACATAAAAGTTTATCAATTAATGTATAATTTCTATCAACATAAAAAAGATACAATTGCTGCTTTGAATATTCTGAAAAAAGGAAGAGAAAAATACCCTAACGATATTACACTTTTAAATCAAGAAACAGAATACTACATCAGTTCAAAACAATATCTGTCTGCTATTAAAAATCTTGAATTACTTCTTCAAAAAGATTCCACTAATGCATTATTATTATTAACTCTTGGAAACATATATGACAACCTTGCCAATCAAAACATGGCTGCCAAAAATTATTCCGATAGTACAGATAATTTATTTCAAAAAGCCATTCAGAATTATCTGAAAAGTTATTCCAATAAATCTCAATTAGATGCTGAAAATTTATTCACACTCACTTACAACATAGGTGCGTATTACACTAATTACGGATTATTTTATTACAACAAAAAAATGAAAGAATTTAAAATCACGGATTTATCACAAAAACAAAAAGGCGTAGAAGATAAACGAAAAGAATACACTCAAATGGGATTACCTTATCTAAAAGAAGCAGAATCCTTAAAACCCAATGACTCCTCTGTCATTGCAGCACTTTACAAAGTTTATGCATTAATTGGTGACACAAAGAATGCTGATATATATAAGAATAAAATGTTAGGAAAATAAATAAATTTATCCTCATTACTCAAACATTCTATCACTTACTTCTATAATTCAGTTTTTTTCAGAATTTTTCTGTAGTTGCTTTACAAATCTTTCTACAATCGTTTCTGCAACTATTGAAAAATAATTTTTGATGATTTTGGGAGGAACATTCATTTTAGTTTCAAATTCAACTTCTGCTACTCCTGAATTAATCTCTTTTGCATCTACAGAAAAGATAGTATAATGTACCACAATTTTTCTTTTCGCATTTTGCGGAATGTAATCCGTCGGATTTACAGCAGATGCCTTTAAATCCAATTCATTTATAAACACATAATATTGCGCCTTGTATTTCTGGTATAAATAAGGGACAAGAGCGGGAGATAACACACGAGTATTCATAAATCTGTTTTCATCATCACTTTCCGCTACAATCTGTCCTTGCTGAATACCTTTTTCTTTCTTTTCTCTAACTGGTGGTTTGTAATTGTTCTGGTCAGGAATTTTTACATAATCATAAGAGATATTGCCATAAATAAACTTCAAATCTTTGTAATACTTTACCGTATCGCTCATTAAGTCAATAGGGATAAACTTTTTTTTCTTTAAAGAATAGTACAATTGTTCATTTAATCCATTTCTAAATTCATGACGAATTTGTTTTGTATTCAATTTTGTTTCTTTATTAACATAATAGTCAATTTCACTCATGTACATTTTATTCTCAAATGGGATTATCAATACCTTGGCTTGATTGGTAATGAGCGTTTTTTCTTTCTCAACATCTTTTCTTGTAGTTGGTTGTTGTTGAGAATACAAAATAGTATTACACAGGATAAAAGCCCCTCCGATTCCAAGAATTTTTCGGAGTAATATCTTCATCAGATTACTTTTTGTTAGAAGGTAAAGTAGTAGGTGTGGGAACAAGGCCTAACATTTGTGGGGTGATATTTTTTATGGCTTGATTAGCCATTTGATGGTCTGGTTTAAGTTCTAAACAACGTTTCCAGCATTTATACGCTCGGCGATAATTACGAATATTAAAATAAGCAGCACCCAAACTATACCACCCTTCCGGATTAAACTTATCTAATATAATACATTTATTCAATTCAATCACAGCACTATCATGTCTACCTCTCATAGATTTTTGATAACCACGATTTAATAAGTCATTATAAAATACAATGTAATAATTTCGTAAATAAGGATTATTAGGATATAACTTTTCAGCATGTTTCCAGAAGAATAGTGCTTCTCTATCTCTGCGAAGTTTGTAATAAGCCAATCCCAAATTCAAATAACCATTAACATAACGTGGATGGAGTTCAGTTGCGTGTTTTAAATAACCAATTCCTTTGTACAAGCACTTTTCACGAGTCGTTAGTTTTTGTGGTTTTCCTGTGTCGGGTAATATGATGGCATCTTTATTACAACCATCTTTAAGTTCAGATTCTTTTACTTTAAACTTCAACATTTCTTCTTTAAAAGTACTGAATGGCTTTCCTTCTTTGAGGTACAAACCATACGGTTCCCTTACAAAATATTTTGTATCCGCTAAATCAATCCAACGCGCCCCTGCATTACCCAAAACCAATACGCTATGTGGCTTATGTTCTACATCTCCAATGAATAATGTAATATCATTTTTCCATGCCCAATTTCTTTCCCATGTTTTTGCTCCATACAATAAAGTTACTGGTAAAAGAAAAAGAATTAATGCAACACGTTTAATCTTTAAATTCCAATTTAATTTGTCTAATCCTTTTAGTATAAAATAAGCACAAGCGATTGAAAAACCAATGGATGAGTGAAATATCAAGCGTTCCCCCATAGTTGCTCCAATATCCATGATGATATTGCCAATCATTAATAAGAACGCAAAATATAAGGCAATAGCAAAGCCCAGAATATGCCGACGTAAAACCAATTTAAATCCATAATAAGCCAGAGCAAGATGTAAGAGTATTGATAGCCACGCATCCCAGCTAAACAAATTTCTGTATTCAATGGTATTGTAAGAATAATCAGAAGATAAAGGATGTGGCCAGATAAGTTTCATTATGTAAATTAATAATACATACGCTTTGGTAAAAAACTTTTGTTCACCAGAAGCCAACAAATAAGGGTTATTCAAAATTTCTGTATCAGGAACACCGGGTTTTAATACCACTGCATTCAAACGCATGCCAAGATAAAACAAGAAAGCACCATATAACCATATCATTAAAGTATTCAGGTTCTTTAGTTTTAAATCCTTACCAAAAAAAAGTGCGGATACTATTACGTAAATGAATGGCAAAGTAGCATAAGATTTTTGATACCATTTTAATGCTAACATTAAAAACATAAAAATACCAAAAACAATTGCGGGAGGAATAAAACTTTTCAAGTTAATATCAATTTTATGAAATACATAAAAAGCAATTGGTATTAAACCCAATAGTACCACTGCATATTCTTTTGATAACAATGCAAGGAAAAACATAAATGCTGTTAGAAAAGCATCCTTAATCGTTCGGCTGAACAGATATTTATGAGCAAAAAGAAAAGTAAGAGACACAAAGATTAAAGAAAAAATTTCATCACGGCTTTTCACATTTGCCACCACCTCAGTATGAATGGGATGCATTACAAACAACAAGGCGGAAAGAAATGCAAGATCATGCCATTCTCTAAACCAATAATTTCGCATTACTAAATAAAGTAAAACCACTCCTAAAACAAAGGTCCAGATATTATTAAAATGACGAAAATGAGCGCCTTTTGTTTGACAATCTATTTCATTGAAAACACCATCGTTATTAATATCTTCATCCGGGTCATTTTTACCGTTTTTGTTGTAGTCCCAGCAATTTGGTGGAAATTGTCCATTATCGTATTTTCCAATGATTTCCTGTTCAATAGCAAAACTAACCACCGAAAGAGGTCTATAACGTCCTCCTGCTAATTGGTCGGTAGCATTCATTCTCCTGTAAAAACTGTCATAAGCATCTTTTGTCAGTATGTCTTTAATACCCTTAATACCTTTAATAACATATTCATTTTGATGAATAATAATTCCATCATCCAGTGCATGCTCATTATATAATGAAGTAATATAAAAAATAAATCCCACTAATATTAAAACTATTATCGGTTGAGTATGGTTCGTAAATGGGAAAAAACGAAAAGTATTACCAAGTGGAGGTAATTTTAACTCCTGAACTTTTGGGGAGGGAACAGTAGATTTCTGCTTTATTCCTGCTGTATTTTTAAAATTATTTTTAGCCATAGAATTAAAATTGCATTGCAAAGATAATAGATATTTAAAAGAATATAGATTTATTTAGGAATTTTAAAGTTTACTTCCTTTTTTTTATCCTGAAGAAAAGTAAAAAAGGTGTCTCCACGCAGACCTAATCTCAAACATTCTAATGCAACAATATCGGATGTTGGGATGTTTCCAAGATTTACATTACTTCCAAAATGTTTGATAAAATACACTTGCTGACTTTTTTGTGGCGTTTCCCAGATAATATTATTAATATCCACATTGGCTTTGATTTTATCAATTAACAGTACATGCGCCGATCCATTTTTATGAAAAATACCGACTGTTCCACTCTCTCTGGCTTCTGCAATAACTTTAAATGATCCTGCCTGTAATTCTGCTTTCATCATTTTAATCCAACGATTCGGATGAATAATAATTCCTTCTTCTTTTGAACCTACTTCCGATAAAACTTTAAAATTTTTTGATAAATAATGAATTAACTCACATTTCTCTTCATGAGGAATAACAATACTTCCATCAGATACTTCAACACAATTTAAATTCAAATCATCAATCAATCGTAAATAATCTTCAAATTGATTTCGGATTAAAAATGCTTCCAATAATGTGCCACCAAGATACACTTCTACACCTGCCTTTTGATATAATTTTATCTTTTCTTTCAGATTGCCAGTAACAATGGATGTTCCAAATCCTATTTTTACAAAATCAATAATTTCAGCAGCTGTGGTCATCAAATCTTCTGCTGAATGAAGTCCAAGACCTTTGTCAATCACCATTGTTAATCCATTGGTGCGAGGTTTATTAGACCTTTCTGGTAAGTTTTGTAAAATTTTTGCGATATCAATTGCGTTTTTTGTTCTCATAACTTTAGCATTTAAGCGTTATATTGTTGAATAAGTTGTTGAATTTCTGTATCATCTTCAAAGAAAACACTAAATTCATAAATTAAATCATGTTTTGAAGAATCAATTTGCAATGCTTTTTCAAGAGTAGCTAATCCTTCCTGACGATATTGATAAAGTAATAAGATACCAGCAAGACAATATTGAAGTTCTATAGCATTATTATGTTGATTATAAATTTGATCAGTCAATAAATCAACAGCTTCTGTAACATATCCTGATTTTTCCAGAGCTATACTAAGCCACACTACTACTTCTGTTTTATCATAACCTTTATTAAATAAATCTTTTAATATATTTACTGCTTCTTCATACAGTTCTAATAAAATGTAGATTTTAGAAGCATTAAATAATATGGTTGGATCGTTTTGAGAATTAATTATTGCTTGCTGAATACAGGAAATAGCTTCGCTATCTTGAGAAAGATGTGCATAGCATTCACCCAAACCTAACCATGATCTACTATCCTTTGAATTAATATACAGGGATTTATGAAAGTAATAAATAGAACGTTCATAATCACTTACTTCTAATAATGTTTCACCCAATACTGTTGTCATGTAAGCGTTTTGCGGTTCTTTATCAATTGTCTCTTTAAGAAGATCAATTGCTTCATCATATCTTCTCATTGCTTTTAGAATATCTGACTTCTTTAATATGATTAATAAGTCGCTTGGATTTATAGCTTGAGCAAAATTGATACTTTCAAATGCATTTTCATAGTCCTTAATATCATAATAAGAAAACGCTAAGTAGAGCCATGCATCAGAATTAAAAGGATGCTCATCCAGAATTTTTTTGAAGTAATCTATACATGTATTCAACTTATTTATCTCACTATAACAAAAATATAGTTTATATAGAACAGACCCATTGTCCGCATTATATTCTATAGATTTCTTTAAATAAAATATTGCTTCTTCAAACTTATCTTGCATCATGTACTCCGTTCCAATAATACTATAAACAAATTCTTTGTTTGGATAATCTAAATCTAATAACTTCTTATACTCAGAAATAGATTGTTCTGATAAACCCATCTGAGAATAAATATCTCCTCTCGTTAAATAAAAATTAGGATCATATTTTAATTGAGGTTCAAGTTGATCAAGTAATTTCAACGCTTCTAAAGTATAACTTTGATTGGCCAAAAGTTCTGCTTTTTTTAGTAATAATTCAGAAGAATCGGGATAATACTGCAATCCTATTTCAAGAGCTTTATTGACCATTTCCTTATCCATCCATCCGCTATAATAATCAATCAAATCTAAAATATCTTGCGAATCAAAAAAAGCGGGCTCGCCTTCATTTACATATCTTTCAAATTTTGATACCAACTCATCAAATTCGTTGTCTTCATCCTCAAAATCAAAAAAATCATCTTCGTTATCCAGCATAAATCGGCATTTTTACTTCATCTCTGTTACCAGAATATTGTCTGCAATTTTTCCAGACAAAATAACTTGCTTATTATTTGAAAAAGAAATTTTTATTGAAGCATCATAAGGAATCTTTTCAATGAGTTTAATTTTTGTACCTATTTGAATAGACAATTGCTGTAGATACTTTAAAAATTCAGGCGTAGTATCTTTTAATGCTACCACAGTATACCATTTTTTAGGTTTAATATGAGATAATAGTGTATCAGGCAATGTAGGCAATTTACCAGTAGCGTCAGGAATAGGTTCACCATGCGGGTCATATTGAGGATATTGCAAAAACTTTTCCAATCTATCGATTAACTCATCGGACTGAACGTGTTCTAATTGTTCCGCAATTTCGTGTATTTCATCCCAATTAAAATGCAACTTCTCATAAAGAAATGTTTCCCACAAACGATGTTTTCTCAATAACTGCTTGGCATACAAAATCCCGGCATTTGTCAGTTGAACTTCTCCATACTTTTTGTAATGAATCATCTTTTTCTTCTTCAGTTTTTTCAGCATATCCGTAACCGTGGCGGGCTGAACTTTCAATATAGTTGCAATATCTTTTGTCCCTACTTTATTATTCGGTTTAACTTCATACGAAAGCACATAAATGGCTTTAATATAATTTTCTTCTGTTATGGAGAATTCTGTATTCATAATAAAATTATTGCATAATTGGTGGCGCTTCATCGCTTAACCTTGAATCTAAAGCATCTCTTAATCCATTTCCTACCAACATAAATGCAAAAACTAAAAGCATTATGGCAACACCAGGAACAAACGCCAGATAGGCCTTGTCTACCAAAATATATCCTCGATGTGTGTTTATCATTTCTCCCCACGATGGTGTTGGCGGCTGTGCTCCAATGCCTAAAAAACTTAAACCAGCTTCGGTCAAAATTGCTGTAGCAAAGTTGGAAGCTGCTATCACAATGACCGGACCAATGATATTAGGTAATATGTGACGAATGATAATTCTACTATTTGTAAAACCTAATGCTCTGGATGCTTCAATAAATTCCTTTTCTCGTAATGATAGCACCTGACCACGCACTACCCTCGCTACATCTACCCACATCGTTAAACCAACAGCAATAAATACTTGCACTATTCCCTTTCCAAGCACCAAAGTAATCGCAATTACTAATAATAAAGTTGGTATTGACCAAACGACATTGATTATCCACATAATAATATCATCTGTTTTTCCCCTAAAATAACCAGCTACTGAACCCAACAATATTCCTATGAAAATGGATATAATTACAGATACAAAACCTACACTTAAAGATATTCTTGTCCCTATCAATAATCGGCTGAGCATATCCCTCCCCGCCACATCCGTTCCTAACCAAAACGTTTTTGAAATAATAGCTTCTTGTTGAACTTTCTTACGAAGCGATAAAATGCTCTCCTGAACTTTAACTCCATCCACCGTATAAAAAGTCAGCAATCCATTTTCTTCATCAAATTTTATTGGCAACTTAGTATCAATTGGATACAGCACATCTGCAATGTTAAAAGACATTTTAATCCCTTTATTTGGATTGCTTCCAGTATAACCTTCAATAGTTACATATTGCCCTTGAAAAAAGTAATAATATATTGGATGTGTCGTATAATCTAATGTTTTACCAAATAACATCGTCTTCAAAAAATTATTATTTGGTTTAAAGTCATTTTTTCTAACCTTTAACATACGAATGGTGAAACCAGGTGGTTTAGTATGTAACTCTGGCTTCTGATCATTAGCAAATGGCGTTGGATCCGGCGTTATTAAATAGCCCAAAATAGAAATAACAGTAGCTAATACAATAATTCCAAGACCTATTACAGAAAATGGATTTTTACGAAATTTTTTCCACTCTTTTTCCCCTAAAAGTAAAAATCTCTTTTCTCCTCCTTTTCTTTTCTTCAAAAAAGAAAAAAATCGTTTTGATTGATGCTGCTTTGAATTCGTATCTTTTTGTTCGACAAGTTCTTCTGTCATTTCCTTATAGTTCTATAAATGTAAATGAAAATTAAAGCACAAACATAAGGAATATACACTACTTCTGCAATGAAAAATTTTGTATAACAAATATCATTTAATCGTAATTTTTTTTGAACAGTAATAACGATTTTCAAATCCACTATCATTTTCAATATAAAATATAAGATAAATGCCTTTAAAGAAATCATCAGTAATAACAAGATAAAAACATTCACCAAAGCAATTAATAAAGCAACAAATGTATTCAACCCATCCGATACTGCATTAATTTTTGAAATCCATCTCCACTTTTGAAGCATTCTTTTTTTCACACTATCCGCCAAATATGTATACACAATGCTCTCTGAACAAAAAACATTGATAATTCTTTTCCGCGACTTGTAAAATTTCTGTAACAAAAAAATATCATCACCACTTGAAATAGTGTAATTATCTTTATAAGGTTGTAATTCTAAAAATACTTCCTTCTTAAACGCCATATTAGCCGCATTGCATAAAATCGGATGCTCTAATTTCCAACTGGAATAATTTAAATGCATCAATGCTAAATTTTCATAATATTCATAACTATTCAAAAAGTTAATTTTATCTGTATTAACAATTACAGGTGCAATAACTAAATCAGCATTCTTTGTCTTTGAGTTTATCAATGTTTTCAACCAATTTGAACTTTTTGTGTATGTATCCGCATCCCTTAATATAATCCACTCGCTTTCTCTATTAATCTCATTTATTGCCTTTTCTATACTTCTCTTTTTACCAATATTTTTTTCATTACGAATAATTCTAAAACAAAATCCACTACCTTCCAAAATCCTTTTAGCCACCTCAAAAGTATTATCATAAGAACCATCGTCTACAACAATAATTTCAATAGTATTTTTATCAAAATTCTGTTCAGTAATATTTTGTAAACAATTTTGTATATTTTTTTCTTCATTGAATGCACAAATAATTATACAACATTTTACACTTACATTTTCAACTTCACACACTTCATTACTCTCGTCCTTATAAAAATAATATTCCATTACAACCCAGAACAAAATGTATACAATTATTGGTATAAAAATCATTCCCATCATTTGCCAAAATGCTTTATATAAAAACTTCCAATAATAAAACCCATAATACTCGGCAACACAAGATTTATCAACCAGATTATGGACACCATCGTAGTAATCTGCCACTCATTCATCCCCCATTGTTCAAAAATAAAAATTCCAATCAACGAACGCACCGCTACCTCTATAACACTAATCATTGGAATAACCGATGTTACCAAAAAATAAAACGATATCCTTGCTATAAATTCCATATTTAATTCAATTTCTGGATGAAATATTTTAAAGACCATTAAAAATTGAAGTATAAAAACAAAATATCTTAAAAAAGAAAATAAAAGAAGTTCTACTTTCAAAGTATTTTCAATATTGAAATCTAATTGTGTCATAAATTTCTTTAAAACATTCAATTTATTACCATAAAAAACAATACCACTCACCAAAAACAATAATAGCATCGTAATTATTACAACGATTTGAAAATATTGATTGGAAAATAAATTAGAACCATAATACATTATTAAAAAAAATAATCCAACTAAAATAGTAACATACATTTGAAAGGCAGCATTGACAAAATGCAAGACAATAATATTGGATTTATTTTTCTCTGAATAAAACATTATTTTCCCTAAAAATTCACTACTTCTACCCGGCAATAAATGTCCGTAAGCCATCCCAACCAACAATGATTTTACAGCATTAAAAAAACTATTCTTTTCCACCACATTGCTTACTTTATACCACTTCCAACACTCTATTAACCAATTCACCGGCATCAAAATAACGATAAGAAAAAAATACCCTAATGAATTGGGTTGAACAATTATTTGAAAAATCTCTTGAACCTGATGAATAGAAAATGTAGCATACAAACGATGTACTAAAACTCCTAATGCACCAAGACCTAATACTATTGAAATGATTTTCCAGAATGACTTTGACACTCTTAATAAATTAAGCGTGTAAAAATACAGAAATAAACTCTGCTCATACATTTACTATATTTGCGACAATAACACCCACACCAATGTCATTTGAATTTCTTAAAACTTCTATCTTCCCAATCATTCAACAATCTATCAATGAAATGAACACTGAAGCGTTTGTTATAGGTGGTTTTGTTCGGGATTTTTTTCTATTCAATCAAATTGGTAATGAAATTGACATCGTTTGTACGCATAGTGCTCTGCAAGTAGCCGAAAATTTGTGCCAAAAATTAGGCGAAGAAGCCAAATTAAGTGTGTTCAAAAACTTTGGAACAGCGCATATCGTTTATAAAGATTATACTATTGAATTCGTTAATGCCCGAAAAGAATCGTATCGTTCTCATTCCCGCAAACCCATTGTTGAATCCGGTACATTAGAAGATGACCAAAAACGTAGGGACTTTACTATCAACGCAATGGCAATCGGTTTAGATAAAAAGAATTTAGGAAAATTTGTAGACCCTTTCAATGGAATACAAGACCTGGAAGATAAAATTATACGCACCCCTCTTGACCCATCCATCACTTTTAGCGATGACCCTTTACGAATGATGCGAGCCATACGCTTTGCAACCCGTTTACAATTTACCATTGAACCCCAAACCTTTCAAGCCATTAAAGAACAAAAAGACCGCATTAGAATCGTTTCACAAGAAAGAATCACAGAAGAACTAAATAAAATTCTCTTAACCGACAAACCTTCTATCGGTTTTTACTTATTAGATGAAAGTGGTTTATTAGAAATTATTTTTCCTGAACTCTGCAAACTCAAAGGCACGGAAACTATCAACAATTTATCTCACAAAGACAACTTTATACATACGCTACAAGTATTAGATAATGTCAGCAAAATGTCCAATAACCTATGGCTACGCTGGGCTGCGCTTCTACACGATATCGCTAAACCACAAACTAAAAAATTTGAAGAAGGAAAGGGTTTTACATTTCACGGACACGATGAAATTGGTGCCAGAATGATTCCAAGAATCTTTAAAAAACTCAAATTACCTTTAAATGAAAAAATGAAATATGTCCAGAAATTAGTGCGCTTGCATTTGCGTCCCATCGTATTAGCCAAAACAGAAGTAACTGACAGTGCAGTTCGTCGTGTGCTTTTTGAAGCAGGTGATGACATTGAAGATTTAATGATTTTATGCGAAGCCGATATTACTACAAAAAATCCTAACAAACTCAAACGCTATTTACACAACTTTGAACTGGTCAGAAAAAAATTAAAAGAAATTGAAGAGAAAGACCACATCCGTAATTTTCAACCACCTATTCGCGGCGAAGAAATTATTCAGATGTTTCAATTAAAACCCGGCAAAATGGTAGGAATCCTAAAAGACGCTTTGAAAGAAGCCATCCTGGAAGGTCAGGTAAAAAACGATTACGAAGAAGCAAAAAAGTTTTTAATAAACCTGTATGATAAATTACAACAAAATCCAGATGAACTTGAAAAAATGATGAACTTGAAAAAATGATGAACTTGAAAAAATCCACAATTCATTAAACATCATCCAATGATTGGAACAGATATTTTGAAAGCAGCTGAATTATTAAAACAAAACGAATTGGTTGCCATTCCTACTGAAACTGTTTACGGACTTGCCGGTAATGCTTTCAATCCGATTGCCGTAGCAAAAATTTTTGAAGTTAAAAATCGTCCTACATTTAACCCTTTAATTGTTCATATAAAAAACATTGAGTTTATCCATACCATTGCTCAGAAGTTTGATGAACGTTTGTTACATTTATTACGTCGCTTTTCACCTGGCCCACTTACAATTTTAGTTGAAAAAAAAACAATCATTCCAGACCTTGTAACAGCAGGAAGTTCAAAAGTAGCCATCCGAATACCCAACCACCCAATGACCTTAGAACTTCTCAATCTACTCGACTTTCCATTAGCCGCTCCCAGTGCCAATCCTTTTCAATATATTAGTCCTACAACTGCTCAACAAGTAGAAGAACAATTAGGGAACAAAATACCCTATATTTTAGATGGTGGTAAATGTAAAGTTGGTATAGAATCTACTATTGTGGGAATTGAAGAAAATAATGTTGTAGTTTACCGATTAGGTGGTGTAAGCATTGAAGATATTGAAAAAGAAATTGGAAAAGTTGTTGTGAAAAAAAAATTATTAAAAGAAACGGAACATCATCAGGTAATTACATCTGGTCAATTAGAAAAACATTATGCACCTAAAAAACCCGTTATTATTGGTGATTTAGAAGATCTGTTGAATAAATACAAATCTGTTTCAAAAGCCATTATTTTGTTTGGAGATAAACACTATAATTCAGATAATAAAAACACATTGGTATTTAATTTATCACCAAAAGGTGATTTTGTAGAAGCGGCGGCTCATCTTTTTGAAACACTTTATCTGGCAGACAAATCCAATGTTGATGTTATTTTATGTGAATTATTACCTGATGTTGGGCTTGGTAGATCTATAAATGATAGATTGAAAAGAGCAAGTAAAAGAGAGTAATTCATTTTGATAAATTTACTTCGCAATAGCACTGGCTCTCACCTCACGAATGACCGTCACCTTGACTTGTCCGGGATAAGTCATTTCGTTTTGTATTCTTTGAGAAAGTGTAAATGCCAGTTCTTCTGCTTGTTTATCTGATAGTTTATCCGCTGCTACAATGACTCTTAATTCTCTTCCTGCCTGTATAGCATACGATTTTTCAACACCTTCATAACTCATCGCCAGATTCTCAAGGTCATTCAATCGTTTTATGTATTGTTCTGCAATTTCTCTTCGTGCACCGGGTCTTGCACCACTTATGGCATCGCAAACCTGAACGATTGGAGCATACAATGTGGTCATCTCAATTTCATCGTGGTGGGCTCCAATAGCATTCACGACTTCAGGTCGTTCTTTGTATTTCTCAGCCAGTTTCATTCCTAAAATAGCGTGTGGTAATTCAGGTTCTTCATCGGGCACCTTTCCAATATCGTGAAGAAGTCCGGCACGTTTGGCGATTTTGGGATTTAATCCTAATTCAGCAGCCATTACGGCACATAGGTTAGCTACTTCCCGAGAGTGCTGTAATAGATTTTGTCCATAAGATGAACGGTATTTCATTCGTCCAACCATTCTAATTAGTTCGGGATGTAAGCCGTGAATACCAAGGTCTATGCAAGTACGTTTCCCCACTTCTATGATTTCTTCTTCAATTAATTTTTTGGTTTTTTCAACCACTTCTTCAATTCTTCCCGGATGAATGCGTCCGTCTGTAACCAATTGATGTAGTGCCAATCTTGCAATTTCTCTTCTTACCGGATCGAAGCAGGATAGTGTAATAGCATCCGGGGTATCGTCTATAATAATTTCTACGCCGGTAAGTGCTTCTAATGTACGAATGTTTCTACCTTCACGACCTATGATGCGTCCTTTCATTTCCTCGTTTTCAATATGAAAAACAGAGATAGAGTTTTCTATAGCAGTTTCAGTAGCAATGCGTTGAATGGTTTGAATAACAATTTTTTTAGCTTCTTTGTTAGCGGTCATTTTAGCTTCTTCCGTAATTTCTTTAATGTAAGACATTGCCTGTGTTTTGGCTTCGTCTTTAATGCTTTCTATCAATTTGGCTTTTGCTTCTTCTGCGCTTAGTCCAGCAATTTTTTCCAACATTTCAATTTGCTGTTTTTGTTTTTTCTCAACGTCTTCTAACTTATGTTGGTAAAGTTCAATTTGCTGTTTGGCCTGATTTTTCAGGGCTTCCAGCTCTTTTTCTTTACGATTGTATTCCTCTATCTTTTTAGAAAGTTCGCTATCTTTTGTTTTGAGTTTATTTTCTAATTGTAAAATTTGTTGATTTCTTTCTTGAACCTTTTTGTCGTGTTCTTCTTTGAGTTGAAGAATACGTTCTTTGGTTTCAAGTATTTTTTGCTGCTTTATGGCTTCTGCTTTGACTTCGGCTTCTTTCAGGATATTTTCTTTTTGAATTTGAAGGTTTTTGTTTAATTTAGAATTGGCAATATAAAATCCCGTAAAGATGCCTGCAATTAATGCCACGATAATAAATATAAGGGCAAGTACAACGCTCATCATAGTTTAAAGTTTTAATGTGAATGGATAACCACGACACTCCTTCTCCCTCGGTCAACGAAAAACAACACCATTATACTCGCTGACCACCCAATGAGTACTGATAAAGTATGCGAACTGAATATTTATTAAGAATATTATGATTATGAATAATATTCAGTATGTATGAATTAGAAGGGAATGTTTGCAATGAAAAACTCTGCCAGATTTTGTAAAGAATAATCAAGATAAAACTTACAATTTTTAATATATATTTATCAAGAGAGTTTTTCATTTAAAATTTGGTTTAATTGTGTGTTTAAATCGTTAACCGAGTTTAAAAGTAGTTCGTGGTTTTGGTGTGCAAAGATAGTGTTTTTTCTATCGGCATCCAAATTAGTTATATTAACTTCTTGATTTTCAGCTACATAAATACCTTTTAACAAATTCTGAATTTGAATTAAAGAGTTTGTTAAAACGTCTTGTGTATCCAGAAGTTGGATCATTTCATTTTTAAGATATTCGTTTAATGTTTGAATTTGGTCAATTTTATTTTGTTGTTCAGAAATAATAGCTTTGTATTCTTCTATCTTATTACTATTTTTGGTTTGTATTTCTTGAAGTTCTTCTTGTAAGAGTTTAATCTGTAATTGAGCAGAATCTAATTGTGATTGAATGTGTTCATTTTCTTCTAAAAGAATATGGTATTCGTTGAAGAGTTCATCATAACTTCTTTGGTGTTTTTCTTTGTATTCTTGATATTCATTTTTTAATGTATTAATTGTTGATTGTAATTCTATAATTTGTTCTTCTAATGTTTCATTAATTTTTTCTACTTCTTCTAATGTTTGAATTCTTTCAATTAATGTTTTAATTTCATTTTGAAGAGTTGCATATTCTTCCGAAATTTTATTTTTATCTTCCAATAATTTTTGAATTTCATTAAAGTAAGTTGTCTTTTCGCTTTCTAATTGCTCAATTTTGGGCGCAATGATTTGTAATTTTTGCTTTTGTTCTGTATAATTTTCTACTTCCTTTCTCAAAGATTGAATTTGCTGATTCTGGTCTTGAATGGTCAACTGCAATTGATTAGCTTGGTCTAAAAGTGCTACATATTGTTGCTTTAATTTTTCATATTCTGATTTTTCAATGTAATCACTTACATCCAATGTATTATTTTGCTGTATGTTATTTTCGGATTGTTCTGATTTTGATAAGAGTATATCAATTTGACTTTGCATCAATTGGTTTTCTCTTGATAAAGTTAAGTTATTGCTTCTTTCTATTTCTAATGATTCTGACAATTCTTTGAGAACATCTTCTTTTTCTGTCAAAGTTACTTTAAGGTCTATAATTTCCTGTTTATATTCATTTTGAGCGGATTGATAATTCTGAATTTTCAACTGTAACTCTTCATTTAACTGTTTTAGCGAATTAATTTCATTTTCTTTTGATTGTAATAATTGATTGTATTCCGTCTCTTTCGAAGAAAAGTTATCAAGCAAAGATTGTTTTTCCTGTTGTAATTGATTGATTAAGTTTTGACTTTCTGATAACTTTTGATTTAGATTGTTTAATTGTGTTTCGTATTTATGATGAATATCTTTTTCTTTCTTGTCCAATTGTTGTTCCAACTGTTCTATAATATTTTGAAATTGATGCTTAATTTGTTCCTCATGAGTTTCTTTTTCTAATTTCAACTGGATAAATTTCTGTTCGCTTTCTTCTTTTAATTTTTCAATGATAGTATTGTAATGTTCAATTTCCTGCTGATGTTGTGCACCTAATTGATTTAATCTTGATGAGTATTCCTGATGTAAAGCGTCGGAAATAGATTGTATGCTGTTTTCTAAAACTGATAGTTTATTTTTATATGTTTCAATTTCTTTTTGATATTTTTCTTGTAATTTATTTTTTTCTACTTCTATTTGTTTTTCAAGTTCTGAAATTTTTCCATCTAATTCTGCTTTAATTCTTTGCTTTTCATTTTCATACAAATGTTGGGCTTGTTTTAATTCTTTTTTTAAAAATTCATTTTCTACATACAATTCTTCAATCTTCAATGTTTCAGAACTAAAGTTATTTTTCAAAATCTCTAATTCATTTTTAAGTTTATCAAGTTCTTTGTTTAAATTTTCTTTTTCTTTTTTGAGAATATTAATTTGAGTATTGGCATATTCATTTCGGACTTTCAAACTCTCTTTTTCATCTTCAAGAACGATGGTATAATTTCTCAACTCTGCCAATTGTCTTTTCAGCTGCGCAATTTCTTTATTTAATTCATTAAGTTTATCCATAGAAAAATTTTAATGGCATAAAATTAAATACTAAATAAAGTGAATATTAAGTTACCTGAAACAAAATATAAACAAATGGATGTGGAAAAACAAATTACTTTCTATAAATGTTAGAAGCCGGATTCTTCCACTCCAATGTCTTTATGAAATTAATCACATCTTCTCTTAAAAATTGCAATACAATCTTCACTGAATCAATATTAGGTCTTACATTAAAATATAATGCTCCACGAATGAAATTATCCGTACTATCGGTTACATAAAATTGCAATGATGATGCGGTATTCCCTTCTATATCATAAATCAATCCATAAACTCTTACACTATCTCTTAATATCAACGTTTCTTCCATTCCAGTAGATTTTATCTGATGTTTAATGGCTAATTCCCGGCTATCCTCAATTAACTCAGCAATTTTTTTTCCCTTCATATCTTTGTAACTCAAATGCAGTGTTGCTCTAAAATATGGAAATTGTACATTTATCCAGCATGGCTCTGCCATTGGATGCGGGTCTTTCTCAATTTTTCCATACACTGGATATTCAAACTTAAAAGGACAAACCGAATCGTACCAGCGATAGCTTTTTTCAGGAAATGCAATACGATAGTATCCCCGTGGTTTTGGCGTGTATGCTTCCTCCTCATCATCTATACAAGAAAACAAAGCAAAAACGCTAATAAAAAAAAGTAAAAGATTAACTAACTTCATAAAAAATGTATTACAAACAGGAAGTCCTTCCTCCATCTACAGGTATATTCACACCTGTAATATACGCCGCATACGGCGATGCCAAGAATGTAGCTAAATATGCCAGTTCTTCTGGTAATCCAAAACGTTTCATTGGTATTTCGTTTTGCATCTCTTGTTCAATTTGAGAAATCGGCAGATTGGTTCGTTGTGCTTTTTGTTGAATAATTTGTTCTAATCGTTGTGTTTTAGTAGCACCGGGCAAGATGTTGTTCACGGTTATTCCATATTGAGCCACTTCATTAGCCAGTGTTTTCGCCCAATTCGCCACAGCCGCACGAATCGTATTGGATACGCCTAAATTCGGTAATGGCTGTTTCACCGATGTAGAAATGATATTAATGATTCGACCATATTGCGCATTCTTCATAGCAGGTAAAAAATTTTGCACAAGTATGTGATTACAGATTAAGTGCATCTGAAAAGCATTCAAAAACTCATGCGTTTGAGCATTCACAATACTACCGGGCGCAGGACCTCCCGTATTATTCACAAGTATATGCACAACTGGAAAATTCCGATTATATGCTTCCAATAACTTTTTCAATTCCTCCGGCTTTGAAAAGTCAGCGCATAAATAAGAATGTTCCTGATGAAGCGACTTATCTAATTCATTAATAACTTGTTTTAAGACATTTTCATTCCGTGCACAAATAGTAACAGACGCTCCTGATTTTGCGAATTGTAATGCTATGGCTTTACCTATTCCTTGTGTAGCACCACAAACAAATGCTCTTTTACCTTGTAATTGTATCTGCATATTAAAATTTTAGTTCTTCTAAAACAGAATATATATCCTGAAAATTATATCCTTTTGAAAGCGCAAAGTTGATGATTTTTTTCTTAAGATGCATTTTATCCTGTTCTTTTTCCTGTAATTGCTGATATTTTTTCAATATTAATTGTTTTAGCGTGTCAATATAATTATCAATTTCAATGTTTTTAATAATCTCATTTATTTTTGACTCAGAGATGTGATGTTGTTGTTTTAAATGATGTTTAATTTTTTCTAATCCCCATTTCTTGGATAATTTTCCATGAATATAAGATTGCAAAAATCGTTCTTCATTCACGTAATTTTCTTCTTTCAGATAATTCAATATTACCTCAATATCTTTGTCACTCACCTCCCATTCCTGTAATTTTTGTCTCACCTGAAATTCCGACCTTTCCTGATATGCACACCATTTGGTAATTTTATAAATAATATCTTCATAATTACAAAAATCTCTCATTTTCTTAAAAAAAATTAAACCCTTTGATATTAAAAAAATAATTCATTCTTTTGCGTCGCCAAAATAAGAAAATTATGTATTGGACATTAGAATTAGCATCCTGGTTAGAAGACGCTCCCTGGCCTGCTACCAAAGAAGAACTAATTGACTATGCAATGCGAAGCGGCGCACCATTAGAAGTTATTGAAAACCTTCAAGAAATCGAAGACGAAACCGAAGTGTTTGACTCTATTGAAGATTTGTGGCCAGATTATCCTTCAAAAGACGACTTCCTGTTTAACGAAGAAGAATATTAAACTAATGCTTACAAGTGCTTTCTACTCAACTACTAATAAAATCAGGGCGAATGCCCTTTTTTATTTTTAAAATTTCTTTATGAAAAAAATCACTGAAAAAAAC
Organism: Bacteroidia bacterium; assembly: GCA_026003255.1. GTDB lineage: Bacteria > Bacteroidota > Bacteroidia > B-17B0 > Aurantibacillaceae > BPGX01. The sequence continues at coordinate 567,295 of BPGX01000001.1, read as the reverse complement.
AAACTCCTCTCGCACATCAATAAAGCAAAAAAAATTGTCATCTTTTCTCATCACAATCCCGATGCTGATGCCGTTGGTTCTTCCCTTGCCTTGTATCTTACACTAAAAAAACTCAAAAAAAACGTTCATATTATACTACCCAACGAATTCCCCGCTTTCCTTAACTGGATGCCACACTCTAACAAAATTATCATCTTTGAAAAACAAAAAGAAACTTCTCAACAACTCATCCAAAAATCGGACTTAATTTTCTTATTAGATTGCAATGCTTTCAAACGGCTGGGCACCGATGGTCTTGCAGAATTAGCTCAAAACAGTTCTGCACCTAAAATTCTCATTGACCATCATCGCTTCCCCGAAAAATATTTTAATGCCTATTTCTTCAACGATAAAGCCAGCAGCACCTGTGAACTTATTTATCAACTTGTTCATCACTTGAAGTTAGAAAAAAACTTAGATAAAAAAATCGCTCAATGCCTGTATACAGGATTAATCACAGATACCGGTTCCTTCAAATACGACTCAGTTACGCCTGAAACTCTTGAAATAGCTGCTCATCTTTTGAAATTCAAAATTAACCATACTTATATCCAACAACAAATATTTGACACCTACTCTTACAATCGCTTGAAATTAGTGGGATACGCTCTCTCCCAAAAATTAAAATACTTAAAAGAATACAACACCGCTTATATCGCTCTTTCTCAAAAAGAACTCAAATCCTTTAACTTCCAAAAAGGCGATACAGAAGGACTTGTCAACTATGGACTTTCAATCAAAGACGTAGTGCTTTCTGCTTTAATTACTGAAACCGACAAAATGATTCGCATCTCACTCCGTAGTAAAGGAAATTTAGATGTCAACGAAATCGCCAGAAAACACTTCAACGGCGGCGGACATAAAAACGCAGCAGGCGGACAACTATATATTCCCCTTGATGACGCCATTAAAACATTTGAAAATGTTGTAAAATCTATTCGCAAAAAATAATGGAACACAATAATTCTATAGTGCTTGTAACTTCCTACGATACCCTTCATTCCAGAGCAAATGAAATATCTGACTTTTTTCAATCTCGTAACGAATCAAAAAAAGATTTAGTGCTCTTTCACCATCTCCCCATCACAGATTATACTTCTATAAAAAAAATACCTGCTGAAAATGTGATTATTATTTATAAAAAAGATTTTATACCTCTATTAAATCTCCTAAAAAGCAATATAAAAAACACATTGCAAAATTATTCATACACTTACTTGATACATTACAACACACATCCCCAATCTTTTATGTATACCTCCAAAATTGCCCAACATATTTTTTCTGAAATAAAAATATCCGACAGAATTCAACATAAAAAAAACTTCCACCTTATTTTTCCCGACAGCAACTCCTATCTTCCCACAGTTTCAGAATACATGAATAAAATCAAAACTTAATTAATAACTAACCCTATAAAACTTACCTTAACATTATTTAAATCTAATTAAATAGATATTTTTCCTAACTTTGCAATCAATGAAATTAAAACAGGTAAATATCTTAATTGCTCTCATTTTTCTCATTGCCAATTCTAATTTGTTTTTCTATCAACATTATTGTGGCGATGAACTTTATGCCACTTCTTTTTATCACACTTCTACCTGTGAATGCAACGATGTTATGCACCTCTCACATCTTAATTGGATAAACATTCAAGACGATGGCTGCTGCCAAGAAAAACTCATCTTTGCTCATATTAATAATCCTTTTGTTCATTACGCATTAATCATTCAGATCTTTTTTGTATTACTTGCCATTTTTCTCCCCTTCCTTCAAACCTTATTAAATTTAATTCTTTTTTCTCATTCCATTATTTCTAAAATCTTCCTTCAATTTGTCCGATGTTACAATTTGTTTTATATACATTCCATCGTCCGTTCCGTTGTTTTAAGGAATTAGTAGATTTCTGTTTTTAATTCATTTCATTTTTATTTCCAATTTTCCAAAAAACAAATTCACTAATTTAAAATTTTAAAGATATGAAAACACTATCTGTTGCACTAATTATATTATTTAGCACAGCAATCATTAATGCTCAAAACAAAAACAACTCAGTCATCACTCAAACCCTTCACGTAAAAGGGAATTGCGGCCAATGCAAAGAAAGAATAGAATCTGCCGTGGATGTCAAAGGCGTAAAATACGCTGAATGGAACAAAAAAACTCAAATACTCACCATCACCTACAAACCATCCATCATTAGCATTGATGAAATTAAAAACAAAATTCTCAAGGTTGGGCACGACGTTGATTCCTTACAAGCCGATGAAAAGGCCTATCAAAAACTGCCCGATTGCTGTAAATTCCGAGACGTAAAACCACATTAATTTTTTTATTTATCAGGGCCTGCCCTTCCAATTTTTTTTGGTAGGGCGTGACCTTCCAATTCTTATTGGTAGGGTTCGCTCGGCGCCATCGGGCTGCTCCGGGCTTCCCCTTCCACTCCTTTATCTATTTTTTATAGCGATGTGGAAGGGTCCGGCAATCCCTTCGCTCACTCCCCTCACTCGTCATTGCGAGGAAGCAGCGATTCCGAAGCAATCTCATGCGAAAAAGCCCCCCTTCCTTAAAACGGAAGGGCCTTCCATAAAATGGAAGGGGAAACAATCTCGTATGAGAGACAGGATATTCAATTTGAGATTGCCTTGCTCGCTCCGTTCGCTCGCAATGCCGTCGCAACTCAAAACTCATCACTCAATACTCACAACTATTATGAACCACATAGGCACATAGGAATTACAACATAGAACGCATAGATTTTAAAACTATGGTTTCTATGTCCCCTATGCCCCTATGTGGTAATAAATAAGTAAAACTTATAACTCAAAACTAAAAAATATGAACACTCTCAAAACAATAACGCACAAAAAAACACCTCCACACAAATATGCGACAATCCAAAACAATCTGTGGCATCTGCTTTCCATTATATTCAAAATTATCATTAACTCTAAACTCAAAACCATAAACTCCCCAAAAATAAAATTATCCTTACTCCTGATACTCCTCTACTCCTCCTCCCACAGCCAGACCATCGGCAGAATAATAGAAATCAAAAACAAACAAGACACCACTTTCCTTTCCGATGTTATGATTTACTCCACTCAAACCAAACAACTCGTTTATTCTGACTCTACTGGTTTTTTTCTTCTAAACACTCTTCCTCCCAACGACACTTTGGACATCAACGCTCTCGGCTATGTTCGCCAGAAATTCATCGTCAAAAATCCCTCCGAAAAACTCCTCATCATCCTCAAACCGGCTATTCAACTAAATGAAATAGAAGTGGTATACCAACGACCATCCGTTGAATACTCTGTGATCAATCCATTGCAAATTCAAACACTCAATGAAAATTACCTTCAAAAAGCCGCCTGCTGCAACCTCTCTGAAAGTTTTGAAACCAATGCCAGCATTGATGTGCAAATTACCGATGCCATCACAGGTATTCGCCAACTGCAAATGAACGGACTCGTAGGAAAATACATCTTACTTACCAAAGAAAATATGCCTTATCTCTTTGGTATCCAATCCGCTCAAGGACTTTCTTTCCTGCCCGGGCCCTTCATTCAATCCATCCAATTAAGCAAAGGCACAGGACCCGTCCTCAATGGCTACGAATCCTTTGCAGGACAAATCAATACCGAACTCTGGCATCCCGCAAAACCCGAATTCAAATTGTATTTCAACAACTACATCAATCAAAACGGCAGAAATGAATACAACCTCATCTACAACCAAAAAATTTCCAACAATGTACACTACAACCTTCTCCTGCATTCCAGTTTCAACCCTTTAGCACAGGATTTTAACCACGACGGATTTGTTGACATCCCTACCGGCAAGCAATTCAACATCGTTCACAAATATGCTATCAAAACCAACAATGGATTAGATTGGCAATTCGGTGGTCAATTAATTTTAGACGAACGAACATCCGGCCAAATCATTCCAAACTATAACTACATTGAAAACCCTTATATCGTTACCTCCACTACCAAAAGATACGACGCATTCAGCAAATCCGGATGGATCTTCAAAAATAAACCCGGACATAGCATCGGACTTCAATTGATGTATTCTTATTTTGAAAACAAAAACCGCTACGATAATGACCCATACAACGCCCTACAATCTTCTTTCTACGTCAATCTCATTTATCAGGGCATTATACAAACAACAGCACATACTTACAAAATAGGTTTAACCTATAATTCAATTCAACCCGATGAATTGTATCGATATTTTATATTCAAAAGAAACGAACAAATATCTGGAATGTTTGCTGAATACAATTACGTCCCCTCTCCGAATTTATCACTGCTCATTGGAAATCGTTTAGATTATCACAATTATTATGGCTGGATTTACATTCCTCGCCTTCATCTCAAACTCAATTTCAACAATCAAAATACTACTCTGAAGTTCTCCGCCGGCAAAGCATTTCGAACGCCTAATCCTCTTTCAGAAAACATCGGGCTTATGGCATCCCGCAGAGTATTCTATTTTGACGGCTTTGATACTTCTTTACCATACAAATTAAACCCAGAAACCGGCTGGACATTTGGCTCTAATTTGTATCACACCTTCAAATTATTCTATCGACCAGCAAACATCTTACTGGAATATTATTATACTTATTTCACATCCGCTTTAATTACAGATATAGACACGCCCAAAGAAGTACATTTCTATAACAATAGTGCATCTTCTCATTCTGCTCAATTAGAAGCACAGTTCCAGCCCATCAAAAGATTAGAAACGCATTTTGCTTTCCGCTATGTTCAGCAACAAGCACTCTATTCCAGAAAATATGATGAACAACCATATATTCCTAAATTCCGTGGCTTCTTAAACCTCGTATATACAACTGCCAATAAAAAATGGAACTTTGATTTCACGGCACAATACATTTCACAAAAACGATTACCTCACACTTTCCAGAATCCTCCTGACTTCAGGAGACCCAACTTCTCACAACCCTTTTGGAACCTCTTATCTCAAATCACTTACACACACAAATGGAAAAAAAACGAAATCAAATGTTATTTAGGAGTAGAAAACCTCAACGACTTCAAACAAAACAATCCTATCGTCGCTGCTTCCACACCATCCTCTCCTTATTTTGACGCCTCTATGATTTGGGCTCCCATTTATGGAAGAATGATTTATGCGGGCTTACGATATTATTGGAGATAACTAATCAATAATCCTGCCTTGAATATTGATTTTTTCAAACAACACACCAACAAATTAGAATCGTAAAAAATAATCTGTGGAAATTTGTTCACCATATTAAATTTAGCAACTATTTAACAGGGTAACAGGGTAAATCCGTTTCATCTGTGTTCTGTAAAAATAATTATTATCTCACAAAATTCCATTACATAGCACATTACAGTTTCCTCCTAACCAAACCAACCGAAAACAGCATCAACACAAATGCCAATATAAAAGGATAGGAATAATGCACATCGTATAAATAACCACCAAGAGCAGGCGCAATTGCTCTGGCTAAAGAGTTTAAACTTTGAAAAACACCTAACAAAGAGCCCGTTTGCTGTGAACTTACCTGTTGTGATAACAAAGAAGTCACAGATGGCGATATCAAACCATTCCCCATCGAAATAAAAAACAACAAAACAAATGATAAACTCAGCACATTCTCCGCATCAAGAAACATCATCCCTAATAATGCTATACTCATTAAAACAGAAACAACTACAATAATTTGTTGTTCCCGTAAAACCCTCAAAATCCACTTCAAACCAAAACCCTGCCAGAAAATACTCATTATTCCCACAAAACCAAACATCCACCCTATCTGCTTATCCTTTAATAAACAATGCTGTTGCCAATGCACCGTAGAAAGCACTTGAAAAATACTGAAGGCAGCAATAAATATAAACCCATAAATCAAATACGACCGAATCACCGGAAATTCAAAGAATTGACGAATACTATAAATAGGTGTAAATGTAATGTGTTTATTCTTATCTTTCTGTAAATGCGACTCATCCAGAAAAAAATACGCTGAAATCAAATTGATAAAACACAACGCAGATGTAAACAAACCTACATACAACATTCCATTCTGTTCATTCAAATGCTTTAAATAGCCCCCAATAGGCGGTCCTAATACAAAACCCAATCCAAATGCCATTCCAATCAAACCCATTCTCCTTGTTCTCTCCTGTGGCAACGTAATATCCGCAATATACGCTTGTGCCACCGATATATTCGCCGAACCAACTCCAGCAACAACTCTACTCAACAACACCAAAAATAAATTTTTTGAAAATCCTAACAATAAATAACTCAACGCATTCATCAAGATAGTTACCAACAACACCGGCCTTCTTCCTACCTTATCACTCCATGACCCAAGATAACTCGTCATAAAAAAATTCATCAATGAAAACACCCCCGCAATCACCCCAGTCAAAAATGTATTAGCACCCAATTGTATCGCATAATTCGGCAAAATAGGAATGATAATTCCAAAACCCAATAAATCAATAAATACCGTAAGAAAAATAATTAGAAATCGTGACGACATTAAAAACCAAGTATTTTCAGCATGGACTTATACGATTGTTCTTTTGCAAACAATCTGGTAGTAATTTCCCCCTCTTCGTTTCTATCAATCAATATATGCTTTGGCGCTGGTATCAAACAATGCTGTATTCCTCCATAACCACTCAACTCCTCCTGATACGCTCCCGTGTGAAAAAAACCAATATACAACGGATCTTTATCCTCCTTAGTCACCAATGGCAAAAACACCTGATTAATATGTGCTTCACTATTGTAATAATCCATACTATCACACGTCAATCCTCCCAAATTCACCGGCACATAAGGCCTATCCCAGTAATTAATCGCCAATAAAATAAACTTCTGACTAATCCCCCACGTATCAGGCAAAGAGGTAATAAACGAACTGTCAATCATATACCACCGCTCCCGATCATTCTGCATTTTCTGGTCAATAACAGAATATAATGATGCTCCACTTTCTCCTACTGTAAACGAGCCAAACTCCGTAAATATATCCGGCTCCTGTATCTCATTCTGTTCACAGAACAATTTTATCTGCGAAATAATCTCTTCAATAATATAATCATAATCGTATTCAAAAGATAATGAAGTTCGAATAGGCATCCCCCCACCAATATTCAAAGCATTCAAAGTAGAACAAATCTTCTTCAACTCTAAATACACATTCAAACACTTATTCAACTCCGTCCAATAATAAATCGTATCCTTAATTCCAGTATTAATAAAAAAATGCAACATCTTCAATTCAAATCTGGAATCACTTTGAATTTTACTTTTATATAAATTAACAATATCACTGTATCGTATCCCCAAACGAGATGTATAAAACGGAAACGACGGCTCTTCTTCTGTCGCAATTCGTATCCCCAAACGACATCTATCCGCTTTCAAATGCTTCTTATAATAATCAATCTCATCTAAATGATCCAATACAGGAATTACATTAAAACCTTCATTCACTAACTCAATAATCAATTGCTTATACCTCTCCGGCTTATACCCATTACAAACAATGTATGTATTCTTATCCAACTTCCCTTGCTTAAACAACTCTCTTACAATATAAATATCATAAGCCGACGATGTCTCAATATGTGCGCCACTCTCCAACACTTCATCCAATACAAATGAAAAATGCGAACTCTTTGTACAATAGCAATAATGATATTCTCCCTTATAATCTGCTTTTGCCATAGCTACATTAAACATCCTCCGGGCCCTCTGTATTTGCTGACCTATCTTCGGTAAATATGTTATTTTACAAGGTGTCCCATACTGCTTGATAATCTGCATCATCGGAATATCATTAAAATACAACTCATTTTCTTTTACTTCAAATCCTTCTTGCGGAAAATGATGCGTCTGCGAGATTAAATCATAATACGTCAATGACATTTTATTGTTTTTTTGTACATTTACGCTGCGAAAATAGTAAAAAATAAGACAGCCAATATGAGAATAAAATTGATGTTTTCTATGTCTTCTCTCTTTCTATGTGGTAAAAAAACAACTCTAAACTTACAACTATATGAAACACAAAGACACATAAAATTTACAACACAGAACATTTAGTTCTTCTAACTATATTTTCTATGTCCCCTATGCATCTATGTAGTAAAAAAATATATCACTCAAAACTCATAACTCACAACCTATGGCAAAAATTCAAATAAAACCCATCCGAATCGTAGAAGTCAAAAGCGAAATCGGTGCCGGCACAAGAGGCGCCAGCTTAGGAATTGACGCCATCAAAATTGCAGCACTGGACTTCGGTAGCCCCTTCTTCAAAAAGTACAAATCCGTTGAAATACCCAACGAAAACCACCTCTTATTAGAACCCGTCGTAAACGACTACGCCAAGCGCATCAAAGGCGTCTATAACCTCAACGAACGACTCGCCAATCAGATCAAAAAAATACTCCTCGAAGACGAATTACCCATCGTCCTCGCCGGCGACCATAGTTCCGCCATCGGCACCATTGCAGGCATCAAAATGGCTTACCCGGATAAACGTTTAGGCGTCGTATGGATTGATGCTCATGCAGACCTCCATTCACCCTACACCACGCCCAGCGGTAATATGCACGGAATGCCACTCGCCTGCTCCCTCGCCGAAGACAACAAAGACCGTCAACAAAACAAACCCGACGACGAAACCATCGAGTACTGGGAAAAACTCAAAAACCTCGGCAACATCAAACCAAAAATCTACTACTCCGACCTCGTCTACATCGCCCTCCGCGACTACGAGCCACAAGAAGAATACCTCATCAAAAAAAATAAAGTCCGCATCTTCACTGTACCAGAAATCCGCAAAAAAGCCGTTGAACGAATCGCAATTGAAACACTCAATTACCTTGACCACTGCGACTTAATCTACGTCAGTTTTGACGTTGATAGTATGGACTCTCGCATCAGCAGCGGAACCGGCACACCCGTTCCAAACGGCATCACCGAAAAAGAAGCCGGCAACCTGATATATTATTTAATGCGTAGCAAAAAAATCATCTGCTTTGAAATGGTGGAAATCAACCCAACACTCGACAAAGAAAATCTTATGGCCGAAAAACGCCTTCGAAATCCTACAAAAAGCCACTAACCAACTCACTCAGGATTTTTAATACATCCTCTCAAACATAAAACAAATCTGTAAAAATCTGTATCAATCATTGGTACCTGTGTTCCATTTTTTCAAATTATCCTATTAGAAATTTACATTTGTAATTCAGAAAATTTTACTTTAAATAATTGATAATCAATATTTTTAACAAAAAATTCCGTCAGTATAAATGACGGAATTTATACTATTGATTCATATTTTTTACGATACAAACTCTAAAAAATTATTTGAATGTATAACTTTAAAATTATTAGAATAATTCTCTTTCCACAAAGTTGGAATATGAACTTTTTTATTCAATCTCCATTTAAATTCATAAGCATATAATTTACTGTTTCTTTCTTCTATCCAATCAATTTCCTGTTGTGTGTATGTCCGCCAGAAATAATTATTAACATTCATTCTTCTATAATACTGATATTTCAAACGTTCCGATACCATAAAATTTTCCCATAATTTACCCACATCCTGCCTTCTATCCAGTGCATTAAAATTATTAAGAAAAACATTCAAAATTCCATTATCGTAAAAATACCACTTGATATTCTTGGTTACTTCATTTCGCAAATTCCTGCTAAAGCCAGAAACTCTATGAATAATAAATGTCTTTGACAACAAGTCCATATATCTCTCTACCGTATTTTTGCTGATACCTAACTGCTTTCCCAATTCCTGATATGAAACCTCTGAACCCACCTGATACGCAAGTAATTTAAGTAAATTAAGCATTTGAGATGAATATCTTACCCCTTCAATAGTTAAAATGTCTTTCAGTAAATAATCACTCGCTAACTCCCTCAAATACTCAATCTTACCCTGCTTCGTTTTAATGCTAAATATCTCTGGATAAGACCCATATATCAATCTATCAGGTAATGAAGTTTTTAATTCAACAATAGATTGTATTTTTCTTAACTCCATCTGAGCAATAGGAAAAAGCATCATCGTATATTTGCGACCGGTCAATGGCTCTCCAAGTTTATTCTTCAAATCAAACATCGATGAACCTGTTACAATCAACTTCAGTTTTGGAAACTCATCTACAATAAACTTCAAAATGTTTCCAATCTCCGGTATTTTCTGTGCTTCATCTATTATCAAAATCTTATTATCTTCAATCAAATCAGCATAATTTTTTCTCGTTCTCTTAGACAATATATCCATTGTAAAAATATCTTCGCCATTCAATCGTAGAAATTTTTCTTTTAATTCCTCCTGAATAGTATTTAAGAAAAATGTTTTTCCAACCCTTCTTGCACCCAATAGTAACAATACTTTACCCAGTTTAATTCTCTTAAGAAAATCACTTTTTATCACCCTTTCAATGTATTTCATAAAATTTTTTATGCAAATATAAAAAATTTCGTCAACTATACTGACTGAATTTACTAAAATTTCGTCAGTTTTATTGACTTTTTTAAATAACATTTCTTCAAAAACTAAATTGAATATACTAACCTTATAGAAAAGAAATTTTATTCATAAAATGCCTTCAATAATAAAATTAAACTTCTTCTCTTTTGCACTTTAATTCACTACTTTTGCAAAAAAATGTATCGATTACTTTTACTTATTGTTCTTACAATATCTTTAATTTCCTGCAAGCAGAATAAAACAACCATTCAACCTCAAAAAAAAGATATTGTTCAGGTAGTTTATGCATCAGGAAAAATATATCCGGTAAATGTATACAACGTTTACTCAAAATTACCGGGCTATATTTCTAAACTTTATGTGAAAATAGGAGATACTGTAAAAGCCGGACAACCACTACTCATTATTAGAAGCGAAATCAGTGAAAAAAATTTGGAAATTGCACGCAATCATTTGAAATTAGCTACAGATAATATCTCTGAAAATTCTAATATCCTCAAATCTCTAAAAAACGACATACAAGCAGCATATTCCAGATATAAATTGGACTCTGTTAATTTTGAACGATACAATAATCTTTTAAAAAACAATGCGACCTCGCTTCAGCAATTTGATGCTATCAAAACACAATTTGAATCATCAAAACAAAATTACTTTAAACTATTGAATAATTATGAACAAACTAAAACGCAATTAAAAATTGAGTACGAAAATGCTAAATTGCAATATGATGCTCAACTCTCCAATCTCAACGAATATACCATTTATTCAGCCATTAATGGCAAAGTTTATGATGTATTACCCAAAGAAGGTGAACTCATTAATACCACCACACTTTTGATGGTAATAGGTAATCAAAATCAATTTGAAGTAGAATTAAATGTAGATGAAACAGATATTAATTTAATTCAACAAGGTCAAACAGTATATTTTGAAACCGATGTTTACAAAAACAAAATTTTTAATGGACATATCCAACAAATCTATCAACGAATTAATCCTGTCAATAAAACCTGTAGAGTCATTGCAAGCATTAATGCTGATAATATGATTTTTTATTCCGGCATGTCAGTAGAAGCCAATATATTGGTCAATCAAAAGCAACAAGCGTTGGTAATTCCTAAAAATTATTTATACAATGATTCAATGGTAGTTACTTCATCCGGCGATACACTTAAAGTGCAAAAAGGAATTGAAGACCTTGAGTATGTAGAGATTCTAAATGGTATTGATGAAAAAACTGAACTGATTGAACCATAATATTATATGAAACTACCTACTAATCTGCAAATAGCACTTCGTCATTTACTAACAAAAAAAAGACAAAGTATTGTTGCAATGTTAGGCGTAACTTTTGGAATAGCTATTTTTATTTTTCAAGGCGGATTAATGACCGGATTCCAAAAAACTTTTATAGAACAAACCATTAATACAAGCCCTAATATCAGAATATATCGTGAATCAAAAATCAATCGCTTTTCTATCATTCATAAAAAAATTCAAACTAAAAATAAGTGGATAATCGTTCGCAATCAAAAACCAAAAGATGAATTACCAAAAATAAAAAACGTATTTGGTATCATAAACTATCTTGAAAATCATCCTATGATTGAAGGCGTTTCACCCAGTTTGTCAGCACAAGTAATATATAAATCAGGAATAACGCAAGTAAGTGGAAGAGTATTAGGCGTCAACATTATCAAAGAAAACCTGCTCTTCAATGTTGAAAAAAATAACATTCAAGGCAGTATCAAAAAACTCCAAACTATTCCAAATGGTATTATTTTAGGCGAAGGATTAGCAGAAGCATTAAATGTGAAATTAAATGACAACATCTTAATTCTCTCTCCTACTGGTGTTAGCTTAGAAATGAAAGTGGTAGGAATCAATAAAACAGGCATTACTGAATTAGACAAAACAAGATCGTATATTAACATTCGTAATGCTCAAAAACTATTATTGGCCGATAACGATTATATTACAGATATAAGTATTAAAGTCAAAAACATTGAACAATCACATACATTAGCCCAGGTATTAGAAAAAAAGTTCGGTTATAAAGCATTAGATTGGAAAGACGCTAATGCCAATATCTTCAGTGTTTTCAAAATTCAAAATATGATTACCTATCTCATTATTACAACCATTTTAATTGTATCTGGTTTTGGAATTTTTAATATATTAATGATGATTATTTACGAAAAATTACCCGATATAGCCATCCTGAAAGCAGTAGGATTTAAAGATAAAGATATTGTAAAGATATTTCTTTCAGAATCACTCATAATCGGATTATTGGGCGGAATACTTGGACTAATTTTAGGATTCCTCTTACAAAAAATCATTGGTTCAATACGCATGAACGTGAAAGGTTTTGTAACTCTTGAATATCTACAATTTAATACATCCATAACTTTTTATCTATTTGCCTTTTGCTTTGCAATTATTGTAACTGCTATAGCTGGCTATATCCCTGCTCGCAAAGCATCCAAAACAGACCCAATCGATATTTTAAGATCTAAATAACATGATAAATTCCAATACACTCATTCATACAATAAATCTCAATAAATTCTATCATGACCCTGTTGAATTCCATGTTCTTAAAAATATAAATATTAAAATCCACGAAGGTGAATTCGTTTCCATTGTTGGATCCTCAGGCAGTGGAAAATCAACACTATTATATGTATTAAGTACAATGGATACCGATTATAACGGCGAAATATTTTTTGAAAATCAATCCCTGAAAAAATTATCAAAAAACGAACTTGCACAATTGCGAAATGAAAAAATCGGTTTTGTGTTTCAGTTTCATTATTTATTACCCGAATTTACCGTACTTGAAAATGTTATGCTTCCTGCTCTAAAACTTAATAAACTCTCCAAAGAAGAAATTGAACATCAAGCCATTGAAAAACTACGATTACTTGGTATAGAAAATTTAGCACTCAAAAAAACAAACAAACTTTCTGGTGGTCAGCAGCAACGTGTGGCTATTGCTCGTGCTTTAATCAATCAACCTAAAATCATTATGGGTGATGAACCTACAGGTAATTTAGATTCTAAAAACTCAGAAGCAGTATATGATATTTTCAGAACTCTCAATCAATCCTTTAAACAAACTTTTTTAATTGTTACACATGATACTAATTTTGCCGCAAAATCCGACCGCGTCATTCATTTAAAAGACGGAGAAATTATTCAACAATAAAAACATCCAATTATGCAATACAGAAAATTAGGAAAATGGGGCATTCAAGTCAGCGCCCTCTCCTTTGGCACATGGATTACATTCGGCAAACAAATTGATGATAAAACCGCCGAAGAACTTATTGACATTGCCTACGACCACGGAGTCAACTTCTTTGACAGTGCAGAAATATACGCTCGCGGAAAAGCCGAAATTGTTTTAGGGAATATTCTGAAAAAACGTTCCTGGCCGCGCAGCTCTTATCTTCTTTCATCCAAAGTTTTTTTCGGATATGAACAAGATAAGCCCAACCAAAAAGGTTTATCTCACAAGCACATCATTGAGGGATGCCATGCCGCATTGAAACGTCTTCAAACTGACTACATTGATTTGTTCTTCTGTCATAGACCTGATAAAAGTACGCCCATTGAAGAAACAGTTTGGGCAATGAACATCCTGATTCAACAAGGTAAAATTTTATATTGGGGAACAAGTGAATGGGCAAATGACGAGATATTAGAAGCTATTCGCTTTGCAAAAGAAAATCATCTGATAGGACCAAGAATGGAACAGCCACAATACAACATGTTTGAACGCACCAAAATGGAAAAAGATTATTTGTTGCTTTTTAAAGAACATGGTTTAGGTACAACCATCTGGAGCCCACTCGCATCAGGATTACTAACCGGTAAATATTTGACTTCCGAAAATCTATCCACCCGGTTAAGCATTGAAGGACTTGAATGGCTGAGAGAACGAACATTAGGCGATACAACCAAAATTGAAAAAACTAAAAAATTATACGAACTCGCTCTTGAACTCCGTACTACACTTAATAAACTTGCCATCGCTTGGACATTAATAAACCCTAACGTCAGCACTACAATCTTGGGTGCATCTAAACCAGAACAACTAAAAGACAATCTAAAAGCACTGGAAGTTTTACCCTTGCTCACTCCAGAAGTGATACAAAACATCGAATCTATTCTTAATAATAAACCTCAACTCCCTTCTTACTAATTTAAGATCATTCTTTGCATAAAAGATATTAACCCAAATTATGCAATAGAAATTCTATTGATGATAACAGCCATCAAAGGACAAGCCCGTCATTGCGAGGGAACTACGTTCCCGAAGCAATCTCAAAAGTTATTGTTCATTCCTCCTTCGAGATTGCTTCATTTCATTCGCAATGACGTGCGTTATCACGCGAGATTGCTTCGCACGACTTCGTCGTGGCTCGCAATGACGATATGAACTGGCGATTACTTCCCCTTCCATTTTCTGGAAGGGTCATAATGATGTGTTTCTTATTCATTTTCTCAAATGTACATAAAATTTTTCAAATAACACACCAACGAATAAAAATAACGAATAAAAATCTTGAAAAAATAATTTGTGGTAATCAGTTTCAATCTGTGGCATCCGTGTTCTATTATTTTTAGATTTATTCAAAAAAAGATTTATAAAGAGAAACCACATTAGCGAAAAAAATGTCTGAAACCAGCAGGAGCAAAGAAAAAATACCTAATGAAAATATTTATAAATGATTTGGGACTAATTACAAAAACTTTTTAGAATGGAAAACTCTATGTTGGTTTTTATTTTACAATCACTTTTCTGCTAAATAATACATTTCTATTACTGGATGCAATCACTACATAAACACCCGGTTCAATTTTTTCATCAATCGGAATAGCATATAAGGTATTATTTTCTTCAAAGACAATTACTTTAGAAAACACTTCTCTTCCTTGCATATCTCTCAATACCACTAATGCTTCTGCTACAAGCGTTCCAAATTGAATATTCAAACTTTGTCCTCTTTCTACTGGATTCGGATACAAAACAGGTTCTATGCTTTTGGCAATACGTTTATATTCAACAGCAATAATTTTAGAGTAAGTATAACTACCATCGTAATCCACTTGTTTCAAACGATAGTAATTAAAACCCTCATAAGGTTGCATATCCGTTTCAATATATTCCATCGGAACATATGAAGTACCTGCACCTTTAACTACTACTAATTGTTGCCAATTCGATCCATCCTTTGATTTTTCTAAAACGAAATAGTCGTTATTAATTTGTGTGGCGGTTTTCCAATAAAGTTCTACATATCCATCTCTTGGATAACCCGTAAAATCAACTAATTCTATCGGCAACGGATTGGTACCTCCGCCAGTTTTTGATGCTAATGTGAAAGGGCTAAAAGATGAAACCAATCCCGCAGATTTAATTGTTCCACTGGCAGTAGTTCCGGTAGTACCACCATTTCCATGGTCCCTCCACATACTACCGTCCCATCGTGCTACTGCTAAATCTGGTAATGAAGTAACACCACAACTTCTCGGATCAAATGTTGTAGCATTGGGCGAATACCACGATAATGTTACAGAGACAGAGGAAGCACCACTTAATCTATCCAAAATCCAATATTCACAGCCAGAAATGTGATTTAATGTTAAGTCATGAAGTGAAGTATCATAGCCCGCCAGATGTGGATTCTGGAAGAAATATTCTGCTACAAAACGATCGGTAGTAGATGAAGGTGCAGAGATAGAAATTGGAGCATACATCGCTACACCAGCAGTTGGTATACCTTTTCCTACAGGAAATGTAAAAGCATCATTTCCTTCTTTTACAACAGCCCCTTTGACATGAGAAGAATCGCTGGCACCTGTAACTGTTGCATTATCTTTAATGACCAAATTAGGAGAAGTGTAACTATTTGTAATAAGGTGTCCATCAATGAAATTGATGTTTGCAGCAACAGAAGTCGGATTGGTGCCAAGTATTTGCACAGCGGCAGAAGGGGCAGAATTGTTAATGGTAAGTTTATAGAATTGACGAGTGTTATCATTCGCTCCCCAATCAATAGTTTGCAAATTTGTTCCATTAAACTCAACTTCACCAACTCTTTCGATGAAATGATCTGTGTTGTTAATCGCTGTAACATTCCACTTTCCCCCTAAAGTAATTTTATAGTTAAATCCATTTTTTACATCTAACACAGTATTTGTTCCCGAAATAGTAATATCCTTTTGTACTAAAATAGGACCTTGTAATGTTTTAGTACCATTTGTTCCAAATTCAACATGATAGTATGCAGAAGGAACAGGTCCGTTTAGACCTCTAATGTTTTGGTTACCATTTAATCCAAAAATTATTATACCAGATGTTAAACTATACAAACCATTTAAAGAAGGAACAGGATTAGTATTGCTTGTGATGGAAAATATTGGAGTAGAACCCTGAATAATTAAACCACCTGTTCCTGTTATGCTATTTGAATTATCCCAGAAAGAAGCATTGTCCTTTATGATTAGATTGCCCGAGATAATAAGATTTGCATTGGCTCTTCTTGAGTCATTATTAGAAATTACGAGAGTGTGATAAGTATTTGGTGTTGGAGTTTTTACAATTTTTGAAAAAAGTATTGTCGGCCCAGAATTATATTCAACAATATTGGGAACTGCATTAGCTTTTAATGTTCCGGTTGTTAATAAAACTCCTGCAATAATTAATTTAGAATTTGATGCATTATCCCATGTTGAACCAAGAACAGTACCACTAATATTATTAATTGCTGTTATAGTTCCATTATTTACAACTGTTATTGCACCACTTATGACAATATTCGGCTGTATGGTCAACGAAGAACCAGCTAATATGGATGCACCAGCCGCTGTAATACTAAATGTTCCTGTGCCATTAATGATACCTGTACCGGATATATTTTTACTTCCTCCACTGGCTACGAGTTGAATGTTATTAGTACTTGCATTGATAGTTCCATTAAGAACGAAATCGCCCCCACTAGCACTTCCTATTATCAAATGATTATTTAAAGTCAATGAACCATTACCACTCATATTAAAATGTCTACCTACTGTAAGCGTAGCAGAAGATGAAGTTGACGAAACAGAACTACCTGTTATATTTAAATCTCTCTTAATCAGCCATGCCCCACCCGTTGGAGCAAAATTGCCTGTGCCTTGTACTTCCATGTCATAATTAATAGTAATGTCTTGAGTACCTACTAAACTACCACCATTTTCAATGACCAGATAATCAATAGGTCCATTGGGATTTGCTGTTACCGGAATATCTAAAGTAACAACATGTCCCGTTTTGATGACAACTAAACTACCCGGTGTTGGTTTACAATCACAACTCACGAGTGAAACGGGGTCTGTACTCCACGTTGCATTACCTGCTGTTACATCACTCCAATTACCGGTCTTACGCGAATAATAAGGTTGGCGAAGAGGAGTACCTGCCACTGGGTCTTTATTGATAGTTCCAACTGCCCACGTATTAGGCAATTGTGCAATGGTAAGTCCGGTTCGTTTTACTGTTGGGGACGAAACAGCGCCCGTTGCAGCAGCATGGGTTCCTATCCCGTTTGCAAGATATGGCATTAATCGCATATCGGTCAAAGTTCCAACAGATGATAATGCTGTAAAAGACACATCTAAGTTATAGGTTCCGCCACCTACGCCAGTATTAGTAATGGTAGTACGTTGGTCGTGCATTCTTTGAACTGTGCTTCCCATACCATCATTAGCAGCCCAACTGCCATCAGTAGCAGTGTAGGCATCGGTATGGTAGGCACCAATGTAACCTGCAGTAGTAGGTGCAGCGGTAGAGTTGATCTGTACAGGTCTATATTCTGTGGATGTTCCAATAGGGAATAAGCCATAGAAATTTCCTGCTGTTGAACTAATAGCCGCACCAGCAGGCCAGTACCTTCTGAATTCACCGCCATATATAATACCTGCGGTTCTATTTAAGGTAGATGCACCACCATTACCAAGAATTAATAAGTTCCCATTGACATTCCAGTTGCCGTTGGTCATTGTCAAGTTATTCAAAATTGTTACGTCATTATTTAATAAGATAGCCCCTGTGCTATTAGAAGTTACATTGTAAAATGTTTCTCCTCCTGTTTTGTTAATATATTGTGTAGAAGTTCCGTTAAACGTAACTCGTCGGTTATTGTGAATAAAGGTTCCACCTAAATTTATCCAATCGTTTTGAACAGAAAAATCATTAGTCGGTGTAACGTTCACTCCTGAATTAATAACAAAATTGCCAAATGAAATAGTAGCATTGAGTGTTATCGTTCCATTGCCGGTGAATATCTGATAAGAACCATTGGCAAAAGTTAGCGGAGTATTACTATTACTAACACCTTTAGCAAAGGTAACTGTGCTGCCAAAGACAGTATTGAGTTGTGCAGGATTTGCACCGCCTGTGCCATTGAGGTTCAGAGATACAGCAGTAGTTCCATTAAAATTAAGTACACCAGGACCCGTTATGTTGAAAACCCCTGAATTGTAAGGTGCAGAAACATCTTGTTGTAAATTTAATGTACCCGTATTCACTTCAATGACTTCTGAAAGAACAGTATTGTTTCCCATCCAGGTTATATTACCATTTATTGTACCCAATCCTGAATTTACTATCAGTTTTCCAACTTGTGTATTGCTATTAGTTCCACCTGAAAAGTTCAAATTTCCTGACACATTTAAAGTACCCCCATTGACACTTACCAGATTGGTATTATTATTGGTGGGTTGATTAATAATTAAATCCCCATTAACTTGCACGCTATAAGAGTTGATAACAACATTACGGGCAGAATTATCTGCATCCAATATCAAATTTTGGCAACTAATGTTTTGATTGATTTGATAATAAACATTGTTCAGAGTGTTACCAAATTGTAAATGCGGAAACGTTGTGGAAGATGTTCCGCCAATAAAATTCCCGATGCCTTCAAATCTCACAATAGTCGGTGCAGAAGCATTCAAAGTACCACCGTTATTTATCCAGTTGCCAGCCGATTGAATGTAAGTAACTCCACCGGCGATATTAAAAGTAGAACCAGAATTCAGTATAATATCATTTATACTTCTTACAAAACTGACATTCCCCGGTACATTTTTACTTAAATTAAATGTACTATTAGCATTGAGAATCAGATTACCAGTAATGTTTAAGTTACCTCCCCCAGAAGTACCAACAACAGCATTATCGTAAATAATCACATCACCAAAATCGACACGAGAAGTGTTATTGATGTTACAGCCGATACAATCAAAATAAACAATAGGAAATTGTGTTTGTCCCATTGTAAAGTCCATGGTGTTGGTAGTTTGAGTATAATTACCTTTGAACCAGATTTGAGCATTGGTCACCGTTTGAAATTGATTATTATTTTGATTAGAAGAAAATCCATTATTAAAAACAATAGTACCAGCATCATAAAAGCGGATGAATTGATTGTTGGTAGTTTGATTTACAGCGGGATTAAAAACAATTTTACCCTGTCCTATCCAGATTTGATTGTTGCCATTTGTTGTGCACCATTGAGAAAATGTCCCGTTGATATTTACCACGCCATTACCTACATTTAAGCGATAAGTTTGGTTATTGCACGTATTGTTTATTTTCAAATCTCCGTTGATAGCTAAAGTATAAGTACCTGCAACATTTAAATAGCAATCATTGTTACCATTTCCAATTGTGAGATTATTACACGTATAATTTCCATCCACTGTAACAGTAACGGCTCCGCCGCCATTGCTATTACATATAATCACATTATCCAATGGTCCGGGCACACTGCTAGCGGCTGCACCGTTGCATCCTGCAGTGCTCCATGTATTAGGATTACTCCAGTTACCGCCCGCACCACGCGTGTAGTAAGTGTTTTGTGCAATGCTAATTACACTTGCACTGGTGAAAAGAAAAAAAACAAAGCGTTTCATTGCTTTGTAGATTAAAGTACCTACCGAATTGTAAATGTATTTATTCATAGTGGTAGGGTTTTATGGTTAGTGATGAGTTTTGAGTGATGAGTTTTATGTTATTTTTTTACCACATAGGTGTATAGGAGACATAGAAAACATAGTTTTGAAATCTATGTGTTCTATGTTGTAATTCCTATGTGCCTATGTGTTTCATAATAGTTGTGAGTTATGAGTTGTTCGTCATTGCAAGGGAACTACGTTCCCGAAGCAATCTCAAATGTTATTTCCATTTCTCCCTTACGAGATTGCTTCGCACGACTTCGTCGTGGCTCGTAATGACGAACCCTACTTCCCGTCATTGCGAGGAGCGGAGCGACGAAGCAATCTCAAATGATGTTCCTTTTTCTCTTGCGGAATTGCTTCCCCTTCCACTCCTTTCTTTATTTTTAAAGAGATGTGGAAGAGTCGCAATGACGGATCATATCAAATTAAGTTGCATTTTTCAATGTGCCCAGATTTTAGAATTAATCTTTTGTTTGTCATCAAATACTTTTAAGATAAGCCACTGATTGTGGTAGTTGGAATTTATTGGGACATTGAATCTTTCATTGGAACGTAAATAAATTTTGTCATTAAATAGTATTCTGCCGATTATATCACTGATTACTAATTGAACTTCTGTATCATAATTAGAAAGCAAATAGTATTCGTTATCCGTAAATAGAACTTGAATTTGGTAAACAGCATTATCATTATTATTAGTATTAGAGTTATGAATAGTTTTAGCTGTTTGACAACCTGGCATAAAGGGCGGACAGGGTCCATAAAAGTGTGGTATATTCATATCAGGTCCGGGCAATACAGTGATTGGAAAATCCACAAAAGACGTATCATTACAACTATTAAAGGCATATAATCGAACAATATAATCACCTGTATCTAATGGCATGCAGGTAAAATTGGGTGTAGTAGCGCTGGTACCATTGCCAAGAACAA
Organism: Bacteroidia bacterium; assembly: GCA_026003255.1. Lineage (GTDB taxonomy): Bacteria > Bacteroidota > Bacteroidia > B-17B0 > Aurantibacillaceae > BPGX01. The sequence goes on along the minus strand of BPGX01000001.1, from coordinate 545,748 downwards.
TCCACTGAAAATTGGAAGCATTTACAGAAGTATTATTAAACACAAATGGATTGGAAAGATTGCAGGACATGGTATTTGAAGTGAGAAGATTTGCAGATGCTATTGGCAAAGGTGTAGTATAATTTATTGAGATTGGAATTAAAGAACCACTACAAGAAGCAGAGGATGCTACATCGATATAGTAGGTACCACTTGTCGCATTAAATAGTGTGTCGGTATTAAAGTTAGTAGTGTGGGTAGCAATCACATTTTGTAATGAATCTTTCCATTGAATGATAAAGGGCGGAGTACCGGTGATGCTTGTTGTAATTATTGCATCAGCAGTCGTTTTACAGGTAGCAGGTTGAATAACGGATGCGATGGCGGATATTGGATTAAAGTTTACATATAAGATGAATCTTGAAACACTTGTCGTATCTGAGAAGTTAAATACATAATCACCGTTTCTTAAATCGTGTGTAGTATTTGTAAATTTATCAAATAAGGTTACACAAGCGGCTTGAGGTAGATTGTTTAGATTAATAGGTGAAATGGTATAAGTACCTGAATAGCCCGATAATACTTTAACTTCAAGGGAATAAGTCCCATTACTTAAAGGAATAGTGTTACATTTGAATTGAGTGTTATTGTAAATTGTATATATCTCTGCAATTTTATTTCCATAATAATCATAATCAGAGTTGATATGTGTGGCATCTAAACCATTATCAAAATCTAATGTTCCATTTGGATGTAGATTAATGGCTGTAAAGGTGTTGAAATTCTTACTTCCACCACCTTTAAGATTGAGTACAAAAAGATTAGAGGGATATGCCACAGTATTATTAGTAGAATTTGGATCAAATGTTTTTAGTAATGGGTTTGTGTTGATGGTAGCAGTTTTCCAACTTTCTGAGGGGTATATATTAACATTATTAACCAATGCTCTCACAAAGAATGCTTGTCCTAGCGGGATATTATCATCGATTCCTCCACTGGCAACAGAAGGAATAGAACCTACTCCCGGAATATAAACTACATGGTCTCCATTTCCACCATTCAAATCGGGATTCCAGACATAGGTAGCATATTCAATTTGAGTTGAATAGCTACTAAATGCTGTTGTAAAACTAACAGGCGAAGGATAGGGATTGGCAATTAAGTTCCAACCATTTTGATTGGATGCACTACCGGTTAAAGTTAAATTTATTGCTCCAAAATTTTTCTTGACAATAGATCCTGTAAGATCAATTACAATATCTGATGTGGTATATGTAGAAGTGCCCAAGTATACATAATATCCTTTTCCAACAGTAATTGGATCATTTATTGAGTTAATGTAAACATAATGCGGTGCACAAGAGTAACAATTCGTTACGGCTGGTTCACTATACGATCCTATTGAAGTAAATGGTGTGTTGCCTACTACGGAACCGTTTGGACAAGCCGGACAGGTTATTGCAAAATCATCGTTCCAATCTACAAAAGTTCTTCCCGAAACGCCGTTTGCACCTAACATTGCCCATCCAGTCGTTCCACCTTTTGCAAATGCCTCTACCGTTAATGTACCTGTAATATCCGCATTTGTGCCGATTGGTCCTACTCTACCTTTTAAGGTGTTGTTTGCTTTGATATAGCAGAGATTATTGCCACAATTGATAGTGCCTGCGGTTGCGTTGAGAGAACCCCAGATGTGTACTAAATTTCCTAAGGTTAATGTTCTTCCGGTTCGGTTCATTGTAAGTTGATACAATGATCGAGTTGAGTTGTTGGATTGATTGAACAATAAAGAATTAGTAATAGATCCACTTCCTCCTATAATAAGTTGAGAAGCGTTACTTCCTGTAAAATAACCATTAGTTGTATTAGTAGGAAATGTGATGGCTCCATTTAAGGTCAGTGTTTTGCCATTTAGATTAATATTACCAGATGTAAACGTTGTTGTCCCATTCACAATTAAATTACTACCTAAAATAATATGCCCGGAGGCATTTGTTCTATATATTGTCAGATTTCGTATAGTTTGTGAACCAGCAAAATAAATAGTTCCAAAAGTACCACTACCGTCTATTCGAAGATTGCTATTTCCAGTAATAATAGGCGCTGTTCCTGCGATAGTTCCACTTAATCTTAAAACATCAGTAGTAGTATTGGACATTTGCAAGCCACCGGATTGGAGAATTAATTGGCCGGTTATTTGCGTTGTTCCTCCGGTTCCTTGAGTTTTTATACCTGTTCCACTAATAATCATGTTTCTATACGTTTTACGCCAGATAGTAACGCCGCTGTTTTGTGCCCATTCTACGGTAGAACCTGCATTAAGGGCAACTTGATTAGATGCGGGGAAGCTTGTGCTTTGAATAGTAACTGTGGCATTATTATATACACGCAATGGTGTAGTAGCAGAAGAAGTGATGTTAAGGTTACCAGATGGAAGGATGATTAATTGCTTAGGATTTGTTCCTGTTGTTGCGCCTATTCTTAAAATAGCACCTCCTTGCAAATTCAATATAGCATTTAATACTAATGTTGCAGAACCAGTGGATGTGCCTATTTGTAAATAAGTTGTACCCGTACCACCAAAATTCCATGTTGTAGTTAATGTGGGTGAAATAGTAGATGATAAGCTGTTCCAGATAATAAAAGTATTATTACCTGTAAATGAGGTAGGTGAAGATCCGGTTCCATTACTGCCTGTTTTCCATGAACTCAAACTGTTTAATGGGCCTGAGATGTAGTAGTAAGTTGCTGCTTTTGTAGAATTAATCAAGGATAAGAATATCAAGGATAACACGCTAATAATGACAAGGATGATAAAGTAGAATGTTTTTACTTGTTTGCTAGATGTTGTGTTAGTAGATATTTTTGTTTTCATAGTTTTATTTTTTAATTGAAAATAATTTTAGTTGAATGATTATCATGAAGTTGTAAATTAACCTCATTAAACCTATATAATATATGATTTTTTTCAATAATAAAATTATTTTTTCGTATATCTTTTGCTGACCAAAGTCAAATTTTTGGCACAACATTAGAAATATTCTTTCTAACGTTTGTGTGATTAAAATCACCTCTTCAAAGAGAATTAGACCATACCTAAAATTTAATAGATAAGCATTGAAATATTTTGAAAATAATTTTTTCAAACTGTTGTTTGTTATCATACATTTGCCGCCCGATTTTTTTCTTCTGAATCTGCTCAAAAACACTTGAATTTATATTTTGGGCAAATGTAAATATTTTTTTTCATATAGAAAAATTTTTAATTCATTTAGTAAAATAAATAATATAAAAGATTAAAAAATAACATACAATTTGTAAAAATTGTCAGTTATACACTCTCTATAATAAAAAATACATTTAGGGCAAAAAGTCAATGAATAAGAATAAAAAAGCACTTGAGAAAAAAATACACCTGGGGCAAGCAATACAACAAAAACTTAATACCAGCGGTTTAACCGTAACAGAGTTTGCTGAGAAAATTGGTTTATCACGTCCAGCGGTGTATCAAATGTTTAACAAACAAAGTGTTGACTCTGACCTGTTAGTAAGAATTTCTTTACTTCTTAAGGAAAACTTTGTAAAGCATATTTATCAGGAAGTAGAAGAACAATTACAGGACAAAAAAGAAAGTACTGGTGATGAGGAATCCTGCCATGAAGCCAAAAATAAAGTGTTTCATAAACTGGAACTGATTCATCAGGATTTATTGAGTATTAAAAATGTGCTGATCGAAATTAAAGAATTAAAAGTGTAGTTTTTTAGCCGCCGCCTTATCTGATTTATTTGTGAACACATGAAGTATTTATGTATTAGTTGCAATTTCAAAAAATAATCTGCGAAAATCTGTCTAAATCAGTGTTTCCAGTGTTCTATTTTTTTTAATATTCGTGCATTTTCCGATAGAGATCGGAAGTAAACATTGGCAAAAAAATAATTAGCCACGAATACACGAATCATTAGTGCCATTAGTGTCAATCAAAAAAGTATCTGTGTAAATTTGTAACAATCAGTGTCATCTGTGTTCTATTAAATTTAAGCCACTGCCTAATCCGATAAAATCAGATAATGAATTAAGGTAAAAAAATAGTGAAGTGAGTGCATTAAATTGATTAAGTTTGCCCAAAGTTTGTATTATGGATACGGATACCAAAATTTTAGTCATTGGTGCAGGCGGTCAGATTGGAATTGAATTGTGTGAAGCTTTGAATAAAATCTATGGAAATGAAAATGTGATTGCATCTGACATTAAGGAAATACCTGCATTATCAGAAAATACTTTTGAGTTATTGGATGTTTTAGATAAAGATAAATTATTATCCGTAATTCAGAAACACCGCATAACAGATGTATATTTATTAGCAGCACTACTCTCGGCTACTGCGGAGAAAAATGCATCATTTGCGTGGAGATTAAATATGGATGGATTGTTTAATGTTTTAGAATTAGCAAAAGAAAAAATTATCCAAAAAGTATTCTGGCCCAGTTCTATTGCCGTATTTGGACCTTCTACACCCAAACAGAATACACCCCAACACACCATAATGGACCCAAATACTGTTTATGGCATCAGCAAATTGGCTGGTGAGCGTTGGTGTGAATGGTATGCTTTGAAACACAATGTGGATGTGCGAAGTATTCGCTATCCCGGGCTCATTGGCTGGAAATCACAACCAGGTGGAGGCACTACGGATTATGCAGTGCATATTTTTTATGAAGCCATTGAAAAAAAGCATTACACCTGTTTTTTGAAAAAAGACACGATGTTACCAATGATGCACATTGAAGACGCTGTTCGTGCAACAATTGAGTTAATGCAGGCACCCGCTGAAAAAATAAGCATTAGAAGCAGTTATAATCTTGCTGCAATAAGTTTTACACCAGATCAATTAGCCCAAAAAATTAAGCAATACATTCCAGAATTTAAAATAGATTATCAAATTGATTTTCGGCAAAGTATCGCTGATTCGTGGCCTCAATCTATTGATGACTCGTATGCCAGAAAAGATTGGGGCTGGAAACATCATTATGATTTAGATAAACTGGTTGAAAATATGATTGTCAATATTCAAAAGAAAATTGGAAAGTAAAGTATTCGTTATTGTGAACTGCCCTTAGCATCCTCTATTTCTACATAATCCAGATTTACCGCACCACCAGTAAAAGACATATTATTCATTTTTTTGATGGTATCTAATGCTTTTAGAATGATATTATCGGTTCCATTAATTACAGGATAATACGCTTTATTACCAAACAACATACGACCTACCGTTGCTTTGAAAATTGCTTTGAGTTTTTCCATTTCTTTTATATTAAACTCAGAAAACTTGTAATTTGACTTACAGGAATAAAAAAGTTCTTCCACTAATTTATTATCCACTGAATATTTCTCAACAAATTTTTCAGCATCTGGATACATTTGTAACAAGCTTTTTCTCTGCCCATCTACCATTTTGTAAACATATTGTTGCAAGCAACCATTCACCAGAAAAGAATTGATTTTTTTATTGTGAATACTTGTATCAATTGGTACGAATATATCTGGCATAATGCCACCTCCTCCATACACAATTTTTCCTCCGGGTGTTATAAACTTTTGAGTGGTATCAAACTTTGAACTATCCATTTTTACAACCTCGCCATTGACATAACGTTCATATTCTTCCAGATAATATTCTTCTCTATCAATTTTTTTATAGGGCTTTTGAATACATCTGCCAGTAGGCGTGTAATATTTTGCCACTGTCAAGCGAACAGCCGAACCATCCGGCAAATCCAATTGTTCCTGCACCAGACCTTTACCAAAACTTCTACGACCAATGATAATTCCTCTATCATTATCCTGAATAGCACCAGCCACAATTTCACTAGCACTGGCACTACCCCCGTCTATTAATACCACTAAAGGAAACTCTTCAAACAGTCCTTCAGAAGTGGCTTTTATCACGCGTTCTGGATACTTACGACCTTTTGTTTTTACAATCTTATAACCTTCCGGTAAAAAATGATCGGCTATTTTAATAGCCGCTTCTAATATCCCGCCGGGGTTATCCCTCAAATCTAAAATCAGTTTTTCCATCCCTTTTTCTAATAGCTTCTTCATAGCATTTTCAAATTCTTGAACGGTATTTTGTGCAAATCGGTCAATGCGTATGTAACCAATATCTTTGGTCATCATATAATACACATCTACGCTGTAAATTGGAATTTCATCTCGTTCGATGATGAAGTTCAGTATATCTTTTACACCATTGCGTTGAATTCCAACTTTCACTTTCGTTCCTTTTTTGCCACGCAATTTTTTGAACACTTTTTCATTTGTAATTTTCACGCCTGCTACCAATGAATCATCCACATACACAATTTTATCTCCTGCCATAATACCTGCTTTTTCAGAAGGGCCATTGCTAATCGTTTGTATCACACGAATTGTGTCATTAATGATATTAAACTCTATTCCTATGCCTTCAAAGTTTCCCGTCATTTGCTCCTGCACTGCTGAAAAATCTTGCGGCGGAATAAATTCTGAATGTGGATCTAATTGATGTAACAATGCTGCAATAGCATCATTTTGCAATTCTTCTGCATTGACTGTGTCCACATAATTATCCTTGATATAATTTAAAATGAGATTAATTTTATCACTATCTTCATTATCATTGAACCAATCATTATTTTTTTGAGAATAAATAATTCCCGCCTTAAATCCAAAATACAAAGCACCCGAAATTAAAAGCCCAAACAATATCGGCATTATTAATTTTATCCATTGTGATTGCTTTTTCTCAATTTTCATTTCAAATATTTAATGGCTCAAACTTATGAAAAATAAAAATACGCTTTCAAAATTGAGATTATACTTATTTTTTTCTTACTAACACTGCTGACAGATAAAAGAACACAGGTGCCACAGATTGTAACAAATTTTTACTGATAATTTTGTAAAAAAAACAACTTCACTTTCTCTTCTCTTTCCTTAAACTGCTGTACTCCCTGTAAATCCTGAATATAGAATAAAACAATAATATAAAAATTAAAATATATTTTTGCGAAGCAGATAAGTAATCAAAATAGGATGTAAAACTTAATAGTAAAATAAGCAAAACACTAAAAAGCACTACAAACGCCCCTGTGATAAGTTGAATATAACGATGCACTTGTGATTCCGGCAGGATTCGAACCTGCGACCCACAGCTTAGAAGGCTGTTGCTCTATCCAGCTGAGCTACGGAACCAATTAATTAATTGAATTCGGGCGGCAATAATACGAAATAATTTGCTTTTCTTCAAAATATATTTTGCATCTTTGCACCCACTTTTTAATCACGTTTTAATATGGACTATGATCAGAGCATTCGTTCTTCCAGATTATTCTCAAATCAAGGTCGATTCGTTTGACGAATTACCTGCATGGGATAATTTTATCTGGATTGACATTCAGAACGGAAGTGCTCAAGATATAGCCACCATTGAAGAAAAGTTCAAAATTAGTTTTCCTTCCAAACAACAACAAGAAGAAATTGAAGTCAGCTCTCGTTATTCCGAAGAAGAGGACTGTATAAAAATCATCACACAATTCATCAACTTCCTTCCACAATCCGAAAAAATTGAAGATTCGGATGTCAGCATTATTGTAAAAGACAACGTTATTTTAACCAATCGTAATTTTGAATCACGTGTGTTTCAGGAAATCGTAAGAAAAATCAAACAACAACCCAATCAATATAACCACGCTCTCAAAATTCTCATTGCTATTTTAGAGCAAGGTATTGACAACGATGCCGATATTATTGAATTTCTATCTGCGAAAATTAACGCCATCAGCAAATCCGCTACCTTTTCTGCTTCTACCGATGAAAAAGTTATTTTGAAAATCAACTTCTATCAGGAAGCCATGATTAAAGTACGTGAAGATTTATTTGATACTCAACGCGTTCTTTCTCTCTTGATTCGTAACGAAGTAATTAAAGATGAAAACCTCGAGAAAATCCGTATTTTACTTAAAGACATTGCCTCTTTGATTGACCACACTTCATTTAATTTCACACGATTAGAATTCTTACAAAACTCCTTTTTAGGTTTAATCAACATTGAACAAAATAAAATCATAAAGATATTTACCGTTGTGTCTGTTATTTTCATGCCTCCTACACTTATTGCCAGCATTTATGGTATGAACTTTAAATTTATGCCGGAATTGGACTGGAAATGGGGATATCCTTTTGCGTTGTTTTTAATGTTACTTTCCACAGTTCTGATTCTTTATATCTTCAGAAAGAAAAAATGGCTATAAAAATTAGTGCGTGCTCTACATGAATAGAATCTCAATACTGCATTAGTAGTTCTTTTATGTAGCCACTAATGCACGAATGATTAGCGTAATTAGTGGCAGAAAAATAATCTGTGAAAATCTATCTTAATCTGCGTCATCTGTGGGCTATTGTTAATAGTTTAATAAAAAAATTATTGGAGAAATCAATGGGAGAAAATATTAATTGATTTAAGTCATTTTTCAAACACATCATGCCACCTACTTTTGGCGCATCAAAAAAAGCTATTTATTAAATATGCGATTCATCGTCTCGTTTTCAAAAGTATTTTTTACTACTTTTGTGGCATAAAACAAAACTATGAGAGTTATTGAATTCAGAGAAGCATTAAGAGAAGCAATGAGTGAAGAAATGCGCCGTGATGAACGAGTGTTTTTAATGGGTGAAGAAGTTGCAGAATACAATGGTGCTTACAAAGTCAGTAAAGGTATGTTAGCAGAATTTGGGCCGAAAAGAGTTATAGATACACCTATAGCAGAACTTGGTTTTGCTGGTATTGGTGTTGGTGCTGCCATGAACGGACTGCGACCCATCATAGAATTCATGACTTTTAATTTTTCATTGGTGGCAATTGATCAGGTGATTAACTCCGCTGCTAAAATTCGTCACATGAGCGGCGGACAATTTAGCGTGCCTATTGTTTTCAGAGGACCTACCGGAAATGCCGGTATGCTCGCACAACAACATTCTCAAAACTTTGAAAGCTGGTATGCTAATACACCGGGTTTGAAAGTAGTAGTTCCATCCAATCCTTATGACGCAAAAGGACTTTTGAAATCTGCCATTCGTGATGATGATCCGGTTATCTTTATGGAAAGTGAATTGATGTACGGTGATAAAGGAGAAGTTCCAGAAGAAGAATACCTTATTCCTTTAGGAGTGGCTGATATCAAAAGAATCGGAACAGATGTAACGATTGTATCGTTCGGAAAAATTATCAAAGTAGCTTACAAAGCCGCAGAAGAATTGGAAAAAGAAGGCATATCAGCCGAAATTATTGACTTACGCACCGTAAGACCGATTGACTATAACACCGTTATTGAATCTGTGAAAAAAACAAATCGCCTTGTGATTGTGGAAGAAGCATGGCCGTTAGGAAATATCTCTACTGAACTTACCTATATGGTTCAAAAATTAGCATTTGATTATTTAGACGCTCCTATTATGCGTGTTGTTTCAGCAGATACACCGCTTCCTTATGCGCCTACTCTGATACAGGAAGCGCTCCCAAGTCCTGAAAAAGTTATTAAAGCAGTAAAACGTGTCTTATATCGTGATTAATTTTTTTCTATGCCTACAATTAATTTTTCAAACACTGAAATTGCTTTTCAATACAAATCAACAGAAGATCTTAAACGTGCTTATCAGTTGTTCAAACTACTCTCCTATCCTACTCTTGTCAATGTCGGATCTGTAGTAGCTCCCCTGTTTGTAAAATTAGGTGGAAAGTTTTTTATCAAAAAAACAATTTACAGACAATTTGTAGGCGGTGAAACACGTGAAGAATGCATCCACATCATCCAAACATTAGCAAAATACAATGTTGGTTCTATTTTAGATTACAGTGTAGAAGGCGAACAAAACGAAGATAGCTTTGAACGATGCAAAAAGGAAATTATTGAAAACATTGAATTTTCAAAAGATAAACCTTACATACCCTTTTGTGTATTCAAACCTACTGGCCTTATTCGCTTTGCCCTGTTAGAAAAAGTTAGTGCCGGCGCTACCCTCTCTACGAATGAACAAAATGAATGGAACCGGGCTAAAAACAGAGTAATGGAAGTATGCCAGAAAGCATATCAATCTCAACAACCCATTTTCATTGATGCCGAAGAAAGCTGGATTCAAAAAGCGATTGACGAGCTCACCGACGAATGTATGTTGACTTTTAATAAAAATCAATGTATTGTCCTGAATACCTTTCAATTGTATCGCACGGATAGGTTACAATTCCTCAAAGATAGCTTGAAAAAAGCGAAAGAAAACAATTACTATTTAGGTGCAAAATTAGTACGCGGTGCCTATATGGAAAAGGAAAGAGAACGTGCCGCTAAAATGGGCTATCCTTCTCCCATTCATCCCGATAAATCTTCTACCGATAGGGACTATGACGAAGCATTAACTTTTTGCGTAGAAAACATTGACCGAATTACCGTTTGTGCAGGTACACACAATGAAAGAAGTTCTCAACATCTGGTTGATTTAATTGAAAAGCACGGCTTGAAAAAAGATGACAAACGCATTTATTTTTCGCAATTGCTTGGGATGAGTGATCATATTAGTTTTAATCTGGCAAAAGAAGGATACAATGTAGTAAAGTATGTGCCTTATGGTCCGGTAGAAAGTGTATTGCCCTACTTAATTCGTCGCGCACAGGAAAATACGAGTGTCAAAGGACAAACTGGTAGAGAACTGACTTTGATTACACGAGAAGTGAAGAGAAGAAGCGGAAGGTAAAATATATTTCTAAATAGAATATCTTCCGTTCTTAATCAAAACCCTTGTTTTTGGCATAATTCAGAGATGTTTAATGGAAATAGTTTTATCTAATTTTATCGGAAATCTGTTTCAATCTGTGGTATCTGTGTTATATTGTTTTTAGGTTTATTCAAAAAAAGAATTATAGGAAAAAATAGCAAAAAAAATTATGAATTAAAATTGAAAAACATCTCCACTTGTTAAACTCCTTATACTTATTTGGGCAAATTTTAGTGTGATTTTGATTAACCTGATCCCGAACTCACGTTAATTTAAGGTATGCGATATTATTTTTTAACGGACAACTTGACATGTTTTCATACAATTAGCGGTAGAACCAAAAGATTTTTATTATTGGTCTTATTAACTCAACATGCTTTTTGTGTTCCACTAAAAGCCCGTCTTTTGCAAGCGAATACATGTCAGCGACTGCTGTAAAGGGAAAACAGCCATAGTGATAAGGAACAAATTCATAGATGGAAGGGATACTTTCCTGAGATAGGAGAAATAATAATTTTTGCAAACGCAATTTGTCTGACTGACCTCCCAAAATCTCCAAAAATACAAGCAAAAATTTTTTCGGTAGAGTATATTAACTTTTATAAGAAACAAAGTTAGTTTAAAGTTGAGGAATGTATTAGAAAATTAGTTTTTCAATCATTACACTAAAAAATTAAGGCAATATAGATTAAGAATCTTTAACTCTAAAAGAGTATATTATACCAAAGTATTCTTTTGTGTTTTTAATTTGAATGTTGTGGGTTGTGATGAACGATTTTATTTTCTTGTTTATTGAAAGAGATGGATGTGTTTCGAAAATTTCCATAAGAAAGGGATGATATTTTTCTGATGTTGTATCTGCCATAAAAAAAGGAAGAATGATATTAAAAAACATTTCTCTTTTTCTGCTTATACCAATTCCTTGAAAGGACATAATTTTTTCAACTGTTTTTTTAGCACTTAATTTTTGAATATCATTATAGAATACTGTTTCTAATTTATTTTTGAAGTATTGATAAATTCCTGTTTGAGTTGTTTCTGCAAGTAAAGATGAAATATCTTTTATTCTTTTATCGGGGAAATTGGCCGGTCGAGTACCTTTATAGGACCAGTATGATTTATCAAGTTTTAATGATGTGTCAAAATCTTCAGGAAGCCCTGAATAATCCTGTATGAATCCTGCTCTATAGAGTAATGCTTTTTCAATAAGGGGTTGTTTATGGAGTTTTTGAACATATTTGTAAGGGAGAAGAAGTGCCAGTTCCAGGAATTGGAGTTTATTAGATGGATAACCTAATGAAAGCATTATTTCGCGATAAAGTGCTTCATCGGGTAAAGCGATTTTGAGAAGGTTTTTCATTCGTTGCTTTTTTTCGAAGAGCCATTGGTTGGCAAGTATGTTGAGTTTTTCGCTATCCATGGTCTTTTTGTATTTATTTTACAAAGTTTTTTTTACTGCAAGTTACAAATTAGCGTATTTTCTTTTTTTCTGAAAATAATTTTTTGCCCCACATTTTTGTCAAAAAAGTCATTCATTTTCAATGAATTAGATAGTTTTTTTTCTCAAGTCAATAAAAACTGCGATTTTTTCCCCTATTTTTTGTCAATAAAATATTTCCGAAACTTTCTTACCCCCAATTGTTTTATTAATTCTAATGCAATTTAAACTTTTTAAGTCTTGCTTTTATAAGATCTGTAAAATATTATCCCAAATTATTCATTAGGACTTTCTCAAACGTTGTGATCTTCTTTTGTTTACCTCTTGTTTTAGGCATTGTTTATTTTCACCCTTCCACAGGTGGAAGTGTAGTTGTAATAATAAAGAACAAGGCCGTCATTGCGAGGAAGCATCGCTTCCGAAGCAATCTCTTATGAATACTTATAATTTATAATGAATAATTTGAGATTATATTTTTTTGAATTATTCAAGCATGTTCAATTTTTTCCATAACTTTAAATATTGTTCAGCATCTAACTTGGAACTTGTCGGAATACATTTTTTCCATATATTTATATCTTTTGATTTCAACCATTCATTGACATCTGATGTTTTTACATTATAGATTTCATCTCCTTTTTCTTCTTTATATAATGTGCCTAATTGATTTGCTATGCTTCTTGGAACATTTGCTTTTCGCATTAAAACTCCTTCATCTGTATTTACACCATATAGTAAATATGCTGGTATGTTCATCATTTTCTTTCTTTCCACTTCTGAAAGATAATCCCAATCAATTCCACTGGTAGGCATTTTTTGCAGAGCGGCTATTCCCCAACTTGCCATATTAGCTATTACTTTATAAATAGCCTTTGTGGTTTTTTCTATTGCTTTTATTGGTTCCTCATTCGGAAAAATGTTTCTTGCTATTTGCGAAATATTTTCTCCATTAACCCAATTAATAATTAATCGTGAAATACTTGTTTGATATAAAACATTGTTTCCAACTTTAATTTCCTCTAAAGATTTTCTTATCTCATAAGTGTTGAGCATAATACCAACAAGTTTCTTCATGGTCTGGTTTTGTTCCGAAAAAAGTTGTGTTTTTTGCCAATCATGAGGCGAAATATTAGATGATGATAATTTTGCAATCATCTGTCTTATAGAAATACTGGAAAAACCTGTTGAATCCGATCTTCTGGCATCATCTAAGGATAAATTTTGTGCATATTCTCTCAACTTCAAAATCAAGAATCTTTTTTTATCTTCGGTTATTTGTCTAAAACCAAGAGTCGCATTTAATTTTTCTTCTAATCTATTGATAAATAGATTTAAATCATTTATTTGTAAGCGGAGATGTGAGATATACTGCAATAATGCAGACCATCGTTCGTCAAGGTATAGCCAGCGAGAAAATTCTTCATTTTCATTATTCATTGCCACTTCAATAGCGCTTTCAAGTTGAGACAATAAATCTTTTGATGCTTTTTCCACATACTCAGCAATTTGTTGAAGATCTTTTTGGTTTTTGCAAGCAATACCGACCCAACCCATAGACTTTTGTCCAACTCTACCCACTCTACCAGCAAGATTCCAGAAATCTCTTATTGGCATTGGACCGATAAATGGATAATTATATGAACCCATTACTACCGCTGAAACCGGAAAGTTTATTCCCTGAGCTATTGTTGTTGTAGCAACAAGTACCTGAAGCCTTCCCTCCACCATTAACAATTCAATAAGTTGTCGTATTTCATCAGGTAAGGCAGAACTATGAATAGCTATTCGTTTATTTAAATATCTGACTAAGGGGAAATCATCTCCTAATTCATTTTGAACAAATTTTTTTAATAAATCCACATCTTCATCTGGCGGATAATTATTGTTTACATTTTCAAATAAATAATCAGCTATTTCATAGGTTTCGTCAATACCAGATGCTAAAACAATTATGGGGGATTTATTGTCTAATATATGACTTGATACATATTTTACAAGATTGATTCTGGATTTCGTAATATCTGATTTTTTTACAGTAGAATTTTCATTTTTTATTAATGGAATCTTTTCTGAAATTTGATAAGTACCCTTGATTGTATTTAATGTTTGCAAATAAATATCAAACTCATTACCTCTTCCATCTGCACGTAAAGCACCTATTATTCTTTCATTGGGCTGCCACCAGTCCAATTGTATGTTTATCGATTTACCTCTATCGCCGCCAAGCCATTGAGCTATATCCTGTGCATTTGGTAAGTCAGGAGTTAGTAGAACAAAATTTACTTCATTACAATCATTTTTTATAGTTGCAAGGAGCATTTCAAGATTAAGACCTCTTTGTTTTTCTTCTAAATTGTGTGCTTCATCAACAATAGTTAATACAAGAGGACGATTTTCTGTCGTCCCTAACCCTTGTCTGACAAGAAGATTAAGTTTTTCATAAGTAGTCACTAATACATCAAAATCGGTATTATCTCCTTTATTTTCAATTAAATAGCTTTCAAAACCGTCTATTTCAGCAACTCCACTGGCTTTCTCAATTTTAAGGCCAATACTCCCTAAATCTTGATTTAATCGAATGTATACTTGATTTACCAGCGCTTTTGTGGGGACAATGTATGCAACCCATCCTCCACGTTGTTTGAAATTATTTAATGCCTGTAAAATTTTGTATTCTGCAATTAATGTCTTTCCACTTGATGTTGGTAATGAAATAACTAAACTTTTATGTGCTGGATTTAATAATTCTCCTTTTAGTATTGATTCTTTTTGTGGATATAATAATTCATAAACTGCATGATTTTCCCTACGGGTAATAAATTTATTAAATTCACTTACCCAGTGATTTACACCGTTCAAAGTGTACCAGATAGTATTTCGAACAAGTTTAATACTAAATGCTTCAAAATACTTATAAAGCATTTCAAGAACAATATTGTCGGAGGCATTTGCAAACTCGCTTGCTACACTTAAATGATATTTTATTTTATTTTCAATATCAAACTCATTGCTATCAACTCTTCCTTCTAATAGATATTGTCCAAGAATTTCAACTGTTTTAGCAAAGTGATACAGAGAAACAAGTTCAGCCGACCTATAAGCGCGACTATCTTTGTCTACGGTATTTAAGAATTTACTTTCAAAATCTTTTTGTTCTTTTCTTAATTGATTAATTAAATTAACAATATTATTAATATCTTTCCATGATTGTTTTATAACTAAATATGTAATTCCTTTAAAGATTGTAACTAATAAACGTCTGTTCCATTGTTCTGATACGGAGATACCTTCTATTAATTCTTTTTTTGAGATAAGATATTCTTTTACAAAATGATTATGTTCACCCAGGTAACCGAAAGATATTATTTTTATTACTTCATAAATATCTTCTTCGTTCTTGAGTTCAAAATCTTTTTCCAGTATAGTGGCAATATCGAAGTAAATAGAACATAATGCTTTAAATTCTTCAGTATCTTGATTGTTCCAGAGTTCAATAATTTTTAATTCAGTAAGTTCTTTTGCTTTATTTAAAAGCGTTTTCTCGTCTTCTTTTATTTCAATTAGTGAAAAACGAGAAGCAATTTTTCCTTTCTGGATAATGTCAGTTATACCAGAAAGTATTTTAGGATAAAAGTTTTCCAGAACTTTATATTTCTCAATTAATTTCATTGCCTTCCTCGTTTATAATTTTTAACCACTCATTTTTAGGTATTGGTACATATAGAGCAAGTAGATTAAGGCCAGCATTTTCAAGTACTTCGTTGTTTAATTTTTCATAACTACTTTTTAAATCATTTTCATCTGCTTTGGTATCCCTAACCAATATGCCATATAAAATATAGTTGCAAACATTATTTGTATAGTATTGGTTTTTGGCTGCCTCAAAATCACTCTTAAAGTTAGTATTGTTATTTAGATTTAATTTATTTTGAATATAACTAATGAGAAAGAGTCGTTTATTTTGGTCTTGATACAAATTCAATAACTGTTTCTCCATACCATCAGGATTTGTCATAACCTGCGGTGGCGACGCTTGTTCTGACGATGTTTTTACTTCTCCAAAAAGAAATAGTACAGTATCATTTATTTCAATAAAACCCACTAAATCGGCACCGGTTTTGTTCCCTTTTGGATTACGTGCATCCCGTAATTCATTCCAGTAAAAACGGCATTTAAAATTATTTTCTAAAACCACTTCAGCCAGTGCTTCACCAATTCTGAAATCCTGAACATCCACTCTTTTATTTTGAAGAGTTTGAATATCAACTAATAAAGTTTCCGATTTTTCAAAACCTGTATCTTGCAGTAAGGTATTTAAATGGTTTAATAGTTCTTTTCTTTGGGATGTGTCTAAAAGTTTTGATTTTACATCAGTTTGAAAAAGAGTGGTTATTTCTTGCTTTTCAAGTGAATAGCCGGTGTAAGATTTTGTTAAATTTTCTATTTGTTCATATTCCTTCTTCATAATATTTATCTCTCGATTATTACCTTATCGCACATTTCTTTTATTTTTTCAAACCAACCTTTAATTTCGTTAAAAGATTCATCATCTAAGTTTTCCTTCTTAATTTGTGAAGATAACTTTCCACAAATGATTGATTTTATATCGCTTTCTTTTTTATTATTCACTTTTTGTTTTACTTCATTCGCAATATCAGCATTATCCCAATCGGCAATATGACTCAAGTTTATATTAAATTCACTTTCAATGAGTTCTTTAGGAACGTAATTCTCTATCTCACGTTTTTCAGTTAAAATACCAAATGAACCATCTTTTCTTCTATTTACTTCATTAATGGCATCTCGATATTTTTCATCTTTATCTTTATCGTACAAATGGAATTCTGAAGCATAGGTGTTTTTTAAAGCATATCGATTTATCCAGTCTTTCAGATTTGAACCATTCATAGGAATTATTGAAATTATTCCATTATCTATTTTTGTTTTTAAGTCGATAATGTTTTTGAAGTCCTCTATATTTTGATTTATATTTAATAAAAATTTCTCATCATTTGTTCCTTCTACGCAAATTACAACTTTTCCGATATTAGGTAGTAATCCCAGATTTTGCACTATCTTATCGGCAATAGTTTCATTAAATTTTTCTACTTGAGTTATTCCATTTGATTTTCCTACGTATCGGATGCTCTCTGTTTCGAATAATCTTATTAACGCAGGACTATGAGTTGTGATAAATATTTGATATTTACCTTGCTTTGATAATTTAACAAAACTATCAATTAAAATTTTTTGAAGATCAGGATGGAGAGAAGTTTCTGGTTCTTCGATGGCATAAATCACATGGTTATTTTCATTATTCTTTAATTCTAATTCTGCCAGAAACGAACTAACAAGCATTAACCTTCTTATTCCACTACCTCTTTTATTCAGAGGTATACCATCACCTGTATTGTATCCAATATTTTTATAGACATCTTTCCATTTTAGACTTGTCACATCTGGAATATTTGGTAGTATAGATTCTTGTTGCCCACAGATCTCCTGATACTTTTTTATTGTTGTATCAGCCACATTTTTCAATTCTTTGTCAATTTCCTTAGCTATCTCATTTAATTTGTTTTGAATATCCTCTCTCTTAAATATCTGTTCAATTTTTGCTTTTAATGGATCTTGAATTTCACTATCCTGTTCTGTATTTGTCCTGTCGGAATGAAATAGAGAATATACAGGCATATAATTTTCAAGTTTACTCCAAATGTCTTTCAGTCCCTCTTCATTAACTTTAATATCCATAATTTCAGATTTTAAATTACCATCTTTTAACTTATAATATTCTCTTATGCTTTTTCGAAGTTCTGCTGCTTTTCTATTATCTGAACATTGAATTTTCTCATTCTTTACAAAATCTTGCAAGTCTTTTATTTTCTTTTTTAATAAATCTTTTAAAAATTCATCATTGCATGGATGGTAACACCTGATATAAGTTTCTTTTTCTGAAAGTTTCCCATTTTTGAAAATCTTATAAATTTCAAGACATCCTTCTTTATTTAATAGATATTCATCTCTCAAATTTGTTTCATTGGTTGCATCAATCACAATCTTCTCAGGCAAGTCTTCAAATGCAATTCCTATTGAAAATTGGTCTTCTCCTTTTTGTTTTGCGGTTATATTCAGGTCATTGTTATCAATTTTTGCAACTCCTTTTCCATCGTTAATAAAAATATCAATAGCTTCAAGAATTGTCGATTTTCCTTGATCATTTTTACCAATGAATACAATGAAATCATCCAATTCTATTTCATGTGTTCCATGATAAGACCTGAAATTTTCTAAAATTACTTTTTTGATTTTCATAGTCATCCCCTTTTGTTATTATCTAATAAATTTATTGCAAATTTACAACTAATTTTCTCACACACTCCTCGCTTTATCCAATCTTGCTTTTACCAGCTCGGCTACTGCCCAGTAAACCTCTTTGCGTTCTTCTTCCGTTAAGCCAAGAGCATCAAAAACGATGTCGTCTAATTCTTTTCGGTCGGGAAACGGATTGGGCTCTTGTTCACGAATGGGAAGATTTGGGTCAAAGCCGAATTCTGAATAAATTGAAAAAATATTTCTTTTTAAAAAGCTTTTTGATATTGACTCTAGTTTATTTTTTACATTTTCTGAAATTAAACAAGGGTTTAACAGAATAAGATTATTAATCTCTGGACCATAAATATATGCCACACCAATACCGTAGGTTTTTCTTGAAATAACTTCAAGCCCAAGGTATGAAATTGTAGAATTAATTAATAAAGTTCCTATTTCTTTATTAAGGTTTGCAAAATATCCAACAAAAAAAACATCACAAATGTAGCATTCATTATTTATAGGAAACCCAAATCTCTCTCCTAAAAAACGATTTGAAGCAAAATCTGGATATTTTTGTTCGGGAACTTCATACCACTTTATTCTATTCCTTGTAGTTGGTCTTTTATGAAAACTATTTTTTTCTCCATATTTTATATAATCACAAGATTTTGAATTCTTATTGATTGATTTTCCCATAAATATTAATCTTTCAATTTTATTTAAATCAATTGAATACTTTTCTACTTCTTTTAAAGAAAAAAGAAAAGGCTTTAAAAACTCTGCTTCAATTTCTCCTTCCCAGCCAGCACCATTCTTTACACGGATTAATGCCTGTGGATTCTTTTCGGCTATCTCTACTACTTGTTTAACTGTCAGTCCAACCGGTTTAAGGTAGAAGAACTCATTGGCACCTGTTGTAAAACCACGCCTCACCTCCGCAATATCTCCCAGTCTTACCAGTTTATCTTTTCCTTTTTCCAGTATCTTAAAATAAATTTCCGGTGCTCTTAAATATTTTCCGCCCCATTTGTTGCCAATGTATGGGAGCGACTCAATAGAATGTTCTAATTTTAATTCTGTTTCTTCGGGATATTCTACGCCCTCTTCAAGCAGTTCCTTTCTGGTTTTGGGATAAATTCTGTAAATCGGATTATCAAAAATGGGTTTATTGGTTTGCTCAATTTCTCTAAGTATTTCAGGCGTAATGGCTTCTTCAAAGGGTTTTTTGAATGCAACAAATTTCAGTGTAAAATTGTCGGGTTTTGTTTCTGGTTTTTGAATTAGCACAATAACAGTATTAACATCAGCCTGTTTAAATGAGCGTTTGGCAATGTTATCAATAATGTAAAGCGGTTTCATATTCTTAAGCAAAAACTCCTGAAGTCCGGTTCCATAGCCAACATCGAGCCAGCTATTGGAGTTAATAAAGCAAAAAATACCGTTATTGTTAAGCAGCGATAATCCCTGATAGTAAAAGAAAACATAAAGGTCGCTTTTTTTATCAATTTTCTTTACAACATCCCACACGTTTTGAGTAGCTTGTATGAGTTTATCCTTATACTGCTTTTTAAGTTCACGCCATTCATCAGGTTTATAATCTTTTTCATTTTCAAGTGGAGGAGCGATAAGTTCCTGCCGCACATAGGGCGGATTGCCAATAACAATATCAAATCCAGCATTTAGAGCAAATACCTCAGCAAAATCCAGTTCCCAGAGAAAATACTCTTTTTTGGATTTTTTCTGTAAGTTAGCTTGCGCTGTTTCGTATTTTTCTTTCAGGATATTAAGATGCTGAATTTGGTTCTCTTTTTCTTTTATATCTTTCTTATTAGCGCTTTTTTCACCAAATAGGTTTTTTTGTTTCTTTAAATCATCAAGTGATTTAGATTTTTGTTGTATTTCATATTTTAGTTCGTCTATTTTATATTGCAAGATTTCTTTAAAGATATCAGTTTCCAGCTTTTCAATCTCCTGCTGTTCTCTAATGTTGGCACTTATTTTTCCTGAAAAGAAATCGGATTTTCTATCAATTAAATGACGAATTTTGGTATGAATCTGTGGGGATATATTTTTCAACGCATTTCCTCGTAAGTTAATAAAAATTCCACCTACTTCTTCAACCAAAGCATCACCTTGTCTAATCTTAAACGAAAGATTTGGTAATAAGGGTCTGGTGTAAATATCCATGTATTTTTCATCGGTTTCAATAATAAGTGAAAGCCACAAACGCAATTCGCCAACCATTACAGCCCAATCTTTAACATCAACGCCAAATAAATTTTCTAAAATGATTTTATGTTTCAAAGCAAAAAGATTGACTTCTTTTCCTTCAATTTTTTTGATGAGGATGGATAAAATTTCTACAAGAATGTTCATCATTCCTACAAGAAATGAAGCTGAACCTGCCGATGGGTCTACAATCTTACATTTTTCAAGTTTAGATCTTATATTGCACAAATCTTCCAGTTTATTGTATTCGTAAATACTTTCGGGATTAAAAATGAGATCAATTAATACATTTTTGTCGATTGATGTTTGACTATGCAGCCAATTTACTAATGATAAACGACACATTAAATCAATTTCAGTTCTGTGTGTATAAAAAATACCGTCTTTACCACGTTCTTCCTCGCTTATCAATGATTCATACACAATACCTAACATTTCAGGGTCAACAGCCACTTCAAAATCATCATACGTTGACTCCGATACAGTGAAGTTAAATGTTTCAAGAAAACCTTTGTTTTTGTTCGTTTCATCAATTTCAAATAACCATTCAAAAACAGAATCAGGCACAAAAGGGAATAATTCGTCAAGTTCATTTTTTGAAAATAACCCTCCATTCAAAAAAGGCATTTGAATATATGACTCACGAATTTCTTTTGGTAATTCATTATTAATAAGTTCATTCTTTTTGTTGAAAGCACCAAAAAATAAACTGGATAACCAATGTGAATAAAAGGTGTCGTTTTTAGTTGAAATTTGTTTATACTTTTTCCATAAATTCGAAAGATATTTTTTATCTTGCTGATAATTTTTCCACTTTAACCATCCTTTACGTTGTATAAAATAAACAAACATTATTCTTGATAGTAATTGTTGAGCAAAAGAAAATTTTTTTCTGTCATCAACGCGGTTGTCAAGAGATTTAATAATAATTTCCTTTAGGGCGTATTTGTATGCTTCAAAAAATTCTTCGGTAACCTTTTCAACACTGAAAACATCTTTAATTCCATTTAGCGAATTAAAATCGCCAAGAGAAAATTGCTGAATAAACGTTTTGTTGGTTTGATCAGGACTTATGTAAAATGTGTAGCGGCGAAAGCTGGAAAACTGAGTTCTTCCCCCCTGATAAATTTTTTCAATGTAACTGACACGTTTGCGTTGTGTTGAATCATAAAAAATAAATATACCTGCCACAGCAGATAAATCTTCCCTCAACAAGTCCTTTCCTAAATTAAACTGCATTTTTCTGGATGCACGTTCATTTAATTCATTTACAGGAATAAAATATAAAGGAATTTTATCGTATCCAGTAAGATTGATAAATCCGACACGATTGATATTAGGGTCAAAGCGGTGGTTATATCGTTCTTCACGGATTGTTATGATATCCTCTTGTTCTGAAAATAAATCTGTTTTTTCTCTGAGAAATGATAAGAAGTTTTCTCTAATATCATCATAATTGTCAGCACTTATGAAATTTCTTAATGATGTAATCATATTTCCGTTCATATTTTTTGGTTTTCAATGCAAATAATGATTTCGTTTTTTAATTTTTTGGTTTGTTGTTTGAGTTGATGAGTAATATCTTTTCCAATTAATTGCTTAATGTATTCAATGTCGTTTAAGATTTTCTCGTGTTGTAATGGTTGATTTTGATTATCAAGGTTCCAGCCGGCAATTTTTGAAACAATGCTTCGGGGTATAGTACCAAAATTTTCAATATCAATCAAAATGTCTTCTAAAAATGTTTTATCTTCTTCACTCAGCCAGTGTGGATTTTTTCTTAGTAATTGTCGAATGATATTTGAAGATTTGTAAATATTATCATTAGATGATCTTGAATTAGCGCCTATAATAGCAGATTGATTCTTTAGATAATTTTCATAATCATTTTTTAACTTCTCATAATTCTTCCAGAAGTGTTCAGATAGTTCTAATTTTTTTTCATCGGGTGAACATTCAATCAAGGACCAGATATCTTCCAGCGAAACGGGTTGTTGATTGCTATTATTGGTAAAGAAATACAACATATTCGTTCTTTTAATAGCCAATACCATAGAGTCACTGGAAAATCGTTTGGCGACTTTAATATAGCGGGGTAAATGTTTTACTTTTTCTACTGTTTTTTTATTTTCATTTAAGATGGAACGCACTTTGGTTAGTAAGGAAGTTTCATCGTTCAGTTCATCTGGATTTGTATTTAAACGTTTGTAGAGTTCAGATGGATTAGGTTCTTCATCTTCTGAAAAAATTTGTGCATCTTCCCCTAAACATTGATGAATGGTGAACATTTTAGTTTCGGCAATGGCTCGGAGCTTGATTTCATCTTCTCCTTTTTGAGTTGGGAAGAAGTTGTAAATGAATAATTTCTTAAAAGGCATTGTGCCAATGCGGTTAATTCTCCCCAATCGTTGAATCACGCGCACCGGATTCCATGGAATATCAAAGTTGAACACATGATTGGCACGGTTTAAGTTGTAACCTTCGGAGAATCGGTCAGTAACAAGTAAAATATCGTAATCGTTTTTTTGTTTTTCAACAGGATAGGAAGCATCAAAATTCGCAAGAATTTGTTCATATAGTTCCTTACCGGGTTTATTAGTAATTAACAATACTCTTTTATCTTTTGTTATTAAGTTTTTATAAACATAATTGGCAGTGTCCACAAACTCTGTAAAAATGATGGCTTTTTGTTTTTTACTTAATATACTACTTAACTTATCATTTAATTCAAGTAACTTTGGATCGTTTTCATTTAAGCAATTGAGTTGAGTTAATTCTTTTTGAATTTTATTAAACAATTCAATGTCGCTTTGAATATCGTTCAGGAATTTATCTTTTTCAAAATCAGATGCATTCAAATCATAAATTTCTTTTTCTCCTGCTTCTTTTTCATCCAATAATTTTTGAATCAATACAACCATCTCTTCATCATCCTGATAAGATAAATCCATTTCTAAAATTTCATTCATTACTTTTCTGTTGAGAATAAATTTTTGAGTTTTACTTATAAACTTCAATGCATTTTGATAGATGATAATAAAATTTTCAATACTCTTTTGAAAAGCATAGAATGAACTTTCAAAACGTTTGACTAACAAACGTCGCATGAAATCATAAAGATTGCGTTGAGGTGTTTTTTCAGATGATCTATTGTTCTTTATTTTATATCTATCCGGCCGGTAAATAGATCCGATAAATTCGCCATTTCCGGAAAAGTAGTTTAATACTTCATCATAAAATCTATTCAACTTATTATTGTCCAATTCAAAAAAACATTCAATGGGAGTTTGAACTTTGGGAAATTCATGGAATTCTTTTTTATACACGGGGTCGTTTTGCAAGTCCAGACGGTTTCTGCGAATGATAATAGGTTCAATAATTGATTTAATATATCTGGATAATTTTTTCAATTCGTTTCTGACTTTTTTATCATCAATTTGATTTTCTGAGGGAAAGAACATTTTGTAAAATTGTAAGCTTCTTTCATCATTTCGCTTGAGAATTCGGGTTAATTTTTCAAATCGCTCTTCTAATCCTTTGAACAAGCTTTCGAGGTTTCCATTTAATGTCAAAGTTGATTTTTTTGGAATAGTAAATAGTTTTAAGTAGGCAAAAACATCAGAAGGTCGGTTATTAAAAGGAGTTGCTGTAAGCAAAATGACTTTTTTTCCTCTGCAAATGGCCTGTAAAAGAGCATAACTTTCGGTATTTTCATTTCTGAATTTGTGTGCTTCATCAACGATTACCACATCAAAATTTTCGGATTGCACTCTTTTCCACGCATCTTCCAATTTACCAGAAGAAAAAATTTCCCAATCGTACAATTCAAAATCATTCAGATACTTTGCCCATCCGGAAGTTTTTAATTCTCTGTCTCCAATAAGGCCGGGCGGAGCAATGACAATTCCGCGCGCTTTTAAACTTTTTCCTATTAAACTCGCAATAATGCTTTTTCCTAAACCAACCACATCCGCTAGTATTACACCATTATGAATTTCCAGAATTTTACAGGCCTGATACACGGCATCTAATTGATACTTAAAGGGTTTGTATCCCTTGCGAATTAAAAATGTTTCTAGAACTCTGTCTTCTGCACCTTCCACAAAATTATAATGATGGTATAAATACAGAATATAAATAAATGCTTCAAAGGGAGTGATGGATTTAATGGGCGAATGATGCTCAATTGTTTGTATGATTTTGTTTTTAATATCATCATCATTGAATTTTACCGCCGCTTTCCATTGTTCATCAAAATATCTTACTAATTCATTTAAATAAAATTGATCCCGAATTTCAACATTCAACTCGTTTTGTTTTGATAAACCGGGTTTTGTTAAATTACTGCTTCCTACAATAGCAATCGTATCAGGAGTGTTGTCTTTCAACTTAAAGAGATATAATTTGGAGTGATTAGGTTCTCTGGTTTTTCTTAGTTCTAATTTTGATTGTTGAAAGAGTTGTAAAAACAATTTTGTTTGTTCATAAAACTCTCTGGTATCGCATTCATCTGCATTAAACGATTTTCTGAAACTTTCTAAAATACCTTCTTTAATTTCTTTATCTGATTTTCCAATATATTCTTTACCTACTTCAATAATGGAATGATTGTATTCGTCCACATCAAGTCCCACAAGCATTTTTATTGTATTTAGATATGGATTGCATCGGATATTATTAGCAATTTCACTAAATCCAGAGAAATAAAAAAATCCTACCAAAAATTTCAGTTCCTCTGATTTTGATATCAATTCATTCAAACGATCTTTTAATTGTTTTGCTTCCTGGTTAATGAGTAAAGCCATTTTTTTTGTTTGTAATAATAATTAATTTTTAATGAAATTTTAAAAACAAAAAAGCGAGCCACTTTAAGTGCCCGCCCTTTAAATAAGAGTGAGAAGAATAAATTATCTCAACAAGGTGATAAATCCTTTTTGTTCGTATTCTTTTTCGTCTAAACCTTTTGCTTTAATGATGTAATAGTAAGTTCCTGTGGGCGCATCTTTACCTCCCATTGTTTTTCCATCCCACTGAATGTTCCCTTTATCCGTCTTGACTTCATACATCTTAGCGCCCCATCTGTCAAAGATAGTACATTCTATTTCTATGAGATTGGTTGTATGCAAGATAAAGTAATCGTTTACTCCGTCGCCATTAGGTGTAAAGACATTGGGTATTTCAAGATTGGATGGGATATCCACGGTTATTATCTTAGTCACTGTATCCTTGCAATTTCCATTTACAACAATCAATGATACTGTGTATGTTCCGGGATTGAGATAAGTAGTATTCGCACCGGGCAATGGATTAGAAGTACTGGTAGGAGTAGCGGTATAAGTACCTCCATTTCCAAAACTCCAGTAGTAAACTACATTTGCAGGATTACCGATAAATGATTGGTTCTGAAAGTTGACACTCAATGGAGCAAAGCCGGAAGAAGGATTAGGAGTAAAATTAGCGTCAATTGTTCCATTTACCACTGCAACGGAGTTTTGAGAAGCACAACCAGTTGTGGTATTGGTAATAACTACATAATAAGTACCGGGTGTTGTTACAGAAGTAGAATAGCTGTTGATACTGGTTAGTGTTGCATCTCTGGGTCCGCTCCATAGGTAAGTGATGTTAGTACTTGGTGTAGTTCCCGCATATATTACGGTATTGGTATAGCCACAGGCAATAGTAGCGGTAGGGATTGGCGTTGTAGCCGGAGGAGTGGTATTACTTCCTACTAAAACAGTTGTACAGGTTTGACAACCATTAGAGGTGCGTGTTACACATAAGGTGTATGTACCAGAGCTATAAAATGTTACAGGATTATTGATTGCATTTGTAGATGTAGGTGGAGGAGTAGTCCAGGTAAAGGTAAGAGGTTCAGTTATCGGATTAGGCGTAAATTGTAATGTAGTTTGCAAATCCTTACATGTTAACGCTGTTGGAGTGGCTTTAGCAGTCAATCCTAACGGCTGTTTGTCCTGATAAATCGTTACCGGTATCTTTCGTTTACAACCATTATTAGGGTCCGTAATTTCAACAGTATAAGTTCCAATAGTGGTTTGGCTGATGTTAGTAGTACTATTAACAGAAAGTGTTTGCTGAGGCACAGTGCCAGGTGTATACCATACGTAAGTAGCGCCACTTACAGGTGATGTCCCGGTTATAATAGCCGATGGATAATAGCAATTCAACGTATTGGTGGGTACATTCAAAGTATATCCTCCTGTTGGTTTTAATGTATCCATGCCCACTGTAAGTGTTTGAGAAATAGCACAACCATTTGAGGGGTCATATACTACGCAAACATAATTACCGGGTGTATTGACTGTAAATGTATTGGAAGTGCTTAAAGTATTAGTTCCACTTGCATCTGTCCAATAAGGGATAGGTGCTCCGCCTCCCGGTGCCTGAGTAGCATTTACAACCAGAGTTACAGTATTCGGAGAACACTTAATGTTATAGTTATTATTCACTGCTACTACCGTCATTGTGGGAGCATTGGTAGATTGAGAAACTGATACTGTTTGTGTAGCACTACAACCATTGGCTATATTGGTGGCAACAAATGTATAAGTTCCTGCATTTCCCGGGGTCAACAGATTCCCACTAATAGGCACACCACCAGGTTGAATCCATGAATAAGAGATATTCACTGTTGGATTAGATGTACCAGTAAAAGTACTGGCCGAACCACTACATGAAATGGTCATAGCAGTTGGAGATACTGTAACAGATGGAACTGTCGTATAAATTCCTACTGCAAAGGTATTGGTGGTCATACAACCTGTGGCAGGATCCATACCAAATACTGTGTAAGTACCGGGTGTAGAAACCGTTAATGGATTTGAAGTAGAAGTACCACTTGAAATGCTTGTAAATGTATAATTCATTGTAGAAATATCGGTATTAGTGTTCACAGCAGTAGCAGAAACAGTGGGTTGGGAGCAAGTTAAAGTATCGTCACTTAAACTAATGGAAAAAGAAGGCACTGACGGTCCTGTTACATTTACAGTTAAGGTAGTCGTTTGGTTACAAGAACCACCGGAAGCATCCGCAACAATAACCGTATAAGTTCCAGGACATAAACCTGTTGCCACATTGCTATTTCCACCTGTTGGCAACCATGTATAGGTATAAGAACCAGAACCACCAGATGCAGTAACAGAAGCAGCGCCTGTACAGCCCGA
Source organism: Bacteroidia bacterium (assembly GCA_026003255.1). Lineage (GTDB taxonomy): Bacteria > Bacteroidota > Bacteroidia > B-17B0 > Aurantibacillaceae > BPGX01. Next base: position 517,796 of record BPGX01000001.1, on the reverse strand, counting down.
TGTACAGCTGGAAGCAGTAGTTGAAGCAACTGCTGTCATCGGGTTATTACATGCAAACATGTCAATGAATACTCCTGAATCCAATGCATGATCAATAGCATCGGCAATAGCTATTTTAAAATGATAGGTTGAACAAGGACAAACATTTACAGTAGAAGTAATAGGAACAGTCATACCATCAAATTGGATACAGGTACCACCAGTATTATTTACATAGTATGAGCTATTAGTAGAACCATTAACATTATTAATACTTACTGGAGATCCATTTGGTAATACTGCAACGTTAGTATTATTGTATGGTGCACCGCTACAGGAACCATTAGGGCCTGTTATAAAGAAACCGAAAGCATCATTAAATTGGCCTACAAACTCAGGATATTCTTCCGAACCAAAAACATATTTTATAAAAAGAGTTGAACAAGAGGGAACAATGTCAAATTCCAATATACAGACATCATTTATTGCTTGGGGTTCAATAGAGGTCAGTTGCGGATCATTATAAATATATCCTGAACTCCATCCACTTGCACTACCAGAAGTATTGGGACCTTGAGCTACGGTAGCTGCACCTGTCGCTAGAAGTACTCCGTTGGTTATGCCCAGATTGCAAGTTCCACTCGTAGTAAACGTAGCAGCATAACCCGATGGACAATTGAGGGAAGGGTTATTCACGGTTAATCCACTTCCAATAAAACCATTTAATAGCTGAGGTAATGTAACAGTATTGGTAATAGTTATTTGGGCAGTACTGATATGCTCTAAAACAAAGAAAACTGTACTAAATAATAAAAATACCCTTTTCATAAAATCCTTTTCTAATAAAAACGACAAAATTTATGCACTTTTTTGTTAATTTTAAAGAAAAAGGCGGTAAACACCGCCCTTTACTTACCTTAAAAAAATTCTATAAAAAATTTTACTTATCTCAACAATGTGATAAATCCCTTTTCTTCATATTCTTTTTCATCTAATCCTTTGGCTTTGATAATGAAATAATAGGTGCCCGTGGGAGCATCTTTACCTCCCATTGTTTTTCCATCCCATTGAATATTTCCTTTATCTGTTTTCACTTCATACATTTTAGCGCCCCATCTGTCAAAAATAGTGCATTCAATTTCTGTCAAATTAGTAGTGTGTAAAATAAAGTAGTCGTTTACGCCGTCTCCATTAGGTGTAAACACATTAGGTATTTCAAGGTCTGAAGGTTGATCCACTCGTACAATAGCCGAATAGGTGTTTATACAAGTTCCTTTTTGTGCGATGAGTGTAATGGTATATGTTCCTGGTGCCCCGTAAGTAGTACTACCATTAGGAGCAGGTGCTGTAAGAGAGTTTGTAAACGTTTGAGTACTACCATTACCATATACCCAGGTTGCTGAAGTTCCAGCATCCGATGTATTGTTGAAGTTTACTGCCAGTGGAGCAAAACCATAATCCGGATTAGGAGTAAAAGAAGCGTTAATGGTGCCATTCACTACGGATACTGTATTAAGCGAGATACAACCGGTAACGGTATTTGTGATAGTTACATAATAGGTTCCGGGCATATTTACATTGGTAGAATACCCTGTAAGGGTAGAGAGGGTAGCATCTTTTGGTCCACTCCATAAATACGTGATATTGGTACTTGGTGTTGTGCCTGCTTCAATGGTGGTTGTTGAATACCCACAAGCAATGGTGGCTACTGGAACTGGAGTAGTTGGTGGCGGTGTAGTATTGCTTCCTACCAATACAGTTGTACACGTTTGACATCCATTAGAAGTTCTGGTAGTACATAAAGTATAGGTTCCTGCTGAATAGAATGTTATTGGATTATTGATAGAATTGGTAGAGGTAGGAGGTGGGCTTGTCCAAGTAAATGTAAGTGGATCTGAAATCGGGTTAGGAGTAAATTGCAAAGTAGTTTGTAAATCCTTACATGTTAGCGCCGTAGGTGTCGCCTTTGCTGTTAATCCTAATGGCTGTTTATCCTGATAAATCGTTACTGGTATCTTACGCTTACAACCATTGGCTGGATCGGTAATCTCAACAGTATAAGTTCCAACCGTTGTCTGACTAATATTAGTAGTACTATTTACAGAGAGAGTTTGCTGGGGAACCGTACTTGGGGTGTACCATACATAAGTTGCTCCGTTGACAGGAGATGTTCCTGTAATGATGGCTGATGGATAATTACAATTCAACGTATTTGTCGGAACATCCAATGTATAGCCACCAGTTGGCTTTAGTGTATCAACACCTACCGTTATCGTTTGTGATATGGTACAACCTCCCGGTGCAGGATCGTATACCCAGCATACATAATTTCCAGGCGTAGAAACAGAAAATGTATTGGAGGTACTTAATGTGCTTGTACCGCTGGCGTCTGTCCAATATGCAATTGGCGCACCTCCTCCGGATGCCTGAGAAGCATTCACAACAAGAGTTACGGTATTCGGAGAACATTTAATATTATAGTTATTGTTTACTGCTGTAACAGTCATAGTAGGTGCATTAGTAGATTGTGTTACAGAAACCGTAAACATATTGCTACATCCATTGGCAATATTGGTCGCTACAAATGTATAAGTACCAGCAATTCCTGGTGTTAGTAAATTCCCGCTAATCGGAGCACCACCCGGTTGTAACCAGGAATAACTGACATTAACAGTAGGATTGGAGGAACCCGTAAAAGTGCCAGCAGAACCCGTACAGGGGATGTTCAACGTATTTGGAGTAACTGTTACATTCGGAATGGTTGTATAAATCCCCACTGCAAAGGTATTGGTTGTCATACAACCTGTGGATGGGTCCATACCAAATACGGTATAAGTACCGGGTGTGGAAACCATCAATGGATTAGAAGCAGACGTGCCGCTGGACACACTGGTAAAAGTATAGTTCATTGTAGAAATATCGGTATTAGTGTTCACAGCAGTAGCAGAAATGGTTGGTTGAGAGCAAGTTAAAGTATCATCACTTAAACTAATAGAAAAAGAAGGAACTGGAGGCGCAGATATTGTGACCGTCAAAACTGAAGAGCAGTTGCCGGCATCGGAAATATAACAGGTATAAGTGCCGGGAGATAAACCAGAAGCCACTGGACCCGTACCTCCTGATGGTACCCATGAATAAGTAATTGGGCTGGTGCCACCAATCACAGTAGCAGTAGCACTTCCAGTAGAAAGGGTACCAGAAGAGCAACTTGCATTGGTAGATGCTATACTTGTGGTCATAGAACTGAATGCCGTAATGGTAACTGGCGCTGATACAGTAATATTCAAGCCGTCGCAACGAGTATAGGTAGTAACAGCAGTATATGTGGTAGTTGAAGATGGACAAACTACCACACTATTTCCTGTTGCAAACATTCCAGAAGCATCGTACCATTGAATAGGACCATAAATGGAAGGTCCGGTTGGTACAAAACGCCATGCTTCATTGCTGGCAGACCATGGTCCTGTATTTCTGCCCGGTGGTGTGTATCCTACTGTTCCAGCAGCATTTTGTATTCCTATTAAAGCATTACCACTATTCCATGAAGAGCAGGTGGGTTTATTTTGAACATAGACCTCAATAACATTGGTGGTTTCATACAATACCATCTGAAATGAACTTTTTATACTTGTACAAGAGTAGTGACAAACATTATTAAAATTGACCACTAACATCCTGCAGGGAGCCGTACCAATTAAAGTATACGTTACCGAACCACATACAGAAGGATCAATATCATGATAAACACCAAAGATAGCATTTGTAGGCAAACTGGGACTTGGACAAGTAGCTGAAAATGACCATGGACAATAGCCACTTGCGTACGAAAGATTAAAAGAAATAACTCCATTAGAACCAATTACACATTGATTGTAAGTAGAACCAAAAAAGCAAAAAGGGAAAGGCAAATTAACTAATGGACTCCAAACATCGTCTGTACCTACAGATACTCCTATACCACTTCCAGCAATAGGATAAGGTGGTGCGAAAGGAATAGATGTAACGCTATAAGAAGTAGTTTGTCCTATATTAAATGCTGATGCTGTAAGCGTTACACAAGGAGGGCTCCCACAACCAACGGAAGGCGAACTGGCAGATGCTGTGATATTTGGGCAACCTGGTTGTGCATCAACAATAAAAATACTTAGTAAACCTGAAAAGATGCTACTTACAAAAAGTTTGAACATTTTCATATATTTCTTTTTTAATTTGAACTTGCAAATATAATGCATTAAATTGTTAATTAGTTTTCTCCAAAAACTTTTTTCAAAATATCGTTTATTCTTGCTGCTGGATTTTGTCGGATATTTTTTTCTTCATCTGCGATTAAAACAAAAAGTCCTTGAATGGCTTTATGTGTAACATATTTCTCCAGATCCGGATTGTACTTTTTCTTATTGGGCAATTTATTATAAGTTGTAACAAGTGGTTTCCAATATTTAGTTACCTGAACTTGTTGAATAGAATTTTTCACTACTGGTAAAAATTTCTGAAACAATGAATCGTAGGTTGTTTGCCTTAAATAATGGGTGGCTGCAGTATCAGAACCTTTTAAGATTCCCATTGCGTCTTTTACTGACATTTGTTTGATAGCATTCAGAAAAATTGGTGTTGCTTCTTTGGCTGCGTATTCAGCAGATCGATTTAAGGAAGTTTCAAACTCTTCTACTTTTTTGGAAAAGCCATATTTTACTAATTTATCTTTCATTTCCTGTGCTTCGGGAGGAAAAGGGATAAATAATCTTGGATTTTTCAAAAAACCATCTGTTTTGGATGATATGCTGACAGCTGATTGTGTACCTACTGATAATGCTTCTTTAAGCCCTTGAATTATTTCGCTTTCAGTAAGTTTTGGTTTATTGCCTGTATACTTATCAATAGTTTGTTCTACAGCATCCTTGTTTTTTTCATAAACATTTTCAGCTTTTTTAATAATGTTGTCTAATTGCGCATAAGCAGCATTTAATGAGAAAAAAACACCAACAACTATCGCAAATCTAATAAGCATGTTTTTTGGGCAAAAATAATCAAATGGCATTAAAACCCTCAAAATTCATTCAATATAAATTTATCTACTTCTCTTTTCCTATATTTGCGGAACTTTAAAAAAATGGTATGGCTATAAAAGAGAATTTAATTTCAGAAGGATTAACTTATGATGATGTTTTATTAGTGCCGGCTTATTCAGAAGTATTACCAAGAGAAACCGATATTTCTACCTTATTCTCAAGAAATATAAAATTAAATATCCCGATTGTTTCGGCAGCAATGGATACCGTTACTGAATATCAATTGGCTATTAGTTTAGCACGTGAAGGTGGAATAGGTGTGTTACATAAAAATATGTCTATTGAAGATCAAGCCCTGCATGTCAAAAAAGTAAAGCGAAGTGAAAGTGGGATGATTTTTGATCCTGTTGTTTTGGTTGAAGATGCTGTTGTAGCGGATGCGCATAAAATAATGTCAGAAAATAAAATTGGAGGTATTCCTGTTGTCAACAAGCAAAATGAGTTGGTTGGAATTGTTACCAATCGGGATTTACGTTTTGAGAAAAATATGAAACGACCTATCAATCAAATCATGACCAAACGAGAAAACATTATTGTTGCACATCCTGGGATTGATTTAAAGAAAGCCGAGGAAATTTTGCAACAACATAAAATTGAAAAATTGCCAATTGTTGATAAAAACAATAAATTGGTTGGATTAATTACTTACAAAGATATTTTAAAGATTAAAGTTCATCCGAATGCATGTAAAGATAGTTATGGTAGATTACGAGTGGCTGCTGCCGTGGGAATTACAGCAGATACCATGGAAAGAGTAGAGGCATTGGTAAAAGCAGGTGTAGATGCGGTGGTAATTGATACAGCACACGCTCATTCGAAAGGAGTAATTCAAACTTTGAAACAAGTAAGAAAAAGGTTTAAGGAAATTGATATCGTAGTGGGTAACATTGCTACTGCGGAAGCAGCTATTGAACTGTATAAAGCAGGTGCAGATGCTGTAAAGGTTGGGATAGGTCCCGGATCTATTTGTACGACAAGAGTAGTTGCTGGAGTAGGAGTACCACAGTTGACTGCGATTATGAATGTAGCACAAGCACTCAAAAAATTCGGGTTGCCCATTATTGCAGACGGAGGTATCCGGTATAGTGGTGATATTGTGAAAGCACTAGCAGCTGGTGCTTACAGCGTTATGCTGGGAAGTTTATTTGCCGGAACAGAAGAAAGTCCGGGAGATACCATTATCTATGAAGGTAGAAAATTTAAGTCATACAGAGGAATGGGATCGCTGGAAGCCATGCAAAAGGGTTCAAAAGACAGGTATTTTCAAGATGTTGAAGATGATATTAAAAAATTAGTGCCGGAAGGTATCAGTGGTCGTGTACCTTACAAGGGTTTGCTTTCTGAAGTGGTATATCAATTAATTGGCGGATTAAGAGCAGGGATGGGTTATTGTGGTGCAAAGAACATCAAGGGGTTACAAAAAGCAAAATTTATACGAATCACCCATGCAGGATATATTGAAAGTCATCCTCATAATGTCGTTATCACCAGTGAAGCACCTAATTATACACGTTAATTTTAAATTATGATACTTCCTATTTATTTATACGGTCATCCTATTTTAAGAAAAAAAGGAAAAGATATTTCGCCAGATTATCCGAATTTAAAAGATTTAATTGCAAATATGTTTGAGACAATGTATGCTGCGAAAGGCGTAGGATTGGCAGCACAACAAATTGGTTTGGACATTAATTTATTTATTGTAGATGCTACACCTTTTGCAGATGATGAAGAGGATGAAGATATTTCTGATGAAGAAAAAAATAAATTAAAGACATTTAAAAAAGTTTTTATTAATGCTAAAATAGAAAGTGAGGAAGGCGAAGAATGGAAATTCAATGAAGGTTGTTTGAGCATTCCTTATATTCGTGAAGATGTTTTAAGAAAACCTATTATAAAAATTTCATATCTTGATGAAAATTTTCAACCACACACTGAAACGATTGATGGTATTGCCGCACGAATAGTTCAACACGAATATGACCATACACAGGGAATATTGTTTATTGATAAAATTTCATCTTTTAGAAAAAAGATGATTGCCAATAAACTAAAAGACATTGAAAAAGGATTGGTCGTTCCAAAGTATAAATATAAGTTGTGAGTTATGAGTTGTGAGTTATGAGTTTTTACCACATAGATACATAGGAGTCATAGGGAACATAGTTATGAGTTGCAAGTTATGAGTTATGAGTGATGAATTATTGATTATTTTTGTTGAAAATAAATTTGCGTATAAAATCAAACTATGAAAAAGAGTACGGTATTTGTTTTGTGTATGATGAACTGGTGGTTAATTTCTTGCGAACATTCAACTGATAAAAAATCTAAAGAACTTTCGTCTGAAAAGTCCAATAACACTGCTTCATCTCAAACCTCAAAAGATTCTTGTGCATATTACTTAAAATTAAGTCAAAGTATTGATAGTACCTTGTTAAAATCTACCACATACGACGAGGCACTTGCTATTAACGCCAATAATACTTTTGTAAAATGTGCTCTTTTGTGCCAGCACGATTCTATTTCGCCATTATATTTGATAAAAGCAGCACAATTAAGCCAAACACTGAAAAAAATTGAGATGTCTGAAAAGTATCTGAACAAAATTATTGATACATATCCAAAATCTAAATTTATTCCTGCTGCCAAATTTTTGTTAGCACAATACTATGCTGATACAAAATTGCTGAACCAACCGGGTAAAGCAAAAGAGTTATTAAACGATATTATTCGTGAGTACCCTCAAACGGTGTGGGCAGAAAATGCGGCCGCTGCTTTGCAATGGGTTGGAAAATCGGATGAAGAGATTTTAAAGTCATTAAAAAAGAAAAAATAGTATTTTAATTATCTTTTGCTTTGAAACATCCACATCAAAAATATTTAATTGTTTTATTACTCGTTCATTTATCCTCTTTTTCACAAATCTCTCTTACAACTCCGGACAACAAAAAAGTTATTTTATATCCCAATGGTTTCTGGTGTTTTGAGAATGAAACAAAATCCTATTATTTTTATTTACCACAGATATTAAAAAACGATGTTATCTTACATCACACAGCTTATTCGGTTTCTTACGATACTCTTCATCACTTGCCGAAATGGACAATCTATGAAATTAATGCGTCATTACTACAGAATTCAGTTGCAGAAAGAAAAAATAAATTTGAAAAAGATCCGCTTCTTCCACAATGTACGCATTTGAATTCTGATTATAAAAATTCTGGTTATGACCGTGGACATCTCGTTCCTGCTGCCGATATGCAATTTTCAGAAACAACAATGCAGGAAAGTTTTTATTTTTCAAACATTGCGCCACAACTGCCCTCCTTCAATCGGGGTATCTGGAAAAAACTTGAAGAACAAATCCGAAACTGGGCTCTTGAAAACAAAAAACTTATTGTTATTTCCGGTGTAGTTATAGCTGATACTTTACCTTATTTTGGGAAACAGAAGATTTATGTTCCTTATTATTTTTACAAAATTGTAGCAGACATCACATCCACAAACGGCATAGAATTAATCGGATTTATTTTACCAAATGCAAAAGTAGAAGCGCCTGTCTCAAAATATACTGTACCAGTAGATAGCATTGAACACCTTCTGCACATTGACTTTTTCCCTGCACTGGAAGATAGTATTGAAGAAAAGGCAGAAAAACAAATCAATTTGAAACACTGGAAATTATAATAAACTATATTTCAATGAATTGTTTTATATCTTTTGTCCATCCTTTGTTTATCCAATAATGAAAAAGATATTGTTGTTCGTATTGATGAGGAGTGTTTATTAAGTAAAGTTGTTGTGAGATATCATTAATCTTTTGCCAATCCATCAAAGTAGTATACCCTGCACGAGTAATGATATTTTTAGATCTGCACATCAATTGATTGGTTTCTTCAAAATTTTTCCAACCAAACCATAAGTGCCCATCCACTTTATAACTGCCAATAATATTAACCTTTAAAGAAGGATTTTTATGTAACAATATCTGACTGATTTTTTCAAACGCTTTTTCAAAATATTTTCTTTCGCTTTCTGTACCACTGATGATAAACAAGTAGTCAATATCTTTGTTCATCTGTTTCTTTTGCATCAAAGATTGTGGTTGAATATAATGGACAGGTAAAATGGGATTATCAGGATGCGATAATTTTCCTGCCAAAGATTCTTCCTCGTTTTCGTAATCTGGAATCCAGAGTTCGTCAAAATGCATTAATAATCTCTGATGTATTTTGTTAAATACCGATAAATAGGAAGATGTTTGTAATTTAACCTGATGTGTTACAAAAATATTTTTAGTATCAGGATGATAGAAGCCATAACGATGATCTGAAATAATTAATTCTGGTTTGAAATTATTTTTGATAAATCGGCGCAATGTTTGATTTTCCTGATAAATAGAAGGAACAAAACGAAATGAATGCAAAAATGTTTTAAACAATGAGGAAGGATGAAATTGAACATAATTAGATGTAATATCAATCTGTTTTAGTTTTGGGAACAATTGTGAATAAAATTTTTTTTGTGATGGAGATGAGAAAATGATGATTTCATTTTGTTCACAAAGTTTTATAATGAGAGCGGCTGTTCTATTCAAATGCCCCATTCCCCAATCCAATGCAGAGATAAAAATTCTTTGATGACGAATGCTATCAAACGGTAACGGCTTTTCTGACATTCTGAAAAATTATTTCCATTTCTTCTTGAATTTGTTTTGCAACTCTTATGTATTCAAGTAGTGGATTGGTAGAATTATCGGCTGCTTTAGGATCATCATAAGGTAGAAGAATTTTCATTTCTGCACCTGGAACATAGGGACAATTTGTTTCTGTTTCAGAGCATACCATTACCGCTGCAAACTGACTTAATTTGGAAGTAATCTCTTCAAAATTCTTACTGTATAATAAAACAGATGATTTATTTTTATTAAATACACATTCGTAAATTGGATTCTCACCATCAGTTTTTTGTTGAATCAAATAGCCCAATGATTGCAGTGTTTTTATAGTATTAGAATGTACTCTTGTAACTTCTACACCACCTGAATAACAATAAATATTATTTATTTGAAACCGACTGGCAGCGTCCTGTGCTAATACTTGAGCCAGATGACTTCTCCGACTGTTTTGAACACAAATGAATAATAAATTAACTTCTTGCTGGTTACTAATTTTACTTACAATATAATCTCTTAACCGATTTAATTTTTCTAATCTTTCAGGAGACATAAATACTGAATTAGATATATTGACTTTAAATAATAGTAGTTTAGTATGCAAAAATGAAGAAATAATTTTATACTTTCAAATATCAAACATTCTAAAAAACAATACTATCAATAGAGTTTCTTAATTTTATTATTTTTTTCTAATTATCTATGAATAATCAACTTCTCTGTATGAACACCTGCTTCTGTTTCTATTTGAATAAAATAAACTCCATTAGTAAGGTGAGCAACATCAACTATATTAATAGTATTAGCCCTAAAATTTTTAATGTTCATAATCTCTTTATTTACTAAATCTCTAATTATTATGCTATATTCATTTGCTTTTTCCGAGGATATAGAAATATATAATTTTTCAGAATTATTGGGATTAGGATAAATAGATATTATCTCCGACTTCTTTAAATTATTATTCATCTTATCGTTCATCTTTTGAGTTAGTATTGTTTCTCTTTGTAAACTGTCACTATTCCTTTGCTTATTATTAGTAAATCTGTTATTATTACCATATTGATTAGCCATATATGTAGTATTTTGATAAACACCTCCAGTGCAATAAGTTTGTAAATCAGAGTCAGAAATTAAAAAATCAGGACGATCGTTATTACAAAAATCAAAATAACTTGGTAATGATTGTATCTTTAGATCTATGTTACTACCGGCAGTTAGAATATCAACTTCTCCATTAATATCAATTTCTTTTTCGGCTGCTATATTAACATCGTGCGATGTATTCCATGGATTAATTTGATTACCTACAATTTTCATACTACCAAAAGAAAATGTATCAATAATCGGCTTTGAATAAGCATAAGTGAATGAATTCAAAACTAAATCAGATTTAGAATTTTGCAATGCATTAATAACGTCTTTACCCGGTGATGTGTTTGTTATATCTGTTGTAACACGTTCTTCTTCAACAAAATATTTTTCCATTCTATACAATCTATGCCTTTGCCCATATTCATCAGGCAAAGTCGTTAAATCCATAAAAATTACTAATCTTCTTTTCACACCAAGCATTGTAGCTGTTGGACTTGGATAACAATTTACAGACCCAGAATATGTCGTGTATTGAAATCTACTCTCATAATACAAATTATCAGCACAGTGAATCGGAAATGCATAAGATTGAGCTAGAACTCCCTCAAATCCACCTTGAGGTAAAAGAGATGTTTCTGTGGGGATTAAACCTATTATTTCCACTTCAGGCATGTTATAATAATAAGCTGAAGAAGTCCCATATTCTTCAACCCATACATAAACAGAAGATAAATTTCGATCTATTATCGGATGAAATTTGTAAACTAATGGCTCTTTTAACCTACAACTCACTCTTGCTTTATCTACAGATAAATTTGTATGAGAACAGAATTCTTGATACACTTCTAACTTGGGAGTTTTTAACAAAGCAAAAATACCTAATGGCTCATTATAGGTAGGATAATCAGGTAAACTTAATTGTGCACTTGAATATTCAGGTAAAGTATTACTTCCTAATGCTCCTGGCACGCCTATTCTTATAGCAGCACCATTGTAATTATTAATATCATATATTAATGTGCCGCTCCCTTCAAAATATCCAGTGTTGACAGTGATATCAGGAGACGGTGTATTATCAGATAAAAAATTACTACTAATAAAATCAAAAACTTTTGAAACTGTTTCTGCTATATCTTTATATTGAGGAAAAAAATAAGCACCAGCTTGAATTAATCCATTCAGCACATCTATTGTAGTATTAATTGTTGCATTATTTGAATGGTTTTTCATATCCAGATAATCTTTGTAAGATAATAAAATTGCTTCGGGAGAATTACCATTTGAAAACATGCTTGCTATAAATTGTTCAGGTGAAAAGTCATATCCTGCTACATTTAACGCATTGACAATATTTATATTACTACTAATACCAGCGTATTTTCCATTGATTGATAAATATCCGGTTTGATAAGAATGGAATGAAACATAAAACGCGGAACTAAAAAAACAAACACAGGGATCATAAGACATTTGAAAGTCAGCCATTATACAATTACCAGAGCTACTATATGGCACCAGACAAGGCACCTCTATCTCTGTGATATTTGTTTGCTTATCTAATGCATACATAGTTTTATTATAAGAATTAAATAGAGCATTGATATGAGGTGTATAACTAGAATTAAGCCCCACTGAATTTGCACTATTCACAAAAGACAATTTTACCATTATCACTTGTTTGTCTGTTATATTGGGAAAATGTGCTATAATTCGCAATTTGCTTGTATATTTATTATACAAAATAAAATAAGGAACTAATGTTGGTGTTCCTCTTGGATCTCCTGGTTCGTTTGGAAGCTGTGCCATTATTCCTCCATTCCATGAACCATTTTTATAAAAGAACCCTAAATCTTGTTTGATGAGCTCCCATCCATTTTTAGGTTGAAAATCCGACAAAGCCCCTTTTGAAAAAGGTGTCCAAAAAGGGAAATAAAAGGGGGAATAAACAGGCCCATATACTAAAGTATTTCCAGAATGAATATAATAAGGAAAAGGATTGTCTCTCCAATCAAATGTATTTTGTTGAAATGTATTATTTGCTGGTGTAGCGCCTCCATTAGATGGATCTAAATTAGCCGTTGGATCAGTATGTGTGTTGTTTTGACAATTTTGCGCATCCACATTTATTGTTAATAACAAAAAAATAAAAGCCCGACTTATGCTATTAATCTTTCTCATAATTTTATTATTTGTTGTTAATAAAATCATCATAAGATTTATAAAACAGTCCGGCATTTGTGGCAACCCATACTTTTCCATTCCACAAACACACTCCTCTAATTTTTTTTGTTTCTAATCCATCATTTTTTAGTTCAATTGTCTCCAAACTACCATCTTTATTAAATAATACTCGTCCCAAACGATCTTGAGATATCGCAATTAATTCACTACTTACATTTATGATGGCATCCAGGCGAATACCAGTTAATATGAATTCCGATGTCCAGGTTTCTCCATCATCAGTACTCTTAAATATTTCATATTCCACATTATTTGCTCGTATCGTTAAAATATAAAAGTTATCATTATACTGAAAAATAGATAATAACGTGTTATTTTTTTCTGGGAGAACGTTTTTTTAGTGTATAATCCGGACGAATAATGTAAATAGAATCTTTAAAGCCGATGATAAAATTATATTTTAATCCTGATAATAAAATATAATTACTGCCAAAAGGATTACTGTTTAATTTTATTTTCTTTACAGAATTAAAAGTGTAACTCTTATAACTGGAATTAACATAAGAACCCTTTATGTAGTAAATACTATATTGAGACATTGTTCTTATGTCATTTGTATCATATCCTGCTACAAGCAAACTAAAAGAATCATTTATAGCACATTGCCCACCCATTGATACAAAATCTTTATTGTATAGATTAAAAAAAGAATTGTCAAAATTTCGTAAAAATAAAACAGCAGATATTGGTGTGGCGATATTTTGAGGCGTTAGATGATATGCTATTATGTTGCCAAAATTAGATACCTTGAAAAATAAACCTTTATTAAATGGAACATAATAACCTGAATTATATCCGGAAAAATAGGAATAATATCTATTATTAGTATTTATAGAATCGTAAGCAAATATATAGTTTTCCGTGACAATCGCTATTTTACCATTGTAACTAAAAACCTGATAACAATTATTTTCATTGTAAAAAATATCAGGAAAATATTTCCAACTATATTGAAGTGTGTCATGCTTTTCTATTATTTCTTTATGTATCACCGGTTTCCTACAACTATAATACAACACAGTTGTTATTGTAAATAAAAATAAATTAAACCGTTTTAATTCTTTATTTCTCATCTTCATGATTTATTTTTGATTTTAATCTTTCAATTTCTTTTTTCAAATAAATGATATACAAATATAATTCTTCTATTTTCTCCATTTGTAAAGAACTAATTTTCCCAATATCTATACCTTCTGCCTGTATTTGCTTATTATCAGGAATTCCAGGTAGATGTTTATGTTTCTTAATGTACATTTCAACTTCCTCTATACTCTTCAAACTATAATTCTCATTAAACACATAATCAGCCCAATTTACCTGCGTTACAATACATCTCGTAAATACACCTTTTCCATATACTGTAAATAATGCATCAGTATGCTGTCCTGTTACTTGTTTTTTATCTCCAACGTACACCCTCCCATTCCCATCAAAACTCATCACCGACGACGGATTATTAAAATCCTTCCAGATATGCCCAACACCATTCGCATCTATTCCAAAACCATATCCTAAAACACCATTAATCGCCCACAACTTCGTCTCTCCAATACCTTCAAATATCCCATTCCCCTTCACATGCAATTTATCTGCAGGACTGCTCGTTCCAATGCCTACCTTCCCATTCACCTGCACATCCTTATTTGCTATCAAATTCCCGCTACTTATATTCCCTATCACCACATCCCTACCACTAAAATAATTAATCAACAACGCATCATCACTTTCATCACTCTCAAAATTAATCATCCCGTTTGTACCATTGTAACCAACCTCTAAATATTTCATCGCATTACTATAATCTGTAAACCGTCCCTTCCCTCTCACTTCTAACTTCTCCTGCGGACTCGCCGTTCCAATTCCCACCTGACCATTACTCGTTACATAAATACGATCCACTCCACCCGTCACTATCCGCAAATCCATCGCATTCGTCGTCCCTAACACATTACAATCATTCACCCCCAACACATTCCCTCCTACATGCCAGAAATTCGAACTCACGCCCGCCGGACATACCATCGGTGGCGGCGAACCACCACCCTCCTCCTACCGTCTTCAAATTACCCTGATTATCCACCACTACTACCTTCAACACACTATCACTACTCGTCTGCAAATTCCCAACTTTCAATCCACCACTCACCGATACATCCCCATTCACATCCAGCGCTACCACCGGATGCTTACCAATACCCACTCTGTCCAGAAAACGAACCGTATCTGCCCGAAACTCAATACTCTTCTCCGCTACCAAACTCACCATCCGATCGCTGCGTATCGTATCCCGTTGCGTCGGTGTTGCACCGTTCTTAAAACGAAAATTCCCAATACTGATAGAATGCTGCGCATTCAACGAGTTCACATACACATCGCCGTTAAAAGCAATTGCATTCGGTGAAATCGTTGTCCACTGCGAAAACACCGCCGGCTGGCCATTCACTAAATACTGATGCGCATCTATCGTAGCCGTCTGAATACTGTAATTCACAACCAAATTGGACGCTTGCAACAAACTATCGCAATATACATTAAACCGTAGTTTCACACGACCATTCACATCCAGCACATACTGCGGATTGGCAATACCAATGCCTATTCTACCATTCGCATCAATGCGAAGCCGTTCTGTATTATTCGTTTTGATGATGAGTGGAGAATTGTTGGAAGTACCTAAAAAGTCAGTGGAATTCGGTGTATTACCATTCGTACGCCACCATTGTTGAGATTGAGAAAACATATTACTCACGCTGAAGACAATCCCCAAAACCGCTGCCATCAAGCATTTGCGGGGGGGAGGGGGGGGGGTAAAATTGGTTTTCATAAACATGAATTTTACATTACAAAGTTAAGAAAAATTTTTCAAACAGATAAAAAATTTTTTTGTGAAAATGTAAAACTATTTATTGAACAGAGGGTTTTATTGAGTGAATGGGCAGTTTGGTTGAGTGAATGACTTTTAATGAAATGCAACTTTAACCACTAATAACACTAATTATTCGTGCATTCGTGGCTTATTTATTCTTTAATTCATTAATATAACACTAATATTCGTGCATTTGTGGTAAACAAGAAAGTAAAAAATAATCTACGAAAATTCGCATCCATCCTTGTCATTTGTGTTCTATTGTTTCCATTTTTATCCCAAATTATTCATTAAATATTTCTCTAATGTTGTGCTTTCCTTTATTACTACTACTTTTAGGGATTTTTTATTTCTGCCAGTTTGGTGATATTGTAAGAATAAAGCCCGTCATTGCGAGGGCGTGTCAACGCCCGAAGCAATCTCAAGTGTGAATGTACGCGTCATTGCGAGGATGCAACGCTTTTGAAACAATCGTACTTGAATAATTGTAATTTCTAATGCATAATTTGGTTTTATCTCAATATTCAATCCTTTGAGAAATAATCAGCACTTTGATAAACACCTGTGAGTTCTTTTTTTATTTGCATCAGCACATCATTGGCTAAACTGCTGGCACCATAACGAAACCACTGATTGGTGATCCATTCATCCCCTAACACTTCCTTTACCATAACAAGGTATTGTAAAGCAGTTTTAGCATTTGATATTCCACCTGCCGGCTTCATTCCCACCATAATTCCCGTTCCGTCGTAATAATCACGAATGGCTTGAAGCATCACATAAGTAACAGGCAAGGTAGCGGCTGGCTGAACTTTTCCTGTCGATGTTTTTATAAAATCTGCACCGGCTAAAATCGCTATTTCCGATGCTCTACGCACATTGTCTAATGTAGAAAGTTCACCGGTTTCTAAAATCACTTTTAAGCGAGCATTGTATTTTGATACTAATTCTTTAATAGCGACAATTTCTTCATAGACGTATTGAAAATTACCTTTCAGAAATTCACCGCGATTAATGACCATATCCACTTCATCAGCACCATTATCTAATGCAAACTTTGTGTCTTCTAATTTTACACTTAAAGGCGCTTGACCTGCCGGAAAAGCTGTTGAAACCGATGCTACTTTAACTAGGCTATTTTTTAGATATTTTTTAGCAGTCGCTACAAATGTTGGATACACACACACTGCTGCAACGGTTGGTAAATCAGGAATATCATCCGCCAGATGTTGAGCTTTATAACAGAGCTGTTTTACCTTTCCTTCTGTATCTTTTCCTTCAAGAGTGGTTAAATCAATCATGTTTAAAATCATCTTAAGTCCTTCTACTTTGCTTTGTTTCTTAATACTTCTGGCTGTAATACGGGTTAATCTATCTTCCACACCTACCTGATCTACTCTTAAATCATAAAGAAAATCCCAATCTTTATTAGAAGAAAATGTTTTCATGATTTTTATTAGTTTTACGCAAAATTACAAAAATAAACGTATTCTCTCATGCTAAAAAAAGTAATCTGGCTCTTTGGCTTGTCTGGTGCTGGAAAGAGCACAATTGCCCAACACATCAGTCAGTTATTAAGTCAAAAAAATATAACGTATGTTTTATTAGACGGGGACGAAATCCGAAATACAGTCAATTCTGATTTAGGTTTTTCAACCGACGATAGAAGAGAGAATATTCGTCGTTCATCTGAAATGGCCAAACTTTTAAGTCAGCAAGGTATAAAATGTATTTGTTCATTTATTACACCTACCAAAGAATTACGAGACATTGTCAGAAAACGTCTTGGTAACAATGTGATTCTTTTTTTTATTGACACACCTATTGAAGAATGCATCAAAAGAGATGTAAAGGGTTTGTATAAAAAAGCGATCAATCAGGAAGTGAAAAATTTTACGGGTATTTCTGCCGCATTTGAGCAGCCAGAAAATGAAAACGATGTGGTCAGGATTACTACAACCGGCAAAACTCCCGATGAATGCGCAAAAGAAATTTTAGATTATATATTAAATAAAACCTGTTCCAATTTGTAAAATCTACGAACCTGCCTTTCAATGATCACAAATTCTGATAAAAAAAATCTGATACAACGATTGATAAAGGAACGTTTTAGAATCACCTTTTTTCATGACGACTTTAAACCTGTATTTTCTTTACGTTTTACATTAGTATCGCTGATACTATGGTTGATTGGTTATGCTACATTAATTATTATTATTACTACTATCATTATTGCTAATACATCATTAAAAGAATACATACCTGGCTATGGTACAACAGAAGAAAGAAAACAAATTACACAACTTTTGTTGAAAACCGACTCTTTGCAAATTTTAATCCATCAGAAAGATCTTTATCTAAATACCATATTAAAAATTTTAAAAGAAGATAGAGACACTATCAAAAACACATCAAATAAACAAACTAAAATAAATACTCAAAGTAATTTAGAGTTAACTGCAGGCAAACAAGAAAGCGAATTAAGACAGGAAATAGAGCAAGAACTGCATCAAAATATTGTTTCATTTAAATTATCAAATGAAGTTCCTTCGTCTTTTCAATTTCTTCCACCAACACGTGGTATTTTAATTAACAAGTTTAGTATAGCCAATGGGCATTATGGCATTGATATTGTTGGAAAAAGTGAAGAACCTATTCGAAGTATTCAAAAAGGAGTGGTTGTATATAGTGGTTATACATCGAGAGATGGGAATGTTATTATTATACTACATCCATCCGGCATTTTAAGCATTTACAAACATCTTTCAATGGTTGTAAAACATATTGGTGATTACATTAACACCAATGAATATATTGGTAACATGGGAAATACGGGCACTGAAAGTAATGGAGTACATTTACATTTTGAATTGTGGTTTAATCAAAAACCACTTGATCCTTTGAAATATATTGTATTTTAATTAATCGGATTGTAAAATTAAAGAAACATTCTCTTCTTCAATATTACCAATATCAGAAACGTTAAAATCTTTTCTATACGGTTTATAACCATCAGCATCGATACTGATTGTATAACTACCTTCTTGTAAAGCCATAATAAATTCACCATTACTCTTTGAAAGAAAGGTATATTCTTCATTCGTTTGCTTATTTGTAGCCACAATCATAACGGATTGTTTGAGGATTTGTGTAGTATCTTTCACAAACAATCTACAACGATAAATTTTTGTAGGTTGATCTTCATCCATAAATTTAATTCTGTAAATATCCAGATCTCCTATACCTGTTGGTCTATATGAGCTGACATAAGCAATCTTTTTATTCTTCGTAAAACAGATACCCATATCGTCGTCTGTGGAATTAATTGGGTAACCTAAATTCTCTGCAGGAGTAAATCTTCCTGTTTCAGGGTCATATACTGATTTGAAAATATCAAATCCACCCATACTATTATGCCCATCCGAAGCAAAGTAAAAACTCACACCATCAGGTGCCAAATAAGGGAAATCTTCATTGTATGGAGTATTGATTTGGTCAGGAAGTTTTTGAGGTTGTCCCCATTGTCCATTAGGTAATTTCTTAACTACATAAATATCCGAATTGGATTCTAAATTATCTTTTCTTACAAAAAAGTAAATCGAACTATCTCTGTTGAAGCAACCTGATAACTCAATTTTATCGGGATCATTAATTACAGGAGGTAATGGTTTCAATTTACCAAATTGATTTTTATCTTTCAATTTAGAAGTGATATATAGGTCTCCATATTTATCACCTCCCCTATCTACATAAACCAGCATTGTATTTCCTTCCAGATTAAGGAACACACACATTTCATCAAAACTTGTATTGATATCTCTACCAGCACTTATGGGTTTATCCCATACATTATTTTTTACCTGACTAATCCACACATCGCTTGGGCGATAACCATCTGCTTCTGTTCTTCCACCGCCTATATTATTTTTTCTTCTTGAAGTAAAAACAAGAGTATTTTCCTTTTCATCCACAAAGGGATAATATTCTGGAAATTCAGTATTAATCTCTTTTCCAAGATTAGTAAACAAGACATTTGAAGGATATTGCATAAGTTGTTTCGCATTTTTACACATTTCTATTTGTCGGTTTACATCTTCTAAATCCTTTTTCTTGAGTTTGAAAGTTTTGTAATTTTCATAGGCAGCAATGGCATCATCTAATTTATTAGTAAGGTGATAGGCCTTGCCAAGATAATACCAGAGTTTGGGATCTATGTCTTTGGTCTCCACTAATTTTTCCAATAGTTTTACAGATTCGTCTCTGTTGGTTCGTGTTTTAATATAACAAACAGCCAGTTTCGCCATTACAAATTTATTATGCGGTGCTTTACTTAAAACATCTTTATAGAGTGGAATGGCGGACAAATAATTTCCAGCATCAAAAAAATCTTCAGCTTTCAGGAATTTGGGCATGAGTTTATTATCTAATTCTTGAGCAAACAAACGAGCAAATAAAAAACAACTCATACTTACAATTGCAATGACCAATTTTTGTTTCATGGTTTTTTCTTTAATATAAAATCTTTATTTTTTTCAATTTCAATTTTTCCAATGTCTGAAACAGTAATGTTTTCTACATAATTTTCATAACCATCTGCTGAAACTATGATTTCATATTCACCTGCTTCCAACGCGATTACATATTTTGCTGTTCTAGAATTGGGAACAAATTGCCGTTCTTCTTCCGTTTTTTTATTTTTAGCAATGATCATTACAGGTACATCAAGGGCTTTTTGTAAAGTATCTTCAAGGAATACTTTGCCTGTAATGATACGAATAATCTGGTCTTTATCATCAAATCGTATTCTATATAAATCTAGATCACCGTAACCATTTGGTCTGAAAGCACTGATGTAACCTACTCTATTATCGGGCGTCATACAAATGCTTCGGTCGTCGCTGGTAGAATTGATAGGATAGCCGAGATTTTCGGCAGGTGACCATGTATTATCTTCAGGGTTCCATGTTGATTTGAAGAGATCATAACCACCCATGGAATTATGTCCTTCCGAAGAAAAATACAACGTAACTCCATCTGCACCTATGTAAGGGAAATCTTCATTGTATGGCGTATTGATTTGTTCTGGTAATTTTTGTGGAAGCCCCCATTGACCATTGGGTAACTTTCTTATCACATAAATATCGCTCTGGTCATCAATGCTATTACGCCTTGCAAAGAAAAACGTATTTCCATCTGGTGTGAAGGAACCACTGGTTTCAATTGTTTTTGGATCACTGATGTAGGGATGCAAGAGCTTAATTTTTGTAAATTCTCCATTGGGATTTTTATCAGAAATATAGAGATCGCCATATTTTTCGATGTTATCAAAATAAACTACCATTTGTTTAGCATCTGGACTCAGGGATACACATTGCTCGTCGTAATTTGTATTAATCACTTTTCCTGCGTTATATGCTTTTATCCATTTTCCGTTTTCAACTTTGCTAAACCAAATATCGCTGGGGCGATAGCCATCAATTTCTATTTTATTTCCACCCACATTTTCTTTTCTTCTGGAAGTAAAGACTAAGAATGTTTCATTTTCATTGACGTAAGGATAGTAATCAGGATCAGGTGAATTTATATCAGGGCCAAGATTGGTAAAAGTTACATTGATAGGGTTAGCCAAAAATTTTTTAGCATTCTGGCATTGTTCTATTTTTCGTTTTGCTTTTTCAATGTCTGATTTTTTAGGTTTTAAGGAAATGTATTTTTCAAATGCTTCAATGGCTTTGTCTAATTGATTATTTAGATGGTACGCTGTTCCAAGATAATACCAGTTTTCAATATCTGTTTTTTCATCTTTTACTAATTCTTCCAATAATTTGATTGGTTCTGTTCTATTTTGATTAGTATTCAAATAACAAACTGCTAATTTGGCTTTTAGATATTTATTATCGGGTTCCTTTTTCAAGAGATCTTTATAGATAGGAATAGACATTAAATAATTGCCGTGATCAAATAAATCATCTGCTTTGGTAAGTTTTTCTTGCAATTTCTCATTTTTCATTTGAGCACGACAATTGTTTTTAATAAAAAAATTGGACTGAAATAATAGTACTAACCACAATACTTTTAAAGTTGAGACGCTATGTTTCTTTCTTTTAAGCATTGTAAATGGATAAGGTTATTTATCTTTGACAGCAAAAAAATTGACTTCTAAAAGTTGTTGAAGAGTATATCGTTTCCCTTTATAGAAGGCAACTACCCAGGCGTCGGTTTGACCTTTTAGAATAGCTTTTTGTCGCCAGGCCTCTGCCTCTTTAATGGTTTTACTTTCTTTGGATAAATAAAAACGGGTAATTTTATCTTCTCCTGCCACTACTATTGGCTGACCAAACTCAATAAGATGTTTGTAACTATAATTCTGGGGATAATGATAAGCAGCGATTTGTACTCTGAAAATCAAATCATCTAAACAGTATTTAGCTAACAATGATACTAATGTCTCATAATCCTTATTCGTTTTAATTTCTTTAATTTCATTTTTAATGTTATCAAAATTTTCCGGTAATGTGCTGGAACAATCGTTAGTTTCTTTTACTTCTGTTTTAGCAAATTCTTCGGGTTTTTTCCTTTTTTATTTGCTCATTTTCTTTCTGAATTTCTTCATTTATTTTAGCAACCTGTTCTGGTGTGAGTAAAAAGAAATTTTTATTAATTTGAGTAAATTCTTTAATATTTTCAATGTCAAACACTTCTTCTGTTGGTTCAAATCCTTTTGCGGTTACTTTTACTTTGTAGGTCTGCCCGGGCGATAATGCAATGTAATATTTCCCTGTTTGTTGATTGGAAACAAGTTTAAATTCTTTTTTTTCAGACACTTTTGTAATAATGATATCAGCAGCAATTGGTTTGTCATTTCCAAAAACTGTACCAGTAACTACCGCTAATACTGGCTTTTCCCCAACAATACCGGGTGTAGAAGTATATATGTCCTGTTTTCCTTTTCCGCCATAACCCCCTCTGTTAGAAGATAAATATCCTCTATCTCCTTTTGCATTAATGACATAATACCTATCGTCTTCGGTAGTATTGAGTGGAACACCCATATTTTTTGGAGTTAACCATTGTCCTTCTTTTTTTATGGAATACATGATATCATAACCTCCAATACTTTTGTGTCCTTTTGAACTAAAAAACAAAGTAATACCATCGGGATGAATAAATGGTGCATCTTCGTCGTATTTGGTATTGATTATTGGTCCAAGGTTGGTTGCTGGTCCCCAATCATCGCCTTCTTTTTCGGATACCCACAAATCTCTACCACCATAACCACCCGGTCTTTCGGATGCAAAGTATAAATATCGGCCATCAGCACTTACAGAACAACTTCCTTCCCAGTATTCTGTGTTAATGTTAGAATTTAATCGTACAGGTTCGGTCCATTTGTTTCCTTCAAGTACTGACATATAAATATCTCCTTTATCTTCGTTCGTTGACTTGAAGATAAATAAAGTTTGTCCATCTGGAGAAATCGCAATAGCCGCATCATGTCCGGGGGTATTCAATTCAGGGATGCCAACAGGTTCTGTCCAACTTCCATCTTCTTTCTTAAACGAAATCATAATGTCTTCATGATAATATCCTTCTTCCTTATCGGGTTTCAATTCGTCATTCACTAAACCTCCGGTACACTTAGGCCCTACATAAGTAAAAATCATCATAGTTTCATCAGCAGAGATAACCGGCACATATTCAGCATCTTCTGTATTTATTGGTGATCCTATGTTTTCAATTTTACAAAAAACTTTATTTTCCATTATACTTTTTCCATTTTCAGAGTATGCTAATAACAACATTGCATCATTGAGCATTGCGTTTTGTTCTTCTGTTGGCTTTTTGATAGAAGCAAAGTTATTGATAAAATCTTGTATCAAAGGAATGGCTTCTTTAAACTTGTAATTCAAATGATAGGCCTTTCCTAAGTAATATTTCATTTCTAACATATCCTGTCTCTTTTTGCTTAATACTTCAAAAATTTCCAGGGCTCGCTCTTTTCTTTCGGGATAGTTTAAACAAATTATTCCTAGTGTAAATAAATAATCTTCATTCTTAGGTTTTTTGGTATACAATTTATCCATAATTTCGTATGCCTTAGCGTATTCTTTTTCACTCATGTAAGAAATTGCCTCTCTATATAGTTCTTTTTCAGATTGAGAAAAGGTTAAAACAGGAAACAAAAATAACAGAACGTATGTAAGGTACTTAAATAGATGCATATTTTTCTTTTAAGGGCTAAATGTAATTGAAATATCATAAATAAAAAAATTTTTGTTAGAAAAAACACACATTAATTAGAGCATTTACTGATAGATTACATCTATAAATGCTTGTTAAACATTATTCCCAAATACGCTGCTATTATGCCAAGAACAATGCTTCCCAAAGTATATGTCAAAAAAAACATATAATATCCTTTTTGAAGTAAACTTAAATTTTCAATAGATAATGCTGAAAAGGTTGTAAAGCCACCACAAAATCCTGTTACAAGAAATAATCTGTAAAGTGTATACTGGGGAAATTGCTCTAACCAGCCGTAAAGTAATCCTATTAAAAAAGAACCTATAATATTCACTAAAAATGTTGATAATGGAAAAATGGTGATAAAATATCTGGAAACTAAAAGCGAAACCGAATACCTCGCTATACTACCTAAGCAACCGCCAATACCTACCAATAAAAAATTTTTCATAAAATTTTATTTGGAATTGGTAGGCGTTATCATCCTTTGAGTAACATTTCAAAGGCGGTTAAAGGTGAACGCCATCACCTTTGGCGGTGAGGGGGGGATTCGAACCCCCGGTATAGCTTTTCAACTATACGGCGGTTTAGCAAACCGCTGGTTTAAGCCACTCACCCACCTCACCAATTTAACTTAAAGTCGCGTGCAAATGTATTGGAATTTTTGCACATTAAAAAACAAAAGTAGAGATATTTTTAATTATCGTGTTTTTTTAACCATTCAATAACGGCAGGTGCAAGTTCATTCTGAGATTTAGAACCTACAAACACACCAATATGTCCGCCTTTGAAACTATATAGTGTTTTATCTTTGCTACCTACCAAATCATTCAATGGTATTGTAGAAGCCGGTGGAACTAAGTGGTCTTCTGTAGCATAGATATTCAATAATGGGCAAGTAATATTTTTCAAATTGACTTTTTGACCTTTTACTACTAATTCTCCTTTGACTAATTTATTTTGCTGATACAGTTCTTTCATAAATTGTCTGAAACATTCTCCCGCTTGCGCCGGGCTTTCATTAATCCACTTTTCCATTCTCAGAAAATTAAGCAATTTATCTTTATCATCTATAATATTCATTAAAGTTTGTTGTTTTTGTAATTTCATCATTGGCTTTAAAATTTCAAACCCTATATTTAGAAAATCTCCGGGAATTAAACCATGATATCCTTCCACTAATTTATCAAAATCCATGTCTTTACTCCATCTGAAAAGTAATCCATCATTCGTTGAAAAATCAATTGGTGTAACGTGTGGAATTAAATTTTTTACTTTCTCTTGATGTAATGCTGTATAAATTACTGACAATGTTCCTCCTTGACAAATGCTTAAGATATTGATTTTATCGTGTCCTGTTTTTTTACGAATAAAATCTACACAATGGTCAATATAGTCAATATAATCATCAATAGTAAGATATATGTCTGCCTTTGTAGGAAATCCCCAATCAATCAAATACAAATCTGCACCACCATTCAATAAATTTTTAATATAAGAACGGTCGGGCTGCAAATCCAACATCTTGTAAGTGTTCACAAGTGCATAAACAATTAATACAGGTGTTTTTATAGTAGGTGGTGTCTCTCTATCGTAATGATATAAAACAAGCTTGTCTTCTTTATAAACAGCTGTTTTAGGGGTCGTGGCAATATCAATTTCTTTAATATCTTTCAACGCTTCTGCTCCTTTCATCATTTTTTCTGCAAGTTCAACTATTTCTTTCATTTGATTGAAATTAACGGTTTCCATATTCTTATTTTTTGACTACAAAGTAAATCATTTTATTTTCATTTACCAAACACTAATTAACGGTTTGTCTGCCTATAGATTCATAATGAAAACCCAATTCTCTCATCAGATTTAAATCATAGATATTTCGCCCATCAAAGATGTTTTTAGATTTCATAACTTGTTTCATTTTTTCAAAATCAGGATTACGAAACATTTGCCATTCTGTACATATCACCAATGCATCTGCATCTTTCAAGGCATCATAAGGATCTTGAACATAGTTAATAACGTCATCAGGGAATAACTTTTTGAAATTATTCATCGCTTCGAGATCATAAGCCGAAATCATTACACCTTCCTGTAATAATTGTTTGATAATATCAATTGCAGGAGCTTCTCTAACATCGTCTGTATCGGGCTTAAATGCTAAGCCCCACACTGCTATTTTTTTATTTTTCAAATCACCAAAATACTTTTTAATCTTTTGAACAATGATACTTTTTTGAATTTGATTCACCTGCATCACCGCATTTAAAATTTTAAAATCATAATTATACTCCGATGCTGTATATTGCAGTGCCATCACGTCTTTTGGGAAACAACTTCCTCCGTAACCAATTCCGGCAAATAAAAATCTTTTTCCTATGCGGTCATCACTTCCAATTCCTAAACGAATCATATCTACATCAGCACCTACCTTCTCACACAAATTAGCAATTTCATTCATAAAAGAAATCTTCAATGCTAAAAAAGCATTGGCGGCATATTTCGTCAATTCAGATGAACGTTCATCCATAAAAATAATAGGATTACCTTGTCTTACAAAGGGCTTATACAAGTCGGTCAATATTTTTTTAGCTCTTTCACTTTGCGTACCAATCACAATTCTATCTGGCTTCATAAAATCATCTACTGCAAATCCTTCTCTCAAAAATTCAGGATTGGAAACAATATCCACATAAGATTTATTTTTCTCCGCAAAAATCTTTTTAATTTTATCAGCAGTGCCAACCGGTACTGTACTTTTTGTAATTAATATTTTATATTCATTTACAATATCCGCAATTTGAGATGAAACATTTAAGACATATGATAAATCTGCACTTCCATCTTCTCCGGGCGGCGTAGGCAATGCTAAAAATATAATTTCCGCAAAATTCACAGCATCTTTTAATTCAGTAGTAAAATTTAATCTTCCTGCTTTTATATTTCTATGGAATAAATTATCTAAATGTGGTTCATAGATCGGCACAATACCTTGCTTCATTTTTTCAACTTTTTCTTTATCAATATCTACACACAACACTTGATTCCCTGATTCTGCAAGGCATGTGCCTGTAACCAATCCTACATAACCTGTACCAATTACTGCAATTTTCTTACTCATAATGTTTTACTATTTATTAAAAAATTGAATAATTGTATTTGTAATCGTATGAATAATTTCTTCATTTAATTCTGTATGCATAGGTAATGATAACACAGAGTTACATAATTGTTCTGTCACTGGAAAGTCCCCTTCTTTATACCTATCACTTTGATAGGCCTTTTGTAAATGCAACGGAATAGGATAATAGATCATGCTCGGAATACCTTGACTTTGCAGATATTCTCTCAACGCATCACGCTTACCATTTTTCACTTGCAAAGTATATTGATGAAAAACATGTGTTGATTTTTTTTGTCGTGCTGGAATTTTTACCTCCGAAAGCTGAGACAGTGCTCTATCATACATATCAGCAGCCCATTGTCTCGCTTCAATATATTTATCTAAATACTTCAATTTTACATTCAATATTGCAGCTTGAATAGAATCCAATCTTGAATTTACTCCTAAAACATCGTGTACATATTGTTTGCTTTGTCCATGCGAAGCAATCATTCTACACTTAGCAGCTAACTCGTCATCATTTGTCATTATTGCACCACCATCTCCAAAGCATCCCAAATTTTTCGAAGGAAAAAAAGAAGTGCAACCAATGTGTCCAATAGTACCCGCTTTTTTACGTCCTCCATTACTAAAAATATAGTCAGCACCAATTGCCTGCGCATTGTCTTCAATCACATATAGATTATATTTTTCAGCCAATTGCATAATGGCTTCCATATTCGCACATTGACCA
The DNA here is from genome assembly GCA_026003255.1 of Bacteroidia bacterium. Taxonomy (GTDB): domain Bacteria; phylum Bacteroidota; class Bacteroidia; order B-17B0; family Aurantibacillaceae; genus BPGX01. Next base: position 489,770 of record BPGX01000001.1, on the reverse strand, counting down.
AATAAATGAACAGGTACAATGGCTTTTGTTTTCGAAGTTATATTTTTTTCAATTGCTTCCACATTAATATCAAAAGTGTCAGGATTTACATCTACCAAAACGGGCGTCAATCCTAACAACCCAATTACTTCTGCTGTGGCTACATAAGTAAAATCTGCTGTTATCACTTCATCTCCGGGTTTTAATCCCAAAGCCATCATCGCAATTTGTAATGCATCCGTTCCGTTAGCACAGGGAATAACATGTTTTACATTTAAGTATTTTTCTAAATTATTTTGAAACGCTTTTACTGCCGGCCCATTGATGAATGCCGTTGAGTCAATTACTTCTTGAATGGCAGCATCTATCTCTGATTTTATCTTTAAATATTGATTTTTCAAATCTACCATTGGGGTTAAAAGTGTTTTTACATCAGCCATTTTTTTAAGTTTAAATTTTGCGGTGAATGTAAATAGATTTTTTTTGTGAGATTAATTATTCCATTAAATCATTTTCCAGAATTGTTTCTTTCAAAAAAGGCAAACTTTGAACTTCGGATAACGATAAATGAAATTTCAAATATTCAATAAGATAATGTGTCAACTTAAAAATGGGAAAATCTAATTTGAGTGCATTATTGCTGAAAAAAAATTGATGCCATATTTGAGAATCTTCTGCATTTAAAGTAGTATTACTTTGATGACCAATAAATTTTCCTTCATTTAAACTAAAATAGCATTCTTTTGAATTAAAATTATCATAAGGATAATGCCCTGAAATGTTTATAAATTCTTTCAAAAAAAATAAATGATAAAACAAAATATTTTCATTTAGGTCGTCTAATTCAATCAATTTACTTTGCATTAAATTAAATAATTTAATATCGTGCATTCCATCTCGATGAGTTTTTAAAACGATCTCTACAATGAATTGTGAAAGTACATTTTTTCTAACATCCTTAAATATATTCTTGAAGATAAAAAAAGGTTTCACTTCTTTGATTTCATTCTTCTTATATCTATTTTGAAAATAGATTAATTCACACAATCCCGGTACCTGTAAATGTCCATGTTGAATATATTGTCCAACCTCCACAATTCCTGAATGAAGACCTTCTTTTTCAGATAAAAATTTTACAATGTATTTAAAATCTTTAATTTGAGTAACCTGTAAAATAATGGATCTAGATTTAATCAATTCCATTTGAAAAGAATATATACCTATTTTAATTTTGTTTCATTTTCAAATTCTGCTTCCGTACACGGCTCTCCATCCCGAAAATATCTTGTTAAACCAAAACTAAATACTTTCTTCTCATATACATAAGCAGCTGTATCACCTTTCACCACTATTCTTTGATAAATAGTAACGTCTCTTTCAACTAAAATTTTTTCCGTAACGCCCGGCGGATATTTTGCAATTAATTCTTTTACTCTGTCAGACAATGCTTTCTTTTGTGTTGGACTATCCGAATTCAGTATCTTCTCAATCTCCAATAACTTTTGCTTTGCGTAAGGGTCTGATGGTTTGTAAACCAAAGCTTCTTCGTATTTTATCTTTGAATCATTATACTGCTTCTTATTAAAATAATCATCAGCTAATTTAATAACAGATTTATATCTATCTTCATTGGATGATAAAATAGGTTTGACATTCTTTTCTTTGTTGGTATTAATATCTTTATTTTCAGATTCTTTATTCTTAATGCTTATACCTTTTGACTCTGCTATCAACTTCTCAATCTCCGCTAATTTGTCCCTCGGATACTTCTCATTCGGCTTATAGCCCAATGCTTCATTGTACGCCGACTTCGCCGCGTTCCAATCTTTCTTACCAAACGCTTCATCACCTTTCTTTATCGCCGCCTGATACTTCGCTTCTAACTCCTGTTGCTTCTTCATCTCCTCTTCCTGCTTCTTCTTGTTCGCTAACTCTTCTGCTATTAATTTCTCTATCTCTGCTAACTTATCTTTTGGATACTTCTCATTCGGCTTGTAGCCCAATGCTTCATTATACGCCGACTTCGCCGTGTTCCAATCTTTCTTACCAAATGCTTCATCGCCTTTCTTTATTGCCGCCTGATACTTCGCTTCTAACTCCTGTTGCTTCTTCATCTCCTCTTCCTGTTTCTTCTTGTTCGCCAATTCCTCCGCAATCATCTTCTCAATCTCCGCTAATTTGTCCTTCGGATATTTCTCATTCGGTTTATAGCCCAATGCTTCATTATACGCCGACTTCGCCGTGTTCCAATCTTTCTTACCAAATGCTTCATCGCCTTTCTTGATTGCTGCACTATACTTTGCCTCTAATTCCTCTTGCTTCTTCTTGTTCGCTAACTCTTCTGCTATTAATTTCTCTATCTCTGCTAACTTATCTTTTGGATACTTCTCATTCGGCTTGTAGCCCAATGCTTCATTATACGCCGACTTCGCCGTGTTCCAATCTTTCTTACCAAATGCTTCATCGCCTTTCTTTATTGCCGCCTGATACTTCGCTTCTAACTCCTGTTGCTTCTTCATCTCCTCTTCCTGTTTCTTCTTGTTCGCCAATTCCTCCGCAATCATCTTCTCAATCTCCGCTAATTTGTCCTTCGGATATTTCTCATTCGGTTTATAGCCCAATGCTTCATTATACGCCGACTTCGCCGTGTTCCAATCTTTCTTACCAAATGCTTCATCGCCTTTCTTGATTGCTGCACTATACTTTGCCTCTAATTCCTCTTGCTTCTTCTTGTTTGCCAATTCCTCCGCAATCATCTTCTCAATCTCCGCTAATTTGTCCTTCGGATATTTCTCATTCGGCTTGTAGCCCAATGCTTCATTATACGCCGACTTCGCCGTGTTCCAATCTTTCTTACCAAACGCTTCATCACCTTTCTTTATCGCCGCCTGATACTTCGCTTCTAACTCCTGTTGCTTCTTCATCTCCTCTTCCTGTTTCTTCTTGTTCGCCAACTCTTCCGCTATTAATTTCTCTATCTCTGCTAACTTGTCTTTTGGATACTTCTCATTCGGCTTGTAGCCCAATGCTTCATTGTACGCTGACTTCGCCGCGTTCCAATCTTTCTTACCAAACGCCTCATCACCTTTCTTGATTGCTGCACTATACTTTGCTTCTAATTCCTCTTGCTTCTTCTTGTTTGCCAACTCTTCCGCAATCATCTTCTCAATCTCCGCTAATTTGTCCTTCGGATATTTCTCATTCGGCTTGTAACCCAACGCTTCATTGTACGCCGACTTCGCCGTGTTCCAATCTTTCTTACCAAATGCTTCATCACCTTTCTTGATTGCTGCACTATACTTTGCTTCTAATTCCTCTTGCTTCTTCTTGTTTGCCAACTCTTCCGCAATCATCTTCTCAATCTCCGCTAATTTGTCCTTCGGATATTTCTCATTCGGCTTGTAACCCAACGCTTCATTGTACGCCGACTTCGCCGTGTTCCAATCTTTCTTACCAAATGCTTCATCACCTTTCTTGATTGCCGCACTATACTTTGCCTCTAATTCCTCCTGCTTCTTCTTGTTTGCCAACTCCTCCGCTATCAACTTCTCAATCTCCGCTAACTTATCCTTCGGATATTTCTCATTCGGCTTGTAACCCAACGCTTCATTGTACGCCGACTTCGCCGTGTTCCAATCTTTCTTACCAAATGCTTCATCACCTTTCTTGATTGCTGCACTATACTTTGCCTCTAATTCCTCCTGCTTCTTCTTGTTTGCCAATTCCTCCGCAATCATCTTCTCAATCTCCGCTAATTTGTCCTTCGGATACTTCTCATTCGGCTTGTAGCCCAATGCTTCATTGTACGCCGACTTCGCCGCGTTCCAATCTTTCTTACCAAACGCCTCATCACCTTTCTTGATTGCCGCACTATACTTTGCTTCTAATTCCTCTTGCTTCTTCTTGTTTGCCAATTCCTCCGCAATCATCTTCTCAATCTCCGCTAATTTGTCTTTCGGATATTTTTCATTCGGCTTGTAGCCCAATGCTTCATTGTACGCCGACTTCGCCGTATTCCAATCTTTCTTGCCAAATGCTTCATCACCCTTCTTTATCGCTGCCTGATATTTCGCCTCTAATTCCTCCTGTTTCTTCTTGTTCGCCAACTCTTCCGCTATTAATTTCTCTATCTCTGCTAACTTGTCTTTTGGATACTTCTCATTCGGCTTGTAGCCCAATGCTTCATTGTACGCCGACTTTGCCGCGTTCCAATCTTTCTTACCAAATGCTTCATCACCCTTCTTTATCGCCGCCTGATACTTCGCTTCTAACTCTGCTTTTGCTTTGGCTTCTGCCTCTGCTTTTGCTTTTTGTTCAGCAATCGCTTTTTCGACAAGAGTAATTTGATTTTTAGGATATTGTTCATTTGGTTTTAAAGATAAAGCTTCCTTATATGCTGCCAATGCTGGTTCGTATTGATTTTTCTGGAATGCAGCATCGGCTTTTTTTATAGCATCCTGGTATTTTTTTTCTGCTTCCTTTTTCTTTTTCTCAGCTTCTGATTCTGCTTTGAAAAGTTGTGCTAATTGTTGTTGAATGGCGTCTATGCTTGCCTGGTCCACATCGAATTTATTTTTTTTAGAATTAAAAGTAACAGTGAACAACGGCTGATTCAGGACAGAATAATCGACTCCTTCAAAAGGTTCGTAGATTCGGATGGCTTCTACTTCAAACTGATAGACGTTCTTTTTACCTTCTTCAATTGTTGCACCACGGGTAGAAACATTAAATCGCTTGGTAATATTTCCAGGTTTGGTGATAATGATTGTATAATCGTTGTTTAATGGAAGGCGCAACTGGATATTACCAGAAGCATCGGAAGTGGCGGTTGTGAAATTTCTTCCATTTTGCAACACTTGTACCTGAGCGCCTGCTACTCCTGCATCTTCCCTATTTTGCACCTGAAATTTAACAACCAGAATATAATCATCTTGTGCAATACTTGAATTGAAGAATACAACTAATAACCAGAATAGAACTATTTTAAATTTAAATTTCAATTTCATAATCAGAAAAGGCAAAAATAAGGATTTTTATTAAGCATTTTTTTCCTACCTCAAACATATTAAAATAATCACTCAATTATCTGATAATTTAAAATTTTAAGGAAGTATTTGGAAAATTAGATTTAAACAATTGTATATTTGCGGCACAAAGAGTTGTCCGACTGTCCGATGGTGTAATGGCAACACGTCTGATTTTGGTTCAGAAGACTCCAGGTTCGAGTCCTGGTCGGACAACTGAAAAACCTCTCATAATTGAGGGGTTTTTTATTTTGGTTGGTTTGCTAGAAATCTTTCTTTTTTACAACCGATAATAATGTAAATGCATTTAGAATTATCCAGCACAACATTGAAGCGTACGAGACAATTTGCCCCTCGAATGTATTAAAATGCTTTTTAAAAACAGCGCCTGTATATCCCATTAATACAGAAACATCTAATTTTAACAAAGTATTTACCCTGGATAAATCAATTGGATTCAAGAGAGTTAAAATAATAGAAAGTTTTTCAAGTGGATAATCTTTAAAAACGAGCAAGAGTATTAATACTACTGCATCATAAACTACTGTAAATATTAGCAAAGTCAGAATTACCATTCCAAAGCCCTTTATGCGGTCATTAATAAGTAAGGATATATTATAGGAAATTGATGAAAAAATAAACGTTAGTATGATAGCATTGATAACCACATTAACAAAGTTCCATATTTCATTTCCATTGTAAATTCCATAAATCATAAAAGGGATAATGAGACCTAATAATACGGATAATGAAATAGAAAGCGATATTCCAAGATATTGTCCAAGGAATATAGAACTTCTTTTAATGGGTTGTGAGATTAGAAGTTCAATAAAATTGCGTGAATTATAAAAATATATTGATGATAACAAAGCGCTTAAAATTGGAATCACAAATATGTTTATATGCATAATACTTAAAATAGCTTTGGATAGCGAAGTTGAAAAATAAAGCATTCCCCACGCATTAATCAAAAAGAAAAGTAATATGATTAAAAACCATTTACTTCTTATCATATCAAAAAACGTATATTTTATAATCTTATTCACAGTTTATGATTTTTAAGCGTTAGTATTTTCGCAATAGCGTTTTCAAGTTTAGATTCATTGTGTTTGTTAAGTAGTTCATTTATTGTTCCATAATAATATACCTTTCCATCAAGTAAAAACAACAAGTAATCACAAACATCCTCTATGTCACTTAAAATGTGCGTACAAAGTAATATCGTTTTATTTTGATTCCTTTTTTGTTTTAACCAATCCTTTAATTTAATTCTTGAAATTGGATCAAGACCAACAGATGGTTCATCAAGTATTATGTATTCAGTATTTTCAAACATCAATGCTATCATAATATTAACCTTTTGCTTGGTACCTCCAGATAGGTTTTTAATTTTTTTTGAAAGTGTATTTTGTATATCAAATTGAGTTATCCAATATTCATAATTTGCTTTTTCGCTTCTAATATCCTCCATCATTTTTATTAACTCTTGAACTGTAATATTTTCAGGGAATTGAATACTTTGCGGTAAATATGAAATTTGTTTTTTAATTTTATAGTTTTGAAAAACGGAGTTGCCATTAATCAAAATAGTCCCCGAGTCAGGAATTACAAGCCCTAATATAGATTTCATCAAAGTGGTTTTACCTGACCCATTTGGTCCCAAAATGGCTACATTATTTTCCTTTAAAATTTCTACATTAATATCATTAAGTACTTTTAAACTACTAAAAGATTTATGAAGGTTCTTAATTTGAATCATTTAATTAATTTTTATGGGATTCATAAGAGGCATTTCATCTACCAAAAAAGATGGCGTAAATTCTGGATTAACACGTTCAATAAGATTCAAGAGGTCTAAAAATACACTTTGAAATAAAACAACTGTATGAGGTGAAATTTCCAATATATAAGTCGTCAAACTTACTGGTCGATGAGGAATATCTCCGATATTATTCTTATCCAGGTCGTATCCTGAATAATTACTCCAGAAGTTCTTTTGAAAAGTGTTGTTATTTATAGAAGTATTAGAAACTACTTCAAAAAAATTGTCTACAAAATTATTATATGAAATTAAATTATTATCACAATTTCCGTATATTTTAAGTCCCCATCCGTTTTTTACAATAGAATTATATTTAATTACATTATTTAAACATCCTTCCATATACACTGCTATTGAGTTGTTTTTGAATACATTGTAAGCAATCTCACTATCTTTAATATCTTTTAATAAAATACCATTTGAAACATAACTCCAATTTTGTCCAAAATAGTTACCAAACATTTTGATTTTTTTCGAATACATTACTGCTACTCCAGCAGTGTTTTCTGTAAAAGAATTATGAATGTATGTACATTCATCAGAAAACATAAAATGCATCCCGTAACGAATATTTTTCTGGCTTGTGTTATTTTTTATAAAAGAATTTTTGACAAACTCAAGATAAATACCATCCCGATGCTGCTGAATAAAATTATCTCGAATAATACATTTATTGCATTGCCACAAATGTATAGCATTACCCGAATTACTTTCTTTTTTTGATTGTCCTATAATTCTATTTTTCTTTATTACACAGCTTTCTGACTTTGAAAGATAGATTCCAAAAAAGGCATTTAAAATAACATTATCGGAAATAATACAATTTTTCACACCTTTTAAATAAATAGCAGCATTTTCTTTCAAATAACTAACAGGAATATTTTTTATACAAAATCCACTAATTATAACATTACTTGATAAAACAACAAAACCATTCCCTTTTAAATTCACATCAATCACTACTCCTTTTTCTGCTAATAGTACTAATGGCTTAGAAACTTCAATATCATGAACATAATAAGTCCCTTTTAATACTATAATAGTATCAAATGGCTTAGATTTTTGTATAGTTTGGAGTATATTATGACCACTGATTTTTACTATTGAGGTCTCAGCACGGAATGCTAAGAACAAAATAAAACCAATAATTAAAATACAATAACAATTAAACTTATTCATTTCAAGCGCAAAGAAAACAAAAAACTACTCAGAATCTGAAGAAAGCTTAGTTACTACATCCTGAAAATTCATTTTCTCACCATTATACTTAGTAAAATAAGTATCTATTGAATCTTTTACTGCAAAAGATAAAATATTAGCTCCCATTGGGCTTGAAACTTCATCCGTATGAAGATAAAAAGCCGTTTTTGCATCTATTAGTTTTTTGGGAACTGAATAATCTACTGTTAATAATTCTTTAAATTCTTTTTGATCCTGAGAAGTATAATACTCTATCATGCATTCAATAGAATCAAACTTGTAGATTTTCCCTTTTTTAGTAATAATTTCTCCACCAAATCTTTCATCCGATATCAACATTTTACAAAGAAAGCACTCATCGTTATTATAATTAATTGGTTCAGGTCCGGAGGTGCAGGAATTAAATAACAATATGAAAAATAATAACCCATATAATAAAGGTTCTTTAAGAAATTCTTTAGCTGCATTATTGGCTTTACCATTTACTTTAGATATTGTAGATACCTTATTATTATTCATTTTTTTTTCACCGAAGTAATTAAGTACAGCAGCACTTAATGCCATAAGAATACTTAAAATAAAAAATATTCCACCTATTGCAGGATAAGAATATGCAGTGATATTCAATAGTTGTTTTTTACCGATGAGCGGAGGGATATATGTCATATTTTCAACTTTTATTGGCGCAAGCGGGTCTAAATTTGTACCATAATCTTTTTCCCATAAATAAAAATCATAAAGTGCGACGAATGAAGCAGCAATAACAACAATTGTCCAGAAATACACAGGAAATTTTTTATTGAACCAGGCAATTAATAATCCTGAAATAATAAATAGATATACAAAATACTTCATATATTTAAGTTCGGGGATACTTTCAGGCACAATCTTCTTCATGCCAATATAGTGATTTAAAAGGTTAATATTCTCAAGGTCATGTTCACCTATTCCTTTTACACCATCAATGTATATGTACATTCCAATAGGATCTGGATACTGTGGAGCTTCCAAAGACACTTCCCAGATAGGAGTGTACAAAGGAATCAACATTATTAATACTGCTAAAAAAAACAGTGATCTTGAAATCGGATTCATAATTCAAAAATTTAATTAATAATTTCATCAATAACAAAAACATTCCCGTTTGCTCCTTCAATAAATCCAATAACAGTAGCATTATTAATTTTTATAACACCATCTTTATTCGTTACAGTCACAGATTTTCCGTTTGCCATTCCTAATTTCATTCCATCTTTTAGTTGATCTTTAGTATATGCACTCGTTGTAACATGATATTGCAGTACGTCTTGAAGTTTTGATTTATTTTCAGGTTTTAATAAATTTTCCACTGTACCAGCAGGTAATTTTTTAAATGCCTCATCCGTAGGAGCAAATACGGTATAAGGACCTACTGCTGCAAGAACATCAACCAGCTCAGCCGCTTTAACTGCTTCCACCAATATCTTATGCTGGTCTGAACTCATTGCAATTTTAAGCACGGTGGGTTTAGATTCATCATCCTGAATAGCAGCTGATCCACTTCCATCTTTATGTTCAGATAACTCATTAGTGGATATGTTAGACGATGTTTGAGAAGAATTTGCCTCTGTGTTATTACTACAACTTAGTCCCCATAAGCCGAGAAAGGAAGATGTAACAATTATTGCTATCTTTTTCATATATTTAAATTTTATTTTTTCTCAAGAATTTTTAAGAAGAGAGGAGTGAAAGAAAAAAACAGTACCCCAAAAAACTTTCACCCCTCCTTCTTTTTGTGTTTAATCTAACCCTACTTTCCATGTCAATGGAACATTAGAGTTTTTGGGGGAAACTCTGATGTATCCTTGCATTTCTTGGTGTAACGCGGAGCAAAAATCTGTACAATAAAATGCATATACTCCTTCTGCTTTTGGTTCCCATTTCAAAGTACAGGTTTCTCCAGGCATAATTAGTAACTCGGAAGTATTAGCTCCTTGCACAGAAAATCCATGTGGAATATCCCAATCCTGTTCAAGATTAGTAACATGAAAATAAACCACATCTCCTACTTTCACACCTTCGATGTTATCTGGTGCAAAGTGAGAACGAATAGAAGTCATGTAAACATGCACTTCATTACCTTTTCTTTCCACTCGAGCGTCTTTTTCATTTTTACAAGCATAAGGGTGTTGATTTTCTTCAAGCTTATAGATTTTCACTTGATTTTTAGTTAAGATATCCGCCCGAATAGCTTGTGCATAATGAGGTTCTCCTACTGTTGGAAAATCTAATAACAACTTCATTTTTTCTCCAGAAATATCAATTAATTGTGCTGATTGGGTAAGTTCTGGACCTGTTGGCAAATAGCGATCTTTTGTGATTTTATTTAAAGCAATCACATATTTACCAAATGGATTTTTGCTATCACCACCGGGGATACACAAATGTCCAATAGAATAGTAGGTTGGAATTCTATCCACTACTTCCCATGTGCCTATTTTCCATTTCACAATTTCAGAAGATAAGAACATAGAAGTATACCCATAACCTTTTTCGTCAAATTCTGTGTGTAATGGTCCTAACCCCGGATTTTTAACTTCACCAGCAAGTACTTCTTCATATTTTAGCACCGGTATTCCTTCAATTTCTCCGTCAAATTTCTGTCCTTCAATAGCTTTTATCATTTTTTCATAACTATAAACAGGTATAACTGCTGCCAATTTTCCTCCAGCTGCAATATATTCACCAGTAGGGCTAACATCTACGCCGTGTGGGGACTTAGGACAGGGAATATAGTACAACATTCCCGGACAATCTTTCGGTTCTAAAACATTTACTTCTTTTAAAACTTCACTTTTTGCAGTGTGTTCTTTTTCTTCATAATAGTTATGGTAATAAGTGGCTGGCATTTTTTGAGCTTTACCGCTATTTAAGTATTCTTCGGCTTTTTTCCAATTTACAGCTAATATAAAATCTTTATCTTTTTGACTGGCATTAATTTCTTTCATATTATAAGCTTCTTCAGAATTATAGCACGTAAAGAATGTCCAATCTTTTGAAACTCCTTTACCTGCTCTGTTTTTATCATAATCAAAAGGTGGACACAATATCTGAACAGCCAATGACATTTTTCCACTTTCTTTATCCACTTTTACTAATGAAATGGCGCCTCTAAATGTTTCTTTAAACGAATTAATCGGCACATCTTTTGTCTTTACTGGCACACTAAATCTTGTCCCAGCAACTACGTACTCTGTATTTTCAGTACAATAGGGTGATGGGTGATTACCAGCACTGTTGGGTATTTCAATAATTTCAACCGTCTTAAAAGTTCTTAAATCAATACGGGCAATTCTTGGAGTGTTGTTTTCATTAATAAATAACCATCTTCCATCTGCATCTCCGTTCGTTTTTGACAATACAGGATGATGTGCATCGCCCCATGGTATAAAACCATGAGAAGTTTGTAATAAGGGCTTAGTTTCTTCTGAATAACCATAACCATTTTCAGCATTCTGAGAGAATACGGGTATTACTTTAAATAATCTACCCGATGGCAATCCATATACACCTATCTGTCCACTAAACCCTCCTGAAGTAAATAAGTAAAATTCATCGTATTTTCCAGGTGCTACATACACTTTTGACGCTACATCACTATCAAGAGCAGCAGATTTTTTAGATTCTTTGTTTTGGCAGGAAAATAGAATACCACCCATTCCTGCAATCATCATCATTTTTGATATTGTTTTCATACGCTTTAATCTTTTATTGTTTATTATCATAATTTCTAAAATATTCTAAAATTGCACGTGCTTCATCTTCTGTTAAACTTTGGTTAGCCATTGCTGTTGCATATTGTCCTAATAATCTTTTGGCAATAGGGTCTTGTTGAGTCATTTCATTAGGATTTAATATCATATTCATAATCCATTCTGGCGTTCTTCTTTTTGTAACACCAGCCAATGCAGGCCCCACCACTTTTGAATCCATCTTGTGACAAGCAGAGCATTTTCCGTTGAATAATTCTTCTCCTTTCTTTACAAGTTCTACGTTAATTTCTCCAAGTGTGACATTTTGAACAGGGCCAATTCCCTTATTGGTCATTGAATCAATTTCAGTAGTTTGTTCACTTACTACATTGTTATTTGAACTGTTTTCCGGTGATGTTGTACTCCCTGTACTGGAGTTATCACTGCATGAGTACATGCTGACCAGGATAATGCCACCGACAATACCTGTTTTAATTTCTCTGAGTTTTGTTAGCACTGTTTTTGTTTTTTTCATATGCTTTATTTTTGTTGCAAAAATACCGTCAACACTCCCGCCTCTCCTATGTTTATTCTCATTTTTATATTTATTTTTTCATAATTCATTTTGTGACTTAAGTCATTTTTTTATCCATTACTATCCAGAATTTTTAGTTAATATTGCCACTCGAATAATCGTATTTTTAATTCTTATGGATTTTAAATGTTCACAATGTTCCTGTTGTTGTTTTTTTAACTTAATTGAAGAAAATTATAAAAAGGAATTTGATGCTAATAAAAAAATCTTTAATATCTCTAAAGGAGAAACATTTATTAGAGAAGGCGATATTGTAGACGGTTTTTATATTTTACAACAAGGTTATGCCAAAGTAATGATGAAAGGATATTTCAAGGACAAACAACATATAATTCGTTTATGTAAATCGGGCGATATAATTGGACATCGTTCATTGAATTCATATTATTATCATATTTCTGCTAAAGCACTCTCAGATAGTGTTGTGTGTTTCTTTGATAGAGATTTTTTTATGCAATTATTAAAAAATAACTCTAAACTTTCATATTCCCTCTTGCTGTTTTTGGTTAAAGAGTTATACGAATCAGAAATGAAAAGCAGAAATTATGTAATGATGTCGGTTAAAGAATTGGTTGCTGCAAGCGTTTTATACATTGATAAAAAATTTGGCAAAGAAAAAGATGCTCCTGCACTCTCCAGACAGGATATAGCGGAGATTGCTTCTACTACTAAAGAACAGGTTTCCTTATATTTAAAGGAACTTGAAGCAGAAGGATTAATTAAATTTGAGAACAAGAAAATTATCATTAAAGATAGATTAAAACTAGAATCACTTGTTGAAAAATATAGAGAACATTATGAACCTATTGAATTGGTTTTAATGTAAAACATCCTTCTTAATTATTTTTAATTTACTTTTATCCCAGATTATGCATTAGAAATTAAGATTATTCAAAAAAGATTGCTTCGGAAGCGGTGCTTCCTCGCAATGACGAGCTTATTCTTTATTTTTATAACTACCCTTCCACCTGTGGAAGGGTGGAAACAAAAAATCTCTAAAAGTAGCAGTAATTGAGAATGCACAACATTTGAGAAATGTTTAACCCAAATTATTCATTAAAAATTAGCATACAATCCCCTTTGCTTCATTTCATTGACATTTAATAAAAATATTCATAACCAATTTGGTTTTAAATTAAATTGTCTGACATTTTGAACCACAAATATCACAAAGTTTTTCATTAAGAACACAAAGCATTTCTCGTTTACAAAATATATCGGAACTTTGCGGGCTTTGTTTGTTTCCTTAGTGTACTTTGTGGTTAGAATATAAAAGGACTGTTTTTATAGTAAATTCAAATTTCACTAATGCTATTGCATAATCTGGGTTTAATGAATAATTTGGGTTTATAGTTTCATTAAAAGTGCAAGTTTATTTAATTTCAATTTCCATTTCAGTAGCCAAAATTTCTTCATCACTGCCAAAGTCAATAACACCCATTGCCTGATATTTTCCAGGTTTAAGTTTTAATTCATCCAAATCATAATAAAACTCTCTATTGAATTGTGGTAAAATTGTAAAATTCTTGACTTTCAATCGCTGTTGTTGTCCTGTATTTAAATTTGTTAGTTCTACATAAGATTTACAATAACTAATTCCATCTCCCACATTTTTTACCTCAAACTTAATTTGTTTCCTTCCATCTTTTTCTACCAAGGCAAATTGTTTGATTGCTAATTTGTTTACAAGAACATTGGGTGGATTTTGATAAACATAAACACCAAAACCAAAGGACGGGATAATACCAAAAGCAATTGTTTTATCGCTCGGTTGAACATCAAGAGGTGGTCTGTCTGGCACCATATCTATGGTAACTATTGTCCAGTGGGCTTTATGTCCTTCAGGGTTATCAGGGATAGAAATAGTTAGTTTTACTTTTACTTCCTGACCGGGCTTAAGTTCAAAGTATGTTGGGGCAGCATTTATCCATTTAGATAATCCATAATTGCTACTATCTCTATTCTTAATACTGGTAGGTTTTCCGTTTGCACCCATTTCAAAATCAGAAAAGCTTACCTGAAATTTATGTGTTTTTTTTGTAAAGTTTTTAACTTTAATTTCCTTGATTTCTGTTTGTCCGGGCTTAATCGATAAATGCATTGAAGAAGGACTTACGGAAACTCCTGCATCATCAAAAGCTGTATCTGCAACAGAAGGATAATTGCTTTTGGGAATTTTCTTATCTTCAGAAGAATTCGTTACTTGTTTTAAGGTATCTGTATTAGAAACTTTTAATGTATCCTGTTGTGCATTAAGTCCATTAGATATTAGACAGACACTGACAAAAAGTGTAACAATTTTTTTCATAATGATAGTTTTTATTCAGGTTTTACAAATTTTACTTTTTTGGGTTTCTCAATGATATGGAAAGGGATAAAGATATTGGAATATTTATCATCTACCAGAACTTCAATATTATTTTGCAGCAATTTAAATTTTGTTCCCAGTACTTTTTCATCCATAGTAATTGAATATTTTCCTGCAGGAACAAATATCTCAAAGTTTCCTTCATTATCTGTAATAGTAGTATATGTTTTAGAGTTTTGACAGGTGATTTTGATTCTGGATAAATCTAATTTTTTATCTGCATCGGGTGAGTTTTTATCCCGTTGTAAATAAACTTTTCCAACAATTTTTACACCTCTTACAAAAGGTATATAAGTTATTCCTCCTGTTGAGATATTAATAGAATCCGCAATGTGAGGGAACCAACCACCTAAATCATCTAATGACCATACATTCCAATTATATACACCTACTTCAATTTTCTTTAAGGTAGCCGTTCCTTTTTTATTCGTCAATAGTTCATATTCTTCATTTTTCTGTTCATTAAAAATTCTAACAACTACATTTTCTAATGTTTTTTCGTCTTCTTGTTTTTTGCCATCTCCGTTCAAATCAAAAAATGGGATAAAAACAACATTTACAAAATACTTTTTACTATAAGGCAATGGTAAAGAAAATTCCTTTCTAACGCCCAAACCTAAAAATACATTAAATACCCATTGTCCGGTATTAGAATTGGTATTTGACAAAGAAGACGTTCCAAAGAAATCATTAAATTGCCTTAAACGATTCCAATTCACTTCAGCATACGCTCTGAATCTCCAACCATTGTTACTATAGTAGAAGAAATTAGGTTGCCAGTAAATGTTGGTATAATTAATAGTTGAAACGCTATAACCAGCATAATTCTCTGTAACAAAATTTCTTGTTTTAAACTGATATTGATGCCTTGCAGAGATTGAAAAAAATTGAGGAACAGAAAAATTATTCAACGCGTAAAATCTTTCATCAATAGTTAAATTACCTAATAAATAACGAAGATTTAACGAGAATGTTTTATAAAACACTTGAGTCCCTACCTGAGTAAAGAAGAAATTTTTTCTTAAGGTATCCGGAGAATAATTATATCCTGCTCTAATTGTAAAATAATACCTTAAAAATTTATCCGGAGCGTAAACATTCGTATTAAATCCCAAACCTCTCGAATGTATCATAAATTTTCGGATATAAAATAAATTATAAAATCCGGAATAACTCAAATTTCCAACCCTTGTACCTAACAATTGATGAAACAATTCATTATTCATTTGATAGTCAAAATAGTTTTGTGTTTGTATCATCTTGTACATAAAAAGATTACTACGCAACATCAGTATAGAATTTTGTTTTATCTTGTAAGATAAATTGAATAAATTATTAAATCGTTCCTGACTAAATACTCCAAAACTTGGAGCAAAATAAAAATTGCTGATTTGCAAGGTCCATTGTTTGTTAAAAATTCCACTATAATTTGTACCTGCATAGTATCCAATAGTGGCCGTATCATTCTTTACTCTACGACTAATACCCCCTCTGATACCAAAGGAATGACCTTTAAAAATAGAATAGCTAGATTGAAGATTTAAAATATCGGCAAATAAATTTGAAATTAAACTTCTGGTATGTGCATATTGAGAATACACTCGTATTTTATTACTTTTCAAAAATTCATAGTAGGCACCGGCTGTTTGAGAGGTAGGTTGAAACCAGATTTGAGGATTTTGAGAGTAAAATACACCACCTTTATGGGAGTCATTAAATTTGTATTCTCCTCTTACATTAAAAGAACCGGGGAAAGCTCCAATAGTGTAAATTCCACCATTTCCAATTTGTGCAGCCATTTTCGGATTAGAATAAAAAATAAAAAAGGTAGTTTGTTTCAAAAAATTATTACTTAAAAAATTCTGATTAAAAAAACTTTGAAAATTATAAGCAATATTTTGATTGTTTTCCAGAGTAGCATTTCCATATAGCCATACATTCATAGCTGGCGAAGCGCCTAATATATTGTACATATTAACATCCATAATTAATGGCAAACGATTGGATTGATAGATATTAGCTTCTACTTCGTCATTGAGTTTGATAAATTCAACTTTTGCACCGGATTGAAACGCATTTTTTTCATCCGGTCTTGGTGATTGAGAAGTAAAATTCAAATTATACTTTTCAGGCAATCCATTAGATATAGGTCTGTAATTATCAATATCTAACAAACGCTCGTTTCTTCTTTCTTTTTCTTTAATAAACCTTAAGTGAAAAGTTGTATCCTGCATGGGCTTAAGAGAAATTGTTTTTGTTTCAAATTTCTCGTTTCTTAAAGAATCTTTCACCCAAACATTCGTTTTATTCTTTTTTAGGTTAATAATAATTTCCTGATTCGTATTTCCAAGGTTAGAAGCATTTAATTGAAAGGGAACAGAGTCCTGATTGTTCTTAAGATATATCTTGTTTATGTCTGCAGAAATTTTCCAGGCCGTTTTTTTATTGTAAATACTTTGAAAAAACACAGTACCTAATACTTCGTCAGGATTATCTGCATTTTGTATAAATGCTGTAACAAGCACTTGTGCATTTCCAGACACTTTCATTCGTGGAATAACACTTATCGGTATAAAAATTTCTTTTCCAGCATCTAATTGAAACACTTTTGTTTGCAAACCAATCGGTGTCCATTCATTTGGGACTATCATCTGCACCGAAAAACGATAATTTTTATTTCCTTCGTTTTTAATATATAATACATTGGAAATAATTTCTCCTTTATTAAAGGTAACGGTATCTTTATTAAATTTAAGTACAAGCCCATATATATTGGGTTGCCCTTTTATGATTGGAACTAAATTGGTAGAATCAAGATTATTAGTAACAGATTTTTTTGTAGTATCTGGTGCAGTATTTTTTATAGTATCATTCTGTGATACAAGAAATGTTACATTAATATACAACAAACTCATTAAAACTAATAATCTTCTGATAATATTATGTTTTTTTATATCTATCAGCATTATTGTAATTAAGGTATTTCAACCAGACAAAAACGAATACGAATTTGATAGGAACCCGGTCTCAAAGCAAAACCAGGCGTAATGCGATAATCAATATTAAAAGAATATTCATTATAATTTGTAAGATAACTTCCCGGCCCATTGATATGCGTCCCATCACAAGGTCCTGGTAGATTTCTTACAGCAATGTCAGGAATAATACTCAAAGTATCTTGATTGATATTATTTGAAAATGTTCTAAAAACTCCATTAAATAAGGCAGTCCCACAACCATTCCACACGGATACCTCTATTAAATTCAAATTAGGTGCGTTTCCAGAACCTCCATAATAAACTAATGGTTCCCACTCATTATTAGGTAAATATCCATTGTTTTCAATTATCATCACCAATTTCCATTTACAGAGCCCCGGATTAATCTCGTCAATTTTTAATCGTAATTGTGTAGCACCAGAATAAGTAATACCTCTGGTGTATTTATTCATATCATCAAAGGTAAAATCTAGGTTAGTCCTTCCATCTACGTAAAAACGACTTGTTCCTGCAACAGCATCGGAACAATTATTTGTAATTGGATTGGGACAAACTTGTGAAAATGATTTTGAAAATAAACCAGATAAAACAGTAATATAAAAAAATAATAACTCTTTTCTAATCACCCTTTTATGAATTTTATTTCTCAACCAACCTTCAATACCTCCCTAATTCAAGAGAATTAGGGAGGATTAAAGGTTCATGAACTTAAACCACTATTGGTCTTCCATTAACACATATTTTACATTCATGGTGTATACACCAGGTTGTGCATAAGAATTGGCACCAAACAGAGTTACCAAATCTTCAGGAGCACCGGCATTCGTACCTGCAGCCGGGAAAATAGCAGGAAGACCTGGTAAAATACGATAATCTAATACATAGTAATAATTGCTACCTAAAGAACCGGCAGTTAAGAATGAACCACCATCTACTGCATCACCACCACCACCGATGAAACCAGCTGCACCAGCGATGTATTTTTCAGTAGCTGCAGGCCCAACATAAGGGTTACCAGCTGTATAGTATACACTGTTTTGTCCTGGCACAACAGCATTAGCTGGTGCAAACGGTGTACTGTAATCTACCCAAGTACCTGATAAACCGTTGGTTCTTGGGTTAGCGGGATATTGGTGAAGTTCTAACAAACTTAATGGAAGAGTGTTTCTACTATTCGGACCCCCACCAGTACTGTATGCCATTTGTTGATCCCAGTAGGTACCGTTTTGTGAATGACCAACTGCATACAAATCCCAGGAAACTGATGAAGATACTTTTAAAATGGTAGCACCATATTTCAAAATACCACCATAATATTCACGGATTTCATCAAATACGAAGGCAATTTGATCAGGGGTGGTCATGTTTAATTGTAACACAGGTTGTAAATCCATGGTTACTGTTACATTTTTTTCGTCTACGAGCTGTGCATAGCTCAACGAGGTGCTTAATGCACCGATTCCTAAAATAATTCCTAACTTTTTCATAGTTTTTGAGTTTTAATTTAATGATTTAGTTATTGTTTTTAGTTTAATTAAATTTTAAGTAAAAAATATTTATGAAACTCCTTTTATCTCCTCTTTAAAACTATGGAGGAACAAAAACATCAATCATATTTTTAGTTTTTAGTCCTTTTACGAGTAATTGTAATTCAGGTTACAAAATAACTAATTTTTTTTAACATATGCAAATTAATATCAAAAAAACATTCTATAAAATGACTTTACTCAATTTTGTTTTAATCTATCTAGAATTTGATGTAGTACATTGTTTTGAGTAAGTAAATTCGTATTATCAACTTTTACTTCCTCCGCTTCCCATTGATGTTTAAACCACGTTATTTGTCGCTTGGCATAATGTCTCGTATTTTTTTGTATTTGTTCAATAACAGAATTCTTTTCAACTTTCTTGCTTTCAAAATAATGCCACCACTCTTTGTACCCAACTGTATTCAATGCTTTCAAGTGTCGAAAAGGATATAATGAACTTGCTTCATCTTCTAATCCGTCTTCCATCATTTTCAAAACTCTATTATCAATTCTTTTATAAAGTTCCTCTCTATTTATGTTCAAAAAGATTTTAATTGCTTTAAAGTAATCGGGCTTCTTGATTAATTTATCATTCAAAAAATCACTGAAAGGTTGTCCCGTTTCATAAATAACTTCCAACGCACGCATTAATCGGACAGGATTATATTTATCTACTTTTGAAAAATATTCAAGGTCTTTTTGCATTAAAACATCTTGTAGCCCTTCTATTCCTCTGATTTCGTATAATTCTTTTACTTTATTTTTTACTTCATTCGATATTTGTGGAATTTCATTCAATCCATATAATACAGAATTGATATAGAACCCGGTACCACCAACCATTATTACTACATCATGTTGCTGAAACAATTGTGGTAGTAATTCATGGACTTCTTTTTGATAATCATACGCCGTATAATCCTGATGAATAGAAATATGCGAAATAAAATAGTGTTTTACTTCTTTTAATTGTTCTTCTGATGGCTTGGCTACACCTATATTAAGTTCTTTATAAATCTGTCGTGAATCAGCTGAGAGTATCACTGTATTAAAATATTTTGCAATTTGAATGGCTAAATCTGTTTTTCCAACTGCTGTTGGACCTCCAATGACAATGAGATATTTGTCGGACATGATTATAAAATGTTATTCATCTGTTCTTTTATTTTTTCAAGCGCATCTTTCATTTCAACTACTAATTTTTGTATACCTTCGTCATTAGCTTTACTTCCTATTGTGTTTATTTCTCTTCCAATTTCCTGTGTCAAAAAAGATAATTTTCTTCCCATGCCTATGCCATTGTTACAAATAGTTCTAAAATAATCAATATGACTTTGTAAACGCACTAACTCTTCGTTAATATCTAATTTTTCAATATAATAAATCATTTCTTGCTCAAAACGTTCTCTATCTATTTTAGATTCATCAAAATTTTCTTTTAGAGTAGTCAAAATTTTATTTCTTACTTTTTGCTTTCGTATTGGTTCTTTTGCTGCAATCTCATTCTTTAAATTTTCAATAAGTTTTATCTGATCTAAAATATCTCGTTCTAATTTATTCCCCTCTATTTTTCTAAAATCAATAAGTTTATTACAACACGTCTCCAAAGTATCAAAAATTAATTTTTTATTTTCTTCATTCAAAAGTATATCATCAATATCCATTTGTTTTTCCTGTAAATTTAATGCTTCGCGAAAAATAGTAGCTATAATGTAAGGATTTTCGGCATCCAGATTTAGTTCATCTAATACCTTTTTGAATTGTTCATAATGCTTCTTTAAACTATGTGTATTTATTTGGTTCAAAATAATTTCATCTTTCCATTCAATTGTAAAATAAACATCTATTTTACCTCTTATTAATTTTTCCTGTAAATAATTTCTTATATCTAACTCCAGAGCTTTTAACCAGATCGGACATTTTAATGAAATATCAACTCCTTTGCTGTTTAAACTTTTGATTTCAATATTTAAGTTCATCTGATTATTAGAAGCCAAAACCTTTCCATAACCTGTCATGGAATATAACATACATCTTATTTTTTGGTATTTACTAAATAGATGCCTAATAATACAAAACTTCCTGCAATTATTTTAGTGATTGTGATTGTATCTTTTCCAAACATTACTGCAAATAGCGTGGCTAAAAAAGGTTGCATATAAATATACATACTCACTACCGAAGTGCTCATTAATTTTAATCCGTAAGTATTTAATAAATATGCAATAAAAGTGGTGGCTAAAACCACAAATGCAATTGCCCAATAAATAGATATAGGAATATTTTGCCATTCTTCATGAAATAAAAAAAATACCGCCACAGGAAAAAACACAATTGTTCCCCATAAAAACATATATTTCATCACAGCTACGGTATGATACTTTTGTAGCATGTCCTTACCATATATTAAAAACAATGCCCATGAAGCTGAATTAAGCAAAGTCATTACATCTCCTACCCATGTATCAGAACCAAAATTAAAATTTCCCTTGAATAAAATTAATGTTAGAGCACCTGCTATTCCAGATATTAAACCTAACCAATGTTTCCATTGAAATGAAACTTTATTATTTTTATTAAAAATAAATAAACTCAATAAAAAAACTATAATAGGATTGGAAATCATTATTATTGCTGAATTGATGGGCGTTGTAATACTTAAACCATATATAAAGAAAAATTGATTGATAATCACTCCAAATAAAGATAACCAAAATGTTTTTTTAATATCATCTTTTGAAACATTTTGTTTTTCAGAAGATATAAAAAAACTCAAGCCCCAAAATAAAATACATGCCCCGAAAATCCTTAAAAATACAAGGGAAATGGGATGTAAATATTTAGGCATTATATCTTTTGCAATGGAATAATTTAGCGCATAAATCACTTGTGCTGAAAATAATGATAAATGACCTTTTTGTGAATTAGTAAACGAAAACGTAAACATCTATTTTTCTTCTTTAAGAACCATTATATCCTGAATTAATCTGGAAACTTCCACACTATCTGTTCCATCATAATAACCGCGAATATGTCCATGTTTATCTATCAATGCAAAATTTTGAGTATGAATAAAATCATCTGGTCCACCGTCTCCTTCTTCAGCATTCAACAAGTATGCTTTTCTTGCCATTTCATATAAATGTTTTTTATCACCCGTCAAAAACAACCATTTCTTATCAAACACACCATGCTCCTCTGCATACCGTTTTAGTACCGACACACTATCCTCTTCTGGATTAACTGTGTGTGATAAAATCAACACATCGTTATCATTACGAAATGTATCGTACACTCTTTTCATTTGTTTTGCCATAATGGGACAAATGGACTTACAAGTTACAAAGAAATAATCTACCACATAAATTTTACCTTCTACATCTTTTTTCGTTATAATTTCATTGTATTGATTAACGAATGTAAACGATGGAATAGTATGTTGTGTTTTATCTGATAGTTCTGCTGGTCCAAAATATGGCAATTTTCGGATGGGCTGTGGATTTTGCTTTTTCTGATAATACAACAAACCTACTAAAATTAAACCTATGAGAATAAGTAAAGGTAATTGAAGTTTTTTCATAGTTTTATTTTTTTTGAAAGAGTAAAGATGCCCATTCGGCTTTGTATCTGGATTGTAAGTAATTAAAAAAAGTTGATGCATAATTAATCACTTCTTCTTCTGCCTCTATTAAAATACCGCTTACTAACAACAATCCTCCTGATTTCAATATCTTTTCATAAAAAGGCAAATCGTGAAGTATGACATTTTTTTGAATATTCGCTAATATAACATCACAGCAAAAATCTTCGTGAGTATTAATAAACGACTCAATATCATGCAACCCAACTTCGAAATTATTCATCATCTCATGAGAAAAATTCTTGTGTAAATTTTCTGTCGTATTTTCCACGCAAATTGGATCGTTATCTATAAGATAAATTTTATGAGATCCTAATTTTTTAGCCAAAATTCCCAATACCCCTGTCCCACATCCAACATCCAATACCACTGCATCTTGTAATTTTTCCTTCAAATCAAATAACCAATTACACATCATAAAAGTAGTAGCATGATGTCCTGTACCAAAACTCATTTTGGGATCAATATAAAGTGGATACTTTATGTCAGGATTTACAACATGAAAAGAAGCATATATCTCACATTGATCATTTATTTTTACAACATCATAATTTTTTTCCCACTCTTCGTTCCAATTTTTTGGTTCAATTAATTCACGGGAATAAGTAATGTTTGGATCATAATTTTTTAATTCTTCCAACCATATATTTTCATCCAATGCTTTATCAGTGGGAATAAACGATACAAAGCCATTTTCTGTTTCTAAAAAACCTTCAAAATTAAAATCAGACATTAATGTGATTAAAATATCTTTATCCACTCCTTCGGATGTAATAAAATTGTATTGCCAATATGGTATTTGATGCATAATGAATATTTACGAAGCGGCATATATTATTTGTAAAAACTCTTCACCTTTCAATGATGCAGAACCAATTAATCCACCATCAATATCTTTTTGCTGAAAAAGTTGTCCTGCATTCATAGCATTACAACTTCCACCATAGAGTATTGGAATGGCATTCGCAATATCTGCATCTTTGGTAGCAACAATTTCACGAATATAAGCATGCATTTCCTGTGCTTGCTTGGGCGTAGCATTCACACCCGTGCCTATTGCCCATACAGGTTCGTAAGCAATAATGACGTTTTGTAATTGTTCATTAGATAATTTTAATAAATTGTCTAATTGAGATTTTACCACATTAAAGTGTAATTTTTCTTTTCGTTGATCCAATTCTTCACCTACACAATAAATCACTTTTAATTGATTTTGCAAAGCAAGATTTAGTTTTTGAAACAAAACTTCTTCTGTTTCACCAAACATTTTTCTTCTCTCTGAATGCCCGATAATAACATATTCACATCCCACTGATTTCAGAATACTTGCAGATACTTCACCAGTATAAGCCCCTCGTTCATAAGCACTACAATTTTGTGCCCCCAAATAAAACTTTTTAGATGAATCTAAAATTTCTTTGATAGGATAAAGCAAAGGAAAAGTAGGACATATAATTTTAATAACATCATCGTGCTCATTCACTTTTGATTGTAAAAAATTCACTAAATCTAAACCTTCTGATAATGTTTTGTTCAACTTCCAATTGGCCGCAACTATTTTTTGACGCATTTTTTTGATCGGCAAATGTAAGCAAGTTCTTTCAATGCTTGCAGAAAAAACGAATAGTATTTATTTTCGCACTTGAATGATTCGAAAAGACATTATAGTTTTTGTAATTTGCCTGATGATTTCCTTTATCTTATGGATTATTCATCAATTAAATCAAACTTATATTCGAAACTATGATACCAATGTTGTCATTTATAATGTGCCGGATGTTTATCAACAAGACAGTATCCATGTTTCACTAAAAATCAAAGTCAAAGGATCTGGACTTAAAATTAAGTTGTTAGAAAAATACCTTCCACATCAAATCTATATTCCATTTAATAAACTCAAACGTATCAATAAAAAAGGGCTTTATTCCATTCGTAACGAAAATATATCAGAAAACGATCACTTTCCAGTAAGAATAAACATTTTAGAAATTCAACCAGATACAATAAGTATAAAGTTCGACAAAACATCTAAAAAGAGAAGATGAAAATCATTTGTATTACTGGCGGAATAGGTTCTGGAAAAACCACAGTGGCAAAAATTTTCGAAACACTCGGCTATCCTGTTTACTATTCGGATGAAAGAGCAAAAGCAATGTATTTTTTACCAGAAGTAAAAAGGCAAATTATCCAGATTCTGGGAAAGGATGCTTATATCAATGAAAACACTCTGAATAAAAAATACATAGCCGATAGAATCTTTGCAGATAGTCAATTATTAAATCAGGTAAATCAGATAATTCATTCGGCTGTAAAGCAAGATTTTCAAGAATTCCTGAAAGAACACGCAGATTCTGACTTTCTCTTCAAAGAAAGTGCTCTAATTTTTGAAGCCCAATTACAAACTGCCTGCCATAAAATAATACTTGTAACTGCTCCAAGAGAAATACGCGTCCAGAGAATCAAACAAAGAGACAAACTTTCAGATGATGAGATAATTAAAAGAATGAGCAAACAAATGCCCGATGAAGAAAAAATTAAGCAAGTTGATTTTGTCATTCACAATAACGAAACAGAACCACTCTTACCAAAAGTTTTAGAAATATTTATTCATCTTAAGAATTCTTACTAATCAATTATTAAAGCATTTTTATTGTCAACAAATTTTCCCTTTCTAGTTTCCAGAAGATTAAAGCCTAATGAAAAATTAATTAGAAAATTTTTGAAGGTTGGATTAAAGTTTGAATATGAAATATAAAGTTTCAGGTTTAATCCATAATTGTAAACAAGAACATTATAGAATAAATATTGATAATTACCTGGTGTATACAAATATTTTCGAAATAATAACACAAAACTTATTCCGCCACAATAATAAATAGAATTAATTTTTAAATCTTTTGATCTATCATTTGTTTGGGAAGAATTTGGATAATAATTGATGTTTAAGTTACTTCCTCCTATACCTACGAAAGGTGTTAATCTCCATCTTTTATTATCTATAATGGATCGTTCATATCCTATACCATAGTTTCCAAAACCAATGATATTACCTTTTTGATACAAAAGATTATTTGTTTCACTTATATAATTAGTCATTAACTTTGAAGAAGCATAACCAAAAAAAATATTAAAGTAATTTTTGCGATGTGAAATATAAAAAGAAAGATTTATTCCATTCATCATCTGATAGTACTGAAGAACTTGAGATAATAGCGGGATATTGGCTTGATAAGAAATATTGAATCCTAATAAAAAAGGACTAAATATTATGGGCGGTAAGTGTGGAGATTTTATTTGACTTAATTTTTCTTTAATAGAATCACTTTTTCTAGCTAATTCTATTGAATTTTTACCCTCATCCGTTTCTTCTTTAAATTTTTCAATATCTCTTTTAAGCTGTTTGTTCACCTCGCTGAATCCCATATACATTTGGAAAAAACCTATTGGCTTCATATTCAAAAAGTTTTGCATAAAGTTGAAGAAGATCATATAATCCATTAAAATAATTTAATGTTTGTATCACATTAACCTCTTTCGATATCCACGACTGACTTTTATCTATTAATAAATAAACTTTTGTGTAGAAAAAAATTGTATCCCTGCTTTTTATTTTCAATTTAAATGGCACAAACGCATAGTAATACTTTAGAAAGCCCGTTTTCAATAATGATAAGTTGTCTTTTTCAGGATAATCTGTTGACTGAAAATCATCAATAGTTAAAAATCCTTCCTCCCAAAGCTTAAACTGAATGGGCTTTTTGCTTAAAAACAAAGCATCATTGAATAAAACAATTCGAAATGGATTATTAAAATTTCTTTGAATGAATATAAACTCCTCGTCTTCTTGTGCCTTAAAATTAAATGCATACAATATGAAAAAAAGAAACAATACTCTCTTCATAAATCAAGTGGTCAGCTCTACACAAACATTTTTATCTTCGTGAAAAAAATCCAATGCCTTAAATCCACCCTCTCTTCCAACGCCCGATGCTTTCATCCCTCCAAATGGTGTTCGCAAATCTCTATTTAACCATGTATTAATCCAGATGATTCCACTTTCTAACCGATGTGCAACACGATGTGCACGATTTAAGTTTTCTGTCCATATTGTTGCCGCCAATCCATATTCTACGCTATTTGCCATCCTAATCACTTCTTCTTCACTATCAAAAGGCATGATGGTTACAAACAGGTCCCAAAAATTTCTTCCTGATTGGTTCTACATGTATAAGACAATCCTTCAATTATGGTTGGCTCAATGTAATATCCTTTATCATAAGGTGCCTCTAACATTTTTCGCTTGCCTCCA
This sequence comes from Bacteroidia bacterium, assembly GCA_026003255.1. GTDB lineage: Bacteria > Bacteroidota > Bacteroidia > B-17B0 > Aurantibacillaceae > BPGX01. The sequence goes on along the minus strand of BPGX01000001.1, from coordinate 462,574 downwards.
CATAAAATTGTTCCACCTTCCTGTTGAGCCAATTCTATGTAACTTAAAATTTTCTGCAGATGCGATTCGGAAACAACAGCACCTATTTGTGTTTCTTCATCAAGTGGCGGTCCTACTTTCAACGCTTTTTGTTCTTTCTACAAAATCGTTTTTGAATTTTTCGTAAAGAGAACGTTCTACAAAAATTCTGGAACCACATAAACAGATTTGTCCCTGATTTGCAAACGAAGATTGAATGGTAGTTTTCAGCATTTTCTCATAATTGCAATCCGCAAAAATGATATTCGGATTTTTTCCTCCTAATTCTAATGATAATTTTTTGAACATCGGCGCAGCTGTTGCTGCAATGTTTTTACCGGTCTTCGTACCTCCTGTAAATGAAATCGCTTTTACCTTTGGATGTTCTACAATGGCCTGTCCTACTTTATATCCAAAGCCATGAACTATATTTAAAACTCCTGCCGGTAATCCTGCTTCTATACAAATTTCAGAAAGCAAGAAAGCCGTCATTGGTGTAATTTCAGATGGTTTAGCTACCACAGTACACCCTGCTGCTAATGCAGGTGCAATTTTCCATGTAAACAAGTAAAGTGGTAAATTCCAGGGGGAAATACATCCGGCAATACCTACTGGTTGTTTGAACGTATAATTAAACGAACTGTATTCATTGATGTGTGCTTGCGAATAATAATGCAGAATAGCAGTCGCAAAAAAACGAAAATTGGCCGATGCTCGTGGAATATCTACCCTCTTCGATAGTTTCAACGGCTTCCCATTATCAATACTTTCAGCATAAGCCAGATAATCGTGTTTTTTATCAATCAATTCTGCAATTTTCATTAAATATTCAAAACGTTTTTGGTGCGGTAAAACGCTCCACATTGGAAAAGCACGTTCCGCGGCTTCAACAGCCATTTGCACATCTTGCTTATCACTATCCGGAATTTGTGAATAACTTTCTCCTTTTGAAGGTTGGATGTTGGGAATATAAAAATTTTGAACAGGTTCTATAAGTTCTCCATTGATGTAATTTAATATCTTTGAAGGTAATGTGAACATAGATATTATTTTATATTCAGTGCTTTTACGGCTTCCTTTTGTGTTTCTGTAATTTTGAAAATAGTATGTAATTTGGTTATTAATATCAACTCGTTTATCTTTTTATTGAGATGGTATAAAACGGCTTCTCCGTTGTTATTTCTTGCTTTAGTAAAAATTTGTATCAATACATTTAAACCACTACTATTTAAATACTTCAAATCTTGCAAGTTAAATATAAAATTGGCAATGTTATTTTGAATATATTCATCTACTTTTTCCAACAATGGTTGCGCTTGTGTTTTGTCAATCAATTCTCCTTTTAGTTTAATATCAATATAGTTTTTATGCTCCTTAATTTCAAAATCAAATTTCATAACATTTATTTTTTATATTTGCATTTACCAGTTGGTTTCTAATGTTCTACATCTACCAGAAAATTGCAGAGAATGTTGTACGATATTAAATCCTAATAAATTTTCAGTTGTTTTCTGTATCTGAATAATCCTTGGATCACAGAATTCAAAAACTTTATTACAATCTAAACAAATTAAATGATCGTGTTGACGATAATTATACGCTCTTTCATATTGAGCAGAATTTGTACCAAACTGATGTTTTATAACAAGTCCGGCATCTACAAATACTTCCATATTATTGTACAAGGTAGCACGACTTACTCTGTATTTTTTATTTTTCATTCTTTCATACAACTCATCAATTTCAAAATGATCGTTTATAGCATAAATTTCTCTTAAAATCGTATATCTTTCTAAAGTTTTACGCAACCCTTTCTTCTTCAAATAATCATCTAAAATTTGTTTAACCTGAGTAAATACCTCATCTATGTTTTGTTGTTTGGCATTCATAAATTTTATTTGATGTCCAATAGTTCCACATCAAAAATTAACCACGATTTTGGTGGGATAACCCCAGGATACCCCTGTTCACCATAACCCAATTGATAAGGAATAATTAATTTGGCTTTGCTCCCTTTATTTAATAGCATAATACCTTCATCCCAACCTTTAATAACTCTACCTACTCCAATCGGTAATTCTAATGGTTGGTTTCTATCATAACTGGAATCAAATTTTTTTCCATCCAAAAATGTTCCCGTATAATGTACTACCACTGTTTGTCCTGCTTTAGGTTTATCACCACTACCTTCTTTTTCAATGATATACTTCAAACCCGATGCAGTAGTTTGTGCATTGGGAAATTTTTCCTGAATGAGTTTTAATTCTTGTTCTTCCTTTTTCTTTGCTTCAGCTAATACCTGATCTTCCTTTTGTTTCTTTAATGTTTCAAATACTTTTGGCGCATCAAATTTTTCAGCATCTTTTCCTTTACGTAAAATTACTACCTTACGAATCGTATCGCTTTGTTCAATTGCATTCACAACGTCTTGTCCTTTTACAACATGCCCAAACACACTGTGTCTACCATCCAACCATGGCGTTGCTTTATGCGTGATGAAAAATTGTGAACCATTGGTATTAGGACCTGCATTAGCCATAGATAAAATACCGGGCCCACTATGCTTCAAAGTCGTATCAATTTCGTCAGGAAATTTATATCCAGGATCACCAGTTCCATTAAACTTGGGGCATCCTCCCTGTATCATAAAATCCTTAATTACTCTGTGAAAAATCAAACCATCATAAAATGGCTGATTAGGTCTTGCTGTATTAGGAATAGTGCCTTCTGCCAATCCTACAAAGTTTGCAACCGTCATGGGCACTTTTTTATATTCCAATTGTAAATAAATATCACCTTTATTGGTTTCAATTTTTGCATACAAGCCATCCGGTTGGTTTTTCAAAAATTCTTTATCCATTTTATTAATAGTTTTTGATTTATCTGATTTTTTTTGTGCAAAAGTACTGGTGCTTATTGTAACCAATAGCGAAGCAAGGATGTAATTTATTTTCATAAGATTTTTTTTGCAAAGGTGGTAAAAAAATTGCACTTGTAAAATTATTCTCGGATAAATTTATACGATCAGTAAGCTTGTAAATTATTTGTTTTTTTTGCCACTAATGTATAATTCGTTTATTCGTAGCAGAATAAAATAGTAAACCACTAATACACTAATTTTTCAATAAATTGAATCAAGCGATGTATTGGGGAATAAATTAACTCAAATTATGCATTAGAAATTCTATTGATGATAACAACCTTCAAAGAATTAGCCCGTCATTGCGAGGAGAGTAGCGACGAAGCAATCCCGACTGGTATTCTCACCTTCCTTACGAGATTGCTTCACTTCGTTCGCAATGACGTGACGTTTTTTTTCGTCATTGCTTCGCCACGACTTTGTCGTGGCGAAGCAATCTCTTTTAAATAATTTCAATTTCTAATACCTAATTTAGAATTAAATTAACTCATCTGACTTCTATACGTTTCCAATGCCATTTTCAAACATTCAATAGCGTTTGCTAAATCCTCTTGCTTTAAAACATAAGCAATACGTACTTGCTTTTTTCCCTCACCGGGGCGTGGAATAAAATCCGGTAGCAGGTGCCAACATTACGGTTTGCTTGTAATATTCAAATTTTTCAAGTAACCATTGACAAAACTTATCCGCATCGTCTATCGGCAACTCGGCAATACAATAAAAAGCCCCACCCGGCATAGGACATTTTACGCCCGGTATCTTATTCAATTCATTGACCACAAAATTTCTTCGTTGTGTGTATTCTTTCACCACTTCATCAAAATACTCTTTACCAAGTGATAAAGCTGCCTCTGCACCGATTTGTCCAAACGTTGGCGGGCTCAAGCGCGCCTGTGCAAATTTCAATGCTGCTGACATTACAATTTTATTTTTTACTCACCAATGCACCAATTCTTGCTCCACAAGCACTGTATCGCTTGGATATAGAATCTAACATAATTATGTGTTCATCCGCCCCTTTTAGATGCATAACAGAATGATACGGTCTTCCGTCATAACAAAACTCTCTGTAAACTTCATCGCTTAATAAAAATAAATTATATTTCAATGCAAGATTTTTCAATGCTTCCAATTCTTCTCTTGTATATAAATACCCGGTAGGATTAGATGGATTGCAAATCATTATCCCCTTTGTTTTTGGACTTATCAACTTCTCGAATTCCTCAATAGGTGGTAATGCAAAACCATTGTCAATCACACTTCGAATAGGTTTAATTACAACATCAGCAGCCCTTGAAAACCCGATATAATTGGCATAAAACGGTTCCGGTATAATAATTTCATCACCCGGATTGAAGCAGGTCATCATAGCAATTTCAATCGCTTCACTTCCACCAACAGTAATGATGATGTCAGAAAAATCCACCTCAATATTATATCTTTTGTAATACTCCGCTAATTTTTTTCTATAACTCTCTATTCCAGCGCTATGTGTATACTCTAAAATTTGAATATTGGCCTTTTTAATTCCTTCAAAAAATATAGGTGGTGTTGGTAAATCAGGTTGACCAATATTTAAATGATAAATTTTAATTCCTTTCTTTTTTGCTGCTTCTGCATAAGGCACTAATTTACGAATAGGACTGGCCGGCATTTGAACGGCTTTTTCTGATATATTCGGCATAAAAATTTTTTTTGCAAAATAGGAGAAAAAAAAGGAAACAAACAAAAGACCTACATCACAATTGTGGTGCGTCATTTGAATTAAAACAATAAAATGAGAGATATGTAAATTTAAAATTAGATTTTAAATATGCATACTTATTATTAACTAAAATTCTGCTTTAGAAATTAGCGTACCGTAAACATTACTTCATTTCATTGATATTAAAAACATAAATGGCTTTCACCAATTTGGTTTCAGAATAATTAGTTGATTTTTTGAACCACAGCGAAAACAAAGTTTTTTACAAAGAATACAAAGCATTTCTCGTTTGCAAAATATATCAGGGCTTTGTGAACTTTGTTTATTTTCCTGGTGTTCATTTGTTTAAAATACACAAAAGTTCAATTTTATAGAAAATTCAAATTTTATTAATCCTATTGCATAATCTGAGATTTAAAGAAACATCTGCTATACCCAAACATTTTTAGTAAGTATCTCAAATAATTCTCGCATACCTTCTGTAGCTTTTTTCTTAATGTGAATTACCTCTCTTAATACACTTTCTGAAAATTCTCCCGGATCTATTAAATACTTTGGAATACCCGATTTTGTATAATACAACAAACTGGCAGCAGGATATACTACCAGGGAACTACCAACTACAATAAATATATCAGCTGTCTGCGTGATTCCTATAGCCACTGGCATCATTGGCACAGGTTCGCCGAACCAAACAATGTGCGGACGTAATTGCGAACCTTTTTCACACTTTTCACCTAATTCTAAATTCCACTTGTTGATTGGATAAATCAAATTCTCATCCACACTACTACGCACCTTCATTATTTCACCATGTAAGTGAATAACATTCGAACTTCCGGCACGCTCGTGTAAATCATCAATATTTTGCGTAATTACAGTAACCTTATAGTATTTTTCCAATTCTGCTATAAGTTTATGTGCTTCATTAGGTTGTGCCTCCATACATTGTTTACGACGCAAGTTGTAAAATTCCAATACTAACTCAGGATTTCTTTTCCATGCCTCAGGCGTTGCCACTTCTTCAATAGGATAATTTTCCCACAAACCATCGCTATCTCTAAATGTTTTCAAGCCACTCTCTGCACTCACACCAGCACCAGTAAAAACAACAATATGTTTTGACATAATTTTTTACGCAAATATAAAATGAAAAAATGATTCATAAAAGATACTACCTTTGCTCCATAAATAAATTCAACTATGTATTACAATGCATTTATACAACTCTCAGATATTCTTGAAAAATACTTGAACAACCAACCCACCCCATATCACGAATTGATTCAACATTCCATCAAACAAGCAGAAATCCAGAATCCATGGTTCATAGAAAAGTTTGTAAAAACCATGCTTTCACACATTCAAGACATTACATCCAACTCAAGTATAGAAGCATATAGTGCAAATATTCAACCTACAAATTCTCCAAAAAAAGTTTTAGTGATTGCAGCCGGTAATATTCCAATGGTATCTTTCAGAGATGTAATGGATGTTTTATTATCCGGTCATTACTTAATATTCAAACCATCATCAAAAGATTCAGTATTAATGAAAATGATTTTACATATTTTAATGGACTTAAATCCAGATATCAAAAATAAAGTTGTTATAAAAGAAAATACCATTACTAAAAACGACATAAATGCTGTAATTGCAACGGGTACGAACAATACGGCTATGCACTTTCAATATTATTTTTCGGATAAACCTAAAATTATTCGTAACAACAGAACTTCTATTGCTATTTTAGATAACTCAGAAGCCGATGAAGAATTGAAAAAATTAGCCGATGATATTTTATTATACTTCGGATTAGGATGTAGAAATGTATCTAAAATTTTTATCCCCAAAAACTTTGATATTCAAAGAATATTCAAAGCCGTGTATGATTACGGATTTGTTATGCAACATCATAAATACATGAATAATTATGATTATTATCGAAGTATTTATTTACTGAATAAAGAACCCTTTTTAGAAAATAATTTTCTCATCATTAAAGAAAGTGAACAATTGCATGCGCCAGTTGCCAATCTTTTCTATCAATATTATTCAGACATTTCAGAAGTAAATAGTTACATTTCACAACATCAAAACGATATTCAGACAATTATAGGAAAAAAATACACCCCCCTTGGAAATGCTCAATTTCCTTCACTTTCAGATTTTGCAGATGGAATAAATACAATTGAATTTCTAATGGAATTGTAGTTTATACAATAAATAAATTTAACTAAACACAAAACTATCAATGGCATTATAAAAATTTTCTATTTGATTTTTTTAGGTGGACATGTTTATCTTTGCACAAAATATTACAATTATGAAAAAGTTTACAATCGGTCTTTTATCTCTTTCGTTTTTAATTTCATGTTCTGAATCTAAAAAAGAAGAAGTTGCTTCATCCTCTAATGATGAAAGCAAAAGATACGATGAAGCATTGGCTGATAAACTAAACGTATTTCAGCCGTTAGAATTAGCGGACACTTTAAACCCTGCATTAGTGAAATTAGGTCATTCCTTGTATTTTGACAATCAATTATCCCGCAAACAAACTATGAGTTGCAACACCTGCCACAATCTCTCTACTTTTGGTGTGGATAATCAACCTACTTCCAAAGGCGAAGAAGGCAAATTTGGTGATAGAAATTCCCCTACAACATTGAACGCTGCCATTCACACCGCTCAATTTTGGGATGGAAGAGCTGCTACTGTTGAAGAACAGGCGGGCATGCCCATCCTGAATCCCATTGAAATGAATATCCCTAACGAAAAATTTTTAATTGACAGATTAAAAAAATCAGAACTTTATCAAAAACTCTTCAAAGAAGCATTTCCGAATGAAAAAGATCCCATTACATACAATAACTTAAAAAAAGCCATTGGAGCATTCGAAAGAAAACTGATTACCCCTTCTCGCTTTGACGAATATCTCAAGGGCAATAAAGATGCATTGACTGTGGAAGAAAAGAAAGGTTTGTTAACATTTATTACAACTGGTTGCACTACTTGTCATAATGGTGCTGGCGTAGGTGGTAATATGTTTCAAAAGTTTGCTGTTTATGGTAATTATTGGGATTATACAAAAAGCACCAAAATTGACAGTGGTAAAGTAAAAATCACAAAACTAGCAGGGGATAGATTTGTATTCAAAGTTCCTTCATTAAGAAATATAGAAAAAACATATCCTTATTATCATGATGGAAATGTGAATAATTTAGAAGATGCTGTAAAAATTATGGCTAAAGCCCAATTAAATAAAGATTTGACCGAAGAGGAAGTAAAAGATATTGTAACTTTCTTAAAATCTCTTACAGCAGATATACCTGCTGAATATAAATCTGCACCGGTTTTGCAGTAATATCATATAAACCCAAATTATTTATTAGAAATTATATGTATTCACAAGAGATTGTTCCGGAAGTGCTGCTTCCTCGCAATGACGGTCTAATTCTTTGATGTTGTTATCATCAAAAAGAATTTGTATTACATAATTTGGGTTAATTCAATATCACTAATTTCTCAATCTTTTCTGCTTTCTTATTATTAGTATCCGAAATCGTTACTTTATAAATATAAACACCTCTTGCCAGCTTATCTCCATAATCGTCTCTTCCGTCCCATTCAATACTATCTTCACGATAACCTGTTACATAAATATCCTTGTGAATGGTTTTTACTAACTTTCCACTTATGGTAAAAATTTCCACTTTCACTTTAATCTGTTCGCAGGAAGTATTATATTCAAACATAAATTTTGTTTTTGTCGTGAATGGATTAGGATAATTCAGCACGTGGTCAAGTGCCAATTCTTCACTATTTGCTACGACAAAATCTAATTTAACCGTGTTACTATTATTATTAACATCCCATACCTTTAGAGATAATTGATGATTCCCTTCCGATAATCCAGAAAATGGGTATTTAATTTTTCCTTTTTGATAGCTGTTTAAATCATACTCAAAATAATCATTTAAGTTAATTTGTTTTGTATTATCAAGAGTTACAACTATGTCATGTCCAATTCCATTTCCAGAGATATTAATCCCGGAACTATCAACAATTTCAGAAAACAAGACCGGGTTTGGATTCGTAATTCCACCAGAAACAAATTTCTTATCATTCAAAAATAAATCGACTTGTGGTGGCTGGTTATCAGCAATGGCATTTGGATTTGAACCACCAATGTAAAATTTTGTGGTATAACCGACTGCGTCTTCAATACCATTATGTGCATAAAAACTCATTTTACTTGTGTCAATAGCATAATTTATATCTTTTGGAACTATGAAAGAAAATGTAAAATCACCATTTTTAACTTCCACTTTACCTTTGAATAATATATTCTTTTGTGCAACAAAAGTGAAAGTTTTGCCACTTACAATAGATTCTGGTTTATTACCAAGGCCAGTAATAACTTGTGGCTTATCAAAAACAGTAGGATAAATGATTCCATTAAAATTAGTGAGTTTATTTCCATTTTTGTCTGCAATAAATCCTGAAACGGTAACTTTTGAAAGTGCTTTTAATGTATCCTGAGGGGATGAAGATATTGTATGATTATTAATACTTGTAACGATGATTTTTCGTTTGGGATATGCCAATTTTAGTGCTGGATCACCAATCAGATGAAAGTTCAAGAAGTAAAATCCAATGTTTGTTTTTTGCTTGGTCGTTTTTACAATATCTCCCAATGCCATATATTCTCCATTTGGTAAAGTATCAATAATTTCATCAAATAATTTTTGAGACAAATAAAAATTCGTGGAAGCATATGCCAAACGAACCGTTGTAAACATGGCAATTGCACATCCATTGGGTTGTAAAAAGCATTGTTCACCAGCAGATAATCTATCCGGATCATCAAATCGGGTGAATTCACATGTAGCTGTAATAAACAAAGGCATGTTGTTGATATTTTTGTAATTATTAATTTGTGAAAGCGTGAGAAATGCTTCGTGCCCAAGCCCTACTTCGTTTCCGTGTCCAGTATAATTAATCACTAATGATCCTTTTTCAAAAGCTCTATCTAATGCAGCGCTTGCGTCCGGAAAGCGATTGCCTCCGGGTACTGTAATTTGTTGATAGGCATCTGCCATGATTTTATTAAGATTATATTCAGGATGCTTGCGATTTAGTTGCCGCATTAAACTATCTGCTTGCCACATGTGTAATTGACTATCTCCATCATCGGCCAAAAACGTAAGAATGGTGCGCCAATCTCCCTGAGGATAATTGTTTGTAGCAAGTTTACAACAATTATCCGAAGTTTGAACTGTAAAGTTCAGGTTCTTTTTGTAATACGCCTTTACTTTATTCACTACATTGATTGCCTGCGCTATTGAAGATACTGTAAATCGTCCAACGCCAATATCTACCAAAGAATTTGCCCAATCATCGCCTTCATTATCATCTAACCAGCCATAAAAATCATCTGTAACCGTTGATAAAATTGGGGAAACAGAAATACCTGTTTGATAGGTAGGAATTAGAGCAGATGTATTCGAAGACCTATCCTTATTATTAAACGTTCCGTCACCAAAGAGTAATAAGTATCTTGGCTTAGGGTTTAATGAGTCACTTCTTTTGTAAAGCATTCTGGCAAATTCACGAATAGCTGTTGCATCCGGATTTCCACTGGAAAATTCGTTATATACTTCTTCGGTTGTAACGACTGCATACGTAAGTCCTTCTTCTTGTTGATGCAATTGTGCTAATTCTAACGCTTGCTGTTTAAATTGCGGATGTGTTACGATGATATAATCAGCTTGTATAATGGCGTGTAAATTTTGATTATTTACTTGTTTAATAAATTTGGGTTTTTGAGCATCATTGAGTGTAAAAATAATGTAACGATGTAAAGTATCAGAAGGAGCTTGAAATAAAATATAGTTGCTATAAGCATCATATTGTTGATTGAAAGGTCGTAATGGATTTGTAATATCCCAGATTTGTATACCTGTAGGATTAAGAACGGAAATAGAATAAGTTGTGATTTGATTAGGCGCTACATTTCTTTTATCACTAAACTCAAATGCTTTATTATTAAACACTAAATATCTTCGTGCATTAAAAACAATTTTATCCAGCCACGCCACAGCATTAGAAGAATTTTTGGTAATATTAAATGTAATTGTGTTGGAAGTAGAATTATTGGGCACTATAAAACATTGATTCGAAACTGCAGCAAAATCTGCCAAATAATTTCCTGTTTGCACCTGACCAGCAGTAAATGTTCCTGTTGAACCACCTACACTCCATGTATAATTAGAAACATAATCGCTCCGTGCGGCTAAACTGATGAATGCTTTTATTGTATCGCCAGTAACAAAATTTCCATCCGTATAAGGAAATGAATAAGAGGTTTGTAAATCAAAGTATTCCCCATAAAAATCCGGACCACTTTTTAGGAAGTTAATAACATCTATCTCGTGATAATTCAAGTAATCATAGCTATTAGATGTATATGTAGAAACTGTTTTTAAAAAATAATTAGTAATTCTTAATCCCGGTCCCATATCAAAATTCAAAAAGTAATAAGCAGAATCAGAATAGCGATGTAAATAATGATAATAATCTAAACAATTGTATGGATTGCTGTAAGGGAAATTCTTCCTGTGTATCCAACTATCACTTCCTTTGCCATAAAATAAAATATAATCGTTGTCATCAAAAACACCATCGTTTTCACCATAAACAAATATGGCATTCTCTTGTAAATCATCGTAGCGAAATTTATTGTTTTTAGGATTCACCATATCGCCGCCATTTCCATAAATCCGAATGTTACGAGGGTCAATCTGAGAAACATCAATGCCCATAGATTGCAGGAATGCTTTATCTATTTTGTAAATACCAGTGTTTTTTATTCCGATTTTATACCATTGTCCACTTGCTAATACCGATTGATTGGTAAAACTTTGAACAGATACAGGATTGGATTTATTAGAACTCCATTTTGTCCATTCTATTTCAAATTGTTTGAGAAATTCAATAGTACCATCTGATTTCATTCTAAACGGAATAATATAGGCAGTCCATATTTTTGAATTACCTGAATAAGACGTAAAGTACTTGATATGAAAATCAGCAGATAAATAATTAGAAAAGTATTTTTTTACAGCAACAGCTTCATCAGATTTTAAGTGGCGAACAGAAAGTGGTTTTATAGTTGCTTGTGCCTCTTCGTTCAATTGAGTAGAAAATGATTTTGTCCATACCGGAAGATTATTCATTGTTGGGTCATAAACTGATCCTAAAATTTCTACCGGGAAAGCAGGATTGTTTTTATTTATGATGATGTCAGGTATATCTGTTGACTTATTAATGGGCTGAATATTAGATAAAGAAGCATTTCTCTGTGCAAAAGTGCTTATCATTAAATTTAATAAAGTAAAAATAATACAAAACTTTACTTTCATAAAAAGTATCTTTTTAATTAAAGAATTAAACGACAACATTTATAAATTATTGTATAATCTGCAATTTTAAGGAAAAGATGGATAACAAAATTTTTAAATTGTTTTTATTTATATTTTCACATAAAAAATGGAAAATAAAATACATATAATTTCTATAGAATTGGTCAAATTATTTTTTGAATTGTTTCATTCATACTTCAATCAAAGAATTTCCTGTACCTTTGCATTCATAATTAACTATGCGTCCCATTATTGTATTTTTTACTATTTTTCTTTACTGGTATTCTTTTTCTCAATTACCAGTTGGATACGACACTTTATCAGTAATAGAAAATGGTAAAACACTTTATTCTTCTACATCTGGAGGTATTAATTATTCTAATATCTACAAAGGAGATATAAATGGAGATGGAAAATCAGATATAATACTCTATGATAGAATTCATTTTTTTAATTATGGGGAAGTAAAATGTTTTATGAATATTGGAAATGTCGGCGAATCAAAATATAGATACGATTATTATTATTCCAGGTCATTTCCAAAATTAATCAATTGGGCTGTATTCAAGGACTTTAACAATGATGGTAAAATTGATATTTTCACATACACAACTGGTGGTATTAAAGTGTATAAAAATAATTCTTCTACAGGTAGTTTGTCTTTTCAGTTATTAAAACCGATTTTATATTCAAATTACAATCCATCCGGTAATCCGGCATACGTGCCGATTTACGCATCATCAGTAGGATTGCCGGGTATTGATGATATTGATAATGATGGAGATTTAGATATTCTGACTTTTTCATCGACTGGTTTTTCTGTTGAATATCACATCAATAAAAGTATAGAATTATATGGTCATGCAGACAGTTTAGTATTTGAATTAAATGATAATTGCTGGGGCAATTTTAGTGAAGGAAATTGCTCTGTAACATTGAATAATTGTGGATTTAGAAAGCATCAGGAATTTATGTATGAAAAAGTTTATCACAGCGGTTCATGTATCACTTGCATAGATATTGATAAAGATAATGACCAAGATATTTTATTAGGCGATGTGAGTTGTAATTCTGTTCAATTCTTATACAATACCGGTAATTCAACGAATGCTATCATTTCAGACACTACTAAATTATTTCCTAATTATCCTGGTAAATCTTCTACTAACCTTATCAAACTAAATAATTTTCCATGCACTTATTACGATGATTTTGATAATGATGGTAAAAAAGATATTATTGCTACTCCCAATTTAAGCAATGGGGAAAATGTTAATTGTTTGTGGTTTTATAGGAATATCGGTACTTCCACAAAAGACAGCTTTCTTTTTGTCAGAAAAAATTTTTTAGTGGAACAAACATTAGATGTGGGCGATGGCGCAATGCCTTTGATAATTGACATTAATCAAGACGGGAAAAAAGATTTACTAATTGGTAATCTTGGTTATTACAACACGATTGTGCCCAATAGCAATGTATCAACATTATCCTATTATCAAAATATAGGAACGCTCTCTAATCCACAGTATTCGCTCATTACAAGAGATTACTTAAATTTATCTTCGTGGAATAAATTGAATTTAAGTCCAACAGCAGGAGATATTGATAACGACGGAGATATAGATTTGATTTTAGGGGATAGTCAAGGTAAAATTCATTGGTTAGAAAATACTGCCGGTATTGGAAATCCATGTAATTTCAGCATCATTCATCAAAATGCTTTTAGTATAAATGTTTCAAGTCCTCCTGCTTATCCATTTTTATTTGATGTAAACAATGATGGAAAATTAGATTTAATTATTGGCAATAAACAAAACCGCATTGCTTATTATCAAAACGTTGGAAATAGCAGTAGTCCGTCATTTTCGTTGATTACTAATAATTTTGGAAATGTCAATGCTATTACGAATCCAATTTATTATGCTGGTGATGGCGGATGTATTCCTTTTATGTACAAAGAAGACAATAAATTATATTTATTATGTGGAACAATAAGTGGGAATTTATTTTTATACGACCAAATTGAAAATAATTTCACCGGGAATTTTCGCTTGTTAGATACAATGGTAAATGGTATCAAAACGGGCATTCGTTCAGCCCCACAATATGTTGACATTAACGCTGATGGTATTCGGGATCTGATAGTAGGTAATTATTCAGGCGGGATTCATTACTTTTCTTCAAAAGCAGTAGGTATAGATGAAATAAGCCGTTCTTCAACAGAGGTTATTGTTTTTCCAAATCCTACGAGTAATTTACTACACATAAGATTAAACAATTTGTCTCACTCTAATTCTTCCAATTTTTCAATGATTGATTTAATGGGGAAAACGATGGACATAAAATTTGAAAAAATTTCAGACAACAGTTATATTGCTGATTTATCAGGCATTTCCAGTGGAATATATTTTCTACAATTACATTTCAATACATTTTATTACAAAACAATAAAGATAGTTAAGCCATGAACTCAAAGTATACTCTAATTCAGATAATTAGTGTTTTACTAATTTTTTCTCAATGTAGAAAAGATAAAGCGCCGCCTGATTATGGTAATTATCCCACAGATGTTGGAAAAATTATTGTTACTAAATGTACAAATGGTGCATGTCATAATTCTGAAAATGCAAGTGTTTGTAATGGGCTGGATTTGAGTACGTGGGAAAATTTATTTACAAAAGGGAGTAACAACGGTAGTCCAGTTATTCCATATAGCAGCCGCTTTTCACCATTGTGTTATTTCATCAATACATATCCTGACTTAGGTTTAATGAATACACCTACTATGCCTTTGTATCAAACACCTTTAACAAGAGAAGAAGTTATCAAAATCAAACAATGGATTGACAATGGTGCACCCAATACCAAAGGCGAAATCTATGGGTCAAACATTTATGATAAAATATATGTAATCAATCAAGGTTGCGATGTTGTTACAGTATTTGACGCAAAAACACAATTACCAATAAGAATGATAGAGGTGGGTTCTAATCCTGATATCATTGAAACACCACATTTCATCAACTTTTCACCTGATGGAAAATATTGGTATGTGGTTTTTATCAATAGTCCTTACCTTGAAAAATATGATGCTGCAACGGACAAATTAGTAGCCCGTTGTAACTTAAATTATCAATTGGACTGGAATAGAATTATCATTACGAATGATGGTAAAAAAGGATTTTGCGTAGCGTGGACGTCTAACGGTAAAATTATCTCGGTAGATTTAGAAAAAATGCAAGTGATAAATGTTTTGTATGGTTTGTATTTTCCACATGGCACTGCATTGAGTAAAAATAATGATACATTATATGTAGCCGCACAAACCGGTAATTTTTTTATGAAGATAGACACCGCACTTACTACACACATTGATATTCCTATTGATAATTCAGGAAACATCAACTATGGTAGCAGTTTAGACCCCCACGATATCTGGGTTTCATCGGATGGTTCAAAACTATATTTTACCTGCCAGAACTCAAACGAAGTTCGTGAGTTTGATTTGAATACAAATTCTGTTACACACATCATTCCTGTTGGTACCTTTCCACAAGCAATGGCTTATTTTCCCGATAATAACACACTTTACGTGAGTTGCGAATTAGATAATTCTGTAAATGGATTAGGAAGCATTGTAGCTATTGATTTGAATAATTACACTACTCAAAAGAAACACATCGGTTATCAACCACATGGTATTGCTATTGATGAGAAAAACAAACTGCTTTATATTCCAAGCAGAAATATCACTGGTACTGGAGTTCCACCACACCATTCTTCTGTTTGTGGTGGTAAAAATGGTTTTGTAAGTATTTTAGAATTGCCAACATTAAATGTCCGTAAATCAAAAATTGAATTATCCGTTGACGCTTATTTTGCTAAAACAAGACCATGAATAATTTTAGTAAAAAAGCAATTTTATTTTTTGATGGAGAATGTGTATTGTGCAATAAAACTGTTCAATGGATATTGAAAAATGAAAATCATAAGAGAGAAATTTTATTTTGCAAATTAAATTCCAACTTTGCACGTTCTTTTATTCCAGAACATTTGAAATCAATTGATAGTGTTATTCTATACAAAAACCAACATTTTTATATTTATTTTGATGCATTTATTCAAATAGTATCAAATTTGAAGTGGTATTGGAAGTTTTTGTACATTCTTGTTATTATTCCAAAATTTTTACGAAAAAAACTTTATACATGGATAGCAAAGAATAGAAAAATCTGGTTTGGAAAAACGGATGAATGCTGGATAATGACTAATGAATGGAAAAATAGATGTATCGACTAAATGATTATTCCTTTTATATCATTTGAGTTCAAGGGAAAAAGTAAATGTAGTTCCCTCATTAATTTTACTTTGTACACTAATGCTTTGTTTGTGAGCATCAATAATATGTTTTACAATAGCAAGTCCGAGCCCTGTACCACCCTGCTCACGACTTCTTCCTTTATCCACTCTATAAAATCGTTCAAATATTCTGGGTAAATGTTTTTCTTCAATACCAATTCCATTATCCTGAACACTTACCAATACTTTATTTTCTTTCTTATTTAATAAAACCGTTGTAATGCCATTTTCTTTGCCGTATTTGATTGAATTTGAAATTAAGTTGATGAATACTTGTCTTATACGAAACTTATCTGCATTTACAAAATATGTATGATTAAATTCATGTTTGACTAATTTTAATTGAATACCTTTTGTTTTTGCCTGCAATTCCAATTGTTCAAAAACTTCCTGAATAAGAGTTTCTATATCAAAAACTTCGTAATCCAGAATCATCGCACCACTTTCTAATTGTGAAATGGTTTCTAAGTCATCAATGATATTTATCATTCGCTCAATATTTTTGTCGGCTTTTTTCAGATACTCTTTCAATATATGTTTATCTTCCATAGCACCATCCAAAAGAGTGGATATATAACCTTGTACATTAAATAACGGGGTCTTCAATTCGTGTGATACATTACCCAGATATTCTTTGCGATAACTATCTAAATTTTTAAAGTGTTCCCGCTCTTTAAGAATTTCATTTTCAAGCAAATTAATTAAATCTAACAATTCCTGAAAGCTATGCACATTAGCATTATAATTCACTGATTTAGACAATAGTGTTTTAATTTTAATAGCAATTGAGTGAATCAAATATCTTTCACTTTGTTTACTTTTTATTTTCACAAAAAAAACAGAAGCAATCAATGCGACAATTATCGTTATTAAAAATGCAACTATCTTTAAATCAAAGACATAAAAGCACAAATAAAACACAAAAACAACACCTATTAAAATCAACCATAAAATCAAAATAGCATTTTTATTATACATATTTTTTAATGAAAAACCTGAAAGTATCCTTTTAGTTTTCTTGGTACAATTCCTTTTAAACGAATTTCATTTACAATACAAGTATAAAAATAGGTTCCATCACTTACTCTTTGACCTGTTTGTTTGACGCTACCATCCCATTTGAAGTAGGGGTCTGTTGTTTGATATAATAATTGTCCCCAACGATTGTAAATTTTCAAATCAATATCCTTCACATATTTCACTTTTATTGCTTGAAAAAAATCATTCGTTCCATCTTCATTAAACGTAACCACATTGGGTAGTTCAAATTCTGGACAATTATCTGTACAAGCGCTATTAGTAGGATTGATAGGACTTCTGTTACCTGATGAATCAACAAACATAATTGCAAAACATCCAGCAATAGAAGTAGCATTGTCAAAAACATAAGTTGTATCGTTCATATTCATGGTAGAGTCAATTGCATGGTATTCATCTTCTTCTGACGGTTTGTAATAGATTACATATTTAATAACATCATCGTTGCAATTTTGACGGGGCTTATTCCACTTCAATTCTACCCTGCTTATATTACAATCGCTTTTTAATGTAAGTAAAGAAGCACAAGGAGACGTTTTATCTAACGGTTGAACGCAGGTTTCTTGTGAATAGTTTAATAGTGGATTCAAAATCATAGGATCTGAATATAATCCTTCAGTTTGGACTTTATAACAATAAGTTGCTTTATTGACAAGATTGGTATCTTTAAAGTAATTGATACTGCTTGTTCCAATTAAATTAAAAACAGATGAAAATGGATCTTTTCTATAAATGTAGTGTTTCTTGTTTATCCACGGCACTGCATAACTCCATTGCAATTCTACTTTTCTATCATTAGGAATTGTTTTTAGAAAAACAGATGTTGCAGGTCGTGAAGTTGTAATTAAATTATTATTAGAATAAAATTCAATTTTGTATTCATATTGGTTGTTCAGAGTATTAAGCGTAGTAGAATTGATAGAGAGTGTAGAAGGTATTGAAGCAAAAAAAGGATAATTGAAGGCAGAAATTAAACTAAAAGTGCCGGATGGATATTGCCGTTCATAAATTTTCAAAGTGTAAGGTGCTGGATAAACTAATGTATCAAGTCCGTTAGAACTTGCTATTGGGTTCATCCAGCGAACGTACATATCTCCATTTGTTGTCGATGTATTTTGTACATCTACATTAAGAATAATGGGCGTATCGTATTTTAATTGCTGACATACGATATTGCTTGCTACACTGATACTTCCATCACGATGCACTGCTACTACCACATAACTGTAATTAATTCCATGAACTAATCCCGTTCCATTATTGTTGTCTGTATAGGTAGTAACCGGATAAAGTGATTTACCAATATAAGAAAATCCCCAGGAGGGAGGCACACCTGTTTCACAATACGAAGGTAAGCGAATATCGCAGGAATCTTTGCGATATATTCGATATTCAATCACAGGATTTTGAGGATTCGAAGCACATTCGCTATGGTTCCAGTTCAAAACAATACTTGTGCCTAATGGATTGGCTGTAAGATTTTTAGGTGGTGGTGCAAGTACATGGATATTAAAAACCGTGTAAGTACTTAACACATATTGATTAAAACAATCTTGTGGGTCTCTTCTATCTGTCGCAGTTAATATCACTTGATATGGGTCTTTTTTAATATGCTGACAGCCGATATTCCATGAAAAATAGCCAGTGATAGTTCCTGTTGAAGGAGTAGCCGAAAAATTCGCAGTAGGTGAGGAAACAGCAAAAGGACTGCCAATGGCCGTCATTTCAAGATTATTTCCATCTGGGTCAGTAGCAATAAAGGTTTTATTTAATGGAACAAGGGAAGAACTGGCTACAATGCATGTGTCTGAAATATTTTGAAATACAGGAGCGTTATTGCTACAATACCCTACTACAATTTGCATATCTCTTAACACATAGCCCAATAATTTCCATTTTCCATTGATATTTCTCCATTCATAAATCTTAAAAGCGATATTGTATTCTCCCTGTAAATTAGGAGTGCACCAGGTAATATTACCATTAGCAGGATTGATGCTAAATGTACCGGAACCGGATACTTGATTGGGATAAACATATCCTACTATTGGAACCCCTACTTGACCCGTATTAGGATCAACGCCTCTACACTCGGTTAATTCATAAGAAAGCGAATCACCGTCTGGATCATAAGCACCGGAATTAAAATACCAACATTTTCCTATACAGGCAAAATTTTGAGGGGCAATGTTCAATTGAGGAGAATTATTAATATAGGTCTTATTAAATACATCTGAAATGTTCAAAAGCGTTTCAATGTAAAAGACCTGATTTCCTGAATTAGGCATATTTAAAACACCATAATTTCTCATTGGGTCATACATTCTCACTAAATATGTTCCGGGTGAACCATACGAATGTGTAACTGTGTAAGTATTTACCTTAAATTTATCACACAATAATTGTCCACATGGCACAGAACCACATTCACAACCAATTGTAGAACCATTAACTCTTGCCACTACTGCACTTGTCCCATCTCCAAAATACAATGTATCATAACATCGGTCTGCCACATCATTCCCATGATTCATATAAACTGTAATTGTAAACAAGTATTTATATTTTTCAGTCGGTATGGAAGAAAACGGATTGCCAATATATTTGTAAGTAATCTCTCCACCACGATTATGAGTGCCGTATACTACTCCCCACAGTAAAAATAAAAGTAAAATAAAAAGGCACCTTAAACGCATTTTTTTCTCACAAAGTTACAAAATAACTCCTGTTTCTTTGGAATCCTAAAAAATAAAAATATTTAAATTTTTAGTATACAATTATTTTTTATTAAATTGGCAACCTGTATAAAAAAACATACCATTAAGATGTCAATAAAACATCCAATTAAACATATTGCAATTGCTGGAAATATAGGTTCCGGTAAAACCACACTCACCAGTTTATTAGCCAAACATTATAAATGGAAACCACACTTTGAAGATGCAGACGACAATCCATACCTCAACGATTTTTACGAGGATATGCAACGATGGGCTTTCAACCTTCAAATTTATTTCTTAAATACTCGCTTCAACCAGATATTACAAATTCGTAAAGGAAATAAAACAGTAGTACAAGACCGCACCATATACGAAGACGCATACATCTTTGCGCCCAACTTATATTCAATGGGCTTAATGTCCAAAAGAGATTTTGATAATTATCTTTCTTTGTTTCAATTGATGGAACAACTCATCCAGCCACCTGACCTGATCATTTATCTCAAAGCATCTGTACCCACATTAGTCAAACAAATTCAAAAAAGAGGACGAGAATACGAAAATAGTATCCGTTTAGATTATTTAAAAAAATTGAATGAACGTTACGATAACTGGGCTTCATCGTATAATATGAGCAAACTCATCACATTTGACATTGACGAATATAATTTTTTAGAAAACAAAGAAGATTTTGCTAAAATGATAAAACGAATTGATTCTGAAATCAGCGGACTTTTCTAAACATTAAAAAAAAATCTTTGAGTAAAGCGAATACAAAATACTTGACAGAAAACGATTTTTTTAATGAAAAATTTCAGGAAAATCTGAAAAGATTTACTGATGCAAAATATGAATTTGTCCTTGCTTATGATGGCGTCATTAATCAAAGTACTATTACTAAATTAGAGTCAGATATTGAAGAAAAAATTTTGAGTTACAATTATCCTAAAAGTTTAACCAAAAAAATATTTTTCATTGCCGTTGAATTGCTACAAAACTTGTACATTCACGGCGCACAAGACGATACAGGTACCAAACATAACTTTATCATTATAACAAAAAATGATAAAGAACTCATTGTGTTAACCGCCAATCTGATTGAAAATGAAAATGTAAATAAAATAAAAAATATCTTCGATACCATCAATAGTTTCAAATCTTATGATGAACTGAAAAA
This sequence comes from Bacteroidia bacterium, assembly GCA_026003255.1. Lineage (GTDB taxonomy): Bacteria > Bacteroidota > Bacteroidia > B-17B0 > Aurantibacillaceae > BPGX01. The sequence goes on along the minus strand of BPGX01000001.1, from coordinate 441,213 downwards.
GTATTACATGGAACGGCTTGAAAATAATGATTTGAGTGATAAAGGTGGTGCAGGTCTTGGATTTATTACTATTGGGCTTAAAAGTCATCCTCCATTAGCGTATAAATTTATTCCTATTAATGATAAGTTTTCATACTTTGAATTGTCTGTGAAGTTATTGACCAATGAATAATTCCTTTTCTGTCCTCTTTTTAACCTCGTGGTATCCAACTCCTGAATACCCTACTCATGGAATTTTTATCAGAAATCATGCAAAAGCATTATCAAGATATTGTAATGTAATTGTATTATATGTCTACTCTTCTAAAGAAATAAAAAGTATAGAATTAGAACACACTCAAACCGGGAATCTCAATGAATATGTGCTGGCATTTCCAAAGTCCAGCATTCCTATATTAAAGAATTTCATTCATCTTTTTAAGTACTATTATTATTATTACAAATTAAGCCATCTGGCAAAAAAGCATTTTAAGAATATCAAGTTTGCACAAATTAATGTGATTTATCCCTTTGGCTTATTTTTTCCAATTATTCGGAAAATATTTAAGATAAATCACTATACCATTTTTGAACAATGGACAGGATATTTGAAAGAAGATAATCTTTACAAAGGTTTATTACAAAAAACAGTGACCAAATATCTAATCAAAAATGCAAGTAAAACATGGTGCCTGTGTCAGCAACAAAAAGATGCCATGATACAAAATGGATTAAATGGTGCTTATGAAATACTTGGCAATATTGTAAATACTGAAGTATTTAAACCTTCCGAAAAAATTAAATCCGATAAAAAAACATTTATCCATATTTCAACATTAGACGATAGACAAAAAAATATCAGTGGCATATTAAGAACTTTTGCTACTTTGGAGAAAGAAGGATACGATTTTAATTTAATTATAATTGGCGGGAAAGAGGATTATCTTCAAAATGCACAAAACATTACCAAAAAATTAGGATTGAAAAACATCTCCTTCAAGGGCATTTTATCACAAGAAGAGTTAGTGAAATACTATCAACTAGCGGATGCATTGGTAATGTTTAGTAATTATGAAACCTTTTGTGTAGTGATCTATGAAGCATTGAGTTGCGGTACTTATGTAATTAGCACAGACGTTGCAGATGTAAAAAATATTATTCAAAACAGTTGTGGAGAAATTATACCCATTAAAGACGAAATAGCTCTGAAAAACGCGATATTAAAAGTATTACATTCTAATAAATCGTTGTGTGATGCGGATAAAGCACACCAATTAATTCAACAAAATTTTTCTGAAAAAGTAATAGGACAAAAACTATATAATTATTATCAACAACTTTATCAATTATCATGACACACTTGCATCCTCATGAGGAAAAGCATTTTCAGGGTTCTGAAATGCTTTCAGACATTGTAATAGGAATGAGCGATGGTTTGACTGTGCCTTTTGCATTGGCGGCAGGCGTTAGTCAGGCAGGCGTTGAAAATTCGGTGATTGTAACCGCTGTCGTGGCAGAAATTGTGGCCGGTGCTATCGCTATGGGACTGGGCGGTTACCTTGCAGGGCAAACAGAGCAAGAACATTACTACAACGAATTAAAACGTGAATACGAAGAAGTAGAACATCTGCCCGAACGAGAAAAACAAGAAATCAAAGATATTTTAGCAAGATACAACATAAGCAAAAATGTGCAAAATCAATTAGTAGAGGAGTTGAGTAAGGATAAGGACAAATGGGTAGAATTTATGATGCAATTTGAATTAGGATTAAGTCCTCCTGACCCACAGCGGTCAAAGAAAAGTGCTTTGAACATTGGATTAAGTTATATTGCTGGTGGATTGGTGCCATTATTACCTTATATTTTTACTTCAACTCCCGATGAAGGATTGAGATGGTCTGTTATTTTTACCATTATAGCTTTAATGATATTTGGATATTTCAAAAGTAAGCTGACAGGTCAAAAACTGATTAAAGGCATTTTTAAAACCACCATTGTAGGACTCATTGCTGGATTTGCAGCGTATTTTATAGCGAAAGTGTTTGGATAGATATTTTGTTCCCAAATTATTCATTTGGCATTTCTTAAACTTTTGAATAAGCCAGTCATTGCGAGGAATGAAATGACGAAGCAATTCCGAGTGAAAGTGCCCGTCATTGCGAGGAGCAGATCGACGAAGCAATCGCTTTTGAAGAATTTTAATTTCTAATGCAAAGTTTGGGCTTTATTTTTTCCAGCTCCTTTGGGCGATATTAATCAACCTGTATAGTAAGCGGGCAGCAACATTTGCATCCCAGTCGCTGTTTTTTGCAGGGGCTACTTCGTTCAAGTCAAAGGCAATAATTTTTCTACCACTTAGTACTATTTTTTCAAACAAATAAAGTACTTGTTCTACTTCAAACCCTCCCGCGACGGGCGTGCCAGTATTCGGACACAATTTGGGATCTAAACCATCAATATCAAAACTAATGTAAACATCTTCACTTAATTGACTCACTATTCTGTTGCATATTCTATCCCATGAATCACCACGATACAAGTCATGTTTGATGTCTTTATCAAAAAAAGTACTTATTTTAGAATGCGTTTGAATCATTTGGTACTCTTCTTCACAATAATCGCGTATTCCAACTTGTACTAATTTTTCAACATTTTCAATTTGCTGTATAACATTGTACATAATAGATGCATGCGAATATGTAAAACCCTGGTAGGCATTTCTTAAATCGGCATGTGCATCAATTTGTAACAAAGAAAAGTTATTATATTTTTCAGCTACCGCTTTGATGAACCCAAAGGGAGTAGAATGATCCCCACCTAATACTACAACCAATTTATTTTGATTCAAGTATCGTATAGTTTGTTGGTATACTTTTTTATTCAACCATTCGCATGCTTTATTAATTTCATTGGCTAATTTTTTTCTTTGTTTTTCGGCAACTTTTGTATGCTTATCTATAATTTTAATATACTGTTCTGTTTTTTTTCTAAACAAATTATTTTTTTTCAAAATATCTGATGGTATTTTTTCCATGAATATTCCTGCTTTCCACGCATCCTTCAAAAATGGATCAAATAAATCTACCTGATAGGATGCTTCTAAAATAGCTTCTGGTCCTTTTGCTGTGCCTGAATGATAACTCACTGTAACTTCCCAGGGAACAGGGATAATGATGGTTTCACTTTCATCCGCATTGAAAGGTAAACCAAATATACCATCATATATGGCAGAATCGTTAGGATTAAACTTTTTTATTTTTCCCTCTTTTGTATTGAGTACTTGTTTATTATTTATTTTTTTCTTTGGCATAAGATAATAATTTTCATACTACAATTTCTTCTCCTATTTCATTAAAAAAGCGGTACTCCATGAACGCATAACTATCCATTGGCATAATTTTTATCCATTGTTTGTATTTCCATCTCCACTGATTGAGTTTACTAAAAAGCCCTTTGGTAAGGTATGCTTCAATATAAGGATGTACTGCTAAAGAAATGTTTTTTTCTTTTAATTCTTCAATAATGTAGTTTAAAGTTTTTTCAATTTGATCTACAAAAAGAACGCTGGGCTGAATTTTTCCTGTTCCACTACAGCTGGGGCAAACTTCTAAAACTTCAATATTGACTTCGGGTCTCAGACGCTGTCTGGTAATTTGCACAAGTCCGAATTTACTTGGAGGTAATATGTTATGCTTTGCTCTGTCAAAACGCATGAATTCTTTCAACTTATCGTAAAGAATTTTTCGATTTTCTGCATTATACATGTCAATAAAGTCAATAACAATAATACCTCCCATGTCTCGTAACCGCAGTTGACGGGCAATTTCTTCTGCGGCTTCTAAATTAACCTCCAAAGCATTTTCTTCTTGAGAAGCATTGGATTTTGCACGATTACCACTATTCACATCAAATACATGTAACGCTTCAGTATGTTCGACAATAAGGTAAGCACCGCTTTTGAGGTAAACCGTTTTTCCAAACAAAGATTTGATTTGTTTTTCTACACCAAATACATCAAAAATCGGCAACTTACTTTCGTATAACTTTACAATATCCTTTTTATCAGGCGCAATAGTGCTTATATAATTTATAATATCATGATACAACGCTTTATTATCAACATAAATGGAGGTAAATTGTTCATTTAATAAATCTCTAAGCAAGGCATTAACTCTATCTACTTCCCCTAATACTTTGTATGGTGCCTGAACTCTTTTTAATTCATTAAAAATATGTTCCCATTTAGAAAATAAGTCATTCAGGTCTGATTCTATTTCTTGAATTGTTTTACCTTCTGCTGCGGTGCGAATGATTACGCCAAAGTTTTTAGGTTTAATTTGTTTAATCAAGTCAGTAAGTCGGTCTCTTTCTGCTTCGTCTTTAATTTTTGAGGAGACAGTAATTTTTTCATTAAAAGGTAATAATACCAAATATCTTCCTGGTATAGAAAGTTCAGAGGTGATTCTGGGTCCTTTGGAGCTGATAGGTTCTTTGGCAACTTGAACCAGAACATTCATATTCGGTTTAATCACTTCATCAATTTTACCATCTTTGTTAATATCTGGTTCATTTTTGAAATACATTAAAGCAGCAGAGTTTAATTTTCCTTTCTTAACCTCATCAACATACTTACAAAGTGATTTGAACTGCGGACCCAAATCTAAATAATGCAAAAAGGCATCCTTATCATATCCCACATCTACAAAGGCAGCATTGAGTCCTTTCATCACACGACTTACCTTTCCAAGATAAATATCTCCAACAGAAAATTGATTATTCGTTTTTTCCTTATGGAGTTCAACTAATTTTTTATCTTGCAGTAATGCGATTAAAATTTCATTTTTATTTGAGTTGACAATTAATTCATACGACATGGCTAAAAAGTTTAAAAAGAAAAACCATTCTTCAAAACTGAAGAATGTTTTTCAAATATAATATCAGAAACACCTAAAATACTTCTCTCTTTGATGAACTTCAAAGAGAAAAAATTAGGCAAGATTAACGAAGTTTTTTCTTATGACGATTTTTTCTTAATCTTTTCTTACGCTTGTGTGTGGCCATTTTGTGTCTTTTTCTTTTCTTTCCGCAAGGCATAATCTGAATTTTTAATGGTTAATGATAATTTTAATGTTTATTAATAGATTCAATATAATGATTGATACTGTTTTTTAAAGTAGTATCTGAAATTTTGGCGGCAAATTTACGAAGAAATTGTATACTTTTCAAGGTGTCTTTTTTTTGCATGTAGATTTCTGATAAATAGGCATAAATTTCATATTTATTGCTATCTAATTGAATGGCTTTTTCATATCGTTGAATGGCTTTATCTAATTGATTCGAACGAATGGAGAATTCAGCTAATTGCATTTGTAAAAGCACATTATTACTATCCGTTTTCTCTATTTCTTTCAACATTTGAACGCCTAACATGGGGTTATTAGTTTGAACATAACAGGAAGCCAGCATGATTTTAGAATTAATATTTTTCTCATTCAAAGCAATGGCTTTATTAAAACATCGTGCTGCAGAGGAAATAAGGGCTTCTATTTCCGCAGCATCTGAACTAAATCCAAGAGCGTTGTAATAATTTTTACCTAAATAGTACCAAACGGTATCAATTGGTGAATTAAGATATTTTATTTCTTCAAAATAAGCCATCAACGCTGGTTGCTTTTTTTTGATGGCGGAAGAGATAAGAGAATCAATAGGAAGTTGCTGTTTCTGGAATTTGCTAATTATTTCCTCAATGGACTTATCTTGTTGTTTGTATAATTCAATATTCAAGGAAAGAGAAGTATCAATCGTTGAAACATTAATAATGGGTTTATTATTGGAAGGGGTTTTAGGCAAAAATGAAAGAATAATTACCAATGAAATAAAAGCCACCAACAAAAGAACGTGCAAAGAGGAGTTTTTTTTAGGAATCATTAATCAATTACTTTTTGTCTTTTAGTGAAACAACCTTTAGTTTTTTGACTTTTTCAACTAATAGTTGTGAAGGTTTGTAAGCGGGAATGTAATGCTCAGGAATGACAACGGGCTTATTGTTTTTAATATCTCTACCAATTTTTTGTGCTCTTTTTTTGAGATAAAACGTTCCAAATCCTCTGAGGTAAATGCTTTGCCCTTTTGTCAAACTACGATTGATTGTTTTCATAAATTCTTCTACAATATACTGCACATCTTCTTCCCGCATTTTGGTTTTTTGAGCAATCTCTCTTACTATATCCGCTTTGGTCATTTTACTTTCCATAAATATCTGATTTTTAAGATGATAATTTTTTGAAAAGGGGCTTAAAGGTACAAAATTCTAAATTATGAGTTTAAAATAAAAATCCCTCTTCATTTTTTTGAAGAGGGATAGAACTGGAGAATTGATTCTATTTTTTATTCTACAATTAATTTAGTGAAGGCAGTATTATTATTGGTATCAGTAATTTTAATGATATACATGCCTTTGGGAAGATTGACAATGTTTATTGTAGAATTATTTTTTATGTATTCACTTTGAATCAATTGTCCGTTAAGATTTTGTATTTGAACATTAAAATCAGCGTCTATTGGATGAGAATTGAGATAAAGTACAAATTGTCCATGAGAAGGATTGGGATAAATAAGTAGTCCTAAGATAGTATTGTTGAAATTTTGAACAGAAGTCATCATTTGAGGATCACCGTAACGGTATCTTGCGTAATTTCGATAAGCATTCAAGTGATTATACCATTGTTTGTAAATGGCTTCTGTTACCATATTATTCAAGGTGGTGGAACGCGTATAATTTATCTGCGTTGAAGAAGCTAAAACCCAGTTGCTCAACATGAAATCCCAGTTGTACCAACTAAATAATGTCGGTTTATCATCAATAGGGTCAAAATTTTGCGCGATTTTCCAGAAATTGATATAATTACCAGGAGCCATCCAAAACTTAACTTCGACATTTGAAAATAAGTTATCCTGATTGTTGTTTAAATAAGTATCATTTAATAATAAATCAGAACTAATCCACTTGTACCAGGTCATATTATCCCCTTTTATTAAAGTATCATAAGTATTTGTGGAGGAATTGTAATCTAAAGAATAAATAAGATTTGCTTTACCACTAGAGTCATAAAAATACATTACTTGGGAATTGTTAGTATAAGTATTCGTTGACTGGTCATAATCAAGTTGCGTAATCGTTTGAATGTTTTGTTGAGCATTATAAGTTATACTTTTTTTCTGATAAGGGGCTAATGCATTTGTATTGGGATCAATTTGAAATTCTTCAATCTCATTTACTTTATTGTTAGAGTTGTATGTATACAATCGTTTAAGATTGGTGCTCCATACTTGCGTAAACTGATCATAAGATTCTCCTCTATATTCAATTAAACGTCCATTTGAGTCATAAATCATGGTATCTCTATAATTTGGTATCCATGAATTGCTGCCACTATCATAGTTATAGTAAACCTGAGATAACCATTTTCCACTGGATGCGTGATAACGATTAAAATATTTAGAAGATGGAGTAAAAGCAGGAGCATCATAGGTTATGGAAGTGTTTTCTTTTCCTTCATTAGGCCATCCTGTATAATAGGTATAAACTGTGGAGTCAATCAGATTCCAAGAATTAGCGATTGTATCCCATTCATAATAAATTTCTTTTCCCGGCAAATAATACGCAGCTTGTACTTGCTGATTTCCCCAACCTTTGAATTGAAAGGGTGTAAAATGATTTTGTTGTGGATGTAAAACAGGTTTATTTTTAATTTTACTTAGAAACCCCGTTTGTGCGTTTAATGAAACGCTTAACAATACACCGATTGATAAAACTACTTTTTTCATAGATAAAAGTTTTGCCAACAAAGATAAATAATTAAAACGATATTTTCTTAATTATTTTTGCATTTTTTTAAATATTTCATCTAAAAACTTTTGCGGCTGCTCGGCATGAACCCAATGACCAGCATCAGGAATTGTTATTAATTGAACATTGCTATAAATCTTTTGAATTTTATTCCAATCATCATCTGTTATGTAAGCTGATTTTTCTCCACGAATAAAAATGGTTTTTGTTGAAGATACATAGTCCGGAATAGCTTTCAATATCTCATCGTAATGTTTTTGTATTGACTTTAAATTAAATCTCCAATTTAATTTCTCTGAAGTTTCCCAATATATGTTTTTTAATAGGAATTGAATAACTCCTTCATCTTTCAAATAGTTCCTTAAAATCAATTCTGCTTCTTTTCTATTTTTGACTATATTAAAATCTACAGCATTTAATGCTTTAAAGACATCTTCATGGCCGGGTTTATATTGCTTTGGAGCTATATCCACAACAATCAATTTCCACAAAGAATGAGGAAATAAATAATCATACCACATTGCCACCTTACCACCCATACTATGTCCCATCAAAATGGGATGTTGTAAATTTTCAGATAAAACTAATTCGTTTACATCCTTTGCCATCAGTTCATAAGACATTTCTTCGGAATGAGGGGATAATCCATGATTGCGCAAATCAACAGCATACACCTGCAAATTATGTTCTGCAAATTTTTTAGCTAACGTATTCCAGTTATCACTTTGTCCAAATAAACCATGCAAAATAATTAAAGGACTACCTTCCCCATATTTTCTAAAATGTAGTTTCATATTTTAATTTTCTTTTACCAATAGTTTTCGTTCTGTCATTTCTTCAATAGCATATTTTACCCCTTCTCTACCAAAACCACTTTCTTTAATGCCACCATAAGGCATTGCATCGTGTCGTAATATTGAACATGCATTATGGATAATTCCACCACATTCAATGTGTTCAAAACAATAATTCAATTCTTTAATATCATTTGTAAAAACACCACATTGTAAACCATATTTTGAATCATTTACTCTTTGAACAGCTTCTTTTATATCTCCATTATATTGTTCAATAGATACCACAGGAGCAAACACTTCTTCAGCATATACTTTCATGGAATTGTTTGTGTTGGTAAGAATAACGGGTTCATGGTAATTGCCGTTTCTTTTTCCTGATAATAAAAATTTAGCACCTTTTTCAATTGCTTCTTGAACCCATTGTTCTGTGCGAATAGCATTTGCTTCATCAATCATTACTGAAATTTCTGTTGACTTATCTAATGGATCACCATATCTCATTTGCTTTACTTTTTCAATAAACAATTGCGTGAACTTTTGAAAATGAGCAGGATGAACAAAAAAACGTTGAGTATGAATACATATTTGTCCACTGTATGCAAATCCTGCTACGACACAATGGTCAATGATTTTTTCCACATCGGCACTTTCAGTAATAATGGTCGCCGCATTGCCTCCTAATTCTAATGTTACTTTCTTGGATGCTGCAATGGACTTGATTTTCCAGCCCACAGCAGGAGAACCTGTAAACGATACTTTTGCAACTAATGGATGTCTCAAATACTTTTCAATAATAGATGACGGACATGGCAAAACAGATGCTGCTTCTTTAGGCCACTCAGTTTGATGTATAATTTCAGCCAACTTTAATGCTGTTAATGGTGTTACCGATGCTGGTTTCAGAATAAACGGACATCCAGCCGCAATTGCCGGAGCAATTTTATGTGCTACCAGATTAAGTGGGAAATTAAATGGTGTAATAGCCAATACGACGCCAACCGGAAAACGTTTTACCAATGCTTCTCGTTGAAGCTGGTCAGACGTTGTATCTAATGAAAAATATTCATAAGGTAACCGTTTGCTTTCTTCGGAAGCGATTGTAAACGTTTGAATAGCGCGATTTACTTCTGCTATAGCGTATTTATATGGCTTGGCAGCTTCTGTTGCAATCAATGTAGCAAATTCTTCTTTCTGTTGTTCAATTTGTTGAGCAATAAATGACAATATCTTGTAACGGTGGTAAGAGGATAATGTTTTTGTTAAAGAAAAAGCTTGATATGCTTTTTGAATAGCAGATTCAATGACGCTCTCATCTGCTAATGAAACATATTGAATAATCTGATTGGTGTAAGGATTGATAACTGGTAAAGTATGATTGGTGGATAAAAAATTTCCTGATAAATAAAGTGGATGAATATTTTTCATAAGTGGCAAAATTAGGGAATATTGGAGATTAAATCATCAAAAGAAAAGAATTCATGAATGATTTTATTTAACTCAAATTATGCAATAGGATCAATAAATAGATAATTTTTATTAAATCAATCTATTATATTTTAACCACAAAGTACACAAAGGAAACAATCAAGGCCAGCAAAGTTTCGGCATATTTTGTAAATAAGAAATTCTTAGTGTTCTTAATGAATAACTCTGTTCTCTCTGTGGTTCAAAAAATTAAATAACTCTATTTAAAACCAGATTGGCGAAGACCATTTATACTTAAATATCATTGCAATGAAGTAATGTATCCCGTTGTGTTAATATCTATTGCATAATTTGGGTTTAACCTATTATAATTAGCATAAAAAATATTATCATATTTGCCGAAGATAAAAACATTATGAACATTACATCACAATTTTTAGAAACTGTACAAGATATTGTTTTACAAGCCGGGAAAAAAATTGCGAAAGAACGTGAGATATTTGAATCTAAAAAAATACAACACAAAAGTTCCTTTGACTTAGTTAGTTACGTGGATATTGAAACGGAGAAATTTTTAATAAATGAGTTAACTAAATTAAATTCTTCAATTGGTTTTATTGCAGAAGAAAGTCATCAATACCATCCCAAAGAATGGAATTGGATTATTGACCCATTGGATGGAACTACTAATTTTACGAGACAATTACCTGCTTATGCTATCAGCGTCGCACTTGCTCACCATAAAGATATTAAGTATGGATGGGTGTATAACATTCCGGCCAACGAATTGTTCTTTGCAGAAAATAATAATGGCGCTTATCTAAATGCTAATAAAATATCTGTTGCTCAAAATTCTAAACTTGCAGATTGTCTCATTGCTACCGGTTTTTCTGTATCAAAATTCGATAAAGTAGATATTCACTTAAATGTAGTAAAAGAAATTATTCAGAACAGCTTAGGCATTCGTAGAATGGGTGCTGCAGCAGTAGACCTGTGTTATGTGGCGTGTGGACGCTTTGATGCTTTCTTTGAGTGGTATTTGAATCCGTGGGATGTAGCAGCCGGTTCTTTAATTGCTCAGGAGGCGGGTGCCATTGTAAGTGATTTTTCATGTGGTAAGAATTTTTTGTATGGAAAAGAAATTTTAACTGCACAACCATTGATTTATCAGGACATTTTACATATAATTCAAAAATATATTCAACATGACATTTAAACCTAAAATCATCAACGATCCTGTTTATGGTTTTGTTACTATTGAACATCCGATAATATTAGATGTAATCAATCACCCTTATTTTCAAAGATTAAGACGAATTAAACAATTAGGTCTTACCAATCTCGTATATCCCGGAGCGTTACACACTCGATTTCATCACGCAATAGGTGCCATGCACCTGATGCAAGAAGCCATTCGTACATTACGAATAAAGGGTATTAAAATATCCAAAGAAGAAGAAGAAGCATCGTTGTTAGCCATATTGTTGCATGACATTGGTCATGGACCATTTTCACATGCATTAGAAAATACTCTGGTTAAAAGTGTTTCTCACGAAGATTTTTCATCCGTTTTAATGAAAGATTTGAATGAACAATTTGATAATAAACTTCAATTAGCAATTGAGATATTTGAAGATAAATATGAACGAAAATTTTTTCATCAATTAGTTAGCAGTCAGTTAGACACGGACAGATTAGATTATTTATTGCGGGATAGTTTTTTTACTGGCGTTAGTGAAGGTGTTATTGGCACTGATAGAATCATTAAAATGCTAACAGTCGTTGATGATAAATTAGTAGTGGAACAAAAAGGAATTTATAGTATTGAAAAATTTCTGATAGCAAGAAGGTTAATGTATTGGCAAGTATATTTGCATAAAACCGTATTGGCGGCTGAAAACATGCTTGTAAATATCTTAAAACGTGCAAAAGAACTTTCTACCCAACAAAAACAAGATTTATTTGCCACTCCTGCCTTGAAATATTTTTTAATAAATGATTTTTCAAAAGAAGATTTTTACAAAAACGGTTCTCAAATTATTAAACAATTTGTACAATTAGATGATAATGATATCATATCATCCATAAAGGTCTGGATGCAAAATAGCGACTTTGTTTTATCTGAACTGTGTAAAAAATTTATTTACAGAGATTTATTCAAAACCATCATTCAAAAAGAAAGAATTCCTCAATCCTTAGTAAAATCAGTACAATCTCAAACATTAAAATTATATCCCAAACTTGATAAAAACACATTGCATTATTTTGTTATCAATAATAGTGTTAATAATTCTGCTTATGTTAAAAGTAAATTTACCATTGAAATTTTTGACGGTAAAAAATTAGTGGATATTGCAGATGCCAGTGACAATTTCAATATAAAAGCATTAAGTAAGAAAGTAACTAAATACTTTTTGTGTTACGACAAAAGGATTGAAATAAAATGAAAAACGTTGATGTAATTATTGTAGGCAGCGGAATTGCTGGAATTAATCTTGCCTGGGAATTCTATCACAGAAATATATCTTTTGTTATTATCAGCCAACCAAAGTTATCTCAATCATCCCTTATTGCACCCGGAGTTTGGAATCCTATTGTTTTTAAACGCATTACCACTACATGGAACGCTTCGCTTTTGATTAATGAACTTTATCGTTTCTACAACAGAATAGAAAATCTTCTACAAAAAAATTTAATTCAGAATTTGAAAATCTGGCATGTTTTAAATTCTCATGATGAAGAAAAATTGTGGATTCAAAAAGCAGAGATGTATCCAAGATTTTTAAATTCTATACAGACCTTTGAAAATCAATATCACTCTGGATTAAAAAAAGATATCAAAGTAGGAGAAGTCATACAATGCGGACGCTTGAATACTTCAGAATACATTTATTATTCTATTAAGTTCTTTGAAAATCAAAACTGGTTTATTGAAAGTTTTTTTTATCCTGATTTATTATACATCAAAGAAAATCAAATTGAGTACGATTCAATCCGTGCAAAACACATTGTATTTTGTGAAGGATACAAGGTAAAAGACAATCCTTTTTTTTCGTTTGTTCCTTTAAAACCTGCAAAAGGAGAAATTATTGAAATTGAAACAAAGAATAACATACTGCCTGAAAATACTATTTTACACAAACACATTAGCATTATACCAAATGGACATCATAAATATCTGATTGGTTCAAATTATGATTGGGAAAATCTGAATGATGAACCTACAGAAGGAGTTAAGCAGAAATTCTTAAAAGAATTTGAAGAATTATTTGATGTAGATTATGAAGTGATTGGCCATTATGCAGGTGTAAGACCAGCAGCCGATAGACGACCGATTTTAGGACATCATCCAGAATATAAAAATTTATGGATTTTCAATGGACTTGGAACAAAAGGAATTATGTTGTCGCCCTATTGTTCAAAAATACTTGCAGAAGCTATTTTTAATGGGAAATGTATTGATGATGAAATAAATGTGACTAGATTTTTGAAATAACTTTTTATTTTTTTGCAATAGGTACAATAATTCTTGTGCGCCATCTGGAAGTATCTTCATTTAGTATATAAATTTCACGAGTGGGTCCCACTTGTTTGTAACCAGATGTTTTCAAAATGTTTTCTATTTTAATATAACTTTGATGAATGGTATTAAAAGTACCATAATGATCATACAAAAGTCCTAATGTTGCCTCTAAAATGATCGGCTTTGAATACTTTGGCACTTTTCTGGGTTTATCTTTTAAAATCATAAATGTTTCAAAAACAATCTTTTCAGGTGAAGAAGAATAAAAAATACAACCAGGTTGATCGGCAACACGCACATTCAGATATTCAACATCTTTCAAAATTTTATTATAATTTTCTTCCATCTTTTTGGATGCCTCTCTCGATGATGCAGAATCTAAAATACATAATGCCATTTGCTCTGGTATAGCCATGATACCCTTATAGTTTGTGTCGTTCGTGAGATTTATTCCATCATCTATTGGTGGAGTATTTAATAAATCTTTATTAATTTCTTCTTTATCGGTATTTTTATTAGAGGATTCTTTTGAATTATTACAAGCAAATAGACAAATCAACAAATAAACAAAACTTATATAAAAAATTTTTTTCATAAATAAAATCTATAATCGTTTGAAGAGGGATTTAATATAATCCAATGTAGCAATTTGTTGATAATTATCACCAAAAGCATGATGCCACATAAATGGTAAGTTGTAAGATACTGTTGCCATGGCTGTTATAGTTGCATCGTCCCACTCTTTACTTAATTCTTGTGGCAACTCAATTTGATTTTTTTCGATCATTTTTTTGAAATCTTTTACGCCTTCTGGATAAATATCTTCTAAATGTTGAAATATTACACAATTAGCATAACAATGACGATAACCTAAAATTTTAGATAAACCATAACTTAATGCATGACAAACACCTACTTCACTGTAAGTCAAACTCAAACCGCCCATTAAGGATGCTACCATTAATTTGTCATCATTTTCTGGCTTTTGTCCACTTCCTTCTTCTAAGTAAACTTCCCTGCACAATTTCAAGGCCGTTTGTGCGTATGCCGTACTAAATGCATTTTTCTTTATTCCATTTTCACTTTCAATGCAATGAATATAAGTATCCATTCCGGTATAAAACCATTTATCTTTTGGAACAGTAGCAATTAACTCAGGATCTAATATCACCTGATTAAAAACAGTGTAATCGCATTTTAATCCTAACTTTTTTTCGGGTCCGGTTAAAACAGCAGTCATACTCACTTCTGCCCCTGTACCAGAAATAGTAGGCACTCCGAGATGATAAACACCCGGTTTCTTAACCAGATTAAGCCCTTGATATTGTGTAGACGAACCTTCGTTTGTGAGCATTAAAGACAGTGCTTTAGCAATGTCCATAATACTTCCGCCGCCTATTCCAATGACTCCAGAAGGCAATCCTTTCTTTTGTAAGATCTCATCCCGCAGGGTATCCACCTGTTCCGTTGTTGGTTCGTGTGGATCCACATCAATGAAATAAATTAAATCTTCCGGCTTATTCTGTAATTGATTTGAAAGTGGCTTATCTTTGAAGTAATTATCAACAATATAAACAAAATAATGATTGTTTTCTTTTCTAATTGGCTCAATTATCTCAGACAATTGATGAAACGCCCCTCTACCAAAAACAACCTTATCAATATTTTTAAAGTTCTTATGTTGCATACAAAGTTCATTTTACTTTTACTAACACTTGCTTTAATGCATTAATAATTTCCCTTGCCAATTTATTCATCTCTTCTTCTGTCCAACTCACACGAATACCAAAAGATACAAGCCGTCCAATAACCTCTTGAGATTTTGGTAATTGCAAATTGTTATAATCCTGCGGTATTGGTAAATAATGGATAGCCATTTTATTTGGGAATCTCAAATTTTTAATATGATCCCATTGATTGATAAAATGATACATGTTAGTATACCAATAATTAAAACCACCAGTACCTTTTTGATTCAAAAGATCCACAAAAGATTGAGCCAATTCAGTATTAGGTAACATTAAATTTAAAAAGGTTGCAGAGTCGCCACTTTCATCCGGTAAACGAGAAAATTCAATTTCTTTCACTTCATTCTTAATCAGATTTTGTAAGTATCTTTTATTTTTTTGATTGATGGTTTTAATTTCTGGAACCCTTCTGGTTTGTGCTAATCCAACAGCAGCATGCAACTCACTGATTCTAAAATTAAACCCTACAATAGGATGTTGCTCCATTCCACGATTATTCCCCTCGTGATTATGCCCGTGGTCACAGAAATATTCAGCCATCTTGTAAGTATGTTCATCATTTGTAACGAACACACCGCCTTCGCCAGCTGTAGCAATTTTAAAAAAGTCAAAGGAATAACTGCCCGCTTTACCAAAAAGTCCTGTATAAGTTCCTTTGTATGAAGCCGCAAAGGCCTGGCCTGCATCTTCTACTAACAATAAATTATGTTTTTTAACCACATCTAAAATACTATCCATATCCGCCATTCCACCGCACATGTGTACCAAACAAACGGCTTTTGTTTTCGGAGTAATCGCCTTCTCAATCCCTTCTGCACTCAAACATAATGTCTCATCAATTTCAGCAAATACTGGAATCGCACCTAAAAACAATACCGCTTCAATCGTCGCAGCAAAAGTAAATGGCGGAACAATCACTTCATCACCATATCCTACGCCCGATGCAGCCAATGCTGCTAAAATGCCCGCAGAACCACTACTCACAGCAAGAGCATATTTTGCACCGGTTATTTTTTTTACTTCCTCTTCAAATTCTCTGGCTTTCCAGATATTATTTCGCTGTACTTCATGATTGTAACGAAACAAAATACCAGTGTTCATCACATCCATCACTTCTTTTAATTCTTCTTTACCAAATTTTTCAGTGCCTGGCATAGCAGTAAATTTTATGCAAAATAGCGTTTTTTTTTACGATTCTGCAAATTGTGAAACAAGGTCAACTGTTGTCAGAAAAATACTAACTAAACATCCATCTGAATATCTCCTTCCAGCTGGCTTTTTTACCATACATTAAAATACCTGTGCGATAAATTTTGGCTGAAAGTTTTGTCATCAGAAAAAACGAAAGATACAATAATCCAATAGATAGTATTAACTCCCAAAGTGGCACTCCAAAAGGCAATCTTGCCATCATTACAATTGGGGACGTGAATGGAATAAAAGAAGTCCAGTATGAAAGTGATGTGTCAGGATTCGTCATCATTTTTGCTGCAATAAAATATCCAACCATTAAAAACAATGTTACAGGCAATGTAAATTGCTGGGCATCGGTTTCGGCATCGGCTGCACTTCCTAATGCCGCCAACATAGCACTATAAAACAAATAACCGCCTATGAAATACAAAATAAAACAAATAGTAATTTCAAAAAAGTTTAATTTATCAATTTGTTTCAGTAATTCAAATGCTTCCAATTCGCCTTGAAAATTTTCCAGTTGATTGAAATTTACTTCCACTCCTTTTTCATATACTTCTTTTTGTTGCTTTAAAAACTTCTGATAATCTTCACGAACACCACTCATCAAAGTAACCGAGATAACACTCACTAAAACAAAAGTCATGATACTCATTACGATAAATTGCCCTATTCCTAAAATAGCAATCCCCAAAATTTTCCCCATCAATAACTGAAACGGACGAATGGACGAAACAATCACTTCCACTACTCTATTTGTTTTTTCTTCAATAACGCTCTTGAAAAGCATCATACCATACATCGTGATAAACATAAACATCAAAAATGCCGATAAAAAACCCAATAAACTATTGAATGCTGTGATTTGTTCTGCATGTTCTCCTTTTTCATTTACCTTTTCAGTAACAATGCGTACATTTTGTCTGGCACTGCTAATAGTGGAAGGATTGATGTTATTAGCTAATAATTTATGTTCAAATAAAAGTTTTTCTAATTGTGATTTAATCATAGTTTGAAATGCCAGTCCCGGTGTTTTTTTATAAAATACTTTTACCGTTCCGCCGGCACCTTCTATAATATTGTGAGGAATATAGAGCACCACATCCACATCTTCCTGATTTAATTTATCTAAACATTTATTGAGTGAAATATTAGAATACAAAAATGTAGCATAATTATTCCCCTGAAGTTTGCCAATAAAAAATTGCGATTCATCGGCTACCAGTACATTATATTCGGTTTCTTCTTCCATGCTCAACCAGAACATCAAAGCCACAAATCCCGCAATAATCAAAGGCGTTAAAAAGGTCATTAAAATAAAAACCTTATTTGTAACTTTTCTTTTAATTTCAAAACCAATAACCAGTACTATCTTTTTCATACGCGCACAAAAATAAGTAAAATTCAACCCATAAATATAAATTGTTCTTAACTCATCTTTCCTAACTCATAACTATATAAACCACATAGGCACATAGAAATTACAACATAGAACACATAGAACAATCTCTTTAAATAAAAAATTCACCACCAAAATCCGCGACCATCAGTAATAATCTGCGTCATCTGTGTTCCATTGCATCCAAAAAACTCATCACTCTTAACTCACAACTCCTAACTCAACACTCATCACTCACAACTCTTCACTAAATACTCACCTCATACATTTTTCCGGGAAGAGCCCTGATCCAGTTATTCATTTCCATTTCCAGCAATATCATGGATAATTGACTACCCGGAAGTTCTGAATAATAACTAATCTCATCAATATGCAACTTATTTTTTTCTCTCAATAGATTTATGATTTTTTCCTGCTCTGGTGATAACGCAATAGGTAAAGATGGTGTTGTATTTTGTGCTTTTTTATCATCCTTTACCCAATTCATAAAATACAAAAAGTCATCCGCACTTTCAATCATTTGAGCTTTGTTTAATTTTATCAATGCATTACAACCACTGCTATACAAATCATTTGCTCTTCCAGGAAATGCAAAAACATCTTTATTGTAAGAATTAGCAATACTTGCTGTAATCATACTTCCTCCTTCCACTTTACTTTCTACCACTACAACAGCATCCGACAATGCCGCAACTATTCTATTTCTTTTTGGAAAATTTATCGCATCTGGTTCAGATTTTATGGGATATTCCGACAAAACCGCTCCATTTTCAATTATTTCTTTTGCCAATGAAGTATGCGAAGCAGGATAAATATCTGGCAAGCCATTGCCTAAAACAGCAATTGTTTTTAAGCCATTATTCAATGCTTCCTGATGAGCAATAGCATCAATACCATAAGCCAATCCACTGACAATAACAGCATTTGTTTGACGAATTCCTTCTATAAATTTAATAACCAAATCTTTTCCGTATATTGTTGGTTTTCTTGTACCCACAATAGCAACCGTTTTCTCTGCATTCCAGACAGTTTCTCCTGAATAATAAAACACTAATGGACTATCGTTGTAAAACTTTAATCGTGTAGGATAGTTTTCATCAGCATAACAACAAATCGAAAGTTTATATTGTTCAATTTTTTTACATTCTTGTTCAGCAAATTTCAATGCCTCATCTTTTGACTTCAATATCTCATTGGCAATAACCTCACCAACTCCGGGCACTTTTACTAATTGATGTTTTTTAGATTTAAAAATACTTTCAGCACTTCCAAATGCTGCAATCAAATTTTTCCCAATGACACTACCTACATTTTTAATCTGACTTAAAGCTAATGTGTAAAACTGTTCTGGTGTTATAGAGCCACTGCCCGTATTCATTTTATTTATGTTATAGAATTTTTCAAACAACAAAATTACTTCAAAAAATTAAACACTTTAAAGGAACAATTTTAAGAATGCTAATTTTTCGTTAAGTTTCCGCTCAAAGAAAACTATGTCCAATAATTATCATTTTTATTCATTTTATCCAAAATCAAATTTTTACACTATGTTTTACATAAAGTCCAATTTTATTTTTTTAAATATCCTTTTTTCAATGGTGCTTTTCCATACTTCCTTAAAAGCACAAACAAAACATAAAATCATTTACGGTAAAGTTACAGATTCGGACAATGAGGATGTGGTTGGAGCAATTATTGTCGTCAACAAAAAATATAACACCATCACAGATTTTGAAGGAAAATTTTCAATTAAGATGCCTAAAGAATCTTCTTCACAAAAATATCAATTAGAATGTTCTTACGTAGGATTTAATACTTACACAGCTCAAATTCAAATTCCGGAAGGACAAGACAGTATTTTACATAATATTATATTAAATAAAGATAAAACTTTATTGGACGAAGTGGTAGTTTCAGCTGGCAAATACGAACAAAATATTACAGATATTACTGTGAGCATGGATGTATTAAAGCCAACATTGATGGAAAATAAAAATACCACTCAATTAGACCAAATCATGAATCAGGTGCCTGGTGTGAATGTTTATGATAGTCAGATTAGTATTCGTGGAGGTAGCGGATTTTCTTATGGGGCAGGGTCAAGAGTATTGATGCTGGTAGATGAAATGCCCATGATTAGCGCCGATGCTAATGATATTAAATGGAATTATTTACCTCTTGAAACTACTGAACAGGTAGAAGTTATTAAAGGCGCCGCTTCTTCATTATACGGTTCATCTGCGCTTAATGGTGTTATTAACCTTCGCACAATGTACGCCAAATCAAAGCCCTACACACATGTTACGCTTTTCACGGGTACTTACGATGCTCCAAGAAACCTATCATACAAATGGTGGAAAGGTACTTCACAATGGCAGAGAGGTGTGAATTTTGCCCACGGTGAAAAAATTGGTAATTGGGATATAGTAGTGGGAGGCCACATGTTTTCCGACGATGGTTATCGTTATTTAGAAACAGAAGACAGAGGGCGATTGAATACCAACATACGATACAACTTCAAAAAACTACCGGGGCTATCTGCCGGCGTGAATACCAACATGATGAATACGAAAGGTGGCTTGTTTTTTTTATGGCAAAATGCCGATAGTGTTTATATTCCGCAGGGAAAGGACATCCAAAGATATAGCAATAACCGGTTTAACATTGACCCCTTTCTGGTATACGGCTTTGGAACACACAAAATTAGTTTCAGAAACCGGTATTACCTTACTCAAAACCGAAACGATAAAAACCAGGAAGCCACTGCGGAATTATATTATAGCGAATTACAATATCAAAAACGATGGTTAAATCAATCACTTACATTAGGTACAGTTGTAATGTATCAGCAAGTTTATTCCGATTCCTTGTATGGTCGCCACACAGGAAAAAACACAGCAGGTTATGTTCAGTACGATGGTAAATTCTTTGATAAGTTAAACGTTTCTGCTGGCTTGCGTGGTGAATTTTACAGAGTAGACACGGCTTTTACAAGAGGCGTAATTGCTATTGACGAATTACCTGTGTTGAATGCCACTACTACTCAAAATATCAAAACCCGATTAAGTAATTTACCTTTTCAACCAGTATTAAGATTAGGACTAAACTATCAACTCTTTCAATATACATTTATCAGAGCATCGTATGGTCAAGGGTATCGCTTTCCAAGTGTAGCAGAAAAGTTTGTAAGTACCAGTGTCAGCAGTTTAAAAATTTTTCCGAATAACAAGTTGCAACCAGAACGTGGATACAGCGCAGAGATTGGCGTCAAACAAGCATTGAAGATTAAAGATTGGAAAGGATACTTTGATATTTCCGCTTTCTACATGGAATTTAGAAACATGGTAGAATTTGTTTTTAATATCTATGCACCGAACGGACCAACTGGTTTTTGGCTCAACGATTTACCTTATGCTGGCTTTATGTCTCAAAATATAGGAAACGCCCGTATCCAAGGAATAGAAACAACATTAATGGGAAATGGTAATATTGGTCCTGTCAATGTTACAATACTTTCAGGTTATACTTACATTGACCCTGTTATGCTCGGATACGACCCTAAAAGAGATACCCTTGGACTACCTGGCATTAAAACATTAAAATACAGAAACAGACATTTGTTTAAAAACGATGTTCAATTCGATTGGAAATTTATTTCAGTAGGATGGAGTACGCGTTATCAAAGTTTTATGGAAAACATTGACAGAAGATTTACCGAAAGTATTTTCAAAGAATACGGTTTTGATTTGCCCATTTTTTATGTATTGCCCGGCTTAAAAGAATATAGAGCCAAAGAAATGGCGAGTGGCAAAAAAGGCAACTGGATTCACGATGCAAGAATTGGTTTTCAAATCAATAAAACTCTAAAAGTATCGTATATTGTAAACAATGTATTTAATGAAGAATATTCTTCTCGTCCCGGCGATGTACGCCCACCAAGACAACATTTTGTGCAAATACAAGTGAAGATTTAATCACTAACTCTTTCCGTTTGCCTTATAGTTCTTTTCAAAAAACACTTTATATTCTTTAGTAGAATTAATTTTCATAAGTGTCTTGTAATTCTCATCGGATATAATATAAAATTCAAATTCTGAAGTTGGCAAGTCGTTGATTGTTTCTTCATCATTCATTAATAAATTAAGATATTGCATCGCTTTTTCTTTATTTCCAAATGACTTTACAAGAATAATTTGTTTTTTCTGACCAAACAATACTGAGGTTATCGAAAATTCTTCATTAGAAAAATAGGTTTTATTAAACGCGTCAAGTTTGTTTTTTATACTGCTTATAATTTTGGGTTCATCAGGAGATACTAAAACAAAATAATGTAACGCAACAGGATTGTATGAATATTGGATTTCATTTTCCTGAGAAGTAGATTGAAAAGTAGTATCTGTTTTCTGATTTTTGAATTTGCTGATGGCAAGTAGTATTTCATTCGCTCTGTCTTTGAGTTCTGACTTTGGATAAAGGGCGATGTATTTTTTTAAATTCATTTCCAATGTATCTAATCCTTTCAACCTTCCTCCACATACCGATTTAAAGAATTCAACTTTTTGAAGCATTTTATCGCTTAAACCAGATTGAATAAGTTCTTCAGATATTTGAAAACATTGTTGATAATTACCATTTGAGTAAGCATCGTAAATCATTTCGTATTTCTGTTCAGTTGCATTCAATTGTGTTTGTTTATTAGCAATGTAATTGGGATTTTTGATAAGTTGGGCATATTCACTGTTGGGATATTGACTCAAAATTTTCTCTTTATATTCATTGGATTTATTGATATTGCCAATTTTTTGATAAAGCAAATACAATTGATAATAAGAAGAAAGTTTGTATTTATTATCCGGATATTTTGAATTTAATTCTTCAAATGCCTGAACGGACTTCTGGTAATTATTCAAATCTTCTTTGTAAGTCAATGCCATTAAGTAATAATACTCTATAATCTTATTCACATAAGCAGTATACATTGAATCGTTGGTTGGCAATTTGCTTAAATAATATTCTTTGGTTGTTTTAGGATCAACCATATTTGCTTTGGAGTTGTTGTTAGCATTGTTGGAATTATTGAGATTATTTACTGAAGAAGTGTTATTATTGGCAGTGTTTGAATTATCTGTGTTAGTACTTAAAGTATTTTTATTTTTGACACTTCTTCTCCAATCATCTTCCAACGGACGCGGTCCCCATTTTTTGATAAAATCCTGAATACCATAACTCACAGCAGTTGGATTGTAAAAATAAAAAGAAGAAGATTGCGCCGCAAAAGGATTATTATTAGGGTCATTAGGATTGGATGGACCAGGTGGTGGCGTTTTTGCTTTTTCTTCCTGTTCTTTTTGTTTTTTTTCTTTTTCAGCAAGATATTGTTTGATTAGTCTGTCAATCAACCGGTCAATTTCATTTTTATCAAACTTTGAAAGTTGAATTAAACTATCTAATTCGTGAATACCTTGAATATATGAGATAAGATTTTGCAATACTTCTTTACGAGCCACAATTTTATCATAGTTTTTATGCGTTTTTGGTAAAGTAGTGATAGCACTATCGTAATATCGTCCAGATGGCACATATTGTCCTTCTTCAAAGTAAATATCCCCAAGCTTTAAATAAGAATAGGCCTTTTGTTTGGGATTTGTCGTACTGGTTCGGACAGAGAGCGTATAATAATTTTTGGCCTTTTCAATATTATTTTGTTTTTCTTCTATTTGTCCTAATGTATAATAAATAACATCTAAATATTCTTTATTTTTGGTTTCGTTAGTCATTTGCAAAAGTTCTTTTTTCTTCTTTTCCATTTCCAGAGTATTAGAATCATCAAACAATAAAGCGTTTTTCATTTTAGCATAAAAGACCATTTCATAATCCGGTTTGAGTTGAATGACTTTTTTGTAATATTCTTTTGCCTTTTTGAAATTTCCCATTTGTTCACTCAATTGAGCGGCTACAAAAGCACATCTCGCTCTTTGGATATTTTTTTCACGATTAAAATAATATCTTTGTTGTACAGCTTTTTCAAGGTTTTTAAGGGCTTCTTTGTAATTACCCCGCCGTATGTAATAATCGGCGTTCAGAGCATACAATTCTTTTTTGATATCAGAAGGTACTTTTTTATCGCTGTTCAAATTATCTAAAATAACTTCACTTTCAGATACCGCACCAATCTCGTTGTATGAACGCACAAGCCAATACATCGCATCATACTTCTCTTTATATTTAGCGTAATTGCGCGTAACATAATCTAATTTCTCAATACCACTAAAAAATTCACGTTTGTAATAATGAGCAATGCCAAGATTTACCCAGCAATTATCTATCCATTTGTTAGCGCCGTGTTTAGTTGTCTCTGCACTGCTCCCTTTTTCTTTGATAGCGTGTCGTTGAATCATCAAAGATGCTTTTTTGATGGCTCTATCAAATTCAGGATAGGTTTTCTTGGCTTCTTCATCATTTTCAGGAACAACAAATATGGGTAAGAGTTCATCAAAATTGTCTTTATGTGCAGTGCGGATTTTATATTGTCCTTCCTTAATGCTTTCAGTAGAATTAAACAAACCATTAAAACGCGTATTCATGCTATGCCAGAAGCGATGAACGGCTGTGTTCTTTTTGGTACTACAGGATAGCACTATAAAAATAAAAAAAAGATATAAGTAATTTTTTTTCATTCTACGCTATAAACGAAAGTTATTTCAAAAAAGTATGTTTGCAAAAATACAAGATTTAATTGAGTTTGACTTCCTTATTTTTTAGGTTTAAAAGTGTTATTTTTTTATTTAAAAAATAATACGAAATAAAGGCAATGCACGAAAAATAAATGAACTCATTACACCATACAAGCGGTAAAGAAAGTCGTAGTACAAATACTAATACAGCACTTGAAAAGATATATACTACAAAAGATATACTTTCAACAAACAATGCTTTATTTGTATCTCCCAATCCTGTAACGGCACTCAGAATAGGCATAGATGCTGCAAAATAAAGTAATGCAAAACTTATGACTTGCATAACCGTCTCACCACCTTGCAAGATTATTACATCATCCGTAAAAATTCTCATCAAAAGAGATGGCGATAAAAACGCCACTATTGAGAAAGGTAAAGTGAACACTATAGAAAGTAAAATGATTCTGAATAATGTTGTTTTTAATAAAGAATATTCTTTTGATCCATAAATTTGTCCTATAATGGTAACCGTAGAATGTGAAAATGCTAAAATGGGTGCCATTACTAAAACATAAACCGCCCTAACTACATTAGAAATTGCCAATGCGGTTGTTCCCATTTTTTCAATGAAAAGAAAAAATAAAAACCACGAAAACACCGAGATAAAATGCTGAAAAATTAAAGGTGTAGAGACTTTTAATATCTCTTCAATAATCCTATACTGAATATGTGAAATAAAC
Source organism: Bacteroidia bacterium (assembly GCA_026003255.1). GTDB lineage: Bacteria > Bacteroidota > Bacteroidia > B-17B0 > Aurantibacillaceae > BPGX01. The sequence goes on along the minus strand of BPGX01000001.1, from coordinate 415,882 downwards.
CGGGTTGATTTTTTGCGCAATGAATGAAAAAACATTATCAATAATGTGCTGATAACTTCTGCAATTACCGATGCCCAGGCAGAACCAATGTAATTTAAAGGTGGTAAGATAGAATACCAACCATAAATCAAAACAGGATTTAATATCAAATTAAGAATACTCATTATAATGGTTACAAAGGATATAATTTTTGCTTCTCCAATGCCCAGATAATATGCACGATAAGCATAAAACAAAAAGTAAGGTAATAATCCCAAAATGCGAACACTCAAAAAATACTTTGTGGCTTTTCTTACTTCATTGCTTTCCACAAAAATTTCAAGCATCCAATCATTAAAAAGAAAATAAATCACAGTAAAAAATATTGATACCCCAAATTGAATTAAAACTCCATTTAATAAATATTGATTCGTTTCTTCTTTTCGTCCTTCTCCTGTTTTTTGTGCAATAATCACCTGCAATCCCGAAGAAATTCCAAACCCCACCATCATAATAGAGGCATAAAACAATCCCGCAATAGCTGATGCGCCTAAAGCAACTTCTCCCAATCTTCCTAAAAATAAAACATCGGTTACATAAATCACACTTTGTCCAAATCCACTAATAACAAGTGGTAAAACCAATTGAATTATCTTTTTATAAGAAAACATTTTAAAGAGAAAAAACTCAATTTAGGTATGTCTAAAAACAAACAATTAACCTTTAAGATGCATTCTGATTAATAATCAATCCCAACTCTTCCAATTGTTTTTCATTGATTTCAGATGGGGCATCAATCATCGTGTCTCTGCCAGCATTATTTTTGGGGAATGCTATTACATCTCTGATAGAATCTACACCACACATAATCGCTGTCAATCTATCAAACCCAAAGGCAATTCCACCGTGCGGTGGTGCACCATATTCAAAAGCATTCATCAAAAATCCGAATTGTTTCATGGCTTCTTCTTCTGTAAAGCCCAATAACTCAAAAACTTTCTTCTGTGTTTCTTTATTGTGAATACGAATACTTCCGCCACCTACTTCTGTTCCATTAATTACCATATCATACGCATTCGCTTTAATATCTGCAATATTTCCTGTCAAATCTCCAATGGGCGATGTAAAAGGATGGTGCATACTTACCCACCTTTGCTCTTCTTCATCGTATTCAAACAAAGGAAAATCCACCACCCATAAGCAAGCATAGGTGTTATTAGGGATTAAATTCAATTGTTGAGCAAGGTGTAAACGCAATTGTCCCATTCCTTTTAAGGTCTTCCACTTTTCACCTGCCAATATCAGCATCAAATCGCCTTTTTCGGCATTGGCTGAATGTAAAATTTCTACTAATTGTTCCGTGTTGAAAAATTTATCAATCGATGATTTAATACTTCCATCTTCGTTATATTTAATATAAATCAAACCGCTTGCACCAACCTTGGGACTTTTTGCAAATTCTGTCCATTCGTCAATTTGTTTTCGGGTCGCACTGGCTTGATCTTTCAATACAATACCGATGATAGTTTCGGATGCGTCAAAAACCTTAAATCCCTTATCTTTCAAAAGGTCTGTCAAATGCACAAACTTCATATCAAATCGTAAATCGGGCTTATCCGAACCATAATAATTCATTGCCTCATCATAAGACATTCTCTTAAATTCAGACAATTCTATCCTTTTTACAGTTTTAAACAAATGTCTTATTAATCCTTCAAATGTCTGTAATATATCTTCTCTTTCAACAAAACTCATTTCGCAGTCAATTTGAGTAAACTCTGGTTGTCGGTCTGCTCTTAAATCTTCATCTCTAAAACATCTCACAATTTGAAAATAACGGTCATAGCCCGCTACCATTAGAATTTGCTTAAACGTTTGCGGACTTTGTGGCAAAGCATAAAACTCACCTTTATGCATCCGACTTGGTACAACAAAATCTCTTGCGCCTTCAGGCGTTGATTTAATTAAAAAAGGCGTCTCAATTTCCAGAAAATTCAAAGCGTCTAAATATTTTCTTGTTTCTAATGCTAATTTGTGTCGTAATATAAGATTATTTTTCAGTGGATTCCTCCTCAAATCTAAATAACGATATTTCATTCTTAATTCTTCTCCCCCATCCGTTTGGTCTTCTATTGTAAAAGGTGGTGTTAAAGAGGGATTGAGTATGTTTAATTGCTCCACAATAATTTCAATATCACCAGTAGGAAGGTTAGGATTTTTATTTTCCCTTTCTCTAACTACACCTGTAACTTGAATTACAAATTCTCTGTTAATTAATCTGGCTTTTTCTAACAATTCAGGATTTATGTCACTACTAAAAGTTAATTGTGTAATACCATAACGGTCTCTTAAATCTATAAAAGTAAGATTTCCGAGATCTCTTCTTTTCTGAACCCACCCTGCTAATGTTACTTTTTGATTAATGTGTTCAATTCTTAATTCTCCACAAGTGTGTGTTCTGTACATACAATTTATTTAAGGACGGCGAATGTAAGTAAAATAAAACTTTTTTCTTTTTAAAAAGAAAACTTCCGCACATGGCGGAAGTTTTCAATATAGTTCAAATAACCTTTAATTAATTGGATTCTGCGTCTGGAATTTCTTCCGAATTTTCTTCACCTTCAATTTTTGGTTTTACTTTTGGTACTTCCTTTTTGGGGGCATTCGGATCTACAAAATCCCAGCTAATGATTCTAAATACCACTCTTCTGTTTTTCTCGTGAAGTGCCTCTTGTTCTTCTTTTGTTTTAGCTGCTTTAATAACATCGTCCTTAATCAATAATTTTCTTTTACCATATCCTTTGGCTTGTAAGCGTGCCGGATTGATTTTCTTTTCATTGATTAAATAATCAACAACAGATTGAGCTCTGTCTTGTGAAAGTTTATCGTTTTTCTTATCACTGCCACGGCTATCGGTATGCGCCTGTATTTCAATAATAATTGTTGGGTTATCCACTAATAACTTGTAAAGGTATTCCAGAGAATCTTTGGATTCAGGACGTAATGTAGCTTTATCCAAGTCAAATAATATTCTTGGCAAACGAATTTCTCTTTCAACCGGTTTTACTTCAAAATCTTTTACAAATTCTTTTGAGTTATTAACTCCAACTGTAGTAAATGTACCCCTCTCACTACTTGCTAAATAACCATCAGGATAGTGTTCAGAAACAGAGTTTTTATTGGTTTCAATGCTCACTGTGTAAGAAGTATTTTCTTTTAAACCGGTGAATGAGTATGCGCCTGTTTTATCCGTCATTGTTTCCTGAATATCACCATTGCTTCCTTCTAATCTTACTTTTACATTAGCAACACCTTCTCCTTTTCCTACTCCAGTATTGCCACCTGAACTAACGACTGTTCCCTTCATCTTGAAGATAAGTGGTGGTAAATAAAATGACCAAATATCATCGCTACCTTTTCCACCTTCTCTGTTGGAAGTAAAATATCCTCTTTTGGCTTTAGCACCCTCAAAAATAATAGCAAAATCATCTGCTGCTGAGTTAATGGGATATTTCATATTTTCAACAGGTTTCGTAAAATTACCATTTTCATCTGCTTCTGCTTTGAAAATATCTAATCCGCCCATTCCCGGATGATAGTTTGATGAAAAGTAAAGAGTTTTCCCATCAGGATGAATATATGGATATACTTCATCCCCTGGTGTATTTACCATATCTCCTAAGTTAATTGGCTTTGACCATGTATTATTTTTGGGGTCCCAAACAGATTTCCAAATATCCTTTCCACCTTTTCCATCAGGCAATTTTGCTGCAAAATATAATGTCTTTCCATCGGGGGCTAAACTTGGGTGTCCAAATGCAATACTATCAATATTGAATGGAAGTTTTTCAGGTTCTCCCCAGGAATTTCCTTGTTTTTTTACAATATATAATTGGCAGGCCAACTTTTTCCCTTTTGCTTCCGGGCAACGGGTCATAAACATGAAATCACCTTTTTTAGTAAAGCAGGCACATCCTTCATTAAATGGAGAAGCAATAACCCCAAGAGGAGTAGGCGTGCTCCATTTACCATTCTTATCCAGAGTTGTTTCATATAAATCTGAATGATTTTGACCTGTGGTGATATCTAATTTTCCTTGTGCCCCTTCTCTTGTAGAGGTAAATACAAGAGTTTTATATTTTGCATCTTTATATTGCGGACAGAAATCTGATTCTTTTGAATTTATTAGAGCCATGTTTTCAACTTTATAACGAGTGGGATTATCTTTCCATTCTTGCGCCAATTGACAGGACTTAATGCCCATTTCTCCGCGTGGGTCGGAGGGGTTTTCCTTTTTGTAGGCCTCATACTCGGCCATTGCTTCAGGGTATTTCATTTGTGCTTTTAAAACATCTGCTAATGCCAAATGCACCGCAGGATCCGGATATTTAGCAGAAATGGCTTTTTGTAAGTAGGTTTCAGCAGATTTTAAATCATTGATACTCTTGTATGCCAGCCCTGTTTTGTAAAGTATTTTTGCTTTAACATCTGGTTTTTTAGCTTTGGTGTAGGCCTGTTTATAAAGTTCAATAGCATTAAAATACTGCCCGTATTTTAACGCTTCATCGGCGGCCTTCATATAATTCTTTTGCGCCTGAAGCGAGAAGCCCACTAAAAATAATGCACACAAAACAGAGAAGATTTTTTTTGTCATAGTATTTAATTTTTGGCTGGCAAGATAATGAAAATTTTAAACATCCAAATAAAATTAGATAAAGTTGAATTAATGCTCGCTATTTTCATGATTGGAATGCGCTTTTAATTTTTCCTGTTGGTCAAAATATACTTTATCTACTTTATTTCTATATTGTGGATTCATGGAATAATTACCTTCTACAATTAAAATGAAAACAGTGTAAAGAATGAATACTGAATAGGGAACAAGAATTGTATATTTAAAAAATGTTCTTTCATGTTTTAAGTGCATAAAATACAATACAATGCCTCCCGCCTTTACTAAAGTAAATGTAATGAAGAAAATTTTTAATCCTAATGTGCCTGTCCATCCTTTTTCAGGTGCTATAAAACCAACAATGAGTTCCAAAATGGTTACGATGAGCATTAGCCAGAAAACATTCCATAATACTCTTCTGGCTTTTTTTCCTTCTTCTTCGCCATGAATGGCCATTTTTTCGTATTCAGGATAATTATCGTGGAAGTGCATATTTTTTATTTTTTTAGGTTAGCGATAAATATTTTTTGAAAATTAAAGTAGATAGAAAAATGTAAATACAAACACCCATACTAAATCCACAAAGTGCCAGTATAATCCAACTTTTTCAACCATTTCATAATGCCCTCTTTTTTCCATCACGCCATTTAATACCTGAATGAAAATTATGATATTCAACACAACGCCACTAAACACGTGAAATCCATGAAAACCAGTAATAAAGAAAAAGAAATTAGCAAATTGAGGAATACCATATTCATTGACTGTCATGTTAGCCCCATGGATGATTTGCTGAACATATTTTTGTTGCTCTTCGTTCCAAACCCATCTTAATGCGCCTTCTTCTGTTCCTACAATAAAATTATACCATTCCCATGCCTGAGAACCTAAAAACATTAAACCACCAGCAATAGTTGCTAACATCCAGATAGTTACACCTTTCCTATCTTTTCTTTGACCCGCTTCTACAGCCAATACCATGGTAACAGAAGACATGATTAAAATAAAGGTCATTAAACCCACATACGCAAGTGGAATATGTTGCTTTACAAACGGAAAGTGTACAAAAACATGTTCGGCATGTGGCCACACATCTGCAAAACGATGCCTCATAAAACCATAAGCACACAACAATCCTCCAAACGTCAAAGCATCGGATACCAGAAAAAACCACATCATGATTTTTCCGTAACTGATATTAAACGGGGATACACCACCGTTCCACAATTCTTTTTCATCTACTACTGTTGCCTGAGCGTGAGCCATAAGAATATAATTTTGCGGGCAATGTTAATGAATAAATATTAAAAATAAAAATAAAAAAATCCATAGTGCATCCAAAAAATGCCAATAAATGGAGATCAGTTCTACTCCAATATAATTTTCAGAAGAATATCTCCCTAAAATATTTTTTATCGTTGTAATAAGTAAACCTATTAATCCTCCTAATAAATGTACCAGATGTAAAGCAGTTAATAAATACAAAAACGAGCCAGAAGGATTGCTGTATTTTCCAGCATATACAATGCCATTTTGATATAATTCTTTCCACGCAAAAAATTGACTAATTGAAAAAACGATGCCAAGAATGAGTGAAGTGACTAAAAAAATTGTAGTTCTTTTTTTGTTATCTTTTTGAATGCTTACTTGTGCAAAATATATGGTCAAACTGCTCATTAAAATTACACCAGTACTAAAATAAAAAATATCAGGTAGTTGAAATTTCAACCAATTACCACCTTGAGAACGAATAATATAAGCACTTACCAATCCTGAAAAAAGCATGATAATGCTAAAAATCCCTAACCATAAAATGTTTTTTTGCGCACGTCTTTTTAATTGTAATTCTTCTTTCATAGATTTTAATTTATAATCTTGTCATAATACTTAATTGAACTACGGGCAGGTAAATAATATATGTTTTAAATAATTTTTTTGACATTTCATCCGATTGCATTTTGTAAAAGTAATAGACCTGAATAAGCAATGTAAACGAAGCTACCCCAATAATTATAGTGGACAAAATGCCTGTAAAGTGGAAAAAATAAGGCATTAAAGCTGCCACTATAAGAAAAATGGTGTATAAAAAAATCATAAAGGCAGAAAATTTATCTTTTTTCTTACTCGGTAATAAATAAAAGTCCGCTTTTGCATAGTCGTCATAATTAAACCACGCCAACGTCCAGAAGTGTGGAAATTGCCAGATAAATTGAATTAAAAATAACAATGTTGAAAAAAACTCAATAGCATTTTGCTGACTTTGTCCTGTAACGGCTCCTATCAATGTAGGCAAAGCTCCCGGAAATGCCCCTATAAACACAGCCCATGGACTTTTTTGTTTTAATGGTGTGTACACTAAAACATAAAGCAACAAAGAAATCAAACCAATTAGGGCTGTAAGAAAAGAACACAAATACAAAAAATAAAGCCCAATAACCGTTAAAATTAGTGAAAAAAAGAACGCTTCTCTCTTTGATAATATCTCTAATGGCATTGGCCTTTCCTTTGTTCTATCCATCAAGGCATCTAAACGTTTTTCAATGATTTGATTAAAACTATTGGAAGCCCCTGTAATTAAAAAACCTCCTAAAGACAAATACAAAACAACATCCCACCTAGGATTTTCAGCAATAGTAACATAACTCACCACTGCCGAAAATACTACTAATAGCGATAACCTAAATTTTGTGATTAATAGGAATGCTTTACTTTTAGAATACACTATTATCTCGTTTGATACATTCATCTAAAATTATCAGTCCTTATTCTTATCGCTTGGGAAAGAATTTTCTGGGGTCAAATTCGTCATCATCATCTTCATCGTCATCATCCTCATCCTCATCAAAATCTTCATCCTCATAATCATCTTCATCCCATTCATCATATTCATACTCAATGTAATAGAATGCATCTTTAATATCCTCCATAAACTGACGTATTTCTTCAAACGAAAAGCCATTTTTCTTAAGTTCTGTTATTCCATTAAACCAATCTTCTACAGATGCATTTACCATTTCATACAATTCCACTTCACCGTAATCATAAAATTGCAATAGCAATTCTACAAAATGTGAAGTTTCAGAATTTATTTCTGCTATTTCGCTTTCCGTAAAATTGGACTGTTTTAGACGCACCAGACCTTTTAACCAACTACCAATTAATGACTTTGCTTCCATCTTTTTTGCTGCAAATTACAGCAAAATTATTGATATAAAACAAACTTTCACTTAAAATTAAATACATTAATTTTCTCTATAAAAATTCATATTTTTGCAAAAAAAAAATGAAAACATTAGTATATTTATTGAATTTAGTATTCTTCTTAAATTTCATTTTTTCACAAAACACTTCCTTAGAAAGGATTAGTTATCAAGGCGTTGCCAGAGATGCAAACGGGGGCATCCTTTCCAATCAACCTATTGGTTTAAGATTTTTAATTCACCAGGGATACATTGGTAATCCAGTGTTTACAGAAGATCATGTAACCTCTACCAACAGCATAGGTATTTTTACCGTTGCAATTGGTTCAAATACAAGTTTGAATACTATTGACTGGCGAAATGGTCCTTTTTTCTTAGAAGTACAGATGGACCCCAATGGGGGTACTTCATATGTTCCGATAGGTACGCAACAAATTTTATCTGTTCCTTATGCTATGTATTCCAAAAAAGCAGAAACTGTCATTAATACTGGAACATCTACTGCTTGGAGTACAGAAGGAAATTATCAAACCGATTCTACCCTCAATTTTATTGGCACAAAAGATAACTTTCCACTCATCTTTAAAACAGCTAACAATGAAAGAATGCGAATAACCAAAACTGGTAAAATCCGAATTGGCAGTTCTATTATTCAACCGCCATCCTTATTAAGCGTTTTTGGTAATATTAATGATACAGTCATAGCGCATTTTAGTAATACCAATTCTTTTGCAAGTGTAATTGATGTGTATAATTTTTTAGGATATTCGGGCATCACTCTAAGAAGCGGAACCGGAAATATACAAGATACAAGTTTTATATTTACAAAGCAAGGACATGGTCTGCTAGTCAGAAGCACAAAAAAAGTAGATTTTTCTGCATCTGATAGTATAAAGATTTTTTCTCAAAATGGTGGTCTACACATTGGTACACCAAAAAATATCAACATCTATTCTTTATCAGATAGTATAAAAATTTACGGAAGGAATTTTATGTATTATACAGCCAACCCTTCTTTAGCATTAGATGCAGGGTTAACCATAAATTTTGGTAATACGGGGTCAAATTATGCTTCTGCTCTGAAAATCAATCACTCAATGGGTATCAGTACCTCAAACGTTAGTTATGGAATTTATCTGAATAATAATGCTCTAAACAGTAGTTCGTTAACTACCATTGTTGGTTTAGGTTCTTATTTCAGTAGTTTTACTGGTACAACTGTCAATAGAAAGGGGATTGATGTGTATGCATCTGGTTTAGGAAATAATATCGGTATTTTTACCCAGGCAGACGGTGGAAATTTAGTAATAGATGGTTATGCCAATTGGTCAATTTATTCTAATGCTGGTAATGTAATGATTAGAGACGGGCATATTAAAAGCTCTTCATATACCTCCCCTAGCATCTTTGTTTATCCGGCTAACGTAACCGCACTGCTTTTTTCAACTTCAACCGACGTAAAAGGGAATGTTGAACTTTCTAACATTCTTGCTGGATACTATGCTCAGGTGGACATCACTTTTTCAAAACCTTATGCTTCTGTACCCGTAGTATTAATTTCCCTGGTTGACAATGGTTTAGATGAAGCTAAGAATGTATCTTACTACATTAGCTGGATAAATAATTCTGGTTTTAGCTTTAAAGTTTATAATAACAATACTTCTGTTCCTGTAAATAACATAAAGATCAACTATTGGGTAATAGAATAAAATTATTTTGAATACTTCTCTTGTAAAATTTCCTTTCATAAAAACTCATTGCATTCATAAATACGCAAGAGTTAGATTCAAGAGTTAGATTAGAGAGAACTTCCTCGAATAGGAAAATAAAAAAAGCAAGCGCTCCTATCTCAAATCATTGAACGAATGTCTAACATCTACAAATTCAAGTTCAATAAGTATATTTAGATATTCTATATTTTTTTATATACCAATGCATTTGAGTAATTTTTTGAAATGAGAGGTAAAAATGTTTATAAAATAGGGGTATAATAGTGTTAATCTAATAATCACACAAGTCAATCCTTTAAATATGATTTAAATCATATTTTAGAGAGTATAGTTTCAATTACTTTGCATTTTCATTTTTGCAGAATGTGTGCTATTATTGTTCCAAAAAAACGAATGCTCAATGAATTAAAGTTGGTTGAAGCCATTTTCTATTATTCCACGGAAGGAATTATTGTGTGTAAAAATTATTCAGAAATTGTAATGGTAAATCCTCGTGCGGCAGAGTTATTTGGTTATAGCAGCGATGAGATGATAGGCATGAACATTGATGAATTAGTGCCTTATGAAAAAAGAGAACAGCATAAACAGTTGAGATCAAATTATTCAATGAATCCCCATGCAAGGCCTATGGGAAAAAATCTTGAGTTATACGGTTGTAGAAAAGATGGGAGTAAGTTCCCAATAGAAGTGGGATTAAGTCCATTTGAAATTAATGATGTCAAATATGTAATTTGTTTTATTATTGACATAACAGAACGGAAACAAGCAGAAGAAAAATTAAAAGAATATGCCGAATTGTTGAAACGAAAAAACGAAGAAATTTCGTATCTAAATCATGTACTGGAAAGCAAAGTAAAAGAAAGAACAAAAGAATTAGCACGGGTAGTATATGAATTATCTCAAAGCAAAAATGAATTAGCACAAGCGCTGGAAAAAGAGAAAGCATTGAATGAGATAAAATCCCGATTTGTTTCAACTGCTTCACACGAGTTTCGTACGCCATTGGGCACGATATTATCATCAGTATCTTTAATACAGAGGTATACCAAAACAGAAGAACAGGAAAAAAGAGAAAAACACATTCAAAGAATTAAAACAGCCGTATCGCATCTTACAGAGATGCTGAATGACTTTTTATCTTTGGATAAATTAGAGGAGGGAATTGTGCGGTATAAACCAGAACTTATCAATGTTACTGAAACATTAAGGCAAATTATAGATGAAATTACTCCTATACTAAAAAAAGGACAACATATTGTCTATAAGCATCTTTCTGAAAAACTTCAATGTGTGGTAGATGAACAAATATTAAAAAATATTTTGTTTAATTTGATTTCAAATGCCAGTAAATATTCTGATGAAGATAAACCAATATTCATTGAAAGTAAAATTGATGATAATACGTTAATTATATCTGTAAAAGATGAAGGATATGGAATACCAGAAGAAGAACAGTTTTTTTTATTCACAAGATTTTTCAGAGCAAACAATGTAAATAATATACAAGGAACGGGCTTAGGGCTCAATATTGTTAAGAAATACCTTGAGATTATGAATGGACAAATTGAATTTAAGAGTAAATTAAATGAAGGTAGTGTGTTTACAATTTATATTCCTTTTCAAATCAGTGAAAAATAAAAGATTATGAACGAGATAAAGAAAAAAGTTTTAATCATTGAAGATAATGCCGACATGCGTGATAATATCTCTGAGATATTAGAGTTGGCAGGTTATGAGGTCATAACAGCGAAAAATGGGAAAGAAGGAGTTAAATTAGCACGGTCAGAACATCCTGACCTGATAATCTGCGATATAATGATGCCAGAACTGGATGGTTATGGCGTGCTATCTATTCTTTCAAAAGATAGTCATACAGCAGAGATTCCTTTTATATTTCTAACAGCTAAAGCAGAAAAACAGGACATGCGAAAAGGCATGGAAATGGGTGCAGATGATTATTTGACAAAACCTTTTACGGATACTGATTTGTTAAATGCCATCAAAGCACGTTTTGAAAAATTTCAAAGAATAAAAAACATTGTTCAGGAAAACAATGTTTCATTGGAAAATGTACAGAACTTTTTTGACGAAGCGGCCATGCAGATGTCTATTGATAAACTTACTAAAGGACATAAAATCATTACTGTACCAAAAAAAGAATTACTTTTTAGAGAAGGTAAATATCCAAATGCACTTTATTTTATAGTAAACGGAAAAGTTAAAGCATTTCGCATAAATGAATATGGCAAAGAATTTATTATTGATTTATATAAACCGGGTGACTTTGTGGGCTATGAGGCCTTATTAGAAGACACGACCTATCAATTTTCTGCTTCGTCATTAGAAGTTTCAGAAGTGTGTATAATTCCTAAAGAACAGTTTTTTTTATTATTAAACACAAATAAGGATGTTTCTAATACTTTTATTAAACTTTTGTCTAATGGAATAAAAGAAAAAGAAGAAAGGTTAATGAAAATGGCCTATAATTCTATTCGTAAAAGAGTAGCAGAAGCACTTTTGTTTTTAATAGAAAAGTACAAACAATCGGATGACGGTGTTTTTTACGATTAATATGTCACGAAATGATTTAAGTAGCTTGGTAGGTACTGCGACAGAAACTTTAATTCGCACATTATCGGACTTTAAAGAAGAAGGATTAGTGGAAGTAAAAGGATCTACTATAAAGATACTTAACGAAGAAAAACTCCGTAAAATAAAGGGTTAATTAGAGTGGAGAGAATTCTTGTTTTGTAAATCCATAATTTTTTTATACTTCAAATAAGTGGCATACGCTGATATTCTTGCGATGTTCCATCCTGCTTTTCCATCCAAAAAACCTAAATGTAACAGATAATGGTCAATAAATTTGGCAACAGGATTGACAAGCAAATTCCAATAATATGCCCGAATACCCTTTTCAAAATATGCTTTTGATGCAATATTGGTAAAATACTCTACTTGCCGGTAATGGTCATCTAATGTATAATAACTGTAATGCAAAATATTGCCTTTTAAGTATCCCGTTACTTTGTCTCCTTCATACATTTCAAATTTATCGTGCGGATTGATGCCTCTCCATTCACCTTTGCTTTTGTTCCATAATCTTAATTTTCTATCCGGATACCAGTTGGAATGCCTTACCCAATGCCCGCAATAATTGGTCAATCGGTTCATATAATATCCATCTTTATCCCATTTGCCTTTTAAAGAAAGGATGTTTTTTCTTAATTCTTCGTCTAACGCTTCATCGGCATCCAAACTCAACACCCAATCGTAAGTGGCTAAATTTTTTGCACGGTTTTTTTGTTGTATATGTCCGTCAAAATTATGAGTGTAAAATTTTACTTTATCGTATTCACTTGCAATTTCTTTTGTTCTGTCTGTGCTGCCGGAATCCAGAATCACAATTTCGTCTGCAATATCTTTTACACTGTTCAAGACAACGACCAATATTTTTTTCTTCATTGAATGTAATAATGACCACCGACAATTTATCGTGAGTGTTCATCAATACTGTATTTTGTCTTCTTTCACTTTCCACTTTTCAAATGCCGTCAATGCTTCTTCACGCAATATCTGGTGTGTTTTCAAAGTTCTTAAATGATAGGGTTTTTCTATTTCTTTGTAAATGAATTCGTCCGAAAAACCGATGGAATCTGCATCTTGTTTGGTATTAGCAAAATACATTTCCGAAATTCTTGCCCAATAAACAGCCCCTAAACACATAGGGCACGGCTCGCAGGATGTGTAAATAATGCATCCGCTCAAATCAAAAGTATTGAGTTTTTTGCACGCTTCACGAATAGCCATTACTTCGGCGTGCATCGTAGGATCGTTCAATGCTGTTACACGATTGTATCCTTCGGCTATTAATTGTCCGTCTTTTACAATCACTGCACCGAAGGGTCCGCCGCCTTTTTCCACATTTTGTACGGAAAGTTCAATGGCTCTCCGCATCCATTTTTCGTGTTCGCTCATAATCCAAAATTATACGGCAAATATATTCTTTTTCAGGGTTTCAGAGAAAATACAATTTTTTATTCAATAATAATAGTGTTGTTTTCATCCACCTCGGTAACTGTCACTTTCGCAATAGATACTCCATTTTTCTTCTCCTGATGGTAATGTATGGTTGATTGTTTTTACTTCTTTGTTTCTGATAATGACATTTGAAAACAAATGTCTTCATCATTGATGATACCCGCCAATAAAGATGATTGGTGGTTTGATATTGGGTATTGAATCTTATTTTGAATTGATATTTCATTGAAAATTATTCTGTCCAATTGATTCTTTCTACCATCAAAACTGCATGATGCGGCACGATATAATATTTTTTATCGTCATAATAAATCTCAATAGCAGAGTTCATCAGAAAAATGGCAATGTCTCCCGCTTTTACCTGTAAGGGGATGTATTTGATATTTTCCGAAGGTTCTTTCCATGGTTCATCGTTTTCAACGGGAAAGGGAACAGGATAACCGGGTCCGGTTTTTACCACATATCCTTTCTGCACTTTCTCTTTGTCCTGTACTGTGGGTGGTAAATACAATCCTGATAATGTTTTTTCAGGTGGTGAAATGGGGTCTATCAAAATTTTATCTCCTATTAAATGAATATCTTCCAAAGCCATGATTGAAAGGTTTTTACAGTTCTCCCAAAAATCCTCCGATGGTAAAGTGAAATTGTCCTTTACCGTTGCCAATACCCGGATTACCGGGTACGCTGTCAAAGCCCCATCCGTAATCCAGCCCCAGCAATCCAAACATGGGCAAAAATATCCTGACGCCCAAGCCCGCACTGCGTTTGACAGAAAACGGATTGAAGTATTTGAAATTTGAAAAAGCATTGCCCGCTTCTGCAAATCCCAATACAAAAATGGTGGCTTGCGGGTTTAGTGTCAAAGGATACCTTAACTCCGCAGTATAACGCGTCACGATGGGCGAACCAAAACTTTCGGATAAAGAATTGTCGGGATAACCGCGCAGGGCAATAATTTCGCGGGATACAAAGTTTTGAAAACCGCTTAATCCACTGCCGCCAAGATAAAATCGTTCAAACGGAGAAAATCCCATATACTTTTGATAGTAAGCCAAAAAGCCCCATCCCATTTTCAAACGCAATACCAAATTCCGTGCTTCTTTGCCTTCGGGTGCTTTTTTGTTGGTAATCTGCGTGAACCATTCTGCTGTGAATTTATACTTTTGATATTCTATGAATTTGTATTTTTCTTGTGCTGTCAAATCAGATACATTTTTGTTTTTGAATATAAAATAAGAATAAGGCGGTGTCCATTGTCCGGTGAGAGAAATGTTTGAACCGTTTTTGGGAAAAATGGGAGCATCAACGGAATTTCTGGAGATATTAAAAGACAGGTGAAAATCATTGGCATATCCTGTATTGAGCCCTTGAAATAAAGAGTATTTGTTGAGATGATAATAATTGTAATTAAGAGAGGTGTATATTTGAAAATAATCGTCAGGCCATTTTAATCTTTTGCCAAAACCGAGAGAAGAGCCGATAATGTCCATAAATTGTGCATTGGGGTTGGTAACTTTTTTGCCGTCTACTTTAATTTTTTTGTTCACTCCCAAAGGAGCAAAAGATGTAAAAAATACCGTTCCTGTCAAGGAATTTGGTCTTTTTCCGCCTAACCACGGTTCGGTAAAAGAGATGTTATAGGATTGATAAAAAGTTCCGTTGGTTTGCGCCTGAATGCTTAAACGTTGTCCGTCACCGCTTGGAAGGGGTGTCCATGCGCCTTTTTTGAATATGTTGGCGGCGGAAAAATTATTAAACACCACGCCCAGTGTTCCCAACACTCGGCCACCGCCCCAACCGCCGGACAATTGCAATTGGTCGTTGGGTTTTTCTTCTAAAGTATATTCCAAATCAACTGTGCCTTCTGCCGGATTAGGGTACGGGATTAACTCCAAATTTTTCGGGGTCAAAATATCCCAATTGTGCCAATTCTCTTTGCGTACGAATAATATCGGAACGACGAAACAACTGACCGGGACGTGTGCGTATTTCGCGGTAAATTACTTTATCGTTGGTTTTGTCGTTACCTTTCACCGATACTTTGTTGATGATGGCCTGCTTTCCTTCGTAAATATGAAGGTCAAAGTCGATGGTGTCGTTGCGTATTTGTCTTTCTTTTGCCTGTATTTGAAAAAACAAATAGCCGTCGTCCATATAAAGTGAGGAAATATCAAATCCATTGGGGTTCATGAATAATCTTTGGTCTAATTTCTGTTGATTGAATATCTCACCTTCTTTAATGTTGAGAATGGTATCCAGCTGTCCGCTTCTGTATTTGGAATTGCCGTGCCAATAAAATTTTCCGAAATAATACTTGTGCCCTTCTTCTATGTGTATGTCTATATTGACTCTGTATTTTTCCACAAAATAAACAGTGTCTTTGACGATTCTTGCATCTCTGTATCCGCGTGCATTGTATTTTTCAATGATGTTGGGTAAGTCCTTTTCCAGATTTTCTTCCAGATATTTTCCTGAATTAAAAATGTTCCACCATCTTTTTCGTTTGGTTTCTTTCATGCTGCGTCTCAACTTTCCGGCAGATAAAGCAGAATTGCCATAAAAATTGATGTCTTTTACTTTAACTTGTTTTCCTTTGTTTATTTTAATATACAAGGTAATGTGTGGTGTTTTGGCTGTCTTATCGGGCTCTTGAGTGATTTCCACTTCCGTAAAATAATATCCTTTATTGACATAATATTCGCGAATGGTATTTTTGATGTTTCCTATGGTATAATCGGTGATGATTTTTTCTCTGACCAATCTGATTTTTTCGCGAATATCATCGGCTTCGTGCTTTTTAATTTTTCCTAAAAATGTAAATTTGGACAGACGGGGTTTTTCTGTTACTTTTATTCTGATAAATGCTTCGTTTTTACTATTTTATCTACATACAGTTCTACATCATCAAACATTCCTTGTTTCATCAAATTTTTGATGGCATCTGCTGTTTTGTCGCCGGGTATTTGAATCACATCTCCTACAGAAATGCCGGTTAGATATTTCAAAACATTTTTGTCTATGTTTTCAACGCCTTCTATTTCAATGCCTGCAATGGTATATTTTTTCGGTGGATTTTGATACCATTGTGATACTTCGTTTTGAGAATAAGCAGAAGCAAAAAATAAGCAATATATGTAAATGTAAATTCTACGAATGAAGGGCATTATTGAATATTTTGTGATTGGATTTGTTCACTGGTTTTGCCAAATCTTCTCTCTCTCTTTTGATAATCCAAGATAGCTTTGTAAAACTCTTCTTTTGTAAATTCAGGCCAGATAGAGAGGTGTAAAATAAAACTCGGCATAAGCGGCTTGCCATAGCAAAAAATTACTGATTCTATGTTCGCCGGATGGTACGAATAATCAATTCCGGGTCGGGCAGGTACCGGCAGTATTCAAATGTTCTTGTATGATGTGTTGAGTGATTTCGTCGGGGGATAGTATTGCCTTGTTTTACTTTTTCTGCAATAAGTCGGCAGGCATTGGTAATTTCCCATTTTGAAGAATAATTTAGTGCCAGAGTAAGGGTGAGTTGAGTATTGTTACGCAAATAATGAATGGATTGGGTCAGAGATTGATGGCATTTTTCGGGTAGTTGTTGAATATCTCCGATGGTATTCAGACGAATATTGTTTTGTGTGCAATTCAGGCAACTTCTGTTTCAATGGCGAATACCAATAAGTTCCATCAGAGCATCCACTTCGTGTTTGGGCCTGCTCCAGTTTTCAGTGCTAAAAGCATACAGGGTCAGATATTTTACGCCGCATTCAATAGCTGGCTTTGACGGCATTACTGAACGGATTCTACGCCCGCTTTGTGCCCTTCGATGCTGATCTTTGCCGTGTTTTTTTGCCCAGCGACCGTTGCCGTCCATAATAATGGCCACATGAAGCGGGACTTTGTTCTTTTTGAATAAGTTGAAGCCAGGTAACTCGTCCATTTGTTAAAATTGACGGGACAAATGATAAGTTTAATTTGGTTGGGATTATTAAAATATTCACGTACTCTTTGTAACCAAAAGTTACATTTGAAACGTAGATACACTAAAAAACTACAACTATGAAAAGGGCACGTTTATTATTGATGTGTAGGTTGTATGGCAGCGTGCTATATTACCGCAATCCACTTATCAACTACAAGGGCAGAGGTGCCTTGAATGCACTTACCAGCTGGACTTTAAACCCGGGTGGGACGAATCCAACGAATTTTACCGAGTCCTAACCAAATCTTTGTTCTAACCAATGTATCCAGTACTACACTATCTGCCGCAGGATGGACGGTGAGTGGATCTGGGTCAGAAATACAAATTGGGAATGGAAGCGAGTTCTACTAATTTAGCCATTAATACTACAGCTACTCTTATGGTGAGTGGCGGAGCCAAGTTAAGAGTAAAAAATAATGGAACATTGAGTTTGTATCAAACTAGATTTATCTTATCTTCCATGCTTCATCAGATGTGATATTAGACAATGGTTCAACAGTTTATTGGGCGACAGACAGTGCAAATGTAAGTGTTTGGCCATTAAATTATTGGAATTTTGGTTTGTCTGGTTCTCAGAAAAATATCGCTTCAAGTAAAAGTATGACAGTACAAAATCAATATATTAGTAATAATCTAACTTTGCAATTGAATGCCGGAAGCGGGCTTTGTTATTCAAGGAGATGTAATAGGGAATCTTGCTTTAAGAAGTACTGTGAATTCTTCTACTAGTGTAGCATTACAGGGAGGTTCAACAAACAGTATAAATATTACTTTACCAACTAATGACCAAACATTTGGTTATTTTGAATTGAATAGAAATTCACTGGTTAAGTGGAATAAATCGGGTGGGAGTTGGGTAGCTTGGTATGGAACATCTGTAAGTTCTGGAACAGTAGACCTGACCGGGTTAATAAATCAGGTACTTTATATGTATGGTAATACTAGTTTTGGAGGAGCATGGAGAGGAAGTACAAGTTTAACAATGGACCTAAGAGGAAGCGGAACAATATCAGGATCGTTGAGTTTTGAAAGTGGCTATAACGAATCTTTCTAAATTAGTATTAAATAAATCGCGAAACATTAACCTTAGGTACTCCATTAAATATCTATACGGAAGTTAATGTTAATGCGGGAACTTTAGCATCTGGGGGAAATCTTGACATTAAAATCAAGTGCAACACAAAAAGCAAGAATTAATGTTATTGCTGCGACGGCAGATATTACAGGTAATATAACAGTAGAGAGCCTTTGCTGTTGGTGGTACAACAGGATGGACCAACTTGGCTGTTGCCGGTGTAAGTGGTCAAACGATGGCCAGCGGTTGGGGTGATGATTTCCCAATGACCTGTCCAAGTGGGTGTCCAAATGGTTCAACAGCAGGCGGTTCTCCTTTTACTTCTGTAACAACTTATAATGAAACTAATAATACTTATCCAGGTATCGGTACAGGTTCTGATCCTATTACACCGGGTGTGGGTTATTGGGTATATTTAGGGAATGCCTCTCCTACAACAAGTGATATAATAATTGATGTAACAGGTCCTGTTGTCAAAAAAAATGCAGGTAGTTGGAATTTTACTAAAACGAGTGGACAGGGAGAAGGTTGGAATCTGGTAGGCAATCCTTATCCATCTCCCATTAGTTTTGCAAAAGCATTTGGTTCATCTTATTCTACAGGGAAAATGGCGAATGAGTTAAGAGTTTGGAATCCAGATTTAAATAGTGGTAATGGGGATTATGCACTCTATAAAGTGGGTGTTGGTTCAACTCCACCGGTTCCTTCCGGAGGTGTTGATGACAATATTCCTACAGGACAAGCGTTTTTATATTGTTGCCAATCAGAATTTTTCTGTCAGCTGGACTGAAAATATGAAAACGACCACTGCAAGTAATAATCCTTTGTTAAGAGTGTCAAATGGACAGGATATTTCTTCAGCAACACCTCAGCAAAACAGATTGTTTTATCTAAATCTTACTGGTAATGGTGCCAATTCGTATGCTGGAATTCATTTCAACAACAATGCTACCCTTACTTATCATCCAGATTTTGATGCAGAACAGATGGATCCTTATGCAGGGGCACCACAAGTTTTTTCTGTGGTAGGAAATAAAGAACTAAAAGTAAAAGGAATGCCATATCCAAATGGTAATATATCATTAGATATTAAAGTGAGAAGTGGTGTATCGGGTAATTATCAACTTGCTTTGCAAGGTATTGAAAATATACCATCTGGTGCTTGTATTACTCTATTTGATAAATTTACGAATACAACGCATAATCTTTTATCTTCTCCATATAGTTTTACTTTTTCGGATACAACTACAATTGCACGTTTTACACTTAATATCACTTTGAATAATTTGAATGGATTAAATACCAGTATTGTAAGCAATCCCCAATGCCATCAGGATAATACGGGTGTGATTGTAGCTGACATGGGCAATGGTAATTATACATTTGTTTGGAAAGACGTAAATAATCAAATTGTTCGCACACAAGGTGGAGTAAGCAAAGATACATTGAAAAATGCGGGCGAAGGGTATTATTTTGTAGAAGTAACAGATGGTAATTGTTCCAACATTACCATGCCGGTTCAATTAGTTGCCAATACCAGTGTTCCAGTTATTGATTTTTCAAGTGTGGATACCATTGCTGTAGGTGCACCGGTTGTTTTTTCTAACAATTCTCAAAATCTAACTACTTTTGAATGGGATTTTGGAGATGGTACTACTGCCAATACTCTCAATGCAACTCATGTTTACAACACAGCAGGAAACTATCTTGTTCAATTGAGAGGATATAATGCTTGTGGAGATACATTAGCCACCTTAAAAGAAATTATTGTTATGATTTCCACTGGCTTTAACCCACAGGGTGTGCCTGTTTCTCCAGTATTAAACGTAAGCAGGGATATTCAAGGATATTTTATATGGGCTAATTATACAAAAGATACAAAAGTTAATGTTTTAGTAACAGATGTATTGGGTAGAGAAATTATTAAGAAAACAATTGTTTTAGGTAATAATAGAAAATTCTATTTACAAAATCTACCTGAAAATAGTGTGGTGATTATTCGTGCAGAAGATGGATTAAATGTGATTAATCAGAAAGTGTTTGTAGAAAAATAATTCTCAGAAAAATTTTTTACATTCGTTCAAAAACCAATCTGGAGCGAGGATTGGTTTTTTATTTTCTTTTTTCAGGAAAACAAGGGTAACGTAACCTTTATTAAGCAAATCGCCTTTTGCATTAAAACATTCGTGATGAAAAGTAATTTTGAGTTTGGGTAATTCTTTTATAGTGGTCAGTAAAATGATTTCTTCATCGTAAAAAGCAGGTTTTTTATATTCAATGTGGTACTCAATGACGGGCATTAAAATTCCTTTTTCTTCCATTTCTTTGTACGATAATCCAAGTTTTCGCATGGCTTCTACTCTACCAATTTCGTAATATTCTGCATATCTGCCATAATACACAAAGCCCATCTGGTCAGTTTCTGCGTATCGTACTCTGATTTTTGTTTCTGCTGTTATCATATAATTCACTTTAGATAGACATCTGTTGCACCAAATCCATATAATTTATAGGGAGCATCTTCAATAGATTTCACTTCACTTAATGTTTTAAGATATTCGCGTACTTCATACTTCAAACGACCGTTGCCAACGCCGTGAATGATGGTGATTTTACGAACATGTTGAGCAATGGCATTATGAATTTCTTTTTGAAAGACGTCTAATTGTATTTGTAATTTTTGGTGAGCTGAGAGGTTACCAGGATTCTCCACTAATTCTTCAATGTGTAGGTCTAAAATGAGTTCATCTTGATGTTTTCGCACAGATTGGCTTTGTTTTTGCGTGGAATAAAAAGGTTTTTCTTTGAGTTGTTGAATTTTCTTTAAATCAACATCGGAGAGGTGAACACGAATATTTTGAGATGACTGGGATTTTACTATTTCTGATGCTGATAAGGAGAAATTATCTTTTAATAAAATAATAAAAACAGGTTTTTCAAATTCAGGATGTTGAATAAATTGTGAAGGTGAAAACGTTTTTTCGTTAATCTTAACAGTTTCAAACACTGGACTTTGTGTTACAAATAAATTTTCCTGATAAAAAATAATTTGAATTTGAATAGCATCAATGTCTTTAAGAAAGTTAACGGAGTGAGTTTTTATTCTTTGTTTTTCAAATCCTTGAATATTGCCGTGTGCTAATGATTGAAAGGTATTATTTTTTCCAATAGAATAAGTATAGTATAAATTGTAATCTGATAAATTGTATAAATACACATAAAATTCGGAAGCAATAGAAACTTTAGCGGAGTTGCTTTCAATGGCAAGATATACAACTTTATTGTCTGTGTTTGTTTCATGCAAAGAAGAAACGGAAGGATTAAAAATAATGTTTTTATTATCGGGTATTAGTTCAGAAGCAGGATATGGGATTTCCATTCCATCGGGTAATTGGACGATAACATAAAAAGCATCTTTAATGGCAGTAATAATTCCGCCACCTTTTTCGTTCAGGAATTTTACTTTATCGCCTATTTTCCATTTTTTCATTGTGGCAAAATTACATTTTTTATGATGAGAATAGAGTATTTAATACTTTTGCCCAATGGAGTTTATTGGTAAATTAATTGTCTTTTCAGGCCCTTCTGGTTCAGGAAAAACGAGTATTGTAAAAAAAATACTTGAAAAATACCCGGATTTGTTGGGTTTTTCAATATCGGCTACAACGCGCCCAAAACGAGAAAATGAAACAGATGGAAAAGATTATTATTTTATATCTAAAGAAGAGTTTGAAAGGAAAATAAAAAATAACGAGTTTATTGAATGGGAAGAGGTATATGAGGGAATTTATTATGGCACATTGAAAAGCGAGGTGGAACGATTACATAAATTAAACAAGCATGTTTTATTTGACATAGATGTAGAGGGTGGGTTGAATATAAAAAAAATGTTTGGGAATAAAGTATTGACCATTTTTGTAATGCCGCCTTCACTGGAAGATTTGAGAAAAAGATTGGAATTGAGAAAATCTGAAAGCGAAGAAAGTTTGAAGAGGCGAATAGGTAAAGCTAATATAGAAATTCAAAAAGCGGGACAATTTGATGTTGTTATTGTAAATGAAGATTTGGAGAATGCGGTTCAAAAAGCAGAAGAAATTATTTTTAAGTTCATTATGAAATGTGATTATTGAAAGAATGATGAAAAGAAAACGTGAATGATGAGTTAATTTATCAGAAAAGGAACAAAGTTGTAATTAAATACTTTTTAACCTGGTAAAAAGTGAAGAAAAATTATTTTTGGAAAATCTGCTTTAAATTAAGTATTTTTGTGCCAAAAAATATTAAAACTGAAAATTTAGTTGTATGAAAATTTTAGTTGTATTAGCGGTTATCTTATTCATTCTTGCAGTTCATCAATTATTAAAAGTCATTGAATTTGCTCGTGAGTTGAGGAAGACAAAAGAATGGGAGCCAACCGATTCAGAAAACGACTTAATGGGCAAGTTGATGTTATTATTTGGAGTTGTGTTTCTGTTTATGTTTTTCTATCAAATAAACAGATGGTATGATAAGTCCTTACCACCTGCTGCATCAGAACATGGCAAAGCAATTGATGATTTGTTATTCTGGAATTTGATACTTATTTCGTTTGTTTTTGTGGTAGTAAATGCCTTGTTGTTTTATTTTGCATATAAATATAGAGGTAATAAAAACAGAAAAGCCATTTATTATTCGGATAATAGTAAGTTAGAAATGTTATGGACAATTATTCCTGCTTCGGCTCTCGCCTTTATTATCACCTTTGGTTTAAAGTATTGGAATGAAATTACAGCACCATCAGAAGAAAAAAATCCTGTTGTAGTTGAGTTATACGCAAAACAGTTTGACTGGACTGCCCGTTATCCTGGAAAAGATGGAAAATTGGGAAGCACAGATTATAGACATATTGAAGGAAGTAACCCAGTGGGATTAGATACAACAGACAAAACTGGGTATGATGATTTATTAGTGAAGAATGAATTTCATATTCCCGTTGGTAAAGAAGTTGTTTTTTATTTTAGATCCAGAGATGTGATTCATTCTGCATTTATGCCGCATTTCAGAGCACAGATGAATTGTGTACCTGGTATGGTAACTACTTTTAAGTTCAAACCCACAAAAACAACAAAAGAGATGCGTCAGGATCCTTATGTGCAGAATTTAATGAAACAAATTAATGAACGAAGAGCCAAAGAAGGTAAGGAACCAGTTGAATTTGATTATTTATTGTTGTGTAACAAGATTTGCGGTGCTTCTCATTACAACATGCAAATGAAAATTGTTGTAGAAACCGAGCAAGAATTTAACGAATGGTTAAGACAACAAAAATCTTTTAAAACTTTAGCAAACAAATAAAATATAAGTAACAGATGTTACGTTTTTTTTGTTATAAACTCTAATAAATTTGTTAACCAAAAAATAAACATTATGGAAACAATAAGTGTATTAAATCAAGATTTACATGCGCAAGAACACATAGATATTCATCGGTACGAAGAACACGAAGAGAGTTTTATTACGAAATATGTTTTTAGTCAGGATCACAAAATGATTGCACGGCAGTATTTAATTACTGCTATGGTAATGGCGGTAATTGCTATGATTATGTCAATTGTTTTCAGATTGCAATTGGCATGGCCTGGTGAAAAGTTTGCATTCATTAACTGGGTCATGGGTGATAAATGGGGAAAAGATGGTATATTAGACCCTAACGCTTATTTAGCTCTCGTTACAATGCACGGAACAATAATGGTGTTTTTCTTACTGACTGGTGGTTTATCAGGAACTTTTTCTAATTTATTAATACCATATCAGATTGGAGCGAGAGATATGGCCTCTCCTTTTATCAACATGCTTTCTTATTGGTTTTTCTTTTTATCATCTTTACTAATGGTTATTTCTCTATTTATCCCAGATGGTGCAGCTGCTCCCGGATGGACTATTTATCCGCCTCTTTCTGCCTTACCGGAAGCTATGCCCGGTTCTGGATTAGGAATGGATTTATGGTTGGTATCAATGGCTTTGTTTATTGCTTCTGCTTTGATGGGCGGATTAAATTATATTGTAACTATTATCAATTATAGAACCAAGGGTATGAAAATGACCCGCTTACCGCTTACTGTATGGGCATTTTTGATTACTGCTATTATTGGATTATTATCATTTCCTGTTTTGTTATCCTGTGCATTATTATTATTATCAGATAGATTGTTAGGTACAAGTTTTTATTTATCGGATATTTACATTGGTGGTAGGCCATTAGATTATAGTGGTGGTAGCCCTATTCTTTTTGAACATTTATTTTGGTTTTTAGGGCATCCTGAAGTGTATATTGTGTTATTACCTGCTCTTGGAATTACTTCTGAAATTATTGCCAATGCTACGCGTAAGCCGATTTTTGGATATAGGGCGATGATAGGTTCTATGTTGGCCATTGCATTTTTATCTTTTATTGTATGGGGACATCACATGTATATAACGGGAATGAATCCATTCTTGGGTTCAGTGTTTGTGTTTACAACCTTGTTAATTGCTATTCCTTCAGCAGTAAAAGCATTTAACTACTTGACTACATTATGGAAAGGCAATATTCAATACACTCCCGCAGCTTTATTTTCAATTGGTTTAGTTTCTTCATTCGTTACAGGCGGTGTTACTGGCATTATTTTAGCTGATAGTACGTTAGATATAACAGTTCATGATACTTATTTTGTAGTAGGACACTTTCATATTGTGATGGGTCTTTCTGCAGTATTTGGAATGTTTGCAGGTGTTTATCATTGGTTTCCAAAGCTGTATTTAAGAATGATGAACAAAAAGTTAGGATACATTCATTTCTGGTTAACTTTTATTAGTGCTTATGGCGTATTTTTCCCAATGCACTTTTTGGGATTAGCCGGTGTTCCAAGAAGATACTACACCAACAGCGAATTTCCAATGTTTGATGCATTATATGATATCAATGTAATTATTACAATTTCCGCTATTGTTGGTGCATTAGCACAAGGAGTTTTTATCTTCAACTTCTTTTATAGCATGTTTAGAGGTCCAAAAGCACCACAAAATCCATGGAAAGCTAATGGCTTAGAATGGACAAATCCAGTAGCAAATATCCATGGAAATTGGCCGGGTGAATTGCCAGTAGTACATCGTTGGGCATACGATTACAGTAAACCTGGTTATGAAGAAGATTTTGTGCCACAAACTGTTCCACTGAAAGAAGGAGAATTGGATGGGGGTGGACATCATTAATAAATTAAAGGAATGCGAAAAGCATTCCTTTTTTATTTTCAATATAGATGGAAAAATTAATAAAAATAAGTTCTGCGATATTTTTAATTGTTATTATTTTAGCTATTCCCTGTTTTAAGACATTGGTTACAGTAAATTATCTTTTAAAGCAACACGAGATTACTGAAAAATTTTGTGTAAATAAGCTAAAACCAGAATTACAATGTCATGGAAAGTGTTTTTTAAAAGTTAGCTTTAATAAAATTAATTTAGAAGAGAAAAGTCAGTTTAATTTAATGAATGCATTGAAGAATATTGTTGAAAGCGATTATCTTTTTAATAATTGGGAGTTTGATATAAATAAGTTGATTGTCTTTGGAGAATATTTATTAGATATATTGAATATGTATTTTTTTCAGTTTAGTTTTACAGTATATCATCCTCCTACTTTAGTTTAATTCCTCGAATTTTTTACCAAAGTTTTTTTGTAATAAAATGTAATAATTATTTCAATTTATACATTTAAAACTTTAATCTACTAACTTTAAATAATAAAAATATGAAAACAAAAATTTTAGTACATTTAAATTTAATTTTAATTGTATTATTTGCATTTAATTCATGTAAAAAAGATCCCAAAGAACCAATTAATTCTAATAGTTCAAGCACCACTAATAGTAATACAGGAAAATTAATTTTGAGTTTTGAAGCAATGTTTGGGGATAGTGTGTTAGTTTTTCATAACAAATGGTATATCACTTCCAATGGTGATTCCATTAAAATTTCCACATTCAAATACTATATTAGCAATATTCAATTAACCAAAACAGATAATTCCATTTACATTGTTCCTGAATCATATATTCTCGTTAATCATAATGCTATGGGGAGTTTAGCTTCGTTTACTTTGAATAATATTCCTGTTGGACAATACAAAGGTATAAAAATGCTTATAGGTGTTGATTCAGCAAGAAATGTGTCTGGTGCTCAAACAGGATCATTGGATCCGGCCAATGGAATGTTTTGGAGCTGGACTACTGGATACATCATGTTAAAATTAGAAGGCACATCTCCACAATCTGGTTCTACTACCAAGGATTTCTTTTATCACATTGGGGGATTTTCAGGTGTAACCTCTGTATTAAAATGGGTCAATCCGTCTTTTAATTCAGCAACGGCCAATGTAACTAGTACAACAATTCCAGAAATACACTTTAAGACCGATATAAGTGAGATATTTAAGACACCTACTACAATTAATTTAGCAAATGATTTTAATATAGTGATGCCGGGGGTTAAATCTAAAATGATTGCTGACAATTATTCAGACATGATAACAGTTGAACACATACACAATTAATATTAAACCGAAATGAGATTATTACTTTCCACATTGAGTATTTTTGTGATTCTAACATCTTGCAAAGTAGATCCGGAAATAAAGCCCGCACTACCATCGGATGATATCCGCGTGGTAGTGCCTTCGGGCTGGCCTCAACCACGTTACAATTTTGAAAATAATCCACTCACAAAAGAGGGATTTGTATTAGGACGTGCTTTGTTTTATGAAACCGCCTTGTCTCGTGATAATTCTGTATCCTGTGGAAGCTGTCATCAGCATTTTGTGGCATTTGCCAATGCTGGACATACATTAAGTCATGGAGTTGATGGAAAACTGGGGAACAGAAATGCACCACCGTTGTTTAATTTGAATTGGCATCCGGCTTTTATGTGGGATGGCGGTATTAACCATATAGAAGTGCAACCGATTGCTCCGATTACTAATCCTGTAGAGATGGATGAAACATTAGATAATGTGGTCTTAAAGTTGCAACAAAAAGATTTCTATAAGAAATTATTCAAAGAAGCGTTTGGGGATGAAACAATTAATTCTCAAAGAATATTAAAAGCTCTAGCTCAGTTTATGGGCGCTATGTACAGTTATCAGAGTAAGTACGATATGGTAAAGCAAGGTAAGGCACAATTTTCTGCTTCAGAACAAAGAGGTTATAATTTGTTTGTCCAAAAATGTTCAGCCTGTCATACAGAACCTTTGTTTACGGATTTTACTTATAGAAACAATGGTTTGTCCGTTAATCCGGCTTTGCAGGATAGCGGTAGAATGAGAATAACCGGAGATCCAAATGATAGAAATAAGTTTAAAGTACCATCTTTAAGAAATGTTGCGGTTACTTCTCCTTACATGCACGATGGAAGATTTGAAACATTGCAACAGGTATTAGAACATTATAGATCGGGTATTGTTCAAAGTTCAACATTAGACCCTTTATTACAAAATGGCATTTCACTTACAGATAGTGAAAAACAAGATTTAATTAATTTTTTGTATACACTCACAGATTATGCGTTTTTGTATGATAAAAAATTTGATGACCCCAATCAATAATATTATTGTATTCATTTTGCTACTAATCGCATTTGCCTGTAAGAAAAATCAATTAGGCGGGAAAGCAGAAGTAAAAGGATATATCAAACATCATGGTAAAAATATTCCTTATGCGCGGGTTTTCATTAAGTTTAATGCAAAAGATTTTCCGGGTAATGATACAACTGTTTATGATGCAAAAATTTCTGCTGATGCGAATGCATATTATAGCATAAAATTTTACAAAGGAGATTATTATTTGTATGCTATTGGTTATGATTATTCAATACCTCCGCCTTATGTTGTTTCTGGTGGCACTCATGTTTATTTGAGATATAATGAGGTTAAGCAATTAGACATATATGTAACAGAAGGAGATTAATTTTTAATTATTAAAAATAAATTATGCATTAGAAATTAAGATTATTCAAAAGAAATTGCTTTGGAAGCATAGTTTTTTCGTAAAGATGTGCTTATTCTTTATTCTTACAATTTTCAAACTGATGAAAACAAATAATACCTTAAAGGAGCAGAAGTAAAGGAATGCAAAATGTTTGAGCAATGTTTAATGAATAATCATGGTTTAAAAGATTTGAACTTCTTTCAATAAAAAATTGATTTATGAAAAAGATTATTGTGATTTTATTATTTACAAATAATATTGTAAATGCCTGTGATATTTGTGGTTGTTTTATGGGCATATTGCCTTATGATAATCAAAGCAATATTGCCTTTTTTCATCGGTACCGAATTTTTAATGGATATTATGCTCAACATCAAAGAGGTATATTTTTTCCTTCAGGTGCTTATCGTGTAATGCATGGCAATCATTCTAATAATCAAGCCGTGGATACTACAAAGAAGTATCTTTCTTCTGACTTTGAGTCTTACAAGACTTATGAGTTAAGAATAAAATGGTTTATACATTCAAGGATAGAATTAAATGCCATTTTACCATTTGTAGATAGCCGAATGAGAGAAGATACTATTAAAGTAAAACATTTTGGATTGTCCGATCCGACATTTTTATTTGGCTATCATGTCATAAAAAAAATTCATGAAGAAAAGTTTCAACATAGATTAATTTTATTATCAGGAATTAAATTGCCAAGCGGGAATTATTACGCAAAAGACCAATATGGTAATAGAATTCCTTTGATTTTACAACCTGGTACAGGCAGTGTGGATTATTTGTTAGGATATACTTATATTCTCGGATATAAAAAATATGGTTTAATGTTGAATACGATGTATAAAATTAATGGTGAAAATTATTATCATGAAAGAATTGCAAATAGCTTAACGATGAATTTGATGACGCTATGCAAAATAAAATGGAAGGATTGGTTATTTATTCCATCCTGGCAAAGTTATTACGAGTATACAAAGGGACTTTATATTCAAAATAATTATATTTTGGGTACTAAAATGAATGTGTTATTATCGGGTGTTGGGCTGGATATAAATTATAAACAAATTGCATTATCATTTGCAGGGCAATGGAGATTATATGAAGAGAAAACTTCAATGGATGCAATGAAAAGTAAAGGCAGAATGATTATAGGATTAACATATAACTTTAATCAAAGAAATTATTTGATAAAAGAAAAAAATCAGCGATAAAATTTAAATTCTGTTCTTCTGTTTTCTGCGTGTTCGGACTCTGTACAGGGAATTTTATTTTTGCATTTGTTCAAAATTTCTTTTTCACCCATGCCGATAGCAGTTATTCTACCTGCAACAATTCCCTTTGAAACCAAATAGTTTTTGATAGAATTGGCTTGCTCTTGAGTGAGTTTCAAACTTTTGTCATCATCTAATTTACTGTCTGTATGGCAAAGTATTTCTAAAGTCATATCGGGTTGTTTGTTCAAAATATCCACAATTTTATCTAATTCTTTTAATGAGGAAGGGTCAATATCATAAGAGTTTGGTTTAAATTTAATTTTTGAAACAAACTGTATAGCATTTGCTTTTCTTTCAGAAGCATAAAACTTTTGCACATCTTTACCACTTACTTGATAGTCAAACAAATTATTGGATTTTTTAGCAATAGGAGGTAAAACAACATCATTGGCGTCTGCAAGATAGATTTCTTTGAGATAACGAAATTGATTTTGTGTTGTATCAAATCTAAAAATAAAATCATTCAGCAATTTTACCTCACTAAAATTAAACACACCTCTATCATTGGTTTTTGTTTTTTGAAGAGTGTCTTCAAATATATTCAATAAATAAACATTATGACCCGGTACACCATCGGAAATATTGGGTGTCATAAGCAATCTAGCCCTAAAATCTTTTCTGTTAGGAGGAAAATTTCTGGCTTCATCTAAGTATTGCTCTATTTGTAACATTGTAGGATTTACTAATACAATAATACCTTGTTCATTTACTAAAAAAGTAGAAGGTAAGTCATAAACACCCCAGTTTTTCACGTTAGCATCATTAAAGCCCCTTTGTGCAATTAAATTGGTTATACCAGTCAAATTATATTGTTCAATATCTTGTTTCCATGCTATTTTATCACTTTGAACAGCAACCGTGATAACATCAAAGCCCTCAATGTTTCTATATGGTAATGAATTATAACGTTGATATAAGTTAATCAAACGAGGTAAAAATTTTTTTGATTTTGAATAACTGGATGACCAAAAATGAATAAGGTAAACTTTATCATTCAAAGGAAAGTTAAAGGATTGAATAGAATTATCGCTACCCATTAAAACCAATGTTGGTGCTTTATCGCCCACTTTCAGAGTTTTGGCTTCCTGGAATTGGGCATAAATGCAAAAGGGAAATAACAAAAGAAGTAAAAGTTTTTTCATTTTATTTTATTCTTTTTTAGAATTAAGTATCTTTATGATTTGTTGTTCACTCAAAGATCTTCCAATAATTATTCCATTAGGGTCAATTAGTAAATTATTGGGAATGGAATTAATTTGATAAGTGAGTGCGGCAGCGGAATTCCACCCTTTCAAATCGCTGACATGATAAGGCCATTTTAAATTATCAATCATAATCGCTTTTTCCCATGCTTTTTTGGAATGGTCTAATGAGACACTGTAAATAACAAATCCCTTTGCATCTTTAAACTTTGCATTTTTAAATTGATTGTAAATTTCTACTATTTGAGGATTTTTCATCCGACATGGGGCACACCAGCTTGCCCAAAAGTCAACTAAAACATAATATCCTTTTAAACTGCTTAGTTTCACAATGCTATCATTAAGATTGGGCAATGCGATATCTATTGCTTTATATCCGGGATTAATACCTTCTTTTATTTGTGTATCTTGAGAATATAGTTCTGCACATATAAACAAAGATAAGTATATCAAAAAATATTTTTTCATGTTTAGTTTTCTTTTACGAAAAGAATGATGTGTGGTTATTTTCTAATAATTTCAGCGCCTAATGCTTGTAACCGTTTGTCAATATGTTGGTATCCTCTATCAATTTGTGTAACATTGAAGATGTTACTTTTACCTTTTGCAGACAATGCTGCAATGAGCAAAGCCACACCGGCTCTTATATCGGGTGAAGCCATTTGAATGCCTCTTAAAGGATGTTTTCGGTTTAATCCTATAACTACTGCTCTGTGGGGGTCGCAAAGAATAATCTGAGCACCCATTTCAATTAATCGGTCAACAAAAAATAAACGGCTTTCAAACATCTTTTGATGAATGAGCACCGTGCCTTCTGCTTGAATGGCTGTAACTAATGCAATGCTTATCAAATCAGGGGTAAAACCTGGCCATATATTGTCGTAAATGGTTAAGATAGATCCATCTAAATAAGTGTCTATTTGATAATGTTCGTTTTCTGGGATGTAAATATCATCGCCCTTTCTTTCCATTTTAATGCCAAGTCGTTGAAATACGTTTGGTATTTGTCCTAAATTTTCATAAGAAACGTTTTTTATTGTAATTTCAGATTGAGTAAGTGCAGCCATTCCAATAAATGATCCTACTTCAATCATGTCAGGTAATAAGCGATGTTCTGTACCATTTAATCTTTCTACTCCTTCAATGGTTAGGAGATTTGAACCAATTCCGGATATTTTAGCGCCCATTCGGTTGAGCATCTTGCATAACTGTTGAATATAGGGCTCACAAGCAGCATTGTAAATCGTGGTCGTGCCTTCGGCTAAAACAGCGGCCATGATGATATTAGCCGTTCCAGTAACAGACGCCTCATCCAGAAGCATGTAAGTTCCTTTGAGTTGTGAGGCTTCTGCTATAAAAACATCCAGTGTTTCATTGTAGTGGAACTTTGCACCTAAGTTTTGCAAGCCAATAATGTGTGTATCCACTCTTCTTCTACCAATTTTATCGCCACCGGGTTTAGCCATGTATGCCTTGCCAATTCTGGCCAATAAGGGACCTACTAACATTAATGAGCCGCGTAAACTCCCTCCTTTGGTCTTAAATTCTGGTGAAATAAAATAATCTATGTTTAGATCATCCGCTTGAAAAGAATAAGTACCTTTTTCTACTCTTTCTACTTTTACACCAAGTCCTTTTAGTAATTCAATTAAATTCAAGACATCGACAATTTCGGGGATATTAGAGATTGTTACTTTCTCTTTGGTAAGTAAGGTGGCACAAATAACCTGTAAAGCTTCATTTTTAGCACCCTGTGGTGTGATTTCGCCTTTTAATTTTTTTCCGCCAATTACTTCAAAAATTGCCATGGTAATTATTATTGAAAAGTTTATTAGTACTTATTTCCGTTGTTATATCTTCCTTTTTGTTGATATTTTTGTTTGAAGTTTTTCTTACGATTGGACATTCTGGCATCTTTATCTAATTGAACAGTGTTAGGATCTAAGTTTATTTTACCTTCAGATATTTTTCTTAAATGTTCAAAGATAACTTCGTCTTTTATGTTGGCTTCTTTGTTCCACATGTTTTGCAATTTTTTCATATAATTAGCTGTTACAAGAATGTAGTATTCTTTTTCTTCAGGATTATCAACTTTATCAAGTGTTTTTATAATATTCTCAACATTTTTGCCATAATACAAAAAGTTAATTTTATTTGACACATAAGAAAGCGGTTCTGGTTTTTCCTGGATATCTTTTGGATTGGGTTTGGGATAAGGAGAATCTACGTCCAGTTTAAAGTCTGATATAATGAATAAATGATCCCATAATTTTTGTTCATAATTTTGAATGTTACCATTATTAGGATGTAAGAGAGCCATTGTTTTGATAATAGTTTTAGCACATTCGTTACGTTTATTTCTGTCTTCAATGCTCATGCAGATTTCTACCATTTTTTGGATAATCCTGCCATATTCGGGCAAGCGAATGGGTTCTAATTGTGTATTATATTCTAAATCGACCATAGTGGTAGTTTTTTTATGTTAGGAAAAATATCCGCATAAATTTAAGTATTTTAATAAAATGTAAGGAAATTCTTTTTCTTAACATGTTTTTGTGAATAAAATTGTATTATTGCGGCAAAAAAAAATATGGCAGATACAGGAGACATTGGCGTAGGTTCCATCATTCGATTTAACGGCGAATTGATGCAAATTATTGAATACGAGCACAGAACGCCCGGCAATTTAAGAGCATTTTATCAAGCTAAAATGCGAAATCTCAAAACAGGTAAACTTGCTGAAAATCGCTTCAGGAGCGGCGAACAAGTGGATGTAGTAAGAGTAGAATACAAAATGATGCAGTTTATTTATCCTGACGGTGAATTTGCTGTGGTAATGGATAATGAAACATTTGAACAAATTCACATTCCGATGAGTATGTTTGGGGAAGGTCGCAAGTTTTTAAAGGAAGGCATTGAAGTAAAAGTTACTTTTGAAGAAGGTGAAAATGTGATTTTAGCAGAGCCACCTACATTTATAGAAGCTGAAATTACATACACCGAACCGGGTGTAAAAGGTGATACTGCTACGAATGCAATGAAGCCAGCTACAATTGATACTGGCGCAGAAGTAATGGTACCTCTTTTTTGTAACACAGGCGATTGGATTAAAATAGATACAAGAACAGGCGAATACGTTGAAAGAATAAAGAAGTAAATTCAATTTATTTTTTTGTTCATTATTCCTTTAAGAATTCAAAACCTTCCATTACGGAAGGTTTTGTTTTTTTTCTGTTGCATAATGTTTCTATTATTTGTTTAAAATTAAGATAAACCCAAATTCTGCATTAAAAATTAGCATGCTGTATACATTGCTTTATTTAATTGAGATTTCTACAAAAATACTCATCACCAATTTGGTTTTAAATTAAATTATCTGGCTTTTGAACCACAAAAATCACAAAGTTTTTCATAAAGAACGCAAAGTATTTCTTGTTTGCACATTATATCTGGACTTTGTAGAACCTTTGTTTATTTTCTTTGTGTTCATTGTGGTTAAAATAAGAGGTTTGATTTTATAGTCAATTAAAATTTCATTAGTTCTATTGCATAATCTGGGATAAATGAAATCTCACACTAACTCAACAATTTTTTCTAACCATTCTTTATCTGTTTCATCAAAAGCATTGTAGTATTCACTATCAATATCTAATACGGCGATGATTTGATTATCTTTAAAAACAGGAACAACTATTTCAGATTTTGAAACACTGCTACAGGCAATGTGCCCATCAAATTTGTCAACATCTGGTACTATTATTGTTTTTTCTAATTTCCATGCTGTTCCACAAACACCTTTTCCTTTTTGAATTCGTAAACAACCAAGAGTTCCGATATAGGGACCTACTACTAATTCATTTTCATTCAAAACTCTGTAAAATCCTATCCAGTAAAAATTAAATGCTTCTTTTATGGCAGAACAGATCGTTGTCATTCGTGCAATCATATCTGTTTCCTGATCTAAAATATGAACTAACTGCTCGTATAATTCTTTATATTGTTCTGCTTTTGTGGTGGTAGTGATTTGAATATGTTGCATAATTTATTTTTTTAGTTTATTACGAATTGGAATGACAAGTTGAATTATTTTTATTATAGGAAATAATAGCCACCTAAATATTTTCCTAGGAAATTTATAGAGTGCTGGAAAGAAGTTGCCAATTTGTTGTAAATAAAAACTGGTAATCACTGTTGCACAAATTAGATTTTTTTTATGGATATATTCAGGTCTTAAAATGTCAAATAAAAGAATGATACGTCTTTCATTGGTTTCATTTTTTGCATAATGTGTATAAGCATCTGTAAATGCCAGTATTTCTCCTTTTTCCCAATGTTTTTTTTCATTGTTGACTACTAAATAACAATGTTCTTTATTTTGGGGCACTTCTAATCCAAGATGGCAACGAATGATGGCATTGGTATCTCCCTGATGTGGTTTAATAATTGCATAAGGTTCTAACAAATTAAATCCAATGTTCACTATATTATCAATTTTAGATAGCAATTCCATTGTTTTTGGAAAAAATTTTTGATATTGATACATTTCTACTCCCCAAACGCGTAATGAACGCACCTTCCAGGTTTTCGGACGTTCTACCATTGTGATATTGAACTGGGATTCCATTTCGTTTTGAGCAATAAAGTTCAAAAGCTCAAGATAAACGACTTCTGTATTTTCTTGTAATTCACGAATACCTTTAAGATGGCTTACATCTTCAAAAGCCGTCTCTGTACCCTGATAGTTGTTATTATCGTACAAACTAAACCAGAGAAATTGGTTAGTTATACCCATTAGTTTTTTATTTCACTGGCCGTTTTATCAACAATTTTAAACTCTGTTCTTCGATTAACAGCGTGTTCTTCTTCTGTGCAGGGGACATTATTACCACATTTATTCAGTAATTTTTTCTCACCGTATCCAATGGCTTTTAATCGGGATTTGTCAATATCATTCAATATCAAATAATCAACTACATATTGCGCCCGTTTTTGGGATAGTTTCAGGTTGTAATTATCGTCTGCACGGCTGTCAGTGTGAGAACTAATTTCTACGTACAAATTTTGATTGGACTTTAATATCTGCACAACTTTATCTAAAATTCTTTTACCAGCTTCATCAAATTTATATTCATTTAAAGCATAGTTGATATTTTCAATAACGGTAATGCTATCTTTCTTTTTGGCATTTTTGAGATTCAATACTTTTAACCACGGGTCATCTACCGTATATTGTGAAAGGGTTGTTTTTTCAAGATCTAATAGTTCAATTTTAAAGTCGCCTCCCATTCCTCTTACTAAACGTTTGATAATCCTGTTTTTGTTGTCTGTTATCAAAATCACATCTAATTTTTTAAGTTTCTCATTATTCTCATCTATATCGAAAGAGACACCATTTTTGAATTTCAAATTTTCAATGACAAACATTCCATTATCATCTGTTTTAATGGTTTGTAAAATATCTTTATCATCCACTACTTTTACTTCCACATTGGATAGAGGGTTTAATTTTATGTCTTTCAAATACCCTTTTAGATTAAATATCAAGTCCTTATCGGATAGTTCTAATTCTTTTAAGATAACTTTATCAGTTTGCAGCAATTCAAACTTGAAGGGTTGATTGGGGTTGTATACAAATGATTTTATTTCTTTTCCTGCTTTGTTGGTTAAAATGAGCTTCGTTCCGGGCGACAGATTCAGGTCCTTATCTTCAAAAGTTATTAAATAGTTTTGATCATAATCTAAATATTTAAATGCAAAAGCACCAAATTCATTGGTAGTGGCTGTATCTATGATATCTCCGGATGGTGTTTTAATTATGATTTTGACATTTTTGAGTGGCATGCTGCTATTACCGGCAATTAAAAAATTTCCTGATAACGTCAAGTCGCCATCACCCTTTAAATCTTCAATTGTATATTTTTCATAAGGCAACAGTTTAAATACAAATTTTTCATCTTTTAATTTCTTACTTACGCGAATAATTTTTCCGTCTTTTGCCATGTAAAAACGGGCTTTCCCTTTGAATTCAGGGGCTTCGTCATCTACCTGTACTAAATAAGTTTGTTTGTAATCCAAATAATTAAATACAAAATCTCCATTCTGATTGGTTGTGGTAGAATCAATTTTTTTACCAGACGCATCTAATAAGTATACTTTCACATTTTTAGCCGGGTCGTTGATGTTTTCGGTTAGTAATATCTTTCCGTCAATTTTCATAGAAAGATTTCTATACTTAAAAGAATAAATATCGTCTTTTCCTTTTCCGCCCGGTCTGTTAGAAGAAAAATATCCTGTTGAATCAGATGTAAATACTACAGCAAAATCATCGTAACTGCTATTAAGGTGTAAACTTTCCATTCTGTCTAAAATCCATATACCTTCTTTTTGTTTTGCAGAAAAAATATCTATGCCTCCTAAACCCGGTAATCCATCGGATGAAAAAAATAATTTTCCATCTTTTCGCATGTATGGGAATAGTTCTTTGCCACTGGTATTAATGTCTCCACCGAGATTGATTGGTTTTCCCCATTTATTTCCTTCTCGTTTACACATCCATATATCGGTTTGTCCAAAGCCCCCTGGCATATCTGATACAAAAAACAATGTATTCCCATCTGGACTATAGCAGGCATGAGCGGTATTGTAAGAATCGCTATTATATTCAAAAGAGCGAATGCTTTTGATTTTTCCCTTTACATAATCCGCTATGTATAATTTAGCAGTGTTAATATTCTTTATTGGATTGTAAGTAGTGCGGGTGAAAATAATTTCTTTGCCATCCGGCGAGATGGCAATAGGACCATCGTAAGCATAATCCTGATTGAGTTTGGAAGAAAATTTTTTCTCTTTTTTCTTTGATACATCGTATTCATAAATATCAAAAAAATAACCATTGTCGTAATTACTATGAATATCATCAAACATTTCTGGTATTTTTGTTTCTTTAATAAACAATAGTTTGCTATTAAAAACACCTGCAATAAACTCTATTTTTTCTGTATTAATCTCATCTAATGCTTGTATCTCATATTCTCTAGGTTTAGTAAGTATGTTTCTTATTTCTGCACAAACTTTTAAAGCATTTTTGGCAGATACATTATTGGGGTTAGTTTCCAGGTAAGCATAGAATACTTTGATGGCTTCTGTATATTTTTCTTTTATTTTTAATGTTTGAGCATATAAAAATAAAAATTCAGCATTAGAAGGGTGTGTGTTGATTTGATACGCCTTTTCAAAATAATTGTATGCTTTATCATACTGACCAATGTTGTAATAACTGGCGGCTATTTTATAGAGCAAATCTGCATTATTGGTATTTTTTTTCAAGTCCTTTTCATAATATTTTATTGCGTTGGCAAACATCTTTTTGGAGTAATATTTATCTCCTTTGGGTTCTTGAGAATAAGCCCAACTGCTTTGTATCAGCGTTACTAACAGAACTATGGATAATACAATCTTTTTGTTCATCATTCTCTTTTTTTTCTTTTATATTTTACAATTATTCATAACTTATAATTCATAACTATTAACTCACAACTTATAACTCATAAAAATCTCGGATTTATCACTGAGGTGTTGTTTTTTGCTCGAATGTCCCAACCTATCATTATTTCGTGTGTTCCGCCCAATGATCTCTTGATACCTGCACCTACATCGTACGAATATCCAATTCGTATTTGTTTGTTAATAATAACTTGTGTAAGCAAGCCACCACCATAGTCACCTCTTACAAAAATACCCAACCAGATACGATTTTTAATTAAAGCATTGACGGATAAATCCCCTTTAAATCTACTGCCAACGGATTGTTGTAAATAATTCACATTCAATAAAAAATTATCATTGATGAAAAAGGACTTACCTAAAATAAAGAACCCATGCGGGATGAGTTTGTAAACAACACTGCTGGTTCCTCCTCCTACAGCAAAACTACTGTTAATAATTCTCGCCTGATTAATATGTGTAGCACTAAACCCGAAATAAAAAGAACGAGTATAGAGATAAAGTCCAGCGTCCATGTCTAAAACAGTTTTTTGATAACTATTCAGCAAGGCAAAACTATTATCGTCCGCATCTTTGTATTCCGTTTTGTTGAGATTAAATTGATAATTAGTGGCACCGGCACGAGCCCCGAAAGAAAGTTTCCATTTTGATGACAAGGGCAAAATGTAAGAAATACTGGCATAGCCGGCTGAAGTGTTGCGTGCTCCGATTCTATCGTTCATGGCGGCAATACCATATCCTAAGCGATATTTTTTAATTGGTGCGTGCATTGAAACATAAGCCGTTTGAGGAGCTCCCGGAAAACTCACCCATTGATTTCTCAAAGAAGCCACAATGGCTAATGCTTCTCGTGTGCCACCATAAGCGGGGTTAATAATGTATTGATTGAACAAATACATATTGTATTGAGGGTCCTGCTGAGATAGAAGTGAGTTGAAATAACTTTGTAGTAAGACAAAGAGAAAAGAGAGAGAAACTATTTTTGCTTTCATGGATTGGTTATTAAGAAAAATTTTACGCCACTAATGACACTAATTTTTATTCATGCATTCGTGGCTTTTATTTATTTATTTCCAATTAGTTCTAAAAATCCTTTAGTGATATTTTTATTTTTTCCATCTAGGTCAATTAAATAATAGTATGTTCCGGCAGGAACATTAATCGGGTATTTTTTACTACCCCACGCGTTTTCCTGATTATCGTATCCTTTGATGCTGACAATTTGTTGCCCCCAGCGATTGAAAATGTAGACGATATTATCCGGATATTCTTCAATATTTTCTATATAAAATTGGTCATTTTGTCCATCACCATTGGGACTGATGTAAGTAAATACTTTGATTTTGCAGGGTTCGGAAGAAGGAGATATAACCAGATTGTTGAGTATTACTGTGTCTATAGGTTGTGTTCCATCGTAAGCAATAATCATTACACTGTATGTTCCGGGAGCGAGATTATACAAAGCATCGCAATCGTTTGTCGGACAGAGCGTATCGTTCCAGAACAATTGATAATTCAAAGATTGCGGTGTAATTCCTGTATTCGATTTGGTGATGATGATACTTCCGTCTTCTTTTCCAACACAGGAAACTGGCGTGATGGAATAATTGGCGAATAGGTTAAACTTTCCAGCATCGGGTTGAAGGAAACCTTGAGTTATGATATTATTACTATTATCAATCGTACTTACAAATGTCTCGCCCATGTTATAGTATAAATGGACGTTTCCAACAGCACCACCTCCTCCACAAGTATTGATAACATAAGGAGAGATGGTTTGAGTATAATAAATAAAAATTATACCAATTAAAAAAAACAATAAAGATATTATTTTTCTTACTTTCATGTTTATAGTGTATTTATAGTTTGATAAATAGTTATTCCTTCTTTATCTTTTTAAGTTCTTCTTTAAGATATTCTACCTCTTTAAGCAAGATATCTATTTGTTTTTGCTGTTCTTTTGTAAGCTGCATTAGTTCTTTAAGTCCAGCCGTTA
The DNA here is from genome assembly GCA_026003255.1 of Bacteroidia bacterium. Taxonomy (GTDB): domain Bacteria; phylum Bacteroidota; class Bacteroidia; order B-17B0; family Aurantibacillaceae; genus BPGX01. Next base: position 375,222 of record BPGX01000001.1, on the reverse strand, counting down.
ATAGAGGAGTGAATTTCGAGTAATCTACCATCAAGGGTTTTTCTTTGGGGTCCTCATTGGGGCTGCCCGATACAACTTCAGGATAAATTTCCAATAAATCTTGTGCAATAAAACCATGTTCGGTTTTTGAACTACCAATAAAATTATAAATTTTTGGTTCTAATTTTTCTATGATAGTTAAAGCATTATTAAAATTGTTTATATTCTCTTTTAATCGCCTATCAGAAGTTGTATTATATGAAACTCCCGAACTACCATTCCCCGTAATGGTCCCTCTGATAAAGCCGCCTGTAGCAAAACCAATAAAATAATTAGCTGTTGGTGTTGGTACTGAAAATCCCTGTAGATTAACCAATAATCCATAAGCATTAGTTCCAGTGTTAGAGTTAACTATTCTATCGATATAATTATTTACATTTGCTTCTACGTGGAAGGGGGAACTTGGAGATGTTATCCCTATACCCACGTTACCGGAAGGTGTAATAACCATTCTGTCTCCACTGTTGTATACCACCCAATTATTACTATTGTTCACATAAGTCCATATTGAACCAGTGCCTCCTTTTGCATAGCCATAAAAAGGATATCCACCTGAGGCAGAATTAACATACATGCCTGCATATCCAGTACTATGAGCAGAGTTATAACTTACCACAAAATCAGCGTTACCAATTGGTGAAGATGTGTTTATGCCAAAAATATCGTAATTATTGGCACCAAGATAGAGAAATGGAGAAGTAGGATTTTCATTTTTCAATCGAAAATTTGCAGAACCGTCTATATCAAAAATCCATTCAAAAGCGGGCTGGTTCCCGTTTCCAAGCTGCAGTATTTTGGTTTGTGCCGATGAAGGAGTTGCAACATGTAGTTTTGATTCCGGGCTAGATGTACCAACACCTACGTCCCCCTGGTCAAAAATTGCGGCGTAATTATTAGTAGATCCACTTGCAGAAAAATACCCACCTATGTTAGTACCTCCTGACGAACCAATAGATTGAGCATCTATAGCTATGTTAGAAGCAGAACTTGCTGTATTAAAAGCAACAACTCCTTTAGAGTTGGAAGCAGTGTTTGAACCATATACCCAAAACATGCCTCCCATTATATCACCGCTCAGATTATTTTGAGAATATACATAAATACCACTATTAGGAGAACTTGTAGAATTGGCTGTATAATCAATAAAATGTGTTGTACTTAAAGAACCGGTATAGGTGGTATGCAAAGGATAAAGTGGTGAAGAGGTTCCGATTCCAATATTTCCGTTACTGGCTATTCTCATTCGTTCGGTATTGGAAGTTTTGAAAACAAGGTCTTTTGCATCAGTCGTTCCGATAAAATTAGTTCCAGCGGTTGTACCACTATTCCCTAAAATTGACCAAGCTTTATTATTAATAGCGGGAGAAATGTCAAAAGTAGTTGTGTTTACACCACTTCCCTGGTTGATGGTAAGTGTTGTTATTCCTGTGGTGCTGGTACTGGCGGATAAAGTTGGGGCAGGTACATTGACTGTAAAAGAGCTGGCGGGTGAAGTAGGTGATACAGTTGCAACACCTGTACCACTGATACTAATACTGCTCGCAGGGAAGGTTAAGGTTTTTGTACTGGTAGCCGTACCTTGAGATATACTTAAAGTAGCTTGATTAGTACCATTAGTGATATTAAGAGTAGGAGCAGGGGTAGAGATGGTATAGTTGGGGTATGTTCCAGATACGAATGTAATGCCGCCACTATTCAAAGTCGGAGTAACTACACCAATTACATAATTGGGATAAGAACCTGAAACATTTACAACCGTGTTGCTGGGTGTTATATTGACGGTTTGATTAGGAGCTGTGTTGGTAATAGTGTAATTCGGATATGTTCCGTTTACATTAATGCCAGTTCCGTTTGCAAAAGTGGGTGTAGGTGTACTGATAGTAAAAGATGCACCAGTTGTAGGGGTTACAGCGGTGATACCGTTTCCGATGATAGTTGGAGTGGGTGATGCAGGGATTGTTACAGGTGTTCCGCCTGTTATAGATAGTGTATTCCCGATAATGGATAAAGAAGGCGTTGCAGAGATAGTGAAATTGGGATAGGACCCAGTTATAGAGACGTTGGTGCCGTTATAAAGTGTTGGAGTAACTACTCCTACTGTATAGTTGGGATACGCGGATGAGATATTTACTACAGTGTTGGAAGGAATAATATTGATAGTTTGATCAGGAGCGGTGTTGGTTATAGTATTACCTGTAATAGAAATGCCATTCCCTGCAGCATAAGTAGAAGAGGGAATGGTGACGGTATTGCCACCACTAATGGAAAGTTCATTATTACTTGTATTGAAGTTAAGAGTTGGTGTAGTAGTAACGGAATAATTGGGATAAGTGCCGGTGATATTCGTAATACCATCTGTAGAAGTGAATGAGGGTTGGGCAACGTGTACAGTAAAGGAAGTGCCAGTAGGAGGAGTAACAGATGCGATACCGGAAGAGGACATGGAAATAGAAGTAGTAGGAGTTAGTGGAAAGCTAATGGAAGTAGTAGCAGTATTGATGCCTTGCGTTAATGAGAGTGTTGCACCGGAAATGGAAGAAGAAGATGTGAAGGTAAAGGGAGGGGCATTTTGAGTAGAATAAGAATCCAATGCGATAGCGGCACTAAAGGAGTTTTTGGCATAAAGGGCGTAAGGCACAGATAACAATTGTTGAGTACCAATGGAAACATAAGAAGTTCCACCTGTTGGGTCCATTTGTACTTCAAGGAAGTAAGGCCCATTCGCCCAGTTGATGGTTGATAAGCTGGAATTTGAACCGATTTCAATGGTAAATAGCCCTAAGCTGTTTGTAGTAACAGCGTGGTTTTCTGTAAAGACGATCGTACCACCTGCGCTGCCCTGATGGATTAAAAGTTTCAAACCGATGGGTTGATTGGGAAGAATGTTTCCACTTGCATCTCTGGCAACACCTTGATAACTAATGATTTCAGGAGGAGAAGATTGAGAAAAAGATAAATGCACAAACCCTAATGCTACACCAAATAAAAGTATAATGGAAAAATTTTTCATACTTTTTTTTGCAAATATACATGATTTTTTTAATACACATCAAAAAATGAAAATTTTTTTCAACCAAATAATTTTTACAAAAAATACAGTGTAAGAGAATAAAAGATCGCCGTTCTCAGCGCTTCCAATCTTTTTCTATGTAATAAAAAACTTAAAAAAACAATAACTTATCACTCAAAACTTATGATTATTATGAAACACATAGAAACATAGAAATTACAACACAGAACACATAGAATTAAATCTATATTTCCTATATCTCCTACGTTTCTATGTGGTAAAAAACTCATTGCTCAACACATAGGTACATAGATATTCATAGAACACATAGAATAAACTTTAAATAAAAGATGCACTATAAAAATCTGCGACCATCAGTAATAATCTATGTCATCAGCGTTCCATTGTATTCAAGAAAAATTTTAACTCATCACTCAAAACTCACAACTCTTAACTCATAACTCATAACTCATAACTATATAAACCACATAGACACATAGAAATTAAAACACAGAACACAAAGAAAAAAATCTATGTTTCCTATATCTCCTATGTTTCTATGTGGTAAAAAAAACTTACAACTCACAACTCCTACCTCATAACTCACAATTCATAACTCATTAAAAATCTTCTTCAATCTCGTTTCTTGAAATATCATCATCCTCATTTATCTGATTCATTCTGGAAGGAATTACAACGCCTCCACTTGGCGCATCATTCAAAAAATCCGTATTGGCAGCAACAGCAGATGTCAGATTATCAAAATAATGAATATCTTCCCAATCTGTAAAATAACTATACTCTCCTACAAAACGAAGTTTTATTTCAGAAGTTCGACCATGTCTATTTTTAGCCAAATTCAAAAATGCTGCTCCCTTCATTTCTGGCTCTGTATCCTCTCTTGAATAATATTCTGGACGGTAAATAAAAAACACCATATCCGCATCTTGCTCCAACGAACCTGATTCACGAAGGTCAGAAAGTTTGGGCATCTTATTTTCTTTCTCTTTTTCAACAGCACGATTTACCTGTGAAAGCGCTATGATGGGGATATTTAATTCTTTCGCCAAACTTTTCAAACCTCTTGAAATGCCACTGATTTCCTGCTCTCTGTTTGTATTCGCATTACTTTTGTCTCTATTGCTCATCAATTGTAAATAATCGATAATTATCATCTGAATACCGTATTGAACTTTCAACCTTCTTGCTTTTGCTCTTAATTCCGTTAAAGACAAAGAAGAGGTATCATCAATATACAACGGTACTTTTTCCAGTTTTTCCAGTGCCTGCGAGAGTTGCACTAATTCATAATCCGCTAAATTAGCATTATTGATTTTGTCTAAACGAATGTGTGTAACAGCAGAAAGCAAACGTTTGACAATATCCTGAGAGGTCATTTCCAGTGAAAAAATAGCAACGGGTGTATTGTACTCAATAGCTGCATTTTTTGCAAAGGTCAACATCAAAGCCGACTTACCCATAGCTGGACGAGCAGCCAAAATAATAAAATGCGACTTTTGCCAACCATTGGTAATCCTGTCTATTTCCATCAATCCGCTGGGCACACCTGTTAATCCTTTATTACCGATTGCTTCCTTTAAATCATTGATTGTTTCGGTAACAATCGATTTTAAATCTTTTTCTCTCGCTTTGGTTACATTTTCAATCAGTTCAAAAATAGTTTTAGTAGCATATTCAATTAAATCAAAAATATCCACACTGTCTTCAAAAGCATTTTGGATGGTTTCAGTACAAATTCGTATTACTTCTCTTTGCAGATATTTTTGTAATAAGACACGGGCATAATATTCTATATGCGCTGCTGATGCTACTTTGTAAGTTAATTGAGTGAGGTAGTAGGCACCGCCGACGATTTCTAATTTTCCTAATCGTTTTAATTCTTGAGTAACAGATAATAAATCAATGGGCTCAGTGCGTTGAAACAAATTTTGAATGGCATTAAAAATAATCTGATGTTGTTGTTTGTAAAATATCTCGGCAAATACAAAGTCGGCTACTTTAATATACGCTTCTTTTTCTAACATTAGTGCTCCTAAAAAGGCCTCTTCAATATCTAAGGCCTGTGGCATCACTTTGCCATTATCTAATAATGCCTCAGGATGAACATTTGTGATCGTTTTTCTACTCAAACTTATTTTCTTCAAACCTTCTGATATATTTAATTCATTCATAATTCAAATTATTTTTTTACGCTGCAATTTTAGGTTTAAAGTTACGAATTTTTATGCTTGTGAATAATTATTTTTTTTATGCTTAATAATCAAACATTTACACTACTTTTGACCGTTGAAAATTTTGTGCATTTTATGAGGATAAATTTTTTTTAAAATGAAAGAAAAAATATTTAAAGCGATTATTTTAGAACCTGTTCATCCTGTTTTACAACAAGTATTTCATCAATATTCTATAAAAGTAATAGAAGGATATACGCTCTCTCCTACTGAATTGGTCAATGAATTAAAAGATACGAATATCTTAATTGTAAGAAGTAAAAAAGTAGATGCAACATTTATAGACCTTGCTCCGCAGCTTAAAATCATTGGTCGTGCTGGTTCGGGTCTTGAAAACATTGATGTACAATATGCTCAAAGCAAAGGCATTGTATGTATCAATTCTCCCGAAGGAAACAGAGACGCAGTAGGCGAACACGCCATTGGAATGTTACTGATGCTATTGAATCACTTGAAAAAAGCCGATACAGAAGTGCGACAAAATATATGGGATAGAAAAAGTAATTGGGGGACAGAACTTAAAGGACAAACAGTAGCCATTATCGGCTATGGTAATACTGGCACTGCCTTCGCAAAAAAATTAAGCGGATTTGAATGTACCATTCTCGCGTATGATAAATATAAAAATGAATTCAATGAACCTTATGTTCGCAAAGCAAGTATGGAAGAAATTTATGAAAAAGCCGACATTGTAAGTTTGCATCTACCTTTGACTTTAGAAACACTTTATCTCGCTAATGTTGATTTTTTTCAAGCATTCAGGAAAAACATTTATTTTATAAATACTGCACGGGGCAAAATAGTCCATACCTCATCACTTGTAAAAGCATTGAAAGCAGGTAAAGTCAAAGGTGCCTGTTTAGATGTTATTGAATACGAAGAAAGTAATTTTGAAAACCTTAATACTATTCAATCTGAAGATTTTGAGTATTTGAAGAATTCGCAAAACGTCATTCTCACGCCGCACATTGCCGGCTGGACATATCAGAGTTATGAAAAAATATGCAGAATATTGGCGGAAAAAATTTTAGAAAAAATACATGTGATTAATTAATCCACTCAAATCCTGTATAAGGCACTAATACTTTTGGAATACGAATGCCTTTTTCACTTTGATTGTTTTCAAGTATGGCTGCCACAATTCGTGGTAATGCGAGCGCGCTGCCATTTAAACTATGTGCCAATTGTGTTTTACCATTTTTATCTTTAAAGCGACATTTCAAACGATTGGTCTGAAAGGTCTCAAAATTAGAAATAGAACTTACTTCTAACCATCTTTTTTGTGCTGCACTATACACTTCCATATCATACGTCAATGCCGAAGCAAAACTCATATCTCCGCCGCATAATTTGACGGTACGAAATGGTATTTCTAATTCTCTCAACAAACCGGCTACATACTCACGCATTTCTTCCAGCACTTCATACGATTTTTCAGGATGCGCAATTTGTACAATCTCCACTTTGTCAAATTGATGCAGGCGATTTAAACCACGTACATCTTTTCCATAACTGCCCGCTTCTCTACGAAAACAAGGCGTATAACCACAATTTTTAATTGGTAAATCTTCCTCTTTCAAGATAACATCACGATAGATATTAGTAATAGGCACTTCCGCAGTTGGTATCAAATACAATTTATCTTCATTGACATAATACATTTGTCCGTCTTTATCCGGCAATTGACCTGTGCCAAATCCACTGGCTTCATTGACAAGAATAGGCGGTTCAATTTCCACATAGCCGTTTTGAGTGGCTTTATCCAAAAAGAAATTGATTAAAGCACGTTGAAGTTTTGCGCCTTTCCCTTTGTAGACAGGGAAACCGGAACCAGTAAGTTTTACACCGGTTTCAAAATCTATTATATCGTATTTCTGAGCCAAATCCCAATGACAAAGGGCATTTTCAGAGAGTGCAGAAATTTCGCCAAATTGATAAACTACCAAATTTTCTTCTGCTGACTTTCCTTCAGGAACAGAATCGTGTGGTAAATTGGGCAATAACACAAGAGTATTATGTAATTCTGTTTCAACTTTTTTCAATTGTTCATCAATTTCATTTTCCCTTGATTTGTATTGAATAGACGATTGTTTTTTTTGTTCTGCTTCTTCTTTTTTGCCAGATTTAAATAGTTCTCCAATTTCTTTAGAAAGAATATTGATTTGATTTTTTATCTCGTTAGATTGCTTGATTAAACTTCTTCGTTCTTCGTCTAATTTTATGAGTTTTTCTACAATTTCTTCTGCGTTTGGAAAATGTTTCTTTTTTAATCCCCGAATTGTTCTTTCTTTATTTTCTATGATAAGTTGAAGTTGGAGCATAGTTTTATTTTGCTGCAAATTAAATGAAATTTTAATTGCTGGTAATGTTTAATTCATTTGCTGCTAATGCATGAATAGAATATAAATAAAACACAGGTAACACTGATTAAGACAGATTTTCCTGGATTTTTTTGCCACGAATGCACGAATAGAAAATCTCAAACAATGAGTTCTTACACTTTCCAATCTTCTGGTAATTTACAAACAGGAATAGGTTGCATTTTATGTAAATTCGCCTGATGCCGCGTTTGATAAATATTCAATACTTCTTTTTGTCTTTCGGTGAGTGGTTGTGTGGTCGGTTTTTCAAAATACTTCATTGCCCATTCCAATTCATCATAAGTCGCTCCAATTTTTTCTTCATCAGTGGGACTGCCTTCAAACAAGCCATCTGTCGGTTTTGCTTTGATGATGCTTTCAACAATTCCAAGATGTTTGGCCAATTGATACACTTCGCTTTTCATCAAGTCAGCAATTGGAGAAATATCAACACCTCCATCTCCATATTTGGTAAAGAATCCAATTCCAAAATCTTCTATCTTATTTCCTGTTCCCACTACCAGATAACCAAAATGTCCAGCAAAAGCATACAAACACACCATCCTCAATCTGGAACGAAGGTTAGCCATATTGTGTGCTGTCTGAATTTCTTTTGGTAACACCTTCATATACTCCGACAGTACAGAAGACATATCTACTTCATAAGAAGAAACATTAGAAAATTTGGATTTTAACCATTCAATATGCTCACAACTTCTTTGATATTCTGGTGCTGATTGTAATATCGGCATATTTAAAACAATCGTTGGATATCTCGTGAGAGCAGCAAGCGTAGAAGTCAAAGCACTATCTATGCCACCACTCACGCCTACAACCAAGCCCTTTGCCCGACTTTTTTCCAAGTATTCCTTTATCCAATTGACAATATAATCAACTGCCTTAGCCGGTTCTTTAAGCATAACTAAAACAATATACCGATATTTATTCTTAAAGCATTTTGGATGAGATTTTGTTTTAAGAATGTAAATTGAAGTTTATTGTTAGAGTCAATTTGAGAGTCAGTAAACGTGTATTTAGATGTGTTTCTCATTAAATTCGTAAAAGAAGAAAAATAATTAACGCTAAACATTAATGAAGTAGTTCCTGCAATACGATATTCTGTTCCTAAGCCAACATTTAATCCTATTCTTATCGGAAGAAGTGAAGCATCCTTCTTCAAATCTAAATCTGTATTGGTTCCAGAAACTACCGTAACTGTTCCAGATTTTACAACTTGTGAATACGTATCGTCTGATTTGATTTTAGTTCTAATTCCAAGGTCTGCACCAAACTGTGCAAAATATCTGAATCCACTGTATTCTTGAGTCATCATTTTAAGAGTAAGTGGAATCGTTACATAAGTGGTTTTGATTTTTCTGGTGGTAATTCCTGCATAACCTATATTGCCAGACGCGTATAAAGTAGAAGGATCCATTCCATTTGTTAATTCTACAAGATTCCCTTCTTTATCGGTAACATAACCTACAATATAACCATTCGTAGGGTCATTTTTATAATTAATCGTACCATTTTCAAAGTCACCACCAATTCCTGTATAAAAGTGAATAATCTCAGAAAGTTTAAATTCTGTAATAAGTCCGAAACCAAAACCAAAGTTCATTCCACCTCCTGTTGTGTTTTTATCTTTTGATTTAATCCAGGTAGGTTGTGGTGCTATGCGAATGCCAAAACGAAATTTTTTATCAAAATTATTTTCCTGTGCTGAAACAAATGTCAATGTTGCAGCGAAAAACATAAATGAAATAGCCATCTTTTTCATAGTATTGCGGTTTAAGTTTTGAGCCCAAACTTATGAAATACATTCTTAATATTAAAACATTTTTTATTGTAAATCTTTTAGTAATTTATACTACTCTTTTTTTTCTAACATCCTGCTCCAATCAAGAACAGCAAATTGAAAACATAAATATAGAAAGAATTGCTATTGAAAATTTTGATGATGAGATTTTTTCAATAAACGAAAACAATTTGATAAAAAAGGATTCTTTATTTTCTACTAAATATTTTCCTTTTTATCAATATTACTTAAAAGAAATTATTTATTTCAGGCAAGAGATGGACAGTTCGCATCGTTTAATTTTAGATTTTGTCAATGATAAAGATATTAAATATACTTATTTAGAAACAAAAAAAGTATTTACACCTCATGTAAAACAATGGCTTGAAGAAGAAATTGTAAAATTGCACAAACACATTAGATATTACTTCCCTGAAAAACCTTTGCCAAAACGATATTTATTTTTCATTAGTGGATTTAATTTTCAGATTGTATATCCTGAAAACACTGATATTATTGGCATTGCAACAGATATGTACTTAGGATATAATCATCAAGTATACCAATGGCTGCAATGGCCGCAATATAGAATCAAACAATTACAAAAAGAATTTATTCCTGTTGATATTGCCAAGGCGTGGTTATTCAACAACTTTCCCCCTGATAAATACAACAATTTATTAGAACATATTATCTATTACGGAAAAATTATCTATGCATTAAAACATCTTACTCCGCATATTCACGATACTTTGATTTTTTCTTATTCTTTGAAGCAATGGAATTATTGTAAAAAATATGAAAAAAACTTATGGGCCTATTTTTTGGAAGAAAATAAATTGTATGATAATTCACCCAAAACTTTGTCTGCTTACTTAAATGATGGACCTTTTACGGCTGCTATAAGCAAAGAATGCCCACCTCGTATAGGAATGTTTGTTGGATATAAGATTGTTGAAAGTTTTATGAAAAAAAATGATGTAAATTTGCAGCAGTTGTTTAATGAAACAAACGCTCAAAAAATACTTCAACTCAGTAAGTATAAGCCCTGAAGCCGTGTTAGCTCAGCGGTAGAGCAAAGGTTTCGTAAACCTTAGGTCAGGGGTTCAAATCCCCTACACGGCTCTTTTATTTCTTGTTATTGCAAATTATTTCTAAAACAATTTTAGTTTATCATTTATCAAAAATAATTTCCTTTAATTTGCCGCAAAAGACCAAACACAATGATTGTTCAAGAATTCATATCTAATGATATACCTCCCCTTCACTCTTCTGATACGCTTCAAAAAGCATTAGAATGGATGGCACAATTCAAAGTCGCCGATTTACCTATCTCTGATAACAAGCAATATATTGGAGTTATTTCAGAATCGGATATTTTAGATTACAACAAACTAAACGAAAAAATATCTGATGCAAAACTTCATATTGAACGGCCATTTGTGTATTTACATCAACATATTTATGAATTATTTCGTTTGATGACCAAATATAATATTACCGTAATGCCCGTTTTGAATGAGAAAGATGAATATGCAGGAAGTGTGAGTGCCCGTGGCATTGTTCAGAACCTTTCACGAATCACTTCCTTGCAAAGTGCAGGCGGCATCATAGTTTTATCTGTACCGTTCAAAGATTATTCAGCTGTTCAAATTGCCAGCATCATTGAAGGAAACGATGCTAAGATATTAAGTATGTATGTTGAAAGTATTAATAATGACTGGCTCGAAATTACTATAAAAGTAAATGTAGAAGATGTTAATCGCATCTTACAAACCTTCTATCGCTACAATTATCAAGTAAAAACCGTTTATCAATCCTCCGAAAGTGAAATAGATTTAAAGAGACGTTTAGATGAATTCTGGCATTTCTTGAATATTTGAAAGATAAAATGTATCGGTTAGTATTTCCAACGATTATTAGTGTTCTGTTTGGTTTCTGCACACAAGTATCAAAAAAAAAATCGGAAACAGCGGTCTATAAAAATATTCATTGGAAATTACTAAGCTTTGAAGACACGCTTCGTTCGTTTCAACAAAATGATTGGATCTGGTTGGATGCAGAATTTGTGAATGAAAAAGATTCTGTATTCTGGAATTCTCATCACGAAGGTTGCAATAGATTTATTATTCAACTCAAAGACACTGTTGAACATCCTTTTTTTTATCCGTTTTACAAAGCATCGGTGCAGGATAGTATTCTAATAATTGCACCAAAAAAATTGGTATTGAAAGATATTTTTAATATCGATAAATGTCCCCCATTTTTAGCAAATGACAGGCAAATAAAATGTTACATAAAAATTAGAAAAAAAATTTCACCTACAGATAAAATGTTTTTAACTACTCTTGAAAAAGATGAATGGTCAATGATTTATAATTTTTTGAACAAAAATCAAATTATGCATCAAGTAGACGAAAATAATATCGTATGGATAGAACCTTTACCAATTCCTGACAATAAAGACAGAACAAACATTAAAGAAGCCACTGTAGCATATACGGGTTATTTTTTAGATGGTCGTTTAATGGATCATACAGACAGTTTGGGTATACGATACAATGATTCTCTTCAACTTATTGAAGGGTTAAATTATGTTATTAAAAAATTAGATGTTGGACAATCTGCAAAAATTATTCTACCTTCGCAGCTGGCATTTGGAAGCCGTGGAAGTTTTAATAAAACAGTTCCACCTTTTACACCTCTTCTATACGAAATTAAATTAATGCAAATTCAATAATTTATGAAGAAACATTTACTCATTATTAGCGGTATCACATTATTTGCTGCATCTTGTAAGCAAGCAAAGTTCAAAGGTTATGAAGAAGCCGAGAACGGATTGTTTTATAAGTTCTTTATTAAAAATGATACAACGCTTACTCCACAGGTAGGTGATGGAATTGCCATTCAGTATATTATCAAAAAGCAAAGCAACGATTCATTGATTGTAAATAGTAAAGATGTAAGTCGTGATGGCAGCGGAATAGCAAAATTTTTATTACAACCTCCTACATTTAAAGGCAGCATTGAAGATGGTCTTCTAATGATGCATAAAGGCGATAGCGCCTCGTTTATTATTAGTGCGGACTCATTCTTTATTAAAACCAACAAGATGAATGAATTGCCTCCATTTATAAGACCGGGAGAATATTTGAATGTGTATGTAAAATTAGTGGACATTAAAACAAGAAAAGAACTTGAAGAAAATCAAAAGAAACAGGAAGAAGAATTAGCAAAATTGAAAGAAGAAGAATTGAAAAAGTTAGATGAATATATTAAGAAAAATAACATAAAAGTAAAACCAACGAACAGCGGCTTGTATTATATTGAACTCAAAAAAGGCAAAGGAGATAAAATAGGGATGAATTATGTTGCTAAAGTGCATTATCGTGGAGAACTTATTGACGGCACTGTATTTGACTCTTCTGAAGGTAAGGAACCTATTGAAGTAACTGTTGGTATGGGGCAGGTAATTGCCGGTTGGGATGAAGCACTTCAAATGATGCAAAAAGGCACCAAAGCCAAAATTATTTTACCATCTTCCATTGCTTATGGCAGACAGCAAGCCGGACCTATTCCACCTTATTCTACTTTGATTTTTACTCTGGAAGTAGTAGATGTAGTTCCTCCTGTAGCTGGTAAGTAAAACTATATTTTATTTACTCCATCTCTTGTATACACAAGCATTTCTAAAACCTGTATAAGCGTTGACCATATCCTTATCTTCACGAATAACATTACACTCTTTATCGCAAGTATCCATAAAACTATGTCCAAAAAACACGCCTTCTTTTGCTGTTAATTCTCTCACATTGCCTTTGAGATTTGCTATAAACGATTCTTTACAACATTCACAGTACTCACCAATTAATAAATCACTGGTTGGTAATAAATTCCTTGTAGTGATGTTATGACAATTTATTGCAAGGTTATGTATTCCTATTGTCTCACTACATTTTTTCTTCGTTTTACTTTTTTTCATCACCGAATCCTGAAACTTAAAAGCTTTTTGAAAGGTTGCAGAGTCCGGTAAAAAATAATAAGGATAATTATTGAATCGTTTATCTGGCTTAATATTGTAATATCTACCTTCAAAATATCGTTCAATTGTAAAAGCAGAATCTTTGTGTGGATTAGGAATAAATGGGATTATTTTATGTTTAATCAAAATAAATTCCATCACCCTATCCGAACGCCATTTTGAAAATTTAAGAGCTTGCTCATAAGTAATTCCAACAACTGGATAGCTTCGATATTGTGGATGCCTGAAATACTCAACAACAAAGCGTTCGTATTCTTTTCCTAATTTTTTCCATACATTAGTATCTGGTAAAACACTTTTATATTCTTGTGAATTTGAACCATAAACTTTTTTAATCCAATAAACAAACTCCAGATAACTAAAATTAGTAATTTCCGTTTCATCAAAATAAAGATTGCTATCCAGTTGCATAGTTCCCGGCGGTAGTGGATATTTCAATTCTTTTAGTGATACAATATTACTTTTTTCAAAATTAAAAGAAATAACAAGAATGAATACAAATACTATCCCCAAAATAATTTTTCTCATAAATGTATATTAAATTACAAAACTACAAAAAATTTTTCAAAAACATTCATCAATAAATAAAAATATTTTAATACAATCTGTGAAAATTTGTATCAATCAGCGTCATCTACGTTCCATTATGTGATAAAAATAGTTTTGAATAAACATCTCAAAACAAACTTCCTTGTACAAAATCCCCTTTCTTTTTACCAGTAAATAAATTACAATTGTGTTCAAAAATATAATTTTCAGAAAAATATTTTTTCTTAAATACTTGAAACATTTGATGAATTGTAGTAGCAATCTGCCCATCTCCTTTGAATCTTATGCCAGTTCTATTATCCGACAATGCCCCTTGATGACAGGACTTAATAAATGATAGCACTTTATCTTTTCTTTCCGGAAAATAATTTTCTAACCAATGAATAAACACTGGTTCCACATTATCATTCAATCTTACGATTGTATAACTTGCAAATTTAGCCCCGCTTTCTGCTGCTAATTTCAACACATTCGGCACATCTTTATCGTTTAATCCCGGAATAATCGGCGCTACCATTACTCCACATGGTATATTGTATGATGCCAATGTTTTTAATGCTTTGAATCGATTTGAATAAGTAGATGTTCGTGGTTCCAGTACACTTCTCAATTTTTCATCTACACTCGTAATAGAAATTGTAACACTTACCAATTGTTTTTCTGCAAGTTGTATCAGTATATCTAAATCTCTCAATACCAATGCATTCTTTGTAATAATGGATACAGGATGTTGAAAGTCCAAACATACTTTTAATAACGAACGAGTTAATTCATATTTTCTTTCAATAGGTTGATAACAATCCGTGTTACCAGATAAAACAATTGGACTTACAACTCTTCCCGGCTTTCTCAATTCCTGTTCTAAAAGATGTGGCGCATTTTTCTTAATAAGTATGACACTTTCAAAATCAAGACCAGCGTTGTATCCCCAATATTCATGCGTAGGACGGGCATAACAATATGCACAACCGTGCTCACATCCCTGATACGGATTCATTGAATACATAAAAGGCAAATCTGCGCTTTTTACTTCATTGATAATTGTTTTCGGAAAAACTTCAATGATTTTTGTATCAACCTTTTCGGTTTCACTGAATTCATCAATTGCCCAGAGTACTTCTTTTACTAATTCTTCTTTGAAAAATTTGTTGGTTGGACTATGCGTCGCACCTCTTCCTTTCATTCAATTAAATTATTGCGGTAATTGCCCTAAAGAAATCTGGAATAGATATTTATAGATATTAAGTTTTGAATAAAAACTAATTTGTTTTAATCGTGCATCTAATAAATAATTTTCACGAGCATTCACAAGAAATACTGAACTCTCTCCAGCAAAAAATTTTGCTCGCTCCGCCTCTAACATTTTTTCATATCGTTTGATTAAATCATTAATGGTTATTAGTTGTTCTGCATAAACTTTATATAGGTTATAGTAATTGTTGGCTTTAATAAATAATTCTGTTCTTTTGATTTCCGCCTCATTGATGGTCTCTCTAATTTTCAAATTCACAAGTTTCAAATCTCCCCTTTCTTTACGCAAGAGTAAAGGAAATGAAAAACTTATTCCCCATTTGTAATTATTAGAATTGTATATGACATCATTTGGATGAGTAGGAATTAATAAGGCATTATAAGTTACATTTAATTCTGGTTTCAACATTTCTATTCTAAACCTTTTTTCAATATTCAAATTTCTCAATTTGAACTGATATTTTTTATAAGCCGGATGCTGATTTATCATTGAATCCAGATAAGTTCTCTCTAATAGTATATTTTGTGTATTAGAAGAATTAAATTGTTCAGGATAAAAAGAATAATTATTAATAAAATTAAATTTATTATTATCCCATTGTAGAAAAAATTGAATATTATTTTTTACATTTTGTAACTCGGCTTCGCTAATTTTATATTGTAATAAAAAATTATTGTATTGTATAGCTGTTTCTACTGTATCAATAGCGGGTAAATCTCCAAGAAGCGCAGATTGAACTGTGGCCTGCAATCGCTGATAACTCACATCCTTAGCATTCTTGATTATAAGTAATTTATTGTACGCTTCAAACCATTCCCAATATCTATAAACTGCATTCGACAAAAAATCCAACACTTCCGCATTATATTCTTGTTCTGCTATTTTCAAATCTAATTTTGCTGTCTTTAATAACCATCGCCGTTCATCAATAAAAAGATTTTTTAATACAGGCATTGAAATGCCTGCACTCCACAATCCATTCGGCGGTAAAAAGTCCGAAGAATTAATATAAAGACCAGTATTGTAATCGTATTCTGCTTTTAAATCAGCACCAATCCACGTTGGAATCTTGATGCCACTATTTACAATCGAATAATAATTTTTAGTTTGAAATAATTTTTGATCAAAGCTATAATAAGTTTTAGGATCAAAATATCCTCTGTTTTTAAGAATATACGCTTTACTTTTTTGGATGGTTTGTAAATTCAAATTTTGCACATAAGGATGAAATTGAAGAATATTTTGAATGAATGCTTTAAAGTAAATCGTTGAATCGCCCAATTGAGCATTCAAAAAATTACTAATCCAAGAGTAACAAATAAGAAGTATTATTATTTTTTTCTTCATGAAAAGTAATTGCAGTTATTTTTTATTTTTTTCTTTTTTGGAATCATTACTATTTTCGCTATTTGCTTTGTAATACTCAGGTGGGAAGCCATTGATTTGTCGCCACAATTCATACCAAACAGGTACTGTCTTCAGCAGAGCAAGACATTGTGCTCCACCACCCACTGCCAATTCTTTTGGCCATGGATGATCGCTTGTGTCTGGCGCAACAAGAATCCGAAATTTACCATTTTGAGAAGCAAATCTATCTTTGGCTACCACCTTTCCACCAAATGTTCCAAACGTGAGGCCAGGCCAGCCAGAGAAAATAAGTGCCGGCCATCCATCAAATTGAATTCGTACCAATGAACCGGTATCTATAAGTACATAGTCCAATGGATCAATGTACATTTCTACTGCCAATTGATAATTTGCCGGCATTAAGGTAATAATGTCTTCTCCCTGTTTTACTGTCTCACCTATACCCGTTTTAATTGCCTTTGTAATATAACCTGATTGTGGAGCAATTACATAATACATCGCATTCCGAATAGAATAGTTTGTCAAATCAATTTCCATTTTGCTCACGCTGGCCATGGCATCAAATAAAGCAGATATCGTTGCAAATTTTTCTGATTCCGCTTTGGATATTTTTTCCTGGTATTCGTTATCAACATTGTTTAATTCAATCTCTACAATGTTTAATTCATTCAATGTTGCTAAATACTTATTTTCTGCAGCAATCATTTTGGCTTGTGCCTCTTGCATTTTTACTCGTCTGTTTTCTAATTCTGTCAATGAACGGAGTCCTTGTTTATATAACTCTTCACCTCTTTTAAATTGAATTTCTGCTGTTTGATAATTGATTTTTGCTGCATGATATTCGTTACTATCCGCCTGTAATTTTAATCGCGTTTGTTGCAATTTATTCGTCAGTTGTTGAATCTTCATTTCCCGCATGTTAATCAACGACTGAATTTGATTTTCAAGCGCATTGATTTTTTTCTCATAAGAAGTTACGGCTGAACTTTTAGATTGTAATTGATTTCTCGTTCTTGACACTAAATTTGGGTCAAAATACTCTGTTTTAACTTCAGATAGTTTTAAGATGGTATCGCCCTTATTCACATACATACCTTCTCTCACATACCATTTTTCAATTCTACCATCAATCACCGACTGAATCGTTTGTGGACGAACATCAGGATTCAAGGCAGTTATATATCCCACACTTCTGATATTTTGTGTCCATGGTAAAAAAAGAATTAAAAATAATATCGTTAGTATTGTCAGAAAAAGTTTTTTGCCAACTCTCTTAAATTCTTGTTTACTAACTCTTACGTATGACTCGTATTTCTTTTCAGCAATTTTATCGTTTACTTTTTCTTCTGAAATATTAAGCATACTTATTAAGATTTATATTCTGTATAATTTGTTTTGCGAATAATTTTTCCTTGTTCCATAATATAGATGGTATCATAATTTTTCGCCAATTCATCCACTTTATCAATACATATCAATGTCCATGACGCATCTTTGTCCGTAATGATTTGTATAAAATTTTCTCGTTCTTCTTTCAAAAAGTTTAAGTGCATATTCTCTAACAAAAGAAGTTTAGGCCGTGTAACTATTACTCTTAAAAATAATATCTTATGAACAACAGATAACGGCAAACCAAATCCATGCGCATATATTTCACTGTTAATTCCATTCGGTAAATCTTTAAATTCTTTGGATAAGCCAATTTTATCTACCATTTCATTTAAGTAATCCATATTTATTTCACTTCTGCCTAATGTGATATTTTCCAATATCGTACCATTAAAAATTACATCTTCTTGAAAATAAATTCCAATATCGTACCTTAATCTTTCTTTGTCTATATTCTTTATCGAAATATTATTATACCTGATATCTCCTTCCTTGATTTCATATAAAGATGATATTACTTTTATCAATGTTGTTTTTCCAGAATTATTTTGTCCCGTTATTAAAACTTTTTCTTTCTCTTTAATATTCAAATTAATATTTTGTAGCGCCAATTTATTGGACTGAGGATATTTAAAATTTAAATTACTTATCTCTATATTTATGCCTTCATGAGATGCATCAAAATATAATCTACTGCTTTCTCCATTTTCTAACTTCAAATCTGTAACTTCTGCAATCTTTTCCAATGCAATTAAAGTGTCATACACACTTTTTAAAGTATTGGTTATTTTATCTACACCATTAATAATCGTTAATACCAATACTTCTGCTGCCACAAATTGCCCCACATTCATCCTTTGATCCATAACCATTATTCCCCCTATCAACAAAAATCCTAATACAAAAACTATCTTCGTAATATTCAATATAATATATTGAACATTTAACCACCTGTAATACTGCTCTCTTTTCTCTAAATATAATTCTAAATAATTATCCGTCCTCTTCATCGGCAATTCTGTCTTGCCAGCTAACTTAAATGTACTCGATGCGCCTGCTACCTCTTCAATCCAATAGGCCGTCTTGTATTTTTCTTTAGAGTAACTTTTCCCTGCTTCTAACGCCCTCTCAAATGTAAACTTAAATCCAAAATATACAATTATTAAAACTAATAAATCCAGTACTAAAAACATTTCATGATAAAAAACTAAAACCAATGCACTGATAATAATTTGAACCATAGAAATACTAAAATCCGTCAGCAATTTGATGACACTCTTCTCTAAAACAATAGAATCAAAAAAACGATTCGCTAAATCTCTGGCATTAATGTTCAACAACTCTTCAATCTTAATTCTTGGAAAACGATAAGCAAACTCTAATCCTGCATAAACAAATATTCGTTGTTGTATTTTTTCTAAAATCCTTAATTCTATAATTTGAAAAATAGAGTACAATATTACTCCAAGAGTAATTAAAAACACTAATACAAAATAGGAAGTAGAATAAGTCCCCCCTTGAATAAAATTAATAATCAATTGAATCCCAAAGGGCAATGACAAACTAATTAACCCACTAAATATCGCCAGCCAATAAATCTGACCAACTTCCTTTTTATTAACTTTAATTAATTCAATTAAACGATTCAAAGAATGTGTCTTTAATTTATCCATCTACCAAATTTTGGCAAAAATAATTCTTAAATATTAACCTTCGTCTGCAAATTATTAACTTAAACTAAATTAACATCTTAGCGTGAAACCCTCAATTTATACCTCACACCCCTATCCTCCAAATAATCCAACATAAACTTGTATACCTCCTCTTCACCTGCTATCAACTCTGGCGGATAAACACCCTTTTGTTTAAACTTTCCCTCCACCATCAATTCCACCATCGCTGCACAAGTAAATCCTGTTGTTCTGGACATAGATGTAAAACCTGTTGCTTTATCCGTCCTATCCAACAAATCATATTGATAAGTTACCTCTTCTCCGTTTTCTGTACCCTTAATAATCACACGCATAATCGTAAATTCCTCATCCTCCTCCTTCAATTTCCACGCCTCTTTCAATAATGCCGTCGTTACTCCTATCGGCTTTACTTTACATCCATCCACTTCCAATTTCTTTTCATCAAAAAAACCACTCGCCTTCAATGCTTCTATCAACCGCACATGTCCCGGATACCTTAACGTCTTTTCCTTCATATTCGGCACTTTCATCGTGTATAACAAACTCCTCAATCCGTCCGTATTAAACGCCTCTAATGTCCCAACCCCTTCAAAATCCACCATTTCCACTTCCGATAATGCCGGCTTTATCACAATTCTTCCATCCTCCATTATCCTCGCTGGTCTTGTGTATTCTTCAATTACATCCACCGGCGAAAACGGCGCCTTATATTCAAACGGAAATCTTCTTTCTAACGGCAAACCTCCCACATAACATATAAATTCCTTCACATCCATTCTACCTGCATGATAACCCAACAAAAAATTACTCATCCCCGGCGCCACACCACAATCTACTATTACCGAAACACCCTTCGCCTTCGCCAATCCATCCAAACTCAAAGCATCTTCAGGATAAAATGAAATATCCGCCACCGACTTACCCAACTCAATAACATTCTTCAAAACCTCAAAACCCATAAAACCCGGCAATGCCGTAACCACCACATCCGCATCTTCAACAATATCCTTCAACATCTCACGCTCTCTCACATCCGTTTGCTTTACCTCAATGTTTCTCTTATTTTTCATTCTCTCCAACGAATGTGCACTTTTATCTACTACTACCACATTGTGCCGTTTTGCCAAATCCTGCGCAATCACACTTCCCACCATTCCTCCTCCTAATACCACTATTTTAGCCATACTCTTATATTTTAATTTTATTTGTTTTTAATATCTGGATGTACCCTTCCAATTTTCTATTGGTAGGGCGTGCCGCCGCCTCGCTCCGCTCGGCGCCGTCGGGCTGCTTCGGGCTTCGCTTCTCTACGGCAATCCCCTCCGCTCACTCTCCCCATCCCGTCATTGCGAGGGCGTGTCAACGCCAGAAGCAATCTCCTGTGAAAAAGCCCGTCATTGCGAGGATGCTTTGCATCCGAAGCAATCTCCATAGAGTTACCCGTCATTGCGAAGGAACAATGTTCCTGAAGCAATCTCCACAGGTATTCCCACCTTCCTCACGAGATTGCTTCGCCACGACTTTGTCGTGACTCGCAATGACGCCTTTTTCCTCCGTCCGTTCGCTCCGGGGCAGTGCCGCCACTTCGCTTCGCTCGTGGCGCCCTCCGCATCCCTCACGCAATCTATCACCTACTCAAATATCCTTTCAACTCGTCAATCACTTTCACTTCCACCGCATCCACATTATTCAATACCGCCAACTCATAAGAAATCCAATCACTCAAATGCACCAGATACATCCACTCCTCCAACAAACTATCCCCCATTCCTTTCAACTCAATTAACGGCACCTTATAGTTCTCAAAAATCTTCTTGCAAAAAAAATAACGCTTTCTATTCTGTTCTAAATCTGCGCTGGTTAAAAATACAAGCACTGAATGCGCAGCATTCAAAACTCTCCATCCCACTATCTCATTATGATTCATCTCCGGAATAATATGATAACTACACAATACTTTGCTGTTTTCATTCAGTTGTTGTCTCAATCTCCACGCTAATGCCTCACTATGCAAGGAGTATATTATTGGAAATGTTTTAAAAATTTTTTGTGCTATATCCTGTGCCTTTTCACGAATATGATTTTGTTCCTCACGCAACAATTTAGCACTCACGTAAATTTTTTCTTTCCAATCTCCATTGATAATTCCCACTTTTTCAAATATCCCTAAAATCTGAACAAACGAATACCCCAAACAAGTCCTTGGCGGAAAACCTTTTGGAAGTAAAATTACTGGAAAACGATATTCTCGCGCTAACTCTTCTAACTTTCCTCCACTCGTTATCGCTACTAAGTGCGACTTCTGTTTCAAGGCCTGTTCAACACATTGCAAGGTTTCTTCTGTATTTCCCGAATATGATGAAGCAATTACCAATGTATTTTCATTCACAAACGCGGGCAATTGATATGACTTATTAACAAATACTGGTATTTTAGAAAAAGGCAAAACATATTCCGCCACAAATGTTCCCCCAATTCCAGAACCACCCATTCCAGTTATTACAATATTATGTATTTGATTAGAATCTAATTTGATTTTACTCCTTTCATAAATATCTATACCTTGTTCCAACTGATTGGGGAAATTCAAAATATATTCAAACATCATACAAAATTATTTTCTGTTTTGAAGCCCTAAAACTAATAGAAAAAAACTTCAACTTAAAGAAAATTTAATTTTAGTTCTTATTTATCACAAATTATTCATTAAAGATTTCTCAATTTTACATTCTTTATTTACTGCTCCTTTTAGGAATTATTTTTTCACCCTTACCACAGGTAAAAGGGTATTTATATGAATAATGAATAAGCCCGTCATTGCGAGGATGCAAAGCATCCGAAGCAATCTCCACAGAAATATTCATCATTGCGAAAAAAGATTTGATTCTGAAACAATCTCTTTTGAATAATCTTAATTTCTAATGCAAATTCGGGTTTATTCAAAAAAGACCAAAAGGATAAATTTAAAAACTGATGTGTGCGTTGAAAAATAAATATCTGATGCTGAATAAAAACATCTTTGCTTATCACACAACTCAAAAACTTCTATGCTCTTATTTCCTTGAACAACTAGCATCATTCTCAATAAAATCTATTACAAAGATAAACATTATTTTGGAGATGATCTGAATACAATCAATTGTAAAAGTTGTAAATTGAATCTACAAAAAAACACATCCTCTCTTTGTATGTTGTCTTATTATTATTATAAAAATACTCTTCGGAATCCTTTATCTCTACTTAATCTCATACCTAAACTATCTATAGATAAATGCTTTTTCTCCCCATCACTATTCTTGTAAATTATCTTTATTCCATAATAAAGTAAGGTATCTATTTGTTTATTAACAGGAAGATATATCAAAGGATTTTTTAGTTCATAATTCAAATGGTAAATCTCTACTGATTTATCAAAGTTGAGATTGCAATAACGTTTATTACCTTTTTTAGAAATAATAATTGAATCCGTACATACAATTTGATATAAAGTATCAATATATTTTATCTCCCTGCATTTAGTATCTTTTTGGAGAATGATTGTATCGAACAAGCTATACTTATAAAAATGTAAAATAATTGTATCAATTTGTTTAATTGGACTAACTTGATACTGACTAAAACTTATACTCAAAAAAAATTTTCTGTCTTTTCTAAACTTTTGAATTGTTATAAAGGGTAAAATTAAAGTAGGTATTACAATAGGTTTGTTCCCTATACCAATTGCAACTTTTGCACCAACATATTTATTTGTATTAATCCTCATTTGATTCTCATCCGAATAATCAATATAACAATCACACTTACATTCTAATGACCAATCATTTGTTTTATCTTTAACTAATCCTTTCTCAAGCACAAGCTCTTTACACCTTTTATCAAACTCTTTATTAAACATCTTCACTTTATCATAACTTTTACCATCCCTGGAAGGATATAACCAAAATACATCCGAATATTCTTCATAATATGTATACTCAAATAACAAACAAGAATTCAAAAATAGTATAATCCCTAAAATTCCAATATACAAAAACATCTTTTTCATAACTATCTTATTAAATGGGGTACAATTAAAAACGAATAGGCCTGTGGATATTGAATGGTAATCAATACTCCCATAAACAATGCTGCTTTCCATGCTAATGGCGTATTAATAACCGATAAACTTTGTCGAAATAAAGTAACATTCGATATCATCGTGGCTCTATCCGTAGAAAGTATCGAACTCAATAATCCTTCTGTGCCCCTCTCAAAATGAGCTACATCATGTTGATATGAAAATTCGTCAATGGGTAAGTTCTTATTAGGTTTTAATACTTCTCTCATCATTCTTGGATTCCATCCTGTTTTACTCGGTCCCATGTAATGGGTGGCACCGTGTAATTTAGATTTTTGAGTACCTAATATATTAGATATTTCAGAAGGATCTTTAATTTCACCACTACTGATTTTTTCTAACAATTCCTTATCAGGTATCTCATCAGGAGTAGGACCACTAGTCGCTCTCCTATTTGCAATCGCATTAGTATACAATCCATACAAATCACTTATATTCGCCATCGCCCCAAGTGTATATCCAATTCGTTCTCCCGTACTCAAATCCTTCCAATTCCATAGCCCCCGCACCTCCCCCTTCGAAAAATTAACCGAACCTACACCAAAACTCATCGTTACATCCGTCTGAAAACCTGTGTATCCTGCCGTCCCCATTGAATACAAAGCAGAACTATACATCAATGCAAAAGTATTCGCAAACGCTCCCCCAGATGCCGCTATCTCTCCTCCAAAATATCCACTCGCACCTCCTACTATCGCACCTCCTAACATATATCCCCACGTCTTGCCAGAACTATAATCCCACTTCAACGGATTCATCTCGCCCTTATTAGCCAGTGTACCTCCCTGCCACATTCCAATATCCGCTCCAATAGCCATCGGTAATGCCCACCATTGACCCGTTGCAATAGCAATAGTAGTAAAGATAATCTCCCCACTCGGATCCGTGTACTTCAGCGGATTATTATACGCATACGCAAAGCGATTATATCCCTGCGTACTCGTCGCATCCTGCACAAAATTGTCCGGACGCAACATCTGACTATTTGTAGCAACAAAACCAAAATAAAAAACTGATGTGTGCGTTGAAAAATAAATATCTGATGCTGAATAAAAACATCTTTGCTTATCACACAACTCAAAAACTTCTACGCATTTATTTCCTTGAACAACAAGCATTATTTTCAATAAAATCTATTACAAAGCTAAAAAATTTTTGTAGATGGATAAGTTTATAATTTCATTAAAATCAAATAAAAATCATCTTGGCTTACATTCGCAATTGTCATATCCTTTATTCACCTCGATTGACTTTTCTATCGTTTGAGAAGCGTTAGCAGATGAACTACCACCTAAAAAAACTTTTTCACACAAACCCTCATTGTATTTCTGACCTTGTTTATAACATTCACAATCATAACATCTCTTACAGGATGTCATCCCACATAAAATAAAAAAACAAATAATAAAAGTTGCTTTCATAAAAATATATTAGTTTATAAACTTATTAGTACTATCTGGCTTAGGTTTAAAGGACTTAAAATGATAAATTTCATTTAATGTCTGCACTTCTGTTTTACTACCATCCTTCATTCTATAGACCTCTGTTATTATAAAAGTAGTATCATTTAGTATTGTTCCGGCTCGTACATATGCCTTCAATGGAGGATCGGATGGATACCATCTCTCAAATTTCATTGAATTCCCTTGAATGAGAAACCCCCCCCAATTTGACTTGTAATTTTTATATTCTTGTCGGTTAATAAACTCATCATAAAGGTATTTATCCATGTCTTGAATAGATGAGAATACTCCTCCAGTGGCAAGTAAAACTCCATTTCTATAAAAACAATATATAGAAAAAAAATTATTATTCAATTTCTGATAATAATATCCATCTATTCTTAATTGATTACTTGTATAATTTGTCCTTGTAAGAGTCAATTCATCATCCTTTATCATTTTATCTTTTTTACAATTTACATTCACGAAAAATACTATAAAAAATAAAATATTTCTTTTAGCTAAAGATGATACAAATAATTTCTGCATACTTATTGATGTTAAGGTTTTTCTGATTATTAAGAATTTATTCCAATGTAATTGAAAAAATTTTATTATTTGAAAAATTCGATTTAGTGATAAGTATTTTATTATCTTTTCTCTTACTCAAATTTTTTCTTTCAAAAGATACTCCAGTATTATTATGATACGTAGAGTTCGTATCTGAATAGGTCAAAATTGTTATACACAAAGAACCTGTTCCAAAGATATTTGTTATTTTTGGCCTATATTTCAAACGTATCTCTGTGGTACTGTATGGTTTTAATGAAATTTTTTTGTTATTATTACACCAATCAAATAAAACTTCATTTAAGTAAAAATTAGTTTGATTGTTAATTTGAAATGAATATTCTTGATCTTTGCATGATAAAAGTCCTATAATACACAACATAAAAAAATGCTTTCTATTCATATAATTTTTTTATTACCACAAAAATCCTCCTCCACTTCCAAATTGAAAGTAAAATTTTTCTTTTCTATCAAGAATAGTAAATCGCGGTGAACCAATCTTATCATGTACTAAAACATTTTGTATATTGTGTCTGATTTTCTCAGAATCTTTTCCAAACTTAAATGGGCCAATACCAATATAGGCAACTCCTGCCCGATATTTATCCGGATCTTTTCCATCAAGATTTTTTATATAGTACTTATACCCATCACTTCTTATTTCTATTGCCCTATCTTTTAAGCCTGGATCACCTGTAAATAAATTAATCCCTATACTAACAGCACCTATTTGTATTCTAAACGCCGCTGTTCTATATCTATCCCCTCCGTCTCCAAATGGTAAGCCAAACGACATATCATTCGTATATTTGATATTAAACCCAGGTATACCCAACCGAACACTCCACAAACGTTGATCAAACTCATCCCCAGGATTATCGTAATAAGTACTACCTGTAACAAAAAACTTTGTCAACCCTATTTCATACCCGTAAGTTTTTTGCCAGCCCGGTGTTACATCATAATTTTTCCAATAATACCCCACACTTCCATGAACACGCAAACTAACAGGTGCTATTTGGGGAATACCTATAGATGTTTGTATTCCAACTCCTCTTTGATGTGTGCCTAATGGTAGATCTATCTTAAAAGCAACCGGGGAAAAATATTTTTGAAGATCGTAACCAGTATCTGTAAAAAATAAAAAGTAAATTGCTGCGGCTTCAACTAAAAACTCCCCACTCGGATCCGTGTACTTCAGCGGATTATTATACGCATACGCAAAGCGATTATACCCCTGCGTACTCGTCGCATCCTGCACAAAATTGTCCGGACTTAACATCCGACTATTCGTAGCAACAAAACCAAAGTAAAAAACTGATGTGCGAGATGAAAAATAAACATCCGATTCTATGTACAAACACCTTTGCTCATTACACAACTCAAAAACTTCTATAACATTATTTTCGTAAACAACAAGCATCATCATCCATAAAATCTATGACAAAGGTAAACAATTTTTTGGATATAAATTTAATGCAATCAATGTAAAAGTTGTAATTTGAATCTACAAAGCACTGAAATTTTACCTAAACTGTCAAAGTTGAAAGTTGAACCTGCAATCCCAAATTATGCATCAGAAATCAAGAATATTCACATAAGATTGCTTCGGATGCTTTGAATCCTCGCAATGACGGGCTTATTCTTTATTCTTTTTAACTACCCAATCTGTGAATGCAAAAAAAGAGCAAAAAGACACATCCATAAAGGAATACACAGTACATGCAAAGTTTCAAATGAATAATCTGGGTTTATTGAACAGATGGTTTTATTGAGTGAACGGGCGGTTTGGTTGAGTGGAAGAAATGATTTTAACGTTATAAGTTTAGTGTTTCTTTTTCCACACCATCACAAAATCATTCATATAAAAACCATTACCTATATCAAAATCCGCCACTTTCTCAATAATAAATTTATTTTTGAAGTAAAAATTGATGGCTTTAAAATTTTGTCTATTGACCGTCAATCGTACCTCCTTAGGTTGAAACATCTGAATTATTTTTCTGAAAACCTTTGTACCAATGCCTTTATTTGCTTTACTCTGCAAAATATAAAATTTATGAATAAATAGCTTGCCGTTCTTTTGTTTCTCTACCGAAATAAATCCTATGTTTTTTTTATTCCAATTTATAATAAAAAACTGGTGTTTTTTTTCAAACATCTGGTGCTTTATAGCAACATCAGAATAAAATTTATCCAACATGTATTGCACCTGCTTGTAACCAATAATAGGCGAATAATACTTCCACCAAATATCATTAGCCAATTCCTGAATAATGCCGATATACTGGCTATCAGCAAGAACTAACTTCAGCATTCTTTACAAAGGAATTAAATTCTAGATTTACTACTACTAGGTCCATAAGGACTTGGTAATACATACCTGATAAATACTTCCATAGCACCTTTTCCCCTACTTATCGTTTTCAATTGAGATATATTGATATCATAGCTAAATCCTATAGCATAACTATCATATTCCACTACAATATTTGTAGTAACAGCATCTTTATTTCTATAAATACTTCCAAGCGCAACAGATCCACCACTACTTCCCTGTCCTTTTCCAAAAATATATTTACCATATAATCCTGTTAATAATTCTCTTGTGGGGCCTTGAAATTGGTATACAATCAAAGGAGACACAGCAAAATTACTTTTTCCTATTCCAATATCTCCGTTAGCAAAAAACACATAACGAATATACATTTTATCTTTTGAATCCTTCAAAAAGGTGGCAGCCGGCATATTTACATGAAACGCACTTAATCCTACATTAAAAGCAATGTTTTGTTGTCCTTTTTGAAAGGTTTCTGTCGTTTTATATGTATACGTAAAGCCTAGGCCAGCATCTGGCACAATATAAGTATTTGAACCTGTATTTTCATTACTTGGCATTGTAGAATTGTATTGATAACCATCGTATTGTGTGCCCCATTTCGCATTGTTCATGTTAATTCCTTTTTGAATAATTCCCGCATAAATGCCCACACCCAAATACTGTCCTTGTTGCACCCTTAAATGATACGATCCATTCAAAGTAACATCATTGGTTTTCAAACTTAAATCCCCACTATTATCATTAAAAAACTTTAATCCACCAGCAAAAAAATGACCTTTTGGACTTTTCTTTATTCTCCCATCCACAGATAATCCAAAAGTGTTATAAGGAGATGCGACCACTTTCCACTGATTCCTATAAATTAAATTACCAGACAAAGCATAATTAGCCCCGCTCATAGCAGGATTTAATGTTAGTGGAAAATACTGTATTTGTGTAAAATGTATGTCCTGCCCATAAATAGTTACACCTACAAATAACACGCTTAAACTCACAACCTTCTTTAATGTTTTCATAACTTTAATTTTTTTAATTATTTAACTATTGTAAAATTACCTTTCAAGTCAATAGGTTTGCCATCTTTATACAGCCCTTTAATATAATAAACAAATGTCGCTCCACTCATGTCTTTACCATTATAAGTTCCATCCCAGGTGGCATTAACATCATCTGTTTCAAATACTTTTTCACCCCACCTATCAAAAATTACCATTTTGAATTCTTTTACGCATTTCGTACCAAAAACTTGTAATTTATCGTTCACCCCATCATCATTCGGTGAAAACACATTCGGTACAAATAATTCAGGACATCTGGTATCTACATATATTTTGATACATGCGCTATCTGAACAAACTCCGTTACTATTTATACCGATTGCACAATAAGTAGTCGTTACAACCGGGCTCGCTTTTGGTGATGGAGAATTCGGATTATCAAGCCCATCTATCGGTGTCCAGCTATAATTACTGGCTCCAGTGGCATTGAGTTGAACTTGATCACCGATTGCTATGCTGTTATTAGGTGTAGCACTTACCAACACTGTTATTGATGGACTAACATTTACTCCAATAATGGTACTACTTACACATGCCCCTGTTTGACCAGTTAAAGTATATGTTATATTTGCTACAGCAGGCACATTAATTCCATTAGTGGTATAAGTATTTGTCCCATCTGTCCATGTATATGTATTAGCACCACTGGCGTTAATCACAATATTACTACCCTGACAAACAAGCGTGTTACCACTTACAGAAAGCACAAGATTATTATCAAACCCAATACTAATGTTTTGAGTAGTGGAACATCCATTCACTGTATTTGTAACAACCACTTGATAAGTACCACTCGTTGTCGTGCTGATTGTAGCTGTACCTTGACCTGTAAAAGTACCACTACCACTCCATAAAAAAGTATCTGTTGAGTTCACAGGATTTACAGATATATCAACTGTACCATTTGTACATGTAATACTTGGATTACTTGCACTTAATGTAACAGATGGAGGATTCTGGTCTGAAACAATATTAACAACAGTAGTTGTAGAACATCCATTACTATTATCTGTTACAGTTAAATTATAGGAACCACCAAGTGTAAATGTCGCTGATGAAGAATTCGCACCACTACTAATTCCACTTGAAGGTGACCATGAATAACTCGCAGATGTTACAGTGCCCGGAACAGTAGCACTAATAGTTACAGAAGGATTGGAACAAGTAATAGTTGCTGAACTTGAAGATAAAGTAACTTGTGGTGCATTGGAATTACCATAAACTGTAGCAGTAGCCACCGCAGTACAACCATTGGTACCGGTAACAGTTACAGAATAAGTGCCAGCTGAACCAGCAATTAAGGTCGCCGTATTCGATGCCCCAACAATACTTCCGCCCGTTGTAGTCCAGCTATAACTGCTTGCTGAAGATGTAGCATCTATTTGAACTGTAGATGACGAACAGGATAACGTTGCAGAATTTGTGCTTAAACTTACCGAAGGAGCATTTGTATCAGTCGGAACAGCTGCCGTAATGGTAGAAGAACATCCATTAGAAGTATTGGTAACAACCAATGTATAAGTATTTCCTTGATTTACAATAATTGTTGGAGTATTGGCCCCACTTACAATGCCAGTTCCCGTCCATGAATACGATACTGGTGATGATGTAGTAGTTGCAACCACCTGTACCGTTGGATTGACACAAGTAATTGTACCGCCAGTTGCAGCTACATTTGGTACATTACTATCTGCAGATACATTTATAACTGCACTTCCAACACATCCATTAGAATTATCTGTAACTTCTAAAGTATAACTACCTGGTGAACACGCTTGTGTTGTAAATGAATTAGTTGGACCACAAACGCCACCTAACCAATTGATAGTAACCCCAGTGTTAGGTGTAGATGTCCCACTGATATTTACAGACGGTGATGAGCACGTTAAAGTTGGATTACCACTCGTTGAAGTAACGACAGGAGAATTTGTGTTAGCAGTTATAGTAAGTGTCTGAGTCTGTTGACAATTGTTTGCATCCGTAACTATTGCTGTATATGTGCCAGCAGACAAACCTGTAGCAACACTATTAGTCCCAGCAGAAGGTGACCATGAATAAGTATATCCAGGAGTCCCACCATTAGCTGAAACAGTAGCAGATGCCGTTGTCATGGTACAAGTAATTGTACTTTGATTGATAGTCAAAGAAATAGCCGGCGGTTGAGCAATATTTACAGTCGCTGTACGATTACAACCATTCGCGCCTGTTACCGTCACCGTATAATTTCCCGCCGATAATCCACTCGCTGTTGAACCACTTCCTCCACTCGGCGACCAGTTATAAGAATAAGGTCCTAATCCCCCTGTCACTGAAACTGTCGCAGCACCCGTTGAACCTCCATTACATGCTACACTTTGCGAAGATGTAATTGTCGGTGAAATTGGAACACTCGCTAAAACAAATTGACCATAAGTTGTAAATGGAATCGGCCCCACTTGACCTATTCCAGTTGTAACTCCCGGGCCGCCTGGTCCTTTTAATGGATTCCATGCTGCACCATTCCAGTTTTGTGCTTTCAAAGTATCCGTATTACAAAAGTTTGGGGGAGTTCCTATTGTATTTTCTACACCTCTATAAGAAAATGTCAAATCCGCATTCACTGCCGCATTCGTCTTTACATCCCAGTATCTATCGATCGCATTTGCTGATTGTGGGATGGATGAAACTGCCGCTACTGCTCCCCCGTTGCTGGTAGAAGTACCAGGCATTGGATTATTCGCAGCATTTGTAGAGTAAGTAGATACAGTTAAGGTAATATTTGCTGCATTCGTTTTATTAAAAGCAAATGGGATATAATCAGCAGCATTTCCACCAACCCCGAATGGAATCGCATAAGAACCAGTATTGGTACCCGTTACCCATTGAACATAATTGTATTGATTCTCAGAATGAATATGACCACCTGTACGCGTAATACCCAATACATTTGGTTGATTAATAGTAAGGTAAACAGGATTAGCCGAAGTTCCTCCGTTCAAAATAATATAACCACCATTTAATACAAGGGCATTATTTTGGGCAAAAACCCATCCTCCTATCCAAGTTCCTACCCAAAATATAACATTATACAACTGCCTTTTCATAATTCATTATTTTTAAATTCTTGATTTACTTGAACCAGGTCCATAAGGACTTGGTAATACATATCTAATAAAAATTTCCATTGCTCCTTTACCTCTGCTAATTGTTTTAAGTTGTGAGATATTAATATCATAACTAAATCCTATAGTATAACTATCGTACTCTAATACAATGTTAGATGTAACAGCGTCTTTATTTCTATAAATACTACCAAGAGCGATTGAGCCGCCACTTTTTCCTTGCTGTGCTTTTGCAAAAATATATTTACCATACAAACCTGTAAGTAGTTCTTGAGATGCTCCCTGCAATTGAAAAACTATTAATGGAGAAAGTGCAAAATTACTTTTACCCAAACCTATATCCCCATTTGCAAATGCCACATAACGAATAGGCATTTTGTCTTTTGAATCTTTTAAGAAAGTATAGGAAGGCGCATTCACATGAAAAGCAGAAAATCCAATATTCCCTTTCATATTTTGACCTCCTCTATTGTATAAACCTTCGTTCTTATCAAATGAATACGTGATTCCAACTCCAGCATCAGGCACAATAAAAGTATTTGATCCATAATTTTCATTATTCGGTAAACTAGAATTATATTGTGTACCATCATACTGACTATCCCATTGAGCATTTTGCATATTAATGCTTTTTTGAATAATACCAGCATAGATACCAATACCAATAAATTGTCCTTGGTCTACTCTTAAATGATAGGCACCATTTAAAGTTACATCATTTGTCTTTAAACTTAAATCCCCAGTGTTATCATTAAAAAACTTTAATCCGGCTGCAAAAAAATGTCCCTTAGGACTTTTATTGACTCTTCCATCAACAGATAAACCAAAGGTATTGTAAGGGGCAGCAACGGCTTTCCATTGATTTCGATATATTAAGTTCCCGGATAAGGCATAATTAGCCCCCGACATTGCAGGATTTAATGTCAATGGAAAATATTGTATTTGAGTAAAATGAATATCCTGTGCGTTTAAAGAAATCCCAGAAAAAATCATTAACACTATTACTTTTATTTTTAGTATTTTCACTATTGAATTCATATAATTATATTTTAATTATTACTTTACTATTGTAATATTTCCTTTTTTATCAATTGGCTTATCATCTAATGTTAATCCCTTAATATAATATACAAATGTAGCACCACTCATATCTTTTCCATTATATGTTCCGTCCCAGCAAGTGTTTACATCACTAGATTCAAATACTTTTTCACCCCATCTATCAAAAATCACAATTTGAAACTCTTTTACACATTTAGTTCCTCTTACACACAATTTATCATTATGACCATCGTTATTCGGTGAAAATACATTAGGTACGAATATGTCAGGACATCTTGTATCTACATAAATTCTTACACATGAGCTATCTGTACATACACCAGAACTACCTATTGCACAATACGTGGTTGTAACAATTGGATTGGCAATTGGTGATGGAGAATTCGGATTATCAAGTCCATCTATTGGTGTCCATGTATAATTACTTGCGCCACTCGCATTCAACTGAACATTATCACCAATAGTTATCGAGTTAGAAGCAGCACTTACCACAACATTGATAGATGGACTTATACTTATGCTAACGACTGAATTTGTAGAACATGCACCAGTTTGAGCATATAATGTATAAGTAACATTACCACTTGTACTAGCAGGTATGTTTAAGATACTTGTAGTATAAGTATTTGTCCCATCTGTCCACGTATACGTATTAGCACCACTGGCATTAATCACAATATTACTACCCTGACAAACAAGCGTATTACCACTTACAGAAAGCACAAGATTATTGTCAAATCCAATACTAATGTTTTGAGTAGTAGAACATCCATTCACTGTATTTGTAACAACCACTTGATAAGTTCCACTTGTGGTTGTACTAATTGTAGGTGTTCCTTGACCCGTAAATGACCCGGGACCACTCCAGTTATAATTGTAATTCGTACTCGTTGGATTTGCATAAATATCAACTGTTCCATTTATACAAGTAATACTCATACTACTAGCACTTATTGTAACCGCTGGTGAATTCGTATCTATTGCAACATCCACCGTTTGAGTTGCAGAACATCCATTGGCAGTATTTGTTACAATAACCGTATATGTTCCAGATTGATTTACAATCGCACTCGGTGAAGATGCACCACTCACAATTCCACTTCCATTCCATGAATAGCTTACAGGTGAGGATGTGGTAGTTGCAACAACTTCTACTGTTGGTTGGATACAGGTAATTGAACCATTACTATTCGCTACTACAACGGGAATATTAACATCAGGTATCACACTGATTGTAGCAGAAGACGAACAACCATTTGTATTATCTGTAACAATAATAGTATATGTACCTGCTGCACATGCATAAGTAGTAAATGTGTTAGCAGAACCACAGATATTAGGTCCAGTCCAATTAATAGTTACATTTGTATTAGGATTAGAACTTGCACCAATGCTAACAGAAGTAGAAGCACAAGTTAACGTTGGATTAGGATCTGTAGTTATTACAGGAGTAGCGGTATTTTGAGAAACACTGATGTTAGTAACAGCAGCAGTACATGTATTAATAGGATCTGTAACAACCAGCGAATACGTTCCAGGTTGATTCACAGTAATTGTTCCTGTACCCGCACCACTTACAATTCCAGGACCAGACCAATTGTAAGAAACATTTGTTGGATTAACAGTAGAAGTAATTTGAATAGACGTGTTATTACAATCTAAAATACCATTAGCTCCTGCTGCTACTGTTGGTGCTGTGGTATTTTCCACTACAGAAATAACTGAAGAAGTAGAACAACCATTAGAAGTATTGGTAACTGTTACCTGATAAGTTCCTCCTTGATTTATGTCAACAGTTGCCGTTCCGTTTCCTGAAACAATTCCAGTACCTGACCACGTATAAGAAACCGGTGAAACCGTTGTAGACACTACTATCTGAACAGAGTTTGTGGAGCAGTTAATTGAACCGGTCGGTGCAACAGAAATCGTTGGCAGGTTAGCATCAGGAATAACCTGCACAACAGAAGTACCTACACAACCATTAGAATTGTCAGTAACTTCTAAAGTGTATGTACCAGCTGCACAAGCATCCGTTGTAAAGCTATTGGTTGCTCCACAAACTCCTCCTAACCAATTAACAGTAACGCCTGTAGAAGGATTAGATGTCCCCACTAACTGTACACTTGGAGTAGAACAAGTTAGCGTTTGATTACCACCAGCACTGACTGTCGGAGCAATAGTATTCTGTGTTACGTTTATATTTGTTATTGATGTTGTACATGTATTAATATTATCTGTAACTATCAACGAATATGTTCCTGGTTGATTTACATCAATTGTTCCCGTACCCAATCCTCCAATTATTCCAGGACCTGACCAGTTATATGAAACATTACCTGGATTAACCGTTGTTGTAATTTGGGCTGTTGGATTCAAACATGTCAACGTGTTACTTATTGCAGTAGATACAGATGGCGGATTAGTATCTTGAGTAATACTTTGAGATACTGCTACTGAGCAATTATTTGCCGTATTAGTTACTGTTACCTGATATGTACCCCCTTGATTCACTGTAATCGTGCCTGTACTTCCACCACTTACAATACCAGGGCCGCTCCAATTGTATGTATAAGTTCCAGCTGGACTTACCGTCGTACTCACCTGTGCTGATGTTACACTACAATTCAATGAATTACTTGCCGCTGCCTGCACGCTCGGAACATTATTATCCATCGCTACTGACTGACTCGCCGTGGCCGTACAATTATTCGATGTGTTTGTAACTGTTACTTGATAAGTACCTCCTTGATTCACCGTAATTGTTCCTGTGCCAGCACCACTTACAATACCAGGCCCGTTCCAGTTGTAACTAATGCCTGATGAGGGACTAACTGTCGTACTTATTTGTACTGTATTTATCATACAACTTAATGAACCGCTCGCCGCAGCAACTACTGTCGGTGGCGTAACGTCTTGTATTACAGATTGGGTAACAGTCGCCGTACAATTATTCGCCGAGTTCGTTACCGTTAACTGATAGGTGCCACTTTGATTCACTGTAATCGTTCCTGTACCAGCTCCACTTACAATTCCAGGTCCAGACCAGTTGTAAGTAATTCCTGACGAAGGTGTAACGGTAGTACTCACCTGTACCGTATTTGTCGTACAATTCAATGAACCACTCGCTGCTGCTGTAATAGATGGTGCTGTAGTGTTTTGTGTTACAGCTTGGGATATAGTTGCCGTACAATTATTCGCTGTATTCGTTACTGTCACTTGATAAGTACCTCCTTGATTTACTGTAATTGTCCCTGTTCCAGAACCACTTACAATTCCAGGACCACTCCAATTATAGGTATAACTTCCTGAAGGACTAACAGTTGTGCTCACCTGTGCAGAAGTTACGGTACAATTTAATGAATTACTTGCTGACGCCTGTACTGTCGGCACATTGTTATCCATCGCCACTGATTGACTTGCCGTTGCTGTACAATTGTTCGCTGTGTTTGTAACTGTTACTTGATAAGTACCTCCTTGATTTACTGTAATCGTACCTGTACTAGCACCGCTCACTATGCCAGGTCCAGACCAGTTGTAAGTAATCCCTGACGAAGGTGTAACCGTTGTGCTTACCTGTACCGTATTTGTCGTACAATTCAATGAGCCACTCGCTGCTGCTGTAATTGAAGGGGCCGTAGTATTTTGTGTTACAGCCTGAGAAACTGTTGCCGTACAGTTATTCGCTGAATTTGTAACTGTTACCTGATATGTACCACTTTGATTCACTGTAATCGTTCCTGTACCAGCTCCACTTACAATTCCAGGTCCAGACCAGTTGTAAGTAATTCCTGACGAAGGTGTAACGGTAGTACTCACCTGTACCGTATTTGTCGTACAATTCAATGAACCACTCGCTGCTGCTGTAATAGATGGTGCTGTAGTGTTTTGTGTTACAGCTTGGGATATAGTTGCCGTACAATTATTCGCTGTATTCGTTACTGTCACTTGATAAGTACCTCCTTGATTTACTGTAATTGTCCCTGTTCCAGAACCACTTACAATTCCAGGACCACTCCAATTATAAGTATAACTTCCTGAAGGACTAACAGTTGTGCTCACCTGTGCAGAAGTTACGGTACAATTTAATGAATTACTTGCTGACGCCTGTACTGTCGGCACATTGTTATCCATCGCCACTGATTGACTTGCCGTTGCTGTACAATTGTTCGCTGTATTCGTTACTGTCACTTGATAGGTACCACCTTGATTCACTGTAATCGTTCCAGTTCCAGAACCACTTACAATACCAGGACCACTCCAGTTATAACTAATGCCTGAAGAAGGTGTAACTGTTGTTGAAATTTGAACTGTTGTTGTAGTACAATTTAATGAACCAGAACTTGCGGATGTTATTGTAGGTGCAGTTGTATTACCTGTTATTGCGGTAGTAAAAGTAGAAGTACAGTTATTATTATCTTTGACAGCAATAGTATATGTTCCAATATTTAAATTGTTAGCAGTAGATGTAGTTATACTTCCCGGGTTCCATGTGTAATTATATGTAGGAGTACCTCCAGAAGCAATAGCAGTTGCACTGGCCAATGAAGTACAATTCACTGTGGTAGAGTTTACTGTTAAAGAAATAGCCGGCGGTTGAGCAATGTTGACGGTCGCTGTACGATTACATCCATTCGCTCCTGTTACCGTTACTGTATAATTCCCCGCCGATAATCCACTCGCTGTTGAACCACTTCCACCACTTGGTGACCAGTTATATGAATATGGACCTAATCCTCCTGTTACTGAAACCGTCGCGGCACCAGTAGAACCTCCATTACATGTTACACTCTGTGAAGCTGTTATCGTCGGAGATATCGGAACAGTCGCCAATACAAACTGACCATACGTTGTAAACGGTATCGGGCCAACAGAACCTATTCCACTTGTTACAGCAGGTTTACCAGGTCCTTTTAGGGGATTCCACGCTGCACCATTCCAATTTTGTGCTTTTAATGTATCGGTGTTACAAAAGTTCGGCGGAGTACCTATTGTATTTTCAACC
Organism: Bacteroidia bacterium; assembly: GCA_026003255.1. GTDB lineage: Bacteria > Bacteroidota > Bacteroidia > B-17B0 > Aurantibacillaceae > BPGX01. The sequence continues at coordinate 336,776 of BPGX01000001.1, read as the reverse complement.
CCTCTATAAGAAAATGTCAAATCTGCATTCACAGCCGCATTTGTCTTTACATCCCAGTATCTGTCAATTGCATTCGCAGATTGTGGGATGGATGAAACGGCTGCAACTGCTCCACCATTGCTGATAGAAGCACCAGGCATGGGATTATTTGCAGCATTCGTAGAATATGTAGAAACTGTAAGAGTGATATTGGCAGCGTTTGTTTTATTGAAAGCAAATGGAATATAGTCTGCAGCATTGCCGCCAACTCCAAAAGGGATGACATAAGAACCTGTATTGGTTCCTGTTATCCATTGAACATAGTTGTACTGGTTTTCAGAATGAATATGACCTCCTGTTCTAACTATCCCAGCAGTATTAGGTTGATTTATAGTAATAAAAATAGGAGTAGCCGCAGTACCCCCATTCATGTAAATATATGCACCATTTATGTAAAGTGCGTTATTTTGAGATTTAAAAAAATTAGTTAAAAACAAAGCGATAATAAAAGTTCCGAGTGATATAAATCTTTTCATAATATAGAGTTTTTTTTGCAAAGTTATAGAAAAAAAATTCAATTCACAAAATTTTTAAAATTTTAAACCTGAAATGCTAAAACTGTAACATCATCGGTTTGTTCATAATTTTTTTTCCATTCTACAAAGAAATGATAAAGATATTGTTTTTGTTCATTAGCATTTAAGTGAGATGTTTTTGAAATAATGTCTATGAAATTTTTGCTGAAAAGTCGTTTTCCTTTCTTGCCTCCAAATTGATCTTTGTAGCCGTCTGTAAACAAATAAACCCAATCATTGGTCTGAAGTTGATAGGAATATAAGGTAAATGGATGCGTATCGTGATACATGCCTACCGGCATTTTATCACCTTCTAAAAGCATGGGAGAGGTATTTTTTCTCATTATGATGATTTGTTGATGCGCCAGAGCGTAATAGATTTTTTTATTTTCTTTAAATTCGTTGTCAAACAATAGGAGCGTAGCATCCATTCCGTCTTTTTGCTGTTCATCATAAGTAAGGTTTTGAATTAATTTTGTTCTTACATAATCTATAATTTCATTGGGGTAATAAATTTGTCTTTCCTGCACTGCTTCTGTAAGGTAATTGATATTTAATAAACTCATAAACGCTCCCGGCACTCCGTGACCAGTGCTATCACATACAGATAAATAATGAGGTTGATTGGAATGTTGAATATTCACATTAGCCCAATAGAAATCTCCGCTGACTATATCTTTGGGCAAATAAAGGACAAAAAAATCCTGGAAATATTGATTTTTGATAAAATGGTTTTGAATATATTCATCAGAAGTGATAAGTGCTTTTTGAATTCTTGAGGCATAATTGATGCTATCTAAAATGTCTTTATTTTTCTGTTCTAATATATTTTTTTGTTGTGATACTTCCTGGTGTAATTTTTTTATTTGTCTATTCTGAAGAATAGATTTTCTAAGAAAGAATGAGATGATAATAAGCGATAAAAATATCGCGATGATAATGTATGTTTTTTGTTGGTTTCTAATTTTTTGAATCTCTGCTAATTTTTGAAGATTTATAATGGATTGTTCTTTTTTAAACAATTCTTTGTTTGCTTCTAATTCTTCATATTTAATAGAGAGAAGTTCTTTGTTGATTTGATCGTTTATTTTTTGATATTTTTCAAAATAATCTAATGCTTTAGGAAAATTTTTGTTTTCTTTTTCAAGTTGATACATAAGCAAATAAAAATCCTTTAAAGTTTCGTTATCATTAATATTTGCAAATTCATTATAGTATTTATTGACTAAATAACTTGCACTATCTTTCATATTAATTTTATTTAATATTTTAGCTTTTATAAGAGTGGATATGAGAAAATTCCTTTTATTTCTGGGGATATCAGGGTTTGAAAGCACTTGATTAATCGAAAAATATGCTGATTGGAAGTTGCCTTTTAAATAATATTCTTCTGCCAAATTTGCTTCTAATTGAGACAATTTATATTTCCACCTAACGGCATTTTTTAAATTATCGATAACAAAACGAAGTACATTTATAGCAGAATCTATGAAGTGTTTTTTTAAAGTATCTCTTTTATAAAAATTCATATAGGATCCAGATATTGCATTAGAAATTACTGCAATACTTGCTGTATCTTTTATTAAAATACTCACTCTTAAAGCTTTTTTTAGTAGCGGTAATTTTTCTAATTTTTCCTTTTGAACACATTCTATCCAACCAATGCTATACAAGGCATAAGCATATTCTTTGGGGTATTTTGCAGAATCAATTAATTCTAGTGATTTAAAATAATAATCTTCTGATTTACCATAAATGGATTTATACCATAAAATATCACCTAATTTTTGATAGGTAAGAATAATCAAATGTGTGTCTTTATTTTGAATTGTTGCGTCCAAAACTTTCTGTAACAACGGATAATTTTTATCAAAATTTACCGAGGATTCTCCTGCATGGAGAATTATTTTTAAAATGGAATCTCTATTATATTGTTGTGAATATAATATTGTAAAAACAACATTCAATATGACAAATATTATGCTTTTCAAATCAGCTATCTTATAGAGATAATGTAAAATTCTGTTCTTCTATTTTTCGCTCTACCTTCTTCTGTAGTGTTAGGAGCTATTGGCATAGTAGCACCAAATCCTTTTGCAAATATTCGCTTTCCATCCACCCCTTGTTTTTCTAAAAATTCTTTCACAGAATAAGCACGATTTAAGGAGAGTGCTTCATTATCTTTTGGATTACCGGTGTTGTCCGTATGACCTCGGATTTCAATTTTCAGATTTGGATTTTCTTTAAGGTATTCTGCAAATTTAATTAAAACTTTTTTGGAATTTTCCTCAATTTCTGCACTATTTGTTTTGTAATATAGATTATTTATCACAAATGACTTACCGGGTTTTACACTGTCTGTTACTAATTCTATTGGCTTTAACTGAGTTTTGAAGGATGCATTTTCGTCTATTTTGACTAATTGTGAACTGAAAGCAAAATTGTCTTTTTTTATACTTACAAGAAGTTCCTTTCCTTTCGATTTACTGATATTGATGGCTGCAACAAACTCGCCATTAGATGAATCAACGGCAGCAAAGGTTTTAGATTTATTATCAGGGTATTGAATTTCAACAATTGTTTTTCCACCTATAGGATTATTGTCAGGGTCTTTTATCTGACCTTTGATAATCGTTACTTCATTGGGTCTCGCATCTTTGTATAATTCAAATGTAAATAAATCATATTTTCCAACACCTTTTGTGGCTAATGGTCCTTCTGCATAGGCACAGAAATAGCCATTTTTTGCATCTGAACTTACAAAGAAACCTAATTCGTCTTGTTCAGTATTAATAGGTGTACCGATATTTTCTGGTTCAGTCCATTCGCCTTTTTCATTTTTGCGGGAATAAAAAATATCAAATCCGCCAAAACCAAAATGCCCATCACTGCTGAAGTAAAGTGTTTCACTATCACTATGAATAAAGGGTGTTCGCTCGTGTCCGGGCGTGTTAATTTTTGGACCTAAATTTTGGGGAACAGACCATTCGCCTGTTTTTGGGTCGCGATAACTAACGTATATGTCTGTGCCGCCATAACCTCCGGGTCTATCACTGGCAAAGTAAAGCGTGTTACCATCTGCTGAAACACTGGGTTGAGAATCCCAGTATACCGGGTGATTGATGTTAGGTACTTTGCGATAAGGTTTCCATTCACCATCTATCATATCACTTACATAAATATCGCAATTTGGTTGCGCTCCTCCTTCGTATCGCATCATTGCAAAAAATAAATGTTTGTTGTCAACCGTTATGCTACATCCGCCCTGATTATCATCTGTAGTATTAAAGGGAGGAGGCATTTCACTTCCTTTGTCAAACATTCCGGCATTGTCTCTCACAGCCACCATAAATACTTCCTGTTCTTTATCGGTCTGATAAATTAAATCTTTTGAATTCAATGGTTCTTTTCTCACAAAGTAACAGTATTGGTCGTCAGGTGAAAGTGAAGCGAGATATTCGTCTTGAGGAGTGGAGATATTTTTCACAACCATCGGATTAAACGGCACGACTTTTTTTCTTAATTCTAATTCTTTTTTGGCATACTTTATCATTTCTTTTGCCTGATACATTTCGGCTTCAAAGTCTTTGTCAAACTTTTTTGGGTCATCACTTTTGAAATTTAGAAACAATTCAAGATATTTTATTGCCGAGTCATTTTTCATTTTTTCATAGTAATCAAATCCAATGTAATAATAGGGATTGGAATGTAAATCCGGGCAGTTAGCAATGACTTTGTATAAAAAAGGCAGAGCTGGCGTAAAAGGTTTATTTTCTAATTTACAATGAACAATGATTTCCTGCGCCATTGCAAAATTGGCTTCTGCAAAATCTGGTTCTAATTTCAAGCATTCCCTCAAAAACTCTAAACGTTCTGGCTTTTTATATTTCTTTTTATTAATTCCTTTTTCATAAAGTTTAATAGCTTGTTTGTTGTCAATTTCTTTACAGAATTTTGAACTTTTATTTTCATCATCTTCTTGAGCGAAAATCTTTGAAAAGGAAATAACTAAATATAATATATAAGCAAAGTAGAACAATCTCTTTTTCATAAATTCCAATCTGAATAATTGCAAATATAAGCACTACATTTGATACAAATGTTTTTTAGTTTGTCTTGTCATTCTACCCTTATATTTACCGCAAAAAAATGAAGGCATTAATTTTGAACATTGGGGATGAATTATTGATTGGCCAAGTTGTTAATACCAATGCGTCTTACATAGCTAAACAATTAAATTTACTGGGAATTGAAGTAAAAGAAATACGTGTAGTCAATGATGAACAATCCAGTATATTGAATGCTCTGGAAGAAGGCCAAAAGTATAATTTAGTGATTATCACAGGAGGATTAGGTCCAACCAAAGATGATATTACTAAGCATACATTGGCAGAATTTATGGATGATACATTGATTGAAGATAAAATGGTATTAAGCGATATTGAACAACTTTTAGCATCCAGAGGACGAGCAATGAACGAATTAAATAAACAACAAGCATTGGTATTAAGTCAATGTAAAGTGATTCGAAATTTTCTGGGAACTGCTCCGGGAATGTTAATGAAAAAGAATCAAACGGTTTATATATCATTGCCGGGTGTGCCTTTTGAAATGAAGCCAATGCTGAATGAAGCATTAAAAATAGTAGTATCAGAGTTGAGTTTACCTGCCATTTTGCACAAAACATATTTTGTATTTGGATTACCGGAAAGTGAATTGGCACTCAAATTAGAAGATTGGGAGAATCGCTTGACTAAAGATGGAATTAAATTGGCGTATTTGCCTAATAGAAATCTGATTCGTTTGAGAATGTCGGTATATCAGTCGGAGGAAGGTACTTTAAAAAAAGTGCAAACTTATGCAGAGGAATTAAAAAACATTTTAGGTAAACATTTTGTTGGAGAAGATCTATTTGAACAGTCGGATGAAAATCCGTTGGCAAGAGTAGTGGTGAATGTATTGAAAGAGAAAAAATTAAGCATTGCGTTGGCCGAAAGTTGTACTGGTGGGAGCATTGCTGCTGCAATCACTAAAATAGCTGGTGCTTCGGATGTATTTAAAGGAGGTGTGGTGAGTTACAGTAATGAAATAAAACAGCGAGTTTTAGGTGTTCAGGAAAACACATTGAAAAACTATGGCGCAGTAAGTAAAGAATGTGTGGAAGAAATGGTACGAGGTGTCAAAAATTTAATGCAAGTAGACATTGCACTTTCTGTAAGCGGAATTGCTGGTCCAACGGGTGGAACGGCAAACAAGCCAGTAGGCACTGTTTGGATGAGTTTGATGATAAATGATTCTATTGAAACAAAATTATTTCAGTTTGGTGAACAGTACAGTAGAGAATATATTATTGAAAGCGCTGTGTTTAATGGATTGGCGTGGGTTTTGAAAAGAATTCTGAATTTTTAGTTAATGAGGCGTCTTTTATTATTAGACAACTACGATAGTTTTACTTTTAATTTGTATCATTATTTTGAAAAGTATTTTGATGGAAAAATTGATGTCATAAGAAACGATGAAATTGATGTGGAGAGCATAAATTTATATGATGTGATTGTATTATCGCCGGGTCCCAAATTACCGAAAAATGCTGGTAAGATGATGGAGGTTATTCGCAACTATTATTGCGAAAAGCCACTGTTAGGTGTTTGCCTTGGAATGCAAGGAATTGCAGAGTTTTTTGGTAGCCGATTAGAACAACTTGGTTTTCCAGAACATGGACAAAGTAAGAAAATGATGGTGGTGAAGGAAGACAATATTTTCAAGAATTGCCCACTGGAATTTAATGTGGGTCGCTATCATTCGTGGGGGGTGAAGAAAGAATATTTATCGAATGAACTAGAATTATTGAGCATTGATGAAAAGAATTGGGTGATGAGTTTTAAGCACAAAGTATTACCAATATATGGCGTTCAATTTCATCCTGAATCTATTTTAACAGAATATGGAGAAGTAATTATTCAAAACTTTTTGAAGATAGCAGTTGGATAAAAAACTTTCCGATATTTTTCAGATATTGCAGCACAAAATTTAAACTTATGGGAATTTTATCTGGTAAAAAAGGCATCATAACAGGAGCATTAGATGAAAACTCTATTGCATGGAAAGTAGCAGAACTTTGTCATAAGGAAGGTGCATCTATTGTGCTAACGAATGCGCCGATTGCCATGCGTATGGGAGAGATTAAAAAATTGGCTGAAAAAACAAATGCCCCCATTATTCCTGCGGATGCAACCAATCTGGAAGATATTGAAAAACTTTACAAGGAAAGCATGCAGCATTTTGGTGGAAAAATTGATTTTATTTTACATTCTATTGGAATGAGTGTTAACATTCGAAAAAATATTCCTTACACAGAATTGAATTATGAATATTATATGAAAGGTATTGATGTATCTGCTCTTTCACTACACAAGATGTTAGCAGTAGCATACAAATTAGATGTTATAAATGAACATGGTTCTGTAGTAGCATTGACATACATAGGAGCACAAAGAACATATCCATTTTATACGGACATGGCGGACATTAAAGCACTGTTGGAAAGCATTGCGCGTTCGTGGGGTTATCATTATGGAATTGCTAAAAAAGTACGTGTGAATACGGTTTCACAATCTCCTACCAAAACGACTGCTGGCAGCGGTATCAAAGGATTTAATGAGTTCTTTGATTTTGCCGATATACAATCGCCATTAGGAAATGCGACAGCTGAAGATTGTGCGGGCGTGTGTGTTATGCTATTTTCTGATTATACCAGAAAAATCACAATGCAAAATATTTTCCATGATGGAGGATACAGTTCTACTGGTGTAAGTCAAAAACAACTGGATGCTTTAATGAAATAGTTCGATATGATGTACGACATACATATTTTTGTTTGCACGAATGAACGAAAAAACTCTACAAGAAGGTCTTGTGGAGAACAACACGGACTATTATTAATAGAGAAATTGAAAGAAAGTTTTGCAAAATACAATATTAATGTAAGAACGAGAATACAAAGAAGTGGATGTTTAGGAATTTGTGATTTAGGTCCTACGATTGCCATTTATCCAGAAGGTACATTTTATGTAAATGTTCAACTGGAGGATGTTGATGAATTGGTAAGAACACATTTTGTTGAAAAGAAAAAATTAGAACGATTACTACTTACGAAACATCCAAAAGATGTTTGATGGAAGAAGATAAATTACAATTACAGTATTTACAGGTTGAAGAAGTGAAGAATGCTTTCATACGCCAACTCATCAAAGATGCAGAGATGTGTGATATACATATTGAAAATGTGATTATATCTTTTGATACGCTGAATGATTTGATACAAAACATTGAAAGAATTTTAATTCAAATTTCAAGAGCTACTAATGGTTTTGAAAAAATTCAATCGTGGCTATATCGAGTGGATGTGTCAGAAATAACCATTAAAAACAAATTAAAGCAGTATCCTGATTCTGATTATTTGTATGTTGTATCAGAATTGATTGTAAAACGCACTTTACAAAAAGTAGTTTTAAGGTTCTTACATAATCAAGGAAAACTGTAAGATTTAATTTATGGTAAAGGAAGAAATGAAAGATATTATTATTAGAAAAGGCACAGTAGATGATATTCCCAAAGCATTAGATCTTGTGATAGAATTAGCCATTTATGAAAAAGCACCAAATGAAGTAGAAGTGAGTGTTGAGGAGATGACTAAAAATTTTGAAGAGAAAGTGTTTGATTTTTTTGTAGCTGAGTATGAAAATGAAATAGTTGGGATTGCTTTGTATTATTATAAATATTCAACCTGGAAGGGAAGATGTATTTATTTAGACGATATTATAGTTACTGAAAAGCATAGAAATAAAGGAATAGGTATGCAATTGATGAAAGCGGTCATTGATTTAGCAAAACAAGAGAGAGTGAGAAAGTTAGAATGGCAGGTATTAAAGTGGAATACGCCTGCTATCGAGTTTTACAAAAAGTTAAACACGGTGTTTGACGATGAATGGTTGAATTGTAAGTTAGTGTACCATCAATTACAAGAGTTTTAATATCAAACCCTTTCCAGCAATACTGCATAACCCTGTCCCACGCCTACACACATTGTTACCACAGCATACTTTTTCTTTTGTTCTTGCAATTCAATGGCAGCTGTTAAAGCAATCCGTGCTCCGCTCATTCCAAGCGGATGACCTAATGCAATAGCCCCTCCATTCGGATTAATCCGTGGATCGTCATCTGCCAATCCCCATTGACGAATGCAACCAAGGGATTGCGCTGCAAAGGCCTCGTTTAATTCAATTATATCAATGTTATCCCATTTTAATTTCGTTTTTGCCAACAACTTATTGACAGCATCTACTGGTCCAAGCCCCATAATCCTTGGTTCTACTCCAACTACTGTTCCCGTAACCACTCTTGCTAATGGTTTCAAATTGTATTTCTTGATAGCATTTTCACTGGCTAATAATAAAGCAGCAGCCCCATCATTTAATCCAGAAGCATTGCCGGCTGTTACGGTTCCATTTTTTCTGAAAGCAGGTTTCAATTGCACTAACTTCTGCAATGTAGTATCCGGCTTCATAAATTCATCCGTATCAAAAACAATAGGTTCTCCTTTCTTTTGCGGAATGGTCAGCGGAAAAATTTCTTTTTGTAATCTGCCTTTTGCCTTTGCCTGTGCGGCTTTTTGCTGACTCCAAAATGCAAATTTATCCTGATCTTCTCTTGAAATTTTCAATAATTCTGCCACATTTTCAGCTGTTTCGCCCATGCTCTCTGTTCCATACATTTCCTGCATCTTGGGATTGATAAATCGCCATCCAAAAGAAGAGTCATAGATTTGTTGTGTTCTATCAAACGCCTCATTTGCTTTACTTAACACGTAAGGTCCGCGAGACATATTTTCAACACCACCTGCAATCATCAATTCAGCATCACCTAACATAATGGTTCGTGCCGCTTCAAGAATGGAAGTCAAACCAGATGCACATAAACGGTTAATAGTTTGACCCGGTACTGTATAAGGCAACCCTGCTAATAACAGCGCCATTCGTGCTACATTGCGATTGTCTTCGCCAGCTTGATTAGAGCATCCGATGATAACGTCTCCTACTTCTGACCAATTGATTTGCGAATGTTTTTGGACGAGGGCTTTAATAGTTTCAGCAATTAAATCATCTGTTCGCACTTTTGCAAGAGTACCACCAAATTTGCCAATTCCAGTTCTAACACCATCAACAATATAAGCGTTTTGCATATTTATCATTTTGGCTCAAAGATGGGAAAAATTTATCACTTTTGCGTTTGACAATATAAGTAGATTAACAGTGAAGATTCTTGACAAATATATTCTGAAAAAATTTTTAGGCACTTTTATTTACTCGATTAGTTTAATCTTACTCATTTTTATTGTATTTGACTTAAAAGATAAATTGCCGGGATTTTTAGAAGACAAAACACCTTTGAACGAAATTATATGGGACTATTACTTAATGTTCATTCCCGTTTATGGAAATATGTTCAGTCCTCTTTTTACTTTTATCTCAGTTATTTTTTTCACTTCTCGAATGGCTCATCGCAATGAATTTGTAGCCATGCTCAGTAGTGGTATTCCATATAATCGCATTTTACGACCTTATCTCATCACAGCCGGTATTATTGCAATATCTTCGTTAATACTCAATCACATTATTATCCCAAAAGCCAACCGAAAAAAAATTGCATTTGAAGACAAATGGTTTAATAACAACTACAACACTGATGAAAAAAACATTCATAGAATCGTTGGTAATGGTGAAGTACTTTATATTTATAGTTTTGATAACAAAGCTAAAATGGGCTACAAAGTTTCATTAGAAAAAATTGAAAACAATCGTCAAGTGTATTACTTAAAGGCGGAAGCTATGCAATGGGATAGTACAGACAAATCGTGGGTTTTAAATTCTGTATTTGAGAGAAGTTTAAAAACTAACTTTGAAGGCGATAGCATTTATTATAAAGAAGAAGTCAAAATGTATCCTTCCAAGAAGATAAAAATTGATTTTACGCCCGATGATTTATGGCGATACGAAAGTAAGTTGGAGATTATGAATTACTGGGAAATCAAAGCATACATTGAAAAAGAGCGAGTTAAAGGTAGCAGTAAAGTAGAGTATTTTGAAGTAGAACATCATCGGCGAACGGCATTCCCATTTGCCACATTTGTTCTGACCATTATTGGAGTAAGTGTATCATCCAGAAAAGTGCGTGGTGGCGTAGGATGGACAATTGCTTTAGGATTGTTTTTAAGTGCTGTTTACATTATGTTGATGTATGTGTTTACAATATTGGCTACTACTGGTTTTGCAGCGCCCTTGCTGGCTGTGTGGATACCAAACATTATTTTCAGCGCTGTGGCGTATTGGTTTTATTTAAAGGCACAGAAATAATATTAGGTTAGAATTCACAGTTGAATTTTAAGTTTAATTCTATTTTCTTGCTTCTTAAGCTAATTTATCTTTCTCATAAAAACTCAAAAAGAAAGTAAAGAAGGAAAGATAAATCACTCCTGCTTGTGTTTCTAAATAAGATTCAAACAAAAGAGCTATAAAAAGAATGATAACATATATCTGTAATGAATGATTTTTTTTCTGAATAGCGGTTAAAAACGTTGAGATGAAAAAGCATAAAAGTAGTAGAACACCTATTATACCAATGGCAATCTGTGTTTGTAAAAATTGATTGTGAGAATTTATTTGTTTCTTTAGCGCACCTACATAATTCATTTTCCTGTATTGTTCAATAAGCAAGTCATTCACATCTCCTGTACCATGTCCTGTTAGAAATGCTTTCTTACTAAGTTGAATAGACGCTTTCCATGCATAATACCTTAATTGCGTAGATTCTACAGAGGTGGAGTCCGTCTTTTTTTCAATAAATACATTTTGAACTAATTTGAACCTTTCAATATTCTCTGGAAATACGACTGAAAGAATTATCATTAAAATTAAAACTACAATGCTAGATTTCAACAAGGTTTTCCAACTCATTGTAACTTTTACAAATAATAAAAAGTAGTAAATATGAATTAAAACATTTGTAAACATACCAACTTTTGAATACAAAAAAAATACTCCAAGTGATAAAAAAACTACAACTAAAAGTGCTGTGCTTTTCTTTGAGAAAAGTCTTAATGGTGAGGAGTTTAATAGATCAGAATAGATTAAAATAATTGCAACATTTACATACATCGCAAAATAACCATAATGCATAAAAGCTGATAAATAAGAAGAAAAGAAATAATTGGTATAAGGATATTCATCTAATTCAATACCATAATGCCTACAATACAATTCATAGCCAAACAAATAACATGCTCTTAAAAAACAAAATATCAAAACAAAGAGAACAAAATAGACAAATGCTTTTGAATATCTCCAGAAGCCTTCACCCACAAAAAAATCATTATAACTTAATAGTAAAATAGGTATAATTATCATTCCAAATTTTGTTTCTAACTTTTGAAAACCATACTCTATATTGCTGGTATAAATCATTCCTATAACATAGACAATGTACAGTGAAAAAATGGATAAAAATGGACCCTGTTTCATCCTTACGATTAAATCTTTGTATCTACCTCTTAGAATCCATAGGAAAAATATAATTGCTAAAAACCAACTAATTATGTTGGATTCAATTAATAAAAAAAGTAAAACCAAATACCAGATCAATTCATCTAAACTTAAACCTTTGATTTTGATATCAAGAATTCTTTTTATCATATCGAACTGTTAAATAAAAAGTTATTAAAATCGCAAATAAGTAGAAAACTGTTTCAACAATAGTGTATAATACAATAAACTCCTGAAATGACTTTTTTTCAATTAAAAACACACCAAGAATCATTATGAAATACACGAACTTTAAACTGCCATCTATTCTCACATTTTCAGATGCTGAAAAAAAAATTGATACTGAAGTAAATATCATCTGAAAAATCGCAGCAAATACATATAACGAAGCCAATTCTCCTATTCCGTTCCACTTTTCTCCCAAAAGCCATCTTAATAAACTATTTCTTCCTATCCATAAAATACTTATCACTATAATTGAAATAATCAGTAAAGGAAAAACAATTTCTTTGAGCAAGGGACTTACTTGCTTTTTATACAAAATTTGTTTTGAAAAATGACGGAGATAAATTTGTGTATACGCCAAAGAAAAATAACTCAAAGGTACACTTGTTATTTGCTTTATCATACTAAAAAAACCACCATTTATGTTCCCATACTGCTTGTTTACAACAATGTACGGTAAAGACAGCGCCAAAACATACAACAAAGATGGAAAAAGTGTATATATAGGAAATTTAATGTATCGTTTAGCAATATACTTAATAATTTCATAACTATACAAACTTATCTTAAAGTCCGATCGAATAAGAAAAAACAAACCTATTAAAAACGTCATCATCCATCCTAAAAAATATCCTATTATCAATCCTTTCGGATACTTCAAAATGCCAAGTAATAAAGTAATAAAAGTAATCATAATCATTTGTAAAATTTTTAAGTTCACAATCTTATTCGTCAATTGCAATCTTTGAAACCATAGATTAAAAACATTAGTCAAACTCATAAAAAGCGTAAGTAACGGTAAAATTAACAGGGAAAAAATCATATCCGAATGTATCTTCTTCAGATCATCAGCTATTCCTCCAATAATCATACAACTTTCAAATAAATAAACCACAATCATTAATAACACACCTATCATTGCAACAAAATAAGCAGCATTGATTGCATTAGCATGATTAGAACTTATTACAATTACCTTATCATACTTCAAAGCATAAAACTCATACAAGATATTTGATAATACCATAGTAATACCCAATAATGCATAGTCGTCAGGAGAAAACAATCTTGAAAATATTGGAATAAACACTAATGGTATAAGCTGTGAAAGAATTATCCCAGAAAATACTTTCCATACTAGCCTTAAATTATTTCTATTAAGAAAATTGAACATTCAGCTAAATATTTACATAATGTCTGATAAAAATCGATTGAACCACAAAAGAGAGAAATGTTCCTAATGCCGCACCGTAAATTCCTATAAATGGTATCATTAAAAAATTGAAAATAAGGTTTGTTAATGAACCAGCTACTATTAAAAGTGTCTGTAATTTTGGATTACCTAATTGATTAAATATCATCAATAAAATCTGATAACGCCCGGTAATTACAAAGCCAAGGCACAATATCACATAAACGATAGTAGTTTCCAAAACATATTTCATTCCAGAAAAATACGAAAAAACAGGAAAAAAAACAGCGCTTGCTATTCCTAATAAGAACATTATCTTGTGCAATGAACCTAATGATCTATTCATTACTCTTTTAAAGAGTTGGGAATTCCTCTTGAAATATACTTTAGTAATAATAGGATTAACATTACTCCTGAATAAAACCGCAAGTTGTGAAAAACCTTCAAATATTGTGGATGCAAAACTATAAATACCAACCACTTTATCTTCCAGAAACACACCTAATGAAAGCACATCAATTTTTGTATTCAAATCCAAAAGTACATTTCCAACCATTGCCTTAACACCAAAATTATTCTGCATCCTTATTAGTGCTCGAATTCTTCTATTAATCTTTAATTGTATTCTATCTCTTTGTATATAAGCAGCCATCAAAAAAATTATAAATTCTGAAAAACTCATTGATGAAGCAAGATATTCTCCATCTATTTTTAATATTCCAAAAAGTAAAATAATTGTGAAAATAAAAAAAATGCGCAAAAATTGAAATAAAGAGAAAAAAAACATCTGCCTTAAACCATTCCAAACAGACAAAAAAATCTTATTAGCAGAAAAGAAAAAAAGCCCCCACAACATGAAATTCAATGCCTTTCCGACTTCCTTACTATTCAATATTATCACAACAACTGGTACCAATAAATAGGATAAAACAATTGTCATAATACTTGTTGCACTACTCAATATTAAACTCGAAGTAGTTAAATGCTTTACTATTTTTTTATCCGTAGCATATTTGGGAATCTGATGTTGCAACGCCAAATGAACTCCACCAACAGCAATTTGTGACAAAAAAATATAAACAGCATACGCCTGATTAAATACGCCCAACACACTCTCATCATAAAATTGAATAATAACCACATTCCATAATACTCCTAAAACTACCATCCCACCATAAAACAATAAATTAATCAAAATATCTTTTTTTAATTTATTACTACTCATCAATAAATCATTTATCCATTAATTTCATATAGTAACCTATATTCAGCATCATACGCCACTAATCTACAATGATTAAATAAAAACTCATCCCATTTCTTATTGTAATTGAAATAAAATTTGCTTGTGTAAATATATCTGCATTGTAAAGATTGTTGTAAAAAATTTTTTAGTTCATCGATATCTTTATTCTCTAAAAGTCGTTTGTGTCCTTCCTTTGACATCCAATCGTCATCCCCAACCCAATAGTAATATCCTTTTTTATTCGTATAATAATAAAAATCCGGCAAATTGTTTACAATGTAATACCCATCATAATTCATCGTATCAATACACACTAATACATTTTTTACCTTAAATGCATTGGCAGTGTCAATATTCATCACATATCTATCTGACTTTTTGTAATTCGTAACTTTAATATTTAGTACTCTTTGTAAATGAAAATTAAACCTATCTGAAAATACCTGTGCAACAAAGTTACTTAAGTTTAAAGCAACTATATATACCACTAAAATATACGACCACGTTTTTGATCTCGATATCTTTCCTATTTCCCAATTGATCCAGAATATCAATCCAAAAACAAGTGCAACTAAAGTATAAGAATATCGATAATTAAAATAACCTTTTACACCTATTAATATCACTGAAATTATAAGAAAAATCAAGATAAATTTCTCATACTCATTTATTTTAATAATTCCTGTTTTCATTCTTAAATAATAATAAAACATTATCAAAGGAACTAACACCCAATTAGCAAAAGAATGGTATTTAAAATTAAAAAAAACACCTAAATAACCATTAAACAATAACTTTATCGGCGTTTCTATGCCTCTGACTTCAAGATTATAATCTGCGCCAGGTATCTTAGCCGTCAACTCACGATTAATCAAAAAAATTAGAATACTTCCCCCTAATATTAAACTTATATAAAATAACTTTGTAATCCTCATCATTTCAATAAAATTTTATACTTTGAAACAACCATCCGGTTCCTAAAAATATATCCAATAAATAATGCACACCTCCAAATAAAATACTCACCAAAAAAATAAACACTATTCTCTTTATTTTTAGCAAAAAACTGCCTTTCTGTACTGATAGAATTAATGAAATCATTATAATGAATGACAAAAGAAATCCCAAAGAATGAGCATTAGACATGCCTCCCATTAAAACACCTAATACAAATGATTTTCTCATATCAAATATTGAAGACATATTTTTGAGAATGAAAAATAAATTAAAAACTAACAACATTATTCTGAAATTATCAATATGATATTTCATCTCCGTTTCAAAAACACTATATATCAACCAATATCCCATAGCGAAAAGGATTGAATAAAATTTACTCGTGTGCCTTGAAATCGATAGAAATATCAAAATAAAAATAAGCATGCCACTTATAGAATTTATGCTTCTAAAAAACAAATCCTCTGAATTCATCAAATCATTACTCATACACTCTAACGCATAAATCAAAGGAAATGAAAACCCATGTAGACCCACATAATAAAATCCAGTCCGATCATTGTAGGGAACACGTTTATACTCAATAGTTCTCTCAATACAAAAATTTTTACCACATACTGCATATTCAAGAGTATCATGTTCACTAATACTCTTTCTATTCAAATAAAATAACCATCCTGCTATAAAAACTATAACAACAACAAAAAATAAAAACTTCATCCAATAACTTCTAATCCCCCAAAAATTCAACAAATCAATGAATTGAGATTTTAATTCTTCAATCACATTCCTTACTTGATAAAAAGAGTATTTCCAGCATAAAAAAACTCCATTAAAACCAATAACTCCTACCAATATAATAATATAAAATTCATGTGAAAATCCTTTTATCAACAAGAGTAAATAATACAATAAATGAACTATCAAATAAAGAGAAATTCCCCAACCAACTAAAAAATATGCAATTGCATCCCACTTTTCTCTTACAAAAATCTTGAATATTAATATAAAATTCAAATAGTTTATAATTCCAAAGATAAAGATAACTAACCATTTTAGTAATAAGTTTATACTTAACAAAAAATCCATCGTTCTTAAATTTTATACAATTTCGGAATACGATTAATTATCTTTATAGCACGCTCAAAATCCACTTGAATAACATCAAGATACCACTTCAAACTCTCAAACCTCGGCCTATTTTCCTCAAAAATTTTTTTCATTGCTTCATCTCTTGAAATTAATCCCTCGCGAATTTGATTGCTTCTGAATGTTTCAATCTCTGAAAAACCAGCCACCGTATAATATATGTAATTATAAAATGCCGATGTACCATCTCCTATACGCCATGTACTTGTTGTATCTGGTGACAATTCCCAATTGTATTCCTTTATAAGTGTTGTATTAATTACCTCTTCATCCCATTTCACCCAATCATACAACTGATAAAAATTAATGCGTGGCTCTGCATAATAAGCATAAAATGAAAAAATCGTATCCCAGATGGAAGAATTAATATACGCCGGATTTATCAGAAAATGTTTAATGTAATACAATCCCATCTTTATCTTGCTTGATAATGGTAAATAATCTGGCCGATGTTTATCAAATGTTGGACGTACATTACAAAATCCTACCTTAAAATCCGTATTCTCTAAATAGTTCGTACACCATATATCCAGCGGTATTCCTGTTTGTTTCTTAACTTGATTGACATAATAAAAAAATTGTTTATCCCCAGCCATAAATAAAGGAACCAGCCCCAATTGCGGATTCTTTAGCCACGCTTCCACATTCAATTTAATATTTCTCCTCTTCTTGTGTATATCGGCCGATACTAAAATATTTTCAATTCCTAATTTTCCACACAACCTCGCAATATTCCTCCTTGCTAAATCCGTTACCATCCCCCAATCATACGTATAGGTTATCGGATGCATCCCTAATTCGTTAACAATCAAATGTAAACCATAACTACTATCCCTGCCACCACTAAATGGCACTAAACAATCTGGCTTACCATCCTTACTTCGAAATTTCTCTAAAATTCGCAAAAACTCTTCTTTCTTCGATCCAAAGTTTCTTACCCTATAACACTTACAATAATTACATACTCCTTCTTCATCAAACTCTATAAAAGGGAATGTTTCAGGTAACACACAACGTTTACATCTCCTTAATCTTTTAATCGCCTCTACATTATACTCCAACAAATTTCTTAATGGTGAATGCTTCAATTGATAATAATACTTCTTTACTTCCTCAAAATCAATCGGTTTGTCTTCGCTTAAATTTTGAATTCTACCATCGTCCACACTTTTTCTCCATTCATATTTTTTACTAGAATATTCTTTCAAATTTTCAATACCCCACAAACCTTCCCTTTCATTGAATAATATAACTTCCCACGGCTTCAACCACGAAATGTTATCTAAATTAAAAAATGAATTCATACCACTCAACTCCAATGCTCTCATTAAAATATATCTTTCGGATGCAAATACAATTGCATCTTTCTGCTCATTCAAACAATAATATAACGACCCGTTATTAGTGGAAATAATATTTACAGCACTATCTAACATTTGAATCGCTGTACTGATTGTACCCTCAATTTCTTTAAAAACATTCTTTAACGCTAATGCATAATCCTCCTCTTTCTCTATAAAATATCTAAACAAAGACAAAATCAATTCCGTATCTACTTCATATATTCTCTTACTTATCAAATCTTTATACCTTTCCCAAAGATCCTCAACATTAGTAATAATCCCATTATGCACACAAACAAGTTCATCTTTTATTACCGGCTGATTGTTGTTATTATTTTCTTGCGTTCCATTTGTTACTAACCTCGCATGGCCTATTACATTTATAAACTTTGATAATCTATTTTGAACAAATATCTGATTCTTGATCTCATTTAATAACCCATAAAATTCTTTTGTATTCATCAAAGCACGCGCAGAAATTGATTTCTTTAAAACTTTAATCTCATTTTTCAAAGAATGATTGGTTTTAATGGATATTCCAGAAGATTCTTTACCTCTTGCTTCTGATAAAACAAATAAATTTCTTAACAATTTTTCAAAATCTTCTCTTCTTAATTTTTCATTCGGCTTTGCTATTAAACCAAAAATACCACACATTTCACTAAATTTAATTTTAGCCGCAATTTACTGAAAAATAAAAACAATTCCTTAAATAGGATTTTTCGTTTACAACTACTACCTACTTATACAATCGCTCATTATCTAAAAAATCCATCCACATCGCAAAAAACAAAAATTGTAATGAAAATACCGAAAGAAAAATAAATGCTAACAAAGGTTCATACGACAATGTAATACCATACAAAAATGCCTTGATAATCTTTAATGTATAAGGTATATTCAAAATCCCCAACAAAAAGCCCAAATTATAAAACAAAAAAACTGGGTGTAAATCTCTGATAAAATATTTTACCCATAATCTAACAAAAAACAACTTAACTAACAAAAACGAAACTTTTACAATCACCTTTGGTATTTTCATTTTACTTTTCTCTCCAATTCTGTATACAGGTTTTATTGTCACTTCCTTTAAAGTGCATCCAGCAATGTTTAATTTAACAAGTATGTCATTTGGCATTCCATAACTCTTATAGATCTCGTAAATTTTAATTGAATCTAACGCTCTTAATGAAATAGCTGTATAACCCGTTTGTGTATCACTAACACGCCAGTATCCTGATGCTATTTTTGTTAAGATGGATAAAACTGAATTGCCAAAAAAACGTACTTTAGGAATTACATACTTTGCACTTGGATGTCTTAACCTATTCCCTTTCACATAATCTACTTCGTCATTCACAACCGGCATACATATTTCTCTCAATTCAGTAGGATCCATTTGACCATCTCCCGCCATAACAGCCACACAATCTATTCTATGATCCTTACACCACTTATACCCACTTGCTATCGCTGCCCCAACCCCACCATTCTCTATATGATTAATCAATATAATCCTATCTCTATCCGGACTTTCATTAACAATTTCTTGCTTCGTAAAATACTTAATCTCTTCCCTATTCATCTTTTCCAGTATCACTTCTGCTTCATTATATCTATTCGGCACAACAGAATTCTCAAATGCCCTAATTACTAAATCACTATGATTATAACGTTCATCTTTAATGTAACTCTTAACAACTTCTAAAGTCCTATCTCTGGATTTATCGTTAACAATTACAATTCTATCAACAAAATCAGGCATCGTCTCTATAACCATTCCAATCTGTTGTTCCTCATTATAAGCAGGTACAACCACTGCTACTCTCTTATTATTAAGCATTTTTATTAATTTTTATTTTACGCATCCAACTCCCCGGCTATCACATTCATACTACTCATCGTAATGATCGCATCCGACAATAAACTCCCCTTTATCATCTCCGGATACGCCTGATAATAAATAAAACACGGCCTTCTGAAATGCAATCTATACGGACTTCTTCCTCCATCACTCACCACATAAAATCCCAACTCCCCATTCGCCCCTTCTACACAATGATAAACCTCACCCTCCGGTATATCCACCTCCCCCATCACAATCTTAAACTGATAAATCAAACTCTCCATATCATTGTACACCTGCTCCTTCGGCGGTAAATAAAAATTCGGTATATCCGCATGAAAACTCGTCTTATCCTCTAACGCATCTATCTTCTTCAACGCTTGTTCTATAATTCTTACACTCTGCCATACCTCTTCCTGCCTTACCATAAAACGATCGTATGTATCCCCATTCGTACCAACAGGAATATCAAACTCAAACTCCTCATACGAACAATACGGCTGCGCCACACGAACATCATAATCCACCCCCGTCGCTCTCAAATTCGGTCCGGTAAAACCATAACTCAACGCCTCCTCCGCACTAATCGGACCACAATTTATCGTCCGATCCATAAATATCTTATTCCGCTCCAACAAATTACAAAACTCCTTAAACGCTTTCGGAAACTCTTTCACAAAACTCCTTATCATCTCCCACGTCTTCGGACTCCAATCCCTTTCAAATCCTCCTATCCTCCCAATATTCGTCGTCAAACGCGCCCCACAAATACTCTCATAAATATCGTATATCTTCTCCCGCCATTGAAACACATACAAAAAACCCGTCATCGCTCCTGTATCCACACCAATCACTGAATTACAAATCAAATGATCCGCTATCCTCGCTAACTCCATAATTATTACCCGCATATACTGCACCCGCTTCGGAATCTCTACATTCAACAACTTCTCTACCGTCATATCCCAGCCCATATTATTAATCGGCGAAGAGCAATAATTCAACCGATCTGTCAACACTCTTATCTGATAATACGCCAACTTCTCTGCTAACTTCTCAAACGCCCTGTGAATGTACCCAATCGTCGGCTCACTCTTCACAATAAATTCCCCATCCATCGTCAATACATTCTGAAATATCCCGTGTGTAGCCGGGTGCGTCGGACCTAAATTTAATGTAGTGTATAATTTCTCATCTTTCAATATCTCTTTCTGCAAAATCTCCCTCTGTGTCAATTTCTTAGTATCAATCTTATTCTCTTTTACTTTTGTTTTCATATTCCTTGTTTTATTACTCAATTATTAATTATTAAAAATGAAATCGCTAATCTTTATATTTTTTATCAATTTTATCTCATACAACTCTTTTCCATATTATGATCTTTACTACTCCTACTCCAGATAACTTTACCTTCCTTCAAAATCTTTTCCCTAAAACTCTCCGGTAAATCTTCCCATAATGTAATATCAACACTATAAATAATATCCGAATTCTCCACCATTTCTTCAAAAAACGATTTCTCCATCCGACTTACATTCTGTAATGCAATATCAATATCCGATACCCTTCTGAAACTACCATTCGCTCTCGATCCAAATAAAATCACCTTCGCCTCAGGATGTTGAAACACCTGCTCACTAATCCTTTTTATCCGTTCCAGTGCTTTTTCAAAATATGTCAAACTTTCTACTTGCATCATCTTCCAAACATTGTATCGTCCTTGTCCTCTCTCGTTTGATCCTCCACAGGATACTCCTTCCTCAATGGAAATATATCCATCTCATCCGGATTCAATATCCTTCGTAAATCAGGATGCCCCTTAAACACAATTCCAAAAAAATCGTACGTCTCTCTCTCCATCCAATTCGCTGTCTTCCACAAATCCGTTACCGTCGGAACCTCCGGCTTATCAATACCAAAGAATGTTTTCACTCTTATTCTTTGATTCGTAATCATATTGTGCAAATGATATATCACCCCTAAATGCTGCTCATCCGGCGTCTGAATCCCCGTCAAATCCGTCAGAAAAAAGAAATTCCACTTCTCGCTTTCCTTCAAATAGATCAAAACATCTTTAATCACATTATGTTTCACTGTTATTGTCGGAAAATTATACGGCAATTCCGCCGATACAATCCCATCCGGAAATTGCTGCATCAAATCTGCTTTCAAACTCTCTAAAAATTCTTGCTGTTTTTCATCCACAGGAATCACAACTTTTCTTCTCATAATATATAGTTTAGTTTATTGTTTTAATTGTTTTTTATTATTTTCAACGTATTTTTCATTTTATATTAGTAGGGCTTGCTCTTCCATTTTTTATTGGTAGGGCGTGCCCTTCCAATTTTTATTGGTAGGGCGTACCACCGCCTCGCCAACTCCCTGTCCTTGTATCACCTACTCGTCATTGCGACCCTTCCACATCGCTATAAAAATAAAGAAAGGAGTGGAAGGGGAAGCAATCTCCTGTGAATATCCCCGTCCGTTCGCTTCGGGTCAGCCCTCCGCATCCCTTATGCAATTCATCACGATATATCAATCCCATAACTCTCCAACATCTTCTTGTATTGCTCACTATCCCTGCGTCTCAACGACTCATTCTCCGCCAACTGCTGTATTTTCAATATTCCTTCAATAATCTGCTCCGGCCTTGGCGGACAACCCGGCACATACACATCCACAGGAATTATCCTATCTATCCCCTGCAATACACTATATGTATCAAAAATCCCCCCACTACTCGCACAAGCACCTACACACAACACCCACTTCGGCTCCGCCATCTGCTCATACACCTGTCTCAATGTAGGTCCCATCTTCTTCGCTATCGTCCCCATCACCATCAGCAAATCCGCTTGCCTCGGCGAAAACGACAAACGCTCCGAACCAAACCTCGCTAAATCATACGTTGACGCCATCGTCGCCATAAACTCAATCCCACAACACGATGTTGCAAACGGCAACGGCCACAACGAATTTTTCCTTGCAAGCCCCACTACTTTCTCCAAACTCGTTGCAAAAAAACCTGGACCTTCTACTCCCTCTGGTGCCTTTACCAATTCAATCTTACTCGGCTTTTTTATAGGATACTTACTCATACCTTCCTAATTTTTGCCCTAAAAATACAGAAAATAATACAATCAACCTAAATGTATACCACTTCTCACCAAAATATTCCTCTTTTACAAGAAAACTCGCTCTTAAACTTACTTATCTAACTTTACTTTATCCTATTATTTACCCACTCTATCAACTCCTCCGCACATTCAAAGCCCTCTGAAACAGACCTAACATTCCCAATTCCATCATAACCCATCACCAAATGAAATTGTTCATAAATCAAATTAAAATAATTCAACATCTTCCTATCCTGCTTTGCAATAAAATCCCTGTAATCATCCACATTCTTTCGTGTTCGCTTGCTTATCCCATGTTGCTTCATCAATTCATTTAAAGCCAACAACACTCCTCTATATGCTGTATGTCCTGCTATCGAAACATACTTATCATCGGTATAAAATCTCCCTTCCTTTTTCCCTTTCTCCTTCAATATCGCTTTCGCATTCTCCAAATGACGAACAGCATTCTCCAATAATTGTTTTACTTTCATATCCCTACCTTTTTACTTTAACCTCTTATTTACCCACTCTATCAACTCCTCCGCACATTCAAATGCGCTATTCACTGATTTATATTCTCCAATTCCATCATAGCCCATGTCTAAATGAAAAATATTGTATATAGCATTAAAATAATTCAACATCTTCCTATCCTGCTTTGCAATAAAATCCCTGTAATCATCCACATTCTTCCGTGTTCTCTTACTTATCCCGTGCTGCTTCATCAATTCATTTAAAGCCAACAACACTCCTCTGTATGCCGCGTGCCCAGCCAAAGACACATACTTATCATCTGTGTAAAATCTTCCTTCCTTTTTCCCTTTCTCCTTCAAGATTGTTCTCGCATTCTCTAAATGACGAACAGCATTTTCTAATAATGTTTTTACTTTCATCCTCTTTTATTCATTTATGTTCAATACATCTTTCTTCAATAAATAATATAAACCAACTAATAATAATGCCGTGAATACAAGCACCTCTATAACTCCAAACATACCTAATTCCTTAAAATTGGTTGCCCATGGATACATAAATATCACCTCAACATCAAATAATACAAACAACAAAGCCGTCAAAAAATACTTAACAGCAAAGGGATTTCTTGCGTTACCTTCACTATGAATACCACATTCAAAAACATTATACTTTACTTTCGAGTATTTTTTTGGGCCCAGCAAATGCGAAGCAATCATTGTAACCACAACAAAAGCAACGGCAATCAGGAACATAATAAAAATAGGTAAATAGTGAACGAGCGTGCTCTTTTCCATATCAATTATTTTTCGCAAAGTTACACAATTTTACGCTCACCTGGAAATTTTAATCACAAAGCTTTGTTCATAATAAATTTATTTTACCCCCGTATATTATCCTGATTCCCTTTACTTTTGTGTCCCATTTATGAAAAAAATTTTTCTGATAGTTTCACTGTTATTTTTTATCTGTTTTTCTTTTGCTCAATGGGACATTAATTCTCCCTCGGCTATTCGATATGCTGATTCTGTTTATAATGCTTTGTCACCAAGGGAAAGAATAGCTCAATTGTTGATGATTCCCGTTTATGCCAATAAAAACACCAAACACATTCGTCAAATTGCCGATTATGTAAAAGAATACAATATCGGCGGAATGATCCTTATGCAAGGTACTCCACTAAAATTCGCATCGTATATCAATTATTTCCAAAAATTAGCCCGAACACCCATCCTGATGAGCATTGACGGAGAATGGGGCATTTCTATGCGCTGGGACAGCATGCCTGTTTATCCAAAACAAATGACGCTTGGTGCATTGAGCGAACAGGACGATTCATTGATTTACTTGATAGGCAAGCAAATTGCCCTTGAATGCAAACGGCTTGGTATTCATGTCAATTTCGCTCCAGTTGTAGACATCAATAATAATCCCAATAATCCAGTAATTGGTATCCGCAGCTTTGGTGAAGACAAATTAAAAGTTACCCAGAAAGCATGGCTATACGCTAAAGCACTTATGGACAATGGCGTTTTACCAGTGATAAAACATTTCCCCGGCCACGGCGACACCGATGTAGATTCCCATAAAGATTTACCAATTATCAATCACTCCAGAGAACGATTAGATTCTCTCGAACTCTATCCCTTCAAAACGCTCATTAAACAAGGCATTCCAGCCATTATGGTTGCTCACCTCAATATCCCGGCATTAGATACAACAAAAAACAGACCATCTACTTTGAGCCACAACATTATCACCAATCTACTTAAAAATGAATTGGGCTTCGAAGGACTTATTTTCACTGATGCCTTGAATATGAAAGGCGTTGCAAAATATTTCCCTCCTGGAATTGCAGAAATAGAAGCCATCAAAGCTGGTAATGATGTGCTGCTTTTTTCTGAAAATGTTCCAAAAGTTATAGCTACTATTGAAAAAGCTCTCAATGATTCAACATTATCATGGAAACAAATTGAATATTCCTGTAAAAAAATCCTGAAATACAAATATTTCCTTAATATACAACAACATCAATTTGTCAAAAAGAAAAATCTATACGATGATATTTATAAACAAAAAATCCCACAACAACTTATCTCCAGAACAAGTGAAAATGCGATTACACTTATTCATAATAAAAACAACTTTTTGCCATTAACATCACTTCTCAAAAAATCATTTCTTCACATTACTATAAACGATTATTGCAACAATTCTTTTTATTCAGAACTCACTAACTATATACTACCGGATACATTTTCCATCTCTGACTTAAAAAAAATTGATACTATAACACTTCTATCTAAAATTCAAAAAGCAGATATCATCTTTGTCCAATACATTCAAAAAAAATTATTCAATCATACAAAAAGTAATGAAATAGATAGCACCATTCTTTTTATTGAAGAAAAATTAAAACAAAAAAATAGCATTTTAACCATTAACGGAACTCCATACATACTCAATAAATTCAAGAATCCTGAAAATTTTCAAGCAATTGTACTTGCTTACGAAAACAAAAAAGATTTATCAAAATCCGCTGTAAAAATCATTTTCGGCAATATCCTTCCACAAGGAAAATTACCGGTCAGTACAAATTTTTCTCCAATAAACACTTCTCTCTCCTATTCTACTAATATCCGCCTTAAAGAAATTTATCCAGAGGAATTGGGAATTCATTCAGATGTATTGCATCAAAAAATAGATTCGCTTATTAATTCTGCCATACAACAAAAAATATTCCCCGGCTGTCAAATAGTTGCACTAAAAAATGGAAATATCTTTTTCAGAAAATCTTATGGTAAATTAACTTATGATGATACTTCTCAACCAGTGAAAAATTCCCGTATTTATGATTTAGCTTCTGTTACAAAAATTGCTTCATCTGCTTTGGCATTGATGAAATTAGCAAGTGAAAAAAAGTTAGATATTTCTAAACCTTTAGAATTTTACTTACCTGAATTAAAGCAAACCAATAAAGGCAAACTAAAAATAGAAGACATTCTCACGCATCAGGCCGGTTTATTACCATTTATTCCCTTTTATTCTTCTGCTTTGAAAGCACAAAAAAATGGAAATATTGTATTTCAGAATGATTCAAGCACGCAATATCCTATCAAAGTAGCTGAAAATTTGTGGATGCGAAGCGATTGGAAAGATACGATGTGGAATGAACTTCTCCGTAGCCCATTAAAAGACGCTGGAAAATATTTATACAGTGATTTGGGATATTACTTTATGCAACGAATTGTAGAAAAATTAACCGGACAATCCTTAGCCGATTATGTTCGCAAAAACTTTTATGAACCTATGCACTTAAATTTATGTTATCAACCATTGAGATATTTTACTCGTAATCAAATTGTGCCCACAGAAATAGACAATGAATTTAGAAAACAATTGATATGGGGCTATGTACATGACCCCGGCGCAGCAATGATGGGCGGAATAGCCGGACATGCCGGGCTTTTTGGCAATGCGACCGATTTAGCCACACTGATGCAAATGCTATTAAACAATGGTAAAATTTTTGGAAAAACATTTCTGGATAGCGCAATTATCAAAGAATTTACGAAATGTCGTTTTTGTCCTAAAAACAGACGCGGACTCTGTTTTGAAAAACCAGCACCCACCAAGGAAATGGAAAGTCCTGTTCCAGATTGTTGCAGCCCTGAAAGTTTTGGTCACTTCGGATTTACGGGCACAATGGCCTGGGCAGATCCAGAAGAAAATTTAGTGGTAGTATTTTTATCCAATCGTGTTTATCCCGATGCAAAAGAAAATAAATTAGCAAAATCTGGTATTCGTGGAAAACTTCTAAAAATCTTCTACGACGCTGTGAAACATTATTATCCTTATGGAATAGTAGAAAAAGTTGAATAAACTAATAAATAAAAAAATCGTATAAATTTGTTTCTATCTAATTCATCCGTGTGCTATGAATATTTAAACTTAATGCAAAATTTTCCACACTAATTCCTGCAATAATTGTAAGTTTTCTAAACTATGATTATTAATCTTCTTGCTCTTCTGGTCATACTCCGATAAAAGATATAATACCTGTTTGGCCTTTACTCTGGGAAAATTGGTAGCAGCAGTTTTATATTCTTTCACAAAAAAAGGATGTGGTAATTCTAATTGTTCTTTTACAAAATTATCTTCTTTATTTTCCAACAAATGATATTTCAATACTTTTGAAAAATAACTATGAAGCGATGGAATAATGCGTTCCATCGGAAAGTCCGTTTTATTTTCACCAAAGTATTTGATAATCAAATTAGCTTTTAAAACATTTCTTTCAGCCAACGCTTTCTGAAGCTCATAGATGTTATATTCTCTATTTACAAATGTAAATTGATTAACGTGTGCTTCTGTGATTTCAGCTTTTGGCGGGATATTGAGTAAAATTTTTTCAATCTCTTTTTCAATACGCATTAAATCATTCCCAATGTTCTCAGCCAGTTGGAATGCTGCTCTATCATCAATCATTCTCCCTAAATCTAAAACATATTGTTTTATCCAATCTTTTACCTTGTAATCTTTAACTTTTTCAGATTTGAAAGCAACAACATTCGGATGTTGAAT
The DNA here is from genome assembly GCA_026003255.1 of Bacteroidia bacterium. GTDB lineage: Bacteria > Bacteroidota > Bacteroidia > B-17B0 > Aurantibacillaceae > BPGX01. The sequence goes on along the minus strand of BPGX01000001.1, from coordinate 308,490 downwards.
AATTTCTTTAATAAAGGATTTTCTTTCATCGGGCTTTTTATCAGGATCTTCAAAAGCAAGAATTAAATGATGTTCTGGCATCGGTTGTTGAAGAAATTTAAGCAAAGCTGGAATGCTATTTTCTTTGTCTTTACTTGTTCCCTGAAAATCTTTTAATTGATGTGCATCCCGAAAAATTACAAGCTTAAATGACGAAAACATTCCTGCTTCTTGCAATTGCAACAACGCATCGTTTAATTTATTTTTTTTTCCATCTAAAATAAAAAGATTGCTTTCGTTATTCGTTTCACGAATAAAATGTTCAGCGGTTTGTATAATTTTTTGAATATAGTAAAGTTCTTCTCCGTACAAAAAGTACACCGGTGCAAAAGCACCTTTTTTAATTGTGTGAATAATTTCTTTGAACTGAACAATCATACTACAAATTCAAATACGGCAATAACCCATGAAGTCCACCTTCTCTTCCAAAACCACTCTCCTTATATCCTCCAAACGGTGAAGTCGGATCAAATTTATTATATGTATTTGCCCATACAACACCTGCACGCATCTTTGAAGTCATATTGAAAATTTTAGAGCCCTTATCTGTCCAAACGCCAGCTGCAAGACCATAAGGCGTATTGTTGGCTTTTTCAATTACCTCTTCAACTGTTCTAAATGTTTGAATGGTTAATACTGGCCCAAAAATTTCCTCCTGAACAATGCGGTGTGATTGTGATGTTTCAAGGAAAAGCGTTGGCGGACAAAAATATCCTTTGGATGGAAGTTTGCAATCTGATTGATAAATGCTTGCGCCTTCTTTAATGCCTAAATCAAGATAGTAGTGTATCTTTTCTAATTGCTGTTTGGAATTGATAGCGCCAATATCGGTGTTTTTATCTAGCGGATCGCCCACAATCAAGGACTTCATACGATGCTTGAGTTTTCTTACAACTTCATCATAAACACTTTCTTGTACAAACAATCGTGAACCTGCACAGCAAACGTGGCCTTGATTAAAGAAGATACCATTGATAATTCCTTCAACAGCTTCATTGATGGGCGCATCATCAAAAATGATATTGGCGGATTTTCCACCTAGTTCAAGTGTTAGTTTCTTATTTGTTCCAGCAATTGCTTTTTGAATAATCTTGCCTACTTCGGTACTGCCGGTAAAGGCAATTTTGTTGACAAGCGGATGTTTGACAATGGCAGCACCTGTTTTTCCAGCGCCTGTAATGATATTCACTACACCGGGCGGCAAATCACAATCACGAATGATTTCAGCAAGTTTAAGAGCGGTTAGTGGAGTAGTTTCTGCCGGTTTTAGAACTACAGTATTTCCACAAGCCAGAGCCGGTGCGATTTTCCATGCCGCCATAAGCAGTGGAAAATTCCATGGAATGATTTGACCTGTTACTCCAATAGGTTGTGGATTTCGGTTAGAAAAAGCATACTGAAGTTTATCCGCCCATCCAGCGTAGTAGAAAAAATGATTGGCCGCAAGCGGAATATCAATATCTCTGCTTTCACGAATGGGCTTGCCGCCATCCATACTTTCAATTACAGCCAATTCACGACTACGCTCCTGAATCATTCTGGCAATGCGATAAATGTATTTGGCTTTTTCCTTGGCTGGAAGTTTTTTCCAGTATTTTTCATAAGCAGTTTTGGCGGCTTGCACAGCTTTGTCTACATCTTTTTCATCCGCTTCTGCTATTTCTGCAATTTTTTCTTCAGTAGCAGGATTGATGGTATCAAAGTATTTACCACTCAATGGTTTTACGAATTGATTATTGATAAAAAGTCCATACTGTTTTTCTAAATGAATATGATCCGTGCTTTCAGGAGCTGGAGAATATTGCCATTTTGTAAGCGAAGATTTTAATTGAACAGAGCCATTTGTTTTTTCAATATTTTCTTTCTCTTTAATAAGTTTAGACATAAAATTTATTTTATGCTTACAAAGTTACGAATTATTTTTGCCTTTTTAACTAACAATAATTCATGTCAGGCAGCTTTATTCTGTTGTTCATTGCAATTTATTTCCTTTTACTTCTCTCCATTGCTTACATCACTTCCCGTAAAGCATCGGCGTTTTCTTATTTTCTTGGAAATAAAGCATCGCCCTGGTATATCGTGGCATTAGGAATGATAGGTGATAGCTTGAGTGGTGTAACTTATATTTCAGTCCCCGGAAAAGTTTACACAAGCGGGCTTACTTATCTTCAAATTGTTCTGGGTTATTTCCTGGGTTATTTTATTATTGCTTATGTGTTACTGCCGTTATATTATCGGCTAAATGTTACATCCATCTATGAATTCTTAGAAAAACGTTTTGATAAGAATGTTCAAAAAACAGGTGCCCTATTTTTTATCATCAGCCGATTATTAGGAGCCGCCGGAAGATTGTATTTAGCAGCTAATGTGATTCATCAATTTGTTTTAGGGCCAATGGGTTGGAGCTTTGGATTCAGTATCTCGGTGATTTTAATTCTAATGCTTTTGTATACTATCAAAGGCGGCATTAAAACACTGGTCTGGACAGATGCTTTACAATCACTGTTTTTAGTTATGGGTGTTGTATTAAGCATCCTTGCAATCAATCAGCAGCTTAATTGGTCTTTTGCAGAAAGTATAAATCATATTGTTCACTCCTCTTATTTCAAAGTATTTGATTGGAATGTTTTTAGTTCTAATTTCTTCTTAAAAGATTTATTAGGTGGTATTTTTATTGCAGTAGCAATGACCGGACTGGACCAAAATATGATGCAAAAAAATTTAAGTTGTAAATCCTTAAATGAAGCACAAAAAAATATTATAAGTTTTAGTTTTGTTATGGTGATAGTGAATATCTTTTTTCAATGTTTGGGTGTATTGATTTATTTATATTTTGAAAACCAACAAATTCCTTTACCACTCAAGGAAGATGGAAGTATTTATACGGATAAAGTATTTCCATTATTAGCATTACAATATCTAAATATCTACTCTGCCTTATTCTTTATTCTTGGTCTCACAGCAGCAACATTTTCCAGTGCAGATAGTGTACTTACAACACTCACTACTTCCTTTTACATTGACATTTTGCACCTACATCAAAATTCCCAAATTTCAGAAAGTAGAAAACAATACATACGCACTTTTATTCACATTATGTTTACAGTTCTAATATGGACTGTCATTTTAATGTACGATGCTTTTAACAACAAAGCAATTGTAGATACTATTTTAATGTTAGCCGGTTATACTTATGGTCCCTTGCTGGCGATTTATGCGTATGGTATTTTCTCAAAAAGAAAAATACAATCGTGGTGGGTGATTCTCTCCTGTTTTATTTCTCCATTATTACTTTTTGGCATGCAACAAAAAATTTCATTACACTACAAAATCGGAAATGAGTTAATTATCTGGAATATGTTATTAACACTACTTTTAATAATTTTTGGACAAATATCTTTGTCTCGCAAAAAAATATCATTCACTTAAAATCTTCTTACCATGATTATAGACACACATACTCACATTATTCCTTCTGAACTACCAGATTTTTCAAAAGAGTTTGGCTATGGTGAATTTATTACCTTGTATCATCATCAACCAAAGAAAGCATGGATGATGCAAGGAGAGAAAAAATTCAGAGAAATCGACATAAATTGTTGGGATCTTAGTGTAAGATTAGAAGAAATGAACAAGCATGGAATAGATGCACAGGTACTTTCCACAATTCCAGTCATGTTTAGTTATTGGGCAAAACCAAAGGATGGATTAAAGGTTGCACAATTTTTAAATGACCACATTGCTGAAATCATTCATAAGCATCCAAATAAATTTTTTGGGTTAGCCACAGTGCCACTACAAGATGTTGAATTATCCATTCAAGAATTAGAACGATGCAAAACTCTTGGTTTCAAAGGCGTGCAAATTGGTAGCAATGTCAATCAAAAGAATTTAACCGAACAGGAGTTCGGTGCTTTCTTTTCGGCTTGTGAAGATTTAAATATGTGTGTTCTGGTACATCCCTGGCAAATGATGGGACAAGAACATATGACAAAGTATTGGCTTCCATGGTTAGTTGGAATGCCTGCTGAAACGGCTCGCGCAATATGTAATATGATATTCAGCGGTGTGTTTGATAAACATCCCAACTTACGTGTTTGTTTTGCACACGGCGGAGGATCATTCATTCCAACTATTGGTAGAATAGAACACGGCTGGGAATGCAGACCTGACCTTGTAGCCATTGATAATCCCAACAATCCACGAAATTATCTCGGAAAATTCTGGGTAGATTCACATACCTGTGACCATAAACTTTTGAAGTACATTATTGACGAAATCGGTGCGGACAAAATTGTACAAGGTTCCGATTATCCTTTTCCTTTAGGAGAATCCATTCCGGGAGAATTGGTTAGAACTGCACCTATTACTGATAAAGAAAAAGATACTATTTTAAGTATAGCACCTCAAAAATGGTTGGGAATTATAGAATGACAAACAACTACTTGTAGCGGGGACGGGAATTGAACCCGTGACCTCAGGGTTATGAATCCTGCGCTCTGACCATCTGAGCTACCCCGCCAAATTTTGCGGTGCAAAAAAAGGAAATTTTTTAATTTATTGCAACTGATTTTTATTTACCCCAATAAACAAAATAGAAAAAAATAAGATTTAAACCCAAATTATTCATTAAGTCTCAAATTTTGTGCTTTCCTTTATTACTGCTACTTTTAGGAATTATTTGTTTTCACCCTTCCACAGTTGGAAGGGTAGTTGTAAAAATAAAGAATTAGCCCCCTTCCGTAAAACGGAAGGGACTTCCATAAAATTGAAGGAGAAGCAATCTCTTTTGAATAATCTTAATTTCTAATGCATAATTTGAGTCAACTCAATACTTCCGCTTTGAAAATACAGCATTTCCGCGCTTGCGATTTTTAGCACGTTGTTTATTTAGTTTAGCTTGTAATTTATCTTTGAATACTTTGTTTTTGGTTCTAAAACGATGGAATAAAGAATGATCATCTCTATGAGAGCCGGGTGTCCGATGATAAACCCACCCCCCTGCTGTAACTTTTTGTCCATTAAATATCTTAGCAAAAAATCCTTTTTTTCTTCCGCCTTTGGCAAAAGCATTGGCATTCCCTTTACTTTTATTAAACAAATGAAACTTTCCACCTCTTTGATTCCGATGTTCTCTTTTCTTCCCACCACTTTGCGCAGAAAGAAATGTAACTACACACAAACCAATTAATAAAAAAAAGTACTTTTTCATAAAACAATATGAAATATATTTTACAAAGGTAAGGATAATTTTTCAAATAACAAGAAAAAATTTTCCACAAAAACTTGTTAAGAAATTTAACCCTCACATTGAATTTGTTTATTTTTGCATAATTCAAAACATATTCTCTATGAAGAAAACCTTTTTACAAATCACAATATTATTGCTCATAACAAGTTTTATCTATAGCCAATCAAGCATTTTAATTAAAAACGTTACCATTCACAACGGAAAAGGTGATAAGCCCTTTATAGCAAATGTTTTAATCAAAAACCAATTTATTGCTAAAATCCAAAACTCACCCATCACTGAAAAAACAGACACTATCATTGACGGAACTAATTTACATTTATTCCCCGCTCTTATTTCCTGTAATAACATTCTCGGACTGCAGGAAGCAGAAGCCATTCGTCCTACTTCTGATTATGCAGATATTGGCGATTTAAATCCACATTTAAGAACACTCACTTCCTACAATACCGATAGCAAAATTTTACCAACTGTTTTTTCAAATGGAATACTCTATACACAATGCACACCTCGCGGGGGCTACATAGCAGGCACTTCTTCTGTTGTCAAAACAAAAGCATGGAATTGGGAAGATGCTGTTGTCATAGAAGACGGTATACACATTTACATTCCATCCGAATATATTCAAAAAGGATGGTGGGCAGAACCCGATAAAACCGATAAAAATGAAATATTTCAGCAAAACTTTAGCAAACTCAAACAATTTCTTCAGCAAAGTAAAGAATACTATATTTCAAAAGATACTTCTACTTTTAATCCACGCTATGAATCTATGAGAGCGATATGGAATGGCACAAAAAATTGTTATCTACACGCACAAAAAGGTAAAGACCTATTGAATGCTATTCAATTGGCACAAGAATTTCAAATACCCAAAGTTGTGCTCGTTGGTTGTAAAGAAATTTACAAAGTAATAGATATTGTAAAAAAATACCAATATCCGATTATTTTAAGTCGTATTAATGATTTGCCTTCAAATACAGATGACCCGATAAAAATCAATTTTGAATTGACTTCTATGCTTGAAAAGAATGGAATACTTTATACAATTAGTATGGAAGGTGATATGGAAGCCATGCAAAGTCGCAATTTACCTTTTGTAGCCGGGATGTCCATTCCTTATGGGCTAACACACGAACAAGCATTACAATGCATTACACTCAACGCCGCAAAAATTTTGGGTATTGATAAACAATTAGGAAGTATTGAAGAAGGGAAAATAGCATCACTTATTCTTTCAAAAGGGAATATCTTAGACCCTGTTACTCATCAAATCGTTTCTATTATTCTGGAAGGAAAAATTTATTCAGACAAAAACTTTCAAAATCAACTTTACGAAAGATATTTAGAAAAATACCATCTCAAAAATTAATCTCATGAAGTGCAATCGAAAAAATTTTCTGTTCTTTATTCTGCTTCACACAATAAGCATTTCATGGGCATTTCAAATTTTAATACCAATGGATGATACTCAAAAAAATCATTTGAAAGCGTATGGTATTGCTTATTGGACATTAAAGCAGGATGTGGAGATATATTGGCTACTCAATTACAGAGGAGGTAGTTTTCTATTACCCGGAAATAAAGCGATTATCAACGAATGTAACATTCGTGGCGTAAGCTATGAAAGCATCTCAGATGCACAAGCCAACGCTATTCTTGCAGAGATTGCGCAACCAGAAGTGAATATGGATGCTATGAAATTAGAAAAAGCGCCTAAAATTGCTGTATATTCTCCGAAATCGAAGCAACCATGGGATGATGCGGTGACACTTGCCTTGACTTATGCAGAAATTCCGTATGATGTGGTATACGACGATGAGGTATTAAATGGTGTGCTAAAAAATTATGATTGGCTGCATTTACATCACGAGGACTTTACGGGACAATACGGAAGATTTTATGCACAATATGGACAAACCGCATGGTATAAACAGCAGGTTAGAGAAAACGAAGAAATTGCTAAACGATGGGGATTTCAAAAGGTTTCACAACTCAAATTAGCCGTTGCTAAAAAAATTGATGAGTTTGTGGTCAATGGCGGATTTATGTTTGCTATGTGCAGTGCTACCGATAGTTATGATATTGCCCTCGCTGCTGAAGGAGTGGATATTTGCGGAAGTGTATATGATGGAGATCCAGCTGATCCGGATATGAATAAGAAACTGGACTATTCCAAAGGATATGCTTTTGAAAACTATAAACTAAATCCAGATCCTTTGTTTTATGAATTTTCTGAAATTGATACGTACTTTACACGCAATCAATATGGCATTACAAAAGAAACAGACAAATTCACTTTGTTTGAATTTTCGGCAAAGTGGGATCCAGTACCAACCATGTTGTGTCAAAATCATACTAATATAATTCAAGGTTTTTGGGGACAAACAGTCGCGTTCAATAAAAATTTTCTGAAGAAGAATGTTTTAATTATGGGTGAATCAAAAGCATTTAACGAAGCCAGATACATTCACGGAGAAAGAGGAAAAGGTACCTGGACATTTTACGGCGGACATGACCCGGAAGATTATATGCACAAAGTTGAAGATCCACCAACCGATTTGAATTTGCATCCCAATTCGCCGGGTTATCGTTTGATATTAAATAACGTTCTTTTCCCTGCTGCTAAAAAGAAAAAACAAAAGACATAATGTTGTTTTACGAATTCTTCCATCCAGTTTAACGTTTTGAGAAAAACTATCCAGTTTGAGAAATTTGATTTTACATTCACCACTAATTATCTTTCAGCCAAAAGATATTTTTGTTTTTATTTAGCCACGAATAACACGAATTTAATTTTAATTAAATAAATTTTATGGAACGATTTACTGGTTTTATTGGAATAGCTCTTATATTAGGAATTGCTTATCTTTTTTCAAACAATAAAAAACGAATTAATTACCGCTTGGTTTTGAGTGGACTGGTATTACAGGCTGTTATTGCTATTTCAATTATGAAAATAAAATGGGTTCAATTATTTTTTGAACAGTTAGGAAAGGGTATGCAAAAAATAGAACATTTTGCCAAGAGTGGTGTGGATTTTGTGTATGGAGGGCTTGCAGCTATGTCGGGTAATGGAGTCGTAGATTACAGAGCGCCGCATACATTTGTGTTTGCGTTTAATGTAACCGCTACGATTGTTTTAGTAACCACCTTAGTAGCTATTCTCTATCACATTGGTGTCATGCAGAAGGTAATTTCTGCCATTGCTTATGTGATGAATAAAATCATGAAAGTGAGCGGTGCAGAAGCATTAAGTAATGTGGCCAGCGCTTTTGTTGGACAGGTGGAAGCGCAGGTGATGATACGGCCTTATTTACCAAGTATGACGAAAAGCGAGCTATTAGCATCCATGAGTGGAAGTTTGGCTTGTATTGCTGGTGGCATTTTGATAGTATATGCGAACATGGGTGCACAGGCGGGGATGAATTTGGCTCCTAAATTGATTATGGCTAGCTTGATGGCGGCGCCGGGCGCATTGGTGATTTCAAAAATTGTTTTTCCCGAAACAGAAACGCCCGTAACAATGGGAAAAGTGAAATTAGAAGTCAAAAGTGATTATAGCAACTTAATTGATGCTATTACGCACGGTGCAGGCGATGGATTTAAAATTGCCATGAATGTGATTGCAATGTTAATTGGATTTATTGCTTTAATTACCATGACCGATTGGATATTATTAAAAATCGGGCATTTATTTAATCCTGAACTTAATTTGAGTTTAAATTGGTTGTTTGCGAAATTGTTTTATCCAATGGCATGGGCAATGGGCACGCCTCCTGAAGATATTAATAGTGTAGCTACTTTACTTGGTCAAAAACTAACTATTAATGAATTTGTAGCTTTTAGTAATTTGACTTCTCATAAAGTGCCTGTTTTAACTGAAAAAGGTTTAATGATTGTAAGTATTGCGATTTGTGGCTTTGCCAATTTTAGTAGTGTTGGTATGCAAATCGGTGGCATTGGGGTATTAGTTCCAGAACGAAGAAAAGATTTAGCGGAATTAGGAATGAAAGCTTTGTTGTGCGGAACATTAGCATCTTATTTATCCGCTACAATTGCTGGTATTTTGATGTAGCAACTCACTTATTGTGAGAATAAATTAATTTCTGATGAAGGATGGGCTTCAATAATTTTTAGTATTGACCAATAGCCCCTTTTATATCTTTCAGTAAGTTGTTCAATAGATTGTTGTTTTGAGTAACCGCTGGTTAATAATTTATTGTAATCTTGTATTATTTGATTTATCTCTTCGGATGTAAGTGGATTACCACTTTTAGAGAATTTATTTTCAGGTATTTTTCTTAATGTATTTAATAATTCTCCTGACTTAATTTTATCTATTTCTTTTATTTGATAATCAAAAGCTATCTTATTTATTTCAAAGCCACATGCTCTTCTGCCTAATGCAATCGCTACTTTTGCAGTTGAAAAACTTCCCAGAAAAAAATCACATACTAAGTCGCCCGGATTACTGGAATATAGAATCATTTTCATAAGTAATTGCTTAGGTAATTCATTTTTGTTTTTTATCTCTCCGGGTTTGTATTCTCTATTTATAATCCAGACATCTTCTCTATCTTGATAATTTAATGATTTCCCATTCTCGTCTTTTTCATAATCTGCATAGAAAGAGTATGTATTAAACGTATGTTTTTTCCCAGGTTTCACATAATCCCAAATTATTCATTAGGACTTTCTTAAACTTTGTGATTTTCTTTGCTACAGCTGGTTTTTGGCATTGTTTATTTTCACCCTTCCACAGGTGGAAGGGTAGTTGTAAGAATAAAGAACAAGGCCCCCTTCCGTAAAACGGAAGGGCCTTCCACATCGCTATAAAAATAAAAAGAGGAGTGGAAGGGGAAGCAATCTCTTGTGAATGCACATAATTTCTAATGCATAATTTGGGTAAAATCTTTATGTCTTTTTGTGCTATTCTCATATACTATGAACAATTAAATCACTTCCCATGTATGGTCAGATAAAAGTTTAACTGCACATTGAAATTCAAGATATTCAGGTATGCTTCTCCATTCATCGGGATGAATCATCATTAAAACGTCAATATTTTTTTTGTGGTTATGATATAAATAATACACATGACCAATCACAGGTTCAAAATTCATTTGAGCATTGTATATACGTTCTGAAAATTCAATTCTTTTTTTGAGCTTTTCTGCTTGTTGCTTCAAAAGTTCTAATTGTTGTTGTATTTGCTGCCATTGTGCATTAGTTTGTTCTATCATGGCACTCATCGCTTTGCTTTTGATGAGTGTTGGGTCGTTTTTAATAATTGGTGCACTTCCTAAATGATGTGGGAAATCTATAAGTCCTGGGTTTTCAGCAACTTTGTCTTTATCTATAGGATTGTCTTCCATATTACTGTTGGTTTATAAACAATCTTGGTATATATTCATAATTATATCAAGATTTCTTATTAACTAATTGATAATAAATCATTGTGTCTAATACTAAAAATAAAATTCCGTAAATTAAAAAATGAATTAAAAAAAACTTTCTGTCTCTCGCATCTTCAATAAGATATTGTCTGATAGCAGCGTAAAAAATTGGTATTAAAAACTTTAATACAAAAAAAATTAAATCTTTCCCCACTAATTTTTCAGGTGATAATTTTTTTTCAACAATAAAATGTACTACATAAAACAGCCCGTAAACTATCACAAAAAAAACAATCGTGGGTTTATCGTATTGTCTAAAGACATCCGGACTAAAAAAATTAGACACATACGCGAAGAAAAGAATGAACAATACTAAAATTCCTATGCTCATATACTTTAAAATTTTTTGAAGCATATTTACGATTTAGGTGGAAAAATAAAATCTTTGAGTGCCAGATAGAGAGCAGCAGCAATGGATAAAAGTGATAATACAATAGTAAAAACAGGGGTAGTCATTTGAAAATATTCATCTAATTTTTTACCTCCGAATGCTCCAATGGTAATGACAATTGACATTTGAAAACCTATTTGCGTGTATTTAATGTAATTTTTCACAATTGGGCAACTTTAATTTTTTCACTACCTGTCACATTCTCTGTTTTTTTCATGATACACTTCCCATTAAATACCGCATCACCTTCTACAATTAACTTTTTGGTGAAAATATCTCCTTCAATAAAACAATGTTTTTTGAGTTGCAACACTTCTTTTACTTTTATATCTCCTTTTACTTTACCTGATATTTCAGCATTTTCACATTCTACCATGCCTTCAATGACAGCATCGTGCCCCATCACCAATCTGCCACTAATTTTCAAATTCCCTTTCACAATTCCATCTAATCTTAAATCGCCGTTACATTGAATGTCTCCATTTACAACAGTATTGTGCTGAATAATGTTGACTATATGATGTTGTAATAACTTGTTATCTTTTCCAAACATGCTTTTAGTTTTAGCACGAAGGTACAACCTATTTTTCTATAATGCAAGCATAATTTTAAAATCGTACTTTTGCATCAAAAAACAATGCCTCGTCCTTCTTTTGACGAAATATACATGCATCTGGCAGAACAATTGGCTCAACGTTCTCATTGCGTAAAGATGAAGGTTGGAGCAGTTCTCACAAAAGACACGCGTATTATTTCATTAGGATACAATGGACCTCCTGCCGGCACTCATAACTGTGATGAAGAATGGCCTGAAACTGGCTGTCCAAGAGATAGCAAAGGCAGTTGTTCATTAGCTCTGCATGCTGAACAAAATGCCATTCTTTACGCTGCAAAAAACAAAGTTGACATGGAGGGTTCAACATTGTATGTTACATTAGCGCCCTGTATTGCTTGTGCTCGTGTTATTTTCAGCATTGGTATCAAAAAGGTGATTTATAAAGATAGTTATGCAGAATATAAAGGTATTGGTATAGAAGAAGGCGTGGAATTCCTGAAAAAGTTTGGAGTTGAAGTGATTCGCTGGAAAAAAAAACGAGTGAGTAATAGGAAATAATTTGTTTATTCCTGCTTAAAGAGAAACTAAAGATTAAGTTATTCCTCGCATCTCTTGATGTAGTAATTTTCAGTTTAAATTAATTTGCATTACTTTTCTCGCTCTTAAAATATAAGACATATTGTATTAGAACACAGATACCGATGATTATTACTGATAAACACAGATTTTTGTTCTTGAAATTTATTATCTGTTATATATCAGTTTTATCCGTGTTTTTCTGTGTGATATAATTTTCAAAAATGGAAAAGAGAAATAAAAAATGTTTGAAAAAAAGAAGATGATCCAAAAAAAAATACCGTTGTTAATCAAATTCATTGTATACACTTATTCTTTGAGTATAAGTGCTATTTTTCATTAACAACCATTACAACACGAAAACCAACATTGGGGCGAGGTTTTCCATCCCAGGTCATTTTTGTATTAATCTTACAAAACTCATATTCATGCATCCAATCGCCGCCCTTCAATATCTCACCACCTTCTATCATCTCTGAAACATTACCACTCATGTTGAAAATTCCATAAGCATTCGGTGCAAATGAATGAACGGAATACAATAAATTATAATTGTTGTAATTCTTCTCATTTAAATAATTTCCTTTTGGATTTCCCTTTTTATCCGTAATATCATTGCCCATCCATCCATAAATTGCATCTTTATTCCCTCCTCTGGCGGCTTCTTCCCATTCTTGTTCAGTAGGTAAGCGGAAATAAACTTTTCTGAATTTTCTGTTTTTGTCTTTGTTATATTGTTCCGTAAGCCATTGGCAGAACAATTTTGCCGCCTGGTAGCTGATATTTACAACAGGGAAATTACTGAATGATGGATGATTGTGATAATAATTTGCATGTGGAGCACTATAGTGATCTTTCTTTAACCATTGCGTTGTATCGATTAACACATCAGATAGATTTTTATATTGAGAATCAGATAAAAATTTATTGTATAATTCATTGCTTACTTCATATTTACTAAAATATAGAGTATCATTAATCTTTACATATAGATTAGGATTTAAAGGATTTTGTGAATAAATAAATTGGATTAAACCTATTATTAATACAATCGGCATTCTGTATTTATTCCAGTTAATTTTCATCCTTTTTTATTTTTTAAGTCAACTTTTTCAACTCTGTTATTTTCTTACAAAAGTAAACATTTATATTCATTTTAGAAATAGTTTAGATAAAAATGATATCAAAAATTTATTTTAGATAAATCTAAATATAAATTTAGATTTATCTAAAAAATAAATTATATTTGCCACAAAAAAAATGAGAGCTTTTCTTGTATTATATCTTATCTTCGGTAGTTTTATTCTGAATTCACAAAACATCTGTGGTATAGTTAGTTTTTCAAATAATCCTATAAAAAATGCACTTGTTGTAATTGAAAATAGTAAAAAACATATAGTCACCGATTCAACAGGACGGTTTTGTATTGTTTCGCCCTCATCGGAATGTCTTTTACAAATTCGTTACCCTGGCTGCATAACATATATGCAAAAATTACACTTATCAAAAGATACTTTTATAATCATATCATTACAGCCTGATACCTCCTATTTCGATGAAATTACTGTAACCGATACACGTTTACTTGTATCAAAAAAGACAGATGCTTTCAATACAGAAATATACGATCATTGTACCATTGCTTCCTCTTCTGCTATGAATCTTTTTGAAGGCGTTCAAAACATCAATGGATTAAGACCGCAATTGAATTGTAACATCTGCAATACCGGTGATATTCACATTAACGGAATGGAAGGTGCTTATACAAATGTATTGATCGATGGTCTACCTGTTATAGGTGGAATCGCCTCTATCTACGGATTTACTGGCATTTCTTCCAGCATCATTGAATCCATTGAAATCAGTAGATATCCGGGATCGGTATTATACGGTATTGACAACATCGGTGGAACTATAAATATTATTACAAAGAAACCTTCATCTAACAAATTACAAACAGATGTGGAATTCTATACCTCTTCATATCTCGACAATACCATGAATGTAAGTATGCATAAAAAATTTCGCAATTATGGCTTTATCAACAGCATTAATCTTTTGTGGTACGATAAAATCGTTGATACCAACAAAGATTTTTTTACAGACGTTACTTTACAGAAACAATTAAGTGCTTTTCACAAGTCGTCATACACTTTCAAAGACAGTAGTGCCCTTCAATGGCTGTTCCGAACTCTGTGGGAAGACCGTTGGGGCGGACAAATCAACTGGACAAAAGCATTCAGCGGAAGTGATAGTATTTATGGTGAAAGTATTATTACCAAACGAATAGAATACATAGCGAATTATTCTAAACCATTTAAAAAACTAAAATTAGAAAACGCCATTTCCTATAACTATCACCATCAGGACTCCTATTATGGAACCCTGTATTTTGCAGCACAACAACATAATTTTTATTATCAATCTTACATCAAAGCAAAATCTAAAAACATGGACTATCTTGAAGGTATTACGTTTAGATACTTATACTACAAAGATAATACAGAAATCTTTAATAACTCTACTCCATATTCAATCTGGCTAGTGCCAGGAATTTTTTCAGAAAATACCATTACCTTTTCACAAAAATTCAAAAGCATACTTGCCATACGTTATGATTATCACAATATCCACAAACACATTCTAACACCAAGAATAGCCAGCATGTTTTCCAATACATCAAAAACAATCGTATTAAGAAATGGAATCACCACAGGATTTAGGCCTGTGCAACTTTTTACAGAAGACCATGCTGCTCTGACCGGTTCAAGAAAAATAGTGATTGAAGAAAAATTAAAGCCAGAGCGAAGCATAGCCGGTTATATTGCTGTGCAAATGAATCTGTTAAATAACTCACACATTAAATTATCAACCGACATTAACAGCTGGTATATTTATTTCTCCAATAGAATCATTCCGGATTACAATCATCCAGACAAAATTATTTATTACAACCTCAAAAGAAACGAATACTCTATAAATCGTGGCATATCCTTTCAAATTCAAACGGTCATTAAATCGTTTTTTCAATCGCTCCTTGGTTTTTCATTGTTAGACAATTATGTGACTCAAAACAACTTTAAAAAAAGATTGATGCTTTCTGAACCGTGGTCTGCCAATGCTATTATCCGATTATTGCTTAATAAATTTAAAGTTGAATACACTGCTAATATTTATGGAAAAATGCACTTACCCAAAGCAAGTGAATTGGATCCAAGACCTGACCAAAGCCCTGTTTATTCCGTCCAAAATATTCAAATAAGTTATAATTTCAAAAAAATTGATCTGACCTTTGGAATTAAGAATCTTCTGAATTTTACACCGGATAAAGGAATACCTTTTCTAATTGCTCGCACACACGATCCATTTGATAAATACGTTCAATTTGACAACAACGGTAATCCCTTACCTACTTCTGAAAATCCGTATGCATTAACCTTTGACCCCACTTATACTTATGCTTCCATGCAAAAAAGAAGAGTATTTATCAATGTCTCTTTTCACTTTTAATCCAGTAAATATATTTGTATTTTAGCCACACGAAAAATATTAATATGGCTTGTACTGGTTGTACGACGAATAGAGGATGTAATACATTAGAAACAGATGGAAGATCTTCTTGTGGTAATTGTTCTGCAGGTTCCTGCAACAAATTAAATGTTTTTAACTGGCTGGGAAATATATCGGAAATTGTGCCACAGGGCATGTTCCCCGTAGTAGAAGTAAGATTTAAAAATACTCGTAAGGATTTTTTCATCAATGTTAATAAACTTACTCTTTATGTAGGTGATCTAGTAGTTACAGAATCAGAGATGGGATACGATGTTGGGACAGTTTCAGCTACTGGAGAAATTGTTCGTCTTCAACTAAAAAAGAAAGATATAAAAGATACAAATTCATTAAAAAAAATACTTCGCAAAGCCAAACAGCAAGACATTGACAAATGGAAAGAAGCACAGGCATTAGAATACAAAGCCCTTCTTAAATCGAGAGAATTAGCCAAAAGTTTAAATCTGGAAATGAAACTCATCGATGTAGAATATCAAGGCGATAAAACCAAAGCGATATTTTATTATACTGCTGATGGTAGAGTAGATTTCAGGGAATTGATTAAAAAATTAGCAGCAGAACTCAAAATTCGTGTTGAAATGCGGCAAATAGGTTCCAGACAGGAAGCAGCCCGATTAGGCGGAATAGGTGTATGTGGAAGAGAATTGTGTTGCAGCACATGGCTCACAGATTTTAGAACCATTAACACGAATGTCGTTCGGTATCAGCAATTGTCGATTAATCCCGCCAAATTAGCTGGGCAATGTGGAAAACTTAAATGTTGTCTTAACTATGAACTGGATGCATACATGGATGCTTTGAAAGAGTTTCCTGAAGTTCAAGATAAGGAGTTAATTACTCAGAAAGGGAAAGCAAAATTTATCAAAATAGATGTATTTAAACGCATCATCTACTGGGCGTATGAAAACGATATGGGCACATTTATTCCGTTGAGTATTGAACGTACAAAAGAAATTTTAGAAATGAATAGTAAAAACGACTATCCTGAGGATTTATTGATATCTCCAAGCAATCAAGAAAAAAACAAAGACCTTCCAGCAAATTCAGAAACTATCAGTATTCATAATGAAGATGACCTGAATCGTTTTGATAATAAATTCAAAACTAATCAGCGAAACTTTAAAAGAAAAAAATAAAAATGCAACGAACTGTTTTATATCTCTCAATCGTTCTATTGATAATTTTTTCTCTGTTTTCGTGCAAAAAAACAAGTGTCGTGTATAGTAAATATTACTACATTGAAAAAGAAGAATGGCAATCCAAAGACACGGCTAAATTCAGAGTAGATATTATTGATACAATAAGTTTGTGTGATGTAAACATTAAAATTCGCCACGGTGAACTTTATCCATATAGTAATCTTTATTTATTTATGACTACCATTTATCCTAATGGTTCTGTTCAAAAAGATACCATTGAATGCATATTAGCCAATAGTAAAGGAGAATGGTATGGCAGCGGACTTGGAGACATGTATGATATTACTTTGCCTATCAAAAAAAATGTGCGGTTTTCAAAAAGCGGCGTTTATCAATTCTACTTCGTACAAGCCATGCGACAAGACCCCTTACCTAATATTAGTGAGTTTGGTTTTGAAATTATCAGAGTTCCTAAAAACAGATAATAATTTTTATGAAAACATTTTCACTTACTCTTGCAGATATAAAAAACAAAGCACGGGAATTAGATGAACAGGATACATTAAAACATTTCAGAGAAAAATTTTTATTCCCTCAACACAACGGAAAAAACGTATTGTATTTTACTGGCAATTCACTTGGACTGCAACCTAAACAAACAAAAGATTACATTTTACAAGAATTGAACGATTGGGCACAATACGGCGTGGAGGGACATTTCCATGCAAAACGTCCATGGTATTCTTATCATGAACAATTAACCAATAAAATGGCAAAAATTGTCGGTGCTCTTCCGGAAGAAGTGGTGATGATGAATCAACTGACATCTAACTTACACTTTTTGATGGTTTCTTTTTATCGTCCTTCTGGGAAAAAAAGAAAGATTCTCATTGAATATCCTGCTTTCCCAAGTGATGTCTATGCTGTACAATCTCAGGTAAAATTTCATGGAGGTAACCCAGAAACGGATGTTATCATGGTCCGTTCTGAACGGGATGATTTTGTAGTTGATGAAACAAAAATTCTTGATGCAATTGCAACATACAAGGATGAAATTGCTTTGCTTTTGATTGGTGGCGTAAACTATTTATCTGGACAAGTGTTTGATATAGCAAACATTACTTCTTTTGCACACAAATACAACATTATCTGTGGTTGGGATCTGGCACATGCTGCTGGAAATGTTGAACTTAAATTACACGATTGGGATGTTGATTTTGCGGCATGGTGTTCCTATAAATATCTTAATAGCGGCCCGGGATCTGTTGGTGGTGCGTTTATACATCAAAAACATCTGAATAATTTTGATTTGCCAATATTTGCCGGATGGTGGGGCACTGATAAAAAGGAACGATTCAAAATGAAACCCGTTTTCGAACCCATGCCCACAGCAGAACGCTGGCAAGTTAGCAATGCACCAATTTTATCAATGGCTGCCTGCCTTGCATCATTAGATATTTTTGAAGAAGCAACAATGCCTGCTCTTATTCAAAAAAGCAAACAACTTACAGCATTTTTAGAAGAAGCATTGCTGACAGTTAATAATATTTATGGGAAAGAAATATTTAAAGTTATTACACCAGCACAAAGAGGTGCTCAACTTTCAATAGTTTGCAATTTAGAACATCCAAAAAAATTTTTTAATGAGTTAATACAGAATGGTGTTATTGCAGATTGGAGAGAACCTAATGTTATTCGAATGGCACCTGTTCCACTATACAATTCATTTAATGATATTGCTCAACTTGCGGAAAAGTTAAGATACATTATTGACCAGAATAATTTTATATTTTGAGAATAAATCAATACTTTTACATCAATTTAACTAAAATATTATCGCTATGGTGAGTATTATAGTAGGAATTGTGATTGCAGTATTACTTGTAATTATTGGTTTTTTACTTAAGAGATTAAATACTCTATTACCTATTGCTGTGGGTGTTTTTATATTGGGAATATTGTTTTCAACCTTTATCAGTGTTCCAGCTGGTCATGTAGGAGTAACTATTTTATTTGGAAAAGTAGATAAAGATGTTTTACCAGAAGGTTTACATCTTATCAATCCATTAAAAAATGTTTACAATATGAGCGTTCGTACACAGGAAATTTTTGAGCACGCTGATGTCCCCAGCAAAGAAGGATTAAGTGTAGGATTAGAAGTATCGCTTTTGTATCATATCTTGCCAGAAAATGCTAGCGATATTTACAGAAACATAGGAGAAAAATATGCTGATGTGTTTATAGTTCCTCTATTGAGGTCTGCTATTCGCAATGTTACTGTGAATCATGAAGCCAAAGAATTATACACTTCCGGTAGAGAAATCATTTCTGGCCAGATATTTAGTGAATTAGACAAAAATTTAAGAAACCGAGGAATCATTGTAGAAGCCGTCTTATTAAGAAAAATTGCTCTGCCCGATCAGGTCCAACAAGCCATCAACAATAAATTAGCTGCAGAACAAGAAGCCGAAAGAATGAAGTTTGTAATCTTAAAAGAAGAACAGGAAGCAAAAAGAAAATCCATTGAAGCCAAAGGAATAGCCGATTTTCAAAACATCGTAAGACAGGGCATTGATGATAAATTATTAAAATGGAAATCATTAGAAACTGTCAATGAATTAGCCAAATCGCCTAATGCTAAATTTATCATTTTGGGCGATAAGTCAGGACTGCCTGTAATTGTTCAACCTTAATTTGTATTTTAAGCAAATGAATTTCTTAAAAGGTATAGTTTTATTAATCCTTTTATATCACTCATTATTTTTTCACGCTCAACAAGATTCTATTGTTGAATCAAGAAAAGAAGGACTGTATCTGGATTATCTCCAATTTCGTGAGAATCGTCCAATTACTAAGTCACAAATAATAACTTCCATTGATACAGCCCAATTGGATTTTTTTACAAAAGTAGTTTCACAAAAAGAAATTTTAATTATGACGCCTTTAGGCACAGAAGAGAAAATATCTCCAAAAGATTTATGGGGCTATTTTCAAAATGGCATTTTGTATATTTATTATGACAATGCCTTTTACAAAGTGCCCGTGTTAGGTGCCATAAGTTATTTTATAGGAACTCAGGAAGTTACTTATTATTCAGGTGTGGGATGGGGTTATCCTTACGGAATGGCTGGGGTACCTGTAAAAACAAGAGAGATAAAAGATTTTTTGATGGATTATTATACAGGGAAAGTATATCCATTTAGCTTAGATCAATTGGAAGAATTATTCAAGAAAGACCCTGCAATCTATAATGAATTTACACAACTAAGCCGAAAACAAAAGAAAAACAAATACAGATATTATATTCGCTTGTTTAATGAAAAATATCCTGTAAGATAATATAAACTTATATGAATCCTTTTTTCAAACAAATTGTCATTCAAACTACGATATTAAGGGAAAGAAAAAATCAAAAAAGTAAAAACATTCACACTTACTCAAATTATAAAATTGCCAAAGAGTACAGAAAATTAATCGTCTCATTAAAAGAATATACTAAAGATTTTATTCTTATCATTTTAGGCATTTTTCTTGCGTCTTTTGGCTTCAAAGGATTTTTATTAACCAACAACTTTATTGATGGTGGTGCTACAGGAATCTCACTATTAATCAACAAAACAACACAATTCCCTCTGCAGTATAGTATTGTTTTAATTAACCTTCCATTTGTAATTCTTGGATACTACACAATAGGTTTACGCTTTGCTATCAAAACACTTTTTGGGATTTTTGGATTATCCGTTTGTCTGGCTTTTGTTGATTTCCCGGACATAACAAAAGATAATCTTTTAGTGGCTGTATTTGGAGGTTTTTTTCTTGGTGCAGGAATAGGATTTACGGTAAGAGGTGGTGGAGTTATAGATGGAACTGAAATTCTTGCTATTTACTTAAGTAGAAAATTGGGCACTACCATTGGAGATATTATCACAATTATCAATGCTATTATATTTTCAATAGCAGCTTATTTTTTAGGAATTGAAAACGCTATGTATTCAATGATTACTTATTTATCTGCTTCTAAAACTCTTGATTTTATTGTAGACGGATTAGAAGAATATATTTCTGTCTTTATTGTATCCAGACATCACGAAGAAATCCGCCAGATGATTACATTAAAACTTAAAAAAGGTGTTACAGTTTTTTATGGAAGGCATGGCTTGTATTCGTCAAGTGAAAAAAAATCAACAGAAATACTATACACAGTAATAACACGTTTAGAAATCAATCGCCTCAATATGGAAATAGAAAAAATAGATCCTAATGCATTTGTTACAATGTCCGTCATAAAAGACACAAAAGGAGGATTTTTAAAGAAAAAAAACACCTACTTAAAGTAAAACGTCTATTCATTGTAAAAGATTTCTGTAAGCTATATAATTTGAGTTTATTGATTACTAACTTCATTAAACTAAAATGACATTTATAAAAACTACTAACATCTTTTAATTTTACGGTTGACTAATACTTCAGATGTATATTCTTTTACTTGCAGATATAAATTTTGTAAAATTAAAATCGTTGAACATAGTTAAAACATTTATTTTCATTAACTTTACCACAAGCAAATTAGTATGAAAAAGCCATTAGACCCGGAAGATTATTATTTATCAGAAGAAGGATACATCATATTTACTGAAAAATATCATTTAAAGCGCGGTTATTGCTGTAAAAGTGGGTGCAAACATTGTCCTTATGGTTATGATAAAAAAACTGATACATTTAAAAAGAAAACCAATCACCAACCATCCCCTCCTTCAAAAAATAATTAAGCATGAAAATTATTTTATTTGACTTACCCAATAACTGGGCAAATTTACTACCACTCACTTTCACAAGACCAATAAGTGACATTCGTTGTGGAATATTCACTATTAAAGAAAGGTGGCAAAAGCTTTTCCCGGAACATAACATCATTCCCTTATCCGTTGATTATCTCAATACAAATGATATTTTCGACATAGATGATGAAATGCTTTACCTTAATAGCTCCTTATTTCCCGATAAAAACATCATTTCTCTATTAAAAAAATTAGATTTATACAAAGGTATTCAATCCAATGGTCAATTATTAGCATACAAAGGTTTTGTTAAATACCAGGAACTCACCGCTCACTTTCCATTTGGACAATTATCCTTTTTCATACATCCCCAAAATCCTCATTATCAAAAAGCTTTACTTCAGTCAGAAAACATTAATTTCACTAAATGTCTTCAGTATCCATTTCAAATATTTCAATGGAATGAAGAGATGATAAATTTTGATTTTGAAAACTTCATCTCCGATTTACCTCAAGGTTTACTCAGCTCATCCAATACACTTATTGGATCAGAAAAAAAACTCTATATTTCTCCAACAGCAAAAGTAGAAGGAAGTATTATTAATACTAATACAGGATATGTGTTTATTGATGATAATGCCGAAATTATGGAAGGTTCTTGTATTCGTGGCCCATTAGCATTATGTCAATCTGCTACTTTAAAGATGAGTTCAAAAATCTACGGTGCTACCACCATTGGTCCGCATTGCAAAGTTGGAGGAGAAGTAAACAACTCCGTTTTCTTCGCTTATTCTAATAAAGCACACGATGGATTTATTGGAAATTCAGTGATTGGAGAATGGTGCAATTTAGGTGCAGATACCAATAATAGTAATTTGAAAAATAATTACAGCGAAGTAAAAATATACAACTATCTGGAAGATACAATGATTAATACAGGTTTACAATTTTGTGGTTTAATCATGGGAGACCATTCTAAATCAGGTATAAACACCATGTTCAATACAGGAACCGTTGTGGGAGTTGCAGCTAATATCTTTGGTGCAGATTTTCCACCCAAACACATTCCATCTTTCAGCTGGGGCGGTGCAAAAGGATTTCAGGAATACAAAATTGAAAAACTTTTTGAAACCGCACAAGAAATGTATAAAAGAAGACAAAAAGAACTTACCGATAGAGAAAAAAATATCTTGCAAAATGTATTGAAACTCACAACTTATCATAGAAATAAATATTTCTTATGAAAAAATTAATGTACTCATTACTTTTAATAATTACTTACCATTCATCTTTTTCTCAAAATGACGAAGATGTAATTCGTTATTCTAACATCGGTATTGGCGGCACGCCTCGTTTTCTGGCATTAGGAGGGGCTATGGGCGCATTAGGCGGAGATATGAGTTGTGCCTCATACAACCCTGCAGGATTAGGCATTAGCATTAGAAGCGATTTGAACTTTGCTTTTGGATTAAACTTCGCGAATACACGAACAGACATGAATGGATTTAAAAATCAACAATTGAGCCCTGCATTAACGTTTAATTTCCTTGGACTTTCCGGCACTGCTGCCGATAGTAAAAATCCAGATAATCGTTACACGTTTGCTTTTACACTCAATCAATTACAAAATTTTAATCAGGAAATAGAAATCAAAGGAAGGCCTACAAAAGGAAAATCTATCACTCTTGATATGCTAGACAATGCAAAAGGAAAATCATTAAACAATCTTGACCCACTCTATGAAGGAATGGCTTATAACATTTATGTTTTAGATTTATTGGATACCAATAATTTAAACTCTTATTTTTCATACATTGATACTTCAAAAAGTTTTTTACAACAAAATAAAATTAGCAAATCCGGTCGAATCAATGAATTGGCCTTTTCATTCGGATATTCAATAGAGGATAGAGTATATTTGGGAGGAACATTAGCCGTGCCATTTTTAAAATTCTCCTATCAATCCGATTACGCTGAAATAGACGACGAAAATCAAATGTACATCAAAATGAATTCCGATAGCACTTTTACTTCATCGTATAGTTATCCCGTGTTCTATTACAAAGGATTAGGTGGCATCAAAGAATTTCATTATCAAACCACATACACCACTACTGCTACTGGCGTTAATATCAAAATAGGTGCAATCTGGCGAGCCAGTGATTTTATTCGAATAGGTTTATATTATCATTCACCCACATGGTATAAAGCAAAGGATGTCTATTTCTATGATTTTAGTTCAACATGGGACGAAGGACAAAGTTTCTCATACACCGTTCCCGAAGGCGGTGGACTATACAATTACAGAATTACTACACCTTCTAAAATAGGAATTGCATTATCCGGAATTTATTCCAATAAAATGTCCTTTAATTGTGATTATGAATTAGTGGATTATCGAAGAGGATCGCTACGAAGCAGCGATATCGGAGTGTTTGATAATGCCAACAAAGCTTTAAGAGAAAAATATACAATGACAGGAAACTTAAAAGCAGGCATAGAACTCAATACTAAACCCATTATTTTTCGTATAGGTTGGGCTTCGTATGGAAGTCCTTTTGGACAACAAATCAGTGGAAATTATGTACGCAACGCCTTTTCTATCGGCGCCGGATTTAAAACATCCGATTTTTATTTTGATCTGGCTATTATCAAAGCTTATGCCGGTAAACAAGTATTTTACATGTATAACCCTAAATACAGCGACCCTGCTAATATTCAACTCAACCTTACCCAGATTATATTCAGTATTGGACTGATTGGCAAACGATACGATGAAAACATCGATTATGAAAAGTATAACCAATCTACTCAACCTAATTCTAATCCTCCCCAGAATTCAGAACCCGGTAAAAATAGAATTCCTTATTAAATCACACTTATTCAACCCAAATTATGCATTTGATATTTCGCAAATGCATAATTTGGGTTAAATTTTTTACAACGATCTCTCATTGTCTTTGTCGTGTCGGTCTGTGCGATGATGTATTTTTTATTTTTTTGAAGGGTCGGGAAATTTATTTTAAAACAATTTTTCTTGCGTTGACTTTGCAAGCTCTTTTGCAAGCTTTGGTCTGTGCTTTTGCTTGTGCAGCTTGCAATTGAAAATCATGAGCACTACTGAATAAAAAATTCAGGATGCGAATAAATGTGTTTACACCTGTACGTTGATTAATGTTCATGTCTTTGCCCTGCTCCGCTTTTTAGAATAAACTCGCTGTTGATTAAATAAGCCCCTTCGGTAACAACTATATCGCCTTGTTTTAAACCTGATGTAATTTCAATCCAGTAATTATTTTCTGCCCCTGTTTCTACCATGCGCTGTTCAAATGTATTGTCATGCGCCAATACCCAAACGGTTTTCATTTTCTCCAACAATACGGCAGATTTCGGAACTGCCAAAACATTGGCAAATAATTTTTCTGGAACAACTGAAACCAGTGTTCCGGGGATTAGATTTCCTTTCGGATTGTTTACCCTGATTTTGAGCAAATAAATTCTTTTACCCTCTTCAATTACAGGATTGTTGTAAACCAATTTACCTGTGTAAACTTCTTTGGGATTGCTTTCACTGAAAACCTGAAATCTTTTGCTTTCTTCAATAGTTGAGATTTCATTGGAATACACCTGGGCTTCCACCCAAACCTTATGGAGCGATATTATTTTCAAAAGTGTACTACCTTCTTCCACATACATTCCTTCGGTAATGTTCACTTCTGTTACATAACCTGCTTCAGGTGAATAGAAAGTAACCAAAGAACTTGCATTACCCGACTTCTCCAAATCAGAAATCTGTTTTTCTGACAAACCCCAAAAAAGCAATTTGTTTTTTGCTGCTTCCGCTAATTCTTTGATGAGTTGCTTGGTGGTATCGGCTGTTTTGTGTTTTTCAAGCAGGGAGAGATATTCTTTTTCATCGGCTTGCAGTTGTTCACTGTAAATGCTGTAAAGCGGATCACCCTTTTTAATGTAAACGCCCGTATTTTTTATAAAGAGTTTTTCAATACGTCCCTTGACACGACTGCTGATGGTTTTTACCTGTTCTTCATCAATGGCTACTGTTCCTACAATAGTTGATGCAGAAGTAATGTTTCTTAATTTAACGGTGTCTGTTTTAATTCCCGCCAATTCCTGTTTGCGTTTGTCAATGGTGATGAAATTGCCCTGATGCCCTGCATGTTCGTTTTCATTTTTCTCTACCTTGATTAATGACATATTGCATACAGGACAAGCACCAGGTTCGGTGCTTACTACGCTTGGGTGCATGGGGCAGGTGTAATAACTACCGGATAGTGCCTCATGGTTTTCTTGGCTGTTTTTACATCCCGAAACAATAAGTATTAAAAACAGGATAGTTAAAATTAATATCTGCTTCATGTTAGTTCTCATTTATAAATGTTTCACTATCAATCATTAAGCCCGCTTGTTTTGCAATTTCTTCATCGGATGAAAGACCACTTATAATACTAATCATTCCCTTGTTGCTTGTACCTGCAATTACTTTTCGTGCTTGAAAAATTCCCGTGCCGTTTTTTGTGGTACCAATTTTTACCCACACATAAGCACTTAATCCTGTTTTGTAAACTGCAGATGCAGGAACAACTAAATTTTTGCTGTCGCTTAATTGAAATTGTGCTGTAACAAGAGAATTTATTTTCAGTGAATTATTGGAATTGAGCAACACAATTCTCACTCTTGCAAAACGCTGATTAACTTCTTCAAAGGTCTGTTCAATCAATGCAACTTTTCCTTTAAGTGATTTTGAGGTATTGTTTTCTGTAATAATTTCAACACTCTGGTTTTCGTGAATTTGACTTATATATTGATTGGGAATAGAAACCAACGCCCAAACTTCCTGCAAATCGTTTACGCTGAAAAGTGTTTGTCCTTCATTAACATACATGCCCTCACGAATTTGTGAAGCGTCAGTAGCAAAGGAATTTTGACTGACCGTGTTATGCGACATACTCATTACGTTCATTGCCGATGTGTTTTTTGCGGTGGTATTATCTTTTGGTAATTGCGTGTTGAAAAATACATATCCGTTTGCAGGGCTGAAAACTGAAACGGTTAAAGCCACCGTTCCGTTCTTTTCTAACTCTTTAATTTGATTTTCGGTGAAGCCCAACAAGCGAAGTTTTTCTCTTGATTTTTCAATCAAAGAATTTTCTGCTTTTGATTTCAGCAGAAATAAATGTTCTTCCTGAAATGTACGAAGCGAAGGGCTGTATAAGTCCATAATTTTCTCACCTTGCTTTACATATTGATTATTGAATTTGACATAGAGTTTTTCAATTCTTCCTCCGAAACGAGCGGCAACAGCTTGATTGCGGTTTTGAGCTAGAACAATATATCCCTCTGCTTTCAGCATATTGCCGTTGTTGCCCTCTTGCGGTTTTACAGTTGCCTGTTTAGATAATACCTGTTGATTAGGTGAAATAATTTGTGGCAAACTTTCATTTTCCATAGGTTCTAATTTCATTTTGCAAATAGGGCAGTTGCCGGGTTTGTCGCTTACAATTTCGGGGTCCATAGGACAGATATAAACGATGCCGCTGTGCTGTGTGTGATTGTTTTCATGATGATGCTGTTCTTGCTTGTTTCTGCAAGAAGTGAACACCAATAAAAAAGATAAAATGACAATGCAACCGATTTTATTTAATTTCTTTCTCGAATTCATATTCTGCTTCTAATTTTAAAATGTTAAAGAGTTTGTCATACGCTTCCAGTTTTTTCATCAGCAACATTTCCCACGCATCGAGCAATACAAAAAAATCGCCAGTATTTTCCTTGTAGGCAAGGAGGTTGGCTTGCAGGTTGTTTTCGTAGGCAGGAATAATGTTTTTAATGTAGTTCTGATATTGTGCATTTTCATAATTGAGCATAGCAAGTTTTTCAGATAACATTCTTTTTGCCATCAGTTCCATGGTTAGTTTCTCTTGTTCCATTGACTGAATTTTAAAGCCAATGGATTTTGTTTCTGAATTATACATTTTAGAAGACCAAGGCATAATCGGGATGGTTATCATACCCATGACCGACCACTGATTGGGCATACCAAACATTTGCATGTGTTCGGTACGAACACCAAAATCTGGACGCACACCGATTTTCATTAGGCGCTGTTCCAACTTCATTGACTGAATATAATTTGACATAGCTTTAATATCACTCCGATTTGAAACATTACTCGTGTCAATAATATTGATTGAATAGTTATGTGGTGAAATATTTGTGTCAATTTTAAAAGGCAGATTTACATCACGCATCATAAGTATGTTTAAGCCGATGTTGCTTTCAGCAATAATGCCGTCAAGCATCAATAG
Organism: Bacteroidia bacterium; assembly: GCA_026003255.1. Classification (GTDB taxonomy): domain Bacteria; phylum Bacteroidota; class Bacteroidia; order B-17B0; family Aurantibacillaceae; genus BPGX01. The sequence goes on along the minus strand of BPGX01000001.1, from coordinate 280,405 downwards.
CATATTCTTTAGTTCGGCTAAACGGGCTTTTGCTTTATAAATAGTTTGCAGTTGTGACTGATTGTTGCTGAATTTTTCTTCAGCTGTGGTGATAAGAAGTTGGAGTATCTCTTCGCTTTCTTTTAGTGTTTGTTGTTTTTTCTCGCTTACAAAGCGGTTGTAGTAAAGAATTTTTGTTTCGCGTCTCAACTCGTTTTTTGTCCACTCAGTTTTTGATTTTTCAATTTCAGCTAAAGAATTAATGTAATCTTTTTTTACGTTCAGCTTGCTTGGGTTAGGTATCATTTGTTCAAGAGAAAAAGCAATACCCGCCTGGTTCATAGGGTTATTCTTCTCATTAAGCATAGAAAAATTATATGGCCAACGAATGATACCTGTTGAAAAAGTTGGCGGCATCCATGATTTTGCTCCGTCTGCCTTTGCCTTTATGGATTGAATATTGTATTGATACTGAATGATAGAGGGATAATTGGTTTCTACCTGCTCCAACAGTTTTTCCAATGAAATATACGCGGTGTCTTGTGCGTGAATTGTTTGCAGGGCAAAAACAAAACTGAATACTGTGATTATTTTTTTCATGCTCAGATATTTTTTAAAATAAAATCAACCCGTTCATTTGGCGGTAAAATAGGCACATGCACAATCGGGCAAGGATATGTTTCGTAAACGCTTATGATGAGATTGTGAATACGAATTCGCTCCGCTTCGTCTTCTCTTCGGGCATAGTCGTTTACCAAAGGCAGGAGGTCTAAAATGAATACTTTTTTATAACAGTATTTATTGCATTGTTCAATTAACCGAGTGTCATATTCCAATCCTAAAAATTGGTAGTATGCCAATACATCCGGCAAGGCACGATCTAAAAATACCAATTCATTTACATCTAATTTTCCTTCTTCCTCAATCTGCATATTGAGGACAGTTTCCTGAAATTCCTTTTTATTTGCTCTTATTTCTTCAAATGTTCTGCCTTGAATTATTTGCGTGTCAATGTAATGCCGGGCATGTTCAATAGTGGTTTTGTAACCTCTTTTGGCTAGCAGTTCAATGACTGTTGTTTTACCTGTGCAGGGACCTCCTGTAATGACACACCAGTTGGTTATGATTTCTTTGTGTTTCATTTTGTTAATTCGTGTTTATATGAAAATTCTTGGCACAATGCTTCACATTCCTCCATTACCTTTCCCAAGCGTGGTGGTTTTATACCGATGCTTTGCAGCACGGAATGATTATGGTGCATGGTTTTACACAAGACAATTTTCTTATCCAGCAATTGCTGCTTTTCTCTTTGCGTAAGGGTGGTCAGGCAGGTAACGGGATGCAGCCCTGAACCGTCAATCCAGTCTTTCAACCCGTTGTTTTTAGGATAATCCCAACCTATTAAATTTAGGTTCATACACCTGCCGTATTGAGCGGCATCCTCTGTAAACCGTGTATTGGTAACTATCCATCCCTGGTGAAATTTTTCAGAATGTCCTTTTAATTTTTTCCATGTAGTTTCTACATCTAAAAAACGTGATTGTATGTAAAGCGGAATTTTCACATCGCATACATAGCCCTGCCTGTTGTGGAATTTACATTCAATCATAAAATGATGTTCGTCCTTTTCAGCTATTACATCTATTTCATGATTTACGCAGTGTCCTTTTACAATTATTCCAACTTGCGTTTTGTATCCCTTGTGTTTTAAAAGTTCTGCTACAAATTGCTCAAAAGGGAAACCAGAAGGACCTAATTCCATGATAGCGTGTTTCAGCTTATACCGTGCGGCAAATGAGCGGGAAACATTTTTCAATAAGCGAAACGCTGTTTTGTAAATTTTACGAGTAGACATTCCTTCCACCAGCATTTCCAATATTTCTTCAATCACTTCATCGGCTTGCTCGGAATTAGCCCCTGAACGTAACAGAGATTGTTTTAACTTTCCTTTATTAAAAGGAACTTTAAGCCCTGATGCTTTGGTGATGTTTATATTTTCAACGTTAGTCTTCATCTTGAATAATGTTTGACCGTTTTAATAATTGAATAACCAATAAGGAAAAAAGAGATGAAACCAAAACCACCAGCCAATCTGCTGCTGTGAGCGGTTGAATATTTAAAGCAGTGCGCACCGGTGGAATAAAAAAGGCGAAACCAATAATTAATAGGCAGGCAATAAGTGCATACCAAACAAATCTGTTTCTGAATACTTCTGATTTAAAGAAGGAAACATTGACAGATGCCATATTGAACACATGAAACAACTGGCAAAAAATAAGTGTGAAGAATAAAATGTTATTGCATAGTCGCGGGTCAAAATGCGCTCCTGTGTGAATGAAAAAATGACTGATGAAAACTGCTCCCAAAGTGCAAACTGAAATTACTGCTGCATAGAACCATACGGCATACCATTGTTTGTCTTTTAAAAGCGGCTCGGCAGGATTTCGGGGTTTGTGTTTCATTACATAAGGATTTCCTTCGCTAACACCCAATGCAAGAGCAGGTAATACATCGGTTACCAAATTAATGAACAGAATTTGCAGAGGCAACAGTTGAAAATGCAAGTTGGATAATGCGGCAAGTGAAACTACCAACAACTCGCTCATGTTGCAGGAAAGCAAGTAAATGACAAACTCTTGTATGTTTTTGAAAATAATCCGACCTTGTTTAATGGCATAAACAATGGATGAAAATGCATCATCTTTCAATACCATGTCGGCAACTTCTTGTGCTACCTGCGTTCCACGATGCCCCATAGCAATGCCTATGTCCGCTTTTTTCAATGCCGGAGCATCGTTTACACCATCACCCGTCATGGCAACGATATTGCCTTTTTCCTGCAATACCACTACTAAATCTAATTTTTGAGCAGGTGTAACTCGTGCAAAAACAGATGTGTTCACCCATTTGTTTTTATCTGTATCAGACAACTGATCAAATGGCTTCATTTCTTTTCCGGTAAGAGGCGTTTCTTCAAGGGAGGCGATTTGTAATTCATTGGCTATGTAACTTGCTGTGGCAGGATGGTCGCCTGTAACCATCACTACTTTAATTCCTGCTTCTTTGGCTTCCTGAATTGCCTGAAACACATCTTCTGCGGGAGGGTCAATCAAGCAATACAAACCCGCAAATGTAAGGTTGTCAAGTAATGGAACATTTTCATTTTCTGCTCCTTTGTATGCTCCTGCAATAATGCGCAAACCGGACGCTGATAGTTGATATGCTTTTTCTTTCCATTCTTTTTTGACTTGTTTGGTCAATTCAACATTTCCGCTATTGCTGAAAATATGAGAGGATGAATTGAGTATTTCTTCGGTAGCACCTTTGGCAAATACAATAAACTTATTTTGTATTTTATGCAACGTTGCCATCATTTTTGTTTCGGATGAGAACGGAACTTCTTTCAGTTTCGGAAATTGTCGTTCTAAATTTTGCTTGACGATATTTTGTTTGTAGGCATATTTCAATAAGGCGGTTTCTAATGGGTCGCCAATTTCTTTGAACCCGTTATTAATAGCTTCAACGCTTGCTGTGTTACAAAGCACTGCGATTTGAAGAAGGAGGTTTTTGTTTTCTATTGAATTAGTTTCTGTTGGAATTATCTGAGTTACTTCTATTTTGTTTTGTGTAAGCGTTCCCGTTTTATCGGTGCAGATAACAGTTGTTCCGCCTAAAGTTTCAACGGCAGACAGTTTTTTTACAATCACTTTATGCTTTGCCATTTTCATCATACCCTGCGCCAATGCTAATGTTGCTACGATGGGCAAACTTTCGGGAATGGCAGCTACTGCAAGGGCAATGGCGGTTTCAAGCATTTCTACATAATCGCCATGTGTGAAAAGCCCCACAACAAAAATCAACACCACTAAAACAACCGTAATATAGATGAGCTTACGGCTAAATACCTGTAATTTTTGTTCAAGCGGTGTGGCTGATTGATCGGCTGATTTTACCAAATGGGCTATTTTGCCAAGTTCCGTTTGCATTCCCGTTGCTGTTACCAATGCTTTGGCATTTCCATTAGTAACATAAGTTCCTTTATACAACATATTGGAGCGTTCTGCAAGTGGAGTTCCTTCTTGCAATTTATTGTCATGCTTTTCAACGGGCATGGCTTCTCCGGTAAGTGCTGCCTCGTTTACTGTAAGCTGTGCTGCCTGAATAATTCGTGCATCGGCAGGAATCATATCTCCTGATTCCAAAAACAAAACATCACCGGGAACTAATTCTTCTGATGATATTTCAATGAGTTTTCCATCTCTGAAAACTTTAGCAGGAACGCTTGCTAATTTGCGAAGCGCATTCATGGAGCGTTGTGCCTGTAGCTCCATCCAAAAGCCAATAACCGCATTGATAAGAATCACCAAAAGAATTGCAATGGCATCTAAGTATTCCTGAAACCAAAAAGACATTGCAGCAGCAAAAAGCAACAGGTAAACCATCAGATTATTGAACTGTGCCAATAAAATTTTAAGAGGATGTTTACCTCTTTCAGATTGAATGATGTTTCTACCAAATTCATTAAGTCGTTTTTGGACTTCTATATTTGATAAGCCCTTGTTCAAATCACTTCTCAGCTCAACAAGAAGTTCATTTATTGGTTTTGTATATACCTGGTTTATTTCCATTACTCAATGTTTTCTAAATATTCTACTTTGCCATATTTATTTATTTCCCTTTCTTTTATCATTTGATAAATAACAGGCAACACAATCAATACAAAAAGTAGAGAGGTAATCATTCCAAATACAAAAGGAATGGTGATGGGTTTCATTACATCGCTGCCGACACCTGTCGCCAATAAAACAGGAAGCAATCCTATCATATCCACCATCACTGTCATTAATTTAGGTCGAACACGCAGCACAGCACCGGAATAAATTGCTTCCTGAATTTCTTCATGAGATAGTGCCGCATCTTTCTTTTCTGCAACCTTATTCTTTATTGCTTCATTCAAATACACCAACATCAACACACCTGTTTCCACCGCAATGCCGAACAAGGAAATGAACCCTACCGCAACGGCAACGGAAAAATTCACCTCAAAAAAATACATAGAATACACGCCACCAATTAATGCAAAGGGAATGCTCGAAAGCACTATCAACATTTCTTTAGCAGAATGAAATGTGAAATACAAAACAAAAGCAATAATGAGTAGCGTAATAGGGATGATGATTTTCAACCGTTTTTCTGCCCGTACTTTATTTTCATATTGTCCACTCCATTCTATGAAATAACCTTTGGGAAGTTTTTTTAAGGCGGCTTCAATTCGTTTTTTGGCATCGCTCACCACACTGCCCATATCCCTACCTCGCACATTAAACAATACTGTGCCACGCAACATGGCGTTTTCGGAATTTATCATTTGCGGACCTTCTTTAATCTCAATATCTGCAACGGCTGAAAGTGGAATCACACCATAGTTTGCAGTTTGAATTGGGATTCGTTTTATTTCGGAAATATCTTTTCTGAAATCCTGTGCCAAACGCATGGACACGCTGAATCGTTGTCTACCTTCCACTGTTTGAGTTAAAGGCATTCCACCCAAAGCCATTTCAATGAGCATGTTCACCTCCTCAATAGAAAGATTGTAACGGGCAATTTCTTCGCGCTTAATTTTTATATCAAGATATTTTCCACCCGTGAGTTGTTCTACATATAAATCAACAAGTCCTTCAACACCTTGTAAAGATTTTTCAATTTGTCGGGCAATTTTGTATATGGTATCTAATTCTTGTCCGTAAATTTTTATACCGATATCCGTCCGCACCCCGGTTGAAAGCATGTTGATACGGTTGATGATGGGTTGTGTCCATCCGTTTGTAACACCCGGTATTTGCACCTTATCATTTAACTCTGCAATGAGTTTTTCGGTAGTCATTCCCTTGCGCCATTTTGATTTTGGTTTCAGTAAAATAATGCTTTCAATCATGCTCATGGGTGCATTGTCGGTAGCCGTGTTAGCTCTTCCTGCTTTACCCAAAACATTTTCTACTTCGGGAACTGTCATGAAGAGCTTGTCCTGAACTTGTAAAATACGTTTGGCTTCATTGTTTGACACATCCGGTAAGGTAACAGGCATGAACAACAATGAACCTTCATCTAAGGGTGGCATAAACTCAGAACCTAAACGGAGAACAAACGGAATACTACCCAACATGATTAGAACAGAAATAGCTATGACAGTTTTTTTCCAACGCTGACAAAGCCGTAAAACGGGGGTGTAAATGATAATAAAGAAATTAGAAACGGGATTTCTGCTTTCGGGGATGAGTTTGCCTTTGATTAAAGAGCGTAGTAACATCGGCACAATAAACAGAGCTACAATGGCAGATCCAATCATGGTGAATGTTTTTGTCCATACCAGTGGAGAGAATAATTTCTTTTCTTGTCCTTCAAGAAAGAGAATAGGGGCAAATGAAATGAGTGTAACGAGGATGGAAAAAAATACTGCCCGTCCAATGGTGCGTGATGAACGTTCAATAATTTTGATTCGTTCTTCTTCGCTTAATTCCCTGGTATGTCCTATTCTTTGCTTGTCCATTATTCTTCTGTTTTTAAAACTGCGTTTACTAAACTTTTATAGGCATTTTCTGTCATTACAATTCCCGAATCCACCAAATCGCCAATGGCAAGGGCAATACCACCCAAGGACATGATATTGAGTGAAATATCAAAGAACCAAATAAACATAAAGCCAATCAACACGGATAGCGGAATGGCTACAATAGCCACAATGGCACTTCTGACATGAAACATAAAAAGCAATACTACTATTGAAACTATCGTTATTTCTTCCCACAACGCTTCTTTGAGTGTGGCAACAGCGGCTTCAATCAGATCGCTACGGTCGTAGGCGATTTTTATTTTTACGCCGGGGGGTAATCCTTTTTCCACTTCACCCAATTTGGCTTTTACATTGTCAATTACCTCTTTGGCATTTTCACCGTAACGGGCAACTACCACACCTCCGACGACTTCACCCTCTCCGTTTTCATCCACAATTCCTAGACGGATGTCACTGCTTATTTGCACATCGGCAACATCTTTCAGTTTAATGGGAATATTTTTATAAGAGCCAACAACCATTTCTTCAATATCCTGAATGTCTTTGATATAACCCAATCCTCTTATCATATAGCTCATGCGGTTCATTTCATAAATACTGCCGCCTACATCACGGTTGTTGGACTTGATCGCGTTCGCAACATCCATTGCAGAAATGTTGTAATAGATGAGTTTGTTAGGATTGATACTGACCTGATATTGTTTTTGAAATCCTCCGAAAGAAGCTACTTCACTAACGCCTTCCACGTTTTGTAATGCGAATTTCACATACCAGTCTTGCAGGGCACGCAATTCTCCTAAATCATATCCATCACCCTGTAGGGTATACCAAAACACATGACCTACGCCTGTTCCATCCGGCCCTAAAGCTGGTGTTACGCCCTGCGGCAATGCTTTTTGTGCAAAATTCAAACGCTCTAACACACGAGTTCTGGCCCAATAAATATCAACATCATCATTAAAAATGACGAAGATGAAACTCATCCCGAACATGGAAGCGGCACGAATAGCTTTTACATTGGGAATGCCCTGCAAGTTGGAAACTAAAGGATAGGTGATTTGGTCTTCTATGATTTGCGGATTGCGCCCCATCCATTCGGTATAAACAATCACCTGATTTTCTGATAAATCGGGAATGGCATCCACAGGAGTATTCATTACCGACCAAACGCCTCCAACAACAATCAGCAAAATGCCGAGCCATACAAAGAAGCGGTTATGCGTTGACCAAGAGATTATTTTTTCTATCATCTGAATTTTTCTTTTAAAAGTTGTGCATTTATGGCAACTACTATAGTGCTTAAACTCATCAGCACAGCCCCTACTGCCGGACTTAACATTATGTTCCATTGATACAAAACGCCTGCTGCTAAAGGAATGGCGATAATGTTATAACCCGCAGCCCACCAAAGATTTTGTATCATTTTATTGTAGGTGGCTTTACCAAACAAAATCAGGTTGGCAATGTCTTTCGGGTCTGAGTTTACCAATATGATGTCGGCTGTTTCCGCTGCCACATCCGTTCCCGAACCAACAGCAATGCCCACATCCGCCTGAGCCAATGCAGGCGCATCATTTACACCATCGCCTGTCATTGCAACATACTCACCATTCCCCTGAAACTCTTTTACTTTTTCTAATTTTTCATGCGGTAATACGTTGGCTAAAAAGCCGTCCATATTCAATTCATCGCTTACTTTCTTAGCTACTTTTTCATTGTCGCCAGTTAGCAGAAAGGTTTTAATACCTGCATCTTTAAGTATTTGAATGGCATCATAAGAACTTTCTCTTATTTGGTCGGAAAATGTGAAATACCCTGCAACTTCTTTTTCTATCAATACATATACAACTGTTCCTGTAATATCATCGGTTGTTTCAGTTATGCTGATGTTCTTTTCTTTCAGGTAATTTGGTCCTACTACTTTTATTTCTTTCCCTTCTACAATACCTTCTAATCCTTTACCCGGCAGATAATTGAAATTTTCTCCTTTAGGAATGGATATGTTCAATTCCTTTACCTTTCTCATTAACCCTGTTGCGATATAATGTTCTGAATGCTGTTCGATACCTGATGCAAGCCGAAGCAATTCTTTATCATCAAATTTTGGGTTCAACACTTTTACATCTCGTAATTCATGCGAACCTTTAGTTAGTGTTCCGGTTTTGTCAAAGATGATAGTTGTAATCAGTCGTGCATTTTCAAAAGCGGTTCTGTTACGAATAAGCAAACCTTTCTGTGCTGAAATAGATGTTGAAATAGCTACTACTAACGGAACGGCTAATCCTAAGGCATGAGGACAAGAAATAACCATTACTGTTACCATTCTCTCCAAGGCAAATACAAATGGAAAACCTAATACCAGCCAAACAGCAAGCGTAATGACACCACCCCCCAAAGCAACAAATGTCAAAACCTTTGCTGCACGGTCGGCAAAATTTTGTGTTTTTGATTTTACCTTCTGCGCACCTTCTACCAGTTTCACTACTTTGTTCAGATAACTGTCTTTACCTGTGCTTGTAACTTTTACAGTAAGTGAACCATTACTATTTACTGCACCGCCAATTACTTTGCTGCCCCTTGCTTTCTTTACTGGTTTGCTCTCACCTGTCAGCATACTTTCATCAACATAACTTTCACCTTCTATTACAATTCCGTCAACGGGAACTTTTTCGCCCGGCTTTACAATCACTACATCTCCAATTTTCAGATGGCTTACAGGTATATCGTGAATTGTTCCGTTCACTAAGTGGTGAGCCGTTGATGGCATCATTCTGACTAACAATTCCAAAGAGCGAGAAGCGCCCATTACTGATTTCATTTCAAAGTAATGCCCAATAAGCATGATGTCTATCAGCGTTGCCATTTCCCAATAAAAATTCATGCCCTGCAACCCGAAAGTGATAGCAACACTATAAGCCCAGGCAACAGAAATGGCTACGCCAATCAGCGTCATCATTCCAATTGCTTTGTCTTTTACTTCATCATAAAGCCCTTTAAGGAAAGGATAACCACCATAAATGAAAATGAAAGTGGAAAGAATAGCTAATACATATTTGTCACCTGCAAAAGCTAATTCAAACCCAAACCACAGTTGTATCATGTGCGAAAGGGCAAGCACAGGGATAGATATTATAGAGCATACAATAAACCTTTTCCAAAAATCAGAAACATTGTGACCTGCGTGTTTGTCGTGGCTGCTTGCACCATGTTCTGCATGGTGTTCATGTTCTTGATGCTGATGTGCTGTATGTTCCATAGTTCAATATTTAGTGGTTTGTGTGAGTGCTGTCGTGTTCATGATACTCATGCGTTCCTTCCACTTTTTCCAAGTCCATATTACACACAGGGCAAGAGCCAGGTTTATCGTAGGTTTTTTCGCCTTCGCATTTCATGGGGCATTGGTATTTGGCATTTTCGGTTTGCTCAGTTTTTTCTGTTTTGGTTTCTTTTTTTTGCGAATTGTTGCATGATGCAAACGTTAATGCTGCAATCATGGAAAATAGGATTACGGTGTTTTTCATTTTTTTACTGATTTTAATTTTGAATAATGATTAAAACTTGTAGGGCTGAAAAAAATACATAAGCCGATACACTAAAAAGTGTCGGCTTTAAAACAAAATCAATAAAAAATCAAATGCGGAAAACGCGATGACGGATGTAAAGCGGATGTTTTAAGTCTTCGGGAGGGGGTGCTCTATGGTCAAACTCGGTTGAAAGAGGAGGAATTTGAACATCAAAAATAAGATTGGTTGGATATTCAGGTTGGAAATCAGAAACCTTTATAGTATTACAAAAAAAACATTGTGTATTCTGCTGATCGTCATCTAACTTAATGGTAGTGGTTACGTCTTTGCAACAGTCCTTTTTCATTTTCTTGCTACCACAAGGACATTTGTGTGTGGTATCAAAAGGATTGAATGAAACCGAAGTAACCTTACCACCACAGTAATGAGCCGAAACTGTTACACCGATGACGGGTATCAGGTAAAGGAACATTAAGAATATAACGGCAATCTTTTTCATTTAGTCGCTTAAACGTAAGGATAAAGATAATATTGTTTTTTTTATGATTTTTTGTAGATTCATTTTTAAGTTTGACACTTTTTTAAAGCAGTGTCTCTAAAAGGGCGAAAAGGATGGTATTTTTTGGCAGCAAAGTTAATCATTTTTTTGGTAACAAAAGTAATCATTTTTTTTGATAGCATAGTGAATCATTTAAAGAGATCCCGAACGCAAGTTAACAACATAATATCTTATCTCAAACACAATCAATGTCCAGCAAGCAAAACGCCTGCACCCACTGTTTTGTAAGATGTCTCATCAATCAAAATAAATGTCCCTAAAATAGTGGATTGTGTATAATTTGACACCAACATTGGCTGAGCGGTCTGAAATTGTGCTTTGAAAATACTATTAGAATTTATATTTTCAGAATGATATTCCTTAAACTTTAATTCATTTAAGTCAAAAATCTCTGCTATCGATTGACACTTAACGTATGTTCTAAATGAATGTTGTTGAATTAAGTATCGTTTAGATGGTATAAATGGCACTTCATCCAGCCAGAAGCAAATTGCAGAAAACGTTTGTGTTAGCTGAACATTTTGTTCAGGTAATTCATCCATACTACTCGTCAATGCCATTAAAGTATATCCTCTTTGTATTTCTGTGTCCTCCATAAAAGTTAATGCAACCGATTCACCATGTTCTGCTTGAGATTTGTTTTTACCTAACACAAATATCTCTTTTATTTTATTCCTTTGCTGTGTAGGCATCACAAGTATTTCCTGACCAGTTTCAAAATTCCCGTTCAACAAAGTTCCAAAGAAATACCGTTCATCGTTCTGAAACGAGACATATTGCACCTGCATATAAGCAGGTAAATTCGCCATCTTATCTGGATATTGATAATTTTCCAATATGTATAGCAACGTACTACCATCATACCAGGACATATTTTCAGATCGAAACACCACATTATCCCCCTTTAAAGCACTTACAGGAACATATTCAATCTGATGTTTATTAATAAATTTGAAATCAGCTATTTGACGAATAATACGTTGAAAAACACTTTCATCATAATTCACTACATCCATCTTATTGACACAAAAAATAATACAAGGAATATTCATTATATCCACAATAAAACTATGTCGTCTTGTTTGCTCCGTAATTCCATTCGTTGCATCAATCATGATTATAGCAATGTCAGCATGAGAAGCTCCTGTTATCATATTTCTGGTATACTCCTTATGACCCGGACAATCCGCAATGATAAACTTTCTCTTTTCTGTTGAAAAGTATTTGTAAGCCACATCAATTGTAATTCCTTGTTCCCTTTCCGCTTTCAGACCATCGGTAAAGTAAGCAAAATTAATTTCTCCATCGGTTTGTTGAATACTTTCCAATACATCGTTTGAAATGGCTTTACTATCATAAAGCAATCTTCCAATTAATGTACTTTTACCATCGTCCACATTCCCAGCTGTAATAAATTTTATCAATTCCATTATATTAGTTTTATAGATTTTATCTATTATATGGCGTGCCGCCACATCGCTTCGCTCGTGGCACCCTCCGCATCCCTCACGCAATATTAATCAAAAATATCCCTGTCGTTTCCTATCCTCCATCCCTGTTTCAGAGATTTTATCATCCAATCGTGTCGCCCCTCTTTCTGATATTTTAGTTGTCTTAATATCTTCTATAATCTCATCAATAGTATTTGCCACTGATTCAACTGCTGCCGTGCAAGAGATATCCCCTACCGTTCTAAACCGCACCAATTTTTCTTCAATAATATCGGTTGGAGACAGTTTAAAAAAATCAGCAAAGGCCAACCATTGATTTTTTCCAGCTTTCACACATTTTCGTTTATGTGAAAAATAAATGGAAGGTAACTCAATGTTTTCTCTCTTAATATAATGCCACACATCCAATTCTGTCCAATTGCTGATTGGGAATACACGAATGTTTTCACCCTTATGAATTAACCCATTATAGATATTCCACAATTCAGGTCGCTGTTGCTTTGGTTCCCATTGTCCAAAAGCATCCCGAAACGAAAAAATTCTTTCTTTCGCTCTTGCTTTTTCTTCATCTCTCCTCGCACCGCCAATACACGCTTCCAATTCTAATTCCTGAATAGCATCTAACAAAGTATACGTTTGTAAAGCATTTCTACTGGGGAATTTTCCCGGCGTTTCTGATAAATGATATTTTTTAATGCTATCCTCCACATACCGAACTTCAAGATGTAATTGATATTTTTTCACCAGATAATCCCGATATTCTAAAACTTCCGGAAAGTTTTGCCCTGTATCCACATGCAAAACAATAAATGGCATTTTAGCTGGGGCAAAGGCCTTGATTGCAAGATGTAAAACAGTCGCAGAATCTTTTCCTCCAGAAAACAATATCGCTGTTTTTCGAAATTGTCCTGCTGCTTCTCTTAAAATGTAGATCGATTCATTCTCTAATTGGTTTAAATAATCTTGCATAAGCTATTTATTTCATTGTTACAAAATAAGGTAAAAATCATTTAAGATGTAATCCACATTCTTTCTTTCCCTCTTCTGAATTTTCCCACCACCATCTTCCAGACCGATATGGTTCACCTTCCTTAATCGCTCTTGTACAGGGCGCACAGCCAATACTTTTAAATCCTTTGTCATACAAAGAATTATATGGTATATCATTTTTTCGAATACAATCCATAACTTCTTCAGTAGTCCAATGAATCAAAGGATTAAATTTAATAATTTGAAACTTATCGTCCCATTCAAATAAATTCATGTATTTTCTATATTCTGAATGTTCTGATCTTACACCTGTAATCCACACCTTTTTATTTTTAAGCGCTCTTTGTAGTGTTTGAATTTTGCGAACATGACAACATTCTTTTCTGTTTTCAACGCTTTCATAAAATCCATTAATTCCTTGCTTTTTCACTAATTCTTCCACTTCTTTTGCATCTGGAAAATAAGATGTAATTTTAATTCCATATTTTTTTTCTGTAGCACTCCATACATTGTAAGTTTCCTGAAACATTCTTCCAGTATCCAAAGTAAAAATTTCAACAGGATAACGACCCATTGCAATGAAATGAGTAATAACCTGGTCTTCTATATTAAAACTTGTAGAAAACACAACTTTATTAGGATACATTTCACAAAGTTCTGCCAGCAGATATTGAAAGTCCGCATTTCGAAATTTGTTGTTGCGATCTTCATTCCACAACTTATCATTAGCATTCACATCCATAATTATTTAATTTACCATTCTTATGATTAATCTAATAGATATTAAAAGTAATATCATAGCAATAAATATAAGTCCCCATTTTTTAGATAACTTATTTCCAAGATAAATGGAAATTGGCACAGCAATAATGCTGCCTATTGATACCCACAAAACAATCCACAAATGCTGGAAACCTATCAAGGTCAAAAAAGTCAAAGAACTACATAGTACCACTACAAACTTTATAGCATGTGCTGTTCCAATAGTAGAACGCATATCTCTTCCACCGACAATTAAAGCCGATGTTACCAATGCCCCCCATCCTCCACCACCAACACTATCCATAAATGCTCCAAATAAGGACAAAACCGGAATGGACATCCATCTTTTTCTGTCCTCAAACCATCGCATTGCCCGAAAAAATATAATCACCGCTACTACAATAAAATACAAGGCAATAAAGGGCTTAATGTAATTGACAAAATGTTTACTAAAAAAACTAATGGCTACCGCTCCAGTTACTGAACCAATAATAGCAGGATAGAACATCGCCTGATACATTTTGGAATTTATCAGTTTATTTTTTCTATAAACATAAGACGCATAACCTGTGTTAAATATCTCAGAAAAATGCATCACAGCACTGGCAATAGCTGGAGTAATTGTTTCAGGAAAAATAAATAAAAGAAGTGATGTAGTCATAATTCCATAAGCCATACCAAATGCCCCATCCACCAATTGAGCACTAAATCCAATTAAAATATATAATATAATATCGTTCATCTTAAATTGAGATTGCAAAAGTAAAGAGTAAGTTTTTTAATGATAATGATATTTATCAGGTTTAAACATTACATTTTCATAATTATTTACAAATTATTAAATAAAATTTAAATGATAAAATAGCACATATACTACCAATAGCAGCCCCAGCCAGAACATCCGTAGGAGAATGAACACCCATATATAACCGTGAATACGCAACAGCACTTGCATAAATTTAAGCGGGCAAAATCCAATACCATTTAGGAAAATTCAATGAAATAGCCGTAGCTAAACGAAATGCAAATCCCGTGTGTCCTGAAGGAAAAGACGGAGAGCGTTCCTTTTGTAATGGAATTAAAAACGAATATTTTTCATAAGGTCTTTCACGATTTATAAGATACTTTAGTCCATAAATCAATGTTGCATTAGTAGTAATTGAAACTATTGATTGTATTCCTCTTTGTTTCCAAACACACTGTTTTGTTTTAAGGTATGAACTCCAATAACTTATTGGTTCTGCCATTGATAATGAATATTCAGAATTCGTTAATGCTTGAAAAAAAACATAATGTCCTGCATTTCTGTGATTTTGAAGAAAGTAAAGTGCATTCACGTCCCAATTTTGGGAAAGAAAAAAACGAGAATAAATAAAAAACAATGTGACAGAAGAAAATCTCATTTTTTTTTGAGAAATATACAAAACAACAAAATCAAAAATCAAAGAATCTTATTCACTTCAATTCAGATTTGAAAATTCTTCGAGCATAATAATTAGTTGAGTATATAGCAAATATCACAACCGAAATACTACTCAATGGCATAAAAATCGCTGCTACCAGTGGATTCAAATATCCATTAAATGCTAATAATAAACCAACTGAATTATAAACAAATGAAAATATATAACTTATATGTAAAAACTTATTAGAAACTCTGGCAAATTCTAAAATGTGTGGTAAATACTTTAAACTTTCTCCTTTCATAATAGCATCACCCGATGGCGCAAAATAACTTGCTTCATCGGTAATGCTAATTCCAAAATCTGCTGTTTTCAATGCAGGCATATCATTCAAACCATCTCCTATCATTAATACCTTCTCTCCTTTTTCCTGCAACGCGTTGATATAATTCTTTTTATCCTCTGGGCTCTGTTGTGTCAGTATATTTATTGGATGTGGAAACAATTCCTTTAAATAATCCACATTATGAGAATTATCTCCTGTTAATATATGTAAGTTATAACCACTCTTTATACTTTCAACGATATTATCAATGCCTTCTCTTAATTTATTTTGAACTTTAAAGTATCCCAATATCTGATTGTTTAATTTTACAAAAACTAATGAAGCATTAACGGAAATATCATCAAAATAGCCCACCCACTCTTTACTTCCTGCTTTCAAAGTATTATTTTGAATAACAGCTTCTATGCCTCTACCTGAATATTCATTAAATACAGAGCATTCTAAAAACTCAGTAACCTGTGGTTTCAAATAATCACATATTTTTTTGCTCAATGGATGAAAGGAATTTTGAAATACTGCATACAATAAATTGATTTCACTCTCTGTGAGTGACCGTTCGCCAACCCATTCTGCCTGATACCCTTTTTCGGTCAATGTTCCAGTTTTGTCCAATACAATGTGTTTGACATCTGCTAATGTTGCTATGTTTTCAGGATTTTTCACAAAGAAAGATAATTTAGATAAAATTCTTGAAACATTCCCAAATAAAAAGGGCGCACTCAATGCAAATGCACAGGAACAACCAATGATTAAAACAGAACTTACATTCTTTAATAATATCGTATCCCCAGCGTCCTTCCAATACACTACGGCTGCAATAGCCACTGCTAAAACAACAGTGGTTATTAGTTTTCCAAGAAAAGCAGAAATTTTTTTAAATGATGCATTCTTGCGAGTACTATTTTCAGTCCACAATTGCATAAAATATTTTTGGTCAAATGGCTTCTTAACTCTCACAAGTATTTTCTGTCCATACAACTTCCCACCAGCATAAATCAAATCTCCTTTCTTCTTTTGAAAAATATCAGATTCTCCCGTTACAAAACTATAATCTATCTGTGCCTCATTACTCATCAATACACAATCAAAAGGAATTAATTCTCCATTTCTCAATTTTACCAAATCATTCTCCTTAATCTCATTAACCTCACAATTTATTTCGTTTAAATTTTCAACTTTGATAACACTAACAGGAAAAAAAGAATGAAATGTCTTATCAAAATCTAAAAAACGATAGGTCTTTTGCTGATACCAACGACCAATTAATAAAAAAAACACAAAACCGCTTAACGAATCAAAATAGCCCGATTCGTGTAAAACAAACACATCATAAACACTTCTAAAAAAAAGCGTAAGTATCCCTATTCCAATAGGAATGTCCATATTTAAATCCTTCGTCTTAATCCCACTCCACGCTGATTTTAAATATGGACGTGCCGAAAAAAATAACACCGGTATAGACAACATAAAACTCACATAATGAAACAAATCAGCATATTGAACTTCCAAAGTAGATAAACTATCCAGATAATCCGGAAAACTCAACAACATTATATTTCCAAAAGCAAAACCTGCAACTCCTAATTGCATCAACAATTTTTTATCTTCTACTTCATTTTTTTTCTTTTCCAAACTAAAATAGGGCTTGTAGCCAATTTGTGTAAGCAAAATTGCTAATTCCTTCAAACTTATTTTAGAGTCATCATACAAAGTAGAAATTTTTTTATCGTGAAAATTTACCTGTGATTGAATAATTGCCCTATGCAATCTTGGCAAATGTTCTAATAACCATATACACGATGCACAATGAATATCAGGAGCATATAAAACTATCTTACAAATGTTTCCTTCCTTAAAGGAAACCAATTTTTCCTGCACAGATGGATTATCTAAAAAAGAAAACTCAAGAGCATCGCTATCATCAATAGGTTTAGAAAAATTACCAAATGTATTTTGCTGATAGATATTTTCAAGTCCAGAATCCTTAATAATTCCATAAACACTTACACAACCTTTACAACAAAACAAATGCTCATCTCTCTCAATGGGCTTTTTAGGTAATGCACCTCCACAATGAAAACATTTGTTTTCTTGATGTATTTTATTCCTAAAATATTCCTCTTTTGCTTCTTCCATTATTTATGACATTCAATTTTGACATTCTTCTCGGAAATCTTTATATCTGGACTAATCCATTGAATTCCTAAATTCATACTTCTTAAAATCAACAAAATACCTGTCAATAATGCAATAGAAGGCATCACATATTTACTTATACGAAATGTAAATTGAAGTTTCTGTGAAAACAAGGCTACTAATAACAAAGCAGGAATATGAGCTAATCCAAAGAAAAACATAAACACAACACCCTTCAGCATAGAATAAGTGGTTACAGAAAACAACATCGCCATAAATGAAAAACCACACGGTAAAATACTATTGGCAAAACCTGCTAACAAATAACGAGTAGTTAATGATTGGAATGAACTGTATATTCCATTGAGAAAAGAGGTAACATTAATACTTGGCAAAAACTGCATTGAAATCGGAAAAAAATATTTTAATGCAATAAATATCATTAATAATCCAAGAAACAATGAAACAAATTGTTGTATTCCAAGCAAATATCCTAAAAAACCAATTTGACCAAAAAACATTCCAAGTAAAGCATAACCAGAAATTCGTGCAAAATGGTACACTAAAAAATTCAAAACAAAGGAGTTTTTTGTCAAACTACTAAAATGAAATATCATTAAAGACCCACACATTCCTGCACAATGAAAACTCCCCAAAAACCCCATCAACACAGCAAGATAAATAATTTCCCACATAGTTTTAATCTAATCAATTACCATTTCTTTCTCATAATAGTATGATACTCCACCTTCTTGCCATTCTAATTTTAACTTACATCTGCCTTTATGAATATCTCTTTTAGAAATCACAATATTTTTTTGCCCTTCCCATTCTTGTTTTCTATCATAAGAAGAATTAAAGGGATAATATAACATCAAACTTATCTTATCTGGATTAGATTTAGCAACATGAATTCTGATATTCTCTGCTGTTTGGTCAACAATTACAGCACTATCTCCTAATAATAAAGTATTATTAAACTTATTAATCTGCTTTTGAAACGCAATTTCTTTCGCATAATAATCCTGTTCTACTAATTCAACTTTTGATTGAATCATTTTAGAAACCATGTATAAAATAAATCCTGCAAAAACTATGAACGCTAATGTTATTCCATGTCCCCACGTGAATTTCATACTTAAAATGCTAAAAAGTTTGTCTTAAATTTTTTTATCAATTGATGCTTTTCATCAAACACACCAATCTCAATAGCCGTTTTGAGTCCTTTAATTTGTTGTTTATCTAATATAACAAAAAATGACCCTTGAATGAAACCCTCTTTTTCAATAACAGGCAAGTGCCCCACCATTTCAATTTTGGCATCTTTCGGTTGAATTATCTCAATCGTAATTTTTTGCGGATGATTACTTTTATTAAGTAATTTGTAAGTATAAAGATTTTTATACTTTCCTTCTTGCGTTTTCTCCACTAAATATCCATAAGATCGCAGTATCGTGCCATCTACCGGAGGCCGCTTCATCAAAAGAAGCCCTATTATTCCCAATAAAATTAACAATACAACAATATACCCTTTAGCACGAGCAGTTAACTTATATGATAAATTTTCTTTAATCTGATACTCCGATGCATAACGAATCAATCCTTTTGGTAGCCCGACACTTTCCATCATAAAATTACATGCATCAATACATAATGCACAATTTATACACTCCAATTGAGTACCATTCCGAATATCTATACCTGTTGGGCAAACATTCACACATTGACGACAATCAATACAATCTCCCTTCCCAGCAAGCTTCCTGTCTTCGTTTTTTTTAAACTTACCTCTTGGCTCACCTCTAACATAATCATAAGCAATAACTAATGAATCTTTTCCTAATAACACGCCTTGCATTCTTCCATACGGACAAATGTTAGTACACACCTGTTCTCGCAAAAAAGCAAATACACCATAAAATGCTAAACTAAATACAATCAGAGTCGTAAATCCAGCTATATGATCGCTTATGGGCTCTGTTGCAATTTTTTTCAGATCATCAATCCCAATGAGATAACTCAAAAACAAATTAGATATAACAAATGCTACCAGATAAAACAATGAGTGCTTCAATGTTTTTTTCCATAATTTTTCAAAATTCATTTTTTGCTTATTCAATGCCATTTGTTCTTTCCAATCGCCCTCAATCCAGTATTCAATTTTTCTATACACCAATTCCATGAATATCGTCTGTGGACAAGCCCATCCACAAAACAATCTCCCAAAAACAACAGTGAATAATGCAACAAATACAATAAAAGTTATCATCAATAGTCCAAAGTAAAAAAAGTCCTGTGGATAAAATACTCTGCTAAAAATGATGAACTTTCTATGAACTACATCTAACAAAAACAACGGTTCTCCATCAACTTTCAAAAACGGCACAACAAAAAGCACTATCAACAAACTATATCCAAATAGCTGTCGGAGTGTATGAAATTTACCAGATTGATTTTTAGGATAAATCCATTTTCTTTTACCTCTCTCATCAATAGTAGAAAGTTTATCTCTGAACGATTCGTCTTTTTTATATGGTAATTCTATTGTATCCATTACCCATTATTTTACACCCATTGTTGTATCAGTAGTTGCCGCTGTTTCATTATCTTCTTTCCATAATTCCCCTTGCGGTTCTTTTGCTCCAGCCGGATTCGTACCTCTTAACGAAAGAACATAAGAAGCTACTTGTTGAATTTGTTTAGGTGATAGTTGAGTTTCCCATGCTATCATACCTTTTTCTGGCACACCATATTTAATGGTTTTAAACACATTTTTAATACCTCCTCCATGCAACCAATAATCATCGGTTAAATTGGGCCCTGCTCCGCCTTGTGCTTCTTTACCATGACAGGTTGCACAATTAGAAAGATAAATTTCTTTGCCTTGTGCTAATTCTGAAGCGTCTACTAATTTTGTAACATTATTTTCATTAATATTATTAGCCATCATAGCCAGATAAGCTTGTTTCTCTTTTTCTGCCTGTTCCATCTCCATTTTGTAGAGTTCTTCTTGTCCAACTCCTGGTCCTATAAATCCAATATTTTCAAGAGCTTTAATAGGTGCAACATGGTAGTGAATTAAATAAACAACTGAAAAAATAATTGTAGCATAAAACATCCAAAGCCACCATGGAGGTAAAACATTGTCCAACTCTCTGATACCATCGTATTCGTGTTCAAATTGAATCGTAGCTTCTTTTTCAATAGGAACTGACCTTGTTAGCCATTGCTCAATACTCCACATTGATGCCTTTTCCTCCTCTTCTTTTATTAAACCAGAAAATTTTAATATCTGACGAAATTGATAATACATCCACAACACTACTATTGAAAGCAAAATATTCAATCCAACTAAAACATAAATATCTGTGTCGCTAAACAAAGATTTATTAACTTTTGAAACCGTAACATCCTGTGACCATAATTGTGTTGAAAACAATAAACCTCCAATAACTAATAGATTTTGCAAACGGTTACTATTGTTTAATACATCTTCTGATTTTCCAATAGTTTTAATGGCAGAAGAAATAGACCTTACAACAAGTAATTGAATTAACAATAAAATAACCAAACTCCATCCAATAACATTATTATTAGATGTTGTTGGCTCTACCACAATAGCAGTTTCATTAGTTGTAGTTTGGGCTAATGAAGTATATGCTGTAAGTAACACCAGCATAGTGGAATTGCTAATATTATCAAAAAATGTTTTCATATAGATTATTTTTTAGATTATTACTCTAATGGTAAGTTTTTAATTTTATTAAGGCGATGATTATCTGCTTTTATTAACCATACTAAAACCGCTAAAAAAAACAGGAAAAATATCAGGAACGAAATGATTGGATAAATTTCTATTCCCAAGATGCTTTCTAAATGATGTTTTACAAATCTCAACATAATTGTAAATTTTATTTGCTTGCTTGTTTTTTATCTAAACTTACATCTACTCCTAATCTTTGTAAATAAGCAATTAATGCGATGATTTCCTTATCTGGTGATGTTTGTATATTATTCTTCTTCAAATCATTTGCAATTTCTTCTGCTTGCTTTTTTAAGTCATCTACTGCTTTCTCTTCGTAACCTTCTGGATAGGGTACACCCAGTTTTCTCATGGCTTTGATTTTGTCTGCAGTTTTTGAAATATCCAGTGTATTCTCAATTAACCATGGATATGCGGGCATTATAGAGTTAGGAGATGTAAGACGCGGATCTAACATGTGCGTAAAATGCCAAGCATTAGGTTTACGCAATTTCGCAGTACCCTCTCTTGCTAAATCAGGACCCGTTCTCTTTGATCCCCACAAAAATGGATGGTCATAGACAAATTCACCAGCTTTAGAATAATCTCCATACCGTTCTGTTTCACTTCTAAACGGTCGAATCATCTGTGAATGACATACATTACACCCTTCACGTATGTAAATATCTCTTCCCTCTAATTCAAGCGGCGTGTATGGCTTAACAGAAGAAATTGTTGGAATATTAGATTTTACGAGAAATGTAGGCACCATTTCAATTATACCACCAATAGCCACTACAATAAATGAAACTATTAACATCTGTACAGGTCTTTTTTCAATCCACTTATGCCAATATTCTTCTTTTCTTTCCTGAAATCTTATCAATGCTGGTGCCTCTGCTGCTTCATTCGCAACAAATTTTCCTGAATAAGCCGTTTTAATTAAATTGTAAACCATTACAATTACTCCTGTAAAATAAAGTAATCCACCTATGCCTCTCAGTAAATATAAATTCTTTAACGCTGTAACAGTTTCAAGAAAATTGGGATACTTTAAAAATCCTTCTTGAGTAAACTCTTTCCACATAAAACTTTGAGTAAATCCCGCCCAATACATTGGTATTGCATAAAACACAATACCTAATGTACCTATCCAGAAATGAAAGTTAGCCAGCTTCTTAGAATAAAGTTGTGTACTCCACATCTTTGGTACTAACCAATAAAGAACGCCAAAAGTCAAAAATCCATTCCATGCTAATCCGCCCACATGAACATGTGCTATTGTCCAATCAGTAAAATGAGATATCGCATTCACATTTTTCAATGACAACATCGGTCCTTCAAAAGTTGCCATACCATATCCTGTGAGTGCAACCACCATAAATTTTAATATCGGCTCTACTTTCACTTTATCCCATGCCCCTCTCAAAGTCAACAAACCATTCAGCATCCCACCCCAGGATGGTGCAATCAACATGACTGAAAATACAGCTCCTAAAGATTGTGCCCAATCGGGCAATGCAGAATATAACAAATGATGCGGTCCTGCCCAAATGTATATGAAAATTAATGCCCAGAAGTGAATAATAGATAATTTGTAAGAATACACAGGTCTTTCAGCAGCTTTTGGCACAAAATAATACATCAAACCTAAATACGGTGTAGTCAAAAAGAAGGCAACCGCATTGTGTCCATACCACCATTGTACCAAAGCATCCTGAACACCAGCATACCACGAATAACTTTTCAAAAAAGAAACTGGTAACTCAAACGAATTAACCACATGTAACATCGCTACTGTAATAAAAGTAGCTATGTAAAACCATATTGCTACATACAAATGTTCTACCCTCCTTTTCAAAATAGTCCCAAACATGTTCCAGCCGAAAACAACCCAGATAATTGTAATAGCAATATCAATCGGCCATTCTAATTCAGCATATTCTTTAGATGTGGTATAACCCAGTGGCAAAGTGATAGCAGCAGAAAGAATAATCAATTGCCAGCCCCAAAAATGTATTCTACTCAAAGTATCACTATACATTCTCGTTTTAAGCAATCTTTGAAGCGAATAATAAACGCCTGCAAAAATGCCATTGCCCACAAAAGCAAAAATAACTGCATTGGTATGCAACGGTCTCAATCGACTAAAAGTAGTAATCGGTATTCCAAAATTCAACTCCGGAAAAACCAATTGAAACGCTATTAGTAAACCTACCAACATACCAATAACGCCAAATACAACGGTTGCAATTAAAAAGTTTCGCACAATGCTGTTGTCGTACTCAAATTTTTCAAGATGATTGTTGTTGTGTTCCATAATTACTTGATTTTTGTGATTTAATAGTTGTTTCTATTTTATTGTTCTCTGTTTTAGTTTCATCTGTTATTGAATTCTCATATAAAATCCTAATAGCAGGCGATACAACATCTTCATATTGCCCTTTTCTCACCGACCAAATAAAAGCCACTAAAAACCCAATTGCAATTAAAATACTAATACTTAAAAAGAATATAAATTACTTCCATATTTCTGGGCACAAAGGTATAGCCACTAACCCGCTGAGAAAATGATTTATTATCATATTTTTGAGTAATTTTATTGATGAATTTAAAAATTGATTTAAATCAATAATTCTTAAACATTAACAATTGCCCTCTACCTTATAAATGCCTAATTAGAAAAAATAATTAAACCCAAATTATGCATTGGATTACTTCGCAAACCGCGCTGTTTTTCTTTAATGATGTACTTTTCACTCATTTTTTATTTTCACTAATTGGTAGTTGAAGAGAATGAAGAAAAAAGGGCGTCATTGCTTCGCCACCGGCAAAGTGTCGATCGCGAAGCAATCTCGCATGATGGCGCACGTCATTGCGACCCTTCCATAAAATGGAAGTGGAAACAATCTCAAAGATGAAAGGAGTAATAACTTTCGAGCATTGCTTCCCCTTCCACTCCTTTCTTTGATTTTTAATAGCGATGTGGAAGGGTCGCAATGACGGACGTTCTCACTTGAGATTGTTTTTGAAGCGTTGCTTCCTCGCAATGACAAACTTGTTTTTAATTGTATTTATCATCAATAGAATTTCTATTACATAAATTGTGGTTTAATAACCAATCATATTAATCATCCATATACCCAAAAAATTTTACTCACTAAAAAAACTTCTAACACTGAAATTGGAATTACACGATTTTTTTATTCCTTCATAAAACAACCATCCCGTTATAGCCATTAATACGTGAGCAATATCATTATAATTAAACCAAATATCAATACTTATCTTATTCTTGAAAATAATAGATGTAACCATCATTACAAAAGTAGCCATTAAAAAATATTTTGATGTTTCGTCTTTTTGCTTGCGATACAGGTAAGCACTAATTGGTAAAACAATGCACAACAAACCATAAGCAGCATGTACTTCCACATAAAAAAATTCTTGCGCATAAATAGTAATAAAAGAAAAAAACATTAATTCCATTAAATTCCAGATGGTCAATATTTTTCCCCACTTCACAGAGATAAATTGTTTTAAGTATTCAATCATTGCCCTCTCAAGAAAATTCATGGAAACCATGCTCAACAACCAGCCCGGTAATTTCCAACTAAATGATAAATACTGAATAAATCCGTGTCCAATAATTCCACCATACAAAGTAGCTAATCCCATCAATAAAAAATATCTTCTGAAAAAATATATCTGCTTGTTCCTGAACAACGATAGTTTGAAAAATGCATAAAAACAAACAATAGATACAATGATGTCTGTCAATGTAGTAACGGGCTCTCCAATTGAAATTCCACCTATCTCAATAGATGGTTGAATAGCAGGCATAACCTTGTATTATTCCAAATTCACTAATCTTTTATTAAACTAATGAATTCTTTTCTGGTAGCATCTTCTAAAAAAACACCAGAGAAGGCAGAAGTCGTAGTAATACTATGTTGTTTTTGAACGCCTCGCATTTGCATGCATAAATGCGCACATTCAATCACTACTCCCACTCCCAATGGATTTAATGTATCTTGCAAACAATCTTTTATCTGATTGGTCAATCGTTCCTGCACTTGTAAACGACGAGCATACGCGTCTACCACTCTTGCAATTTTACTTAACCCAACTATTTTCCCGTTTGGAATATACGCTACATGTGCTTTCCCAATAAACGGTAACAAATGATGTTCACACAAACTAAATACTTCAATATTTTTCACTAATACCATTTGCGAATAATCTTCGTCAAACATCGCAGATTTGACAATTTCAATTGCATCTAAATGATAACCATGTGTCAAAAACTGAATGGCTTTGGCAGCTCGCTCTGGCGTTTTAAGCAATCCATCACGACTAATATCCTCACCTACCACTTTGAGAATTTGCTCATAAGCATCCTTCAATACCTTAGTTTTTTCGGTATTGTAAAGGTCAATTCTAAAATAGTTTTCAAATGATTCCCAATCTGTAATTATCGGCTTTTTATTCTCCATAATATTCTGCAAAATTGTTATCTGTTTCCTGAATTTTTATACAATGCAATTGCGCACCAAACTCTTTGATTTTTGGTTCTAAAATATTCCAGACATATACACATAAATTTTCAATACTGGGCAAATGTGTTTTAAAGTATTCAATATCTAAATTTAAGTTTTTATGATCTAAATGTTCTACCACTTCATTTTTCAATATATCGCTTAAGTCAAATAAATTCATTACAAATCCTGTTTCTGGATTAATTTTACCTTTTATGGTAACATAAATTTCATAATTGTGCCCATGAAAATTAGGATTAGCACATTTTCCAAATGCTTTGCGATTTTCTTCTTCTGTCCAGTGCAGATTAAATAATTTATGAGCCGCATTAAAATGCTCTTTCCGAGTAATGTATATCATAGTTCGCAAAAATGTATTTTTTTTTTCTCTTCTTAAAACACTCTGTTTTTTTTAACTTACTTTTGTAAGTTCACAATCATGCAAAGAAAAAAATCTAAATATATCATTGGCTTGATATTCTTGTATTTTCTGTCTTATGCACAGCATTACTATTATATTGACACTATTGAAGTAGAAGGTAATAAAAAAACTAAATACAACATTATCTATCGTGAGTTTATCAAAAAACAAGGCGATACGGTCTCTGATAATTATCTTAGTTATGTAATTCTGCGTTCGCAACAAAATATCTTTAACACCAATTTATTTGTATTTGATACGGTTTATTATGAAAAAACAGACAGTAACAAAATTAAATTGCACACGCATGTTCGTGAACGATGGTATATCTGGCCAGTGCCGATATTTGAAATACAAGACAGAAACTTTAATACATGGTGGCAAACAAAAGATTTATTCAGAATCAACTACGGAATAGTTTTAGACCATGAGAATTTCACAGGTAGAAAAGATAAATTTTCTCTTGTAATTCAAAAAGGTTACTCAGAAAAATACGGCATCGTTTATCGAAAACCTTATATCAATCGTCAGCAAACCATTGGTTTTAGAACCTCCTTATTTTTCAAGCAAAGCAACGAAACACAATACAACACTCTTTTTAATCAGCCGCTGTTTTACAGAGATTACAAAAAATACATTGTACAACTAATTGAAGCCAAATTATCGTTTTCTTATCGTAAAAAATTTTTTGATAACCACACATTTGAAATGGCTTACAATTATTGGAAATTCAACGATACTATTTTAAAGTTGAACCCTTTTTATTTTGAAAGAACGACTGATAACACATTAAAATACTTTTATTTATATTACTCCTACCTCTTCAACAATACCGACATTCAATACTATCCCTTAAAAGGTTGGGCATTAGGTGCAAGTGTTACTAAAAACGGATTAGGAATATCTGAATTAGAAAATATCAATAATGTTTTTATTTTTTCTACCGTCAAAAAATTTACACCTATTTTCTCGTGGATGAATCTTGCCAATGCTCTGTACTTAAAATGGACAGAAGATAAACCTTTACCATATTCCTTCAATCGTTCTATAGGATACGGAAACAATAATGTCCGTGGCTATGAATATTACATCATAGATGGACAACAATACCTGATGACAAAAAACTCTTTACGCTTTCGTCTTATTCAACCACACGTTTTCCATCTTGGTTGGCTTAAAATACCACAGTTCAATACCATTCCCTTCTATGCTTACATCAATTTATTTTTTGATGCAGCGTATGTGCGGGATAGGTTTTATTACTCAACAAATTTTCTTTCCAATCGCTGGATTTATGGTTATGGCATTGGGCTGGACTTCATTACCTACTATGACCTTGTATTTCGAATAGAAGCAGCCATCAACCATCTCAACAAAACAGGCATTTATTTGCATTTGAACATGGGGATATAACAACATCTTCTTATTGAAATAATTATTTTTGCCAAAAAAAATCTGTGATCAAAAAGTTAAAAATTAAAAAAGGTTTTCCCAGAATTGAGATATTTCGGAATGCTCCTGACCATTCTATTTCTTTACCCTTCATAGAAACTCCCATAAGCGCTGGATTCCCTTCGCCTGCATTGGACTATATTGATAAAAGTATTGATCTTAATACACTTTTAATCAAACATCCATCTGCTACCTTTTTTGGGCGAGTATCTGGTTTTTCAATGAAAGATGCAGGAATTGACGATGGTGATATTCTAATTATTGACAGAAGCATTGAACCGTCTGACAACAAAATAGCCGTATGTTTCATTGATGGTGAATTTACTGCAAAACGTATTCGTTTAATCAAAAACGAGTTATGGCTTTATCCCGAAAATAGTAATTTTGAACCCATCCGTATAACAGAAGAGAATAATTTCATCATCTGGGGGATTGTTACTTATGTAATTAAAAAACTTTGATAATGTTTGCACTGATCGACTGTAACAATTTCTACGCATCGTGCGAACGAATATTCAGGCCAGAATTGAATGGAAAACCTATTGTTGTACTTTCTAATAATGATGGTTGTATCATTGCAAGAAGTAATGAAGCCAAAGCACTAGGTATTCCGATGGGTGCTCCATTATTTCAATACGAAAATGTCATAAGAGAAAATAATGTTTATGTCTTTTCGGCCAATTTTGAGCTTTACGGCGACATTTCTAATAGAGTAATGAGCATTCTATCTGACTTTTGCCCGGAAATAGAAATTTACAGTATTGATGAAGCATTTTTAGACCTGTCACAATATAAAAACTTTAATTTGAGAAATTTTGCTGAAGAAGTTAAAAAGAGAGTATTAAAATGGGTTGGTGTTCCTATTGGTATTGGCATTGCACCTACCAAATCATTAGCAAAAGTAGCAAATCACATTGCTAAAAAGTTTCCGGAATATACTAAAAATATTCACATAATAGATTCGGAAGAGAAAAAATTAAAAGCATTGAAGTGGCTACCGGTTGAAGACGTTTGGGGGATTGGACCAAATTATGCTGAATTATTAAACAGAGTTAATGTCAGAAAAGCATATGATTTCATTCAACTTCCCGACCAATGGATAAAAAAACACATGAAAATCAATGGTCTTTTACTAAAATATGATTTGTCTGGAATAAAGATGATGAGTCTGGAAACACCGACTATGCGGAAGAATATCGCCACCACTCGAAGTTTTGAAACTTATTATGAGAAGTTTGACGACTTGAAAGAAAGAATCACCACCTTTGCATCCCAATGTGCTTTCAAATTGAGACAGCAAAAATCACACTGTAAATCTTTATCTGTATTCGTCGCAACAAACAGGTTTTCTACTAATTCTGATAAGTACTTTGCCAGCATACATCTCCAGCTTCCTTATTCTACCAATTCAACCATCGATATTGTCAAATATGCAATTATTGGTCTTAAGAAAATATTCAAAGAAGGTTACCAGTATAAAAAAGCCGGTGTAATTTGTCATGAAGTTTATCCTGAAAGTTTTTATCAACCCACATTCTTTGAAAATAGAAACGAAAAACATCTGCTATTAATGAAAACATTAGATAAAATTAATCATACATACGGGAATAATACTATTCGACTTGCTTCTCAAGATGAAAAAGGACTCAATAAAATGAAAAGAAATTTTCTCTCTCCTTGTTATACAACACGAATAGAAGATATTATTACTATTAAAGTATAAAGCGCCAATAAACTTTCTAATTGTTCATTCTAATCTTCTTAATCTACATCTTTATATCCAAAGCGATTTAATTTTACTTTATTATTTCTCCAATTCTTTTCTACTTTTACGAATAATTCTAAATAAATTTGTTTTTTGAAGAATGCTTCTAATTCTTTTCTGGCAGCAATGCCTAATTGTTTAATAGATTTACCTTTTTCGCCGATGATAATCATTTTTTGCGTTTCTCGTTCTACAATAATGTCTGCCTGAATGCGGATAATTTTATCATCTTCTTTGAAGGAATTAACAATCACTTCTGCTGCATAAGGCACTTCTTCATTGTAAAGAAGCAGTATTTTCTCACGAATCACTTCACTTACAATAAATCGTTCTGTTTTATCTGTAATATCGTCTTTTTCATAAAAAGGTGGTGATTCTTTTAAGAGTGGTTTTATGTCTTCTAATAATTCTTTTACTCCTATGTGTTTAAGAGCGGATATTTTTTTTATAGTTGCTTTTGGCAAAATTATTCTCCATTCATTTTCTAATTGTTTAATTTTTTCTTCACTTACAAGGTCTATTTTATTGAATACAACAAACACAGGAAAGTCGCATACTTTGAGTCGTTCAATATATTCAGTTGGAATATCACAGGGTTTATGAGCATCTATCAGGAGTAGCATAATATCTGCATCTTCAAAGGTTTGATCAATATATTTAATCATTTTTTGATGGAGTTCATAAGAAGGTTTTTGAATAATACCCGGAGTGTCAGAGAAAATAATTTGATAATTAGGTTCATTGTATATTGCAAGAATTCTTTGTCTGGTAGTTTGTGCCTTGGGAGTAACGATATTGAGTTTAAATCCCATGATAGCATTAATGAGTGTAGATTTACCAGCATTAGGACATCCTATAATATTTACAAATCCACAGTAGTGTTTAATAGAAGTATTTTCCATAATCAATAGTTATTAAAAAATGATTTTAATTCAGAACATTACAACAATTGTGCCAATAAAAAAGTAAGATGAATAATTTTTATACCTTGTTAATTCAATCAAATAGATTTTTGATAAACATATATCTTAAAAACAAGCGGCTTATATTTTTGAATGATTTGTTGTTTGTCAGACCTGTTTAATGAATACTTTTTGAATGCTTTGTTCCAAACAACTTTTATAGAATCAGAAGGTAATGAATCCCGAAGAGAATAAAGCATAGTGGATTTAAGAGCAAATGCCACACCTTCCATACTGGCATTTTTACTGACAATCATTCCGATAATATTCCCTTTAATATCAAAAAGAGGGCTCCCACTATTTCCGGGATTAAGTGGAAGAGTGATTTGATAAAATGCCGTATCTTCTTCGTATCCATTAATAGCACTGATATATCCTTCGTTATAGACCATTTGAGAAGTGGGATATCCAAGAGTAAAAACAGAGTTCCCAATGCTACTTGATTTACTAAGCAGATGCGCATCTGTATGAATACCAAAGGAAGGTACGTAGAGTAACGCCACATCTAAAGCAGGATTTGTATAAACGATTTGTGACTGAGTGCGAGGAATATTTTCGTTTTCAACAAATATAGAGTCAGCAGCTTGAACAGAGTGAAAAGTGGTAAGAATGTATTTGGGTGCTATTAAAAATCCAGTAGATTGGCTATTGGCAGGGGCGTATTTTTTTTGTTGCATCTGGTGAAAACTTCTTACGATATTTTTTTGCTGACTTTGTATGTTTTGTAATTCTTTTTTCAAATAGGTGATTTCTTTACTTTGTTTTTTTGTTTCGTTTTTCAAGGTTTCATAGAACCAGATTCCAGAGAGAGTTACCAACAACGCAACGGATGCAGCTATGTATGAAACAGACCACCACAAACGGCGATTTTGAAGGGGCTTTATATTTTGTTCTTCAATATACCATTCGTTAAATTTGTTTTCTAAATCGTTTTTCTGATGATAATC
Source organism: Bacteroidia bacterium (assembly GCA_026003255.1). Taxonomy (GTDB): domain Bacteria; phylum Bacteroidota; class Bacteroidia; order B-17B0; family Aurantibacillaceae; genus BPGX01. The sequence goes on along the minus strand of BPGX01000001.1, from coordinate 248,857 downwards.
TTGAAAAGATTGGATGAGAAGTTGGTAATTTTCAAAATCTGATTTTAATTGTTTGTTATTTTCTAATGCAGAATAAAATTCTGATAGTTCAGCATCGCTCATCTGATTGTTTAAGTATTTGTCAAACCAATCGGTCATGTTGGGATTCATAAGATTAAGATTTTATCACAGTATCAGATATATTATTTTCAAAGAATACTTTTTTTAGTTTTTGGAGGCATTTATATTTTTGATTTTTTGCAACATCGGAATTGTTGTAACCTAATTTTTCAGCAATTGTTTCCATGGATAGTCGTTCGTAATAAAAGAGTTTTAATATCTGATAGCAGTTATCTCCTATGTGTTGAAGCGCTATTTGTATTTTATTTATGTTTTTTTCTTTTATTTGATGTTCTTCAACAATTTTTTCAATATCGTCGTCGGAATTTTGAAATGCCTGCTGATATAAATCACCAACATTATTGAAGGGTTTATTTTTATTGAGTTGTTTGAGCCAGATTCGTCGGGATATAGAGTAAATAAATGTAGATAGAGAAGAGGTGAGTGAAAAATCTTCTTTTTGAATAGCCCGAATGGCTACAAGTAAGGTTTCGTGATAATTATCTTTAAAGTCATCTTCATTTCCATTATTGCTTAGAATAAAATGCCGAATCATTCTATAATATTGATGGTACAATGCTTTTAAAATTTTTTCGTCCTTGTTCTTAATGCCATGAATAAAATCAATATCAGAAAAATGCATTTTGATATTCATTAATACAATTATTGCCACAAAGGTAACCCTAAAATTAAAGAAATTCTACTTAAGATTAATATTATTGTCAAAAATTAAATTTTAAATGCCTGATATTCAATTATTTAATAAAAAAATAGTAAAATTTGGGTTACCTTTTTACAAAGTGAGGTATAAATGGGAAACAATTAAAAAAAAACAGTTATGAAAAAGTTATTAGCATTAGTAGCCATCAGCGGAATGACCGCTTTCTACGCTTGCAGCAATGCTGAAAAGCAAGAAGAAACTACAACTGAACAAACCACTACTGAACAAACCACTACTGAACAAACTACTACTGAGCAAACTACTACTGAGCAAACACCTGCTCAAGACAGTACAGCTCAACAAACAGCTCCTGCTGAAAATGCTAACCAAGCTGAAGGACAACATTAATCCTTGTATTTAAGGGAAGACACAGGAATGCCCCTTCTTATGAAGGGGTATTTTTGTTTTTATAAACCATATTTCCTATGGCCATAGTAATAGTAGTTAATATAACCGTCTGAACGATTACAGACATATTTAATAAATTGTGTCTCATATTTTCAGGTATTTGTATAAATAATAATATAGAAATAAGTCCACGTGGAGCAATAAATAAGATAGGACTAGTCGGCACTTTAAATAACCATAATAAAATGATTCGTAATAAATAAATGATAGTAATTATTAACATTGAAATTTCTAAACTTTGAATATTAAGAATATCATTAATATCCAGAGAGTATCCTAATAATATAAAAAACATGGTTTTCACCAAAAATGCACTTTCATTGACTATGTCTTCAAACTTTTTCAATTCTTTATTCAATATTTGAGGTTGAAAAAAGTCAACTATTTTTTCAGTGAATTTAAAGTGTGAGAGTTTTTCAAAGTTTTTTATAGTTAACCCAAAAACTAAAATTAATAAAAGAGAAGGTAAATGATAAATTTTAGAGATAAGGTATACTAAAATAATCACAATGATTATAGGAATAAATTTTACATGATGATTGATTTTACTTAAAAACAAAGAAAGTCCAATGGAAATAATGATTGAAATTACTAACATAAGAAGTATCTGATAAATAAAATAAAAACTATTTGCCCAATTAATTGTTTCATTTACCAAAAGGAAGTTAAAAACTATTACACCAAATATATCGCTTAAACTACTTTCGTAAATTACAAATTCTTTAACCGTTTTATCCATGAAACGAACGGCTGGAATAGCAATAGCACTACTGATAATGGCGAATGGTAGTATCTGAAGCAATAGAAAATTCCAATCAGTTTCAATGTTCCAAAAGATCTTTAGCAATAATGTAATAATAAAAACATTTGCTATTATAGACAAGAATGAAATTAAAGTAGCGTTAGAAACAATAGATAACTTATTTCTGCTGATTTCTAATTCTATTGCCCCTTCTAAAACAATTAAAATTAAACCAACAGTTCCGATTATAGGTAATAAACTAACAATATTATACGCTTGATAAAATTCAGGATAAAATATTATTACAGATTCTTTTAATGCTAATCCGGATGCAATCAGAAAAATGACAGAAGGTAGACGTATCTTTTGATTAAACAATTCAAGTAAATAAGATAGAAGTAGTAAAAGGCAAATAACAAATAATATATTCATAGTGAAAGTATTGGTGGCAAAAATAATTAAGTAATTTCTGAAAATACTAAAATTTTGTAGATTCAATTTACAACTTTTACACTTTGTTACAACAAAACATCACTTACCCTTCCAAAAATTTGGAAGGGACAAGGCATGTCTAAAACTTAAATTGCCAAAGAATTAAAACGTTCAAGACAAACTATTGATAATGAACTAAAAAGAAATAGTTCTCCTATCTACGGAAAATACACCGCTACACAAGCCCAAAAACGGGCTGAAGAAAGAAAAAAATACCTCGCAAGAAACTTAAAATTGAGCGTCATCCTGAACCTGAAAAACAAATCATTGAAATGCTTACTTCATATCGTTGGTCACCGGCTATCATCTCAAAAAAGCTGGAAGGGATTTATGAGTATAAGATAGTTTCAGCGGAATGTATTTATCAATACATCTATCGTCAGAAAAAAGAGAAGGGTGTAGATTATACTCATTATTTACGAGTAGGTCGGAAGAATCGGCAAAAGAGGACTTGTATAAGAAAACGAAGGGGAATCATTAAAGACCGAGTATTTATTGACGAAAGACCAAAAGAAGTGGAAGCAAGGCAGAGGATTGGAGATTGGGAAATAGACCTCATAGAAGGCAAAAATAAAAAGTCCTATCTTTTGGTCATGGTAGAGAGAATGTCTCGCTATGTGATACTTCAAAAACTCCATTCCAAAAATGCTTTGCATTGTTCTAATGCTATTATACGCTCGCTTCAACCTTTTGTTTCTATTGGCTGGGTGAAAACTCTGACCTTTGATAATGGGAAGGAATTTGCCTTACATACTCGTATTCAGAATGTTCTTCAAGTTCCAACCTATTTCACGCACCCCTATTCTGCTTGGGAAAAGGGCACTTGTGAAAATACGAATGGAAGGTTAAGAATGTTTTTGCCTAAAAAGAGTGATTTCACTTTATTAAAACCTCCACAAATCTATTATATTCAAGAATGTATCAACAACCGCCCGATGAAAGTGTTAGATTACTTATCACCTAACCAATTTTTATTAAAAAAGTTAAGCACTAAAATTTTACCTAAACTGTCAAACCTTCCACCTGTGGAAGGTTGAACCTGCAAATCAATTTTTCCCAAATATAAAATCCACATAAATAAAAGATGTGAACAAAAAAAATGTTGATACTTTCATTCAGATCATGTTAATAATACTCACCACTCCACCTTTCCTGCTCCTTCGCGGATGACTTCAATTTCTTCTTTTGTGCAATCTAAAATCGTAGAAGGTACAACATTGCCATAACCCCCATCTATAATTAAATCCACCTTGTTTTTATATTGTTCGTATATTTCCTGTGGGTCTGTGTAATATTCTTTAATATCATCTTCTGCATCTATTAAACTGGATGATAATATCGGGTGCCCCAATTGTTTGATAATTTCACGAGTAATGTTATTATCGGCTACACGTATTCCAATCGTTTTTCTATTTTGCTTTAAAATTTTAGGCACATTGCTATTAGCATTCAAAATAAAAGTATACGGACCAGGAATGAGTTTTTTAATCACTTTGAAGATGGAATTTGGAATTGGTAAAACATAGTTGGAAATATCCGAAATATCTGAACATATAAACGTAAAAAGGGCTTTTTCGGGATCTATTTTTTTTAATCGTGCAATTCGCTCAATCGCTTTGGTTTGATAAATATCACAGCCCAGAGCATAGACCGTGTCTGTAGGATAAATAATCACTCCCCCGTCTCTTAATAGTTTTACAACACTTTCAACTTCTTTCTCTTGTGGCTTTTCTGAATTAATTTTGATTAACATTATTATTTAAGTTGTTATTTAATAACATTAAGGAAAAACAAGTATACATCAATCTACCTGATCGTTCAAATATGGATTATTGGGACGAATATTACCATTTTCATCTACCGTATAATTAGAATGATCATTCATCAGATGATTCGGTGGAATTGTACCTTTTTGATCTTCACTTTCCTTTTTTCTTAAATAAGCTGGTTTGCTTTCTAATTCTTGAAAAACAATCGGATTATTTAAATCCATCAACTGCTTTCTGAGATGCGATGTTTTTTCACTTATTGATTTGATATTTTCAGACAATTGTTCTAAAGTATTACTTGCCGATGATGGACTTTCTGAATATGAATCTTTTTCAACAATTTTAACTACTGGTGGATTATCAAAAGAAGATTCAGGCAAATCTAATGGTGGTACAGTTGATGCTGCAATGTTTTCTGTTGAAGGATTATTAATTTCATCTGTATTATTTGTTGCAACAGTGTCAAAAAGTGTTTTAGATTGACTTTCATTTACAAATGGTTTAAATTCATTTTCTTCCTTTGTTTCAGAACTTGCTTCAATGGTTTCAATACGTAAGGTTTCTTCTTCATTTACTCTATTATCAATAGCTGGCGTTTCATTCTTTTGAATATCTTCTTTTTCTTCCTGATTCACCACATTCTCGTTCAAGGCAACAGTTTCAACTTTTGTAACTGTTGTAAATATCTTTTCGTTATTTTCTTTTATTTCTTCAGAAGAATTAGTAGAAAAACCAGTCGCTACAATGGTTATAGATACGGCATCTCCAAGAGAAGAATCATTACCATAGCCAGGAATAACATCTGCCGTTCCACCTGATGCTTCTTCAATGTAATTTGTAATAGCTTCAAACTCATCAGTAGTAAGATCTTCTGTTCCTGTTGTAATGCTGAGCAATATGTGTTTTGCGCCTTCAATAGTATTGTTAGCCAGTAACGGATGATTGATAGCGTTTTTCAATGCTTCCAATGCTCTGTTTTCACCTCTTGCAATGGCAGTACCCATCAATGCTGTGCCACTGTTTTGCATGACTGTTCTAACATCGTTGAAATCTACATTAATATGCAAGTTGTTGGTTATAATCTCTGCAATACTTTTGGCAGCAGTAGATACCACATCATCAGCTTTAGCAAATGCTTCGGACATTTTCATACCGGGGTAAATAGTTTTCAGTTTTTCATTTGGAATTACAATGATGCTGTCTACGTGTTTTTTCAATTCTTCCAGACCTTTTTCGGCATATATCATTTTTTTCTTTCCTTCAAAATGAAAAGGTAACGTAACTATTGCGACTGTCAGAACATTCAAACTTCTTGCCACTTCAGCGATGATAGGGGCGGCACCTGTTCCTGTTCCTCCACCCAACCCTGCTGTGATAAACAACATTTCGGTTTTGTTCTCCAATATTCGTTTAATTTCTTCTTTGGATTCAATGGCTGCTTCTCTACCTTTTTCGGGAATACAACCTGCTCCCAGACCTTTGGTAAGATTTTTTCCAAGTTGAATTTTATTGGGTATGGGGCTGGACTCTAGATGTTGTTTATCGGTATTACACACGATAAAATCAACATTTTTCACATTCAGATTATACAAGTACTTTACAGCATTGCTTCCGCCTCCACCTACTCCTATTACTTTAATGATGTTTTCCATAGATTCCAAATTTTGTGGTATTTCAAATTGATTCATAGTTGTAAATTTTAGGGTTTATGATGAGTTTAAGTATTATCTAAGTTATCTGGTGTTTCAAAAAGGTCTTTAATTCCTTTCATAATGCCTGAAAGGAAGCCGCCTTTTCTTTTGTTACTTAATTCCTGGGCTATTTGTTTGTCCTGTGCATTAGTTGTTTGCATCTGGTTGGATTGAGTAGAATTATTCCTTTGGTTGTCTGATTTTTCTTCAAGATTTTGAAAACCAAGAATTAATAAGCCAATTGCAGTGGAATAAATAGGTGATTTTAATTCTTCAATAGAAGTGGAGATGTGTTGATTAGGCACCCCAACACTTGTATCAATACCAAGATTAGCCATAAACACATCTTTAATGTTTTTGAGCAAACTTCCTCCACCTGTTAGAATAATGCCAGAAGATAATTTATCTTTGTATCCCGATAGTTCTAGTTGGTTATCAATTAATTGTATAATTTCTTCTAATCTTGAATTAATTACTTCAGCAAGTGTATGAGCATTCACTGTTTTTACCTGTTCAGATTTATCTAATAAATTCTCCGTTGAGCGCACAAGTCGTAAGTTTTTTGTTTTCAATTCATCAAAAGGCATGGCATATCCTTCCTTTATTTTTAAGGTTTCTGCTTGCTTTTCTGTTAGCTTACATACTTCTTTAATATCGTTTGTAATCACATTCCCACCCAATGGAATAACTGCCGAATGACGAATAATATTGCCATGATAAATAGCAATGTCTGTTGTGCCTCCACCAATATCAATTAAGCATACACCAGCTTCTTTTTGTTCATCCGTTAATACGGATGCAGCGCTAGCAATTGGTTCTAAGAAAATTTCCTGAATACTCAAATTATTGGCCTGAATACATTTGTTAATGTTTTTAATAATGGATTCTGTTACAGACACAACATGAAAATTTCCTTTAATGTGTTTACCTGAATATCCGATAGGATTGGTAATTCCATTTACATTGTCAATAATAAAATCTTGAGGTATAATAGATATGATTTTTTCGCCTGGCTTTTGAGAAATTTGTTTTATATCTTCCATCATCTTCTTGATGTCCTCTTCTGTGACCTCATCATTAGAAATCGTTAAAGAAGTACTTTGATTAATACTTTTAATATATTGACCGGCTACGCCTACAACCACTTCAGCAATTTCTGCTTTACATTTCGCTTCTGCTTCTTTAATAGATTTACCAATGCTTTCCGTTGCATCCTTGATGTTTGCTACAGCACCTCTCAATACGCCTTTAGAAGGCACATTGGAATAAGCCAGGATTTCAATTTTTCCAAATTTATTTTTTACTCCAACTAATGTAACAATTTTAGTTGTACCAATATCCAATGCTACCACAACAGGTGAATCAATTGAAAAATTTGGTTCTGACTGGGATGTTGTGTTGTTGTTTAGTATTTCCATAGAATTATTTTTTAGTACAATAGATGAGATTTTTATATTTTAAGTTAATTTCTGAATATCGATTCCATGCATCGTTTTTATTCAATCCTTCAAAAATGAATAGTTTGAATTTATTTATTTTCTCAGGAAAATATTCAGAATTACCAGCATTTATAACAAACTTTCCAATCAATGGATACAACTTAATTTCATGATTTTTATCAATATAAACATAATCAATAAGTTTACTTAATAAAGTATCTGATTGTAATGTCTTTAAAACAATATAGATATCATCAAACACAGAAAAATCTGTCAATGTTTTTGAAGTGAAAATTTTTGAGATAGAATAATCTTTAAAAACTTCCGGATGTTCATAACTATTAATCATTACAAGTGGAACACGATATGGATAAACAACTTTCATTGTCTTCCATTCATCATCAATATAATAATGTTGATTGTGAAATACAATTCTTGCTATTGGTTTTCTCTCATTCACTTCAATAAACAACTGTCTATCTGCCGTAAAATATATATCCGCATTTTTTATTTCTTCTTTTTCGCCAATAATTTTTTCAACTTCATTAAAATCAATCTCGTAATAATATTTTTTATTTAAATCAATGTTCGTTTTTTTCAAATAATTCTCAACATCTTCAACACTGCACATCATCGGTTGATTATCCGAATGAATTTTAATATTAATAACTTCAATTTTTTTCTTTTTGTATTCGTTATTTACAAATGCCATAGAAATAATAGCAAAAGCCAAGAATAATATCTTCCCTGATACTATCAATAGTCGTTTATATATGGTTTTAAGTTGCATTAGTTTATCAATTGTTTTTTGATATCTGGTATTAATAATTCAATATCTCCTGCACCTATTGTGAGAATTACTTCGTGATAAGAACTCCCTAAATAGTTAGGCAATTCTTGCTTGGATAATAATTTTTTATTGGTGTGTTGTATTTTTTCTAATAATGCTTGTGATGTAATACCCGGTATTGGCAATTCTCTTGCAGGATAAATATCCAGTAAAATTATTTCATCAGCATATTGACTTAAAACATCCGCAAATTCTTTCATAAAATCCCTTGTTCTGGAATACAAGTGCGGTTGAAAAATGGCTGTGATTTTTTTATCCGGATACAACATTTTTACGGCACTCAAAAAGTTCCTCATTTCTTCAGGATGATGAGCATAATCATCAATTAATATCTTATCATTGTTTTTTATATGATATTCAAATCTTCTTTTTACTCCATTAAATGTTTTTAAGGAATGAAAAATGTCCTCAAAAGAAATGTGGTAATGCCTTGCAACTGCAATCGCAGCAAGTGCATTTAAAACATTGTGCTGTCCAGGTATGTTCAACTCTACATTTTGAAAAACTTTATCTTCTATGTATAAATCAAATATCATACGATGATTTAAAAACCGCACATTTTGAGCCATTATTTGCCCATTCAAATTTACGGCGTATGTACTTATCTTTTTTTGATTCAAAAAGAACTTATCAACAGATTTATTAACAATCAAAAGACCATCATCTTTAATCTTACTCGCAAAGGATTGATAGGTATTGATTAAATGTTCATGTGTTTGATAAATATCTAAATGGTCAGCGTCTACACTTGTAATTACAGCAACATTGGGGCGAAGTTGAAGAAAAGATTTATCATACTCATCGGCTTCAGTGATACTAAAAATTGTAGATGAAGAATTGGTTATCTTGTAAATAAAATTTGTGTTGTAATTACTCATTATCCCTCCTACAAAGGCAATTACATTTTTCTGTGCTGTCATAAAAATATGCGTAATCAAAGATGTGGTTGTTGTTTTGCCATGCGTTCCTGCAACAGCAATACATTTGTATTGATTGACAATTTCACCCAATACTTCGGAACGTTTTTTTTATTACAAATTGTCTTTCATAAAAAAATTTCCATTCCTTTAATTCTTTTGGAACAGCAGGCGTGTAAATAACAAGTACATCGTCTTTGTTATATTGGCTCAAAATGTTTTCCAATTCAATATCATTTTTTTCTTCATAATAACATTGAATGCCTTCATTCACTAATTGTTTGGTTAATTCACTTTCTGTTTTATCGTATCCAATAATATTTTTTTTATGAATATTAAAATATCGTGCAAGTGCACTCATTCCAATACCTCCAATGCCTAAAAAATAATACAACTTATAATCGTGGATGTTTTTCATGAGTTGTGTTTCAAAGATTTTAAATCATTTAAAATTGTTTGCACAATTAAGTTAGCGGCATCAGGTTGGGATAATTTTTTAATATTCTTTGATAACTCGTTTTGCAATGATAGGTCATTAAGAATCTTATCAATAGTAGGAATTAATTTTTGGGTAACTTCATTATCTTTTACTAAAATAGCAGCATTTTGGTGCACTAATGAAAGTGCATTTTTGGTTTGATGGTCGTCGGTTACATTTGGCGAAGGAATAAGTATAGTGGGTTTTCCAACCATCGCAAGCTCTGCAATAGTGCTTGCTCCGGCACGAGAAATAATAAGGTCTGCGGCAGCATAAGCTAAATTCATTTCATAAATAAAATCCTTATAAAAAATATCGGGATGGTTTAATGATTGTTTCATTTCCAATGTAAGTTGATTGTAAAAAGATTTTCCCATCTGCCAGATAAGCTGAATAGAGTGATTTTTGAAGAAATTAATATTTTGATAAATAGTTTCATTAATACTTTTAGCTCCTAAACTTCCACCAATTACCAAAACAATTGGTCTGTCTTTCTTTAAATTAAAAAATGAAATGCTTTTTTCTTTTAATATATCTAATTGTTCAAGGTCATTTCTAATAGGATTACCGGATACCACAATCTTGTCTTTTGGAAAAAATTTTTCCATGTCATTAAAGGCAACAAAAATTTTTCTTGCTTTTTTTGCTAAAAGTTTATTGGCTAAACCAGCATACGCATTTTGTTCTTGAATATAATTAGGAATATTCTGAAACTGTGCAGTTAATAATACCGGGAAGCTCACATAACCTCCTGTTCCAATCACTACATCCGGACGAAATTCCTGAAATATCTTTTTTACTTGTTGAATACTTTTGAATAAATAGTATGGAATAAATATATTTTTCAATGTTAATTTTCTTTGTAACCCAATAATATCTATACCTTTGATATGAAAACCCGCAGCAGGCACTTTTTCCATTTCCATTCTTCCATTTGCACCGATAAATAATATCTCTACGTCAGTATAATTTTTCTGAATGGCTTTTGCAATAGCCACTGCTGGATAGATGTGACCGCCCGTTCCACCACCACTTAATATGATTTTAAGTTTCGTATTCATCCGATTGTAGTTATAGAAGATTCTGAAACAGGGATATTATCTTGTTTTTGTGCTATTTGTTTATCTTTAATTTGTCTGCTTATATTGAGAATAATTCCAATGCTAATACAAGAAAAAACAAGTGAAGTTCCTCCCATACTTACAAATGGCAAGGGTTGACCTGTAACCGGAATTAAATTCACTGCCACCGCCATGTTAATTATAGCTTGCAAAACAAGATTAAAAGACAAACCCGCTACTATATATGAATAAAATAAATTATTTGCTTTCTGTGCAATTTTAATAGACCTTAAAAAAATCACTAGAAATGCAGCAGCTACAATAATACCAGCTAAAGTACCATATTCTTCAATTAAAATAGCATAAATAAAGTCCGAATTGGCCTGCGGTAAGAAAGACCTTTGAGCGCTATTTCCAGGACCTCGCCCAATGATTGTTCCATTCGCAATAGCAATTTTGGCTTGTTCGGCCTGATAATTAGCTTTATTATCTCCATTAATAAAATTTTCTATTCTTGATTTCCACGTCTTACCTCTTGGCAATACATCAGGAAAGAAATAAATCGTTAAACCAAAAACACATCCAACAATAAATAAAATAGATAAAATTTTTAATGTATTTTTTAGTGAGACATTACTCAATAAAATCAGATAAAATATAGTAGTAAAAAGTAAAAATGCTGTTGAGAAATTTGAAATTAAAATTAACCCACAGATAAGTATCGTAGGAAGTAATATGATAATGAAAATATTTTTTAAACTGATAAACTTCTTTTGATAAAATGTAAGATTTCTTGAAATGAATAAAATCAATGTAATTTTTGCCAGATCTGAAGATTGAAAGGTAATTCCAAGACCCGGAACTTCTACCCATCGAGTTGCCTCTCCAGAACGAACACCAGAAACAAGTGTAAAGATCAACAAAGGAATACTTATAATAAATCCTAATACACTAATTAAATTCAAATGTTTTACTGTTAAGTTTTGTTTTTGAATTAAAAAAATTAAAAACAATCCCATTAACGAAATAACAATGTGTTTGAATAAAAAATATTCAGAATGTCCATCTTTATATCTATAAGCCAACGCTATAGAAGAACTATATACAACTAATGATGAAAAGATGGATAAAATAAATACAATCCACCAAATCGTTCTATCGCCTTTTATGAAATTCGTAAACCACATTGTGATTATAGTTGTCTTACAAATTCTTTGAATTGTTTCCCTCTTTCTTCATAACTTTCAAATAAATCAAAACTTGCACAAGCCGGAGATAATAAAACCACATCGCCTTTCTTTGCCAATCGATATGCTGATTTTACTGCATCTTCCATAGAATGCGTATCTACAATCACCGGCACAATGTTTTTAAATGCCTGGATGATTTTCTTATTATCTTTTCCAAGACATACAATTGCTTTCACTTTATCTTTTACAACTTCATACAATTCGGTATAATCATTCCCTTTATCCTGTCCTCCGCAAATCCATACTACCGGCTTGGTTTGACTACTTAACGCAAAATAAGCCGCATGTACTGTCGTTGCCTTAGAATCGTTGATATAATCCACTCCATTCACAGTTACAACATATTCCAGTCGATGTTCCAGATTCTCAAATGTTCTGAAACTTTCACGAATGACTTCGTTTTTAATCTCTGCAATTCTGGATGGCAGAGAAGTAGCAAGGGCATTGTAAATGTTATGCCTGCCTTTGAGTGCTAATTCTACGATACTCATAAGATTTGTTTTTAATTGGTTGGTTTGTATAATGATGTGTTGATTTTCTATCCATGATCCATCTGTGTTTAATTCTTTTTGTACTGAAAAAGGTAATAGCACAGATGAAATGTTTTTCTTTGAAAGTGTACTTACGATATTATCGTCATCTGCATTAAATATAAAATAATCCTGTGATGTTTGATTTTGAACAATTCTGAATTTTGCTTGAATATATTTTTCCATTGAACCATCGTATCTATTCAGATGATTTCTTGAGATATTCGTAATCACTGCTATGTGTGGATGAAACGTATAACTGCTATCCAATTGAAATGAACTCACTTCCAGCACATACCAATCGTAATTTCTGGTCGCTACTTCTTTTGCAAAACTTACACCAATATTCCCCGCTAAACAAACATTATATCCCGCCAATTTAAAGGTATGATAAATCCATGATGTAGTTGTAGATTTCCCATTCGTACCGGTAACAGCAATGATTTTCGCATTTGTAAATCTTTGTGCAAAATCTAATTCAGAGATAATAGGAATAGCTTTGTTTTTTAATTTCTGAACGATTGGAACCGTAAGTGGTATTCCCGGACTTATGATGACTTCATCAGCCGATAAAATAATATCTTCGCTATGCTTATTCTCTTCGAAATCAATTGAATATTGTTTTAATTCGTTTTTATATTCTTCTTTTATTTTTCCAATATCAGAAACAAAAACAGAATATCCTTGCTTTTTAGCAAGAATAGCGCTTCCTGCTCCCGACTCACCAGCACCCAATATGACAATCCTTTTTGACATTATTATCTTAGCTTTAATGTGATGATAGATAATGCAGCCAATAATATCCCAACGATCAAAAACCGCATTACTATTTTTGATTCATGGTATCCCAATTTTTGAAAATGATGATGTAAGGGCGCCATTTTGAACAATCGATGTTCACGGGCATATTCAATACCTCGCTTTCTTTTTTGATATTTAAAATATGCCACCTGTAAAATCACCGATAAATTTTCTACTAAAAAGATGCCACATAAAATGGGGAGTAAAAGTTCTTTACGAATAGCAATTGCAAACATGGCAATAATTCCACCAAGTGTCAAGCTTCCAGTATCACCCATGAAAATTTGTGCAGGATATGTATTATACCATAAAAAGCCAATACAAGCGCCCACAAATGCGGAGATAAATATCACAAGTTCACCTGTATTAGGAATAAACATGATGTTCAAATAATCGGAGAAAATTTTATTGCCTGATACATACGCCAGAATGCCAAGCGTTACACCAATTATAGCACTTGTTCCACTGGCTAATCCATCAATACCATCCGTAATATTCGCACCATTTGAAACCGCTGTAACAATTAAAATAACAATCGGAATGAAAACGATCCATCCATACTTTTCACAATCATCACAAGCCCATGCAATAAGTTTTGAATAATCCAATTCATTATTTTTTACAAAAGGAATCGTTGTTTTTAAGGACTTGGTTTCATTTTTAGCATAAATGGGAATGTTTATCTTTTCCTGGTTTTCTGCTTTTTTATCATCAATGTATGCCCATGCCTCTTTTTGATTAGAAATTATTCTTTCACGAATCACTACATCTGGATGGAAGTACAATACCAAGGCAACGATTAAACCAATACTTACTTGACCAATGACTTTAAATTTTCCTTTCAAACCTTCTTTATCTTTCTTAAATACTTTGATATAATCATCTAAAAAACCCAAAACACCTAACCATATAGTTGTAATCAACATTAAGATAATGTATATATTATTCAATTTAGCTAACAATAACGTTGGAATAATAATCGCAGCAATAATTATGATACCACCCATAGTAGGGGTTCCTGCTTTTTGCTTTTCCCCTTCCAGTCCAAGGTCTCGTATAGTTTCACCAATTTGTTTTCTTCTTATATATTCAATTATTCTTTTACCAAAAATCAAAGAAATTATTAGTGAAAAAATCAGTGCTAATGCCGCCCTGAAAGTTATATATCTAAAAACACCAGAACCTATTAAATCGTAAGTTTCATGCAGATATTTGAATAAATAGTAAAGCATAATTTATTTCATTTGTTTTAAGTAATCCGACAATTTTTGATAATCATCAAATGGATATTTTACTCCGTTAATTTCTTGATAGGTTTCATGCCCCTTCCCCGCCAATAAAATAATATCTTCATTCTCTGCCATTTGTACGGCTACATGTATGGCTTCATCTCTATCTACTATACGAATTGTTTTTCTCTTATCTTGATAGGTCAAACCATGTTCCATTTGCTGTATAATTTCTTTTGGATCTTCATTTCTTGGATTATCCGAAGTTAGAATAACTTTATCACTGTATTTACTTGCAATTTGCGCCATAATTGGTCTTTTGGCGGCATCTCTATTTCCTCCGCATCCTATAATGGTAATGATATTTTGATGATCATGCCGAAGTTCTTTAATTGTCTTTAAAACATTTTCTAAAGCATCGGGCGTATGAGCATAATCTACTATACCTGTAATTCCATTATGATGTATCATCTGAAAACGTCCTCTTGCTGGATTTAAATTGCTTATATATTTCAAAATCTTTTCTTCTTCTTCTCCTAAAATTCTTGCAACGCTGTATGCTGTCAAGACATTGTAAACATTAAATTTTCCAATGAGTTTTATCCACACATCTTTACCATTAATTTGAATGAGCGTTCCATTTATATGTTGTTCAAGAATTTTAGCTTTGAAGTCGGCCATTGTTTGCAAAGCATACGTATAAACTTGTGCAGAAGTATTTTGCACCATGTACATTCCATTCTTGTCATCTTTATTGATGAGAGCAAAACTATCTTTTGATAAAGCATCAAAAAATGCTTTTTTGCAATCTCTGTAATTTTCAAATGTTTTATGATAATCTAAATGATCATGCGTTAAGTTGGTAAATATGCCGCCTTTGAAGTGCAATCCAGCAATTCGTTTTTGATGTACACCAATGGAACTTACTTCTGTAAAAACATATTGACATCCTTCTTGCATCATTTGATGTAATAACTGATTAAACTGCAATGCATCTGGTGTGGTGTGAGTGGCTGAAAGTGTTTTATCGTTAATTTTATTTTCTACAGTAGATATAAGACCACAAGAATATCCTAATGAACGAAAAAGTTGAAATAAAAGAGTAACAGTAGTTGTTTTTCCATTAGTTCCTGTTACGCCTATTAAATTAAGTTTATGAGTTGGTTTGTCATAAAATTCATGTGCAATAATTCCTAATGCTTCTGCTGAATCTTTTACTTGAATATAGGTAACATCTTTCATCAGATTTTCAGGATTTTTTTCGCAAACAATTGCTATTGAACCTTTTTGAATGGCTTGTGGAATGAATTGATGTGCATCAACAGTCAATCCCTTAATTGCCACAAAAAGAGAGTTGGGCTGAACAGCATTTGAATTATTTGAAATGGATTCAATATCTCTCTCGGTGTTTCCTATAATCTGTATGGGCTGTAACAGTTTAAGTATATCTTTTAGTTTTTTCATAAAAACTTCAATGATTAAATTTTTGAATTTAATGTGAGAATGAGTTTTTGTCCATTTTGTATTTTAGAATAAGGTGGAATGGACTGATTGACAATCCAGCCATTGCCTTTTAGAATAATTTTTAAACCTTTACTTTCAAGTATTGGTAGTGTTTCGCTAATGGCCATTCCTTTGAGGTCTGGCATAATATTTTTTTGAATGAGCGTCAAAACACTTTGTGGTTTTCTATGATATTGCAAACTATCTTCAAACAATGGAGCGATTAAACTATCATTATTTGTTGAAGTATTCAAAGAAGGTAAGTGGAGTTTTTGAGATAAATAGTCCAACTTAGTTACTGTTGTACCACACAAAAAGGGTAAATGAATAATTTGATTGTCTTTGTCATTTAAGGGAGGAATCGTTTGTAAATTAGTAGAATAAACTTTTTCAGCAATTTCTTTAAACACAGGTCCTGCTACTAATCCACCATAATAAATTCCTTTACTGGGAGAATGGATGGTAACAATACAGGTATAAAGAGGATCTTCTAATGGAAAAAAACCTACAAAAGATGCCAGGTATGTTTTATCATTTTGATTAGTATAATAACGCCCTTTCTTAGCGATTTGGGCTGTGCCTGTTTTCCCTGCTACTTTGAAAGTAGAGATGTTCAAACCTTTGGCTGTTCCACTTTCTACAACAGATCTAAGTAATTGTTTGGCTTTTTGAATAGTTGTTGGTTTCAAAACATTTTCAGCAATAATTTGTGGTGTAAAAGTTTTAATAGCTTTTCCATTGTATTCTATTCTTTCTACAAACATTGGTTTTACAATTGTTCCGTTATTAGCTACAAGGTTGTAAAGCATTAAAATGTGTAAAGGTGTTAGTAATGATTCATAACCAATACTCATCCAAGGTAAGGTTGTTCCATACCAATCTTTATCTTTCGGATGTTTAATACGAGGAATTCCTTCGCCGGGAATTTCAATATTGTAGGGCTTTTCAAGATGAAAGCACGATAAATGATAAACAAATCGATCTGGATTTTTTGAAAAATACTTAGTTACAATTTTACTGATACCAACATTTGAGGATGTTTTGAATGCTTCTTCAAGTGTAATAATGCTGGAATGCGGCGGATGTGCATCTCTCATCGTTTGATTATAATATGTGCATTCTCCATTTCCAACATTTATTTTTTCATCAATACTTACATCATACTCTTCTAATAATGCAAGAACGGACGCTAATTTGAAAGTAGAACCTGGCTCTGAAGGATAGCCAATGGCAAAATTTAAACTTTCTTCATAGGTAACACTATCTTTTTTGACAAGGTTGGCAATGGCTTTTATTTTCCCGGTTTTAGTTTCCATCAATATGACACTGCCATACGTGGCTTGATTTTTAATAAGTGCATTCAAAAGGGCATGTTCTGCTACATCTTGTATGTTTATATCTAATGTTGTTACAATATCTTTACCATTTTTAGCTTGAATTTCTTCATCATCATTGACAGGTCGCCAGACATTTTCAGCAATTTTTTGCATGAGTCGTTTTCCAGAAACACCACGCAAGATAGAATCATAAGCGCCTTCTAATCCAATCGGCTTGATGTTTTCTCTGACCATTCCTATTGTTCTTGCTGCAAGATATCTAAATGGTAAAATGCGCTTGCTAGTTTGAAACACAACAAGCCCACCTTTTTTGCCATTTCTCAAAATTGGAAATTGTTTGACTTTTTGTAAGTCCTGATAACTCACCTTTCTTTGTATCAACACATATCTATCTCCTTCCTGTCTTGCTTTATTAAGTATGGCGAGATATTGTTTTTTGGACTTTTGCGGAAAAATTTTACTCAACATTAATGCTAAAGAATCTTTTTTTTGATTAAAAGTTTTATCATCCAATCCCGGCACATTGACATCAATACCAATGTCATAATAAGGCAGGGAGGTGGCTAATAAATTATAGTTCTGGTCATAGATATTTCCTCTTGATGCTTCTACTTCAATAAACTTTGTCGTGATTTTCTTTGATTTCTCTCTCCAATAAGATCCTTCTTTAAATTGAATAATATAAATTTTATAAAACACTAAACACACAATAATAAAAAACATCACAAATGTGATATTCGTTTTTATGTTTAGTGATTTGTTCATTTGAGTTAAAATTGTTTTTAATTAATAAATATGATTAGTCGTATCTTTATTTAATATTAAATAAGGTTGTTGAGTTGTTTCTTTTAATCCTATTGGTTCTACTCTTTTTGCAACTTCGCTTTGCTTACTTAAAAACATTAATTCTGATTGAGTAATGATATATTGTGATCTCAATTCTTTCAATTCTTTATTTAATTTATTAATATCTCTGATTTTTTTATCTGCTTTATTCCCGTTGTTGATGTATAATATTCCAAGTCCAACCAGGAGAAGAAAATATTTGATATGGTTTTGTATTTCGTGCGTTTCAAAATATTGTCCACCAAATACATAATAAAACATCCGAATAATTATACCTTTTGAAGCGCTTGATTTTTTTGTCATTACAGAAGTTGCTTTTTCTTTAATTGTTTTTTCTTCTTCAGTTTCTACATTCTTTTCTTCTGTGAGTAATATTTTATTTTTTCTTGTCATAATTATTCTAAACTTTTTCTACTGCTCTTAGTTTGGCGCTTCTGGATTGAGGATTTCTTTTTATCTCTTCTTCGGTTGCTTCAATAGGTTTTTTAGTTAAGTTATTAAATGGATATTGAATTGTTCCATATATTGGATCTGGAGTAAGCGTTTTATCTGTATGTCCGTGAATCATAAAGTGTTTTACAATTTTATCTTCTAATGAATGATACGTCAACACAACCAGTCGTCCTTTGTGTTCCAATAAATCATAAGTTTGATTTAAAAAACTTTTCAGATTCTCAATTTCTTTGTTAACTTCAATACGAATGGCTTGAAAAATTCTGGACAATATCGGATAATCATTTACTTTGGGAAGGACTGGTTTTACTGCTTTTACAAGGTCAAAAGTTGTTTCAATCGGTTGATGGAAGCGATACTCTTGAATGAGATGGGCTATTTTTTTTGCATTCGGTAAATCACCATATTCTTTAAAGATATTCTCTAATTGTTGCACACTGTAATCATTCACAACATCTCTGGCTGTGAGTTTTTGTTGTTGATTCATTCGCATATCCAGAGGATAATTATATCGGTAAGAAAATCCTCTTTCAGGCGTTTGAAATTGATGAAGCGAAACACCTAAATCTGCCAGTATTCCATTGACTTTATAAACTTTATAGTAATGTAACCATTGAGCAATAAAAGCAAAGTTGTGAGGAATAAACGTAAATCGTTCATCATTGATAATATTTTTCTGTGCGTCTTTGTCCTGATCAAAAGCAAACAATTTTCCTTTTTCAGATAGTTTTTCAAGAATAGCACGAGAATGACCACCACCACCAAACGTCACATCCACATAAATTCCATCCGGTTGAATGTTGAGGTAATTCAAACATTCATTCAACATCACCGGTATGTGATAGGTTTGCGAAGTGGTCATTAGTATGAAGTTGTGGTTTTAGTTTTTGGAACTATTGTTGTTTCCGAAAATTTCAATCGCCATTTTTTCAATATCAAAATCTTGCTGTAAGAAGTTGTTGTAAAGGTCTTTATCCCATATTTCAATAATGTTATTGCTACCAATCACTTTAATGTCGGACTTTATCTGAGCATATTCAGCAAGTGGCTTTGGAATTAATATTCTTCCGGAATTATCAGGCATACATTGCGTAGCCCCTCCCATAAATTTGCGGATAAAGATGTCGTTGGCTTTTATGAGGCGATTGAGTTTTCGAAGTTGCTCATTAATACTTTCCCACTCCTGCATTGGGTAGAGCGTTATACACGGATGATGGAGATTACGATTTGCTACAAATCCCCTGTCAAAAGCATTCCCCATCTGTTTTTTGAGATCAGATGGAAGAAGCAGACGATTTTTAGCATCTACTTTGCAATCGAATTCTCCAATAAGAGTAAACATACAGGGGATAGAATGATTTTGGGCACTAAAATACAGACAATTTTTCTATTTTTTACCACTTTTTACCACTTTTTACCACCATGTGGATAAAATTTAATTACTAACAATTATTGTGGATAATTTTATTTGAAGCTAAACGAACTGAATTACAGATTTATCAAGGGATACAAAATAATAGCATTAAATATAAAAAAGCACTTTATTCACAAGATTGTGGATAAAGTGCTTTTAGTAAAAATGAATTTTCTATTAAAAAAAGGTTATTTTGAAGTTAAAATAGTAACTTAGTGGTAAAAAGTGGGATTAAAAATGAATTTTGAGTGTTGCAAAGATATTTCTTCCGGGTGCATTGATTCCACTTGCAAAAACACGGTATTGTGTATCAAAGATATTGTCAATACCTGCCACCAATGTTGCATATTTCCATACATTCCACTGCATTCTGAAATTCAAAGTAAACCAGGCAGGAATACCAACAGGCGTAGCATATTTAAAATTATCTTCACCAAACATATTGTAATTAGATACATCTTTTTTTCCATTAAAAATGGAGAATAAAGTGAAGTTTAATTTAGCATTTGGTTTGTAGCTGAAAGCCATTCTTGAATAAAATGGAGGAATATGGTCTAAAGGATAATCCATTGTATCGGTCTTGATTCGTCCATAAGTATAATTCATACTTACTGCAAACTCAAAATGATGCGATACATTCATTCTCAATTGTGAAGCGAAGCCGTATATGTATGCTCTTTGTTTATTCTGATTGGCTAACACCTGACTTTTCACACCGTTGTAAATAATAGAATCCTGTCCATTGTATTGAAATTTATCTGTAACAATGGCATCAAAAATTTGTGTGTAGTAAATTACATTTTCAAAACTTCCATTGTTTCCAAAAAATTTTGTAACATTAATTTCTTCTGTCAAAGTTTTTTCAGGTTGAATATTTGGATTAGGTACAATTACAGCACCGGGCTGAGTGTCAAAAACTTTTCCTAAATCATCCACATTAGGTACTCTAAATCCCGATGAGACCAAAAAGGATAATTTCCATTCATTCTTGATATTATTAACTATTCCTATATTGCCTGAGTAAGTGAAATTTCTTTGTATTGATTCACGAAAAGGAAATTTAAAGAACGTAGTGTCGATAAAAGTAGAGTGCAAATAAGCATATCCCAGACGAACACCATCTATTAGTATCAAACTCTCGTTATCAAGAAACCATTTATGAGTTAAGTAAAAAGCGCCCCACATCATTTTGTTAGAACCATCTGGATATCTCGTCGGTCCTGGGTTTTCTACATTCGCTATAATATCTTTAATAATTCCTTTAGAAGAAACTGTATTATATTGAACATCAATTCCATATTGTAAATGATGCTTGTTCCATTTTTTCAATAAATCCACATTTAGACCATATACATTTACGTTTTCAATCGTACCATTTAAGTTTTTATTATTAAACCTTCTTGTGTATCGGCTTTCTTCTATGTTTTGAAAATTGGCAATCACACGAATAAAATCTGAAAAAAATGTGGATTTAGAATACTTAAAGTCATAAGCAGCCATTAGTCGAGTTTGTGGACCATAATACCATTCTGCAAAACGTAGATTAGTACCGGCATATTCTGTGAGACGATCATATCTTGGTACATTTGAAGATGTAGAATATTGAAAGTTTAATAAATGTTCTGTAAAATCATTCTGTTTGAATAAAAATTTTTGTACCAGATCGTATTGATTATAGCCACTTTGTACCTGCAAGTATTTATCGCTGTTTTTTACCATAGAATCCTTATTTCCAAAACGTTTGACGTAATAAGGTCGTTCTCCATAAGAACCGTTGTAAAATGGATTTTGATTTTCTCCACCACGCAAATCACCAAATCTTGAGAACGTAAAGGATGTAAATGATGCAAACTTTTTGAAACCAATGTTGAAATCAACGTGACTGGTACTTTCATTATTCACTGAACCATATCTTGTAAACAAATTGACTTTAATTTTGGTAGTTTGTGAGTCATTAGCAAGCACAGGATTTCGAGTATAAAGGTGAATTACACCACCTAATGCATCGCTACCGTAAATGGTAGAGGAAGACCCATATATTATTTCAACTTTTTCAAAAGAATTATTATCGGTAGTGATAATGTTTTGCAAATGTCCTGAACGATAAATTAAATTATTCATTCGCACACCATCTATCACCAACAAAATTCTGCTAGATTCAAAGCCACGAATGACAGGACTTCCACCACCCTGTTGACTTTTTTGAACAAAAACACTGCCCGAATTTTGCATCAAATCTGCCGTTGTTTGACTTTGTAAAAATTGTATTTCTTCTTTTGTAAGAAGATTAATTTGTTGAGCAGTTAATCGTTTCTTTTCCACTACTCTATTAGCAGAAATCTCAACTTCCTGTAAATTCTGAATTTTTATACTATCAGAAGTTTTTTGAGAAAAATATCTTTGTATAATTATTAAATATACAATAATTAAAACTAAATATTTTAGATTCATAGTTTTCGTTTTTAAAATTTAATGGATGAAAAAACAATTACAATAAATTGTTATTAGAAATATAAAACAACGTATTTATGCACACAACCTTTCAGGAGGAGGAATGATTTTTTCAACGCAAACTATTTTTACAAAACTTTCATAATAAGCATAGTGTTCATAAATTTTATAAACCAAAAAGGAAGAAAAACTAAAAAATGGAAGGAATACCAATATTGAGAACAAATTTGAAAGGTAAATTTTTAGAAACGTAATTAAATTATTAAGTAATCCTAAAACATTTTGCTCTTCATCATCTTGATATAATTGCAACACTACTTTATTCCCCAGAACAGTATAATCTATAATATCATATAATGTTTGATGAATACAAATTTCTTTATCATTTATTTTACATTGATTAAACTCATTAAGTGAAAGTTCAATCCTGATTTTATTTACTTTATTTCTATCTTCTTCAAATAATTCCCAGTTATAACGATGAATACTCATCTGCAATACAAATAATATACAAGGAACTACACACCAAAAAAGAATTATTATTCCTAAAGAAGCAAGTGTTATTCTTCTGAAAAACATATCTCTATTCAATGCAAATTTAGTGAAAATAAATTAAGAATTATTAAATCCATTCCTGTTTAATTGATTTCTCTTTATATTCAAGCCAAAAAAATGTTTCTGTTTCGTCATCTCTACATTTTAATCCTGTGTTTAACAACACTCTATTTATCTGCTCAAAAGAAGCCCATTACATACAGCACCACCAATGAAAAAGCCATTAAATACTATGAAGAAAGTAAAAAGTATTTTGCTCAATATAAAGACAAAGAAGCAGAAGAACTCATCAAAAAAGCACTTGAAAAAGATGATAATTTTATAGAAGCCCATTCTGCTTATGCACAACTTCTCATTGAGAAAAAGAGATATACTGAAGCTGCTGAACATTTGAAGAAAGCCATCAATGTTAATCCTGATATGTATCCTGTAAATCATTTTATGCTCGCCAGCGTTTCTATGATAAATGGCGATTATGAAACCGCGTATCAAGCATACTCCAAATTTTTATCTTACAAATACATCAACCCCGATATGAAATCTATTGCTGAGAAAGAAATCAAAAATGCTGAATTTGGAAAAAATGCTATCCAACATCCTGTTCCATTTCAACCAATCAACATAGGTAATGCTATCAACAGTGCCAATGAAGAATACTTTCCTTCCATTACAGCAGATGGAGAAACTTTTATCTTCACCAGAAAAGTAGGCGAACAAGAAGATTTTTATGTATCCCATAAAGTCAATGGAAAATGGCAGGCCGCTGTTCCCTTACGAGAAATCAATTCATACGGAAACGAAGGCGCTCCGAGCATTTCAGCCGATGGTAAAATGATGTTTTTCGCTTCGTGCATCAATATCGAAGGTAATTACGGTTCTCCAGAACGCAAGGGCTTCGGCAGTTGCGACATTTTCTATTCAGAAAACATCAATGGTAAATGGTCAAAACCCGTGAATGTAGGTCCACCAATTAACACACAACATTGGGAAACACAACCCTCTTTCTCCTCGGATGGAAAAACCCTTTACTTCGTACGAGGCATTGTCAGTCGTGGTGAAATAAAACAACAAGACATCTATATGTCTGTATTAGATGAAAACGGCAAGTTTTCCGAACCAGTCAAGCTTGAACAAAACATTAATACCGACGGCGACGAAGAATCTGTTTTTATTCATCCTGATAATCAAACCCTCTATTTTTCAAGTAATGGGCACGTTGGTATGGGCGGATTGGATATTTATATGAGCAAACGACAACCCGATGGTTCGTGGGGACCAGCCATCAATCTTGGTTATCCCATCAATACGCATAATGATGAAAACAGTTTGTTGGTAGACCCTTCAGGTAAATATGCCTATTTTGCCAGCAATCGAAAAGACGGCTTTGGAGGATTGGATATTTACTATTTTGAGTTACCTGAAAATGTTCGGCCAGAAAAAATTACCTATGTCAAAGGCAAAGTTTACAACGCTAAGACAAAAGAACCACTGATTGCTTACTTTGAATTATACGACCTCAACTCTCAAAACAGAGTAGCACAGGCCTATTCGGATAGTAAAGGAAATTTTTTACTCACACTTAATTCTGGTAAAGATTATATGATTCACGTCAATCAAAAGGGCTATTTGTTTTACAGCGACCATTTTTCTCTTAAAAATGTAGAAGCGAGTTTTGAAAAGCCGTTTATTTTGGAAATACCCTTAATGCCTATTGATACAGGTTCAGTAACAGAATTGAAAAACGTTTTTTTTGATGTCAATAAATGGGATTTAAAGCCAGAAAGCAAAGCAGAATTAGACAAACTTGTCGCATTTCTCAAACAAAATCCATCTATTAAAATAGAATTAAGTGGACATACAGACAATAGCGGCGATAAAAAATTCAATCAAACACTTTCTACCAACAGAGCCAAAGCAGTGTATGATTATTTAATTAAAGAAGGTGGTATTTCTTCTTCACGATTGACTTACAAAGGTTATGCAGACACTCGCCCTAAAGCACCTAATGATAGCCCCGAAAACAAAGCTAAAAACAGAAGAACGGAGTTTAAAATAATCGGAAAGTAAATGAACTCAAATTATACATTTGAAATTATATTTTTCACAGGAAATTGCTTCGGAATCGATGTTTCCTCACAATGACGACTTTCTCACACATCATTGCGACCCTTCCAAAAATGAAAGGTAAGCAATCTCGTATGATAATGTTCGACATTTCGATCTCAGGCAAAGCAATCTCAAAGGTGAAAGGAGTAATAACTTTTGAGATTGCTTCGGGCGTTGACACGCCCTCGCAATGACAGTCTTATTCTTTATCTTTAATAATACCCAACTAATGGAAACAAAAAATACCATAAGAAGCAGTAATAAAGGGGAATACAACATTTGAGAAAATGATTAATGAATAATTTGGGTTTATTAAAAACCTAAAATCCGCAAGTGATTTTTACAAACACTTTCAAAATCATTGATAGAAGCAGGATTTAGAATATATTTTCCCCAAAATATAGTGCACCAAAATTGTTCATTCAACCCAATAAATAAATTTGATGAGATGCACGATTAACAAGGGTTCCAACAAGTTATATAAAAATTCTTGTAATTTTACTTGCGGATTTTAGGAAAAATTTCTTATCTTTGTAAAAACAAAAGATATATATGTTTAGGAGCATAGTTATAATTTTATTTTTAACATCATTTTATTTATTAGGTCAAACTAATATCTATCACCCTTTCCCTTTTCAATATGCAGTTTGGATGAACAAAGCCGGTGGCATTCCTGGCTCATGTGGTTGTTGTTCAGGTAGTCCTTGTGTATTCGATATGGATGTATCAGATTCTTTAAGTAACGAAGATACACTTATAGGACATCACGTATACAAAAAACTTTATGAAGGATATATTAAAACTTCTTATTATGCAGGACCGGTTACGTGTCCACCCTGGTGTACTCCCCAAGGTGCTTATATTGTATCACAAAACTATCAATATATTGGTGCAATAAGACAGGATGTTATCAATAAAAAAGTTTACTTTGCTCCAGCAGGTCAACCTGCACAACTCTTGTATGATTTTAATCTTAATATAGGTGATACACTTCCCTATTCATACATTAATCATACCCCGTATCCAAAGGTTGTTACTAATATTGATTCCGTTCTTGTAAATGGAAATTATCACAAACGCTTTGGAATTGGTTATTCTGGTTATCCTGGTACTTTTGCTTATCTTATTGAAGGTATTGGAAGTAGTTTAGGATTATTATTTCCATTAGAAATTCCTTTTGAAGTCAACACTATGTTGACTTGCGTTCGGATTAATAATCAAACTATTTATCCTGTAACAACACCAAGTTTTAATTGTCAATATCTACCTCTTAATATTGAAGAAAAAAATATTCATAAAAAGTCAGATTTAATAAGTATATTCCCCAATCCATTTTCTACACATTGTGACATTAATTTTAATGAAAAAGTAGAAGGTGATTTTTATCTTTTTAATTGTTTGGGACAACTTGTAGAAAAGATAAGAATTAATGGGGATAAACTTACATTGTTTAGACAAAATTTATCTCCTGGTGTATATTGTTATCAATTTATCAATCATTCATCCGACAAAAATCCTTTTATCGTTTTTGGTAAACTAATGATTCAAAACTAAAATCTAATACTAATACTACAATCAATTATTCCTATAGGTTTGTCGTTTATCCAATAATACGATGGGAAAACAACAAAAGTCAAATTATCACTCACATCAAAATGTTTTAAGTGCGCATCTACATTAGCATCCAATATATTCAGAACATAAACTGCCACAACGCCCGCAATAGATAAATCCCGCCATTTTTTACTTTGATTTTTCAGTAAAGTAAGTTGCTGTGCAGAATATCCTTCCGCATTTGTTCCACCATTGATTACATTTATGAGTTCTGACTTGTAATACACATAATTTTTATTTTGTTGAATCACATTGTAAGTCAATAATCCGCCTAATCCATAGATTACAGGTATTTTCCAGTATTTTTTATTGTAGAGTTGACCAAGTCCGGGTAGTACAGCACTCATCACGCTGGCTTTTTTAGGTTCAGACCAATTTGTAAAAAAACTTTTTTTCTTTTTGGTGAAAATAGAAGATTCTTGAGCAATTAATGTATAACTCAAAAGAAATAAACTAAATAAAAGACCATACCGTGTATAATTAATGGAGTACCGTGTTTTATATCCTGATGTCTTCATATCACTTCTTTCACCAATAAATGACCAAAATTATTTTGCACAATTTCTTCGACTTTGCTTATCAATTCGTTAGATGATTTATATTCGATTGTTTCGTCCATAGGTAGAGTATTGGTACCTTTTCCATCCAATGCTTTCAAAAGTTCTGAAACTGATATTTGATAATCTGGCTTGAATGGTAAGTATATTGGGTCATCGTTTTCCTGTTTTACTTCTATCACAAATTCTGTTTCAATCAAATCCTGAATAATATTTTGAATCAGATGTCCTGGTAAGTCAAGATTCGAAGCTATTTTTTGAATAGAAATGTTTTTATCACCTTTGACAAAAAGGTTTAATATTTTGTTCATAACCATAATGCATAATACTTTTTTTAAACGATTACTCAAATTACTGATTCCTGTTTCTAATTCGAATTCGTTTACATGTTGATGGGCATACACTATTTCTGCACCAAAAAGTACTACAAACCAGCTGTATTGAATAAACAATAAAAACAAAGGCACTGCTGCAAAACTTCCATAAATAGCATTGTAACGAGAAACTCCAATTTGAAAATGTAAGTAAAGCCACTCTAACAACTCAAAAAATAATGCTGACCAGAATGCTCCAAAGAATGCCGAACGAACAGAAACAAAAGCATTCGTTAATGACTTAAAAATGAAGAAAAAAATCATCATCAACAGACCAAGTGAAATGAGATTAATACCAACAACCGCTGCGCTTGAAAACAAAATAGAAGACATTTTTGTTCGAAGCAATATTACGGCGCTACTTGACAAAATCAAGAATATGGGGGCAAAAATCATAATTGCAATGTAATCCGCAATTTTTCTAAACCAACTTTTGGATTTTTGTGCTCCCCAGATTTGGTTAAACACATTTTCAATATTGTTTAATAATGATATTACACTGTACAACAATAACAAAACTCCAGCGCCAGCAATGATACCGCCTTTTGCAGCACTTAACATTTTATTAGCGTAGTCAAAAACATTTACCAACACAAATTCATATTGCGGATTCTTGTTTAATATTTCTTTTTCAAGTTCTTTTTCAAGACCAAATCCTTTGGCAATGGCAAATGCCAAAGCTACCAGGGGAACAATTGAAAAGAAAGTGTAATAAGTCAGTGCTGTTGCTTGAATAATGCATTTATTATGAATAAATTGTCTTCCAGCCAATGAGAATATCCTAACATACCTTACGATCCAGGCAACTACTGGTTTCTCCTTTTCTAATCTAACATCCCACAAGTTTTTTGTTAAAATATTCCAGATATATCTTATGAGGTTTATCATATTCTTTTCAGAAATTTTGGTACAAAGTTTCAAAAAATATTTTAGTAGTGTGTTTTATTTTTTCAATGCCATTATTGAAATTGTTGAAAAATACGCATACAGCTAATGTTTTACCAGATTTGGTAGTCATATAACCTGAGTATGTTCTGACTCTTTGAATGTATCCTGTTTTACATCGTAGATTTCCCTTCAAAGGAAAAGTATCTGAAAAATTTTTCATCGTCCCGTTTTCTCCCGCCACTGGCAAAGATTTTAGAAACACTTCTCCCCGCTTTGAAACATACATTTGAACTAACAATTGACATAACGCATCGGTTGATATACCATTTAACCTTGACAGTCCACAGGCATCATCTATATTTATCTCATTGGTATTGGTGTTTAATTTCTTCAAAAAGTTTATCACTTCTATTTTGCCTTGTTCGTAGTTGCCGTTACCAATGGCGAATAACATTGCTTCTGCAAATAAATTAATACTGTGTAAATTGGTCAAGCGAATGATTTCAGATAAAGGCGGTGAATGAACTTCTCCGATTAAATGCAATGCAGAATAATTCAATGAATCTTTTGAATTAATCAAAATTTCTGATTGCTGAAAAAGAATCTGATGTTTTTGAAAAACTGCTACCAATTGTTCTACAAACATTCGTGTTGAATTCGGCAATGAACCTTCTATTGAGTACTCTTTTTGAAATGGTGGAATACTTCCTTTGAGTCGTTTTGTATATCCCAACGGGTCCCCAAAAATATATGCATTATCACCTTTACCTTTTGCAATGAGAGAATTTTCTGTAATTTCAATGAAAGGTTTTGAGACATATTGAGGTTCTATTCTTATTACTTTGACGGGATTATTTTCACTTTCTGATTGAAGGAAAATATGGTATTCGTTGTCATAGATATTGAAAGCATAAGGAATAGCAGTATAATAGTTATTAATATCTTCCCAGATCCAGTTGTCATTAATATCGGACTGAGTATAGGATGCATCAAAAATAATTTTTCCGTTAATTTTCTGAATATTATTTTTTTTCAGAATTTCAACAAAATCCGATAGTTTGGGAGATTGAAAAAATCTGGATTCTATTGTTGGGTCTCCTTTCCCCTGAATAATTAGATCGCCGTAAAGTGTATTATTTTGAATCTTTCCATTGATATATATTGGAGTTGAAAAACGAAAATTTGCTCCTAACTTTTCTAAAACTACAGCAGTTACTAAAAGTTTAAAGGTGCTGGCGGGCACTAATTGAATATGACTATTATATTCTAAAAGTGTTTGTTTAGTATTGACATCCTTTACTGAAATACCGATAATAGTACTTTGCCATTCTTTTTGCTGAAAAAAATAAGAAAGGTTAGATTGGGAAAATAGCACATTTATAACAGGAATTAGTAATAATAATTTTATCAGGTTATGCATATTTTTTCAAAAAAAGCAAATGTCATTAAAATTTTTGTATATTTATGCAATCTTTTTAAACTATTATTATCCTTTCTTTAAATCCATTTTATGTCTAAAAAGAAGAAAAAAACATCAGGTAAGGTTTCTAAATCTTCTGGAAATAAAGGTCTTTCAAAAGACACCAACAAGAAAAAAAAGCCATCGTTAGTTAAAGAAGCAGTTAAGGAAAAAAATAAAAAGCCCTCGATCAAATCTTCTAAACAAAATGAAAAGAAAAGAAAAAAAAGTTCTGAAAAAGATAAAAAGAAATTATCCAAAACTTCTTCTCTCAAGAAAAAATCTCTTTCCAAAAAGGTGGCTACTACTTCCAAATCTACTAATAAAAAGGCATCAAAACCTAAAAAAGACATTACTCCAAAAGATGAAAGCACCCCAATTGTTCCTTCATCTTCAAAACCCAAATACCTTGTAAAACTCAGAATAGATTCTAAAACCATCATTTTTGTAAGAGATGAAAAGTCCTTGAAAAAGTGGAAATCACAATATCCAAATGCAGAGGAGATATTGTAAGTGTGGTTTCTATTTTTCATAAATGTACATTTTTTCAGATATTTGCACTCAAACTTTAAGAACTATGGATGAAAAAAAATTATTAGATACAGCCAGAACACAGATGGACAAAGCCATTCAGCATTTAGAAATAGAACTCGCTAAAATTCGTGCTGGTAAGGCCAATCCAGCTATGTTAGACAATGTTCTGGTAGATTATTATGGAACAAAAGTACCTATTTCACAAACGGCCAGCATTAATACCTTAGATGCACGAACGCTCGTTATACAACCGTGGGAAAAAAATATGTTAACTCCTATTGAAAAAGCCATTCAAATGGCTAATCTTGGATTTAATCCGCAAAACGACGGCACTGTTATTCGCATTTCAATACCTCCTCTCACTGAAGAACGAAGAAAGGAATTAGTAAAACTCTCTAAACAAGTAGTGGAGGAAGCTAAAATCGGCGTTCGCAATGCTCGTAAAGAAGCTATGGAAACCATTAAGAAAATGCAAAAAGAAGGATTGCCCGAAGATGAAGCCAAAGCATTAGAACAAAAAGTTCAGAAACTCACCGATGAATATATTGCTAAATGTGATAAGCATCTTGAATTAAAAGAAAAAGAAATTCTGACAGTTTAATTTCATGAGTTTTCTAAAAAAACTACTGCTTAATAGCATTTTTGTTTTTGTTGCTTCTTATTTTCTGAAAGGTATTCATATCAATGGTTTTTTCAATGCTTTGCTTTTTACAGTGGCACTGGCTTTTTTAAATGGTATTATCAAGCCCATACTTGTTTTATTTTCATTACCCATCACTGTTCTTACACTTGGACTATTTCTCATTGTCATTAACACAGGTCTTGTTTATCTGGCGGCTTATTTAGTAGGTGGCATACAGATTGAAAATTTTATTTATGGAATTGTTTTTTCATTGATTATCAGTGTTATCACCACTCTCACCGATTGGGTGGTGGGGGATTAAATCGCATCACCACATACGCTTCTGGAACTGGTAAATCTTGAATGCAATAATCTAATTTTTCTTGAATGGCTTTTGGAAACGGTTCATTAATAACCTTAAAATTCAGTTTTTCAAAAAATTTTGGAATAACAGTAATCACATAAATGGGCTTATCATTCCTTTTTAAGAATTCTTCTATCAATTTTTTTACAATACTTTTTCCAATCCCTTGATTTCTGTATGCTTCAAATACGCCAACGCTGCATATTTCAGAACAATCGGGATATTCCCGTATTCTTCCAAAGCCCAACACGTCATTATTTGAATGAATCGCTACTAAAAATTGTTTATACTCCAGACAACGATTGTCCAGCCACATCGCTTCTATTCCTGCTTTAACTTGTTCAAAAAAATATTCCGTGCAAGGTACTATTTGATAGGCATTAAGCACTAATGAACTCATCGTTGGATAATAATTCGTTTACTATAAACCTGACTATCTGAAAGGATGCTCAAAATATAAACGCCCTGTGGAAGAGAAGAAATGTCTATTAGAGGCGATTGAAAGGACAACATTTGCTGACCTAAAGTATTCCAAATAATACCCTGAAATTTATTGAATGGAACATTTACGAAAATATATTGTGATGCAGGATTAGGGAATATTTTAATATCGTCTGGTAAAGTATTTTGAGCCACACTTACCAATTCTGGATTATTTGTAACCTTTCTTTTATCTGCATTTAGAATATTTCTATTTTCTATCAAGGTGTCGTGTTCGTAAACAAATGCTACAAGATAAAAATTATCAAAATTATTTTTGAAAGCACTGCTTGATGTAGGAATAGATAAAGTGTAAGATTGTGAATATACATTATTAGCAATTGGATTATTGGGAATTACCGTGGCATCACCATAAATTCCGACTGGTGCTTGATTTAATACATAATGATGTTTGTATTGATAAGCGTTCAAAAGAAAAGCATCGGCAGATGACAAATAATATCCTTGTTGATAATAATTAGAATATGGCGTGAAATAAAAGGAAGATAATTGATTGTAGCCATTTAATGAAGTATCTGAGACGTTACCACAGACATTATTTTCAATTAAGTAAATACCTACTCTATAATCACCAATAGCATTTTGAAAAAATTCTATTGATACATTGCATTGAATGCTTCGGGCAATAGTATCTGCATTGATATTAGAAATATTGATTTTACAGGGGCTCACAACATTTTTTTGTTTTAAAATATATGACCTTAATTCATTTCTATAAAAATAATTGCGTGAAACGTCATTTGAGTAGTTTCTATTAATCATTGCTGGTAAAGCATTTTCGGGGAATTTAAATAATTGCGGAAAAAGATAAGAGTTGCTGATTTTAAGTGAATCGTTTTGGTGAATTTGCACTACAAGGATATTAGTATCTTGTTGTGTAATGGATTGTAAAGTATCCTGATTGGCAGGAGCATCCGGAAGGTAAGCATCTGTGAGTTGCTCTACTAAAATTTTTGGAGTGATGGTATTATTCAAAACAGAAAGGTAGTAAGAAACAGTATCATTATATGGGTTTTGGTCAGGTTGACCATTGATTTGATTTATCCATATTTTGATTTTGTATAGGCCAGCAGTATTGATATTGATGGTATTGGTAAAAGCAACAGTAGAAGAGTTGAGGGGTAATAAATCACTGTTCAATGCAAAAGATTGATTATTATATGTTATACTTTGAATGCTGTAGGCGAGATTGATATTAGAAATGTTTTGGTAACCTTGATTGATTATTTTTGCTTTTAATGTAAAAGGTTGATTAATCCAAACATATTTTACATTACCAATGTTTTCAATAGCGGCATCGTAGGCATAAGGTAAATTTTGCACCATAATATCATCTATCCAGAGTTGATATTTTTGCTTTGAGATATTTTTGAAAGCGACACGAATACTTTGTCCGGAATAATTAGCAAGCGAAATACTTCTTAATGTCCAGTTTTGTTTTTCACCGCCGCCACTTGTGCTATTATCGTTAATTTGAAAAACCTTGTTAGAATTATTAAAAATGGTAGTATCAGTAGTAGTTGTATTTGTAGATATATAAACGGCGTAACCATCGGCATAATTGGGGTCTGGTGCCATTGCTTTCCAGTGTAAAACAGAATTAATGGAAATGCCGTTAATCACAGGTAATAATAACCATCTACTTGTAACTTTGTTGGTATCTACCCAGGATGTAGATACCAGAAAAGTATCTTTTAATGTAGGATTGTATAACACGCCCCAACCTTTGAATTTCAAACTATCGGTATGGAAAGGTGCATTAGGGTGAAGAGATGAACCGGGGTTATTTTTGTATCCTTCACTAAAGTCTATAAAACCATTGGGCAATGTGGTGTATTGTGTAGTGGAGTAAGTTGTTGTGTGTGTGGTAAGTGCGAGAGAATTAAATTTTTCCTGAAAGATGATTTGAGAAAAAAATTTTGCTGAAATGAAATATAAAAATAATAATATATCTTTTCTTTTCATTGAAAAAAAATTTATTGTTCTAACATTACTCTATCCTTACCATCAAAATAAGGCGATTGAATGCTAATGACTTTCAAAGGTTTTTTAGAAGTTGTAATTACTTTGTGAGGTGTGTTTTTAGGGATGAAAATTACATCATTTTTCTTGATGGTAAATTCTTTTTCGCCTAACCACATTTTACCTTCGCCTTCTAAAACCACGACGTGTTCAGAATGATAAAGATGTTTGTGGAGTTTTACTTCTTTTTTGATGATAATAACAAATCCTGATGCGAGTGAGTCAAAGGAGATGGGTTTTACATAAAGATTGTTTGATTGAGTTTTATTTCCAATTGTATCGGTTGAAATGTAAATTTGAGCGTTTGATAAAAGAGCCATGCCACAAAAAAACATTAATAAAAAAGTATTGATGATATTTTTCATATCTAAAAGTTTAATGGTTTTCCTGCGTAAAATTCTAAAATTTTTAGTTTAAAGAACAAATCATATTTAGCTTGAATCAGGTTAAGCTCTGCATTCACTTTTCTGTTTCGTGCAGTGGTATAATCAAAATACGATAAAGCACCTTGCTGATATTTATTTTCATTCATTTCAAAAGATAGTTTTGCTGCATCGTAGGATTTTAGAGATGCTTCGTATTTTTGAAGGGCTGCTTTGGCATTAGCATACGCTTGAACAATGGTTTTGTATAGGTTTTGATTATTGAGGTCAAAGTTATATTTAGCGGTAAGTACATTTAATTTAGCATTTTGAATAGAAGTATGTGTGCTTAATCCATTAAATAATGGGATAGTAAGATTAAAGCCCAATGTTTGATTGAAGTTATCCTTGTATTGTTGAATGAATGGTGTTTTTTCAAGTATGGGGACTTGTTGTGAAAACACTAATGGTCCATAGCCGGGAATGGTTGCAAAAGTGTCTATTTGAGTTTGGTAACCTATAATTCTTTGGGCAAGTCCGGAATAGCCGGTAGCGAGAGAAGCACTGATGTTGAGTGTAGGACTTCTTCTGCCCCTATTTGCTTTCAAGATGTATTCGTTTGCTTTTAGCTGGTATTCACGGCTTTTGACGGATGGTTGCGTTTTTAGTGCAATGTTGTAAATATCATCTGCAGTATATTGATTAAGAATGTCCGTGTTAATTGAAATATCAGGCCTAACAATTTCAATGTTTTGTTGAGGAGGTAAATTGAGGATTTGTTTAAGTGCCAGTAAATTTAATTCTAAATTATTTTTGCTGTTAATGACATTAAGTTCATCGTTGGCCAATTGTGCTTCTATATCTTTAAGATTGGAGAGAGTGGCACTGCCTTGGTCCACTAAAATTTTTGTTCGTTCAAATTGTTGTTTGGTGATTTCGTATTGTGATTGGTTAATTTTTAGAACATCTTGTGATAAAATGACATTGATGTATGCGGTTGCGACGTTAAGTATTAAATCATTTTTTTGTTGAGCAAGATTTTCTTGGGCAGAGAGGTAATTCATTTTATTGGCTTGAATGGTATGATATTGTGACAATCCTGCCCAGATGGTCCATTGAGCGGTAAGATAAAAATTTTGAGAAAGAACCTGTGTATTAGCAAACGAGTTGGTGTAACGGTCAATGGTTCGTCCATACTGATAAATATGATTCGCTCCAGCATTGAGTGAAGGCAGTGTTTGTGCTTGTGATTGAAGGGCGTTATTTTTTGCCGTTTTTAGATTGACATCTGAAATTTTTAGATTTAAACTATTTTGAAGCGCTATATCAATACATTGTTGAAGATTAAGAGAATTATTTTGAGAAATAAAAATTGACACTTGGCAAATCAAAGCGATAATTAATGTATAAATTTTTTCTTTCATAGCCATTGGTGAGGGCAAATGTACACTAAATTTCTTAATATGCTCGAAAGGTTTATAGGCGAGGATGGTGCAAGTGTTCGGTATTGTGCACATTGAATAATCTCCATTTCCTCCCATCATTGCGAGGACCCTTCCGCAAAACGGAAGGGGACGAAGCAATCCCGACTGGTATTCTCTCTTTCCCTTTCGAGATTGCTTTACTTCGTTCTCAATGACGAAATCATTCTTTGATTGTAGTTATCATCAATAGAATTTCTAACCTAAGATTAAAGAAGATGTTTTTCCATAAGATAGTGCTGGATAGAATTGAAAAGAATGTGAGATGGTTTTACGATTTGATAAGAATGGGATAAATAAAAATCAAGCGCATTTTCTCGTGCATGTAAAATAATTTTTGAAACATTTTTTTCTCTGGCTAACTCTTCTAATTTACAAAGAATTTTACTACCAAGTCCTTTTCCTCTGTAGTGTGGATGCACTGCCATGTAACGAATTTGCGCCGTAGTTTCATTTAATATCTCCAAACGACCACAAGCAATACACTGATTATTTTCTTCTATAAACGCATTTATTGAAAGTTTTTCTTTATCATCATAAGAAGATTCAAAAGGTTGATTCCATGGTTTTCTCAATACTTCATATCGTAGTTGAAAAATTTTTTGTAAATCATCATCATTTTGTGCAATCTTTATTATCATAGAATTTCAAATGCAATGCTTGTAACTATATTCATAGTTTTACCTTCAATACATACTGACTTAATCAATTTTTGCGTAAGCGAATGATTCATAACGGTTTCTATATCTTTTATTTGTGCCACTGGTACATTTTTTTCCAAACACTGATTATACAATTCATTGAAATTATTTTTTGAAATAGCTTCTTTTAATTGATTATAAAGATCAAATCTATTTTTTACACGTTGAATATTCGTAGAAAATTTTTCATTTTTCTCCAATTCTGGCAAATTTAGAATCTGACAAAACGTTTGAAATTGTTTATCATTTCCAATTGCAAAAGTGATAAGTACGTTATCTTTTGTTTGAAAAATTTCACCATAAGGAGCAATGTTGGGATGTTTAGAACCAAGAGGTGGAGGATTGTAATTAGATACAAGATAGTTGGTGGCCTGATTGATTAAACTACATACTGCTGCATCATATAGAGAGCAATGAACATAAGATCCTTTACCTGTAATTAATCTTTGATAAAGCGATAATAAAATACCTTCTTTTAATTGATGTGCGGCTAATACATCTATTAACGCCACCGGCATTTTATTGGGAAGTTGGTCAGGTTCTCGATTTAAATACATAAACCCAGTTTCTGCCTGAAGGATAAGATCATAAGCTATTCGTTGTTCTTCTTTTCCAAATCCTGTTAAGTGAGCATAGATAAGTTGGGGATTGATGTTGTGTAAAGTAAAATAGTCAAGTTTAAATTTTAGCTCGTCTCCTTTTTTAAAATTACAAATTAATATATCAATATTGGAAATTAATTGATGAATATATTGTATAGATTCAGGTTCGTTCAAATCTAAAAACTTTATTTTTTTAAATCCATTTACTGAAGCATAATAAGAACTAAAATTTTCATTTTCGTTTTCATAAGGATTTTTCCATTGTCTGGTAACATCTCCTCCCGTTACAGGGTTTTCAATCTTTAAAACTTCTGCTCCTAGTTCTGCCAAAAACATTCCAACAGAAGGCCCTGCTAAAACGGATGATAAATCCAAAACTTTTATGTTTTTTAGAATATCCAATTGTTTCAAAATTATGTGGTGGAAAAGTACATATTACTCAAATAAAATATGACCTTTTTTAATTTTTTATGAAATAAAAAATTCTCCTTATATTTGGGCGGAAAGATTTTTAAAATTTTTGTTATGAAAAAAAGTATAGCATTTTTTTTAACAGTAACTTCATTTGGTTTTGCTCAATTGGGTTTAAATTGGCAAGAAGTTGGTCCTGATAATGTTGGTGGTAGAACGCGTGTTATTTTATATGATAAAACTGACCCTACTGGGAAAACTCTCTATGCGGGAAGTGTAGGTGGTGGGGTATTTAAATCTACAAATGGAGGATCAACTTGGACACCAGTAAATGACCAGTCAGGAGTATTCAATATTTCCTGTATGGCACAAGCAGCAGATGGTAGTATTTATGTTGGGACGGGTGAAAGTTTCTTTTATAGGAATCAATATCCATACAAATCTCATGGGTTTAAAGGCACAGGGCTTTATAAGTTATCTGGTAATACTTTTACTTTAGTACAGGATTCCGCATTGCTGGGTGATATAAATGAGATTGCAACTCATCCTACGAACGCTCAAATTTTATACGTTGCTTCAACAAAAGGATTTTTCATTTCTACTGATGGAGGTGCTACATTTACTCAAGAATCTAATGCCCCTGCACAAGATGTAAAAGTTGGAATTGATGGCCATGTTTATTATGTTTCTGGAAATTATACTACTACTAATAATAAAGTATACAAAAGCACTAATGGCACACCAGGTTCTTTTACAGACATTACTCCTACAAATACTATTAACCCTAATATAAACAAGATGGGACGCATTGAAATTGCTGTTGCGCCTTCTGATCCTAATTATGTCTATTTACTTGTGTCAAAAACAGGTACAGCATCTACTACAAACATTTATTCTCCTTATGATCAGGATTTGAACGCCGTTTATGGGTCTAATGACAAAGGTTCAACATGGAAAGAAATTACATTGGGTAGCTTGGGACAATTTGATCCTTTTCAAGAAACTTATGGCGTAGATGAAAGTAGTAAAGTTAAATACAATTACCATGGTGGCTTTTCAAACACAATCAAAGTGCATCCTACGGATCCAACCCAACTTTTTGTGGGTGGATATGTATTATACCAATGGAAACAAAATCCATCTCAATCGTTTGGTAATGGAAGTTGGACTCAATTAGGAATTGAAGTATTTGTAGAACAATTGGCTCAATTATATTTACACCCGTTTATTCATGATATAGCTTTTAAACCTGGTAATCAAAATGAGTTCTTTGTTGCAACCAATGGCGGATTGTTTAAAGGTATTTGGAATACTACAGATAATATGTTTAACTTTTTATCCGCTAACAAGGGCTATAATACAGCTCAATTTAATACGGTCGCAATGACTAATTTTCCAACGAATGTAGGTACAACTACTGCTGTTCCTGTAGGTGGGGCAATAGGGGCTTCATTTAATGAAGGACCTTTATACATTAAAGGAAGCGCCAATTCGAATTTCGCAATGAACGCTGCGAATTATTCTGCAAAAGATGCGTATGGTATCGAATTCTCAAAAATCAATAATAAAACAGCTTTTGTATCTTTTAATTATGGTAGCATCCAAAGAAATACCAATATCTCTTCCAACCCATTTGCTAATTTTACTGATGTTTTATACTCCTCAGCAGTCGCTTCCTCTGGAACAAAACCATTCTTCCCAAGTTTTTCGGGATTAAATACACCTCTGGCTTTATGGGAAAACTGGGGACAGGCAAATCCTCCTGCTGACTCTGCAATTCTATGGAATAAAGTAGATACCTTGTTTGTGAAAGCAACCGCAGGTAATACCAAAAAGAAATTCGTTTTTAATTACACTCGTCCCCAAAAAAATGCATACTATGATATCATTATCGTTAGAACGGGAACTACCTACAAAAATGCAATCACAAGTCCTTCTTATGTCTATTCTATTTTCCCAACCTACACAGGTACTAATATCACTTCTTATTCAATCGTAGGTTCCGGTTTTGACAATAGCAATACCGCCAATCATCAAATTTTCTTATTACCTAACCTTTTAGATTCCATTCGTATTACACTCAATCATACGCCTGCAAACGGTTTTAATGACTCAATAGTAATGGTTAACATAGGATTACGATACAATGCAGGTGATTGGGTTTATTACGAAAATACAGACCTTGGTATTTCAGGATACACACATATTGACAGCGTACAA
Source organism: Bacteroidia bacterium (assembly GCA_026003255.1). Classification (GTDB taxonomy): domain Bacteria; phylum Bacteroidota; class Bacteroidia; order B-17B0; family Aurantibacillaceae; genus BPGX01. Next base: position 209,003 of record BPGX01000001.1, on the reverse strand, counting down.
CTCACTGCTCCATTATCCTACACTAATACTCCTATAACATCTAATATAGTCAAGATTCCTGTTACCCGTGCTGGACGACTTGCTGTTGGAGTTAAGAAAGGCGTTATGCTTACAAAAAGAGGACTTAATGGAGACATTTCTCCATCCTGGATAAAGATTGCTGGTTCAAACTCAAGAATTGATGGTCCTGGCGGTGTACCTTCTTCCACAATTGTAGCAGTGAAAGGAGATGTAACAAATTTACAATGGGCACCAGATGGAACCGAACTATACTTTTCAACTTATGATGCTGCAACAAACTCTTATTATCTGTACAGAATCTCCCATTTAGGTGGAATTTACGACGACGATTTTAGAGATTACGGAGGTGTGTTTACTTCGGATATTGACTCTGCATTTAAGAAAATTAGTGGTTCGAGCGTTGTGGCTGACCGTTCAAAATTCAAATACATCAACACTATTCGTACAACCGCTATTGCCAAATTCAATTTCCCAATTACCAGCATTTCTGTAAGTGATAACAATCAAACAGTGCTTGTAACTCTTGGTGGATATAATACTACCGGCGGAAGAATTTTTGTCAGCAACGGCGATGCTCGTCTTCTTTCCAGAAATGAAACAGATGCCAGCAACTTTATTGACAAAACCGGTAACTTGCCTAATATCCCTGTGTATGCTTCTTTATTCTTACAACAAGATAACAATAAAGTATTAATCGGTACTGAAAAAGGTGTATTTTCAACGATGGATATCACTCAATCTTCACCTGTTTGGAGTCAGGATAATAATGGACAATTGCCACAAGTTCCTGTTTATCATTTGAAACAACAAACATTACCATATTGGCTCTGCTATAACTCGGGATATATTTATGCTGCAACACACGGAAGAGGTATCTGGGCTACTTCTAAATTTGCAACTCCATATATCGTCTCTGTAAACGAAATTGAACATAGCTTTACAAAAGAAGAGGGCTTGTTCATCTATCCCAATCCTGCTCAGGATTTTACAAAAATTCAACTTTCTCTTCCTGCTGGTCAACATCCAATTAACCTGACTATTATGGATATTACCGGAAAAGTTATCACTTCCCAAACTACTTATGTATACAACTCGAATAATGCCGTGGAATTAGAAGTAAATACTCAAAATTTAATTCCAGGTATTTATATTATACAGGTTAAATCCGATGGGCTTGTAAAATCAGGAAAATTAATCGTTAATAAATAAAATCAATAATTGAAATGATAAAAATCCCTTCTAATAGAAGGGATTTTTTATTTTTAGAAATATGTATCTAAAACCTATTACAATATCTGAACTCAATTATTCTCAACCATTATTAGATAACATTACTATTTTTCACAATAAAAAATTTTTATCTATCTATTCGCCCTATCTTCGCATTGTTGGAATTTTTAATAATCATGATGATTGCATAGGATTATTTTATTATTTCAAAAAATCAAAATGGGGCTTTCATTATATCATTCCACCACCCTATCAACCTTATAATGGATTGTGTGTGCTTTCAATGGCTCAAAAAGAAGAAAGCAAAAACACATTCTTAAAAACAATTCAAGAATTAATTATTGAATATTTTGAAAAAAACGAACAAACAGCTTACATGAAATTTGTACTTCCACCTGAAATTCAGGACACACAAGCATTTCAATGGGCAAACTGGTCAGTAAAAGTACATTATACCTATCAACTCCATTTAGAATTATCTGAAACACAACTTTTTGAAAATTTATCTTCTGAAAAAAGAAAAAGTATTCGTAAAGCAGAAAAAGATGGTATTAAAGTAAGACAAGAAAAAAATTATACTATTGTAAAACAATTGATACTAAAAACCTTTCAAAGACAAAATAAGAAAGTGAACGAGTTTTATTTAGATAAATTATTCAGCGACTTTGCAAATGATACAAATAGTTTTTGTTTTGTGGCTTATTGGGATGAAAAGCCCATTGCAACTACATTTTGTGTGTATGACCACAAAACCGCTTATTATTTATTAGGTGGATACGATGCAGAAAACAAACATCACGGGGCTGGTGTAATATGTATGTGGAAAAGTATATTAAAGAGTAAAGCATTAGGACTTAAAACTTTTGATTTTGAAGGCAGTATGCTACCAGCAGTAGAGCGGTATTTCAGGGAATTTGGTGGCAAACTTGTACCCTATTATGTTTGTGAAAAGAAAATATGGTGGATTAAGTGGTGGTTGTAATATCACTCATACACATAAACCCTTTTCACTCGTTGTGAAATTGAAGTTAAAATCTCATAAGGAATTGTACCACAGGTTTCCGCCATTCGCTTTATATCATCATACGTATTAAAAATAATAATTTCATCTCCTACAGTTACTTCTACGTCTGTAACATCCAGAAAACTCATATCCATACAAACATTTCCAATCGTTGAGATAAAGTTATCTTTGAACTTCACCATAAATTTTCCATTCCCCAGTTTTCTAAAAAAACCATCGGCATAACCTACAGGTATAACAGCAATTTTACTATCTCTGGATAAGATTACACTTCTACTATATCCAACACTTTCACCTTTCTTCAAATGTTTAATTTGTTCTACCTTTGTTTTTAATTTCAAAACGTTTTGCAATTGTTTTTGTTCTTCTGCATCATCGCTTATTCCATACATTCCAATACCTATACGCACCATATCAAAGTGTCCTTCTGGAAATCGCTTAATAGCTGCTGAATTACAAATATGTTTTATTACTTTATAGTTTAATGCTTGTTCTACTTGAGTTGAAATATCCTTAAATAACTGAATTTGATGTAAAGTATAATCTTTATGTAAATCACTTTCAGACGCAGCAAAGTGAGAAAAAATGGATTTGACAACAATATTCGAACAACTCGTCAAATAGTTTATCAGCTCCGGTGTTTCATCAGGCAGAAATCCCAAACGATGCATGCCTGTATCAAATTTAATATGCACTGGATACCGATTAATGCCCTGTTTTTTCAACTCTTCTACAAAAACATTCAATATCTCAAAAGAATAAATTTCCGGCTCCAATTGATGTTGTATAATATCCTGAAACGCTTGTTTTTCGGGCAACATCACCATTATTGGTAAAGAAACTTTTGCCTGTCTTAATTCTACACCTTCGTCAGCATACGCAACAGCCAGATAATCCACGCCAAATCGTTGCAATGCGTATGCTAACTCTATACTACCTGATCCATAGCCCGATGCTTTGATCATGCACATCATTTGAACTTGCTTACCAATCAAGTTTTTGTAATACATCAAGTTGTGCCACAATGATGGTATGTTAATCTCCAGAATAGTATCGTGAGATTTTAATTCTAAATATTGCGCAATTTTTTCAAATTCAAATTTTCTGGCACCTTTTATCAATACAACAGATTTAAAAAAAATATCAGAATATGAAGCAACTTGTTCAATAAAATCGGCAGTAGTCAAATAATGTGCATAAGGTACACTAATTTTGTGAAGATATTCTTTCCATTCTTCACCGATGAAGATTGATTGTTTCAAGTGGTATTGGTGAATAATTTTCAATGCATTAGAATATATTTCATCTGTATTTTTTATTTGATCAAAATCTGATAAAATCAATACTTTGGGGGTTTCTGGATATTGATGAAAATAACTCATCGCTATCTCAAAGGAGTCAATATCCGAATTGTAATAATCACTAATCAGAATGGCTTGATACTTACCTTTTTTAATTTCTAACCTTAAAGATATTGGTGGTAATTCCAAAAATTTGTTTAATAGTTTTGGCAAGATTGTTTTATCTAATACATAAATACAAGCCAGACATGTTATGGCATTCTTTATAGAAGCATCGTCAATAAAGGGGATTGCAAATTGAAAAAATTCATTATCAATTCTAACCGAAATAGATGTAGAAAGTGTATATTTATTAATTTTTTCTACAAAAAAATAATCCTTTTCCAATTCAGATATACACTTGTAATTAATAGGAAAATTTTTATCTTGTAAAAATTTATTCTGAAACCTTTGAACGATATTGATTTTAGATGATTGAAATAATTTGAGCTTTTCATTTAGTTTTTCTTCATCCGATTCAAAATTTTCTGAATGTGCTGAACCAAAGTGTGTGAATATACCGATAGTGGGCTGAATGATTGATTGTAGGTATTCCATTTCATTGGGATCAGAAATACCTGCTTCAATAATGGCTAATGTATGAGAAGAGTTGAGATTTAATACAGACAAAGGCACACCGATTTGTGAATTAAAACTTTTAGGACTACGACAAATAGTAAAGTAATCTTTAAGCAAGAAATACAGCCATTCTTTGACAATGGTTTTACCATTACTTCCTGTGATACCAATAACAGGTATATTGAATTGAGAACGATGATAATGTGCCAATCTTTGTAATGCACGAATGGTATTTTTTACTATTATAAAACATGCATCTTCAAAATTTGTATTATCAGGAATATATTGAACTAAAAAACATTTAACACCTTTTTCATAGGCATTCTTTAAATACCTATGTCCATCATTTTTTGGGGTTTCAATAGCAACAAATAGTGCGTTTTCAGGTAATGCAATTTGTCTGGTATCAATGTAAATAGTTTGTATTTGTTTGTTGCAATTGGTAGACAATAATTTACCCCCTACAATATCAGCGATGTCTTGTAATGAATAATTCATTGTTCCTTGTTGAAATGTTTATTAAAACAACTTCTGCACAAGGGCTCGTAAGCATTCGTTTCTCCCAACAATATCAATTGTTCAGAATTAGTGATGCGATGCGACACATAAGCCAATTGACCACATTCTACGCAAATAGCATGTACTTTAGTTACATATTCAGCAATGGCCAGAAGTTGTGGCATTATACCAAATGGTCTTCCTTTATAATCCATGTCAAGCCCTGCGATAATGACACGCACTCCATGATTGGCAAGATAAGTGGCTACATCTACCAAACCTGAATCAAAAAATTGCGCTTCGTCAATTCCGACTACATCTGTATTATCTATATCTACAGAAAGCAAAATACTCTGGCTATTTTGTACTGGCATGCTAATAATTTCTCTTCCTTCATGAGATACAATTTTCAGTGCATCGTAACGAGTGTCAATTTGTGGTTTGAAAATTTTAATTCTTTGTTTAGCAAATTCTGCACGTTTCAGTCGACGAATGAGTTCTTCCGTCTTCCCAGAAAACATGCTACCACAAATCACTTCAATCCAGCCACGTTTATTTTCATGTTTTACTTCTAAAAACATATTAACACTATTGCTACAAATATGTGTAAAATGTTACAATCTTAAAAGATTATTACTTTGATAAAAATAACATTTTGCACATATTCATGAACACCTTGGTATTTGCACATTCGTGGCTTTTATTTTTTTGCCACTGATTACATTAAAACTATTCGTGCATTCGTGGTTTATTTAATAAATATATAATACATAAACTTTCAACTAAAAAAATCGTTATTCAGAAACTTTATTCATTATTATTATTATTACAATAAAACATTACATAATCTATTCTGCCAATATATTGAAAATACATTTTATAACCTAACTATATTTAGAAAAATTATATGTAGATTTGAAGCATTATGATACTAAAACAATTCAAAATAATTTCATATTTATTACTTTTTATTTCTTCTTTGGTTTTTGCTCAAACCAATAAATATTTCATTGCTTTTAATAATAAAAACAACAATGGCTATTCTATTTCAAATCCATCGGCATTTTTATCCAGCAAAGCCATTCAGAGACGCATAAATCAAGGTATTGCAATAGATTATACGGACTTGCCCGTTACGCCCTCTTATGTCAATCAAATAGAATCACTAAGTGGAGTAACGGTGCTTCATCGCCTCAAATGGCTAAATGGTGTCGTTATTCAAACTACTAATACAGTAGCATTATCTGTTATTCAAACTTACTCGTATGTTCAGTCCGTCGCTCCATTAAATCACATCATTGTTCAAAGACCTGTTGATTCATTAAGCGTTGTAAGTGCCACCTCAACTGCCAAAACCTATTCCTACAATTACGGTTCAATGTATGACCAAATTCATCAACTAAATCTTGAATGCTTGCATAATGCAGGATATAGAGGCGAAGGCGTTATCATTGCAGTTATTGATGATGGTTTTTACAATGTACATAACAATCCTGTATTTGATAGTTTATTTGCACAAGGCCGATTGTTAGGCACAAGAGATTTTGTAACACGGGATACCATGGTTTTTGAAGACGATAATCACGGCGCACAAGTTCTTTCAACAATGGCTGCCTTATCACCGGGCAATATGGTTGGCGCAGCGCCAAAGGCATCATACTGGCTTTTGAGAAGTGAAGACGTTAATTCAGAATATCCTATTGAAGAATACTATTGGATAAGAGCGGCTGAGTTTGCAGATAGTGCTGGTGTGGACATTATTAATACTTCTTTAGGATACACGACATTTGATAATACGACTTATAACCATACGTACAGTATGTTAGATGGCAAAACTACACCGATTGCTATTGGTGCAAGAATGGCTGCACGAAAAGGCATATTGGTTGTTGTTGCGGCAGGTAATGAAGGTAATGGTTCGTGGTATTACATCTCTACACCTGCTGATGCTGATAGCGTATGCACAGTAGGTGCCGTAGATAATACTGGAATAGTTGCCAGTTTTAGTGGACATGGTCCTACTGCGGATGGGAGAATTAAACCCGATGTATGTGCAAGAGGCGTAAGTACGATAATTTCTTCTGCGAATGGTTTTCCTATTTCAGGAAATGGAACTTCTTTTGCTTCACCTTTAATAGCAGGGGCTATGGCCTGTTTGTGGCAGGCAAAACCTAATTTAAGCAATATGCAACTTATTAATCTGGTCAAACAAAATAGCAGCAATGCTATTAACCCTAATAATTCAATTGGCTTTGGTATTCCAGATTTTTGTGCCGCACTCACTTCTATTAAAGAACCAACAAACTCAATCTTTGTTAGTATTTACCCCAATCCTACTAATGATAAGGTTTTCATTATTTCATCTGAAATAATTCAATCATTAAAGTTGTATAATATTTTTGGAGAAGAAATACAATCAAAAAATAACATTCAATCAAAATACTGTGAATTATTTTTAGATACTTTTTCTGATGGGGTTTATTTTATTTCATTATACACTTATTCTGATGAAAGAGTTACGTATAAGTTGATTAAAAAATAGATTTTGTAAAATGTAACTATAAGGATTTTAGTAAAAATTCTCATCAAATTTACATTTTGTAATTAGAAGAAACACAAGGTAGTAATTAAAAAATAAATCTCTGTATATGACTATTACACACGGAGATTGTTATTTAGTAATGTATCCAAAAAAACTTTATTTAGGTATAAACAAAAACTATTTAATACAATTAATTTTCGTCTTTTGCTGGAATGGTTTCTTCTATGTTATTTTGCTTATTTTGCGGATGATTGGCCTTATGATGTTGTTTTATCTTTTCTATTTGTTCAGGTGTTAAGATGTTCTTAACTTCCATTCTATAGTTTTTACGAATTTGATGTATTTCCATTTTGGCTTGCTCTTTTTTATCTGGTTGACCTTTATATTTTTCAAATACCGCATCAACAGATTTTGCTCTATTTAATGCTAAATTATAAACCTTTGTTTTTTGGTCTGCTGTTAGTCCAACAATTTTATCTAACTCATCTACTGATTTTTGAGCGCGTTCTTCAGCAGGAGGTACTTTTCTTTTTTCCATTTTTTTAGGAGGCAATGGTTGAGGTTTTTCTGCTACATTAGGTGTTGTTTGAGCATTTACAGCCATTACAAAGCCACTGGCAATTACACACATTAATTTTTTCATAGTTTTAGATTTTACTCATTAGATTCTCAAATTCAGAAATGGTTTAAAGATAAATTCATTTTTATTTGATAACTTTGCGATTAAAACTATGAAAATGAAGAAAAGTATTACTGTTGTATGTAGCATGATGTTATTAAGTATGAACGTAATTTTTTCACAAAATGTGGGTATTAATTCTACTGGTGCATTGCCAAATGCTTCGGCTGGATTGGATGTAGATTTTACCAATAAAGGAATACTCATCCCAAGGGTTAATTTAACAGCCGTCAATAATCCAGCACCTATTACAAGTCCAGCTGTATCATTGTTGGTATACAATACAAATGCGGCTATTACGGGCGGTTGCGGTGTTGGGTATTATTATTGGAATGGCACACAATGGGTATGCTTACTCTCTTCTACTGGTTCATCTGGTGGGAGTTCGTATGCCTGGCTAACAACAGGAAATGCAGGAACAAATCCGCTTACTAATTTTTTGGGCACAACAGACAATAATGATTTGGTGATAAAAACTAATAATTCAGAGATTGCGCGATTTACTGCTGGTTGGCGTGTAGGCATTGGCACCGCTACTCCAAATGGTAAATTGGACGTAAGAACATCCACATTAAATAATGGTATTTATGTGGAAAGTACTACCAATGCTGGTAACGGTGTATATGCTTTTCTGAACGCAACAGGTGCAACTTATGGTGTGTGGGGAAGGGTCAATTCTACATCTAATGGTTCAAAAGGAGTATATGGTGAAAATCAAGCAACAAGCGGTGTCAACTTTGGAATAGATGGACGAGTTTATTCTAATGATGCTCACGCCGTAAGGGGATATAATTCTTCTACAACTGCCCCAACACTTACCAATTCTCCCGGTACAGCAATTTATGGACAAAACGATGCCCCACAATCCATTACAATATGGGGTGTTTCTAACAATAATAGTTCAACTTTGCAAAGTTATGTTTTATGGGGTGAAACAAGAGGTGCTAAAAGTATTGGAGTAGTGGGTGTTGGAAATGGTACATCTGCTCAAAATATTCCTTCCAGTGGTGCAGGTGGTTATTTTACAGGAACAGAAATTGGAACATTTAGTTATGCCAATAATACTTCTGGAGATAGAAGAGCATTCTACGCGATGTGGAGAGATAATATTGGTAACATTCGTACCGCTATGGTCGGTGGCTTTGTTGGTGGTACTGAATATAAAGTAATGGGTAATGGTGCTGTATCCACTATTGTAAAAGATAAAAATCAACAAGAAAGAATCATGTTCGCCCCGGAAGCACCACAGGTACTTTTGCAAGATATGGGAAAAGGAAAATTAGTAAATGGAAAAGCATATATTACATTAGATGAGATATTTTCAAACAATATAATTATTGATGAAAATCATCCTGCTCACATCTTTATTCAACCATTAGGAGATTGTAATGGAGTTTATGTAAAAAACATCAGTAATAAGGGTTTTGAGGTTGTAGAATTAATGAATGGTAAAAGTAATATTGAATTTTCCTGGTTTATCATAGCTATAAGAAAAGATGAAGTGGATCCAAATGGGAATGTTATTTCTAAATATCAGGATATTCGTTTCCCTTTTGCTCCTGAACCTGTTAAAGGTATTGATATCAAACACCAATTACCTGCCGTTCAAGAGAAATAATGTTTTTAATTTATTTACTACCATAAAATCCTGAATAATTTTTACTATAAGTTATTGATTATCAAGAATTTGTTATTTTTGTTTTGATGGATTGAAATTTTCTTTTGTATTTTTGTTTGGAATTATTCTAAATAAGATTTTATGAAAGTTATCATTTCGGATACACATTTTTTATCAAGAACGGGTCTGGAATTTATTTTGAATAAACATTTTAACGAGGTAGAATTATTAATTTCAACGATTGAAGGATATAAAGTTTTATCTCAACAAATTAAACACTTTGATCCTGAAATTGTATTATTAGATTATATTTCTACCAATATCTCAAGTGAAGAACTTCTGAAATTAATGCTTCGCTATCCACAAGTACGTTTTATTTTAATTACAGAATGGTTGCCAAAAGTAGAATTAATGAAGTATTTTCAAATTGGGATTAAATGGCATTTATTAAAAGAATGTGATGAAATTGAAATTAAGGAATGTATTGAATACGCACTGAACAATCAATCGTTTTTTTGCAATAAACTCATTCAGTTTATTCATTCACAAAATAGTGAGGTATCAAAAGAAATGAGAACAAACGCCGATTGTAACGGCATCTTAATTACGAACAGAGAAAGAGAAATTATACAGCTTATTGCCGAAGGTAAATCCAATAAAGAAATTGCAGAAGTATTAAATATTAGCGTTCATACGGTTTTAACCCACCGAAAAAACATCATGAAAAAAACTCATGCCAACAACACAGCAGGACTTGTGTTATTTGCATTAAAGAATAATATAATTATACCAACCAATCATTTTCTTTTTGCAGAGAATGGTTAATCCCAAATTATTCATTAAACATTTCTCAAATGTTGTGCATTATTAATTACTGCCACTTTTAGGGATTTTTTGTTCCCACCAGTTTGATAGTTATAATAATAAAGAATAAGATCGTCATTACGAGGAAGCATCGCTTCCGAAGCAATCTCTTTTGAATAATCTTAATTTCTAATGCATAACTGGGTTAATACATTTTTATTTTCAAAGCATTATTTTTACTATTTTGGATGAGTATCCTATTTCAAAATTTTTCAATCTGTTTTTTGTTAAGTAAATGTTAATAGAACTTTATATTTTATTTAAATTCACTTAACTAATATCTAACATTCAAGTAATACCCTATAAATTTGCGGCAAAAATTATACTATGAAAAAAACATTACTCTTATTAACAGCATCCATCGTAACTATAAAAAGTTATTCTCAAATTTATGAAGAATCTCGTTATCAGCTTATGTTTAACTATAAATTCAAAGAAAAAAACACTATCAGTTTCCAACCAGAAATGAGAGTACAAGATTTTACTAAAAACACTACTATTACTTTGTGGAGATTGTTGTATATTCGTCAGTGGAATGATAGAGTACATTCTCATATTGGGGCAGATTGGTTTAATAATTGGCACAATTACGATGTGTCAGGACATGAATTAAGAACACATATAGAAACAGGTTTCAAAGAAAAATTTGGTAAATGGACCTATTTCAATCGTTACAGATTGGACTATAGGAATTATTTTACAAACGATTGGGAATATACAAAGTCAGTGTTTCGTTTCCGTTATATGATAAATTGGAGCAGGGATTTGTATCACAATGAAAAGGGACAAAAACTTACTTTATACCTTGCTAATGAGGTGTTTTTAAATATCGCTGGCACCAAACATTTTAATATTTTTGACCAAAACCGATTAGGTGGGTATCTTGTATATAAGCTAAATAGCACCATTAGTATACGTGGTACTTACTGGTGGGAATTCAGAAAAAACAATAATTACAATCATCAACTCTGGTTACAATTAGGGTTTAGTTTTTAATTTAACCCAAATTATGCATTAGAAATCAAGAATATTCACAAGAGATTGCTCCCCCTTCCACACTGCTATAAAAATAGATAGAGGAGTGGAAGGGTGAAAATAAAAGATAAACAAAAAGACCATCAATAAAGATAAACACCACATTTGCGAAATATCAAATGCATAATTTGGGTTCAACCTACACCGTCGAATAAGTATATTAAAAACTCAATCTGTGGGAATCTTTATCATTTTGCGGTATTTATGTTTTATTGTTTTTAGATTTATCCAAAAAAAGAATGTTGATTTATAGGAGAAATATTAAAATTAGAATGAATGATTAGAATGTTACACTAACGCAAGTAGTGATAACAATACACTATCAATTACTTTGCTCAATCTTTTTATGTCAAGTGTTTCCATTCTATCTGTTGTTTCGTGATAGTTAGGATTTCTGTAAAACGAAGTATCTGTTATCATCAGTGCGCTATATCCAAATTTCCAGTAATTTAAATGATCAGACCAATCAAGGCCTTGAATAAACTTAGGACATTTGAATCGTTTTGTACAAATCATTCCGGTTGATTTGAATTTTCTTGAAAATCGTTTAACAAATTTTCCGGATTTAAATTTACTAACGAGAGTAATAAAGTTTCCTTTATTACCATAAAACAATTTCAGAAAAGGAATTGGGTAGTGTTGAGAATTTTTTTCATCAGAAAAATATCCAATCATTTCAAGTGAAATCATTCCGTAAACATTTATTTTATTATCATATAAGTATTTTGCGTGAAGATAACTACCCATATTTTCAGTTCTAAAGTATGGAGGTTCTTCGGTAGAATACGCTACTAAATCAATTCTGTACTTTAATTTTTGTTTTTTCAAGAGTCGTGCTAATTCAAGAAGAGCTACTACTCCACTAGCATTATCGTCTGCACCTTCCTGCTGATAGCAAACATCGTAATGAGCACCTACAATTATTCTTCTAGAATTTTCAGTTCCAAATGAACAAATTATATTCTTAAACACTCTACCATCTACAACATATTTTTGAACATATACGCTATCCGAATACTCTCTATAAACTTGCTCAATATAACTTGCGACTTCATTCAATTGATTCTTATCTGCAAAGTATCTAAAATTCCTGGTTTTGGTTATTGCCTTTAAATGTTGTTTAATTAGAGTTGTATCAGATAGTATGTTACTAAACAATGTGTGGTTAAGAATAAATAACAAAAGTATTATCCTTGGCATAGTGCAAACACATTAGAGATTATTATCATTTTTTATGTTGCCTATAAAATATTCAATTGCTTTTCTACCTTCTACTCCTAAATCAATACTAAAATCATTTACATAGAGTTGTATGTGTTGACGCATAACCGATTCATCCATTTCCTGAGCGTGTTGCTTTACAAAGTTCATCACATCTTTCGGATGCTTGAAGGCGTATATTACACTTTCCTTTATCAGTCGGTCGATTTCAAGAATGGTACTTTCGCCTAAAGATTTTTTGGCCATTATTCCACCTAATGGTATAGGTAAATGTGTTTGCTGTTCCCAAATTTCTCCAAAATCTACAATTTTAATCAAACCTTTTTGTGAGTATGTAAATCGATTTTCGTGAATGATAAGCCCTGCATCGTATTGTTTTTTAAGCAATAGATCTTCTATTTCAGAAAATAAAACACATGTTTTAGATTTTATTTCCGGAAAAAATTTTTTTAATAAAAGATGGGCTGTTGTGAGTTCCCCAGGTATTAAGACACGTAAAGTGCTTCTATATGAGGGATTGATAAAGTTTTGAGCAATAGATTCGGAATGTGTAATCAATAATGGTCCGCAGCCAAAGCCAAGTGCACTGCCGCTATTGAGATATACATATTTATCTGTACAATACATATAAGCATGATAGCTCAGTTTTGTTACTTCTAATTCGCCCTTGAGTGCCAGTTGATTAAGATTCTCAACATCTTCTATTACTGGTATAAATTCGTATTGCCCTGTGTCAATTTTTTTGTGAATTAGTGCATCAAAGATAAAGCAGTCATTTGGACAAGGTGAGAAACCAAGATGAATAATTTTTTTCATAAATGCTGAAAATATTCAATAAGTGTGTTATTTAATTGATTTATAGCTAATGGGATATTCCACTTGTTTTTGTCTCTTTTTTCTACATAATTGCTGATAGCACGAATTTGTAAGCATTTCCATTTATTTTGATTGCACGCATAATAGAATGCTGCACCTTCCATCGTTTCAATTTGAGGTCGAAAAAGTTGTTTAACTCTTCCGATGCTTGATGGATTACCATGCACAGTATTGACAGTGATAGAAGAAACTTGTCGTAATGGTTTGAAAATATTTGGTAATGATATTTTTTTGGGGACAACTTTTTCATTGCCAAGTGCAATCTCTGATAGTTTTAAAAAAAGAAGTGCCATCTTCAGCACCTAGTTCAGAAAAAACATCTTCTTTTACAACCACTACTTCTCCAATTTTTAAGGATTTTTCAAATGAACCAGCGATGCCTGCATTTATTGCAAAATCAATAGGGTAATTGCTTATTGTGCCTAAATAAAACGCTGTATTGACCATTCCCACTCCGGTAATTAAGATATAAATATTGTGTTTATTGTAATTTACTTGAAAAAAATTTTTTTGAATTTTTTTTGTGTGATATTTTTTTCTAAAAAAATAAATCAGATCTTGGATTTCTTTGGTAGTAGCGGAACACAGGAGAATATTTTTTTTATTTTTTGTCAATGGTTTAATTTTTTGCAAAGGTATGAAGTAAAAACAAAACTATCTTCTCCATTTAAATCCCATATTGATTCCTAAAAAATAATTACCAAAAAATAAATTATTAGCACTGAAATTTGTTTTTAGCAAAATGGGAGAAAAACCATATCTGACAACACATTCTATAAACATTTTCATTTTTCCATTTGGATTGTTGTTTTGATAGCCCAAACTCAATTGAGCATAAGAATTAGCAAAAGGGGATAATACTGGTATTTTGAATTTTGGACGCAAGGTTTGTTCATCAATAAATCTGCCATCCTGATTCACGAGAATTTTTGTGGGTAAACTGATTCTATAAATATAACCTAATGATATAAACAATCCGTGTACATCATTGACTTCATTGGAAAAATTGTGTTTGTATAAAATGGGGATGTTGAGTTCCTGTGCTTTGACCTGATAAGTGTAATTCATTTTTCCATCGTATACTCTAAATGTATCTTGTGTAAAATAGTAGGATTGAAAAGAAAAAGAACGATAAGAATATTCTGTTCCAATGCTAATAAAATTTTTTTGTTTCATTCGGTGTAAAGCAAATTCCTGATGATAAGCCACTAAAAATGAAATGCCAGATTTTAAATTTTGTGAATGAAATTGATTATAGTAATATCTTTGCAATAAAACAGCTGTATTAAATTTGGAATAACGAATGGGATTTTTTGGTGGAAATGAAAAAATGGGCTGAACGAAAAAACATAAGATAGTCAACCAAAAGCAGAGAAGTTTAATAGAAACATTATGCATAATAAAATTGCTCAAAAGTAAGGAATTTATATTGCATTGGACAGATTGTATCTTAGTCAAATAATTATTTACCTTTGCCCGCCAGAAAATATTTGTATGTCATTTGATTTTTCAGAAAAAAAAGAAACACGTGCAGGTTTTGGAGAAGGTTTATTGGAAGTAGGAAAAGAAAATCCCAAGGTTGTAGCCCTTTGTGCTGATTTGACAGAATCTTTGAAGATGGATGCGTTTGCAAAAGCGTTTCCAGAACGTTTTTTTCAGGTGGGCATTGCAGAAGCGAATATGATGGGCATTGCTGCAGGATTGACAATTGGTGGAAAAATTCCATTTACAGGCACATTTGCTAATTTCAGTACAGGCAGAGTATATGATCAAATTCGTCAGTCCATTGCGTATTCTGGTAAGAATGTAAAAATTTGTGCTTCTCACGCTGGTCTTACACTTGGTGAAGATGGGGCTACGCATCAGATTTTAGAAGATATTGGTTTGATGAAGATGCTTCCCGGAATGACGGTGATTAATACCTGCGATTTTAATCAAACCAAAAACGCTGTTAAAGCGATAGTAAAACATATTGGTCCTGTTTATTTACGATTTGGCAGACCGGCAGTTCCAAATTTTACGAATCCTGACGAACCGTTTATTATTGGAAAAGCGAAATTATTGATAGAAGGTAAAGACGTTTCCATTTTTGCTACCGGTCATTTGGTATACAAGTCCTTGCAGGCAGCTGAACTACTTAAAGAACAGAACATTGAGGCAGAAGTTATAAACATTCACACAATAAAGCCACTGGACACAGAAAGTGTCTTGAAATCGGTGATGAAGACAGGATGTGTGGTAACTGCTGAAGAACATAATAAGTTTGGAGGAATGGGCGAAAGTATTGCGGGGTATTTATCTACGGTATATCCCGTTCCGCAAGAGTTTGTGGCAGTGAACGATACTTTTGGAGAAAGTGGAAAACCTGATGAGTTAATGAAGAAATATCATTTAGATGTGCCTGATATTGTGGAAGCCGCATTAAAAGTGATTGACAGAAAAAAATCACTTAAAGTATCCGGATAGAAAATGTATCGTATAAGAGAAAAAATTATCGTTATGAAAACAATTGCATTGATTGCCTTAGGATTTATGTTAAGTTTTGTTTCACTAAAAGCGCAAAATGTAAAGATTCAAACCAATGGAAAAAGTGGAAAAACACAGGTAAAAGTGAAGGAAACGCCTGCGCCTGTGTCCAATGTGCAAATTAAGAGCAATCCAGGCGGTACGCAGGTGAAGATTCATAGCAATCCGTCAGGAGTGAAAGTGCAAATAAAGGAACATCCGCCAAAAGGAAGGAAGAAATAATTTTCTCAGGGCAAAAGAATTATTCACTCGTTAGGTTATTTTTAAAACAAAAATCCCTGCAAAAGCAGGGATTGAAATGTAATTGATATGGAAACAGGAAATTAGTTAGTTGCTGGTTGAACAAAAACGTATTTTTTTCCTCTTTTAATCTTAAATGCTACTGTTCCGTCAATTAAAGCAAAGAGCGTGTGGTCTTTGCCCATTCCTACGTTATCTCCGGGGTAGAATTTTGTACCGCGTTGGCGTACGATGATATTTCCTGCTTTGCAGATTTGTCCTCCAAATAATTTTACTCCCAAACGCTTGCTATGAGAGTCACGGCCGTTTTTTACACTACCTTCACCTTTCTTATGTGCCATATTGTTAAGTTTTTTGGGTTGATGAAAATTAAATTTTAAATTTCAATTTTTTCGATTTGAACATAAGACAAGTATTGTCTATGTCCGTTTAATTTTTGATAACCTTTTCTTCTTTTCTTTTTGAATACTAATACTTTATCGCCTTTAAGGTGTTTCAAAACTTTAGCGCTTACTTTACCGCTAATCGTAGGAGCACCTACTTTTACATCACCATTATTTTCTACAAGTAGAATTTTATCAATTTGAATCGTGTCTCCTTCATTGGCTTTGAGGCGATGTGTATAGATTTTTTGACCTTCTTCTACTTTGAATTGTTGTCCGGCTATTTCTACGATGGCGTACATAAATTTTAATTTAAGGGGTGCAATAATACAAAATAATTTAATGTCAAAAAAATATTTTTGATGATTTTACAAACACTTTTGAGTGAATAATGATTATTTTGAGGGATTTTGAGAGGTTGATGAAGCGCTAGATATGCCAGAATTTGAAGGCGGCGGAGGAGGTACAAATGCCCCTGATTTTATAGCACTATCTACCGCTAATTCGGCGTCTTTTAATTGATTATCCACGCTTTTGAGTAATGTATCGCTCATAATAATGCCTTTTTGAATAAATTCTTCTTTAGTTTCTGCGGGCTTTCCGCAAGAAGTAATGCTTAAACTTATGAATATCAGGATGCCTGAAAATGCGAGTGGGTATTTCATATCAGATTGATTTTATAGATTGTGCAAAGGTGCTAATTTTTTTGATTGGTTTAATGAGCAGTGGTTAAGTTTATTTAAAATGAAGATGTCTTAAAGAGCAGGAGGTATTTTTATTCTTAATTTAAGAGTGAAGAGAGTTTTAATTTAAAATTAAAGAAATTGCAAAATAAAGATAGATTTTCTTATTTTATCAAGTCAATAAGTTATCAATAAAAACCACGATGGTCTCAAAGTTTTTTTTTACAAAGTACTCAAAGATTTTCCAGATATTTATATGCTAACAAGACAATAATTTCTGAAAAGATTTTGATTAATCTACTTTGTGTACTTTTTGAAAACCTCGTGTACTTTGTGTTTTTTTATTATTAAAATACTATGTGAGGAAGGAAATCCTAAATAGAACACTCTCTAAATTTTTAGACAACAAAAGATAAAAAATAAAGGAATAGTGCTATAAATAATTCTAAATTTCTCTTTAATGTATTATGAAATAAATGATACATTTGCCCAAAAATTTTATGAGTTTATTGGTTATAGGGACAGTGGCGTATGATGCTATTGAAACGCCCTTTGGGAAAACGGATAAAATTGTAGGTGGTGCAGCGAGTTTTATTTCATTAGCGGCTTCTTATTATTATTCAAACATTCATTTAGTTTCCGTTATTGGAGATGATTACGACCAAAATTTTTTACAACTCCTGAAGACCAAAGGTGTTGATTTGACTGGCTTACAGGTAAAGCAAGGACAGAAATCGTTTTTCTGGAAGGGAAAGTATCATATTGATATGAATTCAAGGGATACATTGGATACACAATTGAATGTGTTATCGGACTTTGATCCTGTTGTTCCAGAAATGGTAAGAAATTCGGACTTTGTGATGTTAGGGAATTTAATGCCTTCGCTGCAAATGAAAGTATTGAAGCAATTAACGAAACGTCCGAAATTGGTGATGATGGATACTATGAATTTCTGGATGCAAACGGCATTGGAGGATTTATTAAAAGTGTTGAAAGAAATAGATATTTTGACTATTAATGATGAGGAAGCACGGTTGCTGACCAATACACATTCTCTAAAAAAGGCGGCTTTGCAGATTTTGAAAATGGGTCCGAAAATTTTAATTATTAAAAAGGGCGAGCACGGTGCGTTGTTGTTCAAAGACAAGGAAGTATTTTTTGCGCCGGCATTACCTTTAGAAGAGGTTTTTGATCCAACGGGAGCGGGGGATAGTTTTGCAGGAGGAATGATAGGTTATTTAGCCAGAACGAATGATTTGTCTTTTGAAAACTTGAAGCGAGCGATTATTGTGGGTTCTGCAATGGCAAGTTTTACAGTGGAAAAGTTTGGAACAGAGGCATTACAAAATTTGACAAAAGAACAGATTCATAAACGTATTCAAGAGTTTGTGAAATTAAGTAGTTTTGAAATGAAGTTAGAAACGGCCAATGTATGAAAGCACAGAATGCAAGAGGAACAAGAGATTTTTCTCCTGTAGAAGTAAAAAAGAGAAGTTATATTATCAATACCATTCGTAAGTATTTTGAATTGTATGGTTTTTTACCGATTGAAACGCCGGCTATTGAAAATTTATCTACATTAACCGGAAAATATGGAGAAGAAGGTGATCAGTTGTTATTTAAAATTTTGAATTCTCGTTTGCACGAGAGTAAAGAAAAAGATAAGTTGCGTGTGGAGTTTGAAAAGATGTTAGAAAAGCCGTATAATAGTGAATTGATTACCGAACGTGCTTTGCGTTATGATTTGACAGTGCCTTTTGCCAGATATGTTTCTCAATACCGGCATACGATTACCTTTCCATTCAAACGTTATCAAATACAGCCGGTTTGGAGAGCTGATAGGCCACAAAAAGGAAGATACAGGGAGTTTGTGCAATGCGATGCGGATGTTGTAGGCACGGATTCTGTTTTGATGGAGGTAGAATTAATTTCTTTAATTAACGATGCGTTTTCGGAATTGAGATTACCAGTAGTATTAAAATTTAATCATAGGAAAATTTTATCTGGAATTATAAACTATGCTGAATGTGAACATTTAGCCAATGAAATAATCGTCTGGATTGATAAAATTGAGAAAATTGGTGTAGAAGAGGTAAAGAAGGGCATAAGTTCATTAGGAGTAGAAGAAGATAAGTTGGAGAGGTTATTTGAATGTTTGTTAGTAAAAGGTAATTCTTTTGAAAAAGTGAATCAATTAAAAAGGATTGAAAACAGAGATATTCATAAAGCAATTGAAGATATTGAAAAGGTTTTGAATGTAGTGGATGAAAAAGATTTGAACATTGAAATAGAATGGGACATAAAACTTGCAAGGGGATTAAATTATTATACGGGTTTAATTTTTGAAGCCAAAGCACAAGCGGGGAGTTTGACTGCCAGTATTTTAGGAGGTGGAAGATACGATGATTTGACAAGTATTTTTGATTTACCGGGTGTGAGTGGAGTAGGAATTTCTTTTGGGATTGATAGAATATATGATGTGATGGATGAGTTGAAATTATTTCCGGAGGAATTCAATTCTTTAAGTCCGGCGGATGTGTTGATTGTGTATTTTGAAGAGAAAAAAGAAGTGTTATCCTACATATTCAAATTAGCCAGAATGTTAAGAAAGGAAAACATTCGTGTAGAGATTTATCATAAAGCAGAAAAGATGAAAAAGATGATGGAATATGCGAATAAAAAACAATTTAAATATGTAGTAATTGTAGGTGAGGATGAAATGAAACAGAATAAAGTGAGTTTGAAATTAATGGAAAATGGAGAACAATTTATTTTAAAAATAGGTGAAGTGATAGAGTATTTAAATCGTTCTTTTCAAATGCAATAAATATGGATCAATTTGATATAGCAATAATTGGAGGGGGAATTATTGGATGTGCAGTGGCATACAAGACGTCTTTGTTTTATCCGGATAAGAAAATTGTGTTGATAGAAAAAGAGAGTCAGTTGGCGAAGCATCAAACGGGAAGAAATTCGGGCGTCATTCATTCAGGAATATATTACAAACCGGGTAGTTACAAGGCGATTAATTGTGTGAAAGGAAGGAGGGAGTTGGTAGCATTTGCAAAAGAACACAAGATACCGCACGATGTTTGCGGGAAGTTGATAGTAGCAACACATGAGAGCGAATTGCCGCACTTAAACAAGGTGTTTCAAAATGGTCTTGCGAATGGAGTGGAGGGCATTGAAATGGTTGATAGTAAAAAGATTAAAGAAATAGAGTCCTATTGTGAAGGTATTCAGGCAATATATGTGCCTTGCACAGGGATTATTGATTTCCCAGCAGCAGCCAGAAAGATGGCGGAGTTGATGACATACAAAAATACGTCCAATAAGATATTATTGAGCACGGAAACGGTTGGAATCACACAAGAATCGGATGTCGTAAAGATTAAAACGAGTAAGGGTGAGATAATGGCAAAAAATGCAATTGTTTGCGCCGGGCTACAGGCAGATAGGTTAGCAGGTAAAAAGGTAACACAAAATAAAGTAGCGATTGTAGGATTTAGAGGGGATTATTATGACTTGACACCAGAAGCACAACATAAAGTAAAGAATTTGATTTATCCTGTTCCCAATCCACAATTTCCTTTTTTAGGTGTGCATTTTACAAGGATGATACATGGAGGAATAGAGTGTGGTCCCAATGCAGTGTTTGTTTTCAAGCGAGAAGGGTATTCTAAAACGGCATTTAGTTTGAAAGATACATTGGAGGCCTTTGCATTCAAAGGAACGTGGAAGTTTTTTATGAAACATTGGAGGTTTGGAATTGATGAGTATCGTGGAGCATTCAGCAAGGCATTTTTCTTGAAACGTTTGCAGAAGTTGATTCCGTCATTGAAGATGGAAGAGATTATTCCATCTCGATGTGGAATTAGGGCAATGGCATTAGATGCGAAGGGAAATATGCTGGATGATTTTTATATGGTGCCGGATGGGAGAGTATTACACGTTATTAATTCGCCCTCACCAGCGGCTACGGCGAGTTTGGCGTATGGAGAGGAGATTGTGAGAAGAGCGGTGAGGGAGTGGGGAGAGGGATGAATGAAACTATTTAATTAAAATTAAATATATGAACCATTTAAAACGGGAAAGCTTAATAGTATTTATTGTGAGTATTTTTTATTTATTCACATTATGGATATATGTTTATCGTTCATCAGGGATCATGTTTTCATTACCATCTATGGCAGATGAGTTTATTGATCCTTTTGATAGATTGGCAGAAACAGGAACTTATGCATGGAAAGATGGTAAACCTTATGCCGGTAGACCACCTGGTTTATTTGTACCTTATGGATTTTTTCGTTTATTTTTTGGGAAGGAAATTACTATAATAGTATCAGGTTTTTTTCAATTGTTTTTGAAGGCGTTATCTGTAGTATATTTATTTCATTTATTAAGTGAAATTAGAATAAAAAGGTATATTAAATATATTTTTATTATAGTTTACCTTGTATTCCCTTATTGGTGGGCTATGGACTTTAAGATACATCCTTATTCGATATCAGCATCTGTAACAATTATTATGTTGTATTATTTTCAAAAAATTTTAATTACTCAAAATAGCATCAAAAATTTTTTAATTGTTGGTCTATTGACAAGTTATTTGTTTTTTTTGAGGCCCTATCTTGGAATATTAATAATTATAGAAGGATGTGTGTTATTCTTTTATCTGTTTTTAAATAAACATTCCTTTAAGCAAACTGTTACAAAAGTATTTTTTTTGTTTTTACCATTCATTATTA
Source organism: Bacteroidia bacterium (assembly GCA_026003255.1). Taxonomy (GTDB): domain Bacteria; phylum Bacteroidota; class Bacteroidia; order B-17B0; family Aurantibacillaceae; genus BPGX01. The sequence continues at coordinate 186,896 of BPGX01000001.1, read as the reverse complement.
TAGAATCAACATGGATAGTAAGAAATTTTGTGCATTTCAAGAAAATTATTCCTTTTCAAACGACCACATCTTTTTCTGAAAGTTCACTGGAAATCAGTGAATATGATTTTACAAATCCTAATAAACCGTCCTTGTTGCCATTAAGGAAGCTATTTGTTATTTGGGGAGAGCCATTAAAATGGTATGATAGTACCAGTATGCCCGGGAGGTTTATATCAAGCGATACAACTATCAATTATTTGCCATCGTATGCATATACTAAAAATGTAACTAAAGATTCTATAAAATTTCTAAAAAAACTTATTCAAATCTCTTTTAGCCAGGATACTACGATTGATCATAAACTATTAGAAAAACAAATTTTTGACATGTCAAGACGATATTTGAACTATTATAAAAAGGACATTCCTTTTCACTACTGGGTAAAATCAATTTTAATAAAATCTAAATTTTTGTTGCTTCCGCATTTGCAAGATGAGAGTTTGAAATTTCCTCCACAGAGCAAAAGATCAATTCTTATAATTATTTCGTATTATGTTATTTTAATCATTGGTTTAGGTGCAATTGTGTTTTACATAATTAAATTTACAATTCTTCTAAGGCAAAGGCCCTTTATTCTCTTTTTATTAGCTTGCTGTGTAGCCAATCTATTTGTTTTTCTTCTATTGTTAGATACCATATATTTTCTTTATTTTCTAAGTGGATATTTAATGCTTTTTGTGTTAAGCGCCATATTTGTGAATGAATGGATATCAAAATTATTACCAAATGAAAAAAATCATCATCACTCAATCTAATTACATTCCCTGGAAAGGGTATTTTGATTCTATTGCATTAGTGGATGAATTTGTTCTTTATGATGAAGTGCAGTATACGCGTCGGGATTGGAGAAATAGAAATCTTATTAAAACTTCACAAGGATTGAAGTGGCTCACTATTCCAGTTGAAGTAAAAGGCAAATTTTATCAAAAAATTAAAGAAACAAGAGTAAGTAATAAAAAATGGGTAAAGGATCATTTGAAAACCATACAATTTAATTATGCGAAAGCAAGATGTTTTAAAGAAGTATTTCCATTTTTAGAAGAGATTTATCTGCAAGTAGAAAAATTGGATTATTTATCAGAAGTAAATTTTTTATTTTTGCAGAAAATATGCCGGTTTTTAAACATTAAAACGACAATGAAATTTTCATGGGAATATCCTTATAAATCTGAAGATAAAAACCTGCGATTGATAGAGATTTGCAAGTTGGCTGGTGCAACGGATTATTATTCTGGTCCAGCTGCGAAAAACTATTTAGATGAGAATTTATTTGAAGAACATGGGATAAAAGTGCATTGGTTGGATTTTAGTGGGTATAAGGAATATACACAACTTTTTCCGCCATTTGAGCACGGAGTAAGTATTATTGATTTATTGTTGAATGAGGGGAAAGAAAGCTGGAAATATCTAAAATATGTCAAGAATGAGCCAGACAAAAATTAGCATAGTAACAACATTATATAAATCCGAAGGGACCATTGGAACATTCATAACTGAATACTTAAAAGTATTAAAAGAAATCGGCATAGAAGATTTTGAGTTTGTTATTGTAAATGATGGTTCACCTGACAATTCATTAGAGAAAACGCTTGAATTTAAAAAGGAATTGGGAGATAAACTTAAAGTTATTGATTTTTCAAGGAATTTCGGGCATCATATTGCATTTTTTGCTGGAATGAGTTTGGCTACTGGAGAATTAATATATCTTGCCGATAGTGATCTAGAAGTAGATACATTAAATTTAAAGAAATTTTATGAAATACTTATTTCCAACCGTCATTTAGATTATATTTATGGTTATTTAGTTAAACGAGAAGATAGAGTGTTAGGATATTTATCAGGTTTTTTCTGGAATTTATTTTCAGTGTTATCTGGATTTAAATTTGAATCCAATATTACAACAGAACGACTTATGAGAAAAGATGTTAGTGTTGCAATTACAAGTGTGGGAGATAGAAATTTATTTATGGGGGGAATATATTTATGGGTAGGATTTAATGGACAAGGGGTTGAAGTTGTTCGTAAAAAATTAAGAAAAGAAAGTACGTATTCCGTTAAAAAAAGAATTAAATTAGCATTAGATGCTATTACATCATTTTCAGAAAGGCCATTATATTATTTATTTACTATTGGTATCACTACAACTTTTTTTTCTTTTATTTATGCTTTGTTTTTGCTTATTAGAAAATTGTTATACACAGAGTATATTTTAAGTGGGTATACTTCCATTATGTTAGCACTATCCTTTTCTATTGGATTAAACATGCTGTGCGTAGGATTAATAGGTGTTTATATTGGAAAAATATTTAATCAGGTTAAAAATAGACCATTGTATATCATAAAAAATATTTATTAAAACTTAATTTATGGAAAAAGAAAAACTCAATCAACATATTACTGCTTATCAGAAAGGGTTTCAATTCTTTGATGAGAATACACTTATTATTGGTAAGTTTTCAGAATTTTTGGATGAAAAAATTAAAATAACATTACCTCAAAATGTTTTAAGTTTAGGTATTGGATATGAAATTGTATCAAGTACCATTCTGAAATATTTAAAGAAAAATGTAATAAAGAAATATGATATAATAGAGGGATCTGATGCCATAATAAAGAATTTCTTAAAAGATAATGGTTTGAGTAATTTAGATTCACTGAATATTATTCATTCTTACTTTGAGGAATTTGAATCAAAAACCTTGTACGATTTAATTGAAATGGGTTTTATACTTGAACATGTAGATAATCCGCATCAAATATTAGAGAGGTATAAAAACTTTTTAAGTCCGAATGGTGTGATTTGTATAGGTGTACCAAATGCTCGTTCACTACATAGATTGATTGGTTATGAAGCTGGACTATTAGCCGACTTATATGCTTTAAGTCCAGCAGATATAGAATTAGGTCATAAAAGATATTTTGATTTACCAAAAATTTTAAATTTAATTACAGAATGTGGACTTAAATATGATAACATCAAAGGAATAATGCTTAAACCAATTACAACGGCACAAATGAAAACATTAAATTTTAATGAGAGATTATACCAGGCACTTCTAAAAATCGGAAAGAATTATCCAGAGATTTCTAATGCAATTTATGTAGAAGCTTTAAAAATATGATTTTAATAACTTGTGGTGGTGGCATTCAAGGTTTGACATTGATTAAAAATCTCAAAGCATTTTCGAAGGATATTCAAATTTGTGTTATAGATTTTTTTGAAGATAATATTTCTAAGTATTTTGTAGATGATTATTTTATATCCCCGCCAGTAAGTGAAGAAAAAAATTATGTGAATTTTATTAAAAATATTGTTGAGAAAAATTCTATCAAATATGTTTTACCCGCAACGGCCATTGATTTAAAGATTCTTTCAGAATTAAAAGATGATTTCATTCAATCATATAATTGTCAAATAATATGTCCATCACCAGAAATCGTTGGAATCTTTCTTGATAAGAAAAAAACAATAAATTATTTTCAAGAAAATGGATTACCTATTCAAAATGTTGTAAATCCATATAAAAAAGAGAGTTATCCATTGTTTGTTAAGAAAAACGATGATTGGGGTGGAAGAAATTGTATGAAGCTTGATACTTTTAATGATTTTGAAAAAATTTTTTTGTCATCAAACAGTAAATATGATGTAAATAAATATGTTTTCGTGCCTTATTTGGAATCTTTTGAAGAATTTTCTTATGATTTTTCAGTATCCTATAATGGCAATGTTTCAGATTTTCAGATAAGAAAAAGAATAAAAATTTTCAGTGGATTTGCCGTTATATCGGAATATCACGATATTACTTATTTGCAGTCACATGAAAAGATAATAAATAAGATAAAACAGGTTTTTTCTAATTCAAAGTTTTATGGTTTTTATAACATACAAGTTTTGTCGGCAAATGAGCAATTATTTATTTCCGATGTAAATCCTAGAATGGGGACGTCTTCATTAATCCCATCAAATAATCTACAAATCATTAATAATGTTTTTTCCAGAGTTAATGATATTCAATCTTACCCAATAAACTTCAAAGGCAAATGCGTTAGGTATATTGAAGAAAAATGGTTACCTAAAATCAATAAGGAGAAAATAAAAGGGATTGTGTTTGATTTAGATAATACTTTAATTGATCAAAACAAATTTTTCCTTGATAGAGCAAGTATTTTTTATAGCAAATTTTTACATAAATATATAAAAAGTTACGATCACTATTGTGAATTTGCTTTAGAACTGATAGAACAAAAAAAATTAGATGTTTTTATTGATCTTCTCATCGAACGATTTAAACTAAATATTGAAAAGCAAGTTTTAATAGATATTTATAGGACATGTTTTCCTGATACTATAGTCATAAAAAATCATGTATATTCTTTACTTAATTATCTTAAGAAAAAAAAATACAAATTATTTATACTTACTGAAAACCCTTCAAAATCTCAACGAATAAAAATTCATCTTGCTAATTTAGAGCATTATTTTGATGACATTTTTATTAGTGAAGATTTTATTACAACAAAGAAAGATATAAACTTTTTTAATTTAATTCATTTGAAATACAATATTAGCAACGATAGTTTAGTTATGGTTGGAGATAGTTTAACTAATGATATTTTACCATCCATTAAAGCCGGTTATGCATACTCTTTTTACCTACAAAATATTCCTTTATTTAATACTTCAGAAGTTTTTTTATTTAATAAATATACTTCAATTATCAGGATTAATGATCTTAATGAGTTAAAATCATATTTATGAACCAAAAGAACATAACTTTCAACACCCCCCATCTCACCGGCAAAGAAGTGCATTACATTTATGACGCCGTTTTTAATAAGCAACTTTCCGGAAATGGAAAGTATACTAAACTTTGTCATAAATTTTTTCAAGATAGATATGGTTTCAAAAAAGTTTTACTCACATCTTCCTGCACAGATGCATTAGAAATGTGTGCTCTTCTTATCAATACTCAACCGGGCGATGAAGTCATTATGCCTTCATATACCTTTGTGAGTACTGCTAATGCTTTTGTTCTGCGTGGCGCAAAAATTATATTTGCTGATTCATACAACCATCATCCTAACATGGATGCAGATAAAATCGAATCCCTTATCACGTCAAAAACAAAAGCCATTGTTGTTATGCATTATGCAGGCGTGGCTAACGATATGAAAAAAATTAAAGATCTTGTTCAAAGGTATAATTTATACCTCATAGAAGATGCTGCGCAATGTATAGATAGTTATTATATTGACGAAATCAACAAAAAAATACCTCTGGGAAGTATTGGGCATCTGGCAGCATTTTCATTTCATGAAACAAAAAATGTCATTTGTGGAGAAGGTGGAATGCTTGTGGTAAACGACGAACGATTTGAAAAAAGAGCAGAAATAATCTGGGAAAAAGGAACAAACCGATCGGCTTTCTTTCGCGGTGAAGTCAATAAATATGGCTGGGTAGATGTGGGGTCTTCTTTTTTACCTTCTGAATTGAATGCAGCGTTTTTGTATGCTCAATTAGAACATTTAGAACAAATTCAACAAAAACGGCTATTTATCTGGAACTATTATTATGAACATTTGAAGGAATTAGAAGAAAAAGGATTTATTCGCTTGCCATACATTCCTCCTTATGCAACTAATAATGCCCACATGTTTTATATTCTTTGTCGTTCGTTAGAGGAAAGAGCAAAACTGATAGAATACTTGAAAACACAGGGCATTCAGGCGGTTTTTCATTATTTGTCATTACACAAGTCAGAGTTTTATAAAGATAAACATGATGGAAGAGAATTACCTAACTCGGATATGTTTTCGGATAATCTTGTGCGATTACCATTCTATTTTGATTTGACAAATGAAGATTTAGGTTACATTGTTGATACTATTAAAATATTTTTTCATGCAAAATAATTACATAGAAATAGAAGGATTTAAATGTTATGCCCCAGAACTTGCTCACCAAAACGAGGGCTTCCCACCGGATATGTTTGACTTGTTAGCATCTTTGGAAGAAAATAATTTTTGGTTTAAAGCCAGGAATGAAATAATTAAAGCATTATTTAATGAATTTCTTGGTGTCAATAATCAAAAGAAGGTTCTTGAAATTGGTTGTGGAAATGGTTATGTTTTAAAGGGATTAAAAGAATTAAACTATCAATTGGTTGGGTCTGAAATTTACTTGGATGGATTGAAAAATGTAAGAAAAAGATTATCCGACATAGAACTCATTCAAATGGATGCGTTAAACATGCCTTTTGAGAATGAGTTCGATGCTATTGGTGCTTTTGATGTTATTGAACATATTCAAGAAGACGTTCTTGTTATGCAAAACATACACAGTTCTCTTAAAACCAATGGCTTTTTTTTTATTACCGTACCACAATACCAATGGATGTGGAGCTATTTAGATGATTATGCAAAACATAAACGTCGATATACACAAAAAGAATTAAAACAAAAACTACAAAAAGTAGGATTTAAAATTTCCTATTGTTCTTCTTTTGTAACTTTTCTTTTCCCTTTTGTCGTAATTTCCCGCTTCTTAAAGAAAAACAAATCACTTGAAGAGGTTACTATAAACGATGTTATTCAAGAGTTCATGATACCGGACTGGTTAAATAATTTGTTTTACAAAATGATGCGGATAGACGTTGTACTAATAAAACGCAATCTATCTCTTCCTTTTGGTAATAGTATTATCATTGTTGCTCAAAAAACATAACTATATTTGCCCAAAAACTATGAACATCGCTCTTATTGGATATGGGAAAATGGGCAAAATGATAGAAGAAGTGGCCATCAGTAGAAATCACGCTATTGTATTAAAACTTACATCTAAAGATAAATGGGATAGTGGAACTTTAAAGAATGCGAACGCAGATGTAGCAATAGAATTTACTCAACCTCATGCTGCTGTTGAAAATATCAAAAAATGTTTTGATGCCAATATCCCAGTCGTAGTAGGCACTACAGGTTGGTATGAACATCTGGAAGAGATAAAAAAGTTATGTCTAGAATCCAATCAGGCGCTATTATATGCCTCAAATTTCAGTATTGGAGTTAATCTCTTCTTTAAAATCAATCAATTCGTTGCTTCGCTCTTAAAACAATATCCGGAATATGATGTAAGCATCACAGAAGTACATCATACGCAAAAAAAAGATGCACCAAGCGGAACAGCCATTACACTGGCTGAGCAGATCCTTCCACATTATCCTCAAAAAAATAATTGGAATTTACAAAAAGATGGGAATAACTTGTACATCCGCGCCAACCGTGCCGGCGATGAAAAAGGTTTTCATCAAATAAATTATCAAAGTAGTATTGATGAAATTTCAATCAGCCATCACGCTTTTTCCCGTAAGGGTTTTGCATTAGGAGCGGTATTAGCAGCAGAGTTTATTAAAGATAAAAAAGGTGTTTTTCAAATGAAGGATGTTTTAAGTTTATAGCAATAAATATCATCTTATTTCGTTTCAATAATTTCCTTTATTTTAGCCCTTGATGAAGTGTAAAAGAGTAACGATATTTTTTTTTCTTGTTTTATTATCCTTCTTTAATCTTTTGTTTGCACAAAACGTATCATCCATAAAAGGAATTGTAAAAGACACAGCCGGCAATGCTATAGCAGATGTTCAGGTTGTTGTCCTGGAAGAACCTAAACTTCAAACTATCACTAATTCTAAAGGAGAATATTTTTTACAAGTTCCATCCAATAAAAAAATAACCATAGTTTTCTATAACATCAGTTACAAAAAAATTCAACGAATAGTTTATCTCAAAGAAAACGAAACTCAAACAATGAATGTTGAATTGCAATTTTCAAATATCATCACTGATGTGAATGTTGTTTATCAAACTCAACCTACTGAAATGCAAAGCATCTCGCCACAATTATTTTTCAAATTACCGAGTGCTACAGGAAACATTGAGGATATTATTAAAACACAAATGGGCGTTACAAGTAATAATGAACTTTCTTCTGCGTATTCTGTGAGAGGTGGAAATTACGATGAAAATCTCACATACATCAACGATATTGAAATTTATCGCCCATTCCTTGTTAGAAGCGGAATGCAGGAAGGATTGAGTTTGCCTAATCCTGAAATGGTTCAAAGTATGCAATTTTCGGCCGGCGGATTTGAAGCAAAATATGGCGATAAACTTTCTTCTGTTTTGGACATCCAATATCGTCGTCCTACAAAATTTAAGGGCACTGCATCCGCTGGATTATTGGTGAACAATTTACATCTTGAAGGAATTACGAAAAATCACTTATTGGGCTGGTCATTCGGTGCTCGCTATAAATCCAATCAATATCTTTTGAAAACCTTGGATACAAAAGGGGATTATCGCCCTACTTTTTGGGATGCACAATTATTTTTGAATTTTAATTTCTCACCGAAATTTTCTGCAGAAATTTTAAGTATTTATTCTGATAATCTTTTTTTAGTAATTCCTGCTACGCGAGAAACGGACTTTGGAACAGTCAACAACGCTTTGCGACTTACTGTTTATTTTGATGGTCAATCCAAAATGCAATACAGAACACTGGTTAATGCCGCCAGTTTGACTTTCAAACCTTCCGATAGATTGAAAATAAAGTGGATCAATTCACATTATTTTACGAATGAGAATGAATTGTACACCGTTCAAGGACAATATCTAATTGACCAATTGGAAGCTGACCCGGCTAGTGAAAATTTTGCTCAAGTAGCATTTAATCGTGGTGTGGGAACTTATATTGAAAATGGCAGAAATAAATTAAAAGCACAAGTCACTTCATCTGAAATAAAAGCCAGTTATCAATATAACTCTAAAATACAAATACTCAATGGCATTCGTTTTCAATACGAACAAATAGATGATAAATTAAATGAGTGGAGATATAATGACTCCGCTGGTTATAGCTTGCCCTATAATCCTAATGATATTCAACTTAACGATGTATACAAAACAAAAAACAGTTTATCTTCTTTCCGTTTTATGCACTATCATCAAATGAATTGGGAAAATACAAGTGATGAAAATAAATGGTATGTAACCTTTGGAATTCGTGGTAATTATTGGACAGTGAATCAACAATATGTGTTTTCACCAAGAACAACGATTGCATACAAACCAGATTTGTATAGCCCCTGGTTGATTAAATTTTCTTCTGGCTTTTATTACCAACCACCATTTTATCGGGAGTTAAGAGATATACAGGGCAATTTACATCTAAATTTAAAAGCACAACAGTCCATTCATTTAGTTTTATCGGCTGATAAAGATCTTAAATTATGGAATCGTCCATTCAAGTTAAGTATGGCGGCGTATTACAAGCGCCTCAATCAGTTAATACCTTATGAAATTGATAATGTGCGTATTCGTTACTTTGCAAATAATAATGCTACCGGTTATGCTGCCGGTGCGGATTTTAGAATTACTGGCGAATTTGTAAAAGGACTTGAAAGCTGGCTTTCAGTGGGATTGTTACGAACGATGGAAAAAAGTCCAGATTATGTTCATTACATATATTACAACAAAGATGGACAACAAATTATTCCCGGTTATACATTTGATCAAGTAAAAACAGACAGCGTAAAAATTGATCCGGGTTATATTCCGAGACCTACTGATAAGTTGCTAACTTTCAATTTATTTTTCCAGGATTACCTGCCCAAGCTTCCTAACTTTAAGATGAATATGAATTTAATATTTGGAACTGGTTTGCCTTTTGGACCGCCCAATCATCAACGATGGGAACAAACACAAAGAATGCCTTTTTACAGAAGAGTAGATATAGGTTTTGCCTATCAATTCATTAAACCAGAAAGAGAAAAAAAATCAAAGAATATTTTTAATCATATTGAAAATGCATGGTTATTTATAGAAGTTTTTAATTTATTGCAGGTGAATAATACGGTTTCTTATACCTGGCTAAAAGATGTAACCGGAAGATCTTACGCTGTTCCTAACTATTTAACAAATAGACAATTAAATTTACGTTTGTATTTTCAGTTTTAATAAAAACTTATTGTTAAAATTAAATACTCTTAAAAAATCATAAAAAATACATATACATATACATATATGTAGATATTTATATGTATATTTGCATCGTAAAAAATTAAAATTATGAATACAAAAACAAAAGCACCTTATTTAGAAAAAGAATGGATTGAAAGTGCAGAAAAAATCAAAGCATTAGCTCATCCTATTCGCCTTTACATCATTGCCTTACTTAAGTATAAAAAAGAAATGAATGTAACGGAATTACAAGAAGAATTAAATTTGGAGCAGGCAGTTGTTTCGCATCACTTGAGTATCCTAAAAAGTCGAGGAGTATTAAATTGTAGAAAAGAAGGCAAAAACATGATCTATTCATTGAAGAATAAAAAGTTTTTAAACGTATTAAGCTGTATAGAATCTTCTTTCGAATAAAATGATAACAATAGGATACATATTGGGAATCTTAATAGGTGTGGTGCTGGGATTGTTCGGTGCTGGTGGGGCTATTATTGCTTTCCCGGTTTTAGTTTATTTTATGGGCATAAATCCTGAAACGGCTGGCATGTATTCTTTAATTATTGTAGGAATAGCTTCATTAACAGGTGTTATTAAGCAAGTTCGTAATAGTTTAATTGATTTTAATAAAGCATTAAAATTTATTCTTCCCGTCTTGATAAATTTTTATGTTGTAAAATATCTGATTTTACCAAGCATACCGGATATCATTTATTCTATACAATCGGTTGTGATTAGAAAAAACCATTTAATCATGCTCTTATTCGTGGTAGTTTTATCTGTAATTATTGTCAATATGCTTAAAGGATTAAATAATAACGAATCAACTGAAAATTCGACTACCAATAACACCAATTTTTTTCAATATCTCTTGAAAACCTCCTTTGTAGGTATTCTTGCCGCTACAATAGGTGCAGGGGGTGGTTTTATCATTGTGCCTGCTCTCATAAAAATATACAATATGCCCATAAAAAATGCCACTGCCACATCGCTTTTAATTATCTTTATCAATGCATTATTCGGAACTATTATCAATTTTTCATCTTTTGAATCTCAACACATTACTACCATACTGTTATTCTCTCTTCTTTCTATATTAGGGATTTTTATAGGCACATATCTTAATAATATAACAAATGCTATCGTCTTAAAAAAATCTTATGCTTATTTCTTAATCATAGTACTAATAAGTACATTAACAACTGAAATCTATAAATTAACACAACATCAATAACCCAACCTAAAACTTACAATTATGAAACACTATGTAGAACAAATGTATACAGGTTGCCTTGCAGAAGCCGCTTATTACATTGAATCTAATGGCGAAGCCGCCATCATTGACCCACTTCGTGAGGTTGAACCTTACATTCAAAAAGCAAAAGAACGAGGCGCACAAATCAAGTATGTTTTTGAAACACACTTCCATGCTGATTTTGTAAGCGGACACCTTGATCTGGCAAAAAAAACTGGTGCTAAAATTGTATATGGTCCTACTGCAGAACCTAATTTTGATGCATACATCGCCAAAGATGGTGAAGAGTTCAAAATTGGAAATATCATTATTAAAGCACTACACACACCCGGTCACACATTGGAATCCACTACTTACCTGCTAATTGACGAAGAAGGAAAAGAACGATATATTTTTACGGGAGATACTCTTTTCATCGGTGATGTGGGAAGACCAGACCTTGCTGTAAAAGGCAATTTGACTGAAAAAGAATTAGCCGGATTATTGTATGAATCCTTGAGAAATAAAATTCTCACACTTCCCGATGATGTTATTGTATATCCAGGACACGGTGCAGGTTCCGCTTGTGGTAAAAATATTGGAAAAGAAACCTTTGACACACTGGGTAATCAAAAAAAGAAAAACTGGGCTCTGCAAAATATCTCCAAAGAAAATTTTATCAAAGAAGCAACAACTGGTTTATTACCTCCACCACAGTATTTTCCAAAGAATGCACTACTGAACAAATTAGGTTATGAAAGTATTGATAACATTATTGAAAGAGAATACATTCCGCTTGGCGTAGAAGAGTTCAAAGAAAAAATGAAGAGTGGAGCACTTGTACTGGATACACGCTCACCACAAGATTTCGCAAATGGGCATATTCCAGGTTCTATCAATATAGGATTAGATGGAGGTCCTTTTGCAGTGTGGGTAGGTGCATTGATTGAAGATTTGAAAACGCCTATTTTATTAGTAACTCCCGAAGGCAGAGAAAAAGAAGCCATTATTCGTTTGGCAAGAGTAGGGTATGAGAATTGTTTAGGTTATCTCGAAGGAGGAATGTTAGCATGGCAAAACGCAGGTGAAAAAATTGCAGATATTCATCAAATAGATGCTGCAGAGTTCGCTAAAAGATACAAAGCCGAAAACATTACTGTTATTGATGTGAGAAAACCCACTGAATATGAAAAATCACATCTGGATAAAGCAAAAAACATACCATTGGATTTCATTCAAAAACATCTCCATGAATTTTCTAAAAATGAAAAGTATTACATTCATTGTGCTGGAGGATACAGAAGCATGATTGCTTCCAGTATCTTAAAAAGAAATGGAATTGAAAACATTGTAGATGTAAAAGGCGGATATTCTGCTATTTCTCAACAAGAAGGATTACCACTTGTTGAAATAGCTTGTTCTTGCTAAAACTAATTTATTTCTAAAAATTAAAAAAATAATCAATCACAATTCAAAACTCAAAAACTATGTACAAAGAACTCACATCATCAGAATTTGAAAATGCCATTAAAAGCAATCCCAACGCCGTAATTGTGGATGTTAGAACACCAGGAGAATATCAATCCGGACACATTCCTAATGCCATTAACATTGATATTTCTTCGGCAGAATTTCCCGAAAAAATCAACGCATTGGACAGAAACAAAGAATATTATGTTTATTGTAGAAGTGGTGGAAGAAGTACTACTGCTTGTCAATACATGGTCAGTTTGGGATTTAAAAATGTCAATAACCTTTATGGTGGAATACTATCTTATGATGGTGAACTTGTTTAAACAGTAAAAAAATAACGATTATGGACTTTATAAAAAAATTATTAGGGCTAAAAACAAAAGATGATTACAAGAAGATGCTTGAAAATGGTGGCACAATAATTGATGTACGAACACCTGCAGAATTTCATTCTGGACATCCTGAAAATGCTATCAACATTCCACTTCAAAATTTGGAATCAAAAATTAAAGACATTAAAAAGATGAAACAACCCATCATCGTATGCTGTGCATCTGGCATGAGAAGCGCTTCTGCCAAAGCAATACTTGAAAAACATGGAATAGAAGTGCATAATGCCGGTTCATGGCATAATCTGAATTTTTAATAACCCTAAAACTTACAACTATGAAAACTAAATTTTTGAACATCTTTTCAACAATTGCTTTCGTTGGAACTTTCTTATTTGCATGCGCTCAAAATGCCAACTTTAAGACAGTAAGCCCTTCTGAATTTCAAAAAATGATGAATGACAAAAATACAATTGTGCTTGATGTTCGTACGGCAGAAGAAGTAAGTGAAGGTAAAATCCCTAATGCCATAAACATTGACTTTTATTCCAATGATTTTGAACAACAAATCTCAAAATTAGACAAAACCAAAACGATTCTTGTATATTGTAGAAGTGGCAGAAGAAGTGCAGGTGCTGCCGAGGTTTTAGCAAAAAAGGGATATAAAGTAGTTAATCTCGATGGCGGCATTAACAATTGGCAATCTCAGGGATTACCCATTCAAAAGTAGTTAATATGAAAAAGTACCTGCTTGCATTTGTTTGCTCAATTTTATTCTTTACACAATGTCAAAATACAACAAATGAAAATGCTTCAAACGAAACAAGTTCTTCATCACAATCCAAACAACTTTCAACATTGCCTTTATCTAAAGAAGATAGTACATTTTATGCTCAAGAAGGAACGAAACTGGCGAAACAAATGTATGCAGGTATTCTAGAAAAATTGAGAAAAGCGTTGGATGAACTCGGATACTACGAATCCGTTAAATATTGCAATCATCATGCTTTACCACTCACTGATTCTCTGGCAAATTACTACGGAATCAAAGCTAAACGAACTTCATTAAAACTAAGAAACCCAGCCAACACTCCGGATGAACTTGAAAAACAAGTGCTTAAAATGTACCAGCAAACGTTATCTAAACAACCAGTGGTATATAAAACTAAAGAAGGTATCCGTTTCTTTACTCCTATTTATATTGCTGAGTTTTGCTTGAATTGTCATGGTAAACCTTATGAAAACATACCTGATGTAACCTTACGGGCTTTGAATGAATTATATCCGAAAGATGAAGCCAGAAATTACGAAATATATGATATTCGGGGCGTGTGGAGTATTACATTCCCTGAAAATTATTCATCTATACTAAATCAAATAACCAATAAAAATTAAAATTATGAGCGACAACACAAATTTTCATCAACTTATTAATGAAGAAACACCTGTATTGGTGGACTTTTCTGCAGAATGGTGCGGACCGTGCAAAATGATGGCGCCTATTTTGAAAGAAGTAGCACAACATTTTGGAGATAGAGTAAAAGTAATAAAAGTTGATGTGGATAAAAATCCATTAACTGCATCGTACTACAACATTCAGGGTGTACCTACCTTAATTTTATTCAAAAGCGGAATGATACTCTGGAGACAATCAGGAGTTATACCTGCACCTTACTTGATTCAAATTGTAGAATCAAAGATTGGAGAAAAAGTGCAGGAAAATTAATGGAATAAAACAATTACATATTACAACTAAAAACAACCACTTTAGTTAATATCAACAACCATAAGGCACACTAAAGGGGTATTAAAAATAACTTCAAAACTTTTAGTGTGTTTTGTTGTTTTGTTTTTTCTAAAATAAGAAAGGATAATTCAGGACTAATTATTAAATCTTTCAAAATATGCATCAATTTCAGGTCTTAGTTCAATACCAACGTTCTCAAATATTTCAAGAAGGTTTCCGTATGTTCCTTCCCCACCAATAAAATCCCAGAATTCCTCTGCTACTTTTAATTCATATTCTAAATCAAGCATACCACGCATTGTCCAACGGTTATATGGTTGTGGTTCGTAAGGATTGTAGGGAATTGCAATAATTGTCTGAACATTTGCAGTAGGATTTTCTGCTAATGTCGTGGCTACCCATTCTAAAAGTGTTCTTTTAAATTCTTTAAACCCTCCAGCATTGGGCTTCGCCGTTTTTAAATCAATTAAGTATATTGTATCATTATGGTCAATCAGTTTAATATCCACTTTTGTGAGCTTTACTTTTTTCATTTCTCCTTTTTGACACACTTCACGAATGGCTTCTATTTCTTTAACTTTATTGGGTGATGAATTTGCAGAGGAAAGATTATCAATAATGTTTTGAATAACGCGTTGAGATTCAGAAGAAATATAATTTCCTGCAGATTGTTGAGATGCTGCACTAACGAAATTACATGCAGCCAATGCTAAAGCTACCGGTTCAAAAATGCTTGTCCCAAAATTTGTATTTAATGAATGAATAAATGAAAACAATGCCATTCTATCCTTACCTAACAATCTAGTATGAAAAGGCATTGAAGCAGGTTCGGGATTGTAGTTCTGAAATTTATTTCTCAAACTGTTTCGTAAAACATTTTCAATTTGTAGTATCTGGTGTTGTGTTAGCGCCATTTATTTCTTGTATTAATTTTTCTGTTTTTGGATTGGAATAAAAACCTCTTCTTTCAAACAAGTAGGTTTTTGTATTCAACAGATTTACCGTATATTTGAAAATGCTTAAAGCGTTATCTGAATTACCTAAATAATTTATTTTTTCGTCTATAGAAAGATAGTTTTTCATTTCTAAAATTTTCTTTTCTAAAAGAATATCACATGCCATTAAGATGTGCATATCCATTGTTTTTGAGCGCATAGTAATATTGCTATTGATTAGAAGATGATTGAACCAATACCACAATACTCCACAGTAATAATATTGTGCTGGCTCCTGATTTGAATTATTAAAAATTTTACCTTCTTTCTGATATTTTTCAATTATTGATATAGCATTACTTTTCATTTCATGAGGTTTCCTTAAGAAAACAGAGATGAAAACTCTTGCTAATGTTTCAATATTAACTCTACTGTATGGAGGATTAACATTTGAGTGCTGTCCTCTTAGTCTTTCAAAATAAATATGAAAAGTTCTTTCATCTTTTCCTAAATAGTAAGTTTCAATTTTTTGATGAAAATCATTTAGCGACTGCAAGTCTTTGTCTATTGAATTTTGATTGTTTGCAGCATAAATAATCATTTTTTTAAGATTATTGTCACTTGTAGAAATTAATTTAGCAACAACTTCAATATCATCAATACTGTTTTCGTAATTAGACTCTTTATATTTTTTAAATAATTCATTTGTGGTTTGACATCCATTTATTATTCTAGGAAAGGTTAAAATAAATTCTTTGTCTTTAACTGGATGCCGTTCAATTTTGTCACAAATAATTGCTAAGCCATTATTTAACAAAGGGAAATATTTTCTTTCAGTAACTGAATCTAGCGTTTTTTTTATATCTAAATTAACGGGAGTTTGACCTATGTAACTTCTAACATTTTCAATAAATAACTTTTCTTTCAAATTTTTATCAGATGTTAATATCATTTTTTTTAATTCAGAAAATTTAAGTGTTGCTAAAAAGCTTAGTTCTACATTTTCATCTGATGAAAGAGGAATATAGTTTTCAAATTTTAATTGTATTGAATGAAACTTTGATATTTTTTCGTATTCTGCTTTTATTTCTTCTTTTTGTAAAACAGAAAACTTCTCTAACGAGCATTTGTTTTGAATTTCATTTCGTGATGTAATCTTGGCTTTTTCGGAATTAATTTTATCAATACCAATATTGTGCGATGTTCGTGCTGATAGAAAAAACAAAGAAACTTTTGGAGTTTCTTCAATTCTATCAATAAAATTTCCAGTTTCATCTAAAAGTTTTTTGTAAATTGTTGAATATGGTTCAATATCATTTCTACCTGTAAGAAAGTTAACTACCTCATCAGTAAATGCACTGAGTTTTTGTTCATCGAAACTATTCACTATTGTTGATTGAATGAATCCAACTTTAATTTTTATGGGTTCTGTTGTGCCGAATTTACCTAAATCTGCTTCTTCTGTAATCAGTCTGTTATTAACGATAATAACAATTCCGTCAATACCTTGTGCTTTATTAGTTGATACTGATTTGACATTATCAAGCTCTTCCTCTAATAAGTTGGATGCAATCACATAATTACCAAAATCTTCAAAAACCTCATCATCGTTAGTATCTGTTCTTGTTATGCTGAATTTCTTTGCAAACTCATTAATCTTTGCATTTAATCCTATGTCAAATTTTTGTGCCATATACACAGTATAAGATTATTAAAAACTAATGTTATTTATATGTTCTTTAAATGAAAGATTATCTCAGAATATGCACCTTTATCTTTTTCAGTGCGGTTTAATACAGGACGTTTATATTGATTGACAATTTGCATGTCCGCTTTCTCAGCAATAATGGGATACAAATTGTATTTATCGTTTGCAACAAGAAAAACATCATAATCTTCTACAAGAAATTTTTTGGAATTAATCAATACTTGTGAAATGCCTTCTACATAACTTTGTCTGGCTTCTTTTCCTTGTCCTTTGTATAATGGTCCTATTTCTAATTCATCTTTCCGTTCAAAACCGAACAAATCATAAGCGTACGCATGTTGTTCATGATAGTCAATCAACCCAACATAAGGAGGAGATGTGAAGATGCCCCTTATTTTTTGTTTTTCTACCAGCCGGGCAAATTCGGGATTAACTTTTTTTAGTTCTCCTATCAAGTCAATGGTTCTACTATCTCCGGTTAAACAAACTTGAAAAGTGTCTTTTCGAAGTTTATCAAATTGAGCCAATCTTTTGACAGTGTCTTTTGAATAAAATTCCCACCATTTAAGAATGGAAAAGAGGGGCTTGCAGATTTTTCCGTGTTTACTACAATAATAAGTAGATGTTACAGGTTCAATTAAAGTGGCTAAGTCGGAATGAGTAGTTGCTCTACAACTGCGAACTGTTCTGCTCAAAATAATGCTGATGATATTTTTAGTATCGGTATTTTTTATTTTTTGGATTTCGTTAACTACGAATTCTATTTCATCACGAATAGGTTGAATAAACCATTTGTCGAGAAAAGTTATGTTTTTATCTTGATGTAATTTAATGTTATATTCACTTATAAGCTTATGATAGATTGGCAAAAATTCTTTTTCCTTTTGAGTGCCGTAATTTTTTTCATTTATCAGTTTTTGTTTTACTTTGTATTTATATTCCGGTACTGGAAAGTATTGGTTATTAAATGCATTTAATTCCTTCAGAAGTTGTTCTTCAAATTCTAAAGTTTTATGAATAGATAAGTATGCTTTCAATGCTTTTGTTATTCTGTTGATTTCGATTTGTACCTCCTGAAGATTGTACTTTGCAACTTTGCAATTTCCAATTAAAGCATTAAAAGCAGACACATCATTGCCAATAGCATGAATACCTAATTCACATGCCTGTACAAGAGTAGTTCCACTTCCTGAAAATGGGTCATATACAATATCTCCGGGCTTGAAATAAACTTCTCTTTTGAAATTATCCGTATGGCTGTCAAGGAAGTATTCAACTAATTGTGGTATGAATTTGCCCTTATAGGGATGTAATCGGTGAACATGTTTGGTTGTTTCGGATTCTTTGTATTGTTCAAATGATAAAGCCCAATTTAAATCTTCACCCAATTGTTTTTTCCATTCTTTTTCTCTTGATTTTTTCAGTTTGTTATAATATTCTATTAGTTCATTTTTAGAAACTAAAGTAGAACCATTATCACCTATCTTTTTTATTCTTCCATATTGAATGAGATAAGAGATATTAGAGGTGGTTACTTTTTTTCCCAAATATTCTGATGCCCATTGGCTAGCTTCTTTTATGGATAGGAGTTCAGTCATTTTTTATTTATATTATTATACCTATAACTTACACCACAATATTTACAATTTTCTTTTCCACAAAAATAAATTTTTTAGGCTTATTGTTATTAAGATATTTTTGAGTGAGTTCGTGTGTAAGTACAATTTGTTCTACTTGTTCTTTGGGGATGTTCAAAGGAATTTCAAGATTAAAACGTGTTTTGCCATTAAATGAAATTGGATAATTAAATGTATTATCAACAGTGTATTCTAAAATGGGTTCTGGATAGGGTGCTAAAACCACAGAATCTTCATGACCTGCTTGTGTCCAAAGATATTCTGCTGTAAAAGGCGCAAATGGTGAAATTAAAATAATCAATGGTTCTAAAATTTCTCTTTTATCGGTTTTTAATTCCGTTAGTTTATTTACTAATATCATCAAGCTACTTACACAAGTATTAAATGAAAAACGTTCAATGTCTTCACGAACTTTCAGGATAGTTTTATGCAAAATTTTATACTCTTCTAAAGATGGCTTTTCATTCGATAAATAAAATTGTTCATCTTTAAAGTATAGTCGTAATAATTTTCTGAGAAAATTATATGTACCTGTAATTCCATTAGTAATAAAGGGTTTGTGTTGTTCAATAGGACCTAAAAACATTTCATACAATCTAAAAGTATCGGCACCATACTGATCAATCAAATCATCAGGATTCAACACATTCCATTTGGATTTCGACATTTTTTCAACTTCTCTATAACACAATAGTTTGTCTTTGTGTGGCGTAATAAAATTTAAATCATTACCATAAAAAGCAGATTTAGCAAGGATTTTGTCGATAGTAACAAAATTATTTTCATCAACATCATTAACATCCACGTGTACTTTTGTTAGTAACTTACCTTTTAATTTTTCATCATCAATTGCATCTGCTGAAACATAAGTATGAGTATCCAATCTGTAAATATAAGCACTATTCCCTAATATCATTCCTTGATTAATGAGCTTTTGAAAAGGTTCTTCAAAGTTTAAATAACCAAGGTCATATAAAAATTTTGTCCAGAAACGAGCATATAAAAGATGTCCGGTTGCATGTTCAGAACCACCTACATATACATCCACTTTGTTCCAGTAATCAAGCAATTCTTTGTTGGCAAATGTCTTGTCGTTATGAGGATCCATGTAGCGCAAAAAATACCAACTGCTTCCAGCCCAACCGGGCATAGTAGTTTTTTCAAACTCATATTTGTCTTTGTATTTCCAGTTTGAAGCACGAGCTAATGGAGGTTCGCCTGTTTCAGTGGGAAGATATTTGTCTATGTTTGGTAATTGAATTGGCAAATCGCTTTCATCCACAGGTCTTGGAATGCCTAGTTCATCGTAATATATTGGAATGGGCTCGCCCCAATAACGTTGTCTTCCAAATACAGCATCTCTTAATTTATAATTCACCACTCTTTTTCCCAATTTTCGTTTTTCTACTTCTTCAATGGCTTTTTGAATGGCGTCTTTTACTTCTAAATTATTGAGAAAATCTGAGTGAATACATTTTCCGTTTTTTTCATCATAAGAATTTTGAGAAAAATCCCACTCTACTGGTGGCTGTATCACCTGAATGATTGGAAGATGAAAATGTTTAGCAAAACGAAAATCTCTTGAATCGTGGGCAGGAACAGCCATTACAGCCCCTGTGCCGTAGTGATACAACACATAATCTGCAATCCATACCGGAATTTTTTTCGATGTAAAAGGATGGATCGCATAAGCACCTGTAAATACGCCCGTTACTTTGTTGATTTCTGACTGTCTTTCTCGTTCACTGCGATTTTTAGCGTATTGAACATATTCTTCAACCAATTGTTTTTGTTCAGGAGTAGTAATTTTTTGAATTAGAGGGTGTTCGGGGGCAAGAACGACATAGCTAACTCCAAAGATAGTGTCGGGTCTTGTTGTAAAAATAGTGATTTTTTCAGAATAGTTTTCTAAATCAAAATTAATTTCTGCACCTTCGCTTTTGCCAATCCAGTTGCGTTGGGCTTCTTTAATACTTTCGCTCCAATCTAATTTTTCTAATCCTTCTAATAGTCGTTCAGCATACGCGGTAATTCTCAAACTCCATTGTGGCATTAATTTTCGTTCTACCAGAAATCCTCCTCTTTCAGAGACACCATCTTTTACTTCATCGTTTGCAAGCACCGTTCCTAATGCCGGACACCAATTTACATAAGCTTCTGA
The DNA here is from genome assembly GCA_026003255.1 of Bacteroidia bacterium. Taxonomy (GTDB): domain Bacteria; phylum Bacteroidota; class Bacteroidia; order B-17B0; family Aurantibacillaceae; genus BPGX01. The sequence continues at coordinate 165,619 of BPGX01000001.1, read as the reverse complement.
ATGGTAGGCCAAACGATATTTCATCAACACATCTGATTTTTCTTTTTCTGAAAACGCTTTCCATTCTTCTGCTGAAAAAATTTTGACATCGTCGCAAGCAGCACAAACATTAGCATTTCCTTCTTTTTCAAAAACATGTACCAAATCTTTAATAGGTCTTGCTTTGTTGGATTTGTTATCATACCACGAGTTAAAAAGCTTCAAAAAAATCCATTGCGTCCATTTATAGTATTTAGGGTCGCAGGTAATCACTTCTCTGTTCCAGTCATAGGATAATCCAATTTTATTTAGTTGTTCTTTATATCTTTGAATGTTTTGCTGTGTAGTAATGGCAGGGTGTTGACCAGTTTGAATGGCGTATTGTTCTGCTGGAAGTCCAAAAGCATCAAATCCCATTGGATGGAGCACATTATATCCACAATGTTTTTTATATCTTGCATAAATATCGGAAGCAATGTATCCTAATGGATGTCCTACATGTAAGCCAGATCCTGATGGATAAGGAAACATATCCAATACGTAGAATTTCTTTTTTGAAAAGTCATTTGGGGTTTGATATACATTGAGTTTTTCCCATTTTTCACGAGCAGTTTTTTCTATTTCTTTGAAATTAAAATCCATTGTCGTTTTTTGTTGGCAAATATAGTGGATAGATTGGAATTTCTATAATGACAATGGTTCTACACATCCTCATCATTTTTCATTAAATTTGGCTCAAAAAAATGATTGTGCGATTATTTTTAGTTATAGTGCTTGTATATGTAGCTCAGTTTTTGTCGTCTCAAACAATTGTCCAAAAAGACACTACCAATATCTCATTACTCATTCAAAAAAAGAAGCAATACAATCAACTTAACAAAGGACAATACGATGGATATAGGATTAAAATTTTTTTTGATGTTAATCGAAGCAAAATGGAAAAAGTAAAACAAGAGTTTCAAACGAAATATCCAGATATTCCTATTTATGACGATTATGTTCAACCTAATTTTATTTTAGTAATAGGTGATTTTAAGACAAAGTTAGAAGCACACGAAATTCTCAAAAAAATTCAATCAGATTATCCCAATGCCTACATAATTAAAACAAAAATTAACCCACAACTTTAATCAATTTTATTTATAATCAAAACAAATTTTATAAATATCACTTATGAAAAAACTTTTATTCGCTTTTACAGCTTATTATACAAATTTAATCGTAGCGCAAATTACATTTCCTTCCAATGAAGCTTCGTATACTTTATCTCCAATTTATGTATTTAAGAATGCTACAATTCATCAGGATTATCAAACCACGCTTGAAAAGGCACATTTAATAATCAAAGAACATAAAATAATTAAAATTTCAACAAGCGAAAAAGATATTCCCTCTAATGCTGTAGTTATAGATTTGAAAGGCAAACACATTTATCCTTCCTTTATTGATTTATATTCAGATTTCGGAATGCCTGAAATAAAAAAACAACAAAGCACTGGTTCATACAAAGAAAACTACATTAAAGGAGCATATTACTGGAATCCTGCCATCAAAAGTCAATTCAACGCTGTAGAAAATTTTGTATTTAATAATGAAAACGCCAATAATTATAGAAAAAATGGATTTGGTATAGTATTAACATCTCAAAAAGATGGAATCATTAGGGGTACAGGCGCCTTAGTAGCATTGGCAGATGCAAAAGAACATGAAAATATTATCATTGATAAAGCGGCTACTTTTCTATCTTTCAAAAAAGGAAGCTCTCCGCATTTTTATCCATCTTCATTAATGGGGTCAATTGCATTACTTCGTCAATCTCTATATGATGCTCAATGGTATGCGTCTCTTAAAGAAAAGAAAGAAACCAACGTATCATTAGAATATTTAAACCAACAATTAAAACTACCACTTATTTTTGAATGCAGCAATAAATGGGATATTTTCCGATCACATAATATTGCTAAAGAATTTCAACTTTCATTTATATTCAAAACAAGCGGAGATGAATATCAACGAATTGAAGATTTAAAACAAATCCGCCCTAAACTCATTGTTCCATTAAATTTTCCAGAACCTTACGATGTATCTGATCCATTGGATGCAGAAATTATACCACTTTCCGATTTAAAGCATTGGGAATTAGCCCCTGCCAATCTGACCTTTCTTGATAAAAATGATATTGATTTTGCGATTACTATGACGGATATTAAAGACACAAAGCAATTTTTAAGTAACCTCAGAAAAACATTAAATTATGGCGTTTCTGAAAAAGCTTTACTAAAAGCATTAACCTACAATCCTGCTAAATTCATCAATGCAGATAAACTAATTGGTTCACTCAAAGAAAACTATTTAGCTAATTTCTTTATTACAGATAAAAATATCTTTGAAGAAAATGCGAATATTATTGAACATTGGATATTGGGAAAACCACACATATTCTATGATAGAAACGCCGATAAAATGAATGGAGAATACCAATGGACATTCAATAATCAAACATTTAAATTATTTATAAAAGGGAGTGTCGCTGAACAAAAATTACAAATCAAAAAAGACACAACATCTCTTAAATCTACTTCAAAATTAGAATATCCAAAGATTCAATTTCAATTACAAGATTCACTCTACAAATACACATTTAGTGGGCAATACATTCCATCAGATAGTTCCATTTATGGAATTTTGTTTGACTTAAAAACACAACAATCTTTTAATCTAATTATCTCCAAAATCAAATTAATTCAAGACACCTCACAAAGAAAAAAATCAGAAATAATAAAAAACCTCGGAAAAGTTATTTATCCGTTTTGTGCTTATGGAATGCCAGGTTCAGATACATTAGATTTTTTTCAACAAACATTAGAAAAATTAAAGCATCGCTATGATGCCTTACTCATCAAAGATGCTATTGTATGGACAAATACTAAAGATAGTGTATTGAACGAATACGATGTATATGTAGTAGACGGAAAAATTGTTCGTATTGCTCCGAATATCGATGTGCCAAAATTAGCGTTCGCTAAAATCATTAATGCTAAAGGAATGCATCTGACACCCGGTATTATTGATGAACATTCGCATATTGCCATTAGTGGAGGAGTAAACGAGTGGACACAAGCCAGTAGTGCCGAAGTGCGAATTGGTGATGTGATTAATCCGGAAGATATTAATATCTATCGTCAATTAGCAGGCGGAGTAACGACCGCTCAACTCTTACACGGATCTGCCAATCCCATTGGTGGTCAATGTCAAACTATTAAATTAAAATGGGGATACAATGCGAATGAAATGAAGTTCACTCGTGCTCGTCCTTCCATCAAGTTTGCATTAGGAGAAAATGTAAAACAGGGAAATAGCCCACCATCTGATCGATTCCCCCAAACCAGAATGGGCGTAGAACAGGTGTTTAATGATTATTTTCATCGTGCAAAATTGTATCAAAAAGAATGGAAGAGGTATTTGTCTATATCAGAAAAAGAACGACAAAAAGTATCGCCACCACGAAAAGATTTGGAGTTGGAGGCATTAGTAGAAATTCTTGAAAACAAACGCGACATAACCTGTCATAGTTATGTTCAAAGTGAAATCAATATGTTGCTGCATCTGGCAGATAGTTTAGGTTTCAGAATAAATACATTTACACACATTCTGGAAGGTTACAAAGTCGCAGATAAGTTAAAACAACATGGCGCTAATGCTTCTACATTCAGCGACTGGTGGGCATATAAAATGGAAGTAATGGAAGCCATTCCGTATAATGCTGCTTTACTAACAAAAATGGGAGTTAATACCTGTATCAATTCAGATGATGCAGAAATGGGAAGAAGATTGAATCAAGAAGCTGGCAAGTGTATTAAATATGGTGGTTTAAGTCCTGTGCAGGCGTTGAAATTAGTTACACTTAATCCGGCTAAGGCGTTGGGAATTGATAAAGAAGTAGGTAGTATTGAAGTAGGCAAATGGGCTGATTTGGTCTTGTGGTCTGACTTTCCATTAAGTGTGAATGCAAAAGTGAAGTATACAATAATTGAAGGGCAAATTTTTTATGATGAAGAAGAAAATAAAAAGCGAGAAGAATGGATACAACGAGAACGCGCTCGTTTGATAGAAAAACTTTTAAAGGAAAAAAAGAATGGAGCGTCCACACAAAGATATAAAGCAAAGCCATATAGATTGTATCATTGTGATGATATAGAGGAATATAGTGAATAAGGCATCAGGGATTAAGATTCTGGCTAAAGAAGGAACATTTTTATATCTTTTTTTTCTTTAGAAGGTATTGAAACGTTTGTATGTTCGATTCTCCGTATTTTTTCATTTGTTCAACAACATCAGGAAATTCGTTTTCATAATTTTTAAGATCTTTTTCCTTATATTTAAAAAGTCCTGCTACTGTATTGTTTTCACGCACTATTAATAACCAGTTTTGATCAATAACCCCGTATTTATCGTCAGCATTGAAATATATGTAGGGTCTTTCTTCATGAAACAAATCAATTCCTAATGTGTAATTATCAAATGGTAAGTTTAAGAAGCCCATAATACTTGGAAAGACATCAATTTGTCCTGCCATTTTTGAATATATTTTAGGATGTTTGATTAAATTGGGATGATAAAAAATGAGTGGAGTATGATTGTAATCTAATGATAATTCGTATATTGCAGATAATGGAGCGCCGTGATCGGCAATGAAGACAAAGAGTGTATTATTATACCATGATTGTTGTTTTGCTAAGTGAAAGAATTTTTTTAAGGAGTAATCTGCATATTCTACAATTTGTTTTTTGATGTCTGAGGGTTTAGGTTTAAAGTATTCAGGAATATAATAAGGTCCATGGTCGCTGGCGGTGAGAAATACAGAAAAAAAGGGCTTTCCTTTTTTATGAAGTTCATTAAGTATAGGTATTGAAAATTCAAACATAAAGTCGTCGGGAACACCCAATGTTGTTTTGATTTTTTGGGATGGATAATCTTTTTGGGAAACTACTTTTTCAAAATCATTTGCCAGAAGAAAGCCCTCAACATTGTCAAATTGTCCATCGTGCGTTGTAAAATAAATTGTAGAATATCCGTGCTGTTTGAGAGAGGTTGCTATGCCGTGAAATTTAGGTATAAAGCTGCCTTTCATTGGATGTTTTTTAAATATTGCAGGGTAAGAAAATAATGTGCTAAATATACCATTAAACGTATGAATGCCAGCAGTGTATGCGTTTTCAAAATAATAACTATGTTTTGCAATACTATCCAAAAAAGGAGTAAGATTGTCATTATTGCCATGAATGCCTGTTTTAGCAGCGCTCATGCTTTCCATTATCACTATGATAATATTACTTTTTGTTTCAGGCAGTGAATCGATTTTTTTGTGTTTTCGTAATACAGGATAAACAGAATCAGGGTTGTTTATATTCAGATATCTTTGGACGTTAGCAATAGCAATTTCGTCTGCTATTAACTTAATAGGTTTGTTTTCTTCTTTCAGTTTATCTAAAATACTTTGAATAAGTGTGAAATTAGGATTTAATCCAAGTTGATTTAAAAAAGGATTATTACAAAAATACGCCGTGCCTACTCTTATTGGAGATTTTTTCTCTATTCTTCCTCTTATGGTAAGTAATATAACACCAATAAAAACTATAGATAGAATAATTTGTGTCCATGATTGAATAGATGTTTTTTCTTTTATGTTATTAGAAAAAATAATTCTTCTTAAAATTTTATGAAAAATAATTAATACAATAGCATAAGGTATAATATACATCCAATACCGAGGTTCTTGAATAATCATTTTAATGACAAATTTCGGATGATCAGCCCATTCAAATGCAGTAATAGAAAACCGTGAGAAAAACTGTTTGAAATAGGGAATATCTGCAGTGCATACTAAAAATGCTATAGAAAATAAAATAAATGTAAAATAAAAAATAAAGTTTAATAGTAATTTGCCTTTTTTCCAGATAAAATGGATAGTCAATAACAAATAAGAAAGTAATAATATGTATCCGCATATAACAGTGTCAAATCGAATTCCCATCCAGAAAGCATATAAAATATCTGATATAGAAATTGTATTGTCAATTCTATGCCATTCACTAAAAAATAGTATACATCTGAAAATAAAAAAAATAGTGAGTGCTAAAAGATAAACTTTAAGAATAATGGTAATATTGGATGGCAGCTTAATCTTTTTTTTGATTAATTGTAACATGCATTAGTGAATAATTATTTGTTAAGATTTATTTAAATTGAAGAATGCACGAACAAACTACTATTAATTAAGTAGCATATTTTTTCCTTCTGGTGTAATATTGTATTACAGCAAAAATTAAAATAATAATTGGAGGTAATAGTACATTATACATTTGCCATTTGTTTTTTTGGAGAGCAACTTTTTTAATGTCCAATAAACGCAATTTAACTTCTCTTGATCTTAATTGTAAAAGCCCTTCGTCGTCTAATAAATAGTTCATACAATTGACCAGAAATTTTTTATTAGCAAAGGTTTGGTTGGTGTATTTATCATAGCCCAATGGATAAATCATTCCATTCATACGATTAAAATCATTTCTGGCAATATCACCGTCAGATACTACAATCATTTTATTAGGAACACTTATTTCTTTGAATTGAATGGAACTATCTTCCATTATGACAGTGGGAATACGATTAGCATAAAGAGATTTAAAGGTTCCTTCTAACAATACAGCAATTGGTTTGGGTCCCTGATTAAATGCACTTTCTTTTAATTTGAATTGTGTAATAGCCAGTGAAACTCGGAATGGCACAGGTGTTACACGAGAGTTTTTAGAACTGGTCAGCAAAATTGTTTTTTTAATTCCAGATGTACTCAATGTATCAATAGTACTTATAAATTCGGTTTTGATTAAATCTAAATTTTTGACAATAGGATGAGTAGATGTTGGCATGATTAATGGAAAAAATATCCATGGAAATAATTTAAAGTTGGGTTGTCCTTTGGAAAAGCCGATGTTTACTGGTATAGCAGCACACTGCAAATCCTGAATTAAATCTGCATTTACTCTTACACCGTAGCGAAAGAGCATGTCTTCCAAATTGGTTTCATTGTTGAGTGCCAGTGTAAATCCTTTTAATCGAAACGAATCCATGTTTAATTTTACAGCATCAACCAGCCACAATACTTTTCCACCTTTCATAATGAATTGGTCAATGATAAACTTATCTTTCTCATCAATGAAAGTATCAGGTTTTGCAATGATGATGGCATCTAAATCTTTGAGTGCATAAAGCTTATGATTAATTTTAATTCTTGAGATATTGTATTCTTCACCTAACGAACGGATTAAATCATAGAGTTGTAAAGTATCTAATTCTTTATGTCCTTCTACAATGGATATTTCAGGACGTTTTTTTCTTTGTAGTTTGTGAATCGTTTTACAAATGCCGTATTCTATTTCGTTTAATGCATGATTGATATTTTCTTGTGGTGTGAAGCCCAATTGTCTTGAAAAAATCTGCCATACTGTTTCTTTGCCTTTGTAGGACACTAACGCCCCAGGCCATATTAAGCTTTCGGATGTTTTATTTTCTTTTTTCTCAACCACCTGTTCCGGCACAATGCCTTTTTCGTACAACTGTTTTTCTAAATTGCGAATGTCTTCTTTATTTCCGATTTCATTAATATCAATAAACTCGTATTGAATATTATCATTGAAAATGCGCATCTCATCCAGCATTTCTTTGACTTCATTTTTCAGTTTATTGAATTCTGGTGGTAAATCGCCACTTAAATAAATTTTAAAGAAAACAATATCGTCTATCTTCTTTAAATACTCTTTTGTAAAAGCAGATAAAGTATATCTTTTTTCTGAAGTTAAATCTAAACGAAAGAAATAAAACCTGAAAATAAAGTTTAATATAACAAGTATGAAAACAATACTAACGAATTGAAAAATATCTTTTTTTCTGGATGAATATTGTGTAGTTGAGTTGTTCATTTTTACCATTTTCTGCTTTGTAAGACCAGTCGTGTGGCTAATATAAAAATAATGATGAGCGTAAGAAAATATAATACGTCTCTTGAATCTACAACGCCTCTACTCATGCTGTAATAGTGATATTGAATACCTAATGATGAAATGAATAATGACATAACCCCATTCATTTTGAATGACGCTAAAAAGTCAAAGCCATTGTGAAAAAGATAACACAGCACTAATGCTAATAAAAAAGCTATAACCTGGTTGTCTGTCAACACAGATGCAAAAATGCCAATGGCTAAAAAACTGGACGCTAAAAAAAACAAACCAATGTAGGAGCCCCATGTTCCACCTACATCAATGTTTCCTTTTGGAAATCCTAATTGATAAACAGTATAGTAATAAAACAGGGTTGGAAGAAGCGAGAATAAGATAATCACAAAACCTGCGAGATACTTAGCCAGCACAATTTGAAGTTCTGTCAGCGGTTTGGTAAGTAACAATTCCATAGTTCCTGCTTTATTTTCTTCTGAAAAAAGTTTCATACTAACAGCAGGGATTAAAATTAAAAATACCCATGGAGCCAGAGAGAATAAACTTTCTAATGAAGCGAAGCCATTCTCAAGAATGTTTGTACCAGTAGCTTCATTGGGGATAATCCATAAAAATAAACTTGTTACTATCAAGAAGACAAGAATGACCAGAAAACCTGTAAGTGAGTTTAAATAACTTCTGATTTCTTTTAAGAATAATGCTTTCATAAACGAAGGGCGAATATAGTAATTTTAAGAGTTATGAGCTTTGACTTATTTTACCACAATAGATGTATAGAGTACATAGAGAACATAGTTATGAGTGAAGAATGAGGAGTTGGGAGTTATAAGTTATTAGTGATGAATTGAGGGGAAAAATGAAAATTATTTGTTACTATGTAGATAACTGTTTATTTAGATGATTTTTTATTCTTCTTAGGTGTGTTGGAAGAATTTGTTTTTTTGGAGTTAGTATTTAAGTTCTTTAGAAGTTGTGATTTGTTTTCTGAATTGATATTTTCATCTGTGAATGATTTTTCGTTTCGTCTTTCAAATAAACGAATAATAGTTGAATCCAGTCCGTAATTGTTATTCAATACCTGTGGATGTAATTTGAAGTATTCTTCAGTGGCTTTTTCTCCGAGTTCTTTACCATTTTCATAAATCATTTTTTCTTTAATTTTTCCATCTAATTCTTTCATTACTGTTGGACCATGTCGTAAACCGTTCTTATAAGTCATGAACCCTACTCTTGTACCATTGGGGGCATAATACACAAATTCTCCTTCTGGTAAGTCGTTTTTGTAATAGCCCATTCCTTTGATTTTACCATCTGGAAAATATTCTATAAAGTAACCGTGTTTTTTATTTAAAATGTATTGAGTTTTTTGATAGACCTTATTGGAGTCGTAATAAGTAATGCTTAATCCATGTCGTTGTCCTTGCAAGTAATTTTCTCTATTAATGAGTTGCCCTAATTCATTGTAAAATTCCCATACTGAATCTTTTTTTTGTTCTAAGTATTTTCCTTTTGCCATGATTTTACCATTCAAGTGAAAAAGTGTGGCATACGCTACTTTCCCATCTTTTACAAAGTTTAACTTTGCTTTGACGGTATCATGTTCGTAGTAGTACTTGAATAAACCTTGTGGTTTGTCATCTTTGAAAAATCCTTCGTATTCTAAATGTTTAGAGTTAGGATAATATACTTTCCAGTAGCCCTGTTTTCGGCCAAGCGAATCCGTTTTATTTTGAGAATGTAGATAAAAATGAATGAATATAAATAACAGCAAAATTTTAAGTAGACGCATTAATTAGGGATTTGAGATTGTGTAAGTGCTTTAAATATTTCTTCTAATTTTAATTCTTCTTTTGATAAATTGAGAATAGTGCAATTATTTTTCAATGCTATTTGCATTAATTCTTTAGAAATATCGGGATGGTCGGATTCCATTTTCCAGCGTGAAGGAGAGAGTTGTTCTAAGTTTTTGATGGGTAGATGTGAAAAATGTTTTTCAGAAAGTGCGATAGAAAATTCAATAATGATTTTAGTAGAGGAAGAAATTTGTTTAATGTTTTGAATACTGTCGGAAGCCACAATTTTACCACGATGAATGATAATCACTTTATTGCATACGGCTTCTACTTCTTGCATAATATGTGTACTGAGCATGACGGTTTTATCTTTTCCAAGATGTTTTATTAATTGTCGGATTTCTTCCAATTGGTTAGGATCTAAACCAGATGTAGGTTCATCTAAAATTAAAACAGATGGATTGTGAATCAGTGCTTGAGCCAGTCCCACTCTTTGTTTGTATCCTTTTGAAAGGGCTTTAATTTTTTTGTGTTGTTCAATTTCAAGTCCGCAGATGTCAATCATTTCTTTTACTCGTTGATGAACATTTTTTATTCCATAAAGTTTGGCAATAAACTCTAAGAATTCTTTGACATACATTTCGTAGTACAAAGGATTTTGTTCGGGCAGGTAGCCAATTTGTCTTTTAATTTCCAGTGAATGTTCGAAGATGTTTAATCCATTGACTTCTACAATACCAGAAGTTGGAGGGATATAGCCGGTAATAATTTTCATCATCGTACTTTTACCAGCGCCATTAGGACCTAAGAAGCCGACAATTTCCGATTTTTTTATTTCAAAAGAAACATTGTCCAATGCTTTTTGTTTACCATAAATCTTTGTAACATTTTTGGCGAGTATCGACATATTACCAGAATTAATATTTTTTCAGCCACGAATATAAGGAATGCTTTTTTAGTGAGATGTTAGGAAGTGTGAAGAAGGGATAGTATTATATTTTAATTTTAGAAACTAACATTTTTTTATTTGAAATTTATTTTCTATTTTTGCTAAAAATTTACCACTATGAAAACATTAATCTCTACCATCGGCAATTGTGTAGAGTTGTTTTCTACACACACACACACACACACACACACGCATGCACTTGCGTCAACTAGTTGCAACGTGTATGTTTTCAAATGTTCTACATAGTGTTGTTATTCAGCGATGTAAATGGTTGGTTGTATTAAGTTTTGTGTTTTGTTTGAGGGTGTTTGCTCAATTTCAGGCGGGTTTAGATTTTAATCATCCGTTCATCATTTTGTTGAATACAGATAGTGCGTATTATCAAACACAGTCCCAAGGTTGGTTTAAGTTTAATACAGGGGGATTTTCTAATATCAATGGGAATGCGGTAACATTAAAAGCAGCATTGATTCCTACAAATTCAAGAGTGATTCTTTATGATACTGTGTTTTTACAACGAATCACTATTTATGACAGTTTGCAAAACATTGTTTTTTCAGATACGATACATCATTACTGGGATACATTAAAAATACAGGTAAGCTTAAATAAGAATCAGAATTATTGGATACAAGCGTATGCGAATTATCCTTGTGGAAGTTGTGAGTATCCTGATCAGCCGGTAGCGTATCAATTGAAGTTAATAGGTGAAAATCCGGACATTTTATGTGATAAACCATCCTGTGGCTTTGTTGCGGCAATTGGTAACCCCACTACAAACTGCACTTATAATTGTTCACCATCCAGTGCATCGGGTGCATACAATGGTCCTTGTATTCACAACGATTGTGTGAAAGGATGTACTATGAGTTTTAGTGTTTCCAACGCCATTACTTTCTGTGATGATGCAGTGCCGGATAGCCCAACTTATATTAGTTTTTTGCAGAACTTTCATAATTCTACGACTGTTCAGGGCAAAGACAAAGACACAGTGGATGTATGTAATCCGGATAATATTTATATTGCTCCTTTAATAAAGTGTGCCGGGCAGTGGAATACGTATTGTATTGTACCTTCTTTTGTGTACAATTATTTAGGAAACAATGTTCCAGCTGTCTATGTTAATATATACAACACTTCCAATGGTACATTGACAAACTATCCTGTAACCTCGTGGCCATTTCACTTACCTCCTGGGGCTTTACAGCCAGGTGTATTATATGTGGTTGATTATACTTATATAGATTTAGGGATATTAAGCATTCAACCTAATTATTGTGGAGGAGGAGGACAAATTCCACATACTACTTCCTGTTGCCAATACTATTTGCGATTAACTCCGCCACCATCTGTTAGTATAACCTCCAATCAATGTGCTGTATCTACGACTGGTACGGTATGTGTGAATTATCATTTCCCATTGAATCCTGCTGATATTGCCAGTGGTCAGCAACCGAGTTTTGCGAGTTTCTGTAATTCCAATGAATGTACAATTTTAAACCAAAATAGTGATCCGGCCTGGAGTTTTAGTGGGGATATATTGAATTCGAATGGACAAAGTGTAACTACTATTTCTGTTAATGTAGACCTTGGCGGCAATCCGGATGTTTCTCAATGTTATAATCTTTTGCCTGGAGTGTATACTTTAAGCGTTCAGTTGAATATGCCACAGCCCTGTTATTGCAATTTTCCCACTACTTTTATTCAGACCTTTACGGTAGAAAATTGTTGTACTCCTTCGTTTAACAATTTCATTGCCATTTCTGATGCGACACTCGTACCTTACGGAACACCGGGGGCTATACCCTTTAGCAGTTTAAGTTCAAACAATATAAATACCGGATTAATTGCTATTCCATCTACAGGCGTGATTTCTGGAAATTTCACTTTTGGTGGTAATATCACCATTCAAACGAATGTTACCTTTAATAATACGGAAGTTGTTTTACAGGAAGCAGCAACAGTAATTCAACAGAATGGGGCTAACATGAATATTTTTTATTCGTACTGGCATGGATGTAATAAAAACTGGAATGCGATTGTTTCAGGTGATAAGATAACTATTAAAAATAGTGTAATTGAAGACGCTGCTAATGCTGTGTTCATTATGGGGTTGCCAATGTTTCCACCAATAGTACATAATGGAATAATTATTGATAATGTAATTTTTAATAAAAACCTGACAGGAATAAACATTATTAATGCGCGGCTAAAAATTTTTCAAGTAACCGATGCTATTTTTACCAGTAGAAAATTACCAGTACCTTATACATTCGGCACTGGTGGTGCATGGGCATGGCGATGTATGGCGGCTTATGATCCGTCTATTTACTCTACCTATCCTACAGCCAATTTATTAGGCTCCACTATTTTAGGTATTTCCAGTATATGGCGAGGACAGGTAGGTATTCAATTAAATAAAGCAGTTAAATTCCCAACAAACTCAGCTTTAGTTATTGGACAGACCAGTACTTCGTCTCAATGTGTGAATTTACAAACAAATGTATTTGATAATTTGCGAATAGGTGTTAACCTTTTGAATGGAGCTAATTCTCAAGTTTTAAATTCTCAATTTCAATATATTAACTATCAACCGGCTATTGATAATGGAAATCTAACAGCCGGTGTTTATTCGGATAAATCTTCTCTGATAGCCGGTACACCTTTGATTCCTGTGGGTATCAGTAATAAATTTATTAAAAGTGATGTAGGTATTGTGAATACAAATAACGGTGCGTTTACTATTCAAAAAAATCAATTTATACAATGTTTACATGGTATTGATGTAATAAAATGGAATGCAAGTAATACTTCTTCTCACTTGATTCAAAATAACAATTTTCAAAATTGTTTTATTGATGTGTATGCCTGGGAGAATATTTCTATTAAAGCCAGAATTTTGAATAACAACAGTACATTTACTTCTCCTCCTTCACTGGTGAAAGGTTTTTTTGTGTGTAATGTTTATCTTACTGAGTCAGCCATTCGTCCGCAGGTGCAGTATACAGTATCTGGTAATACTTTTCAGGGTAAACGACATGCCTCTGTGTATGCAATCAATCAAAATGGATTGTATATCACTTCCAACAATTTGAAAATAGTGCCTCCTTCCATGGCCGGCAATATCTATAACGCTCCTATATGGTTAGACAATGTGCACGCTTCTTATATTGTGAACAATGATTTGTCCTGTAGCCCAACAGCGCATACCGAATGGAATAGTTTTGGTATTTTTAATAATCTTGGACAAAATAATGAATTCTGTGGAAATAAAATTTACAATGTAGGTGTATGTATGAAAATACAGGGAAACTGCCCTTCCAATATCTGGAACAATGAATTTTCTCCAAATGCCGCACAACCCTCTCTGGTAGGCATCCATCTCGCACACTTTGGTTTTGTGGGCGATATTGCCTATACACCAGTGAGTGCTAATTGTCCGGCAAGTAATATCTTTGGTTATTTCTCCTATGCTGATACCTATTGTAGTCATCAAAGTAATCTCAATTTCCCAGCTAAAATATATTATAATCCCAATCCCTTGGGGAATCAATATGAACCAGTTAATAATACATATGATTTGTCTTCAAATAATATACCTTTTTACCCATTTTTCAAAGTACCAGTAAATATACCCAACAACATAGCTGCCTGTACCAATTTACCGGGTATGAAAATCAGTCCAGCCATTGCTAAAATTATCAATAATCAGGTGCCTGTATGGTTACCTCACAAACCCGTTATACATCGCGGTATTTATGAATTTATCCGACACAATAATGTGAATCCTGCTGCAGTAAATGGAGCAAGTTTTGTGGCTGTACAGAAAACACAACCTAATGAACAATGGTTAAAAGTAGATAGTTTGAATTTCCGTTATCTTACTTTGCAAGACAGCAATGCAATTCAATTGTCTCAAACCCTTTTGACATCCGTAACACCCATAACACACATAGATAGTGTTGCTTTAGAATTTTATCAATTGTACAGTTCTTATCTTACTACCAATACACTTTCCACCACAAATTTTCAGAAATTACAACACATTGCGGGTTTATGTCCCTTTACAGATGGGTTATCTGTTTATCAAGCAAGAGGGTTATTAGCCGGGCTGGATACATTGTTTTATTACAACGGATGTGAGGTAAATTTACCTATATTTAACAACAGTCGTTTGATGCAGACACAGGAAGAAAGTTATTATCCTGCCGAACCCTTGGTAATTATTTATCCGAATCCTGCCAATGAACGATGGATTGTAGGTTTTAGCAAAAAAGATTTACAATTGGAAATTACAGATGTGATGGGGAAGGTAATATGGAAAGAAAATCTGGTAAAAAGTCCTTTGTATATTGATATACGCAATTATCCGGAAGGAATGTACTTGTACAAGGTATATCGCCAGAGCAAGGTGGTGGAAAGTGGTAAGTTGGTAATTCAACATTAGTGGTATGATTAAAGGTTCTATTAAAATAATTGAGAGTAGAGAGATTAAAATTTGTTTGCTCTCTCTGCTCTCTTTTTTGATGTTCAAAGCTCAAATTAATTTAATTGTAAATCCAAGTTTTGAGGAGCATGTTTGTATACCTACAATAAAAAACACACCTAATACTTTGCCATGTTGTTTGAATTGTTGTAAGGATTGGGATATAATTGCGCCTATGGATTACTTTTCTACTTATTCCTATGATACTATACCTTATTGTAGTGCTAATAATCATACGCCTTTAGGCATCCCCAAAAATATTCTTGGTTATCAACTAGCTAAAGATGGAAATTTTTATGTGGGTGGTTATATGTATATTGACACAAGTATCTTTCAATTTTTTCCACCCCAATCTGTTAAACCCCTGTATATGGCAGAATCGATGATTGGAAAACTTGTATCACCATTACAGAAGAACCACATATACGAGTTTACATTATATTGGAGTTCAGCAAATACTTGTAATAGAGCATCCAATCAATTACAAGCGTATTTTTTACCATATAGGGTAGGATACACGATTTTCTATACTAATACTACTTTTCGTAACGACAGCTTTCCATATTATTTTCCGTATGATTATCCATCTCAGGTTGCTTGGGACAGTACAAAATTTATGACAGATACTTTAAATTGGGTAAAACTGAATGGCTGTTTTATTGCACAAGGTGGAGAAAAGTATGTAGCAATAGGAAATTTCAGAAATATTTATTCCACAAAGGGTATTACTGTGAATTATGATTCTATTAATTTTAAGTGCGATGAATACAATAGTCGGTGTGTATCTGTAAATGTTTTTGGCGGTGCCTATTATTATATTGACGATTTATCTTTGTATGACAGGGGCTATTATAGTGGTTCTGCAAGATGCATCAATGATACTACCATTTGCCCCAACTCAACTCTTATGATTGGCGCTAATATCCCCGATAGCGCTCAATACGAATGGACACCTGCTGTTTCTCTCTCCTGTTCCAATTGTCCCAATCCTGTTGCATCTCCATCGGTTACAACAACCTACATTCTTAAAAAACAATTGTGCTCATTTGTCTCTTATGATACCGTTACTATTCGTGTAGTGCCATATCCTTCCCCCGCCAATGCCGGAAATGACACCAGTATTTGCTGGTCTATGTATTCAAAAATTGGAGTAGCAGAAGAAGATTATCCCTTTACTACATATAATTGGGCGCCTTCAGATTATTTGAGCTGTACTGCTTGTTCTCAAACGGATATTTTACCATTAGAAAATGATACGATTTTGGTTTATGTATTGACCCAGACATTTTGTGATTCGGTAAGCAGAGATACATTGCGGTTAAGGGTAGTGCTTTGTGAAGAGGTGATGGAACTACCGAATGTATTTACGCCGAATGAAGATGGTGTAAACGATAGTTGGCATATTGTTTGGAAAGAAGTTCCCGTGGGGATAAAAGATTTCAAGGTAGAGATATATGATCGTTGGGGGTTAAAGGTATATGAGAGTGATAGATGGGATTTCAAGTGGGATGGGAAACATTGCCGGAATGTGAAGTTAAAGGTTTTAGAAGAGGAATGTACTACTGGCACTTATTACTACATCATTCGTTATGACTGGAATGAAAAAGAAAGAGAATGGAAGGGGTATTTGACATTGTTGAGGTGAGGAAGGTTAAAGCAAATTATAGAGAAATTATAGAGAAAATGAAAGGATTGTACAAAATAATTGTTGAGGGGATAATTAGAAATATTATAGTGTTGGGATTTTTATGGGTAAGTTCTTTTGCTCAGACAAATTTGATTGTGAATCCAAGTTTTGAGGAACATGAATGTGTGCCTCAGACAATGAATATAAGTCCTTCTCTTCTGAATTTTAATTGTTGTGAGAATTGGGAACCATTATTCGTTACTCCAGATTATTTCTCTTCTTTTTCTCCCTTTTACACAGGTTGTATATTTCCTACTTTATCTGTAAATGTGCCACAAAATATTATGGGTTATCAACCTTCTAAAGATGGAAATTTTTATGTGGGCATGCTTTTATTTGTAGATACGATAGCTTTCCCTCAATTAAACGGATTTTATACAGAAGCTATTAAAGGTAAATTAGTTTCTCCTTTATTACCCAATCATGTATATGAATTTACACTATACTGGAGTTTAGCCAATGGCTGTCATTCTGCTTCAAACCAATTACAAGTATATTTTACACCTTACGAGGTTCAATGGACTTACCATCTGGACAGTATTCCATATTTTTTTCCATATAATTATCCTTCACAAGTATCATGGGACAGTACACAATACATGACAGATACATTGAATTGGGTGAAAATGAGCGGTTGTTTTATAGCACAAGGTGGTGAAAAACATATCAACATTGGCAAGTTTAGGAGATCCAATCCAACAACCTTTATTCAAATGATGGGTGATAATACGTTTTATTGCAGATCATCTTGCAACGAAGATAATTTGTTTTATGCCTACTACTTTATGGATGATTTATCATTATATGACAGAGGTTACTACAGTGGTTCTGCAAGATGTATAAAAGATACCACAATATGTCCGAATTCTACACTTTTAATTGGTGCTAATATACCCGATAGCGCTCAATACGAATGGACACCTGCTGTTTCTCTCTCCTGTTCCAATTGTCCCAATCCTATTGCATCTCCATCGGTTACAACAACCTACATTCTTAAAAAACAATTGTGCTCATTTATCTCTTATGATACCGTTACTATTCGTGTAGTGCCATATCCTTCCCCCGCCAATGCCGGTAATGACACCAGTATTTGCTGGTCTATGTATTCAAAAATTGGAGTAGCAGAAGAAGATTATCCCTTTACTACATATAATTGGGCACCTTCAGATTATTTGAGCTGTACTGCTTGTTCTCAAACGGATATTTTACCATTAGAAAATGATACTACCTTAATGTATGTATTGACCCAGACATTTTGTGATTCGGTAAGCAGAGATACATTGCGGTTAAGAGTAGTGCTTTGTGAAGAAGTGATGGAACTACCGAATGTATTTACGCCGAATGGAGATGGGATAAATGATAGTTGGCATATAGTTTGGAAAGAGATACCAATAGGAATAAAAGATTTTAAGGTAGAGATATATGATCGTTGGGGTTTGAAGGTTTATGAGAGTGATAGATGGGATTTTAAGTGGGATGGGAAACATTGCCGGAATGTGAAGTTAGAGGTTTTAGAAGAAGAATGTACCACTGGCACTTATTACTACATCATTCAATATGACTGGAATGGAAAAGAAAGAGAATGGAAGGGGTATTTGACATTGTTGAGGTGAGGAAGGTTAAAGCAAATTATAGAGAAAATGAAAGGATTGTACAAAATAATTGTTGAGGGGATAATTAGAAATATTATAGTGTTGGGATTTTTATGGGTAAGTTCTTTTGCTCAGACAAATTTGATTGTGAATCCAAGTTTTGAGGAACATGAATGTGTACCTTTGTCAACCAACATTCCTACTTCTTCTACATTGTGTTGTTTGCATTGTTGTGAAAACTGGGATGGTATAGGAACTCCAGACTATTATTCTTCGTTTTCTTATGAAAATTCTCCTTATACATTTTGTTCGAACCCTATTTACTCTCCATTTGGAATACCTAAAAATATTATTGGTTATCAATCCGCTAAAGATGGATATTTTTATGTAGGGATTTACCTCTTTGTTGACACATCTTTTTTTCAATATGTTAACCCTCAATTTCAGTATAAGTATTTGTCTGAATCTATAATTGGCAATCTTGTTTCACCATTACAGAAAAATCATGTTTACGAGTTTACACTATTTTGGAGTTCGGCAAATAGTTGCAATTATGGGTCAAATCAATTACAGGCATACTTTCTTCCATACCAGGTAAGTAGAACGCTTTTTCTTATGAATCATGTAGATAGTTTCCCCTACTATTTTCCATATAATTATCCTTCTCAAGTTGTATGGGATAGTACACAATACATGACAGATACATTGAATTGGGTGAAAATGAATGGATGTTTTATAGCACAAGGTGGTGAGAAATATGTTTGTATAGGTAACTTTAGAAACATTTACTCTACAAAGGGGATTAAAGTGAGTTATGACACAGTAAATTTTCATTGTAACGAATACAATAGCAGATGTATATATTCAACTGGATTTGGCGGTGCCTACTACTTTATAGATGATTTATCATTGTATGACAGAGGTTACTACAGTGGTTCTGCAAGATGTATAAAAGATACCACAATATGTCCGAATTCTACACTTTTAATTGGTGCTAATATACCCGATAGCGCTCAATACGAATGGACACCTGCTGTTTCTCTCTCCTGTTCCAATTGTCCCAATCCTATTGCATCTCCATCGGTTACAACAACCTACATTCTTAAAAAACAATTGTGCTCATTTGTCTCTTATGATACCGTTACTATTCGTGTAGTGCCATATCCTTCCCCCGCCAATGCCGGTAATGACACCAGTATTTGCTGGTCTATGTATTCAAAAATTGGAGTAGCAGAAGAAGATTATCCCTTTACTACATATAATTGGGCACCTTCAGATTATTTGAGCTGTACTGCTTGTTCTCAAACGGATATTTTACCATTAGAAAATGATACTACCTTAATGTATGTATTGACCCAGACATTTTGTGATTCGGTAAGCAGAGATACATTGCGGTTAAGAGTAGTGCTTTGTGAAGAAGTGATGGAACTACCGAATGTATTTACGCCGAATGGAGATGGGATAAATGATAGTTGGCATATAGTTTGGAAAGAGGTACCTGTTGGGATAAAAGATTTCAAGGTAGAGATATATGATCGTTGGGGTTTGAAGGTTTATGAGAGTGATAAGTGGGATTTTAAGTGGGATGGGAAACATTGCCGGAATGTGAAGTTAGAGGTTTTAGAAGAAGAATGTACTACTGGCACTTATTACTACATCATTCGTTATGACTGGAATGAAAAAGAAAGAGAATGGAAGGGGTATTTGACGTTGTTGAGGTGAGTAAATACAAGTTTTAGATATCAAAAATACCGTATAATAATCATTATCAATGAATAAAATTAATTAGTTACTTAATAAAATCACTTACTTTTTCAATCACCTCACATTCAAACACTTCTTCAAAATTCTTAATTACCTTTTTTCTTACATCTTCTTCGTCTACTTTTTTTCCTAATTCAAGATGTAAGGAGGTTACTTTTTTATCAGCAATACCACAAGGAACAATATAATTAAAGTAATTTATATCTACATTTAAATTAAACGCCAGTCCATGCATGGTAACCCATCGGCTGCTCCGTACACCAATAGCACATATTTTACGGGCTTTTTCAGGAAATTTCGTATCTATCCATACACCTGTTTCTCCTTTGCTACGTTCGGCTTCAATGCCATATTCTTTCAGTGTACGAATAATCACTTCTTCCAGATAACGAACATATTTGTGAATATCCGTAAAAAAGTTTTCTAAATCTAAAATCGGATACATCACCAATTGACCAAAGCCGTGATAGGTAATATCTCCACCTCTGTTAACTTTGAAAAAAGTAGCGTTTATTTTTTTCAAAAAATCTTCTGAAACTAATAAGTGGTTTTCTTTACCACTTTTTCCTAGTGTATACACGTGCGGATGAACAACTGTAAGCAAATAATTGGGTGTTGGAACAGGATTTTCAGTATTTCTGTTATTTAATTTAATGTTTATGATTTCTTGCATTAAATTTTCTTGCAACTGCCAGCAAGTACTGTATTCCATTATTCCAAAATGTTGGTATTCAACTTTTTTATTCATATTGGGTTCAAAAATACAGATTTAATTAATTATTGATGCCTTTCCAGAAAGTCCGGTAAATTATTTTCAGTCCGACATAAAAATTTTTAAACCAAATTATGTGTTGTATTTTTTATTCTGAGAATATTAATTAGTATTGTGACCCTTCCACATCGCTATAAAAATAAAGAAATGAGTGGAATTGGAAGCAATCTCGAAAGGATAAGAATGAATGGAAAGTTGAGATTCCCTTGCAATGATGGGTACATTCACATAAGAGATTGCTTCGTTAGCGCTCGCGAAAGGGTTAATTCTTTGACTGTATTTAGCATCAATAGAATTTCTATTGGATAATTTGGGTTTGTATTAACTTTATGTTATATTCGCAAAATAAATAGAAAAAAACGTTGAATATATCATTTTCTTTCTTATAGAAAACTGAAATTCTTCATATTTCTATCCTTAAATAAATGACATAAATCAATTTATTATTTAGAATTAATTTAAATAAGTAAAAATCCTAAAAAAACCTAAATTTTTCTTGTTTGGTAACACTTAAATACAATATATTTGCCCCCGTTAAAAAATTTTTGTGGACAATCATTGGAATATTTTAGTAAAAATTTCAACTCAACTTCCCCAAAAACGCTTTGAAAAAAGCCATCTCAGGCACCCTATTCAACTTCTAACTCAATCTTTCAAAATATCTGGTCTATGAATTTCAAAAGTATTATTTGTTTGCTTTTCTTTTTATCAAGTCAATTTTTCTTTGCACAAAATGCTGAAAATGGAGCCAAACTCTTCAAACAAAATTGTGCGGTTTGTCACTCATCGCATACAGATCAAAGGTTAGCTGGTCCCGGATTAAAAGGGGTATTTGATAGAGTGCCTAAGCCCGCCGATGAATGGTTAATAAAATGGATTTTGAATAATGATAAGTTAATAAAATCCGGCGATGCTTATGCTAATAAAATTTACAACGAATATAATAAAGCAGCAATGACCGTTTTTGAAGGTCAATTAAGTGAAAATGATGTAAAAGATATTTTGGCTTTTCTGAAAGCACCTCCACCCGCTGCAAAAAATGCACCTGTAGCACAAACCGCTTCTAATCAAACTACTACTACCGAAGAAACAAAAGACAAAGGAAGTAATTACTTGTTAATTTTCCTCGTTTTGTTTATACTTGCTGTACTCTGGATTTCTTTACGCAATGTACGCATCGCAATGGAAAATGTTGTCAATGCTAAAACAGGAAAACCAATTTATGAACCTAAAACAATTGGCGAAGAAATTAAAGAATGGCTGACAAAAAATAGCCGACTGGTATTTGTAGCTTCTATTGTTGTATTATTTATCGGAATGAAATCCTGCTGGGATGCTCTATGGAAAGTAGGTGTTTACTACGATTGGAAAACACAAAAAGGATATAAACCCGAACAACCAATTAAATTCTCTCACAAAATTCACGCCGGTGACCACGAAATTGCCTGTCAATATTGCCATAATGGAGTTGAAAAATCCAGACACTCTGGTATTCCTACCGTCAACATCTGTATGAATTGTCACAAAGGAATTCAGGAAGGACCTACTACTGGAAAAACAGAAATTGCTAAAATATACGCCGCTGCTGGATACGATCCTTCAACTGGCAAATATGATCCTTCAAAAGCTAACCCGATTCGTTGGATAAAAGTATATAACCTGCCAGATCACGTTTATTTTAGTCACCAACAACACGTAGTAGTTGGTAAATTAGAATGTGAAAAATGCCATGGAAATGTGAAAGAAATGGATGTTGTTGAACAAAAAAAATCCTCTTACAATGAAATGGTGTATTAACTGTCATCGTGAAACAGAAGTGCAAATAGCTGGCAATCCTTATTACGACCGCTTACACGCTTATTTAAAAGAAAAATATAAAGGTAAAAAAGATGTTAAATTCACCGTTGAAAAAATCGGTGGATTAGAATGTGGTAAATGCCATTACTAAAATTTAATCAAAAAAAGGAATTATGATGCAAAATACAAATAATAATCCAAAACCTAAAAAATATTGGAGAGGATTACCCGAACTTCACCAAAGTGAAGAATTTTTAAAACAAGTAGAAAACGAGTTTGCAGAAGAATTACCAATTGGTGAACCATCTGACGAAACATTAAAAACGACCAGAAGAGATTTCTTAAAACTCATGGGCTTTAGTACAGCAGCGGTTGCACTTGCTTCCTGTGAAGCACCTGTAAACCGGGTTGTACCTTATGTGGTAAAACCAGAAGAAATTATTCCGGGTGTTCCCAATTTTTATGCTTCTACTTTTTACGATGGTCACGATTTTGCTTCTATTTTGGTAAAAGCAAGAGAAGGACGACCTATAAAAGTAGATGGAAACGAATTATCTTCTATCAATAAAGGAAAAACAACCGCCAGAACACAAGCATCTATTCTTGGTTTATACGATGGATCAAGATTAACAGCCCCTCTGATTAATGGAAAAAGCGCCAGCTGGAAAGAAGTTGATGCACAGGTAAAAAAAGCACTTGGTGAAGGTTCCGTTCGCTTATTGACTTCCACAATTATTAGCCCTTCACTTAAAAATTTGATACAAGAATTATCAGCAACTATCAGCGATTTCAAACATATTCAATGGGATGAAGTATCTTATTCTGCCATTCGTTCCGCTCACCAAAAATTAATTGGCAAGTCAATTATTCCAGAATATCATTTTGATAAAGCAAAAGTAATTGTAGGCATTGCTTGCGACTTTTTAGGTAACTGGCTTAATCCTGTTGAATTTGCGAGAGAATATGCTCTTAACAGAAAAGTATCCAAAGCATCTGCAGAAATGAACCGCCACTTCCAGTTTGAAGCGAATTTGTCTTTAACTGGAGCGAATGCAGATTATCGTTATATGGTTAAGCCATCTGAGTTCGGAAAAGTACTGGTAGCACTTTACAACGCTGTTGCAGAAAAATCAGGCGCTTCAAAATTAGTAGATGCTGGTATTCAAGATAAAACAATTTTAAGTGCAATTGAAAAAGTATCCAAAGAATTAGTAGAAAATAAATCTCGTTCACTCATAGTTTGTGGAGTAAATGATGAGAACTTACAAGCACTTACAATTGGCATTAATCAACTATTAGAAAATTATGGTAATACAGTAGATACAAATATTACCTACAACCTGAAATCTGGAAGTGATGCAGATTTTCTGGCACTGATTGAGGAGATGAATGCTGGAAAAGTAAAAACACTTATTACCTACCAAGTTAATCCATTATATTCAACCCCTGCGTTTACAAAATTCGCAGATGCTTATTCAAAAGTAAACAACAGAATTCACGCTTCTAACTACCTTGATGAAACAGCACAAAAAGCTACTGTTGTTTTAGCCAACCATCATTATTTAGAATCATGGGGAGATGCTCAACCTAAATCAAACATTTATACATTACAACAACCAGTTATTCGTCCAGTTTTCTCTGCACCAAAATATGAAGGTACAAGACAATTTGAGGAAAATCTTTTAATTTGGGCAGGAAAGCAAGAAGATTATTATACTTACATAAGAAATTATTGGAAAAGCAATTTATTTAACTTACAAAATAAAGACAACGACTTTGAAAACTTCTGGGTAAATTCTCTGCATGATGGTGTATTTGAATTAACAATAGCAGCTAATGTTCCTGTCGTATCTGAGAAGGATAATAAATCTAAGAAAGAAACTAAAAATACTGAATCAACTTCTGAAACAAATGCAGACATTACAGAGTTTGCTTCCAGAGCCGTTAATACAAAATCAGCAGAGTTTGAATTGATGGTATATGAAAAAGTTGGAATGGGAAATGGTGCGCAAGCCAATAATCCATGGTTAATGGAACTTCCTGACCCCATTTCAAAAGTAGTATGGGACAACTATATCACCGTTGCTCTGGAAGACATGGATAAATTTGGTTTCGAAAAAATGTTACGTCAGGATAAAGATGGAAGCATCGCTACAATTGAATTAAATGGTGTACAAATAGAAGTCCCCGTTCTACCACAACCTGGTCAAAAGCCCGGAACTATTGGTTTAGCATTGGGTTATGGTCGTAATGCAGAAACTTTAAAAGTTGCACACAAAGTAGGTGTAAATGCTTTTCAATTCATTCAAAATAATAACGGACATTTTTCTAATATAGCAACAGGTGTAAAAATTTCAAATACGGGCAAAAAACATGAGTTTGCTCAAAATCAGTTACAACACACAGTCATGGGAAGAGAAGAATGGATTTTGCGAGAAGTTTCTCTTCCGGAATTCAAAGAAAAAGATAAGGAAGCGTTTAACCCGACTGTTGCACTTTTAACTGCTGAAGGTAAAAAGCCCGTTACAGAAGTTGATTTATGGGATGCTCATCCAAGACCCAATCATAAATGGGGCATGACCATTGATATGAACGCTTGTATTGGTTGTTCTGCTTGTGTGGTAGCATGTTCTATTGAAAATAATGTTCATGTAGTAGGTAAAGAAGAAGTGAGAAAGACCAGAGATATGTTCTGGTTAAGAATAGATCGTTACTATTCTTCTGATATGACCAGAAAAAAAGCAGAAGAAGAAGGCATTGGCTACAAAGAAATGAACTTAGAAATGGAAAATCCTTCAGCCAATCCGAAAGTGACTTTCCAGCCGATTATGTGTCAACATTGTAACCACGCACCTTGTGAAACGGTTTGTCCTGTATTAGCAACTGCACATAGTACAGAAGGATTGAACCAAATGGTATACAATCGTTGTATCGGTACTCGTTATTGTGCGAATAACTGTCCTTTCAAAGTGCGTCGTTTTAATTGGTTTAATTACGCAGAAAATTGGAGATTTAAAGACGTTAACCCTGCTGCACAAGAGTTAAGTAGAATGGTACTGAATCCAGATGTTACTGTAAGAAGCAGAGGAGTGATTGAAAAATGCTCCATGTGTCAGCAAAGAATACAAGCAGGTAAATTGCAAGCTAAAAAAGAAGGCAGAAAATTACAGGATAAAGATATACAAACAGCCTGTCAGCAGGCATGTCCAACCAATGCTATTATTTTTGGTGACTTAAATGATGAAAATTCAGAAGTGGTAGCATGGAGAAAGAACGAAAGAAATTATTTATTACTGGAAGAATTAGGAATTAGACCTACTGTATCATACTTACTAAAAGTTCGTAATGTAGATGAACCATTATTAGATTGGAATGAAGAATTGTGGTTAGAGAAAAAAGAAAATAAAGAAACTAAAGAAGAAGCACATCATAGTTAAACATCATAAGAATTTAAAATAAAAAATTATGCACGCAGAATCAGAAATAAGAACACCCCTGATATTGGGCAATAAAACCTACAAACAAATTACAGATGATATTATTGCGCCCATTGAAGGAAAAACGAGTAAATGGTGGTACTTTTTATTTACAGCAGCAGTGCTAACTGCCCTTTGGGGAATTGCATCTTTCACTTATACTATTGGAGAAGGTATAGGAACATGGGGTTCTAATAACTCAGTAGATTGGGCGTGGGACATTACCAACTTCGTATGGTGGATTGGTATTGGACACGCTGGGACACTAATTTCAGCCGTGCTTTTGCTTTTCAGACAAAAATGGAGAATGGCCATCAGCCGTGCTGCGGAAGCCATGACTATTTTTGCTGTGATTAACGCAGGTCTGTATGTGTCTTTGCATACAGGACGTCCATGGGTAGATTACTGGCTGTTTCCATTACCTAATCAATTTGGCTCCCTATGGCCCAACTTTAATTCACCATTATTATGGGATGTATTTGCTGTAACTACCTATATGACCGTATCTATTGTATTTTGGTATATTGGTTTAATTCCGGATTTTGCTACTATTCGCGACAGAATGGTACATAAGGGTTGGAAAAAGTTTTACAGTATATTGAGTTTTGGTTGGGGTGGAAGAGTAAAACACTGGCAACGTTTTGAAGAAGTTTCTCTTGTTTTAGCAGGACTTTCTACACCGCTTGTGTTTTCAGTACACTCCATCGTTTCATTTGACTTCGCTACATCTATTTTACCGGGCTGGCATACTACCATTTTCCCTCCTTATTTCGTTTCCGGTGCCGTATTTTCTGGCTTTGCAATGGTATTAACCTTAATGTTAGTAATTCGTAAAGCTTACAAATTAGAGGAATACCTAACCATTAAACACATTGAATACATGAACATTTTAATTATTGTTACAGGTTCTATCGTTGGTGTGGCTTATTTGACAGAATTATTCATGGCCTGGTACAGTGGTGTTGAGTTTGAACAATATGCCTTCTTGAACAGAGCAACTGGTCCTATGGCATGGAGTTATTGGGCTATGATGACCTGTAATGTGATTTCTCCTCAATTATTCTGGATTAAGAAAATCAGAACTTCCATTTTAGCAACCTTTATTTTATCAATAGTAGTGAACATTGGTATGTGGTTTGAACGATTTGTGATTATTGTACCTACTTTGTGTAGAACTTTTTTACCATCCTCATGGGCTACATATACTCCTACATTTGTAGACGTGGGAATGTTTATCGGAACAATAGGTTTTTTCGGAGTATTGTTCCTTTTATTTTCCAGATATTTCCCTGTCATTGCGATTGCAGAAACTAAGAGTATTCTAAAATCATCTGGTGAATACTATAAGAAGTTAGCATCTGAACATAAAAATCAAAATGTTGAGCAATATTAATTAAAACTTTAATAAGTATGTTGAAGAAAAATAAAATACACTTAATTTTTGGAGATGAAGAACCGTTAATGAGAACAGTAAAACAATTAAGGCAAGCAGGCATTAGAATTAAAGACGCCTTTACGCCTTTTCCAGTACATGGATTAGATGCCGCCATGGGAATACCAAGAACAAGAATTGCGATTGCATCTTTTTTGTATGGAATCACTGGAACTTCTTTAGCCACACTTATGATGTGGTACATGATGATTCACGATTGGCCAAATGATATTGGAGGTAAACCTAATTGGGCGTATTATTACAATATGCCTGCATTTATTCCAATAACATTTGAAGTAACCGTGTTTTGTGCAGCGCACTTAATGGTGCTAACATATTTACTTTCTTCTTGGTTATTACCGGGTGTACCCCCAAAAAATCCAGACCCAAGAACAACGGACGATAAATTCATGTTATATCTTGAATTAACTGATGAGCAAGCAAAACAAGCAGAAGAAATTGCAAGAAAAAATGGAGTTGAAGAAATCAATTATAAAGGAGAATTTTATGTTGAACCAAAATATTAAAAAAATTATGAAACCGATTTATTTCATAACAATATTATCTGGAACCTTGTTTGTTGCTTCTTGTACAAAGAAGAACGTAAACAGTCCAGGTTTTGAATACATGCCCGACATGTACCGTGCTGTAGGTTTAGAATATTATCATGCAATAACAGTAGATGGAGATACAATCTGGGGCGCCATGGTTCCACCTGAACATACGATTGCAAGAGGATATAAGCCATATCCGTATCCTAATACTGCGGAAGGTTATGAGTTGGCTGGTCAAAATTTGAAAAACCCCATACCATACTCAGAAGAAGTAGTAAAAGAAGGAGAAATGTTGTATACTAAATATTGTACCCACTGTCATGGGGCAACAGGACAAGGTGATGGTAAAGTGGCTGCTAAGTTACCTGGTCCTCCACCACCCTACACAAGCGCTAATCTTATGAACTTACCGGAAGGTAAAATGTTTCATTCTATTACTTATGGAAAGGGCCTAATGGGTCCTCATAACTTTTTAAGTGTAGATGAAAGATGGAAATTAGTGCATTATGTTCATAAATTACAGGGTAAAACAGAAAACGCATCTATAACTTCTACCGACTCTACTCAAACCAATTCTAAAAAATAAAGGTATGCATATCAATAAGGAAAAATTACAATTTATTTTTGATTCCAAATCTAAAACTTTTGCTTATGTTCTAATGGGCGTTGGCTTAATTAGCATTATTGCAATGTTCATAGTAGATGGTCAACACCATGGAGAACATTATCATCTAAATAGAGCTTGGGCAAATATTTTTTCTGGCGCCTTCTTTTTTGCTGCATTGAGTTTGGGGGCTGCGTTCTTTTTAGGTATGCAATATGCAGCAGAAGCTGGATGGGCTACTACCATCAAAAGAGTGATTGAATCTACAGCATTGTACTTGCCTTATGGATTAAGTTTTCTATTTCTACTATTTATTCTAGGACAACTGCATGTTCATCATATTTATCACTGGATGGCAGAAGGCATTGCAGATCCATCCAGTCCAAATTATGACCCAGTAATTGCTGGAAAAATTGGTTATTTTGGTTGGTTCTGGTGGTTAAGAACTATTTTATACATAGTGGGATGGACGTGGTTTACATGGCAGTTAAGAAAGAATTCATTAGAAGCTGATAAATATGAATTAGGAGGTGACAATCATGCGTATCACTGGAAAAATGTGAAATTAGGAGCATGGTTTATGGTGGTATTTGCTGTAACGTCTTCAACATCTGCGTGGGATTGGATTATGAGCATTGATACACACTGGTATTCAACATTGTTTGGATGGTATACCTTTTCTGGTTTATGGATCAGTGCTATTAGCTTTATGACACTTTTAATTATCTGGTTACGAAAAAATGGTTATTTAGAATTTGTTACTGAAAGTACAATTCACGATATGGGTAAATGGATGTTTGCTATTTCATTCTTGTGGACATACTTGTATTTTTCTCAGTTTATGCTGATATGGTATGCAGATATACCTGAAGAAGTTACTTATTTTCAAACGCGTTGGGAAAGTTATAAATCACTGATGTGGTTTGTATTATTTGTCAATTTTGCATTTCCTATGGTATTGTTAATGAGCAGAGATTCAAAAAGAAACTTTACTTTTCTCGCATTTGTTGGAACCATTGTATTTATTGGTCACTATTTAGATGTAATTATGATGGTGATGCCAGGTACTGTTGGAAAACATTGGACAGGAATTAGCTGGATGGAAATTGGGACATTTCTATTTTTCCTTGGAGTATTCTTGTATGTAGTATTAAAGAATCTTGAAAAAGCACCGTTGTTGGTAAGGAACCATCCATTTCTTGAAGAAAGTTTGCATTTGCACACTTAAACTAAAAGCCCTTCCTTACAGAAGGGCTTTTTTGTTAGTTGTATCAGTAATGTTTTTTTAGATTATTTCTCTTATAATTTTTTTGAATAATTCTTAAAATAATAGAACACGGATGTCACAGATTAAAACAGATTTCCACAGGTAATTTTTTTCACTATTTTTATTCGTTGGTATGTAATTTGAAGAATTTTTGAGTATTTGCATTAATTTTTAGGTAAAGTAATTTTTTTATATTCTAATATAAGTACAATTTTTCCGTTTAATTAGTCGTTATATTTATCCCTTGTGCGAAAAAGATTTGAGATTATAATTTTATGGCTTATTTTGAATCTTAATTATTTTTGTCAGGTCAATACTATTGTTTCAAAAAAAATATTGGTAACAAAGGATACGATTGAATTAGATTCTAATTTTATTATTCCTAATAGTTTAAGGATTAAAAGTTTGAGGGGAGAAAATATTATCTATCGGTGGTTGCAAAATGAACAAAAGTTGATCTTCATTGAACATCCGAAAGATACAATAATTATAGAATATCAGAGAATATTATTTCAATGGCACAAAGAATATGCACATAAAAAAATAACAGATATTAGAAAGGATTTATCTCGTCCACTACCACCTTTCCAATTTAGTTTTTCAGATAAGAGTCAAAATAAACAAGAAGATTTTTTTTCGGATAAGTTATTTAAGAATGGAAGTATTAGTCGTGGGATAACTTTTGGAAACAATCAAGACATGAGCGTACAATCTAACTTCAATTTACAAATGCAGGGAAAATTAACCAAAGATATTGATATTGCTATGGTAGCAACGGATAATAATATCCCATTTCAGGCAGATGGCACAACCGCACAATTGCAGGAGTTTGATAAGGTGTATATTCAATTAAGTAATAAAAACAATAAACTTATTGTAGGGGATTATCAATTGGCACAGCCACAGAATACCTATTTTATGAATTTCTTCAAACGCTTGCAGGGTGCCAACTTTGAAAACAAAGATAGCTTGAACAAACATTTAAAACTGAAAAGTAACGTGGCTTTTGCATTAACGCGTGGTAAGTTTGCACGAAATGTTTTTTATGGAAAAGAAAACAATCAAGGACCTTATCGTCTTGTCGGTGCAGACGGAGAACAAATTATAGTGGTATTATCTGGAACGGAAAAAATTTACATTGATGGAAAATTATTACAAAGAGGACAGGAATACGATTACATCATTGATTACAATACGGCAGAAATAACTTTTACTGCAAAACAATTAATCACAAAAGATAAAAGAATTGTTGCGGAATTTCAATACATTACAAAGAGTTTTTTCCGTTCTCTTTATTTCATTGGAGAAGAATTAGATATTCAGAAAAATCAAAAAGTTTATTTTAATTTATATTCAGAACAAGACAATAAGAATCGCCCGTTACAACAGCAATTAACGGCAGATCAAATTCGTTATTTATCTCAAATTGGAGATACATTATCAAAAGCGTTTTATTTTAGTGCTGTAGAAGCGGCGTTCAACAACACAGATGTTTTTTACAGAAAAAAAGATACAATTGTTGGAACTACATTATATAAGGATGTTTTTGAATATTCTATAAATCCTGACAGTGCCAAATATAGAGTAACATTTAGTTATGTAGGTGCAAATAAAGGATATTACAAACAAATCCCATCGTCCGCAAATGGTAAAGTATTTCAATGGGTGGCGCCTGTAAATGGTGTATTACAGGGTGATTATATGCCTTATGTAAAATTAGATGCTCCACAGCAAAAACAAATGCTTACTGCCGGTTATCAATATACCAGCACCATTACTTCTTTCTCGTCAGAAGTTGTATATACCAGAAATGATGTGAATACATTTAGTAAATACAATAAGGGCAATGATGAAGGATACGGAATTAAACTGACTTCAAAAAACAATCTGCTTTCAACAGGTAGTTCTTCTTTACAACTGGAAACAGATTACGAATATGTATCTCAAAACTTCTCATATATTCAAAGATACAGAAGTATGGAGTTTCAACGAGATTGGAACAAAAACTTTTTTAATGACCAAATATTATCCGACCAACACATTGGTAAAGCAATTGTAAGATACAATTTCAAAAATGAATTTCAGATATATTATGGAATGAGCGGATTTTCAGAAGGGACTAATTATTTCGGATACAAACATTTATTTGGCCAAAGCTGGAAAAAAGATTGGATTCAAATAAATTACGATGGTTCTTATTTGTCAACATCTACAAGCAGTGTAAATACATCGTTTTATCGTCATCGTTCAAAGGGCAATATCCCATTGAAAAAATTTTTCGTATTAGAATACATTGATGATTTTGAAAACAATATACAATGGAAGCCAAATGTGGGTAGCAAATTTTTCACCTCTTATCAATTTTATGATTGGGAAGTAAATCTGCATTCAGCAGATACAGCTGATATATATTATAAAATTTTTTATAAACAAAGAGACGATAAGCACGTTATTTTTAATGAAATGCTTGATAGCACCAAGGCTCAAAACTATGGATTTCAGATAAAATCCAACAAATGGTTGAATCATCCTTTTACGATATTGACAACCTATCGTATTTTAGAAATTAAGAATGTCGTTACAAACGCTTTAAATCCCGATAACACTTTGCTTTCAAGGTTTGAGTATTATCCAAGATTGTGGAAAAATTTTATGAATCTATCTTTGTTTTATGAAACAGGTTATGGACTTGAAAACAAAAAGGAATATTATTATGTTGAAGTAACACCGCCACAGGGACAATATATGTGGATTGATTATAACAACGATGGAATTAAACAACTTAATGAATTTGAAGTAGCACAATATCCTGATCAAGCTAAATATATTCGTGTGTATGTGCCTACCAATAATTATGTGAAAGTATTGTATAATCAATGGAGTACAGCAGTGAATATTCGTCCGTATATTTTACTGAAAGATAAAAGCAATTGGATGGCAAAGTCCCTGAAATTATTCGCATTTCAAACTGCATTTAAGAATGACAATAAAACATTTCAACAATATTCTTTTGAAAAAACAATATATTCTGATTTTAATAATTTAAAAGATACTTCCACAATAAGCGCTAACCAATCCATCCGACAGAGTGTTTTTTTTAATCAGGCAGGTGCTGTATTTGGAGCGGACTATACTTTTTTACAAAATGCTAACAAACAACTATTGACCAATGGCTATGATGTGCGATATTCGGAGTCGCATGAAATTAAATGGAGATATAGTATTTTTCAATGGCTTACATTCTCATTTATTCATTCTCTTGGTAAAAAGGCGTTTACATCTCAATTATTTGTTGGTAGGAATTATGAGTTGAACATTTTAGAAAGCGATCATAAAATAATTTATCAACCAAATACAAATTTTCGTGTGGCACTGGATTATAAATACACACAAAAAGAAAATTTAGTAGGATTGAAGCAGAAAGGATTAATACATACTTTGTCTTTAGAAAGTAAAATTATCAAGTCAGAAGCAGCCAGTATTAACGCTCAATTTAGCTACATTAAAATACAATATCTTAACGATAATAATTTTAATACACCTGTTGCTTATGAAATTCTACAATCTTTACAACCGGGGAATAATTTTACCTGGAATGTAAGTTACCAACAGAATTTAAATTCTTACTTGCAAATGAGTATTTTATATGAAGGTCGGAAAAGCGCCTTCAATGATAAAATCATTCATATTGGCAGCATGCAGTTGAGAGCAATTTTTTAAAATTTTCCCTTCTTTTATAAGATAAAATTGTAAAACAAATAGAACACAGATACCGCAGATTGAAACAGATTTTTCACAGATTGTTTTTTAAGATTTTTATCTATTAGTGTAATTCAAAAAAAAATATTTCAGTTACATGTTGTTGAACAAAAAAATTGTGGATTGAACTCTTAAACATAAAAAGTATTGTGCTCCCGAATATTAATATTATCAAAATTCAGTTAATGGTAAAAAAAATTTATTGAAGCAAAGAGTATAAGTTATAAATGGAAGCTACAGATTTTATTCTAAACTCTTTCTATTAAAAATAGGATAACCAAAGTGAAAGAAAAATGTAAAGTTTTGTTCAGCATTTTTATAATAATTGACAGAAAACGCAACTGGACCAAGAGGACTATGAAATACCAAGGTTCCACTTCCTGCGATATTTTGATACACTAATGGATTGGCAAAATCTGCTTTGTAATTAGTGTTTACAATTGCTTGAATAGGTTGAAACCAGTATAATTCTAAACGTGCATCCAAACGACTGAAAATAGATGTTACTGATTTTCCTCCCAATACAAAATAATGGTATGCTCTGAAATCAGGTAGAAATAAAGTATTGCTCTCCACTGTTGGATAAAAAGCAGGCGCAGATAAAATTGTAGATGTGTAGTTAGAAAAAAAATCCTGTGTGGAATAGGAATATTCAAAATAATATCCCAACTTAAATCTTTTAATCGTTTTTACATAATTGTCAGAAAATAACTTGACACTTATCCAATCATTGTGCATTTTATTTTCAAATTTTGTCTTATCGGGTGCAAGATTGCCCGGCTTAAAACTTTCATTGCCTTTGATGTATTTGAGTTTCAGAAACAAACGCGCTCCACTATTCGGATATAGCCGCTTATTTTGATTATTAATATCTATCAAAGTTTGTAAATAATAGTAATTAAAATGAGTAATATCAGATGTGTCTTTATTGGTAAAGTTGAAATTGACATCCTGATAATAATAATTTACCCAATTAGCCACTCCTCCACCCATTGACCAAATGCCCTTTGTACCCAATGGCATCCCGATATTAAACTCTTCATAATTATCTTCCTGAATAAGAAAAGATGGTTTTTTAAAATCAAAAAATAATGTGCTACTCTTATAAAAGTCCCATCGAGAATAACAAGCCATTGCTTCTATAAACAATGGATTCTTCGAAGGCACATCCATTTTAATTTTTCCCATCGCTCCATTATACAATCTTCCCAAATAGCCATTTCCATAAACAGACAAACCCACATTACCAATATGATTATATTGTATCGCCGCAAAAATTTCATTAACAGGACGATTCGAAACAACACCGCCAATATCAAAATAAAAGGGCTTCTCATATTTTGCTAATAAATTAATATCAACTTGATTACTATCTACGATTGAAATCTTTGGATACATAAATTTTATTCGTTCATCCGAAGCAAGGAAATAATACCTTTTTTTGAAATTATTGAGTTGCAATTTTTCGTCTTTGGGCAATAATGATTTTTTAATATAAAAAGGATCACTTTTTTTATCCGGCATTTCTATGTTTATGTGACGAATATAAACAGGACGGCTCTTTGAAAGATATTGTTGTCTTTTCAATTGAACTTCATATTTATTTTTATATTGCCGAAGATGTTTCTGAATTTCAGGTAACACTCGTAAAGTAGCTTGATAACCGCTATCTACTAAAGCTGCAGCCGATTCAAAATCAAACAAATAATTACTCCCGTAAGGTTTAATAGTTATTTCATTATCACACTTTTTAGTAGTATCTTTTTTAAACATCATCATATTGCGAAGTTGTAAATAGATATTATCTTCCTCCGGTGGCAAATGACTATCACTTACATCAGATCCAATAATTAAATCAGGATAAAATTCTGAATAACATATATCTACAGGAAAATTATCGTACAATCCTCCATCATACAATAATCGCCCATTCATTATTACAGGTCTTAAATAAAATGGATAACTCATGGATGCCCGAATAGCATCTGATAAATTGCCTTTACTGAAAATCACTTTCTGCTTGTTTTCCACATCAGCAGCTACACAACGAAACGGAACAAACAAACTATCAAAATTTTGTTTTAAATTGCCATAAATAAACTTTTCTAATAAATAAAAATCAATAGGAATAGAATTAATGACATTAACAGGAATGTTTTTGATTAACTGATCTTTTAATGAAAAACGAAAACGAAGCCACGAAGCATACAGCGATGGTTGTTTGAAGTAAAAAAAATAATTATCTGGAATCTCCCCCTTACTGACCTGAATAAACTCATCTTCCTTTAGTAACTTTTGAATACTATCTGGCGAAAAGCCAGATGCATAAAGCCCGCCAATAACAGCACCCATTGATGTGCCTGTAATATAATCTATCGGAATGTGATTATCTTCCAATGCTTTCAATACACCAATATGAACTAATCCTGATGCGCCACCACCACTCAACACTACCCCAACTTTTTGTGACCAATTTGTTTTAGAAATCAGAAATAATAATACCACTATAAAAAACTTGAACAACCGCATTTTACAAAGATGATAACCCAAATTTTTCACGAAGCGCCTGTATCATTTTTTCTATTCTTCTATTCCTTGTTTCTTCCTTTTTGGCTTCTTTAATCCACAAAATATATTCCTTCTTATGAGAATAACTCATGTTATTAAAACTCTCTAATAACCCAGCGTTTTCGAGCGCTTCCTTAATATAAAAAGGAATATCAATATGTTTAATTCGTGTTTGATTAATGCGCAAACCTTTCTTGTTGTTTTCAATAGTTTGCAATAAATAATTTCTCAAAATCTCTTCATTAATTTGTGACACATCAGAATATTTAATGTGTCTGTTGTGTAAATTATCTGGATGCGATGATAAAACTGAAAAAAAATCATCTATCATTGCCCCTTGAAAAAACACAAATGTTACGTGTTCTTTGAAAGCCCATATTCCACAAATCATGCCATTACAATAATAATTCGGATGATTCCATTTCCAATCTTCTTGAATTTGAGATGAAACAGACAAAACTATCTCTCGTAATTTTTTACATATCTCTTTACTCCATTGTGGTAGATCTTCAATGTAATTATCAACCAATTCCTTTGCTTGTGGATGAACTTTTGAACTGCTCATCTTTTTATTTCGTAATTTTGTAAATGATGCTTGAGAGTTTTTTTGCAAACATAAATAAAAATTCCCTTTTCGGGAAAAAGGATTTTTTACTCCTCGCCATTAGCGGTGGTGTGGACTCTGTAGTACTCGCCGATTTATTGTATCAATGTAAATTTCCATTCGCAATGGCACACTGTAACTTCGCTTTGCGTGGAAAAGAAGCAGATAAAGATGAACAATTTATACTTGAATTATCTCAAAAATACAGCGTTCCATTTTATTCAATAAAATTTGATACAAATAAATATGCTAAACGACACGGCTTATCTATTCAAATTGCTGCAAGACAATTGCGTTATAACTGGTTTAGAGAATTAATGAAAATACATAAATTTTCATACTTACTCACCGCCCATCATTTGGACGATGTTATTGAAACTATCTTTTTAAATCAATTGAGAGGTACTGGAATCAATGGATTGACAGGCATCCCGTTAAAATCCCATTCCATCGTCAGACCTTTATTACCATTTACCAAACAAGAAATTTTACAATACGCAAAAGATAATCACTTAAGTTACAGAGAAGATTGTTCTAATCAGGAAGACAAATATCAACGCAACTATTTAAGACACTACATTATTCCCGAATTTCAAAAACTTCAGCCGCAATTGCATTCTGTTATTCAAAAAAATATTCAAAATTTAGAAGAAGCCAGGATCTTCATCCACCAACAGGTTAATCAGATATTACAATCCGCCAAAAAAGAAGAAAAAGGATTCTTTAAATTAGACCTTAAACAATTAAAATCAACAACCCATCTGCATTTTGTTCTACATCATTACTTGTCACAATTTAAATTTAATGAATCACAAATTGAAGATATTGTTCAACACCTGAATCAATCCTCTTTTCAAGCAGGTAAACAATTTTTTTCTGATAGCCATACTCTTTTATTAGACAGAGATTACCTATTTATTTTTCAAAATAATCTTAAAATAACACCTTACAAACACAACTATATTGCAAAAAACATTTTTGAACTTCAGTTATATTCTAACCAATTTCACTTTGATATAATTGAAAACAATCACATTCTGCCAATAAAATCTTTATCAACTACTTATTTAAATGCAGATTTATTAAAATTCCCATTAATTTTAAGACAAAGAAAAAATGGCGATATTTTTCAATTATTAGGAACATTTTACATAAAAAAATTAAGCGATATTTTAATTGATAAAAAAGTACCACTTTTCCTAAAAGACAAAATCATTTTGTTGTGTAACTCCAATGGAGATATTGTATGGATAGGCCACTTAAATTTAGTCAATGAAAAATATAAAGTAACCCCTAACACAAGAAACATTTTAAAGATAACAACCTGTGAGTAACTATTTATTGTACGAAGAAAAACAATACATTGGTCAAAATCGCAAAGGGCAAATCATCCGCTTGATTTTTGCAATGCTTTGTTTCATTGCCTACTATTGGAGTGAAAACCCTAAACCTGTAAAAATTATCATTATTAAAATAGGAAGTTATCCTATTCAACATATGCCTCATTCCGGAACTATTTTCTTTTGGTTGGGTTGTTTTATACTCATCATTTCGTTAGTGTTTAATTTCATCTACCATTTTCATTTACAAATTTATCCGGATAAAATTCATATTAAAGGGCAATTGACTTCCAAAGAAGTTTTTATTTATATCAAAGACATTCAAAACATAACCATTAAAAAGGTGCGTCATCCCTTGCTTAAAAGCATTCGTTTTAATCTGCAAAAGAAAAACAAAAGATATTTTTATACTTTTGGAAAAAATGTATTGGAAATTACTCTAAAAAACGGCGAAAAATACTCCATTAGCACATCCAATGCACAATTAATAAAACATCTTTTATCAGAACTTATTCAAAACAATCATTAATCCAATAAAACTAAAATTATGTGGAAAAAAGACATTCCTAAAAAAGATTATTACGCTGCCATTTTTATTTCAACAAAAGAAGATGACTTGACGGGCTATCACGAATTGAATGATGAATTAATGAAAATGGCTATTGAACAGGAAGGATTTTTAGGTTATGAAAATGTATACAAGGATAATCAAAGTATCTTTATTTCTTATTGGGAATCATTGGAGGCGATTGAAAAATGGAAAAACAACAGCCATCACATCTTTGCCAAACAACAAGCACACAAGTGGTATAAGCGTTATTTAAGCCAGATTTGCAAAGTAGAACACACATCATTATTTGAGAAAAAATAACTATTCCATCTCTTTCAACTTAAACTCTGTTCTACGATTCACAGCGTGCTCAGCATCGCTACATTTCACACCATTTTTACAATGATTGAGAATTTTACTCTCTCCGTATCCTACGGCTTTTAATCGGCTTTTATCGATTCCCTGTTTCACTAAATAATCTACCACATATTGTGCTCGTTTCTGAGAAAGTTTCAAATTATACGCATCGTTGGCTCGTGAATCAGTGTGTGAACCGATTTCTACCATCAATTTCGGATTCTCTTTTAATACTTGTGCCACTTTTGCCAATATTCTTTCACCTTCTTTGGTAACTTTGTATTCATTACTTGGATAAATAATATTTTCTATTACAGTTAAATTTTTCTTTTTTAGATTCAATGCATTAAGCCACGGGTCATCAATATGATATTCTGTTAACGTGGTTTTCTCTAAATCCAACAAATCAATTTTGAATGTTCCATCTTGATTCCTTAATAGTTTCTTTATCACTCTACCTTGTTTATCTAAAATTAATACCACAAACAATCCCGTAAGTTTTGGGTCTTTATCATCTACTAAAAAGAAGGAACCTTTCATAAATTTCATATTGGTTAACTTGAAATAGCCCATATCATCGGTAGTAATAGTTTGTAACAAACTATCCTTGTGTGGAGCAGAAAACACATATATCTTTACCTTTTCTAAAGGGTTCTTTTTAATATCGGTAAGAATAGCATTCATGCTAAAATTCAAGGACAAATCATCTATTTCAAATTCTTTTAATGTTGTTTTATCGTAAGTCAGTAATTCAAAATCAAACCGTTTTAAGTAATGATTATAAGCAATTGTTTTCAGCACTTTGCCTTGTTTGTTAGTTAATAAAATTTTCATATTAGGATTAAGAGAAAGATCGTTTTCCCCAAAGAAGACCATATATTTTTGATCATAATCTAAATATCTAAATACAAATGAACCCAATTGATTAGTCATAGTAGAGTCCATGATATCACCTTTTTCATTTTTGATATAGATTTTTTTATTTGCAATAGGTTGATTGTTATCAGCATTTACAAGTATACCACCAATAGTAAGATTGCCATCTCCTTTCAAATCATACCATTCATATTTTGATAAAGGTAATTCTCCAAATACATAATTATATTTACCATAATGCTTGGTTATTCTTTTAATTTCATTATTCTCCGGATCTTTTAGATAAAATTTTGCTTTGCTGGTTACCCGCTTATCATTATTATCCAACATCACCAAAACCGTGTTATACTTTCCTTGCACACAATTGAATGTAAATTTTCCCTTTCCATCCAGGTAAGTACTATCAAGTTTGTTCAACAATGTATCCAGTAAGTAAACTTTAATATTATCTGTTGTAATATCGTTGACATTGTAAGTGTTTAATACAATACCTTCAAAATCTAAATAAGGACAACCTTTACACTTGATAATGCCTGCTTTATTAGGACATTCGTCATTCTTGTCCGCTACACCATCTTTATCAGCATCGGGGCAGCCATTGGTCAGCTTATTTCCAGCTATAGCAGGACATTCGTCTTTATTATCAGGAATACTGTCTAAATCAGAATCTGGACATCCCTCATAAATTTCCAATCCTGCCTTGTCAGAGCATTTATCCTGTATGTCTGGAATGCCATCTTTATCTGTATCAGGACATCCTTTTGCTTTTATTGAACCAGCAATTGTGGGACACACATCACCAAGATCTGGAACATCATCTTTATCTTTATCTTCTGGACGCTTGAATACATGTGGCGTCGTTTTTATCAACACAAAAAAATTCATTCCATAAATATCTCGTTGATACAAAAAATTATTTAAATTAGTTGTTCCTATGCTTAAGAACCATAATTGAAACATTGCTCCAACGCTCCATGGTTGATTCACCGTGTTCATAAAATCATTGTAATTTAAACTAAGTGCTGCACTCAAATGTGGTCGCTCGTACCGTAAACTAAAATGATGAGAATTGTAACGGCTATTCGTATTAAAAATTTTTTTTCTTAAATCAATCGATCCTGAATAGTTGAAATAAAAATCTCTCCAGATATTAAAATCATTCTGTATTAAAAAGGTAGTGGGTAAATACATCTTATATTTATCAGATGTATTGATAGAAGTAAATCGCTGCTTTATTGTATCATCAATAGCGGCAATAGGATATTGATTATATTGAATATCTCTGAATTTCCATGCTGTAGTATTTGCAATAAAATCTCCACTATTCGAACTCTTTTTGTAGGTTAAATGACCAATATCTATTACGGATGCTGATAATTTGTACAAATACTTATTTTTATCTCTTCGCTCTAATATTTTTCCATCAGTAGATTGAAATTGGTAT
This sequence comes from Bacteroidia bacterium, assembly GCA_026003255.1. Lineage (GTDB taxonomy): Bacteria > Bacteroidota > Bacteroidia > B-17B0 > Aurantibacillaceae > BPGX01. Next base: position 123,957 of record BPGX01000001.1, on the reverse strand, counting down.
TTCCAGTACTTAGGACGAAACTCGTATACAAATCCAATATCCACGCCTAATCCTGGTAATGAACTAAATGAGTACTTCTTTAACCAATCCGGTTTTAATTCAAAATTATCCGAATGCCCATATCCAATTTGTGAGTTATATAAGTTAAGCGTTGAATCCGTTTTAAATTCATAATGTAATGGGTCCGCATAAGCATAGATAGAACCCAGTCCTTGCAATAATTTCAAACTCATTCCTGCTTTCAAAAAATGCTTATCTTTCTTATACAATACTCTGGCGTAAGTCCCGCTATATTCTGAAAAAGTATTGAATGCAACAGAAATGCGATAATTTTTATCTCCTAAAAACAAACTGCTATCCCGAATATCAGAATAGAGCAAATCTGCTAATTGTTGATTGACATTATACACATTTAATAAACTTCTAACGCTCCACGTAAATGCAATCGAATGTTTTTCATTCAGGTTAATCATAAAAGAAGGAAGTAATAAACGAAAATTCAACATCGCTTCCTTTTGATAACCATTTTGCATGCGCACAACATATTTTTGTTTAAACGCCGTATCCGAAAAATTTGGATTTTTAAAATCAAACCAACCATGCCCTTTAATAACCGAAGGTTTCAGACCAATGTAATTATTACCAAAATCTGTATAATTCCCAAGTAAAATCAAATCCCATCGACTGCGACTATCGGCTATATTGGCAGGATTTTGAAATACAGGTATTACACCTCCATAATTATTTAAACCATAATACAAAAAATCTTGAGAATGTGAATTTAAAAACAACAGCAATAACGAAAGCAACAACCCGAAACGCACCATTATAAAAAACTTTTTGTAAATATAATTAAATCTAATCTATAAAATCTAAAATAAAAGAGTACAAAATAAACTACCTAAATACCAGCCGCACCTGAAAGCACAGATGAAGGATCTACTCCAATATGTTCTGGATAAATTGAAAGCACTGGAACAGGCGCTTGATGAATAATCTGTTGAGACATTATGCTAAAAAACACTCCCGTTTCCTGAGCATCACCTTCATCCATCAATACAATTAAATCATTTTTATTTTCCTTCGCAAAATCTATAATAGTTCTCACCCCATTTTGTACATGGTCTTTAATAAAACTTTCCATATTCACTCCGTATCTTTCTGCTTCTTTTTCTATCTGCTTTAATACCACTCTCATTTTACCTAATTCATCTTGTTCATCTTCACCTACTATAATCAAAGTACTAACATCAGATCCAAACTTTCTGGCCATTGAAAATGTATAATCCACTTTATACCGACTTACCACGCTGGTACTAATAGGCATCAAAATTTTTGAAAATGCTGATTTTTCAGCTTCTTCACTCAATACAAGAACTGGCTTTTTCGATTTTGAAAGCACTCTGTAAGCATTACTTCCTATTATCAAACTTTCCAATGGCTTATATCCATGTGTACCCATTACTATAAGATCAATGTGTAAGGACTTTGAAGCAGATAGTATTTCCTCTGAAATAGAACCTACTGTAACATGCGTGTATACTTTTATACCATATTCTTTTGAAAATTCGTCCGCAATTTGATTTATTTTTTCTGTTGCTTTCTCAATAAATTTATCGTAAAATGTTTTGTTAAAAATTAATGGATCTATTATGCTAAACGACTCATAATGTTTATCTATAATATGTAAAAGATGAAAAATCGCATTGTTTTTCTGCGCTATAAAAGCGGCCTGTCTGGCTGCCTTTAAGGAAGTTTCTGAAAAATCGGTTGAAGCCAAAACTCTATTACATTCAAAGGTTTTCATACATTCAATTTTCTGCAATAATACAAAAAAATATTCATTGTTTCTAAACAAGTATAACATAATGCTTTTCAGTATTTTTATCCCCTAAAATATCCTTGTGTTTCGTTACATTCTATCTTTATTAACACTGCCTCTTATTTTCTCTTGTAATTTTGAAAAAAATAGTTCTAATATCACATCCACACTTTCTAATCATACAACTTATCTCAATCATTCAGACAGCGCTAAATACGTAGGCAAACAAACCTGCATGCTTTGTCATCAAAACATCTATAATCATTTCATTCATACTGGAATGGGAAAATCATGGAAATATGCTACCCGACAAAACTCTTCTGCTATTTTTGAGAACTCTTCATTTTATGATAAGCTCAAAAACCTACACTATCAAGCTCTGCTTATTCACGATACTATTCACATTAAAGAATATCGATTAGACAAAAAAGACACCATCTTCATGATGATCAAAAAAATAGATTATATTGTTGGTTCGGGTCATCATACCAATTCTCATATATATAACATAAATGGTTATTTATATCAAGCCCCCATGACATTCTATACACAAAAGAAAATCTGGGATTTTCCACCCGGCTTTGAAAACGGTAATAATACCCGTTTCTCAAGAAAAATTGGCCTGGAATGTATTACCTGCCATAATGCTTACCCTGAATTCGTTATGGGCTCTGAAAACAAATATACCTATGTACCAACCGGCATTGATTGCGAAAGATGCCACGGACCCGGCAGCATTCATGTCAATAAAATTCGCCGTGGAGAAATTACCGATACATCAAAGTATATTGATTATTCTATCGTCAATCCGGCTAAACTCCCAATTGACCGACAATTTGATATTTGCATGCGTTGTCATCTGCAAGGAAATGCAGTTCTTGTCAATAACTCTACTTTTTATGACTTCAAACCCGGAATGAAATTAAGTAACTTCATTCAAGTGTTCCTTCCTCGTTATACGGATTCAAAAGATAACTTTATCATGGCTTCTCATGCCGATAGATTAAAACAAAGCCAATGCTTTATTCAATCTCTGAAAAAAAATAAATCTGTCAATACTTTGAAACCTTATCAAAACGCATTAACCTGCATAACTTGCCACAATCCACATATTTCTGTAAAAGAAACACAACAGGAAAAATTTATCAATACTTGCATATCTTGTCATAATCCTGATGGTAATGGCATAAGCTCAAAGACTTGCACATCAAAAGAATTTCTAACAGCACAAAAGAAAAAAAACACTATTAAAGCCAATTGTATTACCTGCCACATGCCAATTTCTGGTTCAAAAGACATTCCACACGTTACTATCCACGACCATTTTATTCGCATACCTGAAAAACATAACAAAACTTATATTAATAATCATCAATTTTTAGGATTGGTATGTATCAATGATTCACACCCATCGCCAGAAACAAAAGCAAAAGCATATATTTATCAGTATGAAAAATTTGATCCCTTTCCTTACTACTTAGACAGCGCAGAAAATATATTAAATATAACTTCTCAAAAAGATATACAAAAATATCTACATACATATATACATTTATTATTCCTAAAAAATCAATACATTAAAATTGACCAAATCATTCAAACACTTGGAGTACAATACCTTCTTAAAATTTTATCAAAACAAGACCTGAATAATACCGATGCATGGACATCTTATCGATTAGGCGAAGTAGAATATCTTATAGGAAATACTAAATATGCTGAACTCCTTTATTCCAATGCTGTAAAATTGGCACCATATATTTTAGAATTTAGAAACAAACTGGCTGTTACACAAATGCAAAATGCAAAACCCCAAGAAGCTTACAAAAACTGGTTATTTATAATTAAAGAAAATCCCATGTTTGTACAGGCCTATTCCAATCTTGGTTTCATGAAATTACAACTACATCAAATGGATAGCGCTTATTACTATCTAAATAATGGCTTAAAATTCGACCGGGATAATGAAATGCTTTTATTAAACTTGCTAAACTATTATTTGCAAACCAACGATAAAATCAATGCCCAAAAAACTGCAAAACACATCCTCAAAATCAATCCTAACAATTTTCAAATAAAACAATTATTAAATACCTTATAATAAATGGCAAAAACTTCTTCTACTTTTAGATACTTCCTTCTGACCACCATCATCTTTTTATCTATAATAACATTTTACATTTACAAAATATACACATCAAAACCTAATATCCAGAAATATACATTTGTATATGTTTATCCAACTATGAATCTTCAACAATTGGCTGATACATTAGAACGTAAAAGAATTATCGCTCACAAATTCGCTTTTCATTTATTAGCCAAACAAATGCATCTTAAAAATTTAAAACCCGGCAAATACCGCATCACAAGCAATATGACATTACCCGCCATAATTCGCCTTTTCAAAAACCAACAAGACGAAAAAGTAACTATTAACATACATGCAAACATTTTTTATTTAGATGATTTTATCAACGCCATTGATAACAAACTCATGATACAAAAAGAGGATATTATTCGTGCAATTCATGAATACCCTTCTATTAAGGATAAGGAGTGGCTAAACTATTTATTCATCAAATCTTACAAAGTCAATTGGGCTATTGATGCCAATTCTATTTTAGATAGCATACTCAACTATTATCACAAAATCTGGAACTCTCAACGACTGCAACTTTTGAGAAAAACAACGCTCACTCAAAAAGAAGCCATGATTCTGGCTTCAATTGTCCAACACGAAAGCCACATCTTCTCCGAACAAAGAAAAATCGCCGGCGTTTACTTAAACCGCTTAAAGAAACAAATGCCCTTACAAGCCGACCCAACCTTGAAATATCTTCACCACAAAATGGATGCCAATCGTGTGTATAATTCTGATAAAGAAAATAATTCACCCTACAATACTTATAAATTCAAAGGATTACCACCTACCACATTAGGCGCTGTGAGTATTCAAGCATTAGATGCTGTTTTAAACTTTGAATCTCATAATTATCTTTACTTTTGTGCAAAACCTGAATTGAACGGCTATTCTAATTATTCCGAAACCTTTCAGCAACACCTGAAATACGCACGTCAATACCAGCAAAAATTAAATGAATTGAACATCAAATAATGCAACAACATTATACTCAAAAACAAACTTTCAAGTGGATTTTAGCCATTGCTGCAATTATCATAATGGGCATTTCTTTGTATTTTACCAATCAACTTATAAAAAACATCTCTAATGAAGAACGTAATAAAATACAACTCTGGGCAAATGCTGTTCAAAAAAGAGCTCGTCTAGTAAAAATCACTTCCGAACTTTTCGAAGCATTAAAAGATGAAGAAAGAAAAAAAGCCGAACTATATGCAAAAGCCACTCAACAACTCATAAAAGCCGCACCAGAAGATATTCCCTTTATTTTAGATGTATTAAAAAATAACACCACGGTTCCTGTTATTCTTACCGATGAAAAAGGAAATATCACCACTTTCAGAAATATTGACTCTTCAATCATGCAAGATGCTTATAAAGCCGATAGCATATTGCAACTAATGAAAAAAAACGCAGAACCATTAGTCATAAATGTTTATGGTAATAAAAAGAATTTTTTATACTACAAAGACAGCCGTTTATTAGAAAACATTCATCTGGTATTTGATAGCATTGTACATTCTTTTATTAATGATATTGTTACCAATTCACTCAATGTGCCTGTAATCTACGTCAATACTAACAAAGATAAAATAATTGCTGCCGGGAACATTGATACTTCACAATTAAATACACTTGAAAAATTAAAACAACAAATACAGTTTTTATCTAAACAAAATACTCCTGTCGAAATTGATATTGGCAATAATCAGAAAGGATATATTTATTACGCAGAATCGCCCATTATTACTAAACTTCGTTACTACCCTTATATTCAATGGGTCATCATTTCAGCATTTGTATTATTTTCTTACATACTTTTCAGTTGGGCAAGAAAAACTGAACAGGACTTAATCTGGATTGGTTTAAGCAAAGAAACCGCCCATCAATTAGGCACACCCATTTCTGCTCTTAAAGCATGGTTAGAAGTTTTAAAGTCCGAAATCCCTGATAATTCTGTGCTACCAGAAATCGAAAAGGACATCGAACGATTAAACATCATCTCTGAACGCTTTTCAAAAATTGGATCTGAACCAGAACTCAAGCCACAAAATATCCATCCACTCATTGAAAATATCATCTCCTATCTACAATCCCGATTGTCTAAAAACATAAAAATTCAATTCATTCCATTTAATCAAGAATTGCAAGCGCGTGTCTCTAAAACACTGATAGAATGGGTATTAGAAAACCTCATCAAAAACGCAGTAGACACCATGGACGGGAAAGGCACTATCATCATCAAAACAGGAACATTAAGCACATCCCAACTTTTCATTGATGTCATTGACACCGGAAAAGGCATTCCAAAGCATTTACATAAAACCATCTTTAAACCCGGTTTCACAACTAAAAAACGTGGTTGGGGATTAGGACTTTCTTTAAGCAAACGAATTATTGAAGAATATCATAAAGGTAAAATTTATGTACACCATAGTGAACCTGACAAAGGCACTTGTATTAGGATAATTTTGAACAAATTGAAAGATTAAAGCCATCAATGTTACTCGTCACAAAACATTCTCAAATTGTAAAAGAAACCGCCCAAAAATTAGGTTTTGATGCTTGTGGCATCGCAAAAGCAGAACCACTATCTGAAGAAGCAAAAAGGTTAGAAATTTGGATTAAAAATGGCTTCCATGGAAAAATGTACTACATGGAAAAATACTTTGATATCCGCACCAACCCAGAACTACTATTACCTAATGCAAAATCCATCATCGTTGTATTATACAACTATTTCCCTTCTCAACAACAAAATCCCAATGCACCAAAAATTTCCAAATATGCGTATGGGAAAGATTACCACTTGATATTAAAAGAAAAATTATTAGAATTTTACAATGAACTAAAAAACAAAATTGGCGATTTTAATGCTCGTGCCTGCGTAGATAGCGCACCAATATTAGAAAAAACATGGGCTAAAAAAAGTGGATTAGGTTGGATAGGGAAACATTCTAATTTAATTATCAAACAAAAAGGATCTTACTATTTTATTGCAGAATTGGTTACCGATTTAGAATTAAATCCCGACAATGAAATAAAAGATTACTGTGGCACTTGCACAAAATGTATTGATGCGTGTCCTACGAATGCCATTATTCAACCTTATGTGGTGGATGCTTCTAAATGTATCTCGTATCTCACCATAGAATTAAAGGACGAACTTATTCCAACTGAATTCAAAGGCAAAATGGATAATTGGATTTTTGGATGTGATATATGTATGGACGTATGCCCATGGAATCGTTTTGCAAAACCACACCAACATCAGGAACTTTCTCCTTATAAAGAAATTCTCAACTTTTCTGAAAAAGATTGGGAACAATTAACAGAAGAACAATTCAAAGTTTTATTTAAATTCTCACCCATCAAACGCACTAAATTCAAAGGATTTAAAAGAAATTTGAAATTTATTCAAATATGAATAACTGTTATAAAAACAACACCTTTAAAAAAAGGGTTCATGTCATTTTACAATTAAAAAATACATTTAAAAACAAAGAAAGCAAAGAAAAATGCTTTGATATTACCATCTGTTCAATAAAATTTTCTATACTTGTATTACCCATTAAAAATGCGGTATTAAATATTCTTTCGTTCTTTATTTTATTAGGTTTCAGTCAATGTAATAATGAAGAAGAAATTAAGCCACGTATTAGAAAAATTGATAGAGAAAAATTAAAAAGACAATTTGAATATGCCAATCAACGTGTTATTCAAAAAGAAATAGATGAGATGGATTTCTTTGAAAAAACACACCAGATGCCTTTTGTGCGGACAAATTTTGGCGTACGATATTATATTTATGATTCCATTAAAGGACAAAGTAAAATAAAGGATGGTGATGAAATAACAATGAATTATACTATCTCATTATTAGATGGAACTATTTGTTATACAGACGAAGGTAAAACTAAAACTTTTATAGTTGGAGGCGAACATATTGAAAGCGGAATTCATAAAGTAATGCCTTATCTTCACTATGGCGATAAAGCGTATATATTAATACCTTCACATTTAGCACATGGTTTATTAGGCGATTTGTCAAAAATACCCCCTCAATCTCCTATCTTATATAAGGTTGAGATTTTTAAGAGAAAGTAATCACTTTTACCTTCTTAACTCAAAATTTTGTCCAAGATATACTTTTCTTACCATTTCATCATTGGCCAAATCTTCTGCTGTACCTGACTTTATAACTTTTCCAGAATACAGCAAATACGCTCTGTCTGTTATACTTAAAGTTTCATGAACATTATGATCCGTGATTAAAACACCAATATTCTTTTCCTTTAATTTTTTCACAACCGTTTGAATATCTTCAACGGCAATAGGATCTACACCAGCGAAGGGTTCATCCAATAAAATAAACTTTGGCTTTGTAGCCAATGCTCTTGCAATCTCAGTCCTTCGTCTTTCTCCGCCAGATAATTGGTCACCTAAATTTTTTCGAACATGATGCAAATTAAATTCACTCAATAATTCTTCTAATCGTTGTTTTTGTTCATCTTTGGATAACCCCGTCATTTCAAGGATTGAAAGTATATTATCTTCTACCGATAGTTTCCTAAATACGGATGCTTCCTGAGGTAAATAAGCAATCCCTAATTGTGCTCTTTTATACATTGGTAAAGGAGTAATATCTTTATCATCTAAAAAAATTCTACCACTATTCGGTCTAATCATCCCAACAATCATGTAAAAAGACGTCGTTTTACCTGCACCATTTGGACCTAATAACCCTACTATTTCTCCCTGATTGACTTCAATGCATACTTCGTTTGCAACAATTCTGTTTCTATACTTTTTAGTTATTTTATCAGTATGTAATTTCATAATTTTCTACAATGCATCATAATCAATAATCAAACGTTCGCTTTCTGGGTGCGCCTGACAGGTAAGTATATAGCCGTCTGCTACTTCCTGTTCAGTAAGTGCATAATTAACCGTCATTCTTGCTTTTCCTTCAATTATTTTCGCTCTACAGGTGCTGCACACGCCGCCTTTACAACTAAATGGCGCATCGACTCCGTTTTGAATAGCAGCATCTAAAATATTAATGCCATTTGAATTAAGTTTAAAGGTCGTTTCAATACCATACAAAATAACTGTTACTTCAGATTCAATGCCTTCTCCAAATACATTTGTATTATTATCTGATTCAACTGCTGTAAAATATTCTATGTGTATTTTTTCATCTGGTACATTTAATTTTTTGAGTGTATTTTCAATAAGTTGCATCATGGGTGTGGGTCCACAAATAAAATGTTCATCTGCATTTAATCCTTCGTATTTTTTTAATAATATATGGATTTTATCCTCATTCAGTAACCCTGATTGTTCCTCTGGATAATTGGCTGGCGGATTATCAAAAATATAAATTGTTTTTAAGTTTGGATTAGATTGGGTTAATTGATCAACTTCATTTTTAAATATCACATTATCTGGTTCTCTATTAGCATAAAATAAAATTATTTGGCTTTGTTTTTCTATAAACAAAACACTTTTAAGAATGCTCATCATAGGAGTAATACCACTTCCTCCAGCCCATAAAATATACTTTTTTGCATGCGAAGAATTAAGTTCTGTATAAAACTTTCCGGAAGGTGGCATTACTTCAATTGTTTCGCCTACTTTAAGTTGACGATTGATGTAAGTCGACATTTTGCCATTAGGCACTTCTTTGACTGCAACTTTTAATTCCTTTTCATAATAAGGACTGGTACAAATACTATATGAACGAATAACATTTTCTCCATTGATATTAATTTTTAAGGTGATAAATTGACCTTGTTTGAAACGAAATTGAGAAACATATTGAAGTGGAACATCAAATGTAATAGCTACTGCATCTTTGGAAACTTTTTCAATATTTTTTACTTTTAATGGATAAAAGTGCGACATGCTTTTAGGTTTTTGGGCAAACCTAATGAAAAAAATGTTTTTTTATACGCCAAAAATGTTATTGTTTTTTTGAGGTGATGCTTTATTTCTTTTTTCAACAAATTTTCCTTATTTTTGCAAAAAATTGAACGTCATGTTTGCTCGATACAAAAATTTAGTATTTGTAATTTTATTTGTGGCAGTGGCAAGTGTCGTTTTTGGTGCCGCACCTCCACCACCACCTCCTCCTCCACCCGGATGCTGGCCACCACCTTGTATTCCAATTGATGGTGGGGTAAGTTTATTAATTGCGGCAGGTGCATTATATGGCGTAAAAAAATCGTATGATAAGTTCAAGTCCAGAAAAGATAAAGGACAAAAATCTGATTCGGAATAAAAATGAACTTAAACTTAAGTTTTCTGATCCGAGAATAAAATTTGTATTCACTGCAAGTATTATTTATTTTTTGTGTTATGTTACTTATGAATTTTTCTTAAAAAAATATACTTTAATAGACGAATATGTCATTAGAATTATAATTGAAAATGCTGATGAGATGCTTAAAAGAATGGATTTTAAGACATTCAAAACAACCGACCTCAACGATTTTCAAGTTATTGGAATTCACGGATCAATTGGTGTATGGGTTGGAAAGGCCTGTGATGCTATTTCCTTGTTTATAATTTTTTCTGTATTCATTCTTGCTTTCCCAGGTAATCAAAGAAATAAATGGTGGTTTGTGCCATTCGGTATTTTAACCATTCACATATTAAATGTTTTTAGAGTAGCTGCATTAGCCATTATAACTTACTATGCTCCAGAGTGGTTAGAGTTTAATCATACCTACACATTTACTTTTTTAGTATATAGTTATATCTTTTCGCTCTGGATATGGTGGGTGAATAAATATGCATAAAATGTTGCCATCAAAAAAATAAATTCCTTAATGAAAGCAACATTTGAAACATATTCATGAACATCTTAATTAAAAAAAATATATCGTGAGTTAATACGTGTAAAGAATGAGAAATTTTTTATTTAAACTATTGTTATTTTTAATCATCTTTGCTATTACTGGTTTAATTAGAGAATATGTTTTTCAAACCCTTAACAATCTCATTTATTATAAGTATTACAAAACCACTTCTATTCCTATTCCTTTTGGTTTTGTTTGGTTGACCCGATTCTCGTATGTAACTTTGTATTATTTAAAATATCCCCTTACAATAGTTTTTGTTGGCATCTTCTATTCTTTAAATTTATTTTTCCTGAAAAAATTTCAAGTTCCTTCCTTTTATATTCGAATACTAACTTTGAGTTATTTAGTATTGATCTCTCTAAGTATTTTATCTATGTTTTATGCGTATTTTTTTAGCCAAAAATTAAATGATGACGAATATTTATTTAGTAGGGGCTTAATGGGTATTGCTCAATCTCCACTTATTGGATTCGTATTATTTGTTCTATATTTGTGGGATAAAAATAAATTGCAACAACATGAAAAAAGAAACTCAAATCTTTAAACTCATCAAAGAAGAAGAAGAAAGGCAGTTAAGAGGTATAGAACTCATTGCAAGTGAAAATTATGTTAGCCATCAGGTATTAAAAGCAATGGGGAGTGTATTGACAAATAAATATGCAGAGGGTTATCCAGGAAAGAGATATTATGGCGGTTGTGAAGTGGTTGACAAAGTAGAACAATTGGCAATAGATAGAGCAAAAGAGTTATTTGGTGCCGAATGGGTTAATGTTCAACCTCATTCGGGGGCTCAGGCAAATGCTGCTGTTATGTATGCCTGTTTAAAACCCGGTGATAAAATTTTAGGATTGAACCTTTCACATGGTGGGCATCTAACACACGGTTCGCCTGTAAACTATTCTGGTAAATTGTATCGGCCCATATTCTACAACGTTGAAAAAGAAACTGGTTTGATTGATTTTGATAAACTACATCAACAGATTCTTGAAGAAGAGCCCAAAATGGTTATTGTAGGGGCTTCTGCTTACTCGAGAGATTGGGATTATGCAAAAGTAAGAGCAGCAGCCGACCAGGTAGGTGCTATAGTATTAGCGGATATTTCACATCCCTCCGGGCTTATTGCAAAAGGTATTTTGAACGACGCTTTATTACATTGTCATATTGTTACAACCACCACTCACAAAACCTTACGAGGACCAAGGGGGGGTATGATTATGATGAAAAAAGATTTTCCAAATCCATTTGGAGAAAAAACGCCAAAAGGAGAAATTAAAATGATGAGTGCTGTTTTAGATAGTGCAGTATTCCCTGGTATACAAGGCGGTCCGCTTGAACATGTTATTGCCGCCAAAGCAGTTGCTTTCGGTGAAGCATTAACCGATGATTACTTATATTACATCGTTCAGGTTGCTAAAAATGCAAAAGCCATGGCAAAGTCCTTTATGGAGAAGGGATATCACATTATTTCCGGGGGAACAGACAATCATTTAATGTTGATTGATTTGAGAAATAAAAACATTACAGGTAAAGAAGCTGAAAAATTACTTGGGGAAGTAGATATTACAGTTAATAAAAATATGGTACCATTCGATGATAAATCCCCCTTTATTACATCCGGCATTCGGGTTGGCACCGCTGCCATCACTACAAGAGGATTAAAAGAAAAAGAATGCGTCAAAATTGTAGAATTAATTGATGAAACAATAAAAAACAGGGACAACTTTAGAATGCTTTCTAAAATTAAAAAGAAAGTCAATCAGATGATGCTGAAATATCCTTTATTTGCTTAACTATGAAGCCCACAATAATCTTTGACCTTGGTGGTGTTATCCTGCCACTGGATACTGAAGCAACCAGACAAAAATTTTTAAAATACACTTCAGTAGACATACAAGAGTGGATGAAATTTGGATATCCACATCAAATTATTCAAAAACTTGAATTAGGAAAAATTTCGGAAAAAGAATTTTTTGAAGAATTAAGCGATCTATTAAATTTTAATAATGAGCTCTACTATCTCAAAGAAGCATGGAACGCCATGCTATTACCTATACCAAAAGAAAACATTAAATATCTAGAAAAACTCCGAACCGATTATCAATTAATTTTATTAAGCAATACATGCGAAACACACATCCAGTGTTTTGAAGATATGCTTCTAAAACATCATGCAATAGATACTCTTGAATCATTATTTGATAAGGTCTATTATTCATGCAGAATAGGATTAAGAAAACCCAATCCGAAATTATTTCAAAAAGTAATAAAAGATAATAAATTAGATTTTAATACAACTATTTATTTCGATGACACATTAACACACATAGAATCAGCCCAACAACTCAATATCCAATCCTACTTATACCCTCAAAATAAATTATTACAAGAAGGTTTAATAAATCTATTACCTAAAAAAGAAAAAATATTATTAAACACTTAACTCAGCATCTTCATGGAAAACAATAGGACCGGAATAATAAGTGAAAAAGATATTCAGGCGATTATTCGTGTCATCAAACAAAACTGGTATATTCCTATTATTACTTTGATAATAAGTTATATTGCTTATTACTTTTATACCTATAGATTAACAAATATCTATCAAGCCACAACTCAAATATTGATCAACATAAAAGATTATTACGATAAAAACCTAATTTCTGATGAAACTATGTATTCTTCTGCCTATTCTGCCTATATTGATAATTCTAATCAGATTCGTGTTATTAAGTCCTATGATATAATGGAAGAAACGATTGATAAGCTAAAAGACGTTCTGCAAGTATCTTATTATATTGTTGGAAAAGTTAGAACAACTGAACAATTTAGTGGAATGCCTTTTGAAATTAAAGTCAATAATATCAACCCGGCTTTTTATGAAATACCCATTCAATTTAAAATTCTCAATTATGCTTCCTATGAAATAGGCATTGAGAAAGATGGACAAAAAATTGTCAAAAAAGGTACATTTGACAAAGAACTCATTGATACAGACCTTAACATATTCGTCAAGCGAAATTCAAACTTAAGCATGCAAACAGCACTCTCACTCTCATCCATTAATTATGAAATTGTCTTTCATTCTAAAGAATATTTGATAAATACTTACCTTCAAACATTAATCGTTGAAAATCCTGACTACACCAATATTCTCAAAATATCTATTGAAGATGTTATTCCTGAAAGAGCAACATTGATTTTAGATACTCTAAATAATGTTTATATAAAAAGCACTTTAAAAACACGAATAGAACTTAATGAAAGAACTTTAAAATATATTGACAAACAATTAGATGAAATTGCCTCCACCCTTAAAGATGTGGAAGATTCCATGCAATACTATAAAAACATTCATAATATTTTAGACCTTGAATGGGAACAAAAAAACTATTTGGATAAGTTGACTGATTATGAAAGTCAAAAGAACCAATTAAAAATGCAAATTGAAGCACTGGATGACCTTGAAAAATATATCATTGAAGACAAAGACCCTCAGTTCTTACCTCCCAATATTTTTATCATGGAAAAGCAAGGATTCTTACCAAGTGCTGTAACTGAACTGTATCAACTGCAATTAAAATTAAATGACCAATATGGTTCTAATACAGATAACAATCCTAATATCGCCAACCTTAAACAAAATATTCGCCGACTAAAACAAGATTTACTTATCTATATTACCAACTCCAGAAAAGCTACTAAAAAACTATTAGAAAACTTAGATAATGAAATTAATTTATTTGTTTCGAAATTCAAATATATTCCTCCTAAACAAAGAGATGTGCTTAATATCCAAAGAAAAGTTGAAATCAATCAAAAATTATATTCCTTTTTACTTGAGAAAAGAGCCAATACACGGATAGCACGCGCTTCTATTTCACCGAATGTTAAGGTTATTGAAAAACCAAGAAATACAGGTATTGTTAAGCCTGATAAAAAGAAAATACTAAATACCTTTTTATCTTTTGGATTAGGACTTAGCATTATTATCATTCTGATAAGAGTACTCTTCTTTATTAAAATCACTGATGAAGAACAGTTAAAAGAACTCACTCATTTACCCATCATTAGCGTAATTCCTTATCAAAAAAATATCAATGATAATTCCATTATTACCATTGAAGAACCTTATGCTCCTATAACCGATGCTATTAGAGGACTCATTACAAATATCAAATACTCTTCAAAAGATAAACCAATAAAAACTATACTTTTTACTTCTTTTCTGCCGGGAGAAGGTAAAACTTTTTTATCTGTAAACTTTGCTGCATTGCTTGCAAAACACAATAAAAAAGTAGCATTACTTGAATTAGACCTACATAAACCCAGAATTTATTCTGCATTAAAACTTACACCAGAAAAAGGTATTTCCGCTTACTTATCCAATCAAGCTACCATTGACGAAATCAAATATCCTACTTTTTCACCTAACATGGACGTTTATCTTGCTGGTATAGAATCTCCCCCCAATCCATCAGATTTATTATTATCCAATAAACTAAATGAATTGTTTGAATACCTTAATTCAAATTATGATTATATTATCATTGATACTCCTCCCGCCGGTTTATTGGTAGACGCTGTTTACCTTATGCAATTTGCTGATTTAAATATCTTTACAATCAACTCTAAAATGGCCACCAGAAGAACTGTAAAATTCATCAATAATTTAGCCAAAGAAAACAACATTCCCAATTTATATCTTATCTTAAATGGCGTAAATCTCAAAAAAACCGGCTATTATACCTACAGCAAATATGGGTACAAATACGGATATGCTTATGGTTATAGATACGGCAGTGCCTACGGTTACAAAAAATATTAATCTAAAATGACTTTAAAATTAAAGCATAACCCCATCATTATCGCTGGACCTTGCAGTGCCGAAAGCAGAGAACAATTATTTCAAACTGCTAAGCAGATTATACAATCAGTTTCCATTGATTATTTCCGTGCTGGCGTATGGAAGCCTAGAACAAGACCTTCTAGCTTTGAAGGCAAAGGCATAGAAGCACTTCAATGGTTATATGAACTAAAAAACGAATTAAAGCTCCCGATTTGCATTGAAGTTATCCAACCTCAACATGTAGAATTAGCCCTAAAATATAACATCGATGCCATCTGGATTGGCGCCCGAACAACTACCAACCCTTATAGTGTAAACGAACTCGCACAGACCCTTCAATCTGTACAAATTCCAGTAATGATTAAAAACCCAATGCACCCGGAAATTAAACTCTGGATAGGGGCTATTGAACGAATAATAAATTCAGGAATACAAGAAGTTATTGCTATTCATCGCGGATTTTATTATTACGGAAATGAAAAATACCGCAACAAACCATTATGGCAAGTGCCGTTAGAATTAAAAACTATTTTTCCAGACATTCCTGTAATCTGCGACCCCAGTCATATCGCTGGTAAAAAAGAATATATTTTTGAAATTGCTCAAAAAGCCATGAACATTGGATTAAACGGACTGATGATTGAAACACATTTCAACCCCTCCATTGCTCTCAGTGATAAAGATCAACAAATCACACCCGATGAATTAAAAGAACTATTAAATAAAATCAAATTCCTCAATAACAACTCATCCGACCCCATATTTGAAAACACCCTTCAAAACCTAAGGCAAATAATCGATGAAATTGACGAAGATGTTTTGACATTATTATCCAAACGTTTTGATATCGTAAAACAAATTGCTTATTACAAAAAAAATCATAATGTCACTGCATTCCAACTCTCTCGCTGGAAAGACATTCTCAAAAGCCGAAAAAATCTCGCAAAAGAATTGCAAATAAACGATACTTTTGTACACCACTTCCTATCTTTACTTCACGAAGAATCTATCAATATTCAAAACAAAATATTAAATCAACCTGAACCAGAAGAAAAACAACAAGATTATGACAACAAAAGAAGAAATAGTTAAAAATTGGCTCCCAAGATATACTAATGTTCCATTAGAAGAGTTTGGTCAATACATCTTGCTATGCAATTTTACAAACTATGTAGAACTCTTTGCTAAAAAATACAACACCGAAGTAAAAGGTTATGGAAAGCCTATGATTAGTGCACACGCCGAAGGATTATCAATAATCAACTTTGGAATGGGAAGTGCCGCCGCTGCAACTGTAATGGATTTACTCAGCGCTATTAAACCTAAAGCCGTTCTTTTCTTAGGAAAATGTGGTGGTTTAAAGAAGAAAAATCAAATTGGCGACCTTATCCTTCCCATTGCTGCTATTCGTGGTGAAGGAACTTCCAACGATTATTTCCCTCCGGAAGTACCCTCTCTGCCCGCATTTAATCTACAAAAAGCCGTCTCATATACCATTCGTCTTGAAAACAGAGATTACTGGACAGGAACTGTTTATACAACAAATAGAAGAGTATGGGAACACGATGAAGAATTCAAAGCATACCTCCGTAAAATTAAAGCTATGGCGATTGATATGGAAACGGCTACCATCTTTACCGTCGGATTTGCCAACAAAATACCAACCGGCGCATTGCTCTTAGTCACAGACCAACCTATGATTCCAGAGGGCGTAAAAACAGAAGAAAAAGATAAAGTGGTCACTCAACAATATACTGAAATGCATTTAGATATAGGAATAAAATCATTATTAGAAATTAAAAACCAAGGCATTTCTGTAAGACATTTAAAGTTCTGATATGTTACTGTCCATTGAAGAATATGTTGAAGGCATATTGCAAAAAAACATTAGCGTTTTATCAAGAGCCATTACCATCGTTGAATCCAATAAACCTGAACATCAAGAACTCGCTGAAGAAATACTAAAAAATATCTTACCACATACAGGAAAATCCTTTCGTTTGGGAATTACAGGTATGCCCGGCGTAGGTAAAAGTACTTTTATTGAATCCTTTGGTTTACATTGTATCAACAATGGACACAAAATCGCAGTTTTAGCCATTGACCCAAGCAGTCAAACGTCCAAAGGAAGTATTTTAGGAGATAAAACACGAATGGAACAATTATCCAAACATCCCAATGCCTTCATTCGTCCTTCTCCAAGTGGTGGCATTTTAGGTGGCGTCGCATCCAAAACTTATGAAACAATGCTGCTCTGTGAAGCTGCCGGCTATGATTGGATTTTCGTGGAAACAGTAGGTGTAGGACAAAGTGAAACAGAAGTAGCAAATATTACAGATTTCTTTCTTCTACTCATACTTGCAGCAAGTGGCGATGAAATGCAGGGCATTAAACGAGGTATTATGGAACTCGCAGACGGCATCGCCATTACAAAAGCAGATGGAGATAATTTATCAAGAGCTTTATTAACAGCAGCCCAATTTAAATCCGCTTTGCATTATTTTACTCACCCTTTGAAAGATTGGACAGTTCCTGTTCTGCCAATCTCATCATTAAATAAAGAAGGTCTTGATAAAATGTATCAAACATTATTGCAATTTCAAACAATCGCTCAAAAACACAATTTTATTCAACAAAAACGACAACACCAACAAATTACCCGTTTTAAAAAAATCATTTCGGATTATTTACTTCAAGATTTTTTCTCTAATGAAAAAATTCAAACTGAATTAAATAATGTCCTTAAAAACAATAATTTTTTTCCTCACCGTTTAGCCGCAAAACTTATTCAAGAATATAAGAACAACCGTTAACTTATCCTTGTTTCCATTTAATTTCTTTTGTAAAAACACGTACTGGATAAATAGCTGCAAAAAATCCGATAATCAACAATACCACTAACACCATTAACACATCATTCAATTGCAATTCCACAGGATAATAAGGTAAAATGGAATTTTCATTAAACTTGATTAAGTGAAACTTGATTTGTAACCAACATACTATTATACCCACTATCAATCCTAAAAAAGCCCCACAAAAGGTAATTAAAAATCCTTCTAACATAAATATACCTTCAACTAACATTTTATTTGCTCCCAAAGCATATAATGTTTGAATGTCCTTTTGTTTTTCTATAATCAACATTGTTAAAGCGCTGATGATACTAAATGTAGCAATCAATAATATAAAACTCAAAATAATAAATGTCCATAATTTTTCTGTCTTTAAAGTTTTAAAAAGTACTTCATTTAATTCTTGCCTATTCTTAATAACATAGTTTTCTCCTAAAATGATTTTTAATTTTTCCTGAGTTTGTTCTAATTCATCATTGTTTTTTAATGCAATTTCCAAACTACTCTCAAGTCCATCCGCATCTAACAATTCCTGTGCAAACTTCAAATCACAATACACATATTTGTAATCAAAATCATCATTTATAGAGAATATGCCGGAAACATAAGCGGCTTCTTCATTCACCACATCTGTACTCGTTCCCGTGTTTTTTATTCTTTTAGGAGAATAGAAAACAAGCGGAACAAATTGATTGGATATATTTACATTCAACTCATTGGCAATACCCTGACCTATTACTACATAATTTACCTCTTCATCTTTAAGAATGAACTTCCCTTTTTGTAGCACCAATTGAATATTTGTGGATTTAATAAAATTGGCATCTACTCCTTTAATACTGATTAGCATTTGCTTATCCTTATATTTTACAAGCGATTGATTCGTAATACTTTTAGACACAAACTTAACATTATCCTGAGTAGTGAGTTTAGGAATAACAGTATCTGCACTAAAATATTTTCCTTTACTCAAGGTTATTCGCAAATCAGGTTCAATAGAATTATACAAATCACCTAATACAGTAGTAAAGCCATTCATTACAGAAATAATGATAATAAATGCAGCAGTAGTAAAAGAAATAGCCAATAAACTAATCCAACTAATAATATTAATAATATTATTTGATTTTTTTGAAAACAAATAACGAATAGATAATAATAAAACCAGACGCACTATCTTCTGTTTTAAAATTATTTATTATTTCTTTTTCAACAATTGCTCTATTCGTTCTACCACATCCAAACTATCATCAAAATAAAACCTTAACTCAGGTATTTTACGAACTTTTTTAGCCAATTTATCTCCAACATATTTACGAATTTTTTTATTGTTTTCCTCAATTAATTGGAATATAACTTTTCGGTCATATTTCTCAGAAGGCAAAATGCTCACATAAATTTTTGCAATAGACAAATCTGCTGTTACTTTTACTTCTGACACATTGATAAACGCTCCCATATAATCAATAGCGCTGTGCATCAAGAAATAATCGGAAATAGACATTTGTACAAGTTCTGCTACTTTTCTTTGCTTAATAGATTCCATAGTTTTTGTTTTCTCCACAAATATACAAGACATTTTTCGCACTCCTCAAAAATACAAACGAAATTAAAACGAATGACTACTAACTCCAACAATCAAAAAATTACAACAAATGAAATTTCTGCAATGCTTTCCTAATTTCCTCATTATTCGCTGCTAACTCTTTCAATACTCCTAAAAGTTTCTCTCCTAATTGCTTGTTATCATTCTCTAACTTCTTTTGCAAATCCGCTTCCGCTTTTAGTTTATGTACTTCCGCTTCCAATGGCTTCATAAACGTGCGTCTATCCCAAACAATATAACCAAATAGCGCAACAATCAATCCGTAAAGAATAGTAAACATCATATCATACTTCTTCTCTAATGCCTCAAATCTTAAAAGCATCTCTTGTCGTAAATTCTCAATATCTTTTTTTGTTTCTTGTCGTAAATTCTCAATATCTTTCTTAAGCTCATCTGACCTTACTTCCAGTTTCAATATCCTATCCCTATCCGCCAATGTAAATGGTACAGGCGTATTCGCTCTCCTATCCTCTTCTTCACGGGAAAGAGTATTATTTTGAGCAAAAATTAAATTAATACTTACCAAAAAAAGAACCAACTCAAATTTCATTTCCAATTTTTTACAAAAATACAAACTTTTCTACCATTTTACAAATAACTCATCTAAAATGAATTTCTCAATAAAACCTATAACCCACACCTGCCTCAATATGATACGCTACCGCAAAATGTGTTTTCAAAGAAAAATGCGCAACTAAATTATTTCTAAAATAATATCTACATCCCAAACGATGATACAATCTTCCATTAGGATATTTACCATTCGGCATATACACATAATAACCCATTTCTAATATCGGCGTAATTCGTCCAAAATTATAGGCATAACAAAACTTTATACCATTACTAAATGTATTATTGAAATTCAAAACAACTCTATCCGTATCACTATTTCTTGACTCATACGCCAAACTTTGTTCATAAAAAACATCCGTTCCTATTCCTACTTGCTGATTTTGACGAATGTTGTAATAATAATTAATACCATTACTCCAAGCCCACAATTTCTGACCAGTTGGCGGCTCTACCTCATTTACTCCCAATGCAGAAAAAAATAATACTTCGTGTTTCGAAAATTTATCTGAACTGGAATCTTGAACGTTCTCAAATCTTTTATCTGCCTTCATTTTATACACAATTCCTATTGAAGGATAAAGTGTATTAATTCCAAGATTAGGCACAGAAAATCGACAATTGCTCACGTGAATGAAAGTAATATTGGGATTTATATAAAAATTACTACTCAATTTAATTTGCCATAAAAAACGAAATTGAATAAAAGTATTCAAATGCGTGCCAATTGCAACATTTTTATGATTCGTCTCTACATCAAATTTTTTTGAAAGATACGATAAACCCCAAGCCATTTTTAATTTGAAAAATATTCTTTTTTCTCGTTTATGAAAAGGAAATTCTAAATAAGGCGCTAACGCAATACTACTTCCTAATTTATCTTTATTTCCAAGTGTTTCGTAATTAAAACACAATCCATAATCAGGAAAATTATTTATTCGATGCCATTTATAATAACCAGACGATTGTTTAAACCAATTGATTTCTATAAAAAAAGGTCGTTCAGCAATTAAATTTCCTATTTTATTCGTATGCTGCATTACTGTACCATACCCTGAATAAAAAGATAAAGAAGAAAAATGATTTTGAGCATAATAAACCATACAACTTGAAACAACTGTAATAAACAATTTTATTATACTTACCTTCATACAAAATCAACAACTATCAAAGAAAACAATTTTTTCAAAACAAACTTTTCTTAATAAACTTACCTGTAAACACATTATTGTTTACTCTTACATAAATCAAATATATTCCCTCTTCCAATTCAGAAATATCCAGTTGTTCAGAAGTAGAAGCGATTTTCCATTCTTTCAACTTTCTTCCTTGCATATCAAAAACCATTACACTAATACTGTTTGCCATCTTATTCAAATCAATATAAATGTAATCGGATGCGATATTAGGATAGATGTTTAAAGACATCTTTTTTTCTTTAATATCTACACTTACTACATTATTCGCATTATCCAGAGTAGAATCTAATTTTACAATAAACACATCCTCTTGCTTGGCATTGAATCCTGTTGTATATCCCACTGCTACAAGTCCTTTATCACTCGTTCGCCGACAAGATAAAAGATAATCGTTTTCAGAAGAACCATAAGTCCCACCATCCAAAAACCATTGATTTGTAAACACATAAATTCCCGGCTCGTGCTTTCCCTGTCCCTGTCCCCATAAGTCATAAATGCTATAATGTTTGTAACCGTTTAAATAAGCATTAGTATAAGCAATTTGATTTTTCAATTGCCCCTGTGATTCTTTCTTATCTGCCATAACATTTCCTACAGAATCTACCACCATTTGATGATAATACATTGTATCCGTATTAAAAGGCGATTGACTGCTTCCACATATTACAAAAGCACTATCAATAGGTCGTTCAAAAAAATCATATCCAATATCCTCTAAATTAGAATAACCAAAATCTTTGAAAAATAAAGAATCACCATTGATGTTTGTTTTATAAATAAAATAATTTCCTTTGTTGTCAGAAAAACTGTAAGTTGTACCAAAACAAGCAATGCGATTATCGTGTAAAATTTCTACCGAAACAATCTCATCATCTAAAAACCCGCCCCATCTTTTTTCCCATTGCAAATTACCAGTAGAATCTGTTTTCACAATCCACACATCTTTTGCACCATTGGAATTAGAATACGAATATCCACCCATCACAAAGCCCTTATCAGATGTTTGCTGAACAGCATTAAAAAAATCCCAATCTACTCCGCCAAACGTCCTTGTCCATATTGTATCCCCAAGTTTATTGATTTTTATCAAAAGACCATCATAACCACCATTTCCAAAAGAATTAGTATATCCAGCAATGACAAAACCAGAATCTGCGGTTGAAACAAGCGCCTTACCAATATCATTATTGATACCACCATAATGCTTTGTCCACATTTCCCAACCGTTTTTGTGTACCTTTGAAATCAACACATCGCTATTTCCATTAGAGAAAGAACTTGTATAACCTGTTACCAAAAAATGTCCATCCAATGTTTCTACTACATCATTACCAATATCTACCCCCCACCAGCCAAATTTAGAAAACCATTTTTGTTGCGCCAAATTTACCTGAAAGATAATTAAACATATAAAACTCCAAAACAACTTCATACTATTTTAATTTTTTACTAATCATAAAAAAGAAACCCTGACCGTAAGATATTTTAGGCAAAATCCATCCTTGCAGATTATTACTTCCAATATAAAAATGCCATTGTGATGTTTGATACATTATTGAAAATCCAAAATTAAATAGAGAATATCCGCCATATCCAAAATGCAATGTTCCGTGAAAACGAGAAGTAAATTGATACGCTGGCTCTGTGAATATATATGGCTTGTAATTAGCATTAAAAATATAACGAAATCCAGTTCCAAGAGAAAACTTCATATTACCAAAAAAGATCTTATTGTATAAAATAAGATTCGTTGGAATGTTGGTGTTAAATTCACCTTTTCGGGCATTAGTGATTTTTCGGAATGTACTATCTGCATTAATTTTATTAAGTGTTGAATCCTTTAAATCATAAATACTATTGATGTGATACCCTGTAAAATTTAAAACCGTATCAGTAGTATATTTTACACTATTTCTCAACCAGTGAATAAATCCAAAATTATTGATATTAACAGACAATATACTCATCTTTCCTAATTTACTTTTGTAAGGTGTCTCAAAATAAATATCGGTGGATGCACCTATGCCATTAAGTTGATACCACTTTTTTTGCGAAGTATCACTGATGGTAACATTCAAATTTGAGTTAAAAATAATTTGGTCATAAGAACTACTGGTAAAGAGCGAAGAATTCTTTCCAAAATTAAAATAGATTAAACGATTACCTTGCAAAACAGACAATGAAATCCCGATTTTAGCTGTACTATCAACCTTCTTGAATAATACGCCCACTTTAAATTCATTAAAGGTGATGGTATTGATGTTAGAATTAGCTAGATTAGCCGTATTTCCAGCCAGAGATTTATTTCCATAAAAGGCGAGTTGAAATAACTCTTTTGTATAACCACCGTGAATCAGATATTGTTGCTTGGCAGCAATAAAATAAGAAATTCTATCTCTATTTTTTTTAGAAGAAAAAAAGCCGTGAAGATTATAATTAAAATACGCTCCGGCTCGGTTAAATCCCAATGCTTTGTTTAATGCTTTATCTTTCATCTCTTTATTAATATATCCACCAAAAAACAAATGATTCACCATATCTGCATTAATATGATTAGAGCCCGCATCAAACTCTGTTTTCAATGAAATCGCATTTCCAGTATATTGAAAAAAATTAAATTCTGAATTATACTGACTATAAAAATTTAAACAATAAATCAAACCTAATATGTGCCAACAAACAAATCTTTTTTTTCTCATTACTTAATCATTTGGAAATCGTCCTGTAATTTACATCTACACTTATTACAATATCTAAATAATAGTTTTCATAAATAACAACATCTGGTGGCGATGGTGGTAAATACATATACGACACCACCTTGATTTTTTTACTCTTCTTCAAATTTTCAATTGTGTTTTTGTTCATATAGGCAATCAGTTGAGAATTTCTCGGGGCTGTAATATCATTGTTAGCATTGACAAAAGCCATTTCAATAGAATTATTTGTGGGCAATATTAAAGAATCCAAAATAGAGTTATTCGCATCCAGTAAATAGGCCTGCAGTTTAACTTTGAATGGATAATTATTTGAGATATTAAATAATATTCTTCCTTCATTCACATTATTCAATTGTTTTACATTTTCAAAATTTATGTCTAATACATCCTGCAAGCGAAAATAATCCGCGCTAAATTTTAATGGGACATCAATATCTGCAAATATCCGTATTCCTGTATTATAATACGCAAAATCATTGGTGGCAGAAATATTTCCATTTGGATTGACTTTTATACGGCCACTATATCCTAAATAATTCGGTAGATTTTCAATAAAGGGCTTGAGATTGCTATTATTGGTATTAATATTGATGGTGGTAGTTGTTGAATTCACAGGATTTACCCAATTACCCGTCTTTGTAGCACGATTGATGTTGATACTATTTAAACTATTTGCGTTTAATTTAACAACAGAACTATTTGTCGTATTAATTGAATTAACAGTATCTAAACTACCCTGAATATCCACTCCAAAATCATTGACAATATGAAAATTGATGTATGCAGAATTAATTTGAAAATTAGATGCTTCTAAAGTTTTGGAAAACCCTATAACAGCAGAATCATAAGGAATACGAATATCCTGTTGACCAAAATAACCTTCAATGTATTGAGGAATTATTTTTTCATAAGAAATTTCCGCATTAATCCCCTGCCCAAATATAATACTATCTGGTTGTGCATTAGGAGCCGTGTATACTGTGAAACTATGCACAATGGTATTGTATTTATTTCCTGAAATACCTGTAAAATTTAAATCATAGCCATCAAAATTATATGTTTTAATAGTTGGAGTATTACCCGGTGGAATAATTTCAGTAATGAAAAAGTTTGAACTGTTTTGAGTGGCTGATTTGAGTTTATATTGAAACAATAAAGGAAAGCGAGTGGTATTAGTGTATTTCACTTTTAATGTACCTTCTTTTACAATACCGTATCTCAATCTTGCATCGTTTGGTATTTGAAAATCAATTTCTTCATCTTTGTAAAACAGCATTGTATTTGGTCCTACTGTTGCCGTAAACAAAGCAACAAATGAATAGGTTAACGTTGTGTCTTTTAATTTAACTAATGTATCTACTTTAATATCCCCAACTTTCTTAAAGAACTTTAAATGTAAAATCTGATTATTATCCGATTGAAACAAGGAATCACCAAAAAAATTTTTTATATTCAAAGTCCCTCTTGCTATAGGAGACACCAAATCCACATCCCAATAAGCAAACTTTTCTTTTTTACAAGAAGAGAAAAAGAAAACAATAGTTATCAGAATTGTGCTTGAAACGATTAAAAAAAAATTTTTTCTCATAGATATTCAAATAATTACGGAGCGTTTAATTCTGGTGTTTGAATGATATTGCTTTTATTACCTCCATTATCTTTAATAAAACAAGAATACTTAAATTTTTTAATATCATTATCTGGTCTGAAAGGAGACATTAAAAGTGCTATCTCACCACTAATTGGTTTATTTTTATATGCATCGGATGGTGATGGAAAAGTACGTACATCAAGAGTATCTTGGAAAAAAGTTGTATCCCGAAATAAATCATACTTACTACTGTCTTTGTCCCAAAAATAATAGGTAATAAAAAAATTACCTTCCCCATTCGGTCCTCCTCCTATATCACCATCTTCATCTGAAAAATTAATAATCAAAAAAGCACTATCTTGTGATAATACTCTAAATTCTTTAAAACTAATTTGCGGAACTTTTGAATAATTGGGCTTTTTAGCACAACTAAATATAATCGCACTCAATAAACCGAGTAAAGAAAATCTTTTCAATATCTGATTTTTCATTACGATTTTTACTTTGGTCTGCTAATGCTACCTCCTCCATTTCCTCCTCTTGGTGAAGAAAATCCACCGGAATTATTTCCTCCACCCCATCCTTTTTGTGTAGGTGATGTTTGAATATTGGGACTACTTTCTTTTGGTCCAACTGGAACAACAATCGGCTTGCTATTTCCATTATTAGGCCTGCCAGGATTGTTATTTCCGCTTCCTTTGGGCAGATTACTAATTCCTATATTAGGGCTTACTGAATTTATATTTCCAGCATTACTATTATTTATCACGTTTCTTGGAATGACGCTGGATTGTATATTGGGATTTGTATTGATTTGATGAATTAAAGGTGCATTAATAGCGTTAATTTGCGATGGCTCTAATTTTGTTATGGGCTTTGGGCGGGCTGTTTCATCAAACTTTGGTAAGTCAATTTGAGGCGAAATAAGTTGTGATGAACGGGAGATATTATTATTCGTTGAATTAATATTGTTGGTAGTTCTTCTGGCATTAAATCCAGTATGTGAAGAACGGGGAGCATACGTCATACTATTGACATCCTGCGAATTGTAATAATAAGGATTATATCCGTAATATGGGCTATAACCATAAGGATAATAACCTCCATAATAAGGCGAATAACCATACCAGGGAGAGTATCCCCAGTTATTCCAGTAAGAATATGGATAGCCCCAACCTAAACCATAAGAATAATAAGGACTTCCCCACATATAATTATACCCTATACTCATATATGGAGAAAAATTGCCCCAACCCATATAAATACTACTTCCATAGTTCGGACATCCATAAAAGCCACAGTTTGTATACCAATTATCATAATAACCCAAACCACTCACAGGATTATAAAAACGTTTGATTCTGGAGGCATATTCATAATCATAATAATCATCTTTACTATAATTAGGTTCTTTGTAATAAGGATTATTGTTTAATTTTTCTTGCTCTTTTGCAATGGAATCCTGAATGTACTTTTGCCGTTCTTCCTGCTGTTTTCTTTGTTTAGCAAGCATTTCCATTCTTTGTTGTCTCTCTTTTTTAGCGTTTACATAACTATCTGTATCGTCATAAAAAGAAATATTCTTTAGTGAGGAACAAGACACTAAAAACAGAAACCCAATTCCAAAAACGAATAATTTTATATTAAAAGTTTTCATAACTTTATATTTTTCCTTACAAATATACGAAAATTTCTATGATATGGTTGTTATAATAAAAGCAAATTTTTGCAAACGATTTACTAAAAACACTCTATTCAATCTTCACTTAACTTACCAATCCGCATTTACTCAACAAATTGCGAATTTTACTGGCTAAAAAACAAAAAGGAATTAAAATATAAACCAATCTCCTTTTCAAACTTATATTATTCTGAAATTTATATAGAACAGGAAAACTTTCTGCTAACTTTTGTAGAAACAATCCTGTTAATGAGGTAAGCACAATTTTATTTTTTTGATTGGCAAATTCTGGCCTAATTATGTCTATTAACAGAATAAATCTATTTTCATTACTTTCATTCCACGCCTCGTGTTCTTTAGCATCAATGAATATCAGCCACTTTCCTTCTTCCCAACTTCTTTTTTCATCTTCTACTCTAAACCCACATTCCGGTAGTTGGGCTGGGATTATCAATCCTAAATGGCAACGATAAATTCCATTCGTATCTCCGCAGTGAGGATATATTCTACTTTGCGGTTCTAATAAATTAAACGATGCAGATACAAGATTTGGAATACTATTGATAAATGCAGTTGTTTTAGAAAAAAATTTTTGACGCGAATAAAATTCTAACCCCCACCATTTTAATGAAATTGTCTTCCACTTCTTCACATCATCCGACATCTTTGTATTGAAATATGCTTGCAACGAATGTTGTGATAAATAATTCAATAATTCTTCTTTGATTTCTTTTGTTATTTTTTCGGAATTCTTTGTCCAATCAAATGTTTCAGGATTAATAAACTTTTCTTCATCAGAAGCATAACATGCATCCTTTGATAGAATACTAAACCATAATTTATGTCTGGATGATTTACTCATTTATTTTTTATGTAGTAGTTTCTTATTTTCACTTAATAACAAAAATAATAATATCAATCCCAGTATAAAAAATATGCTTAAAACGGGAACTGAATTTCTCAATCCTCCAAAGTATTCTCCAATTAATCCAAACGATAATGTACCTAATATCATTCCAATTTTTTCAAGCACATCAAAAAAACTAAAATAACTGGCGTGGTCTAATGTTTCTGGCAATAATTTACTATACGTTGAACGAGATAAAGATTGTGTTCCTCCCATCACAAATCCCACAAGGGCAGCAACAATATAAAATTGTTCCGGATAAAAAACTTGATAAAATGTGTATAAACAAATGAACACCCATATACTTACAGCAACTAACAAAGCAACAATGTTCCCCAATTTGTTTGACAGATAGGAAAAAAAGTAAGAACCTGCAATACCTAAAAATTGAATAATTAAAATACTAATGATAAGCGCCGTTGTTTTGAAACTCTCTGAAGGCCATTGAATTTCCTGTCTGGCAAATAATACCGCCATTACCATCACCGTTTGAACCCCCATATTGTAAAAGAAATAAGCCGATAAAAATTTTTTAATGGAAGATAAACGAATGGCTTCTTTGAATGTTTGG
Source organism: Bacteroidia bacterium (assembly GCA_026003255.1). GTDB lineage: Bacteria > Bacteroidota > Bacteroidia > B-17B0 > Aurantibacillaceae > BPGX01. Next base: position 94,577 of record BPGX01000001.1, on the reverse strand, counting down.
GATAATTCTTTGTATCCTTTCCACAAAAGATTTTTGGAAGAGTGCCCTTTTCCCCCAATAATTTCTGGTAATCTGGAAAATGTAAATTGTGCAAAACCTATCCACCACAACCCAACTAATAAAAATGTATATTTTACTGGAACCTTAAAGGACATAATTAATAACAAGCAAATAATTAATAACAAAGAACTTCCAAAATACCCATACGCAAAACCCTTTGCACTCAATTTATCCTGAAATTGCATATCTACAATTTCTGGCAAATAAGAATTGTAATATACCAAACTCCCCCAATAACCAATCGTTGCCGTAACAAAAGGCAATATACTCATTTCTAAATGCTTTGGATTAAAGAAATAGAGCAACATACAGGACACTGCACCCACATAACAAAAAAATTGTAAGAACTTCTTTTTATTTCCAAGATAATCCGCAATACCACTCAAAATAGGAACAAGCAACACGACTACCAATAATGCAAAAGAATACGCCATTGAATACACCGTTGTGTTATGAAAGTGATTTCCTAAAAATTCTACTGTTGTCCCTGTAAATTCTTTGGTTTCAGGATGATGAGAAGTGACATACTCATAAAAGTTTGGAAAGATAGCAGAAGTAATCACTAATGGAAAAACGGAATTTGCCCAATCGTAAAATACCCATCCCTGAATGATTTTTTTGTTGTTCTTAATTTTCATAACTATTCATTTCTCAAAATTTCAATTTCTACTCTTCTGTTTTTAATGCGGCCTTCCATTGTGTTGTTATCACCAATCGGCATTGTATCTCCAAAGCCCTTAAAATACATTTTATTTTGCACACCTTTTTCAATTAAATATAAAAACACTGCTTTCGCCCGTTCTTCTGATAGTTTCATATTTCTTCTTTTACTTCCTGTATTATCACTATGCCCGTTAATTTGCACCACCCATTTTGGATGTTGTTGAAGATACTTTGCAATCTTATTCAACTCTTGATAAGAATCTGGCAACAAATACGATTTTCCTTCATCAAAATATATGTTTTTCAAAACAATTTTATCTCCCACTTTTAAGTTTTCTTTTACAGATTGAATGCTATCCGTTTGATGGTTATTTTTTTCTACATAAACACTACCTACAATTTCAATCTCTATGGGCTCTTCAGGTTCTTTTACGGGAATTAATTTTACATTATCCACAAAATAATACGCTTCCAAAAATCCAAATACTCTAAACCCATATTTCAAAAAATTTAATCGCATTAAATCTTTTTTAATCTCTGGAGAAAAATTACCAATGGTCAAATATTTCTCACCTCCATAAGCTTTGTAATATCCACTGATTTTAATCCAACGATAATTATTATTCAAGCCAGTTTTAATATTCGTAGTATCTATCATAAATGCTTTGTCTACATCCTTTTGATTTTTGTAACCTGTCTTGCTAAACAATACGCCAAAAGATTTAAGCACCGCGTTACTCCAAAAAGACAAACGAATGTGCATTTCAAAATAATAAAGATGTTTGTATTTCAATGGTTCTACCAATTTGACCTGAGCAAATTCTTTGTAATGCTTTTGAAATCTCAATCCGATATAACATTCTCCATCTAATGCACCTTTGTCTTTTGTAGTGTCATTATCTAATGGTTTCTGATAATAATCTACCGATGCGATTTGTGTCCACGGAATAGCCGATTTAATGCTGGAAGATTTTTTCTTATAGTTTTCAAAACTTCCATTAGGGACAAGGTTTTTATTTGATATCAATTCCTGTGAGTAAAAATTAATTGTGACCAAACACAAGCATCCAATTATGTAAAAACACTTATTCAACTCAATTTTTGGGCGAATATAAGCGTTTGACAACCAGTAAAAAAAGAAATACATTTTTTATTTCAACATCTCATAAATCTATCTAATAAAAATACTGGAACACATAATAAAAACAGATAGAAAAAATTTTCTTTGATTATTTTTTTAATGCTTTCAGACAAAAGTATTATCTAATATACATTTCGTTGGAAAAAAATAAATTAATACCTATCTTTGCGGCGGGCAAGTCCTTCACGACCAGCTCCTGCCGAATCCCCCAGGTTGGGAACAAAGCAAGGGTAAGGCGGTTGTAGCGGTGCGATGAAGTACGCTTGCCCTTTTTTATTTGAATGAAAAATAAAAAGTGTTATTTTTACAGCATTTGTATTTTATTGAACTTAAATTTGCATCAATATTTCTGGAAAAAGTACACAAAAAAACTTATTGTAATCAGTTAGTTCGTTCGTGCAATTTTTCTAAACTTCATTAACCCAAATTATGCATTAAAAATGAGCATGCTATATACATTGCTTTATTTTATTGATATTTCAACAAAAATACTCATCACCAATTTGGTTTTAATTATATGCATCTTTAATTTATTTAAACCACGAAGCACTCAAAGTTTTTCATAGAGAACACAAAGTATTTCATGCTTTCAAAATCTATCTGAACTTTGTGCACTTTTTTTGTTTTCTTGGTGTCCATTGTGGTTAAAATATAAAAGGACTGATTTTATAGTAAATTCAAATTTCACTAATCCTATTGCATAATATGGGATTAAATTAAGTGTGTAGCTATTGCTATTGTGATAATACTTATTTTCCCCCTATACCCATTTGAAATCAAAGTATTATGAGCTGCTTCAAATGTAGCCCCGGTAGTCATTACATCATCCACTAATGCAATGTGCTGAAGTGTTGATATATCGCTATTGAGAATAAAATTATCTTTCACATTTTCCCATCGTTCGTATCGTTTTTTCTTTGTTTGTGTTTTCGTATAAATGTTTTTAGATAAAATCGGTAATATACTTTTATCAGTAGTTTTCTGAATACCTTTACAGTATTCTTCACTTTGATTGTATCCGCGTTCTAATTGTTTCTGAGGATGCAGTGGAATAGGGATAAGACCATCTATTGTTTTGAACCAATCTGTTTGTAATAATTCTTCTCCCATCCAGTATCCAATCTTATTTGCTAATTCTTTTCCCTGTTTGTATTTGATATGATGAAGAATGTTTTGAACACCCGTTTTTTTTGAAAATAAATAATAGGCGGCCGAACCAAATACCGGTACTCTTCCTAAAAGTTTTTTTCGAATAATAGAATCTTCAAGGTTTTTGTGAAAATTGGCTTTAGGTAAGTGATATTGACAAGTATAGCAAATAAATTGCTCATTTTTCATCAATGCCGTATTACAGGAAATACAAACTCTTGGATAAAATAAATCGAGAAAATCATTAAGTAAATTTATGTATAAACCAGCATTTCTCAAAGCAGGCAAAATAAATAAATGAAAGTGTTTTTTTTATTACTTTTGCAGCAAATGTAAGTAAAATGAATACTACTCCTACAACTGAAAATAATAGAGATTTGTTGAGGAAAAGGATTATTCTTTTTCTTTCCATATTTTCCGGGATATTAGTGATAACCAATATCTACTTATTAATATTGTTATTTAATCAAAAACAAAAAACCAACGAACAAGTTATCATTACAAAAGAAGTGATTGTAGAAAGAGATAATGTAAAAGCATCATTAGAAGAATTGAAAAAACAATACGAAGAGCTTAAAACCGACAATGCGGACTTGCAAAAAGAAATTGACGAAAAAAAGACCTATATCGATGAATTATTAAAAGAAGCAGAAAAACATAAAAATGATGCTGCCATTATAGCCAAACTAAAAAAAGAAACCGAAACCCTTCGTCAAATTATGAAGGGATATGTTCGTACGATAGATTCCCTTAATACACTTAATCAAAAACTTGTTGAAGAGAAGAATGTGGTAGAAAAAAAATTAGGTGAAAAAGAAACAGTGATTAATGAAATGAGTAAAAAACAAGAAGAGTTAAAATCTACAATAGAAAAGGGTTCTATATTGTCTTGTATGAATATCAAAGCGATTGCAGTTCAACTTAAGAAAGGAGGCAAAAAGGAGAGTGAAACCACACGCGCTAAAAGAGCGAATAAGATAAAAGTATCATTTTCATTGGGAGAAAATAAAATTGCGAAAGCCGGACCACGGGACATTTATGTTCGCATCATGACGCCTGATGGAAAAGAAATGGCAAAAGAATATAGCGACTTATACAAATTTACTTTTAACAAAACATCTTCTGGCTATTTTGCAGGCACAGAAACTATTCAGTATGCTAATCAACAAATGGATGTTGTAGTTTATTGTGAAGGAAGTGAACCTTTTGTTCCGGGTACATATATTATTGACATTGTTTGTGATGGTTTTGTAATTGGGAATACAACATTAAAGTTAGATTAGAATGTTTTTTTGCTTAATTTGTCTCATTGTACTAACAATTAAGCAAATTTTTTAGAAAAAAATTTTTATCTTTAAAGTTAAAATCATTAGTTTTGTGGCAAAATAATGTGTATGTTTATTCATAAACTTAAACTTGGGTTTTATTTATCAATAATGAGTTCCGGAATTTTATTGTATAATTGTTCTTCAGAGCATAAAAATGAAACAAAAGAATTAGCTGGTGGAATTTATAAAGGAGGTGTTTTACGAGTAAATGAAGTGGAAAATTTCAGAACACTTTTTCCGATTAATATCAATGAAATAAATGGCTTTCACATTGCATCGCAGGTATATGAAGGATTGGTAAAATTTAATTCTACTGATCTTACCGTACAACCCTGCATTGCTTACAAATGGGAAGTCAGTGAAGATTTGAAGACATATACTTTTCATTTAAGAAAAGGTATTAGATTTCACGATGATCCTAGTTTTCCAGACGGAAAAGGCAGAGAAGTTACTGCACAAGATTTTAAATATTGCTTTGAAAAACTTTGTACCGCAGACCCTTCCAACAATCAATTTCAAATTACCTTTAAAAATAGAGTAGTTGGCGCTAATGAATTTTTTGAAAAAAAATCGAATGAACTTACCGGTGTGAAAGTGTTGAATGATTCTACTTTAAGCATTGAACTCGTTCAGCCGGATCCTACTTTTATTCAAATACTTTGTATGCCGGGATGTTATGTGTTTCCAAAAGAAGCTTATGAAAAGTATGGACAAGATATGCGTACCAAATGTGTCGGAACAGGTCCTTTTTATGTAGAAACTTTGAAGGAAGGAGAGATTATTTTAATGAAGAGAAATCCTAACTATTGGGCTAAAGACGAACATGGTAACAGCTTGCCATATCTGGATGGTGTTAAATGGACATTTATTAAAGAAAAAAAATCTGAAATTCTTGAATTTAAAAGAGGTAATTTAGATTTAATATATAGAGTTCCAGTTGAAATTTTTCCGGAAGTTATGGGTAAGTTAGAAGAAGCCAGAAAACGTAAAGCCGATTTTGCGATAGAAACTTCACCACTATTGAGTACTTTTTACATTGGGTTCAATGTACAGGCCAATCCAGTTTTTAAAAATAAAGATGTTCGTCTGGCATTTAATTATGCGATTGATAGAGATAAAATTGCTAACTTTACTATTCAAGGTGAAGGAACTGCGGCTAAATATGGAATGGTGCCTTATTATGAGGTTTTTGAAAAAGAAGGATATGATTACAAAACGGTAGGTGGATTTAATTTTGATCCTCAAAAAGCAAAAGATTTATTAGCAAAAGCGGGATATCCCGGAGGAAAAGGATTTCCGGCTATAACACTGCATATTAACAGCGGTGGTGGAGATAGAAATGTTTTGGTAGCGGATGTGGTGAAGAAGATGTTAGAAGAAAATCTTGGAATTAAAGTGGAAATTTCAGTAACTACATTTCCAGAACATATTGAAAATATTGCATCTTCAAAAGCAGATTTCTTCCGCTTTGCGTGGGTAGCAGATTATCCTGACCCAAAATCATTTTTGGATCTTTTTTATGGCAAACATGTTCCGGCTTCACTTGATGAAAAAACTTATATTAATAATTTCAGATATGTGAATCCAAAATTTGATTCTATTTTTGAAGCAAGCCAAAGAATTGCTGACAATAAGGAAAGAATGAAAATGTTATCACTTGCTGAAAAAGAAGTTATGTTGGATCCTCCGTTTATTCCAATTTTTTATGATGAAAACTTTTTGCTTGAACAAAATAATGTTCGTAATGTTCCTGCCAATGCTATTAATTATTGGGATTTTTCAACAGCGTATCTCGTTCCTCAAGAGGTGTTAGCTAAGAAGAAATAGAATTTTTACCTCAAATTCACAATTAAAATTACAAAAATTTTTATACTACCTGTTGAATCCTTTGTTAATTCTCCACTATATCAAGTTAAGTTGTTTTCTTGTATATACCATTTTACTGCATAATGTGTCTTAATCTTGCTTCTATCAAAGATTTTCAAGTTGTATACATATAACTTTTGCGGATTTTAGGATATTTTTAATCTTGTCTTGTATTATCTTGTACATTTGTGGCATTAGTTAATAGGAGATATGATTCAAACAATTGAAGTTCAACATTGGAAGGATTATGAGTTGTTGGATGTAGGTAATTACAAAAAATTAGAACGATTTGGTAAATATATTTTGATCCGTCCTGAACCACAAGCAATCTGGAAGGCCAGATGGAAAGAAGAAAAATGGAAACAATTGGCACATGTTGAGTTTCTTCAAAAAGGTAGTAATTCTGGTAATTGGCAAAAATATAAAGATATCCCGGATAGATGGTTTATTGAGTTTCCTTTAAATACAACGAAAACCATTCAACTCAAATTAAGCTTAACCGGATTTAAACATGTTGGACTTTTCCCTGAACAATCGGTGAATTGGAGAGATATATTTAATTTCTTAAAGAACATTCCTAATGCGAATATGTTAAATTTATTTGCATATACTGGCGCTGCATCGGTAGCAGGTGCTGTCGCTGGTGCGAAAGTTACTCATGTAGATAGCGTGAAACAAATCGTTACATGGGCAAATGAAAACGCTCAACTCAATCAAATTTCAACGATTCGATGGATCGTTGAAGATGCCTTGAATTTTGTAAAAAAGCAATCCAGAAAAGCCGTTCAATATCAATGTATTGTTCTTGACCCTCCCGCTTATGGGCACGGACCAAAAGGAGAAAGATGGCAGTTAGAAGAACTTATAGATGAAATGATACAACATGTTTTATCACTATTAGATCCTCAAAAACATTTGTTAATACTAAATGCTTACTCCTTAGGTTTATCAGCACTTGTGGCAAGAAATCTATTAATGGATTATGCAGCAAAAAATACTTCTAAATTAGAGTTTGGAGAATTGTATATTCCTTCCAATACTGGCTATGCTTTACCATTAGGTATATTTGGCAAACTTAGAAAAGAGTAAATTGAAATAAAGAACTGTAAATTTTCTCCTATTAATTTTATTGTCTGAAAAAATCTAAAAAAACAATAGAATACGAATGCCACAGATTTACCCTGTTAAGGAGTTGCTATATTTAACAGGGCATAGTTTTTTCAAATTTTTTATTCGCTAGTGTGCTATTTAAAGAATATCAAGTACATTTGTAAAATAAAATACGCTTATATGAAATCTAACATTTATATATGGGCGTTAGTGATGAGCAATTTGTTAGTAGTATATGGGCAACACAATCCAAATATAGATTCTACAAATAAAAGCAAAGATGTTTTTGGTCATTTTATTCAGGTGGGAATAGGAAGATATATTAAAAACGATATAATTGAAAACAGATATTATTTTAATCCACCTACTATAATTAGCAATCTCAACATTAGCTATAATTTAAGAATCTGGATTTTTTTAATGAAAATATCCTATGACAAGCAATACAAGGTTTTTCAAGGTGGATATGCAAGTATGAATACATCTAAATTCGAATTTGGCGGAGGGATAATATATCCACGAAATAAAAAATGGTTTATCAGTACCGATTATAATGTGTCATTATTTAATTCAATGGATTTTATGCGTTCAATTAGTGGCAGAATAGGATTTGAAATAGCTGGTATTAAAGGATTATTTATTGGATTAGAAGGCAAATATGTTAATAATTATTTTGAAATGTTTGTGCCTGTTTATACTTATTTACCCAATGGTGAACAGGTCATTGATAGGATGATAAGAGTTTATCATAATGCTTATACTACTTTGATGGTATTGAATGTGACTTACTTTTTGGGGCATTAAAAGGAGCAGCAATCAGTCAATGAAATAACAATTTGTGATGTAGAAAAATTATGATTAACTTTGCAGTGTGCAGGTTCAGGTCTATCGCTCCGATTTTTTAATCGGGGAGGAAAGTCCGGGCAGCACAGGACAGTCCGCCTTCGGATGCTGTACTTGTACAGCCGAACGAAGGGCGCCTCTGCCGTGAGGCGAGGTGACAGAAAGTGCCACAGAAACGATACCGCCACGGCTTTTGGCTGTGGTAAGGGTGAAAATGTGGGGTAAGAGCCCACATCCTGTCGGAATAATTCGGCAGGAGGGTAAACCTCGGACGCTGCAAGACCAAATAAGTTTCGGATAAGGTGTTGTCCTGCACCTTCGCTTTCGAAAGAAAGTGAGCCGAAACGGGTAGGTCGCTCAGAGAAATGATAGACACGAACAGAACCCGGCTTACTCAACCTGCACATTATTTTATGAATACAGGTATGAAAACAACATACAGTGAAATAACGGATTGTTTGAAAGAACTTATTGAAACGCAGGATTTTATCATCATCCCTGAATTTGGGGCTTTTGTGATGCAGATGGAATCAGCAGAGTTTTCTATTGCACAAAATGTCCTGTTCCCTCCAAGAAAAAAAATTCTTTTTAATCCGTTATTAAAACACAACGATGGCTTACTTATTGCGACGTTGCAAAAACATTTAGGTATTGAAGTGATTCTGGCTCAAACACTCGTTCAGCAATTTGTTCAGAGTTTGAATGTATTGTTAGAAACCAAACGTCGTGCGGAATTAGAAGGTATTGGCTATTTTTACAAAGATTTAGAAGGAAATGTTTTGTTTGAATCTACATTGAATCCGTTTTACTTATCGGAGAGTATAGGGCTTTATCCAGTTTCTACTATTCCTGTTGAAAGAGAAAATATTATAGAAGAAAACAGAGTTCCATCAAAAGTAGTTCGTTTAAATCAAAAAAATTGGTACAAAGCAGCAGTAGTATTATTATTAGTAGGGTTGATAGCATTATACTGGTGGTTTTCTCCAATAGATTTTAAAACACAAATGGCCAATGTCTTTGGTGCTAAGCCCCAACATCGTTTTTATGTATCATCTAAAGCATATCCATTAATAAAAGTTAGATATAATCAACTTTTTGCTAATGAATTATTAAAACAAAATCCTGCACAAGTTGAAAAAATAAATGAGAATTCTATTGCTTCTCATGAAATAAATTCAAAAACGTATTCAATAGTAACGGGTTGTTTTAGAGTAGAAGAAAATGCTAAAAAATTAGCACAACAATTTAAGAGCAAAAAGTTAGAAGCATTTATTAAGTGGAATCCAGAAAAGCAATTGTTTGTAGTTTCAATTGGGAATTTTAATAGCAAGGATTTGGCAGTAAAAAATTTGCAAGAGTTAAAGTTGAAGAATGTTCTTAAAGACGGATGGGTGAAAGAAGTAGAGTAATTTAGTAAAATTGAGTTTTTCAAATAGATATAATTAAATTGAATGAGTGTACGAACTCAAAGATTCTCTGTTTCAATAGGTGTATGGATTTTACTCTATTTCATTTCATTGTTAATTGTTTATTTTAATTATTCATTGCATTTAACTCCTATTAGTTTTCATGATGTCAGTTTTTTTTCAGTGAATAGTTATGTTGCAAAAGGAATTAATTTTTTAATAGTAGTTTCAAATTTCACATTAATAAGCAAAATTTTTCACAATAGAGATAGAGGTATTGCAGGGATGAATATGGGATGGGTGTATTTGATGATGCAGAATAAAATATGGTTTATGCAAAATGTAAATCAATATCTTGTAAATGATTTTATTATTTTAGCAGTATTGTTATTTATTAATCCACAAGAGATTAAGAAACGTTTGAATATTTTTGTTTTTTATCTGGCAATGTTTTTTAGTATAGGTTTTTTATTAGGTGTACATTTTATGTATACATTTATAATTCCTATTCTTATTTTCAATTTTTTTTTAATATCGGATTGGAAGTCGTGGGTGATTTTTATATTAGGTTTTTTATTACCGATATATTTTTTTATCACTATTGCGAGTTTACTAAATATAGATTTTTCATTGTATTTTCAAAGTTTATTAGAATACACAATGTATAAAGTGATGACCTTCAGGATGAGTAATTTTGAAGTACTGACTCAATTACATTGGACAGAAGGAAGTGTGCTATTATTGACGATTGGGTTAGTATTTATTTCAGGATTAAAGGAATGGCAGGATGTTAATTTTTATTCTACTCGTGAAAGAAAGTTAGCTCTACTTTTCTTTTTTCTAATGTTTTTTTCATTAATAAATTATTTGTTTATTTTTCTAATTTATCATCAATATGCGCCACACGTAATTGCTTTGCCATTTGCCTATTATATAAGTCATTTCATCAACAAAGTGGAAAATAAATTAGGATATTTTATTTTGTTTATACTTGTGATTTTAACGAGTTTCTTTTGAAACAGAAATAAAAGATGGATTTATTCTTAAAAAACATTAAAATTTTTTATTTGGTTTGAGATTTGTTTTTTTACTTTGCAGCAAAAACCTTAAAAATTAAATCGTATGAAAACTCTAAAATTACTTTTGGTTCCAGTAGTAGCTACTTCATTAGTAGCAGTGAGTTGTAAATCAAAAAAAGGTACTCCTATTCAAAAAGAAACCGGTGCAAAAGAAATCACTCTTCCTTTTAGTTCAAAAGAGTACAGAACGGATGAAGATTTCTTTAGAGCTAAAAACGTTGGAAAATCCCCTGATCTAGCGACTGCCAAAAAAATTGCTATGAACAATGCTAAATCCGAATTAGCCAGCAATATTCAAACTACCATCAAAAAAGTAACGGATCAGTATACCAATCAAAGAACCGTTGGCAACAAGCAAGAGTTTGAAAACAAATTTGAAGAACTCTCAAGAGAAGTTACTAACTTAACTATCAGCAACATACGTGTGAAAGATGAAAAAGTGTTTAAAGAAGAAGATGGTAGTTATACTTACTGGGTAGCTATTGAGGCAGATAAAAAGACCATTTTCGATAACATTGAACAAAAAATTTCTAACGATGCTAAACTAAAATTGGATTACGATAAAAAGAAATTTGAAGAGATTTTCAATGCAGAAATGAAGAAGTTAGCACAAGAACAAGGCGGTTATTAATCATCCAGTCAAATGCCCCCGAATGTAAGTTATTCGGGGGTTTTTTGTTATTTTAACTCCCGAAAATGAAAGGTTTTAATTTTTTGATTTCAATTATTATTAGCTTAATAGTAGTAATTCTGGGTAATTCGTGTACCGGAAGCAAAAGATACTTTAAAGCCGCTGAAAAACTTGAAAAGCAGGGTCTTGTAAACGAAGCGGCAGAATTTTATTTGGAATCACTAAAACGAAACTATAAAAATACCGATGCCCGAATTAAATTGAAAGAAGTAGGACAAAAATATCTTGACTTTTTGTCTTCACAATTCTTTAGAGAATTCACTACAGGTGAATATGAATCATCTATTCAAACGTTTGAAAAAATTTTAGATTTCAAAGACAGAGCCGGAGCACTTGGCGTTGAATTGAGTTATCCTACAGCTTATAAAGAAGATTACCAAACCGCCATTGATTATTATGTAGAAAATAATTACAACAAAGGATTAGCGATATTTAAACAAAAAAAATACAAAGAAGCTTTGCCCTATTTTGAAAAAGTAAAAAAATACAGACCTGAATACAAAAAATTACAAACCTATTACATTACTGCACATTGCGAACCATTGTATCAAAATTTATTAATAGATGTTCAAAATAAAAATTATTCCAAAGCATTGCAAACCATTCAACAAATATACAAAATCACCAATCAATATAAAGATGTCAAAGAAATTGAAGAACTTTGCAATGGTTATTTACAAAAAAATATCTTATTGTTTAAGCCCAATTTATCCAATCCTAACATTCGTTTGAATTTAGACAAAGAATTAACCATGCAAGTCATTAATGGTCTAACCATTGGTTCTAACTCAAATTTTATCAACATTAAAGAAGATAACACGTTTGGAGTATTTTATCTGGATGCTATTGAAAACAATCCTGATTTATTAAGGGCTATAGCAAAAGCTACTAATAGTGACTATTTTTTGGCAGTGTATGCAAATAACAGAAAAATAAGTTCTCCTGCACCACAAATAAAAAAATTAGATGCGTATCAAGAATTTATTACGAAAGTGGGCGAAACTTATGTAAAAGAATACAAAGCAGTGCCTTACAATAATGTAAAAGTTTCAAAATCATTTGGATTTGATTTAAACTATAAAATTATTCAAACACAAAATCTGCAAACCATTGTTTCGCAATATTTGCCCATTCAGGCAACCGAACAAAAAGAATACAACGAATTTATTTACAAGCCCACTGCCGATATAAGAAATTTTTACCCTTACAATCCTGCTACTACTCCTCCTTTTTCTCAATACAATCCAAAACCGTGGAGAGATTTATTTTTTGTCAATAAGCAATTAAAATCGAATGAAGAACTGCAACAAGACGCTATACAACAAGCCCTGCAGCAAATACAAAAATCCATCACATCACTTGAGTAAATTATGTTTCGAATAAATTATCATATTCTCTTTTTGTTTCTCTCTTTTTCATTGCTTGCACAAAACAAAGAAGCACTTTTAAATGAAGTTCCTCCGCCTGATTGGGTAAGTCAACGTCCTGTCAGTTCAAGTAAATTCATTGGTATTGGTGTTGCTTCCAAAATTGGGAATCCAAACTATCAATTTGAAGCCAAGAAAAACGCTTTGTATGATTTGACATCAGAAATTAAAGTCAATATCTCTTCCAATTCTATGTTGTATTCCGTTCAAAATGACAATAAGTTCTCTCAAACATTTAATTCACTAATCAATTTGAAAAGTGTAGAAAATATAGAAGGATATCAGTTGGTGGGTACTTATGAAAATGACAAACAATATTGGGTGTACTATGAATTGGATAAACAGGAATATTTTCGTCAAAAAGAACAAAAGAAAAAAAATACACTCTCAAAAGCCGCTGAAATCATCAAATTATCGCAATCAGATGACCAACAAAAAAATTATTCTGCCGGGTTGCGTAAAAAAATTCAGGCATTTTCAATTTTAGTGCCTTACTTAAACGAAGAAATTGATTTTACGGAATACAACATTCCCAACATTAAAAATATCTTTGACCTAACAAAAGATATTCAATTCAAATTACAATCTATTGGCATTGAACCACCCAAAAACACACCTGTTGTGAAACCCTTTCAGCAAAAGTACAATCCAATATCTGTAAAAACTTTTATCTATAAAGACCCATTGACGCAGTTCCCTTTTTCGTGTTCGTACGATGATGAAATTATTCAAACGCAGGATAAAGCCGTGTCCAATAATATGGGAATTCTCGAAATTACTCCTGTTTTTGTTTCTGCTAATTTTCAATTGTGCAATATAGAACTGCAGCCCGATTTAGAAGCATTGATGCAAAATGATTCTGTAAGTGCACAAAATGTACGTTTTTTGAAAAGTTTTATTCAAATTCCAAAATTCAATGTACAAGTAAGTATTCAACCCATAAATATTTTTATTTTCAGTCGTGAACTGAATTTGAATAAACCTACTACAAATGCAGCAGTAAAAAATATCTTATTTAATAAACTAAAAACCAATGAAATTAATGTAGTAAGCGATTCAACACAAGCCGATTATATTGTAAAAGTTTTTTGTAATACGGTAGAAGATGAAAATAATAATGACTTAAAGAAGCAATTTAATCTCTATCTCGCTCAACTCGTTTTAGAAATTAATTTATACAATAAAGAAAAACAGATTTTATACAATCAAACCATCAATGATGTATACGGATATGGCACAACCCTCCAATTAGCAGGGTCTAATGCTTATTCCAATGAAAAACTCATTCGTCGCTTAAATGAAGCACTGTTTTATCTGAAAAGAAAAATTGTGTGGTATTAGTTATTGAAAAATCGTCACAATAGATAATTCAGGTTTACCTAAATAAATTTGTTTCAAGTGAGTTATATCAGGGGAAGACCTAACTCCCTTAAAAATTGATTATGTAAATGTTTTGTCTTGCTTATTTTTTCTTCAATCTCAATGAGTTTTTGATTTACTTCCATCAAATCAATAGGTTCTTCTTCTACAGCCGTGCTTACATACCTTGAAATATTCAGGTTGTATTCGTTTTGCTCAATTTCTTTCATGCTTACTCTGCGTGAGTAACGCGCTTCTTCTGTTCTGTATTTGTAGGTGTTGACAATTTTTTGAATGTGTTCGGGCAATAGTGTATTTTGCCGTTTACCTTTTTCGTAATGTTCGGATGCATTAATGAATAGCACATCATCAAACTTCTTGCATTTTTTCAGCACCAAAATACAAACGGGAATTCCGGTAGAGAAAAACAGGTTGGCCGGAAGTCCGATAACGGTGTCAATGTTTCCGTCTTGCAATAGTTTTTTTCTGATTTTTTCTTCGGCTCCGCCTCTGAACAACACACCGTGCGGCAAAATGATGGCCATGGTGCCTTCTTTACTTAAGAAATGAAAACCGTGCAACAAAAAAGCAAAGTCGGCTGCCGACTTGGGAGCAAGTCCGTAGCTTTTAAAGCGAAAATCTTCTGCCATGGCCTCGGTGGGTTCCCAACGATAGCTGAAAGGCGGATTGGCTACAATGGCATCAAATTCCATCTTCTTGGCCGGATTGATTTCGTTTAAAATGTTCCAATCGTTCAGCAAGGTGTCTCCGTGGTGAATTTCAAATTCGGTGTCTTTCACGCCATGCAGGAGCATGTTCATGCGGGCTAGGTTGTAGGTGGTGATGTTTTTTTCCTGCCCGTAAATTTTGCCGATGGTGCCGCCTGCCTCCAGCATTTTTTTGCGCACATTGAGCAACAAGGAACCTGAACCGCAGGCAAAATCCAAAACTCGTTCAATTTTTTTCTTTTTTCCTTTACTCGGATCCTGGCTATCTAAAATAACAATTTCCGATAAGATATCCGAAATCCGTTGGGGTGTGTAAAACTCTCCGGCTTTTTTTCCCGAACCGGCCGCAAACTGACCGATGAGGTATTCGTATGCATCGCCTAAAATATCGGTATCGGTAGAAAACTGATTGATGCCTTCGGCTATTTTGACGATGATGTTGCAGAGTTTTTTGTTACGTTCTTCGTAGTTCTTGCCGAGTTTTTCCGAATCGAGGTTGATTTCGGAAAACAAGCCCCGAAATGTACTTTCGAAGGATTGGTTTTCGATGTATTGAAAGCCTTCCTGCAGCGTGCTCAGCAGTTCTTTGTTTTGGGTTTTGGCCAAATGCACAATATGGTTCCACAGGTATTTGGGTTCAATCACATAGTGGATTTTTCTCCGCATTTGTTTTTCAAATTCAGCCGTATCCTTGGGGTTTTGTTCGTACCATACCGATAAGGGCGTTTTGCCACCGTTGCCGTTGAGAACCGGGTATTCTTTGCCCAGTTCTTTTTTGGCGGCCGCCTCGTAGTTATCAGACAGGTATTTGAGGAACAAAAACGAAAGCATGTAATCGCGGAAATCGTCTGCGTTCATAGCCCCCCGCAGTTCATCTGCGATTTTCCAGAGGGTTTTGCCGAGTTGTGTTTGTTCGTTGGCTGTCATATTATTTATGTTTTTATACGTTTTGTCAATTAAAAATTTGCTTTGTTTACATGATAATCACATAACCATCACATAAATACATATTGATAATCAATAGTTTAAGTTTTATTAAGGTTGTTTAGTCACATGACCATCACATAAACATTTAACCCCAAAAAGGTACATACTTGGCATATTTTCTTGATTTATTTTCGCTATCATACTCTTTAACTAAACCGGCTTGAATGGTTTCAGCGATAATTCGGGATGCGATGGAATAATTTTGTTCCTCAATGCCAAATCGTTCACGAACACTCTGGTTGGTCATGTATTCGCCTGATACATATTTCAAACAAGCATGTTGATAACAGGCACGGATTTTATCTTCTTTATCCATTTGTCGCAGGGTTTTATGTGCATACAAAATAACTCGAGTATAATTATCTCCTACAATAAACTCCGGAGCAGGTAGTTGGTATTTTTCACATTCAAAAACTACCTTGTCTATCCCGCTACCTCGTTCCTCGCAAATATTCAATCTTCGCATCATGCGAGCAAGTTTTTCGTTGCGACTTTGCGGATTGTGGTCAATGAAGCGTAATGGGTCAATAAGAGGTTTGCCCGGATTGGTAATTTCAATACGATTTTCAAAAATTTCTATCATTGGGGAAGAACCACGAATGGTAAAATCCTGATGAATAAGGGCATTGGCAATTAATTCTCTCAAAGCCAACAGGGGATACACCGGTACTTGTTTTCGCAGCGCCTTTTCAATAACTTCATTAGATGGTAAATTTTCTTCTAAATAATTGATGAGCCCTTCAAAACCAACAGCATAACCCTTTTTCCCGGTAATTTCTTTTTTTGTTTTAACTCGATTTTTCCCATCATAGAATATGAGCCGTATTGCTTTGCGTGCAATATTTTCAAATTTTTCAATGTCCTTTGCAAATAATACAGCACCAATATTGCTGATGGAATATAAGTTTGCCCCTCGGGATTGGATGATTTTTTCTTGAGATAATTTATCAATAATTCCTTGACGATGGGCGGGTAAAGGCAAACCCAGCAAATCAAACAATTTTGGATAATCAAGATAATTTAAAACATCTGCTTCGCTTAAATTAGTAATGCTGAAACCATTTTCAAAAGATAAGGTTTCTGGCTGTTGCCAGATTGTTCTCTCTCGTTCAGGATGCTCGGAAAGTTTCTTTTTGTAGCTGCCTATACGAATATAACTTACACCTTTAAAACGAACCGGTTGATTGGTAGCCGGTTGTATCTGGAATATTACAAAATGCAGGTTTGGCTCATCGTATTCTAATATATTCACATCTATTCTGGGATAAAGCTGAGTAACCAACCAATTTTCCAATTCCTGATTTCCGATTTTTGCATCACGAGGATAAAAAGTGGTTCCGACTTTATTTCCTTTATCATCAATGCCGAATACTAAATAGGCATTTTCTTTCTGATGATAACAAGCACTGTTACTTAATGCCGAAATGTACTCCCCGATTTCTTCAGGATTTGAATTATTTACCTTAAACTCTATCCACTCGCATTCCTTCTGTGCAATAAGAGTAAGTAATAAATTCTTTAAATTAAGCGTATCCATAACAGATTAATTTTCTTCCATTTTCGGAAATAACCCCTGCAACAGCCCTTTTTTGTGCTGCTGCAATAATTCTATTTTTTGCGTTTGGGCAGTGATGAGGTCGTCTAAGGACAACAGGCAGGCAGTGATTTTTTGTTGTTCTCTAATAGTTGGAGGAATAAAAATTGTAAATAATTTATACTGTTCTGCATTAATTCCAGGCTGACCAGAACGCATAGAGGTTTTGGATACCCATTTTTGATATTGCTCTGTCAATGTTTGTAGATAAACAAAATAAGGTATTGCATTTTTAATCGTGAAACGAATTAAGAAGCCTGCGAAATAAAATCTACCATTTTCCTTTTGATGTAAATATGATTTTCCAACACTAGCTCCTGTCCTTGCAAAAAGAATATCTCCAACTTTCAATAAATATTTATCGTCTAACTGACCATAAGGTGAAGTCAAAGGATTTGGTGAAAACAGTCTTGTGTTTTCATCTATGTCAGTAATTCTAATATATTTATTTTCTCCGTCAAACTCAACAGCAGCAGCATTCATTCCATACATAATATTTTCAGATATTTCCCCCAACTTCTTCACTTCCCACTCCCCATCCTTTTTAAATTCGGGGAAGCGAAGTTTTGGCACGGTTTCACCTTCTTGTGGAAAGAGGTTTTGCAACAAGCCTTTTTTGTGTGCTTTCAGCAGTTCCAGTTTTTGGCGCTCGGCTGTGATGAGGTCATCTAAAGACGAAAGACAAGCAGCGATTTTTTGTTGTTCGGGAAGGGAGGGGACGGGGATTGCTGTATCAAATAAAATATTTTCATCTATACTTTTACCTTGCCTTGATGATTGTATAAGTATTTTTTTACCCCATTTATTTCTAACTAATTCTATATAATATTTTAATAATTTTATGTTTACTTGATTTTTTACTTTATAAATTTTGTATGCATTGCTAACACAATAATAACTATTTTCAATATCATTAACGGCTACTGCTAAACTTTTTGAACCTAAACCAAAACAGACAGAATAAAAAGGAAAAACTTTATACTTTCCAACATTTTTAGTTAAATCCTTATCAAATATTTCTTCTCTTAATCTTAATCCTTTTTCACCAACAGCTACTGGCTTATAAGATGCTGTATTATCTTCTTCCACGAGTTTATTAATCTTTATAAACACCTCCCCCAATCTTTTCACTTCCCACTTCCCGTCATTTTTGAATTCGGGGAATCGGAGGCGGGGAAGAAGTTTCTTTTGAACTGTCTTTCCTTGCTTCTCAGGCAGCATATTTCAATTTTTTAATGTTTTCTTCTTTATACCGTTCTGTCCACAATATATAGTCAGCATTTTTGCTGCAAAGAGCATCTAAGTATTCTTGTTGAATTTCATTTTCTTCATTATTGATAATGGCTAGCCCCATTAATTTTTTTCCGGTTAATTTTTCACGAACTGTTTTTATATCTTCCCAGGTAAATAAAAAATTAGGCAAATTCAATTTATTCAATGTGTTAAATGCTTTAAGAACAATTTCTACTTCTTTATAGGCAATTTGAAAATCAAAAGTAAATTCCAATCCGGTACTTCCTTTGGATATAAAATGGGGGGTATAAATAATTTGTTGTTCATCCAGAAAATTTTTCACATCTTCTCTGAATACCGAAGCAACCGTATGCCTGGCAAGCATATATATGTCATTAATTTCAGAAATGGCCGAGATGAGATTGTGTTTTTTTTGTGCAAAATTTTGTTCGTTGGCTTCGGCAATCAATTCATCATTATTTAAACGTATTCCATAACTGATTAAAATTCTATCCATTACTTCTTTTCTTTTCTGCGAACGTGTTACATCTGAACCAATCCATTCCAGATTTTTCAATGTTACTCCATCATCGGACAGCAAAATTTTATCCTTTTCCTTCTTAAGATAAATTTCAATTGTATCATTAAACAAGCCAATAAATGGCGTGCTAATCACCGCCCAATCAGTACCAGTATCTGTTAAGACAATGGTTTTATCCTTTAAAAATTGGTAATATTCCTCTACTAATTTGTTTATCCATTCCTTCATATTTCAGATGCAAGTTGAATTTCAAATGATGTTTTAAGGTTTATATATTTATTGAATTCACCAAAAGCATCTAATATATCTTTTTGAGAACTAATATTTTTTACTGCAAATTCATGATTAGTAAGAGGCATAGCCCAGTCCAGTGTTGTTTTATATCCTTTTACGTAAATATGAATGTGATGTTGGTGATAATCAAAAAACATCCCTGCATAGGGTTTGAGAAATTCGGGAACATGTTCGTTTATTTGTTCCGGATTTTTATGTTGTCCATGGAAGTCCACACGTAATAAACCAATTTTCGAATCTGAATCCATAAGATATAGTGTTATTTTGAATCGATTTTTTGCGCTTTGGTTAATGTCATATAGAAACAAATAATCAGTGTTTTGGGGGGAAGATAAAGTGAATTTATATTGAAATGGCCATTTACCTGAAACGTCCAATGTATTTATGAAATTATTATTGTCGAAAACTTTTTTCTCCAACGATAATAAAAATGACACTTCTGAATTATTCAGCATAGCTAATCCAATTTAAAAATTACCTTGACATCATTCGATTTGTATATAAAATTATCTTTGTTCATAAGCTTTTAAGCCCGATATTTCCCTGCCTTCGGCTTTCTTTTTCAAAATAGGTATCAAATCTTTCATCAATACCAATTCACGATTGATACGTTCTTTCCATCCTAAATCTAATTGTGCAAAGAGTTCGCTGAGTTTGTCAGCATCAAAAATCATTCGGCTGATAATCTCATCCACAAATTGTTTTAATGCTTGGATTTCCAGACCATTTTTTTGTGCAATTTCAGCTAATTGTTTAGCCATTTTTTCCTCCTTAAATTTTTGATAGCCATCCTTTACTTCCTGTTCATTCAAACCTTTTCCTACTTCTAATGTGTTAATGTATTCTATTATATCATCTCTTTCTTCCATCAAATTGGCACTGCTGCTTAATATACTTATCAATTGGTCTCGGGTAATTTTTATTTTTTTAGGTGGTTGCTGTGTATATTTGGCAATCAGGTTCATGATGTAATCGTAATCTACCAGTGCGGAAGCAAAGAGTACGAACTCAAAATCCAATTGCTTAATGTTTTCAGGTGCTTTGTCGCCTTCTTTTTGCTGAATGTCTCTGAGTTGTTTGGCAATTTCCAGATACGAGCTGCGGAATGCACGCAGTTGGTCTTCGGGCATCAGGTTTTCAATGGTGGCTTTTTGTGCTTCGGTAAGGTCGGTATATTGCTCGAGCTGTGTTTTGAGCCGTTGTACTTCTTTAAATCGCTGGATAAATTCAACTTTTGCCGCATCACCTTTGATGTTATACACTTCCTGAGGTTCGGCCACCATGTTTTTGTCGTGCATCCATTTTTCCATGGCTTTCACAGCGGCTTCAAATTTTTCAATGACTTTAGGTGCCGGCTCTACCAACCAAATTTCTTTGGCACGTTCGGCCACGCTTTCTCCGCTAAACAGGGCAATGGCTTTGTCTACCTCATTTTGTTGCTGGCGGAAATCTAAAATGTTGCCATAAGGTTTGGTATCATTCAAAATGCGATTCGTTCGGCTGAACGCTTGAATCAATCCGTGGTATTTTAGGTTTTTGTCCACATACAAAGTGTTCAGGTATTTGCTGTCAAATCCAGTGAGCAACATGTCTACTACAATAACTATATCAATTTTGTTTTTACGTGGATAATCGGCATTGCTGAACCTGTGAAACTTGATGCGTTGCTGCACATCCTGGTAATACAAATCAAATTCGTTAATATTGAAATTAGTACCATACTGCTTGTTGTAGTCGCTAATAATGGTTTCTAATGCTTTTTTCTTTTTTTCTGGTTCAACTTTGTTGTCGGCTTTTTCTTGTTCCAGATCTTCCTGCAATTGCTGAATATCTCTATTTCCTTCAGCGGGTGGAGAAAAAACACAGGTAATATGGAGTGGAACAAAGTTTTCATCTTCTCTGGATTTATCTGCCTGAATTTGCTTAAATAAGTTGTAGTATTCAATAGCATCATCTATTGAATCTGTTGCCAGAATAGCATTGAATCGTCTGTTGCTGGTGGCAGCATCGTGTTTATTCAGGATAGTATTGATTACTGCTTTTTTGTGTTCTGTGCTGCCAATGGTTACGTTTTTTTCTGGTTTATAATAGTCAATGTGAAAACGTAATACATTTTTGTCTTCAATAGCATGCGTAATGGTGTAACTGTGTAACAGCTTCTGAAAAATGTCTTTGGTAGTAATAAATGAACCAATGGTTCCGTCATATTTTTTATAAGTAGCATTTTCTTCAAAAATGGGTGTACCTGTAAAACCGAATAGCTGTGCATTTGGGAAGAACTCCTTGATGGCTTTGTGATTTTCGCCAAACTGAGAACGATGGCATTCGTCAAAAATAAAAACAATACGTTTATTTCGAAGAGGTTCGAGTCGTTCTTTGTAGTTATTTTTGTTGTTTGGGTCAAGCGCTAAGCCGAGTTTTTGTATGGTAGTAACAATAACTTTATTGGCATAATCATTGGAAAGCATTCGTCTTACCAGGGTTTCGGTATTGGTATTTTCTTCCACACAACCCTCCTGAAAGCGATTAAATTCTTCACGGGTTTGACGGTCAAGGTCTTTTCGGTCAACTACAAATAAACATTTTTCAATGTCTGGGTTATCTTTAAGCAGGGTAGATGCTTTAAACGAGGTCAGTGTTTTCCCGCTACCGGTGGTATGCCAGATATAACCGTTTCCTCTGTTTTGGTGAATGCAATCTACAATGGCTTTTACGGCATAAATCTGGTACGGTCGCATCACCATCAATTTTTGTTCGCTGGCTACCAGAACCATGTATTTGCTTATCATTTCAGCAAGCGTACACTTACTAAGAAATTTTTCAGCGAAGTCGTCTAAGTGCGTAATTTTTTTATTGTTTTCATCTGCCCATTGATAAACCGGAAGAAATTGCTCGTCAGCATTAAAAGCAAAATGTTCATTATTGTTGTTCGCGAAATAATAGGTATTTGTTCGATTACTTACAATAAATAGCTGCATAAAGCAAAGCAGCGAGTTGGTGTAGCCGTTGCCTGGGTCGCTTTTATATTCTACAATTTGCTGCATGGCTTTACGTGGGCTAACCTCTAAACTTTTCAATTCAATTTGCACAACGGGAATTCCATTAATCAGTATAATCACATCGTAACGGTGATGACTGTTGCTGGTGTTGATGCGTAACTGATTGATTACTTCAAATTCGTTTTTGCACCAATCTTTGATGTTAACCAGAGTGTAATGCAAAGGAGTTCCGTCTTCGCGAAAAAAGGTATTTATTTCCCTTAGTCGCTTTGAGCAGATAAATACATCCGGCTGCGTAATTTCATTGAGTAATCTTTCAAACTCATGGTCTGTAAGTTCAACCCGATTTAGTTTTTGAAATTTTTCCCTGAAGTTGTTTTCTAATGCTTTTCTGTCTTTAATGTCATCCCTGTAAGTGTACTTGAGATCTGATAATTTAGAAATAAAGGTGTTTTCTATTTGAGTTTCTTTAATTATCATAACAAACTTTGTGAATAAATTCAATTTAACGACGAACAAAAATAAACAAAAATTTATAAGGATAGAACAGAAAAAAGAAGAAGCAAAATAATGACTTCTGAATTCAAACTTCAACTTTTACATTCCGAATAAATTATTAAAAATCTGAAGTGAACGGTACTTTAAAGATTTCTCATTTGGTGTGGCATGGATCGTTTAAGTGAATGTTTTTGTTATTCTTAATTAACCATTTTTCTAACTTTGATGCTAATTTTACATAGATTATATGATTACTGGTAGAAGAAAAGCATAATAAATTATAGGTGAGAAAAATTATAACATAAAGATCTCAAAAAATAGTCTTCATACCCATGAAAAAATGGAGTGAGATGAATAAAACCCAAACTATACATTAGAGATTATGCGTGTTCTCATGAGATTGCTTCGGATGCTTTGCATCCTCGCAATGACGGCATCCTATTTAATTCTTACAACTACCCTTCCACCCGTGGAAGGATGAAAATAAAGTATATAACCAGCAGTAGTAAAGAAAAATATAATGTTTAAGAAATGTTTAACCCAAATTAAGCATTAGAAATTGGGATTTTTCAAAGGAGATTGCTTCGGAAGCGTTGCTTCCTCGTGACGAACTTTTTCATTATTTTTAGAATTACCCTTCCACCTGTGGAAGGGTGAAAACAAATAATTCCTAAAAGTAGCAGTAATTAAGAATGTACAACATTTGAGAAACACCAAATGAATAATTTGGGTTTAATGAATTATTTGGAATAAAATGAAAACTCACACCGTTACTTTTCCTAAAACTTGTGCCATTGTTTTACCGATCAATGCTGGTGATTCGCATACTGTAATCCCACATTCTCTCATTATCGCCATTTTGGCTTGAGCGGTATCTTCTTTTCCGCCTACAATAGCTCCGGCGTGTCCCATTGTTCTTCCTTTGGGAGCCGTTTGTCCGGCAATAAAACCAACAACGGGCTTTTTATTCCCGGTTTCTTTAATCCAACGTGCGGCTTCTGCTTCTAATGTTCCACCAATTTCACCAATCATTACAATTCCTTCGGTTTCAGGGTCGTTCATCAAGAGTTCAATCGCTTCTTTGGTAGTAGTTCCAATAATCGGGTCACCGCCGATACCAATGGCGGTGGATATTCCAAGTCCTGCTTTGACAATCTGGTCGGCTGCTTCGTAAGTCAAAGTACCGGATTTTGAAACAATGCCAATTTTTCCTTTCTTAAATACGAATCCTGGCATTATTCCCACCTTGGCTTCTTCAGCAGAAATAACACCGGGACAATTAGGGCCAATTAAACGAGATTTTTTATCTTTGAGATATTCCTTTACCATCACCATGTCTTTTACCGGAATACCTTCTGTAATACACACAATCACTTCAATGCCTGCGTCTGCTGCTTCCATAATAGCATCAGCAGCAAAAGGGGCAGGAACAAAAATAATAGACACATTCGCACCTACTTCTTTTACAGCATCGTGAACTGTATTAAAAACAGGACGGTCTAAATGTTTGGTGCCACCTTTACCGGGCGTTACACCGCCTACGACATTCGTTCCATACTCAATCATTTGAGTAGCATGGAAAGTACCTTCATTCCCTGTAAAACCTTGAACAATAACTCTAGAAGATTTATTGACTAATACACTCATAATAATAATTTGGGGCTTAAATGTAAAGAATTATTTATCACTATACACCAAAAAATCCAGCATCTGCATCCACAATGGCATTGATTTCATTGTACAATTGGTCATATACATCAAACATGTTGGGCTGATGAGAATGATGAATAGTGGGCTTATCGGTTTTTTGAATGTATTTTTTTAAGGTATCATTGATGTTTTCATCGCCGTATACAATGGCGTCTGAATAATCTATTGCAAGTTTATACAAATTAGTAACATTAGCCATATCAACAATTGGTTTTACATCTTTTTTTGTTAACCCATCAAATTCCAATTTTTTTACTAATGAATTTGCATTTATTTTAATATCTTCTTCGTTGTGGCTGTAAACAGAAGTTACAATTTTGGCTTCACTAAAATAGGGCTCATCAGCAAAATATTTACGAATATATACGGGCAGTAAAGCACTATACCATCCTATCACATGAACAATATCTGGATGCCATTGTAAATTTTTTACGGTTTCTAAAATGCCTTTAGCATAAAATACCATTTTTAAATCATTATCTTTGTATGTTTTGTGGGTATCAAAATCATAATAAGTGCCTCTGTCTTGAAAAAACACTTCGTTATCAATAAAATATACTTGCATTCTTACACCGGGCATGGAAGCTACTTTAACTACTAATTGATAATCTACATCGTCCACAACGATATTGGCTCCGGATAAGCGAATTACCTCATGTAACTGATGTCTTCTTTCATTGATACTTCCAAATTTGGGCATAAAAGTACGAATCTCGCGGCCTCTATCTTGAATGGATTTGGGTAGTTGCCTTGTAACTGGTGCCATGTGATGGTCGTCTACAAAAGGTTCTATTTCCTGGCATACATAAAGTACTCTCATTTTTCTTCTGTTCAAAATGCTCATACGAAAAATTTTCTGCAAAGATAGTAAAAAAAAACAGGTTAATCTCCATAAAAAAGTATAAAAAATAATGTTAATGTTTTGATTATCAACAACTTAAAATACCACTCGTCAGTTCTTTATAACCCTGCCTTTTCCTTTTGATTTATAACTTAAATAAGTTGGATTTCCGGAATAATAGATATTGCCATTTGAAAATAAAGCCGCATCCATGCCGATATTATCCAGATTGACATAAGCATGACCTACTGAATGACTTTCTAAGTACACATAATTTTGTACTTTTAAATCGTTTGCATAAATGTAGTTTGTGCCATTGTAGTTGTAATAAAAATAATCTGTAATGCCAGTAATATACAAATCGCCGTTGCCATGCGTACTGCCACCAAAATAATGGGTTTGAACATTTAAATGTACATCACCCGGAGATTCTATTCGTAGAATTAGAGTATCTTGAATGAAAGTACTTTCTGAATAAATGTTCCCGCTGCCGTTGTGCTTGAGATATTTTAGTTCAGGCAATTGAATATATATTTCTATCTTTTTTTGTGGGTCTCGGATAAAATTGCACTTGTTATTATTAGCAAGATATAAGGTTTCATTCTCAATTTTAGTTTCAATATTTTTTATGATATTTTTACCTGCTTTTACCTGAATGGAAAAATTTCCCTGCTTTAAATACAAATCTATTTTACCTTGAGTTACAATAGTATGAAAATATGATGTATTTCTGCTTTCTGTGATAATTTTACCTGTTGGTTTAGCACAATCAAAAGCATTTTCTTTTTTACAAGAAAAAATAAAAAGAACAACTAGTACTAAAAGTGCATTCTTATTAATAAGAAGAACTTTCATACCAATCGTCCGAATTATTTTTTATCAAACCAATAGACATCATCGTGTTCAGAAACAACTAAATAACTTGTCTCTAAATTGGGTTTTGGTAGTATCTCTACGTGATTTTTCTTCAAATAATCTATACTAACATTAAACTGACTGGCTAATACTTCATAAAAATAATGGGGATAAATCATTTTGTACAATTCATAAAGCAGTTTATCTTTTTTGCCTAAAGGATAATTTTTCCAATCATCCGGATTATTTTCATCTCCTACAACATAAAAGGCCTTGACTTTCATATCATAGTCAATGACCTTTAATCGTTTCATTTTATTTTTCTTAATTTCTGAAATCCTTGAATATTGACCGGTTTTAAAGGCATTGAGCAACTCTTCATCGTGCTTAAATACAAAGGATAAATGCGTATTGTTTTTTATCAAACCGATATAACGTTCATTTTCTTTAATACCTTCTTCAAAATATTGTTTAAAAAACTTTTTATGTTCTTTAGTATGAAAAGAATTGAATGGAATTGAAATGACGAAATAATCTTTTGTAATATCTTTTATTTTAAGTCCAATATAGGCCTGAATATTCAGTTCAGTATTCAAAAATTTTCCAATGTAATAAGAAGCAAAATAGATGAAAAGAGATTGCGATGAAAGAACATTGTTTTGCTTTAATTCTTCTTCTAACATTTTATAATAAACATCTTCAATAGTAAATCGCTTTATTTTCATTACAATTTTATTTTTGCAAAGGTACAAATTAGTTTTTGGACAGGGGGTGAACCGTTTTGTTTTTTAATAATTTTTCAAATACTTTTATCGCAAAAAATATGCCGTTTATTTATCCTGTAAATGGAGTATTACCAATGCTTGGAAAGAATTGTTTTATAGCCCCGAATGCTACCATTGTAGGTGATGTGACAATGGGAGATGATTGCAGCGTTTGGTTTAATGCCGTAGTTCGCGGGGATGTTAATAAAATTCGTATTGGTAATAAAGTGAACATTCAGGATAATGCCACCATTCATTGTACGTATCAAAAAACAGAAACACATATAGGAAATAATGTGTCTATTGGACACAATGCGATTGTTCACGGTTGTACAATTTCTGATAATGTTTTAATTGGAATGGGTGCTATTGTAATGGACAATTGCAAAATTGGCACGAATGTGATTATTGCGGCAGGTGCAGTGGTTTTAGAAGGGACAGAAGTACCGGATAATTGCGTATTTGCCGGTGTGCCTGCTAAAAAAGTAAAAGATATATCACCAGAACTCTTAAAGGGAGAAATTGAACGTATTGCTAATAATTATATTTTTTATGCTTCGTGGTTCAGAGGGATAGAATGAAGTATTAGAAGTGATGAGCACTTGTTTTAGTTTTTTAAACAAAGTATATGTGGTTCCTTAACTAAAAAATTAATTCTTTAAAATTAAAAACTTTGTAAATTTCTCCTGTAAATCTTTTTTTGAAAAAGCTAAAAACAATAGAACACAGATGCCACAGATTGAAATAGATTTTCACAGATTATTTTTTCAAGATTTTTATTTGTTGGTGTGTTATCAGAAAAATTTTATGTAATTTTGTATAAAGAACATCTGTATGATACGATTGCTCTTGTTTTATTATGCATTATGCTTGTTTTTTACAAACATGAATGCTCAACAAATTGACACTAATCTTGTTTTAGACATAAAGTATGTTAATATTGGTTCCTATAGTTTTGCTTATTTTTTGCCAGGTATTGTCAATTCAACATATAAAAGTGTTGTGTACAACAATGAGATTTTAGTAATTGACAAGTCAAAAAAGGTTAGACCATATATTGTAACGAGTTATGACTTCTCTTACATGGATGAAAACAATAGATACAAAACAATAACAATAGAAGGTAATAAAATTATTGAACCAATTATTTCTGTTGCAGCACAAACACAAAAGGGATTTTGTGTGTACTTTGATAATATCTATGCTAAACATATACAAACTGCAAAGCTAATTAGGGTCAGCGGTATGACACTTATGAAGTAATTATTATGTGTTTTTACAAATACTTTGAGAAAATAGGTTTCTCAAAAGTTGAACAAAACAATTCAAGTTTTTTTACTATAAAAAACTTTTCCAACTCTTTGTATATGGTCTAATAATTCTTTGTTTTCAATATCCTGTAAAATAGATAAATCTACTTTATAAGGCAATAACAGATCATCAATTTCATCTTCAATTTTATGCAAAATGGAAAGTGTAAGATTTGTTCCAGTAAGCGTCAGGTCAATATCCGAACCTGTATGAAAATTTCCTTTTGCTCTTGAACCATATAAAATAGCGGTTTCTACCTCTGGATGCTTTGAAAATACAGCATTTATTAAATCAATAGTTTTATCCGATAATCCATATTTCATACACTAATTCTTGTTTTCAATAAACCTCTCCATTTTATTTTTGAACATTAAAAATTCAGGATAATACTCATTTATTATTTTAAAGAAAATAGAATCAGCAGTGGTTTCATTATATGTGTGCGATGTCTGATTTCTGCTTCTTATCATGTCCATCCACACTTCTCCATTTGTAATCAGTCCTGACTCAAATGCCTCGCGGGTAGCATCTTTGGAACCATATATTTCGTTTTTACCTTTCTCTTCCAGAAAATCCTTCATCACATTCCATGCTAATTCATGTGTATACTCAAATCGTTGAATAACGCCTTCTTTTACAATATCTTCAATACTACTTTCACTTTGCTTTTGTTGAATTTGCAATACGATATTTTCTAATTTAGAAAAAGCTTTCTTGAAATTACTAAATCTTTGTACACAGCGTATATCTTTATTGGATGTCATAACAAACTTTATTTAGAATAGCAAATGTACAAGAAATTCTTTGAAGTTTTTTTGGTTTAAGGTAAAATGACACAATAATATTTATCGGTCAAACATTCCCTTATCATAATTTGCCAGCCATTGCTTGTAATCAAAAAAAATAATAACAAGCAAAGTGATGAATAAACCGATCAATGATCCTGCAATAATGTCGTTTAGCCAGTGTTGTGATAAATACACACGGCTAAATGCTACTAATATCCCTAAAATTCCCATTAATGATTTTTGCCAGTTTAAACGGCTTTGAAATGCCAAAAAAGTAAACAACACAAATGCTGCCGTGCTATGTCCACTCGGAAAACTATTTAATGCCAACACTTCCACACCTTCTACATACTTCACTGCAATGTCTTTATGAAAATAATCAAAAACAAAATGTGGTCGTGCTACATCAAATACATAATTCTTCAAAACGGCTACCAGCCCACCTGCTATTGCATAAGCAATTAGCAATATTAAACCTTGACGAATATTTTTAAAAAGCCAGAGAAATCCTACAAGCACAACAAACAAGCCATCTCCAAAATGAGTTAAATACTTAAAAAAAATGTCTACATAAAAATTTCCCACCCATTGATTAAAAAACAAGTGATTGTCAATCTTTGAAAAAATAAATATTCTGTAAAACGCATAAACATAGAATATGATTATTGTTAGAAAAAAAACAACATTCTTCTGAATAATATTTTTTAGAATCACTAACATCTGAAAAAATTTACTCTTCCATTTCTTTAGCTTCATCCCAGTATTTTCCCATCTCTTCCAGATTTACATCCGAAAATTGTTTATTTTGTTCCTTCAAACGTTTTTCTATATGATTAAATCGTCTTAAAAATTTTTGGTTGGCTTTTTCCAATGCATTATCCGGATTTATCTTTAAAAATCTTGCTACATTTATGAGTGAAAAGATTACATCTCCAAACTCATCTTCTAATTTTTTCACATCCTTATTTTCTTTCACTTCGTCCAAAAATTCTTCCAGTTCTTCTTTTACTTTTTCAACAACATCTTCTGTATTATCCCAATCAAATCCAACTGCTGCCGCTTTTTCCTGCATTCGGTAGGCCTTGATAATAGAAGGCAAGGACAAAGGCACTCCCGATAAAACACCTTTTTCTTCTTTACGCTCATTTTGTTTCAACTTTTCCCAGTTTTGTTTTACTTCTTCTTCGTTATTCACTTTTACCTCTCCATAAATATGTGGATGCCTGCGAATCAACTTATCGGCTAATGTTTTCACTACATCGTTAATATCAAATTGTTTTTCTTCTGATGCTAATCTGGAATAAAAAAGAATGTGTAAAAACACATCACCTAATTCTTTTTTAATTTCATCAAAATTACGTTGCTGAATGGCATCCGATAGTTCATATACTTCTTCAATAGTCAACGTTCGTAATGTATCCCAGTTTTGCTTTTTATCCCACGGGCATTGTTCTCTCAACTCATCCATTATTTGAATGATTCTCTCAAAAGCATCTTTATCAAATCGTGTTTGCATTTTTTTGTGCCGAATTTCTGAAATAATTTATGGATGCACAAATGAGCAATTCCTTATATTCGCCCATAACTTATGAAACTTTTCGCTGCAATTAAGTATCTAAAAGGTTATTGGCATTATGCCATCTTGAATATCATCAGTAATATCCTTTTCTCCATATTTTCTGTGGTTTCTATTACTCTTGTGATTCCTTTTTTAGATGTTTTATTTCAACCAGAATCATTTTTTCAAAGCATTTTACAATCTGCACCAGAATTAAAATTGAACAGCGATAGCATAAAACAATTCATTCAATTTAAACTATCCGAATTCATTGTGCATTATGGAAAAGAACAAGTGTTGATTGGCATTTGTATTCTGGTTTTTGTATTAACGTTTTTGAAAAATTTATTTCGATATCTGGCTATGTTTTTCATTGCCCCTATCCGAAATGGGGTTGTGCGTGATTTGAGAAATCAGTTGATGAATAAATTACTCCATCTTCCTCTTTCCTTTTATAGCAAAGAAAAAAAAGGAGACCTTATTAGCCGTATGACTACCGATGTTTTGGAGATTGAATGGAGCATAATGCAAACATTAGAGTTGATTTTTCGTGAACCAATAAGTATTTTAATTTCTATTATCTCAATGATTTTGATAAGTCCGTATCTTACACTTTATATTTTTTTATTAATTCCAGTAGCGGCATTAGGCATTGTGTTTATTAGTAAAAGTTTAAGACGCAGTGCAGAAAAAAGCAAGCAAACATTGGCATTATTGTTTTCTACTATTGAAGAAAGTTTGAGCGGAATAAAAGTTATCAAAGCATTTGGTATTGAGAAATTTATTCAGAAAAAATTTGAAAGGATTAATCAGGAACTTTTCTCACAAAATGTAAAAGTGTATCGCAAAAACGACCTTGCATCGCCTGCTACAGAAGTAGTGGTGTTAGGTATTTTAATGTTTATTTTGTATTTAGGTTCAAAACTGGTATTTCACAATGAACTTTCGGCTTCCGCATTTATTGGCTACTTTGGCATTGCTTCTCAAATCATACCGCCGATAAAACAAATATCACAAGCATATAATACCATTCAAAAAGGAATTGTGTCAGAACAAAGGATTCAGCGGATATTAAATGAACCCAATACAATAACTGAACATCCTGATGCTATTGAATACACAACATTTAAAGATAAAATAGAATTCAAAAATGTATCGTTTTCATATCTCAAAGGCGATAAAGGATTTATACTTAAAAATATTAATTTGATGATACCAAAAGGAAAAGTAATCGCCCTTGTAGGCCAGAGCGGAAGCGGAAAGACAACACTCACTGATATGTTACTTCGCTTTTATGAACCAGATGAAGGGAAAATTACAATTGATGGAGTGAATATTCGTCAACTGAAAATTTCTTCCATACGAAATTTAATTAGTTTAGTATCACAGGATAGTTTTTTAATGAATGATACCATTAAAAACAACATCACCTTTGGGAAAGAATATTCAGATGAAAACATTATTGCTGCTGCGAAAATGGCCAATGCACACGAATTTATTATTCAATTACCACAACAATATAACACTTACACAGGCGATAGAGGAACGAATTTAAGCGGCGGACAACGTCAGAGAATCAGCATTGCCCGGGCAATTTTGCGTAATACACCTATTTTAATTTTAGACGAAGCAACATCTTCATTAGATACTGAAAACGAAAAAATTATTCAGGAAACGATTCAAAAATTAAAAGAACATAAAACTATTCTCATCATTGCGCATCGTTTAAGTACCATTATGAATGCCGATAAAATCATTGTATTGCATAAAGGCACTATTGTTGAAGAAGGTACGCACGATGAGTTATTAAGCAAAAAATCTTATTATTACAAACTTGTGGAATCTCAAAATTTTCAATGATGAACGTAGTGCCCTATAATAGAGAATATTTTGACCAATGGAATGCTTTTGTAATGTCTGCTGAAAATGGAACATTTTTATTCCATCGGAATTTTATGGAATACCATTCGGATAGATTCCAAGATGCATCGATTATTTTACTTAATAAAAAAAATCAGATAGAAGCGGTTTTCCCTGCAAATGTCAAGGAAAATAAAGTTTATTCACACCAGGGATTGACGTATGGGGGATTGATATTAAAAGAACGTAAACATATTCAGGAAATCATCAGATATTTTTATGCAGTGGTAAATTTTTACAAAAATCAAGGTATTCAGCAGATTGTATACAAGCCAGTACCAAATTATATTTCTCTTCAACCCTGCGATGCGGAACATTTTATAATGAACATCATAAAAGCGGAAACGACACGAGTTGATACTTCCTTTGTAACGCATTTGAATGAACCTCTCCAATTACAGGAAAGAAGAAAAAGAAGTTTAAAGAAAGCAGAAAAATTGCCCATTAAAATAAGTATGGATAATAATTTTGATGCTTATTGGAAAGAAATTTTAGAGCCCAATTTATGGGAACGTTATCAAGCCAAACCCGTACACTCATTGGAAGAAATTAAACTCTTACATAGTAGATTCCCTGAAAATATATTGCAGGCAAATGCTTACTTGAATAATAAAATTGTAGCTGGCATTACTCTCTTTGTTTTTCCTAAAACTGCCCATTGCCAGTACATTTCTTCAATTGATGAAGGCAGAGAAAGTGGTGCCATTGATGTGTTGTTTTATCAGACAATTCAGCACTTTTCAAAAGATAAGATTTATTTTAGTATGGGGACATCCAACAATGATGGGAATGACCTGAATATAGGCGTTGCAGCTTACAAAGAAAGTTTTGATGCGAAAATTTATACCCATTTTCATTATTTATTTTCCACTGATTATATTTGTGAATTAGAAAAATTCATCTGATATGCCTAAAATCAGCATCATCGTCCCGTGCTATTTCAACGAACATAATATTCCTGTAACGTTTCCTGTTTTGTTGGAAAATGAAAAAAACTTTCCTACAGATGTTGAATTTGAATACATTTTTGTAGACGATGGCAGTAAGGATGGTACATTTAATGCACTGATGAAAGTGTACGAACAATATTCTCATAAAGTAAAGGTGATAAAACTTGCGAGAAATTTTGGCGCAAACAATGCTTCTTATTGTGGTATTTGTCATTCAACAGGAGATTGTTGTGTAGTGTTAGCAGCTGACCTTCAAGACCCTCCGGAACTTATAGCACAAATGTATCAACATTGGCTAAAAGGATATAAATTAGTTTTAGCCCAAAAAGCGAATCGTGAGGATTCTTTTTTGACGAAATTGTTTTCAAATACGTATCATAACCTTATACGAAATTATGTATTGACCAATGCACCAAAAGGTGGTTTTGATTTATGGTTGTTTGATAAACAATTAAGAACTGAACTTATTAAGATGAACGAAAAGAATTTTTATTTACCCTATTTGTTTATCTGGATGGGCTACGAATATGTGAGTATTCCTTACACGCGTCGCAAAAGGGAAATTGGTAAGTCGGGATGGACATTGTCCAAAAAAATCAAGTCCTTTATAGATAGTTTTGTATCATTCACTTACTTGCCACTACGCTTAATTAGTATAACAGGCATTGTGTTAGGTATTCTCGCTTTAATTTATGCAGGAATGATTATTTATTCAAAAATTACATCCAAAATCCCGATGCAAGGTTGGTCATCTATTATGATTGTTCTGCTTTTTACCTCTTCATTTATTATGATTTCTCTTGGAATTATTGGTGAATACTTATATCGCACATTAGATGCGGCTCGTAATAGACCGAATTATATTATAGATGAAATTTATGAAATTAAAAAATAATATAGACAAAATCTATGAAATCAATACCATTTTTGTCTTTTGAAAAAATGCACTCTCAGATAAAACAAGAGATTTTACAACAATTTGAAAAAGTTTATGATAGTTATTGGTACATTTTAGGAAAAGAGGTGGAAACTTTTGAAAAACTTTATGCAAAGTATTCTGATGTTCAATATTGTATTGGAGTGGGAAATGGTCTTGATGCTATTATTATTGCACTCAAATCGTTGAATGTTGGAAAAGGAAATTCTGTTATAGTGCCATCCAATACATACATTGCAACCTGGTTGGCAGTATCGTATGTTGGCGCGGAAATTATTCCTGTTGAACCGGATGAAAAAACTTATAATATTGACCCGGAGAAAATTGAACAATCCATTAAAGAAAACACAAAAGCTATAATACCGGTTCATTTGTATGGTCAAATCTGTGAGATGGATAAAATTTTACAAATAGCTCAAAAACACAATCTGTATGTTGTAGAAGACAACGCTCAGGCACAAGGCACTTTTTTCAAAGGAAAAATTTCCGGAAGTTGGGGAAATATTAATGCTACAAGTTTTTATCCTGGTAAAAACTTAGGCGCATTAGGTGATGCAGGTGCTATTACTACAAATGATGAAATACTTTCTCAAAGAGCAAAAACCATTCGGAATTATGGTTCTCAAAAAAAATACTACAATGAAGTAAAGGGCATTAATTCGCGTTTAGATGAAATACAAGCCGCATTTTTACAGGTAAAACTCAAATATCTTGACGAATGGAACAAAGAAAGACAACAAATTGCTCAATGGTATATGGAATTTTTAAGCGATGAAAAAAATATCATTTTACCACACATTCATCCCGATGCAACGAGTAATTTTCATTTATTCGTTATTCGCACGAAAAAAAGAAATGAATTGCAAGAATATCTTCATCAAAATAACATAGGAACTCTAATACATTATCCTGTTCCACCACATTTACAAGAAGCATATAAGGACTTAAACTACAAAAAAGGCGATTTTCCAATTGCTGAAGAAATAGCAGACACTTGCTTATCCTTGCCTATGTATCCCGGACTTGAAAAAGAGGATGTCCAACACATTGCAACAACAATAAAAAGTTTTTTTCAATGAATAAAAAAATTCTTATTTGTGGATTAATACTTGTTCTATTTTCCAATTTATTTTTTGCTCAAAAAAGAAAAGGACAAACTACACAAGTAGAAAGAGATATAAACACAGATTCATTAACGCATTATGTATTAAAAGAAATTAATCAATTTAGAAAAAAGAATCGTCTGGACACTTTTGAATTATACGATAGATTAACGGACGCATCTTATTTAAGTGCAGAAGATTTGAGCGATGATAAAAAGTCAAAAGCAGATGCAAAAGAATTGCCAAAATATCTGAAATCAGTTGGATTGACCAACAAAGCAGAACAACTGGCCGGAAGTAATCCCCTTGTGAAAAGTAAAAAGGATGTGCCATATAAAGAAATTGCACAAAATATTACTGCAAAATGGATCAATGGACAAAAGGAAAAACTAATTCTATTAAATCCAAAATACATTTATGTTGGTATTGGAATGTTTCCGGATGCAGAGTTTAAAAAAATATACATATCTGCAATCTTTGGTGGAAACGATATTTCCAACGAAGGGGCTTCTCACAAAAAAGAACTGAAGCCATCTTACAACACATTGTCAAAAAAATTCAATGCCCCCAACGATAAAAAATGTAAGAATTGCAAAGTGTTCAAGAACTATGATTTATTGCATCAGGGATTGTATATTGAGAATGGCAAAATATATTTGAAATACAATAACCTTAAAGAACTTAAACGACTTCTGAAAAAGCCAAAAGATGGAATTGCCGTAGATATTGTTCAGAGAAGCCAATTCACAAAAGCAGAATATAACATTGTTGATAATAATCTTTTGAACAAAGGAATAATGCAGAAAGTAATATACAAAGACAAATTATTTGCTTCAAACAAACTATTGGATAAAAAAGACCAGAAGAAAAATAGAAAACTGAATGAACTTTTAGTAGAAGTTGGGAAAGTGCCTAAAAATCTGAAAGGAGAGTATGAATTGAATCTTTTGATAATTCAGGACAATAGGATTTGTAAAACGATTACGCAATCCTATACAGAGTTATTAAGTCAGGAAGGAGAGTTTAATAGTGGGATTTTACCCATTGAAGCAAAGATAAAAGATAACAAACCTTTTGTCCCCACTGCCGAAAGCAATTTAATCACTTTTATCATTCCATTTGAGAAAAACAAATACGAGTACAAACAAGAAGACATTCAGCCCTTAATTGATGCCTTAGATGAACCCGATTATACCATTGAAGGGCTCTATATTTATGCCTATTCATCTATTGAAGGTGATTCTGTTACAAATGCTAAATTACAAATCAAACGCGCTGAAAGTGTTGCCAAAGTATTGCAGGACAAACAAAGCGTAAAAGTAAAACCCGTGATAATTACCAACGATAGCTGGAATTTATTTATGTTAGAAAATG
Source organism: Bacteroidia bacterium (assembly GCA_026003255.1). Classification (GTDB taxonomy): domain Bacteria; phylum Bacteroidota; class Bacteroidia; order B-17B0; family Aurantibacillaceae; genus BPGX01. The sequence continues at coordinate 57,470 of BPGX01000001.1, read as the reverse complement.
AAGACGGCCCTTATGCTTCATTAGTCGCAATGGGCAAGAAAAAAGCTATACAGAAAATCAATTCCGATAAAAAATTATTACAAGAGTTAGAACCTATACTCGCACGAGAACGATTTGCTCAGGTAGTAATGGACGTAACTTATGATATTACTGGTAACAAAGAACAAAAGTACACGTATGCAATGTTGAAAAAATCTGTAAAATCAGGCGATACAGCCCGTGCTTTCAAAATTCTGCAATACATTTTCTCTAACATCAAAAATAATAAATATCCCAGAGAACTTTTAGATACATTAAACATTCCTATTTCAAAAGAAAATATTCCTTTTACTAATAATCTTGTTTACTTTAAATATCAGCTTAATAACTCATTAACTGATAATGATGCCGAAATACTGAAAAAAAACTTTGAATTGGATAATTCTAATCCTATTTTGCAATACAATGCACTCTTTGCCAAAATAAAAACGGATACAATGATTGGAAACAAAGATGTTCAACAAAAAATTCAACAGGAAATTGAAAGCTTGAGTAAAACGAATTTAGATAAATTGCTCATCAATAATCTCAATGCCGAATGGCAATTTAAACTTATAGATTATTACGATACCATTCCCAATAGCGAAGCACAAATTGAAACGTGTTTGAATAACATCAAAAAATTTTATAACATTGAAGAATCATCCTGGCAGAATACAGTGAAATTAGCCAATATCTTTGCCCGTGCTAAACTTTATTGGGATGCAGCAAATGTATTGGAACCATTACTGACTTCTAACGATGTGAATGAAAAAATTGTATTCAATTACATCAGCATTGCTTCTCATTTGCCAGAAAAATTTCATTCTCGTTATTTTACCAAAGCGATGCAATTAGCAAGAAAATATGCACCCGATAGATTTTGTAAATTGTTTGGAAAACCTTATTTGTCTTTTCAGATTTTAGAAAATCCGGGTATTAAAAAAGAATTCTTGCAATCTAACTGTGAAAAATAATACTGGATTGTTAGTTTTACAAACCCAGATTATGCAATAAGATTAATGAAATCTAAATTTACTTATATTTAAACACAAAGAACTCAATGAGATAAATAAAGTACACCAAGTCCCAATACATTTTGCAAGCGAGCAATATTTTGTGTTCTTTGCGAGAAACTTTGTTTACTCTATGTTTAAAATACTATTTGAAGAAAGCAATCTATCTAAATAGAACACTCTGATAAATTTCTCATAAAAAGAATTTTTCACGCAACTTCCCGATACGCTTTGCTATCGGGACAACTTGTCCAGAGTAGTGGAAAGATTAGGGAAGAGTTAGGGAAAGATTTTTTCTTTCTACCTTTATTAGAATAAATTAATGATGTTTTTACAATAAAGTACAAAAGTTGTAAAATGAATCTACACTTCTTTATTTTTTGATTTAAAACTACAATTTAAAACAAACTACCCGGTGTCTTTCTTTCCCTTTTCAGATGCTGGTAGGCCTTCTGAGTGGCCTCTCTTCCTCTTGGTGTACGAACAATATAACCTTCCTGAATTAAAAAAGGTTCATACACTTCTTCAATTGTTCCAGCTTCTTCTCCAACTGCTGTACTAATAGTATTAATTCCTACAGGACCTCCTTTAAACTTATCAATAATAGCGGTCAAAATACGAATGTCCATTTCATCTAAACCATTTTCATCTACATTCAAGGCCTTTAATGCATAAGTCGTAATATTCAAATCTATAACTCCATTTGATTTTATTTGTGCAAAATCTCGCACTCTTCTCAATAAAGCATTGGCAATTCTCGGTGTTCCCCTACTTCTCCGGGCTATTTCAAAAGCAGCAATCTCTTCTATCGGCACATTTAATATCGAAGCACTTCTTAAAACGATATTAGTTAATGTTTTTGCATCGTAATAATCTAATCTTGCATTAATTCCAAATCTTGCCCTCAACGGCGCTGTTAATAATCCACTCCGCGTGGTAGCACCAATAAGCGTAAACGGATTGAGTTTAATCTGAACCGTTCTTGCATTAGGACCACTATCAATCATTATATCAATCTTATAATCTTCCATTGCAGAGTACAAATACTCCTCAACAATCGGACTTAATCGATGAATTTCATCAATAAATAAAACATCAAACGGTTCAAGATTAGTCAATAGGCCCGCTAAATCTCCTGGCTTTTCAAGAACAGGACCAGAAGTGATTTTGATATTAGAATTTAACTGATTAGAAATAATATGAGCTAATGTTGTTTTTCCTAATCCCGGTGGGCCGTGTAATAAAACGTGATCTAATGCTTCTTTTCTTTGTCTGGCAGCAGTAACAAATATCTTTAAATTTTCAACTATTTTTTCCTGACCACAAAAATCCTCAAAACTCAACGGACGCAATGCTTTTTCAATCTGAATATCTTCTTCTGATAATCTTTCCTTTTCCGGATTTAAATTGTCATTCACCATACCACTTGAAAATCGCAACAAATCTACGAATTATTTGCCGTATACATCAATAATAATCAAACCACAAATCACACATTAAATCTGAAGTGCATAATATCACCGTCTTGAACAACATATTCTTTGCCTTCAATTCGTAACTTTCCAGCTTCTCTGCACGCCGTTTCAGAACCATACTTAATAAAATCTTCATAAGCAATTACTTCCGCTTTAATAAATCCTTTCTCAAAATCACTATGAATGACACCCGCTGCCTGTGGTGCTGTCCATCCTCTCTGAATAGTCCATGCTCGTACCTCTTTTTCCCCTGCAGTAAAATAGGTTTGTAAATTAAGAAGTTTATAGGCCTTTTTGATAAGTTTATTCACACCGGGCTCATCCAATCCCAACTCTGCTAAAAACAATTGTTTTTCTTCGTAACTTTCTAATGCGGCTATTTCACTTTCCATTTGAGCAGTGATAATCAACACCTCAGCATTTTCTTCGGTAGCAATTTTTTCAATTTGTTTAGAATAGTCATTCCCTGTTTTAGCAGATGCTTCATCCACATTACACACATAAAGCACGGGCTTTATAGTCAATAAATTTAAATCCTTAATTCTATTTTTATCTTCTTCTGAAAGGTTCAAAACTCTTACAGATTTTCCTTGTTCTAACGTTTGCTTGATTTTTTCTAATAGTTGAAATGTTTTCAGTGCTTCTTTATCATTTCCGGTTTTAGCTTGTTTTTCAATTTTCTTAATTCTGGTTTCTACCGTTTCCAGATCTTTTAATTGCAATTCTATGTCAATGATTTCTTTGTCCCTCACAGGATTGACAGATCCTTCTACATGCACCACATTCGGATTATCAAAGCAACGTACAACGTGAATAATAGCTTCACATTCCCGGATATTTGATAAGAATTTATTTCCCAAACCTTCCCCTTTGCTGGCACCTTTTACCAATCCAGCAATATCCACTATTTCAACCGTAGCCGGAACAATGTTTTGGGGCTTTACTAATTCTGCAATTTTGATGAGTCGTTCATCGGGAACGGTGATGCTCCCTACATTTGGTTCAATTGTACAAAACGGAAAGTTTGCTGCCTGTGCTTTTGAATTACTTAAACAATTGAAGAGAGTGGACTTTCCAACATTTGGTAAGCCAACTATACCACATTTTAAGGCCATAATGATTGAATTAAAGGCGGCGAATGTAGAAATTTTAATCTTTGATAGTTATATTTATATCGCCTAACATTCTGATTTAATTGCATTCTAAACTTGATTTCATAAACTTTATTTAAAATAAGAATAAATAATCTGTAACTTTGTGAGCAAAAAAATGTCCAATCAGGAAGGCAGACAGATTATTTTCAGCATGGTGAATGTGAGTAAAATTCACCCACCCAATAAGCAAGTTCTAAAAGATATTTATTTATCTTTTTACTATGGCGCCAAAATTGGAGTATTAGGTTTGAACGGTGCCGGGAAATCTACCTTATTAAGAATCATTGCAGGTATTGATAAAGATTACATTGGCGAAATTCACTATTCACCCGGCTATACAATAGGTTTATTAGAACAAGAACCCAAATTAGATGAAAATAAAACCGTTATTGAAATAGTAAGAGAAGGCGTTCAAAAATATGTGGATATATTAAACGAATACGAAGAAGTGAATAATAAATTTTCCGATGAAGAAGTTTTAAACGACCCTGATAAAATGGAGAAATTGATTAATCGTCAAGCCGAGTTACAGGAAAAAATTGACCAGTATGATTTGTGGAATTTAGATGCACGGCTTGAGAAAGCTATGGATGCACTTCGTTGTCCAGAGTCAGATACCCCTGTAAAAGTACTATCTGGTGGAGAAAAAAGAAGAGTGGCCTTGTGTAGATTACTCCTTCAAGAACCAGATATCTTGTTATTAGATGAACCAACTAACCATTTAGATGCAGAAAGTGTAGAATGGCTGGAACAGCATCTGAAAAACTACAAAGGAACTGTGATTGCAGTTACTCACGACCGATACTTTTTAGATAATGTAGCCGGATGGATTTTAGAATTAGATAGAGGAGAAGGTATTCCCTGGAAAGGCAATTACACCAGCTGGTTGGAACAAAAGCAAGAACGACTAAGACAAGAAGAAAAACAAGAAAGCAAACGACTTAAAACACTTGAACGAGAATTGGAATGGGTAAGATCTGGTGTAAAAGGAAGAGGAACGAAACAAAAAGCCCGTTTACAGAACTATGAGAAACTTTTAAACGAAGATGTAAAGGTTAAAGAAGAAAAATTAGAAATTTTTATTCCCAATGGGCCTAGATTAGGGAACGATGTAATTGAGGCAATAAACCTTACAAAAGTTTTCGGCGATAGAGTAGTGTTTGAAAACTTAAACTTCAAATTGCCCCCAGCGGGGATTGTTGGGATTATTGGTCCTAATGGAGTAGGTAAAACAACTTTATTCAAAATGATTATTGGGCAAGAAAAACCTACGTCTGGTGAAATTAAAATTGGTCCTACTGTGAAAATTTCTTATGTTGACCAGACCCATAAAGCCATAGACCCTGAAAAAACTGTATTTGAAGTAGTAAGTGGCGGATTGGATAATTTAATCTTTGAAGGAAGAACTATTAATACCCGTGCTTACCTTGGAAGGTTTAATTTCACAGGCGCTGACCAGGGCAAAAAGTGTGGCGTATTATCCGGTGGTGAACGAAACCGTTTGCATTTAGCACTTGCCCTGAAAGAAGGAGGGAATGTCTTGTTACTTGACGAGCCAACCAATGACCTTGACGTGAATACACTTCGTGCTCTGGAAGAAGGATTATTAAATTTTGCTGGCTGCGCTGTAATCATCAGCCACGACAGATGGTTTTTAGATAGAGTATGTACACACATTTTAGCTTATGAAGGGGATAGCACATTTTATTGGTTTGAGGGAACCTATTCAGAGTATGAAGAAAACAAGAAAAAACGTTTAGGAAACGTAGAACCCAAAAGACCGCGATATAAAAAACTAACATTTTAATTTTTGAAGGAATGTTAATTTTTTAGGAAGTGAATAATTTTTTTACTTACATTTGTCCTGATTTTAAATCTATTTGTCATGAAAATTGCTCACTTTATCTTTCATAAAATTAATTTTTTTCAGATATTTCTATTAATTATATTTAGTTCTGTTGCTTTTGCTCAACCCAAAAAAGGCAACAACAAAGCACTCTCAGTAGCCCCAGAATTTGAAAAGGGCTGGTATTTACCTTACAAGGGCGATACTATTAAGGGAGAAATTCAAACAAATGCAGGTGAAACAGAAGCACAATTTAATCTCAGTTTTTTCTTCAAAGCCCCTAATGCTAAAAAAGTAACGGAAATTACTACTAAAAAAGCCAAAGCGTATGGTTTTGGGGAAAGAAAGTTTGAAATTCTTAAAATAAACGAAGTTGATTATTTTGCTGAAGTATTAGAAAAAGGGCGGGTTACTTTGTACCAGATTAATGAAGAAAAAACCGAAAAAGAAAGAAAAGTTGCTGTTCCTGTATATTATATTATAGATGCTCAGGCAGACCCCAAAAGTAAGTTAGCAGGAATTGTTGAATTACCTAAAGAAAAACCTTATAAAAAAGTGTTGAAAGAATTATTTAAGGAACAACCGATGTTAATTGAAAACGTAGATAAGTGGTATCTGCAAATTGATCAGGTCAGACAAGCTATTCAGGAATTTAATAAATTGTATCAACCATCTTCTAATGCCGTTAACCCTGACGGCACCCCCAAAGAAGAAACGGAGAAAATTGAAGTAGAAGAAGTAAAATAAATTAAAAACACAATATATGAAACTCAAAGAAAGAGGTATTATTTTAATTCCGATTGATTTTACAGAACAATCTTTGATTGCTATCAAGCAATCTTATAACTTAGCAAAGTACACCCATTCTCGAATAGTGTTACTCTATTGTTATGAAAAAAGGGGAATGGAGCGATTTGAAGAGATGAAAGAATTGGCTAAAAAAACAGAGCAGGAAAGCGGACTTCCTACAGATTTTATGACTGTAAAAGGTAATGTTTACGAAGAAACAGATAAGGTTGCAAAAGAAATTGGCGCGACACTTATTATGGTGGGGCTTGAAAGTCACATTGAGTTCAAAGACATATTTCGACCCAGCGCATTCAGTATGATTCGTAAAGCTCCTTGTCCTGTAATTACAATACGAGGCAAAGAAAATAGAGACGGATGTGAAAATATATTATTACCACTTGACCTATCTCCTGAAAGTCGGGAAAAAGTAGACGTGGCCATTCAATTTGCTAAATATTACAATGCTTCTATTCGTTTATTAGCACTATTTTCACCTGATGATGAAGGGTATGAAAATCAATTATTAGCATATTCTCACCAAGTAAAACAGTTTATTAAAAGTAAAGGGATTCCTTGCTCTAATAAATCTATCGGAACGGATGATATTCCTAAAACGGTGGTAGAATATGCCAATAAAATTGAAGCGGATTTAATTATCGTAATGAATAAACCAGATTTATCCATTAAAGAATTTTTCAGTGGGACAGACGTTCAAAAAATAGTAGACATTAGCAATATCCCAGTCATGATTGTAAATCCGATGAAAAGAGAAAGTTTAGCGCACTTTAGCTCTGGAATTTAAAACAATTCTTTAAGGCACTGGGTCGTAGCCGCTGCCGCCTCCGGGGCGGCAGCGGCTTATTCTTTTTAAACCTAACCACAATCCCTTAAAAAATCCATACTTCTTAACCGCTTCCAGAGTGTATTGAGAACAAGTGGGAGTAAATCTGCACGCATTAGGAAGCACAGGAGATAAAACCAACTGATATAACCTAATTAATAGAATAGCAATGTATTTCATTTCATGCTATTTTGACCTCAAATACTTTTTCGTTTTCTAAATGCTGGACACGTTTGAGTCTGTGGCACGAAACTTCGGTTGCCGCGTCCACAAACTCGTGGCGAACCTGCCGTACCAGATCGCCACACCATTGGTGCTCAATCTGCTTTACGGCAAATTGCCCTGGCATCTCATGGTGGTGACGACCCAGCTTGAGTTAGCCGAGAAGATGGCGGCAGGCCCGGGACACCCCGATTACGGCGCCGTCTCGGTGCTCGTGCAGGCCGCAGCAGCGGTCGCCATTGACCGGCGTATCCCCCGGTCCGCGTTCTGGCCGAGGCCGGAGGTCGTATCGGCAATTGTCGTGATCAGGCCCGATGATGCGCGGCGCAATGCATTACCCCCCGGGTTCGCGGGGTGGGTGCACCGCCTCTGGAGCAAGCGGAGAAAGAAGATCGGGGGAGCTCTGAAGGAACTGACGGGACGCGACGACCGTCAGATAAGCGAGCTCCTGGCTTCTTCCGGCATCGACCCGGAAACCCGGGTCGAAAAATTACCCCCCGAAAAATTCGTGGAACTGATACAAGCGCTGGCTGCGAGTGAGAAGCAACTCAATGGATCGTCATAACGTGGAGACACGGGTGCCCCTGCGTGCGTGGAACGAGGAGGACGTGGCCTTCATGCGGAAGGCGCTGGCCGAAGCGGAAGCAGCCGCCGAAGAGGGCGAAGTCCCCGTCGGGGCAATTATCGTGTGGGGCGGCGAAGTTGTTGCTGCAGCCCACAATCAACGGGAGTTGTTGCGAGATCCGACCGCCCACGCGGAGATGATCGCCATCACTCAGGCGGCAGCCGCTCTCGGCGATTGGAGACTGGAAAACTGCACCCTGTACGTTACTCTCGAACCCTGCCCGATGTGTGCGGGAGCGATCGTTCAGGCTCGCATTCCCCGGGTTGTCTACGGCGCGCGAGATCCAAAAGCGGGCGCGTGCGAATCGCTTTACCAAATCACTTCTGATCCTCGCCTGAACCACCGGGCAGAAGTCGTAGGGGGAGTCCTCGAAGAGAACTGCCGGAAGATACTCCAGGAGTTCTTCCGGCGACGAAGGAACCAACCGTGATCTAGACCACGCGATCGCAGGCGCTGTGGCGGACACGAACAGTTCGTTCCCCATCCTTGCGCACCGACCGACAGACGGGGACAACTCAGCACCGGTGTACACCGGCAAGTCACCCGGGACGCCACGTGCGGGCAAGCATTCGTACCTCGCGCTGCTCTTTGTATGAGGTTGCGGCTCGTCCCGCGCCCCCGGACCCTGGGCGCACGTGAGGCGGAACCCGGTCTGACTGGCTGCAAACTCCGAACGTTGCCGAGCAGCTGTGCGTCACGGTTCTCGCCCGGTGCCGGACATCTGCCGAGAACTCCGGTATCGGCTTGAACAAACGGCACCGGGCTGCGCCGCAAAGCCGCTATTCGATCTACGCTGCCCGGAAAGACTACCTTCTGGAGGAACCCGGTGGCGAAGCGAGTCACCACGGGGTAGCACGTACCATTTCAGGATGACCGCTTGCCCCACCGTAGTCTTCCCTCGGTGTCGTCGAAACGACCGTGGTAACGCCAATGGCCGAAGACCGTGAATCTGTCCTGGTGGAAGCACTGGACCGGAGCGGGCCCGCCGCGGAAGGTACGCCGGGCGTTGCAGGAAGTGAGGCGAGCCTTGTGCTGCTCGCCAGTGTCGGGCACGCTCTGTGCCACCCTCGCCGAGCTTATGTTCGCCGGCGTCCTTCTTGCCGTGCAGGAGGAGTTTTCCCTGAGCAACCGGCTTGTAACTGCGCTCCCCCTCCTTGGTTGGGTGCTCATGGGGGTGGGAGCGGTGCCTGCAGGGCTCCTCACGGACTACTTCACTCCGCGCGCGGTACTGCTGGGGTATTTCGCTGCTGTGGCAGCGACCGCTTCCCTTTGTGCTCTGGCCCCCACAGCCTTGACCCTGGTAATCGGTCTTACGTTCCTTGGCGCGGCCGTAAGCCTGTACCATCCTGCCGGTCTTGCCCTGCTCTCCCTCGGGTGTCGCCGCAAGGGGGCAGGCGATGGGGATCCACGGTGTTGCCGGAAGCATCGGGATCACCGTGGCTCCGGCAATCGGTCTGGCAATGGCTAAATTCGCCACCTGGCGTTGGGCGTACGGACTCGTTGCATCGCTGGGTGGGGCGGCCTTTGTCTACATGCTCCTGACGCGGGCCGGAGCCGGTGTGGGGGGCCGTTACACCGTGAAGGTCAAGCGGGAAGGCAACGGAGCGCCATCGAGTACGGCAAGGGTCCTCTGGAACCTTCGCTTCGCCTTTCTGGCTTTTCTTCTGGGTGGCCTGTGCTACAGAGCTTTCACGACGGCGCTGCCACCGTTACTTGAACAATCGTTGCAGCGGCCCGATCTCCCCGACGTTGTTGCAGCAATGGGGCCCTATCGTGGTTGACGATGCTTCCACTGGGGCTGGGCAGTATCGGGCAGTTTCTCGGAGGGACGATGGGCCGACAGGGTGCCACCTCAACGGCTGTACGTCTACCTTATCTCGCTGGCCGTCCCCTGCGCTTTCGCCGTGGCGATTACCCCGTCGTTATGGATCGCCGTCGTGGCGGCTTCGCTGCTGGGCCTCGTTCAATTCGCCGAGCAACCTGTCGAGAACACGATTGTTGCTCATGTCACGCCACCAGACCGCCGCAGCACGTTCTACTCGGTCAAGTTCGTGCTGGCGTTTGGCGTGGGCGCGCTCGGGGCCCAGGTCGTGGGCGAGATCTGGGAACTCACCGGCCGCCTCCAACCTGCGTTCCTGCTCATCGGCTGTCTGGCACTGCTGATGCTGGGATGCGCGGCGGCCTTCAGCAGGCAAGTGGTGCCCCACGAGGGGCGCTGTGGAAGCTGCCGTTGGACCGGCGGATTCGCCGGCAGCCTAAGCCCCCCCAAATGGGCCACGACCGAAGCGATGCGTACCTGTGCGAAGGCTGATCTGGCCGCTCAGCGGGTTGGGGTGCGGCACTGTTGGGGCGCACGGCAAATCGGGTCGGCCAAAGCAGTGGGGACGCGGCGTCCCGGCCGCCGATGCGGCCGGCTCCGTACCGGCAGGCCATTGGCCCCTAAAGTGAGGGGTACCCCCCGGGGAATGCCGGCTGGGAGTCGGCGGACCATAGTGCCGGCGCACCATAGTGCCGGCGGACCATACGGCGGCCGGGGGACGCCCGAAACAGGGGTCCCGGGGGGCTTGTCCCCCCGGGGGGCCCCAACCTCGTATTACCCGGCAAGGTGCCGGCGGACCATACGGCGGCCGGGGGACGCCCGAAACAGGGGTCCCGGGGGGCTTGTCCCCCCGGGGGGCCCCAACCTCGTATTACCCGGCAAGGTGCCGGCGGACCATACGGCGGCCGGGGGACGCCCGAAACAGGGGTCCCGGGGGGCTTGTCCCCCCGGGGGGCCCCAACCTCGTATTACCCGGCAAGGTGCCGGCGGACCATAGAGCGGACCATAGCCTGCATTCACAGGCGGTGAAGTCGATGGCCGCGGTTCTTGACGCAGTTTTTCGACGCTATCGGGTCGCAAAAGGCGATGGGCCAGCTCTTTGTGTGCTCGCCGAGGGGTTCGACTGCAGGACGCAATGTCCCGTCGTCTTGAAGTTTTGCTATAACCTCAGCCTTGAGCGGTGTCACCTGAACCGACGCGCACTTCGCAGGCTGCGGCGGTTACGGCACCCCAATGTCGTCCCCCTCATGAACTACGTGTTCGCCGGTGACCATACGCTCGTTCACATCATGGAGCGACAGTCGGGCCCGGCAGTAGCCGATGTGCTCGCACGGGCCGGGCAGTTGGACCGACGGCAGGCGATCGACGTAGTTCTGGCGGCAGCGAGGGGGCTGCAAGCATTGCATCGTGAGGGCATCCTGCACGGTGACGTCGCGTGCTCGAACCTGCTCTACCATGACGGGCTCGTCAGGCTGGCGGACTTCGACCTCGCCATCTTGATCGAAGACGCGACCCGGCAAACGGAGGGCTGTTTTAGTGGCACACCGGAATACACGGCCCCGGAACTTGCATCCGCCGCGGCTCCGGCCTCGCCGTTGTCGGACCTGTATGCGCTGGGCTGCGTTTATTACGAGCTGTTAACCGGCAAGCCCCCGTTCATGGGGGGTTCGGCGCTGCACGTGCTTTATCTGCAGGTGGAAGAACCCCCGCCTGACCCACGCAAGTACCGTCCAGAACTTTCCGAAGAGGAACTCCACGTTCTGAACCGGCTACTGGCCAAGCGCCCGTCGGAACGCTATCCTTCGTCAGACAAGCTGATCGAAGACCTTGTCCGCGTGCGTGCCACACTCCTTGCTCTCGGCACCGAGGGCGAGGAGAGCCTTGCGAAGTAGGGGAACCGCATACGCGGTGGTGTTCGGGGAAATGTACCGCTCTGGAACAGCAGGACACGCGGCTGGCAGAGGCGCCACTATTAGACGGCGACGCCCGCCATGCTCCCTCGTCCGCTCTCCAACTGGCCGGGCTTGCCCGAAACCGTATTAATGCATCAGAAGTAGTTAGCTAGCCTTGCGGGCTCAGCAAGCGGGCAGGCTTTGCCGATAAGAGTTTCAGCCTGAGCCAGGAACTTGTGGGCGAAGGGGTGTGTCCTAACTCGGGAAGAGGCGTTTGTGCCGCACATGCGACCATGGATCGTTGAGGAATCGTGATGAGCGCCAAGAAAAAGCGTGCTGCAAAGAGGAAGCCGGCGGAAGGGACGACGCAGCCGAAGGAGAAGGCAGCGGCCAGGTCGGGAGGGAAAAAGCCCGCCGGCAAGCGCCAGAGCCGGAACATGTACAAGAAAATCGAGGAGCAGCTGCTGAAGCGCCGGGAAGAACTGCTCCAGCAGATTTACGGAGAAGTCGGCGCGCTGCAGCGGGACTCGCTCTCCCCGACGGGCGATCAGGCCGACCAGGCCGCCACAGCAATCCAGGAGGATCTGTACTCCCAGCTTGCCGAAATGGAGGGCCATGAGTTAATGCAGATCGATTACGCCCTCCAGCGGATCCGCGAAGGCACTTATGGCATCTGCGAAGAATGCGGCAAGGAGATCCCGCTGGGGCGGCTACAGGTCATGCCCTATACCACCCTCTGCGTTGAGTGCCAGGCACAACAGGAGGAAGAGTACGGGGAAGGTTACGTCTACACGGGCCGGGACGCCTGGAGTCGGGCGGTGGATATGGAAAGCCTCACAGCCGAGGAAGAAGAGGAAATAACTTCGGAAAAGCGGCCGAGTCCGATTGAGGAAGAAGAGGAGGAGGAAGAGGACCTCGATTCAATTGCTGTCGAGGGTGAAGAGGAAGAAGCCGAAGAGGAAGAAGAGGAAGTCTAGTCTCACGCATCGGCGCCCGAGATTAACAGGCGAGCGATCCTGATTGGCGGCAATCTGGCGGCGCGACACACCTACATCTGGCGTGTACGCTAACAGTCGCGACACGCGGCAGATTGACGACCTCAGACGCTCGCGTGAAGAATGCGACAGAATCGCATCCTGGTCGGAGAGGTGCCAGAGCGGCCGAATGGGCCGGTTTCGAAAACCGGTGGCCCCGTTTTGGGGCCCGTGGGTTCGAATCCCACCCTCTCCGCTTAGACAACGCTTAAGCCGTTCGCCCCGGTTTCCCCGCCAGTGCAAGTCACCGGGGTAGTCCCCCCCGCTGGGCCAGTCGCGGTTCTTTGTAACGTGCAGTGCAGTCGTCCCGGATGGTCTTAGAGTGCCCGCCCGTATTGTCTGGCCCGGCTCGTGGCGTCCCATCTTGATCGGCGTTGCCATGCGCTGCCCGACCACGCCCTCCTCCGTAGACGCCGGCAAGGTGCCGGCGGACCATACTGCCGGCGGACCATAGTGCCGCTAGCCCCGAAGGGGCGGCCCGAATCTAGCCCGGGGTGGAGCGGTGGCGAGCGCAGCGAGCCACCGCGAAACCCCGGGGAGGCTACGCGAAGAGGTCTTGCAATTCGCGGGATCGTAGGCAAAAATAGACAAGCGTTGATCTATTGCGGCGTCGCGGCATCACGCAAGCGACGAGCGATCGGGAATCCCACCGAGACCGGACCTTCCGACTGACTGCTGAAGGCTCGGAGGAGAGTTACATGACTCCGACCACCTGCCGATACATCCCCCTCATACAGGCTGTTCTGGCACTCCTCTTCGCCCCATCCTTCCTTGTGGCTCAGGAATCCGAAGCTAATGGCCCCCGGGTCAGTTACTATCGGCAGATTCGCCCGATTTTCCAGGCACAGTGTTGGGGCTGCCACCAGCCGGCCCAGCAGGCAGGCAAGTACGTCATGACTGAATTTGACAAGCTGCTCGCCGGTGGCGAGAGCGGCGAGCCCGCCATCGTGCCCGGAAAACCGGACGAAAGCTTGCTCGTGGATCTAATCACGCCGCTGGGCGAGACGGCGGAAATGCCGAAGGGCAAGCCGCCTTTGCGACCGGACCAGATCGAACTGATCCGTCGCTGGATCGCTCAAGGGGCCGAGGATGATACGCCGGCCAGCGAGAAGATTCGCTACGATGCCAGCAATCCTCCCGTGTACACGCGGCCGCCGACCATCACGTCGATAGACTTCTCTCCCGACGGTTCGCTGATGGCGATCGCGGGGTATCACGAGGTTTTCCTGTACCGGCTCACGCGAGCAGAAGGGAACGGCCCTGCGATCACTGCTGAGCTGGCCGGGCGTTTAATCGGCATGTCGCCGCGAATCCAAAAGGTGGCGTTCTCTCCTGATGGCAAACGCCTGGCTGTAGCGGCAGGAAAGCCCGCACGCATGGGGGAGATCCAGATCTGGTCCGTAGAGAAGCAGCAGCTCGTGCTGTCGGTTCCGGTAACTTACGACACAGTCTATGGGGTGAGCTGGTCGCCTGATGGCAAACTGGTAGCGTTCGGTTGCGCGGACAACACAGTACGCGCCATCGATACAAGCGACGGCAAGGAGGTTCTCTATCAGGGGGCTCATGAAGACTGGGTGCTCGACACCGTTTTCTCGTCGGACGGCTCGCACCTGATCTCAGTGAGCCGCGACATGACTGTCAAGCTGACAGAGGTCGCCACACAGCGTTTCATCGACAATATCACCTCGATCACACCGGGGGTGCTTAAGGGGGGAGTTCAGGCGGTCGTTCGCCACCCGGATGGCGACTTCGTCCTGGTGGGGGGCGCTGATGGTACCCCCAAACTCTACCGCGTGTTTCGGCAGACGAAGCGAGTCATCGGCGACGACGCGAACCTCGTCAAGCGCTTCCCCTCGCTTAAGGGACGAATTTTCGCCGTCGACATCAGCCCTGACGGCAAACGGGCCCTCGCTGCAAGCAGCCTGAATGGCCGCGGCGAACTCGCGGTTTACGAGTTCACCTTCGACAAAGATATCCCCGATGACATCAAGAAGATCTGCGAGAAGGTGGTAACATCACGATCTGCCGAGGAAAACAAGAAGCTCGAGGAGTACCGTACGAGCAATGTGAAGCTCCTTGCGAAGACGGAGATCACGACCACGGGCCTCTACAGCGCCGCCTTTTCAGCGGATGGCACCTTTGTCGCGGTTGGCGGAGCTGACGGGTTGGTCCGCCTGTTCAAGGCAGACGACCTCAGCCCCCTTGCTGAGTTTTCACCAGTCCCGGCCGATGCGATGGTCGAATCAACCCGTCTTGCTCAGGAACAGCGCATTCACGGCGCCATCGAATCGGAGATTGAGTTTGCCGAAAGCAACGCCGTGGTCGCGAAGGAGCCACTGCCGGATCCGTCAACAGTCGCCAGACTGAGCGTAACCCCCACGGAAGCGACCCTTTCGTTCCGCTATGACACCGTGCAATTCGTCGTGACTGCAGAAACCGCGGATGGTCGCACTTACGATGTGACGCGGGCAGTCAAGGTTGAGTCGGACAGCGATATTGTTGCCGTTTCTCCGCTGGGTCTCGTCCGGCCCCGTGCCGATGGTGAGGTCAATCTTACCTTTGCATACGGCGACAAGAAAGCGGCCGCCAGGCTCGTCGTTCGGGCATTCTCCACACCCTACCATGTGGACTTCGTCAGGGACGTCATGCCGGTCCTGTCCCGGGCCGGATGTAATGCCGGTACATGTCACGGAGCTGCCAAAGGCAAGGCCGGCTTCAAGCTCTCCTTGCGTGGCAACGATCCCGTTTTCGACTACCGCGCGTTCACAGATGACCATGCCGGCCGTCGGATCAACCTGGCCTCCCCCGAGGACTCGCTCATGCTGCTGAAAGCCACGGCCAGTGTGCCACACATGGGCGGTCAGGCGATTCGTCCCGGCTCGCCCGACTACGAAATCGTCCGGCGCTGGATCGCCGAGGGAGCCGTATTTGACGCCAGTTCTCAACGCGTCGCCAGCATCCGGCTCGAACCCTCCAACCCGATCGTCTGGGATATCGGGGGAATGCAACAGTTCCGTGTCATCGCGCGTTATCCCGATGGCTCGGAGCGTGATGTAACCTCGCATGCCTTCGTGACCAGCGGTAATACCGACGTTGCCGAAGAGCTCGGTCAGGGACTGCTGCGCAGTCTCCGCCGCGGGGAATCTCCCGTACTGGCCCGTTATGAGGGACAGTACGCGTCCACAACGCTTATCGTCATGGGAGACCGGTCCGACTTCGTCTGGCAACAGTTACCGGTGCATAACTTCATTGACGAGCTCGTCGACAAAAAGCTCACGCTGACCCGCACGCTGCCATCACCCCTTTGCTCCGATGCCGAGTTCATCCGCCGGGTCTACCTCGACCTGACAGGGCTTCCGCCCACGCCGGAAGAAGTCGAAGCTTTCCTTGCTGACTCACGCCCAAGCAAAGAAAAGCGTGATGAACTGGTCGATCGTCTGGTAGGCAGCGACCAGTTTGTCGAGTACTGGACGAACAAGTGGTCCGACCTTCTGCAGGTCAACCGCAAGTACCTCGGTGTTGAGGGCGCTCAGGCGTTCCGCAACTGGATCAAAGAACAACTCAAGAAGAACACGCCCTACAACCAGTTCGTTTACCAGATTTTGACGGCATCGGGGTCCAACCGCGAAAACCCGCCTGCGTCCTACTTTAAGATCCATCGAACCCCGGATCAGCTTGTGGAAACGACGACACACCTGTTCCTCGGCATCCGGTTCAACTGCAACAAGTGTCACGACCATCCGTTCGAGCGATGGAACCAGCGCCAGTACTACGAACTCGCCGCTTTCTTCGGTCAGGTCCGCCTCAAGCGTGACCCCGCAAGCGGCAACAGAACTGTCGGCGGATCGGCCGTTGAAGGCGCCAAACCTCTCTTCGAAATCGTCGAAGACGCAGCCGACGGGAAGGTGACCTACGGCGAAACAGAGGAAGTCGCACCCCCTACTTTCCCGTTCACCTGCGAGTTCGAGGCACCGGAAGACGCTCCCCTACGCTTCAAGCTCGCAGCCTGGCTCACCTCCCCGGCTAATCCCTACTTTGCACGCAGCTACGTCAACCGTGTTTGGGGTTACCTGATGGGCAAAGGTTTTATTGAGCCCATCGACGATATACGGGCTGGAAATCCGCCCACAAACCCGGAACTACTCGATCGCCTTACCGAAGAGTTCATTAACTCCGGCTGGGACGTGCAGCATCTGTTCAAGCTCATCTGCAAGTCGCGCACGTACCAGTTGTCGAGCGAGACCAACAAGTGGAATGAGGACGACCTGATTAATTACTCACATTACATACCGAAGAGACTACCGGCAGAGGCTCTTCTGGATGCGATCTTCGCAGTAACGGGATCGACGCCGAAGTTCCCCGGAGCCTCGCCGGGAACCCGGGCAGCTGCTCTGCTGGATCCGGCGCAGAAAGACCCCGCAGGCTTCCTTGACAAGTTCGGCAGACCACCGCGTGAAAGTCCCTGCGAATGCGAACGTTCCACCAATGTGGACATGGGCGCCATCCTTGCTTTGATCAGCAGCGAAGTCGTCGAGGGGGCTATTGTCGACCCCAACAATGCCATCGCGAGACTGGTTAAGGAAGAACAAGACGACGCAAAGTTGATCAACAAAATCTTCCTTCGTGTGCTCAACCGTCCTGCTCGACCGGATGAGATCGAGCAATGTCTCGAATACATCCGGACTGCACCGCAGGTGCACGCGGAACTCGAGGCGAAGCTGGCCGAGCTCGAGGAGAAGTACCGGCCCGAACTGGAAAAGCTCGAGGCCGAACGGCAGCAGCGGATCGCGGAAGCCCGCGCTGCCCTGGATGCCTACCGCCAGGAAATTGCCCCGAAGATCGAGAAACTCACCAAGGAGCGCGAAGAACGGATCGCGAAGGCCGAGCAGGAGCTAAAAGCCTACGAAGCGGCGCTGCCTGGGCGTATCGCGAACTGGCTGTCCGCGAAACAGTACGAAGTTGCCTGGACGACTGCGACGCCGTCGGCGCTGGAGGTGGACGGCCCGCAAGAGCTCGTGGCCGAATCCGATGGTGTGATCTTCTCTAAAGGCGGAAACGGAAAAGGTACTTACAAAGTCACTATCGAGTCAGATCTCACCGCGATAACCGCCCTACGGTTGGACGTGCTCACCGACGAGCGGCTGCCCAGTAAGGGTCCGGGTCGGGCCCCCAACGGCAACTTCGTGTTGAGCGAACTTGAAGTCTGGGCTGCCCCGAAGAACAACCCCGACCAGAAACAGAAGGTCAAAATCGCGACGGCCCAGGCTGATTTCAGCCAGAACAACTACGCCGTTGAAACGGCCATCGATGGCGTTGTCCAACCACAGAACAACGGATGGGCGGTTGTCCCTCAGACAGGCAAAGATCACGTAGCTGTGTTTGTGTTCGCTGAGCCGGTGAGCTTTGAAGGAGGTACGGTGCTGACTGTCCATATGAACCAGTCCTACGCGGACGGCCAGCACTCGATCGGCAAGTTCAAGCTCAGTGTTACCGGAACCACCGGTCCCATCCTACTCAACGGACTTCCTGAGAACATTGCGAAGATCCTCGAGAAACCCGCGGACCAGTGGTCCGAAGAGGAACAAAAAGCCGTACGGGAGTTCTACAGGAACAACGACCCCGAGTTCAAACGGTTGCAGGCTGCTCTCGAAGAAGCGAAGAAACCGCTTCCAGAAGATCCCAAACTCAAAGAGTTGGAGGCCAAACTCGCTGAAGCGGAGAAGCCCGTGCCGATACCTCGCGACCTTGCAGAAATGCGACGAGCTGTAGAACTGAGCAAGAAAGATCTCGAGAACCAGCGGCTAACTGCAGCGCAAGATATCGTCTGGGCGCTGATCAACACGCCAGAGTTCCTGTTCAACCACTGATCGCTGCAGGTAGAGTAGGCCAGGAGACAGAAACAACGAAAGGAAGGCGCGCCTGAAGAGGGCGAGCCGGGAGTGGAACGATGTTGGTGATTCCAGGTCCAGCAGGTAAAGATCTTTGTGAAGAAAAGTACGTCTCGCGGCGTGAAATTCTCCGCGTCGGCGGCTCATCCCTCCTTGGGATGACGCTGGGGTCATTACTGCGGCTGAAAGATGTCAGTGCATCCGAAGGGGCAAGTGGAGGTCCAGGTTGGAACTCGGCCAAGCACATTATCATGATCTTCCTGCAAGGAGGTCCGAGTCACCTCGACCTCTGGGATCCCAAAGAAAACGTACCCGATAACATCCGCAGTGTTTTCAAGCCGATCTCGACGAAACTGCCGGGAGTGAAGTTTACTGAACTGCTTCCGCAACTGGCTCAGGTGACGGATCGAGTGACCTTGATCCGTTCTATGAGTTACACACCGGTCGGGCTGTTCAACCACACAGCAGCCATCTACCAGATGATGACAGGCTACACCACAGACAAAGTCAGCCCCTCGGGGCAACTCGAACCGCCCACACCGGCGGACTTCCCTAACTTCGGGGCATGGATCACGAAATTCAAGCCGGTTACCGAACCGATGCTCCCCTTCGTAATGATGCCCCGTCCGCTTCAGGAGAGCAATGTGGTCAATAAGGGTGGCACGGCTGGCTTCCTCGGTCGAGCTTATGACCCATATTACCTGTTCCCCGAAGGGGACGACATGGACATGAATAAGATGGATCGGATCAAGGTCGACGACCTTGATTTGCGTCCCCATCTCTACGCGGCGCGGATGCAACGTCGCGCACGCCTGCGGGAGATTCTCGATAAAGGGATGTCGCGTCTCGACAAGGCCGTGGCAAGTTACAACCTCGACGATTACTATAGCCGCGCCCTTGAACTCGTCGTCTCTCGTCGCGCACGCAATGCCTTCGATCTCTCTCAGGAACCCGACAAGGTCCGCGATCGCTATGGTCGGAACACGTTCGGTCAGAGTTGTCTCCTCGCCCGCCGACTTATCGAAGCGGGCACGCGCGTGGTGGAGGTGATTTGGCCCAAGGTAGCCAACTCGGACAATCACTCTTGGGACGTCCATGTGAACCTTAATTACCGGATGAAGAATCAATCCGCACCGATGCTCGACCAGGGGCTTTCCGCGTTAATCGAAGACCTCGATCAACGGGGACTTCTGGACGAGACGCTTGTTGTGGCAATCGGTGAGTTCGGCCGCAGCCCGCAGAAGGGTGTAAGCACGTCGGGCAACGGTAACTCGCCCGACGGCCGGGACCACTGGCCCTACTGCTACACCGCTCTGGTAGCGGGCGCAGCTATCCAACGCGGCGCTGTCTACGGCGAATCCGACGCAACGGGCTCGAGTCCGCGCAAGGATCCCGTTCACCCGGCCGACCTTCTCGCCACGATCTACCATTGCTTCGGTATCAAGCCCGACACGATCGTCTATAACCACCTTCAGCAGCCTCGCGAACTCGTGAAGGGTAACGTGGTCACCGGACTGTTTGGCTAATCCCGCGGATCGTTTGAATTTCCCACCGGCGGCCCCCAACAGGGCCGCCGGTTTTGTTGCGCCTCGGGTTGCCAGCGGCGACGCCCTAGCAGGGGGCCCCTCGGGGGGCGAAGGGGGACCGCCGTGTGGTGGCGCACTCCGCGGCCGGGGACCGTGTTACCGCCGGGTCGTCATCTACCCCCTTACATATGCCGGCTGGGAGCCGGCGGACCATAACGGGCGGCCGCAGGCCGCCCCGGACAGGGGTCCCGGGGGGTTTATCCCCCCGGGGGGCCCCAACCTCGTATTACCCGGCTGGGAGCCGGCGGACCATAACGGGCGGCCGCAGGCCGCCCCGGACAGGGGTCCCGGGGGGTTTATCCCCCCGGGGGGCCCCAACCTCGTATTACCCGGCTGGGAGCCGGCGGACCATAACGGGCGGCCGCAGGCCGCCCCGGACAGGGGTCCCGGGGGGTTTATCCCCCCGGGGGGCCCCAACCTCGTATTACCCGGCTGGGAGCCGGCGGACCATATTGTTCCGGAATGCACGTGGCCGATCTTGAGCCGTTGACGGCTGCGCACCAGGTCGTTACCATAGATAAGCAGACATTGATACATTCCCGCCGCGCGACACTCATCCAGAGCTGCCTGCCTCATTAGCAAACTGCCTGCCAGAGACACCGCAAGAGCTTGCATCGAAGGAGGTGTGCGATGGTGCGCACCGTGGCCAAAGCCCTGGCTCTTCTCGTTGCGGTGATTGGAATCGCCGCCCGATCCGCAAGCGTCGCCGGAGAATCCGATTACACGGCTATTGCGGTTGTTCCTCAGGAGATTTACCTGTACGGGCCACGCGCTGTCCAGCGAGTGGTCGTCATGGGAACTTTGCCCGACGGCACAACAAAGCAAATTACTCAGGGCCTCGAGTACACCATTGAGAACCCCGCTATCGCCGGCATCGAAAACGGGATGGTTCGGCCACGACGAGAAGGGTCCACCACCCTGGTCGTGACCTTTGGCTCCCTGACAGCCCGGGCCACCGTCCGCGTGGAGGCAATGACCGATCAGGTGATCGATTTCCAACGGGATGTTCTCCCGGTCTTGAGCAAGGCAGGCTGTAACATCACCGGCTGTCACGGATCTCCGCGCGGCAAGAACGGTTTCCGTCTCTCGCTGTTTGGCGCAGAGCCGGACGAGGATGCGGTTGCACTGGCTCGTGACCGCTACTCGCGCCTCGTCAATCCGGTCGAACCCGAGAAGAGCCTTTATCTCTTGAAAGCAACCGCAACCATTGCCCACGGCGGGGGCAAGCGGCTCGACAAGAACACGGACGAGTACCGGTTGCTCGTGGAATGGATACGCTCGGGAGCCCCGCTCGACCGTCTCGTGGATGTTGAACTCGAGCGGCTCAGCGTGTTCCCCGAGGAGTTCTTGTGCGAAGCCGGCCAGCAGCAACAGATACTCGTTACGGCCCATTACAGTGACGGAACCGTACGCGATGTCACCCACCTCGCCACATACACGAGCACCGAATCATCCATCGCCACGGTCGACGAGCAAGGGCTGGTAACGACCACGGGAACCGGTGAGGCGGTCATCGTCATTGGGTACGGGGGCAAGTTTGCTACAGCACGTTTCCTGGTGCCCCAGGAACTCCCCGTGCCATTTCCGGACCTGAAGCCGAACAACCGGATAGACGAGCTTGTGTTTGCCAAGCTACGCAAGCTAAACATCCCGCCGTCGGACCTCGCATCAGACGAAATGTTCCTGCGGCGTGTTTACCTCGACACGATTGGAACGCTGCCGACACCTGACGAAGTCCGTCAATTCCTTTCCGATCCCGATCCCAACAAACGGGCACGAGTAATCGATGAACTCCTGTCGCGAGAGGAATTCGTGGACTTCTGGACGCTGAAATGGTGCGACCTGCTGCGAGTAAAGCCAGAGTTCCCCATTCAGCTCTGGCCTAAAGGCGTAGCGGCGTTCTATCGCTGGATCCGTCAGAGTATTGCCGAGAACAAACCCTACGACCAGTTTGTCCGCGAACTTATCACAGCGTCAGGCGACCGTTACCGCAACGGCGCAGCGAACTATTACCGCGCCACCAGCATGCGTGACCCTCAAAGCTGGGCGGAGATGACGGCAACCACGTTCCTCGGCATCCGGATTGACTGTGCGCGCTGCCACAGCCATCCCTTCGAAGCCTGGACCTGGGACGACAATCTTGGCCTTGCAGCATTCTTCCAGGTGGGGTTAAAGCGTACCCCCGATTGGGGGAACGAAGTTGTGTACTGGAATCCCGCTGTTCGCGTGCGGCACCCGAAAACAGGCGAAGTCGTCCAGCCTCGCTTCCTTGGGGGACAGCAAGCGGAGATCCCGCAAGGAAAGGATCCTCGCGAGGTGCTCGCCGAGTGGCTTACGTCGCCCGACAACCCCTGGTTTGCCCGAGCCATTGTTAATCGCGTGTGGTACTGGTTACTGGGTCGAGGTATCGTACACGAGCCCGACGATTTCCGTGTAACCAACCCACCGGAGAACCCGGAACTCCTGGACTATCTTGCTTCCGAACTGATAAGTCACAACTGGGATCTCAAACACATTTTCCGCCTGATACTGAATTCCAAAGTTTACCAGCTCTCCAGTATTCCCAACAAATGGAACGCTCACGACACGACCCACTTTTCACATTACCCCCCTCAAACGGTTGACAGCCGAACAGCTTTTGGATGCCGTGAGCCAGGTTTGTGAGGGGCCCGAAAACTTCCCGGGCTTCCCGCCGGGCATTCGGGCCATCCAGTTGCCACACAACCAGGTGCGATCCGAATTCCTCGACCTATTCGGCCGACCAGCCCGCGACATCACCTGTGAGTGCGAACGCAACCAGGAGACCTCGATGTCGCAGGCACTGTACCTGGTGAACACGGATCACATGGAGGGGAAACTCCGCAGCGGCGGGCGCATCCCGCGACTGCTCAAAGCCGGCGCGACAAACGAACAGATCGTGGAAGAACTGTATCTGGCCGCCCTCGGCCGGCACCCCACGGATGCGGAAATGCAAGCGGCCCTCGAATATGTTGGTGCGGCTGGCGAGGCAAACCGCCTGCAAGCATTCCAGGACGTGCTCTGGGCGCTGCTGAACACAAAAGAGTTCCTGTTCAACCACTGATTGGAAACGCAACCGGCGCAGAAGCGAGGGGAGCGGCGCAACCGGGAGGACACAGCCATGCTCGACCTGATCCTGAGCACAAAGCACAGGAACTGCGATGGATGGAGTCGCCGTGACTTCCTCAGAGTAGGGGCCATCGGCTCGCTCGGGCTCTCTTTGCCCATGTGGCTCAAGCTGAAGGCGGAAGGAGCTGTTCGTGAGGCTCCCGCGAAAGCAGTGATCCAGATCTGGCTTTCGGGTGGCCCCTCGCACGTGGACATCTGGGACCCGAAGCCCAATGCACCGGACGATTTTCGGGGCCCCTTCAAGGTCTGTCAGACCAGCGTCCCGGGTGTTTACATTTCGGAATACCTACCCCGCATGGCAAAAATCTTCGACCGTTACTCCATCATTCGGTCGATGACGCATCCGTCCCCCGCTCACGAAATCGCCACCCATATCGTCAATACAGGGAACGTCCTCCAGGGGGGGCTTGTGTACCCGTCCATGGGGTCTGTCGTAGCCCTCGAAAAGGGCTTTGACGCGGGGTATACGGGCGAAATTCCGCCATTTGTGGCGATTCCCTCACCGCCTCCGTGGTACGGCGACGCCGGCTTCCTGGGAGGCCGCTATGCACCGTTCGCAACTGGAGGTGACCCTAACTCGCCGAACTTCAAGGTGAAAGGGCTCGAACTTGCAAGCGGGCTTACAGGCGAACGGGCCGTCAAACGACGCTCTCTTCTCGAAAAACTCGACACGTTCGCCCGGCAGTTCGAGAAACAGGAACTTTTCGAAGTGCTGGATACCTACTATGAGCGGGCGTACGGTCTTGTCCTGGGATCGGCTCGAGACGCCTTTGATCTTGCAAAAGAGGATCCGAAGATTCGCGAACGCTACGGCCGGACGACTTTTGGCCAAAGCTGTCTGCTGGCGCGCCGGCTCGTGGAACGTGGTGTACCGTTCGTAACGGTAACCCGTGGTGGGTGGGACACACACTTTAAAAACTTCGACGCCCTTCAAAAGCTTCTTCCCGAACTCGATCAGGCTCTTTCGGCGCTGATCGAGGACCTGTACGATCGTGGATTGCTGGACAGCACTATTGTGGTGTGCGAAGGGGAATTCGGACGGACACCAAAGATCGACTGGTCTTCCCGATGGCAGGGGGGACGCCACCACTGGCCCAACGTCTTTTCCGTGATGCTGACGGGAGGTGGCTTCCAGGGAGGCAGGATCGTGGGCGAAAGCACGGAGAAAGGTGAATTTGTCAAAGATCGTCCTTGCTACCCCTGGGACCTCTGCGCCAGCATCTACCGACAACTCGGCATCGACTACAAGAAACGCTTGCCGCACCCGCAAGGGCGCGTCGCCTACATTACGCCCCTCGCCCAGGGGACCATTGAGAGCGGCGGACTCCTGGACGAGCTGCTGTAACGGCGCCGGAGCACCGGCACGATGTGCCGGTGCTCCAACCGTTCTGCGGTGCACTGCGCGAGGAAAACACCATGGTTCGCGTACGAACGCCTGGCCCGCTCGCACTTGTACTGCTCCTCGGAATAGCTGCATTGATTCAGGCTCCTGCCACCGGACAAGAAATCCCTCCCCCGCCTCCGGAGCTTACAACCGTACTGCCTGCGGCAATCCAGAGGGGCAGCGAAGCAACGCTGACCGTTACAGGGTCCAACCTGACAGAGATTCGTTCGATCCTTTTTTCGGCGCCCGGACTCGAGGCTGAGCTGGCACGACAGGTCAACGACCGAACCGTAGAACTCAAGGTTAAATGTGCACCCGACGCCCCGGTCGGCCTCGCCGAGCTACGGCTTGTCACGACACATGGCGTGTCCAATTGCCGCTACTTGTACGTGGACACTGTTCCGGTGCTTGAGGAAAAAGAACCAAATACGGTCTTCGCGGCTGCTCAGCTACTGGAGTCGTTACCTGTTGGCGTCGCCGGCCGCATCACGGGTTCGGACCGCGACTTCTTCCGCTTCTACGCAAAAGCGGGCCAAAAAATCGTCTTCGAAGCGGTCGGACGCCGACTGCTCCCGTTCCTGAGGATCGACGATCGGATCGGCTGGTTCGACCCCTACCTCGAGCTCTACGACAGTTCCGGACACCAGCTCGCCACTGCCGACGATTTCCGTATGCAACCCGATGCGACGTTGATCTACGAGTTCGCTACAGACGGCGAGTACGTACTGTGCGTCCGAGATGCGGCCTATCGTGGCCGCAACGAATTCATGTACTACCTCAGGATAGGTGAACTACCATACGTCACTAACTGGTTCCCCCTCGGAGGCACCGCGGGGACAAAGGTCCAACTGTCTCTCGCTGGTGTCAACGCTCCCACTACGGCAACAGTAGATCTACCGACTTCCCCCCTTCGCCTGAGCTTCTTTACGCATCGCCTGGCCACCGGCGAGCACACGACCAACGCGATCGAACTCGCTGTAGACCAACTTGCCTCCCAAGCTGAACAGGAACCGAACGACGATCGGTCCCACGCTCAGGAAATCCCCGTACCGGTTGCCATCGACGGACTCATCGGTCAGGCAGCCGATGAGGACTGGTTCCGCCTCGTTGGTAAGAAGGGGCAACGCCTCGCTGCCGAAATTGTGGCGCGGCGCGTGGGCTCACCGATGGACGCAGTCATCGACCTGTATCGCAGCAACGGGCAGCGAATCGCAGGGAACGACGACGCCGAAGCCCGGCCCGGCTACTTGCAAAATGCCGACTCGCGACTCGTCGTAACCTTACCGGCGGATGACACCTATTTCGTGCGCGTCCGCGATCTTGCCCGACTCGGCGGCGATGACTATGGGTACCGCTTGGTACTGTATGCTCCCTCGCCGGATTTCGAAGCTTACCTCGTCCCAACGGATCCGTTTATTACCAACCCTAGGCTGACCATTGCGCAAACAGTTGCCCGAGCCGTCCCCGTAGGGGGCACGGCAGCCTTCCGCGTCCGCGTGCGCAGGATCGACGGCCTCAACCATCCCGTGCAAGTTAACGTGAAAGGATTGCCGGAGGGCGTCGAAGCCCGAACCGCACCACTGGCTTCGGGTCAAAACGAAACGTGGTTCACGATTTCGGCTGCGGACGGACTCGCACCGGGCACGATCGTGCCCCTGACGGTGGAGCTTACAACGGAATCTGACGGCGCAACACTCCTCCGCCAGGCTATCCCCCTGGAAAGCCATAGCTACGTGGCTGACCAACGGCAGGAGTTTCCCGTGGCTCTCGCCGTCACCGCCGTGTCATCCCCGTTACCGTTCCGCATCGAGCCCGATCCTCTCGACGCCACGCTGAAGAAAGGCGAGGCTGTCCGCATAAAGGTGCGATGCATCCGGAACGAGGACCTGACTGTGCCCGTTCAGATTACCGCAGACACCCCACCCCGGGGCATTACGATCAGCAACGCGACACTGGCCCCGGACAAGCAGGACGTAGAGCTCGAAGTCAAGGCAGCCGGTAACCTCGCGCCGGGCCAGTACGGCATCGTGCTCGTCGGCACGGCCAAAATCAAGAATCAAGATGTACGCGTTTATTCAAAACTTCTCCTCCTGACCGTTCAAAATTAGCCCCCGACTCCATGGTCCGCCGGCATTATGGACCGCCGGCACCCTGCCGGCATTACGGAAAGGGAACCCCCCAGTGCGCAGGGGGAAGTACCAACCGGTGAGCCGTTCTTGTCCCGCCGGAGGCGGTTCCGGACTTCCGCCGGAGGCGGCAGTTCGATGCCCCCGCGAGCGGCCGGTCCCTCGCGCCTGCACGGCGAACCCCGCGCGCACCGGGCCGCAGTGACGGAGTGCGCCGCAACGCGGCGCTCTGACTTCCGCCGGAGGCGGCAGCATGGTCCGCCGGCACCTTGCCGGCATTACGGGAAGTGAACCCCTCGGTGCGCAGGGGAAACACAACCGGTGAGGCGTTCTTGTCCCGCCGGAGGCGGTTCGGGACTTCCGCCGAAGGCGCCAGTTCCATACCCTTGGGACGGCTGGCCCCTCGCGCCTGCACGGCGAACCCCGCGCGCACCGGGCCGCAGTGACGGAGTGCGCCGCAACGCGGCGCTCTGACTTCCGCCGGAGGCGGAATCTATGGTCCGCCGGCACCTTGCCGGCATCTCCATGGGAGGGGCATCCATGCCGTTCTGGCCGCGGCATCCTGCCGCGGCGGGGATCGTTGATCGGTCCGCCTACCCAGGGCTACGCGGGGCCTCGCTTCGCTCGGCCCCGCTCCGCCCTGGGCTAGATTAGAGCCGCCCCTTCGGGGCTGGCGACCGTATGGTCCGCCGGCTCCCAGCCGGGACTACGGTATATAGGGATAACAACGCCCGCTTGCCCGGGCCCAGCCCCCTCGGAACCGGACGTGCGGATCTCCCGCATCCGGCTCTCCGGTCGCCGGTTTTACCTCAGCGGAACTTCCTGACCTTCTGCACGGCCGGATCGGGTCCGCCAGGCACCCGAAGCGGCTGGCCGAGGGGCATTAGCTTCCCCCCTGTTCCGTTTGCCCGCCACAGATCCCTCATGTGCGTTACCCGTCCAGTCGCCGGTGGGATCACACGGCCCGGCTGTCTGCACGGCCGGATGAACCATATGAGCCGCCACATCTTTTCGGCCGCCCGTGTTGCAATGTAGACAGCCCCTTGCGACGCTGTTCACGGCGCGCCGGTATTTTGGTCTGCGAGAAGGTCAAGCACCGCCTGTGCGTATCCCACGAATTTGGTCTGATCCACATCCGCCTCCGGGTTATTCCAGGTCGCCGAAAGGGCATACCAGGCCCCTTCCCGCGTACGCAGCAACCATGTGAGATTCAGGACGCCCGCTTCGCTGCCCCCTTTGTAGCCGACATAGGTGAACGCCGAATTCAGCGTCCCGACACCCGGATTGATCGCCAGAATCTCACGGGCTTCTTGATGAGGTGTGCGGCGAAAGTAATCCATCGCGGCACACAGGTCGCGCACACTGGCAAACCATTCGACGCGGTCGATGGCTGTTGGTGTTGACGGAACCGCGTACACGTTGGGCTCCCTGGCGGCGACCTGTCTCTGCAGAAATTCGCGACGCTCCTCAACCCCCAACCGGATGAACTCCTCCAACAAAGCCACGTCGCTCTTCAGGGTGAACATCTCGCGAGTTGTCAGGAACGGCATATTCATGCGCGGGTTTGAATGCCCCATCTGCACGAGCGCCTTCTCAACGGCCCGTCGTCCGATAAGGTGGATCAGATGGTCGCTGGCAGTGTTGTCGCTGATCGAAATCATCTGCGTAGCAAGGGTGTGAACGGTGAGCGGCGCCTGGTCGGGCCACTTGTGCAGCACCCCCGAAGGAAGTGATTTCCACTCTCGTTTCAGCCTCACCACCTTTTCCCACGGCCAGCCGTTTTCGAGGAGTGCACCGAGAACGTACAGTTTGAATGTTGATCCTATAGCGAGCTGCTCATCTGAGTTCAAAGCCAGCAGGTCGGCTGGTTCAGGGTCCAACCGCCTCAGGAGAACGCTCACAGTGCCCGGAAGCTGCTCGAATGCAGCCCGCAGATCGTCGAAAGACTTTGCCGCTGGAGCCGGGGGGCCGAAAAAGAGCCCGTTGATCTTGTGCGGGGGGCGATTCTCCACAGACAGCGTGACGATCGTGTAGAACCCCTTTTCGCACCGGAACCGAAACCGGCCCGAGTAGGGCCCGTTGCGTTCCACCTCCCCCATGAATGTAACGCGCCCGAGTTGCTGGTGCAGGGTCTGGAAAACGGCGCGTAGTTGCCCGATCCCCACACGGTCGAGGACAATCTGCGCGAAGAGCGATTCCGGGAGCTCGGCCGCCTTTTCTAGGTACTCCGCCACCTGCTGCGCCCGCTCCAGTAGGACGTCGTGCTCCTGCGGCGGAGCCATCATCACCGACGCGACCAGGAGAGCCAGCCGTGTTAGAGCCATGTGTTGACCTCGCCTTAGCTGAACCGCTTCCGCCAAACCGTATCTCCGCGTTTAGCAATACTCACAAAGCCAGGGTTTGTTGCAACACGCGGAATGCTGCCATTGTAAACCCCGGCTTGCCAGCACGGACCGTCAGCGCCTTAGCGGCACTTCGACAGGGAAACGTGGACGCGGCACACCGGGGCATCCATGCGATCCAGCCGTGGCAGGCCCCCAAAAAGCGGCCTGGATTTCCGCAGCACAAAAGGGGCTTGACAATCTCACTCTACTCACGTTGAGCTAGCCGAGCCCTGCATGTCGGGAGCCGATCGCCGATGGCGTACGGTCAGATCCAGAATCGGCAGGGAACGGCGCTGAGTCGCTTGATCACCGCGGTACAGGGTGTCGTCGCCGGTGTTTTGCTCTGTGTTTCCTCCGTGGCCCACCTTTACGCGACGTTTGCGCTGCACAGGGCTCCGGACCTTCCAGGCGACCGGGTCGGTGTTCTCGCGCTTGCGGCACTGCATGGGGATCGGAACCGCGCTGTTGTCGAACCCGCGAGGGCGGTAGCCCGTGTGTCTCGGTTCGATGCTGTTCACCGCATTCGCAGCGTACACGGGCGTGCTCGTCTACCGAGAGGGTGACGCTGACTGCGGCTGTTTCGCCCTGTGGTCGCCTCGCTCCACGGTCATCTTCCTGGTGGACTGCGGAATTGCGGCAGGCCTCCTCGCGATGTTGCGTGGGCGAATGGTCGCTCCTACGGGCCGACGGCAAACCGGCCCGGCGCTGCTAACAGCATCGGCTGTTCCTCCACTGCTGGCCGGTGCACTGAGCCTCCCGCAAACCGGCATCACGGAGCTTCCCACCGGTGAGCTGTACCTCGACCCCACGCGGTGGGTGGGGCAGAAGCTACCCCCTGCGGGCGTTGTCGACGGGATCACCGAACTGAGTCACCGGCCACGATGCCTGCTGCTTTTCGTCTCGCACGATTCCCCCCTGTCAGGCAAACGCCGGCGCCGAAAATGCTGCATCCCGGACATCCTGCCTCACCGTCTAAGAACGTGCCGGCTTCGGTGAAACCAGTTTGAACCCCCTCGCGGGATAAGCCCAATGCCATCCTGTTGGGGGGCCCTCGTCGCCCGCCAGGCTCCGTTGCGAAATGGGCACATTTGGGCAAGAAGATCAGGGCGTGGCCGGCGATACTGCTCTCGGGGCTCGTTGCGACATCAATCGAAACTGTAAGGCTCCGCTGCGAAAACGGCGTCAACGAGAGGTTCACGCGTGCTCCGGAGTGGGAACGTGTCAATACGCGAGTTTGGGAGGGCTCTTGTTCTCGGAATCCCTCTTTGATTTATGCCCTGGGGACCGGCATGCACACGGTGCATCCGAATCCTCTCGCCACAAACACAGAGAACAACAGTGTCCGATTGCGCGCAAGGTTGACTGTGACAACAACTTGTGTAGCACAGATGGCGATCTGCTACGATTGGCCAGAGGCGACCACGACGCGGGCCAACGAGAGGAGGAGCCCGCGATGGTTCGATTCAAATTTGCAGCTCTTGTGTTCCTGTTCTCACTGGCCTCCGCTTCCCTGCACGCGCAGGAGAACCGGATCTCTGGTATCCTCGACACCCTCATGGCAGCAGCCGGGAAAGCGATCGACCGGTTTGATCGCGACAAGGATGCGGAGCTCGATTCTTCGGAGCTGGCCATGGCTTTGGGCGGAAACGCCCGGCTTTTCTCGCCACCAGCAGAATTGCGCCGCACTGTGATGCGACAGGTCGCCGTGTCACGTCGCTATCGTAAGAGACGCAGCGTCGCTACCGGCATACCTACAGTGATCGTTTCCGCCAATCCGCTCGACCAGGCCCGACAATTCGGATCGCTGGTGATTAACCAGCAGCGGGCGTTAGGCATCCTGCCGGTCGTGCAACGGAACCGGCTACTGGCCGCAACGTTACTACCTGTCGGTCGGCTCTCTTCACCGACGCCCCTGTTCCGCATCGCCCAGGTTCTCGTGCGGCAGTACGACCGGGATGGAACTGGCGGTTTGAACGATGTAGAACTTGCCGAACTGGCGCCCGCTGTCTGGAGCCTGCGCCTACAAGCGGAAGTTCAGGAAAAACTGCTACGAGAAGCCGCCCGACACTAAAAAAGCAGCGGGGGCACGCGCGGGTACCCGACAGAACGACGCAACGTGCTTCGGCTCCACGCGCGCATGGCACCCCGTTATGCAATGGGGGTCTACGACAGGCCACAGGGCCGTCTCGCCGGCACGGTGGCTGAACGGGACTCGCCCCCACAGATCCGGGACCAGGGACGCGGGTAGTCGCCCGCCGGTCGTGGCCGCCGGATACCCGAAGAGACCGACAACTCCAGTACCGACGAGGCACGGCCCGCCCAACCGGGCCTTGCCGCCCCTGTGATGCCGGCCGGGACCCGGCCGACCATAGATGCCACCTTCGCCGGCGAGCCGGAAACCGCCTCCGGCGTAAGTCAGAGCGCCGCGTTGCGGCGCACTCCGTCACTGCGGCCCGGCACGCGCCGGGTTCGCCGTGCAGGCGCGATGGGCCACCCGTCCCCGGGGTATGGAACTGCCGCCTCCGGCGGGAAGTCGAAGGGGGCCTCCGGCAGAACAAGAACGCCTCGCCGGTTGTATTCCCCCTGCGAACCCGGGGGTTCGCTTCCCGTAGTGCCGGCTGGGAGCCGGCGGACCATATGCAGGCAAGGTGCCAACGGACCATAGTCGGCGGCCGAAGGCCGCCCAACAGGGGTCCCGGGGGGCTTGTTTCCCCCGTGGGGCCCCAACCTCGTATTACCCGGCTGGGAGCCGCCGGACCGTACGGTCGCCAGCCCCGAAGGGGCGGCTCTAATCTAGCCCAGGGCGGAACGGGGCCGAGCGAAGCGAGGCCCCGCGTAGCCCTGGGTAGGCCGACCGATCAACGATCCCCGCCGCGGCAGGATGCCGCGGCGAAAAGGGCAGGGATGCCCCCTGATGGTTCGTCGCCTGTTTCGGTCGTAACGCCGGCACGGTGCCGGCGGACCATAGTCGGCGGCCGAAGGCCGCCCAAGAGGGGTCCCGGGGGGCTTGTCCCCCCGGGGGGCCCCAACCTCGTATTACCCGGCTGGGAGCCGCCGGACCGTACGGTCGCCAGCCCCGAAGGGGCGGCTCTAATCTAGCCCAGGGCGGAGCGGGGCCGAGCGAAGCGAGGCCCCGCGTAGCCCCGGGGTAGGCGGACCGATCAAGATCCGGCCGCGGCAGGATGCCGCGGCAAAACGGCATGGATGCCGCATCTACGGCGCCAGCGTTTCCCCCTCGAAATGCCGGCAAGGTGCCGGCGGACCATAGTCGGCGGCCGAAGGCCGCCCAACAGGGGTCCCGGGGGGCTTGTCCCCCCGGGGGGCCCCAACCTCGTATTACCCGGCTGGGAGCCGGCGGACCATACTGACGGCGGACCATAGGCTCGCAAGCCCCGAAGGGGCGGCGCTATGCGCCGGAACGGGAAGCCGGTGGCCTACACGCGCACGGACCTCGCCCGGGGTGCAACGCAACAACAAATGTTGATACCATTACGGTAGTTAAGACGAATGCACGCATAGGGAGATGCGCGCGGGTCCTGGAGAACTACATGCGTTTGTTGTTGGCCCTGCTTGGCTTAATCTCGATCTTCGCATGGACACCCGCCGCCGTGGGGGCACAGGATCGGAGTGGAGTCGAGTTTTTCGAGCGGCACATCCGCCCCATTCTGGTGGCACGTTGTGTTCGATGCCATGGGCCTGAGCAACAGAAGGCAGGGTTGCGGCTTGACCGAGCCCCATTCATCCGCCGCGGCAGCGACGCTGGCCGAGTCGTCGAGCCCGGTAACCCTGACGGCAGCAAGCTGATAGAGGCGGTCCGTTATCACAACCCTCGTCTTCAGATGCCACCCGACGGGAAACTGCCCGAGGAAGAAATTCTCCTGCTGGAACGCTGGGTCCTAACAGGGGCGGCGCTGCCGGAAGAGGAAGCCGAAGCACCGGCACCACGTGACAACTTCGATGAGGTCTTTCGTGAGCGGGCACAACACTGGTGTTATCAGGCACTCCGCCGCGTTTTGCCACCGCCGGTCAAGAACACAATGTGGCTTCGCTCCCCCGTGGACGCCTTTGTCCTGCGGCGTCTCGAAGAGGCCGACCTTCCCCCGGCGCCGGAAGCGGACCGCAACACCCTGATTCGCCGGCTGTTCTATGACATGCTCGGACTGCCTCCCACGCCGGACGACGTGCTGGCGTTCGTGCAGGATCCGCGTCCCGATGCCTTCGACCGCTTGCTGGACAGGCTGCTGGCATCCCCTCATTACGGCGAGCGATGGGGACGCCACTGGCTGGATCTCGTACGGTTTGCAGAAACTCTGGGCCATGAGTTCGACTACGAACTTTTCAATGCGTGGCGCTACCGCGATTACGTAATTCGTGCGTTGAACGAAGACGTCCCCTACGACCAGTTTGTAACCGAGCATATTGCCGGCGACTTGCTCGAACATCCGCGACGTGATCCAATCACCGGCATCAACGAATCCGTCGTCGCAACAGCGTTCTGGTGGCTCGGTGAAGCGAAGCATTCGCCGGTGGATGTTAAGCGGGAGGAAGCGGACCGCATAGCGAACCAGCTCGACGTATTCGGCAAGACGTTTCTCGCGCAAACGCTGGTTTGCGCCCGCTGCCACCACCATAAGTTCGACCCCGTACGCACGGAAGATTACTACGCACTCGCGGGGTTTCTGACCAGCTCGCGTTACCAGCAGGCTTTTCTGGATCCCCCGGAGAGAATCTCTGCGAAGCGCGATGAGTTGGCCCACATCAAAGAAAGGGCGTTGCGAGACTGGCTTCGAACAGTACTTGCAGACACCACCGAAACTCGAATTCGAAGGGCGCTGCTCGCTGCGCATCTGGTGGCACAAGGCGCTGACATCGCTGACGCGGCGTCGAAGTACGACATTCGGCCGGAAATGATTGAGTCCCTTGTGAGGCTATTAAAGGAGCGCAGCGACCGGCCGGCGACTACGCCCATTGACGTCCTCGCCAGGCTCGTGAAGGCCCCTGGCGGCGAGTTCGAAAGTCGGCTCGGGGACATCGAATCGGAGTGGCAGCTGTTACGAACTCGGGCGACCGCCGCGAGAAAAGGCACGCTTGAGTTTGAGTCGTTTTCCGACGCGCAAGGGTTCAAGGACAGGTGGTTCGTGACCGGTGATGCGTTTGGCCCCGCACCGGTGCAACCGGGTGAAATCGCACCTCTTACATCGGGCCGGGTACGCTTCCTGGCACCGGGAAGTGCCGACAGTTCCCGATATACTGCTCCCCTTGAAGGAGTCCTGCGATCGAAAACGTTCCTTATCGAGAAGCCTTTCGTTCACGTTCTGGCTGCTGGCGAGGGGGGCCGAGTTCAAGTGGTGATCGACAATTTCGTCTTAATCCGGGATCCCATATACGGCGGGCTGATCCAGAACGTGAACCGTCCGGTCTCCTCGTGGTACACGATCGATGTCTCCATGTGGCTGGGACATCGCGCCTATATCGAGGTCCTTGACAGTTCCATGCCCACACTTACGCATGGCCTATCCCGAGAGGCCCAGGAAGGCAAACCTCGCCGTGACTGGATCCGCGTCGAGGAAATTAGCTTCTCCGACCAGCGTGTACCCCCACCGCTTAGCCCGTCGGAGCTTGTAGGCGACCTGCTGCAGGCCCTCAGGAAATCACCCGATCCGGAAACGCTTTCCGGGTGGTTCTCCAGAACGACGGTGTTGGCTTTGCGCCGCCTTCAGGCAGCCGATACCCTGGCGTCCGGCGAAAAAGATGCTGTCGCACTGATTGACATCCTGAACACCTTTCTTGAGGCGGGTCTTCTGGATCGCGATGTGCCGGCATCGGTTGCGGAAAGCTATCGAACGATTGAGGAGGGCATACCGGCCCCCTCGCGGGCCCCGGCAATGGCCGACGGGAGTGGATGGAACGAGTACGTTCACGTGCGCGGAGTCCCGGAAAATCGCGGCCCTGTTGTCGCGCGCCGGTTCCTGGAGGTATTCGCCGGAACGGCCCCGATCACATCCCCGGGAAGCGGACGGCTGGAACTTGCACGCCTGATGACGGACCCATCGGTAACACCTTTGTTGCCGCGTGTTTTGGTAAACCGGGTGTGGCAACATCATTTTGGACGCGGGATCGTGGCAACTCCGGACGATTTCGGTCATATGGGGGAACTTCCGACCCACCCGGATCTTCTCGACTGGCTTGCGATGTACTTCGTGGAACACGGTTGGTCGATCAAGCGGTTGCATCGCACGATGGTCCTCAGCAACACGTACTGCATGTCCGGCCGTGCTGCACCGAAGGCCATGATGCAGGACCCGGAAAACAAGCTACTCCACCACATTCCCGTGCGCCGGTTGGAGGCGGAGCCGATTCGAGACGCAATACTCGCGGTATCGGGGCGGCTGGACTATTCCATGTACGGTCCCGGCGTGCTTCCGCACCTGACTCCGTTTATGGAGGGAAGAGGCCGTCCCTCCAGAAGTGGACCTCTCGACGGCAGGGGACGGCGGAGCATCTACATCAACGTCCGGCGGAACTTCCTGACCCCGATGTTGCTCGTCTTCGACTATCCGGTTCCGTTCACGACAATCGGGCGACGAGCTGTCTCCAACGTTCCCGCGCAGGCGCTTACGCTCATGAATGGCCCGTTCGTTGTCGAACAGTCGCGTCGTTGGGCGGAAAAACTGATCCACGAGCTGCCCGGGGCGTCCATTGAAAAGCGCATCCGCCGCCTTTATCTGGAAGCCTTCGCCCGGGAGCCGACCGATGCGGAACTCGAGGCAGCAGCGGGGTTCATTCGCAGTCAGGCAGAGGAGTACTCCGCGTCGGAAGACGACGTGCGGGTGTGGGCAGACCTTTGCCATGTGCTCATAAACGTGAAGGAATTCATCTTTGTGCCGTGATCAATAAGGTCCAGCCATGCAGTGTGGTAATCATTTGAGCGTCCCCCTGAGTCGCCGTGAGCTGCTCATGCGTTGCACGGCCGGGTTCGGCGCGCTGGCTCTGACGGCCTTGCTTTCCGACCGCGCATACGGCGCTCACCTCAGGCAAGCTGAAAGCCCCTTCGCTGCGAAGGTTCCTCACCACCCCCCACGCGCAAAAAACGTCATCTTTCTTTACATGGACGGCGGCCCTTCCCAGGTCGATACGTTCGACCCGAAACCGCGCCTTGAAAAGGAGCATGGACAGCCCATCAAGATGAAGGTGCCGCGCACCCAGTTCAACAACGTGGGCAATGTGCTCAAATCCCCCTGGAAGTTCAGACAGTACGGAGAAAGCGGGATCCCCGTGAGCGATCTTTTCCCTCACGTAGCGCGCTGCGTGGATGAGCTTTGCATTATCCGCTCGATGGTGTCTGAGTTCTCTGAGCACACAAATGCAAACTACTTCTTGCATACCGGATTCGGTCAGCAGGGGCGCCCGAGCATGGGTTCCTGGATAACCTACGGGCTGGGAAGCGATTGCCAGGATCTGCCCGGCTTCATCGTGCTGAACGGGGGGCTGATCCCGCCCGGCGGCCTGGACAATTTCACCAGCGGCTTTCTTCCGGCTACCTTTCAGGGGTCGGTTTTCAAGTACGGGCCGCAGCCGGTCGCGAACCTGGTCCCTCCCGAGTCCAGCGAAGCACTCCAACGAAAGAAGCTCACGCTCTTGTCAAATCTTGATCGCACGGTGCTCGGCCGTATCTCTGATACCGATGCCATCGAGTCCGCGATCCGCAACTACGAACTCGCGTTCCGCATGCAAAGTGCTGTGCCCTCCTTGCTTGATATGCGCGGTGAAACCGCTGCGACGAAGAAACTTTACGGTCTCGACTCCGACTATGCCCCCACACGCACCTACGGCACCCTGTGCCTCCTGGCGCGACGCCTCGTCGAACGAGGCGTCCGTTTTGTGGAGCTTACGTGTCCCCACGTTGGAGCAGACCGCTGGGATCAACACAGTCGGCTCCGCGAAGGTCACGCGAACAACGCCCGGGCGGTGGATCAACCGATCGCAGCCCTGCTGACCGATCTCAAGGCACGAGGCCTGCTCGACGAGACGATCGTTCTCTGGGGTGGTGAATTCGGCCGCACCCCAATGGCCCAGGGAACGGACGGTCGCGATCATAATCCCTTTGGGTTCACGATGTGGCTCGCGGGCGGGGGCGTGAAGGGGGGCATGATCTACGGGGCAACAGACGAGTACGGCTACTTCGCCGTAGAAAACAAGGTTGAGATCCACGATCTCCACGCCACGATCCTGCACCTGCTGGGTATCGATCACACCCGGCTGACCGTCAGGTTCGGAGGTCGCGACATGCGTCTGACCGACGTCAAGGGGCGCGTGATCCACGAGATCATCAGTTGACGCCGCCGCGCCGATCGCCGGGCTCGTCGCTTACATGACATGGTGCGGTCCTCGCCCGAACAAACGTTGTACCGCCTGACCCTGGCAGCATTGAGGCAACACAGGAGCCCAGCAATGGTGGGGCCGGCGAGCTTCGTTTACGCCCCGCGACGCTTTCCCACCGTCAGCACGTGGCTCTTGTGGCTGTGTCGCTTCAAGGCGAAAGGCATCCAATCGTTACCCGGCGCCCGAACGGTCCGCTGCTCGCACCCGTCGCCGGCAAATGCAGCATTAACCCGTAAGAATCCCGTATAATCAAGTGATTTTGAGTGCCCGCCGTGCCGCCCGGGTATCAGGTCCCTGACGCGGTACGAGGTGTATGCGCGATGTCTCAGCCGGCGGGCAATACAGGCCACAACGTTACCGGTGATCCACTCAATTCGCGCCTCATCCAGGAGATGAGCAAAGTCTTCGGCCTTCTTGCCGAACCCACGCGATTGCGCATCGTGCTACTGCTGAGCCGGCACGGTGCAATGAACGTGACGGACATATGCGAACGTGTGGGGCAGAGTCAGCCGGCAGTAAGCCGGCATCTGGGGCTCATGAAGCTGGCGGGGTTGCTCGAATCCGAGCAACGGGGCAAATATAACTTCTACCGTGTCAACTATGAGATCTTCCGCACCCTCATGACTGCCCTTAGGCCATTGAACGCGGGCCACCATAACTGCGAGTGTTTCCTGGAGTGCGTCTTCGGCATAGGGAACAACGCATCCCCCGGCAAATGACGGTTCCGTCCTCGTGTCATTAGTCTGTCGCATGTCTTACACGCCCGCTGCCGAAGGGCTGGCGCACTTTGTTTCATACGACAGCATGCGGTCTGTAGACCTGCACGCTCTGCGCCCGGTGCTGCCTCGTGTGCGGCCAACGTCCCGAGTCCGCGGTGGGCTCTGAAGACATTGACGAAATCACGAATGTATCGCCACAGAACTGTTCCGGTGACGGCCTATCTGCCGGTCGTCCACGATCCGCAACGTCGACGTCGGCACATCTAACCCATACTTCCTGGAAAAAAA
The DNA here is from genome assembly GCA_026003255.1 of Bacteroidia bacterium. Taxonomy (GTDB): domain Bacteria; phylum Bacteroidota; class Bacteroidia; order B-17B0; family Aurantibacillaceae; genus BPGX01. The sequence continues at coordinate 18,835 of BPGX01000001.1, read as the reverse complement.
GGCTGCACTAGATCACCTGCAGGGTAGGGGGTTAAGGTTCCGTCAGGGCGCTATGGTCCGGCTACGAGCGGGCGTCACGGGGGTGAATGGGGCAGCCGAGCAGCTCGAGGGCACGCGCCTACAGCGGCGTGGGGGCCGTGTCCATCCAGAATACCGCCTCTCGTTCTCCGGTCACGCGCACACGATTGCGGGCCAGCGTGCTCAGATCGGCCATCAGCGTGCGGAAACTGTGCACCGGCAGGCCCTCCGGGGTGCGCTTTTTCCCCTCCTTCGAACGTGCCGCGCCGGACCGGGGTGCACGCTCCACCACGCTGCTACGCTGCTCTTCGGCCGCCTCCCGCTCGTGATCGACGAACAGCAACGGTGCCAGCGCCTGTTCCATGTGCCAGCGCACATAGGCCGCAAGCATGCACAAAAAGACATGAGCCCGGATCCGGTCTGAGAGCCAGTGATGGATCGGACGGACTTCGAGCGGGGCATTCTTCAGCCAGCGAAACGCCCATTCCACCCGACTCAGTCCCTTGTATGCCCCCACCACCTGCTCCGCCGTCATCTTCTCCTCCGGAACCGACGTGCGCACCATGTACACCCCGTCCAGCGCCGCCGCCCTGGCGATCGATTCCTCGTTCCGCCAGTAACGGAAATGCCCCTCGGGTGTGATTTCCCGGCGAAAGTGCTTCGCCACCTTACTCGTCCCCAGCACTCGCCCCACCCGCTCAGCGATCTTCGCCTCCCCACGCAGCGGCCGACGTTCCCGCCGCGTCGCCTCCGCAATCTTCTCCAGCTTCCGTTCCGTCTGCTGCAGCAGTTCCTCCCGCTTCCTGGCCCGCTCTTCCGCCAGAAACGGGTTCCGGCAGCCGATTAGCCGTTCCCCGAGAAAGTCCGGCGAAACGATCTCCACCAGATCCCGCTCGTCAAACAGAGACCTCTCGACCACCCCCTGCTGCGCAAGCTTCTTCAGCGTGTCTCCCCGCAACGCAGTGATCCAGTCCACCCCCGCCTCACCACGCAGATCCTCCTCAATCCGCCGGCTCGTGATCAGCCCCCGATCACCCACCACAACCACCCACTAGATGCCGAAGTTCTCCCGGATCCGCCGTACCTGCGGACGCAACGTCTCCGGATCCGCCGTGTTTCCCGGGAACACCTCCACCGCTATCGGACACCCCTCCGCATTGCACAACAGACCGAACACAATCTGCGGATGGCCGTTCTTCCCGTCCCGGTTGTACCCGTAGGCCACCAGATCGGAACGTCGACCCGTGTAATAGGCACTCGTCACGTCGTACAGAAGCAGAACATCCCCGGAAGCGTGCCGTTGCGCGAGCCGACGCTGTATCGCCTCCTGCCGTCTGCCCAGCGAGTCCAGCGCCTCGTACAGATGATCCGGCTTCAGATCTTCCAGTCCCAGCTCCATGGGCAGCGTGCTGCAGGTGGTCTCCGGAGCCAGTCGCCGGTACAGCGCCAGCTTCGAGCCGCCCCAGAGGATCTTGCCCGCGATCATCGCCAGCGCCACGGAACGTTCCCGACAGAAGCGGGGATTGAGCAGGCGCGGCGGGTCGAGTTTCCGCATGGTTCCCGGAACCGCGGCCACATGTCCGTGGGGCAGGCTCCGTTCGATCTGGAGGTTGTCGCTGTCGGGTACCTCACCCCGCTCGAGTGCCCGCTCGACCGCCTCGATCACGTAAGGGGGGGTAGTCCGGTGAGGCTGGCGAGGGTTCGGTGCTTTACCTTCCTTGCGCCCTTAGCGGCAGGTTTCGCGAACCAGGACGCTGACGTAATGCCTACCGTACACGCCCCTTCTTATTCGGGTGATATGCATTTCTGGACATCATCCACTCGTATAGCACCTTAACCTAAGATATGGCCCACTGTCAACCCTACCCACGACCGCATGGTGGCCACATACTTTCGGCGGAAATGAGGCGCACAATGGCCGCAAAGGCAGCCATAGAGAAAAAAACCACGTAACGGCCTGTTGCGAACCGCAGTAAGTATGAATTAATACCGTGTCCTTCTGCATCAAACCCGTGCCTTCTGCGCCACGTTCGCGGTGCTCGGAACGGCAGGCAGCTTTTGCAAGAGGGCGGGATTGACCTGGCCTTCCGATCAACGAGAAACCCTCCACCCACCCGACAAAATACCGTCGCACGACACATCCGCGTGCGTCGCACAGCTCACGAGCTCGAGGGAAGTTGGGGCGGCGCGGTGCGGCCGGCTCCAAGAAGTCCGACGGCCGCCCAGGGGTGAGGGGCTGTAGTTTCGAAGCTTTGCGCGGGGACGTTGCAGGCACACACACCACCATCGGTCCACGATGTTTCGGAAGGTCTCGGCGCGCAGCCGTGCACTTAATCTTGCCGGGAAGGATGGCTGCGGGGAAAAGTCGAGCGTGCCGCATGCAATTGCCCAACTGCCGGATTCGCTGAAAACGGAGACGGGAATCATATTGGACACCGTCAGCTATCGGCCGGCGATTCTGGAGTAAATCACGGTGAACCGTGCCTGCTACGTGGTGGCCGTCAAGGCAGGCCAGCCCACGCTTGATCGCGACGTAACGGAGTATTTTCGCAAGCAGGCCCAGGGTGGGTTACCACATTTCGAGCATCTGCCAGGGTACGCACTACACTGCGTGCGGTACCGGCGGCACTGGTCCCCCGGGATGGGAATCGCGAACCGCCTCAACCGTGTATCAGAATGTGCCATCCGCCAAAACGAGCCGCGACTGAACCACCGGAGTTTTACCAGAAGGTCTACTGAGTCCAACCCACTGATCGTTTCGATCCTACGCCGCGATCACCATCCCGGTCACGGATCCGAACCCGGCGACAAACAGGGGGCGGCCACAGATCTTGCCGGGATTACCCGTTTCTTCGCGCCCCGTGCCCTGATCCTGAAGTAGCTGCGCTCTGTCCCGGTGCTCGCCGCATACCCTCCGCAGATGCCACGGACTCCTTTCCTGAGCCCCTTCCGTGTTCCTCACCTCAGTCCGAGGAAGTCCGGCTCACCTCCCAAATAAACGTCGTGCCCTTCCAATCCTCGGTCAGTACACGAGCTGGAAAGGTTGTCCGCCACAGGAACGTTATTCCAGGCGGAGCTACGAAAGGTCAGGGCCCCCGTTCCCGTTTGTAGCTCACGCCAGGAACGAGGCCCCCGGCCGAGAGACGGCTCCAACTCCTACATCATGTCCTGCTGGCTCATTTCTGAAAAACCGCTACGTGGCAGGGTCCGTCGTAGGCGTTGCACCCCGCCGCACGGTCGGGTCACAACCCCCTCAATAGTTGCTTTGGGTGGCCTCTTGTTCGTACTGCTGATTCTGCATGTCTGGTGAAGGCTCAGGGTAAAAAACCCCGCCCTCGGACACCTGCCCCGTTGCTTGCATGCTCTGATTTGCCGCTTCCTCAGGCGACGGATTCTCCGGCCGCGAGACTGAGCTGCACCCCCCCAGAAACAACAGCACCACGCACACTACCCCAAAGAAGTAACGAACCATAATCCGTACGCTCCAAGTCCGTGCTGCTGCATTTCTCCAGAAGGGCATCGGACCCGGCGCACGGGCCCGATGCCCGCTCTCTCACGCAAATCAGGCTAGAAGGACAGGTCGTTCTCACTGACGGGCTCGCGTCCGTCACGTGTACCAATGGCAAACCAGACGTTCTGATCCACGTCGTTCGAAATAAACCGAACCCGACCGTCGCAAAACAGCACGTTCACCCCGCCGGGGTGCAAGCTGGTAGCAGCCATCAGATGGGTGCCGGCCGACCAATTACCCGCTCGGCACGACTTGCGATTCGGCCGTTTGGAATGACCGTAACCTGTCCCGCGGCCAGCACAGTTGCTCCACCACATCTCGCCCTTGTAATTCCACTGCGGACTTGTCGATTCTTCGCATATCCTTTCGAACGCCTTATCCCCCTCGCGGTTCGCGTCAAGCCCGAAACCGATTCGGTCAACCGCAGGTGAGTTCCATGTCCACGACAGGGGATCGGTTTTGGCCCAGGCAGTGCGCCCGTGTGTACCACCGCGGATCCACTCCGAGTACATCGCCGTCATCGCCGTTCCGTCCACGATGTCTCGCAGGCCGATGGGCTTGTTCATCGCCCAGTCCCAGCCCGGGTGGTACGCCACACCGTTCGTACGCCATCCGTTGTAGTAGCGCTCCGTGCCGTGATTCAATGCATAATTTGTCATCGCCGCATGCGGGTTCGGATGGGGAAAATGGGGATCAGATGGACAAAGAAACGTCTCGATTCTTGCCTGACGCAGGGTATGGTTTGCGTCACCCGACCATGCGACCTGACGATTCGAAGTCGGAGGTTCACCGTATGACCGAAGATCTAAGTTGGCCGCGTTATACAAATCGACACGGTCCAGGTAAGGAAGCAGGAAGACCTTGTCTCCCCACTGCTGTTCGCCACCGCGCGCCCATCGCCCACTTTCGTTCTCTGACCCCCGCAGAACGCGCATCCCGCTCGGGGGAAACATGCCATGCACCTGGTGATAGTTGTGCATAGCGAGCCCGATCTGCTTGAGATTGTTCTGGCACTGCGCGCGGCGAGCTGCCTCGCGAGCCATCTGAACAGCAGGAAGCAGAAGGGCGATAAGAACGGCGATGATTGCAATGACGACAAGCAGCTCGATAAGCGTAAACGCGTGGTTACGTCTTGTCGGTCCGTGAATCATGGGAATACCTCCAAAACGACCTAAGGCAACAAGACTCGGTCAATACAACACTGGCGCATAACACACCAGCGAGGCCGGTCTCAGACTACCGACCACGTAAACCTCCCATGACCCACAATTACGCGAACCCGAGGCCACAGCTCCCCTCGCAACTCGTTACCGTCCGCCACACCTCCTTTCTGCGCGTCCAACTGCCATCAATCAGCCTCGATAAACGAATCCGAATAAAACCGCAAAACCAACAGAGAAGGACGCACGGTCGATGGTAGTCTACACCAACTCGACCAGGCTGTCAAGAGGCTTCACCTCGCCGATTCCCTCTCGTCTGTGGTCCGCCGGCATACCGTGCCGCGATCAGGTGCGGCCTCCGGTCGCCCGTGTGGTCTGTCGACATTTTATCGGGAATCGCCGCAGATGAGGCGGGCTCCATGCCGTATTGCCGCGGCGTGCTGCCGCGGCCAGGGGTCGGGGAGCTGCCCCCTTGGCCAGGGTTTCGAGACCAGCCGGTGCGTTCGCCGACGCAAGGTGTCCCTGGCGTTTTTATAATGGAGCGACAGAAAGTCGGGGAGGCGGCCCCGCGAAGGCCGACGAGGTATCGGCGTTCCAATTGATCAGACGGGGGCCATAGCCGCACGGATCTCGATAGTCGCGTCAGCAAGCATCGCAAGACAGCAGGGGTCACATGTCTTTCGAAACTAACCAGGCTACGTCGCGCGGGATTGGATTCGTAATCACGGCGGCTGCCGGGTTCGTCCTCGGGCTGCTTGTTTATTCGGTACTTGGGCACCTTGCCGAGAAGGCGCTCGACGAAGCAACTGCCCGGGAGAGGGAAGCCAGGGTGGCCCGTAGCCGGCGCAGCACGCCACCGAAGCCCCAGCGGTCAGCCTCAAAAGAAGAAATGGAACGGGTAAACGAGCACCTGGAGAAGGTCGCCCGGGCCTTTGGTGCAACGGAGACGACCGAGGGCGGAGGCGCGGCCATTGCGGAAGCCTTGTACAGGCGGTTGCCCGAACCGAGCTTCCTGCTGAGCCTGCGTCCCTCGCTGTTAGCCACTACCCCCGAAGTTGGCGGACTCCTGCGTCACGGCCAACTGGACACACTCGTTAAGGCATCCGCTGCACTTGCCGGAGTGCCCGACACAGAAATTGAGGAGATCCTCTTGTTCAGCCGGGGCCCGTTTGGTCCGGGGCCGTCCGGCTACGAAACCCTGCTGCAAGTTGCCGGTGGCGAAGCAGATCTCGAGGAACTCCGACGTCAGATCGACGAAGCGCTGGCGAAGCTGCCCCCAGCATTGCAAGAGGGGCTGTCCGGAGCGGCCGGAGTACCTGGGCTGCCCGCACGGCCTGGAGGGTCTGGCCTCTCTGGACTGCCTGGCCTGTCTGGAAGCTTCCCTCTACCGCCAGTCCCGCCATCCCGAAGCGTCGAGGGGCGAGCAAAGTCCGTCCTTGATCTTGCGCGCAAGCACAAAGAAATGGCCCCATCAGAAGAGACGGCTGGTGCGCCGTTGTCGGATGTGGACGTGATAAGCAGCGTGCTCGATCTGTTGTCACCCCGTATTGGTCTGACCCTCGTTGTCAAGGCCCGATCGCTCGACACCGAGACAGTTCGGGAAAATCTCCAGAGATACGGCCTATTCCTCGAGGAAACCCCCGCGAACTCACGTTTCGCACCAAGTGCGGCTCGTCCTATGCACCTGACGTGCTTTCGAGTTCGTTATGAACAACGGGGCGGCTCATCCCCCCTCGATGGTCCCTCAACCACGGCGGGCCTGGGGTTCTTGGACCTCTGCGTGGATCGAGAAGCCGGAATCCTCGGGGTATGCGCCGCGACGCAAAACGCCGCTAATATACTGTTTCCGTTCTATGCGAAGGATGAGACCAAACACCGAACCCTGCTCCAGTGCTGGAACGATCGCTGGGCTGATAATCCCCTGTACGAGGACGATTACGCCGTGGTTCTCGAGTTACAAGTTCCCGAGGCACTCTCCCAGGACCGATGGCCCGAGGGGACCGTCCTCGGTGTTGGCGTGAAAGCGAACAGCCCTCCGGAGCTAACTGTGGAAGTAAGGGGGCCGGCCGTCACAAATAGCCTTCTCCAGGGACTGGAGGCCGCAGCAATTCAACCGGGCCCCCTTGACGACGCGTTGCCTACGAGTTTCCTGAGGGAACTCGGTACCTGTAAGGTTGAAACTGCACCGGGACGTCCGCTTGTGCTCCTCCACTGTCTCCCGCACAGATCAACACCGGATCTCTCCGCACAGGCATGGCGACGGCTTGTCGGTTGGTTAGCAGAACAGGACGCCACAATACTGCAACAGCGTCAGCGACTCAAGGAACGCCTGGAGGAAATCTCGCGGTTCCAGGATACCGAGAGGGAAGGTTTGCCCCTCTGGACACTCAGTGTGGATCGAATGAGCATCCCCGATCGACCCCCTTACGGGCTTCTAGCGGGGAACGCGGTGGAGTTCAACACGTTCCGTCTGGGGTTACGGGGACAGCTCGTGCTGGCCTCGGTACAGCAGGGCAGAACCGTCGCGGAAATGGAACTCTGGTTCCCGACAGTGGCGCCTCTGAAGGAGACCACGATTACGGTGCTTCCGGGTGACAGGAGCGGCCGGGTTATCTACCGAATTCTCGATCCAACGACGCGAAGCTCCGCGGAACATGTTTTCACAAATCTCCGGCTCACGGAAGAAAGCGCCTTCGCGATGCGTATTGAGATCGAGAATCCACGCCGAGACGAGGTGCGGTGCGGCGTGTACGTCTGCTTGCTGGACAACGCCAAGAGCGTCGTAGCCGGGCGATTCCGCCTGGACTTACGACGACGTCCCTAGTGCTAGCCAAACCACCAATGTCATCGGTGGGCCGAGGGCCCATCGGTGTCATTCTGCGCGTCAATGCGCCCCCTGTGACTGCCACCCGCGAGGATAGGGTCCGTCGAACTCTGCCAGCCGGTACAGCCTCCCCTTCCCCCGCAGGCAAGCACCGCCGCGCCGCTTTGCGGCAGCAGCCTGCCGCGAACCCCTATACCGCGTCGGCCGACCACGGTACAGGGGGCACCGGTATTGCTCTACTTCCTCTTTTTCGCCCGCTTCCGTTTCTTTTTCTCCCTGCGCCGTTGCCTGCGGCGTTCAGCCCACCAGCTCGCCGCGGCCGCCGCCCTGTCGACGTCCTCAGGGCCCTGCTTCAGTTCCGCCCCTTCGTCGGTCGCCCGATCATCATCGATTTCTTGGGAATCCTCGGACCCCAGAAGTTGCAATAGATAGAGTAAGTCCCCTGCGAGGCGCTCCCCCCTTGTACCAGAAAAAGCTGTTCCTTCGAACTCTTCTGCAAGCTCCCCGGAATCGATTGGATCCTTTCCCTGGGCGTAAAGAGCTTCCGCGAGGCTTTCCGCCACATACACCGAGGCCGGCTCTGCCGCCCCAAGGAATCGCTCGCACATTCGGAGCGCCTCCCGTAGCACCGCTTCTGCCTCGGCGAAACGTTCCCGTCGCAGATAATCGCGGCCAAGTACGGCGAGCCAGTGTGCTACCGACGGTGACTCGGCCTCTGTGTTCGTCCGGAGAAACTCGATCCCCTCGCGGTAACACTTCTCCGCTTTTCGAAAGTGCCCCATGTTCTCGTATACATCGCCAATTCGGAACATGACGTCCGTGAAAAGGCTGCTCTCCCAGCCGGCTACTCTCCTCAAGATTTCCGCTGCCCGCTGTAACGACGAGAGTGCGGCGCGATAGTCACCGCGCTCAGCTTGCAGGGTGCCGATGTTCGTCAGAAACACTGCAACGGCACCGCATTGCGGCCCGACCGTCTCGTGAGCCTGTAACAGGGCCGCACGGTAATAGCGCTCGGCTTCGTCGTACTCGCCGCAACCAAGAGACGCACTAGCACGTGCCGCAAGAGCCGTCCCCAGAAGCTGCTTGCGTTCGTCGGACGATCGGGCTATGTCGATGGCCTCGTCGAGGAAGACTTTTGCTTCTTCATGCAGGCCGCCCCTACTGAATGCGCCACCGATCTCGATAAGCAGGCTGGCAGTTTCGACATGCCCGTTACCGAAGGCCTTCCGGAAAATTCTGAGGGCCTCCCCAGAGACCCGACTGGCCTTCTCTAACCGGTCCCTCTCAATGTGTGCGCGCACGAGTGCGGAAAGAGATACCCCCCACAGGAACTCACCCGGTCTGCAGCGACTCCGACAGATGCGATATGCTTCCGCCGCGGCCTTTTCTGCTGGAACAGGATCGTCCCAGCGAAGGTAAAACCCGGCAAACTCGGCCAGGGGAACAATCAACTCTCTGGCCATAGCGCCGTGTCGCCACCGGATTTGCCTCACCCAGAACTTGTATAGATCTTCGACCCCGATGTATTTGTCCCACTGCCGGTAGATGCGTGTAAGGTAGAGGAAAGCGTCAGACTGTGCGGGATGGTACAGCTCCGGATGCGCGCGGGCAAAGTCGACGACCTTGCGCAGCTCCCGCTCCGCAGCCACCATGCACCCCCGCCGGTAGTGGAACATGCCCAGGTGCGTCAGGATCTCCATGCGCACCGATGGATCCGCTGCTGCGCAGGAATCGACGAGAGCGAGCGCATCCTGCAGAACCCTTTCTGCTTCCGCGAACTGTCCGTGACACTCCAACCACCCGCACAAGGAAGCTGCCAGCAGAGGAATCACGGGCAAAAATGCCTCCTCCGTTTCAGACCCCCTCTGCCACCGGTCCAAAAACTCCCGCCATATGTCCGACGGCTCGATTCCACCAGGCGTCGAAGGCGACAAACTCAGTGCACTCTCTGTTTCTGCACCGGAACTGCCGCGATCGGAGGCCGCGTCCTGGCAAAGCCCCCGGACACCCGCTCCCTTAACCTCCTCGGCCTGTCCCCTGAGCAGGAGGGTGAGGCAGACGTCCTTGAAATGCGCGGCCAGGCATGTTCGCCGCGCTTCGGTCACCTTCGGGAGATTCTCGAAGATCTGGCTGCAAAAATGCCGGGCTTTTTCGAGCTCGTTGCGCCGAACCGCCGCTCGCACGAGCAGCGCACGCGCAACCGCAGCCCGTCCCATGTCCGTTCCAGAGGCAATCTCCCCAACGCCGGACTCAAGATGTGCGAGCTGGTCCGTATGCCCCGCCTCCAGTGCAGCCTCATATGCAACCAGGGGATCCTGCCCGTCCACTAACCCGGCCTCCGTTCGCGCCATGATGGCTCCTCAGCCAGCGAAATCCTCGCATCCTCTGAAGCGCACGTGAGGCAGGACAATTAGCCTCACGTCACTTACTCGATTCTAACAATTCGCGAGTCCTCTGGCGACACTGTGGACCGCTCATGCACCAGCAACCCCACCGCGAAATGTCGTTTTCGGACGAGGAGGCATAGCAGACGCATCCCTGCGGCCCAGGCGGAATTTGCTACGCAGGCCCCCTCCGCGCGCGTAGCGCGGGGGTTCGCGCCTTCTGGGCCGCCGCCCCGAAAGATGCCCCGGGGGGGCAAAAAGAATCCGCCCGATCGCGTACACGCGAGACCGCGATGCGGGCGAACAGGACATGGACAGGGAGCCGGCGGACCATATGGGGCCGCCAGCGGCCGCTCGACAGGGGTCCCGGGGGGTTTACCCCCCCCGGGGGGTCCCAACCTCGTATTACCCGGCTGGGAGCCGACGGACCATACACCATACAGAGGTTGAAATGTAACGGAGGTCAGTCGTCGTCATCCTCGGGGCCTGCCGCGAGGCCCAGATAGAGGGCCCCGGCCAACAGGGCCATCTCGAGTCCGAACGCCTTGCCGCCACTGGCTATTGTCCGTCCTCCGAAACGGATGGTTTCTATTTCGCTCCCCTCCATTAAGATGCGCATCCTCACGACCATGGGCACGCTTCTGAAGAACACTCGCGCTAATTCGACCGGCGCGTCCTCCTCTTTGGCAAACTCCGCGACGGTCAACGAGTTCGAAAACACGTACGCCATGCCCGCATACTTCGACAGGATGCCCACAACTGCGAAAACCAACGCGAGGGCTGCCCCAGGTATGATCGGCAGCGGGCCGTGCGGCCCGTTCTGCCTCATACCTGTGTATATCCCACGCGCGAAAGCCCCAGCAACCCCACCGACTACCATGGCGCCGACGTAAACGAGATCGTACCCGACGTACGCTGCGATCGCGCCATAGACGGCGCATAGAAATGCCACCACGAGACTCCCTGCCACCGCACAGGCTATCGTGGCAGCCGTTCCCTCGGGGTCTAACCGCTTCGTCCACTGCCCCCGCCGCCTGCGAGGCGTTACGGGTTCGGGTTCGCTCACAGAGGGCACCCGCGGCAAACTGATGGAGCTCGAAGCAGCAGCGGCCCCAACCGCTCCAGTTGCAGCATTTGACGTATCGAGGCCGAAGGAACCCCCCTCATACGACGGAGATGGCGGCACCGGAGCCGTTGACTGAAGTGCAGGTTGGCCCCCAAATACGCTCGGCTCAGTAGGCCCCGTCACATTCGCGGCCACCGAACGGCCGAAGGCCCCACCGGGGGTAGCCCCCCGAGGCCGTCCGGATGCCCAGGGAATTCGTACGTCTCCTTGCGGCGCCCGCTCCCGCACTTTGTCGCGAGGCCGGGTGCGTGCCCTGTGTCCCCGGTCCTGAGGCAGCGCCTCCCGAAGATCGTGGCGACCACGCCGGACCACCGACAGGCGGAACACCGACAGGTGGTCCGCCTGTGCCCATACGCGGCATCCCGGGCGGTATCGATGCACCCGAAAGAGGCACGCCCCGAGGGAATCCCCGGGATCCCTGTAGCCTCTCCCGGCCTCGCTGGCCGCCCCGGTGCAGAGCTGCCCTTCGGTAGAACACGCCCCGTGGCCCCGCCAGGTACGCCAGCATCAGGAGCCGAAGGAACTCGGAGTCCCCCCCTCGCCAACAAGACTACCCGGGATGTTCTCCCCCCGCCCCACCAGCGGAGCCACCGGCTACCGCGTCCGGCGTTCCTGAAGATCGATGCGGCTCTCGACTGGTGGTACTTACGTCGGCGGGGCCAGGTGGCTGCCCGCCGGGCCTGTCGAACAAGGCGTCTAGCGAGCTTGAGAACGGAGCGTTGCCGGTCGATGCGCTCGCATCGCCCGCCCGCACGCCCGACCCAGGCGCTGCCCCCATACTCCGGCCTACCACGCGGCGGAACACCGCGCCACACGACCCGCACTGACCGGCTCCGGGATCGTTAAACGCCCCCACACCTGCCACAGCGAATCCTTTTCTTCATCAACGCACCCTCAAGCCGGGCGAATCCCCTGTGATGTGTATCGACACTGACTCCCGCCAGCACGCGATTACATTCTAACTCGGCGCAGCGCGAACGAGAACCGTCAATAATTCCCCACAGACGGCCCCACTAGCACCAGCTCGCGCAGAACCCGCCCGGCCAATGTCGCGCGCGTTGCGGGTCCAAAGAGCAGCGTGCCCCCGGAGTCGGGCCGTGCCTTATCTTACTGCTGATCGGGGTTGCCGCCTTCCCCGCCAGCCCCCGGATAGTTGCCCCCTCCCTAGCCAGGGGAAACTTGCTCAAGAAGCGTCGGCTCAAAAAGCCCAGGGCCTTGCCTGGCCCGGTACTCCCGGACACAGACCCGGCCCCGGGGTTGTAAGCGCGTGCAGTTGCCAGTTCCGCGGGGGGCACTGAGGCTTCAACAGGCGAAACCGGCGCAACCAGCAGTTCTCACGCAGGCCTTAGTACGGCGTATTGCCGCTCGGATAATCGCTGGTCCCCGTGGATCCCGGGGAGATTTCCTCCAACACACTCGGATCCTGTGGCATCTCGCCGCGAATGATCTCTTCGGGCATGCCACCTTCCAGCATGGACTGCTCGGCCGCTTTCTGGGCCTCCTCCGGACTTGCCTCCCTCGTCTGGCCCCCACCGCATCCCCACAGCCACATGCTCGCCGCGCCCACCACAACACCGAGAACGCACCTTTGTAGCTTCGACATCTCCATGTGTTCCTCCTTCCGATGTAGTTAACCCGGGAAAACAGACGGGTGGCGACCCGTCGCAGAGTCGCCACCCGTGCCGGTCTACGCCTTAGAACGACAGATCAGTCTCGCTGATCGGTTCGCGGCCGTCGCGCGTACCGATTGCGAAGCAAACGTTCTGATCAATGTCTTCCGAAATGAACCGCACCCGACCGTCACAGAACAGGACATTTACGCCGCCGGGATGAAGGCTGCTCGACGCCATCAGGTGCGTCCCCGCACTCCAGTTGTTGGCGTTGCAGCTCTTGTGATTCGGCCGCTTGGAAAAGCCGATGCCTGTCCCGCGGCCGTTGTTGTGCAGGTACCACACCTCGCCCTTGAAGTCCCACTGGTAACGGGTCGACTCGTCGCACACCTTCTCGTGCCACTTATCGCCCTCACGCTGGGCCGTAAGGTAGTTCGGGAACGACGTCACCGATGGAGCGCTCCACGTCACTGCCAGGTCGTCGCCGAACTGGGCCGTGCGGGCGCCCATCATGCCGCCGCGGATCCACTCGGAAAACGCGGCCGTAAACGACGTCCCGTCCACGATGTCACGCAGACCAATAGGCTTGTTGTACGCCCAGTCCCAGCCCGGCTCGTACACAATCCCGTTCGTCCGCCAGCCGTTGTAGGCACGCTCTGTACCGTGGTTCGGAGCATAATTCTGCGGGGCGGCGTAGGGGTTCGAATGCGGAAAGTGGTAGTCCGACGGACAGATGTACGTCTCGATCCGAGCGGCCCGCAACGTGGCATTGGCGTCGCGCCCCCCAGCTGCCGCTTCCCGGGGGCACACCGTAGGCCGGCAGGTCCAGGTTCGCAGCGTTGTAGATATCCGCCCGGTCGAGGTAAGGCAACAGGAACACCTTCATGCTCCACTGCTGCTCACGTGCGGGATTGGTGTTCCAGCGGTCGTTGTTATTCCGATAGACACGCATCCCATCGGGTGGGAACATGCCATGCGTCTGGTGATAATTGTGAAGAGCGAGCCCGATCTGCTTGAGATTGTTCTGGCACTGCGCGCGGCGAGCCGCCTCGCGGGCCATCTGAACAGCAGGCAGCAGAAGGGCAATCAAAACGGCAATAATCGCAATGACGACAAGAAGCTCGATAAGCGTGAATCCGGACACACGTCGTGCGTGCGACATGTCTTAACCTCCCAAGACCCAAATAACCTTTCGGCACGGCTGTCCGCTCGTGCCCACATACAACCAATCCCAATGACCCCACAACCAGACGTTACCAAACTAGCAATCTTCGATCAGATGCACCTCCTTTCTCTACCGAAACGAACCTGCCAGATGACCACCAAGATAACGCTCTTCGAAAGAATGCCTACTCTACCAGCCAAATTTTACCGGCAGTACCGCGGCTGTCAAGAGGTGTCATTCCTTGTCGTATCCGAAGCTTGCATCGCGCACCCGCTGCAAGCGCTGGTAGCGCTGCACGGCTTCTGGTTTCTGCTCGCACTGCCCCAGCAATTCTTCTTCGTCGCATCGAGTTGGAACGGAGCCGCACCTTCCTGCCACAGCTTCTCGGTATTGGCGGGCTTCTAACAATCGCCCTCGTGCTGATCGCAGACGCGCTCTACCGGGCACCCACGGTCCCGCTACCGGCGAGACGGTTCCAGTAGCCGTGCGTACTGTTTCGGCTTGTTTGCCCGGCAGAGCCGTCTCTGCTCGCCCTCCTGGCCTGTTGCCTTGTTCTCGCACGCCGGACTCGCGGCCGGGACGCCGCCGTGCCACCACCCCAGGACCAGGCGAAAGAGGTGCGCCCCCACAGGCAATCGAAGGGCACAGTCTGGCGGGCTCCCACAGCCGTCATGCGGCGGGGCCGCTCTGTGAACAAGCCAACTTGATCCCCCCTCCACATCGGGTTGCGGAGGCTCTCGCATATCCGGCTTCCGACGCGCCAGAACGCACTCTGCACTCGAATGGCAGGTACGAGTCCCGGTTGCTCGGCCGCCGTTTGCGCGCGTCCGAATCGCTGGATTCGCCGTTGTCGGCAACGTGCGGATTTCTTAGCACTTCTCACTGGACGATACCCGACCCGAACCAGGAAGCGGCATGGGGGTTACTGACAGAAACACAATCCATTCTGAACCACGTCCGCCATACTTCTGGCTGGGAGTTATCTGCGCGGTCGCGTTGATTGCCCGCGTGGGCTTCGTCCTTACTGCGCGCAGCTACCTGCTGGAGCATGTGACCTACGAATACGGTGAAATAGCCGCGAACCTGCTTGCCGGCAAAGGGTTCAGTATACGCTTCCTCGGTGCCGAAGGGCCCACCTCGAGCCAGGCGCCTGTTTACCCCCCTTATCGTCACGGTTTTCTTCTGGTGCTTCGGAATTCGAAGCGCCGCTGCCGTATTCTGGCTGCAAATGGCGCAGGCGGTAATCGCCAGCCTCTTGCCCGCGATCGTGGCTATGCTCGCCTGGGAGCTCGTGCCCCGGCGGCCCGGGATCGGATGGCTCGCCGCGCTGGCAACAGTCGTTCACCCCGCTGTTCGTTTATTCCCCCACCCACGTACAACCCGTCACGCTACTCACAATTCTCTGCCCCGCCGTCGTTCTGCTCGCGGCCAGGGCCAGAAAGTGCCCCCCACACACGCCCCTTTCCAACCTGGGACGAACAGCAGTATGGGGGCTTGTCGGAGGCATCATGATCCTCACTGACCCGATTCTGGGCCTCGTGTTCCTCGTGTCCGCTGCGTGGCTCGCATGGCAGCTCGCAAGGCAAAAGGGAACAGCCGCCGCAATCAGCATCGTGAGCCTCGGCATCTTGTCGGCCGCCGGTATCGTTGCGCCGTGGATCGTGCGCAACTACGCCGTACACGGGGAACTCGTGCCCGTTAAGAGCACTTTCGGCTACGCATTCTGGCAAGGGAATCACCCGCGGTCGTACGGAACGGATAAGGTTCCCCGTGCCTACGCTGAGGGGCTCGTTGCCACCCACACGGGGGGGTTGACGGAGCTCGTAGAACGAACCTGGCAGGCTCGGCACGAAACGCAATACATCGACGACCTGGTCCTTTCCCCACGGGATAAGGCCGAGCTGGGAAGGCTCCCCGAACCGGAAAGGTGCAAACTCCTGCTCAAGAAAGCCATCGGCTACATCAGGGACGATCCGGCGCGGTACGCCCGCCTGTGCCTGAGACGGCTCCGCTATTTCCTCGTGTTTGACGACACCAACCCCCGGACACACGTGCTCGCGTATCGAGTCTTTCACATCGCATTCATCGGGTTGACTCTGTGGGGCCTCTGGGCGGGTCGAGATCTGCTCCCGAGGCTAACACCTGCGCTCGCGTCGTACGCCGCGATCTGCCTTTTTCATACCTTTACTATTGCCTCAATCCGATTTCGCATTCCCGTGGAACCCTTCCAGGTCCTTGTCGTTGCGACAGGTCTCGAAGTCGTCCTCAACCGACTTACCCGCCTCTCGACGCTTCGCCCCCCGACGGGTTGCGCCGCGCCGAATAGCTCTCTTCACGATGAGAACCTCGATAGGGGACACAAATCAGGACCCGAAAGGCGGGCGGCTTGACGCGAAGCCCGTACATCCCGCACACATCCCCCTTGGGCAAATCGGCGGGCCCCCGGTCCGAGCCAGGCCCGTAAGCTGATTAGCCCCGCCTCCCCTTCCGACAAGATTCTTCCGGTACTCTGAATTGCGGCAACACGAACAGTGCCCACCAACAGCGTATGTCCAGTTACGTTACTTTCGCGCACTCACTACCGGCGGGTCGCCTCAGCAGGGTCATGCGGCGACAATAGAACAAAGGTGCCCGGGCATCAGGAGGGCGACAAGGAGCTTCCCGTGAGCTACGCAGCTCGGACCCTGACCGTAGTGTTGACCATTTGCGTCACCTTTTCTCCGGGATGGCTGCCTCGGGCTTTGCCCCGGACCGATCAGCAGCGAGGCGAACCGGTTAGCCTGTTCGACGGCAAAACACTGGCCGGATGGACCGTGCTGCCATCGGACAGAAAGGGGGGACTGGACCGTCACCGACGGGCTCCTGGTGGGAAAAGGTTCCCGGGACGGCCTCTGCTATCTGGTCTGGCACGACGCCAGGCTGTCCGATTTTCGAGCTAACTTTCGACTACAGGCTGCCGGGGCCCGGCAACACGGGCGTCGAAATACGCGCACACCCTGACCCCACGGGCCGACGCCCCCTGATCGGCTATCACGCAGACCTTGGACACGTCGGCATCGGTCCTCACATTCTCGGCGCCTGGGATTTCCACTTCGACGGGCGTCGTGAACCTCCTTGCCCGCGAGGCACGCGACTGGTCATCCCACTCGGACGGACGGACAACCTCCACCCGGCTGCCCCACGCCTTAACGCTGGCCGATATCAGAGCTCACGACTGGAATTCGGTACGGATCGTCGCCAGGGAGTACGAATTTCGCTTCTACATCAACGGTAAGATCGCATCGGAGTTCCTGGACGAGGTGCGCGAGCCCCGCTTTCGGTGCGGGCGTATCGCTTTTCAGATCCACGACAAAGGAATGGAAGTGCACTTCCGGAACATTCGGCTGGCGCGATTTCCGGGAGGACGCAGCGGGACGTAAACGTGGCCCGAACGCTCCTCCTGAGCTCGGATCTTTTGGAGGAATCCGCGGCCGAACCCCTGGCCCGACTCGCACAAACGAAGGTGTTGCTAGAGCCTCCGTCTCAGCAGCGCAAAAAAAGACACCCCGAGACTAGCACGTCTCGGGGCATGAATGGAGGCGACGAGCATGTTCTCCTCAAGTGGAGGCGGCGGGAATCGAACCCGCGTCCCGCGACAGCTTGGTGAGGGCTTCTACGTGCGTAGCCAGTCTTTTGTTTCTCGTCCCCCGGGCCCCGACTGGCAGGGTCCCAGAAGGACCAGTCCGGAGTGAAATCTCGCCGAAGCCTCCCCGGACGCCGGCCTCGGCCAGCCCGCTAAGCGGCCTCAAACGGCTCCCCGCGGGCGAAGGAACCGCCGAGGGGCTGCGCCGTTAATTAGGCAGCCAGAGCAAAGGTCGGATTGGCACTTATTGCCACGGTCGGCTTTCTAACGGGGCCTGCCGACCAACCCCGGCACGCCACCTCTCACCTCGCCTGCCCGGTCGATGCCAGTTCGCCCCCAGGCAACACGAAGCTCTCGGTGACTCCGCTCGCCATTTTATCGGCGCAGGCACATCAGATCTAAACCCGATCGCCCGTCACCGTTCATTTTAACGATCCGGCAGCCGTAATCCTGACACACTCTCGAAGGTATGGTCTAAGGCATACCGGCAGGGCCGGCGGATCGCAGATAGGTCACGAGATCGCGCAGGTCCTCGACGGTGAGCAGGTCGCGAAAGTTGTCCGGCATTAAGGAGCGCCCCGTGCTGCGGAACAGTTCCAGCTCGGAGCGGCTGAGCACCACAGTCTCACCCCCCTGGAGCGCCAGTGCGACGGCGTCAGGCGTCTCGGACTGCAGTAAGCCTGTGTAAACGCGTCCATCCCGTGTGACCGCGATATAGGCCACGTAATTCGGCATGATACGGCGGTTCGGATCCAGTATCTCAGCGACCGTCCGCGCGGGTTCCCACACGACGATACCGGAGAGGTCCGGCCCCACGCTCTGCCCCTCCCCCCGGCATGTGTGACACGAGCTGCAATGCTTTTGAAACAAACTGCCTGCCTCGCTGCGGACTCCCACGTTGTCCTATTGCCGAAACCAGGTCCGGGCCAATCCCCTCCCGCGGCCCTGACAGAAGCGTCCGCAGGCGGGCCGCGACCGGCCCCGGAGCACTGCGGAGCAACAGTTGCTCATGCAGGTCGTCTATCTCTGCCGCACGGACGGTGCCCTTTTCGATAGCCTCGACGAGTTCCCGCAGCAGACCCGGGTCGGAGGCCACCACACGGAGTAGTTCATCGCGAAGCGCCGGCGTCAGACTGCTCCACCGATTTAACGCTGTGCGGGCGATCTCCCTAACGGCGCGGCCGCAACGCAGGATTTCCCGCTGCACCGGGCCAGGGATGGCGGGATCGATTAACGCCGCAAGCGATCGCATCTGATCGTCCGTTCCGAGAAACGCCACGGCCTGCACGGCCCACCTCCCCTGGGTACTGAGGCGCCCCCGCGTCACCCGACTGGAGCAGGCAGAGTGCATGGCGTACCAGCCTGTCACGCGTCGGCGGGGGAAACGGCGGCGCGGAGTTCGCGCATTGTTTTTC